>CAVSGO010000008.1:0-267584 GCA_963727525.1 uncultured bacterium | reverse complement strand
TACTGCGGCCTGTCCTACAGGTGGCATCTACAAACCGTTGACAGATCCGGATACCTGCACGCTGACGTCACTGTTCCATCTGGTCTACCCAGACTACGACCCCGACCCGCACAACTACATGGTCTACGCGCCCATCCATTGCTTTGACAACTTCACCGACGAGCAACTGGCTCGGGTGTTCGCCAGCCTTGAGAATATACCTATTCTCCAGGCGGTGCTCGTTGATTCGGCTGTTCGCTTCGCCAACTACTCCGGCGACACCGGCCTCGATTACACCGGGGTACCGCGCAGTAGCGTGGGCTTCGACTACAACTACGATCCGCAGGCGCAGCGCAATCTCGAGGACCTGATGATAACGATCGCCGACAGCGCCGTGTATTCGGCGCTGTATGAAGCAACGGGCCTAAGCGAGAACAACATCCCAGAATTTGATCGTGTTACAACCGAAGCGTTTGCGGTTAACAGACCATTAGTTGGTTTGGGAGGGGTATCGGTTGCCGATATGGACAATGACGGTGACCTCGACCTCTTCTGTGCATCGGGCACTTCGGAAACGCCCCACCTGTACGGCAACGATGGGGATGCTAGTTTTACCGACGTCACCGAGACGCTCGGCCTCGATGAAGCGGCAACCAATAGCTGGGCTGGCGCCTGGGCCGACTACGACCGGGACGGATGGGTCGACCTCATGCTAATCCGCGGCGGCGAGCCGGAGGTAGACCCCGACGAAATCGGAGCCGAGGAAAGTCTGCTCATGAGGAACGATCTCGACCCGGTTCTCGGCTCCGGAGTCTTCGAAGACGTGACGTCAGCCGCGGGCATGACGACCAGTGGTGCTAACGCTGCAGCCGCCCTAGCGGGTTGCTGGGGTGACATCAATGGCGATGGCCGCGCTGATCTCTACATCGCCGATTCGTGGCAGACGGTGGGGGCTCATGGGCGCCTCTTTGTGCAGCAAACCGACGGCACGTTCCTTGAGCAGTCGTCAAGCCGTCTACCAACCGGATCTCTTCTGTTCCAGACAGCGGCTACTTTTGCAGACATGGACAACGATGGCGACTTTGACCTCGTTGTTGGGCAAAATTCGGACGATCAGGGGGCTTGGCAGACTGGCGCCACGGTCTACTTCAACAATGGATCGGGGTATTTCACGTCCGAGTCGCCGGTTACCGTCCCGAATTTCGGCGGTGCGACAGGCCTTAAAGTCTGGGATCACGATCTCGATATGCGTCCGGACATCTTGCTGACGACGAAAGACAGTGGGCAGTCTTCACGGTTCTTCCACAATCTTCAGACCGAGAGCGGGCTTGCACTCAACGATGAGACCCACCATGTAGGGCTCGATGATGGCTTTTCTGCCGGCGGTCTGACGGTACTGGACTGGAACCGCGATGGGGATAAGGACGTCTATCTCGGCCGTCCCGTGAGCACAGGAAAAGTCTTTTACCGAGCTGAGGACGATCAAAGCGACGACGATCTTGGCACAGACTTCATCTGCCTACGGCTGTCCTCGCCGCAAGGCGTGAACAACCGTGCCGGGATTGGCGCCGTGGTACTGGTTGAGATTGACAACGTTCTGCAGTGCCAGGTTGTCGATGGCGGCAGTGGCCGTGGCGGCCAGGACGACCTAGCGCTCACGTTTGCGGTTCCGGGTGCGTCCGGCACCTATCCCGTGGAGATTCATTGGCCCAACGGTTGGGTTCAGACGGCCTACGTGGCCGTTGACGACGTAGGCGAAGATCCGCAGATTATCGAGGACAACACCAACCCAACGGTCGTCAACACGTCAGTTGCGTTCAGTTCTTCGTATGATCCGAATCTGCAGCAGACGTATTGGATCTTCACGTGGGAGACCGAATATCGCAGCGACTGGTCCCTCGATAAGGTCAACGTGTTGTCTTCGTCTTGCGGCGGGGCGGTGGAGTACACCGCCGGCTCAGGTGGAGTACAGCAAACGATCGCACGGCTTTCTACCGGCAAGTACCAGCACTCGCTGACGATTCCGGTCAATTGTAGTTCCCCGTGTACAATTCCCTACACCGTCACCAGCGCGCATCGAACCGGCATTTCGAGCACGAGCAGCCAGAAGTCGTTCAGAATTCAGTTCTGCGCCCAGCAGTAAAGGAGGGATGGTTATGAGAAACACAAAACTGCTCGTCATCTGCGTCGCGCTTTTTGCACTAGTCGGTCAAGCGACGGCCGATCCAATCGCCATCAGTGGTGTGGTGGGCATGAACCCGGTACCAGAAGGCGCCTACGCGGCCGTGTGGGTCCCGGTGCCGGCGGGCCAGGCTTTAGCCGGGCTGCGCTGGTATAACAACGACGTTCTCGCTGTCTTTCCTCAGGTACTCGTTGCCAGCGGTACGCCGGACGCGGTAGCAAGTCTTGCAAACGGGACCGTCGTCGCCACAAACGTAGAAGGCGACTCCTCTGAGTGGAGTCAAGTGACATTTGGTGGACCGTGCTTGGGCGAGGGTGAAGGACTTTACTGTCTGTTCGTCTTGCCGGATGGCGGCGGTTACGAATCCCCGGGTTACGGCGGTGGTGCCGCCTTTGGTTATGCGACAGAGGGCCCGAGTCAACCAAGCTGGCTGTGCGTCGAAGGGGAGACATGGACGAAACTCGACGGTGGCACCGGATTTGCCGTAGAACCGGTGTATGTGCCGGCACAGCCGGGCATGGTGCAACTATCGAGACCCGCGGGAACGGCGATAGAAATCGTCAGAAATCCCAGCTTTGGCCCGGCACATCCGAACCCTTTCAACCCGCAAACTGTGCTAGAATATTCGCTACCAGAGGCCCAGAGCATAGACTTGAGCATCTTCGATCTGAGCGGTCGTCTGGTGCGGCATCTGGACCAGGGTCAGCGCGCGGCGGGAGACCACAGCGTGGTGTGGCAAGGCAACGATGACCAAGGGCGGCGCCTTGCTAGCGGAACCTACCTAGCGCGGTTCACGGCTGGACGAATCTGTCAGACCCAGCGCCTAGTGCTGGTGAAGTAGGTTAACTAGAAAACTGGAGCGGGGCACACCGCCCCGCTCCAGTCGGGGGCTATCATGGCCAAGCAATGCACCATTCTCGTGATCTTAACGCTGCTGTCCTCGCCATCGCCAACTTTTGCGCGTACCTGGCACGTAGAAAAAGATGGCAGCGGGGATTTTGCCGTGATCTACGAGGCGCTCGATGCAGCGGTAGCTGGTGACACTATCCAGATAGGCGCGGGGCGCTTTGAGGAATATCGCCGAGAAACGGACTATTTGTGGGAGGCGTACTGCTGTGCACACGTCACGACACCGAACCTAACCATTCGCGGACTTGGCGCAGAAGTATCTATTATTGGACTAGACCACTTTGATCCGCACTTCGAACACTACGTTATTGGGATTTCGTGCAATCACAATGATCTCACGGTCGAAGATTTGACAGTGAATGGCGTTCATGAATGCATCCACTTTGAAGGCCCAAACCTTCACGCGCGAGACTGTTATTTTTCCGACTGCAACATGGGAGTCAGCACATGGAGCGAGACAAGCACTATTCTACAGAGATGTCGCATTATCGGGGCGCAAAGCCGGGGCGTTTTTGGTGCACATGCCAATGGTGTTTCGATTACAGATTGCGAGCTGTTTAATGGAGTTCATTTTGCTGTATCCGCTGTCGGAGGCAATGGGTGGGTAGTTAGAGACACAGAAATTCACGATTATGCGGGGGGCATGCACTTCGAGAGCCTAGCCACAGGGATTGTCGAACGGTGCCATGTGCAGGTGGTAGAGGGCAATAGCCCAGCTGTGGAGTGTATGGATGGCGCGACAATGCTGTTGTTAGACAACGTATTTGAAAGCGACCTGTGGGCGGGTTTTTTTGGCACCAATGGAACGATCACCACGGCCACAAACAATGTATTTCTCGGTGGCTCGTATACGGCGATCGAGGTGGCATATTCGCCGATGGATTTTCATGGGAATCATCTCATAAGTCGCGGCGGTCTGTCCGTGGCTGCTCTTTGGTTGCGGGGTGGCCTGGAGCAGCCATATGACTTGGATCTAACAGGTAACTATTGGGGCACAGATGATCCGGCGCAAATCGAGACCTGGATCGACGACTATAACGATCATTCCCCGATGGACAACCTACACTTCGTTATCGTCCGCTATGCCCCCTTCGCCGACCAGCCAGTCGAGACGGAAGCTACTACATGGGGGGCAGTCAAAAGTCTGTTCCGATAAATAGCATTGGATCAGTGACCTCTTGCGTGTCGAGCAAACGGTCTGCCCTAGTCCGCCATGATCCGGTCGTAGTTCCCTTGGACGTCATCGATGCTCTCGGTGCCATAGAGGTCAACCGGATGACGTAGAGTTTCTTTCGCACATTCGTTGAGAGGTGGCCCTCGATCTGGTCTACTAGCGGTTAACCACAACCCTTGGAAGACCGGAGAAGGAGGACCACCCATGGATGAGGATAGCAAAAGGCTGGCGGATGTCATCAGCATTGGGGTATAGTAAAAACTGACGGCCTCTTCGAACCGCGGTTTCCACCAACACGCCGCCGTGTCATCTCGATTCTACCACATTTTCGCTGTGTGCTCGCGCGAGAATCGCCCGTGAACCTCACGATACCCCCACCGCTACCGGCTCGTTGCGTCGTTCCGCGAGCCGGATCGTGTGATTTCGTGCTTGCCGCGCAGACTGCTCCCACCGGCCGACTGCCTGGCCTCGCTGCTGTGCGGTCTCAGGTCCCGGGTTCTCAGCTCTCGTCCGGCAGGCTCGCCGTCTGGTCCACCTCGTCCCAGATCACCGGTCCGCTCGCCTGCGCGAACTCCAGTTCCCCTTGCGGCGGTGAGCGCGCCGGCAATGTGACCGGCGGCTCACTCTCCAGATCGAGGTGATCGAGGATCCGCTTGATCACCGCTGGGTCCAGGATGAAGGACAGGATCGTCATCGCGTTGCCGCATCGTGGGCATTGCAAAGGCCGCGCGTCGTAGATGCGCGCCAGCAACATCGCCCAGCTACGCGACGCCTTGGGGCGCGGCTCGGACGCGTCCGCCATGCCCATCGCAGCCCTGGCGCGTTCGAGCGCGAGCAGCACCGTGCCGGCGGGACCGGCGGTCTGCGTGACCGCCCGGCGCAGCTTCGCTCCTGGAGCCAGTACCCCACAATACCGGTGGCGGTGCTTGCGTGGTGGGGCGAGCAAGTCGATCACGCGCTCGAGGAACTCCAGCGGGCTCAGCAGGATCTCCGTGCGGCCGTCTGGTCTCGGTCGACGCAGGCGGTACACCAGGTTGTCGGCATTGAGGCGGCCCAGGCGGCCGGCGGCCAGGGCGGGTCGCGCGCAGTAACGCACCAGTCGCTCCAGGCCCTGGCGGTCCCAGTCGGCAAGCCTGACCTCGGCGTGCACGGACCAGCCGCCGCCGTGTTGCCAGGTGCGCATCTCGCTGGCGGCAGCGGCGTCCAGGTGGCCGTGTTTCACGAGCCAGCGCAGGCCGCGGTGACGCAGCTGATCGCGGACGCGCGTGATGGCGGCCTCGTCGAGATGAGTGGCCGGATGGAAGACCGCAGCTTCGGCGTCGTCCTCGTCGGCGCTGAACACCCCGTCGGTCACCAGCACATGGAAGTGCACGTGGCTGTTGAGAGCGTCGCCGAAGCGATGGACGAAGAGGATGGCGCCGAACTGGGTGTCCGGTGGCGCACCGGGGCTCGCCCGGCGCACGGCTGCCTGCACCGCCCGCAGGAAGATCTTCGCCAGTCCGTCGACGACCTCGGGCTTGTGCTTGAGGAACCAGCGCACGCGCTTGGGCATCGAGACCACCCACTGCCGGTACGGGACCCTTGGCAGGACCTCGTCAACGAGGTGGGCGGCCGTCTCCACCATGCGGCGCGTGCCGCAGGACGGGCACAGGTCGCGGACCTTGCAACTGAAGGGCACCAGGTACTCGTGTTTGCACGACGCGCAGCGCACGCGGGCGAAGCCGTGGGCCGGGATGCCGCAGCGCAGGTACTCGCGCACGGTGCGGTGCATGACTGTCGCGGCGGGCTGGCGGGGGCGGTAGATGGCGGGGCAAGTGGCGGGGCAAGTGGCGGGGTCGGTCGCAAGGGGCATGGGCGCCTGCCGTCGCCGTTGGGCGTCGGGAGGCGGGTGGTGATGTCAATGGCGGGGATCGCAAGTAACCGTGAGCCTGGTATTAGAGAACAGCCTGCAGGCCGTGGGCCAGTGTCTACGCGGCCTTTGCTCCGGTCGCCCCTGTGAAGTGCCTATTCACCTGACCCGCGCGATTGACCTGCTGCTGTCTGGTCAGTGGTGCCGGCGCCAATGACATTGCGTCTAAAATGCGATTTATAGATCATGTTGAACATTTTCGCCCCAATAGCGAAAATATACCTGGCAAAACAGACATCCGTCTACTATCCTGGGGCACCTCAGCAAGGGAGCCCACGATGATCCGCCGCCAGCACTACGCCCCTCTCTGGTGCAAGACCCACTTCTCCTTCCTCGAGGGGGCGAGTGCGCCGGCCGAGCTGGTGGAGACGGCGGGCGCCCTGGGATTGCCCGCCCTGGCCGTCACCGATCGCGATGGGGTGTACGGCATTCCTGGCGCCCACATTGCGGCGCGGGCACAGGACGATGGGCCGCGGCTGATCGTCGGCAGCGAGGTCACCATCGACGACGGCTCGACCATCGTGCTGCTGGCTGCCGAGCAGGCCGGCTATGCCAACCTCTGCCGGCTCATCACTCATGGACGATTGCGGTGCGCGAAGGGTCTGAGCAGCGTCGCCTGGCCGGAAGTGGCCGCGCACGCGAACGGCCTGCTCGCCCTGTGGGGCGGGGCACGCAGTCGGCTGGCTGCGGCGTCGCACGACGCCCTGGCCACCGGCGAGCGCGCCCTGCCCCTGCGCCAGGTCGTCGGCATGCTGCGCGAGGCCTTCGCTGATCGGCTCTATGCTCTCGTGGCGCGCCATCGCAGCGACGACGAGCCGGCGCGCGAGCGGCGGTTGCGCCGGCGCGCCGAGCACTGGCACCTGCCCCTGGTCGCCGGCAGCGAGGTGCTCTACCACGACCGGGCGCGCCGCGCCCTGCAGGACGTGCTCACCTGCCTGCGCCGTGGCACCACTCTCGAGGCGGCGGGCGATGTGCTGCACCCCAACGATCACCACGCTCTGCACACGCCCGCCGCCTTCGCGCGCCTCTTCACCGACCTGCCCGATGCCGTGGCGCGCACCGGCGAGGTGGCCACGCGCTGCACCTTCGCCCTCGACGAGCTGCGCTATCGCTACCCGTCCGAGTGGCTGCCCGCACGCATGACTACCGGGCAGTGGCTGGAGAAGCTCACCTGGGACGGCGCTGGCGAGCGCTTCGGCGCTGGGCTCACCGAGGCGCTGCGCGCGCGCATCACCCAGGAGCTGTCCCTCATCCACGAGCTGGATTACGACGGCTACTTCCTCACCATGTGGGAGATCGTGCGCTTCTGCCGCGAGGCGAACATCCTCTGCCAGGGGCGCGGGTCGGCGGCCAACTCGGTGGTGTGCTACTGCCTGGGGATCACGGCGGTGAACCCGCAGGAGGTGGACCTGCTCTTCGAACGCTTCATCTCGCGGGAGCGGGCCGAGCCGCCGGATATCGACCTCGATATCGAGCACGACCGGCGCGAGGAGGTGATCCAGCACGTCTACGCGAAGTATGGACGCGAACGCGCGGCCATGGTCGCCAACGTGGTGCGCTTCCGACCGCGGTCGGCGATCCGCGAGGTGGGCAAGGCGCTGGGGCTGCCCGCCGTGGCGCTCGATCGCCTGGCCAAGCTCACCTCCTACCACGACGGGTTCACCGTCCAGGACCTCACGGCGGCGGGCCTCGATCCCACGGCGCCGACGCACGCGCTCCTGGCGCACCTCGTCGCCGAGATCCAGGGCTTCCCGCGACACCTGTCGATCCATCCCGGCGGCTTCCTGCTGGGGCACGAACCGGTGCACGACCTGGTGCCCATCGAGAACGCCACCATGCCGGGGCGCACCGTGATCCAGTGGGACAAGCGCGACGTCGAGGCGCTCGGGCTCTTCAAGGTCGACCTGCTGGGCCTCGGCGCGCTCAACCACCTGCACCGCGCCTTCGATCTCATGCGCGCGCACCGGCGGGTGAACGTGACGCTGGCCACCATCCCCCGCGATGATGCGGCCACCTTCGCCATGCTGCAGAAAGGCGATACGGTGGGCGTGTTCCAGGTGGAGAGCCGCGCGCAGATGGCCATGCTGCCGCGCCTGCGGCCGGAGTGCTACTACGACCTGGTGATCCAGGTGGCGATCATCCGGCCGGGACCCATCACCGGCGGCATGGTGCATCCGTTCATCGCGCGGCGGCACGGCAAGGAGAAGGTGGTGTACCCGCACCCGTCACTCGAGCCGGTGCTGCGCAAGACGCTGGGTGTACCCCTGTTCCAGGAGCAGGTCATGCGCCTGGCGATGGAGGCGGCCGACTACACGCCCGGCGAGGCCGACCAGCTGCGGCGCGACATGGCGCAGTGGCAGCGGCACGGGCCCATCGAGCGGCATCACGACCGGCTCGTCTCGCGCATGGTGGCCAAGGGTATCGACGTCGCCTTCGCCGAGCGCGTCTTCGACCAGATCCGCGGCTTCGGCGAGTACGGCTTCCCCGAGAGCCACGCCGCCAGCTTCGCGCTCATCGCCTACGCCACCGCCTGGGTGAAACAGCACTACCCGGCCGAGTTCGCCTGCGGGCTGCTGAACGCGCAGCCCATGGGCTTCTACCTGACGGGCACCATCGTCGAGGACGCGCGACGCCACGGCATCGAGGTGCGGCCGGTGGACGTGGAGCGTTCGCGCTGGGACAGCACGCTCGAGGAGGCGTCGCCCCTGGCGGCGTTCGTCTCACCGCTGGCGGTGCGCATGGGGCTGCGCACGGTGAAGGGCCTGGCGGTGAAGGACGCCGAGCGTCTGCTCGTAGCGCGCGGCGAGGCGCCGTTCGTGGGCATCGGCGATCTCTACCAGCGCACGCGGCTGCCCGTCGATGCGCTGCTGGCCCTGGCCCAGGCCGGCGCGCTGACCTCCCTCGAGCCCGACCGGCGGCAGGCCCTGTGGCAGATCCACGCTCTCGCCCGGCGCGACCGTCCCGAGCAGTTCGTGCTGCCGTTGCGCGATCCGGCGCCGGCGCCGGCGCTCGCGAAGCTGTCAGCCCACGAGACCATCACCTGGGACTGGGAGCAGACCGGCCACTCGGCGCGCGGCCACCTGCTGCTGCCCCTGCGCGAGGACCTGCGGGCCTGCGGCTGGCCCACGGCGCGCGAGGTGGGGCAACTCGCCGACGGTGCGCGCACCGACTATGCCGGCATCGTCATCTGCCGCCAGCGGCCCGCCACCGCCAAGGACGTCACCTTCATGACTCTCGAGGACGAGACGGGCTTCGTGAACCTGGTGATCTGGGCGCGGGTGTACGAGCAGTTCCGGATCCTGGTGAAGTCGCGGTCGTTCCTGGGTGTCAGCGGCAAGATCCAGAGCGAGGACGGGGTGGTGCACCTCATCGCCGATCGCTTCTGGGTGCCCCGGCTGGCCCGGCAGCCGGCCCGGGTGGCGTCGCGTGATTTTCATTGATCGTCAGGGGCTGACTTTCCCCTGGACCGCGTGTTCCGTAACGTATCGATATCCTCCCGAAGAAAACCCAACGAGGGGAGCGCGGCATGCGGCATCCGGTGTTAGCCTGGATCCTGCTCATGACGGTCATCACGGCTTGCAGCCAGGAACTGCCGATCGAGACCGACGCCAGCAACGACGACGTCGACTGGAATGTCGTGGACTGGCGGCTGCCCCGCCGCACGCTCGCCGCCATCAGGACGTTCCTCTACTTCAACAACTACCGCATCGCCGATCCGGTGCGCGCCTACCGCGAGGCGTCGCGCTACGCGGCGGAGTGGGACTCGCTCGGCCAGCGCGAGTTCGCCCAGCGGCCGAGGGCCGAGCAGGAGGCCCGACGCCGCGCTGCCGCCGATCTGGCCCGCCGTGGGCGCATCGCGGTGCTGGATCCCGCGAATCGGATCTGGCTCCAGGGCCGCGATGGCATGGTCCCGGTCCTGAGCCCAGACAGCCCGCCGCCGGTCGGCAGCAACGACGCGGTCACCCGCAGCCTGCACCACCTGACCCAGGCAGTGGGAACCGACCCGACGAACGTCGACGCTTGGCGCAATTTCGCCTTCATGCAGGGTACGGCCGGCGACCGCTCGGCCCAGCAGCGCAGCCTCGAACAGCTGTTGCGCGCGAGTGATGGCGCCCGCCCGCGATACGCGGGTTGGCGGCACCGCGCGCGGCTCGACCTGGCCTGGCTCGCGCGCGAACGCGGCGACCACGAGGCCTGCCTCGCCGAGCTCGACAGCCTCGGCCGCGAACCGGGGCGGATCGACAAGGCGTTGCGCCAGGAAGCTCTTCTGGTGCGTGGGCTCGTCCATGCCGAGCGAGGCGACTGGGTCGAGGCACACGAGATCGCGGGGCGCCTCGCGCACGTGATGACCAGCCGCCAGAGCAGCGATCGGCGGAAGCTCAACAAGCATGGCTGGCTGCTCGTCGATTCGGACTTCATGGCGCGGTGGGTTCTCGCCTGGAGCGACATCGCCGATGGCCGCCCCGCCGAAGCTGAGCGGCGACTGCGCGGACTGCGCCCCTGGGTTGCCTACCCTGCCGGACTCGCCGCGCGCTTCTGGCAGGACCAGGGGTT
The DNA here is from genome assembly GCA_963727525.1 of uncultured bacterium. Classification (GTDB taxonomy): domain Bacteria; phylum Krumholzibacteriota; class Krumholzibacteriia; order LZORAL124-64-63; family LZORAL124-64-63; genus CAVSGO01. The sequence continues at coordinate 256,877 of CAVSGO010000008.1, read as the reverse complement.
CATTTTCGAGGCCGCGCATGACCGTGAGCGCGCCGGCCGGTGTTTCTCGGCCGCGAGCATCTATCATCCGTTCTGCGTCTACTTCCCGAGCGATGCCTATGGCGGCCCCGCGACGATCCTCGGTTTCGACGGGACCGATGGGCCATTCCAGCTCGGCTACCGGCTGTTCTTCACGAGTGGCAGCCTTTTCGGGTATGCCGCCGGCCGGGCCATCGACTGGGAAGTCTCCGCACCCGGTGCCGAGCGAGATCGCCTGTGGCAAGCCGCGCACGACGGTCTCTCGGCGTGCATCGCGCGCCACCTCCACGAGACCGCGGCCCGCGGAATCCGCGGCCGGATGCGCCTTCTGGCCGGGTACACCGCCGACGCCCGCGCTGACCTCGCGGCGTGCGACGCCGCACTACCAGCCACGAGCCCGGCCAAGGCGCTGGTGGTCCTGAACCTCGGGCTCGCGCAGTTGCAAATGGGCGACGACCGGTCGGCCGCCACGACCCTCGCTCGACACGTCGCGCTCGACTCGACCTCGGTCAAGGGCTGGGACCTGCGAGGTATCGCGGAAGCGCGCTGCGACTCCTTCGACGCGGCACTCTCTTCGCTCGCTCGCGCGCGCGATCTGGCACCAGCGTCGGGCCTCGTCGCCTACAACACTGGCCTCGTGCTGCTCAACAGCCGCCGCTACGCCGAGGCCGAGTCGAGCTTCGTCCGTGCGGCCACGCTCATGCCGGGCGATGCGCGAGTCGCGCCGATGCTCGAGGTCGCAAAGGACTTGCGGGACGGCAAGCGGAGCGAGGCCGTGCAGCTCGACGTGTCGCGGATGACTCCGACCCGGGTCGTGCGCGCGCGGCGGACGAATGCCCATACGCTCGCCGATGCCGAGGCGGTCCTCGCTCTCTTGCCGAACTGGATCGATGGCGACCACGCGGTGGTCGCCGACAGCCTTGCTGCGGACTATCGCGAGGCCCCCACCGAGGCTCGGCGCCTTCTTCTATGCCTGGCGTGTCTTCAGGCCGAGCGGCCGGAGCGCGTGCAACGGCTGCTCGCGCCAGCGTGGCCCGCCCTCGATGACGCTGCGACGATCTTGTTGCTGCGGGCCGATCATACCCTCGGTGTGGCCACCCGTGCGCTCGACATCGTCGGCGAACTCGACGGCGAGCCGGACCCGCGGCCCGACGCCGAATTGTGGGCGTTGGTCGTGGCCATCTGCCTGGATAGGAACCACATCGAGCCGGCTCGGCGGGCTCTGGCACGCGCGCGCGAGCTCGACCCCGATAACCGGGCCCTCGCTATCCAGAGTTCCCTGCTCGATAGCCAGCCACGATGAGGTGGGAGAGGTCGCAAACCGGCGGCCCGGCGCGCGTGGCGTCGCGTGATTTTCATTGATCGGTTTTCCTCCGGTTTCGTGCGTCAGGGGGCAACAACGACCCTGAACACACGCAATCCCGAGGAGAACCCGAAGATGACCGCGACTGTGAAGTCTCGACGCGCCACCACGCTCACGCTGAGTCTGCTAGCGGCCCTCACCCTCGCCATGGCGGGTTGCAGCAGCACCAACGACCCCACGGCGCCCGGCGACAGCAACGACAACGGCGGCAACGGTATCCGTGCCAGCCACGATGCCTATGTCAGCACGAGCACCCCCGCCGGCACCTACGGCCAGGAGGGCACGCTCCAGGTGGGCAACACCACGACGACATACCTGCAATTCGATCTCAGTGGCCTGGCCACCGACGCCGTGGTCACGGGCACGACCCTGCACCTCACCCAGACCTCGAGCCTGGGCGCCACGAGCGGCACCCGCGTGACCGTCGCCTGGATCTCCGACGACGGCTGGTCGGAGGCCGACATCGCCGGCGACAATCTCCCCAGCGACTCCGGCGCCGAGAGCCTGGGCACGTTCGACGTGGGCGACCTCACGTCGGGCAACCGCGACGTCACGTTCGCGAGCGCGGGCGCCGCCACGAAAGCGAACGACGACTGGCTGCGCGGCAACCGCAAGCTCACGCTCCGGCTGTCGCAGTCCGGATCAGGCAGCGCCGTCTTCTACTCCGATGAGGCCGGTGATGTCGCCGTCCGCCCGGGCCTGGAGCTGACGACCGTGATGGGCACGCGCATCGTCCTGGACCCGAGTGACGCAGGCTGGACCGATGCCGCGAACCCGAGTACGAACACGGCCGGCACGGACTGGCTCGAGGTCGCGCCCCACTACTCGACCAGCGACTCCAAGGACACGTTCCTGAAGTTCGACCTGTCCCCCCTGCCGCAGGACGCGCAGCTCCAGTACGCCGTGCTGCGGGCCACGGCCGGCAATGGCTTCGCCTTTGGCGGCGACGGCAATGTCTACGCTCGCTACGTGTCCGACGATGCCTGGAGTGGCGACGCGATCACCTGGAACAACCAGCCATCGGCGTCGCCCAGCAACGTGGGGCACTGGTGGCTCTGGTACAATGGTACGCCGGTGGACCATACGGGCACGATCCAGACCACCGAACTCATGGACCTCGTGGCGAATCAGCTCGGATCCGACCAGGTTCTGAGCCTTCGGCTCGACTCGCCGGGCTACCGGACGTCGTACTACCGCACGGCCAGCGCGCCGAGCGCCGATATGCGGCCCCAGCTCGAGGTGCTCTACATCCGCTGAACCACCGGGTATGCCGGCCCGCGCCCCCCGCGGGCCGGCACCTTGCCCCCCACGCGCCCCGTGGCTAGCCTGTGCGCCTTGTCGTCTCGCCCCCGACCCGTTCCCCGACGCTGGGAGTTGCCATGAGCAGCGGCCATCCCAAGGGCCTGTACGTCCTGTTCTTCACCGAGATGTGGGAGCGCTTCAGCTACTATGGCATGCGCGCCATCTTCATCCTCTACCTCACCGACGCGCTCATGATGGACGTGGCGCACGCATCCACCATCTACGGCAACTTCACCGGAATGGCGTATCTGATGCCGCTGGCCGGCGGCTACGTCGCGGACCGCTGGTGGGGCAACCGGCGCTCGATCCTGGTCGGTGGCTTGGTGATGGCCCTGGGGCAGTTCGTGATGTTCCTGAGCGCGACCTTCTACAAGCAGCCGCAGGTTGCCCACATGCTGCTATGGACCGGCCTCGGAGTGATCGTCTGCGGCACGGGGCTCTTCAAGGCGAACATCTCCTCCATGGTGGGGTCGCTCTACGCGCCCGACGATCAGCGCAAGGACTCGGCGTTCACGATCTTCTACATGGGCATCAACATCGGCGCGTTCCTCGCGCCGCTCGTGGCCGGCGGCCTGGGCAACACGGGCCATCCCGAGGATTTTCGCTGGGGCTTTCTCTCGGCCGCGATCGGCATGGCCATTGGCACCGTGATCTTCCAGATGAACAAGAACCGCTACGTCGTCGACACCGAGGGCCGACAGCTCGGCCTGCCCCCGGCCGAACGCCGCCTGGCCCAGGGCCACGATCCCGACGACGACGCCCCTCTCAAGCGCGAGGACTGGCAGCGCATCGCGGTCATCTTCATCCTCTCGTTCTTCGTGATCTTCTTCTGGGCCGCATACGAGCAGGCCGGCGCGTCGCTGACCGTGTTCGCCGATCGTCAGACCAACCGCGACCTCATGGGATGGACGGTTCCAGCGAGCTTCTTCCAGTCGATCAACGCCATCGCCATCGTCTTGCTCGCGCCGGTGTTCGCGTGGTTGTGGCAGAAGCTCGCGTCGCGCAATCTCGATCCGAGCACGCCGGTGAAGATGTCGCTCGGCTTCGTGTTCCTGGGGATCGGCTACCTCGTCATCGCCTTCGGCGTTAACGGGGTTTCGCCGACGACGAAGGTCAGCATGATGTGGCTGGTGAGTCTCTACGTGTTGCACACGACCGGAGAGCTGTGTCTGTCACCCGTCGGTCTCTCGGCAGTCAGCAAGCTGTCACCGCCGCGCTTCGCCTCCCTCATGATGGGCGTGTGGTTCCTGGCCAACGCCGCGGCCAACAAGCTCGCCGGCGTGCTGAGCAGCTTCTACCCCGAGGCAGGCAAGCCCACGCCGGTGTTGCTGGGATACCGTATCGAGAACCTGCACGACTTCTTCATGGTCTTCGTGGTGATGTCGGCCGTGGCGGGCGTGGTTCTGTACCTGTCGGCGCGGCCCATCTCGCGCTGGAGTCATGGCCGGGCTTGAAAATCGAGTATTGACAGCGAGGACTCCACCATCAGAATACGTCTAAATTTTGGACTGTAACCGGTTGCAACGGAAGGGGAGAGAACCATGGCTCAGCTCAAGGGCAGCAAGACGCACGAGAACCTCAAGGAGGCCTTCGCCGGCGAGTCGCAGGCGAACCGCCGCTACCTCTACTTCGCCAAGACGGCCGACATCGAGGGGTTTCCCGAGGTCGCGGGCCTGTTCCGCGATACGGCCGAGGGCGAGACCGGCCACGCGCACGGCCACCTCGACTACCTGAAGAAGGTCGGCGACCCGGCCACCGAGATGGCCATCGGCGACGTGGAGGAGATGCTCAAATCGGCCGTCGCGGGCGAGACCCACGAGTACACCGACATGTACCCCGGCATGGCCAAGGCGGCCCGCGACGAGGGCTTCGCCGAGATTGCCGACTGGTTCGAGACCCTCGCCAAAGCCGAGCGCTCCCACGCCGGCAAGTTCCAGAAGGCCATCGACACGCTGTAGACACCACCGCGTCGAGGCGGCGGCTCGTCACGGGCCGCCGCCGACGCTCGCGGCCGGGGGGGACCTTGATGGCAGATCGTGACGACATCCGTTTCCATCCCACCGACGGACTCACGTACAATCCGAACGATCCGCTGTACTGGGATGAGTCGGCCCTCGCCGGGGAGTTGGAGCGCAGCTTCGAGCTGTGCCACAGCTGCCGCATGTGCTTCAAGTACTGCCAGTCGTTTCCCACGCTCTTCGACGCCGTGGACACCCACGGCAGCGTGCGCGCACTGCCGACGGCCACGAAGAACCGCGTGGTCAACGAGTGTTTCCAATGCAAGCTATGCTACACGCAGTGCCCCTATACCGAGGCCGAGGGTCACGAGTTCAAGCTCGACTTCCCGCGCCTCATGCTTCGCGCCAGGGCGCAGCGCCGCGAGCAGGAGGGAATCCCCTTGCGTGAGCGCTTGCTCGCCGATCCCGACCGGGTGGGCCACCTCGCCTCACGCACCGCGGGCCTGGCCAACTGGGCGCACAGGTTGCGGCCGCACCGCATCGTGATGGAGAAGGCCGGCGGCATCCATCGCGACAAGCTGCTGCCCCGCTTCGCGAGCACCACCTTCGACCAGTGGTTCCGCAAGCAGACGGGAGGACGCGAGGAGACGGCCACCGGGCGGCACCCGGTGGTGCTCTTCGCCACCTGCTTCGTCACCTACAACAATCCGGCGGTCGGAGAGGCGGCGTTCGCTGTTCTGCAGCACAACGACTGCAAGATCGCGTGCCCCTCGGTGCAGTGCTGCGGGATGCCCGCACTCGACAGCGGCGACCTGAAGCTCGCGCGGCGCAAGGCCGAGCACAACGTGCGCGCCCTGCAACTGTACGTGGCGCGTGGCTACAAGATCGCCGTCATCAATCCCACGTGCAGTCTGATGATGCGCCAGGAGTATCCGGAGCTGCTCGACGATCCCGCCGATCCCGATCTGGCCGTCGCCGCGCGCGCCGTGGCGGCCGCCACGCGAGATATCAGCGAGTACCTGCACGAGCTACGCCAGGACGGCCACTTCAAGGAAGACTTCCGGAGCTCGCCCCAGGGTCCGGTGGCCTACCACGCCCCTTGCCACCTGCGCATGCAGAACGTCGGCTTTCGCGGGCGCGATCTCATGCGTCGCATCCCCGGCGTGAAGCCGCGCGCGGTCTCCGAATGCTGCGGCCACGACGGCACCTGGGCCATGAAGAAGGAGTACTTCCACCTGGCCATGCGTAACGGACAGAAGGCCTTCGACGGCATGCGCGAGGTGGATGCCGAGATCTGGACCACCGACTGTCCGCTGGCCGCGATCCAGTTCGAGCAGGCCTGTGGCCGCAAGGTTCTGCACCCCATCGAGATCCTCGCCCGGGCGTACCGCCCCGATGGGTTCGCGCACCGGATCCTGGAAGGAGAGACATGAAGCGCATCACCCGCGACGACATCCTGGATCGCGACGCGTACCAGCGCGATCGCGACACCACCCGCAGACACATCATGGTGATGAAGAACAGGCGGCGCGTGGCCCTCGGCGATCACGCGACCCTGCACTTCGAGACGCGCGATACGATGATCTACCAGATCCACGAGATGTTGCGGGCGGAAGGCAGCTGGGAACGCGCCGGCGCCATCGCGGACGAACTGGAAGCCTACAATCCACTCGTGCCGGCCGACGGCGAACTGACGGCAACGCTCATGCTCGAGTACGAGACGCCTGCGGAGCGTGACCACTCCCTCCGGGAGCTCGTGGGCATCGACGCGCATCTCTGGTTGCAGGTCGGCGACACGCCGCCCCTGCGTGCCGTCTTCGACGGGGCGCAGGTCACGCACACGCGCGTGTCGGCGGTGCAATACGTGCGCTGGACCCTCGACGAGGTCCGACAAGACCTCGTGCGGCAGCAGGGAGCCGTGGTGCGCGTCGTGATCGACCATCCCGGCTACCAGGCCCAGGCCGTGCTCGGCGAGGCGACCCGCCAGGAGCTTGCCGACGACCTCAGCGGCTAGCAGCGTTCCACAGGTACAGCGCCCAGTCCCAGGATCAGACCGAGCTGCCCGGCCAGGCCGTCGAGCTCGGCGGCCTGTTCGGCGCTGATGTCTGCGCCGTCGCGACCGCCGTCGCCGTAGAGCACGGCGATCACATGCCCGGAAGCGAAAATGGGCGCCACGGCGAAGCCGCGACATCCGGCCGCAGTGAGCAGGGCGTCACCCACCAGATTCCCGTAGGCACTGCTACGGGCATCGGGCACGTGTAACGCGCGACGCTCGAACACCGCGAGGGCGAGTGCCCCCGTGTCGCCCCGCAACGGCAACGCCAGATGCGGCGCGAGATCGTCGCCGCCGGGACCGGCCGCCGCCACGGGCGCGAGCCGGTGCTGGCCGCGGTCGGTGCGCAGCAGCACGGCGCGCTCGAAACCGAGGATATCGACGACGCCCGTCAGCACCAGAGGCACCAGTACCTCCGCGTCGTCGCCGTTGGCCATTCCCTGGCCCACGCGCCGGTAGAGCGCGAGCTGGTCGGCCGTACGCCGTGCCAGCTCCGGCTCGGAGAGGCGCGGTGGCGCCACGGATGCGCTCCCGTCGGCGTTGACCACCTCGTGATAAGCCGCGAGGTCGCCCGCCTCCACACCGATCCGGCTCGACAGGTCCTGCACCTCGGCCGCCATGGCGCGGTAGAGCTCCTCCTGCCGCCCTGCCGGGATCCCGAGCACCCGCATGGCCTGACGCAGGATTGCAGTGTTGCGCGGCGGCGAGGTGCGCGGGTCGTCGAAGTGGGCGATCGCGTTGGCATAGGCCGTGATGGCGAGCACGCCGTCCAGCCGGCGCGGCGGCGCCTCGGGATCGACGTCGTGGTGGTCACCGATGAGGTTTTGCAGATCCTGCGGGAGCTGCCACTGCGCGGCGAGCCGGCGGCCGGCACGATCGTGCGTGATCCCGAAGTGGCGGCGCTCGGCGGTGAGCGGTGACATGCCCGAGCGGATGTCGGTTTGCACGGCGTCCATCGCGACCGGCGAACACTCGATGAGCACAACCTTGCCGATGTCGTGCACGAGGCCGGCCACGAAGGCCTCCTCCGGCGGCAAGCGTCGAGACGCCTCGGCCAGGATCTGCGCGAGCCCGGCCGTCACCAGCGAGTGCCGCGCGATATCGGCCAGCAGCGGCGAGCGGGAATACTTGCTCATCATGTCGAACACCGAGAGACCCAGCGCGAGCTTGCGCACCGTCTCGAAACCCATGACGATGACCGCGCGATGCACCGTGCGCACCGGCTCCACGTCGCGTCGCCGGTACATGACGCTGTTGACCATCTTCAGCACCCGCATGGTGAGCGCATGGTCCTCGCGGATGCAGGCCGCGAGGTCCCCGGCGCTCGACCGCTCGTCGCTGGCCACGTGCTGGATGGAAAGCAAGGTGCGAGGCAGGCTGGGCAACCCGCCCATGGTCTCGATCTGGGCAAAGACATCGGCCGATGTCATGGTGGTACCTCCCACCGTCAGCATCGGCCGCAAATCGAAAGTCTTCAGCTCTTGACCCGGCATGCGGCCGCGCCAGCGCCGCCAATGCAGACGGCCGCAGCGTCCAGGGAAGCCGCGGCCGTGGTCATGGGCCTGATCCTGGCGCCGACTACATCTCGATCTTCACGTCCCGCAGGCGCTTGGGGCCGGCCGCGATGATCTCGGCCGGCACGCCGTCCGTGAAGAGCTTGAAGTTCTCGCGGAAGCGGGCGGCCAGGGCATCGTAACGGTGCCAGTACTCCTTCTTGTCGCCCCAGCTGTTGGACGGCTCGAGCACGTCGGCCGGCACGTCCGGGCAGGTGGCCGGCACGTGGAACCCGAAGAGCGGATCCTCCCGGTACTTCACCTTGGTGAGCTTGCCCTCGAGCGCCGCGTTGAGCATGCCGCGGGTGTGGCGGATGGAGATGCGCTTCCCCACACCGAAGGGCCCGCCGGTCCAGCCGGTGTTGACGAGCCAGCACTGGGCGCCAGCCGCCTCCATCTTCGCGCGCAGCATGTCGGCATAGACGAACGGGTGGTGCACCATGAACGGCGCCCCGAAGCAGGCGCTGAAGGTGATCTCCGGCTCGATGCCCAGGCCGATCTCGGTGCCCGCGATCTTCGCCGTGTAGCCGCTGATGAAGTAGTAGATCACCTGCTCCGCCGACAGGCGCGCGATGGGGGGCATCACGCCCTGAGCATCGCAGGTGAGCAGGATGATGTTGCGCGGTTGCGCGTCCACCTTGCCGGCCTCGAGCACGCCCTCGATGAAGCTGAGCGGATAGCTGGCGCGCGTATTCTCGGTGAGCTTGTCGTCGGCGAGGTCGAGCTTGCGGGTCGACGGGTCGAACACCACGTTCTCGAGGATGGTGCCGAAGCGGTGCGTGCAGGCGTGGATCTGCGGCTCGTGTTCGGACGAAAGCCGGATCACCTTCGCGTAACAGCCGCCCTCGAAGTTGAAGATGCCGCTTTCCGACCAGCCGTGCTCGTCGTCGCCGATGAGGGCGCGCGTGGGATCGGCCGACAGCGTCGTCTTGCCCGTCCCCGACAGTCCGAAGAACAGCGCCGGCTCCTTCAGGTCGAAATCGACGTTGGCCGAGCAGTGCATGGCCAGCACGCCGTCGAGAGGCTTGAGGAAGTTCATCACCGTGAAGATGGTCTTCTTGATCTCACCCGCGTAGAATGATCCCGCCACCAGCGCCTTGCGCTCGGCGAAGTTGATGACCATGGCGGTGGCCGTGCGCGTGCCGTCGATGCGCGGATCGCACTTGAAGTGGGGCACCGCGATCAGCGTGAAGTCGGGCACGAAATCCTTGTACTCTTGCCGCGCCACCGGCTTCACGAACATGTTGCGCGCGAAGAGGCTCTGCCAGGCGTCCTGCGTGATGATGCGCACGGCGAGCCGGTGCTCGGTATCCTGGCCGCAGTACACGTCCTGGACGAAGACCTCCTCGCCCTGCAGATAGCTCTGCACGCGGGCGAAGAGGTTGGTGAACTTGTCGGGCGCGAGAGGGCGGTTGTACTCGCCCCACCAGACGCGATCCTCCGTCCCGTGTTCGCGCACCACGTACTTGTCCTGGGCCGCACGCGCGGTCCACTGTCCCGTGGACACCAGCATCGGCCCGCCGTTGACGATATGGCCCTCGCCCCGGAAGACGAACTCCTCGTAGAGAGCCTCCTCGCTGAGATTCCAGTACGAGCGCTTCAGCTCCATGAGACCGTGGTTGTCCAGACCGAAGTCGCTGGCGAGATCCTTGGCGTGCGACTGGGCCGGCGAGGCGATCTTCAGGTACTTCGTCATGTCCAGTCCCTCACGAGTTTGCGGCCACCGATGTACAGCTCGTTCGGCGAGTCGAGGTCGAGCGCCCACTTGATGCGCTCGATGCCCTGGATGATCTCCTTCGACGACCCGCAGGTACTCAGGCGCAGGTGCCCCTCCATGCCGAACTCGATGCCTGGCACGGTGCACACCATCACCTTGTCGAGCAAGAACTCGGCGAGCTTGGTGCTGTTCTTCTCGTAGGCGGAGAAATCGGCGAAGCAGTAGAACGTACCCTCCGGCGGGAGCACCTTGATGCCCGAGAACGCGTGCAGGCGCTCGACCATGACCTTGGCGTTGTTCTCGAGGGTCATCACCAGGTTGTCCACGCAGTTCTGCGTACCGTTGATCGCCGCCACGGCCGCCTTCTGCAGCAGAGCCGAGGGACCGCTGGTCTGGTGCGACTGGATGATCGCCATGGTCTCAATGATCGGCTTGCTCGCCACGGCCCACCCGATGCGGAAACCGGTCATGGCGTAGACCTTCGACACACCGTTGATGACGATCATCTTGCAGCGCTCGCTGCCGAAATCGCTGGCCAGCGCGATGGGATTGGGCACGCGCTTGCCGCCGAAGACGAGGCGGTTGTAGATGTCGTCCATGATCAGGTAGTAGCCCTCCTTTTCACAGAGAGCGACCACGTCCTTGATGAACGACTCGGGATAGATGGCGCCCGACGGATTGTTCGGGCTGTTGATCATGATGCAGCGGGTATTCGACGACAGCCGCATCTTGATGTCCTCGATGCGCGGCACGTAGCCACCGTCGACCGGCGCGGCCGGCACCGGGATGGCACCGCACATCTTCACCATCTCGGGATAGCTCACCCAGTACGGCGCCGGAAACACGACCTCGTCCTGCGGGTTGAGGATCGCTTGTAGCGCGCACATGATCGCCTGCTTGGCTCCCCCCGACGCCATGACCATCTCCGGGGTCGGCCGGTATCCGTAGTGATCTGCAGTGTAGCGGATGATCGCGGCCTTCATCTCCGGCGTGCCATAAGCCGGGGTGTAGCGGACTTCACCGGAATTGAGCATGCCGGCCGCGGCCACGAGGGCGTCGATCGGGGCTCGACTCTTGGGTTCGCCGCCGCCGAGGTGGATGACGGGGTCGCCCTTGGCGCGCATGATCGCCACCCGCTCGTTCATCTTCAGGGTGGCCGATTCTCTGAGCTCCCTTGCGATCAGGCTGATGCTCATGCTCGTCCCTCTTCGGTAGAAATGGAGCCCGCAGGTGACCTCACAGCGGCGCAGGACCGCGATCGAGGGGTCGCGAACCCCGAAGTTAAGGCGCTAACAGGTGAAAGTAAACTCGCATTCAACCTGGAATTGGCAGTTTGCAACCGCTCTCACCAACTGGCACGGCGCTTGCGAAAACGTCGTCCGCCGACTAGGTTTCTCTCGATTGAGACAGGGTCGCCGACGCAACGCCGCGGCCGGCGCCCGGGTTCAGCAAACAGGACGGTGCGCGTGAGCGAGAGCACATTGATCCAGGTGACCGACGCCGCCAATACTGCCTTCGGCGCCTTCGATTTCGCGGAGCACGACGGCAAGGGTGTGCGGGTCTTCGTCCAGGGGTTTGGCTGAAGCGGCCCGGCCCTTGGCATGGCTCTGGATGAGCCGCATCAGGACGACATGATCGTGGACCAGGGCGAATACAAGCTCCTGGTCGATCCTCAGACCTCGGACGTCGTGCAGCAGAGCGGTGGGCTGACGATCGACTTCGTCGACGAGAAGCACCAGCGCGGCTACATGCTGCGACTGAACCAGCAGGGCGGCGGCGACAGCTGCGGCGGCGGCTGCTCGAGCTGCGGCTGACGCGACGCGAAACCGAACGGGCCGGGCACCGCACCGCGGCGCCCGGCCTTTCGTTTCAAGCAATCGCTATTCGTGGCTAGTAGTCGCGGTCGTCGTCGCCGTCGGATCCGAGAGCATCGTCATCCAGGTCATCATCATCCTCGAAATCCTCATCCTCGAGTTCGAATTCCTCGTCGTCCTCGAAGTCGTCGTCTGCGAGTTCGTCCGCCCCGGGTACACCGCGGGAGACGAACTCCGCCTCGAAGGAATCGCAGCACTCGTCGCCGCAGAAGAGATGGCCCCGATGCCGGATGCCCACGCCCTCGATCTCGCCGCCGCAATGGGAGCAAAACGCCTGGCTCATGCCCGGTTACCCTCCATCCTGATGTCCGTGTCCATCCTCCATCCCGCCGGAAATCTAGTGGCAATCCCGGCCCATGCACAAGGGGGATTCTGCGACCCCCGTCACCGGTCCGGGACGTGCTCGCGGCTGAAGTATTCCTGGGTCATCGCCCGCAATTTCCCGTTCAGGAGGATGAGCGCCAGGAGGTTCGGCAGCGCCATCAGACCCAGGGCGGCGTCGCCGAAGTTCCAGACGATCTCCAGGGAGAAGATGGCCCCCAGGAAGTTCATGATGCAGTACAAGATCTTGTAGGGCCGCACGTACCCCGGGCCTACCAGGTAGCAGATGGCCCGGTCGCCGTAGTAGCTCCAGCTGATGGCCGTGGAGATGCCGAAGAGGACCACGCCAACGGTCACGATCAGGAAGCCCCAGCGCCCCAGCACGTTGGCCAGGCCGCGTTCGAACGCCCAGGCCGTCAGGGGGGACCCGTTCAGCGCCATGCCGCCGGCAAGGGTGAGGCCCGAGGCCGTGGGCAGGTCGATGGCGCCGCCGTCGACCGGCAGCGAGCCCGACCAGGCCTGGCCGTTCAGCCGCAGCCGGGGCGCCGCGACGACGCTGTGATTCACCACGATGGCCGCGCCGGCCGGGGCGCCGTCGGTCACCGTCAACGCGCCGGTGAACAGCTCCCTCTCGGGCACCCGGCCATTGGGCAGGACCTGGGTACCGCTCGCCACCACTGTGATCGCCGACTGGGCATTGACCGGCACCTCGATGTCGCGCCGCTCGTGCCAGACACCCGTGCTGAGGATCACGAGCCCGGTCATCGTGCAGATGATGAGGGTGTCGATGAGGGGACCCATCATCGCCACCACGCCCTCGCGCACCGGTTCGTCGGTCTTGGCCGCGGCATGGGCGATGGGCGCCGAACCCTGGCCCGACTCGTTGCTGAAGAGGCCGCGCTTCACACCCCAGGTGAGCATGAAGACGAAGGTGCCGCCCGCGAATCCCCCCAGCCCGGCCGCCGGCTGGAAGGCCGAGCGGACGATCTCGACCATCATCGCCGGGATCCGCGGCAGGTTCAGCAGGAGCACCAGGACGGCCCCGGCTGCATAGATGATCGCCATGTATGGCACGAGCCGGCTGGTCACCGCGCCGATGCGCTTGATCCCGCCCAGGATCACGGCCGCCACGAGCGACGCCGACACGATGCCGGTGATCCAGGTCGGCACCCCGAGGTCGACCCGGATCTGGTCGGCCACGGTGAAGGCCTGGATGGCGTTCCCGGTGCCGAAGCTGCAGATCACGGCGCAGAGGGCGAAGGCCACGGCCAGGGGTTTCCAGCGATGACCCAGACCGCGCTCGATGTAGTACATCGGGCCGCCGCTGGCGGAACCGTCGGCGAGGATCACCCGGTAGCGCATGGAGAGCGTGCACTCGGCATACTTCAGCGCCATGCCGAACACCGCCGTCACCCACATCCAGAAGAGGGCGCCCGGGCCGCCGTAGTGGATCGCCGTGGCCACGCCGGCGATGTTGCCGATGCCCACGGTCGCCGACAGCGCCGTGGTCAGCGCCTGGAAGTGGGACAGGTCGCCCTCGTCGCTCGGGTCGTCGTAGCGACCGCGGATGACGTCGAGGCTGTGCTTGAGTTTGCGTAGCTGGATGAACCGCAGCGATGCCGTGGTGAACAGGCCCGTCAGCAGCAGGGCGCCCACCATGAACGGGACGGCGTCGGGCCAGCCCCAGACGGCGCCGGACAGGTTCACGGAGAGCTGGCGGAGCGCTTCCATCATGGGTGGACCTCGGCGGGTGCGGGCTCGCGCCGGCCGGGCCGACGCCGGAATGACGACCTCCACCGTTTAGCGGAATCGCGCCGCCCGGTCAACCCCGACGCGTCACCAGGGACCCCAGGAGCTGCAGATCGTCGCGCCTCAGGACGCGCAGGCCGAAGATGGCGCCGACATAGCACACGCCCGCCAGGAGGCACGCCACCAGGAAGGCCGGGAGCCCGCGATCGGTGGGCAGTGCGAACCAGCCGGCGAACCAGGCCGGATGCAGGAGGCGCAGCAGGGCCGCCGTCGCGAACCAGCCCACCGCAAGCGCCAGCGTCCCGCCGATCAGCGAGCGTCGCATTGGTGGCCGGTGAGCCGTGCGCCGCAGATACGCGGCGTGCATGATGCAACTCACCCCCAGGCTGATCACGGTGGCCACACCCGCCCCGTAGTAGGTGTAGCGGGGGATCAGCAACGTGTTCAGTGTCACGTTCACGAGCATGGCCACGAGCCCGATGATCGTGAACGCCCGCTCGCGCCCCGCGGTGATGAGCAGCCGGTTGAAGACGTGGTTGATGGCCACGAACGGCAAGCCCCAGACCACGATCCGCATCACGTGCACCGAGGCCGCGAAGGTGACGGGGCTGGCGTCGTCGGTGCCGCGGGCGAACCAGTCGATGATCGGTCCGGACACGAAGGTGAAGAAGAGCGAGAGGGGCAGGGCGAGGATCACCATGAAGCGCAGCGCCCGCTCGCCCATGCGCACGGTGTCGGAATCCGACTGCGTCGCGTAGCGGGCCAGCGCCGGAAAGAAGGCTGTGGCGAAGATGTTCGGGGCGATGAGCAGCACGTCGAGGGCACGATGGCCGAGGAAGTAGATACCCGTGGCCGCCTTGCCGACCATGGCGCTGAGCATGACGGTGTCGACCTTGTAGGAGATGATGCCGAAGGTGGTGGCCAGGAACATCGGCAGGCCGAGCTTGAGCATCCACATCACGCTCGATCCCTCGCCGCTCGCCGTCCGCCAGCGCCAGGGGCCGCAGTTGCGGAACATCAACGGTGCAATCACGAGCAGGCGCGCCACGCGACTGGCCAGATTCGCCCAGATCACGCCCATCACGCCCCAGCCGAGATCGAGGAACCAGAGTCCAAGCACGAAGTACACGGCGGCCGATACGAACTGGCTCGTCGTCTGGTGAATCACCTTGTCGTGGCCCTGCAGCACCGCATCGCAGGCCATCGCGCCCGACTCGACGAAGAGCGTGAGCCCGGTGACGAGCACGGCGGCGCGGGTCAGCGGCGCCTCGCGACTGATGGCGATGTAAGCGATCATGCCGAGATAGCCCAGAACGCCGAGCGCCAGCCGGACCTGCATGGCGCCCCAGAGCACGGCGCCCGAGTTCCCGCGGTTCCTGGTGACCTCGCGCGTCATCAGCGTGCCGAGACCGAAATTCGTGATCACCAGGAAGATCGACGTGAGGTCGGTGGCCAGTGCGAAGATGCCCATCCCGTCCGGGCCGAGGATCGGCGTCATCTTCTTCTGGATGAAGAGCGCGAGGATGCGCCCCGACATCACCCCGAGGGTGAGCAGGACGGTGTTCTTCGCGACGCTGCGAGAAGCCGTGGCCGACACGCGAGTTCCTCCCCCGTACCATCCACTGCCGCGGACGCGGGCGCGATCAGATTAACTCAGAAAAACCCGCGAGCAACACTGGTGATCACCGGGCCGCCTCCGTCGAGCGACCACGAGAGATCGATGCGGGCGACATCGGCCGCGCCCGAGCGCGTGGCACCCAGGCGCAAGCCTACGCCCAGCTCCTGGCGCGCGTCGGCGACGCCCCGCGGTTCGTCCCCGAACCGGGCCACCCCACCATCGTAGAACGCCGCCCAGCCCATCTGGAACATCCCGAGGAGCACGAGAGGCAGCGGCTGTCCGTGCTCCACGTTCCAGCGCACGAGACGGTCGCCGGCCATGCCGTCGAGCGCGAGCGTGCGCAGCCCGCGATCGAGGCCGAGAACCGGTAGCAGCTCGCCGCGCTGGTTCCAGGCGCGCACCGCCTCGGCCGTGACGCGGGTGATGGGTGGCCGCGCGCCGTCGGTATGGTGCCAGAACAGGCTGACGAGCGCTTCACCGTAACCGTGGCGCGTCTCCCGCTCGGCCAGGACGGCGTCCGTCTCGAGGTGGACATAGACGAAGCTGGGTCCCAGTCGCGACCAGTCGTCCGCGTTGGCCTTCACCCGCCAGCTCGCTGCACCGGGGGTCGTCGAGCCGACGGCGGGCCCTTGCGGCCCTACCCGCAATTCGAGTACGGGATCGAGAGGCAGGTCTTCCTGGTCGCCGTAGCGCATCACGTAGTGCGCCGTGGTCCAGGTGCGCCCCTGTGTCTGCAGCCACACCAGCGGCCATACGGCGGTGCCGGTGACCCGAGCGAGCGGACTGCCCGCCTCGCCGAGGTCGGAGAGATCGACCACGCGATCGTCGGACAGCTCGAACAGACCGTGACGCAAATCGTAGCGCAGATGCTCGACATGCACGCCGGCACCGATCCGCCATACTCGCCCGCGCCGGGTGGGGCCGACGTGCCGTCCGCCCAGCAGCTCGAAACCGTCATAGCGACGCGGCAGCAGGGCATAGAGGCTCGCTTCGTCGTCCGCGGCGACGCCGTGATCGGTGTGGCTGAGGTACCAGCGAACCTCCCGGTTGTCCTGCCATCCGTGCGCGAGCGCCATCCACGCCTGGTCGTCGCTGCGGAAGGGCAGCATCGCGCGGGCCCAGCGGTAATAGCCGTCGGAGCGGTCGTCGTAGTTCAGCTCGAGGGAGAAGGGCGACTTGAGGAAGCGGTCCTGGCGAAAGGCGAGGCTGCCGTAGGACGCATCGGCGTCTTGTCCGACGGTGGCGCGCAGGGCTACGCCCTGTCCCAGGAAATTCTGCTCGGTGGCATCGGCGCGCCAGCGCGCACTGCCGTCCGACGCGAGCGCGAAACTGACACCCGAGGTGAGTGTCCACGACTCCCGGTAGCGCACCGCCACCGTCACCCTTCCATCGGCCGTGGTGTCCACAGGGGTCACCGTCACGCCGGCCAGGATGCCCAGGCTACGCAGGTTGCGCGCCGTCTCCTCGAGCCGGGCCGTATCGAGGGTGTCCCCGGCGGCGAAGAGCAGCTCCTTGCGGATCACCCACGGGCGGGTGCTGACGTGCAGAGCGTTCATCGTACGCCGCACCAGGCGATTCAGGCCGTGGGCCGCGGCGATCTCTTCTGTGGAGAAGATATCGTCGCGCTCGATACGAATGGTCCCGATCCGCAGGGGTACCGTGGTCGCGACCGTCGCGGCGCCGACGGTGGAGGCGACGGCGATCGCGGCGAGGAGGAACAAGACGCTGACAGATCGCCATCGCAAACTGCCAGTGTGACATGAGCGGACTGTCACGGCTGCGGCCCGGTGTCAGACCAGAGCGTCGACCGGCGGACGGAGGAGTATTTCAAACCATTCAATGGCAGCGAGTTATACAATTTTTACCTGGATCCTGGCGTTCGGCACGCCGGTTGTATTGGCCTGGGGCAAGCGAGTCAACGTGGGGCGACAGCCCCGCCGCAATAAGCAGGACGACACAGGACAGAAACCAGGAGGATCGACCATGTACCCGCTGACCACTCTCTTCCAAGCGCTCGAGAACAGTGACGCCAACCTCTGGCCCGCCGTTTCGAACGAGCGCACGCCGCGCGCCGACATCCTCGAGGGCGAGAAGGACTTCCGGATCGTGATGGATCTCACGGGCGTTCGCAACGAGGATCTGGAGATCAACGTCGAGGACGACATGCTGAACGTCAAGGCCGAGCGCACTTTCAGCCTGCCCGAGGGCTACAAGGTCCGCCGACGCGAGATGGTCGACAAGGTCGTCTTCCGCCGCAGTTTCTCCCTCGGCACCGCGGTGGAGACCGACAACATCCAGGCCGAAATGCAGGACGGCGTGCTGTCGATCACGCTGCCCAAGAGCACCAGGAGCCTGCCGCGAAAGATCGAGGTCAGGTAGCCGCGACCCCGGTAACCCACGATCGCCGGGCCCGCCCCTGCGGGCTCGGCGAATTTATTGCAGACATCCCGCACGTTCCCCACCATAATGCCGCCATGAGGCTCATCACGTTCACGCAAGGCACCCAGACGCGGCCCGGCCTCGCCTACAGCGAGACCCTCGGCCTCGATCTGCTGGCTGCCGACCCGACCCTGCCCGGCAACTGGCACGTGCTCTTCCAGGACATGGACACGGTGCGGCGCATCCACGACAAGTATGCGGCGCGCGCCGCCGAACTGGGCAGCACAGCGGCCGACGACGTGACGCTACCGTTCGTGGCGCTGCCGCGCGTGCAATTGCTGGCCCCGGTGCTGTTGCCGTCGAAGATCGTGTGCGTGGGGTTGAATTACCGCGACCACGCGCTGGAGCAGAACAAGCCGCTACCCGAGGCGCCCCTCCTCTTCTCGAAGGCGCCGAGCTGCCTGCAGGCACCGGGTTTGCCGATCAAACTCACGGATGACCTCACGCAGGTCGACGCCGAGGCCGAACTGGGCGTGATCGTCGGCAAGCCGGGTCGCGCGATCAGCGAGCGCGACGCCGCCGACCATATCGCCGGCTACACGTGTTTCAACGACGTATCCAACCGTCAGGCCCAGTACGCCGACAAGCAGTGGTTCCGCGGCAAGAGCATCGACACCGGGGGCCCCTGCGGGCCCTGGATCGTCACGCCCGACGAGTTGCCCGCACAGGCGCGCGGCCTGCGCATCACCGGCCGCTGGAACGACACCGTGATGCAGGACAGCAACACGGAGCAGCTCATCTTCGGCCCGTTCGCCCTGATCGCCTACATCAGCCGGTCCATGACGCTGCTGCCGGGCGACATCATCGCCACGGGCACGCCCGGCGGCGTGGGCGTATTCCGCGACCCGCCGGTCTTCCTGAAGCCGGGCGACACGATCGAGGTGGCCATCGAGGGTATCGGACGCCTCGTCAACCCCGTCGGGCGCTGGTAGCCGCAGGTTTGCAGGATCGGACCCGATAGCCCCGCGCGGAGGCGATCTGCCATGGTGCGGGGGGCCACCGTGGCGGTGCCACGACTGTTCCTGCCCGGGCGCATTCGCGCAACTCCCGTATTCACCAAGGTTTCCCAGGCCATCCGACGAAGGCGCGGCCCGTCTCGCTGCGCCGGAACGTTCCTTGCCATTCCGGGAGCAACGCATCGGCATCCGGGCAGACCGCAACACGGTTGCCCCTGCCCACGGTCGCAGCCTCTGCAGGAGAGACATCATGACGTCGGCCGCGCGGATGAGCCCCTTCGAGCTGACCTCCCTGATCGAACACATGCCCGAGTACGGACGCTACCGCTCCCGCCGGGACGCGGTGCTCGGCGAACAGAGCTTTCGCCACGCGCTGGGACGCCTGCTGAAGGATTGCGGGGACCACCTGCTGGGTATCGCCGAGAATCACGCGCACCTGCTGAGCGATGAGCAGGAGGGCATGATCGATGGCCTGATCGACGTCATCGGCTCGATCTTCCGGCGTCTCGACCGCGAGGGGCAGGTGTATCTCGTCGGCGAACGCGAGGCCACGATCGCCGAGCTCGAGGAACTCGACGTGCGACTGATCCTGCTCGTGGAGCAGGCCCTGCGCCTGACACGCAAGCTGGCCGACAACCTGCCGGAGGCCGCGTGGTTCCTGCGCGAGGCGCCGCACTTGTTGCACGATCTCGCGGATTTCAGTCAGACGACCGAGCAACGCAATTTCCTGCTCGGTCTGGGCTGGGAATCGGAATTCAGCTGGCCGAGGAGGAATTGAATCATGGCGCGGACCGATCATCACGTACCCAAAGCTCTGGCTCGCGAACGGACCTGGGAGGCGCACGACGACGCCGATCAAGTGCGCGAGTGGACAGTCGATCCGTCTCAGGGCGTGCTCCAGGGCCCCCTCGACCTCGCCTTCTTTGCCGGTCATCGCCTCGTCCTGCACCTCGCCGAGCACCAGGTAGGCTTGCTCGAGCGTGACGGCGACCTGAAGGGCGTCTTCCTCGCCGGCACGCACCATCTGCAGGTGGGTGATGGCCCCCGCGAGACCGCGCCCGGACGCCTCACCTTCGTCCACATGGACGAGCCCATCAGCTGGCGGTGGCGCGACGACGCCACCCTCTGGATCGACGGTCCCGGCTGCGTGCGCTGCCCCATCCCGTTCATCGGCGCATGCTCGCTCACCGTGACCGGCCCCGTCGCCTTCTGGGAGTCGTTCCTGCGCGGCGTGCCGTCGTTCGAGCCGCCATTCCTGCGGCAGGTGCTCGACACGCTCGTGCGTTCGCGACTGGAGGCCCATCTCACGCAGCTCGCCGCCGATCGCGCCGTAGATCCCGTGACGGTGCAGACCCTGCTGGCCGACCTGCGCGCGGACTGCCTGACTGACGATCTCGAGGATTTCGGCCTGGTGTGCACGAATCTCGCGACGTACACGCGGCAACCGCCCGTGACCGAGCAGGTCTCGGAGGCCACTGGACAATTCGTCGGTCCTGACGATAATAACCGCTGACCCGCTGCTGACTGTCCCCCCACGGTCGAGGGAGGATCATGCCTACGTTCCGGATCGCTGCGGCGTGGACGCCGTGGCCTGCCCGTATGTTCGCCGCCTGCCTGCTCCTCGTCGCCACCGCCGCAACCGCGGCCGACGTGCCGGCGCCCGTCCTGCGCGATGTCGTCGTGGAGGGCAACACGCACACCGGCCGCGACATCGTGCTGCGGGTGATGGGCGTGACCATCGGGCAGCCCTTTCCCGACAGGCTCTTCGACACGGTGTGGGATCGTCTCGAGGATAGTGGGTTCTTCGCCTTCGTCGATCTCGATCGCGAGGACGAGGACGGCGAGGTGACGTTGCTGGTGTCGGTGGAAGAGGAGAAGACGCTGCACTATGGACCATACGCGCGTTTCAGCCGTCGCCACAAGTATCTGCTGGGCGGCTGGCTGCGCGACGGCAACCTGCGCGGCCGCGGCGAAGTGCTCGAGTTGCAGGTGCTCGCGTACCGGATCCAGAGACTCAGCGCGGCATGGACCAAGCCCTGGCTGGGCGGCCGCGACGGCCTGAGCCTGCGCCTCGAGAGCGCGTGGGAACAGGGCGGCTTCGTGTTCCGACCATTCGATGATCGCACCTGGCATGCGGGCCTCGCGCTGCGGCAGCGGTTCGCCGGCCCGTTCTACGCCGAGATGGGCAGCGCGTTCGAGAGCTTCGACCAGCGCGACCCCTACGAGGAAACGGTTCCCGGCGATTCCGGCCCGTCGAGCCTGCGGCCCGCCCGTACGCGTGAGGACTGGCTCCTGCGCGGCGTGGTGGGCGTGGATACGCGTGACAATCCCTACTACCCGCGGCAGGGGATCATGCAGGAGTTCGCGGTGGAACGCCGGCTCGACAACGGCTTCCCCGACCTCACGCTCGTCAGCAGCGACACGCGGATCTTCGTGGACGTGCCCACGGCGGCCATCCTCGCGCTGCACGCCTACGGCCGGCTCGCCGACGCACCGGCCGCCATCGAGCGCCGCCTGTTCTATGGTGGCCCCGAGACCGTGCGCGGCGCACCCTATGCCCAGCGCGAGGGCGACGAGGGCTACCTGCTCTCGGTGGAGATCCGCTACCCGCTCGTCCTCATGCCCATCTCCACGACGGGCGAGAACGTGGGCTTCGGGCTGCACGCCTTCGCGGACGCGGGCGACGCCTGGGGCGAGCACGAGGATCCCGGTCGCGCGCTGCAGAGCTTCGGCGCGGGCGTGCACCTGAACGTCGCGACCTGGCAGCTCCGGTTCGAGGCGGCGAAGGAGCGCGTGCACGCCTGGACGTTCCAGTTCATGGATCAGTTCAACTTCTGATGGCCGCACCGAGCCAGCTCCCCGGCCCGCCCTTCGCCATCGGCGAGAGCGGGCCCCTCCCTGTCGGGACCTTCGCCCTCCTCGCCGCGTGGCCCGACGTGACGCACGGCGTGACCACGCGCGACGGGCCGGCCTTCGGCGACTCCAGCGATGATCCCCGCTGCGCCGCGGGCGCGCGGCACGCGGCCGCGGCCGTCGGCGCCGGCGATGTGGCCTGGGTCAAGCAGGTCCATGGCGGGGCGGTGCTGGCCGCGTCGCATGGCGGCCTCGCCGGTCCGGCCGACGCGCTCGTGACGGCCACGCCCGGGCTGGCCGTGCTCGGCCGCAGCGCCGATTGCCCCCTGGTTCTCGTGGCCGGGCGCGACCGCGCGGGACGCCCGGCCGTGGGATTCGCGCATGCGTCGTGGCGCAGCACGGTGGCGGGTATCGCAGAGTCGACGGTGGCGCGCCTCGTCGCCGATTTCGCCGTGGAACCCGACACCATCGTCGCCGCGATCGGCCCCTCGGCCGGACCGTGCTGCTACGAGGTGGGCCCCGAGGTGCGCGCACAGGCCCTTGCGGCGCTGGGGGACATCGCGGCCAGGTACTTCACGCCACGCGGCGACCGCTGGCACTTCGACCTCTGGACCGCCAACGTCGCCCAGCTCCGCGCCGTGGGCGTGCCGTCGGACCAGATCGTGGGCAGCGGCGTATGTACGCTCTGCCAGGGCGAGCGCTTCTGGAGCTGGCGACGCGAGGGTGTCGCAGCCGGACGCTTCGCGGCGCTCATCGCGATCCGCCCCTGAACCGCGGAAGGGCCTCCATGTCTCTGTTCGACATCACGTCCGTCCTGATCGTGCTGGCCGCCGTCTTCGGCTTCGTGAACGTGCGCTACCTCCGCCTGGCGCCCTCGGTGGGCTTGCTGGCGATCAGCCTGGCGGTGTCGCTCACGCTGCTGCTGGTGCACGTGACGTTCCCCCACGCCGGCATCGTGCCGCAGGTGCGCGGCTTCGTGGCCAACATCAACTTCAACGAGGCCCTCATGCACGGCATGCTGGCCTTCCTGCTCTTCGCCGGGGCGCTGCACGCCGACCTCGAGGTGGTGCTGCGACGGCGCTGGACGATCACGCTGCTGGCCACCGTGGGCCTGCTGATCTCCACCGCCGTGGTGGCCGGCCTCAGCTACGGGCTATTCCAGGCCCTGCATCTGCAGGCCACGTTCCTCGCCTGCCTCATTTTCGGGGCGCTGATCTCCCCCACGGATCCCATCGCGGTGATGGGGGCGCTCAAGACCCTGCGTGCGCCACCGTCGCTGGAGGCGAAGATCGCCGGCGAGTCGCTCTTCAACGACGGCGTGGCGGTGGTCGTGTTCACGGCGCTGGTGTCGCTCCTGCCCGGAGCCGGCCATGGTGCGCACGCCGGGGAGATGGGGCCGACCGCCGTGGCCTGGATGTTCCTGCGCGAGGCGGGTGGCGGCGCCCTGCTGGGCATGGTGGCCGGGTATATCGCGTACCGTCTGATGCTGGCGATCGACGACTACAAGGTGGAGGTCATGATCACACTCGCCCTGGTGATGGGGGCGTACAGCCTGGCCTGGCGGCTGCAGGTGTCCGGCCCCATCGCCATGGTCACGGCCGGGCTGCTGATCGGCAACCGCGGTCGGCGCTTCGCGATGAGCGAGACGGTGGCCGACTACCTCGAGAAGTTCTGGGAGCTGATCGACGAGATCCTCAACGCCATCCTCTTCCTGCTGATCGGGATCGAGGTGTTGATGGTGGGCTTCGCCACGACGCGCGTGATCGCCGGCCTGGTCACCGTGCTGGTTGTGCTGGCGGCGCGCTTCGTGAGTGTGGCCCTGCCCATCACCGTCATGCGCTGGCGCGTGGCGTTCTCGCCCGGCGTGGTGCGCATTCTCACCTGGGCCGGGTTGCGCGGCGGGATCTCGGTGGCCCTGGCGCTGTCGTTGCCACCCATCGCAGAGAAGTCGCTGATCCTCACCTGCACGTACGTGGTCGTGCTATTCTCGATCCTCGTGCAGGGCGCGACCATCCATCGATTCCTGCGCCGCATGCTCCCGACGTAGGCCCCCGAAGGAGCTGCCCATGCCGCGCGGTTGTGCTTCCATCGTCGTGTTCTTGTTCGTGGTCTTCGTGCTGCCGTACCTGATCACGGACATCATCGTCAGCGCGCTGGCACGGCTCGGCCTCTCGCCGGCCACGGCCATGCTGGCCACGTTCGGCATCTTCCTCGGCAGCCTCGTGAACATCCCGGTGAGCCGGTACGAGCGCGACGAGCCGCTCGACTCGCCACCGTATCGCTTCCATGACATGTTCGGCAGCGGTCGCTGGACGCGCGCGCCCCGGATGTCGCAGCAACACACGGTCATCGCCGTCAACGTGGGCGGCTGCGTGATCCCGGCACTGCTGGTGCTGCACGAGATCGCGCGGATCACCGCGGTCGGCGGCACGGCGGCACTGGTCCCACTGGTCGTGGCCGTGGCCATCAACGTGCTGGTGTGCTGGCGTCTGGCGCGGCCGGTGGCCAACGTCGGCATCGCGCTGCCGGCGCTCGTGCCGGCGGCGGTGGCCGCCCTGGTGGCTTTCGGTGTCGCGCGACCTGAGCTGCGCGCACCCATGGCCTTCTGCGCCGGCGTGCTCGGCCCCCTCGTGGGCGCCGATCTCCTGCACCTGCGCGACATCGGCCGCATCTCCACGGGCCTCATGAGCATCGGTGGCGCCGGCACCTTCGACGGCATCGTCGTGTCGGGGTTGCTGGCGATCCTGCTGGCCTGACCGGACCTATTGTTGCCCGCCGTCGAAGTCGATCACGGTGTCGGGCGGCAGCTCGTGAATCGCCGTGATCTCGTAGCCCGACTTCGGTTTCCAGGTGACGGCGAAGGTGAACTCCACAGGGTCACCGGGCGCGATACCGTCGAGCGACACGCCCGGCGCGACCGGGAAGGGCATGGTCATGGCCATCATGCCGACCGTGGCACCGTTCTCGTCGCGATACCCGGGAATCGGCTCGTGATGGATGTACAGACTCCTGTCCGGCCCGTCGCTCTGCGGCAGCTTTTCCACGACGCCGCGAACCGTGTACATGTCCGCGGTGGGCGTGGCGGTCTTGCCGCCGCAACCGGCGAGCAGGGCGAGCATCAGCGTGGTGGCGAGCAGGGCGGATCCGATCCTGCGAGGCGCGTTCTCGAATGACATGGCACCCTCCCTCGGGTTATGGTGCGACACTAGACGACGTCGCGCCGCGGTGTCAAACCGCGATCCCCAAGGAAACCGGCCATGACCGCCACCGCCCTCGCCGCCGTCGCCTTCGCCCCGGGCCTGTTCTGGCTGCTCTTCTTCTACCGTCGCGATCGTTTCGAGCCGGAACCACGCCGGCTGGTGCTGCGCACCTTCGTGCTGGGCATGGTCTTCGTGGTGCCCGCCGCCCTCCTCGAGGCCCCATTCCACGGACACGCCGTGGTCGCAACCGTGGTGGCGCCGATCGTCGAGGAGCTGTGCAAGTTCGCCGTGGTCTGGTTCTTCGTCTTCCGCAACCCCGAGTTCGACGAGCCGATGGACGGTATCGTGTACGCGGTGGCCGCGGCGCTCGGCTTTGCATCGGCGGAGAACGCCCTGTATGTCGTGGGCGCCTACAGCGATCCGTCGCGGTTTTCGCCGCATACGGGCCCGCTCACGGCCGCAGCGGCCGTGTTCTGGCTGCGCGCGCTGCTCTCGGTGCCGGGGCATGCGGTCTGGTCGTCGATGTGGGGCTACGCACTGGGCTGGGCGCGTTTCCAGGATCCGGCACGGCGCCGGCGCATCGTGAGCGGCGGGCTGGGCCTGGCCATGTTGCTGCACGGCGCCTTCAATGCGCTCCTCATCGGCATCTTGCCCGGCGCGCTCGGACTCGTGGTGCTGGTGCCGCTGATGTGGCGTCTGTCGAATCGACGCGTCGCCCGGGCGCTCGCGGCCTCGCCGTTTCAGGCGGCGGACACGGTCGCGCCGCCGCCGCAGGGGCACGAGCCGGGCGCCTGATGATGTTGCTCGCAAGCGAGTTATCAGGATAATACTTATCCACTATTGACGCCGCCTCCGCGATATCTGTATCGTCGCCCCATGTTTGGCCCCAATCCCATGGCAACACTCCGCCGGACGGGGTTGGCGATCCTCCTGGGGACCGTCGCGCTGGCCGCGGCGGCCGCGGCCGCCGCGCCGCGCGCCGTGCATTTCCGTACGCAGACCATGGGCACCTGGGCCACCCTCACCCTGGTCACTGCTGACTCGGCCGCGGTGTCCGACCTGGCCTACACCGCCCTCGTCAGCCTGCACGACACCGACTCCCTCTTGACCAACTGGACCTCGACCAGCGAGGTGGCTCGGCCATCGTCACCGACGCCATCACCATCGACGCGGGTGCGCCGGCGAGCGATGAGCCAGGCGCCGATGCGACGACGCCGGTACCGGGAGTTCGCGCCGGCAGCGCATCGGAATTGCGTAGCAACGAGGCCCTGCTCGCCGTCGTGCGCCGCTACGCACCGGCCATCCAGTATTGCTACGAAAGCGAGTTGAAGAACGACCCCGGTCTGCGCGGCAAGCTGGTGGTGAGCCTCACCGTCGCCGCCGACGGACGGGTGACCGACGCCGCGGTGGTCGAGGATCGCCTCGGTAACCCGGCCGTGGCCGACTGCGCCCTGGCCCAGATCCGCGCCTGGCGGTTCCCCGCCATCGACGGCGGCGCCACGACGTTCCGGGTGCCGTTCCTGTTCACGCCGCCGGAATGACGATGGCGGCGGCGCGAACGGGAGCTATACGTCGAGCACGGTGAATAGCGCCCCAGCGATGGCAACACCTTGACCAGCGGCGATTTTTCTGCGGCGAAGTCGTGGAGGGACTTCGTGTTTCTACCGGAAGACTGTCACCCACTGGAGAGTTCGCATGCCGAACCTCCCCCGACGCGAGTCCCTCGGTCTGGGCCTACTCGCTGACCATCGTCATGCTGCTGGGCATCGTCCTCGTGTGCGTGGTGATCGGCGGACCTCGCGGGTGATCAGCTCTGCGCGCCGTCCTTCCAGTTCCACCACTTCAGCAGTTCGGGTTCGTGTTCCGCATGCGAAGCGTAATATACTGCGCAGCGGAACACGTAGAGCACGCAACGGTCCTGTCGCACGCCGCGCAGCTTGTTGATCGCCTCGTACATGATCTCGGGATCCTCGTCCCGTAATTGTGCCACCGATGCGTAGCCGAGATCGCGCAGATCGCACGCGATGCTCGGCCCCACGCCGGGAATGACCGTGAGTTCATCATTCATTCGTAGATCGCTTTCAACGTGGACCAGGTGGTCGCCCGGGTCGTGAACTGCCGCCGCTCGCGTCGTAGGTTCAGGTGCCGTTGGAATACTCCACGCCGAACTGGTAGAACGGGCTCGGCCTTGACGGGCGCCCGGTTGCCGGTATCGAGAGCGAAGGCCGCGGCGGCGAGACCCAGCGCGAGCACGAGCGTGAGCATGATCTTCATGCCACCGCGTCCACAGGTATGGGTGGTCCCGGCACATAATCGGCATACATCGGGGTGGGTCGGAAGGGGGGATTGTACCACGAATCGGCAGGGCGGGAAATCCCGGCGGTCCCGGGTGAACCCACCTTATTCGTGCTATCGCTACTGCGGCGGCGTCACGGTCTCTGTGAGCGGGCTTTCTCGGGTTTGCTTCGGTCACCGTACCCCAGCGGGTACGGCTCCCTCACAAACCCTGCGAGATCCCGCTCACAGAGACCGTTCCACTCGCCTCGCTACGCGATAGCATGAATAAGGTGGGGTGAATGTTCCCGGACCTGCGTGACTCGAATACGGGCTAGATCAAGACAGAACCAGTCATGGTGCCGGCACCAATGGTGCGATCAGCGTGCCTGCGCGGCGATCCGCTCCCGCAGGATGCGCAGGCCCGCGTCGAGAATCGGATCGATCCCGTCGTCCGCGGCCGTCGTGTCGGGTACGATTACGGCAGGCGTCGCGATCCGGCTGTCCCGCCACCACGAGCTGCCCGTGCCACCACGCGAAGTTCCGCGCGGTCAGACCGGACGCCCCGGCGGTGCCAGGTCCCCCCGATTTGGCGTGACGATACCGTTCGGGATGAACGGGGTCAATCACCCCCGCCTTTGACTCCCGCCCCCAATGCGATTAGCCTTTGCGCCACGTCTAGCGACCCGATCTCCAGCGCTGCGAGGACCCAACATGTGCCCAATCGATGAGGATTCCGGCGCCCCCGAAGCCGGCAAGGAGAGCGATTTCATCCGGCAGATCGTGGCCGACTCCGTGGCGCGCGGTGAGAACGAGGGTCGGGTGCACACGCGCTTTCCGCCCGAGCCCAACGGGTACCTGCACATCGGGCACTCCAAGAGCATCCTGCTGAACTACGGCATCTCCCAAGAATTCGGCGGCAAGTTCAACCTGCGCTTCGACGACACCAATCCCGAAACCGAGGAGACGGAGTACGTCGAGGCCATCCAGGACGACGTGCGGTGGCTGGGGGCCGACTGGGAGGATCGCTGCTTCTTCGCCAGCGATTACTTCGACCAGCTCTACGCCTGGGCCGAGCATCTCATCAATGAGGGCAAGGCCTATGTGTGCTCGCTCAGCGAGGAGCTGGTGCGCGAGTACCGCGGCACCATCACCGGGGCCGGACGGCCGAGTCCCGATCGCGGCCGCTCGCCGGCGGAGTCGCTCGATCTCTTTCGGCGCATGAAGGCCGGTGAGTTCCCCGACGGCGCGTACACGCTGCGCGCGAAGATCGACATGTCTCATCCGAACATGAAGATGCGCGACCCCCTGCTCTATCGCATCAAGCACGCGCACCACCACCGCACCGGCGACAAGTGGTGCATCTACCCGTTCTACGATTTCACCCACGGCCAGAGCGATGCCATCGAGGGCATCACCCACTCGATCTGCACCCTCGAGTTCGAGGTGAACCGTCCGCTCTACGACTGGTTCATCGAGAACCTGCCCGTGCCGCACACCCCGCATCAGTACGAGTTCGCGCGCCTCAAGCTGGCCTACACGGTGATGAGCAAGCGCAAGCTGCTCGCCCTCGTCAGGGAGAAGCGCGTCTCGGGGTGGGACGACCCGCGCATGCCCACCATCCGCGGGCTGCGCCGGCGCGGCTACACGTCCGCGGCGATCCGCAACTTCAACGAGCGCATCGGCGTGGCCAAGGCCGATTCCACCATCGACATCGCCTTGCTCGAGTGGGCCATCCGCGAGCACCTCAACCAGATCGCCCCGCGCGTGCTGGCCGTGCTGCGGCCGCTCCGGGTGGTGCTCACGAACTATCCCGAGGGCCAGGTGGAGATGGTCACCTGCGACAACAATCCCGAGGACGCCAGCACCGGGACGCGTGAGGTGCCGTTCTCGCGCGAGCTGTGGATCGAGCAGGAGGACTTTCGCGAGGACGCACCGGCCAAGTATTTCCGCCTCAAGCCGGGCAGCGAGGTGCGCCTGAAGCACGCCTACTACATCACCTGCCAGGAGGTGATCAAGGACACGCAGGGCAACGTCAACGAGCTGCGCTGCACCTACGACCCCGAGACGCGAGGCGGCGACTCGCCCGACAAGCGCAAGGTGAAGGGCACGCTGCACTGGGTGAGCGTGCCGCACGCCATCGAGGCCGAGGTACGCCTGTACGACCACCTCTTCAAGAGCCCCTTCCCCGAGGAGAGCGGTGGCGACTTCCGCGACAACCTCAACCCGAACAGCCTCGAGGTGCTGCGCGGGTGCAAGCTGGAGCCGTCGCTCGCCGACGCCGGTGCAGGCTACCGTTGCCAGTTCATGCGGCAGGGGTATTTCTGCATCGACGACAAGGACTCGCGCCCGGGCGCGCTCGTGTTCAATCGCACGGCCACACTGAAGGACTCGTGGGCCAAGATCGAGCAGAAGAGAGCCTGACACGCGCTACTGCAGCAGGATGCGCGAGAGCAGCACCAGGTGGTAGGCGGCGAGCGCGCCATAGACGGCCAGCAGGATGCGCATGCCCCAGCGCACCCAGCCGACGTACCGCGCCACTGAGAGCAGCAGGTAGGCCAGTGGCAGCGGCAGCAGTTTGACGGCCAGGAACCAGCCGCGGCCACGCTCCAGGATCGACTGCATGAGCGGGTTCTCCTCGGTCCCTCCGTGGGCGAGGATGAACAGGGTGGAGACGGCGTCCACCAGTACCAGAACGACGAGCAGGATCACGGCGCCCAGGTACGGCCCCTGCGCGCGGTCGACGTAGCGCCC
Organism: uncultured bacterium; assembly: GCA_963727525.1. GTDB lineage: Bacteria > Krumholzibacteriota > Krumholzibacteriia > LZORAL124-64-63 > LZORAL124-64-63 > CAVSGO01. The sequence continues at coordinate 226,875 of CAVSGO010000008.1, read as the reverse complement.
GCGCTCGAGATCGTTCTCGCGGCGGATGCGCAGGCGCCGGCCCCAGAGCGTGTAGCGCGAGAGCCAGGGCGTGGGCTGGTCGCGGCGGTCACTGCCGTGCCGCACGTCGTCGGTGTCCGGATCGGGGCTGCGCACGGAATCCTCCCAGAGGCGGCACGGTGCATTGGGCCCCAAGATTCGGCGGAACCCTGCGAAAATGCAAGAACGAGGCCGTTCTGGTCGAACCCGGCCGTTGACACCCTTCGGCCGCGGGTCGAGATTGTTGCCAGGACTGCGTTTTCACCTCCTTTCACAGAGGCCCGAGATGTCGTCTGCCGAGATGTTCCAGCTCACCCGGTTCGCCAAGAGCGCCGGCTGAGCGGCCAAGCTGGCGCCAGGGGACCTGGACGGGATCCTAGCTCCGCTCGCATCGGTCCGCGATCCGAACCTCCTCGTGGGGTTCGAGACCGCGGACGACGCCGGCGTCTACCGCCTCGACGCGGAGCAGGCCCTGGTCGTCACGGCCGACTTCATCACCCCGGTGGTGGACGACCCCCACACCTTCGGCCGCGTAGCGGCCGCCAACTCGCTCAGCGACGTGTACGCCATGGGCGGCCGGCCGCTCACGGCCATCAATCTCCTGGGCTATCCGCAGAATGACGTGCCGGGCTGGGTCATCAGCGCCATCCTGGCCGGGGCCGCCTCCGTGTGCACCGAGGCCGGGTGCGCCGTCGCGGGCGGCCATACGGTACGCGACAGCGAGGTGAAATTCGGCCTCTCCGTCACCGGCACCGTGCATCCCGACCGCATCCTGCGCAACAGTACCGCGCGACCGGGCGACCGCCTCGTGCTCACCAAGCCGCTGGGAACCGGCGCACTGATCGCCGCGCAGAAGGCCGGCGCCCTCGCCGGGTCGGAGTACGACGCCCTCGTCACCTGCATGACCACGCTCAACCGACCCGGCGCGCGCCTGTGGGATCTGGGCGCTCACGCCGCCACCGACGTCACGGGTTTCGGCCTGAGCGGCCACGCCCTGGAGATGGCCAGCGGCAGCGGCGTGCGCCTCGTATTCGACGCCCACGCCGTCCCCCAGCTCCCGCGCGCCGCCGAGCTGTGCGCCGCAGGTTTCACGTGCGGCGGCACGAAATCGAATGCCAGTTTCACGCGCGCGTCGCTGCGCATCGCCGACAGCGTCGACGGCGGCGTGGTGGGTCTGCTGCACGATCCCCAGACCAGTGGCGGCCTGCTGATCGCCGCGCCCCTGGAGCGCTGCGACGCCCTCTGCGACGCGGTCATGGCCGATGGCGCCCTCTGCGCCGTGGTGATCGGCGAGGTGGAGCCGGGCGACCCGGCGCGTCCCCGCGTGGAGTTCCGCTGACTCGTATCCTCAAGCCCCAGCGAATAGGGTCGATATCGCGGATGTAGGCGCCCACGCCCACCATCCGGGAGATCGCGTTGACTGCCAAGTCCACCGCCTGCCAGCAACGATCGCTGATGGACATGCATCCGCGCGAGCTCAAGCAGCTCGTACGCGATCTGCCGACCTTGCCGACCGTCTACCAGCAGCTCTTTGCGATGATGCGCGATTCCGACGTCAAGGTCTCCGACGTCGCCGAGTACATCTCCCGCGACCAGGCGCTGACCACGAAGATCCTGCGCGTCGTCAACTCGTCATATTACGGGCAGTCCGCCCAGGTGGGCACGATCAGCCGCGCCGTCATCATCCTGGGCTTCCAGGCCGTGCGCAGCGCCGCCATGTCGATGAGCGTGTTCGAGCATTTCAAGGGACTCGAGCACGACGGCGAGTTCTCCCTCGTCGGCTTCTGGCACCACAGTGTCGCCGCCGCGTGCCTTGCGCGCTGTCTCTCGGAGTCTCAGCGGCGAGTCAACGCCGACGATGCCTACGTGGCCGGACTGCTGCACGACATGGGCAAGCTTGTCATGCTCCGCTACTTTCCCGCCGACGTCGACTCGCTCACGGAAGGCGCCACCGAGAACCGCCTCACCTGGGCCGCCTGCGAGGACGCGCTGTTCCCCACGAATCACGCCGCCATCGCGCGCGCCGTGTTCCGCGCCTGGAACTTCCCCGATCCAATCATCGAGGCCACGGCCTGCCACCACGCGCCGCAACGCGCGAGCCGGCATGCTGAGCTGGCTGCGATCGCCCATGTTTCCGACGTGCTGGCCTTCCACGCTGGGCACCCGAGTCCGGGCGCCGAGCCGGTGACCGAATTCGCGCCCGAGGCCATCAAGCTGCTCGGGTTGTCCAAGGACTACCTGAGCCAGGTCCTCGCGAAGGGTGAGGGAGAGATCGAGAAGTCGGCGGAAATCCTCAACCTCCTCGACTGACGCCGGACTTTACGCCGCCACGCATGGACGCCATACTCCCTGCGGCCCCTTCGGGGCCGGAAGGGATCCGCCGTGTCCGTCACCCGTCTCCTCTGCCTGGGCGACATGCATCTCGGCCGCGCGAGCGGTCGCATCCCCGCCGGCGTGCCCGATCCGGGGGCGCTCACGCCACGTGCCGCGTGGGCACGGGCCGTGGTGGCCGCACGCGAGCACGGCGTCCAGGCGCTCGTGCTGGCCGGCGACGTGGTCGACTCGCTTGACGACCGGTTCGAGGCCTTCGGCGCCCTGCACGACGGCGTGGCCGCGCTGCTGGATGCCGGGATCCGCGTCCTCGCGGTGGCAGGCAATCACGATGGCGTGGCCTTGCCGCGGCTGGCCGACCTGGTGCCGCGCTTCGAGCTGATCGGCCGCGACGGCCGCTGGCAGACGGCCGACGTGACCGGGCCTGGTGGGCCCGTGCGCGTGGTCGGCTGGTCGTTTCCCGGTGAGCGCTATCCGGGCGATCCCACCGCCGGCGGGCTCCCGGAGCGCGCTTTGAGCGCGCCCACGGTGGGCCTGCTGCACTGCGACCTGGATCATCGCGCGAGCGTACACGCCCCCACACCGTCGTCGTCGCTGCGCGCGGCCGGCTACGACGCCTGGCTGCTCGGCCATCAGCACGCACCGACCCTCGATCCCGCGACCCTGGCGCCCGGCTATCTCGGATCGCTCGTCGGGCTCGATCCCACCGAGACCGGCGTACACGGCCCGTGGCTCCTCGAAGCCGCGGAAGGTCGGGTGACGGTGCGCCAGCTCGCGCTGGCGCCGCTGCGCTGGTCGATGCTGCCGATCGACGTGAGCGCACTGCACGATCCTCGCCTCGAACTCACCGATCGCGTGCTCGCCAGGCTCCGAGATCATCTCACCGCTGACGACGAGACGTGGGGTGAGGCGCGGGTGGTGGGCGTGCGCCTGCGCCTGTACGGCCGCACGCACCACGCGGATGCGCTGACGGAGCTGGCCACGTCGCCCACACTCGTCGGCCAGACCACCACGGCCGCCGAACGGGTGGCCTTCATCGACGACGTCGCGCTCGCCGTCACGCCCGCCCATGACCTCGAGGCGCTCGCACGTAGCGACACGCCGCCGGGCGTGCTCGCGCGCAAGCTTCTTGCGCTACAAGCCGGGGAGCAGTCGGCCCTCCTGGCGGAGGCAGGCCGCACGCTCGCGAGCCTCGACCGGCGGCTCGGCGCCGACCCGGCGGCGCACACGGACGACGAGACCCGCACGCGCCTGCTGCAGGCCGGCTACCGCCTGCTCGATGCGCTGCTCGCGCAGCAACGGGGAGCGGACGATGGATCTGCGTAAGCTCTCCATCCGGCGTCTGCCGGGCATCGACACGGCATTCGACCTCACCCTCGCGGCGGGCGTGAATCTGATCCAGGGCGCCAACGGCAGCGGCAAGAGTTCCACCTGCCGCGCGGTCCTCGCCCTGCTCTTCCCGGACGGTCGCCCCGATCCCCGTCGCGAGGTCACAGCCACGTTCCAGGCGGGCACGCGCACCTGGCATGCCGCGCGCGAGGGTACGGCCACCACCAGCTGGAGCGCGACCGACGGGGGAGCGCCGCCCGTGCTGCCCGCGAGCCCGCTGCGCGCAGCCTATCACCTCGGCCTGCTCGATCTGCACAAGAGCGGGCCCGATGCCGACGACGAGGCGCTGGTCCGCGAGATCCGCAGCCGCATGGCCGGCGGCTACGATCTGGCGACCCTGCGCGAGTCCGATGGGATGCGCGTCTCGGCGCGGCGTCTGCACGAGACTGTTGTTCTCGGCCAGACCCGCAGCGAGCTGCACGTCGTCCAGGACGACCTGCGCAGCCTCGCCGCCGACGAGGATGCGCTTGCCGACCTCGACGCGCAGATCCGGGCGGCCGACAACGCCGCCGCGCGGTTGCGGGTTCTCGACGCCGCCGATCGCCTCGCCGCCGCCCGCACGCGTGCAGCCGAGGCCCGGCGGCGCCTTGACGCCATGCCCGCCGTGCTGGAGCGCCTCCACGGCCAGGAACACGCACGCTGGGAGGATCTGGCGCGCGAGCGCGATCAGAACAACGAGCGCCTCACGACCGCGCTGGCGGCGGGCGAGCATGCGCGCCAGGCGATGGGCACCGCCGGTTTCGCCGCCGCGCCGCCGCCCGAAGCGGATCTGCGCGTCGCCCAGCAACGCGGCCAGGCATTGCAGACGTCCGCGGCCGACGTCGCACGCCTGGAGCGCGAGCATGACGCGGCCGTGGCGGCTGCCGCCGAGCGCGGTCGCCAGCTCGGCCCACCCTGGCACGAGGCGCCACACGCGCCGGTGTCCATCGAGGCCATCGACGAGGCGAGGCGCGAACTGCGCCAGGATGCGGAGCTGGGTGCGCGCGGCGAAGCCCTGGCGACGCTGCTCGCCCGCCCCGATCTCGTCGGCGACGGTCCCGACGGCGAGGATGGCGAGGAGGCGCGGTTACGCGATGCCAGCGGAGCCCTCACGCGCTGGCTGGCCGCGCCCGACGCCACGGCGCGCGACTGGCGCCGGGGCATCGTGGTCCTGAGTGGCGTGGCCGTGGTCGCCGCCGGCATGATGGCGCGGCTTTGGCATACCGGACCGCGGGGATGGCTGGTGCTGGCCGGCGGTACGGTCGCGATCGTCGCCGCCCTGTGGCCGCGGACAGCCGCACGCGCGCAGCGACGCGTCGCGCAGCAAGCCTACCGGGAGACCGGACTGCCCGAGCCGACGTCGTGGCGGCGCGACGACGTGGTGCGCCGCCTACTCGCGCTGAACGCCGAGCTGGCGGACGCCGCCGAGCGCGAACTTCGGCGCAATTGGCGCGCTGGCCTGCAGGCGGAGCGCACGCGGGTCGACGAACAGCGCCGGGCGCAGCGTGCCGCGCGGCGCGCACTGGCGCTACAGCACGGCCTCGAGCCCGAGACGGGCGGTCTCGAGCTGGCGGAGCTGCTGCCGCGCATCGCCGCCGTCCACGAGGCCCGTCACGAGGAAGCTGCCGCGGCCGCCCGCGTGGTCACCGCCCGGGCCGAGCGCGACGCGATCCTGGCGGAGCTGGCGCAATTCCTCGCCCGGCACGGCGTTGCGCAACCCACCAACGCTCTTGCCACCGACGCTCTTGCCACCAACGCCGCCCTGGCTGACCTCGCGCAGCGTGCCCAGCAGCATCGCGACGCGACGCGCGACCTCGCGTCGCAGTCGGCCCTCGCCGATGCGGCCCGCGCGCGTCTCAACGACATCCACGCGTCGATCGCCGCGCTCTTCGCGAATCTGGACCTAGCGCCGGGCGCCGTCGCGGACCTCGATCGCCTGCTCGCCCAGCGCGACACCTACCTCGCCACCGCCGCCGACCACCGGGCCGCCACGGCCGCGGTATCCCTCGCCGAAGACGAGATCGATGCTCTCGGCCCGTACCGCGACGACGCTCTCGCAGCCGCCGCGAGCGACGACGTCACGCGCGCCACGCAGCGCGCCGCGCTGGCCGCCCAGGCCGACCAGTCCGCGGCGCTCCAGAAACGGTACGGGGAGATCGACGGCGCCATCGCCCAGGCGCGCCGCCAGTCGCGCCTGCAGAACGCGACTGCCGCCGTCGCGGCCGCCGTGTCGAACCTGGCCCGCGTGGTACGCACACACGAGGACAACGCTCTGGCGCATCTCCTCCTGGACACCGTGGCCCAGGAACACGAACGCCGTAGCCTGCCCGCCGTGCTCGCGGAAGCCAGCACCCTGTTCACTCTCTTCACTGCGGGTCGCTACGCGCTCGCGGTGCACGACGACGGATTCCGCGCACGCGATCGGGAGACGCAGCGGCCGCTGCGTTTGCGGGAGCTGTCCGACGGTACGCGCGCCCAGCTCCTGCTCGCGGCGCGCCTGGCCTTCGTCGTGGACATCGAGCGCGGCGAACCGTTGCCGCTGCTGCTGGACGAGGCGCTATCGGCGAGCGATCCCCGGCGCGCCGCCGCGGTGGCGGCCAGCCTGATCGACATGGTCAAGCGCGACGGTCGCCAGCTCGTCGTGCTCACGGCGCATCCCGAGACCATCGCCACCTGGCAGCGGGCGCTCGCCGCCGCGGACCTGCCACCCGCGCCGGTCACCGACCTCGGGGTGATCCGCGCCGAGGCGCAGCTTCCGCCGCTGGCGGCGCTCGCCGCGGCCGTCCCCCCGGAGATCCCGGCGCCCGACGGGCTCGACCCGCCGCAGTACGCCCGGCGCCTGCGCGTGGAGAGCCTCGATGTCCATGCGCCCGTCACCCGGGCCCACCTCTACTACCTGCTGAGCGACGACCTCGCGGCGTTGCACGTCGCCCTGCGGAGCGGCGCCCGCACGTGGGGCGCGTTCGCGGCGCTCGCCGACGCGGCCGGCGACGGGGCCACGGGGCCGGGCGGGATGCAGATGCGACGTCTGACGGTCAGGGCCGACGCGCTGGCGGCGTTCCTGGCCGCGCGGGCGGAGGGCCGCGGCCGGGCCGTCACCCGGGCGTCGCTCGCCGCCTGCGGCGCCGTGGCGCGCAGCACCAAGTTGGCGGAGATCGAGGCGCTCATCGACGACGTCGGTGGCGACGCGGCCACACTCGTCGCCGCCCTGCGCGACGGTCGCGTGTCCAACCTGCGGCGTTCGCTCATCGATGAGCTCGAGACCACGCTGCGGGAGCGCGGCGAACTGGACGATCGCCCGCGCCTGACGCGCGATGAGGTGCTGGCGAGGGTGGCGGCGGCAATGCGGGATGCGATTGGCGCGGGTCATCTCGCGCCGGGAGAGATCGACGGCCTGGTGACCGCCTGGTGGCGCGCGACGGAAACTCCCGATTCGCGCGCGGCGAGCTTCTAGCCGGGATCATTCGTCCTTCATGAGCGACATCTGTTCCTCGAGGCGCTCGAGCAGGATCTGCCGCGTCACGGAACAGGCCTCGCTGATGCGTTCCGAGCGCAGACTGTAGTACACGTTGATCCCGTCGCGTCGGGTGTACACCACGCCGGCCTGCCGCAGCACCGCGAGATGCTGGCTCGTATTGGCCTTGGGGATCTCCAGCTGCTCGGCCAGGGCGTTCACGGTGATCTCACCCTCGTGCTTGAGAATATCGAGGATTTCGAGCCGCTTGGGGTTGGAGAGCGTCTTGCAGAGCTCGGCCTGCAGTTCATAGATCTTGCGGTCCATCGTCGCGCCTCGTCGCTGAAGGATTGCCACGGAGGAATGCTCGTCGCACAAGAGACCTGAAGGTGACCCCTCAGGATCGCCCCCTCACGAAAATCATATCACTTCAGGATGTCAAAGCTATTTTAATTCATATCTTCATAGCTACGGGGTTTCCCGTTCGAACGCGAGAAGCTCCCTGGGCGCCGAGAATTTCACATCTTCATTCATGACAGCCACTTCGCGCGGCGACCATCCGGCTGCCGCCAGCTTGTCCACCACCGCTTGCACGAGATGCTCCGGTGCCGAGGCGCCTGCCGACAAGCCGAGGGTCCGGTGGTGGCGCAGGGCCGCCACGTCGACCTGATCGGGCCCGTCCACGAGCGTCGCCTCGCAGTCGCGCCGCTGCGCCACCTCGCAAAGACGCACGCTGTTGCTGCTGTTGCGCGAGCCCACCACGAGCAGGTGGCTAACGCCCTCGTCGAGCAGCTGCTTCACCGCGTCCTGACGGTTCTGGGTGGCGTAACAGATGTCGCTGCGGAGCGGCACAACGAGGTGGGGAAAGCGCGCCTTCAGGGCCGCGACTATGGCCTCGGTCTCATCGACGCTCAGAGTCGTCTGGGTGACGTAGGCCAACTCCTCGTCATCGGCGACGTCGAGGGCGGCGACGTCACCCACGGATTCCACGAGCCGCACCCGGCCCGGCGCCTCGCCCATCGTGCCGATCACCTCGTCGTGACCAGCGTGACCGATGAGCACGATCGTGCGCCCCTGGCCGGCTTGCTTCAGCACCGAGCGATGGACGCGCGTCACGAGGGGGCAGGTGGCGTCGATCGTGCGCAGGCCGCGCCGCTGCGCGTCCTCGCGAACCTGAGGTGCGATGCCATGGGCGCTGAACACGACCGTCGCCCCATCCGGCGCCTCGTCGAGGTCGTCGATGAAGATGACACCGCGTTTGCGAAACCCGTCCACGACCGCTTTGTTATGGACGATCTCCTTGCGGACATAGACTGGGGTGCCATGTATCGCGAGCAATCGGTCCACCACCTCGATGGCCCTCTCCACCCCGGCGCAGAAGCCGCGGGGGGCCGCGATCAGGACTTCGCGCTGTATCTGGTCGCTCATGCGAGGGTCTCCTCTGGATCCGGGTCCGACGGGATGCGGGCAAGAAAACCCCGAAATCATGTTGCGACAAGTTGTTCGTCGCCCCCGCCCCGGGGCGACGATTTTTTTCTCGTGGTCCCTTGCTTTCCGTCCGACAACAATCTAGATTATGGCGCAGTTTAGAATTTTCGAAACTACGATCTTTGCCAGATTCACGTCGAACCGGAAAGGGAATCGTCATGACCATAGACCGCGTCGTCCGAGCCGTGGCGGGCACCCTCGTGCTCCTGAGCCTCGTCCTCGCCAGGTTCGTGAGCCCGAATTGGCTGTACTTCACCGCGTTCGTCGGGCTAAACCTCCTACAGAGCGCCTTCACCAACTGGTGCCCCCTCATCACGATCCTCAAGAAGATGGGCGTGCCGGCCACGGTGCCGGCCAAATCGAGCTGAACGAGGTCCACCATGAAGCGAATCTGGATGACGCCGCTGCTCGGCGCGGCGTTCCTGGTGGGCGCCACCCTGGCGTTCGCCGATGACACGCCCGCCACGGCCGACTGGTCCAGCCTGGGCCAGGTCCGCGGCGACACGTTGTTCGTCGAACTCGACCGGTTGATCGACGCGTCTCTCACACACAACGAGATGCTCGCATCGGCCGGCGCCATGGCCGACGCTGCCGCCGCCGACGCTGCCGGGGCCTGGTCGGGCTTCCTGCCGCGCGTGTCGGTGAACGAGTTCTTCATGCGTTCGGACGACGCACTCAGCGCGTTTGGCTACAAGCTCACCGCCCGCAACGCGCAGCCCTCCGACTTCGCGCCGGACGTCCTGAACCATCCGGGTGAGATCAACATGTGGCTCACCCGCCTGCAGCTCATGCAGCCGATCTTCAACGGGGGCATGGCCACGTTCGGCAAGCAAGCCGCCAACGCCATGAGCCGCGCCGCCGAGTACCAGCACCGGCGGGCCGCCGAGACCGTCCGGCTCCAGGCCAACGAGGTCTACGAAGGGCTCACCCTGGCGCGGGCGTACGACGAGGTGATCGCATCCGCGCTGCGCAGCGCCGAGGCGCACGCGCAGCAGGCGCGCAGCATGGTCGAGGCCGAGATGGCCACCGAGGCCGATCTCTTGCAGGCGCGGGTATTCCTGGCTGCGTTGCAGCAGCAGCAGATCACCGTGCGCAATCAGCTGGCCGCGGCCGGCGACGCCGTGCAGATGCTCACCGCCACCACCATCCCGCTGCCCATCGCGGCCGCGCCGCAGGTTGCGGCGGCCGCCATGCCCGCCCCGCCCGAGCTGGCCGGCGTGGAAAGCCGCTCCGATCTGCTGGCCGTGTCCGAGCAGGTGCGCGCCGCGCGGCGCATGGTCCACGTGGCGACGGGCGCCATGGTGCCGCATGTGAACCTCGGACTGCAGCGCGACTATATCAGTCAGAACACCATGTTCGGTGGCGATGCCCGGAGCTGGTCGCTGGGTGTCTACGGCACGTGGGATCTCTTCAAGGGCCTGCAAAACGTCTCGGCCGTGCGCAAGGCCAAGGCCCAGAAGCGCGCGGTCGAATACCAGTACGACTTCATGGCGCGGCAGGCGCGATTCGAGGCGATCCAGGCCTGGCGCGACGTAAAGCCGCCGCCGCAAAGCTCGACGTGGCGCACGACGCGGTGGCGGCCGCGCGCGAGAGCCTGCGCATCATCACCAATCAGTATACCGAGGGTCTCACCTCCATGGTCGACCTGCTCGATGTCCAGGCCGCCGACATCCAGGCCGAGGGCGGTCTGGTGCAGGCGCAGCACGACTACAATCTCAGCCTGGCGCGCCTGACGTTCGCCGCCGGCAGCCCCGCTCGAGAAGGAGGACGGAAGTGATGACCACCCAGATGTCGCGACGTTTCGCCGTCGCCGTCGCCACCACTCTCCTGGTCGTCGTCGCCGGCTGCGGTGGCGGTCACGAGGTCGCGAAGCGAGAATCCAGGGACGTGAAGGCCACGGTCGCCGTGGCGCAGAAGACCGACGTGCCCCAGTACGTCTCGGCCTCCGGCAGCCTCGCGGGCGAGAACACCGTACAGGTGAGCACGCGCCTGATGGGCTGGATCACGGCCGTCCCGGTACGTGAGGGCACGGTCGTACGCAAGGGCGAACTGCTCGTCCAGATCGGCGACACCGACCTGCAGGCACGGCGCAAGCAGGCCGAGACCGGGATCGACGCGGCGAAGGCGGTGCTCGAGAATGCCGGCACCAACGTCGCGCGTTTCGAGAAGCTGTACGAGCAGAAGTCGGTTTCCAAGGCGCGCCTCGACGACGTGCACACCGGCCGCGACCAGGCGGCCGCGGGCCTCGCGCAGGCCAGGGCCGCGCTGGCCGAGATCGACATGCAGCTCAGCTACCTCGCGATCAAGGCGCCGGTCGATGGCACGGTGGTGCGGCGCATGGTGGATCCGGGGGATATGGCCAACCCGGGCCAACCGCTGCTGACGCTGGAGCAGGTGGGCACGATGAAGGTGACGGCCGGCCTCAGCGAGCGCGATGTCGATCTCGTCAAGGGCGGTGAGCGCGTGACCGTGGAGATCCCCTCCCTGCCGATCGCCCCGTTCACGGTGCCGGTGGCGCGCGTCGTGCCGGCGGCCAACACCATGAGCCACACCTACGACCTCCAGGCCTACCTGCCCAACACCGATGGTCAGCTCAAGAGTGGCATGTTCGCGCGGGTGCTCGTGCCCGTGGGCACGCGCGCGGCGGTGCTCGTGCCGAAAGCCGCGATCATGACGCGCGGCCAGCTCACCGGCGTGTGGACAGTGGACAACGACGGCATCGCGCACCTCCACTGGATCCGCACGGGCCGCACCTTCGACGACAGGGTCGAGGTGATCTCCGGCTTGACCGGCAGCGAGACCGTGGTGCTCACTTCCGAGCAGCCCCTCACCGAGGGCGACAGGGTGGTGAGGTAGGATGAGCCACGAGAACCCGCGCAATCTGCCGGACGACGGTTCGTTGCACTCCGAGAACGTGATGCCGCCGCACGCCGGACTGATGACCCGGCTGGCCCACACGTTCATCGACTCCAAGCTGACGCCGCTCATGGTCGTGGCCATGCTGCTCATCGGCGGCTTCGCCGTGATGCTGACGCCGCGGGAGGAGGAGCCCCAGATCGTCGTGCCGATGATCGACGTCATGGTGCCCTTCCCCGGTGCCGATCCGGCCGAGGTCGAGAATCTCGTGACCAGGCCTCTCGAGCAGAAGGTGTGGGAGATCGAGGGCGTCGAGTACGTCTATAGCGCCAGCTACCCGGGCTTCGCCATGGTCACGGCCCGCTACTACGTGGGCACCGACATGGACGAGGCCGTCACGCGCATCTGGAACAAGATTCTGGGCAACATGGACGAGGCGCCGCCCGGAGCCATGCAACCTCTGATCAAGGTGCGCGCGATCGACGACGTGCCCATCCTGGCGCTGACGCTATGGAGCGACCATTACGATGCGTACGGCCTGCGTCAGATCTCCGACGAGCTGAAGGCCGAGATCGCCTCGGTCGAGAACGTGTCGGTGGTCGAGACGCACGGTGGCCGCCGCCGCGCCGTGCGCGTGCAACTCGACCCGCAGCGCCTGGCCGCCATGGGCGTGACCACGCTCTCCGTGATCCCGGCGCTGCAGATGCAGAACCAGGACCTGCCCGCCGGCTCGTTCGCGACGGCGAACCAGGAGTTCTCGGTGGAGACCGGCGCCTTCGTGCGCAGCGCGCAGGACGTGGCCGACCTCGTCGTGGGCGTGCACGGCGGCCAGCCGGTGCACCTGAGCGATGTGGCCACGGTGAGCGACGGTCCTGCCGAGATCGACAGCTACGTCTTCTTCGGCACCGGGCCGCGGGCTGACGAGGTCGGCCTGGGCGACGAGTACGAGCCGGGGCACGAAGCGCCGGCCGTCACCATCTCGGTGGCCAAGAAGAAGGGCACCGATGCCACGCGGATCTCGCGGGCGGTGCTCAAGAAGGTCGACGAACTGAAGGGCCGCCTCATCCCGGGCGACGTGAACGTGACCGTCACCCGCGACTACGGCAAGACCGCCAACGAGAAGGGCTGGCACCTGATCGAAAGCCTCGGCCACGCCATCCTGCTGGCCATGCTCGTGGTATTTCTGGCGATGGGTTGGCGCGGGGCGACGATCATCTTCGTGTCCATTCCCACGACCTTCGCGCTCACGCTGTTCATCTATTACATCTTCGGCTATACGCTGAATCGCGTGACGCTGTTCGCCCTCATCCTGGTGACGGGTCTGGTGGTCGACGATACGATCATCGTGGTGGAGAACATCCACCGCCACGTCATGGCGAAGGGCAAGCAGTCGGTGAAGATCTCCCTCCAGGCGATCGAGGAGATAGGCAACCCGACCATCCTCGCCACCCTCACGGTGATCGCGTCGCTCTTCCCCATGGCCTTCGTGCGCGGCCTCATGGGGCCCTACATGCGTCCGATGCCCATCGGCGCCTCGCTGGCCATGGCGTTCTCGCTCTTCGTGGCCTTCGTCATCTCGCCGTACCTGGCCCTGCGCCTCATCAAGCCGCACCGCAAGGCCAGCGAGAACCACGCCGGCCACGACCTGCACGACACGCGCATTTACCGCACCTACAACGCGATCATGCGTCCACTGGTGCGTAGCCCGCGGAAGGCCGTGCTCACGCTCCTGGCCACGGCGGTGCTCACGGCAGCCAGCACGTTCCTGTTCTTCACCCGCGCCGTGCAGGTGAAGATGCTGCCCTTCGACAACAAGAGCGAGTTCCAGGTGGTCATCGACATGCCCGAGGGCACCACCCTCGAATCGACCACCCAGGTCGCACGCGAGATCGGTCAGTACCTCACCACCGTGCCTGAGGTCACCGATTACCAGGTGTACTCCGGCACCTCGGGCCCGGTGAACTTCAGTGGCCTGGTCAGGCACTACTTCCTGCGGCGCGGCGCCAACGTGGCCGAACTTCAGGTGAATCTGGTGGAGAAATCGCAGCGGTCGGATCAAAGCCACGCCATCGCCGAGCGCGTGCGCGGGCCGATCCAGGAGATCGCCGCGCGCCATGATGCCGCGGTGAAGGTGGTCGAGGTCCCACCTGGCCCGCCAGTGCTGGCAACGCTCGTGGCCGAGATCTACGGACCCGACGCGGCCGGCCGCATCCAGGTGGCGCAGAAGGTGAAGGAGATCTTCGACAGCACGGACGGCGTGGTCGATGTCGACTGGTGGGTCGAAGCCGATCAGACGCGTTATCGCTTCATCGTCGACAAGGAGCGCGCCGCGATGGCCGGCGTGGCCTCGGACCAGGTGACGCAGACCCTCGCCGTGGCCCTCGGTGGCATGGACGCGGGTCTCGTGCACCTGAACGACGTCACCGAGCCGGTGCCCATCACCGTTCGCCTGCCGATCGAGGACCGCAGCGACACGCGGTCGCTGCAGGGGCTCTTCGTCGGGAGCAAGTCCGGCGGCCTGGTGCCGCTGGCCGATCTCGTGAAGGTGGAAGCGTCGCCTCTACCCAAGAGCCGGCACCGCCGCAACCTGAAGCCCCTGGTCTACGTCACCGGCGACGTGGCCGGCGCCCTCGAGTCGCCGATCTATGCGATCCTCGACATGAAGAAGGCCATCGCCGAGATCACTCTGCCCGACGGCACCACGATGGAGCAGTACTTCAAGTCCCAGCCCGAGCTGACCGACCAGTACTCCCTCAAGTGGGACGGCGAGTGGCATATCACGTACGAGGTGTTCCGCGATCTCGGCTTCGCCTTCGCGGTGGTGATCGTCATCATCTATCTGCTGATCGTGGCCATGTTCCAGGACTTCTGGGTGCCCCTGCTGCAGATGATCCCGATCCCGCTCACGCTGGTGGGCATCATCCCCGGCCATCTCATCTTCGGGGCCTTCTTCACGGCGACGAGCATGATCGGCGTGATCGCCCTCGCCGGCATCATGGTGCGCAACAGCGTGCTGCTGATCGACTTCATGCTGGCGCGCATCAAGCAAGGCCTCCCCCTCGAGGAGGCCGTGATCGAGGCGGGTGCGGTGCGCTTCCTACCGATCGCCCTCACGGCCGGCGCGGTGATCGCCGGCAGCTTCGTGATGGTCTTCGACCCCATCTTCCAGGGGCTGGCCATCTCGCTCATGATGGGCGGCCTGATGTCCACGGCCCTGACGATCGTGGTCATCCCGCTCGCCTATTATCTGTATGCTCGGAACCGGGTTGCCTGATGGATGCGGTGCCAATTCGTCAATAATTGGCACCGCGAATCAACACCGAGGGCAATTTTCTGGTTGCGGATGTCATGGTCGATGCGATATATTCGCCCAGATTAAGCGGCATCTTTAAGCTGCGCGGTTTGTCGGTTTCTCCCTCCAATCCCCCACCGGCAAGCCGCCGACCGGCCCGAGCGCAAGCCCGGGCCGGTTACTTTTGGGTGTGCCGTCGCGATCGTGTCCGAGACCGGCGGCGGCTTGATGACTCATCAAGAGACCTCGCCGACTCCGTAGCACGGCGACTGGGCGGCCTGCCCTGCGAGCAGCGTCATCTGGTGTCGTTCTAGAACCGTGCCCAGAGCTGCTGGTTCGTCACCTCGTGGTGGAACTGGATCTCGGCGCGCTTGATGCGCGAGCCGAGGGCTTTGGGGCAGCGATCGGCCTGCGCCGACTTCAGCTCGGCGTACTTCTCGTGCACCTGCGAGCCCAGAAGTTCCTGGCTCCACTTGCTTGACTTGAAGAGGCGGATGGCGTCGTAGATGTTGTCCGGCAAGAAGCGGGTGCGCGAGCGTTTGCCCTCCTCCTCCTCGGACATCGGCCCTTCCAGGCCGGTGCGCAGTAGCGTGTAGATGGCGAGGTAGGGATTCGCGTCGGGGGCGATCGACCGCACCTCGATGCGCGCCGACTTCTCGTTGCCGATGGGGAGGCGGATCATGGAGCCACGATCGCTCGCGGACACCTTGATCTGATTCGGGGCCTCGAAGTGCGGATCCAGACGCCGGTATGAGTTGACGCTCGAGTTGAGCACGAGGCAGATGTCGTTGGCGTTGGCGAGGATCCGGTTGATGAAACTCCAGGCCTGCGCCGACAGCCCGTCCTGGCCCCGAGCCGCGTGGAAGATGTTCTTGCCGCCCTTGGTGAGCGAGAGATTGGTGTGCATGCCGTTGCCGTTGACGCCGGCGACCGGCTTGGGCAGGAAGCTCGCCGTCGTGTCCATCTGCGCCGCGACCTGCCGAGCGATGAGCTTGTAGAGCTGCACCTGATCGGCCGCCACCGTGGCCTCGGTGTAGCTGTAGTTCATCTCGAACTGCGACGGTGCCACCTCGGGGTGGTCCTTCTCGTTCTGGAAGCCGAGGGCGCGTTGCACCTCGGCGGAGCTGTCGATGAAGCGGCGCAGCGAGTCGCCGGGCAGCGAGTGGTAGTAGCCGCCGGTGGAGATGAAATCGAAGACACCGGTTTCGCGGTAGCGGCGCTCAGCATCGCGGCCGCTGAAGAGAAAGCCCTCGATCTCGTTGGCGGCGTTGGCGGTGATGCCTTTCTTGGCGAGTACGCCCGCGTACGCTTTGAGCTGCGCGCGCAGATCGGCGACGTAGTCGGTGCCGTCCTGACCCTTGACGATGCCGAAGACGAGGACCTTGCCCGGTCCGAAGACATCGGCCGGCAGCCAGTAGAACGCGGGCCAGTCGATGGCCAGGCGCAGGTCCGACTCGGCCTGGCGCGAGAAGCCACGGATCGAGGAGCCGTCGAAGGTGAGGTTGTCCTCCGACCTGAGGAGGAACTTCTTGTCGTAGTCGAGCATGTGGAGCCGACCCTCGAGGTCCGTGAAGCACACCGTGATGGCCTTGATCCGCTTCTCGTCCGTCAGGTACTTCAGCCGGGCTTCCCGGATCTTGCCCGGGTCCTTCCGGGCGAGGCGGTCCATCTTGGCCGCGAGGTTCATCTCTTCGAGCTGATCGTAGGGAATCTCCAGGAAGTCCCGCAGGGGGGTGGACATGGCCGAACTCTCCTCTTATTGTACGTAGATTTAGTCTTATCGACACGTTATTTATATTTAACATGTGCCGAATAAGTCTTATTCGGAAGCAATTATATCCTAATGCCGACCAATTGCCTAGTCGGATTTTTGGCGTGTCTCGCCAGCGGTGGCCCGCGGCAGGCGGCCGGCCGCCAGGATCGCCGCGTAGACCTCACAGGTGCGCGCCGCCACGGCCGAGGACCGGAAACGCGCCTCCGCGCGCTCGCGCCCCCGAGCGCCCAGGGCGCTGCGGGCCGGGGCCGAGCCAAGGAGCTCGGCGATGGCGTCCGCGAGCGCGGCCGGGTCGGCCCCGGGTACGAGCCGGCCCGTCTGCCGATCGTCGACCAGGTCGGGGATCCCGCCGACGCGCGGCGCGACGACGGGCTTGCCGGCCGCCATGGCCTGTTGCAGCAGCATGGGCGACGTCTCCTCCACGGACGACATGACGACGAGCGCCGCCCGCGCATATTCCTCCAGCAGGTCGGCCTGGCTGACGACGCCCAGGAACGCCACCGCGCCGGGCGGGACGCGCTGGGCCGCAGCGGCGCGCAGGGCGGCCGCGTAGCCGGGATCGGCATCCATGCCCGCGATCCGCAGGCGCACGTCGACGCCCCGGTCGCAGAGCAGGCCGACGGCCTCGATGAGCTGGTGCAGCGCCTTGCGTGGCTCGAGAGCGCCGGCGAAGAAGAGGCGGTCGGGCTCGGCGGCATCGCGCACGTCGAAGAACGCGTCGTCGACCGGGTTGTCGATCGCATGGAACCGCGCCTGCGTGCGGTCGCCGATTGTGCGCGCCACGTAGGGGTTGATGATGATCAGGTCGCTGGCGTCGAGCAACACCGCGGTCTCGAAGCGGGCGTTGAAGTGACCGCGCACGAGCTTGGAAACACGCTCCGACACACGGCTGCGACGATCGACGATCCCCTTCTCGCGGCCGAGCATGCCGTGCAGCGTGACCACCGTCGGCAATCCCGCCGTGAGCGCCCCGGCGGCGAAGAAGTTCTGGCCCTGGACGTGCACGATTTCGGGCCTGGCCTCGCGCAGGATACGGGTGATGGCGTCGCGCTCGGACCGGTAGAACGTCAGCCGCCGCCAGCGTCCCGAATCGGGCACCAGATGCATGGTGATCTGCCCGTCGCTGCGGGCCAGCGTACCCGGCGGCGCCGTGGTCACGACATGGAGGTCGATTTCGTCACGTCGCGCAAGCGCACCGACGAGCGCGGACGCGACCGCGGCGACTCCCCCCGTCGCGATGCCATGCACGGGATACGGCCCGACCATCATGACCTTCATGGTACCGGACGTCCTGCGTCGCCCGCACCAGGCAGGCTGGCCTGCACGAGATCGCGCAGCCCCGCGGTGAGCGTGGTCGCCGGCGACCAGCCCAGGTCGCCCTGCAGGCGCGCGATGTCGGCCTGAAGGTGTGGCATATCGACCGGGCGTAGCCGGGCCGGGTCCTGCTCCACCACCAGCGGTCGCCGCAGAATGTCCTCGAGGGACGCGATGATGTCGCGCACCGAGGCGGCGTGGCCCGTACCCACGTTGTAGACCGAGAATCCCGGATCCGTGGCGCCCAGGAATACGCGCAGGGCTCGCGACACGTCGGTCACGTGCACGTAATCCCGCCGCGGCGTGAGCGCGCCCAGGCTCAACGTGTCTCCGTGCTCGGCGAGCTGGCGCAGGATCTCGGGGATGAGGTGCGGGTTGGTCTCGCCTTGCCCGAACACGTTGAACAGGCGCGCCGCCGTGCACGGGATTCCGGTGCGTCGGTGGAAAGCGGCCAGCTGCTGCTCCCCGATGCTCTTGCTGAGGCCGTAGATATCGACCGGGGCATGGGCCTCGTCCTCGCGATGCGCCGACTCCGAGGGGCCGTACACGGCCGCCGAAGAGGCGAACACCAGGCGCGCGACACCGGCCTCGCGGCATGCCTCCAGCAGCGCCTGCGTCCCCACCACGTTGACGTGCAGCGTGTCGACCGGATGCGCGTTGCAGTGGGGGATATAGTGCAGGGCCGCCAGATGGATGACGCTCGCCACGGCGTGCTCCCGCAGGACGGTGCGCAGATGGGCCTCGTCGCGGATATCGCCCGTAACCACCTGCAGCCCTTCCGCAGGCGCTGGGCGCCGGCCCACGGAAAAATCGTCGTACACCACCACGCGGTGGCCGTCGGCGAGCAGGTCGGGCACCAGCGTGGTCCCCACGAAACCGCCTCCGCCCGTCACCATGACGGCGGTCGCTGCATCCCCACGATCTTCAGGCCGTTGTGTCAACTTCATGCGCCTTCCACGGTTGCGTCACCGGCCCGCCCATCGGTTCCGGCCGCACCCGCCTGGTCAGATCATACCCCATGCGCGTGGGTTGTCCTACCCGAGAACGGGTCGGCGCCCCCCAGGTTGTGCCAAGAAGAATGTTGTTGGCGCCTTGAGCCCCGGTACTCCCGGCCACGCCCGACAGACCCGCTACGCGGCGTACGTCAGCTTGTGCCTCCGGTTCACCTTCAATGGCCGCGTCTCGACCCGTCGCCAGTAGTAGTCATCCCACAACGGCGGCAACTCGATATGCGACACGAACAGCCGCCGCGACAACACCTCCTCCTCGGTCAAGGGCTTCGTGGCGATCCCGATCTGCATCGCCGGCGTGCTCCAGCACCGCTTCTCCCGACGCAACTTGATCGTGTTGCGCCACACCAGGAAGATCGCCAGCCGGTAGATCGAATGCTGCCGTCGCTTCCCGAACGCGATCGTCTCCCGCGTGTGGTCTTTCAGACAATGCCGCAGCAACATGTCCAGCAAGTTGACCTCGAACAACGGGTTGCGACTCGTCCGCGGCTCACGGGAGTCGATCGTCTCGTGGATCACCTTGCAATACCGTAGCTTCGCGATCGCGTAGGGATAGGTCTTGTGCTTGTCGCTCCAGATGTGGGCCTCGGCGGCGCCGTCGAGCGAGACCGAGAGCACCTCGAGCAGCGCCCGCATCAACGACCTGGGGTCCGGCCGGCCATAGTTTTGTTCAAAGAGGGACCGTTTCCATTTCTGCTCGTCGGTCATCGCCCCGCTGCGTCGCCGCTCGGCTTCGGCGAAGTGGATGATGAAGCTGGAGGGGCGATCGACGGCCGTGACGATCTCGTAGGGGAAGTACTGGGAGTGCTCGAAGGTGACGAGCCCGTCGATGGCGATGTCCACGAAGGGTGACGCCTGGGACACCAGGTGTCGATGGAAGAGGATGCAGTGTCGGCCGAGGCGGGCGAGGAGGTTGTCGACGGTCGTCGGCGAGGTGTCGAGGAGCCTGGCGATCTGGCGGTTGGCGGCGCCAGAGACGGCGTGCTTATGGACCTTGGGCAGGAGATCGGCGCGTTTGAGCCAGTATGTGGTGCGGAAGGTCTGGTCTGAGCAGGTCCTGCCGCAGGCCAGGCAGAGGTAGCGTTGGACGGTGTAGGGTGGGGATTTTCGGGAGAAGGTGCCGAAGAGCGCGAAGGGCCAGGGTTGCGGCTGAGGCTTGTGGTATTTGCAGTTAGGGTTGGAGCAGTGGGGAGGAAGCGAGGGGCATGAAGTGAGGGTTTTGGTGTTCATGAAGACGGGCCCAGGCAAGCGCTGGACCCGTCAACATTCTTCGTGGCACGTTAGTCGGGATGTGAGGTTTCTGGACACGCCCGCCGCGCGTAGGCCGCCGGCGTGACGCCCACGATGGCCTTGAAGTCGCGGATGAAATGCGCCTGGTCGCTGTAGCCCACCTCCAGGGCGAGAGCAGAATGGTCCACTGGGCCGGCTGCCAAACGCTCGGCGGCTTCGTGGAGACGGTAGCGCTGGATCACCCATTTGGGACCCACGCCCACGTACTCCGCGAAAAGGCGCTGCAGCGTGCGCATGCCGACACCCGCGCGCGCGACCAGATCGGCGACCTTCACGATCCCCGGTTCTCGCATCACCAGGAGCACGAGTTCGGCCGCGCGCGCCACGCAGGCATCCGGAATAGGCTGCTGCGCACGCAGGAAGGCCTCCGTGAGCGCGACCCGCCCTGCGGTCTCACCGGCCGAGACCACGGCATGCGCCAGCGCAGCGCCGTCCGGCCCGAAGACCGTGGCTACGGGCACCGTGATATCGGTGAAACGCGAGACGGGCCCAGCGGCGAAGGGGTGGAAACCGCCGGGGCGGAATTTCACGGCGAAGACCTCGCCCACGTCGTTCAGTTCGCGCGTGAAGCGGGCGCGTGCCGGACCACCGATGATTCCCCCGTCAGGGGCGGAGAAGGTCATGTGCACGCTCGGGTGAGGCAAGGTGGCCACGGGCATCGGCCCCAGATCGCAGCGATCCCAGGCGACGCGCCAGTAATGCTCCACGTAGGGAGCGAGGTCGTCGGACGGCAGGAAACGCTCGTGCACGAGTCCGGTGGTTTCGGTCTCGGCGAGCTTCAGGACGCCCCGTGGGCGCTCGGTCTTGCGGTGTAGCATCGTCTGTCGCGTTTCTTCAA
Organism: uncultured bacterium; assembly: GCA_963727525.1. Taxonomy (GTDB): domain Bacteria; phylum Krumholzibacteriota; class Krumholzibacteriia; order LZORAL124-64-63; family LZORAL124-64-63; genus CAVSGO01. The sequence goes on along the minus strand of CAVSGO010000008.1, from coordinate 205,842 downwards.
GACGCTCCGGTCAGGGGCGATTAACTTGCAGGGACAAGCAATGATCAGGAGGTCGTATGCGTTCTCGATTCATCGGCACCCGTGCCATCATCACCTCTGCCACAATCACCCTTGCCATCATCACCTTTGCGATCTCGGTGTTTCCAGCGACCGCGAACAGTGATACCACATCCACCCGGTCCCCCGAGGAGTTCAAGATGACGCTGCGCGGCACCTTCGACGTCGCGATGACCCCGCAGGATCCGGACAGCGAGGCCGCCGGCCCGATCGGGCGCCTCTTGCTCACCAAGACATACCACGGCGACATCGAGGCCACCAGTAGCGGCCAGATGCTGGGCTACCGGTCGAGCGTGGAGGGTTCCGCCGGATACGTGGCGATGGAGCAGGTGACCGGCACGCTCGCCGGCCGCCAAGGGAGCTTCGTGCTGCAGCATGGCGCCACGATGGCGCGGGGCGAAACCGAGCGCCTGATCGCTAAGGTCGTGCCCGATTCGGGCACCGACGAGCTCGCAGGGCTGTCCGGCGAGCTCGAGATCATCATCGAAGACGGTCAGCACCGCTACGAGTTCCACGGCGCGCTCGCGGACCGCTGACCCTGGAAGATACCGGCTACCATGGTTCGATGGGCGGGCGGGAGACCTGCCACGGGTCGCCGTGTACCGTCGCCGGAACCTCCGTGACGACGGTTTTGGGAATCGGAGCGATGGTGCCGATGGTGGGAGAAGCGAGCCGCCAGTCGCCCATGATTGCGCTTTCCCGTACCGCCGCGCGGAGCGTGGCGCGGTCGTCGGCGTGAGGGTCGTCAGTGGCGGCGCGGCGATTCCAGAGCAGGGCCTCGGGATAGGCGCCGCGGCGCAGGAGCACCGTGGCTAGCGCGTCCATGGCCCGGTAGGGCAGGGCGCTGACGGCGACCGCGTGACGGGCCCGTTCGGTGGCCTCGTCCAGCCGCACCCCGGTACGGGCGGCGGTCGTGGCGAAAACGGTGAGGGACGGCCCGTCGTCGGGCCGGATGGCCAGCAGGGAGTCGAGGGCGGCGAGCGAGGCCGTCGTGTCGCCCGCCGCAAGCTGATAGTCCGCGAGATTGCGCCACGTGACCACGGGATACTCGTGATCGGGCCACGTGCGCTGCAGGGTGCGCAGATCGCGCACGGCGCCGGCGTCGTCGCCGAGCCGGTGGTGGACATCGGCGAGGGTGCGCCAGGCAAGGGCGGCAGCGGCCGAGTCGGGAGCCGTCCAGGTGGCGAGGCCGCGTTCCAGCAGTTCCGCGGCCGCGACAAGGTCGAGACGCTCGGCGTAGCGCAGGCCGGTCTCCACCTGGAGCGTGGGCACGTCCGGATTGCGCGCGAGGCGGGATTGCAGGTCCGGCAGCGAGCCGCGTCCGCTCTTGAAGGTGCGCAGCTTCTCGAGAAAGGCGTCGCGCCCCTGGAAACCGCGGATGCGGTCGATCTCCGTACCGTCGCGTGTGCAGAGCACGACGGTGGGCAGGGTGGTGATGGCGAAGCGGTCGGCGACGGCGGCGTTGCCCGGGCGATCGATATCGAGGCGGGCGCACACCAGCGGCGCCAGCTCCGCGATCACGGCGGGGTCGTCGAGCACCTCCGACTGCAACAGCTTGCACGGCCCGCACCAGGACGCCGTGAACTCCACGATGATCTGCTGATCGGGCCCCGCCGCAGCGACGAGTGCGGGCCAGGCCGGATCGTCGAGCCAGGCGATCATCGCGGTGGATTCGACCGGTGCGGTGGCAGGCAGCGGCGTGGCGAGCAGGGCCAGCATCGCCAGCATCGCCAGGGTGATCACGACGCGTCCTTCGGCACCCCGGGCAGACGCGTGGTGAGGTCGTGGCAGGCGTTGCCGATCATGGGCACGATGTCGGGCCGCTTGAGGAACTCGCCCGTGCGCACGATGGCGCTGTCGGAAGCTGCAGCGGAGCGTCGCGCGATGGCCTGCGGGTCGATGGAGGGCGGTTTGTACTCGTACCGGATGCGGTCGCGCACGTCGGCCTGGCCACGCCACAGCGAGGCGCCGGTCTGCAGGTCGAATATCTCCATAGCGACCCGGATCTTGCGCTCCGTGGACATGGTCATGGCCCACGGCGTCGAGTGCTCGGGCTGTCCCGAGACGCGGGCTTCGGGATTGGCCTGGTCCTGTACCACGGTGTCGGTGTGCACGTCGTCCGCTTCGAGGCGCGCCAGCGCGAGCAGCGACGCACCGGGCAGCCCGGCGGCCAGGGCCCGCACTCGTGCGATCGCGAGGCCGCCCAGGCGGCCGTACTCGTCGCGCAGGGCGGCAAGTTGCGGGTCGCCGAGCACGTCGGCCACCGCAGGCGTCGCCCACACGGTGAGCGTGGGATACGCGCTGGCGATACCCCCGAGCGCCGCGTCGTCGGCTGCGATCGCATCCGGCGGCGTGAAGACACCCACCGCGGGGTCTGTCGTCACTCCCGCGAAAGCCACCACGGACCCGCGATCCAGGGCCGCGACGAGGGCTTCAGAGGCCGGAGGCGCATGCACGTGGACGGAGCAGCCGGCGATCATGCCCAGGACGAGAATCAGCGTTGTCTTGCTCGCGGCGTGCATGGACGACCTCGGCGAAACGTGGCAGCGGAAGAGCGTGGCGAACAACCACAAGGTGATCGCTCGCCGGCGCAGCGGCCAGCGCGAAAGCGCGGGGATCCGCTTGTCAGGGAGGTCGGCCTCGCCGATCATGGTCCGCAACACCAGAGCCGGATCGGAAGTCGTTCATGTCCAGCCGCGTCACCACCGCCGTGATCCTCGCCATCGTGGTCCTGCACCTGGGCGCGGCCGCGTATCTCGCGGTCCAACGGCCCATCGACGGCGATGAGGGCTACTACGCCATGGCGACGCGCCTCGTGGCGGAGGGTCGGACACCCTACCTCGACTTCTTCTATCCCCAGGCACCGCTGCTGCCGTACGTCTACGCCCCGGTGGTGGCCCTGTTCGGCCCACGCCTGCTCGCGCTACGGTTCCTGTCCGTCGTCGGCGACGGCTTGCTGGTGCTCGCATGGGGGTTGTGGCTGCGCGGGCGCGGTCTGCGTCCGTGGCAGGCGCTCGTCGCTCTGGTGGGGGTGGCCGCGAGCCCGGGGGTGCTGGACTGGAACGTCACCGTCAAGACCTACGCCCTGGCGAGCCTCGCGTCCGTACTCGGATTGATCGCCTTGCACCGGGGGCTCACGCAGGGACGCGGCCTGCGCTGGTGGATCGGCGGTGGCGTGGCGCTGGGGCTCGCCGCATCGGTCCGGCTGCTGTACGCGCCGCTGGCCGTGGTGCCAGCGCTCGTTCTCGTGGTGGGCGAGGGACGCGCTCGTCTGAGGCAGGCGGTCGCCTGGCTCGCCGGCGTGGCGCTGGGCGGATTGCCGCTCGTGATCGCCCTCGCTCGCGATCCCGATCGGTTCTGGTTCAACAACCTGCGCTATCACCAGCTCAAGTTCAGCGAGAACGAGGGGCTCGGCGCGTTCGGCCTTGCCGGACGCGCCCTCGCGGTGCTCGGCCATACGCTGGCCGGCGATCCGTTCCTGACCATCGTCCTGGCGCTCGCCGTGTGGGGTGCGTGGTCGTGGCGACGGGCGCCGGCGGCCGACGGCGCGCGGCGGTTCGAGCAGATCGTGGCGATCGGCGCGCTCACCCATCTGGGCGTGAGCCTCCTGCCCGATCCGGTGCAGGAGCAGTACATGACGGCCACACTGGCTCCGCTGGTGCTCCCGCTGGTGGCCGGTGGCCTGGCGCGCTGGCCGACGGGTACCCGACGTGCCGCGCCGCCGGTGGTGCTCGCCCTGCTGCTGGCCATGTCGGGCGTGACGCTCGCGCGGCCGCGAACGGGCGTGCCGGCCGCTCCCGACTGGAAGTGGGACCACTTCCGGTCGGTGTGCCGCAACATCACACAGCTCACGCGCCCTGGCGACACGGTGCTGGCGTTCTGGCCGGGATACGTGTTCGAGACCGGTCAGCGCCCGCTGCCGGGACTGGAGAACCACTTCGCCCTGGGCGTGGCCGAGCGCCTGACCACGGAGCAGCGTCACCGGTACCACGTGGCGGGGCGGGCCGAGCTGGTGAACGCCTTTGCCAGCGAGACGCCGAGTCTCGTGGTGCTGGGCACCTGGATGTACGAGGTGAACAACGCGCTCGACGACAAGCAGACGGCCTCGGTGCTCGACGTCTTCACCGCCCACTACGAGCTGGTGGCCCAGGTGGGCGACGTGAAGCTCTGTCTGCGCCGGCGCGAGGTGGATCACGCGAGCGCGTCGCCGTGAACCGCGACGTCCGGACCGCTGGACCTAGGCGCCGTACTCGTCGTCGTAGTCGGCCATGGCCGCGGCGATCACCTTGAAGGCGTCGGCCGCCGCGTACGTCTCCTGCACGAGCAGGTGCGCGGGTTCCCCCAGGAGCTGCTTGTATGTCGCGAAGTAGTGACGCAGTCGGTCGACCAGCGCGGTCGGCAGCTCGGCGATCTCGCGCACGTGGCTCCAGACGTTGTCGTTGTTGAGCACGGCCACGATCTTGTCATCGGCCTCGTCGTGGTCGATCACCCGCAGGCCGCCCACCACGCGGGCGCTGAGGATGACCTCGGAGCGGTTGATCGGGCGCTCGCTGATTACGCAGACGTCGAGCGGGTCGCCGTCGCCGCGTGCCGCCGCGGGCGAGAGCGCGCCCACGCGCCGGCCGCAGAACGTGCGTGGGATGAAACCGTAGAGCGCCGGTGGCTGCGACGAGGTCCGCTGCGGCCGGTCCACACGCAGGTACCCGGTCCTCTTGTCCACCTCGTACTTCACCAGATCGTAGGGCGTGATCTCGATGTACGCGGTGACGACTTCGGGCGGCTGCGGCCCCACCTCGAGTCCGTGCCAGGGATGCGGACGCCAGCGATAGAAGGATTGCGGAAAGGTCATGGCCGCTCCCGTTCGTCAGATTCTCTCGGCAGGGGCTTCAGGATAACGTCACAGCCCGGTCGCCGCCCGGATCGCCACGGCCGTCAACAAATGCCAGACGAGTCCGCCGGCCAGGACCGGGGCCAGCAGGGCCAGAAGCGACAGCATGGCCAGCGGACCCAGGTCCACCGTCGTCACCTCGCTCTCGGGTCTCACCGGGCGAAACATGTCGATCACCACGCGCAGATACCCGAACGCGGCCAGCAGGCCGAGGCCCGCCACCGTGACGGCCAGACCGAGGCGATCGGTCTCCACCAGGGCGGCCAGCAACCGCACCCGCGCCACGAAACCGACTGTCGGCGGCATGCCGGCCAGCGACATCAGGAAGACGGCGAGCATCGCCGCCGGCAGGAACTGCCGGCGTCCCCAGCCCACGAAGGCCGCCCGCGCGTCGTCACCCCGGGCCGCAACCACCACTTGAGCCAGTCCGAAGGCGCCCAGGTTGGCGAGCGCGAAGAACCCCAGGTGCAGCAGGGTGGGCGCCAGGAGCACCTCCGGCGCAGCGATCAGCGCCAGCAGGCCATAGCCCGCCTGCGCCACGGCCAGCCAGGCCAGGAGCACCGTGACGCGCTGCTGGCGCAATGCCAGCACGGCCCCGAGCGTCATGGCCGCCACGGCGAGCCCCGTGAGCAGACCGGGCCACGGCAACAGACGCTGCAGGGCCGCCGCGCTCGGGTCGCCGATCGACCCGGCGAGTGCGCGCGCCAGCCGCCACAGCAGGACAAGGATGGCCAGCGGCGGCACGGTGGAAAGATAGCCGATGATCATGGGCGGGAGGTCGTCGGCAGAGCGCGCCCCAGCCCGTCGCCAGGTGAGAGGTGTGGTGACCGCGAGACCCGTGAGCCCGAGCACCAGCAGGACGACGATCACGATCATCGCGCCGCGCGTGGGCAGCCCGGCCAGGAGCGCGGTGCCCATGGCGGCGAGGTCGTCGGTCCCGACCATGGGGTACAGAAGGGAGACCCCGTAAGTGACCACGGCCGCTCCCGCCGCGATGCCCACACCGAAGCGCAGGGCCGCCGCGCGAGCCTGCGGCGTCCGGGCTGCGAGGCCGGCCACGAGCGTGCCCATGACGCCCAGACCCATCACGCCCACGACGATGCCCACGATGCCGCGCGCCTCCACCACGACGCAGGCGGCCAGGGTGTGCAGCATGAGGAAGGGAATGACGGCGACACCCAGATCGTGCACCGCGGGCCGCCCCCGCCACTGGCGCGATCCCAGCACCACCGCCGCCAGCGCCGCGACCACGAGCAAGGCGCGCACGAGAGCCGCCAGGGGATCGACCACGAGCACCGGACCGAGCACGCCGGTCGGACCATTGCCGAGCCCAATGATCGCCGCGGACGCGGCTGCCACCAGTCCGACGATGGCGACGAATCGTGTGAGTCCGGGGAGCCGTCCGCGCGCGACGAGCGACAGGGGCATGGTGGCGAGGAACGTGGCGATGAGCAGCAGCTCCGGCCGCCACGACGACAGCGTGGCGGGATCGGCGGCGGTCATCGGCAAAACGTCGACCACGGTTCCATCCTCGGCAGGGCCCGGCGCATTCTAGCCCAGGGCCCGCACCCCCGCCACCGTCATTCCTCCACGGCGAGGCGACACACGGCAGCGCGCAGTCGGGTGTGGCGGTCGAAACGCGCCACGAAGTCGGACTCGCGCCGACCACCCTTGGCACGGATCACCTCCACGAGCGCGGCCCTGTCCGCATCCGACCAGCGGGCCAGCCCCGGCAGGATGAGCACCAGCGGCGCCCAGCGAGTCCAGGCCAGGCGCTCGCCGGCGGTGAACCGGGAGCCTTGCCGTACGCCAAGAGCAGCGGCAGCTTCCCGGGCGCAAACCGCCGCGCCCCGGCGGCGGTCGGAACCAAAGCGCTGCGCGAGGTAAGCCGAGATGCGCAGCCCGACGCCGGCCAGCGAGAGCACGCCGATCACGTCGTCACGCTCCGGCCCGAGGTGGTAGTACACATTCTGCGCCGCCAGCTTCTCCAGGGTGGCGATGCTCGAGCGATGACGCGGATCGCGCCGCATGCGTGTCAGCTCGCGCTCCATCAGCGCAAGGACCTGCGGATCTCGCGCGCGGAAGCCGAGCTTCTGGTAGAACCACCAGGCGCCCGACTGCAGTCCCTCGTCATTCCCCTCGCCGCCGAGCTGGTACGGGTAGATGGTGAACGTGTCGGCACGGAACAGGTGGCGCAGGCTCGCGAGCAGCCAGCCGTAGACACGCGCCGCCTCGCCGCCGCGATAGGTCTCGAAGACATTGTATGCCACCTCCACCGAACCCATGAGCGCGCTGTTGAGCACGTAGCCGATGGGCACGCCGTTCTTGAAGGTGAGGAAACCGTACACGGACTCGAAGAGCAGGCGTCGTTCGGGCAGCAGACCGATGGCGGCGAACACGAGGCCGTCGCCGCAGTCGATCAGGCGCACGTCGCGCGGATCGCCGAAGGCGAAGCAATCGAGATCGCGGCTGCGCGTGACCATGGCCTCGCGTGCGAGATCGATGATCGCCTGCCCGCGCTGCCGCGAGACGGCGGCGACCCGCCGGGGCTGGCGACCGAGCGCCGCCGGTAGGTCAGGACGCGTGGCCTCGAGCGGCCCGCGCTGCGGCACGAAGGGGAAACCCGCCAGTCTGGCCCGGGTGCGCGACGGCCCGCCGGCGCCCGGCGCGATACGCATGGGCAGGTGCAGGTGCTCGTAGAAGTACTCGTGCATGAACGTGTCGAGCCCGAGATCGGCGATGCGCCGGGCCAGGAACGTGCCGTCGGTCTCGTCAGGCCCCTTCAGGCGCTCCAGCCACTGCGGCACGGCAAACGCGTACTCGTCGAGCGCAGGCGTCTCGCTGTACAGGGCCAGCAGACTCAGCACCTTTTCGAGCTTGTCGGGCTCCTCCACCTCGGACCAGTCGACATGCAGCCGATCCGGCCACCGCGTGGCCACCCATTGCGCCATCTGCATGAAGAACGGGTAGTGGATGGCGGTACCGGCAACGCCGGTGTCGGCGAGTTCGTCGCGGTGGCGTTTCAGGTCGCGGCGCTGCTCGAAATCAGCGAGCAGCCCCTCGACCAGGACGAGGAGTTCGCGGTCGTCGGGATAGGCTCGCCAGAAACAGAGGATCTCGTGGAGCCGCAGCACGTCGTCGGCGCTGGAGAGGGTCGTCCTCGCAGCTTCGGCGAGCAGGGCGCGCTTGCGTACCGAGGCCTCGGGACCGAAGTCCGTCTTCAGGGCAGCCAGCTCGGAGAGCCACTGGCGCGGGGTGCGGCGGCGCGATCTCCTACGGCGGATATTGCGCGGCATCGAGGTCCTCCGGAGCTGACGGTTGCCGCGCATACTAGACGACGACCCGCCGCTCTGTCACGTCCGCGGTGCATACACGGCATATCCGCGGGGCGGTGCCCAGAACTGTGCCCACCCCTCACCGCCGCTCCACGTGCCCTGGGGCGCATTCAGGTCGGCGCGCCCGCGCCAGGCCACCGGTTCCCAGTACGTCCCCGCGCGCTGCGTGGGGATCCAGGTGCCATGCCAGCTGTCGCCGCGGTTGTTGAGCACGAAGACGAGGCCCGACTGGTCGCCCCAGCCGGTGCGCTCCATGAGGTAGAGATCGTCGGCGGCGTGGCGCACGATCATGCCGCCGCCGGCGTGGCGCTCGTGCGCGGCGACCAGTGCGTCGATGCCGCTGGGTTCGCCGGGCAGGGCCAGATCGTAGGTGAAGTAGTCCTGCCAGAACACGCACGGGTAGCCGGGATGGGTGAGAATGACGGCGTAGGCCAGCATCTTGTCGTTGATGATGGGCGGGTTGGGCTCGCCGCGCAGATCGTGGTTGTCGACGAAGGTGACGGCTTGCTCCGGCCGGTCGATGCACAGGGCGCCCGGTGCGGAGAGATCGCGGAGCGAATAGCCGGGGCGGTCGCAGAGGTCCTTCAGGCGATAGCGCATGGGGAAATCGAAGGCGGCCGTGGGCGTGTCGCCGCGGGGATCCACCGTATCGAGCCAGTGCGTGATGTCGCCCGCCATCGACCACGATTCGCCGCAGCCGAAGGGCCGGAAGTACTCGCGGCCATCGACGCTCGCGTTGCGTCGCCCGTCCTGCGGACGGTACAGGTACTCCAGCACGGCCGCGACGATCCAGGCGCCGTACCCGTTGACGAGGTCGAAGCGGAACCCGTCGAAACCCACGTCCTCCACCAGGAACCGTGCGTGCTCCAGGAGCCAGCCGTAGACGTCGGGATTGCGGTGGCAGAGGTCGGGAAAACCGCCGTAGCGCCGATGATGGTCGTGGGCCTCGTAACGGCTCGGATGGAAGCACGCGTAGTTGCGCGGAAACCGGTCGCTGGCCGGGTCGAAGCGCGTCCAGTACTCGCCGCCGATATCCGGATTGGGCTCGAGCGCCCCGCCGCTGCAATGATTGTACACGACGTCTGCGTACACCTGCAGATTGCGGGCGTGGGCCTCGCCGATGAGCGCCTCGAGGTCGGTGCGGGTGCCGAAGCCCGTGGGCACGTCGCCGCGCTGATCGAACTCGCCGAGATCGAAGTAGTCGAACGGATCGTAGCCCATGCCCAGCCGCGCGTCGCCCTTGCTGGCGGGCGGCAACCACAGCCCGGTGAATCCCGCCCGGGCGAGGGCCGGCACCTGGTTCGTCACGTGCGGCCACCACTTCTCGCGCCGGTTCTCGGACACGTGGCAGTCCCAGTAAAAGGCTTGCATCATCACGCCCATGGCCATCTCCTCGTTCGCGGTGATGCCTGACACGGTAGGCGGAACCGCGACGACCGGCACTGATGTGGTACAATGGACATTCGTGCTCGATGTCCCGCGATCCCGAGGTCGATCACCATGTCCATCGCTCGTCGCTCCAACCTTGCGCTGTTCGTGTTCGCCCTGGTGGCGCCCGCCCTGGCTGCCTGGCCCGACGACCCCACCGTCAACGTACCCGTGAGCCTGGCACAGGGCGCCAAGAGCGACGTGTTCGTCGTCACCGACGGCGCCGGCGGGGCGATCGTGGCCTGGGAGGACCAGCGCACGGACGACCGCGACCTCTACGCCCAGCGTGTGGCCGCCAACGGCACGGTGCTGTGGACGGCCGACGGCGTGCCGGTGTGCACGGCCGCGGGCGATCAGGCCCTCTACCACTCATCCACGAGTACCACCGGCTTCACGCCGCTGGTGTCCGACGGCACCGGCGGCGCCTGGATCGTCTGGCAGGACGAGCGCGCGTTCGCCGCGCGGGCGCGCGACGTGTACGTGCAGCACCTCGACGCCGGAGGCCACGCGCTGCTGACCACGAATGGCGTGGCGGTCGCGGCGCGCACCGGTATGGAAGACCAGCCCACCGCATGCCGTGACGGAGCCGACGGACTCATCGTGGTGTGGCAGGACAAGAACGACGATCCCGTGTTCTACGACATCCACGCGCAACGCATCGACGGCGGAGGCCAGCCGCTGTGGAACGGCGGTCAGTCCCTGCCGGTCGTCGCCTTCGCATGGGACCAGGACGGCCCCACCGTGTGCGCCGACGGCCAGGGCGGCGCGTTCGTGGCCTGGAGCGATGCGCGCGACGACGTCGGTGACGTCTACGCTCAGCGCCTCGACACGGCGGGCACGGCCCTGTGGACGGCGAACGGCATACCGGTGGCGACCGGCAGCGGCGGTCAGGATGCCATCACCGCACGCCGGGCCGAGGACGGCGACGTGCTCCTCGCCTGGGTCGACCGGCGCAGTGGCTCGCCCGACATCTACGGCCAGAAGCTCGCCGCCGCGAACGGCGCCCCACGGTGGACGGCCGGCGGCAGCACCGTGTGTACCGCCGCCGAGTCGCAGTATCGCCCCGCCCTGGATACCGACGGCGCGAGTGGTGCCGTCGTTGCCTGGTTCGACTACCGCGACGCCAGCGGCCCACCCTGGAACCTGAACATCTACGCCCAGCGGATCACCGCCGCCGGCGCACCGGCGTGGGCGCTAAACGGTGTCGCCGTGTGTGCCGCCCTCGATGCCCAGCGCGACGTCGATCTCGTGGCCGACGGCAGCGGCGGCGCATTCCTGGCCTGGGAGGATAACCGCAGCGGCACAGGCCTCGAGGACATCTACGCCCAGCACGTCGACGACGCCGGCCGGCCGCAATGGGCCGACGATGGTGTGGCCGTGTGCGTCGCACCCGGCAACCAGCAGCGTCCCGACCTCGTCCGAGGCGCCGACGGCATCATCGTGACCTGGCCCGACGACCGCGACTCCCTCTACGAACCTGACGTGTACTGCGACCGCGTGCGCGACGGCGATGCGACGGCGGTGGATGGCGTGTCGTCTCCGCACGACCTCGCGTTGACGGTACTGGGTGGTCCGGACGCGGCGCGCGCGCGTCTGTCCCTGTCCGTGCCGCACGGCGACGCTCTCGACCTCGCGATCTTCGATGTCCGCGGCCGCCACGTGCGCACCCTCCTCCACGGCGCGGCGCGTGGTGCCGGCACCATCGTCGTCACCTGGGATCGCCGCGACGGCGCCGGCCGCGACGTACCGGCCGGTGTGTATCTCGTACGGGCCGTCGCCGGAGGCACTGCGGTATCGGGCCGCGTGATCGTGGTGCGATGAAAGGTCTCGGCCACGGCGCCGTGCGACCTATCGCGCGTGGCGAACCCAGCCGATGATGGCAACGTGGATCAGGACCGCAACGCCCAGGCCGATCGCGTGGGCCGCGAGGCCAAGGCCGTTCGCCCGGCTGCACGCCACCCAGGCCCACGCGCCCGCGGGGACGAGAAAGACGAGCGACGTCCAGAAACCCGGGTTGTACACGCGGCGCACTGCGGTCACGGCGATGTGCGCCAGACCGTTCACGATCGCAGCGTAGGCGCCGATGAGACCGAAACCGGGATCGACGTACCGGGTGAGCAGGATCAGGGCGAGATAGCCGCCCCATACCCCGACGACATTGATGAGCATCGTGGCACGCAGGGTGAGTACCTCGCGGCCGTGGCCCACGAAGGTGTTGGCGAAGCGACGGAAACGGTCGCCGGTATGTTCCTCGACCTGGTGCAGCAGGTAGCCGATGAGGACGATATGGATCGACCCAGCCGCAGACCCCCAGTGCAGCAACACCAGGGGCAACGTCGCCACCATCACGCACGCGAGGACCGCGCCGACGCGGCTCCAGTGGGTGTCGAACCAGCGGATCTCGTCAGTCACGCGCTCAGATCCACCACCGCCCGCCCCTCCATCGCACCGCGCAGGATGGTGGCGATGGCCTCCTCGAGGCCGTCGAGACCGATCACGTGGTGGAGGTGGTCGAGGGTAGGGAGTTTCCAGTCGGTGGCGAGCTTTTGCCAGATCTTCTGGCGCAACGGCTTGACGCAGGTAGCGGAATCGATGCCCGCGAGCGTGATGCCGCGCAGGATGAAGGGGAAGACGTTCAGCAAAATGTCGTTGCCGGCCGCATTGCCGCACGCCACCACGAGGCCATGAGTCTGCGTCGCCTTGACCGCGGCCACGAGGGGCTCGCCGCCCACGGTGTCGATGACGCCGGCCCAGCGCGGCCGCAGAATAGGCCGCCGTGCGCCGGCCACCGCCTCCTCGCGCGAGAGGAGCGCAGGGCCGCCCAGCGGCGCCAGGAACGCCGCCGCGTTCGCCTTGCCCGTGGCGGCCACCACCTTGTAGCCCAGGCGTGAGAGCAGCGCCACGCTGAGGCAGCCCACACCACCGGTGGCACCGTTGACGAGGATCTCCCCCTGGTCGGGCGCGACGTCGGCCGTGAGACGATGCACCGCGAGCCCGGCCGTGAATCCGGCCGTGCCCAGCACCATGCTTTCCTGAAGCGTGAGATCCTCGGGACGGCGCACGATCCAGTCGCCCGGCACGCGGATGTACTGCCCGAATCCCCCGTCCGTATCCATGCCGAGGTCATGGCCGGTGACGATGACCTCGTCGCCCGGTGCGAACCGCGGATCGCGGCTCTCGGCGACGGTGCCCGCAGCGTCGATCCCCGGCGTGTGCGGGTAGTGATGCGTCACGCCCTTATGCCCCGTGGCCGACAGCGCGTCCTTGTAGTTTAGCGACGAGTAGGCGACGGCGATGAGCACGTCGCCCTCGGGCAGATCGCTGATTGTACGCTCCCGGAGCGACCGAGTGAACTGGTTCTCGGCTACTTCCTCGACGATGAGAGCGCGAAATCGGGTCGCGGACATGCGGCTTCCTTTCGGCTCGAGGAACGGCATCCAGGATCCATGATCGCACACATTCTTCGGGTTGTGCCAAGAAGAATGTTGACGAGGCTTCGCACCGGGATCTCGCCCGCCAGGCCCGACTTTCTCACTACGCGGCGTACGTCAGCTTGTGCCTCCGGTTCACCTTCAATGGCCGCGTCTCGACCCGTCGCCAGTAGTAGTCATCCCACAACGGCGGCAACTCGATATGCGACACGAACAGCCGCCGCGACAACACCTCCTCCTCGGTCAAGGGCTTCGTGGCGATCCCGATCTGCATCGCCGGCGTGCTCCAGCACCGCTTCTCCCGACGCAACTTGATCGTGTTGCGCCACACCAGGAAGATCGCCAGCCGGTAGATCGAATGCTGGCGTCGCTTCCCGAACGCGATCGTCTCCCGCGTGTGGTCTTTCAGACAATGCCGCAGCAACATGTCCAGCAAGTTGACCTCGAACAACGGGTTGCGACTCGTCCGCGGCTCACGGGAGTCGATCGTCTCGTGGATCACCTTGCAATACCGTAGCTTCGCGATCGCGTAGGGATAGGTCTTGTGCTTGTCGCTCCAGATGTGGGCCTCGGTGGCGCCGTCGAGCGAGACCGAGAGCACCTCGAGCAGCGCCCGCATCAACGACCTGGGGTCCGGCCGGCCATAGTTTTGTTCAAAGAGGGACCGTTTCCATTTCTGCTCGTCGGTCATCGCCCCGCTGCGTCGCCGCTCGGCTTCGGCGAAGTGGATGATGAAGCTGGAGGGGCGATCGACGGCCGTGACGATCTCGTAGGGGAAGTACTGGGAGTGCTCGAAGGTGACGAGCCCGTCGATGGCGATGTCCACGAAGGGTGACGCCTGGGACACCAGGTGTCGATGGAAGAGGATGCAGTGTCGGCCGAGGCGGGCGAGGAGGTTGTCGACGGTCGTCGGCGAGGTGTCGAGGAGCCTGGCGATCTGGCGGTTGGCGGCGCCAGAGACGGCGTGCTTATGGACCTTGGGCAGGAGATCGGCGCGTTTGAGCCAGTATGTGGTGCGGAAGGTCTGGTCTGAGCAGGTCCTGCCGCAGGCCAGGCAGAGGTAGCGCTGGACGGTGTAGGGCGGGGATTTTCGGGAGAAGGTGCCGAAGAGCGCGAAGGGCCAGGAATGCGGCTGAGGCTTGTGGTATTTGCAGTTAGGGTTGGGGCAGTGGGGAGGAAGCGTAGGGGCATGAAGTGAGGGTTTTGGTGTTCATGAAGACGGGCCCAGGCAAGCGCTGGACCCGTCAACATTCTTCGTGGCACATCAGAACTGTTGCGCCTTGGAACGATTATACTATATTCGTTTTATCGTTTCTTCCAATCCAACCACCCGAAAGGGCACCCGTGGCGGCCTCCGATATCGACACCAGGCGCCTGGCCTTCTTCGCCGCTGCGGAGCCGCTGTTCGAGCGATTTGGACTCCGCAAGACGACGGTCGAGGAGATCTGCCGGGCCGTGGGCGCATCGAAACGCACCTTCTACGAGCTCTTCGCCGACAAGGTCGACCTCGCGCGACGGCTCCTTCTCCACCATTCCGGCGAGATCGTCATCCGTGTCCACGACGGCGCGCGCCCGGACATGGGAGCCGTCGCGCGGTTTGACGTGTTCCTGGACGCCTACGTCGGCCTCGGACGCGAACATCCGATCTTCCGGATCCTGATGCAGGACGCCGAGTTGCTGACGTCGTTCAGCGCCCACGCGAAGGATCTTCCCTTCGCCCCGCTCGTCGCGGTGCTCCAGGCGATCATCGAGGCGGGTATCCGCGCCGGCACCTTCCGACCGCTCGACGCCGAGCTGGCCACCTGGCTCACGTACTCGGTGCTCGACAACGCCTACTACCTGCACCCGGCCTATCGGCCGGGTCCGGGGCCATTCGACGACCCGGCCGCGGCTCGCGAGGTGCGCGACTACCTCCTGCACGCCTTGCTCGCTGGCGCCACGCCACGCTGAGGAGAGATGGGATGCGACATCGGCATGGATCACTCGTCCTGGGTCTCGTACTGCTCGCGCTGGCCGCACCACGGGAGGCCCGGTCCATGGACGCCGACGCCATCGTGAAGCGGGCCGACCAGCACCTGCGCGGGAACACGAGCTACGCCGAATACACGATGACCCTCATCCGTCCGACCTGGTCGCGCGAGATGACGCTACGCACCTGGAGCAAGGGCGACGACGAGGCGCTCATTCTCGTCACATCGCCGTCGCGCGACCGGGGCACGACCTTCCTCAAGCTCGGTCACGAGGTATGGAACTGGATCCCGAGCGTGGAACGGGTCATCAAGATCCCGCCGTCGATGATGTCGCAGGCCTGGATGGGCTCGGATTTCACCAACGACGACCTGGTGAAGGAAGCGTCGATCGTCACCGACTACAGCCACTCCGTGGTCGGCGACACGACCATCGCCGATCGTGCCTGCTGGAAGATACGGATGATTCCCCACCCGGATGCGGCGGTCGTGTGGGGCAAGGTCGATCTCTACGTGGATAAGAAGGACGACCTCGAGCTGCTGGCCCGCTACTTCGACGAGGACGGATCACTCGTCAACGAGATGCAGATGTCCGCGATCAAGACGCTCGGCGAACGCGTGATCCCCACCGTTCTGACGGTGATCCCGAAGGACAAGCCAGGTCACAGGACGGTGTTGACCTACGCCGACGCCTGGTGGAACCAGACCCTGGACGACAGCTTCTTCAGCCAGCAAAACATGAAGCGAGTGCACTGATGCGGCTGTACCTGCGGCTCGCCTGGCGCAACCTGTGGCGTAATCGTCGGCGCAGCGTCATCTCGATAGCAGCTGTCGTCTTCGCCGTGATCACGGCCGTGTCGATGCGCTCGCTGCAACTCGGCTTCTATGCTCGCGCCATCGCCAACGTCGTGTCGGTCTACACAGGTTACCTGCAGATCCACGCGACCGGCTATCAGGACAAGCAGAGCCTCGACCTGAGTTTCGTGCATCCAGATTCGCTGTCCGGTGTTGTCGAGATCGTACCGGGCGTCACGTTCAGCGCGCCGCGACTCGAGGCGTTCGCACTCCTGTCGTCCGGCGCGACGACGGATGCCACACAGATCGTGGGGATCGATCCGGCGCGGGAGAATCGCCTCACGAGCCTGAAGGACAAGATCGTCGCCGGGCGCTACCTCACACCCGACGATGACGGCATTCTGCTCGCCGAAGGCCTGGCGACGCATCTGGGTCTCGCAGTGGGCGACACGGTGGTCGTGCTCGGATCGGGCTACCACGGCATCACCGCGGCGGGGCGTTTCCCCATCGCCGGCACCCTGCACTTCCCCACGCCCGAGCTGAACGCCGGCATCGCATACATCGCGCTGCCACGGGCGCAGTGGCTCTTCGGGGCGGCGGATCGCGCGACCTCGCTCGTGGTGATGCTCTCCGGCCCGCGCGCCCTGACGGCCGTTGCGAGCCGGTTGCAGGGCGGTCTCGGGTCGGCGTTTGAGGTCGTCACCTGGGAGACCATGCTCCCGGACATGGTGCAGTACATAGATCTGGACAACGCCAGCGGCGAGGTGATGCTGCTGCTCGTCTACACGATCGTCGGCTTCGGCCTGCTCGGCACGGTGCTCATGATGACGGTGGAGCGAACGCGGGAGTTCGGCATGCTGCTCGCCGTCGGGATGAGCCGTGGGCGGCTAAGCCTGATGGTCGTGCTCGAGAGCGTCCTGCTCTCTTTCGCGGGCGCCATGTCCGGCATGCTGATCAGCATTCCCCTGCTTGTCTATTTTCACCACCACCCGCTGCACATGACGGGACAGGCGGCCACGGCCCTGCTCAACTACGGATTCGAACCCATCTTCCCGTTCTCCCTCGACCCGGCCATCTTCATCTGGCAGACGGTGACGGTCCTGGCCATCGCACTCGCGACGGCGGCGTATCCGCTGGTGCGCGTGTCGCGGCTGAACGTCGTGGAGGCCAGGCGATGATCGCAACACTGGCCTGGCGCAACGTCTGGCGCAACGGTAAGCGAAGCGGCATCCTCATCGCCACGATCGCCTTCGCGATCTGGTCGGGCGAACTCGTCGTCGGTCTGATGAACGGCATGGCGGCGCAGCAGGTCGCCGCGGCCATCGCGACCCGCACGAGCGATCTGCAGATCCACGCGGCGGGCTTTCGCGAGCACCACGACGTCGCCGATGTCATCCCGCACGGCGATGCCGTGCTCGCCGTGGCCCGTGCGCTCCCCGCGGTGAAGAGCGCCTGCGATCGCGCCATCGTCACCGGCATGGTGGCGTCGGCCACGACGGCGCGCGGCGTGTCGCTCGAAGGTATCGATCCCACCGCGGAACGCGCGGTCACGGACCTGTCCCGACATCTCGTCGCCGGACGCTATTTCGGGGACGAGACGCGCAATCCGTGCGTCATCGGCAAGGCACTGGCCAAGAAGCTCGGCGTGACGCTGCACAACAAGATCGTGGTGACTGGCCAGGCGGCGGATGGCTCGATCGGTTCGGCGGCTTTTCGTATCGTGGGCGAGTTCGTGACCGCGAACTCGGTCTTCGACGAGACGACCGTGTTCGCCCGACGTCCCGATGTCGGCCGCGCCTTCGGCCTCGGAGGCGGCGTGCACGAGATCGCCATCGTCGTCGCGGACGATGGCGATCTCGACCACGTCGCGAGCGACCTGCGCACGCGGTACCCACAGCTGGACGTCGCGACCTGGCGCGAGCTGGCGCCCGAGATCGCCCTCACCCAGGATTCCACGGGGCAGATGAACCACATCTTCATGGCCATCATCCTGGCCGCTCTGGTGTTCGGCATGACCAACACCATGCTCATGGCCGTGATCGAGCGCCGGCATGAATTCGGTGTGATCCGTGCCCTCGGCATGCGGCACGGTCCCCTCTTCGTCATGATCGTGCTGGAGACGATCATCCTCTCGATAGCGGGTGGCATTGTCGGCAGCGGTCTCGGAGCCCTCACCATCGCGTGGCTCGGCCGCACCGGGCTCGACCTCTCCCTGTTCAGCCAGGGGCTGGCGGCATTCGGCCTGAGTTCCCGGATCTATCCGCGCCTGGCGCCAACCGAGTACCCCCTCGTGGTCGCGCTCATCGTGGTCACGGCGATCCTCGCTGCGATCTACCCGGGCCTGAAGGCCATTCGCATCGTGCCGGCACAGGCCATTCGTAACCCGTGAAGCGAAGGCGAATGTCATGGTCGTGATCCAGACCGAGAACCTGACTCGAACCTACCGGGACCACGGTGTGCCCGTCACGGCCGTCGACGATGTGACACTGAGCATCGCGAAGGCGGAGTTCACGGCCATCGTCGGGCCGTCGGGATCGGGGAAGACGACGCTCCTGAACCTGATCGGCGGACTCGACTCCCCGACCGCCGGGCGCGTGACGATCGCCGGCGAGGACATCGGTGGCAAGGCGTCCGGGGATCTCGTCGCCTTCCGACTGCACCATATCGGCTTCGTCTTCCAGGCTTACAATCTGATCCCCGTGTTCACGGCCAGGGAGAACGTGGAGTTCATCATGCTGCTGCAGCACGTGCCGACACGGGAGCGACGCGCCCGTGCCGAGGAATTGCTCGCCGCCGTCGGGCTCGAGGCACAGATGGACCGGCGTCCCCACGAGCTGTCGGGAGGGCAGCAGCAACGCGTCGCGGTGGCGCGGGCCCTCGCGTCCACGCCGGCGTTCGTGCTGGCGGACGAACCCACGGCGAATCTGGACACGGCATCCGCGGAATCGCTGCTCGACATCATGGAGCGGCTCAACCGGGACCACGACATGACCTTCGTCTTCTCCACGCACGATCCCCGCGTGATGCGGCGCGCCCGGCGGGTCGTCACGCTGCGCGACGGGCGCGTTGTCCCGGACGCCGATGCGTAGGGCCGCGTGTGCGGTCGCGGTACTGGCGGCCGTCCTCGTCGGCAGCGCCCACGCCGGATGGCGTGACGACGTCGCCCTGAGCGGATACGTGCGGGAGTCGCCCCTCTGGTGGCAGCCGCCCGCGCTCACCACCGCGCCGACCTCGGAGGCGTTCACGAACCTGGTCCACACGCGCGAGAATCTCCGCTGGTACGCCAGTAGCGCCATCACCGCCGGCCTGGACGTGAAGACGCGGCTGTTCGTGGGTGATGGCATCGCGAGCCTGCTTGCACAGAGCGATCGACTCGGCAGCAACCGCACCTATTTCGATGGCACGCATCGCATCATCGACCACGACCGCATCGTCCTTATCGGCGCCGTCGACCGCGCCTGGGCGATCGCGAACGCCGGGCCCGTTCAGGCCACTCTCGGGCGCCAGCGCGTGGCCTGGGGCACCGCCCTCGCGTGGAATCCCATCGACATCTTCAACCCGGCGAGTCCGCTCGACTTCGACAACATCGAGAAGCCGGGCACCGATGCGGCCCGTGCCCAGATCTATCTCGGGCCGCGTTCCAAGGTCGACGTGGCCGTGGCTCCATCCCGCCATGCCGACGCGGCGACCGGCGCGGTCGAACTGCGCCTCAGCCGGTGGCAGTACGACTGGATCGTGATCGGCGGTCGGCGCGGTCCGGAGACCGTGCTGGGGGCCGCCTGGGCCGGCAGCATCGGTGGCGGCGGCTTCCGCGGCGAGATGCTCGTGGCGATGCCGCGCCAGGGAAGCGAGATCGGGGCAGTCGGTGGCGACGAGACCTACGTTCTCGGGACTCTCGATGGCGACTACACGTTCCGCAGCTCCCTCTACCTGCACGGCGCGATCCTGCTGAACACGGCCGGCACCACCGGGCCCGCCGGCGGCCTCCGGCTCCTCGCCGCGTACGCCCGGCAGTGGCCGAGTCCCGCGCGCCTGTCCCTCCTCGCGGAGGCGGCCCACAACCTGAGCCCGCTGGTGCATGCCGACCTCGTCGGCATCGTCAATCCGGATGACGGTTCGTGGTACCTGGGCCCCGCGGTGACCTGGTCGATCGCGGCGAATCTCGAGGGAACGGCCATGGGACTGATCTTCGGTGGGGAGCCGGGTACCGAGTTCGGCGACGACGGCGAGATCGCGATCGCTCGCCTCACCTACTCGTTTTGATGGCCACGATGGCGCCGGCGCGGTGCCGGCGCCATCGTGGGCGCTCTCAGTGCAGGCTCACGAAGACGGGTACCGTGTCGCCCCCGTGGGCGTCGGCCAGCGCCACGCCCAACGCTGGCCCCGTCTCCGCATCCTGGAGGGCCCGCACGCCGCCGTCAGCACTACGCGCGGTCACCCGGATGCCCTTCGTGATCGTGGCGTCGTGCGGTACGCGCACGTCGGTGACGCCCTGGGTCACGAGGGTGACGTAGTCTCCCGCATGGGCCGTCCCGTCCACGGGCATGAGGACCATCTCGTCCGCGTCGCCCTTACCGGGCGGCTTGCGCCACGCCAGGCGACTGGCGACCACGCCGATGACGCCGCCGCTGCGGCCGGCGCGCTGAACCAGCACGATCCGGTCGCCGCCGTCGAGGGGCGTATCGACTCCGGCAGCGACGACCACGTCTCCGGGTGAAAGCGGTGCCCCGTTGTCCACCCTGGCGATCACCTTCTCGGAGGTGAACGTCACGTTGCCGGCGTGGATGTTGTCCGGAGTGTACAGAGCGTAGTTGTTCGACGGATCGGCCGTGGACACCAGGAAGCAGAAATTCGTGGTTCCCGGCCCCGGGATCCAGATCCCGTAATCCGGGTAATTCGTCCCGTCGCCCATCTGCACACCGTCATCCGCCGTATGGTTGATGGTGATGGCGTCGCCCGAGCTCGTATTCGCGATCTCGAGCCCGCCGCCCTCCCGGACGATGAGGCGGGTGCCCCCGTTGTCGAGACGCCACTCGGATGTCGCGGGATTGTAATAGGTCCAGGCGTGGTACGTTCCGCCCGAGGCGTAGCCGTAGAACGGCCAGCCATCGGCGGACTCCGTGTTGACGTACATGCCGCCATAGGAACTGGCGCCCGAGGGCGCTTGCACGCCGAAGAACTCGTTCAGAGAGACCCGGCTCGAGCGTCCGATTCCGACGAACCCGCTCGGCTCGTTCGTGTAGACGTTGGGCATGGCCATCGCGTACGGCGCCGGTGTGAGCTTCTGCCGCGGCGTCAGCGCCGTGTACGAACCACCCGCGCCCGGACGCACACTGATGGCGAGCCAGCGTCCGCCGCCGAAGAAAGCGTTGGTGCCAAAGTCGAGCTGCACCGTGAACCGGCCATCGGCCACGGCCACGTTGTCGAAGGTGATCGTGGATCCGAACTGCGAGCCACCGGCAGCGGCGTCCATCAGCTTGAACTGCACGTCGTACGGCCCGTCGGCCGGCGATCCCGAGAGGAGCAATCGGCCCTGGTAGGTGAACCCGCTACCGATGGCCACAGGCGGTGTGACGCTGCCGGACTGGCTCATCGCCGAGGTACCGACGGGCATCATGTCGCCGCCGAGCGCGGGCAGGGATGCGAGCATTGCGATCGCGCCTACCGTCACGGCGATCGCGAATGCGCGAGGGTGAGGTCTGAATTCGGGGGCGAACATGAAATTCCTCCAGGTTCATGGCCTGGGTATGGCCGAGGAAAGAGAACCTGGCGGCGTCGGAAGGCACCCGGCGCCGCCAGGTTCGTGGGTCTGGATCGCTGCGATGCGGACGTGCTACTTCAGCAACACACCCTTCTTGCGCGCGTGATAGTCACCCGCGTCGATGGTCATGATGTAGGTGCCGCTGGCCACCGTGGCCCCGCCGTCGTCAACACCGTCCCACGTGCGGACGTGGTGTCCGGCCGGCAGCGTGCCCGACTCCAGCGTGCGCACGAGCATGCCGCGCAGGTCATACACGCACAGCCGTACCGTGCCCGTGCGCGGCAGATCGAAGGCGATCTGCGTGCGCGGGTTGAACGGGTTGGGCGCCGCGTCGTACAGGCGATACACGAGCGGCAGCATGGTCTCGTCGGGCAGCGGCTCGTCGCCCACGCCGGTGGCGAGCAGGCCGCTGTACCAGAACCCGCCCTGCAACGCATAGGCGCCGCCCGTATGCACGCCCGCGTCGGGCTGGCCGGCGGTGCCGCTCAGCGAGTAGACACCACCGCTGGACGTACCGCCGCCGCCATCGATGGTGGACCAGCTCAGATCGTAAGGACCGCCGGACTGGGCCTGCGCGACGGATGCGCCCAGCGCCAGCACGAGCAGTGCGAGCAGGATGCTCTTCATGGTCACACCTCCTCTCAGTGGATGTTGACGAAGACCGGCACCGTGTCGCGGCCGTTCGCGTCGGCCAGAGCCACGCCCACCACGGGCGCGCCCTCGCTCACGGGCATGCCGTTGAGCGATTCCACGCGCAGGGGGCGCACCGCACCATCGGCATCGCCCGCCGTCAGCCGCGTGCCCTTGCTGATGGACGCGCCGCGCTGCACGTGCACGTCGGCCACGCCCTGCGTCACCATGGCGACGTAATCGCCGGCCTGGGCCGGGCCGTCGACGGGCGTGAGCACCTGGACGCCGTCGTCCTCCTTGCCGGGCGCGGTCTGCCACTCGAGGCGGCTGGCGACGACGCCGATCACACCGCCCACGCCGCCAGCGGCGCGCTGCACCACGGCCAGGCGATCGGATCCCCCGTCGATCGGGTCGTCGAAACCGGACGCCATGACCACATCACCGCGTGACACCGAGCCCCCATCCCCGACACGGACAATGACCTTTTGCGCGGTGAGCGTCACCGTGCCGGCCTCGATATTGTCGGAAGTATAGAGCGCGTAATTATTACTCGCATCCGCCGTGTAGACGAGCAGGCAAATAGTTGCCACGCCCGGGCTGGGGATGTAGACACCGTAGTTCGGCGCGACCGAGCCCGTGCCGATCTGGACGCCGTCGTCGGGCGTATCATTGATCCGGATCCCGTCCGTCGTCGACGTGCTGGTGATCTCGAGGCCTCCACCGGCCGGCACGATCAGGCGATCACCGCCGTTGTAGAGCTTCCACATGCTGGTGTTGCCGTCGAAGTAGGTCCACGCACGGAATGTCCCTGCGGTGGCGAAGCCATAGAACGGCCAGCCGCCGGCACTCTCGGAATTCACATACATGCCGCCGTACTGGTCAGAACCGACGGGGGCATGAACACCGAAGTACTCGGCGGATGAAATCTGGAACGAGCGGCCGACGCCGACGAACCCGGTCGTCTCGGTCGTGTAGACGTTGGGCATGGCCAGCGCGTAGGGCGCCGGCTTCAGTTCCTGGCGCGGCGACAGCAGCGTGTAAGCGCCGCCGGCGCCCGGTCGCACGCTGATCTCGAGCCAGCGTGCGCCGCCGCCGAACACGTTGAGGCCCACGTTGAGCTGCACCGTGAAGCGGCCGTCGGAGACGGCAGCATTGTCGACGACGACGGTGGAACCAAGTTGCCCACCGCCGGCGGCGGCGTCCATCACGCGGAACTGCAGATCATAGGGCCCATTGGCCGGCGCGCCCGAGATGAGCAGGCGGCCCTGGTAGGTGAACGCGGTGCCCACGGCCACCGGCGGCGTGACGCTGCCGGACTGGCTCATGGCTGCGATGTCCGCGGGGGGCATTTCGGCGGCGAGGGTAGGGGATGCCGCGAACACCGCGGCGCAAGCGAACAGCGCGATGGCGAGGGTCATCGCGAGTGAATGGCTCAGAGGGCGAGACATGCTGGTCATGGAGTCCTCCTTTGCGATCAACGCGGTCGGTCCGATAAGGGGCGAGTCGAGGACCGTTGGCTGAGTGTGACCGAAAATAATGCCGAGTCAATTAGGGTTATTACGTAAGTTGTGTAAATATGGTCTCTTGTGGAGAGGAAAAAGCGCAATCAAGTATACGGAAGTCTGCTCGGCGTCACGGGGTTCCCCGCATCCGTCACCCTTGCGGGTCGCAAACATCCCGCATCGCGACCGTCCGTCAGAAATCCCAGTCGAAGGCGAAGCGCAGCGTGTAAGAACGTCCCATGCCACCGACATAGCGCGTCGCGTCGTCGGCGCCGGTCTCGTACTCGCGCGCAACGTCGAGGATGGTGAGGAGCACGTCGGTTTGCAGGAAGCGATGTCCATCCAGCTTGAGACGTCCGCCCACGCCCACATGACCCTGCGGCATGACGTAGATCCGTTCGTCGAGTCCGGGGCCCTTGTAGGCCACTCCCGTGACGCCGAGACCGGCGATCAGATGGGGGCGCCACCAGCCATGGGTGACGAATGGTACGATGGCCGAAAGACGCATCATACCCTCGGAGACATCGCTTCCGTCCGGATGCGCCTGGCGTGGCACGCCCTCCATGGACAGCTCGGCGCGGAAGCGAGGTCCGATGCCGTAACCGACCACGAGTCCGATGCCGGTGCCCCAGTGATCGAAGGTGATACCCGCGTCGCGCGCGGCTGCCCTCTCGTCGAGATCGACATCGAACCAATCGCGCGTGATCCCGATACCCACGTAGATCCCCGTGTCCTCGCCGGATCGTGTCGCGGCGTCGCCGGCATCGGCATGACCGACGACACCGGTCGCCACCGCGAACCCGACGACCAGCATGCGCAGCATCATGGCGTGTCCTCTCTCAATCGTCGCGCAGACCGAGGGCCCGGATGCGCTTGTGCAGGTGCGTGCGTTCGAGACCGAGATCGGCGGCCGCGCGCGACACGTTGCCGGCATGGCGTTCGAGGGCGGCGCGGATGAGATCGCGCTCGAGGGCGTCGCGGGCATCGCGCAGGGGCAGATGATCGTACGCGGCCACCGTGGTCGCGCCCGAGTCTGGGCGGGCCGTCGCCTCCGTACCGCGCATCTCGTGCGGCAGGCCGTCCGGGCCGATCCCGCCGCCGCCCCCCAGGATCACGAGACGCTCGACGAGGTTCTTCAGCTCCCGGATGTTGCCGGGCCACCCATAGGCCTCGAGCAGACGCCAGGCCGCGCCCGTGAGGGACGGCGCCGGGAGCTCGTGGCGCGCGGCGTAGTGCGCGAGGAAGTGCTCGCCGAGCAGTCGGACGTCGCCCTCGCGCACGCGCAGCGGCGGCATGAGGATCGGGATCACGTTGAGGCGGAACATGAGATCCTCGCGGAACGCGCCGTCGCGGACCTTGACGGCGAGGTCCTGGTGGGTGGCGGCGACCACGCGCACATCCACCTTGCGCGTCTGCATGCTGCCCACCGGCTCGTACTCGCCCTCCTGCAGCACACGCAGCACCTTGGCCTGGGCGCGCAGGCTCATGTCGCCGATCTCGTCGAGAAAGAGCGTGCCGCCGTCGGCCGCGGCGAAGCGGCCCTCGCGCGCGGCCACGGCGCCGGTGTAGGCGCCCTTCACGGCGCCGAATAGCTCGGCCTCGATCAGCTCCTCGGGAATGGCGGCACAGTTCACGCGCACGTAAGGCTTGCGCGCCCGTGTGCTGCCATCATGCAGAGCCCGGGCCACGAGTTCCTTGCCGGTGCCGCTCTCGCCGAGGATGAGCACGCGCGTGCCCGTGGCCGCCACGCGCGCCACCGTCTCGCGCAGCTCGCGGATTGCCGGGCTCTCGCCGAGGATCGCGCCGTGCTTCTCGTCGCGCAGGCGTGCCACCTCGCGCCGCAGCGTGCTCGATTCGGCGGCGTTGCGCGCGAGCACGAGGATGCGCTCACGGCCGAAGGGCTTCTCCACGAAGTCGAACGCCCCCAGGCGCGTGGCCTCCACCGCGCGCTCGATCGTGGCGTGGCCCGAGATCATGACGACCGGTAGGTCGGGATGACCGGCGCGCACGCGGCGCAGCACCTCCAGGCCGTCGAGTCCCGGCAGCTGGAGGTCGAGGAAGAGCACGTCGGGCACGGTGGCCGCGATCGCCTCGAGCCCCTCCTCCCCGCTCGCCGCGCCGCGGACCGTGAAGCCGGCGCCGCCGAGGATGATCTCGAAGCTGCGGCGGATGTTGTGCTCGTCGTCGACGACGAGGATGCTCGGATTCATGCGTCGCTCCTGGGGTTGGGATCCCGCGGCAGCTCGATCACGAAGCGGGCGCCGCCCCTGGGTCCGTCGTCCACGCGGATCACGCCGCCATGGGCCAGCACGATGCCCTTGACCAGCGCCAGTCCCAGGCCCAGACCGCCGCTCTTGCCGGTGCGGTAGGGTTCGAAGATGCGCTCGCGCTCGGCCGCCGGCACGCCGTCACCACTGTCCTCGACGGTGACCACCGCCCCCGTCGGCGTGGCCCGAGTGGCGAGACGCAGGCGCGGCTCGGCCTGGTCGGCGGTGGCCTGCTGGGCATTGCGCGCCAGGTTCATGAGCATCTGGCGCAACTGGTCGTCGTCCGCGAGGATGGGCGCGAGATCGGGGGCCGTGTCCACCTCCACGCGCATGTCGCGCTGCAGGGCGCCGATCTCCGTGACGAGCCGATTCAGGTCTACGGGGGCGAAGTGCGGCTCCACCGGCCGCGAGAATTCGCGAAAGCGAGTCACCACGTTGCGCAAGCTCTCCACCTCGTGCACGATGATCCGCGTGCACTCCTCGAGCAACGTGCGGTACTCGGGATCGTCACCGTGGTAGCGCTCGCGGATCTCCTCCACGGTGAGCTGGATGGGCGTGAGCGGGTTCTTCACCTCGTGAGCCAGCGCGCGGGCCATCTCGCGCCAACCGGCCATGGTCTCCAGATCCACGAGCCGGCGCGACTGGGCGTCGAGGGTGCGCACCATGGCATTGAAGCGCGTCCCGAGCTGCCGCAGTTCGCCGCTGCCGGTGGGCGGCACCTGCACGTCCCAGGATCCCGCCGCCACCGCGCGGGCGGCGGCGTCGAGGTGACCGAGGGGCACGGTGAGGCCGCGGCTCAACCACGCGGCCGCCGCCAGCGCAGCCACGAGCCCGATGACGACGATCGCCAGGAACGGCAGCCAGAAGCCGCGCTCCAGCTCCACGCGTTGCACCTGCAGGCCGCGCATGGCTTGCAGGCTCGTCGCGAGCTGGCGGGCGTCGGCGCGCCAGGTGGCCGCGACAGGCGCACGGGCTTCCAGCGAGCCACCACCGGACAGCGCAATGGTGGCCGACACGAGATGGGGAGGCTCGTCGGGCGCCGACGTCCCAGGTTCGACCATGTGCCGCGGATCGCCGCGCACGACGCGCACCCGGCCGTCGCCTTCGTCGAGCAACACGCAGGCACCGGGAGCGGTGACGAGGCGCGGATCGTCGGCCGGGAGCCCGCGCACCGCGGCGGGATCGAGATCCTCGCCGAGCGTCTCGCGCGCCCAGGTCGCGAGGGAATCGCCGAGGGCCGCGCGCTGCAGCACGAAGTTCGCCCGCGCCTGACGCACGCCGGCGTCGAGCGCGGCATCCACGTCGGTGGAGAAGCCGAGATCGAGTGTGCGGGAGATGACGTTGCGCGCCACCAGGGCCGCCGGGAGCGTCGGCAACACCGTGAGCAAGGCCATCAGCATGGCGAGGCGCAAGCGCAGGCTCATGGCCGGACCTCCAGGTCGTCGCGCCGGAAGTAGCGGCCGGCGTATTCCACGATGCGCTCGCCACTGCCGTGACGCCCGAAGATGCCGCTGATGAGGGCACCCAGATCCAGCGCCACCTCCTCGCCTCCGCCCCCGCTGTTGCGGCTCACGTAGTGGCTCAGACGCTCGCGATCCTCGGGCGCCAGTGGTTGCACGGCCGTGCGCACCAGGACGCGGTACTCGTCCTGCGGGGCGAGTCGGTCGAGCGCACAGAGGCGCTGACCGTGCAATGTGGACCAGGCAGAGTCGGCCGCGGCCAGCGATGGCAGGGTGAGCGACTCGCCCTCACCATCGAGCACGTAGTGGTTCTCCCACAGATCGAAGCGCAGGCTCAGCTCGACCAGCCGTTCCACCACCACCTCACCGTCGCGGTTCTCCACGCGCAGATGGAAGACGCAGGTGCCTGGCAACCCGCTCTCGATGGTTGACACGGTACGGTCGTCGAGGAGGTTGCGCGCACGCAGGTCGAGGCGCAACCAGCCGGTGTCGCGATAGGGGTGCAAGCTCACGATCTCACCTCGCTGCGCGGCATAGGCCAGCGCCGTCGCGCTCACGAGCGCGACCATGAAGATCCCGCGATGCCACCACCCCCGAAGCATCGTGCTAGAACGACCTGCCCAGACTGACGTGCAGGACCACGGGATTGCCCGTCAGGTCCCTCGTGATTGGATACGCGATCTCCACGTTGACGGTCTGCAGCCAGCGGATGCGAAAGAGCGCGCCGTACCCGATGCTGGCCGCGAGCGCGTGCGACGCCCCGTCGGCGTCCCAGAACTGGCCCACGTCTGCGAACACGGTGCCGATGACGGCAGGCCGCCGCGGGTCACGCCCTGCCAGCGGTTGTCGCCACTCGCCGTTGACCTGCCAGGTGGCACGTGCACCGCGCGGGCCGCTGAGTCCGCCCATCGTGAAGCCACGCAGACTGCGCACGCCACCGAGGATCGGACGCATGTAATAGGGCGTGCCGGGACC
This sequence comes from uncultured bacterium, assembly GCA_963727525.1. Taxonomy (GTDB): domain Bacteria; phylum Krumholzibacteriota; class Krumholzibacteriia; order LZORAL124-64-63; family LZORAL124-64-63; genus CAVSGO01. Next base: position 177,346 of record CAVSGO010000008.1, on the reverse strand, counting down.
GGCATAGTCGGCCCGCGCGCGGAAAGCGGCCGCGGCGTTCCCCACCACGGGCACGGCCACGTGGGCATCGACTGACGTACCCCAGAACCCGTCGCCGCGATCGCTGAGGGCGCCCTTCAGCGTCCAGCCCAGCCAGTGTCCCGCCTGCCAGGGGCGCAGGGGGTCGCGACGATCGAGCTGCACCTCGAGCCGGCTCTCCCAGAAACTCGTGGTGTGCGGAATCTGCGGGACGAGGGCGGCCGGGTCGACGTCGGGCGCGTCCTGGTCGTCGCTCTGCAACTCGCGATCGACGCGTGAACTCGAGAATCCCGACCACAGCAACATGGACGGGCCGTCACGCAGGCGTTTGCGTACGCCCGGCACCAGACGGAAGTGCCAGATCGACTGGTAGTAGGCCACATCGCGGGCAGGCACGTCCCACAGTTCCTCGTAGGCGCCGCCGTCGGCCACGAGGTCGAGGCCAGGGCCCAGGAGCGCGGGAACGTCGAGGTCGAGATACAGTCCACCGCTGCGCAGACCCTGATGGAAGCCGGCCCGGAAGAGGCCGCCGCGGCCGAGGGGGCTCACGACCCGCATGCCGATGATGTTGAGGTACCAGCTCCTCAGCGGTTCGAAGCCGAGCCCTGTCTCGAGACGAACCGCGCGCGCGCGCTCCACTTCCACGACCAGCACGATGGCGCCCGGACGGCTGCCGCGCTCCGTGTACACGTCCACGGTGCGGTAGTGCCCCGATCCGGTGAGGTAGTCGCGCGTCTGCACGAGGATGCCGGCGGTGACGGTCTGGCCCGTGCGCACCGGCAGGTCGCGGCTCACGATCGCCACCGTCTCGCGGTCGTCGGGCACGATCCGGATGGTCTCGAGCGAGAAGCTCGGCTCGGTCGCGACGGGGGCCGACCTGGCGGCCGGCGAGGACGCCAGCAGCGCCGTCGCCACGAGGGCGAGTCCCAGGATCTGCGGGAGTTGGCGGATCGTCCTCATCAGGCAACGTCCTCGCGCCGGTTACGGCTGTCGTTGTCAGGGCCGCGGCCGGTGCCGCGCGTCTTCGGTGCTTTCGTACTATATGGCAACCGGCGTGCCCACGCCCAGCCCACGATTCCGGCCGCAAAACCGCTGCAAACGACGGTCCGTGTGCCGGGAAGCGTGCCGCGCCGTCACACCGTGACCACCCGGCTCGCCGCTAGCCGCCGATCGCCGCCAGCAGAGCGTCGAGCACGGTGCGGCCCATGACGAGGAGGGGTTGCGGATACAGGCCGAGGGCCAGGACGAGTGCGCCGAGGGGCACCATCACACCCAGTTCCGGCGCCGTGATCGCGGGGTTGTCGCCGAGGTCGACGACCGGCTCGCGTAGGCACACTTGCAGCACCACGCGCACCACCCACGACGCGCCGAGTACGAGACCGCCGGCGGCGAGCACCGCCGTCAGCGGCGCGCGCGCGAAGGCGCCCAGCAGCACGAGCACCACGCCGGGGAACACGGCGAGTCCCGGCAAGCCCACCACGGCCAGCAGGGCGGCGGTGAAGAACGCGGCGAGCACCGGCGCGCGGCGGTAGAGACCACCCCAGCGCGGCAGGTCGAGGTGGCCGGCGCGGTCGCGCAGCCCGCCCACGGCCACGAAGAGCATGCCCAGCACGAGCCCGTGGCCAACCAGCAGCGCGGCGGCGCCGTGCAGGCCCTCGGACGTGAGCGACCCCAGTCCCAGCGGCACGAAACTCAGGATGCTCAGGCTGCCGAACGCCACCACGCGACTCAGCTCGCCGGCTGCCAGAGCGCAGAACCCGCCCCAGAGCACGCCGACCACGCCCAGCCACACGAGGACCGGCGCACCCCACGCCGTGGCGTCGGGCAGCACGGGCAGGGCGATGCGCAGCAGTCCGTAGGCCCCCAGCTTCACCACCACGCCGGCCACGAGCAGCGAGATCGAGGGCTGGGCGTGTGTATGCAACGATGGCAGCCAGACGTGCAGAGGCACCACCGGCAGCAGCGCCGCGCAGCCCAGCGCGATGCCGCACCACAGCAGATGGCGCGTCGCCACCACCGAAAGCCACTGGTCGTGATTCGCCTGATCCATCAGCAGGATGAGGTTGAACGTCGGCCGACCCGTCACGGGATCGGACACGTGCTGCCGGAGCGCAAGGATCGCGATGAGCAGCAGCATGGCGCCGACCTGCGTGGTGATGAGAAAGCGCGTGGCGGCGGTCTCGCGGCCGGGTTGCCCCCAGAAGGCCACCAGGAAGAACACCGTCACCAGCACGACTTCCCAGAACACCCACAGCAGGCACGCGTCGAGCGCGCCGAACGCGCCGATGAGACCGGTCTCCAGCACGAGGATGAGTGCGAAGTAGCCCTTCACGGCCTGCCCCACGCGCCACGACGTCACGAGCGCGAGGAACACCAGCAGTACGGTGAGCGCGAGCAACGGCAGGCTGATACCGTCCACGCCCACGAAGTACTCGATACCGAACGCAGGAATCCACGTGTAGTGCTCGACGAACTGGAAGGTCACGGCGTCGGCCCGGAAGCGCAGCAGCAGGATCACGCCCATCACCAGCGGCAGCGCCGACGTGCAGGCCGCCACCGTGCGGATCACCTCGTGCCGTCGCGCCGGCAGGCACGCGATCACCGCCGCGCCGCCCAGCGGCACGAAGATCATCCACGACAGCAAGTAGGACGGTATCACGTTCGTCGCTCCCGGCGTTCGGCGCACCCGTGTGCCGGACTCACCGCGCCACCATGACGAGCACCACGCCCACTCCCACGGCCACGGCCACGATCATGCCGTCGCGGAGCCGACCGGTCTGCACCCTCTGCATCGCCGCTCCGGCACGATCGAAGACCAGTTCCGTGCCTTCCGTCAAGAGACGAGTGAGCCCCTGGTCGATCAGCATGACCATCCGCGCCACGACCCTCACGATCCAGCCGCAACCGTCGACGATGCCCACGGCCACGACCCGGTCGCAGCCCGCCACGGCACGCGCCACCGTCGTCAATGCATGCGACATCGCCGCGGCCAGCGGCCCCGGCCCGGCCACCATCAGACGCAGCCGTGCCGGCACGTGGTGCAGCGCCGGCGGCCAGGGCCATCCCTCAGCCGGCGAGCGTGTGCGCCCCGTCCAGCCGAGCAGCGCGCCGACGACGATCGCGGCCAGCGGTAGCGCAGCCGCCAGCCAGAACGGCAACGGCGGCGGCAGAAACAGCGAGGCCTGCGGATCAGCATTGAGCAACCGACTCAACCAGCCCCCACCACTGCCATGCCAGAGCAGGCTCGCCAAGGCGAATATCGCGAGCGCCATCAACGCGCCCCCCGGAGCCGGCGCAGCCGGTGCCGCCGACTCGCTGCGCATCCGATCGTGCAGCCACCATCGCACGAGCACCGCGACAGTCGCCACACGACTCAGCCAGAGCACCACGAAGGCCACGAGCAGGGGTGCCGACTCGGTGAACAGGGTGCCCAGCGCATCGCGCCAGGCGAGGAATCCGCCCGTGCCGGGCATTCCCACCACCACCGTGGCCGCGATCACCCAGGCGACGGTCGTGCCGCGCCGTCCGATCAGGCTTCCTTCGGTGACCAGCGCCAGCACGGCAAGCGCCGGCGTCTGCGAGAGCAGGAGTACGAGCACCGTGCGAGGATCGCCCCCGGCGCCGAGCACGCTGAGGGCCGCGGCGAGCGACAGGGCAGCCAGGCTCCCCACCGCGCGCGACCGCGACGTCTGTGCCAACCCCACGCACGCGAGTACGAACGCGGTTGTCCCGCCCAGTGTGAGCGCGGCGATCCGCACCGGCATGTCCATGAGCAGGTTGAAGCGCAACAGGAGCACGAGTCCACTCGCGCCGTGCATACCGCTCAGCAGGACGGCGCGCGCCGACGCCGGCGCCACACCCCCGCGTGGCAGCCACCACGCGAGCGGCAACTGCGACGCGCGCGCGGCCGCCGCGAGCAGGAGCCCGGCCCCGGCCAGGGACCGCATCGGCCCGGCCGGCCACGCGCTCGCGAGCGGCGTGGTCGCGGGCGAGAACGGATCGGCCGGCGAGCAGACGACACGGCAGATCACGGCCGCCAGTCCCAGCCCCATCACGCCCACGACCTCGGCCAGGAAGAGGCCGCGGCCTGCCGCCAGCGCCGTGGCGCGCGGCTGCCCCGTCGCCACGAGCACGGCGGCGGCGAGTCCGCCCAGCAACCAGAACGTCACGAGGGGAATGAGTCCGCTGGCCACGCCGAGTCCGCCAAGCGCTGCCGCATGCAGGAGTACGGCGGCCGGCGCCGCGTCGGGCACGTCCGCAGGCTGCGAAGCGCGGTGGACGAGCACGAGCATCGGCACGACCGTCGTCAGCAACAGCAGCGCCAGCGCGGCACCATCGACATGCACACCCACGGCGATCGCGACGTTGTCGGAAGTGAGCCACGCATGCTGACCACCCACGGGCAGCGCGGACGCACCCCCAGTGGCCGCCCAGGCAACGAGGCGCACCGCCAGCAGCGCCGCCACCGCAGCCGCGCCGGCGGCGATCCACGCGCTCACCGGCTGACGACCATGGCGCGAGCCCACCGCCATCAGGCTCAGCCCGGCGAGCGTCGGCAAGGCGACGATCACCGCGACCTGCACCAGGACGGCGCCGGCACTCAAGGCGCATCTCCGGGCATGATCGTGTCGTCATCGTCGCCGGCTTCGCGCGCCAGCGCCGTGAGCACGAGCACCTGGGCCACGCCGAGCACCACGATCACGAGCACCGCCAGGTGCCCATCGAGTTCGTCCACGAGGAGTCGCGACGCCGCAGCGAAGTCGAGGCACGCCCCGGCCAGCAGGAGCAGGAGGCCCAGCAGCAAGCCACGCAGGTCCCGCCGCACCATAAGGGCCAGACACCCCAGAGAGGCCAGGGCCGCCCCAACGGCCAGAAACGGGGCCAATCCCCAGCTCATGCCCCCCCCCTCGGCGGACGTCCCGCCAGTCGAGCCGCCCCCGCCACGGCACCGGCCAAAAAGACGATCAGCAGGACCAGCACCACGAGATCGCGCGTGAGCAGTCGCGCGCCGATCAGCGCCGTGAGCGCCACCGGCACCTCGGGCTGCGCACCACTCCAGTGCCCTGTCGCGACCACGAAATACAACCCCGCGAAGACCAGCGCCGCCAGCACCGCCGGCACCACGCGCTGGTCGGCCGACGTCCGCGCCGCGGCGTCCGCATCGCGCGTGTGCGCGGCGAGCACCACGCCTCCGCCGGTGAGCCCGCCCACGAGAACTGCCCACGCCGGCAGATCCGCGCCGACCAGCAGCACGAGCGCGGCGAGCGCCAGCACCTGCAGCAGCAGCGCCCGGCGCCTGAGCATGGCCACATCGGCCAGCACGGCCACGCCCGCCGCCGCGAGGACGATGCCCGCGAGCACCACGAAGACGAATTCCGTCATGACCTCACAGCACCTCGCCCGAGAGTACCATCCACAGGGTCGACCCCACCGCGCCGGCCAGCGTGGCCAGCAGCAGCAGACGCACCGGCGGCTCGCTCCGCGTTCCTCGCGGCGGCTGCGGCAGCCGTCCGCGCAACCAGATCTGGGCCGCCGCCAGCACGAACACCTTGCACCCCAGATGCACGATCGGCGCCACACCGAGCTGCGGCACGTCGAGCTGCGGCACCACGCCCCACCAGCCGCCAAGGAAGAGGCACGCGCCGAGCACGCTCGTGACGAGCGTCCAGGCCGCCGGCCCGGCCGCATCGGTCACACCGCGCAGGGCGCCGAGATCCGGCACCAGACACGCCGCCGTGGCCACGTATCCCGCGGTGACCAGGAGCAGGAAGGGGTCGCGCCAGAGGAACCAGTTGCCGAGTCCCCCCTGCTGCGCAATGACGATGTCGCTCAGATTCAGGCTCGAGACCCGCGCCACGATGGGCACCCCGGCCAGCGCCAGCGCCAGCCCGCCAATGGCCACCACCGGCAGACGCGCTGTCACCTCTTGGGGATCGTCGAGCCAGGCGCCCGCGAGCGCCAGCAACCCTGCGGCCAGCACGCAGGCGAGTCCCGCGTCGAGATCGGCCCCCACGAGATGCGCGCTTGCCGGCAAAGGCGCCAGCGCCAGCAGCAACGCCCCGAAGCGCAACCAGCCCCCGCGCCCGCGCGGTCCCAGACGCCACAAGCTCTCTCGCCAGTTTCCCGTCACCTCGCGCGACTCGGTCGCGAGACGGCGATCGAGCCAGGCGTCCACCTCCGGCCACACGCTCACGAGAGCCAGGGTCGGCAACACCAGGACGGCGGCATGCAAGGTAGCGGACATGACTCAGGTATCCTCGCCCGGATCGGCCAGCAGTAGCGCCAGTAACGCGGCCACCAGCAGCAGCAGCAACGCCACCAGCAGCACCACGAGCCGCGCCCCGAAGCCCGGCAACGCATAGAGCTGGCGCAACGCCACCAGCGCCGGCATGAGCACCGCTGCTGCTGCCACGCCTGCCGCGAGCGCCACGGCGGCTCGCCAGCGCACGTCGCGTTGCCGCGCCCCGGCCCGGTCGGCGACCGGCGCATCGGCCACCGGCAACTTCCCCAGCCACCAGCGCCGCACCCCCACGATGACCGCGGCCACCGCCACCCCGGACGCGACGAACGCGGCCAGGTGAACCATGGCGGGGGCGACGGGGGTGATGGCGAGGGGAGTGTGCATGGATATCATCTCATCAGACAATCGCCGACTTGCCAACCCCTGGGTTGTGCCTCGATGATTGTTGATGTCGTCGGACTGATCAGGAATCAGCCGAACCTGAATGACTTAGGGACAAAAATAGTGATGTTAGGTCTAAAATGAGCCTATCGTTAGACCCCAGATTAGGCCATCAACATTCTTCGAGGCACCTATTGTGATACGCCTGATTGCGGTGGGGCGGGTCAAAGACCCCCACCTCTCCCACCTCACCTCTGAATACCTTCGTCGCCTGCGCCCCCTTGCGCCGTGCGAGGTCGTGGAACTGAAGGACCAGGACCCCGAGCGGGAGGGACGCGAAATGGTGCGGCGGCTGGGGGGAGAGGCCTCGGCGACCTACGTGGTGGCCATGGACGAGCATGGCGACGACGTGACGAGTGCGGACATGGCCCGCCTGCTCGGGGCTCACGGCAGCGTGGCCTTTCTCGTCGGGGGGGCCGATGGGCTCGGGGCGGCAGTGCGCGAGCGCGCCGACAGGGTCATGCGGCTATCGTCCCTCACCCTGACGCACGAGTGGGCGCGGGCGCTGCTCGTGGAGCAGATCTACCGGGGGGTGACGATCATGCGGGGCATGCCCTACCACCGGGCCTGACCGGGTGCGGTCAACGGCCTTTTCCGTTGCCCGTCTTTCTCTTATACTGGTCGCTGGTTCGAGTCGCTCGCCCCGCGCCGGGGTGAGCGCGCGCGATCATCCCGACAGGTGATGGAGACGATGACGCGACCGACCTTGCGCCACCACCGGTATCTGGTTCCCGTCTTGATCCTCTTCCTCGGCGCCGGCGCGGCCGCGGCGGCCACGCTGGCGGTCACCGGTCCCGCGGGCGGCACGCTGGCGGTCGATGGACACCGCCTCGGTTCGCTGCCGCTGGCCCAGCCCCTCGAGCTGGGGCGCGGAACCTACACCGTGACGTTCACGGCGCCCGGCTACCACGACTTCAGTCAGACCGTGGTGCTCGCTGACGATGCCGACTGGGTGTACCTGCGCATCCGGCCCGAGCGGATCCAGCGCAGCCACGCCGTGACGAACAACCTCGTCTTCGCCGGGCTCGGACAGATGTCCATGGGCGCGCGCTGGCGCGGGTGGATCTATGCGGCCGCGGAAGCTGGCGGCCTGGTCACCGCGGCCATCAGCGAGTCGCAGCGCCAGACCTATCGTGACGACTACATCCTCTACAAGGCCGAGTACGACGGCACCATCGATCCCGACGTGCTCGACCACTACCACGCGCTCAGCAATCAGGCGTACCAGGACATGCAGGACGCCACGAATCTGCGCAACACCGGTCTGCTCGTCGCCGCCGGTGCGATCGCGGTGAGCATGCTCGACGCGTTCCTGCTCTTCCCGCACGCCGACGTCGGTCCGGGACCGGTGCCGCCGGTCGCGGCGGCGGTCGGCGACGGTGGGTACGAGCGTGGGGTGGGCATTCATGCCGGCGTGAGTCTGGCGTTCTGACGAGGGAGCACCGCGTGATGCACTCGCTTCGCATCCGACATCTCGCGACCCTGTGGCTGGCCCTCCTGCTGGGAGCGCTGATCTTCGGACTCGCCCAGGGATGCAGCAAGAACCCCGCGGCTCCCGAGTACGCCAATCCATTCGACCCGCACGGGTCGGCGGGGAGCGACCCCTTCGCACTGCGCGCGGTCTTCCAGGGCAGCACCGTCGTCGTCACCTGGAAACAGCTCAAGAACTACGATATCGTCAGCTACCGCGTCTTCCGATCCCTCGATGCCGTGCACTTCGACAACCTCGGCCAGGTCGCGGCGACGCAGGCGGCCACGTTCTCGTACACCGATTCGTTGCCGGTGGGCGCGCGGACCAACTATTACAAGGTCCAGGCCTTCAACAGCGACGAACTGTTCACCTACCTGAGCAACGTCGTGGCGGCATCGATCCCGGTACCGCCGGTGGTGGTGGTCGGCACGGGGGTGCTCTCCGTGAGCCGGCGCTTCCAGACGTTGAAGGTGCGCGGGGCCGGGTTCGACTCGGTCAAGGTATCGCGCGAGGCAGCGTTCCCGGACAGCAGCACGGTGACACGTGCCCTGGGCGACTCGAGCACCACGGTGGTGGTCGACGACTGGGACCTCGGCCATGCCACCGCGAACGGCGCCGTGTTGCACGTCTACGCGACGGCGTTCTCCACCTTCGAGTCGGGCGGCCAGCCGCAGACCATCAGCTCGGACACCGCAAACGTGCCCTTGACGGTGCAGTTCAAGCCCTCCGTGCGCCAGGTGGGCGGCGGCACGACGGTGGCCGATCGGTCGATCGCGCTCGCGGTGGGCAACGAGGCCCGCGGCGTCACGCGCATGCGATTCGCGCCGACGAGATCGGCGCTGGCCGACTCGGCGTGGCTGCCGCCGAGCGCCACATACGGAGGTTATGTCCTGCGCGACGACCCGACGACGCAGGCGGTCTTCGCCGAGTACGGCAGTCAGTTCGATCCGGCGTTCACCTACGTCGACAGCGTGCGCATCTCTCCGGATCAGCTCACGAGCGCGTCGTTCACGCTGGACGTGCCGGCCAACCATGTCGTCGGCCAGGGTTTCCTGACCGTCTTCAGCCACGCCGTGGCAACGCAGATGCGCCTGGCCACCGATCCCGCATTCACGGCCGCCCCGTGGATGGCGTACCAGGACACGGCGACGGTCACCCTGGACACCACGCCCGGCTTCCATGTCGTTTACGTGCAGTACCGCAACTACTGGAACGAATCCGCCGTGCTCACCGACCAGGTCACCGTCACGAGCGCGGACGTGGCGGTCGACATCATCACGCCGACGGACGGCACCATCGTGCGCGGCGGTACGCTGGTGGGATTGCGCGGCCGCGCGTGGAGCCGTGACACCAACCGCCCGGTGACGTCGGTGAAGGTCAACGTCGGCGATGGCTTCGTGGCGGTGGACGGCACCGAGGACTGGGCCTACGACTGGACCGTGCCCGAGCTGAACGCCGACACCGTACGGCTCATCACGGCCCGCGCCTACATCGACAGCACGACGACGTTGCCGGCCGACAGCGCGACCGTCGAAATCTCGGTCACCGTGAGCCGGCTCGCGATCAGGATCACGGCGCCGCAGAACGGCGCGGTGGTCACGGCGGAAAACGCGGTGGCGGTGTCCGGCACTGCGGCGCCCTACGCGGCCGGCGCGGCGCTCGATTCGGTGGTCGTGCTCGCGGGCAGCGCGCGCATTGTTGCCGCTGGACTCGCGACCTGGAGCGCGGAGCTCACGGCCCCCGCGGCCGCCGACACCACCGTGTGGCCGGTCGTGGCGCGCGCCTTCGCCGGTGGCGACTCGACCCAGGCGACGGTGTCGCTGTCGGTGGTGCCGGCGAAATAGGGCCTCGTCAGGGTACGAAGCGCGTCACGACGATGCCCGCGAAGCGGTCCACCCGCGACAGGTAGGTCATGAGCGGCACGCTCACCACGTGACCGCCCGTGTACTCCCCCGGCAGATCGCTGCTGGCCGCGTGCACCAGGATCCTCTGCCCATCCTCCACGATCACGATGCCCGCGTGGCCGATCACCAGGCCGTAGCCGTCGCGCAGGCGGCGCGCGTCCGCACTGGCGGGACTCAGCACGAACCACACGAGATCGCCGTCGTGCAGCTCGGTCGTGCGCAGAGAATCCGTCGGCACGTAGGCGAAGCTCCCCGGAGCGTAGCGGGCGCTGCCGTTGCGATCGCGCACGGCACCCGTCAGGGTAGGCGTGACGTCGGCGCCCCACAGGCCACTCTGCACCATGTCGAGGCTGTAGTCGAGGTGCGCCGGATCGGTATAGTCGACACGGCCGGTCGCATCGACCACCGAGTCGAGGGACGCGCCCGCGAACCGCGTGCGCAGCGCCACCGTGACGGCGTCGCGGGCCGTGCGTGCCTGCGCCAGTTCGCAGACACGGTAGAGCAGGCTGATGCAGTCAACGTGCGCGTCGTCGACCAGGCGGCCCTCACTCACGTAGCCGCCCGGCTTCGGCCCGAAGCAGTAGACGTTGGTGGTATCGGCACGGAAACGCCGCGCCCACAGGCCGATGCGGTGGGCCGTCGGCAGGCCCTGCTCCTGGGCGAGCAAGCTGTCGAGGGTCGCTTCGCGGCGGAGCTGCGGGGCCTGTGCGTTGTACGCCCATACCCGCGACAACGGCGCGGGTATGATCTTGCGCTCGCCACCATGGCAAGCGCCGACGGCGACGAGCGCGAGCACGGCGAGGATGAGACGTCGGCGCGGGTCCATGGCTCCACGAAGCCACGAAACCCGCGCCGACGCAAGGGCGATCGCGGGCGGCCGGTCACTTCACGAGAGCGACCTTCTGCGTGCGCTGCGTGCCGTCGACCTGCAGCGTCGCGAAGTACAGGCCGCTCGCCACGCGGTTGCCGCCGTCGTCGCGTCCGTCCCAGCGCGCCTCCTGCCAGCCGGGGGCGGCCGGTCCCGACACGAGCATGCGCACCGCGCTGCCGCGCGCGTCATACACGCGCAGTGTCACGGCGCGCGCGCCGGTGGGTACGAAGTAAGGCAGCACGGTGAGCGGATTGAACGGATTGGGCACCGGCGGGCGGAGCTGCGCCACCGTGGGCATCGCACCTGGCAACTCGTCGACACCGGTGGGTGTGCCGGTGACCTCGAGCTGATCGACCCACCAGCCCACGCCGCAGAAGTTGCCGTCTTCCGGCGAGTAGGAGCCGTCGCTTGTCAGCCGCATTCGCAGCTCGACCTTGGCGTTGCCGGTGGCGCCCACGCGGCCGGCCTCGAGCACTGTGGGCGGAATCGTCCAGGTATCGGTGCGGCAGTTCGCGCTGCCGCTGAACGAGCCGAGCGTGGTCCAGGCCGCACCCACGTCGGCAGCCCGCACCTCCAGGCGCGCGAAGTCGTAGCCCGACTCGGTCTCGTAGCGGTGCGTCAGGATGACCTGCGGCGCCGCGTCGATACCCACGAGCGCCGCCACCGCGACGGCGTCGTCCCAGTTGTTGCCGTAGCCCGCGCCGCCGCAGTAGTCCCAGCCCGTGGTGCCGAACCACAGGCCACCCGGGCCGCCGCAGGTTCCAGCCTGGGTCTGGTCGAAGTGGGCGACGGCATTGCAGCCGCGCAGGTCCTGCATGCCGTCCTCGAAGTCCCAGACCACGCTGGCCGGCACGGCCGGCGTGCTGATCTGCGGCGTGTTGATCTCCACGTCGGCCACCACGTCGTCGCCACTGAGCACGATGTGTGTGATGGCCACGCCGGTGGGCGCGCAGGCGTAGTCCTCGGCGCCCGGCGTGGTGTCGTCGGCGAAGCGATCGCGATCGCGGGGCGACAGCCAGTCGGTCGAATCGCCGTTGACGGCGGAGAAGCCCGGCCACGTGTCGCCGTTGTCGCCGCGGTTATAGCTCCAGACGTAGCGCCGCACGCCGTAGTCGATCACGCCGTCGAGATTCTCGCGCGCGCTGCCGTCGTTCAGGATCCAGGGGCTGGCGTCCTCGACGTCGAGGAGGCGGTGGTGATCGTTGGTATTGCTGCCCATGGCGTCGTCGACGTGATAGAGCAAGAGGCCATCGGCCAGGGGCAGGCCGTAGTCGACCTGACGGCGCACGAGCCCGGCGTCGAAGCCCACGTTCTGGCGGTTCTCGATGAGGAAGTACTCGTCGCTGCCTGCGGCCCCGTCTCGCCACACGCGGTACGCCACCGCATGTGTGGCGGCGGCCGGCAGCACCAGGTCGGTGGTGGTGGCTGTGATGGCCACCGGTGTCACCCAACCGAGCTGCGCCTTGCTCCAGGCCGTCATCTGCGCCGGACAGCTTCCGCCGAGGTCGCCGGGGCGGCTGTTCCACGAACCGCCCGACATGAGGCCCCACTCGCCGATACCGCTCGAGCTATAGTCGGTGTCGTAGAGATCGGGTAGGCCGAGCACGTGACCGTACTCGTGCGCGAACACGCCCATCGTGCTCATGTCCCCGCTCGGCAACTCCTCGGGCTCCACGGAGTACCGCCCGATGTCCACGCCGTCGTTCGTCGTCAGGTCCCAGAACGACCAGGCGTGCGACCAGATGTCCTGGGTGCTGCCGGAGGCTTCCTGGCCGGGGCCGGCGTGGATGAAGAAGATGGAGTCGACGCTCCCGTCGTCGTCGCCACTGTCGGGAATGCCATCCGGGCCATCGTTGTCGAATTGCGCGAAGTCGACCACCGGATCGAGCTGCGCGATGACGTCACGGATCATCTCCTTGCAGGTGTAATAGTCCTGCGTGCCATCAGCGTTCGCGTAGCTCGCATACGTGTGCGAGGACGTGGTCCAGCCGCTCACGACACCCCCGATCTGGTAGGTGCCGTGGCTTGCCTCGAGGTAGAAGTCGTTCATGCTGCCGGTGGGGTAGGTGCCGATCGAGAAGAACATGTCCTCGTAGTCGCCGCGCGGGTGATCCGCCGTGTCGGCCGTGTGGTCGGGGAACGTCCAGAGAATGAAGAGGCAGGAGCCGGTGCCGTTCGTGCGGGCCTTGTCGGCGGCCAGGTGCGTCCGGCGCAGGCTCCTGGTCATCATCTCGTAGCCCTCGCGCTCCGGCAATCCGGCGCGCTGGAGGGCGGCGACCCTGGTGGGGCCGAGCGTCCGGATCAGATCCGGATGCGCCGGCATGGGGTGCGGTGCGGAGGCACCCGCCAGGGCGGTTCCGGAGGTCGCCGGCAGGCATAAGCCAACGCCGACGGCGAGCAAGCAGGCAAAACGCAGCATCGTGGCACCACCTGGTCCAGTGTCGCGCGGCGTGAGTGTGCCGCCCGACATCGATGTTCCATACGCGCACGCGGCCCGACGCTGCGCGACACGCCGTCACGAGAAACAACGAGGCAGCAACCGCCCGGTGCGTCTGGTGGGTACACGAGAACCGGGCCGGTCGCCTCTCGGCTCCGGCCCGGTGGTGATGCAAGGTCGATTCCAGTCGCGGGCGCGCGGCAGATTCCCCGCACGGCGACGCTGATACGGCATCACTTCACGAGCATCATCTTGCGCGTGAGCGTGGCGCCGTGGCCCACTACCCGGTAGAGGTAGAGCCCCGAAGGTACCAGTCCGCCGTTCTCGTCGCGGCCGTTCCAGTGCACCGTGTGCTCGCCCGCGGCCACGGTGCCCGTGACGAGGGTGCGCACCCGCCGTCCGCTCACATCGTACACGGCGAGATCCACGGCGCCGGACGTGGGCACGGTGTAGCGGATCGCGGTGTCGGGATTGAAGGGGTTGGGGAGATTCTGCTGCAGCCGCACGCTGGCGGGCAGCTCGCGCGGGCCGTCATCCACGGCTACCACGGGCGAGTACCCGTTGTTGGCCGCCTGCACGTTGGCGAGGAAGTGGGCCTCGTCGTCGCCGTATACGAACGCGAACGTCACGAGCACCACGCTCTCCGGAGCCAGCGTGAACGGCCCCGCCGCGGCCACGCTCGACCAGTCCGACTCCTGAGCTGTCGTGCCCTGGGTCAGGTCGCCGCGCAGGAAGCGCATCTTGTCGTCATCGTGCATGTAGCTGTCGGCGTAGATGTAGACGAGGTTGTCGATCAGCGAGATATTGCTGACGGGCGTGTCGCCCAGCACCGCCACGCCATAGCACGGGCCGTCCAGGGACTTGATCCACACCGCGCGATTCGCCGTGTCGACACCGCCCACGTCGTGCAACGAATCCATGACATCGAAGTCGGCGAATAGACCCGCATAGTAATCCGTGATCGTCGCGTCACCGGTATTGACGATCGCGTACTGCACCATGACCACATCGTCGTAGGGCGGGTCCGGATGGGCCCAGGAGATCTGCCGCACCTCGATGCCCCGCGGATTCGCGTGACCGCTGTCGGTGAAGGCGGCCGAGAATGTCTGCGCCGAGGGCGGCCCCGACGCCACCGCCACCCGGCCCACCGGGATCAGTCGCGTCCGCCACTCCACGGGATCGGCCCCGTTGCCCGTGAGGTCGTTGTTGCACACATACGACGCGTCCGTCCCTGCCCACAACGAGGAGATGAAGAGCGCGCTCTCCTGCCCCTGTACACCCATGCCCTGGCCGATGGCCCGGGAATCGTCGAGGTATCCCACCCCGCCCTGGTCCGTGACCGTGAGGTACACGTGCCCCACGTCGTGGGTCCGGAACTCCGGCAAACCGACGGCGGTGGGAATGTCGAACGTGCGCTCGAAGCCTTCGCCGGTCATCACTGTCAACAGCAGTGTGAATGGAAAGCCTTGCGGAGCGGCGGTGGACACCACGAGTTTGAAAGGCGACGCCGCATTGGAGGCCTGTTCACCCGGCGCGAGGTCGGGGAATGAGGCCCGATCGCTGCCGAACTGTCCGGAGATCGCCACGAACGGGTTCGACACCACGCGCAACCGACCGATGACGTTCGTGGCCGCGACCTGCCCCACGTTGGCCAGCGTGAAGACGATGCCGGGCAGCTCGCCCGGATCGAGCACCTGATTGCCGTCGGGATCGGGCAGGAATGCCACCTCCTCGAGGTTCGGCACCTGCGCCATCGACACGGCGGACACGGCCGCGTAGGCATCGAGCATGCCCGCGCCGAAGACGTTGTCCTTGCCGGCATCGCCCCGATCGATCGCCGACATCTCCAGCGTGCTGTCGATGCCCGCGGGCGAGAGCGTGGGATTCTTCTGCAACATGAGCGCCGCCACGCCCGCGGCATGCGGGCAGGCCATGGACGTGCCCGTCCACGTCTCGCCGCTGTAGAGGCTCGGTGGGAAGGTGGAATTGATGCCCTGAGCGGGCGCCACGATGTCCGGCTTCACGAGTCCGGTGCCTGGATCGTACGGCCAGTCGAACCACGGATCCACCTGACCCCAGTCGGCCGGCCCCTGGCTGCTGCCGCTCCAGATCGCGTCGCTCTTGTACGCGGTGCCGCCGACCGAGATGATCCCGCCGGCGGAACTGTAGGGCACGCCCGGTCGCCAGGGCGCCGGGATCCGCGCCGTCATGCCCAGTTCGATCGGCGGCGCGAACACGCCGTGGTCGTTGCCCGAGGAGTTGAAGACCGTGACACCAGCGCTGCGCAGGCTCAGCGCGTTATAGCGGTCGTTGCGCAGGAACTGGGTGGGGATATCGCCGCGGATGCTCACCGACATGGTGATGATGCGGGCCCCGTTCTCGGCGCAGTACTGCTGCGCCTCCCAGATCGAGCCGAGCGAACCGCCGCCGGCCTGGTTGAAGACCTTGCACGGCATGATCGTGGCATCGGGCGCCACGCCGGTCTGGATACCGCCCGTGCCGTCGCCGGCAAGCGTGCCGGCGGTATGGGTGCCGTGCCCCGCGTTGGCGGCGTCGTCGGTGGGATCGTTGTCGTGGTCGCCGAAGTCCCAGCCATGGACGTCGTCCACGTAGCCGTTTCCATCGTCGTCCACGCCGTTGTCCGGGATCTCTGCCGGATTCACCCAGATATGGTCGCGCAGATCGGGATGGGTCATCCACACCCCGGTGTCAACGTGCCCGACGATGATCCCGTCGCCCTTGTAACCCAGTTCGTTCCACACACGATCGGCGTGGATGGCCTTGACGTTCCAGACGGTGTCGCCTCGCGCCGACTTGATGCCGTCGTCCTGCCGCGGCGCGGCCTGCCGCTGCGCTGTCAGCAGATCGTAATCCTTGTCGAAGAAGAGCACCGCATCGTCCGCGCTCTTGTTGCCAGCCACGGCGAGGATGAGCTGGGAATCGCCACCGAACGCGATGGCGTTGGCCATGTAGAGCATCTCCGAGTAGGCGAGCACGCCGGGATGATCAGGATCCTCCAGGATCGCCCACGCGTCGGACTGGATCTTGCGCGCGTGCTTCTTCATCGCCACGATCACGCCATCGCGCCGCTTCGACGGCACCGCCATCTCGAGCTGCACGTCGAGACTGTCGAGGGTGCCCTCGGCACTCTCGGGATAGAGCATGATGACGGGGATGATCTCCATCTTCGCGTGCTCGTCGAGAATGCGCTGGAGTTCCGGATCTATGCGCGCAGCGCGGGCCGGCGAGGGCGCCACGACCGCGAAACACGACACGACGAGAGCCAGAGAGACGAGCGCAGTGCGGCAGCGCATCGGGTTCTCCTCACGTACACGAAAACCCCGCGCGATCCCTCCCGAAGGCGAGGGGATCGTCGTCAGGTGGACATGATGCGACCGCATGACCTTAACAAACGAGGTCCCCGGTGGCAATGCCGCAATGATTTTTTAGATATTGTGATTCCGATATCATCATAAAAGGAATACGAAACCGCTCAGCGTAACAGGCGGATCGGGTAGTGTCCGATCTCGTGTTCCATGCGTTTCATCTGAGCGTTGATCTCGGCGCCGAGCAAGAAGATGAATCCGGTGAGCCAGAACCACAGCATCAGGATCACCAGCGCCGCCAGCGAGCCGTAGGTGGCGTTGTAGTTGCCGAAGTTCCGTACGAAGAGGCGAAAGAGTGAACTGGCGGAGAGCCACATCACCGACGCCGCCACCGTCCCGGGCAGGATATGGATCACGCGCTGCTTCGCCTCTGGCGCGTAGTAGTACAGGATCCCCAGGCCGACGAAAGCCAGAATGGCCGCGATGGGCAACCGCAGGCTGGTCCAGATCGTGTTCGTCTGACTCGCCATGTGGAGGGACTCGAAGATCTGCTGCGTGAGTTGCGGACCGAAGAGCACGATGAGCAGCGAAAGCAGGAAGAGCGCCGACAGCGCCAGCGTCAACGATATGGCCAGGAGCTTCTGGTAGAGCATGTTCCGCCGCGGTCGCAGATTGTAGGCGCGGTTGAACGTGGTGATCATGGCGCCCACCGCCATCGAGCCGCTCCACAGCGCGAGCAGGAATCCCAGCGCCGTGATGCCCTGGCTGCGCGTCGGCAGGATGCCCATCACCGCGTCCACGACGAAGTTGGCTGCTTCCAGCGGCATCTGCTCGCGCAGGCCATCGAGAATGAGCGGCTCGAGCGCCTTTCCGATGGGCAAGTAGCTCACGAGACTCATGAGGAAGATCAGGAACGGGAACGTGCTCAGCAGCATGTAGTAGGCGATCTGGGCGGCCATGCCCATGCAGTCGTCATAGGCGACTTCGCGCTGCAGGCGCACCAGAAAGATCCAGGATCTTCGGCATAGGTGTTTGGCGGTCATGGCTGCCAAACAATGGAACGCCTCGCGCCCGCGATCAACCGAAAAGCCAGCCTTGGCCCCTGGCTTCCCCGGTGCGATCATGTTCCGGCGTCCGCCCGGCCTGCGATCCGACAAGGAGACCGAACCCATGCACTGCCGTTTCTCCATCCTGCTGAGCCTCTCCCTCCTGGTCCTGCCCGCCATCGCCCTGTCCACGGCCGACGCCGGCCCCACCGTCACGGTGACGGAGGTTCTCCAGCTCGGACCGCTCACGCTTCCCCTGCCGGCCTTTGCCGACAGCGAGAAGAAGGGCGTGAGTCTGGATGACCTCCTGGGCGAGCCCGCGCTCGACGTGGCCACCCTGCGCCCCCACGCCGGCGATCGCGTGCCGCTGGCGCGCGAGCACGACGCGCCGTGGCAGGCGCGTTCCGCGAGCGACGGCAGCTTCGTGATCGAGACGCCGCCGACCACGCCGGCCGAGGTCTGGCTGGCCTTCACCGTCGCATCCGATCGCTGGCAGAAGGCGTCGCTGCAGATCGCCACGAGCGAGGGCGTCAAGCTCACCGGCTGGCTTGACGGCGCCCCCGCCGACCTCGCCCTCGTCAACGGCGACCTGGGCCAGCCGCTGTTCAAGGGCGACGTCACCCTGCCCATGGGCCGCCACCTCGTCGTGCTGCGCAGTGCCTTCCAGGCCAACGGCGACACGCCCTGGCGCCTGGCACCCTCCCTGGTGCTGAGCGCCGACCTGCCGGCGTCCGCGATCACCTGCGCCGCCGAAGGCAAACGGGCGGCCGACATCCACCTCGTGCTCGACGCGCCGCGCACGCGCTCGGCCGCGCTCAGTCCCGACGGCAAGCTGGTGGCCGTCGCCTGCGAGGCCGGCCGCCCCGACGGCAAGCGCGAGCGCTGGATCGAGATCCTGCACACCGACAGTGGCAAGCCCGCCGCCACCTGGCGCGGCAACATCGAGGCCAGCCATCTGCAATGGCTGCCCGACGGCCGGCGCCTCAGCTACACCGCCGATGCCGACGGCAAGACCGACCTCTGGATCCACGACCTGGCCACCGCCCGGACCACCCGCGTGCTGCGCGGTGTCGAACACCTCGGCCGCTACGACTGGGCGCCCGACGGCAGCTTCGTGGTGTACGAGATCGAGGTGGAGGCCAAGCCCGACGAACGTCGGGTCAAGCACGTCGAGAATCCGGCCGACCGGCAGACCTCGTGGCGCAACCGTAGCTACCTAAACCTGAAGACCGTCCCCGACGGCGTCACGCGCCGCCTCACGGCCGGCCCGCTGTCGCCCTCCACGTGGACGATTTCCCCCGACGGCCGCAAGCTGCTCTTCTTCCTGAGCGACCAGGACCTTTCGTCACGCCCCTACTTCTCGAGCACGCTCTACGAACTGGACCTGGTCACCTTCGCGGCCGAGACGATCCTCGACGACCCCTGGATCGAGGGCGCCGCCTACGATCCCGACGGCAGCGCGCGCCTCCTGCTGCGTGGATCGCCCTCCGCCTTCGACGGACTCGGCCTCACCCTGCCCGCCGGCGTGCAGCCCAATGACTACGGCGGCCAGCTCTTCCTCTACGACCGCAAGACGGGTACGCCCACGGCGATCAGCCGCGACCTCACGCCCGACGTGGGCGGTTTCTGGTGGTCTCACGCCGACCACATGATCTACGCCGTATGCACCGATCAACAGTACCAGCGCGTCTACCGCCGCGCGTCCGACCGCGACGGCTGGGAGCGCATGGACACCGGCATCGAATTCGTCGACGACTTCGACCTCGCCCGCGACGCCCGCATGGCCGTGGCGCGTGGCAGCAGCGCCGCCACCCCGGACCGGCTCTACGCTATCGATCTCAAGCGCGGCAAGACCACGCTGCTCGCCGACCCTGGCCGCAACGCCTGGCAGGACGTGGCCTTCGGCAAGGTGGAAACCTGGGCCGCTCCCATGCCCGACGGCACCACTCTCGACGGACGCATCTACTACCCGCCCGACTTCGACGCACAGCGCACCTATCCCGTGATCGTCTACTACTACGGCGGCACATCGCCCGTCACCGTCGACTTCGGGGGGCGCTATCCCAAGAATGTGTGGGCCGGCCAGGGCTACGTGGTGTACGTACCCGAACCCAGCGGCGCCACCGGCTACGGTCAGGAGTTCGCCGCCCGCCACGTGAACGACTGGGGCAAGCGCACCGCGCGCGAGGTGATCGACGCCACGCAGGCCTTCCTCGCCGCCCATCCCTTCGCCGACGCCGGGCACGTGGGCTGCATCGGCGCCAGCTACGGCGGCTTCCTCACCGAGTACCTGGTCACGCAGACCGACATCTTCGCCTGCGCCGTCAGCCACGCCGGCATCTCCGACATCACCAGCTACTGGGGCCACGGCTGGTGGGGCTACGACTACGGCGCCCGTGCGCTGGCCAACGCCTTCCCCTGGAGCGACCGCGACATCTACGTGGAACAGAGCCCGCTCTACCACGCCGACAAGATCCACACGCCCCTGCTCCTGCTGCACGGCAGCGCCGACACCAACGTGCCCCCGGGCGAGAGCGATCAGCTCTTCACCGCGCTCGAACTGCTGGGCCGCGACGTGGAGTACGTGCAGATCGAGGGCCAGAACCACTGGATCCTCGACCACGACCAGCGCATCGTCTGGAACGACACCATCCTCGCCTACTTCGCCCGCTACCTGAAAGAGCGGCCGGCGTGGTGGGGGGCGATGTATCCGGAGTAAGAGGCGGTAAGGCGCACTCCTTGCCGACGGTTACGCCAGCCATTGGTGTCATCCGTTTTGTCCAGAAACGGAATCACTGACAGCCGGCCGTAAGTTTCTGGCTTTCTGGACAAAAAACGAGACGATGCACCCCGGCTCGATGAGATCGGTGAGCGACACGCGCCGGCGGTCGTACCCAGGTCCGCCGGTACAGGCGAACCCGCGAAATCGGTCCGGAGAATGCGCTAGAACTCCGGATCGTTGATCACCGGCAGATTCATCGTGACGCAGTGAAGCGCGCCACCGCGCTGGATGAGGCTCGACGCGTCCACGCCGACGATCTGCCAGTCGGGCAGCAGGCGTTGGTACACGGAGCGCGCCTGGGCGTCGAGGTCGGGAAAGCGGTCGGGATAAGCGGGAACGAGCAGCACGCCGTTGGCGAAGACGACATTGGTGTAGGTGCGCCACACGCCGTCGTCGTGGGGCGGCATGGGGATGCGTTCCACTGTGAGCGACGCGCGCGTGCGCAGTGTGCGGGCGACCCAGTCGAGGCGCGCGGCATTCTCGGTATCGGCTTCGGGATCGAGCTGCGCCACCACGGCGGTGTGGGGATCGACGAGCGTGAGATACATGTCGAGATGGCCGGTGGGCTCGCCCACGAGCGACGGCAACGGGACCCAGTCGGTGAACCCGCCGTAACGCTGCAGGATGGACCAGATCTGCTGGACGTCGTCGCCGCGCGCGTCCGCATTGCGCGAGATCACGCGCTGCGTACTCAGACAGAGGCCGGCGCCGCTGCTGAGCAGATCGCCGCCCTCCATCGTGAGCGGCAGCGGTACCACGCCCGTCCGCATGTACCGGCCCAGCACCTGCGGCGCGGCGTCGTCGGCGGGGTCGGCTTCGGCGCGCGCGTAGGTGGCGTCGAGAAAATAGGCCGTACCCTGCGGCCCGAGCACCGTGAGCGGCCCGTAGTCGCGCGTCCACATCGACTGGACGGGCAGGTAGAAGAAGGTGACGGAGTCACCGGGAAGTCCGGCGTCGAGGAGCAGGCGCGCGGCGGCGTCGCGTTCCTCACGGAAACCGACCAGGCACACCAGGCGAATGTGCGTGTGCGCCGCGCGCACGATCGACACCAGCGCCTGCGGGTGGAACTGCACCATCTGCGCCGCGCCCACGAGCAGCGCCTCGTTCGTCTCGAACTCGGCGGGCATGCGCACGTGCTCGGGGAAGGTGACGGTGGAGTCGGCCGGCGCCGCATTGCCGGCCTGCGGCGTGCCTGCCCCGGCGAGCACGGCCAGCGTGCCGGCGATGGCCCAGTGCCGCACGAACCCGCCGCTTCTCATGGTCACTGCGTGCATGCGCTCCACCACGATCTTGTCGCCATTCCTCCCGCGCGACCCAAGATAGGCCGCCGCATCCTTGCCGGCGAACCCGAAGCCGGCGACCATGTTCCCGAACCCCCTCCTTCCTCGATCCGGAGGCTTGCCCATGTCCGCCCCGCTGTCTGCACGACGCCAGGCTGCGGCCGCCGCCTGGCACGATCGGCCCGCCATCGTCCTCGTCCACGCCGGCCAGCCCGTGAGCATCCCCGGCGGCGCCGACATGACCTATCCCTTTCGGCCACACACCGAGTACGCTTGGCTCGCCGATCGCTGGCGGCCCGGTGGCGTGCTCGCGTACGACTCGCAGGACGGCTGGGTGGATTTCGTGACACCGGTGAGCCAGGACGAGCAGGTGTGGGAAGGCACAACGCCCGACGACGCTAGCGTGGCGGGCGCCCGGCCGCTCACGGACCTCGAGGCGTGGCTGCGCGCGCGCGACGGCCGCCCCATCGCCGTGCTCGGGAGCCCGTTGCCCGGCGTCGAGGACGATCTCGAGCTGCGTGCCGAGCTGCGCCAGCGCCTGCTCGCCGCGCGCCGGCCCAAGGATACGCACGAGTTGGGTCTCATGCGCCAGGCGGCCGCGGCCACGGCCGCGGGCTACGCGGTGCTGCACGACACCCTGCGTCCCGGCCTCAGCGCCCGCGACGTGCAGGCCGTGCTCGAGGCGGCGTTCCTGCGCGCCGGTGGCGACGGCCCGGCCTATCCGTCCATCGTGGGCGGCGGCCCCCGCGCGGCGGTCTTCCACGGCGCACCCACGCGGCGGCCCCTCAACGCCGGCGAGGTGGTGCTCATCGACGCCGGCGCCGAGGTCGCCGGCTATGCCTGCGACGTCACGCGCACCTACCCCGTGGACGGGCGCTTCACGCCCGAGCAGGCGGCGCTCTACGCAGTTGTTCTGGATGCGCAGGTAGAGGCGGTCGCGGGCTGCCGCGCCGGCCAGGAGTTCAAGGCGCTACACCTGCGCGCCGCGCTCACGATGACCCGCGGCCTCGTCGATCTGGGGCTCCTGAAAGGCGATCCCGAATCTCTCGTGGAGCGCGACGTCCACGCCCTCTTATTCCCCCACGGTCTGGGCCACCTCGTGGGCCTCGGGGTACGCGACGCCAGCGGCTATATTCCCGGTCGCCAGCCGGAGGACCGCCCCGGCCTACGTTTCTTACGTATGGATCTCCCCCTGGCTCCCGGCTTCGTGACCACGATCGAGCCCGGATTGTACTTCGTGCCCGGCCTCCTCGATGATCCGCGACACCGCGCAGAGTACCGCGATGACGTCGATTGGGATCGCGTGGACAAGTGGCGACCCTGCGGCGGGGTCAGGATCGAGGACGACGTCCTCGTGACCGATGGGGATCCCGAGGTCCTGACAGGGACCATCGGGAAGTCTTTAGAATCTGTCCAGACTCTTTAAAATCCAAGTCAAATACTGGGTTATGAAAGACCTGCGTCCATGCGTCGGATGGTGTTGAAAATATACTTGACATTATAAGTATACGTGGTCAAATATGATCACGATTGAACTATTTCAAAGTATCGCATACTCTCAACCACTCAACGGCCCGGACCCGACCTTGAGACGGTCTCAGCGGGAACCCGACGCCCATCATCCGGGAGGCTTACGATGTCCGCACGCCACTGGACCCCTCTTTCGATCGTCGCCCTGGCGATCGTCGCTTTCCTGGCCATTCCTGCGACCGCACAGCCCCTTCTCGGCGACTATGTCATCCTGGTCACCAACGACCTCGGCATGCACTGCATGAACCAGAGTCACGCCAACATCTCGATCTTGCCGCCTTACAACGACCTTCAGGCGCAGGTCATTCGCCGCGGCGACGGAAGTACACTGCCGCAGATCGTCACCACGGGCGTGACGCTCGAGTACTCCTTCCCCGGCAACACCTACTCGGCCGGCAAGACCGACTTCTGGGACTACGCGCTCCACCTCTTCGGTGTCAACCTGCCCCCCAACGTCGGCCTCACGGGCAAGACCCTCAACGACGTCTTCGACGTCAACGGGGACATGTTCGAGGCTCTCGGCATCCCGCTGACGCCGTTCACCGACGATGCGCCCACCGTCGAGGATCCCTACCAGGTAGCTCAGGTCATCCTGCGCGACACCGACGGTGTGGAACTCGCGCGCGCTTACCCGGTGGCGCCCGTCTCCGTGGAAGTGAACTGTGTCACCTCCGGTTGCCACAGCAGCGAGAACGCGATCCTCAACGCCCACGAGGACGAGGGCGGCTTCAACCCGAACAACCGCCCCATCCTCTGCGCCCAGTGCCACGGCTCCACGCCGCTCACGGGTCCGAACCCGGGCTCGCACGGCTGGTTTTCGCGTCGCATCCATCACGCACACGACTTCATCGATCAGCAGTACCCCGGCATCACCGGCTGCTACAAGTGCCACCCGGGCACCAACACCCGCTGCCTGCGCGGCACCATGGCCAACGACCACGGCATGGTTTGTCAGGACTGCCACGGCAGCATGTCGAACGTGGCCAACACGATCAACCAGGGCCGCGTGCCCTGGGTCGATGAGCCGGCGTGCCGCACCTGCCACACGGCCACATATGGTGAACCGGTGGGCCAGCTCTTCCGCAACAGCCGCGGCCACGGCGGCGTGCTGTGTTCCAATTGTCACAATAGCCCGCACGCCATCTTCCCGAGCCGCGAGGCGCTGGACAACCGCGTGATGGTGGACTTGCAGGGCCACGCCGGCGCACTCGGCGACTGCACGGTGTGCCACGGCTCGGTGCCCAGCGGCCCGGGTCCGCACGGCATCACGGGACCGACGGCGGTGCAGGACGAGGTCTTCGCCGTGGCCGGCCGCCTGCGCGTGTTCCCGTCGCCGGCCTCGGCGAACGCGGGTTGCACGATCATGGCGTCGACCGCCCGTGCGTCCCAGGGCAAGCTCCTGATCTTCGACGTGCGTGGCCGCACCGTCCGGCTGCTGCATGCCGACTCCGATGGCCAGGGCTCGGCCGTCATCGCCTGGGATGGCCGCGACTCCTTCGGTCGCGCCGTCGCCTCGGGCACTTACTTCCTGCGCTGGGACGACGGCCAGCACCAGGCCGCCGGCAAGGTCACGATCGTGAAGTAAGACACCATCGAGGAACCGCACCCATGAGCCCGGCTACCCGCGTGGTAGCCGGGCTTCTTGTGCCTGGGCTCGAAAGTCTTCGCCATCCTGTCGAACCTCGGCCGGGAAGACCGGCCCCATCGGACGGCCCTGCCGCCTCATTTCAACAACACGATCTTCCGCGCCCGCACCGTCCCCTCCGCCTCGAAGCGCACGAGATACACGCCCGCGCTCACGCCGCGGCCGGCGTCGTCGGTGCCGTTCCAGGGGGCGGTGTGCAGGCCGGCAGTGACGGGGCCGTCGACGAGGGTGCGGATGCGGCGGCCGTCGACGCCGTAGATGCGCAGCCGCGCCGTCGCGCGGTGGGGTACGGCGTACTCGATGGTCACCTGCGGGTTGAAGGGGTTGGGGTACACCCGGGTGAGCGCGAAGGCGCGCGGCACGGCGTCGTCGGCCGGCACCGGCGTGGCATCCTGGGGCGCGTGCACGCCGAGGGTCCAGGCTTCGATGTCCTGGATGCGGCTCGCATCCTCGCCGGTGGCTCCGGTGAACCCGAACCACGCGGTCGCGCCGATGATATTGAAGAGGCCGCCCACCGACGCCATCAGGGTCGGTTGCGATGGTCTGGTCTGCGGGTCCTCGCTCACATACACGGCGACGTTCTGCGTCACCGGATCGGCCTCGATCCACAGGCCGTGCGCCGCGCCGTCGTCGGGCATGAACGCGAGAGGCGCCGCGGCCAGGGGTGTCAGCGGGTCGCCCCCGACGTGCAACGCCACATGCGGCGCCGCCGGTTCGCCCGGCTGCGCCACGAGATCGATCTCCACGGCCACCGAGGCGCTCAGCCCGCTGTAGCCGAGGCCCCCGCCTCCGGCGCCCTCGGCCGTCGGACCCGATCCCTGGACCACGAAGGCGAACCCCTCCGCCCCCTCCGGAGCCGCCCCCTGGATCCGGAACCGGATGGCAGTGGAAAACGACGTGCCCGGCGGTGTCGGGAGGCCGGGGGCGTAGAACGCCGACCCCACCTGCGCCGGCACGTCGTCCGTCAGACGCAGGACCGGCGCCGCGATCGCTGCGGCGTCGTTGACCTGGAGGTTCGATGCCTGCGCGAAGTCGGGATACACCAGCGCGAACCGCTGGGTATCCGTGACGATGAAATCGGTGGCACTGGCCGCGTCGCCCTGTGGCGTGTGGACGACGATGGGGCCGGACACGGCGCCCAGCGGGACATCAGCCAGGAGCTGGCTGCTGGAGACGACGGTGAAGTACGCAGCCACGTCGCCACCGAACGTGACAGCGGCGGCGCTGTCCAGGGCCGCCCCCGTGAGCAAAACGCTGGTGCCGGCGAGACCGGTTGCGGGGGAGAACGCGGTGATCCCGGGATCGCCGGCAGATGGCGCGCCGGCTCCGCTCGTCAGCACCTCCAGGTTCCAGTTCTCCACGTCATGGGCTCGACTGTAACCGCCGGTGCCGGCGCCGAAGCCGAAGTACGCCAGCGATCCCAGCTTCTCGGCGAGGTCGATCCCAGGAATCACCAAAACGGGATCGGCCGGCTTGGTCACGGGATCGGCGCCGACGGAGATGACAAAGTCGCGCGTGCTGGCATCGTAGTCCACCCAGACACCATGCGACTGCCCATCATCGAGCGCGAAATCGGGGTTGGTCGTGGCAACGCTGGGTTGCACCACGCCGTCGATATCGAACCCCACGTGGTTGGCGTTGGGATCGCCCGCATTCGGGTAGATATCCAGCTCGACGGCGACACTCGGCGTCACACCGCTGTAGCCGAGTCCTCCACCCTGGTCACCGAGTGCATCGGGACCGGCCGCCTGGATGGCAAACACCATGCCGTCGGCACCGATGGGCTGCGCGCCGTGGATCCGGAACTGGAAATGGGTATGCAGCTCGGTGAGCGAGTCGATCGGCACGGGTTGCGTGAGATAGGCCGAGCTGCCCATGTCCATCGCATCGGGAGTCAGGCGCAACACGGAGTCGACGACTGCCGCGGCACCGTTCAAGGTGAGAACGTCGGCATCGTTGAAATCGGCGAAGCCGTACGCGACCACGTCGACAAGCACGTACGCCGGCTTCTGCGTCTGCAACAGTCCGGCGGTGCTGTCCACGAGCAGCGAGACATCGTAGATACCAGGTTGCGTGTAGACGTGGCGCGGGTCGCGTTCCGTGCTCTGGCTGCCATCGCCGAAGTCCCACAGCACCGTGGACGCGCCGTCGACGTCCGTCAGATCCGTGAAGTCCACGGCCAGCGGGCTCTCGCCCGCGCGCGGCGTCGCCGTGAACTCGGCGTATGGCACCTCGTAAACCCGCAGCTCGCCCACGGAGATGAAATCGCCGGTGCCGCCGGGATCGCCGCTCAGGCGGATCGCGTCGCCGAGCACGCCGCCGAAGAGCATCACGTGCGTGTTGTAGTTGCTGTCGGCCGCGGCCCGGTATTCCGGCAGCGCGTGCAGGTACGACACGGGATGCCAGGTGCCGTCGGTCCGCACCTGCACCGCGAGGGAATCGAACCAGCCGCCGCCCGGGAAGTGCATGCCCTCCTGGAAAAGGAGGCGTGCGAAATAATGGTTCTCGTCGAAGGCGTAGCCGATCCAGTCGAGAGATTTCGGCTGGCCGGAATCCGTGTCGTACTGTTGCGAGGGATCGGTGCTTCCGGCCGGAGGCTGTACGCCGTCACGAATGACCTCGATATCGGGGTTGCCCACGCCGACCGGCGCGGTGACGAGGGCGATCGGTGTTCCGTTCCCGGTGATGTCGGCCTCCGCGGGCCTCTCGATCCACAGGTTGCTGGCGGCCACGTCCTGCAGCCCTTCGGGATCGCTCACGGTGAGATGGACGGTCAGAAAGGTCACCTCGGACAGGAGCCCGTGCGCAGGCACGGTGAAGAGGGCGACCGGACCGTCCGCCTCGAACAGCGGCGGGTGCTGGTGGTCATTGTGGCGCTGCACGACATCCCAGTGGTACGTCAGCTCCGACGGCGACTGCTCGGCATCGGTCCCGGAACCGAGCAGGACAACCTGGTCGCCGACCACCACGCCGCGTCCATCCGCCGGCGCCACGATCGTCGCGACCGGCGAGGTATCTCCGACATGGATGGTGACCGACTGGGAGGCGGTTCGCGAGTGCTCGTTCGTCACGGTCAGCATCGCGGTACGGATGTCATTCTCCGTGTAGACCGTGTACGGATCGGCTTCCGTCGATGTCTCTCCGTTGCCGAGGTCCCAGCTGAAGAGCAGAGGGCCTTCGAGCGGATCATACGAGGCGCTGCCGCTGAACTGCACGCCGAGTGGCGCGTACCCCTCGGTGGGCACGGCCGACACCGCGACCACGGGCGGCGCGTCCTCGTCCACATTGCGGATCCGTCGGATCCGACCCAGCTCGATGTCCGCATAGTACATGAACTCCGTCAACGGATCGTAACGGATATCGACGGCCGCGCCGAGATTGAGCGAAAACACCTGCTGGTCCGCCAGGTTTCCGTTCGAATCCACCGCCGCCGTCGCCAGCCACTGCGCCGAATAGTCTCCGTAGAAGACGCGGCCACGATAGGTCACGGGATACCGCGTGCCTTCGTACAACTCACCACCGACGATGGTGTTGCCTGCGAGGCCTTGCGGATGGGAAGCGTCCGGCAACCAGTGGTGGAAGTAATACTGAGGCCACGTCACCTCGCCGATGCCGTTGCAGCCGCCGTGAGGCGGATCGAGCGCCTGGTAGGGCGAGTTGTTGTGGGTACCCTCGTAACACGGCCAGCCGTAGTTCAGACCGCCGGTCGCGGCGACATCGAGCTCCTCCCACGTTCCCCAGCCCACGTCACCGATGAAGATCTCGCCGGGTTCGCCGTCGACAGGATCGGTGCTGCCTCCGGGCCGGATCCCGAAGCGGAATGGATTGCGCAGGCCGCGCAGCCACACCTTCGACTGGATCGCGTCGGGATCGCCGTCGAAGTACGGGTTCGAGGGGAGCCCCTGCCCGGTGGCCGGATCGATCCGCAGGATCTTGCCACCGAGGCTACCGAGATACTGCGCGCGGAACGCACCGATGTCCTGGTCCTCGCTGATCCGTCCGTCACCGAAACAGTCGGGGTAGAGCCCACCGCCGTCGGCCACGTCGAAGTTGGCGGAGTCGCCGGTACCGACGAGGAGCGTGCCGTCGCTGCCGAAGCGTAGTGAGCCAGGCGCATGCGAGTAATAGCAGGCCGGTATGCCCTGGCTGAACTCGGGACCGATGAGCACGAGGCGCGAGGCAGGGTCGGCCACGTCGGGATCGGCGTCGCCGGCGGTGTAGCGTACGAGCCGACCGAAGACGTCGGTGCGCTCGTAGTCGCCCGATCCGTCCCAGTCGACGGTGTAGAGCATGTACACGTAGCCGTTGCTGGCGAAGTCCGGATCGACGGCGAGGCCGAGCAATCCGCGATCCCAGTGGTTGAGCACCTCGTCGGACAGATCGATGAACGGCGTCGACAGCTTCTCGCCGTTCTCGATCACGAACACGCGTCCGGCCTTCTCGGCCACGAGGATCCGCCCGTCCGGAGTGAACGCGATGGCCGTCGGCAAGGCGAAAGTGGCTCCCGGCGCCACGTCCTCCACGTAGAATCCGGACGGTACGGTAGGGGAGAGACTCGCGGCCACATCGCGCGCGCGAGCACCCAGCTCGGGTTCCGCCCGCACGGTACTGGCGAGCAAGACAGCGACGGCGATCAGCGAATACGTGATCGATCGTGGCATCTCATCCCCGCTTGCACTGGAATGGACAACTCCTATCCAGACTATACGATGTCCGGATCGAATACAACCGCCACGCCGCGATGGATAAAGGGTTCGCCAATGCAATTGGGAGACCCGGCGAGGCCTCCCGATTGAGGTGCGTGCCATATCGCTGGCGCCGCGATCTATTTGAAGAGCGACTTCACGTTGCCGAAGGTCTGTGGTTCAGTGGCCACCGGCCCCGGACACCCGAACGTGGCCGCGCAGATGAAACCGTCGGGATCGGTGTCCCACCCGTTGTCGGGATCGTACGTGGAAAACGTCATCGGCACGAGGATGCTGAAATCCTGGCCGTCGTCGTAGACCGGCGCCCCGGAGATCGATGACGGGCTCGCGGGGCCGACCATGATGCAGGTCCCATCCTCGGGGACAACGGTCGCCAGCACGGTGAGCGTCACGAGGAGATTGCAATCCCCGTCCAGTACGAGCGGCGTGCCCAGCCCGACGATGAAATTACTGTTGTCCCCGATGTTGAGTGCGTTGGGCGGCAGCTCCGCGTCCAGGACGAAGGGCGGCGAAGCAGGCTCGGGATCGTAATAATAGCTGAACTCGAACCCCGCCATCGAGTCCTGGGTAGGATTGGCGAGCATGAAGTAGAGCGAGAACGGCACGCCGGACACGACGTCGCCACAGTTGGTCTCGCAGTCGGGAGCCAAGTAGACGCCGAGGCTGTTGGCACCCTGGTCGGTGACGGCGAACGCGCCACCACAGGCGAGCAGGCTCACGACCATCAGGCATAGAAATATGGATTTCATAGCATAGACCTCCCCCGAGGTGTATGAGACATGGTACGTCACGGACCCCGGGACATTACCACAAAATGCCTCCAACGGCGCAATAAAACCGCCGAGCGGCGAGGCGAGGACTACGGCCCGGGATCGTCACCCAGCCCGGACCCACTCGTGTCCAGCTCCTGCCGCACGAGTACGAGGATCGCGGCATTGGGAACGATGAGATAGGCCTGCTTCTCGAAGGTGATCTCCACGGCGGCTTTCTTCAGGAACAGGACGTAGTCGCCCTCCTGAGCCTGCAACGGCATGTAGTGCGGTTGCGACTCGCGACCGAAGAGGTCGGCGTCGGGATCGGCCGGCTGCGGGATCGGCACGCCCGGGCCCACCTCCGCGACCCAGCCCCCCTGGGCCTGGCGAGCGCTCACGGCCGTCTGGGGCAGATAGAGTCCGGCGCCGGTGCGTTCCTCGCCCGACTCGGGCCGCACGAGGATGCGGTCGCCCACCACGATGAGACGCTTGCGTAGCTCGGCCATTGCGGACCTCCTCCACGCGACAGTAATGCGCGGGCCGCTCCGGCTCAACCTTCGTCGGACACAAGCCGGGGACGGCGCTCCGGCGGCGTCGCACGGTCGAGGTCGGCGGCGATGGCCAGGAGCGTGCGGCCGTCGGTCGGATGCACCAGATCGGGCGCCAGTTCAGCGAGGGGCCGCGCCACGTGGAGGCGGGTCAGGATGTCGGGATCGGGCACCGGCGCACCGTCCACGAGGATGGCGGCGGTGTCCCACAGCACGAGGTCGAGGTCGATGGTGCGGGGAGCGTTGCGGTCGTGCGGGTCGCGTTCGCGACCGAGCCGCCGCTCGATGACGGCGCACACGTCGCGCTTCAGTGCCGACGGGTCGAGCGTGGTGTCGAGAGCCACGGCCGCGTTGAGGAATGGCCCGCCGCGCGTGGTCCCCTCGGGCGCGGTCTCGTACACGGGCGATACCTTCACGAGTCCGTGCGCGCGCAGAGCCGCCAGCGCGGCGGCGATGTGGCGCCGCGGTGCGATGTTCGAGCCCAGCAGCAGGTAGGCGCGGTGCGTCATCGATCGCGATCGTCTCGATGGCGGGTGATCGTCACGCCCACCGAGCGCGCGAAGCGCAGCGCGCCGGGCTTCTCCACCGTCACCGTCACCGCGGGCACTCCGTGCTCACCCAGCGCGAGGCGCGCGATGTCGGCGGCCAGCTTCTCGACGGTGTAGTAGCTGCTGCTCTCCACGAGCGCGATGACGGCCTTCGTCACCGAGCGGTAGTTCACGGCGTCATGGAGGGCGTCGCTGACGCCGGCCGCACGCGTATCGACATGCAGCACGAGATTCACGAGGATGTCCTGCTTCTTCTCGCGCTCCTCGGGATTGATGCCGACGATGCCACGCAGCAGCAGGTCCTTGATCTCGATGCGGTCGAGGTCGGGGAGGTCGCGCGGGGTCATGACGCGTCCTTTCGGCGATCAGACGAGGTGTCGGCCGCCATCGACGGGAATCGTGAGTCCGTTGAGCGAGCGGTTCGCGAGCACGCTCAGCAACGCCGCGGCCACATCGTCGAGCGGCGGGAATCGCCGCGTGGGAATCTCCTCGCGCAGCGTGTGCAGGTAGCCCTCCTCGCTTCCCTCGGGCGGCAGCACCGCGCCCAGCGCCAGCTCGCACACGCGCACGCCGTGCGGGCCGAGGGCCTGCGCGAGACTCTGCGTGAGCCCGTGCAGCGCCACCTTGCTGATCGTGTACGCGAAGTGGTCGGGACCGGGCCGGCCGGCGCGCCAGTCGTTGAGATTCACGATCACACCGTCGCGACCGTGCGGAAGCTGCCCGGCGAAGGCCTGACTCAGCAGGAAGGGTGCGGTGGCATTGACGGCGAGGTTGATCCGCCACTCCGCGAGGCCGGTGGTGAGCGCATCGCCCGGAGCGAAGATCGAGGCATTGTTGACGAGCACGTCGAGCGGCCCCGCGGCGGCGGCGGCCTGGGCCACCAGCCCCGCCGCCAGCGCGGGATCGGCGAGGTCGCCGCGCACGAGAAACGCCTCGCCGCCACCATCGCGGATCTCCGTGGCGAGCGACACCGCCTCGTCCTCGCTGCTGCGGTAGTGCACCACGACCCGCGCGCCCTCGCGGGCGAGGGCGAGCGCGAGGTGTCGGCCCACGCGGCGCGCGGCACCGGTGACGAGCGCGGTCCGGCCGGCCGCGCGGCCCGGGTGTGTCGAGGATGTCGTCATGACCCGTCCTACACGTTGAGTTGCACGACGATCGCGCCGCTGCCGCCCCACTTCAGCGGAGCCTCGTGCCAGCTCGACACGATCTCGCCGTGATGGTCGCACCACTGCCGCACGGCGGGCCCCAGCACGCCCTGCCCGCCGGGCGAGTTCTGTCCCTTGCCGTGCACCACGACCACCTCGCGCCGGCCCTGACGCAGAAATGCGCGGAGCTGGAACTCGAGGCGCTGCAGCGCATCCTCGAAACACACGCGTCGCAGCAGGATCTCCGGCGGCCGATCGGGCGCGTGCGTGCGCTCACGGGGCGGCTCCACGTGCGCGTCGTAGCGTATCGATCGACGGCCGCGCTTGCTAACCATGCCCGCCTCCGGCGTCCGGCGGCCGCAGTTCCACCACGGTGGCGCCCCAGGATCCCTCATCACCGGGATGGCCGAAGCTCACCACGTCGACATGGCGCCGCAGCAGGTTCTGCACGATCTCGCGCTGCACCCCGATGCCCTTGCCGTGGATGATGCGTACGCTCAGGATTCCCCGCGCACGACACTCCTCCAGGTAGTCGCTCACGAGGTCGCGCGTGTCCTGCGGGGCGAAGGCGTGCAGGTCGAGCACGCCGTCGATGGGCAGGGGCTCGGGCTCGTCGCCCGGAAAATCACGATCGTCTCGTGGCGCCACGTATCCACGCTCCTGTTCATATGACAGGATAGCGTACGATGGCGGGCCTGCCTAGCCACGCTCGTCTAGTAGCGCCCGTCGCGGAACAGGGCTCGCAGGAGCCCGAGGATACGCTTGCCGGCGCGCCAGGCTCCGAGCCCGAACAGCGCCGCGAGTCCCGACCAGAGGACCACGCGGATACCGGCCGACCAACCTGGCGCGCCCAGCCGTGCCGCGAGACGCAACACGCGCCACGGCAGCCAGACGATCGCGGTCGTCAGCGCCAGGATCGTGGCCACGCGCCAGATCGCGAGTACGGCGAGGAGTCGGCGGTGGCGGACACACCAGCCGCGCGGCGGCGATGCCGCAAGGTCGTCGAGACCGAGCAGGTCGAGCAGCAACCAGTGGCCGTCGGCCCGCAGCAACGGCGTGGCGCTCCACATCACCGCGATCACGGCGCCCGTGGCGCCCAGCCACGGTGCAACGTGCCCCGAGACCACCGCGCCGCTCGCCAGCACACCGGCGGCGGCGACCTGGAACACCATGCCGGCCACATCCACGCGTACCCGTCCCGGACGAGGGAGCAATCCGCTCGCGGTGACGTCGCAGTAGAGCACGGGCAGGATCCAGAGCAGTCCGGCGCCCACGCGTCCAGCCGGCAAGCCCTCGTGGCGCAGCGCCGCGGCATGGCCCAGCTCGTGGACGAGGGCGGTGACGATGAACAGCACGAGCCCGGCCACGCGCTCGTCGGCCGTGATCGCACCGGAAGCGGGCCGCCCCGCGACCGCGGCGCCGACGAGGCCACCGACTCCGACGACCACGAGCACCACGAGGGCCCGCGTACAGGCGAGCGGCGCGAGCAGGCGCGCGAGGGCGTCGGCCCAGCGAGCCGGCAGCAGGCAGACGCGCAACCAGAGGGCGTCGCGACGACTACGCGCGTCGGCGCGGGGCGGCGGTGCGAGCTGCCGCCAGCGCGCACGGCCTCCCGGTTCCTGCAGCTCCCGCGCCAGCGCACCGGGCACGACGAACAGCCGGCCGCCGTCGCGCACGAGCCAGCGATCGCCGCGACCAGTGATCACACGGAACTCAGCCACCGGTCGCCGGGCTCCGCGCCGACTGCCAGACCAGCCGCGCCAGGCCGAGGAGGCAGAGTCGCAAACCATGGGTCTGCAGCCAGGCCTCGCCCTGGGCATCGGCGAGGGCGCGCAGCGAGGGCTGGCCTGACCGCAGCATGGCGAGGTCTTCGTCCTGCAGGCCGGACGCGGGATAGAAGCGGTCGTCGGTGGTATCGACGAGCACGTCTCCCGGCCACACCTCCACCGCGTGCTCCAGAGCAAGGCGCACGGATCCCGGCGCCCGTTGCGTGCAGATCCTGAAGGCGCGGGCGTAGTCGTCGCGCAGGGCCACCGGTACAGCGAGCGTGCGGTCGCGCTGCGGGCTGAATGCCGCCGCCGACAGGCCGATCATATCCCAGTACGTCCACTGCTCCGGCGCCACGGTGATCTCGTGCACCGCCCAGTCCATCATGAGGGCAGCCACCTGCCCCGGGTCATCCGCCCGCGACCAGCGCTGCGTGGACCCGAGGTGCCAGGCCACACCGCCATCGTCCGTCCAGCGCACGGCCACCGGGTGGACGGGGCAGCCGAGACGGCAGGCGAGACGTCCCAGTCCGTCGCGCAGGCGGATCTCGCGGCCCGGCAGGTGGTAGGGCCGCCCCCGCGCGCGTGTGGCCGCGTGCCCGCCCTCACCCTGGTTGCCGTCGGCGAAGACCACCACCGGCGTGCCAGCGCGCAACGCCCGCACGATCTGGCGCATACACGCCGGATCACCGAGCGTCGCCCACACGATCGCGCCCGTGTGGTCGAGGCGTCGGCCGAGTTGCTCGGCCTGCGGTTGCAGAGCCTCCCGCGCCGCCGCGTTGATGAGCACCGTCAACGTATCACCCGCCGCCGCGAAGGGCTCGAGCACGAGTTGATACGGTCCCTGGTGCAACGTGAGCACGAGACCAGTGCGCAGTTCGGGATGCGCGGCGAGAACCTGGCGACCGGGTTGCAGCAAGCCCAGGTTGCCGTCCTGGATCTGCCGCATCGCCTCGAACTCGAGAGCCTGGTAGCGGCGCTGCCGCGCCCGTAGAGCGTGCAGCGCCGCCGGGTCGGCCTCGGGCACGAGAGCCTGCAGGGTCCACAGGGCCCAGCGCTCCGCACCAGACGGCCGACTACGCATTGTAGAAGGGATCCCAGGGCTCGTTGGTCGGGTCGTACGGGCCGATCTTGCACGTGCAGCACGTCGTGTTCTGCGCCGCATCGACACCGCCGGTCAACAGGGGACTGAACTCGAGCCGCTCATGCAGCTCCTGGATGCCGAGGGATTGCAGGTCGACATCGGCCGGACGCAGCGTGGATTCGTTCATCGTGACCTCCTTGTTCGCGTGAGTGGGGACCCTCCTGGCCCGCCGACTCCCGTCTCGCAAACGCCGGGCCACGGCCCGCCACCGCGCCTGGCGCCACGGATCCGGCGATCGGGGCGCCCACGCACCGCGGCGCCGACAACGCCGCATGACGCGCCGACGCACGATGTCGCGGCATGGAGACGCGCGACGCGATGCTCGTTACGCGGAGACCACGACCTGGTACCCGGTGTACTTGCGCAGATTGATCACGCCGCCGGCGAAGATGAGATACTGCCCCTTGATGCCCTGCAGCGCGCCGCCCGCGAGGGGGTCCTTGTCGAGGTTGAAGCTGGTCACCTTGGTGGGATAGACGAGGACGGGATAGGCGAAGCGACGCACGACGCGATCGCTGGCCGGCAACACTCCGGCGATATCCCAGGCGGCGAGACGGTCGACGATGCCGGCGGCGAACGCCGCGAGATCGCCCTCACCCTCGGCATTCTTCAGCAGGCGCGTCCAGTGCGTGCGGTCCTGCAGCCCCACCTCGTCGCGCAGGCGCGCTTCCACGAGCCCCACGCTGCGGCGATCCGGCAGCTCGGCCAGCGCGATCGCCGCCGTGGCTCCCTGGTCGAGCCAGCGCGTGGGGACATTCGCGCGCCGCGTGATGCCCACCTTCGGCGCCGAGGTGAGCGAGGCGTAGAGCACGTGGGGCTGGAAACAGTGGCTCTGCGCGAAGGCGTCGTCGCGGCAGGGATCGTCGGGCACGTGGTAGTGGCACAGCTCGGGCCGCACGATACACTGGTCGGCCTCAGCGCGCGCCAGGAAACACGGGTAGCAGAAACCCTCGCCGAAGGTCTTCTTCGTGGCGCGTCCGCAGTAGGTACAGGCGATCTTACCCGTGAAACGGATCTCCAGCGGCGCGCCCAGCCGATCGTTCATGGGCAGATCGTCGACGCGTTCCTGCGGATTCCAGAACCCGTCGGCGAGCGCGTAGCGGGCCGGCGCACCGTCGTCGCCGGGGACGGCGCGCATCTTTCGCAGGGTACCTTGCCAGACCTCGTGCACGGCGATCCTCCTCGCGGGGACGATAGCACCGGGCGCGGGCAACGGCTATTTCCGTTCGATGTCGCCCACGCCGTGGACGGCCTTGGTGAACTGCGCGGGGTTGCCATACACCTCGACGTCGCCCACCCCGTTCACCGTGACGTCGGCCGCCTCGCTGGCGTACACCTGGGCATCGCCCGCACCGTTGAGCGTCAGCGTCACCGACCTCGCCTCCAGGTCGCGGGCGTCGATGTCGCCGGCACCGGACACATCGACGGCGAGGGTGTTCGCGTGGCCGTCCAGCGTCAGATCGCCGGCCCCTGACACGTCGATCTCCAGCGATTCGCCGGCGAAACCGGCGACCGTCACATCGCCGGCGCCGGTGATGGCGAGCGAGGACAGCGACGTCAGCGTGAGCGCGAGCTTCGCGTGCTTGCCGGGGCGGGGGTTGTCCCTGGCGTCGATCACGAGCGTACCGCCGTCGGCCACGACCTCATAGTTGTCGACGAGGTTCTCATCCACCGTCAGCGCCACCTTCTGGTGGTCGCCGAACGAGATATCGATGTCGAGTCCGCACTCCAGCCGCACGGCATGGCAATCGGCCACGTCGAACGTCACCGTCTTCATGGTGCCGTTGCCCTTCTCGCCGCGGCCGAAGTGCTTGCCGAGATCGAAGGCGAGCGCGGGCGTGGCGAGGATCAGGCACAGGATCAAGGTCGAGATGCGAGGGATCCGGCGCGGGAGCATGGGACGACCTCCGGGGGTTCGAGGATCGATCACGGCGACATCATGGACATTAGACGTCCGCGAGGGCGCCCAGGTTTGGTCCTCGGGCGAGAATTCTCCATGACACGCCGCCGCCGCGTCCCTATCCTGGCACCATGCTGAACCGGATCTGGGCCTTCTTCTTCCTGGCCGCCTTCGCCGTGGCCTGCGTGCAGTCGCTCGTCCTGGGCCACGCCGAGGTGTGGCAGACGATTGTCGGCAGCACCTTCGACACGGCGAAGACCGCCTTCGAGATCGCCCTGGGGCTCACCGGCGTCATGTGCCTGTGGCTGGGGCTGATGCGCATTGGCGAGAAGGGCGGCGCCGTGGACCTGCTGGCGCGGGCCTTCGCCCCCCTGATGCGCCGGCTGTTCCCGGGCGTGCCGGCCGGTCACCCTGCCGAGGGCGCCATGATCATGAACCTGGCCGCCAACATGCTGGGGCTCGACAACGCCGCCACGCCCCTCGGCCTGGCGGCGATGAAGGAGTTGCAGACCCTCAACCGCACGCCTGACACCGCGAGCGACGCGCAGATCCTCTTCCTGGTGATCAACACGTCGGCCGTGACGGTCGTGCCGGTCACGATCTTCACCTACCGCGCGCAGATGGGCGCCGCCGATCCCACCGACGTGTTCCTGCCCATCCTCATCGCCACCTTCTGCAGCACGCTGGTGGGCCTGATCACGACGGCGCTCGTGCAGAAGCTGAAGCTCCACGATCCGGTCGTGATCGCCTATCTGGGCGGCGCCGCGGCGGTGGTGGCGGGACTGGTGGCCTGGTTCGCACGGCTGCCGCAGAACCAGGTGGCAGCGCAGTCGGCCGTGCTGGCCAACGCGCTCATCTTCACGCTCATCACGGTCTTCCTGCTCCTGGCGATCCGCCAGAGGGTGAACGTGTACGAGGCCTTCGTCGAGGGCGCCAAGCAGGGATTCGAGACGGCCATCACGATCATCCCCTACCTGGTGGCGATGCTGGTGGCGATCGGCGTGTTCCGGGCCAGCGGCGCGCTCGACCTGCTCCTGGACGGCGTGCGCGCCGGCGTGCACGCCCTCGGCGGCGACACGCGCTGGGTCGACGGGCTGCCCACGGCGCTCATGAAGCCGCTCTCGGGCAGCGGGGCGCGCGGGCTCATGATCGACACGATGCAGACGTTCGGCCCCGACAGCTTCGCCGGCCGCCTCGTGAGCGTGATGCAGGGCAGCACGGAAACCACCTTCTACGTCCTGGCCGTGTATTTCGGAAGCGTCGGCATCCGGCGTACGCGATACGCGGTGGCCTGTGGTCTCGCGGCCGATGTCGCCGGCATGATCGCGGCCATCCTGGTGAGCTACCTGTTCTTCGGTTGAGGCACCCATCCATGGTCACACTGTTCTGGCTCTGTCTCCTGCTCCTGGCGTACATCTACGCCGGCTATCCCGTGCTAGCCCGCGTCCTCGGCGGACTCCTGCGCCGGCGCATCGCCTATCCTCCGGACGGCGCCTACACACCCACGGTGACGGTGCTCATCGCCGCGTTCAACGAGGCGCGCCACATCGCGGGCACGGTGCGCAACAAGCTGGAGCAGGACTACCCGGCCGACCGGCTCGACGTGATCGTGGTGAGCGACGGCAGCGATGACGGTACCGACGACATCGTCCGCGGCCTCGGCGATCCGCGCGTCGCCCTCGTAAGACAGGAGCCGCGCCAGGGCAAGACCAGCGGACTCAATCTGATCATGCCGCAGGCCACGGGCGAGGTCATCGTTTTCAGCGACGCGAACAGCCTTTACGCCCCCGATACCGTCCGGCAGCTCGTGCAACCCCTGGGCGACGCGTCCGTGGGTTACGTCACCGGGCGCATGGTCTACAAGGCGCCGGACGGCTCGCTCACCGGCGAGGGCTGCTCGGCCTACATGCGCTACGAGAACCTGCTGCGCGACTGGGAGACCGATCTCGGCTCCATCGTGGGCGTGGATGGTGGCGTGGACGCCATGCGCCGGGACATCTACACGCCGATGCGGGCCGACCAGCTCCCCGACTTCGTGCAACCGCTCACCGTGCGCGAGCGGGGCTGGCGCGTGGTGTACGAACCGCGCGCCCTCCTCTACGAGGACGCGCTCAGCGACACTGGCGACGAGTTCCGCATGCGGGTGCGCGTCTCCCTGCGCGCCTGGTGGGCCCTGAAGGACAAGGCGGCCCTGCTCAACCCCCTGCGCTACGGCGTCTTCGCCTGGCAACTGTGGTCGCACAAGCTGTTACGCTACCTGGGACCGTTCTTTCAACTCGGTGCCTTCGTGGTGAACACGGCCCTCTATTTCGGCCGCGGGAGCAATTTCTGGGCGGCCATGCTCGCGGCCCAGCTTATCTTCTACGGACTGGCCTGGTACGGCCACGTGCTGCGACGAGGGACGAGGCCTGCGGTCGTCACTCTTGCGTACTATCTTTGCGTGATCAATCTCGCGTCAGCCGTGGCCTTCGTGCAGTTCCTGCGCGGCAAGAAAAAGGTCACCTGGACACCGCGACAATAAGGAACGGCATGCGCCTCGCCATTTTCTCGGACGTCCATGCAAATCTGGAGGCGCTCGAGGCCGTGGTGCATCGCGCCACGTCGCTCGGAGTCGATCGCTTCGTGTGCCTCGGCGATGTGGTGGGCTACGGCGCCGACCCCGGCGCGTGTATCGACCGCATCCGCGCCCTCGATCCGTTCACGGTGATCCGCGGCAACCACGACGAGATGGTAGGCACCGGCCGTGTGGACCCCTTCACCACCCGCCGCGCCGTGGTGGCCGTCGAATGGACCCGCCAGGCGCTCTCGGCCGACCAGCTGGCCTGGCTGCGCGAGTTGCCGCTATCGGCCCAGCTCGATGACGCCATCACGTTCGTGCACGACTCGCCGGTGGACCCTGGCGCGTGGAACTACATCTCGAGCCAGACCGATGCCGACCGCGCCCTCGAGGCCCTGTCGACACCGCTGTGCTTCTTCGGACACACACACCAGCCGATCGCCGTGCAGAGCGACGTGGGGCGCATCCCCTTCTCCGCCACCGATCCCGTGCTTATCGATCCGGACGCGCGCTACCTGATGAACGTGGGCAGCGTGGGCCAGCCGCGAGACGGCGACCCGCGCGCATCGTTCGGTCTCTACGATCAGGAGAAGGGTTGCGTGGAGCTGTATCGCGTCAACTACGAGGTGGCGCTGACGCAGTCGAAGATCCTCGCCGCCGAGCTGCCCGCCACGCTGGCCGAGCGGCTCGGGTACGGTCGCTGACCTCCATCACTGACGCAGCAGCACCGCCTTGGCGATCATGCCGGCCATCGCCGGGTTTTCCTTGAGACGCCGCGTGGAATACCCGTACCAGTCCTCGCCGAAGGGCACGTACACGCGCAGGTGGTGGCCATCCTGCAGGATCTGGCGGCGGGTCGACTCCTTCACGCCCAGCAGCATCTGGAACTCGTACTGGTCAGGTCGCAGGTTGCGCTCCGCGATGACGGCGCGCGCGTCGGCGATGAGCGGGTCGTCATGGGTGGCGATGGCCGGGTACATGCCGCTGTCGAGCATGAGGCGCAGCAGCCGTTTGTAGTTGCCACGCACCTCCTCGCGGTCGGTGAAGGCCACGTCCCTGCTCTCGCGGTAGATGCCCTTGCAGAGGCGGATGGTCGGCTGGTAGTCACGCAGCGAGAGGATGTCCTTCTCGCTCCGACGCAGCATGGCCTGGATCACGGTGCCCACGTTCGTGAAGCCCTCGTCGCGCAGCTTGCGGTAGAGGCGCAGAGTGGCGTCGGTGTGTGGGCTGTTCTCCATGTCGATGCACACGAAGATGCCGGAATCGCGCGCCCGGGTCACCAGCTCGCGGATGTTGCCGTAGCCGAAATCGAAGTCCAGCCCCAGGCCGAGGCTGGTGGGCTTCAGGGACAGCCCCGCCACGTTCGTCAGGTCGTGTCCGCTGATCGCCTCGAGCACGCCTCGGCTGGAGCCTTTCTCGTGCAGCGCGCGGCCACGGTCCTCCACGAACTCCCCGAGCACGTCTATCGTGGTCCAGGCGCCTTCCTCGCGGTTGAGGCGCATGGTGGTGTCGATGGCGTCCTGCAGCACATCGCCCGCGATGTAGCGCCGCGACACGCGCCGGACGATCGACCGGGGAACCAGCGGCAAGCAGGTGACGATCAGCTTGTTCAGCATCGGAGCATACCGTCCGGATGATACGCCGGGGCGAGAGGCCGCCGTCCGCGAGGAGTCGACCCAGACCCCGCGGCCCCCGAAATATGGTGAACCGCGAGGGATCGAGCAAACAGGGGCAGCGGTGTGCCAGAGTCCGGTTATTGAAAATCAACAGCAAAGACTTTCGTGGACAGGTGGGATTTCATAGGGATATAATAGGTTTTCTCGCCCAACCCAGGCCGAGGAGGTCGCATGTCCCGCAGACCTCATACCAGCGACACCGCACCGCGCTCTCGCGCCGGGCGCATCCCCGCCTTCGTCACCTGGCTTTTCTCCCGCGCGACCCTGGCCACGCCACCACCGGCGGCGCCGCATCGCGATCCCGGGCTTCTGCGCTGGCTCGCCCGCCGCGAGGAACTGCCGCCACCGCCGCCGGCCCGGCCGCGACCACCCTCGTTTCTCGCGTGGCTCGTGTCCCGGGAGTCGCTATCCCGGATCGGTACTGACCATCGTCGCAAGGACGTAAGGCATGGATAGTCGCAGTCCTCTCTTTCACGCCAAGCACATCTTGCGCGCGTTCATCGCGTTGCTGGTCCTCGTGGTGGCCCTCCTGCTCGGGCGGTCGTTCTTCGTTCCGGACACCTTCGGCCAGTACGGACACTATCGCGGCGCCAGCGTGGCGGAGTTCCGCGCGTTGCCCGTGCGCCACGGAGGCGACACGTCGTGTCAGGAATGCCACGCCGATCAGTTCGCCACGCACGCCGCGGGCGGACATCACAGCGTGCACTGCGAGTCGTGCCACGCACCGCTCGCCGTCCATGTCGCCGGCGGTGCCAGGGTCGCCGACATGCCGATCCGCCGCAGCGCCGATCTCTGCCTCGGCTGTCACCGCCGGCTCGAGGCTCGGCCGGCGACGTTTCCCCAGATCCAGCCGCGCGAGCACTTGCAGGAGCAGGATGCCGAGTTCACGCCCGACGTCTGTTTCGACTGCCACGACCCGCACGCACCGCTGTGACGATTCGATGACCCGTAAGGAGACGCCATGACGCAGACCATCGATCCCGCCCTCGCCGACTTGCGCGGCTCGCGAGCGAAGAGCCGTCGCGAGTTCCTCCGTGAGGCTGCCGCCCTGGGTGGCTACGCCGCCATCGCGGTGGCCTTCGGCGTCATCCTGCGCGACGACGCGGCGGCGAGCGAGTTGTCGGCACCAGCCTACGACTGGTCGCGGCATCGCTGGGTGTACCTCGTCGATACGACCAAATGCATCGGCTGCGGCGCCTGCGCGCGGGCTTGCCGTGCCGAGAACGCCGTACCTGCCGGCGTGTATCGCACCTGGATCGAACGCTACGAGATTCCGGTGGAAGGTGAGGCCTTCGTCGATTCACCGCTTGGCGGCGAGCAGGGTTTTGAGCCTCTCTCGACGGCCATGACCGTGCGCAAGTCCTTCTTCGTACCCAAGCTCTGCAACCACTGCGAACAGACACCGTGTATCCAGGTATGCCCGGTCGGTGCCTCGTACCGAACCGACGACGGCGTGGTGCTGGTCGACGGCAAGCGTTGCATCGGCTGCGGCTACTGCGTGCAGGCCTGTCCGTATGGGAGTCGCTTTCTGAATCCGCACACGCACACCGCCGACAAGTGCACGCTCTGCTGCCACCGCCTAAGCCACGGTCTGACCACGGCCTGCGTCGGCATCTGTCCCGTAGGCGCACGCATGCTGGGTGACCGCCTGAATCCGGATGACCCGGTCAACGAGATTCTCGCGACGCGCCGCGTGCAGGTGCTGCAGCCGCAGCTGCTGACCAAGCCTCAATGTTACTACCTCGGCCTCGACATGGAGGTCCGATGATGGTTTCCGAACTGACGGGCTACCTGTT
Organism: uncultured bacterium; assembly: GCA_963727525.1. Lineage (GTDB taxonomy): Bacteria > Krumholzibacteriota > Krumholzibacteriia > LZORAL124-64-63 > LZORAL124-64-63 > CAVSGO01. The sequence continues at coordinate 133,816 of CAVSGO010000008.1, read as the reverse complement.
CCCCAACGACGTCCACATCAACTGGAGCCTCATGATCGTGCTCTACCCGTACATCACGGGGCTGGTGGCCGGGGCATTCCTGGTGTCGTCGCTCTACCATGTTTTTGGCCGCGAGGAATTCCGCACGCTATCGCGTTTCGCCCTGGCCACGTCGCTCTGTTTCCTCTCGGTCGCGACGTTTCCGCTACTCAACCACCTCGGTCATCCGGAACGCGGCATCAACATCGTCATCACGCCCAACTTCAACTCGGCCATGGCGGGCTTCGGCATCCTCTACGCGGCGTACTTCATCGTGCTGCTCTTCGAGGTCTGGTTCGTGTTCAGGCCGGATATCGTGGCGCGTGCCGCCGCCAGCGGCGGCTGGCGCCGGACATTCTACTCGTGCCTGGCCCTGGGCGTGTACGACGTGACACCGGAAGCCCTGCACAACGACCACCGCATCATTCGCGTGCTTGCCGCCATCGGCATCCCACTCGCCTGTCTTCTGCACGGCTACGTGGGGTTCCTCTTCGGCGCATTGAAGGCGAACCCGTGGTGGTCGACGCCGCTGATGCCGGTCATCTTCCTGTTCTCGGCCATGGTCTCGGGCATCGCCCTGCTCATCGTGCTCTACCAGGTCACCATGAAGATCAAGGGCCGTCCGATCGAGCAGCCCGTGATCTCGGCGATGGCGCGCTGGCTCTGGCTCTTCGGCATCATGAGCCTGACGCTCGAGGTGCTGGAGATCATGACGCTCGCCTACGAGAAGGCCGAGGAGTGGGAGGTCATCAGCTACCTGCTCACCCACCAGCTCTCGATCTCGTTCATCTCGATCCAGATGGTGGTGGGCGGCCTCATCCCGTTCATCCTGCTGATGCTCGTCGTCGTGATGGACCGGTACCTGGCCGACCGCGTCCGCAACACGCTCACCATGGTGGCCTCGCTGCTGATGCTGCTGCAGGTGTTCTCGATGCGCTGGAACGTGGTGATCGGCGGCCAGATGTTCTCGAAGAGCATGCGCGGCTTCCGCGAGACCTACGTGCCGGGACTCTTCGACCGCGAGGGGATCCTGGCGGCGGTGGTGATCCTCGTCATCCCGTTCGTGCTCCTGGCGATCTTCGATCGGGTCTTGCCGACGTTCCGGCCGGTCGAGACCTCCGACACCAAGATGTAGCCCCGCTCACGCCCAGAGCGCCGGCTTCACGACCATGAGGTAGACGATCACGATCGCCAGCACGCCGAGCACCGCGCCGAGTTGCCGTCCCTGGCGGGCCGCGGCCCGATAGGCCGGCGAGTCGGCCCCGCCGCTCTCGAGGCTCTGGATCTGACGCTTCAGCGCCGGCGTGTAGCCGAGCAGCCCGAGCAGCACGAGCACCACGTACAGCGTCATCGCCAGCGAGAGCCATGGCGTGGAGAACGGCAGCTTCGAGACCATGGCCATCGCCAGCCCCGTGATCAGCAGCAGGCCGTAGCCGGGATTGGCCACGCGATCGTCGAGCACCTTCACGCCGCGCAGCGCGAAGAGCAGCGACTGCGGGTCGCGGCGCCCGCGCACGATCCACACGCCATAGGTGACGTTGGCGCCCAGCGCCGCGATGGCGGACAGCACGTGCACGAACTTCAGCAGCAGGTAGAGCATGATTGCATCCTCGGGATCGGGGGTCGGTCAGACGACGTCGAAGAAATCCACCTCGCCGGTCTCCAGCGCATACTCGGCGCCGACGATCTGCAGGTCGTCGCTCATGATGAGGCGCTCGAGCACCTCGGATCCGTGCCGGAGCGCATCCACCGACACCCGCACGTGCGCGCGCACGGCCTCCCGGGCGAGGGCGGCGGGATCGTTCCTGAGGTCGGTGGCGAGCAGGGACACCACCGAGGCCCGCACGCGGTTGACGATGGAGCTCAGATTGCGCGACTGCTGTTCCGACGGCCGCTGGAGCTGCTCCAGGGTCGCGTCCACGGCACCGCAGTGGGTGTGCCCCAGCACCACCACGAGCCGCGTGCCGAACTTCTCGGCCGCGAACTCCACGCTGCCGATCTGCGAGGGCGCCACGATGTTCCCCGCCACGCGGATCACGAAGAGATCGCCCAGCCCTTGATCGAAGACGATCTCCACCGGCACGCGCGAGTCGGAGCAGCCGAGGATCACCGCGAAGGGCGCCTGGCTGTCCACGAACTCGTGCAGACGCGTCTGGGTCATGAGCGTGTCGAGGCTGCGCACGCCCGACACGAAGCGTCGATTGCCCTCGCGCAGGCGCTCCAGGGCCTCGGTCGCGTTCACCGTGGGTGGCATGGCTTCACTCCGCCGTCTCGAGTTCGCGATTGCCGTCGATGAATTTCAGGTTGAAGCGCAGCAGCGTGATCCGCCACGCGCGCTCCGCCAGCCGGAGCTGGATCTCGTAGTCGCCCACGAAGATCCGCGTCTTCAGCGATGCCGCGATGCCGGCGCGGTGATGGAACGCCACGCCATGGCAGCGCACGGTCGCCGTGTCGTCCACGAGCACCGTCTGGAAGTTGCCGACCTGGTGGTGCACGTGGTCGAGGTTCTGGAAGCCGGCCGCCCACATCGCCGTGATCCCCGCGGGCGTGAGCGTCTGCGGCGTCCCCCCGACCATCGACGTCATGTCGAGGATGAACGTGTCGGCGAAACACTCCGCGACCGCCGGCCAGTCGCGGCGATCGGTCGCCACGAAGAGCTGCACGACGCGGTCCTCCACCATCTGCCGTCGTTCGATCATCTGCGCGGTGAACGTCATCCCATGCCTTTCCTCAGATGTCTCGGTGCGCGCTGGCATCATGATCCCCGTGCAGACTCGCGGATCCAGGCTTCGGCGACCGCGCGTCCGCGCGCGACGTCGTCCACCACGAGGACGAGCCGGTGGTCATGGTCGCTGTAGAGCACCTCGATGTTCACGCCCGCATCGGCCATGCGCCGGGTGACCAGGCCGAGCTGGCCCGGCACGTCCTGCTGCAGACGCAGCGTGACGACCTCGCGGGCGTCGCGCACGGTGATGCCGCTGGCCTCGAGCGTGCGCCGTGCCGTGGCGCCGTCCTCGACGAGGAAATGCGCCACGCCCTCGCCGTTCACCAGCCACGCGCCGCCCCCTTCCACGCCCACGCCGGCGCGTCCGAGCGCTTCTCCCATCTCGGCGAGAGTTCCCGGGCGGTTGTCCAGGATGATCGTCAGATCCGTCATCGGCCTGGCCTCCCGGGGCTCGCAGCGCACGTCCGTCTTGACGGAGCTCGCGATGAAGCACCGCGCGTGCGCCTCGTCGTGCAGATGCTGGATCTCGCGCGTCGCCGGCGGCGGCGCATCGGCGAACGTCACCCGGGGCCGCAGGGTCACCCGCGTCATCGCCAGATCGACCGTCCGCATCCTTGCCGAGCGCGCCGTCCGCCTCGTCGTCGTAGGAATCCACGACGAGGCCCCGTTCCACCGCGAGCGACAGGAACCACAGCATGTGGCAGCTCGCCAGCGCGGCGATGAACGCCTCCTCCGGATCCACGGCCGCGGCCACCGACATCGGCGCCGGCACCACGTGCGGCGACGCCGACGCGGGCACCTCCACGCCGCCGTCGAAGAGCCAGCGATGCCCCCGGCTGTAGCGGTTGTCGACGAACGCCGCACCCTCGCGGCGCCAGGTGATGGTGGCGGTGTATCGGGCCATGGTGAGTCCTGCTGAGTCGGGGAAACGTCGTCCCGGCGGTCCTCCGCCATATCGCCATGAACCGCGGGATCAGCAATGCGCCATGACGATCTAGGGTGTGACGGCATACGGGTGTAGGATCTCCATCAAGCTCCCCGGCTTGCTGACGTCGGTGAAGCCGAACTTCCGATAGAGCCCGTGCGCGTCGCGCGTGGCCAGCATGAATCGCCGCAACCCCTGCAGGTCGGGATGCGCCATGACCGTGTCCATGAGCGCACGCGAGAGGCCCCGACCCCGGTGTTCCTCGAGGATATAGACATCGGCGAGATAGCCGAACGTGGCGCGATCGGTCACCACGCGCGCGAAGCCCACCTGGACTTCGCCGTGGTAGACCCCGAAGCACAGCGCATGCTCCAGCGACCGTTCCATCACCTCGCGCGCGATGCCCGCCGCCCAGTAGCTCCGCGAGAGGAACGCGAAGATGGCGTCGCGGTCGAGGCGGACGGGGTCGGTGGAGATGGCGTATCCGGCCGGCAGATCGACCTCGCTCATGAGGCAGCTCTCCTGTCGCTAGACGAGTCGATGGCCGCCATCGACGTGGATGACGGTGCCGGTGATGAAACCGTTGCCCATCACGCTCAGCACGGCCTGCGCGATGTCCCCCGGCTGGCCGATGCGCCCCACGGGCAGGCGCGCGGCCATCTGCGCCTGCACCTCGCCCTTGCGTTCGCCGGCCACGGTGTCCCAGATCGGGGTGTCGATCCAGCCGGGCGACACGGCGTTCACCCGCACCGGGGCCAGTTCCAGGGCCAGGGACGCGACCATGGAGGCCAGAGCGCCATTGGCGGTCGCCACGAGCACGCCGCCACTCATCGGCCGGTAGGCCGCCACTCCCGAGATGAAGGTGAGGCTGCCGCCCTCGCGCACCCACGGCCCCCCATGCTTGGCGAGCAGCAGCGCGCTCAGCAGCTTCGACTCGAGCGACCGGCGCGCGGCCGCCACCTCGAGGCGCGCGATCGGTGCATAGGCGAGGTCGGCCACGGTACTCACGAGATGATCGAAGTGCGGCACGGCCTCGAAGAGCTGCTGCACGTCGGCCTCCTCGGTGACGTTGGCCGCCACCACGTGCACGGCCGCGCCGCCCTTCAACTCGCCGGCCACGTCGTCGAGCTTCTTGCGCGTGCGGCCGACGATCGTCACCTCGGCTCCGGCGGCGTGCGCCGCCTGCGCGATGCCGCGGCCGATGCCCGAGCCTCCGCCCACCACCACGATATGCCTGTCCTTCATGTCACTACCTCGTACCGCGTAGATTGTTGATGCAATCTCCCCACCGGCCTATCGCCGGATAACCACCACAAGTAATTGACGTATCATGCGAATTGGTGCCGGCACCAATCACGATTCATCAATTCCTGGGTCCAACAACATTTTCCTGGGTACATAAAGAGTATCGAAAAAGGGGATTCGTCAGTAGCGCATCACGCCGGTCGGTAGCGATGTTCCACGAAGCGCCGCCAACCCTTCTGCCGCCGCGCCTCCACCACCCAGTGGAAGCCGCCCTCCGCATCGGGCCAGTAGGCCATGCGCGCCAGGCCGGCCGGCATCTGCGCCTCGAAGCCGATCGCCTCGGGGTGCAGATCGGTGACGTCCACCAGGCAGCCCTGCGAGCGCTTGCCGTCGGACGTGAACGACCAGAACGTCACCACACCGCCGTCGCCCACGCCGATCAGCGCGATCTCCTCGTACGCGCGCCCGTCGCCGAACTCCCAGCGCGCCTCGAGCTGCAGGTAGCTACCGCCGAGCACGGGTTCGAGCCTGCGCGTGCAGCGCATCGGCCCCATCTCGGTCGACGTCTCGGCCACCCATTGCCCCACCAGCGGCGCGAGGGCACCCAGCTTGCCGCGTCCCTTCTTCCACAGCTTGGTCATCGCGGTCCCTCCTGCATCACGTCTCGTCATGGATCGGCGATTCGCGGCGGCCTCGCGCCTCGATCCCGGGCGCGCCCCTTCCCCGGCTAGCTCACCACGGTGATCAGCCACAGCCCTGTCAGCATCGCCACCGCGCACCCGCACCAGAGGCGCACCAGCCGCGGCATCCGGTACGGCGATCGCCACACGTAATACAGCACGTATCCCGGCACCATGAGCGCCAGCACCGCGGACACGGCGCTCGCGCGCACGATGCGCACGCAGGCATAGACCTGCGCGCCGAGCACGCCGAGCAATCCGGCCACGAAGAGAACACGCCCCGCCTCGGCGATCACGGCAACGTCCGCCGTCTACGGGACGGTTTTCCCATGCCGATGTCTCCCAGTTCGTTGTCAGGTCCCCGCGGTCCCCGCGCCCTCAGTCTAGCACGAAACCGTGACACCTGGAGCACGGTCTCGTGATTGCCTGATGCGCCCGCCGTCGCTTTCAGCTATCGTCGCTGCCAGGATAAATTTCCTCCGATAATGGATTCTCGACGAGGAAGCGGGCATGCGGCGCTATCCCTACGCCTTCCACATCGCCCTCGACGGCAACGGCATCAACGGCCTGGAGGGCCTGGCCGGCGCATGCATCTTTCTTTACGACCCGGCCGACGGCGCGCACGCCTACAAGATCCGCTACTTCGACGGGCTGGCGGGCGGCCACGCGCTGAGCGTGAACCCGTCGCGCACCTGCGGTTTCCTCGGCAGCACCAGCCAGCAGCTCCTGTTCTACGATCCGCGCACCCTCGACGAGCTGGACCGCATCTCCACCCTGCAGTTCGAGACCACCGACACCACCGTCCAGGGCAGCACCCACGCCGTGTGGCTCGACGACCAGCGCTTCATCACCGCCGTCGGCGCGCACCTCTATCTCTTCGACACCCGCGACCTCGGCCATCCCGGAGCGCCTGGGTGAGCACGGGGTGAAGCTACCGCACGGCATGAAGGTCACGCCCAGCGGACGCTGGCTCTGCTACGGTTCGGTGGACAGCCCCAGTCCCTCGCGCGGCGGGCGCGCGCAGGAGGTGGGCGTGTGGGACCTCGAGAAGGGCACGGCCACGCGCATCCCGCTGCCCACCACCTGCTGGCACGTCACGGTGCACCCCAGCGATGACCTCTTTTATGCCGTGTCGTACCGCGTGCTGCCCGGCGAGGACGGCGACTACCAGGAATGGGTGATGGCGTTCCACAAGGAGTACGCCTACGAGATCGACCCGGCGCGCGCCGTGGTCACGCGCCACTGGGTGAGCGGGCGCGAGGTGCCGGTGCACATCAACAGCGACGTCACCATCAGCGATCGGGAACTCATCTTCTGCAACGGCGGCAGCCAGACCATCGCCTTCGTCGACCTGAAGACCTTCGCCGACTACCGCCTCATCGACGAGAAGCCCGACCTCGTGGCGGCCGCGGGCTGCGCGCGTCAGATGGCCAGCCAGGTGTACGACGCCTTCGCGCGCGTGAACTTCGCGCCGCAGAGCCGCCACTTCGCAGGAGCCTTACGGGTGAGCCGCTTCACCCTGCTCGACTCGGTGCACGCCTGCCAGCTCTCGGCCGATCAGACGCTGCTCTTCACCGCCAACCGCGGGCGCAACCACGTCACCATCTACGACTACCCGTCGCTCGAGCTGCGGCAGCGCGTGCCCATGCCCGACCTGCAGCAATACCGCCCCACCATGTCGCGCCTCGCCGATCCGCGCCTGGGCTTCCACCACGCCACGCTGCTGAGCCCCATGGAGACGGCAGGAGAGACGGCAGGAGAGCCGGCATGAGCGACGCCCCCGTGATCGCCGCCATCGCGCACGATCCGGCCGCCGCCCCGCGCGACCTGCTCGCCCAGGCCCTCGCGGCGTCGGGCTTCTGGGACGCGCTCGAGGCGGTGCGCCGCCGCACGCGCCGCAAGCGCCAGAGCCTGCGCGTGGTCATCAAGCCCGACCTCGCCGTCTTCGCGCGCGCCGGCGCCACGGGCACCGATCCGCGCCTGGTGGAGCATCTCATCGACCTGATGATCGCCCAGGGCTACGCCCGGATCGACGTGGTCGACGCGCCGGGGCGGGCCGACCTCTGGGCCCTCAACCGCGAGGTGCCCGTGCTCGCCGACCTCGCCGGCTACCGCTGGACCACCGACGACGGCCACGCCTACGACGTGCTCGACCTCGGCGAGGATCTCGTGCCCCTGCCCGACCTGCCCGACGGCGTGCTCGGCGGCACGCCCCTCGCGCGTACCTGGCTCGAGGCCGACGTGCGCCTCGTCTTCGCGCGCAGCAAGACCGACGAGGAAGACGGCTACCACCTCGGCCTGCAGACGCTGCTGGGCGTGCTCCCCCTGCGCGACAAGGACTACCACTACCGCCGTCGCCTCGACCCGGCCGACGTGGCCCGCGACCTGCTGCGCGCCGCGCCGCCGCACTTCACGCTCATCGACGCCACCGTCAGCAATCACGGCGCCGCGGGCAGCCGCCGCGCCGATCCGCTACCCACGCACACCGTCATCGCCAGCGCCGACCTGCTGCTCGCCGACTGGGCCGGCGCCCTGAAGATGGGCCTCGACCCCTACACGAGCCGGCCCCACGCCGCCCTGCTGCGCACCGGCGGCCTGCCCCGGCGCCACCGCCTCGACGGTGACTGCGCGCCCTACGCCGGCTGGCGCAACGTGCCCGTGCTGCTGCGCGACTCGGTGCGCGCGCGCAACCAGTCGCCGGCCCTCGTGAGCGCGCTCGAACCCTGGCTGCAGCAGGTGGACACCGAGCTGTTCCCCTTCCGCAGCGACATCGACGAGCGCGTGAACGCCCTGCTCGCCGGCGTCACCGGCACGCGGCCGCTAGAACTCTGGGGCCTGACGCTCGTGAACTTCTGGCTGGGCGCCGTCGTGCGCGCCGCCGAGACCGGCCGCATCCTCGCCGACAAGGACGGCCTGCGCCGCCGCGCCACCTCGCTCGGGTTCGACGCGAGCGCGTTCCCGACCGACGACTACACCGCCGTGATCGACTACATGGAGCCCCTCGCCGCCCTCGTGCACGCCATGCCGGCCGATCGCAACGGCCTGCGCTGGCGCTATCTCGACGGCTCGGTGCTCTTCGAGTACCGGCAGCTCGTGGAACGCCCGTACGACGCGTTCGTGGCGCGCGTCGACGTCGCGAGCGCCGTACGCACCATGAACGACTCGATCGGCGGCACGCACGTGGTGCTCGCGCGCGATGACCAGGGCCGCGTGATCCGCCAGGCCGAGCGCAACATCTACCTGCCCCAGCCCAACTGGATCGCCCTCTTCGGCGGCGACGTGATCGACGTCGGCAAGCTCGAGGTGGTGCAGTACGGCGCCGACACGCAGCGCATCGTCTGGCGCACCGTCACCAGCGCGAACGGTTCCGCGCAGTTCGACGACGGCATCGTCACCTTCGCGCGCCAGCCGGGCGACACCACGTCGGTCACCATCGTCGCGCGCCAGAAGTTCGCGCTGCCGCCCGCGCTGGAGGCGATGCAGCTCGACCGGTTCCCCCAGGTGAAGGACGCCCTCGTGTCCGACGCCTACACCACGTACTTCAGCCGCACCGTCGCCAACTTCCTCGCCACCTACGAGGGCCGCGACCCCGCGATCGGCCGCGACTGGGACGCCGCCCACGGCGAGCCCGGCACGCCCGGTGAACGTGGCCCGGTGGCCATGATCGTCGACGCCGTGCGCCAGATCGAGGCCTGGCTCGCGCCCCTGCTCGTGCGCCGCGCGCCGGGCCGCGCCCCCGGCGACGTCGACGCCGACGGCTTCCGCCACTTCGACGGACCGTCCGGCACGTCCGCGACCGACGGCCCGGCCAATCTCGTGGGCGAGTTCGTCGGCGGCCTGCTCGACGCGTTGCGCCGCGACCTCACCTGGAAGGGCGACGCGCCCGGCCCCTCGCCGTGGAGATCGCCATGAGAGCCCTCGTGACCGGCGCCAGCGGCCTGGTGGGCGGCCACATCGTGCGCGAGCTGCTCGCGCAGGGCCACACCGTGCGCGCCTTCGTGCGCCCCACGAGCGACCGCCGCCACCTCGCCGACCTTGCGATCGACTTCGCCGAGGGCGACGTCCGCGACGCGCCCTCGCTCGCCGCCGCGATGAAGGGCTGCCAGGTCGTCTTCCACGCCGCCGCCATCTTCGCCTACTGGGGCCACGCCCGCACCGAGCTGGACGACATCGCCGGCGCCGGCACGCGCCACGTCATCGCGGCCGCGGCGAAGACGAAGGTGAAGCGCGTGGTGCTCACGTCGTCGTCCGTGGTGCAGGGCGCCACCGCCGAGCCCCGCGCGCGCGACGAGTCGCAGATCGCGCACGACGACGACGCCATCGACTACATCGCCTCCAAGCGTCGGCAGGAGGCCGAGGCCTTCGCGGCCGCGCACGACGCCGCCCTGCCCCTGGTGGCCGTGCGCCCCACCGTCTGCGTGGGCCCCTGGGATGCGCGCCTCACCGAGAGCAACGCCATCCTCGTCAACTATCTCAAGGACCCGTACCGCACCACCTGGCTCGGCGGCGCCAACATCGTCCACGCCCAGGACGTGGCCCGCGGGCACGTGCTCGCCGCCGAGCGCGGCGACACCCGGCGCGTGCTACCTGCTCGGCGGCACCAACGCCACCTGGGCCGACGTGCACCGCACCATCTCCGAGCTGTGCGGCATCCCCGGCCCCCTCGTCACGGCGAATCATACGGCCAGCTACCTGGCCGGCTCGCTCCACGAGCTGCTGGGCCTGTTCACCGGCAAGCGCCCGCCCACCACGCGCCAGCAGGCGCTCATGGTGGGCCGATATTACTGGTACGACCACGCCCGCGCCGCCGCGCTCGGCTACGCCCCGCGCCCGCTGCGCGCCGCCCTTGCCGGCGCCCTCGCCTGGCTCGTGCACAGCGACCACGTGCCGGCGTCCGTGTACCAGGCGCTGCGCCTCGGCCCGGAAGTGCTGCAGGCGCGCGCCACCGTCTAGACCGAGGAGGACCATCATCGAGATCGGCATCGTGGTGGTGATGAAGCACCCCGTGGACGTGATCTGGCGCACCATGCGCGACGACCTGCCCGGCATCGTCACGGTCGCCGACGGCGTCCGCGAACTGAAGGTGGTCTCCCGCACCCCGCAGGACGACCAGCGCCTGCACCTGGTCACCGTCTGGCAGGCCGAGGTCTCGCTGCCGGCCCTCGCCGCCCCCTACGTCGACCCCGACATGTTCCGCTGGACCGACGACGCCGTGTGGGACGAGGCCCGCCACGAGTGCGCCTGGTCCATCACCACCCACCACCACGCCAGCCACATCCGCTGCGCCGGCCACACCCGCTACGAACCCGCCATGGGCGGCCGCGGCACCCGCCTCACCATGTCCGGCGACTTCACCTGGAACCTCAACGGCATCATCGACCTCCCCCGCGGCCTCAAGGAAGGCGCCAGCCGCGGCATCACGACCTTCGTGAGCGGATTGATCCCCAGGAATTTCCGCCGGGTGACGGATGCGGTGGCGCGGCATCTCGGCGACCTGCGGTGATCGCCTCCTCGACCGGTATTGCCCTCCACCGTCGCGGCAAAGCAAACAAGCTCGAGTCGACCCGCGAATAACCCAGACAATCACCATTATTGAAAACGCATGCATTTCTTCATTGACACCGCCCCCGTCGCGTGAAGTTATTGTGCGTGGGGGACGTCATACCAAACCCACTCTTGTCCTAAACAAGTGTAAGATTCACAAGGCCCCCCGTGGTCGTGGGAGGATTGGTTTGGCAACAACAAACCTACCACACGACCCCGGAGGGCACTCTGATGGTAAAGGCCGCGAGTCTCTTCAGTCAACTGCTGCAGCAGGTTCCCCCGCAACGAGTTTGCCCGCCTCGTCAAGCAGCACAATGGCGAACGCGCACGCCAAGGGCTTCACCTGCTGGACCCAACTGACGGCCATGCTGTTCTGCCAACTCGCGCATGCCGATTCCCTGCGCGAAATCTGCAATGGCCTTGCGTGCTGCCTCGGCAAGCTGGTACATCTGGGCATTCAGCGCAAGCCGAGCAAGTCCAATCTCTCCTACGCCAATGCCCGCCGGCCGGCCGCGATTTATCGAAGAGCTGTTCTGGGCGATGCTCGGGCGTTTCCGCGCAGGAAGACCTCTTGGGGCACGGCAGCACAAGTTCCGTTTCAAGAACAAGCTGCTGTCGCTTGACTCGACCACCATCAGCCTGTGCCTGGGCTTGTTTCCGTGGGCTGAGTTTCGCCGCGCCAAGGGCGGCGTCAAGGCGCACGTCCTGCTCGATCACGACGACTACTTGCCGGCGTATGTTCTGCTCAGCGAGGCCAAGATGCACGACTCGAAGGCAATGCGATGCGTTGAAATTGCAGCGCTGGTTCGATCGTCGCCATGGATCGTGGCTACAACGACTATCCGCAATTCGAGCGATGGACGCAAGCGGGCGTCTACTTCGTCACTCGGATGAAGGAGAACGCGCGTCTACCGGGTTGTCCACGCCCTTCCCGTGCCAGTGAACCGCAACATCCTCGCCGACGAGATCATCTCGCTCACCGGCACCGGCGGCTGAGAAGAAGTGCCCCTGCCACCTGCGGCGCGTCGTGGTCTGGGACAGCGAGAACGAACGCGAAATCGTCTTGCTGACCAACCACCTCGACTTCGGCGCCACCACGATCGCCGGCATCTACAAGGAGCGCTGGCAAATCGAACTCTTCTTCAAGGCCCTCAAGCAGAATCTGAAGGTCAAGAGCTTCGTCGGCACCAGCGAGAACGCGCTGCGGATCCAGATTTGGACAGCCTTGATCGCGATGCTGCTGCTGAAATGGCTGCACCACCTGTCCAAGGCCTGGTGGTCGCTCTCGAACCTGGCGACCATGCTGCGCTTCAACCTGTTCACCTATCGGGACTTGACCGACTGGCTCGATGATCCATTCAACACACCACCACTGGAACCGCCGACGATACAGATGAAACTCACGTTGCGATGATTAGGACAGGCGAAGGCGAAGTACGAACCGAGAGGAGGGGGACCTCGACCTGAGATTCGACAATTTGGAGGGGTAACTCGTTACGAATTGGGGGTCAGAATGCGAAGTCTGTCCCATTTAGGACAGCAGTGTACCAAACCAGTTTCGGTGCCATCGGTCCTGACGTCACACCCAAGGGAATGCACTGGGGGCCTTGGGATACTCGGAAAGTCCAATTCAAGGAGGTTGTCTACGCCTGCGGGTCGAGCACGCCCATGGGCCAGTCATTGCATCGGATCTCCATCGCTCGACTTCTAGGAGGGAATGATGCGAGCAAAATCTACTATTTCCGTGCTTCTTGTCTCCGCCTTACTCCTTGTCACGGCAACAGCCGACGCGCTCGACTGCTACGACTACGGCGAAACGATCCAGTACACGGCAACGGCGGAACTCTCCACCCAGTTCGGCCATGCGGTCTGCGTCGACAATGGGCGGATCTTCGCGACCTACGGCAACACCCTAGCCTACTATACGGCACCTTCTCCCTACATTTTCACCAGTGGTGGCGCAGCCAATATCGGCACCTCCACCACCGAACTCATCGCCCTGGCGGTCGACGGGAATACCGCATTCGTCCTGGCGCATGATGGTGACCCCATCAACACGAATTACACGCTTTACCAGGTGGACGTCTCCTCGCCGCCCACCTTCACCGTTTCCTCCTCGCGCACGATCGCGTTGCCATCAAGCTGCCTCTGGATCGACGGCAACTCGCTGGCCAGCGTGACGGTGACTGCCAACTATGTCTGCGCAGGAGCCAGTCCATATGCGGCCTACGGAAACGATCTGAGTTATCGTGTTTTCTCGCGCCAAGGGAGCTTGGTCGAGAACTACGTTGACGTCGGAGGGATAAAGGGACCGTTGCACTGGTTGACGGCGACGGTCGGCTGCTTCATCACGAGCACGGAGCTCAGGATCGTCAATCCCATCCAGCTATCCAATCCTCTGAGCGTCGTCGCCGCGTCGTCTGTCGGCGGTGGACCATTCACCGGCGTCACGACGGCCGGATCGATGGTCTACACCATGACGGGCCAAGAAGCGAACGGGTTCGCCGTCATCGACGCGAGCATCCCCACTCAGCCGGTGGTGCTCGGGCAGGCGCCGTCGATGTCCGCCACCGAAATGGTCGTGGCTTCGGGAACGCTGTACGCCTACCGGCGCTATCGGTCGCTGGCGGCACGATACCTGGTTACCCAGCCGCAGTCTCCGATGTATGAAGGGGCCGAGGCGTTCGACCCCCCGATCAGCGCCATGGGCACGATCAATGGTCGGCCTCTCGGGCTCGTGTCCTCCATCAGCCCAAACCCATTGGGTACCATGCTAGTCCAGATCGATCCGACCGTGTTTGGCGACGACCACTTCGTGGTCGGCAACCTCGACATGGAGAGCCAACAACCGGGTGAATCCCGCGACAGCGAGGTGATCGGCAACCGGCTCTACGTGCTGCGTGGCAACAACACGGTGATGGTCTACGACATCAGCGACGAGGCGAACGCCCAGTACCTCGGAAGCCACACGATTTCCTACGGCACGAATATCTTCTATGATCTCGCCGCCGGGGGCTCGGGCAAGCTCCTCATCGGTGGCGCGGCCACCGTGCTGGAGTACGATACAGGCAGCTTCGCCTTTATCAGAGCAACGACCGTCCCCGACATCCCCCCGCAAACCAACGTGGTCAAGATCCAGAAGCACGGAAACTACGTGTACGTGATCACCAACACCAATACGACGCGGATCACCATGTTTCGATACATCGACATGGTGCGGCTCGCCAGCGCGGATCTGGCGGTACCCTTGGGGCACGTAATGTTGGCCAACGCGCTGCACGTCTACGACTCGACGGCCGGCGAGACCCTGGTACTCGTCGGCGGAATCGAGGTAAACGCGAATCCGGACCATGCTCAGTTATTCGCCTACCGGGTCGATGGCGAAAGTCTCACTTTCGTCGACCGCTACGAAGACGGCTATAATCCCGAACACCAAGAAGTCCCCGTGGATGTCCTCGGCCGGGAGTACATCTGCTTCGGCTTCACGGGTACGCTCGTCAACGTGCTGGCGCTCACCAACGGCACCCTGCAGCCGGTGGGGTACCTCAGCACCGCGGCCTACGGCACACCGGTCGACCTGGAGATCACCGGCGCCTACGGCTACGTCACCTCATACACCATCTTCGGCGGCGTGACGACCCGCTGGCTCTCGATCCTCGATCTCCGGGACCCCTCCGCCCCGGTCCGGCTCAAGACAATCCAGCTCGACGCCGCAAAGTACGTGGAGCCCGGCGTCGAAGTCGCCTACCTCGTGAGCGCGAATATGGACATCGTGGAGCGCCAGTGCGGCGACTACACCTACCTCGTCCAATACGACAGCGATAAGTCCACCGACACCACCATCAACTACGACGGCGAGGTCTATTCGTCGCTCGCCGTTGACTACGATGGCGACGGCCACAAGGACTTGCTGCTCTGCACGAAGACGGTGGATGCACGGTTGTTCAGGTACCAACGCCTCACGCCGAACCACGTGCCGGAGTTCTATCGCACCGACTTTTCGGTGTTCCCGGGGTCGAAGCCGGGGCAATATCAAGGCCACGCTTCGGCCGCGGACTACGACAACGACGGCGACCTCGACGTTTTCATCGCGGCTGGTTTCCAATCACAGGGCTACCTGTTCCGCAACCACCAGGGAACGGTTTTCCTGGATGAGACCGCCCTCTTGCCGACCGTCGATGACGGCCAGGGCCACCAGGTATCGGCCGCGGTCGCGAGTCAAGCCGGGCTATGGGCCGACTTCGACGGGGCGGGCCGGGTCGGCATGTACATCTGCCGCAGCGGTGGCGAGGGGATCGAGCCCAGCGCCACGATGCCGGCAGCCGACGGCGTCTTGCTCCACAACGATACGGAGCAGGTGAACGGCGCCTTTACCGACGTGACCAACCTCTACGCCATGGGCAGCAGTGTCCACGCCGTCACCACGGGCGGTCGCTGGAACGACGTGAATCTCGACGGCCGGCTCGACCTGTTCGTCGAGCGCGACGGCGCGACTCCTGCGACCGGCGCCGGGCCGCAGCTCTTCGTGCAACAGGTCAACCCCGGCACCGGCTACTGGGAACTCGTCGACGAGGCCGACTCCCGTCTGCCGCAGATGGGATTCCAGACCAGCGCCGAGTTCGCCGACTGCAATGGCGACGGCTACGCCGATCTCGTGGTGAGCAGCGCGGGTACCGGCGTCCCGGCGGCGTCGGTGTACCTCAACGACGACAGCGGCTCCTTCAACTGGCGCGCGCCGGTGCACGTCGGAGCGCCGGGCGCGACCGGGCGCAACGGCGTCCGCGTGGTCGACGTGAACACCGATGGGTCGAGCGACCTCGTCCTCTGGAACTCGTCGTCTTCCCAGGGCGCACAAGTGGTGCTCAACCGCGGTGCGTTCAACGGCTACCTGCTGCTGGAAGACCACGACGGAGCCTTCGACGTCGCGGTCGACCACCCGGGCAGCGCCGCGATCGACGACTGGGACCGCGACGGATTCCCCGACCTGCTGTTCGCCGTTCCCAACGCGGGCACCACGAACACGAACTTCTACTACCGCGCGGAAGGGCTGCTGGCGGACACCAAGGACGTGGCCGGCGTGGTGCGGTTCCGGCTTTCGTCGCCAGCGGGCGTCAACAACCGGGCCGGCATCGGCGCCAAGGTCGCGGTGCAGTACGGAGCGAAGACCATCACCGACTGGATCGATTCTCCGGCCGGCTTCGCGTCGTCCGGTCTGGACGTGATGGTACCGGCAACGGGATCGCAGGACGTCGCCGTCGACGTCACCTGGCCCAACGGCTGGGTTCAGCACGTTCAGGTCCCCGTGTCGACGGGAGGCAATACTTACGAGATCGTCGACGACACGGATCCTTCGCTGATCGACAACTCCGTGTTCACCAGTATGGACTACGACGCGACGACAGATACGTCCTACTGGGTCTTCAACTGGGAGACGACCTACCGCAGCGACTGGGAGCTAGATCAGGTGACTCTGCCAGCCTCGCCCTGCGTTCCCAACGCGGTTGTCTACACCGCAACGTCTCCCGGCGTCATACGCTCGCACGGCCGGCTGACCTCGGGCCGCTACCGCCACACGCTGAAGGTCCCGGTCGAGTGTTCGGCGCCGTGCACGATCCCGTACTCCGTGTCCAGCTCGCATCGGGCCGGCATCACCAGCACCAGCACGCAGAAGACTTTCCGGGTCAGGTTCTGCGCGAACCAGCTCTAAGGAGGGAAACCATGAAGTACACAAATCTGCTTGCCTTGGCACTGCTAGCGCTGGTGCTCGCCGGCGCGGCCGCCGCGACGCCGGAAATCGGCGGCTTTCTGGGAATGACCCCGGTGCTGGAAAACTCGTACGCCGCAATCTGGGTGCCTGTCCCTGACGGCATGGCCGTCGCGGGCGTGCGCTGGTACAACAACGACGGAACGGTGGTCTTCCCGCGGGTGTTGGTCGCCAGCGGCACGGCCGACACGCCCGTCGGCCTGAGCGACGCCATCGAGGTGGCGGCCGATGTCCAGGGCACGTCCCTGGGCTGGAGCCAGGTGGATTTCGCTCAGCCATTCGCCTGCCATTCGGCGGGCCTCTACTGCCTCTTCGAATTCCCGCAGGGGAGCGAGTACGAGGCGCCGGGCACCGGCGGCGGCGCGGCGATCGGCTTCACGACCAGCAGCGATGGCCATCAGGGCTGGCTGTGCGCCGACGCCGAGACCTGGATGAAGGTGGAAGGAGCAACGGGCCTGGCGATCGACCCGGTGTTCGTTCCGGCGTTGCCGGGGATGACCGAGCTGTCGGCGCCCCGGGTTCCCGTGGGGATCGTCAGGGAGGCGGCGCAGCTGCGGCCAGCATCACCTAACCCGTTCAACCCCCAAACCGTGCTAGAATACAGTATCCCAGCCGCGGGGGATGTCGATCTCGCCATCTACGACGTGAGCGGCCGGCTGGTGCATCACCTGGTCCAGGGTATGCAAACGGCAGGCACTCATCGCGTGGCCTGGCAGGGAGCCGACGAACAGGGCCGGCGGCTTGCGAGCGGGGTGTATTTCGCCCGCTTCGTCGCCGCGGGCATCAGCCAAACGCAACGCCTCGTGCTGGTGAAGTAGAACCGGAGCCCACAAGGCGGGGTGGAGCCTCGCGGCTCCACCCCGCAGCGAGGAGGGACGCCATGCGCGGCCACATACATCTGATCCCGATCATCATCGTCTTCGTGGCCGCAAACGTCACCGCAGCGCGGACCTGGCGGGTAGAGAAGGACGGCAGCGGCGATGCCACGATCATCCAGACGGCAATCGATCTCGCGGCCTCTGGTGATACGATTCGGATCGGCCCGGGGACGTTCTCGGAGTACGCGTGGGCGTGGTTCAATGGAGAATGGAACGTGTACTCGTGCGCTCAGGCGACGCAGGACGAACTGACGATCGTTGGCGCTGGCGCTGGGGAGACGATCATCGGCGGGATCCCGCCCGAGGACTATGGAGACACTGACATAAATGGTGTCTCGATGATCAACGACGGTGTGCTGCATCTCCGGGATCTCAAGATATTGGGTCTCGTAAGCGGCGTATTCTTCTTTGGGCTAGCGGTCGATGTCGATCATTGTGAAATCGACGGCAGCAGCAATACCGGTATCATCACCTGGGCGCGCGGCGGAAATACGATCGAGAATTCGGTGTTTCGCGATAATCTCGACGTCGCAATAGGCTTCTCTAGCACGTCAGATAGCGGTACCGTGCGATCGTGCGAGTTCTACGACAACGACAAAGCAATCTATGTTGGCTATTGCCCGCATACATTGATCCAGGATTGTGTCATCCATGGTGGGCGGACCCACCTCGGTATCTACGATGGCGCGCAGGTGGAGATACGTGACTGCCAGTTTTGCGAGCGGGCGGGAACGAGCGCGGTTGCAATTTCGAGTTCGGACGTGAAGATGTATGGGTGCCGTATCGCGGCCGGAGTGGATGGGTTGTACTTCGAACAATGGGGGTCGCTGATCGGTTCGGGCAATGTCTTCGAGGGATGTAGTCGCGTGACGTTTCATGTTGGGGCCGATGCGACTCGGGGTGTTGTCGACTTTCATGGCAACGACATCCTCAATGGCGGCGGATACTCTGTCGTAAATGCGGCGATCTCTCTCAATTGTCCGAATGAGCCCTGCCACATCGACTTGAGTGGGAACTACTGGGGCACGGACGACCCTGTTCAGATCGCGGCATGGATCGATGATTACAATGATTACAGCCCCCCCGACATCAATCACCAGTCCATCATCGACTTCGAGCCCTTCTCCCCCGTCTCGGTGCCAGTGACGCCGATGAGCTTGGGGGATCTTAAGTCCATGTTTCGCTAGGCTGCTTCCTGGGAATGACCCCGGTGCTGGAGAACTCGTACGCCGCAATCTGGGTGCCCGTCCCTGACGGCATGGCCGTCGCGGGCGTGCGCTGGTACAACAACGACGGCGCGGTGGTTTTCCCGCGGGTGCTGGTCGCCAGCGGCACGGCCGACACGCCCGTCGGCCTGAGCGACGCAATCGAGGTGGCGTCCGACGTCCAGGGCACGTCCCTGAGCTGGAGCCAGGTAGATTTCGCTCAGCCATTCGCCTGCCATTCGGCGGGCCTCTACTGCCTCTTCGAATTCCCGCAGGGGAGCGAGTACGAGGCACCGGGCGCCGGCGGCGGCGCGGCGATCGGCTACACGACCAGCAGCGACGGCCATCAGGGCTGGCTATGCGCCGACGCCGAGACCTGGATGAAGGTGGAAGGAGCGACGGGCCTGGCGATCGACCCGGTATTCGTGCCAGCGTTGCCGGGGATGACCGAGCTGTCGGCGCCCCATGCGCGGTTCACGACGGTCATCGAGGCGGCACAGCTCCAGCCGGCGGCTCCGAACCCATTCAACCCGCAAACCGTGCTAGAATTCAGTATCCCGGCGGCGGGGGACGTCGATCTCGTCATCTACGACGTGAGTGGTCGGCTCGTGCATCACCTGGTCCAGGGTATGCAGACGGCAGGCACTCATAGCGTGACCTGGCAAGGAGTCGACGACCAAGGCCGGCGGCTTGCGAGCGGGGTGTATTTCGCCCGCTTCGTCGCCGCGGGCATCAGCCAGACCCAGCGCCTCGTGCTGGTGAAGTAGAACCGGAGGCCACATGTGGGGTGGAGCTTCGCGGCTCCACCCCGCTGCGAGGAGGGACGCCATGCGCGGTCTCACACATCTGATCCTGATCATCATCGCCCTGGCAGCCGCCGCCACTGCACCTGCGCGGACCTGGCGCGTCGAGAAGGACGGCAGCGGCGATGCTACGGTGATCCAGACAGCAATTGATCTCGCGGCCTCTGGCGATACGATACAGATCGGCCCGGGGACGTTCTCGGACTTCGCATGGGCGTGGTATAACGGGGAATGGAACGTGTACTCATGCGCCCAGGCGACACAGGACGAACTGACGATCATCGGCGCCGGCATTGGGGAGACGATCATTGGTGGGATCCCGCCCGAGGACTACGGAGATACTGATATAAACGGTATCTCGATGATCAATGACGGCGTGCTGCATCTCAGGGATCTCGAGATAGTGGGTCTAGTAAACGGTGTGCATTTCGAAGGTTCAGTGCTCGATATCGATCATTGTGAGATCGATGGCAACAGCAATACCGGTGTTGTCACCTGGGCGCGTGGCGGAAATGCGATTAAGAATTCGGTGTTTCGCGACAATCACGATGTAGGTATGTATTTCGCGAGCACATCAGATAACGGTATCGTGCGATCTTGCGAGTTCTATGACAATGACGAGGCGATCTATATTAGCCACTGTCCTCATACGTTTATCCAGGATTGTGTCATCCACGGCGGGCGCAACCACGTCGGCGTCTTCGAAGGCGCCCATGTGGAGCTACGCGACTGCCAGTTCTGCGAGCGGGGGGCTACGAGCGCGGTCTACATTTCGAGTTCGGATGTGCGGATGTATAACTGTCGTATCGCGGCCGGGGTGGACGGGCTGTACTTCGAACAATGGGGGTCGCTGATCGGCTCGGGCAACGTCCTCGAGGGCTGTAGTCGCGTCACCTTTCACGTGGGGGCAGATGCGACGCGTAGTTTCATGGACTTTCATGGCAATGATATTCT
This sequence comes from uncultured bacterium, assembly GCA_963727525.1. GTDB lineage: Bacteria > Krumholzibacteriota > Krumholzibacteriia > LZORAL124-64-63 > LZORAL124-64-63 > CAVSGO01. The sequence continues at coordinate 113,075 of CAVSGO010000008.1, read as the reverse complement.
CAACGGCCGGGGATATTCAGTTATAAACGTGGCTTCGGATGATAATTGTCCCAGCGAACCCTGTCATGTCGACCTAAGTGGCAATTACTGGGGTACCGACGACCCCGATCTGATTGCAACGTGGATCTACGACTATTACGACTTTCACCCTCCCCATTGGGACCATCAATCCATCATCGACTTCGAACCCTTCTCCCCCGTCTCGGTGCCGGTGACGCCGACGAGCTGGGGGGCATTGAAGTCTCTGTTTCGTCGATGATTGACGGGGTACGCTCGCGGACACTACTATCAGAACCGGAGGCCAAAGGCGGGGTGGAGCCTCGCGGCTCCACCCCGCAGCGAGGAGGGACGCCATGCGCGGCCACATACATCTGATCCCGATCTTCATCGTCTTCGTGGCCGCAAACGTCACCTCAGCGAGAACCTGGCGGGTCGAGAAGGACGGCAGCGGCGATGCCACGATCATCCAGACGGCAATCGATCTCGCGGCCTCTGGTGATACGATTCAAATCGGCCCGGGGACGTTCTCGGACTACGCATGGGCGTGGTTCAATGGAGAATGGAACGTGTATTCGTGCGCACAGGCTACGCAGGACGAACTGACGATCATCGGCGCTGGCATCGGGGAGACGATCATCGGTGGGATCCCGCCTGAGGGCTATGGAGACACTGACATAAATGGTGTCTCGATGATCAATGACGGTGTGCTGCATCTCCGGGATCTCAAGATATTGGGTCTCGTAAGCGGCGTATTCTTCTTTGGGCTAGCGGTCGATGTCGATCATTGTGAAATCGACGGCAGCAGCAATACCGGTATCATCACCTGGGCGCGTGGCGGAAATACGATCGAAAATTCGGTGTTTCGCGATAACCTAGATGTAGCATTGTTCTTCGTAGACACGACAGACAACGGAGTCTTGCGATCTTGCGAATTCTATGATAATGACAAAGCGATTTATATCGCGCACTGTCCGCACACGTTGATCCAGGACTGTGTCATCCACGGCGGGCGCACCCACGTCGGCATCTACGAAGGCGCCCAGGTGGAACTTCGCGACTGTCAATTCTGCGAGCGGGCGGGAACGAGCGCGGTTGCAATTTCGAGTTCGGACGTGCAGATGTATGGGTGCCGTATCGCGGCCGGAGTGGATGGGTTGTACTTCGAGCAGTGGGGCTCGCTGATCGGTTCGGGCAATGTCCTCGAGGGCTGTAGTCGCGTCACCTTTCACGTGGGCGCAGATGCGGCGCGTAGTTTCATGGACTTTCATGGCAATGATATTCTCAATGGCGGGGGGATGTCCGTAAAGGTCGTTGCAGGGGATGTCAACTGCCCTGATCCCTGTCACGTCGACTTGAGTGGCAACTACTGGGGCACCGACGACCCTGATCAGATTTCGGCGTGGATCGACGACCATAGCGACTACGAGCCTCCAGACTGGATACATCGCGTAATCATCGACTTCGAACCCTTCTCCCCCGTCTCGGTGCCGGTGACGCCGATGAGTTGGGGGGCGTTGAAGGCTCTATTTCGTTAAAGATTGGCGGGATACGTTCGCGGACGCTACTATTATGAGGTCCTTTGCGATCATGCTGTGGCGTGGATCGAGTTGCTGACTCGAATCGTCCATGACCGCGAGGGGCGGGGGGAGATACTCAATGAATTTGCACTCTTTTCTGGTGCCCGGGATGAGGCAGCGCTCTAGTGTGGCGTCTGCGCGCTTCTGCGGCGTGATGCTCGTGCTCTCCATTTCCATCGGCATCGTGGGTTGCGGCGACGATGATCCCGGCGTGCCGCAGGTTGGCACGGTCACGATCAATGCGGAGCCGAATAGCGTTGCCCCGCCGTGGCAGATCACGGGACCGAGTGGCTTCGAGCAGTCGGGTGACGGGGACGAGGTCCTGGAGGACATGCGGCCGGGCGACTACACGCTCGCGTGGGGCGCGGTAGTGGACTGGGAGACGCCGAGCCCGGCGACGGTGACGCAGACCCTGACGGTGTACGGGACGGTGGCCTTCGCAGGGACCTATGTCGCGCAGCGTCGTACGATCACGATCGACCCCGAGCCCAATCGGGCGAATGCGCCCTGGCAGATCGCGGGGCCGGACGGCTTCAGCCAGACGGGCATTGGGGACACGACGCTCGACGAGGTCGCGGCGGGCAGCTACACGCTGACCTGGGGCGAGTTGCCGGACTGGACGACGCCTGATCCGGCGACGGTGACACAGATGCTGTCGGCGAACGGATCGGTGACGTTCACGGTGACCTATTCGCCGCACCCCGGGACGATCACGATCGACGTCGTGCCGGACGACGCGAACGGACCATGGCAGATCTCGGGGCCGGAAGGCTTCAGCCTCTCGGGCCATGAAGACACGACGCTGGAGAACATGGCGTCCGGCAGCTACACCGTGACGTGGGGGGCCGTGATGGGCTGGACACCTCCGAGTCCAGAGACGCGGACCCTGTGGCTGGCGGCGAACGGAGCCATCACGTTCACGGGGAGCTACGACAATTCGGGTACACCGACGGGGTTCGCCGCTGTCTCGGTCATTACTGGCAACTACTTCTATATGGGCAGCCCGGCAAGTGAACCGGAGCGGGAAAGGGACGAGGTCAGGCACGACGTGAACTTGCTGCATGGATTCTACATGCAAGCGACGGAAGTGACGAACCAGCAATACCGGGACCTCGCACAGTGGGCCTATGATCACGGCTACTGCACGGCAACCAGCACGAGCCTGTTCGACAACCTGGACGGTTCGGTTCGCGAGCTTCTCGCCCTGGGCAGTCCCGCCTGCGACATCGCTTTCGACGGCGAGACGTTCACCGTGAATGACGGCAAGCAGGACTACCCTGTCCACGAGGTGACCTGGTACGGCTCGGCGGCGTATTGCGACTGGCTGAGCCTGCAGCGGAGCTTGCCTCGGGCATACGATCACGGCACCTGGCGATGCAACGACCACGATCCGTACAACGCGCAGGGGTTTCGCCTGCCGACGGAGGCGGAGTGGGAGTACGCGTGTCGGGCCGGGTGCTGGTCTGCGTTCACGGACGGGCCGCTCATCGACACCGGATGCGATCCCGTCGACCAGAATCTGGACGCGGTGGGCTGGTACTGCGGAAATGCGGGCGATTGGTCGCATCCCGTGGCCCAGAAGCAGGCCAACGCCTGGGGGCTGTACGATTTGCACGGCAACCTCTGGGAATGGTGCAACGACTGGTACGGCAGTTATGGAGATGACATTTACGTGACGGACCCCGCAGGCCCGGCCACCGGTACGGTCCGGGTGATCCGCGGCGGGAGCTGGGTCAACTATGCGCAGGGGTGCCGTTCGGCCAAGCGGAGCGTCGACACGCCGAGCAGTTCCGGCCGCTACGGCGGGTTCCGTCCGGTGAGGACTTCGGATTGACCGGGAGTCCGGGGTGCTGGACCCATCTTCTCGATGTGGGAAGGGAGCATACGAATTAGACGAAAAGAACACAATACATCATCATCGCTATACCCAAACCCAAGGCAACCGACATAGGACTTTCACCGCGACGCCTGATCCGCCATTCGACCCACTCCGCAGATATCGAACCTTGATGCTCTTGTATTTGCCGCGCCCTCGGCTATACTGCCCCCCTATACCGATCCCCCGATCTCTCGGACCCGGAGGTCCGCTTGTGAGTACTTCGGTCAGAGTTCCCACCACCTACACGTTCAACGTGGAGCTGGGCAGCAATGGCGAGACCATTCACGTCGATGCCGACCTGGATAACATCCGCGTCAAGGAGATCCCGGACATCCACGTCAAGGAGATGCCGCGGATCGAGTTCGCGATCAAGGAGATGCCGCAGTACGACGTCGCCGTGAAGGAACTGCCGCAGGTGGATATCGCCGTGAAGGAGATGCCGCGCATCGAATTCGCGGTGAAGGAGCTGCCGCAGATCGATATCGCGATCAAGGAGATCCCGAGCGTGCGGGCGCACGTGCCGTCGCACTACGACCTCGGCCTGTCGATCCTGGGCCTGGAGGTGTTGCGGTTCTCGCTGTGTGGCGAGACGCAGGTGATCACCGAGAAGTACGTACCCCGACGTTCCGAGGCCTGCCGCTAGGAGGTGCGCTCATGATCGACGCGTCCACCACCGGCCTCGTCCTCATGCACGGCAAGGACGACCCGCCCGTGTTCTACGGTCCGCCCGCCGCGTTGCGGGGGAAGCTGCGCCTGTCCAATCCCACGGGCGAGAAGCTCAAGCTCCAACAGATACCGCTCGCCGCCCGCAAGAATGCGGGAGTGACGCTCGCCGGCATCGCGCGCCAGCCCGTGGCGTCGCTCGAGGTGGCGGCCCGCATCGCCCCCGGCGCCCAGGGTGCCGCCCCGGCCACGGTGCGCCTCGATCCGCGCACGGCGCCCGGCACCTACGAGGCCGAGATCACCGTCGGCGACCGCACGCAGCGCGTGGTGCTGCACGTGGTCGACAATCTCGACCTGCGCATCAGCCCCGACGTGGTGTGGCTCTTCACCGAGGGCGAACGCAAGTTCACGCGCCGCTTCGTCGTTGAGAACGCGGGCAACGTGCCCGTGCGCCTGGGCGAGCGCTGCGCGGCCATGCTCGTCGACGTCATCGAGGAGCGTGCCGCCCTGCGCGAGGGCAGCGCGCGCGCCTGCGAAGATCCCGAGAGCGATCCCCTGCGCGAACTGCTCTGCGCGTACTCGCACCAGCAGGCGGGGCTCGTGCTGCTCGACCGGCCCGACGAGACGCTGCAGCCCGGCGAGACCCGCGCCGGCGAGGCCACCATCACGTTGCCCGAGGGCTTGCAGTCACACCGCCGCTACCAGGCTCGACTCGAGCTGTACAACGCCGCCGTCGTGCTCGAGGTGACCACCGGCAAGATTGCCGAGGGAGGTCCGCGATGATCAAGACCACGAAGATCAATGCTTCGAGTTCCACGACCGATCTCGAGGGCTTCGTACGCGAGGCCCTGCGCCTGGGCAGCCAGGCCTACACGCAGTACACGCGGATGTGGGAGCCCTCGCTGAAGCTCGGCCGCTCCATGTGGGATGGCTACGTGTCGAACCTGCGCAGCGGCACGATGGGGAGCAGCAGCTCCTGCGGCTGCCGTCCGCGCAGCACCTGCGAGGTGCCCGAAACCTGCTGTCCGCCCCGCTGCGTGTGCGAGCTGGCCTGGCAGGCCAACCCGCGCGATGTGGTGCGCGGCACCGTGCGCGTCACCAACACCGGCACGCAGACGCGCACCTTCACGTTCGTGCCCACCGCCCTCGAGAGCGACGGCGTCGGCTCCGGCGTGACACCCAACCTCGATCCGCAGAGCGCCACGCTGGCGCCCGGGCAAGCAGTGCAGGTGTTCGTGGTCGCCAGCCTCGCCGAGGGTTTCGAGGCGGGCCGCACCTACACCGGCGAGATCGCCGTCCGCGGCCTCTACGAGCAGTGCGTCAAGCTGCGTATCGACGTGGAGCCGGAGGCGCGCCCCCACTGCGACGTGGAGCAGGGCGAGATGCCCATGCGCGTGCGCGAACACCGGTGGTCCGACCACTTCCAGTGCGAGGAACCGTGCTTCGAGCCGGTGGGCCGCACGCCGAATGATCCCGTAGGCCCGAACAATCCCACCGGCGGGCGCACCGCGGCCACCGGCGCCGTGGCAGGCACGGCCGCGGGCACCACCGTTACCGCGTCGCGATCCGTGGCGAGCAAGACCGCGCCGCGCAAGAAGACCGCGAAGAAGAAGCGCAAGGGCTAGGAGGCAAGACGATGGATCGCGGCTGGAACGACCTCGTGTCCCGGAGCGTCGACCTCGGTGTCGGCATGTGGCGCCTGTACGGCAACACCATGCGCGACGTGGCGACGGGCAAGCTCGCCTACGACAAGGTGGCCGACCGCGCGCTCGGCCTCGCCCGCGACGAGGGCGGCACCTACGCCCGCGCCGTCACGCGCGCCTATCTCGACTACTGGAACCGCCTGCTCGACATCGGCCTCGACCTGCAGGACCGCATGGCGAGCGACGTGGCCGCCACCAGCTCCCGCACGAGTGGCGCCGGCACCTCTGGTGCCGGCACCAGCGCCTCCCTCACCTTCACCGGCAAGGCCGGCGAGCAGGTGGCCCGCCCCTTCGTGGTGGCCAACAACCAGCCCGAAGCCGTGGACGTGAGCTTCGAGGCCGCGGCCTTCGTCGACCCCGACGGCCAGACCATCGGCCGCCTCCCTCTGACCGTGGATCCGGAACGCTTCTCGCTCGCGCCCGGCGTGGAGCAGGTGGTCACCTGCCGCGTCACGTTGACCGACACCCTCGCGCCGGGCCGCGCCTGCACCTCCCGCCTGCGCGTGATCGGCTTCCCGGACATGACGATCGCGCTCGTGGCGATGGTGGGATGACGCGGGGCACTCGCGGCCTCGTCGCGACCTGCCTCGTGCTGGCCGTATTGGCCGGCCATGCCGGCGCCTCTCCCGCGCCGGCCGACACGCTCGCCGCCCGCACGCGCTACGTGTGCCCCCCGTGCGGCGCCGGCTGCTCCGGCCCGCAGTACGTGTGGGACGCGCCGGGCACCTGCCCGATCTGCGGCATGACCCTCGTGGCCGTCACCCGGCCCGACCTGAGCGCCGCCGATCTCGACGACTACGTCGGCCACTACGAGTATCGCGGCGGCACCACCCTCGACCTCGCCCTCTCCCCGGTCGACACCACCCTGTACGCGATCATCGACGGCGCCTTCTACCCGCTGGAGCCCACCCCCACGCGCGACGTCTTCCGCGACGCCGCCGGCCAGCTCGTCACCTTCGTCCGCGACGCCCACGGCCACGTCACGGGCTACTCGGTCGCCGCCGCCCCCGACACGCCGTATCGACGCCTCACACCCGACCTCGCCCTGTCGCCGCGCATCTGGTACCCGCGCCTCGCCGCCCGCGACAGCACCTATCGCTACCATTGCCGGCGCCCGCCGCAGCTCGACGACGGCCTGCCCACGGCAGAGCCCGCGTCCGTGGGGCTCGACACCACGGTCCTGGCCACCATGGTGCAGCGCCTGGCCCGCGGCGACTATCCGCACACCCACAGCATCCTCCTGCTGCGGCACGGCAAGCTCGCCCTCGAGGAGTACTTCTACGAGTACGATCGCGACACCCCGCACCAGCTCCGCTCGGCCACCAAGAGCTTCGTCTCCGCGCTCGTGGGCCTGGCCATCGCCGACGGCGCGATCCCCGGCCCGGCCGCCCCGGTCCTGCCGTTCTTCAGCTCCGCATATCCGCACCTCGACCACATCACCGCGGACAAGCGCCGCATCACCGTGGCCGACCTGCTCTCCCAGCAATCGGGCCTCGCCTGCGACGACTGGGACGCCGACTCCCCCGGCAACGAGACGCGCATGGGCACGAGCGACGACTGGGTACGCTTCATCCTCGATCTGCCGATCGGTCGCCGCCCCCGGCACCCGTGGTTCCTACTGCTCGGGCAACGTCATCGTGCTCGGTCGCCTCGTGGAGCTGCTCACCGGCACCCCGCTCGCGCAGTACGCCCGCGACCGCCTCTTCTCGCCGCTCGGCATCACCGACGTGCGCTGGCGCTTCGTCCCCGACGCCTCCAGCGCGAGCACGTTCTGCCAACTCTCCCTCCGCCCGCGCGACATGGCGAAGTTCGGATTGCTCTACGCGCAGGGCGGGACATGGCACGGCAAACAGATCATCGCGCAGAAGTGGGTCGACGAATCCACGGCCAGCCACGCCATGGTCGGCGACACCGACTACGGCTGGCTCTGGTGGCGCCCCTACCTGAACGTGGGCCGCACGCGCGTGGATGCGATCGCAGCCCAGGGCAACGGCGGCCAGGAAATCTGGTGGTTCCCGAAGTACGACCTGATCGCCGTGCTCACCGGCGGCAACTACAACCGCCAGTCGTTCACCAACACCCTCCTGGTGAACTATGTGTTGCCGGCGGTCGGCGTCCGCTGACACGGCCTTGGCACGTCGCGCCGCTCGCGGCCGCGCTACCGGCTACGCGCCCACCGCACCGTGATGTCGTGCACGGGCATGAAGTCGCGTGCCTCGAAGACGTAGCTGATCTGGTCCCCTTCGCCGCGCGGCGCGAAGGGATCGCTGAACGCCGTCGGTGTGGCGCCCGGCGGCAAGTGGATCTCGAAGACGGCGTGGCGCAGCGGGCGACCCCAGGCCTGCGTCGACGTCACGATGTACCGCGCATACTCGCTCTCGAGCTTCTGCCGGTACACCGCCGTGAGCATGAGGGTGTCGGCGTGGCAAGGCGGCAACCACCAGCGCACGCCCGGCGCCGTGGGCGGCACCTGCCATGTCACGTCCACCGGCGGCCCGGATCCCGCGCGGCCCGTCAGCGAGACCATACGGGCGCCTCCGAGTAGCGAGTCCACCGGGAACGGATAGAACAGGGGCGTGCGGCCACGGATCGGCTCGCGGCAGAGCAGCACGTACTTACCCGTCACCTGGAGGCTGTCCGCCACCACGTCGAGGCGGATGACCTCCGAGTCGAAGACCAGCGCGAAGGCAACGGCGATGGGGTTGCCGGTCGCGGGCGCCTCGGCCCGCATCGATGTCGCTGCCAGCGCGGTGCCCAGCGCCAGCGCCACGACGGATCGACGCTCACGATCGCGCCTCATCGATACAACGCCTTCACCGCACCCCATGTCCTCGATTCGGCCGCCACGGCCGCCTCGACGTCGAACACCACCGGCAGGCACCGCGCTGCCGTATGGCTCGACGACTCCACCGTGACCAGCGCGTGGTATGTTCCCTGGGACAATCCGGCAGCATCAGCTAGCACGTACAGGCGATGGAAGCTGCCCATGTACTCCAGGGGCTGCGCCCAGCACCAGGCGGCGTCGGAATTGACCGAGAAGTTGCACGAGGCATTGGCGTGGTAGGCGACGGTCTGCGCCGCCGCGCTTCCGACCGGCGCCACGAGGTGCAACACCGGCTCGATGAAGACCGGGGCGCAGGTGTTCTCATAGCCGCATGACGACTCGACGTAGCCGCACTCCATGCCGGCTTCGGCGTAGATACGGTTCGGAAAGGTCTGCAACTCGCTCCCGTCGCAATCGTGACGCAGCATCACTTCCGACTCGGACCACGTCCCCGTCATCTCGAGGCGACCGGGCCCGCCCACGTCGAACGTCAACCGCGCCACCGGCACGACGCCCTGCGACACGCCCGAGATGGCGTAGTTCGACCAGCCCGTCAGCTCCAGCCAGTAGACATTGGGCACGTGGTCCCCGCCCACGTCGCCGCCGGCGGCCCAGAGAGACATCCCACCGCCGCCACACGCCTGGCCGCCGGTGCATGTCCACGTGCTCGGCCACATGAGCTTGTCGACGATCCGCTCGAAGCACACCGTCTCGCCCGGCCAGAAGTAGGACCCGCGCATGAAGAAGATGACGAATTCCACCGCACCCGACGCCGGGGTCGAACGCACGATCTGGTTGCAGTTCGTGATCGACGTCGCACACGTGCCGGATACCGGCTGCACGTGCATCAGGAGCGCCGATTCCGGCGTGAGGTTGGCGAGGCTGGGCAGGACAGAAACGAGACACACGACAAGGACGGCCATCGGGATCGCAATCACCGCATGGCCACGCGCGATCGTCACCATGACGCACCTCCCGTGAGAGAGAACGAGGATCAGGATACGCCCCCGCGAACGATCACGTCAATCCATCCAGATTTATAACATCCTTGAATAGTGGGAATTACTCCCAAACATCCCGCAGCCCGGCGACTACGGATGTGCTACCTTCGTACCGTCTTCTGCTCCCGGTCCAGGTTGCAGGGAGGTCCGCCATGCGGTCACGAACATGCCCGAGCTCGTGCCTCGTTCTCGTCACGCTCGCCATCCCGTTCCTCGCCAGCTCCACCTTCGCCGAGTGCGTCGACTACATGACGTTTCCCACCATCGCGTCCATGCTCGACGTGAATGTCGGCGCCATCGCCGCGTACGACGCCACGCACCTCGTCGGCGTCGACGGGCTCGATCTCGTGGTGATCGACGTCGCCGACCCCGGCTCACCCACCGTCGCGTCCCGTATACAGGTGGCCACTACCTTCGCGGACCTCGCGGTCTGCGCGCCGTTCGTATACTGGCTCACGGTCGGTGGCGACGTCCGCGTCATCGACACGACCACTCCCGGGTCGCCCACGGTGCTCGGCACGATGGCCCACGCCGCACCCATCGCCGCGATCGGCGGCGCCGGCGACCTGCTAGCCATCGTGGATTCGGACACCACGTGGACCATGTGCGCCGTGGTCGATCCCCTCGCTCCCACTTGCCTGCAACGGACCACGTGCGATTTCACGGTGCGCGACGTCGCGATCTCGCCGCAACTCGCCGTCGCCGTGGGCATCGGCTGGCAGGCCTACGACCTCGCCGACCCCGCGAATCCCGCGCCACTGGGCGGCGAGGTGTACTGGCACGACGACGACCCCACCTACGGCTACGGCTGGGATGCCCTCGCCAGCGCCGGACAAGATCGAGAGCTGCTCCTGGTCACCGACCACTGGTACGTCGTCAGCGGCGAGTACGAGACGATCCGCCACGAACTCGCACTCCACCATCTCGATCTTACACTCGCCGGCGCCCCCCGGACCGTCGCCACCGTGATCCTCGGCTCGTTCGACGGGTGGACCAACCCGCCCGCCATCGCCGTCGACGGGCGGCACGTCTTCATCCAGCACGGCGCGATTACGATCCGCGACCTTGACGCCGATCTGGCCCTGCTCGCCCGCATCCCCGGCGCCGGCGTCGAGAACGCGTTCGCCGTCGCCGAGCCGCACGTGTACGCGGCCGGCAGCGGCCGGCTGGCGACGTATCGGCTGCCCGAACCGCTCGTCGACAACACCCTGGCGATCGGCCCGGCATTGCCGGATGACGATTACCATCTCGGCTCCGTGACCTCCGGTGCGGGCTGGTATGCCGCGTCGGCCATCCGGGTGGACAACGAAGGGCCCATCGGATCGCTTGCGATTTACGACGTGGCCCATTCGTCAGGATCTCTCGTGCGAGCCTTCTCGGCCCGCTGGGCCATCTTCGGCAATCTGGAGGCGATGGAGCAAGCGCTGCTGTTCTCGGTGGACGGCGAGCTCGACTGGCTCGACATGACCGATCCCATGCATCCGGGCACGGTGGCGCAGTACGTACCGATCACCGGTGTCACCGCCCTGGCCGCCGGTCCGGGCACCCTGGTCGCGATGTACAGTCAGACCTGGAGTGCCGAGAAGCTGCGCATCTACGACCTCGCCAATCCGTCGCTGCCCAGCCTCGTCGGCACGGCCGCCATTCCCGGCGCGAGCGACCTGCTCTGGTGCGGCGACCTTCTCCTCGTCGCCAGCGACAGCGGGAACGAAATCGGTGAATTACACGTCGTCGATATGCACGACGCCACGCACCCCACCTTCCTCACCACGCTCGCGCTCCCGCACGTGACTTGGGTGCAGCCCGCCGGGGAACAGCGCGTGCTTGTCGGCGACGACGACATGCTCGCCCTGATCGACCTCGCCGATCCCGCGGCACCTGTGATCGTGGCCACCACGGATGTCGTGACGGACGTGGCCGCCGCCGCTGTGGGCGACGACGTCGTCTACGTCGCCAACGGCGGACTCTGGGCACTGAGCCTGCCGGAGTTCACGCCCCTCGGCGTACTCGCGCCCGGTTGCGATCTGGTCCGGCTCCTCAAGCCGACGCCTGATCTCTGGGCCGTGGCCACGAACGCGACGGCCGCGTTCCCGGTGCCCTCGCATTGCGCCATCGCCACCGGCGCCGGCGAGCCCGAGGGGGACATCCCCACGGCGCGCACGGTCGCCCTCACCGCAGCGCCGAATCCCTTCAACCCCCGCGTCACGCTTTCCTTTGCGTTGCCGGCTGCCGGACACGCTACGCTGGTAGTGTTCGACCTCGCGGGCCGCCGTGTGGCCAGGCTGGCCGACGGACCGTTCGCTGCGGGACCGCACGCGATCATCTGGGAGGCCGGGGGTCTGGCCAGCGGCGTGTACCTCGCGCAGCTGAGAACCGCATGGGGCACCACGACGACGCGGGTGATGCTCGTCCGGTAGACACGGAGACTCGCGGCGCCGCGGGTCAACTCATCGTGCTACGCGCCAGCCAAGCCACAGGCTGTGTGGCCCGGTGACGCCAGGTTCGATGTTCGAGAAATGCCACCTGTAGCAGCAGCCGTCGTGCATATCGGGCGCGGGATTGAACTGCTGCGCGGAAAAGGCCGAGTCGCACGGCGTCACCGCGAAGGTGACGGTCGCTGCGCCGATGGTTCCCTCCCACGAGGCCCCGGTCCTGAGCGTGTACTCGAACGTCCGCCACGGTCCCTGCGCGTCCCCCACGTAGTCTCCGGCCGGCGCCCGGTAGTGGTCGCGGACGATACGCGTCTGGCGCGCGGCGAACGTCACCTGCTTCGTCCACCAGAACCGCGACTCGCTCTCGTTCGCGGCCGATGCGTCCACCCGCTGGCACGTCACCCTCTCGCCGTCCACGAACGACTCGAAGAACGTGAACGGCTCCGGCGCCGTGTCGCCAGCCGACATCTCGGGAAACCCCACCAGCACTGAATCGGCAGCACCGTCGTTGGCGAGCACGAAGAGGCACTCCACGTCGACGGTCTGCGTCGCCAGGTCCAGCCTCGCCTGCACGTCTTCGGCTACCATCGCGATGTGGGGATGCTCCGACATGAGATGCAGCGTGCCGCCCACACCGGTCATGGCGCCGTCGTCGGCGCGTCCAGACGACGCGAGCCCGAGCACGAGCGCAGCGATCACCACACCCCTCATCGCACTATCCTCCTGTCAGCGGCACCTGCTGGTGCCGGCGGTTCCCGGTCCGACACCGCCTCGGGCGAGTAACAATCGGAACCGGTCTCGACGCCCAGCCTGCCCCGGTGGGACCAGAAATCAGGAGCCCCACGGCTTCAGGATCGGCAAGTACGCCACCCACGGCCCCACCGCCTGGGTGTACTGCCGCGCGAGCACGCGGACGATCTGCGCGATGTGGGTGAGATCGTGCACTACCCAGGTCGCCAGCAACTGGCGCACCGTCACGGCCCCGTACACCGGATGAGTCCCCCGTCGGTCGAAATCGGCCTCGCCGAGATCCAGCGCCGCGAGCCGCTCGAGACTCCGTGCCCGCTCGCGTGAGAACTCCTCGAGCAGATCCGCCAGCGACTTGCCCCGCGACGCCGCGAACATCGCCTCGCGATCGAAGGGGACGAATTCTTCCCCCTCCCCATGCTCGAGCATGTGTTCGACCCGTGGCACCCACGCCGCCCGCTCCCCTTGGATGAGATGCCCGACCACATCGTAAGGACTCCAGGTACCCGGCCCCTCATTCGCCTGCGTCCACGCCGCCGGCAAATCCGCCAGCAACACCCGCGACGTAGCCGGCGTCCGCCGCAGTACCGGCAAGGCCTTATCCGTCTGGAATTCCATCACGACACCGCCCTCACCGTGGTATCCCCGCACATGTGCATCTTCATCCCGCGACCACGAGGTCCGTGGTGCCGGCACCACGGAGCGCCTTGCGCAGCACCGTGAGTGGACGGCACCATTCTGCCATCAACCGCTCGCCCCTTCAACCCGCTACGCCCGCTCCTCCCCCCAGCACCGGACAGTCCTTGTCCCCGCTCTCGCCGCCACCTATATTCCGGTTGCCCGGATCGTCGGGCCACCTGGTGGGCGTCCCAGGCGTCAACGTCGAACGGCTCGCGTCCACGGCGCCCCCACCCTGGCCTGACACGGGAGCGCCATGCGCGGAGTCCTGGTCTTCGCCCCTCTTTGCAGTCCCACGTACGTCCCCCTCGGCCTGGCCACGCTCACGTCATATATCCAGGCCGCGGCCCCGGACTGCGAACTCATCCCCCTCGACCTCAACCTCGCTCTGTGGAACCGACAGGCCGACGGCAACGCCAACCTGGCCGCCTGTCGCGCCTTCATGCACGGCCACATGGGCGATTTCTTCGACCTCGCCCAGTACGCCGCCCACCGCCCGGCCTTGCGCATGGCTGCAACTGCCCAGCAACGCCTCGCCCAGGTCAGCCGCCACTACCTGGAAACTGACGAACTTGCCCCCGAACTACAAGCGGCCCTGGCGTTCGCCGCCAACCTGATCACGAAAGAGCAGCCGGAGTGGATCGGCTTCTCGGTGATGTTCCCCGAGCAGATCCTCTTCAGCTGCGCACTGGCCCTCTACCTGTCGACGGAGGTTTACACGTGCGACTGCCCGCCTCTGGTCCTGGGCGGCGCCACCGCCTCCGCTCTCTACCCCGACGAGTTGCTGCGCGCCTGCCCCTTCCTCACCGCCGTCTTCACCGGCGAGGGCGAGATGGGCCTGGCCAGACTGCTGCGCGGAGAACCCCCGGCCACCATCCCCGGCCTGGCGTACCGCCAGGGCGACACCATCAACACCAACCGCAAACCCGACACGCTGGCGGCCACGGCGCTTCCGCTGCCGCAGTTCACCGAGCTCGACCCGTTGCGCTACCCAAACCCCATGCCGGTCATCCCGGTCATCTACTCCCGGGGCTGCAAGTGGCGCCGTTGCCGATTCTGCGCCCACAACCTCTCGTACAGCGGCTACCGGACCCATTCGGCCGAACGGTTCGCCGACTACCTCGGCGAGCTCCAGATGCGCTGGGGTGCCAGCCATTTCTACTTCGCCGATCAGTACGTCGATGCCGAGGACATGGAAGCCCTCTCGCGCGCCATCCTCGACCGCGACCTGCGCCTCTCGTTCCACCTGATGGGCCGCCCCACCGCCGCCTACACGGCCGAGCGCCTCGCGCTCATGGCGCAGGCGGGCTGCTCCTGGATCAGCTGGGGCGTGGAAACGGGATCTGCGCGGCTGCTCGAGGTGTGTGGCAAGGGCACCACCCCCGAGGAGATCCGCCACGTCATCACCAACGCCGCCGGCGCCGGCATCACCAACCTGTTGATGATGATCTTCGGCCTCCCCACGAGCACAGACGAGGACCTCCACGCCACTCTCGACCTGATCGGCGACCTCGCCGCCAGCGCAGGCGCGGTCACCAGCAGCCGCTTCCAGCTCTTCGACCGCACCCCCTTCTCGATGCGCCCCGAAAATTACGGCCTCCGCATCTCCGACCAGGAAATCGTCTTCTCCCGCTCCGGTCACCACGTCCACTCGCTCCGCCTCTTCCACCAGGAACGAGCCACCGACGGCTCCTGGCGCCCGTCCCGCGGTAACATCGAGATCGCAGAGTGGGAAAAGCTCCGGAGATGGACTGGCCTCGATTCCGAACTGGACGCCCTCTACGCCGAGCACCTGTTCCTGTACACCGCGCAGAGGACGACCCGGCTGCCAAGATCGGCATGACGGCGGATCTCGGCCGCGCGCCTCAAACCCTCAGGACCCCGCGAAATCCCCGGGCCGCATAGTACGACTGCGCACCATTGTGATACACGAAAACCGTGTCGTACCGACGGTCGCAGAACAGCGCCCCGCCGAGCGACCTGATCCTGGCTGGCGTATGAACCCAGCTCGACGTCTTGAGATCGAATTCCCCCAGCTTCTGCAACTCCCGATACTGCTCCTCCGTCAGGATCTCGACCCCCATGGACTCCGCCATCTCCACGGCACTGTGTTGCGGCCGATGCTCCTTCCGCGACTCTCGCGCCTCCTGGTCGTAGCACGAACTCCGTCGCTCCTTGGGACTTTCCGCCGAACAATCGAAGAAGATGACCTCACCCGTCTTCTTGTCATGGCCCACAACATCGGGCTCACCGCCAGTGCGTTCCATCTCACTGACCGACCACAGCTTGTCGGACTCCGCCTCGACCCTCGCCCGGACCTTGTCCCACGAGAGGCCCTCGTGCCGCCCCATGTTTTTCATGAACCGAGCTTCCAGCACCTCGAGGAGTTCTTCCCGCTGCTTCGCCCCCAAGCTATTCGCCTTTCGCATCGATAGACCCCATACTTCGCCGTCTCGCTCGCGATGAGCTCCGCCAGCGACGTGCGCCACCCGAGCACCTGCTCGAACCCGACGCCCAACTCCGACAACCACCACCCAAGATACGACTTCCACAACCGCCGAGCCTGAAACTGCGCACTCTCCTTCCCGAGCCCTGGAGCAAGCCCCGGGAATCTTCGAGACCGGCCCCTCGATGGAGAACAGCGTGACCCATTTGGAATGCGCCAGTACCGGGAATCAAAGCCGCGCAAGATGCGATCCGTGCCGCAGCCATCCTATCGATTGTCAAAGATCGAGAATGGATCCGATTGCCATGGCGCGGACCGTGCTCTGCACGGAACGTGACCAAACCGATGTCGGCTGGAACTAGCGTTGGACGGTTCCATTTCGAAGCGCACTCTTTCCCAGGAGTAAACATGCCAGGATCAGGGCGGCTGCGATCACATTGATGATCGTTCCCTGATTTCCCGCGCGGCCGTACAACACGAATCCATTGACCGCGCCATCGACCACAAAAGTCATGATGCAAATAACTCCTACGAGCCAAAACGAATGCCGCTTACGAATCACACCAACCGCTGCTACAACCAAGACCAATCCCAACAATAACAGAAAGGCACCAACCATCGAGACCGCAATGTCGGTGGCTTGGATATTCGGATCCGCTGCGACCCCCTGAGTGAGCAAGGCAAGCCCGCCTACTCCTCTGGCCAGCCCAAGCAAGGTCATCAGGACACCACCGATGATCAGATACCAACGCTCATGCATTTCCCACTCACGATGGTTCATGTCCGTACGACGCCGTGTTTCAGCTGCAAAAACGGCCGGCGCGGGCCGTGCCCGGCACGGCGCGTGACAGACGGCTTTGACCGCTACAAGCTAGCGCTATACCTCAGTCCCCTGGCGCTTCCGCGTCGCCCTTGGTGTCAACTATTCCGGCCCACAACGGATAGAAATGCGCATCCCCACCGGAAATGACTTGGCGACCTATTGCAATGACATATTGCGTATTTGGCAAGAAACCGGAAAACGCTGCCGAATTCCGCATTGCCACCAGGTTTTCATCGTTCAGCACCAGCGAGACCGACTCTGGAGTCCACGGGCAGAAATAGGACCCCGCGTCAGATAAAATCTGAACTGCATCTGGAATACTCAGCTCCGCGGGCATGTTCTCCGGCGGCTCGAAATCAACCTCCGCAGCGTTTAGAGTGAGCCCACCAGCAGCGGCCACCACATAGACCTGCGGCATTGCTCCCGATTCCACGTACGCCTGATTGTGCATCGCGTCGACCTGAATTACCGGATACACGGCACCGTCACTCACGGTCGCTCCACCAGCAACGCAATGAAGACAGATGTACACCGCCAAGATGCAAAGACCAAGTTGCCTCATAGTACGTCACCTTCTTGCAGGTAACGTCTACCTTGAGCAGCGGGCGGGCCTGGCGCGGCGCTTGCGCCAGCAAGCGACGTGACAGGGCCGATCCGACTGCTCCAACGGTCCGTTAGCGAATCCCCACCAGCCAACCGTCACGCCAGAGCCAATAGCGACCTAAACTACCTCGTCGAGCATCTGCGTAACCTGCTCCTTGAACTTCGGAACATCCATACTTACGACGCGCCAAATCAAGTCGATGTCGATACCGAGATAGTCGTGAACTAGCACATTACGAAATGCCGACAACTCCGCCCATTCGACTTCTGGATGGTTAGCTCTCAATTCGGTCGAGAGGCGTTGCGTCGTTTCTGTCATCGTGTGCAGGTTACGAAGAACGGCATCCTGGTGAATTGACGACGCAAGAAAGGCCGCCTTTCCGCCACTTATCGCGGATTCGATTCGTCCGATGGTCTCGATGATGTAGCGGAGGTAGGCACCGTCGCTTTTCAAAGCGGTACCGCCTCTGCGAAGACTTCATCTCGAATATGTGAGTTTACGCCGGCCTCTGTGACGACGTCGACACGCCTGCCGAGCAGGGTCTCGAGTTCTAGAATGAGCCCAGCAGGGAACCAGGAGCTAACCTCCGGTCCAGTTGTGACGAGAAAATCGACGTCACTGTCAGCCGAATCCTCCCCCCGGACGACCGAGCCAAACACCCTAACAGACGTAACCCCATGCTTTTGCGCGATTGCCAGCACGTCGGACCGCCTAGCTCGCAGCACCTCGAAAGTCGTCATGAATCACCTCCTAATTGCCACGAATCATAATAACCCGAAGCCGACTTGTCGCGCAACCTACTCTGGCGCCGTAACTTCGCTAACGTACAATTATCCCGACCTCGATATCGTAATATACAGACAGGAGACAAGGTGACGTTGGTCTGCGTATCGCGATATCATGGAGTTGTGGCTCTCGTTTCCGAAGTGCGGGGTACAATAGGCGGTGTAGTGGCTGAAATTGACAGTCTGCCCCCTCCGCGGATGCGGTCCTTGTCGCGTTCGGTTTGGCGCCTTGGGACTGCGGGGGGATTTTCGCACGGCTGCGGATTTGCTTCAAGTGCGATCGTTGGGGAAGGGATCGATGGTCGGAAGGGAAAACCCGCCACCGTTGGGTGGCGGGTTGTTAGGTCGGTTTTCCTTGAAGGTGTAGAATTGTCTTACTTCGTCTCGCCCTTTGCATGCTTATGCAGCTCGACCTTGACGTTGTCCTTCTCGTCGATGCCGGCGTAGTACTCCTTCAGGATCTCCAGCACCTCCGGCCGCGAGAACTCGGTCGGGATATCCCCGCCCTCGCTCAGTCCCTTCCGCAGCGCGGTGCCGCTCAGGAACAACCGGTCTTCCTTGCCATGCGGACACGTCTTCATGCTGACCATGCCGCCGCATTTGTAGCACCAGAAGGTCCAGTCGATGGGGAGCATCTGGATTTCCAGGCTGCCGGTCGGGATCTCGTGTCCAGATTTTCTGGGCGTCGAAGGGGCCGTAGTAGTCGCCTACGCCGGCGTGGTCTCGGCCGATGATCATGTGGGTGCAGCCGAAGTTTTGGCGGAAGAGGCCGTGGAGGAGGCCTTCCCTCGGGCCGGCGTAGCGCATGTCCAGGGGGTAGCCGCCGCAGAGGACGCTGTCCTTGATGAAGTAGTTCTCTACCAAGGTGTCGATGCACTTCACTCTCACGTCGGCGGGGATGTCGCCGGGCTTCAGTTTGCCGACTAGCTGGTGGATGAACAGGCCATCGCTCACCTCCAGGGCGATCTTGGCCAGGTATTCGTGGCTGCGGTGCATCGGGTTTCTCAGCTGGAGGGCGGCGATGCGTCTGCCAGCCTCTCTCGGCGAAGATCTTGCGGCTCTCGGCGGGGCGCATGTACAGACCTGCGAACTCGGTGGGGAAGTAGCTCTCGCTCAGGACCTTCAGGGGGCCGGCCACGTTTACCGGGGGTTGTTCCTTCACCATCTTCACGCCCGGATGGTTGTTGTCGGTGGTCTTGAAGACGTGCTGGCATTCGTGGTCGGGGTCGATGTTGTAGGTTTCTTCCACCTTCATGGTGGCCATGATCTCGTTGGTGTCGGCGCTGCGGAGGGCGATCTCGGCGCCGGGCTTGAGGCTCTTCGCGAATTCCTCGGTCACGCTGAGGGTGACGGGGATGGGCCAGAAGATGCCGCTCTCGGTGCGCATGTCGGCGCAGACGCCTTGCCAGTCGGTGGCGTTCATGAAGCCCTTCAGGGGGGTGAAGCCGCCGATGCCAAGCATGATGACGTCGCCGGTTTCGCGGCTGGACATGGTCCACTGGGGCATCTGCTCGGCGCGGGCGAGTTCCTGCTTGCGGGCGTCGCCCTGCAGGAGGAGGGGCAGCAGGGTGTCGCTGCCGTGGGGGCGGATCGTGTCGGCCATGGGTTCGGGTCCTTTCCGTGCGGTGCTGGACGGGCTTGTGTGGTCGAAACCTAGTACCTCGGCCGGGCCGGGGCCACGGGGTTTTTGACGGGGCCGGAATGCGACGATTCGTGATGATTCTTATCGTTTACAGATTTTCCTGTTGCAGTAGCGCCACCACCGCTTAACATTTTTACTGAAATACTTATTAAAGGTGAAATTGGCCGTGCATATGGTGTCGGGCACATTTCTGAGTGTACTGGGGATCCTCCTGGGGGGCGGGGCCGGTTTCTGGCTGGGTCGGCGGCGCGGGACGAGCCCCATGGCGTCCCCGGCCGGCGGCCTGGAGCATCTCCAGGAAGCGCGGATGGATGCCATCGGCACGTTCAGTGCGGGCATGGCGCACGAGTTCAACAACCTGCTCACTGCGATCAACGGACACACACAACTCGCGCGCGAGTGCCCCGATCTGTCGCGCGACGTGCAGGCGGACCTCGAGGCGATCGGGCGGGCGGGCGGCCGTGCCGCGGCGCTCGTACAGAGGATGCTCGGCGCGGGGCATCCGAACCACGCCGAGCCGCAAGCGATCGACGTGACCGGTTTCCTCACCCAGGTTCTGCCGAGCCTGCGGGCGAGCCTGGCCCCCGAGACCGATCTGGTTCTCGAGCGCATCGAGAATCTCCCGGCGATCAAGGCCGACGCCGGGCAACTCGAGATGTGCCTCCTCGCTCTCGTCGCCCGGGCAGGCCGGGCCATCGCGTCGCACCCCGAGCCCGCGGAGGCGGGACGGGTGACGATCTCGGTACGGACGGTCGTCGTCACGCCGGATACGCTCCCGCGCCAGGCGATCGGCCGCTACGTGGAGATCGCCGTGTCGGACAACGGCATGGCGCTCGATGACGCCGCGCTCGAGCGGCTCTTCGAACCCGATTTCACGAAGACATCGCCTCCGCACGAGGTGCACCTCGATCTCGCGCAGGTGTGGAGCCTGACTCGGCTTGCCGGCGGCACCGTGCATGCGCGCGTGGTTCCCGGAGGCGGCACCGAGATCGCTCTGGTGTGGCCCGCTCTCGTGGGCCACGAGATGCCGCGGCAGGACACGCTCCCCGTGGCGCGCGACGACGAATCGGTGCTGCTGCTCGAAGACGATCCCGGCCTGCGCGGGCTGGTGTCGAACACGTTGATGCAGCTCGGCTACCGGCTCATGGTGGTGCGCAGTAGCTGGGAGGTGCTCACGCTGCTGCGCGAACGACGCACGCGATTCGACATCGTGATCTGCGAACTGGTGCAGCCTGGGCTGGGCGGCCAGCAGCTCACCGACGAGGCTCGCCGGCTCGACCCGGAGCAGCGTCTGCTGATCCTCTCGCCGGTGTCGGCGCCCACCTGGCCGGATCACGACCCCGAGGTCGTGGGATTCCTGGTTCGCCCCTTCGCCCCCCGCCAGCTCGCGCAGATGGTGCGCACGCTCATCGACGGGCGCGCGCGCGCCACGCAGTCGCACCACTGATACCGATCAATCGACCAGGTACGCACGGAGGCGGGCACTCTCGTGGCGCCGACCCGCGGCGTCGATGATGAGGCAGGCGGTCTCGTCGAGGCTATCGATCAGAGCGAGACCACGCTCAGGCCCGAGCACGAAGATGCCTGTCGCGAGCGCGTCGGCGCGCATACATGTGGGTGCCAGCACGGTGACGCTCTGGCAGCCGCGCGCCGGGGCGCCCGTGTGCGGATCGAGCAAATGGTGGTAGCGCACGCCTTCCTGCGTGAACTCCTGCTCGTAGTCGCCCGACGTGGCCACCGCCATCGCCCCGGGTGTCACGCGCGCGAGCACGGCGCCGCGCAGGCGAGGATGCTGCACGCCCACGGTCCAGCCGTCGCCGAGGGTGCGGATCTCGCCCCCCGCGTTCACGAGCGCCTCGTCGACGCCGTGGTCGCGCAGCACCGCGATCGCACGATCGACGGCGTAGCCCTTGGCCCAGGCGCCGAAGTGCAAGATCTGCGGATCGGCAAGCAGCGTTTCCGCGTCGTGCGGCCAGCCAGCGGCGCGCAGTCGCGCGGTCTCGGCCGCCACGTCCTGTTCTGCCGGTCGCGATGGCGCGTCCGATTCGAAACCCCACAGTGTCAGCAACGGGCGCAGGCGGGGATCGAGAGCGCCGTCGGTCAGCCGCATCACGGCGAGCCCCTCGTCCAGCAGCGCGAGCGTCTCGCGGCGACGAGCGGATGGCGCCCGCAGGGTGGGCCGAGGCAGATGGGTGGAGAAGAGCGAGTCGACCCGCGCCATCTCGCCAAAGGCGGCGGCGATCGCCGCGTCGATCCGCGCCGTCTCGGCATCCGTGCCGGTGTCCCGGCGGCACTGGATCTCCACGACCGTGCCCATGAGGGGGCGCATCGCCACCAGCGGCGCGGGGTCGCCCAGGTGGGTGGGCGCGAACAGGCGGCCGACACCCCAACCCCCCGCGATCGCCGTCACGAGCACCACCAGAGGCATCCACGGCGGACCGAATCGCGAGCCATGGCGCGCGCTCATGCCGACGCCGATTCCACGCGAAGGATGATGCGGTTCGGTGCGCACGCGATGAGGTCGCCCGCCGCACGCACCGTGCCCTGGAGCTGGCAGGTGCGGTGTCGGCAGCAGGTCTCCGTCACGCGAGCGCCGTCGGCAGCGAACGCGACCACGGTGCGCCCGGCCGGGCCGTGGAGCACGAGCTGCCGCGGGGCACCGGTCAATACGATACGATCCTGCAATCCCCGCTCCGTTTCCACCACGAGCACGCGGTCGGCGCCGCGCGGATCGTCGCGGACGTCGAGGCAAGCGGTGAAGACGAGCGTGGCTTCCTGCGCATGGTAACGTCGGCGCAACGCGAGCAGATCGGCGCTGAACTGCGAACCGGGATCGAGCACGCGTCCGCCGATCTGCACGAGCAGGTCGGCGGGAATCGGCTGCGCAAGATCGGCGATTTGCAGGTTGAGCGCGCGCGGATCGCCGCGGCGCATGTCGGCGACGCGATCGCCGAGGCCGGTGGCCACGGCGGCGCGCCAGCGCGGCGACACGTCGAGCGCCGGCACCGGCAGCGCCGCGGGCGCGGCGGCCAGGAAGGCGCGCACTGCGTCGGCGATCGCCTCCTCGCGCGCCGGCAGGAACGCATGCAGCACGGTGCGGGTGGCAGGAATGTCGTGGAGGTGGCTGCGGCCCAGCCCGAGCCCGAGTCCGAAGGCAGCGACACCCACGCCCACGTTCTGGAGGAACGCTCGTCGGTCCAGCATCGCCATGCTCCTTGTTCGCGCACATCGCCCGCGAGTGCGGGCGGGGACGGGCGGCACGGATGTGGCTAGTGTCCCTGCTATGCGCGCGTCTTCCCTATCTCGAATCCGGAGACAAACGTAATGACCAGACCGTTGCGGAGCAAGCCGCCACAGCCGGAGCATACTGAAAAATCGTCACTTACGAAAATCCCGATCCCGATAGTCGGATTACCGGCGCAGACTGTCAACCTGCGTGGACAGTGCCCTGACAGCCGTCAACGCGCGGCGACACCCGCGGCGCGTCGGCTCGTCGTGCTCGCACTCGTCGGCCTGGCCTTCGTTGACCTGGCCTTCGTTGGCCTGGCCGTCGCCGCCTGCGGGCAGCCCTCGGCAGTGCTGCCCCGGCGTCCGTGGCCGCGCGGCGAGGAGCTGCAGTACTCGTTGCGCTTCGGCCCGATCTCGGCAGGCACGGCCGTGCTGCGCGCCGAGGGGCCGGTCGCCTTCGCCGACCGGGCGTGCTGGCGCCTGTCGCTGTCCATCGCCACGGGGCGGGCGATGTCGATGATCTACCGCGTGCGCGATCATCTCGAGAGCGTGGCCGACACCACCGATCTGCGCTGTCTCCACCTGGAGACGCGTGTGCAGGAAGGTGCCTACCGCGAGCGACTCGAGGCCGACATCGACCACGCGCGCGGCGTCATCACGTACACCAGCGGGCGGTGCGGCAGGGTCGTGTCCGGCTGCCACGATATCCTCGCGGCGTGGTACCGGGTCCGGTGCCTCGCCCTCGCCGTGGCCGACACCTGCGCCCTGCCGGTCATGATCAGCGGCGGCGCGCATACCCTGCACCTGACGGTCGCCAACCGTGTCCACGCCGAGACACCTCTCGGCCCCCGCGCGTGCCTCGTGGTGGACGCCTGGCTCGATGGCCTCGCGCCCGGACGCGCCGGCCGCGAGCTGCGTCTCGTCGTCACGGACGATCCCGCGCGTCTTCCCGTGCGGGTGGAGGTGAGCACGCCAGCTGGCACGATGGCTGCGGTCCTGCAGCGCATAGCCACCACCGATCTCCCGGAAAGCGAATGACCGCAATGCGAGTCGTTCTCGGGCCAATGGTCCTGATCTCCGCGCTCCTGATCGGGAGCGCGGCCGCCCACGCCTTCACCGTCGCCGGCGCCTTCAATCCCGCCAGCCCCACGTGGGTACGCTGGACGCCGGCCGACCCCGACAGCGTGAACCTCGACTGCGCTCTGCCCCTGGACGGCGCCGAGCTCGAGTGGCCGTCGCCCTATGCCCTTTTCTGCGTCCAGGCGACCGACCGCCAGCCCATCACGCTGGAGACCACGTTGCCGGCCACCGAGTACGACCCGGTGCTGTATCTCTACTGCGACAGTTTCGACCCCGTCGACCCCCGCGAGGGGGCCATCGCGTACGACGACGACGACGGCCCGGGCGCCATGGCGCGGTTCGGCCCGGAGGACGGGATCGTGCTCGATCCCGACCGGATCTACGTGATCATGCTGGCCTGGTTCGATTCGATGGACTTCGGCCGCTACGAGCTGCGCAGCAGCGACAACCTGCACCCCTGCGTCGTTCCCGTGGCCGCCACCGCCTGGGGCGCGGTCAAGGCGCGCTGGCGCTGAGCCCCCGCATCTGCGCTTCTACCTTATTGCGGCTACAGAAGCTGCGAATTGACACGGCGATCACGGATGCGTGAGAATGCTCTCGTGCGCTGGTTTCGTACCGTTCTAGACGGTGCATCGCAGAAGAACTTCCAGGGTCGGGGCTGGCACGGAAGAAGATGCCAGGAAATATGGTCAAACGCAGAATATGACCAGACGATATGGGCGCCGGTTCATCACGAACCGGCGCCCGATTTTCATTCCCATGGTCGGCGTCCGGGTCAGTCCGCGTACTTCACGCCACAGCCGTAGGATCCGGTCTCCGCGACGGCGACCTGCCGGCCGGCGAGGAGAGCGGTGAGAGCGTCGTCGACATAGTTGGTCTTGCCCAGCGTGCCGGCGCTGCGATCGTTGTCGATCGCCCCGGCGTAGACGAGCGTGCCGTCGCGATTGATCACGAACATGTGCGGCGTGGTCTTGGCGCCGTACGACTTCCCGACATCGCCCGACTCGTCGAGCAGGATCGGATAGCTCATGTGGTAGATCTCGCGCGCCGCGCGGTTACGCTCCAGACCATGCCCCTGCTTGCCGGGCGCGCCGGAGTTGATGGCGAACCACACCACGCCGTCGTCGCGGTACTTCTTCTCGAGGTCGATCATCGTGTGAAACGTCTCGTGGTGCTTCTTGATGAAGGGGCAGTCGGGATTGAACCACTCGAGCACGACGATCTTGCCGGCGTCGACGTAGTCCTTCAGGGCGTGCGTGTTGCCGTCGGTGTCGGTGAGCGTGAAATCGGGTGCCTTCTCCCCCACGGCCGCCGCGGCGTGGGCCACGACCGGGGCGATGAGCACGCCGAGCGCGACGACGGCGCAGGCGGCAACGGTCGACGCGCGGCGCGTGATGCGGATCATGGTGTCTCCTTCGCAGGTTGCGGGTCGGCAGGCGACCCGGATATGTCCAGCCGCCACGTGGCGGTCGCGCCGTCGCCGCGATGTACGACGAGTACGCCGCGCAGCGGTCGGGCGGAGTCGGTGGGACGCAGAGATAGTCGCAGGCGATCGCCGGCGCTCACGCCGTCGCGCAGCAGGTCGCGCGGGCGCGCGCTGTCGGCGGCAGGGAAGAATTCGAGCCGGGCGGATCCAGGTGCGGAGATCGTGACCACCGCGTCGGCGCGGTCGACGCGCACCGGGCCATCCGGCGGCAACGGCCGCGGCAAGGCGCGGCGCGCGGCGGCCAGGCGTGGGGCGTCGGCGCTCTCCGGCCGCGAGACGCCCGCAGTCACGACGGGCAGGGTCAGGGTGAGGTCGCGCCGCCCCGGCACGCACATGTCGCGGCACACGAGCCACTCGACGTGGCAACTCACGGCGACGGTGGGCCCCGCCAGGCCTGGCGGCAACACGAGCGTGGCGAGCGCGACGGTCTCGCCCTCGAGCACGTGGTCGAGGATATCGCCCGGCGAGATCTGCCGCACGGGCACGGGCAACAGGAGCGGTGTGACGCGGGCACCGTCGGGCACCTGCCAGCGCGCGCTCGGCGGGAAGCCCGTGTCGTTCAGGCCGTCCCAGTAGAGATGCCAGCCGGGCGGCGCCGTGAGCACGACGCCGAGCTGCACGCTGTCGCCGGCAGCGACGGCCGTGGTCGCGGCCACGAGCTGCACGTCCACCCTGGGAGGTGTGACGTCATCAGCCCGCGCGAACACGGCCAGCGTGCTGGCGATGACGATGAGGATCGAGGCGCGTCGGTTTCGCATCCCCACAAGGAACGCGCTTCTCGCCGGGCGGCAAATCGCTCGCGGGTCGGCAGTTGAAAGCATTCGTCCATTCCCGTGACCTCCATCTTGCGCTATGTTGTGCCGGCACCCCCCACTCCCGGACCGGGAAGGACCCGCCATGCCCTGCAGCCTATTCCGGCGGTTGCTTCTGGCCATCCTCACCGGCTTGATGGCCCTCGTCCCCTCCCTGGCGCTGGGCGCGCCGGTGCACGTACTCACCTACGACGGCGCCATCACCCCGGCGGCATCGGAGTACCTCGTGGGCGGGATCGCGCGGGCCGAGGCGGCGGGCGCTGCGGCCGTGATCATCCAGCTCGACACGCCGGGCGGCCTCGACACGGCCATGCGCGAGATCGTGAAGGCCGAGCTGGCGGCCACGGTGCCGGTGGTGGTGTACGTGGCGCCGTCGGGCAGCCGCGCGGCGAGCGCCGGGGCATTCATCACGCTGGCCGCCCACGTGGCGGCCATGGCACCGGGCACGAACATCGGCTCGGCGAGTCCCGTGCAGCTCGGCGGCGGCACGCCCGACTCGACGATGGCCCACAAGGTGGCCAACGACGCTGTCGCCTACATCGACGCCATCGCCGCCCAGCGCGGGCGCAACGTGGAGCTGGCGCGTTCCTTCGTGGCCACGGCGGCCAACGTCACGGCGATCGAGGCGCGCGAGCGGGGCGTGGTGGACCTGCTCGTCCCCACGCTGCCGGCGTTGCTGGACAGCCTGCAAGGACGCACGGTGCACCTTGGCGACGCCACCGTCATCCTCGACGTCGTCGACGCGCCCATCGTGCACGACGCGCTGAGCTGGCGGCAGCGACTGCTCAAGCGTCTCGCCGATCCCAACCTGGCCTACATCCTCATGCTGCTGGGGATCTACGGCCTGTTCTTCGAGCTGAGCAATCCCGGCGCGCTGGTGCCCGGCATCCTGGGCGGCATCTGCCTGCTGCTCGCGCTCTTCGCGTTCCAGGCATTGCCGATCAACTACGCGGGCATCGGCCTGATCCTGCTGGGCGTGATCATGCTCGTGCTGGAGGTGAAGGTGCATAGCTACGGCGGTCTGACGATCGGCGGCCTCGCCGCCATCACGCTGGGCTCGCTCCTGGCGTTCAACTCGGGCGAACCGTGGGCGCGGCTCAAGGTGGCCGTCCTCGTGCCGGGCGTGGCGGTATTCGCCGGATTCTTCCTGCTATGCGTGGCGCTGGTGGTGCGCAGCCGGCGCCGCCCCCCGGTGTCCGGACGATCCGCGCTGATCGGCGAACGGGGACGCGTGGTGCGGCGCATTCCCGGCGGCCACGAGACCGGGAAGGTGATCTATCACGGCGAGGTCTGGGACGCCGTGGCGGAGCAGGAGCTGGCCGAGGGCCAGCGGATCGAGGTGATCGCCCTCAAGGGACGGGTGGCGCAGGTGCGCCCCGTCGCCAGTCTCGAGTCCTGACCTGGCGGCTGTCCGTCACATCGTCAAGGAGATGGCATGCTGTACATGACTCCCATCGTTCTGATCATCCTGGTGCTCTTCGTCCTGTCCAACTCGCTACGCGTGCTGCGCGAGTACGAGCGGGCGGTGGTCTTTCGCCTCGGTCGCTTCGTCGGCACGCGGGGCCCCGGCCTGATCATCCTGGTGCCGTTCATCGAGCGCATGGTGAAGGTGAGCCTGCGTACGGTGACCATGGACGTGCCGCCCCAGGATGTGATCACGCGCGACAACGTGTCGGTGCGGGTGAATGCCGTCGTCTACTTCCGCGTGGTGGACCCGGAGAAGTCGATCATCGAGATCGAGAATGCGCTCTTCGCCACGAGCCAGCTATCTCAGACCACGCTGCGGAGCGTCGTGGGCCAGGCCGAGCTGGACGAGCTGCTGTCCCAGCGCGAGAAGCTCAACCTGGCGCTACAGACCATCCTGGACGAGGCGACCGACCCCTGGGGCATCAAGGTGTCGGTGGTGGAGATGAAGGACGTGGATCTGCCGATGGAAATGAAGCGCGCCATGGCCAAGCAGGCGGAAGCGGAGCGCGAGCGGCGGGCCAAGGTGATCCATGCCGACGGCGAATTCCAGGCCGCCACGCGGCTGAGTGAGGCCGCGGCCATCATCGAAGAGCATCCGTCAGCCATGCAACTTCGTTATTTGCAGGCGCTTACAGAGATTGCCGCAGAGAACAACAGCACCACCATCTTCCCGTTGCCGATTGATCTCATCAAGCCGTTCCTGATGGGCAAGACGACGTCGAGCGACCACTGAGCCATCGGGCTCAATCGAGCGGGCGAGGCTCGCACAGCCACTTCTTCTTGTCGGCGACGCGTCCGCACTTCTCGCAGACGTAATGCGGGGACGCGACGATCTTCACCAGGTGCTCGAAATCCCTGGTATAGTCGTCGCGTTTCCACTTGCAGAGCACCTTCACCTTGTCTCCCAAGGACACGACCTCCCGCCCGTAGTCTCGAAGATGGCGATGATCGGCGACACATGTTAGAAATACGTGAAGATTCCGCCTCCTGGTTGTGGCCCACGAACACGCCCCCCATACTCCCTGCGCCCGGCGGACAGGCTGCCGGCCTCGCGATGGGAGGGCGGGTATGGACGAGGAAATGATGAAGACCGCCGACTCCGGCCAGGGCGCGAGCCAGGATGCCGGCAGCCTCTATCTGAATCGCGAGCTGAGCCTCTTGCAGTTTCAGCGACGCGTGCTCGAGGAAGCCACGGATCCGACCAATCCCCTGCTCGAACGCGTGAAGTTCCTGTCGATCGTGGGGTCGAACCTCGACGAGATGACCATGGTGCGCGTGGCCGGGCTCGTCGTGCAGAAGCGGTCCGGCCTGGTCGACTTCTCCGTCGACGGACGCACGCCCGCCGAGCAGCTCGCGGCCATCCGCAAGGAACTGGCCGACATCATGGACAGGGCGCTCTCGCACTGGCACTCGGAGCTGAAGCCGGCCCTGGACGCTGCCGGGATTCATCTGCTCACCATGGCCGACCTCTCGCCGCGGCAGCGCGAGGTGGCCCAGCGCATCTACGTCGAGGAGATCTACCCGGTGCTGACGCCGCAGGCCTTCGACCCCGGCCACCCCTTCCCTCACATCTCGAACGTGAGCCTGAATCTCGCCGTCCAGATCCGCGACCCGAAGGGCGAGGAACACTTCGCCCGCCTCAAGGTGCCGGCCCTGCTGCCGCGCCTGGTGCCGCTGAAGCGCTCCTCGGGCGGCGAGAAACGCGACGGCACCGTGCCGCGCAACCACTACTTCGTGTGGCTGGAGCAACTCATCGCCGCACACCTCGAAGATCTCTTCCCGGGCATGACCATCCTCGGCTCCTATGCCTTCCGTGTGGTACGCGACGCGGACATCGAGATCCAGGAGCTGGAGGCTGCCGATCTTCTGGAGACCATGCGCGAGCGCGTGTACGAGCGGCAGTTCGGCGCCGTGGTGCGACTCGAGACGGCGGCGGCCATGAACGAGACCACCCGCCGCGTACTCATCAGCAACCTCGAGATGGATCCGAAAGACTCCGTGAGCCTACCCGAACCGCTGGGCCTGAGCGGCCTGATGCAACTCGCGGACATCGATCGCTACGACCTCAAGTTTCCGCCCTTCACGCCCGCCCTGCCGCTGCCGCGGCGGCCGGAGCTGCGCGAGTCGATCACCCCGTTCGAACAGATCCGCCAGGGCGACATCCTGCTGCATCAACCGTACGAGAGTTTCGATCCGGTGGTCGAATTCTTGCAGGCCGCGGCACGCGACGAGGGGGTGCTGGCGATCAAGCAGACGCTGTACCGCGTGGGCCGCAATGCGCCCGTGGTGCAGGCCTTGCTGGAGGCGCGCCGCGAGTACCGCAAGCAGGTGACGGTGCTCGTGGAGCTGAAGGCGCGCTTCGACGAGGAGAGCAATATCGGCTGGGCGCGCATGCTGGAGCGCGAAGGCGTGCACGTCATCTACGGTCTGCTCGGCCTGAAGACCCACGCCAAGCTCCTGCTCGTCGTGCGCCGCGACAAGGACCGCGTGCGCCGCTACATGCACCTGGGCACAGGCAACTACAACGCCACCACTGCGCGTCTGTACGAGGACCTCGGCATGTTCACCTGCGACGACGCCATCGGCGCCGACGTCACCGACCTCTTCAACTACCTCACCGGCTACTCGGCGATCAACGACTTCCGAAAGCTGCTCGTGGCGCCACTGAACCTGCGCTCGTGCCTGGCGGCGCGGATCAATCGCGAGATCGAGCATCAGCAAGAGGGGCGCGATGGCCACCTCATCTTCAAGTGCAATTCCCTGGTCGACCGGCAGATGATCGCCCTGCTCTACGAAGCTTCGCGCGCCGGCGTGCAGATCGATCTCCTCGTGCGCGGCATGTGCACGCTGCGACCGGGCGTACCAGGCCTGAGTGAGACGATCCGCGTGCGCAGCATCGTTGGCCGCTTCCTCGAGCACAGCCGCATCTTCTGGTTCGCCAACGGCGGCACGCCCGAGCTCTTCCTGGGCAGCGCCGACATGATGTTCCGCAACCTCGACCATCGCGTGGAGGTGGTGTTCCCGGTCACCGACCCCTCGCTCGTGCAGCGCGTGCAGGAGACCATCCTGGCCACCTACCTGCGCGACAGCGCCAAGGCGCACCTGATGCAGCCCGACGGCAGCTACGTACGCGCCGTCGCGGAAGGCGACCAGCCGGCCGTCAACAGCCAGGAGTCGTTTCTCGCAGCCATGGCCAGGAGTCGTCGCTAGATGAGGCCCGACCGCCAGCTCTACTTCCTGCGCCACGGCCTCGCCGACTGGCCGTCCTGGTCAGGCTCGGACCACGAGCGCCCGCTCACCGAGGAGGGGAAGCGACGCATGGCGCGCGAGGCCGCCTGCATGGAACGCCTCGGACTGGACTTCGACGTCATCCTCACCAGCCCGCTGGTACGCGCGCGACAGACGGCGGAGATCGTGGCCGAACAGCTCGGCGCCGGCGACGTTCTACGGGAGGACATCCGCCTGGACGGCCGCTTCGACGTGGTCGAGCTCGCGAACATCCTCGACGACCTTGCTGCCACGATGACCCGGGTTCTGCTCGTCGGCCACGAACCCACCTTCAGCCTCGTGATCGGTGCGATCACCGGCGGCAGCCACGTGGTCTGCAAGAAGGGCTCCCTGGCCCGCGTCGACGTCATGCCGGGCCCCGCCCTGGACGGCTGCCTGATGTGGCTGCTGCCACCCCGGGTGCTGGTCGCCTGAGCTCCATCGACGGCACCCGCGTTCGCGGCGTGATGACGGCGGTTCAATCCGACCCGACGCCGCCGAGTATCTCGCCCAGCGGCCGTCCCTGCAGGAACATCTGCGCGAATGCCTCGGGCAGGTCTGCGGCGCGGCAGGCGGCGGCGGTGGCCTCGGTGTCGTAGGGAACACGGTGGAGGGTGACGGCGGCGGTGCCGTCGGCGAGGTCGAGGAGGGCGTAGCCGCTGCGAGGATCGCCACCCTCGGGGCGCCCCACGGCGCCCGGATTCACGAAGTGGACTCCGTTCACCTGGTGCTCGTGGGCAATGTGGGTATGGCCGCAGAGCACGAGGTCGGCGTCGGCCAGGGAGGCCAGCTCGTGCCATCGCGCGTGGGCGGTGTGCGGTCCCAGATGTTCCTGGATCGAGACCGGCGAGGCGTGGTTGATCTGCACGCGCACGCCGGCGACGTCGGCGCGCCAGCGTTCGGGCAAGGTGTCGAGGTAGGTGCGGCTGGCATCCGTGAGCTGGTCGTAGGCCCAGAGGAATGCCTTCAGCTTGAGCGGATGCTTCTTGCGAGACCATGCCTCGCGCTTCTGCGGCACGCTCAGCACCTTGCGGTCGTAGTTGCCCACCACGGCTGCCGACTCGACGGAGCGCAGCAGGCACACGCAGGACTCGGGTTCCGGGCCGTAACCCACCATGTCGCCGCCATTCCAGAACGCCTGGGCACCCTGGGCGCGCGCGTGCGCGAGGACGGCCTGCAAGGCCGCCAGGTTGCCGTGCACGTCGGTGAGGAAAGCGACGCGCACCCTCAGTCCTCGATCACGAACGACTCGAGATCGGGATGGGGCGGCGGATACGCGAGATCGAGGCCACCGAGGGTACGGTGCAGCAGCTGGCCCACCACGAGGTCGCGATACCACTTGTGGTTGGCGGGCACCACGTACCAGGGCGCCCAGGCGTGGCTGGTGCGGGCGATCACCTCGGAGTAGACGCGCTGGTAATCGTCCCAGAGCTTGCGAGTGTCGAGGTCGCCCGGCTCGAATTTCCAGTTCTTCTCGGGGTTGTCGAGGCGCGACTGGAGCCGGTCCTTCTGCTCGTCTTTCGAGATGTGCAGGAATACCTTGACGATGGCGATGCCGTTCGACGTGAGGTAGCGTTCGAACGCGGTGACGTGGTCGCAGCGTTCCGTGAACGCGTCGTCGGACAGGTGGGCGAGGACACGCGGCACCACGAGGTCCTCGTAGTGCGAGCGGTTGAAGATGCCGATCATGCCGCGCGCGGGGACATGGGCGTGCACGCGCCACAGATAGTCGTGCGACGCCTCCTCGGGCGTGGGACGCTTGAAGTTGGCCACGGCCACGCCCTGCGGATTGAGTGGGCCGGCCACATGGCGGATGGTGCCGTCCTTGCCCGCCGTGTCCATGCCCTGTAGCACGAGGAGCACGCCATGGCGCCCATCGGCCCAGAGCAGACGCTGGCGCGCCTCCTGTTCCTCGGCGTCCTTGGTGAGCTGCTTGCGACCGGCGTCCTTGTCGCCGTCGGGAAAACAGCGGCGATCGTCCGGATCGACATCGGCGAGGGAGAAGTCGCTGCCATGATGCACGCGGTAGTGCTCGATCTCGTCCCAGTCGTGCTTGCTCATGCGACGCCCCTCGCCGCCGGTC
Source organism: uncultured bacterium (assembly GCA_963727525.1). Classification (GTDB taxonomy): domain Bacteria; phylum Krumholzibacteriota; class Krumholzibacteriia; order LZORAL124-64-63; family LZORAL124-64-63; genus CAVSGO01. Next base: position 79,848 of record CAVSGO010000008.1, on the reverse strand, counting down.
ACACCTCGCCCACGACGTAAGCGAGCCAGCCCGGCTGGTTCTCCGCCATCTGGCGGATCTCGTAGATATCCTCGTCCTCGTCCTCGGAAATATCCCAGTATACCGTGGTCTTGGCGAATCCCGCGGCCCGCAGGGCATCGGTGATCTCGGCCGGCGTGTAGAGGCGCCAGATGTACGTGAACGCCTTCTTGATCTTGTGGCCGCCGGCCACCTCGAAGTGGATGTGGCAGCGCGTGACGTTGTCGATGGGGTTGTACTCGGCCTGATGCCAGGTGTAGGTGAACGTGCCCTCGTCCGCCTCGACGAGGCGCGGCTCCATCACGACCTGCTGCGCCTCCCAGCCGCCGTAGCAGTCGAGGAAGAGCATGCCGCCGGGGGCCAGGCTCTCGCGCACCTTCCGGAAGTAGCCCACGAGTTCGTCCACCGGGTGGAGCAGGAAATAGCTGAAATTGAACGCGCAGACCACGTCGAGGCCTGGCTTGGTGACGGTGCGCACGTCTTCGAGACGCAATGTCACGCGCCCGGCATCGCCGCCCAGCGCGGCCACGTTGTGCTGACGCCCCCAGTCGAGAGTCTCCTCATCGAGGTCGAGCCCCAGCGCTGTGCGCTCGGGGTGGCTCGCCACCCATGCGGACGACAGGTACGCCGTCCCGCAGAAGTCCTCGCGCATGCTCAGCGGCGCGCGGCCGTGCTTCTCGGTGAAGACACGGTCGATGAAGGCAACCTCGTATTCCGGGGCCTGCACGGACCACTGGTAGAGCAGGTGACGGTCGGCGAACTTCCGCGGCAGGGTGTTGGCTTGCTTGCCGGTGCGCTTCTTGCGTTTGGCCATGAGTTGCATCCCCGATTCAGTCGGTGTGGTGCGGCAGCTCGGCGTCAGGAACGCCGAGACAGGTGCCGAGGCTGCGAGCGGTCTGGATCCAGTGATGATCGAGGGGTACGAGCTTGCGCCGGCCGGCCACCTGCTCCAGAGGCACCGGCACGCACGCCTCCCCCCTGACCGCCACCATGACGTTCATGGTGCCCGCGGCGATCAGCTCGGTAGCCTTCGCGGCGAGGCGGGTGGTGAGCAGACGATCGGCGGCCGAGGGCACGCCGCCGCGCTGCACGTGTCCGAGGCTGGTGACGCGCGCCTCGGTGCGTGCGAGGTTCTGCAGGTTGCGCGCCAACCGGCTGGCCAGGCTCTCGCGCACGAGGCGGTAGTCGGGCTCGTCACTCGCTTCCACCGCGTCGGGATCGCCGTTGTCGTCGGCATCGTCTTCGTCGGCATCGTCGTCGCGCTTGGCGGCCTTCTTCTTGGACTTGCGCTGTGCTTCCTGCCGCTTCAGCTCGGCCTCGGTACGCGTGATCGCACCTTCGGCCACGACGATGATCGAGAACTTCTTACCATACACACGCTGGCGCTCGAGCAGGTACTCGGAGACGAAGCGCACGTCGTACGGCAGCTCGGGAATGAGGATGACGTCGGCGCCGCCCGCGACGCCGGCGCCCAGGGCGAGCCAGCCCGCATTGTGGCCCATGACCTCGACCACGATGATGCGGTCGTGGCTGGTGGCCGTGGTGTGCAGGCGGTCGATCGCCTCGGTGCAGATCTGCAGGGCGGTGTCGAAGCCGAAGCTGACGTCGGTCTCGGCCACATCGTTGTCGATGGTCTTGGGCAGGGTGAGCACGTCGATGCCGCCCACGCGATGCAGGTGGTAGGCGTTCTTCTGGGTACCCCCGCCGCCCAGGCAGACGACGCAATCGAACCCGTTGCCGCGCGCGTTCTCGGCCGCCGCCATCGTCATGTCGAGCATCTTGCCGCCCATGACCATCTTCTTGGGCCGGTCGCGCGAGGTGCCGAGAATGGTGCCGCCGAGGGTGAGCACGTTGCTGGTGATGGCGTTGTCGAGGCGGACGGTGCGGTTCTCCACCAGGCCGCGGAAGCCGTCGCGGATCCCCACCACCTTGATACCGTAGTCATGAATGGCCGTCTTCGTGATGCCCCGGATGGCCGCATTCAGTCCCGGACAGTCGCCGCCGGCCGTGAGGATGCCGATGCATCGGGTGCGCGAAGGCAGCAGGGGCATGGTCTCGCTCCAGACAGGGAGAAAACTCGCGACGGTGGCAAGATAGCAGCCTATCCCGGCCTTTGCACGTCGTTATTAACACTCGAGATCCCGACCTCGTGTTATGATCATGTTCAGAGAAACCGAGCCACCGAGTGATCGACCGAGTGCCATGACAACCGACATCTTCCTCTTCCCACCCGATGCCGACGCCACCGGTTGGCACGCCGCCATCGACCGCGCTTTCGCCCTCGTTTCGAGCGATCGCGACGAGGAGCGACGCGTCTACCTGGACAGCTTCGACTGGCGCCTGCATGCCGCGGGCCTGGTGTGCGAACTCGACGGACGTCGTTGCCGGCTGGTGGACCTGGCACGCGACCGCACGCGCGCCCGCGTGCGCTGGACCCAGATGCAGCCGCCGCGAGTCCCTGCCGACCTGCGCGCCGGGCGTGTGCGCAAGATCCTGGCGCAGAAGCTCAAACTGCGGGCCCTGATCCCCCTCGTCGGCGCGCGCGTACAGACGCGCCGGTACACGCTCTTCGATCGCAAGGGCCGGCCGGTTCTCCACATCCACGACGCGACCTGGCAACTCGAGAACCGCCGGCGGACCGGCACGGTGCGCCGCCAGCTCGCGCTGGTGCCCGTGCGTGGGCACGCGGCGGTGCGACGTCGGATCGCCTCCGCCCTCGGGGCGTTCGGACTGATACCAACGACCGTGGACCCGCTCGACTGGGCCCTCGCCGCCGCCGGACTGAAGCCGGGCGCCACGGGCTCGCGGATCACGGTCAAGCTCGATCCGGGACAGTCCGCGCGCGACGCCGTACGCACGATCCTGAGGACCCTGTTGACGACGATGCGCCAGAACGAGGGCGGCGTGAAGGCGGACATCGACACAGAGTTCCTGCACGACTATCGCGTCGCCATTCGCCGCACGCGTGCCCTTCTCAGCCAGCTCGCCGACGTATTCCCCGCCCCCGTGGTGCGGGAGTTCAAGCGCGAGTTCCGCGCACTCGGCCGCGCCACTGGGCCGCTGCGCGACCTCGACGTGCACCTGCTCGACGAGGACCGCACGCGGTCGCGGCTGCCCGAGGCGTTGCGCGCCGGCCTCGACCCCGTGTACGCCCGCTTGCGGGAGCAACGGCAAGACGAGCTGGCGTTGCTCGTCAACGTGCTGCGCAGCCTCGAGTACCGACGACTGCTGCAGCGCTGGGCGACCGTGCTCCATCCGCCCGCGGGGCACGATCTGCCGCCCACGCACCACGCGTCACGCCCGATCGCCGAGATGGCCCGCGAGCGCATCGCGCATCGCTACGACTGCGTGCGACGCCAGGGCTCGGCCGTGGACGCCACCACGTCCGACGCCGCCCGACACCGCCTGCGCATCGAGTGCAAGAAGCTGCGTTACTTGCTCGAGTTCTTCAGCTCGCTCTTGCCGGACGATGCGGTGGACCCGCTCGTGGCGCGGCTGAAGGCGATGCAGGACAACCTCGGCGAGGACCACGACCTCGTGGTGCAGCAGGCGACGTTACGCGAGGACCTCGCGCGCTTGACCCTCTCGTCGCAACTCGCCTTGCAGGAAGCCGCCGCGCTCGGCGGCCTCGCCACCGCCCTCGCCGACCGGCAACGCGAGGTGCGCGCGGCGTTCGCTGGCGCCTTCGGCGCATTCGTCGACGACGAGGCGCGCGTCCTGTGGGCCCGACTGCTCGCCGCCCCCGACGACCCGCCCGCCCTAGCCGCGCAACCGTCGGCTGGATGATCCGCCATGGCGAATCCGGTGCACGATGGCGCCGGCGAAAGTCGCCGCGATCGTGACGGCGAGCGTGAACCCCGCAAGATACCCGATCGACAGGTACGTATCCGGGTGCAGCGTATCCGGCAGGCCGAGCGCATGCTTGATCACGTGCGCCAGCGGCAGGCCGACCCAGGCGAGCAGCGACGTGAGCCAACCGCCACCGCCCCACCGCAATCCGGGGATGATGGTCGCCGCGATCAGTACCGTCAGGATCACCACGGGGCTGATCTCACCGCCGAACGCGATGTTGTCCAGGACGACGAGCGTGGCCCCGGCCACGAGGCCGTAGACGATGCGCCCGCGCCAGGGAGTGCGACGTGTGCGGCGAACCATGGCTGGGACCTCCTCGGGGCGAAACGGTGACGAGAGATCTCATCTAGACAATCAACGTCTTGCATAAACGGCCAACCGCGACTATCCCTACCGGTCCCGGCGCCTCGGAGTGCCGCGCGGCCGGTGGCTGTGGCGGATCCTCATTCCGCGATCACGGGTGGCCACGGGCCGCACATGGGCGCGCCGCCGGATTTCCGCGAAGGACATGCCATGAAGCGACAGTTTACATCGATCCTCGGGGTCGGCGTTCTTACCATCGTGGCCAGCATCGCCATGGGCGCCCGGGCCGGATCCACGCCCAACCAGACCGCACTCGTGGCGCGCGGCAAGTACATCGTCGAGAACGTGGCCAACTGCGCCGATTGCCACACGCCCATGACGCCCGACGGTCGGCCCGACATGTCGCGCTGGCTCATGGGCTCCGAGCTGGTCTTCAAGCCCACCGTACCCATTCCCGGCTGGTCGGAGGTGGCGCCGGCCATCGCGGGATTGCCTGGCTGGGATGACGACGAGGCCGTGGCCCTGCTCACCAAGGCGACCATGCCCGATGGCAGCCCGCCGGCTCCGCCCATGCCGCGTTTCCACATGAACGAGGACGACGCCCGCTCCGTCGTGGCCTACCTGCGCTCACTGGTCGCGACGCCTCACTGATCCGTGGCGGACCGGCTGGAATCCGGCCGGTCCGCGATCACGAGTTCCCGCTCCACCAGCACCGGCCGCGCCTCGGCACGCAGCGAGGGCAGGCGGTGCACGAACGTCGCGGCACCCAGAGCGTACACCGTGGCCCCTGCGGTGAGGGCCCACGGTGCGCTCCAGCGGTGGGCGATGGCGCCGGCCGCGAGGTTGCCCAGCGGGCCGAAGCCCATGAACGCCATCGTGTAGAAGCTCATGATGCGGCCGCGCTTGTCGTCGTCGACGAGGGTCTGCAGCAGGGTGTTGCTGGCCGCGAAGAGCACCATCTGCCCGAAGCCCACGCCGACCATGAGCGCCAGCGACAGTGGCAGCGAGCGCGACCACGCGAACCCCAGCAGACTGCCGGCGAACACCGCGCTCGCCAGCGCGAGCATGCGCCCCAGACCCATGACCGATTGGCGCGACGCCAGGTTCAGGGCACCGATCAGCGCGCCCACGCCGGCGGCTCCCATCAGGAAGCCCAGCGCATCCGGCCCGCCGCCCAGAATGTCGCGCGCGAAGACCGGCATGAGGATGGCATAGGGCAATCCGGCCAGGCTGAAGAGCGCCAGAAGGACGAGGAGGGCCCAGATCGGCGCAAAACCCGCCGCGTAGCGGACGCCCTCGGCCAGACCTTGCCAGACCCGCGACGAGAGAACCGCGATCGCGCGCGGCGGCAGGCGCATGGCCAGAAGCGAGACGATCACGGCCAGGTAGCTCAGTCCGTTCACGAGAAAGCACACACCCTCGCCAGCCGCCGCGATGAGCAGACCGGCGATGGTGGGCCCCAGCAGACGCGCACCGTTGACCATGGTCGAGTTCAAGGCGATGGCATTGCCCAGGTCGGCCTTGTCCTCGATCATCTCGATCATGAACGACTGGCGGATCGGCATGTCGAAGCCGTTGATCACGCCCAGAACCACGGCGAGCACGATCACGTGGACGATGTGGATCACCCCGCTCAGCACGAGCGCGGCCAGCACGAGCGCCTGCAGCATCGAAAGCACCTGAGTGGCCACGAGCAGGCGATGCCGGTTCACGCGGTCGGCCAGCACCCCCGCCAGAGGCGCCACGAGGAACGACGGGATCTGGCCCGCGAAGCCCACGACGCCGAGCAGGAACGCCGAGTCGGTGAGCCGGTAGACGAGCCAGCCCAGGGCGATGCGCTGCATCCAGGTGCCGACGAGGGAGAGGCTCTGACCCGCAAAGAACAGCCGGAAATTGCGGTGCCGCAGGGCCCGCGCCACCGGCTCGAGCCGGCGGATCACCATGGCCGATTCACCGCGGGACCGACGCGCGCCGGATCGGGAGTGTCATGCAGCGGCAACCGCCGCCGCCGCGCGCAAGCTCGGAACCGCCGATCGTCACGACGCAGCGTCCCGGCCCCTCGAGATCATCGCGGCCGTCGATCACATCGGCCGCCGGCACCACCCGGAAGCCGTGGCGATCCAGCTCCGCGAGCGTGTACTCGTTGCGCGCGTAGCCCATCACCTTGCCCGGCGCCAGGGTGAAGAAATTGGTGCCGCTGTGCCACTGCTCGCGTTCCTGACGCCAGCGGTCGTCGGTTCCGCCGCAGACGATGGGTTCCAGGTCCACACCCAGCTCCCGCAATCCGGCGAGCAGGTTGTCGACCGTGTGGATGCGCCCCACCCGTCCGTCGCCCAGCTCGATGACCACGGTCTCGTGGTGGTTGTGCTCCAGGATCAGCGGCGCGTAGACCATGCAGGCGTCGCCGTCGAGCAGCGTGAACACCATGTCCAGGTGGATGAACGACTCCGGCGAGCGCGGCAGCTCCTGCACGAGGATGCGGCGCGGGCCCGGCCCCTCGCTCAGGCGCGTGAGCATCGCATCGACCGCCTGGCTACTCGTGCGCGCGCCGATACCGATCACGAGGATGTCGTCGCTCACCACGAGCACGTCGCCGCCCTCCAGCGTCACCTCGGCACGCGCGGGCGACTCGCGTTCCACGCTCAACGTGGGCGCATGCAGGCGCGGATGGTGCTTGAAGATCGTCTCCATGATCAGCGCCTCGCGGCAGCGCACGACGTTGGCCATCTTGCCGATCACCACGCGCTGGCCCACGACAGCGGCGGCATCGCGGGTGAAGAAGAAATTGTGCAGGGGCGGCAGGGCGAAGCGATCGGCGCTGAGGAAGCGCGTGAGATTGTCCTTGATCAGCGGCACGCCCTCGATGAGGCGGCTCGCGAGATCGGCCGGCGCGAGGCCGATCAGTTGCGACTCCAGTTGTGGTACGGCCTCGCGCGTGCAGATGGCGGCGATGAGCTCGCGCCGCGCGATTTCACTGGTCAGCGTCTCGGCCAGCAGCTCGCGTACCTGGAACGTGGTGGTCCAGCGGGCGAGCACGCCCTGGAGCTGCCGGTACTCGTGCCGGGCCACCCCGAGGTTGAGGATATCGCTGTAGAGCGCCTTCTCGGCCGTGGCGGGCGTCATGAGCGCCACCTCCGGGCCGGGCTCGTGCAGGATGACGCCCTCCAGGCGCCCCACCTCGCTTTGGATCTCGATCGCGAAACGTGCGGGCATGGTGTTCTTCCTCCGCTGGTCGTCCGGACGAACGTGCGTGGCCATCGTACCACGGAACCCGCCGGAGCGCCCGTCAGGCGCGGGATTGCGACCCCACGGAAGCGGGTCCTGTGCTACAATGCGGCCACACAAGGGGTTCTGTCATCGGGGCGTCCCCGGATCGCCCGAATCGTGGAGGTCGTCATGACGTCGTTCTCGCGCCGCGCCATCGTCAGCGTGCTCGCCATCGCCGTGGTGGGCCTGTTGCTCGGACTCGCCACCGATGCGCACGCCACCGTTCCCGTGCCGCCGCGCACGCCGGACGACGCGCTGATCCCCCCCGACATCGCCGGCCCGCAGGGCATGCGCACGCTGCCGGCACCGCTGGGGCCGTTCAACTACCTGCGGGAGTTCGCGCAGATCGCCGCGTTCCTGGCGCAGTGGCAGTACCCCGATGCCCACTCCTTGAACTACGGGGGCGAGATCGAGGCCGAATCGGGCGAGCTGGGCGGCGTGATCCAGACCGACAACACCCTCGAGGCCATCTGGGTGTGGTCGCGCTTTCGCGAACTGACGGGTCGCACCGACTACGACGCCTACGTCGCCAACGCCTGGCAGTACTGCCTGCAGTTCCCCGCCTGGAATGAGGAAGGCAGCGTGGGCGACGATTATTATCGCGTCCACAACTGCGCCTGGGGCCTCACCGCCGTGCTGCAATACCAGGCCGCCACCGGCGACATGAACTACGAGTCGTACGCCGTCACGTGCGCCGCGTACATCCGCACGCACTCCCTCAATCTCAACGTCACCGACACGTGGTCGCAACGCCTGCGGGCCTTCGTGAAAGGCTGGGCCGCGGGAAGCCTCTACCTCTACGCCGAGGCGATCGGCGATCCGGCGCTCATGTCCACCGCCGTCAACCAGGGCCAGGACGTGCTCGCGTGGCTCGATGCCGCGCCGTCGGCACGCCTCGGCTGGGAGTATTGGGCCATGAGCGCGGGCACCTGCGTGTGGGGCGTGTGCAACTCGGTCTTCCGCGATGATCCCGCGGCCGGTTCCGCCTGGATCGACCTCGACGGCGGTTATGTCGACGTGTGGCAGGACTGGTACAACACCGTGGGCTACGACTGGAACAGCGCCTGGAACGTCGCCTACGCCAACGGACACTTCGCGATGTACGACATCACCGGCAACACGACCTACCGCGACAACGGCGTGCTCGTGACCGATGCGCTGCTCTCCCTCGACACCGACGACGACGGCGGCATCACCGCCGAGACGGTGGACCAACCCACCGAGGACATGACGTGGGTGACGACGTACCTCACGAAGTTCTGCTTGAACCGGCTCATCGGCACGCCGGCCGACGACGACGTGGGCATCCTGCGCTTCGTGGGAGTGAACGACGGCGACGTGTTCGGCGTGGGCGAACCCATCCCCATCGCGATCCTCGCCACCAACTATGGCCTGGCCGATCAGACCGGCGTGAGCGTGACGCTGAGCGGCGACTGGGGCGACGCGTCGTTCACGCGCGACCTCGCCTTCGCGGCGATGGATACGGTCGCGGTGGACGCCGACTGGACGCCGCCATCGGGCACCTACACCCTCACCGCCACCACGTCGCTGCCAGGCGATGCGGACCCCGCGAACGACACCGTGTCTGTGACCGTACAGGTGGGCACGCCGAGCGCCACGCCCGACGGCGCCCTGGCCTTCGGAGCGCGGCCCACGGTGAATCCCTTCGGCGAGGCCACGGCGCTGCGCCTGGCCCTCGCCCACCCGGCCCAGGTGCTGGTGGACATCTACGACCTGCGCGGCCGTCGCGTGGCGCGCCTGCAGAACGGCCCCCTCGACGGCGGATCGCAACTCGTGGCCTGGGACGGCCGCGACACCTCCGGCCGCGCCGCGCCCTCGGGCGTGTACCTGTACCGGGTGCAGGTGGGCGCCGCGTCGCGGGTGGGCAAGCTCGTGAAGGTGCAGTGACAGCCATACGGTCGGTGTGCCGAAAAACGGTCGGCCGGCACCGGGCTAGCGCGGGTCGCCCACGAGGATGAACCCGGACCAGAAGAACGGGTCGGCGTACGGACGCTGACCGTCCACCTCGAGATCGCGGAGCCAGCGCTGCGCCTCGCGCAGGGCGTCGTCGCGCGCCAGGGACGGCGTACCGCGCCAGTTGCGGTAGAAGCGGTCCATGAGCAGCGCGGTCGACGCGTCCTCCACGTCCCACAGACTCACCAGCACACTCCGCGCCCCCGCGCTCAGGAATGCCCAGGCCAGACCGATCGTGCCTTCGCCGCGCTCCTGCCGTCCCAGGGCCGTCTGGCACGCGCTCAGCGTCACGAGATCGGCGTGGAGTCGCCACGCCGTGATCTCGCCGGCCGTCAGACGACCGTCGAGTGTGGCATCGCTGCTATCGACGGGTGCGGTCTGGGCCAGCACGAGGCAGGACCGCAGGGGGCGCGCATCGTCGGGCAGCGCATGGGTCGCGAAATGGAGCGTCTGGAAGCGCGCGAGCGAGCCCGACACGGCGAGGTCCCGGATCGCCGCCTCGCTCGCATCCTCGCCGATGAGGAGTACCGATCCTGGTGCGTGGCGCGCCACGACCAGCTCGGCCTCGTGCCGCGTGCAGGGCAGGCGCTCGAGCTGCGTGAGCGCCGTGGGGCTGCCCGCGAGCATGGCGTTGCGCAAGGAGATCCGGGTGGTGCCGCCCGTCGCGCCGCGCGCGCGTCGCGCGGCGACGACGAGATGGCAGTCCGGCGCGGGATCGCGCTGCATCGCGGCTGCTTCATCAGGGTTGAATGGCGGATCGCCGAGCGCGAAGCAGGTGCCGGATCGGAATGGGGCGAGACCACCGGAACTGCGCGCGCGCATCGCGACGAGGATCGCAGCCGAGGGAACGTAGCTGACGGCGAAGCGGTCGCCGACGTACCCACCGTCCCGCGCGTCGGGCAGACACGCGAGCGGCACACCTTGCAACCCCCCGGCCACCACGACGAGCAGGTGCCGGATGTCGGCGAGCAGGGGACGCAGCGGATCCAGCCACGCCGCGGCCACGCGCGCCAGGCTCGTGTCGACCGGCGCGTCGCGCCATTCGGGAAACTCCGTCAGCTCCCGGCCCTCGTCGGCGAGGTCCCAGGCTGCGTCGCGCGCTGCGAGGGGCAGACGCACCCAGGTCACCGGACCATGCGCGCGGATGCAGTAGGCCCAGACCTGATCGTTCGCCGCGCCCGCGCTCACGTGCGCCCAGGGACGCAGCCAGCCGACCAGCGCCTCGTCCGGCGCAAGGACGGACTGCAGCGCGCGCCGGTCGGGACGCGCCGGCGCCGCGACATCCGCATCGCGAGGCAGGAGCACATCCGCCAGCCCTCGCGAGAGGTGCAACTCCGCCGCGTCCCACGCGCCCTCGCCGTCGTCCTGCATCAGTCGCATGTAGGCCAGCCGGGCATACGGCGACTCGCGATACAAGGCACGCGCGGCGCCGGGTTTCACGTTGAGCCGCACGTGCTCGTAGTTCGTGGCGGCCTGCTCCAGGACCGGGAGCGCCTCGTCGAAGCGGCGCTCGGCGCAGAGCAGGTCGGCGAGGGCGCACAGACTCTCGCCCACGCGATAATCGTCGTCGCCGAACTGCTCGACGCGCAGCGCCAGGGCACGGCGCATCAGCGCCTCGCTCTCCGCGAACTTCGCCTCGCACTGCAAGGTGGCTGCCAGTTCCGCGAGAGCGCTGGGCAGCCGATCGGGTCCGATCGCGGCACCACCGACTTCACGGATCGCGACGACCCGCCGCATGCAATCCTCGGCCGTGCCATAGTCTTGGCGCTCCCGGCGCAGGTGGCCCAGGTTGGTCAGGACGGTGGCCACGCGCGGATCGTCAGCGCCGTATTCATTCTCCCGGATCGCGAGAGAGCAGAGCAGCAGGGAATCGGCCTCGTCGTACCTCCCGCCCTTGAAGAGGGCGAGCGCCAGGTTGTTCTGCCCGCGCGCCATCGCTCGCGCGTCGCCCAGGCTCGTGGAGAGTCCCAGCGCCTCGCGGAAACACTCGGCGGCCGTCGCGTGGTCGCCGATCTCCTTCTTCATGCCGCCGAGGTTCTCGAGATCGTTCGCCAGTTCCTGGGGATCGGGCGACGCGAGCGAGCGGCGCATGGCGACAGCCTCGGTGAGCAGCGGCTCAGCCTCGCGATAGCGCCCCTCGATCCGGGCGAGCGATCCCAGGTTCACCATGCTGACGATGGTATCGGGGTGTCGCGGCCCCAGCACCCGACGGCGCCCGGCTAGCACGCGCCGGTAAAGCGGGTCGGCCTCATCCCAGCGGCCGAGTTCGTCGAGGGCCACGGCCATGCGGTCCATGGCCGTGAGCGTGCGCGGGTCGTCGTCGCCCCACTGCGCCCGGCACAGGTCGGCCTCGGCCCGGCCGGCGTCGATCGCCTCGTCCCAGGCGAGCCGATCGGCGGCAGCCTCGTAGGCTCGACCGAGGCTATCGACCGTTGCCGCGACGGTCGCGGAAGGCTCCGCTGCCGCGACGATACCGGCGCCCCCAGCCTCGAGAGATCCGACGAAGAACAAGCAGATCAAGAGCTTGCATGGCATCAGTAACGCGCCTTCCGTGCGTGCTTGCCGTGGCGCCGTTCGAGATGGGGCGAGCTTAGCACAGCGGTCCTGCGTTGCAAAGGTGCCTGGCGATTGCAGAATCGTGAGGTCGCCGTGCGTTATCAGAAGGGTCACGAGATCGTTCGGCCCTGACCATCGCGGCCTCGCCAACAATCTTCGAGGCACAATTACGCCGGTACGGTAATATGGTCACGCACCGATCAGCGAGGGAGAGCGTGCGTGTTCAATCGGGCACAAGATGTCGCCGCGGCGCGCGTCGCCGCACCAGACCACGACGCGGCGGAGCTGTACGAAAGCGAACCCGGATTCGTACGTGACCTGGGGCGCGATGCCGGGCGAGCGCGTCTGCGTTTTCTCGAGCTCGGCTACCGGTACCTCATGGCACGTCCTCTGCCCGTGTTCCGCGGATTGCCGGACTGGAGCACACACGAGGTCGTAGTGGAGGTGCTCATTCACTTCGTCGACAATGATCTGCGTCAACTCCGCAAGTACCGGCCGCAGGGGCGGCCGTTCGTGGCCTGGCTGCGGGTGGGAGCCGACCACAAGGTCCGTGAACTCATTCGCCGTCAAGCCATGCAGAGGCGCAAGGTGCAGGTAAACTCGGATATCGTGAATCGCGTGGCCGGCCATACCGCCGCCGCGCGAGCCGAGGCCGACGTGTTGTTGCGCGAGAAACTGGTCAGCGAGCTGGAGTCGTTCCGCGGCACGCCGTGCTACTGCCTCCTCGAGTGGCGGCTGCGGCGCGGCTACGACAACCAGGAGATCGCGCGCATGTTGCGCCGACCCGAGGCCAACGCCGAGGTCGGCAACCGCTACCGGCGGTGCCTCGGTCGTCTGCAGAAGCGATTGGCCCGCACGGGAATCCTGCGCGAGGTGCCGCGATGACGCACGGTGAGCCACGCGACGATCTCGATACCTTCGCGGCCGCGGTCGCTCGCCTGTTGCTGTCCGCTGCCGAGGACCAGGCGCCGGGTTGGCGGCGCCCGGGCAACGACGTCATCGACGCCTACGTCCGCGGTGTGGCCACGCCTACCCAGAGGCGGCAGATGCGCGAGGCGATGCACGGCGATCCGGCGTTCCAGGGCGAGATCCTCGCGCTCATTCAGGTCCACGACGACGCGGATGGCAGCGACCTCGCCGCGCGCATGAGCGCCGTGACCGTGCCGCTCGCCGAGCTGGTGGAGCGGGCTGCAGGGCCGGCGCCGCGACGCGGAACTGCGAGGCCCGGGCGCTGGCTGCGATTCGCGCTACCGGCGTTCGCCGTCGCCGCCGGCATGGCGATCGCCGTGCTGTCCCACGACCTGCTCCCGAATGACCTGGCCTTCCTGAGGCATGGCTCGCGAGCGCCACTCGTGCGGGTCGTGCCCCATCTCGTGCTGCGCGGTGAGCATATCTTGCCGTCGATGATCCATCTGCCATCCCCGGCACGATTGGTCGACCTCGCCCCCGCCGCATCGGGGGACCTCGTCGTCGACGCTCCCTATACCGCCATGCTCGGGGCCAGCGATCCGGACACGGTTCTCGTGCGGGTGGCGCGTCAAACGCGCTGGGTGCGCCAGAGCGACGGCGCGAAGGTCCCCGTCCTGCGCGTGCCGTCCCGCATGCTCCGACCCGGACGACGCTACACACTCTCCTTCATGTCCCTCGACGGCGCGGATCGGCCGGACTCCACGCTCGCCGCCGTCACCGCGTTCGCCGTCGCACGCCCGGTTCGTTGAGGGCGAGGACCGTATGATCAAGGGGCCGCCTCTTCGATGAAGAGGCGGCCTCTCGATCGTGGCTATCGCGGATCAGCGATACAGCGCCTTCACGCTGCCCCAGTTAGCCTGCTCGACGGGCACCTCGTTGTTGAGGGTCGCATCGCCGGTGGGGAAGGTGGCGTCGGTCTGGTTGCCGACCATGTTGTTCATGCCCAGGGCGTCCGTCGGGATCATCCCGGCGAAGGGCTTGAGCTGGAACGGGGACGGCAGGTTGTCCGGCACCGGTTCGACGGTGATCACTGCCGCAAAGTCGCCCGTATCCAGGTCGAGCACGGGGCCGCCCTGGAACGCCACGAAGTCCTGGCCGGGGAACGGTGGGCCGCCGCCCATGGGACCGGCCGCGTCGCTGTCGGCACCGGTGGCCATGGAGAACTTGCCGGTCGAGTACGGCACTGGCGAGCTGCCGGAGATGTCCACGACCCAGCCCTCGTAGGTCCAGTTGGGGCCGATGTCGGGCAGGTTCATGAAGCCGGGCTCGGGACCGGGCATCGTGAGGAACCAGATGCCGTGGTCGTTATTGTCCGGCATGTCGGGGTTGTCGCTCGGCGTGGCCAGAAAGTAGGCGCAGGTCGCGGCATCCACCGATTCCAGACCGGTGGTGAGCGCCGCATCCATGCCGGACACGGGTCCGCCCACGATCACCAGACCCGACGGCGCCGGGTCAGCGTCGCCGGCCGGCTCGATCGTGATCTTGATCGCGGTTGCCATGGACAGATCCATGCCCGTCATGAACTCGTTGATCACCGGGCCGCCGCCCAGTTCCACGGGCTGCCCCATGGCATTGACATTGAAGACGCCGGTGGAAATCGGCATGCCTCCCACGATGGCCCAGCCCTCGTAGTGCCCCTCCACGCCCTCATCGAGGGTGGCGAGGTTCGTGAAGTGCAGGGTGAGCATCGTGTTGATCTCGGCCTGTGCCGTGGATACGCCCATCGCCGCCACGAGAACCACTGCCACGAACATCAACGCCCCGCGTCCAGCCATGCTGTCCACGAGACATCCCGTCCGTCGCGTCGCACCTGTCTGCATGATTGCCTCCTATCCAGATAAACCATTCAAAATGCGGACAACCGAGGTTACGTATTGGGTCCCCCGGGCGTGACAGATGAAAATGGTTATTCACACCAAGACCCTTCACGGGGCATGTAACCCTCGCACCCGCTGGCGCGTTGAGTGGCCATGAGCATGTCCCGCAAGGCATTCACCGCACTCATCGACCACGCCGGCGACCGCGTGTTCAGCCACGCCTGCTACCTGCTGCAGGATCGGCACGAGGCCGAGGACGTGATGCAGGAAGCCTCTTTGCGTGCCTGGCGGCAGTGTCCGGCCGATGATCTGGCCGGCGCCTCGGCGTGGCTGATGCGCGTGACGCACAACCTGTGCATCGACCGTCTGCGGCGGCTGAAGACGCTGCGGGCGCACCTGCACGTGGTCGGCGGCGACGACCTGGCGAACCTGGCGAGCGCGACCGGGGCCGGTGATGGTCCCGACCGCCAGGTGCAGCTCGACGAGCAGCAGCACACCGTGCTGGCCGCCATCGACACGCTGCCGGCCGCCAGCCGGAGCGTCGTGCTCATGCACTACTACCAGGGTTTGACGATGCGGGAGATCGCCGACGTCCTGCAGGTTCCCGAGAGCACGATCAAGGTACGCATCCACCGGGCGCGCAAGGCGCTACGCCCCCTCCTGGCACCCGGTGGCGACGAACCGATCGCGCAGAAACGAGTGGCCGGATGACACGTCACGACGACGACCTCGTCACCGAGCGTACCCTATGCGAAGCGCTGGGCCGCTTGCCTCGGCACGACCTCTCCGCGGCCCAGCGGCGTCGCCTCATGGCCATCACCGACCGGACGGCGCCGCGCCGGGTGCTTCCGTGGCCGGAATTGCGAACGTGGCCACGCGTGTCCGAGATCGCCGCGGTCCTGGCCGTCGCCGCGGCTCTGGCCGTGTGGTCGCCGTGGTCGCGGACCGCCACGCCCGGCCACAGCGACGCCGAGATCGCCCGCGCGAGCGAGCAGGCGCGCACCGCCGTCCTGCTCACCGCCGAGGCCATCGCAGTGGCCGAGAAGACCACCATTTCCGACGTGCTCGGCAGTCGCCTGCCGCGCACACTCAGAAAGTCCCTGGACATGAACGCGACCCCGTCGCGAGGAGGCGAAGGATGAAGACGCTGCGGACAATCCCCATCATGGTGCTGCTGCTCACCCTGGCCGTGAGCGCCAGCGCCAAGAACGACACCAGCCGGCTGCCTGGCTACGTGGATCTGAGCGCGATCGAGGTGCCCGACGACGCCACGGAGGTGCGCCTCGTGGATCTCGGTCCGGACATGCTCGCCGACGTCGTGAAGAAGGAAGCGTCCGACAACGACGCCCTGGCGCAGATCATCGCGCGCATCCAGGCCGTGCACGTGAAGTCGTTCGCCTTCCCGCCCGAGCAGGCCACACGCGTACGTGGGTATTTCGACAAGATCGCGAAGTCGCTGGAGAAAGACGGCTGGCAGCGCCTGGTCTACGTGCAGGGCAAGGAGGAGCTGGTGTCCGTCAGCACGCAGCGCGACGACAAGGGTGTCGCCGGCTGGATGGTGATGGTGCTCGACGACAGCGACGCCACCTTCGCCAACCTCGTGGGCGACATCGATCTGGCCGCCATCGCCGGCCTCGCGCTGAACTCCGACGACGGCGATCTCGAGGATCTGGTACAACGGTTGCAGGCACAGTAGGCGCGAAGCGCTACGGGCGTCCGGCGGCTGAGGCCGGCGCAACCACGGCAAGAGGGCCGAGACTCCTGGTCCCGGCCCTCTTCATGGACATCGAGGCACGCTAGAAGAAGACCTTCGCGAACCGTAGGATCCCTTGCTTCCAGGGCACGCGATGCGACACGCCCGACGCGCCCACGAAATCCTTCTCGTGCTCGAGATACCAGCGGTAGTTGCGCACCAGCGCATCCTTGTTGGAATATCGCGGTGCGAAGCCGAGCACGCGCTGCGCCTTCTCGATGGAGACGAACGAATCCTCGGCTGCCGTCTCGTACACCCACTTGTAGAGCGGCGAGAGCTTGCACGCTTCGAGGAGGCGCAGCGTCCCGATCACGGGGGCGGCCGGGAAGCCCTTGATCGTCTTGCCGAAACCGGCGTCGTCGAGCACCGCCTGGTAGTCCTGCTTCATCGTGGTGAACTCGGCGGCGCCGATGTTGAAGACATCGTCGACCTTGTCGGCCGGTCCGGTGGCGGCCAGGTAGATACCCTGACACACGTCCTCCACGTCGCAGAGCTGGTAGCGATTGTCCCCGCTGCCGATCATGGGGAAGCCGTGGCCGTCCTTGGCCCAGTCGTAGAAGAGCGCGAACACGCCCAGGCGCTCGGGCCCGATGAACGACTTGGGACGGATGATCGGCACGGTCATGCCGCGCGACCGGAAGTCGGCGCACACCTGCTCGGCTTTCACCTTGGCCTCGCCGTACGGACCGACGCCGTGCAGCCGGTCGTCCTCGAGCAACGGATGATGGTCCGGGATCCCGTACACGGCCGTGCTCGACACATGCACGGCGCGCGCCACGCCGTGGGCGAGCGCCGACTCCAGCACGGTGCGCGTGCCGTCGATGTCGGTGGAGAGGATCTCCGCTGGCTTGTACAGCGGCAGGGCGGCCGCGCAGTGCACCACGAGATCGCAGTCGGCGATGGCACGGTCGACAGCGGCGCGGTCACGGATATCGCCGGTGACCTCGGTGATGCGGTCGCGCTCGGGGTAGTCGAACGGCGCGATGTCCAGCGACACGACCTCGTGGCCGCGTTCGAGCAGGTAGCGCACGAGGTTGATGCCGAGGAAGCCGGCGCCACCGGTGACGAGGCTGCGGCGGAATGGGAATGCGAGTTCGGGCACGGATCGATCCTCCGGGAAGCATGACGATGTTGCGGCGCGGCGGGCACGCATCCGGCCGCCAGAAGATGGCGCCATCATGGCCAGGCGGCAAGGAGCGAATACGCTCAGCGCTCGAAGGCGCCGAGATCGACGGTCTCCAGGTTGTGGTCGACCACCGCCACGTCGCCCGACACCGAGACCCCGAAGTCGACGTTGCGCAGGACGTTGTCGCGAATGGCGAAGTGGTCGCCGCTCGTGACGAGGCAATCGCGCACGACCACGTAGCGGCACGGGCCGCGCCAGCCGTGGGTCGTGAGATCGACCAGCGTACCGCCGAGATCGCCGCCCGCCTCGCCGCGCACAGTCGGCCCCGCGATCACGAAACGCTCGGCTCCGATCAGGGCCAGACGCTGAAGCACCGGCGTCGCACCCTCGTCCGCCGTGATCGCGATGTAGTCGGGTTCGTGGGCGTCCATGATCGTGCACACCCCGTGGTCACCGCTCAGCAGGCGCAGGTTGTCGCCCGGCGCGACCGGCGCGTCCGGATTCACGAGGTGCGGCGGAGCACCCTCCTCTTAGGGGTGGTCGACAGGTTCCCAGCGCTGGATGAGATCGGCGTCCAGGACCTCGGCCAGTCCTGGCCGCGGCGCCTCGCGGGTACCCGGGTTGGCAAGCGATCCCCCGTGGGGGTCGAGGTAGTAGACGGCGCCCCCATGCGAGTCGATCTCCTGCTCCCACGTGGAGAGATCCGCCGGAGGTGTGGTGGTCGACCCCGGACGTTCCGGCGACACCGTGTCCGAGCACCCGCAGATCGCCACGGCGAGCACGATCGCGGGCCAGGTCGTCGTCTTGGTCGGCGCCATCACGATACCTCCCGCACCTCGCCAGGCCGTCGAGCGCCCGTACCGGGAACCCTGCGTCTCGAGACGGTCGTGACCCGAACAAGGGCCACGCCAAGCCTCATGATCTTCGCCCATCAGAATGACCTTGATTTTGTCCCTATACATGATTTATAATACTATATCATCAAATCGCGGGACAAATCGAATCGGTTTGGGCCCCGGTCCACGACAACCAAGGCCAAACAACCAGAGGCAGACCCATCATGGACACGACCAAGAAAGTGTATGCGGAGCCGCAGATCCGTACCGAGGGCATCGAGGCCGGCGTATACGGCGACTACGGCAGTAGCGAGGGTGGCGGTGGTGGGGGTTGCACGCCCATCCACTTCCTGAATCCGCTCTTCCACTGGTGCTGCAGCTAGGCTCGACGCACGAATCAGAGATCGACTGACCCCCTCGCGCGAAGGGGTCAGTCGTTTTTCTGGAGCTGATGCAAGCCCTCGGCGAGGGCGCACGCCGACGGCGACGCCCGCCGCACATCCCCCGTTTCCAGGTACGTGATGCCCGGACAACGCTGGCAACGCGCCTGCAGCGCGCAGGTCCGGCAACCCGTGATGTCCGCCGGTTCGAGCGCGCGTAGCTCCGTCAGGAACGGATCGGGCGCATCGTGCAGGATCCCGCGCAGCGATCGCTCCCGGAGGTTGCCCACCGGCCGGCGAAAGAGCAGACACGGATACACCTCGCCGCGCGGCCCGATCGCCGCCACCGTGCGGCCGGCCTTGCAGACGAGGACAGCTCCAGCCGACGGATCCTCGCCCGGGATCGGCCCGGCATTGAGAAACGACGGATCGATGTCGACCAGTTCGGCCTGCGTGAGCGCGAGGTCGAGGGGTTCGCGGTCGCCATCGATGCGGGGCGACACCACGATATTGGCCTCGTAGTGCGCCCCCAGACCGCGCGCCAGTTCGCGGATCGCCGGCAGTTCGTGGCGGTTGGGGCGCAGCACGGTGGTCTTCAGCCGCACGTCGAGGCCGCCGGCCACGAGCAGGGACACGGCTTGCAGCGTGCGCGCGAACGCTCCCGGACGCCGCATGATCGCGTCATGGGTGGCAGCCGTGGCCCCCAGCAGCGACACCTCCAGCCGCTGCACCCGGTGCTCCTGGAGCATCGCCACTTCCGCCGGGCCGATCGTGAGCGCCGTCGTGAGGATGGACACGAAGAAGCGATGCGTGTGGGCGCGCGCGAGGATCTCCGGCAGGTCGCGCCGCAGGAACGGCTCGCCACCGGTGAGCCCCAGGTTGAAGGCGCCCTCCTCGCGAAGCTGATCGAGCAGGTCGAGCACCTCGGCGGTCGTCAGCTCGTCGCGGCCGTCGCGCACGAGGAAGCAATGCTGGCAATCGCAGGGGCAGCGATGCGTCAGCTCGATCATCGCCGCGTGGAGCCGGTTCTCGGCGGCGTAGCGCCCAAAGATCTCGTCGCGCAGACCGGTCATGCCGACTCCAGGATCAGGAGGTGCTTGGTGGCCAGCTCGTTCGCGAATGCCAGGAGATCGCGCTCGGCGCGGTCGCTGGGCACGTCGTACTCGACGCAGATGCGGTCGCGGATCTCGGCGAACGTGGCGCTGCCGTCGATCATGGCCCAGATGTCCGTGCCCACGGCGTTGAGCGCGTGCACCTGCTGACCGTCGGGCGAGAGGAAGATCGTCTCGTCGCCGAGTGTGCGCTCGCAGAACTCCTCGTTCCTGTGCGCGATGGTCGAGAGCTGGATCACGAGAGACCTCCTGCCGGCGGGAAGGCTCCGTCGATGGCCTGCCAGAAACCGGCGTCCGGGGTGAAGACGAGCCGCCGCACCGGCGCCGCGCCGACGAGATGGCTGGCCGCGTCGAGCATGAGCTGACTCGTCCGGGGATTCAGGGTGTCCTCGAGCGCGACGGGTGCGATCACCTGCGCGGTGATCTCTGCTACCGCCGCACCCGCGCTCACGGCCTCGAGGTGATGGTCGCGACCATGGGCGAGCAGGAACACGGCCCGCAGCGGCGCCTGGCCCGCATGCTTGTCGCGGTAGAGGCCGTTGAACGGCGTACTGCGCAACTCCGGACCCGCCGGCGTGAACTCCACCAGCGCCACTTCGTCATTGAGGACGGTGCAGGAGCGGCTCAAATCGGCGACTGTCGACTTGCCGCGGCCCGACGCCCCGACGAAGAGGAAACCGTCGCCGTCGCGGATCACCGCGCTCGCGTGCAGCAGCATGGCGTCGTAGCCGCGCCGTGCACGGGCGGAATAGAATGCCTGGTAGAGTATCTGTTCGAAGACCCGCGTGAGCTGTGCCTTCGTGAGGTACCACTGCACGCGCAGCCAACCCTCGCCGCCGGCGGCATCGTAGGCGCCGGTGACGAGATCGTCCGCGATGGCGAATCCGCCGTCGGCGAGGCGCTTCGTCGCCACCAGCGAGTTCGGCACGGGTCGCTGGGGTGTGTCCTCGATCAATTCCAGACGCAGCCGCACGTCGGGCGGCGCCGCCGTGACGCCGGTGACGAAGTACTCGCGCATCGATGCCGCGTAGGCAGCCGTCGGGCACGCCAGCGAGAGGACGACCTCGCCCACCGCGATCCGGCACTCATGCGTCGGCAGCGTTTCCATGCGCAACCTCCTCGACCGCACGCACGCTGACCTCGTCCCGTGCGGGGCAGTCCTGGTCTCGATTGTCGGCACGGAGGCGGGAAGGCCTTAGCCCGGAGCGGATGCGGTCATTTCGTCGTGACGACCAGGGGCATCTCCGCATAGCCCGACGTCTCGTCGAGCTCGTCGCGGGCGCGGACCTGGAGCGTGTAGGATCCGGCTGCGAGGTTGAGGTAGAACGTGTTCGTCGTGCCGCTGTCCACGTAGACGGTCCAGTTCGAATCCGAGGGCGTGGGTCCGGAAAAGACGCGGAACTGCACCGCGACACGGTCACCGTCGGGGTCGACCACGGTCACGTCCACCGGGACGCCGTAGCTGGGTATGAGGACTCCGGTGGAGCTGATCACCGGCAGATCGGGCGCATCGTTGCCGAGAGGGAGTGGGGCGCAGCCTCCCAGGCCGAGTACGACACACGCGACGGCGCAGAGTCCGAACCACGAGTCTGTCCGCCAGATCTTCATCGCAGCGTCACCCCCGCGAAATACTCCGTAGAGTGCGATGTGTACCGGCCGGTGAACGTCACGTCATCGACATCGAAATCGACATCCTTGCCCACGACCTGCACACGGCCCGCGCCGGCGGTGACAAGGAATTTCCCGAGGTTCACAGAGGCTTCGGCGCCGGCGGTGAGCGCGAGCTTGCTCACGCTGCCGTGAAAATCCTTGTCGCTGATCGTCACCTTCATGTTCTGGTACAGCCACGTCACCGAGGCGTAGGGTGCGATGTGCAGCACCTTTCCCAGAGCGAGGTTGAGCTCCATCCCGATCGGGAACGCGAAGCTGAGGAGGGAGGCCTTCAGCGGGTCGAGCGACATCACGTCGGGCACTTCCCAGTCGAGCTTGAACTTGCTTTGCGTCCACGCGAGACCGCCGAACTTGCCCAGCCAGATCCGGCGGCCGCGTTTCGTGCCCGAGTGGCCGACGATGCGCCCGCCGGCATAGTTCTGGAAACGGCTGGAAAAGAAGTGCGTGGGGCCGCCGATGTCGTTCAGACTGTCCACCTGGTATCCCATATCGAAGATCCAGGTGCCGAGAAAGACCCGCGCATCGCTAGGATCTGGCGCCGAGCGGGCCAGGGCGGTCGTCGCGAGCAGAACCACGAGAAGCGATATGATCAGCGAGGGGCACACTCTGACACGGGAACGCTCACTACTGGCCACCCGCATTCCTGGACCTCCAGCCTTCTGCGATATGGGAACGGATAGACGCAATCAACTCGGCGAAGTTAGCGGCTGGGCGGCCCGGCGTCAACGAAAAGCGGGCCCCCGGACTGGTCGGAGACCCGCTGCGTATGGCTACGTGGCCGGACACTAGAACGTGTACGCCAGCCCGATGCTCATCGTCTGCTTGAACTGTCCGGCCTTGCGGATCGCCGACTTCACGGCCGCACCGTTGACGATGGTGCCGTTCTCGACCGCAGGCTTCACCGTGTTGTCGTACTTGTCATACATCCAGCGCAGGTAGAGCTGCACGTTGATGACCTTGGTGATGTGGGTGACGAAGGTGTTCTCCCAGTCGGCGTCGAGGGCGACGGTGTAGTCGGCCACATCCGTCGGCAGACCGGCCGTCGTCAGGTCGGCGTCGCTCAGATCCTGGAGATCCGACTTGCCGCTGTAGAAGAATGGCTGGTAGAGACCGAGCTTGCTGGCGTACTCGACGCGATCTTCCAGGATCTTGTCCTTGTACTCGAAGATCAGCTCGGCGCCGCCGTCGGTGGAGCTGTAGCTCTTCTTCGCGTTGTCGGGCGGCGCGCTGAGGAAGAACTTGCGGCTATTCTCGTGCATCGCGAATCCGACCCGGCTCATGAGCTGCCGATCGCCCTGATTGATGAGCATACGCGAGATACCGACCGCCTCGGTGAATTTCATCGGGTTGAACGCGATCGAGCGGTCAGAAGCGTCGGTCTGGTCCTGGAACTGGCTCTCGAAGTCCAGGCTGAGGTACGGGTCCCAGCCATCGAGCGAGTAGCGGAAAAGCGATTCGAACTGGATCAGGTCCGTGGTCTTGTCGGGCTTGCGCCACACGAGTTCGCCGTTGGCGTCGCGATCCTGCTGGTGCGTCTGGCCGAAGGCGAGGTTCAGCGTGTTGCGCCAGTTCCACTTCTCGGTGAGCTGGTTCTGGGCGAGGTAGTCGAAGTTGGCGGCCCACACGATCGAGCCCTTGTCGGCCCCGTTCCAGTTCCGCGTATAGTAGCTCTGCAGGAGGTTCACGCCGAGCTTGGCCTCGCGCTGCCACTCGCCGATGGGCGGCGGTGGGGCGTCCTCTTCGGCGCGCGCCACCGCCGGGGCCAGGAACAGCGTAAGCGACGCCAGCGAGAGCGAGAGCGCGATCATCCTTCGCAGGATCTTCATGGACGAGTCCTTTCGACGTACCGTCGCCCGATCGCCCGCGGTGTGTTTGGGCGGAACCACTGGTCGACGGTGGTTCCGGGCGACGGTCAATGTTCGGGTTGAATCATCGTGACGACGGTTTGCGGGAATGGAATCTCGATCCCGGCAGCGTCGAGGCTCTCCTTGATCTGCCGGGTGAGCGCGAAACGGACATCCCAGTAGTCGGGGACGTTGACCCATGGCCGCACCACGAGGTCGACGCTCGAGGCGCCCAGGGCGCCCACCGCGATCATTGGTGCCGGTTCCGCCAGCACCCGGGCATCGCTTCGGACAACCTCGTCGATGGCGGCGATCGCCTGGCCGATGTCGTCCTTGTAGCTGATGCCGATGGTCAAGTCGATGCGACGGGTCGTGTAACCCGCGTAGTTCTTGATGGTGTCACCATAGAGCTTGCTGTTGGGAACCGTGATGAGCACGTTGTCCGGCGTCGCCAGCGTCGTGCTGAAGATCCCGATCTCCTTGACGCTGCCGGCCACGCCCGCCGCGTCGATGTAGTCGCCCACCTTGAAGGGGCGGAAGATCATCAGCATCACGCCAGCGGCGAAATTCGAGAGGCTTCCCTGCAGCGCGAGGCCCACGGCAAAGCTCGCCGCGCCCAGCACGGCCACGAGCGATGCGGTCTGCACGCCGAAGCTGCCCAGCACCGCCACCAGCGTGAAGGCCATGACGAAGAAATAGGCCAGGCTGCCGACGAAACCGATGAGTCCAGGATCCCAGTTGCGGCGTACGCCGACGGCCGCGACCGAGCGGCGCACGCTGCCGGCCACGAGCCGCCCGACGATGAGGATGACGAAGGCGCCCAGGACCTTCAGCCCGTAGACCTGCAAGTAAGCCCAGAGCGATCCCAGTCCGTTCTTGAGCTGATTCGGGTCGAGATTCACGACGTCTCTCCTTCCGTGGCGCGAGGTTCCAGGGTCATATCGTCACGCCGATTCCGCAACCATCAATGTCGGGCGACCTTGTCCAGAAACACCTGGTTCGGGATCGCCAGCGTACGTCCCTCTTGCTCGACGAGTGTCTGCAACGGCGTGACCCCCACGACCACGCCGCTCACGGAATCGATCTCCAGCATCTCGCCCTCACGCACGAATCGCCGCACGTAGAATCCCGCGACGAGATTGCGGGTGATGTCCCGCGAGCCCAGGCCGAAGCTCAGGGCCATCGCGATCGCCGCGCCCGACAGCATGACCAGGACGACCAGGCGAATGATCTGCGTGTCGATCCGTAGCTGGCCGAGGGCCATGACCACGACGACGAACATGACCAGCGTCGAGACCGCGCGCCCGAGCAGCGGTCCGTAGTCGATCCCCGCGTCCTCGGCCGATACGGCCACGGTGCGCGCGAGGAACTGCGCGAAGATCATGCCCAGCAACAGGACGAGGAAAGCTGCGACCAGGTTCGGGAGGTAATGGAAGAACGACGCGATGGCCTCGGCGACGACCTCCAGTCCCACGGCCCGGCATACGGTCTGCGTGAAGAGGATGACCAGGAGCAGGTAGACCGTGCGCGCCACGAGGCGGGCCGGCGAGCCCGTGAGCCCCACCCGGCGCAGCGCCAGGGTGATGCCGAGCCGCTCCAGGCCGGTGTCGAACTTCATGCGCTCGGCCACGACCTTGATCGTGCGCTCGGCGATCTTCGCGACCACGAGGCCCAGGATGATCACGATCACGGCCGTCACGAAGCGGGGCACGAAGTCGACGAATGCCGTCACGAGATCCTGCAGGACGCTGCGCGCTGCACCGACGATGTCGAACGAGCTTTCCATCAGCGTCCCTCCTTGGGGGCGGACTTGCCGCGGCAAGCCCCGAACAGGACATCCAGGTAGGCCATGAAGACCTCGAAGAATCCTCGGAGACCGAAATCGACGGAGTCGGCCGTGAACAGACGGCGATGGATGCTCCCACGGACCTTGGTGAGCAGCGCGGTCGGCGGCATGACGAGCAACTCTCTCAGCTCGACGACAGGTGTGCCCACGTCGACGTCATCATCGGCTCCTGGTGTATGATCCTCGGTCATGCGTCACCTCCCCACGGTCCTGCTCACCATCACTGCCTCGCCGACAGCTCGGCATAGATGCGCCGGAATTCCTCCCGACCGCGTTTGATTCGCATTTTCACTGCCGACAACCCCACGGCGAGGCGGTCGGCGATCTCCTGATAGGGCAACTCGTCGAGATCCGCCATGACCAGGGCCACGCGGAGCGTCTCGGGCACGCGCTCGAGCGCCGCCGCGATGAGACGCTGCCGATCCGCAGCCTGGAGAGTCTCGTGGGCCCGTGGCGTGACCTGCAGAGGTAGCTCCACTTCCATGGCGGGATCATCCGCGTCCACGAATTTCCGGTCCTTCTTCTTTCGTAAGAAATTCAAACAGTGGTTCACCTTGATGCGCTGGATCCACGTGCCGAACGCCGCATCCTGCCGGAAGCGGCGCAATCCGAAGTACGCCTTGACGAAGACCTCCTGCGCCAGATCCTGAGCATCATCCGCGCTACCGCTGAGATAGCGGCAATTTGCCATCACCTTGGCCTGGTGACGGCGCATGAGTTCCTCGAATGGCCGCAGATCGTGCCCGGCGTTCGCTTGCGCCCGTTGCACGAGTTCGTCGTCGGTTGGCGCACTCACGTCCGTCTCCTTCGTCCCTTGGACACCACGCACCGTATCACGGTCACGGAAAAAAAACGTTGTGGCGCTTTAGGCAAATGATTGTGACTATTTCCGCCAGATAGCTGTCATAAGCGTAGACACACATGACGCACAGCCTCCGGCCCCTGGCGGACCTGTGCGAACACGAGCATACGGAGGTTACCATGAAGAAAGCGCTACTGAGCACAGTTTTCGTCGCCCTGCTCGTCGCGGGTGTGGCCATCGCTCAGGACGATTCCGGACGGTTCGGCGTCGGTCTCGACTTCGGCTACTGGAAACAGATCGGCGGCGATCATGACTACAGCAACGTCGATCAGTTCGGCGGGTTGCGTCTGAGCTACGGCCTGTCGCCACGCTGGAGCATGGTCGCCGGCCTCCAGTATGGCTGGACCCGCCCCGGCGTGACCACGAGGCTCGACGATGCCGGGCTCACGCTCGACACCGGCGCCGGATTTTACACCAAGATCTGGCAGCCTTCACTGAACGCCGTGTACGCGATGAATCCCGGCGGCCGCTGGCTGCCTTGGGTGAGCGGCGGCGTCGGCGTGACGCGCTGGGACATCCGCGACCTGCGCGGCGTGGGCAGCCCCGGCCTCTTTCCCGACGGCGCCGGCCTGCGGGTCTTCGACAAGGATGGCAATAGGGTCGACGGCCATGGTGTGAACGTGACCGGGATCGTCGGTGTCGGCGTCGACTACGCGATCAGCGACAACTTCCGACTGGGCCTCGCCGGCCGTTACAACTACCTGCTGAGCCAGGACAACGACAGCGTCGGACTCAGCGCCCTGTGGGGTGCCGGCCATGTCGACGCGAACAACGGGATCGTCGAGGTCGCCGCAGCCGCCACGATCCTCTTCGGTTCGTCGGTGAAGGACTCCGACGGCGACGGCATCATCGACAAGCTGGATGCGTGCCCCGATCAGCCCGAGGACATGGACGGTTTCGAGGACACGGACGGCTGCCCGGACCTGGACAACGATCAGGACGGCATTCCCGATACCGTCGATGCCGCGCCGAACGAGCCCGAGGACAAGGACGGCTTCGAGGATGAGGATGGCGCCCCGGATCCCGACAACGACCGTGACGGCATCCTCGACGTCAACGACAAGTGCCCGAACGTCGCCGAGGACAAGGACGGCTTCCAGGATGACGATGGCTGTCCGGACCCCGACAACGACGGCGACGGCGTGCTCGATGCGCAGGACAAGTGCCCCGACACGCCGAGGGGCGTGAAGGTGGACGCCAACGGCTGTCCCGAGGTGAAGGAGATCAAGGATGCGCTGCGCCTCGAGGGCGTCAATTTCAAGACGGGCAGCGCGGAACTGCTGCCGGGTTCGCAGACGGTGCTCGATGGCGTGGCCGAGAGCCTCAAGGCCTGGCCAAACGTGAACATCGAGATCGCCGGCCACACGGACAGCACCGGCTCCGCGGAGACCAACAAGAAGCTCTCGCAAAAGCGCGCCGAGTCGGTGATGGCGTACCTCGTGGAAGCCGGCGTCGCCGGCAACCGGATGCGCGCCGTGGGTTACGGCGAGGACCGCCCGATCGCCGACAACGGCAACGCTGCCGGCCGGGCCATGAACCGTCGCGTGGAGATCACACGGACGAACTAGGCCGTGATATCGCTGACCGGAACAGACACCGGCCGCGGGTGGCGACACCCGCGGCCGGTGGATTCTGGGCAACGTACTGCGGCCGGCGAACCTCAGGAGCGGCAGCAAGGCTCCAACGAAACACCACCGTCGGTGGGTGATCCGAAGCAACTGCGAATGTACCGGCGAATCGCCTCGAGTCCCTCCTCGGTCTGGCCGATCGTGGCATCGAATTCCACGCCGAGATTCGCGCCGCGTTGCAGTTTCCCCTCGCTGTACATGCTGAGCCGGCGCACCAGTCCCGTCACCGTCACCGGTCCTGTCGGCGACGGGAGCTGGAACCGGCACTCCACCGGCGCACCGCCCTTGAACCCCGAGAGGATGGCATTGGCCGCAAGAGACAGGCGCACACCCGTGTAGCTGATGTCTTCCACTTCCATCGGGATCCGCCCACGGACGAGGCCGAGGTTAGCTTCCGGCGCCGACATGCGCTGGATCGTGCCGGTGATACGCGTCGACGGCGTCATTCGGAACGCGCCACGCCGTTGCCCATAGGCCACGCCGCGCGGAAACCCGAGCCTGAGCACCGGCAACGCGATGTCGTCGTCCAGCACGCCCGGCTGCTGCTCGATCACCGGACACGTACACTCGAGCAACTTTTCCTGCAGAATGAAGACGAGATCGACCTCCGCCGGAGTCTCGTGCTCGTCGAGCACGCCGGGGCGACGGGCGCAGGTCAATGTGAGCGCGCGGTTCTGGCGATCGAGGCCTCCCTGGATGAAGGTCGCTGGCATGAGTTCCAGACGCCCGCCGATCCCGGTGACCTTGACCTGCACATCCGCTCCCGACTCGCAGAGATACACCATGATGCGTTCGACGACGGCGGGTTCGGCCACGGCCTCTCCGGTTCCGCCTCCCGTGAGGTCGTGGGCAGCCGCATGCAGCGTCGTGTCGAGCCAGGTGCAACCAAGATTGCGCGGCGCCATGTCGAGCAGGAGATCGAGGCGTCCCTCGGCCAACGCAACCCGGAAATGAAAGTTGCGGGCGCCATCGCAGAAGACGCGGAATTGATCCGAATCGTGCACCAGGAATGTCTGCCCGCCCAGGGTTGCGAAGGAGGCTTCCGCTCCGAGCCGCACCTGCAGGCGCTCGCAGAATGATTGCAACCCGGACACCGGAGTCACGGTGGACACGGGATTCCACTTCTGCGCGAGGCTCGCCGCGAGGCGCTGCTCACACCCCACGACCAGTCGCCGCAGCGGCCCCTGCGTGTAGTGGGCGGCCGCCACTGCCTGGAAGTCGAATTCCTTGCGATCGATCTGCACGAGATCGCAGGCCAGGAAATCGCCCGCCACCGCCGGCGACAGGACATCCAGGGCGGCACGGCACACGTGATGGAGGTATTCCGAAAACATCCCCTGCGCCCTTCCTCTTACCCGACTCGGGTGTGGGCACCCCCCACAGACGGGCCGGACAGCGCGCCGGCGGGGGGCGTCGACCCCCGGGATATCGGCCGGAATGCAGTAGCATTGAGCGTCAGGACCAGGACACGGCGTCCACGACGGCGCGGGCCAGCGCCAGGGTCGAGGCGTGGCCCGCCACGACCACGCGCCGCCAGCCGGCGCGGCGGGCTGCCGCCGCCGTGACCTGGCCGATGCACACCGCAGGCGTGGACACGTACAACATGTTGTTGGTGAACATCTTGGCAAAGGACTCGACCGAAGATCCGCTCGCGAAGGTCACCGCCGCCAGGGTTCCCTGCCGTATCCGGTTCACGAGATCGGGATCGGGGGTGGCTGGCCGAGTGAGGTAGACGGTTGCGATGTCGACCTGCGCCCCCGCGGCGCGCAACCCCCGCTCCAGTTCGGGCCCCGCGAGGTCGCCACGCACGCGCAACACGCGCAGACCGCGCACGTCCCAGCCGGCCTCGAATTCGCGCAGCATCGCCTTCCCTGCGGCCACGGCCGGAACGAAGGCCACGTCCAGGCCGGCCCGGCCCAGGGCGGTCGCCGTACCCCGCCCCACGGCGGCGAATCTCGCGCGGGACAGCGGCGACGGATCGTGGCCGACAGAGGCCAGGACAGCCAGCAGATGCCGCACGCCATTCTCGCTCGTGACGAAGATCCAGTCGTAACTGCCCAGACGATTCAGGAGCATCGCCATGTCGCCGGGGACGACCGTCTCCGTCGCGATCGTGGGCAGGCAGATGACCTCCGCCCCCATCTCGCCCAGCGCCGCGACCAGGGCGGCAGATTGATCGGCGGCCCGCGTCACGACGACACGGCGACCGGCGAGCGGTT
Organism: uncultured bacterium; assembly: GCA_963727525.1. Lineage (GTDB taxonomy): Bacteria > Krumholzibacteriota > Krumholzibacteriia > LZORAL124-64-63 > LZORAL124-64-63 > CAVSGO01. Next base: position 49,815 of record CAVSGO010000008.1, on the reverse strand, counting down.
GCTCGCCGCGAGGCCCGGTGCCTGCCGTGGTCATCGCCTCACCGCCCCGGTTCGGGTTCCACGGGCACGGGAGGCTTGGCTCCCGCCGCGTTCTCGTCACCCAGCAAATAGTGCTGGAACCACTGCAGTTCGCGCGTCTCGTAATCGAGCATGTGGCTTGGCCGGTTGATGCCGTGCCCCTCATCAGGATACAGCACGAGGCGACTGGGCACGCCGTTGAGCTGCAGGTAGCTGAACATCTCGATGGACTGTCGCGGATCCACGGGCTCGTCGGCAAGGCCATGCATGACCAGCGTGGGCGTGACGAACGAAGCGGCGCGCGACACCGGACTGTGCTCCCACATCCGCTGCAGATCGTGCGACCAGGGTTGCGCGTAGCTATCGATGAAGAGCTGCGGATTGCTCTCGCCCATGGCCGACACGAAGTCGAAGATGCCGGCGATGGAGACGGCGCACTTGAAGCGGTCGGTGCGGCTGATCACGACATCGGTCATCAGCCCCCCATAGCTGTAGCCCGTGAACCCCAGGTGATCGCCGTCCACGGTGCCGCGGGCCACGAGCGTGTCGACGGCGGCCATGATATCGAGGTAGTCGTCGGTGCCGAAGTTGCGGTACACGCCACGCAGGAAGTCCTGCCCATAGCCCGTGCCGCCGCGCGGATTGACGATGAACACCGCGAAGCCGGCCTGCGACAGCACTTGCCACGGGTACCGCGTGGTCCAGGCGTTGCCGTAGCGGAAGTAGGGCCCACCGTGCATCTCGATGACGCCCGGTAGGTGATCGCGGTCGCCCGCACCGGGAGGCAGATAGAGGAAGCCCTCGATCGGCTGACCATCCTTGCCCGTGAGCGCGAGCTTGCGGGCCGGCAGCAGATGGAAACGCGCCACGCTGTCATTGGTCGTGTCGATCTCGCGGGCCTCACCGCCAACCGCGGCGCGTACGGAGAGGCTTCCCGGCAGGTGCCGCGCACTCTCGACGTACGCGAGCGTGTCGCGGCGCAGGTCCCACGAGCCGAGATTGCCGGCGAGTCGCGTGATCGGAGCCAGCTTGCGGGCGCGGACGTCCACCGCATAGAGATCGTACGCCGTACCCTGGGCCGCGGACACGGTGATGGTGCGGCCGTCTTCGCTCCAGAGCGGCGCCGACTCCGGCGTGGACCCGGTGCCGCCGAGCGCAAGCTGGTGGTGAGGGGTGAGGGTCGTTTCCTCGCTGCTGGCGAGGTCGTAGACCACGAGGTCCTTCAGGTTCAGGTACGCACGCAGGTCCTGCTCGCGGTCGGTGAAGTACGCCACCTGCTTCCCGTCGGGCGACCATACCGCGTACGACGCGTGGCGCTGCGGATCGCTGATATCGCGCCACTCGTTGGTCTGCACGTCCACCAGGGCCACGTGCTGTTCCTCGTCGACGAGGCTGGAGAAACGCGGGTTATAGGTGACGGCGAGCTGCGCCCCGTCCGGCGACCAGGCCGCGTGGTACACGTGATACGGCGGCCGGGAGAGCTGTCGCGCCTCGCGGTCGTCGTGCGGCTGATCGGCGAGCCCCGCCGGCACGAGCCAGAGCTGCGGGAAGGTGTCGGGCTGCTCGAGGCGATCGAACACCGTCCAATCGGCGCGGTCGTCCTTCTTTGGCCCGGTCGTGTCCTCGACCGCGTTCGCAACCACCGCGAGCCAGGTGCCGGACGGCGACCACCAGTAGTTGTCGACACCCTCCGGAAAATCGGTGACCGGATGCGGCTCGCTACCATCGAGGAGATTCACCCACACCTGCGCCTTGTCGTCGACGTTGCGCAGGAAGCTCAGGGCTCCGTCGGGGCGCCAGGCGAGATGCCCGATCTCGCTGTCCTGGAACGTGATCTGCCGCTTCGCCCCCGAAGCGACCTGCGCCAGCCACAGTTCGTGCTGGTATGTGTCGGCCTCCAGATCCCGCCACGTCTTGACGTAGGCCACGCGACGACCGTCCGGCGCCACCGCGACCGATCCCAGCGTGGGGATCTGCAAGAAGTCGGTGATGGTGAGGGTCTGCGGCGCGTCGGCCGCGGGCGCGGCTTGCGTGACGGCCGTGCCGAGAGTGAGGGCCACCATGGCGGTGAAGACGAACGGAAACCGGCGCGAGCGCATGACATCCTCCCGGACAGAGTCGATCGACGGCGCGGTCTCGCGCCGCCGCCAATCAAACAGCCAATCCCGCGCCGGGACAAGTCCGACTTCGCGCGGAGCCAGGCCGCGGCTTGTGTTCCGTCTTGATGCTACGTATCCTGCCTGCGTATCCTGTACGGGACACCGCGAGCGAGGTCGAACCATGCCCAGTCACCGCTGGTTCCGATACGTTCGGACGATTCTGGTCGCGTTTGGCGCGATCGTATTGTTCGTCATAGGCGGTTGCGGTCGCGATGCGCGCATCCCGGCCATGCACCTCATTCAGGTCACCCGGACCGAGGCCGCGCAGCTCCCTGGACAGAATGTTCCGGCCCATGCCGACACCACGGAAACCTGGCTGGCCGCCGATCGCGTCCGCCGCGAAGGCCCCCAGCAGACGTTCGTCCTGCGGGCCGATACAGGCACGGTGCTGTTGCTCGACCGCAAGAACCGCACGTATCTCAACCTCACGTTCGACGAGGCTAGCCACCTGCTCTCGCAACTCGCCGCCGTGGCGGACACGACCGATTCCCGTACCCCGCGCACGAGGCAACTCACGGAGATGGTGCGCGTGTCCGCGCGAGTCGTGGACACGGGCGACGATGAGACCATCAACGGCTATCACTGCCATCGTTACATCGTCGAGATCCGGATGGGCGATGCCACCACGACGACGGAGCAGTGGGTCACGCGCGATCTGAAAGTCGATCTCGGGCTCCTGCGCAGGGCGTCCTTCGCCACGCTCGTCGGTCTGCCCGGGGGCGCCGCAGCCATGGCGGAGCTCGCCAAGGTCCAGGGTCTGCCTGTGCGGGCCACCACGATCATCGACGTATTCCACCGCCAGGTGAGATCGACGACGGATCTGGTCGCCGCCCAGGAGCGACGGGTGTCGCCCAAGCTCTTCGAACCACCACCCGGCTACATCGCGAACGAGGCGGGATCATGACCTCTCACGACGCACGACAGTTCCTGTTCCTGGTCCCCCTCGCCCTCATCGTCCTGACCATCGGTTGTGCCGAGGATCGCAAGCACGGGGCCGATATGGTCGGCCCCGCCGGACCCGACCCGGTGGTCTACGATCTGTCGACGCCTCTCGGCGCCGCCGAAGGTCTGCGCGACGCCCTGGGGACGCGCGATACGGTGGCCATGGACTCCGTGCTCGCGGCCGACGCCACCTGGATCCTGGAACCCGGCGACCGCGCGCGGCTGGGCTGGCCCGTGGAGACCCTCACGCCGGAAGAGCTGCGCCGTGCGCTCGCGCACCTGTTCTCGGGAGAGCAATTCTCCTACGGGAACGTGCCGCTGGCCGGTGTCGACTCGGTGGAGGTCTCCGCCTGGTCGCTGGTGAGGTCGTTCGCAGACGCGCCGTCTGGCTCGCCATGGCCGGATTCGCAGCAGGGCGAGTTCGACGTGGCGGTCACCCTGCACGGCGACGGCTACGCCCTGGATCCGGCGAGCACGGGACAGTTGATCATCTACGTGCGCGCGGATTCGTCGGCCACGCCGCCCGCCTACCGCGTGGTCGGCGTACAGGACGCGACGGGCATCGATCCCGAACCGGGTACCGTGGCCCCGAGCCTGAGCTACCAGCTCGTGGCTTATCTCGCCAACCACGACCCGGTGGCCGCGCTGTCAGTCTCGCCGGCGTCCGGACCGATCCAGTCGGTCTTCCACCTCGACAGCTCGGCCAGCCATGACGCCGACATGGACACCCTGACGCGACGGTGGCGCATCGGCGATGTCGACACGCCCTGGACTTCCTGGGTGAGCGTGGCCACGCTGGACACCATCGTCGAGCATCCGGGCACATTCGAGGTGGCCGTGGAGGTGCGCGATCACTGGCACGCGTCCGGCGTGGAATTCGCCACGATCACCGTTTCGCCCTAGCAGGGGCCGGCGGGCGCCAGGACACACCGCGCGCATTGGCGTCTCCCCTTTTTCGCTTCGATGTGCTAATATGATACCTTCTCGCTCGGTCTTGAGGGCGCATCGGCAGGATGCGCCATGCCTCCCTGTCCCGAAGGAGCTGGAATTCATGCGTGAACCGGCCTGGAAAGCTCTCCGCCTGGTGCTACCGCTCGTGCTCGGTGCGAGCCTGGCCCTGGCCGCCGAGCCGAGCCTGATGTTTTCCGACGTCTACGACGGCGGACTCCTGCAGAACGACGTCGGCACGGCGGTGGTCGTCGATCCCGACGGCAACCTCCTGGTGGGCGGCGAATCCACCGATCTCGATGGCGCGTCCGACCTCTTCGTCCGCAAGCTCTCCGGTGTCGACCACTCCGAGCTGTGGAGCGCGCGCTGGGGCGATCCCGGCGGCAACGACATGGCGCTGATGAAGCTGGCCATCTCGCCGCGAGGCGACGTCTTCGTGGGCGGGTACGTGCGCGGCTGCGTGGGCTGAGGCCATGGCGACGATATCGCCGTGCTCCAGTTGCACGGCGACACCGGAGAGGTTCTCTGGTGCGAGATCTGGGCCAGCCCTGAGGGATTCAACGAAGCGATCTTCGACCTGGCGGTCGACGGCGAGGGCAACGTCTTCACGGTGGGACGCGCCTTCACGACCGGCTACTACGACATCATCGTCCAGAAATACCATGGTGACAGCGGCTACTGCTTCTGGAGCCAGACCATTGGCGGCGCCGAGGTCTGCGACGACATCGGTCTGAGCATCGTGGTGGGCAGCGACGGCAACCCCGTGGTCACTGGCATCATCGGCCTTGCCGACGGCGGGGCCGACTTCGTCACGGCGAAGCTTGCCGGCGACGACGGCACCCAGCTCTGGTTGCAGCAGGAACCCGGCGCCGTCAACAACATCGAGGCGCGCACGAGCTGGCTCGCGCTCATGGACAACGACGACGTGGTCATGGCCAGCCGCACGTGGAGCAGCACCACCGGCTACGACGTCGTGCTGCACCGGTACGAGTCGGCGGACGGACATACCGCGTGGTCGCAACGCTGGAATTCCAGCGGCAACACCGCGGACGACCCGCGGCAGATGGTCCGCGACCGTGACGGCAACGTGCTCGTGTGCGGCGTCTCGGGCGGCGACTACTTCGTGCTCAAGGTCGACGGTGCCACGGGTGATCCCCTGTGGACCGGTGGCTACCAGGGACCGCCCAACTGGTACGACGTGGCCGGCGTGCTGGCCGAGGCCCCCGACGGCACCATCGTCACCAGCGGCTTCAGCGACGGCACGGATACAGGCTGGGACGTCGCCACCGTGGGCTTCGCGCCTGCCGACGGCGCTCCGCTCTGGGCCGTCCGCTACGATGGCGAGGGTCAGAGCGACGAGCCGGCCGCCATCGCCATCACGCCGGGCGGCGAGGTGGTGGTGACGGGCTACGCCTACTCGTACACGTCGCAGAACGACCTGCTCACCCTCTGCTACCAGCTCCCCGACAGCCAGACCCCGGTAATCGACGCCGGCGTGCCCACCGTCACCGGCCTCACCGGCGCCTGGCCCAACCCATTCAACCCCCGCGTGACCCTGGGCTACACGCTGGCCGACGCGGGACCAGCGCACCTGACGATCGTCGACCTGCGCGGCCGCACGATCGCCGTGCTCCAGGTCGCCGCGCTGGCGGCCGGCCCCCACACCGCCACCTGGGACGGCCGCGACACGACCGGCCACCCAGCCCCCGCGGGCGTGTACTGCGCCGTACTACGCACCGCTGCCGGCACCACGGTCCAGAAGGTGGTGCTGGCGAAGTGATCGCCACCCGACGATGAAGGTCCCGCCATGGTCCTGGCGGGGCCTTTCTCCATCCTGCGATCGGCAATCAGGCGGGCTTCTCCGCCACGACGAGCACCGCCGTGGCCTTGAACGGAACGGCCGTGACGTCACCGCGGAAGAGCGTGCGGCGCAGGGCATCGCGCAGCACCGGCTGCTTGACCACGTCCATCGGCGCCGTGATGTAGGCGCTTTCGCGAATCGTGAAGCCCGCGCCGCCAAGCAGCGTGCAGACATCGCGGCGGCGGTAGATCCGCGCGCGCGCCCAGCGGTCGTGGATCGCGCGAGGCCACCAGCTCACGAACGGCACGCGATTCCACGGAAGCAACGGCAGGCGGGCACCGTGCGTCTCGAAGATCCACCAGCGATTCGGCACCGATATCGCGACCCAGCCTCCGGGCTTCAGGACACGCCGTATCTCGGCCAGTGCCAATTGCTCGTCCTGCACGTGCTCCAGCACCTCGAACGACACCACCGCATCTACGCTCGCATCGTCCAGGGGTAAGCGATTGCCATCATAGTGGCGCACCTCTACCCGATCCTCGAGGCCTCGTGCTGCGAGAGTACGCTGGAACGTCGCGACGTGGCCCGCCTCGACATCGACGCCGACGATACGCGCGAAGTCGTCCGTAAAGAGCAGACTTTGAGCCCCCTGGCCGCAGCCGAAGTCGAGCAGCGTGCCACCTCGGTTCGGCGCCTGCCCCATCACGAGGCGGTGGCGTCGCTCGAGAATGAGGTCGCCGGCCTCGGCCGGCTTGCCCAGGGATACGTGCGGAAGACGGGGTGCCATCGTGAAATCGTCTGCCTTGCTCGGGGTGAACGCGTGGTGGCTCCATGGTAGCGATCGCGCAACGCCCCGGCAACGCCAACGTTGTGCCAAGAAGAATGTTGACGAGGCTTCGCACCGAGATCTCTCCCGCTAGGCCCGACTTTCTCACTACGCGGCGTACGTCAGCTTGTGCCTCCGGTTCACCTTCAATGGCCGCGTCTCGACCCGTCGCCAGTAGTAGTCATCCCACAACGGCGGCAACTCGATATGCGACACGAACAGCCGCCGCGACAACACCTCATCCTCGGTCAGGGGCTTCATGGCGATCCCGATCTGCATCGCCGGCGTGCTCCAGCACCGCTTCTCCCGACGCAACTTGATCGTGTTGCGCCACACCAGGAAGATCGCCAGCCGGTAGATCGAATGCTGGCGTCGCTTCCCGAACGCGATCGTCTCCCGCGTGTGGTCTTTCAAACAATGCCGCAGCAACATGTCCAGCAAGTTGACCTCGAACAACGGGTTGCGACTCGTCCGCGGCTGACGGGAGTCGATCGTCTCGTGGATCACCTTGCAATACCGTAGCTTCGCGATCGCGTAGGGATAGGTCTTGTGCTTGTCGCTCCAGATGTGGGCCTCGGTGGCGCCGTCGAGCGAGACCGAGAGCACCTCGAGCAGCGCCCGCATCAACGACCTGGGGTCCGGCCGGCCATAGTTTTGTTCAAAGAGGGACCGTTTCCATTTCTGCTCGTCGGTCATCGCCCCGCTGCGTCGCCGCTCGGCCTCGGCGAAGTGGATGATGAAGCTGGAGGGGCGATCGACGGCCGCGACGATCTCGTAGGGGAAGTACTGGGAGTGCTCGAAGGTGACGAGCCCGTCGATGGCGATGTCCACGAAGGGTGACGCCTGGGACACCAGGTGTCGATGGAAGAGGATGCAGTGTCGGCCGAGGCGGGCGAGGAGGTTGTCGACGGTCGTCGGCGAGGTGTCGAGGAGCCTGGCGATCTGGCGGTTGGCGGCACCTGAGACGGCGTGCTTGTGGACCTTGGGCAGGAGATCGGCGCGTTTGAGCCAGTATGTGGTGCGGAAGGTCTGGTCTGAGCAGGTTCTGCCGCAGGCCAGGCAGAGGTAGCGTTGGACGGTGTAGGGTGGGGATTTTCGGGAGAAGGTGCCGAAGAGCGCGAAGGGCCAGGGTTGCGGCTGAGGCTTGTGGTATTTGCAGTTAGGGTTGGGGCAGTGGGGAGGAAGCGTAGGGCATGAAGTGAGGGTTTTGGTGTTCATGAAGACGGGCCCAGGCAAGCGCTGGACCCGTCAACATTCTTCGTGGCATGTTTCAAATCACACGATAAAAAGCGCGTGGCCGACCTCACTTCCGCCCCACGCTCCCCAGAAACCCCCGCAGCACCTCCGCCATGCGATCCCGCACCAGCAGCCCGGTGTCGATCACTTCCTGGTGCGACAGTGGCGCCTGCCCCGTCTCGTGCGCCGGATTCGTGATGCAGCTCAACCCCACCACCGACACGCCGAGTGCGCGCAGCAGCACCGCCTCGGGCGCCGTCGACATCCCCACCGCATCGGCCGCCAGCCGCCGCAGCACGCCGATCTCGGCCCGCGCCTCGTAGGTCGGGCCCCACATGCTGGCGTACACACCGCTGTGCACGGCGATGCCGGCGGCGGCTGCCGCCTCGACCAGTCCGCGGGAAAGTTCCGGGTCGTACAGCGGCGCAAAGCCCGGGTGGCGCCCCACGGCGAACGCGCCACCCCGCCAGGGATCGGCGAGGAGTCCGCGCAGCGGGTCGTGGAAGTGCAGGTCGACGTGGTCGCGGATCACCATCAGATCGCCGGGTTGGTAGTAGAGGTTCAATCCACCGGCCGCGTTGGTCAGCAACACCACGGAGAGATCGAGACACGCGAGGGTGGCTGAGGGCAGCAGCAGCACCTCCCACGGCAATCCCTCGTACGGATGCAGCCGGCCCTGCAACACCACCACGGACACACCGTCGATCGTGCCCCACACCACGCGCCCGCCGTGGCCGGCCACCGTGGGTGCCGGGAAGCCCGGCAGTTCGCCATAGTTCACGGCGCCACCGCCCTCGACCGCGTCGGCCACGTTGCCGAGGCCGGAGCCCAGCACCATGCCCGCGCGGCCAGCACAACCGCGAGACCGCAGCGCGTCGACGGCCGCGGCCACGCGCGCGCGGAACGAGGGCGCGAGCAGATCGAGGCGGTCGCTCATGTCGTCATCCCATTGCGTGCGGCCTTCTCCCGGTGGTGCTCCGCGATGAGCGACAGCAGGTGGGCCTGCGCTTCGGGATCCGAGTGCAGATTCAGGACCTCGGTATCGATCCGTTCCACGGCGCAGAGAGCCGGGGCGCGCTCGGCCCAGTCCTCGTAGGCAGCGTGGAGGTCCTGTAGGTATTCCAGGGGAATCTCGCTCTCGCAGGCACGGCCGCGCTGCCGGATGCGCTCGAGGGTGGTCTCCGGGCGACTCCAGAGGTACAGGATGAGGTCGGGCCGCTGCAGGAAGGCCGTCATGCTCTCGAAGACGTCGCGGTAGTTCTCGTAGTCGCGCAGATCCATGCAGCCGCGGCGGTGGAGGGTGGGGGCGAAGATCTCCACGTCCTCGTAGATGGTGCGGTCCTGCACGGCGGAGCCGCCGTGGTCCATGATGTCCTTCTGCACGGTGAAGCGCTGGCTCAGGAAGTACACCTGCAGGTGGAACGACCAGCGGCGCATGTCGGCGTAGAAGTCGTCGAGGTACGGGTTGTTGATCACCGGCTCGAAGTGCATCCTCCAGCCGCAGGTCTCGCCCACCAGGCGCGTGAGCATGCTCTTGCCCACGCCGATGTTGCCGGCCAGGGCCACATAGAACGGGATGGCCGGCTGGGTGGCCGGGCCGAAGCGTTGTTTCAGGGTCTTGCTCAAGGCAGTCCTTTCGCCCCTGGCACGGATCATATCCGTTTCCGGGCTAGTTCGTCCACGGCTTGAAGCCCTGCCCGATGACCTCGCGTACGTCGAAGACCATGAGGAAGGCGTCGGGATCGATCTCCTTCACGCGCCGCTGCAAGGCCACCGACTCGCGTGGGCTCAGCGCGCTGAAGATGATGCGCCGCTCGCGCTCGGGCTCGAACAGACCCCGACCCAGCAGATAAGTACCACCGCGGTCGAGGCCGTGCAGGATCGCGTCGCGGATCTGCTCGTGATTCTCGGAGATGATGATGAGGGCCTTGCTGGCGTCCAGACCGGTGAGCACCGCATCCACCGTGCGGCTGATCACCCAGATGGCGATGAGGGCGTATGGCGCCAGGTCGAGGTCGCGGAACGCGAGGATGCTGGTGAGCACCACGCCGGCGTCGATGAAGAGCATGGCGCGGCCCACGGGGATGCGCGCCACGCGCGAGAGGAGCTGCCCCGCCAGCGCCGTGCCCCCCGCGTTGCCCTTGCCGCGGATGATCAAGGCGATACCCACGCCGATGAGCACGCCGCCGAAGATGGTCGACACGAGGCGGTCGTGCGTCAGCGCGTGGCGGCCATACACGCCCAGCAGCGAGTCGATGAACACCGACGTCAGGATCATGGCCAGCACCGTGCGCACCCCGTATACGCGTCCCATCAGACGCGTGGCCAGCAGCAGGACGGGGATGTTGATGGCGAGCGCCGTGAGGCCGATGGGCGTACCCAGCAACCGGTTGAGTACCTGGCTGAGCCCGATCACGCCGCCGGGCACGATGTCGTACGGGATGATGAAGAGCACGTAGCCGGTGGCCAGGATCGCGGCGCCCACGGCCACCCAGAGCAGGTCGGTCAGCCAGGGGCGGGTGAAGGGCCGCCCCCCGGCCAGGATCTTGTGCGGCACCTCGGTCACGGTACACCTCCGCTGGCTCTTCCCCGCCCCGTGCCGATCGGCTATGATGCGCCGGATCTGTGGAGACGGAACACCAAGATAAGGAGACAGCATGCGAATGAAAGGTTGGCCGGTGCTGGTGCTGATTCTGGGCCTGGCCGTCGCGGCCTGGGCGGCGCAGCAGATGACCGTGCAGGTGAAGGAGACGAAGCTGCGCGCGAAGCCGTCGTTCCTGGGGGCGACCACGGCGACCCTGGCCTACGGCGCGCTGGTGACGGTAATCGAGGACAAGGGCGTGTGGCTCCACGTGCGTGATGCGCAGGGCCACGATGGCTGGCTGCACAGCTCGGCCCTGGGTCAGAAGAAGGTGACGATGCAGGCAGGCGACAAGCAGGTGGCCACCGGCGCCAGCAGCGACGAGCTGGCCCTGGCGGGCAAGGGCTTCACCGCCGACGTCGAGAAGGAATACAAGAAGGAGACCGACCTCGACTACACGTGGGTCGACCGCATGGAGAGCTGGACAGTGACGCCGCAGCAGAGCGAAGCCTTCCTCGCCGCCGGTGGCATCACCCCGCGCGAGGGGGCCCGGCCATGACGACGCGCCACCTCGCCCTCCTCGCCGCCGCCGCGGTCGTACTTGCCGCCGGGTGCTCGCAGGTCTCCCAGGTCGCCACGCAGGTGGCACAGGACCAGGGCGTGATCAACGAGGCTCAGGCCGGCTCCATCAACCGCACGGTGACGGCGGTGGAGATGACCTTCAAGGACATCACGCCCGAGCAGGAGTACTACATCGGCAGGGCGGTGGCGGCCACGCTGCTGGCCACCTACAAGCCTCTCGACGATGGCGCCGCCAACGCTTACCTGAACCGCGTGGGCCAGACTCTCGCCCTGGCGAGCGACCGGCCCGAGACCTACGGCGGTTACCACTTCCTGCTGCTGGACAGCGACGAGATCAACGCCTTCGCCTGCCCCGGCGGCCTCGTCCTGGTGACACGCGGCCTGGTGCGCTGCTGCGACGGCGAGGACGCGCTGGCCGCCGTGCTCGCCCACGAGATCGGTCACGTGGAGGGCAAGCACGGGTTGCGCGCGATCAAGAAGAGCCGTCTGACGAATGCGCTCACCATCATCGCCAGCGAGGGCGCGCAGAATCTGGGCGGCGAGAAGCTGGCCAAGCTCGCCAAGGATCTCGAGGGCAGCGTGCAGGACATCACGCAGACGCTCGTGGTCAACGGCTACAGCCGCGACCTCGAGCGCGAGGCCGACGCCGCATCGGCCACCATCCTGGAGCGCGTGGGCTACAACCCGCGCGGCCTCGAGGACATGCTCGAGACCATGCAGACGCACTGGAACCCCACGGGACCGGGATTCGCGCGTACCCACCCGTCGCCGGCGGACCGTCTGAAGGACGTGACGCCAGGGCTGGCAGGCTACGGCCCCGTGGTGGAGCCGGCGCCACGGGCAGAGCGCTTCACGGCCGCCCTGGGCAAGGTGATCTAGCGTGCGCGCCGGCCGCCACCTGACCGGCGCCGTCGCGGGCCTGCTCGTGGGCCTCGCCGCCGCCGGTCTGTGGCTGGGTGGCGCCTTCGACCGCTGGGAAGCGGCCACCTGGGACGCGCGTGTGCGCCTGCTCGCGAAGCCGTCGGCGGCGGCCGACTCCCTGGCCATCGTCCTCATCGACCAGCCCAGCCTCGACTGGGCCGAGGAGGTGAACGGCTGGTCGTGGCCCTGGCCGCGCGAGGTGTACACGGCGGTGATCGGCTTCTGCCGCGCCGCCGGCGCGCGGGCCATCGCCTTCGATATGCTGTTCACCGAGACATCGCTCTACGGGGTGGAGGACGACGCGACACTGGCCGCGACCATGGCCGAGCAGCCCGACTGCGTGGTGGCCATGCCGGTGCAACCCGGTGCGGCTCCGGGCGACAGCGCGCGCGTCACGCGGCCGGTGCCGGCAATCGCGCAGGCGGCGGCGCGGCTCGGCAACGTGGCCGACGCGCCGGACGGTGACGGCGTATTCCGCCGCGCGCGACTCACCGTGCCCCTCGACGGCGCGCCGCTGCCCTCCCTCGCGCTGGCGGCATTCCTGCTGGAGCGCGGCGGCACGGTGCGCGTGCAGACGCGCATGCTGGAGGCCGCGGGCAGCCGTGTGCCCCTCGACCGCCACGGCCGCGCACTGCTCGGCTTCTCGCCTCCAGGCACCTACCCCGCCTACAGCGCCGCAGCCGTGATCCAGTCGGCCATCCAGCTCGGCGAGGACGCGACGCCCACGCTGGATCCGGCGACGCTGAGCGGCCGCACGGTGCTGTTCGGCGTGTCCGCCCCCGCGCTCATGGACCAGCGGCCCACGCCGGTGCAAGCGGTGTCGCCCGGCGTGCTGCTGCACGCCACGGCCCTGGATGATCTGATCTCGGGCCGGTTCATGCGCGACGCCCCGCGGCTGCCGTCTGCCCTGGTCATCGCGCTGTTCGGCGCCGTGGCCGGACTCGCGCTCGCGGCAGGGAGCCGTCCGCGTCACGTGATGGCGGCGGCCGCCATCCTGCTGCCCCTGCCCGCCCTGGGCGCCCTGCTGGCCTACGGCGCCGGTTGGTGGTGGCCCCTGGTGCCGGGCGAGCTGAGTGCGGCGGGGGGACTGGTCGCGGGTCTCGCCGTGAACTACGCGACGGAAGGACGGCAACGGCGGTTCCTGAAGCAGGCCTTCCGCCACTACCTCAGCCCCGATGTCATCGAGCGGCTCGTGGCCGATCCCGGCCAGCTCCGTCTGGGCGGCGAGCGGCGCACGCTCACCATCTTCTTCAGCGATCTTGCGGGGTTCACATCGATCGGCGAGAAGCTCGACGCCGAGCACCTCACGGCCCTGCTCAACGAGTACCTCACGGCGATGACCGACATCATCCTCGCCGCCGGCGGCACCCTCGACAAGTACGAGGGCGACGCCATCATCGCCTTCTGGAATGCACCTCTCGACGTGCCCGACCACGCCACGCGCGCCTGCGAGGCGGCGGTGCTCGGCCAGCGCGAGCTGGCGCGCCGGCGCGAAGACTGGCAAGCCCGCTACGGCTGTATTCTGCGCACGCGCATCGGCATCCACACCGGCGAGGCGGTGGTGGGCAACCTCGGCTCACAGCAGCGTTTCGACTACTCGGTGCTGGGCGACGCGGTGAACCTTGCGAGTCGCCTCGAGGGTGTGAACAAGATCCTCGGCACCGAGACACTGATCTCCCGCGCCACGCGCGACCTCGCCGGCAACGCGGTGTGTGCGCGCGAACTGGGCGCCGTGGTCGTGGTGGGGCGCCGCGAGCCTGTCGTCGTGTGCGAGCTGGTCGGACTGGCGGGCGATCCGGAGCCGGCAGCCTGGACGATGCACCGTCAAGCCCTGCAGCTCTGCCGCGAGGGTCGGCGCGATGCGGCCCTCGCCGCGCTCGCCGGCGCGCCCGACGACCCGGCCGCCGCCGCGCTCGCCGCGCAGCTCACGGCCGACCCCGCGTTCCGCGGCGTGTGGATGCTCACCGCCAAGTAGTGATCACGAGAGGCTCGCGCGATCCTGCGCTTCCTCGAGCAGGGGGCGGATGGAGGCGAGCAGCTTCTCGTCCTCCGCCAGACCGCCGCGATGGCAGGCCGCCAGGTAGTCGGACACGAGCTGGCGCATGAGGTCGATGAAGGACGTGGGACCGCGCAGGAAGCTCGTCTTGAGCGACGACACGCCGAGCGCGAAGGCCTCGGCCGCGGAGGCGGGATCCTGGTTGCGCAGGTGGATCGACCCCAGCGCGCCCAGGCACGTGGCCCGGTCGGGCGCGTAGGTGCCAGGTGCGAGGGCAGCGAGGTCCTCGTAGAGATGGACGGCCTGCTCGATCGCGGCCAGCGCCGGCTCCACCTGCCCCGCCATGGCGTGCACGTTGCCCAGGTTGTTCAGGCTGCTCGCCAGGTCCGACGTGAACGCGTCCGGATCGCGCCCTACCAGCCGCTCCTGCAGCGCCACCGCACGCTGCGCCGCCACCAGCGCGTCTTCACAGCGCCCGCGCGCGTTGAGATCGACGCTGAGATTGGTGAGGCTCATCGCCAGGTCGGGTTCGTAGACGTCGGGATCGCGCGCGGCCAGCCGCTCGCACAGCGCCACCGCCCGCTCGCTCGCCACCAGGGCCTCGGTGAACTGGCCGAGCGCGCTGTGCATGTAGCTGAGATTGTTGAGGCTGCCAGCAAGATCGGGCTCGTACGCATCCGGATCGGCGTCGGCCAGTCGCTCGCGGATCGCCACGGCGCGCTGGGTGGCCATCAGGGCTTCCTCGCGCTGGAGCAGGGCGCTGTGCATGTAGCCGAGGTTGTTGAGACTGCTCGCCAGATCGGGCTCGTGCTCTTCGGGAGTCGCGGCCGCGAGGCGTGTCTGGATGGCCACCGCTTCCTGCGTGGCCTCGAGGGCGCGGTGACGGCGATCATGGGTGAGCAGGGCGTGTCCATAGCGATTGAGCAGGCGCGCGCGCTCGGGGTCGTCGGGGTCGTGCGCGAGGTCGGCCACGAGGCGCGCGAGGATGCCGATACGCACCGTGAGCAGGCTCGGGGCGCCGGCCGGGATCAGCCGCTCGACGGCGATCAGCTCCTCGCGCGGACGCAGCGTGATGAAGTCGCTGATCCAGGCGTGCAACGTGGCGCCGGCCGCGGTACCGTCGGTATCCTCGGCGGCGCGCAGCAGACGCGGCCATGTGTCGAGAGCGTAGTGTTCGAGCAACGACGCCACCGCATCCCGTCCCGATTGCAACGATTCCGCAAGCACCTCGGTGGCGACGCTCGATCCGATCACCGTGGGCGTGATGGGCGACGGCGCGGGCGGATCGCTCAAGGGCGCGCGGCCGAGAGCCGCGAGCAAACAGGTCTGGACATCGCCGGCGCGATCAGCGTCGAGGCCGAGCCGGACAACGTCGTCCGTCAGCACGGCGCGCCAGGTGGGATGCGCAAGCGACTGCGCCCCGCACAGGCAGAGCAACGCCGCGCCCCGCTCCACGGCATCGCCGAGGGCAGGATCGGGACAGTGGGAGCGCAAGTGGGCCCGCTCGCGCGCCACCGCGGCGCCGATCACGTCGGCGCGCGTCCACGTCGGCGGGTCGCAGCCCAGCTCGCAAGCCCGCAATGCCGCGAGCTGCACCAGCAGCGGGCGCCGTCCCGTCACGGGAATGAGCTGCGTGCGCAGGTGCTCGCTCCATGCCGGCCGCGGCGGTGCACTCGCCATGGCGAGGGCTGCCCAGTGCCCCGTGGCGGCGTCGAGGATGCGTAGCATCACCTGGTCGGGATCCGGATGCGACGGTACGGCCAGGCGATGCGCCCCGCCGAACGCGCGCGCCACCGGCTCGTTCGCCGAGACGTGCCGCCGCCCGAGCAGGCGCGCGAGCCAGCCGTCCTGCAGCGACGCGTGCCGTTCGAGCAGCAGCAAGCGAAGCGGGGGGGCGCCGGCCAGGTCGCGTCGCTCCTCGGCGTCGGCCACGGAGCGTGCGAGGAACGACTGGATCGCAGCCTCCTGCGTGGCCGCATAGCGAACGACGATCAGCGTGGGCACCACGGGCGTGAAGCGGTCGAAGCGTGGATGGCTCACCAGCCGCCGCAGATCGGGCGGCCCGAGGAAACCCGCGTCCCAACCCTTGCGCGCGAGGTCGCGCACGATCTCCATGGCGAGCCGTGTCTTGCCAACACCGCCGTCGCCGTGCACCACCACCCAGTGGAAGAGGCCGTCCGTACCAAGCACCGACTCGAGATTCGCGAGGTCGGTCTCGCGGCCCAGCAGCGGCACGAAGGCATTGGCTGGACGCAACCAGCGGCTGGGCAGCGCCGCCTGCAGGGACGATGTCGTGCCGCCGTGCAGACGCAACCCAAGACCCGAGTCGCCCAGCGCCAGCTCCAGGCCCGAGAGCGTGCTCAGATCACCGATCCACTCGCGCGCCTCGTCGGCGAGCTTTTGCCACGCACGCGCCGGCCGCTCGCTGATCCCGAGGTTTGCCGCCAGTTCGGCCCGGCGCGCGGGATGGGTCTCGATACGCAGGCACAACCACAGGCCCGTGCGCCGCGTGTGCTCGGCATGGTGCCGGTGGCTGGGATCGAGGGAAGCGAGGAGCGCCGCCGCTGCCGGCGTCTCACGGTTTTGCCGTGCTCTGAGCGCCTGCAGCAGCACGCGGGTCGCAAATGCGGCCTCGGCCCCGTCGAGACCCGTCTGATCCTGGATCTGGGCTGAGAATGCCGTGGCGACGTCGCTTCGCGCTAGGCATCGCGCGATCAGTTCATCGGGAGCGCCCGGAGGGGTGCGCGCCATGCTCAGAGCTCGGCGGTCTCGGAATCGGAATCGGAGTCGGAGTCGGAGTCGGCATCGGGATCGGGATCGGCGTCGGAATCGGCGTCGCCGCCCTCGATCGCCTCGAGCGCCTCGAGCGCGAGATCGGCATCGTCCTCCCGCACGAGGAGGCGCGCGCCGCCGCTGCTCAGATCGATGCCCGCGTACATGCCACCAGCGTCGTCGGCCTGCAAGAGGGCGTCGACGCCGGCATCGGTCAAGACACTCCGAGCGAGTTCTGCTTCCACCCGGCTGCGAAAGCGCGCGATGACGACCAGATCGGACATGGCTGCGACCTCCCGCGTTTCGGGAGGCAGGAATTCCCATCGCCCCGCCACCCCGGCTGTCCTATGCTCCCATCGTATACCAATGCACCGGTCGGGGCGATGGCAAATCGTCCCGGCCGTCCCCGAACAGGTCCAGGGAGCCCCCGGTGCGCGTCCATCTCGCCGGAACTCGAGGTTCGACCGTCGTCACCGGCCCCGCGGCGGGGCCTTTCGGCGGCGATACCACGTGTCTTCAGGTCATCGGCGCCGATGGGTCGATCATCGTCATCGACTGCGGCAGCGGTCTGGGTTCCGTGGGACGCCGCGTTGGCACCGGTGTCGATGCGCTCATACTGCTGACGCATTTCCACCTCGACCACCTGCTGGGCCTGGGCACCTTCGCCCCCCTTCTCGACGCCACGGCGCGGCTCACGATCGCTTCGCCCACGCTGGAGGCGGTCACGGCCGAAGCGGCCGTGCGCGGCCTGTTCGCCCCACCGTACTGGCCGGTGGGCGTGCAGGACATGGCCGCGACCGTCGCGTTCGAGAACCTTGCCTCGCCCTGCGCCACGCCGCGGGCCCACGGCGGCCTGCGCGTCACCTGGTCGACCGTGCCCCATCCCGGCGGCTGTGCCGCCTATCGCATCGACGAACCGTCCACCGGCGCCGCGGTCGTGATGGCCACCGACGTCGAATGGGATGTCGGGGACGACGAAGCGCGCGCCCGCCTCGTCGCCCTCTGCCGTGACCCCCGGCCCGCCGACCTGCTCATCCATGACGGGCAGTACGACGAGGGCGACAGCGTACGGACCCGCGGGTGGGGCCACGCCACGGGCGAGGACGCCATCCGGGTAGCACGCGCGGCCGGCGTGGCGCACCTCCTCGTCACCCACCACGATCCCACGCTCGACGGCCCGGCTCTGATGGCGCGGGAGCGGCGACTGCGCGCCATCTGGCCTCGCACGAATCTGGCCCGGCAGGGGCAGGAGTTCGTGCTCGGAAAGGATGTTCCGTGACCACCTACCTCCCGCTGACGCTTGCCGTCCTCTGCCTGCTGATCGTGTTCGCCGTCGCCTCGGCCGTGGCCGGCATGCTGCGCCGACGCGCGACGGCCGAGCGGTCGCTCCTGCTGGGCTCGGCCGCCACCCTCGTACGGCCCCTGCTCGTGCTCGTGCTCACCCCGGGCGCGGCGTGGCTGCTCGCCCAGGCCACCGGCGATCGCTCCTGGTTCGCCGGCCACGGCGAGTACCTCGCGGCCTGGCACGCGTTCTGGCTCGGCGCGGCGGGCCTCGCGCTGGTGGAGGTGGTGATCCGCCAGGTGGGCGCGCTGCGCAGGCAGCCCTACGTGTTGCCCGACCTGCTGGCCGACATCCTGCGTGGCGTGGTGCTGATCCTGCTGGGCATCGTCGTCGCCAAGACGGAACTGGGCTGGGACATCGGCCCCCTGCTCGCCTCCACCGCCCTGCTCACCGCGGTGATCGGCTTCGCACTGCAGGGCGTGCTGGGCAATCTGCTCGCCGGCATGTCCCTGCACCTCACGCGCTCCGTGCAACCGGGCGACTGGGTGACGATCGACGGCGTGGAGGGCAAGGTCACGCGCACGAACTGGCGCGAAACGCGCATCCAGACGGTGAACCACGAGGAGCTGATCGTACCCAACAGCAAGCTCAGCGAGTCCGTCATCCACAACATGAGCCAGCCGTCGCCCACACGGCGGCACCGCGTCGACGTGGGCGCGAGCTACAGCGACGCGCCCGACGACGTCATCGCTGCCCTCGTGGAAGCCGCGCGCTCAGTCAAGGAGGTGCTCGATCGGCCCGCCCCCCACGCTGTGGTGACGGCCTTCGAGGACTATGGCATCAACTACCGCCTCTTGTACTGGACCAAGCAGTACCACATGCGCGGCTGGATCGACGGCCAGGTGTGCCGTCACATCTGGTACAAGTTCAAGCGCCGGAATATCGAGATCCCCTTCCCGATGAGCGACAAGCTGCTGAACGACTTCATGACGGTGGTCTACAACCAGCGCAAGCTCGAGCCCGAGGCCGCCGACACGGCCGCCGTCGTGGCCGATCTCGCGGCCAGCGATCTGCGCACCCGCCTCGTGGTCGACGCCCACGGCAAGCCCCTCCTCTCACACGACGACCTGGAACCGCTGGCGCCGCGCGTCACGCGCGAGGTCTGGACAACCGGCGAGACGGTGATGCGTCAGGGCGACGCGGGCGAGACCTTCTACGTCGTGGCCCGCGGGCGCCTCGGCGGCACCGTCGACCACGGGACGGGCGAGCCGCAGACCGCCTTCGAGGTGGGCGCCGGCGCGGTGGTGGGCGAGATGAGCCTGCTGACGGGAACCCCGCGCGCCGCCACCCTCGTCACGTCCACGGGCTGCGAGCTGCTCGCCTTTGATCGCGAGGCCTTCGTCGCCCTGCTGGGGCTGCATCCCGACGTGCCCGAGCGTCTCGCCGAGCTGGCCGCGCAGCGCCAGGCCGCCAACGTCGCTGCGGCCGACGCGGCGCGGGCCGCTCTCGCAGCCGGTGACGGCGCGGGCAGCGGCAAGGCCGGTATCCTGAAACGGTTGCTGGGATTCCTCGGGCGTTGATCAGCCCTGCGGCGGCGGAGGACCCTCGTTCTCGCGCAGGTAGTGCTCGCCGGAGATGAGGCGCAGTACGGCACCGTTGCTGATCACGAAGACGTAGGCGCCGTAATCCACCGCCGACGCCCCTGCATCGTAGCGCACATCCACCACTGCCACGCTCGTTGGCGCCGGCGTGAGGTGGGCGGAGCCGAATGAAATGTCGAAGTGGCCGACGGGCGTGAAGCGCTGGATGCGATCGTTCCCCATGTCGGCCACGTAGATGCGGCCGAGCCCGTCCACCGCCACACCGGTGGGACGGTCGAAGTAGCCGAGGGAATCGCTCGCACCGGGCACCCAGCTCGCCGGATCGCATCCGGGCGCGTTGCCGAGCACGTAGTCGGCCGCCGGCGAGGGATTGCAGGTGGGGAAATCGAAGAGCGCCAGCCGGCCGCGCAAGGGGTCGGGCTGCGTGTCGTCGGGCGACGTGTCGCTGAGGTCGGGCTCCGCGTCGAACCGGATCACCCAGTGCCGCAACGTATCGAGGTCGCAGACCAGCAAGCTGTCGGCGCTGTCGCGCGCCATGCCCGCCGGATCATGCACGAAACGCGCGCCATCGCCGTTGCTGTTACAGAGGATGCCGAAGGCGAAAAGCTCGTCCGTGAGATAGTAGGCGTAACGGTGCACGACACCGCTGTCCGGGTCGGCCAGATACAGGAACGTCGACGCGCCGGCCGCAAGTTCGACGCCGGCCTGGCAGGTGACCATCGACACGACGCGGCCGACCTCCGGCAGGTCGCTGGACCCGCGCACCTCGAGCGATTGCGCCGAGTACCACGTCACCCGATGCAATCCTTGATCCCAGACGAAGACGAGGGAATCGGCAGCGTTCGCGCAGAGCGCGCGCGCGTCGCTCAGGCCGGCGACCTCGCCGACGACACCGAAGTCGCGCGTGCGCTTGGTCAGGCGGTCGCCCGCGAGCACGAACAGGTTGCCCTGCACGGTGATCACCTGCCGCGCATCCGGCTCGGCGAAGGAGTCTTCCAGGATGTAGTGGGCCACCGAGAAGAGGCCCTGCGCCTCGGGGATCCCGATCTTCTCACCGCACCCGCCGAGACCGCCCAGGCCGACGACCACGAGCACGACCACGGCGGCGACGGGCAGCAAGCTCAGGGAACGCAGGTCGGCGCGACGCATCAGCGAGCCCTCCCATGCCGGTGCTTCTCCTTGGCCCACAGGGGCGACAGCTCCAGGGAGAAGTGGTGGATCGCGCCGAAGGCGCCAAGATCGCTGTAACCGTAGTCGATGCGCCAGAGCATCTGGTTGCGACGAAGCTGCAGGCCGAAGCCCGCCGCGAGGCCACCCTCGGCCCGGCCCGTCTCGTAGCCGGCGCGCAGATAGAGCATGCTGCGCAGGCCCAGCTCGGCCCCCACGCGGAAGCTCTCCTTCGCATCGCTCGGATGGTTGAAATCGGCGGTGGTGAGCAGACCCACGTTTTCGGCGAGATCCCAGGTGTTCGCCACGCCGAACGCGCCCTCGGTGGGAGCGGCCGACGCCTGGAATTCGCCTCTCGGCTCGCGCCCGTTGCCGGGGTCGGGCGGCGTACCGCCCGGCTTCAGATCGGGACCGAAGTTGCGCACGGCGAAGCCCACGCGCAGATCGCCCACGCCCAGGAAGTAGAGGATGCCCATGTCGAAGAGCACCGTCCGTGTTTCCCACTCGTCGAGGTTCTCCTGCAGGTACTTCGCGGTACCGCCCACCGAGAAGCGGTCGGTCATGGCCCGGGCCAGGCTGAAGCCGAGCACGTACTGGTCGGCGTGGAAGGTGTCGCCGGTGCCTTCCATGTTCAGCTCGGTGGTGCGCGGGATGTCGCCCGACCGCAGCATGCCGGCGGAAATAGCGTAGCCGAAGTTTTGCCCGCGCCAGTTGATCGACGCGTAGTCGAGGTCGATGTCGGCGGTGTAGATGACGTGGGTGGCGAAGATGTTGCGGCGACCCGGCGTGCGCAGCAGGCCCGCCGGGTTCCAGAACGCCGCCGGACCGTCGATCGCGCAGGCCACGTAGGCCTTGCCCAGCGCCACGGCGCGCGCGCCCACCGGGATCTTCAGGAACTGGCCGCCCGCCGTGCCCACGTTCTCCTCACCGTAGAGCTGGAGCAGGTCGCCCACCGCCCGGGCCTCGCCGGACGCGAAAAGGACGAGTCCGAGCAGGGCGACCACCACCCCGCGCACCCATCCGATCTGCCGCAGGCACCTCACCACTGGTAGCTCACCCCCCAGAGCAAGGTGCGAGGATTCACGATGTAGCTGGGATCGACGACACCCTTCGCGTATTCCTCGCTGTTGGTCGACAGGGGATTCTCCGGATCGGTGGTCCACTTCTCCACCCAGGACGGGTTGTAGTCGCCGACCTTGTACCCCTCACCGGTGAATGGGTTCACGCGCCGGTAGTTCTTGTGATTGAAAATGTTGCGACCCTCGAGGAAGAACGTCACCTTCCCGTGGGCTCCCGTCTTCCAGAACTTGCTGAAGCGCAGGTTCACCGTGCTCTGCGCGGGCCCCAGCTTGCTGTAGTAATCGCCGCGCACGTTGTCGTTGGGACCGAGGTGGGTCATCGGCGTGTAGCGCTGCCCCGCCTCGGCGTTCATCAGCAGGTTGAGGCTCCAGTTCGGCGGTAGAAGCAGGCCGAGCAGCTCCGGCCGATCGCGGTCGAAGACCGAGAAATCGAGATTCAGGCTGAACGTCCACGGCTTGTCCCACAGCAGCGCCGTGCGCACGAGCCCGCCGATGCTGGCGGTGGGCTGGTAGTTCTCCTGGTAAATCGCCTGGAGATACGCCTCGTCCGCCGTGCTGTTGGTGCCGGTGGCCCGCGACAGCTCCAGGCTCGCCGATCCGCTGAGCCAGCGCGTAGTACGCTTGATCACCGAGATCTCCATGCCCAGACTCCGTGCCGAATCCCCGTTGAAGTAGCGCACCGGCTGGATGGTAACCGTGCCCGTGTCGTTGGGATCGGGCGTCTCGGCGGCGCTGATGTCCACGGCGCCCAGGCTCACGCTCTTGGCGTAGCCGTAGATGTCGCGGTTGTACAGCGTCACGCCCAGGCTCCAGAGCCCTGCGAATTCGTGCTGGATACCCGTCTCGTATTCCACCGTCACCTTGGGATCGAGATTGGGGTTGCCCAGGAGCTGCACCTGAGTGGCACGTTGCGTCTCGAGTTGCGGGTAGACGTAGGCGAAGCGCGGCCACTGGCTGAAGTGCCCGTAGTTGAAGAAGAACTTGTCCGTCTTCGTCACCGGGAAGCTCAGGCCCAGGCGCGGCGAGATGCGCATCTTCCAGTTGCGGCCGGCGAAACGCGTGGTCTTGTCATGGAATTCGCGCACCATGTCGTCGTAGATGAAGAGGTACTCGTCGGGATGGGCCATGACCGACTCCACCTCGCGGCCCGGCGCCCAGAGGTCGGACCGGGCACCCGCGTTCACGATCAGGCCGTGGTAGTCGATCGTATCCTGGAAGAACGCCGCACCCACCACCGGATGTGCAGTGAAGATGTCCTCGCGAATGGCCAGCTTGCCCGGCGGCGGCGATCCCAGGCGCGACTGCAAGTCGACGAGTTGCATCTCGGTCATGCTCATCTCGAGCCCGGTCTTGAGCTGGTTGCCACTGCCACCGTAGAAGGAGTACGTGGCCTTGCCGGTGTAGGCCTCGGCATAGTGGTCATGCCAGCGGTCGGCGCCGCCGTACGCCTGATTCGACGGACCCGGCGGCGCGTTGATGAGATCGTAGGTGGTGAAATCGTCGTTGCCGTTGACGTTGGCGTGCTGGCGCGTCCAGTTGCGGCCCAGCGTCACCTCGTACCAATCGGTATCGCTGAGCACCTGCCGCCAGTAGACGTTCGTCAGGATGCTCTCGCTGGTGAACACCAGGAAGTTGTCGAGGTTGTCGATGAACGGCCGCGGATAGCCTTCGCCCGGAAGGTTGAAACCCTGTCCGATGTTGAACTGCCGGCTCGTGCTCACGCTCAGCTTGTGGCTCGGCGTGATGTTCCAGGTCCACTTGGCGAGGCCGTTCCAGTCGTTGTCCTCGCGCGGCGCCCAGAAGCTGCCAGAGTACAGCGGCGAGTCGAGGCGCTTCTGCCGCGAATAGATGGGCAAGTAACCGTCACGCATGTCCACCGAGCCGCTCACCAGCAGATACTGCGTGCCGGGCAGGCTCAGACCGAGGCGTCGCAGTCCGCTGGTGACGGGATCGGGCCCGCTCAGCGAGAGCTTGATATTGTCGATGTTCTGCGGCTCGCCGTAGTGGTCGAGCGTGCGCCAGCCCTCGTAGTCGTTCTTGGGCACGGTGCGGTTCAGGTAGTCGCGCTTGATGCTCACGCGCCCCTCGAGGCGATCGCTGCCCTCCTTGGTGCTGACGTTCACCACGCCCGACACGGCCTGGCCATATTCGGCGTTGAAACCGCCCGTGAGCACCTCGATCTCGTTGATGATCGACGGGTCGATCTGGTAGCCGTAGCCGCCGCCGGCCAGCGGGTCGTTCACCGACATGCCGTCGACGATGAACTGCGTGTCGTCGGCACGGCCGCCGCGGATGTGGATCGAGTTGTCCTGCAGCGTCACGCCCGGCTGCTGCGCGATCATGTCGACGATCTGATCCACCGGCATCGCGTCGATCTGTTTCGACGACAGGTAGTGGCTGGTGCCGGTCTTGTCGATCTCGATCAGGGCGCGCTCGGCCTCCACGTCGATGGCATCCACGAGGATCGCGTGCTGGTCGAGACGGAAGTCGACATTGACGACGGCGCCTGGTTCCAGGGTAACGGTCTTGGTGCCTATGGTGTACGAGATATAGCTGGCCTTCACGGTGTACGTGCCCGGACGCAGGCCGCGGATGATGAAGTAGCCATCGGTGAAGGCCATGGTGCCGACGTTGGTCCCGGCGATGTACACGTTGGTGTAGGGCATCGTCTCGCCGGTCTCGCTGTCGTAGATGTGCCCCTTGATGATTCCGGTGCTCGTGACCTGGGCCCGCGCCGGCGGCGCGCCGCACAGACAGGCGACGACGGTCGCGAGGGCCAGGCAACGTGCGAGCGCGCGCCTCACGGTTGCGTCACCCCCAGCTCGTTCGCGAAGAGGGCGGCCAGCGCGGCCAGGGCCTCGTCGTGGTCCATGGTCTCGAGCTGGAACGAGACACTGACGGTGCTGGCGTACATCTGCAAGTCGCGCAGGGGCCGGCGCGCGACGATGATGGGGTCCCAGCGCGGGCGCGTGCTGTAGCAGCGGATGCACTCCTCGAACTGGTAGATCGCCTCGGTCCCGGCGAGAAGGTCGAGTCCGACGCCGCGTCCCGTGGTGCCGGCCAGCGTCATGGGCGGTAGCCAGGCCGCCTGACCCAGCGCCTGCTTGCCCACGGCGCTGTTGCCCGGCGCGAGGTCGGTGAGGGGATCGCCGGTCGACTTGATGCCCAGTACGGTCTGCAGGAAGGGCGCGGGCAGATCGCCCGAGTTGCCCGTGAGCGCGCGTGACACCATCACCAGGCGCCCTGGCACGCTGTCGTCGTTCGGTTGCACGTATTGCTGGAGAACACCGCCGGCGGCCGCCGCCCGGATGGCGATCTGGCTGGTGGAACCGCCGCCGAGCCAGACCACGACGTCGAACTTGCGCAACGACTCCAGCAGCACCCAGGCGCGATCGGGGAATCCCTTCCAGAAGTCGTAGCGATCGTAGCCGTCGACGCCAAGATAGTCGTCGAGGAAGGGACGGTACAACGTGGTGATCTGGGAGCCGTAGTTGTCCGGCACGAGCAACACGTCGCCGCGCGGCGCGCGCACCTGCCACGAGTAGGTGAGCCGGGTCTCCGCCGCCGCCTCGTCGCGCACGGCGACGGTGAGGGTGCGGTCGCCGGGCGACGCGTCGCGCACGTCGATCTCGAACTCGTACACGTCGCCCACGCCGGAGAACGGCGCCTGGATCCAGTAATGTTCCGGATCCGCGCCGGGAGCTCCCTCGGATCGCACCGAATCGGGGTCAGGACTGCCGAGCGTGTACCAGTAGTACGGCTCGAGGGTATCGTTGCCGTCGAGATCGAACACGAAGAGGCGCGCGTTCATCACGCCCCAGTTCCAGTACGTGGTGTCCGTGGGTGTGCTACCATCGTAGTGGATCTCGCGCTGCATGTTCACCAGGGGGTCGAAATCCGACTGGAAATGGAGGGCGGGCGGGAAGTTGCGCAGTGGCACGTAGCGCACCAGCGTGTCGCTCAGCGCGCCGCGGTCGTCGCGACACACGAGGTAGAACGTGGCCTCGGCGTTGCCCTCGTCGTCGGTGGTGAACGTCATCGTGGTGTCGGTAGCCGTGGTCGTATCCCAGGGCGCGGGTACGTCGGCCTGCAACCGGATCGATACATAGTACTCGGTGACGAAGCCGTCGCGATCCGTCCCGCTCCAGTGGAACGTACGGTTGTTGTAGCTCGTGGCGTTGAGGTCGCCCCCCGATTCGGGCGGGGCGATGAAGAAGCGTACCGTGGGCGCGGCATTGTCCACCGACGCGGGATCGAAGGCGTCGTTGGTGCATCCCAGCCAGCTCGCCACAGTCAGCGCCAGCAGCACCGTGACCAGAGCGGCGCTCATCCCCGTCCGCGTTCGTGCTCGCGCGCATGTCATTTGATGATCACCAGCTTCCCGCGCTGCACCTCGCCCGAGTCCTCGTTGGTCACCACGTAGACGTAGAGCCCCGAGGCGATCGAGCGGCCGGACTCGCTCAGCACGTCCCAGGCGAGCTTGCCATCGACCGGGTCGTCGTGCTGCAGCGTGCGTACGAGGTCGCCGGACACGGTGAAGATCTTGATCGAGCAACGGGGCGGCAGGTTGGTGAACCAGATCTTGCGGCCCAGCTCCAGCTCGCTCTTGGGGTTGTCGAAGAGTGAGCCCGCGCGGTACGGATTGGGCACCACGTTCACGCGCCCTTCGTCGGCCGACTCGCGCGCGGCCGGGCCCGGGTACACCTGCACCGCGTTCTCGTTGAAGCCGCTCGCAAAGGACGGGAGCCCCTCCTCCACGTCGGGCGCGCTGAAAGACACCACGGAGTACCAGTAGGGGAATCCATCGAGCAGATCGGTATCCACGAACTCGCGCTGCCCCCGATCATTCATCGGGGGCAGGCCGGTGTCGAATCCGATGCCGTCGATCCTGTCGAACTCGGCCACCAGCGTGGAGATCTCGTACGGATCGCGATCGATCGTCAGGCCGCGGTAGCGATAGATGCGGTATCCCTCGAAGTCGGGCTTGCCGGTGAGCGTGCTGATGTGGTGCTCGGGCGAGCGGCGCGGATCGTCCGTCGCGAGAGGCTCGCCAGTGTCGGCATCGAGCGAATCGCCGGGTGTCCAGCGCAGCTTGATCGAGTTGAACTCGTACGCCACCGAGAGCTGTGGCGACGGCGGCCCGCCCGGGATGGTAAAGCCCGCGTCATAGGCGAGCTGGGCCACCTTTCCGTTGGCCAGCAGGCTCAGCGAGTCGGCTCCGCAGACCATGGCGAACGTGGCGTGGATGGTGTCGCCATCGGCCATGTAGGGGATCGGCCCGGTCGTGAGCAGGCCTACCCAGTCGCTCGCCGAGGTGTAGTCGATCGCCTGCGTCTCGCCCACGGTGAACGCGCCATTGCCCATCACCTGGTATTTGCCCGGATGAATCGCCGAGGTGGTGTCTTCGGGGTCTTCGTGGTAGAAGTCGTCCTGTTCTGGATTGCCCTGAAAACGCCAGGCGTTGTATGACACCGGCGAGCGGCCGATCTGAAGCTGCGCCCGCGGATTCGTGCCCAGCAACCGGCAGCCCACCCAGCTCGTGGCCTGGCCCTCCTCGCCGTCGTCGTCGTGCTCCCACGTCATCCAGATGCCGGGGTCCGACGTCACCTGCGAGCCAGTGGGGATGTGCCCGGGCGCCAGGCCGAGCGAGTCGGCGACCGCACCCGACGGGCCCCAGGCACCGTTCTTGTCGTCGTAGAAGTTCCAGCCCACGGGCGCGTTGGCGTCGTAGGGATTGGTGCGCTCGGTGTTGCCCACCGTGGTGTCGTTCCACAGCCCCACGTAGACGTCACGCAGCTCGCCGCCGCTGATGTTGACGATGGCGTAGTCGAGGATCACGAAGTCGTCGGCATAGGGCGCGCCCCAGGCGAGCGTGCGGAGGATCGCCTTCAGCCCGAGCGGCGTGTGGCTCCCCGACTCCGCCTGCACGTAGTCGTCGAACACGCAGCGAAATTCCTGCGTGGCCTTGGCGTCGAGGTTGTAGTCGGGGCTGTTCTGGTTGTTCGACCACACGAGCACCTGCTCGTCGGGATTCCAGGGATACTCGGGGTTCTCGGGATCGGCGTTGTTGGCCTGAATGCCGTCGCTGAAGTTCTTGAACTCACGCGCCGTGTCGCCGGCCTGCAGGGTGGCGGCATCCTGCATGCCCGTCGTCACGTGGATCGTGCCGTCCGGCGCCACCGCGCCCACCCAGAGGCCGCCCAGGAAGAGATGCTCCACGTGGCTGTTCAGGGGATACTCGCACGAGGGCTGGTACTGGCGTTGCAATCCGTTGCCGATGTAGCCGAGGTTCGTGACCGTCAGGCCGATGAGCCCCACATTGGTGTAGACGTAGTCCACCGGACCGGGCGGGGTATCGCTGGGACCTGCGATCGCCGTGACCACCGCGAGGTTCAGCACGGCCACCGCGACGATCGCGACGCGCCAGAGACGGTACGGATGCTCGCCGGAACCGAGGCCGGGCAGGCGCAAGGGGGACCTCCGAGGGGCCGCTACGGGAAAGCCGGACCGAGACCGTTCGCGGGGAAGGGGCCGCGAGTCTGGGCGGGAAACCTAACGCCCGCGCGCCCGGCGTGTCAACCGGCTCGCGCCATCCCTAGATTTCCTTCATGTAAAGGGTCGCTGTTGCGTTCCCGGTGGGCAACCGGTATCCTCCCGGGGCTCGCCCGCGAACGCTCATCGTCAGGGGGTTACGGATGCATCGTCCCAGCGAACCCGAGAGTCTCCGCGCCGCCGCCTCGCAATCCGGCGACAGTGCGCCCTGCAATTGTACCTGCAAGTCCGCGAACACCTCCGAGAAGACGGACCAGCCCGACTCGACGCGCGACGCCGTCGCGACCGCACTCTACATCGATATCGGCAAGGATTAGCGTTCGCGCAGCGCGTTGAGCGGCCGACCATCGCCGTAGTAGACCGTCGGAAAGCCCGCGATGTCGACCTTCCAGACCTGAAAGACCATCGGGGTTTCGCCCACGATGCGCCGCTCGGGCCTCACGGGTGAGGCCTCGCCACTATCCACGGCTTCGAGGACACGCCCGAGCACGGCGCGGAGGATCTTCGTATCGGACGTCGTGAACGTGTTTCGAAGGCCGTCGGCATCGCAGGAAACCTTGCGGGTCTCGCCATCCTCGACGAGGTCACAGTACGCTTGGTCCAGTTCGTGGTCACCGATCCGGTAGAACGACGAGGCGGTCACCCGGAGCTTGTTCACCACGAGGATGTCCCGTACGTCGCGCCACATCTCGAGGTCTCCCGGGTTCCGCGCGCTGTACTTACCGCCGGTCAACGGGTCCACGTAGTATGCGTACCCGGAGGCGTCGACAGCCGAGAACTGGAGATCGCCCGATTCGCTGCCGAGGTTGTCGGGCTGCGCCAGCAACGCGACGCAGATGACGACCGCGACGCACACTCCCACGAAACGGGGCGTGAGTCCGCCTTGCCTGCGGCCCCGCATCGCGCCATGCAACTCGTCGATGACCCGGCGTTCGACCGAGGGCGGAAGGTCCCATCGCGGCGCCAGGGTGTTGCGCAACCACGCGTCGAATGCTCGGCTCATGGGTCCCTCCGATCGCTGCCGCCACGCCCGCCGTTACCCTGGACGATCTTCCACCCGCCTGCCTCCGCGAGCAGATCGGCGAGAGCCCGCCGCGCCTGCGGCGAGAGAGTGTCCCGTCCCACGTGATCGCGTAAACGGTCGATGAGATGCGCGCGCCCTCGCATCAGACGAACCCTCACGTTTCTCTCCGTCGTCCGCTGGATGGCGGCGATCTCGGACATCCCGAGTCCTTGGCCATAGTGGAGTTGCATGGCGATGCGGTATTTCGGCTTGAGCTGGTTCAAGTACGTGGCCACGAGAAAGGCATCCTCGCGCGCCGTCACCTGCTCGAGCGGATTCAGACCCGGGTCGACCGCGCCATGGTCGGTCACGTCCCCCGGCGCCCAACGCCTCCGATTCCGTTTCAAGTGGCGCATCGCCTTGCGCCAGGCGATGCCCAGGAGCCAGCTCTCGAAGGTCCCGGCCGTCACCAGGAATCTCGACCGATTCGTAAAAGCGGTGATGACCGTATCGCTCATGATATCCTGGGCCTCGACATCATTGTGGACAAGGCCGACGATGAACCGGAAAAGTCGACGGTGGCAATTC
Organism: uncultured bacterium; assembly: GCA_963727525.1. Lineage (GTDB taxonomy): Bacteria > Krumholzibacteriota > Krumholzibacteriia > LZORAL124-64-63 > LZORAL124-64-63 > CAVSGO01. Next base: position 19,761 of record CAVSGO010000008.1, on the reverse strand, counting down.
AGGTACTGGGCCTCGAACTGTCGATTGTCGAGAACGCTGCCCCGCCGCCGCAACTCGTCCGCGACCCCCCGAAGCCTGCCGCTCCATGAGCCGGAAGGGCTCTGATCGTCGTGGCCACATTCTTCGCGCTGGACGTCCTGCATCTTGCCCATGCCGGTAGATCACCATTCCTCGGGCGAGGGCGTCGGTATCACACCGGCAGGACGTGCCACCTGTCCTGCAAAACGCCGGCGCCGCAATCCCCCAACGGCGCCGGCTAATGACGTATTGCCGGCAACGCGCTGAAGGTTACAAAAAAACATCGCACCGTCCGGCGCCGGTCGACGGCAGCCGGATCGCATCCAATGATATCATATAAACCAGCTGGAGTCAGCTCATGGAGCATCGTTCGAGCCAGCGCCAGGCGGTCTCCGGCCCGGCCAGCAGCTCCCGATAGAGCGCGAGGCCGGCCAGGAGGTCCCGCCGCGACGCGGCGCAACGAGCCTCCGGAATCCCCTGCGCGCCCCGATCCAGGTCGCGCCAACACACCGAACACGCCCTGACGGCCACGCAGTCGGTGCAGCGGTCGCCGACGGCCGCACGGAATCGGGCCCGCAGGGCACGTACCGAGCCGGGATCCACCCCGGTGGTGACGTCCCCGATCACGCCCGTCAGACCAAGGCGCTCGCATACGCGCAGGGTGCCGTCCACCGCCACGTGCACCTTCCGGACACCGGGGCGGCAGTTGCCGCCCAGCCCCACGGCGGCGCTGGTCAGCGGCGCCCGCGACCGGTGGCAGGCAGCGATCACGATGGGATCGAAGAGGCTCAGGAGCGCGGCGCTCGTCGCGTCGCGCCGGCCCTCCCGGCAGGCTGTGAGATACGCCCGGCGTGCGTCCGCCATCTGGCAACTGAGGTCCTGGCGGTCCGACGCCTCGCCGAGGGCCACGCCCTCGAGGTCGGCCACGGCCACTCGCACGAGCGGCGTCGCCGCGATCCCGGCGGCATGAAACGGGGGAAAGTCGCCGAAATAGTCGCAGACGGCCCGCAGATCATAGGGCGGGGCCAGCGTGGCCTGGATCGTCAACCGCCGTTGCGCCGTGGGATCGCGACGCAGGAGCCGTACGAGGGACGCCTCGATCGCGGCGTGAGTGGTCCCGCCTTCGCCGTCATGGCGGTGACGGTCGTGGACCGTTGCCGGGCCGTCGAGGCTGAGCTGCACCCAGAGCTTCCGCGACGCCACCAGATCGATCACCTCGTTCGTGAGCAGGGTACCGTTCGTATCGATCACGAAGCGCATCGCCGGCCATGTTCGTTGGCAGTCCGACTCGTCCAGGATCGCGCGCAGCGTGGGCAGCGCCAGGAGCGGTTCGCCTCCGTAAAAGGACACGCACGGACTCTCCGCTTCCGTGCAGCGTGCCGCGAACCAGCGTAACGCGGCGATGGCGGTCCCGATGCCCATGCGCCGCGATCCGTGGGGGCGGACGTCTGGCCGCGCCGTCCCGTGCAAGCAATAGGTGCAGCGGAGGTTGCAGGCCTCGGTCAGCTCGAGCACCAGATGGCGCATGCCTCCGTTCCAGACCGCGTCGTCCTCATCGCTCCACAGGGGAGCCTCCGCCCGGGGACGCATGGCGAGAAAGAGCCCCTCCTCGCGCCGGGCGCGCTCGATCTCGGCCACGGCGGCGCGCACCGCCGCTGGTGCGTGGCGCCCACCGAGCGCGGCTTCCAGATCCGTGCCGACGAGTGTCCCGTAGATCGGCAAGACTTCGGCCAGCACGGGGTCGACGTCAATCAGTTCGCCCGTGAGCACGTCGTAGACCACGGGTTGTTTGGCGGCACCGATGACCGCGATGTAGGCAGCGTCTCTCAAGGTGGCACCCTCCCTCCCACCAGTACGATGATGGCGTATCGTAGGCGACCGCGGCGGCAAACGAAAGGACGATGCCACGGAAACGGTGCCCACCGCCTGGGTGGACACGACGGGGTGCACGCTCGCGGTGTCCGCACGCGTTTCACCTTTCGAACCCGGCGTCGAGACCGACATGATCAAGCGCTCGGGATTGTCACGGACCTACGCCCTTTCCACTGCCGGCAACGTCGGTTCTCTTTATGTACCACATACCTGGCACCACTAATTCCAGATAAGATAACTCGCCTACGGGTGGGTAATCCATGCTAGGCTGCGGCCGCGTGTCCATCCATCCAGCAGGAGGTCTGACCATGTCCAGGATCCTGGTAAACATGACCCTCGCACTCGCCGTTCTGATCGTCGGTGCGTCGGCGCAGGCGGCGGTGCCCAATCTCGACCTGTCCACGGCCGTGATCGCCAACGGTTCCGCTGGCGCCACTCTGCTCATCCACCCTCATGGTGTCGGTAACCCCTTCACTCACGCGATTCTGGCAAGCGGTGTCGTGGTGGATGCCACGATCACTGCGACGCTGCTCTATGGTGATGCTCCCGGTAGCCCTCTGGCCGATTACGCTGCCGAGGACCTCTGGTTGGAAACCAGCGACAACACCCTCGGGTTTCTCACCGGTGGCACCATCGCCGACGAGCCGACTGACGAATTCGGTCAGACCCATTGGTCCGACCCCCTGTTTGCCGGCGGTACGACATTCGGGGAAACCGTCGTGGTCATGACGGCCAGTGGCGCCCTGGCACAGCCCGGCCTGGATCTCACGTTCATTTCGGCGGATATCAACGGCGACCTGGCGCTGAATCTGTTCGACAACACGACGTTTGCCACCGCGTACGCCCATCAATACGATCCGATCGCGGATCTCTGGTATGACAGCCTCAACAACCTGAGCGATCTGGCCGTATTCGCGCTGATGTACTTCCAATGATCGAGCGGAAGGGGGTCAACCGTTGTGATCCCGTTCCGAATACTTGAACCGCGGAATCCAGCGAGCCCCGGGTCGATCCGGGACCCTCGAGACAGGACGACGGCCCATGAGAACCGCGATCAGCTCGCGTCGTCGTTCTGCGATGCGGATCGTAAACATTCTCGCCCGCCATCTGGTCCACGGCCGGCATGCGCCAGTAGTGGTCCTCCCCCACCTCCACGTACTCGGCAACCGAGGTGAGGCCTGCGGCCGAGAGCACAGCGCTATGTGACAACCTTTTCCACCACACAAACAAGGAAGTCTCGTAGAAAGTACGCATCGCTTCGCGATCGCCCACAAGGAGGTTCCCGTTCCCATCCTCAATCTGAGCGTCCGCAGCGTAGCACTTGAGAAACGCCTCCAGCTCTCCGGCGTTGTAGGACTCCAACTGAGCTTAAGCTACGTCAACCGGGTCGCGCGCCAAGGTGCCACCTCCTTGAAACCCCGGGGGAACTTTCAGTACCGCATAAAACCCGCATTGAGCGGCGGGTGGTCCTGGTGCAGGCCGTGGCAGGGCTGCAGCTTGCTCGGACGGAGGCTTGGACGATACACTGGCCAGAGCGCAATCCGATCGTGGCCCGTGTACTCATCCCCAGAGGCGGTGCGTCGCCGCCATTCCGGTTTCTTCCGTACCCTGACTGACCCCGTCTTATTCACCGTATAATGCCTAGAAATAGGTTGGCGTGCCCCTAATGCTGTGGTATAAACGGATTTACGAAGATCTGATTATCCCACAGAAGGAGCACGCCATGAGTGAAAGGATGTCACAACCGAGCTTCGAATTCAACCGCTCAGTTCGCGTCGAGGTTCGCCCTGAACGCGTCACCTCCGACGCCGGTGCCCTGCTTCTGCGCGAAACCATCCACCGGCTCGGAGTCGACCGTTGGCTCAGCCATCGCCTGGTTGACTTCCGGCGTGAAGATCTCATCACCCACCCCCTGTCCGAGTTGCTTCGCACCAAACTGATCCTCCTGTGCCAGGGCTGGCGCGATAACGACGACGCCGACTTTCTTCGCCACGACCCGGCGCTCAGGCTGGCCGTCTCCGATCGCCGCGGCGACGCCGCGCTATTCCCCGGACCGGGCGTATCGCGCCGGCGCGGCAGCAAAAACCCAGCCCACCCGGAGGGGTTGGCCTCGCAGCCAACGCTCTCAAGGCTGGTCGATGCGGTGGCCACTCTTTCGAACCGACCCGTGCTCCAACACAGTCTGGTTGAAGTGGCTGGGCGCAGGATCCGGTCGATGAATGGCGGCCGCCGTGTGGCGAACCTGACCGTCGACATCGACTCGTTACCAAACCCGGTCCACGGCCGCCAACCGGGCAGCATGTACAACGGCTATTATCACGACCGGATCTACCACCCGCTGATCGCCACGGCGGGTGAGCAGGGTGACCTTTTGGGCGGGAAGCTACGCCACGGCAACGTACACACGGCCGCCGACGCCGTGGATTTCACCCTCCGGATACTGGAGAAGGTGGAGGCCAAGATCTGTGTCAAGGCGCACCTGCGCCTAGACGCGGGGTTTCCGGAGGAAGAGTTGCTCAGTGCGCTCGAGCAGCGCGGCACGCGCTACCGCTGCCGGATCCGCAAGAACGCGGTGCTGGAGAAGATGGCGGTGCCCTACTTGAAGCGCCCGGTGGGACGTCCCCCGAGTCAGCCACGGATGTGGATTCACGAGCTACGGTACCGAGCCAAGGAGTGGTCGCGCTCGCGGCGGGTGGTACTGGTGATCCAGGAGAAGCCGGGAGAGTTGTTCCTGCACCACTTCTGGCTGGTGACGAACTGGCCCCTCGAGCAGGTCGACGGCCTGGCCCTGCTGGAGCACTATCGTCGACGCGGGCTTGCCGAGGCGCACATGGGCGAGTTGATGAGCGTGCTTGCGCCGGCGCTGTCATCCTCGCCGCGTGCGAAGAGCCACTACCAGGGCCGGGTGCCGAAAACCTCCGCGGCGCCAGTCGATTCGTTCGAAAGCAACGAGGCGTTGCTGTTGCTGAACATGTTGGCTTACAACATCGTCCACACCGTGCGGTGCGCAATAGCTCAGGTAACGAAGCAGGGCTGGAGCCTCGGCCGGGTCCGGGAGCAGATCTTGAAGGTAGGTGGGCGGATTCTCTTGAGCGACCGACGGGTAACGATGGTCTTGTCAGGCGGCGGGTCGCGGTACTGGTCGGAGCTGTTGGCATGGCTGCAGCGATTACATCCCATAGAGGCATGCACGCGGCAGTGACATCGGCAGCTCAGTAACGCTGACGAGTCTCGGCAAGGGAGAGGTATGACCTGGAACCGCAAACAACCGTCGGGCGAGGAGGAATCCGTGCGTATCGACGACGGGTTGCACGTGAATGGTGATTACGATGGTCGCCCGGGCGAGTCAGCAACTCGCGGAGGCGAGTTCAGGCCACGGAAGGATGGAACCGTGAATAAGGTGGGGTTAAATACAGTAGTGATAGTCCAGAAGTAACGAGCATTAGATTCGTAAAAAATCCGGAGATCTTCAACTGGCTCGTCGGGTAGGCACGCGGCGGCAACCAGATAGGCTTGGAATAGGTTGAAGAGGATCGCTAGGTAAAGTGGAAAAGAAAACTCCGAGAAATCACGAAGTGTCCAAGTAGCAAACCAGAGCTGAAGCACTATCAGGAAGGACAGTAAGGCCGTAGCGACGACACGCGAATCCCATTGCACGCTCCGGTTACGCCTCATCAGCCGGTGCATGCTTACGGCAATATCACTGACAGCAATACCCACAACGATGGAAACCAGTCCCATTGCAAATTCAAAAGGTGTCATGTTTTGGTCCGATATTCCCTTTGGTTGAGCCTAAACATTGGTTCGGCTGCCGTCTAACGTCACGTTGAGCGGCGGGCGGGTTTGGCGCGGCGCTGGGCTCTTGCCAGCGACGTGACAGGGCCGATCCGACTGCTCAAACGCTCCGTTAGAATTCAGAACGTTCCCTTTACGCTGAGAACAAACCCTTCATCTTCCCCACGCCACAATGCCACGTCCCAATCACAAGCTCGGACATTGCGCCGATCACGCTTCACCGACGCATGCGTCTCTTTCGCTTCGTCCGCCGATGGGAATATCTCGACGATCCAACCGAGTAAAGCTATCGCACCCCCGACGATCATCAGATCACGGGTCTTGTAGTATATTGGATTGTCATATCGATCTATACCGGATACCACCTTGCCATCCAATATGGCGCCGGTAGCCATAACTCCGACTCCAGCACCAATTAGGATTCCGCTCAGCAGACTTTGATCCTCTCTAGAAATTCGCCCTGAATTGTCGCTGCAACGAGCAGGTATTGCTGTGATGGTAACGAGAATTATGACAAGACAAGAGATAAGGCCTGACCGCCGCTTTCTCATCGTCACCTCCTACTCTACATGCGCAAACACAGCGGAATTCTAACGTCACGTTCAGCTGCGGGCGACCTTGGCGCGGGCCGTGCTCCGCACGGACCATGACAAGGTCGGTCCGTCAGCTGCAACGGTTCGTTAGAGGATAGCACGACTAATGCTACGCCTTTGTCACTTCTATCGCGAGTACTCTAGTTGTCCAATATTCTGGTACCGTTTTTGTCTACTATTCCAAGCTGTAGCAGTTCATGTAAAATCAACCAGGCCCTGTAGTCATCTGCAGGGATCGGACCTCGTTGTGGCATTTTCAAGAATTCTCGTTGAACAACTCGCGGATATGCCCTGTCGATGGCACGCAGCGCGAGATCGACAACTTGCTGCAGCTCGTCATTATTGGCCAAGTGCGCTTTTGTCGGATAATCCCCGCCGACGTATACTCGCCCCCACGTGTCACTCTTAATGCGGTGGTCGATGCAGAACGATACCTGACAACCAAGAGAATCTGTAACCACGATTGTCACAGTGCCCCCGTCGTAGACCCAGTAGGCTTGCTCAATCACTTCTGGCGTATGATGACATTTTGCGTCTGGGGACGGCGACACCAGTAACAAAAATAGAAGCCCAAATAGAGTCACATTATTCCTCTAACGTACCGTTGAGCAGCGGACGGCTCTGGCGCGGCGCTTGCGCCAGCAAGCGACGTGACGGAGCCGATCCGACTGCTCCAACGAAATGTTAGAACGCCCAGCTGCGCACATACAACTACTTTGCGACGGCAGTGCCGTCCGGGTTAAATAGTGGTTCATGCGTTGCGTCCCGAATAATCGCGTAGATCACCGCCGAGCCGGCCACAACGGCGACTGTCCGACCAACGGCTTTCCCAGATACCCCCATATAGACTTCGAGCTTGCCAACTTCTACGACAGGAATCGCCATAACGCTCGTATTAGGCGATTTGGCGACCACGGTGACAACCGAGTCTTCAAGAGAGACAAAAACGCCGTCGATCACATCTCCAGCGAAGGTTGTTAGGCGCATTTTATCGCCGACATTCACTCTGTGAGTTTCGCCAAATTCCGAAGGCGCGCTGCCAATAATCCAAGGGGATGCTACCTCACGATAGCCCGCGCAACCGCCAAGACCGAGCATAAGTACAACGCCAATTACCCGAAAGTTTGGGTGCACCATTCTCGCGACCTCCGACTTCGTTCTAACGTCCGCTTCAGCAGCCGGCGTGGCTGGCGCGGCCCGTGCTCTGCACGGGACGTGACAGACGCGCTGGTCTGCTGCAAGCAACTGTTATGGGGGCGCAGCTCACGAAGACACTCTCTCTGGATTCCCGCTTCTCACCCGGCGGTACGGAGCTGCTTTCTCTAACCCAGTTGCCCCCATTGCCATCAAAGCCATTCGCCAAGCCCGAAGACCGTAGCTCACGAAATGCGTTCCACGTCGGCCTCGCGGTCGACGCAGCTCCGATCTCGAAGTATACCGTCAACGGCATCATCGCGACAACCGCAGCGCGAGGCCGCGCTTTCTCGCGCCGGCGGCCTTGTGTTCGGCGCGCGGCCAACCGCCGTCGGTTCCTTCGCTCCATGCAGCTCACCGGCTTCGCTCAACGCGAGGCCGCGGCCGTTCAGGACTTAGTCTCGGATCGGGCAACCCTCGAGGCACAACGATTCATTTCTTCGCGGACTTTAGCGCACGAGTCGGCGCTCGCGCGATGTCGGCACTCTGGCTTTGGCGTCCGATCGAGCTTAGGCACACCTGGGTCGACTCCCTCCAAATCTCTCTATGGCGCATATCCCCATAACGTCGTGTTCAGCTGCGGGCGGCCTTGGCGCGGTGCGTGCTTTGCACGGACCGTGACAAGGGCGATCCGTCAGCTGCAACAGCTCGTTATAGGTCCCCGCTCCTCACAGCCACGGCGCTCATTCAGCGCCGGACCTTTTCACCTTCGCCTCATGGCAGGGAGCACCGACGGTCTGCAATCTCGGCCTGCCACAGTGAGACCGCTGCTCCGCGGCCGTTTTCTCGACGCTGCTGCTCAAGCCATTCGCGGCCGCGGCGCGAAGCGACACCGTAGACCGCGGCCGTTTTCGACGGCGCTACTTCTCTCGTCGTCGTGGCCGCGGCGAGTCCGAGTTCATTCCGGAGAACAAGAGTGACCTCGGTGGCGTCCTCCAGACTAACAATATCCACCTCCTCACCTGCGAGGCCGGACAGGTCTCGACTGCACTCAAGGCACTCAAGGAGAGCCCGGCTACCGCCAAAGCCAAGGCGAAGTTCATCCTAGCAACTGATGGCGTGGACTTCGAGACCGAAAACTTGATCAGTGGCGATACAATCGCCTGTGCATTCAAAGACTTTCCCGACCATTTCGGCTTTTTCCTTCCGCTGGCTGGCATCAGTACGGTTCGCGCAAATTAGCGAGAACGCTTTCGACATCCGGGCGACCAGCCGACTTAACCGGCTGTATGTGGAGCTGCTGAAGGAAAACCCGAATGGGGCACAGCCGAGCGCCGCCACGACATGAATCATTTCATGGCGCGGCTGATTTTCTGCTTTTTCGCCGAAGACACCGATATCTTCGGCGGCGAGGGCCGATTCACCGAAACCGTGGAGCAGATGAGTGCCAGGGACTCATCCAACACGCACGAGGTCATCGGAACGCTGTTCCTGGCAATGAACACCAAGAAGCGAGGACCGGGACAGCAGCCAAAATTCCCCGATGGGCTGATGACTTTCCGTACGTGAACGGGGGCTTGTTCTCCGGCAACATGGATGTGCCGCGATTCAGCAAGATCGCCCGATCCTACCTGCTGCACGTCGGTGGCTCTCGACTGGACCAAGATCAACCCGGACATCTTCGGTTCGATGATCCAGGCCGTCGCCGAGGATGAAGAGCGCGGTGAGTTGGGGATGCACTACACGAGCGTCCCGAACATCCTCAAGGTCTGAACCCGCTTTTCCTCGACGACCTGCGGGCGCAGCTGGAAGAAGCGGGCGACAACGCCCGCATGCTTGCTCAACCTGCGCAAGCGCATGGCGAGGATCAGGGTTTTCGATCCGGCCTGCGGTTCGGGAAACTTCCTTGTCATCGCCTACAAGGAGATGCGGGCGATCGAGGCCGAGATCAACAAGCGGCGCGGCGAACCGGACCGCGCTTCGGAGATTCCGCTCACCAACTTTCGCGGATCGAACTACGCGACTTCCCGGCGGAGATCGCTCGCCTTGCACTGGTCATCGCCGAGTACCAGTGCGACGTGCTGTACCGGGGCCAGAAGCTGGCGCTGGCCGAGTTCCTGCCACTGCGCGACGAGAACTGGATCACCTGCGGTAACGCGCTACGGCTTGACTGGTTGAGCATCTGCCCGCCGACGGGACCAGCGTGAAGGTACAGGCGGACGACCTGTTCGGCTCCCCGCTGGACCAGGCCGAAATCGACTTCGAGAACGAAGGAGGTGAAACCTACATATGTGGCAATCCACCGTATCTCTGGTACTAAAAACAGACAGATGAGCAGAAGAGCGGATTTAGATGCGGTCTTTTCCAAGCTCACGAAGAAGCTGGAAGTCGCTGGACTACGTCGCGAGCTGGTTCTCAAAGCCGCATTTTATAACCAGCACCGCAAAGCGTCGCTTTGCCTTCGTCGCGACGAATCGCATCTGCCAAGGCGCAACAGGTGCCCATCACTTGGTCGATTCTTTCGAATGGGGTGCCAGATTCGCTTTCGCACACTTCCTTTGTTTGGTCCAATCTCGCCAGCATCAAGCTGGCGTCACAGTGTCATCGTTGGATCTGGACTCTGACGAATCAGGCAACGCGAACTATTTTCGACTGGTGAGACGCCGTCGTATCGTGTGCCGATCACATCAATCCCTATTTGTCCGAGCACGACATCAGATCGTGGAGGCATACCGTCGCCCACTCTGTCCTTGAACCAGTTATGGATTATGGCGTTTACTACGCCAATGTCCGCCGGCCTCGTTCTCGACCCATCGGACAAGGAGAGCCCTGCTACTCGATGGATCTCCCGTGCACACCTTATCAAGAGCTTTCTTGGATCGACATGAGTTCATCAACGGCATTCCCCGCTACTGCCTGTGGATCAGCGATGAGGACGTCGGAATTGGCCCGTGGCTTTCCACAAGTTGCATCAGCGATTGATGCCGTCGCAGGGATGCGCCTAGCAACGAAGGACAAGGCGGTAAACAAACTTGCTAGCTCGCGCCTCATCAATTCAGGGAGCGAACAGGGTGACGAGGCCGCAAAGCTGTCTTGTTGCCCATCGTCTCATCCGGAACGTCGCGAATACTATTCCGGTCGGCTTGGCGAATGGCGTCAGTGGTTCGCTACTAACATGGCCTTTTACATGGACGATGGTCCCCTGTGGTGCCTATGGCACTGATCGCCTCTCGGCTGCATCTGGTTTGGATCGCCACTGTCTGCGGCAGACTGGAAACGCGACTTTTCGTTACTCCAACACCCTCGGCTGGAACACCTTCCCAGTTCCGACGCTGACCGAGAAAAACAAGGCCGACCTCACGCGCTGCGCAGAGGACATCCTGCTGGCGCGGGAGCATCACTTCCCGGCGACCATCGCCGACCTCTACGATCCCGATGCCATGCCCGCCGACCTGCGCGCGGCGCATGATCGCAATGACGAAGTGCTGGAGCGCATCTACATCGGTCGCCGCTTCAAGAACGACACCGAGCGGCTGGAGAAGCTGTTCGACCTCTACACCAAGATGACCGCTGCAGCTGCACCGACCAAAGGCAAGAAGCGCAAGGCGGGAGCCAGACGCATGAGCGACAAGATCAAGTCCGTACCGTCCGTTTCCGTCACCTACGCCCGCAACGGCGCATCGACCAAGGCCAATGCCCTTGGGATGCGGCCCATGCAGGAACGCGCCTACGAGAAGCGGGGGAGCAGTACCTGCTCATCAAGTCGCCGCCCGCATCGGGCAAGAGCCGTGCGCTGATGTTCGTCGCGCTCGACAAGCTGCAGAACCAGGGCTTGAAGCAGGCCATCATCGTCGTGCCGGAGAAGTCCATCGGGGCCAGCTTCAACGACGAGCCGCTGTCGAAGTTCGGCTTCTGGTCCGACTGGCATGTCGAGCCGAAGTGGAACCTCTGCAACGCGCCGGGCAACGACAACGGCGGCAAGGTCAAGTCGCTCGGCGCGTTCCTCGAAAGCGACGACAAGGTGCTGGTCTGCACTCACGCGACTTTCCGCTTCGCGGTCGATGCCTACGGCGTGGAGGCATTCGACGACCGACTGATCGCGGTCGATGAGTTCCACCACGTTTCGGCCAACCCGGACAACAAGCTGGGCCTGCACCTGGGGCAGTTCATTGCGCGGGGCAAGACGCACATCGTCGCCATGACCGGCTCCTACTTCCGGGGCGACGCCGAGGCGGTGCTCGCACCGCAGGATGAGTCGAAATTCGATACCGTCACCTACACCTACTACGAACAGCTCAACGGCTACGAGTACCTCAAGCAACTCGACATCGGCTACTTCTTCTACAGCGGGCCTTATGTCGATGACATCCTCAATGTCCTCGACCCTGCCGAGAAGACCATCATCCACATCCCCAACGTCAATTCGCGCGAGAGCACGAAGGACAAGATGCGCGAGGTGGATCACATCATCGAGGCGCTGGGCGAGTGGCAGGGCATCGACGCCGCCACAGGCTTCCAGCTCGTCAAGCGCGCCGATGGCCGCGTGTTGCGAATCGCCGATCTGGTCGATGACGATGCCACGAAGCGTGACCGCGTTTCCGCCGCGTTGAAAGACCCGGCGCAGAAGAACAACCGCGACCATGTGGACATCATCATCGCGCTGGGCATGGCGAAGGAAGGTTTCGACTGGATTTGGTGCGAACACGCGCTGACCGTGGGCTACCGCGCCAGCCTCGCCGAGATCGTTCAGATCATCGGGCGTACCACCCGCGACGCGCCGGGTAAGACCCGCGCGAGGTTCACCAACCTGATCGCCGAGCCAGATGCGACCGAGGAAGCAGTCACCGAGGCCGTCAACGATACGTTGAAGGCCATCGCCGCCAGCTTGCTTATGGAGCAGGTCTTGCTCCGCGCTTCGAGTTCAAGCCCAAGAACCCGGACAACGGCCCACACCGGGCTTCGACTACGGCGAGGGCGGCTATGACCCCGACAAGTGCAACGTGGGGTTCAACGACCAGACGGGCCAGTTCCAGATCGAGATCAAGGGCCTGGCCGAACCGAAGAGCCAGGAGGCAGCGCGAATCTGTCAGGAAGACCTGAACGAAGTCATCGCCGCCTTCGTGCAGGACAAGACCACCATCGAGCGCGGCCTGTTCGACGAAGAACTGGTGCCCGAGGAACTGACCCAGGTTCGCATGGGCAAGATCATCAAGGACAAGTACCCCGAGCTTGACGCCGAGGATCAGGAATCCGTGCGCCAGCACGCCGTCGCCGCGCTGAACCTCACGCAACAGGCCAAGCAGCTTGTCACCGAAGGCCAAGGAGAGGGCGACGGATCGCCCAACACCGCCCTGATCGACGGTGTGCGCCGCTTTGCGATGGACGTGCGCGAGCTGGACATCGACCTGATCGACCGCATCAACCCGTTCGGCGAAGCCTACGCCATCCTCGCCAAGACCATGAGCGAGGACAGCTTGAAGCAGGTCGCGGCGGTCATCTCGGCCAAGCGCACGTCCATCACACCTGAAGATGCCAAAGTGATTGCCAAGCGCGCGGTGGAGTTCAAACGCGAGCGAGGTCGGGCTCCATCGGTGACCTCGCAGGATGCCTGGGAAACGCACCTTGCCGAAGGCGCGGCGGCATTCATGCGTTTCAGAGCCGAGGGGCGCTATGAGTAACTCCGATCTTGACGATTTGGCGGCAGAGCTGGCCGAATTTGCACCGCCTGAGAAGAAGGGTGGACGCCCAGCCAGCGAGGAGCGTGTCATCGCTGGCTTCGAAGAAATCCAACGCTTCACCGAGCAGCACGGGCGTGCGCCGCAACACGGCGAAGACCGGGACATATTCGAGCGCCTGTATGCAGTGCGGCTCGACCGTCTGCGCGCGCTCCCGGACTGCCGTGCCTTGCTTGAGCCGCTAGACCATCAGGGCTTGCTTGCTGGGGCGCCGACCGTCGCTGCTTCGGCGGACGAAACCATCGACATCGATGACCTGGCTGCCGAGCTGGCGGATGTTGCCGGCGCGGACGACATCACGGTCCTGCGCCATGTCCGTACCAGCGCTGAAAAGCGTGCCGCCGAGGAGATCGCGGATCGCAAGCCTTGCGAGGATTTCGAGACCTTCCGGCCCTTGTTCGAGCGCGTGCAAACGGAAGTCAAAACCGGCATGCGCCAGTCCCAACCCATAGAAGCGGGCCGCCGCTCAATTGAAGCTGGAGATTTCTTCGTTCTCGATGGTCTGACGCTCTACGTTGCCGAGGTCGGCGAGCCTCTGAAGACGACCGCAGGAGAGGTGGACCGCCGTCTGCGGGTCATCTTCTCCAACGGCACCGAAAGCAACCTGCTGCTGCGCTCGCTTCAGCGCGCGTTCTACAATGACCCCGCCACGCGGCGGCTGGTTTCGCCTGAGAGCGGGCAGCTTTCCCTTGGAGGCGAGCTTGAGGCCGACGATGTCGAAAGCGGCACAATCTACGTCTTGCGTTCCCTGTCCGATCATCCCTATGTCGCACAGCACCGCGACATCATCCACAAAATAGGCGTGACCGGGGGCAGGGTCGAGACGCGCATAGCCAACGCTGAACACGATGCCACCTACCTGCTGGCGAAGGTCGAGGTGGTGGCAACCTACAAGCTCGCGGGCATCAATCGCATCCGGATGGAGAATCTGTTCCACAAGCTGTTCGCCCCGGCGCGGTTGAACATCACCATCAACGATCGCTTTGGTCACCCTGTACAGCCCGAGGAATGGTTTCTTGTTCCGCTGTTCGTCATCGACGAGGCCGTCGCGCGCATCAAGGATGGCACAATACCGAGTACGTCTACAGTCCCAAGGCAGCTCGCCTAGTGATAGCGGATTCCGTCCCGCGTTCGAAGGACTAGTGTAACGACCACAGAATTTATTCTGGCCGTCCGTTCTGTAATCAGCTGACACGGCCGCCGATACTTTCAACTTGCGTACGCTTGAAGGCGTCACCTATACCGGCTCGCGCTCGACGCTTCCACAGGGCTTGCCGGAGGCCAATTCGGTCAAGTCGGTTAGACCACGGCGTTACACCACGATGCTAGGATAGGGTCGAATGTGTCTCACGAAGTCCGGGATATCACACTCGTGGGTGGCGAGAAACCCATCATTTCGAAGTCCGCAGAGGGGTATGTCCAGGGATGGAAGAAATCTCTTAGAGCGCGTAGCGCTGCGTGACGGTCAGGTTGTTCTAACGCCTCTCGCGGCAGATTCGTTCGACCTGGCCGCGGTCAAGGTTGATATAAGCCGGGGTTTCATCACCGCCTGGACCACAAAGTAGCCACGCCCGATCCTAGTGGAGAACCACAAGCAACAGAGGGGCTGCGCGGCTGGCGTTTCCGGCATCTTCCATGCGGATCGAAGCCGAACGGGCTCGACCGGAGCTGTGCTCGACGCGACTACAACTTCGAGTGCATTCACGCCTTGCCCTAGGATCAGGTTACGGGCTTGATAGCTGATGCTTGGCGGCAACGACAGGGGAGGCGTGGGCAAGTCTGCAAGAAAGGCGTGATCCATCGGAGGAATCGAGCGCGCGTCCGTCATGGATTCGACCTCTGCTGCTCGTTGCACCGCCAGCCCTCTCTCACGAGATCAGCGAGAATGAGATAGGAGACGAAAGGACGGTTGTAGTGCCTGAGACCAGAAACCGGTAGTCCGCGACAGGATCGTCGAAGATTGGCCGAAGGTCGGCAGGCAACGCCTCCCGCGCTAGTGTATGCTTCTCGCTAAGCTGCTGGACACCGTCGGGATTAACGCGGTCCATGTGTTTCTCCTAGTGATTCGGTAAATCCGAAGCCGACCGGACTGGTCTAATCTAGACAGTGTCCTGCGGTATCTTCGGAAGCCCTGATTGCGATTCAGACTTCCAGACGATCACGCATGTCTTCGATCCTGCGTGCGCTACCGGTCCCTAGGCATCAGTGGGCAAATCTAGCACGGCGTGGGTGAACGTTCTAGCTCCGACACCCCGAAGTCGAGGGCTGCGGCCCACGGATACTGGCATTTCAACCGCCTGAATGGTCCCATCGGGTGCCTAACGCTTGTGGCGAGAGTGCAGTTGAGACCAGTTTAGTTGCTACGGCGTGTGAAGCGGGAATCCGCTCCCGTCAATCGCAGGACTTGGCTGGCTACCACGAGTCAGACGTGCAGGTACCGCGATGTCACCAACACCGACGAATGCCCCAGCCGATCGCGTACCCGGTGCAACGGCTCCCCACCGTCTATGGCGAGCGAGGCCATCGTGTGGCGCAGGGCGTGGGCGCTCACGTCCGTGAGGCCAGCAGCTGCACTGGCGGTTTCGCGTATGTCAGCGTTCGCCCTATAGTCCCCCACCATGTTCGCGCATAGGGAGCCACCCGTGTTCGCCCGATAGGGAGCCACCCATGTTCGCGCGATAGGGTACCACCCGTGTTCGCGGATAGGGAGCCACCCCGTCGGCGACAGCGCCTCGTCTCACTGACCTGATCCTGGACGTGCAAGGGATGGGCGACGAGTGCTCGGCGGCGACAACGATGGTCCTTCCTGCCAGAGGGGATATCCTCCAGGTTACCCAAACCCAAGGAGGGGTATCCCATGGCAGGAAGGAGACTCATGACACTCGACGTACGCGAACTCATCCGCCGGCTCCAGGCCGGCCAGAAGGACCGGATGATCGCCCGCGAGCTGGGCGTCGCCCGCAAGACCGTGCGCAAGTACCGCGCGCTGGCGGCGCGCGAGGACCTGCTCACCGCCCCGGTGCCGACCGCCGCCGCCCTGGACGGCGTGCTCACCGGCGATGGTGCCTGAGTCGGCCCTGCCCCGTCAAGCGTACAAGGCGGCGCCATGGCGCCCAGTGATCGAGGCGCTGCGTGGACGCGGCGTGGAGATGAAGGCCGTGTACGAGCGCCTGCGCGAGAGCCACGGCTTTGAGGGCAGCTACAGCGCGTTGCGGCGCTACATCGTGCACCTGGAGCAGACGACACCGACGGCATTCGTGCGCCTGGAGACGCCGCCGGGGCAGGAGGCGCAGGTCGACTTTGGCTCGGCGGGCCGGATGATCGACCCGGAGACCGGCGAGCTGCGCAAGGCCTGGGTCTTCGTGATGACGCTCTCGTGCAGCCGGCATCAGTGGGCCGAGGTGGTCTTCGATCAGCGGGTGGAGACCTGGCTGCGCTGCCACCGCCACGCATTCGAGTACTTTGGCGGCGTGCCGCAGCGGCTGGTGATCGACAACCTGAAGGCGGCGATCGTCAAGGCGGCGCTGCACGATCCGGTGGTCCAGCGCAGCTACCGGGAGCTGGCCGAGCACTACGGCTTCCTGATCGCGCCATGCCGCCCGCGGACGCCCGAGCACAAGGGCAAGGTGGAGTCGGGCGTGCACTACGTGAAGCGCAATTTCCTGGCGGGTCGGCCGCCGATGACTCTCACCGAGTGCAACGAGAAGCTGCGGCAGTGGATCGAAGCAGACGGCCGGGGTGCGCTGCCACGGCACGACCAAGCAGCAGCCGTTGCGGGTGTTTCGCGAGGTCGAGCAGGCGGCCCTGCAGCCGCTGCCCACCTCGCCGTACGACCTGGGCGTCTGGAAGCAGGTCAAGCTGCACCCGGACTGCCACGTGGTGGTCGACGGCGCCTACTACAGCGCGCCGCACCGCCTGATCGGCCAGCAGCTGTGGGCCAGGACCAACGGCCGGGACGTCCACATCTTCCACCACTGGGAGCGGATCGCCTCCCATCGCTGGGGCCGCCCCGGCACGCGGCGCACCATCGACGAGCACTACCCGCCAGACAAGCTGGTGTACCTGATGGCGACACCGCAGTACTGCCGGCGCCGCGCGAAGGATGTCGGCCCGGCGACGGCCGAGCTCGTCTCGCGGCTGTTGGCCGAGCGTCCTCTGGATCGCCTGCGCTCGGTCCAGGCCATCCTGCGGCTCGAGCAGAAGTACGGCCCCCAGCGCCTGGAGCGCGCCTGCCAGCGGGCCCTCTTCTACGACGAGACCTCGTACCGCACGGTCAGCCGCATCCTCGACCGCGCGTTTGATCTCGAGCCGCTGCCGGCGACCGCGCCGGCTCAGCAGCACACGTTTGCCTTTGCACGTCCAGGGTCGGAGATCTTTCCTGCCGAAGGAGGAGCAGACCATGGACATTAAACCCCAGCTGATCCCCAAGCTGAAGTCGTTGCGGCTGTCGGGCATCCTCGAGACGCTCGACGTGCGCAACCGCCAGGCCATCGACGACAAGCTGGCGTACGTGGAATTCCTCGAACGCCTGCTCGGAAGACGAGGTCGAGCGCCGGGCCCAGAAGCAGCTCGTGATGCGTCTGCGGCGGGCGTCGTTCTCGGCCGAGAAGACGCTCGAGGGATTCAACTGGTCATTCAACCCGACCCTGAACAAGCAGCAGATCCTCGACCTGGCGACCGGTCAGTGGATCGAACGAAAGGAGGGCGTCTTGATCGTCGGCCCCAGCGGCGTGGGCAAGAGCCACCTGGCGCAGGCCCTCGGGCAGGAGGCGTGTCGCCGCGGGTACAGCGTCCTGTTTACGACGGTGATCAAGATGCTGGCCCAGATCAACGGCGGGCGGGCCGACGGGACGCGGGAGAAGCGGCTGGCCAACTACCTCAGACCGGAGCTGCTGATCCTCGACGACTTTGGCCTGAAGCCGCTGCGCGGCGTCGAGCCGGAGGATTTCTACGAGGTGATCAACGAGCGGTACGAGCGGGGCTCGGTGCTGGTGACCAGCAACCGGGACTACCAGGAGTGGCCGGCGGCATTCGGGGAGAACCCGCTGATGGCGTCGGCGGCGCTGGACCGCCTCGCCCACCGGGCGCACCTGATCACGATCAAGGGGGCGAGCTACCGGGCCAAGGAACGGCCCCGGGCGCTCGCCAAGGCCGAGAACCAGTAACCCAGAAGGAAGGACCATCGGGGCCGTGCGAGCAGGGAAAGTGGCAACCTATGACGCGAACATGGGTGGGGGAATTAGGGCGAACATTGACACGGGAGACTGCATTGGCACGCGAGCTGGATGTCCGATAGGGACGACATCCCGGCAACCACCACTCGTCGCCTACTGGACTCCCCGCGGCTTTTCGGCGCCGGGGCGCGACAGAGAGCCGGTGGCCGGGTAGACACCTTCGAAAACCTCCATCTGATCATTTTACGCGCGCTCTCGCCGGTGCTGACGCGGTTGCGCCATATAGCCAAGTCAATCCGTCGCCATCGGTATTGATAACGTCGGCCCACAGGCGAATTTCCCCAATAGAGAGGGATCTCGTAGTGGCCGAGTTTCCGCGGTATCGAAGTCGTAATGCCTTGAGCTATCGCCATGTCGTCCGGAAACATCATTGTGGGCAATAGCAGCTCGTACCTATCTGAATAGGTACGAATGATACGAGCCTTCTCGGGATCGAAGAAAACTTCTTCGACGGCACATAGTACTCTAGCCGCGTACCGTCGGTGTAGAAAAGCGCGAAACCAAGCGGATATTGGTCTCTGAGTTTGTCTAGATCAACCGTATCTTCAGGCACATGAAGTCGTGCTAGCGCTTCCATCACTTCTTGATGACGTGCCGACGCGGTTATGTCGCGTTCATGATCGCGATTGCATCCCCTCATGTAGGTTACGAGAGAAAAAGCGCCCATGAATAGTGCAACCACTAGAGAAACGTATCCGGCTTTCGCCGGCATAGACCAATCGAGAAACTGTCGCGTTGTTGGGACCAATTTCAGCGCCATCGTCCGCTCTGATTCGATTGAGATTCTTTGTACCTGCCGCCCCCATGTAGCCCTGCCATGCCCGGTTGGGTCAGTCTATCATAGAGCCTGTCCCAGAAAGCGCAATTTCGGGCGAACGGCTGGGCGGCAGACGCCGTACCGGTGAGCCGTACGCGGCGGTTTTCACAAGTGGCCGCCAAATCAGATCGCAATTGCCGGATCGGTGCAATATTTACGACGGATTAGAGACGCCGCTCCCGCGGCGTTTTATTGTTTCTGGAGTTTCTGTGATACGGTCAGGCTGCGAGGCGTCTTCGCTCGCACTCCTCATTGGCGACAGGAAGGCGCGCGATGACCCATAGATTGTGCGCCAAGATGGCCCAGGTAATATTCAATTCGCGATGAACGAATCCTTTGCTCCGACCGGGCCGGCCTAGGAAACAGTTCTTGAAGATGCCCACCCGAGCTTCCGTCTGGCCACGTCGACGTTGCAACTGCACAAACCGCTCCTCCGTCAGACGCTCGCGTAGGCACGAAGTGCTCTTCGGACAGATTGCATTATAGATGCTGGCGCCCTGAAGCGCTTTGCGGCTCGCCGCAGCGTCAAATCCGCGATCACCGACGAGAGCTTCTGGCAGGGA
>CAVSGO010000007.1:0-2365901 GCA_963727525.1 uncultured bacterium | reverse complement strand
GTCGTCGCTTGACCATGTAACGCGCGACGGTCGCCTCGCTGACAAAGTGGCCCAGCATCATCAGTTCGCCGTGGATGCGCGGCGCGCCCCAGGTGGGGTTCTCCCGCGAGATGCGCCGGATGAGTTCGATCACCTCCCACGGCACGCGGGGCCGGCCCGCTTGGCCGGCTCTTCCGCCGCCACCACAGCCGCCAGCCCCTGCGGTGCCAGCCGATCACGGTCTCGGGCTGGACCAGGCGCAGCGGTCGGCGCCAGCCCGCCCACCAGCGGCAGAGCAGGACCCAGAACGCGCGGTCGGCGTTGTTGAATGGGGGCTTGGGGTTGGTGCGCTGCAGGACGAGGATCTGCTGGCGCAGGGCCAGGTTCTCCAGCAGCAGGTCGCCGCGGGGGCGCAGGAGGTCGCGCAGGAATTCGACGATGATGTTGGGCGCTGGGCGGGATCGGCCGTTTGCGCGGCTAACTGCAGGCCCAGGGAATTGGTCCGCAGCGACGGTTTCGAGCGTCGGTTTGTGGTCTACTCGTGAAGTCGTAACTCTGGTCGTGGCAACGCCGACGGGGTTTTAAGGAGGGACAGCCCTAGCCTGAGCGCGGCATACAGCAGAAAGGGAACCTCATGCCCGCCCTGCCT
Source organism: uncultured bacterium (assembly GCA_963727525.1). Classification (GTDB taxonomy): domain Bacteria; phylum Krumholzibacteriota; class Krumholzibacteriia; order LZORAL124-64-63; family LZORAL124-64-63; genus CAVSGO01. The sequence goes on along the minus strand of CAVSGO010000007.1, from coordinate 2,365,273 downwards.
CCGACCCTGGTGACCGTGGCCGCCGCTTCGCTGGTGGTGGCGGGCGTGTGCAGCCTGGTCATCCTCGTGCACGTCCTGGGTCATCGACAGCACATGACGATCATGAACGTGGTCTGGCCTGTCACGGCCCTCTGGGCCGGACCCTTCGCGCTCTGGGCCTACTTCGCCACCGGGACGAAGGCCACGCGTCAGGCCACGCAACGCGCGAAGGCGCGCGGGGAAGCTCCCCCTTGGAAAGGGCGAGCCTTTGCCACGAGCACCGGACTCGCCGCGACGCATTGCGGCAGCGGCTTGCACCGTCGCCGATCTGGTCGCGGAATGGTTCGTGATGGTCGTACCGGCCATCTCGGTGTTCGGACTCACGATCGACTGGCGGCTCTTCGGCGAGAAGACGTTCGGCACCTGGGCACTCGATTTCCTGCTCGCCCTGCTCGTGGGCATCGCCTTCCAGTACTTCACCATCAAACCCATGCGCGATCTCCCGCCCGGGAAGGCGCTGATGCAGGCGGCCAAAGCCGACGTCCTCTCCCTGACGGCCTGGCAGGTCGGCATGTATGGCTGGATGGCGATCGCCATCTTCGCGATCTTCCGCTCCGGCCTGGGCGTGGAACTGCCCAAGACCGAACCCGTCTTCTGGTTCATGATGCAGATCGCGATGTTCTGCGGCTTCGCCACCGCATATCCCGTGAACTGGTGGCTGCTGCGCAAGGGGATCAAGGAGAAGATGTGACGACAGCCGCCGCGCGCCGTGCGGGGGAGGCCGTCGGTGACGACCTTGCCTAGTCGTGTCACCCACCTGGGTGCGACGATCCGGGCCGACATCATCAAGCAGAAGCTGCCCGAGCACAACCGGGCGGGTTTCAAGGACATCGGCTTCGGCAAGACCGATGCGCGCGTGTACAGCGACCTCGCGAGTGACCACCCGATCGACATGTGCCGTTACCAGGTGGCCAACTGCTACCTGGGGCAGTGCGGCCTGATCAACTCCGGCGGCGCCAGCAGCGGGGCCAGCGACACGGCCGCCGCCGTCCTGACGGCCGTCGTCAACAAGCACGCCGGCGGCATGGGCCTGATCATGGGACGCAAGGCCTTCCAGCGCCCCATGCGTGACGGGGTGGCGATCATCCAGGCCGTGCAGGACGTTTATCGCGATCCCGCCATCACGGTGGCGTGACCATCGCCACCAGCGCATCGGCTTGCCCGCGAAGATGGGTACGCACCCCATCCGCTGTCTGAGGCTCGTCCTCACCCGTGCGTCGTATCACGCCCGATGTCAGCACCCCGACCTTCTCGCTACGCTGGGCGGACCCGAGTCGAACGAACACTCGTACCCCGACCACGGAGGCCAGACCATGGCGAACAAGAAGCTGACGACGCTGGAAGATCTCTTCTGGATGCAAGTGGGCGACGTCTACGACGCGGAGACGCAGCTCACGAAAGCCTTGCCCAAGATGGCCGAGGCGGCCCACAACCCCAAGCTCAAGCAGGCGTTCAAGGACCACCTGCAGGAGACGCGGGAGCAGGCCGAGCGACTGGAGACGATCTTCGACAAGCTCGGACACGAGAAGGATCGCGTGACGTGCGAAGCGATGAAGGGGCTCATCAAGGAGGGCGAGGAGATCATCAAGGCCGACGGCCAGCCCGACGTGAAGGATGCCGCGCTGATCGCGGCCGCACAGCGCGTGGAGCACTACGAGATCAGCGCCTACGGAACGCTGCGCGCGATCGCCGACCGCCTGCAGGACCAACGCGCCGCCGAACTGCTGCGCGACACGCTCGGCGAGGAGAGGGAGGCCGATCGCTTGCTGAACCTGATCGCGAAGGAGCAGGTCAATCCCCGCGCCTCGCGCGCAGAACAGTAGTGAGTGTTCGTGACGTGGGACGCCGGCGAACGGCTGTTCGCCGGCGTCAGACACCCACGGCGCGCCGGGCCGCCACGGTGATCGATTGACGCACGGAGAAATACTCGCGCCAGGGATCCAGCCGGGTATTCCGACGCCACCCGGCCAGGCGTTCGCCGATAATGTTCAACGTGAAGGCATCAGGGGCCACCGCCTCGGCCACCTCTTCCCAGCTCACAGGCATCGACACGGGCGCGCCCTCGCGCGCCCGTGTCGAAAGCGCCGCCACGCTCGTCGCCCCGCGGCTGTTGCGGAGGTAGTCCACGAACACGCGACCCTCGCGCTTGCTCTTCGTCGCGACGGTCACGATCTCCCGCGGCGTGTCGCGAGCCAGTTCCCTGGCCACGGCGTGCGAGAAAGCTCTGACCTCGTCCCACTCCGCCCGGCGTACGAGAGGCACGACCACGTGGTAGCCCTTGCCTCCCGACGTCTTCGCGAAGCTCACCAGGTCCAGGTCGGCCAGCCTGTCGCGGATCCGTAGCGCAGCGTCGGCGATCCGGCGCACTGGAACGCCGGGGCCGGGATCCAGATCGAAGACCATGAGGTCGGGGCGATCCAGGCGATCGTTGCGGGCGCTCCAGGGGTGCAGCTCGATCGCCCCCATCTGGATCAGCGACAGGAGACCCTCCCGATCGTCGATCGTCAGGTACATCCGCTCCTGCTCCCTCTCCGCCACCGCCACCCCGCCCACCGCCTGCGGCAAGTGCCCGGCGTGGTGCTTCTGGTAGAAACACGCCTTGTGGCGCCCGGCCGGGCAGCGCACGAGGGTGAGTGGCCGGTTCGCGACATGGGGCAGCAGGAGATCGCTGACGTCGGCGTAGTAGCGGGCCAGGTCGCCCTTGGTGAGGCCGGCATCTGGAAACAGGACGCGGTCGGGATGGGTGATGCGCACCTCGAGATCGTCGATCTCGGCTCGTCGCGGCGTTTTGCCACCGCGTGGCCCCGAGGCGGCGGCGCCAGCGGTTCGCGGGTCCTCGCGTACCACCTGGTTCGGCGACTTGTCCTCGCGCAACCCCTTGAACGACGGATGGCGCAATCGTCCCTCCGACGTCCATTCGCTGAACTCCACCTCGCAGACCAGCTCCGGACGCACCCACCGCGCTTTGTGCTCGTGGATCGACTCCGCGTCGACGAAGGGCGACGCGTCGAGCGCGAGCGGACGCAGCCGGCGTGCGAGATCGCGCAACGACGTGTCCGTGAAACCCGTCCCGACCTTGCCGGCGTACACGAGGTCGCCGTTCTCCCCGTGTGTACCCAGCAGCAGCGAGCGCAACCCGGTGCGCTTGTCGGACGGCAGCCAGCCACCGATCACGAACTCCTGCCGATGCTGGCACTTCGTCTTCACCCAGGACCGACTGCGCCGCGACTCGTAGACCGAGTCGGCCTTCTTCGAGACCACTCCCTCGAGATCCAGACGGCAAGCCAGGGCGTAGACATCCGGGCCGCTGCCCGCGATGTGGTCGCTGAAGCGCAGCGGGCTCTCGGAAACCGCGGACGAAATGCGATCGGTCGGCGACCGATCACCATCGCCGACAGATATGACGCCCGCTGCCACGAGCAGGCGGCGCAGAGCCGTCTTGCGCGCGCTCAGAGGAACTTGCGTGAGATCGTAACCATCGAGATGCACCAGATCGAAGAGTAGGAGAGCGACGTCGTCGGTGTTCGCGGTGCCGAGTCGGTTCTGGAGCGCCTGGAAGTCGGTGCGGCCGTGCGCGTCGACCACACAGGCTTCGCCGTCGAGGAGCGCCGAGGACACCGGAAGCCGCGCTGCCGCCGCCGCCAGCGATGGAAAACGGTCGGTCCAGTCCTTGCCGCCGCGCGTTACGAGCCGCGCCTCGCCGTCCTGGACGAAGACGAGCAGCCGGTAGCCGTCGTACTTGATCTCGTGGAGCCAGCCGTCGCCGGTCGGCGTGTGGTCCACTCGGGTGGCGAGCTGGGGCCGCAGCGCGCGCGGCAGCGCGCGTTGGCGGGCGCCGGGAAGCGTGCCGGCGTCGATCCGTGGCGCCTCGCTCGACCAGACGCGATCGGCCGCGCGTGCGATCTCCGCCATGGTGCGGCCCGAGAGGACGCTCCTCGGCTCCTGCTCGTCGACGTCGCGCTCGGCATCGGCTTCATCGTCGCGCCTCTTGATCAGCAGCCAGTTGTCTTTGTCACCCTCGTTCGCCTTGCCGCCCATGCGTGTGAGCGTCCAGCCGCCGCGCAGCTTCTGGCCGTGGAACGTGAAGGTGAACTTCCCCTTGGCGAGGCCCCGATGCGGATCGCCGTCCGGCTCCCACGTGCCACGATCCCACACCATCACGGTGCCGCCGCCGTATTCGCCGGCGGGAATGACGCCCTCGAAGTCGCCGTAGGCGAGAGGGTGATCCTCGACGTGGATGGCCAGGTGGCGCTGGCGCGGGTCGTAGCTGATGCCCTTCGGCACCGCCCAGCTCTTGAGCACGCCGTCGAGCTCGAGGCGCAGGTCGTAGTGCAGACTCCGCGCATCGTGCTTGTGAATGACGAAGGACCAGCCGGGTGCGGCGGCGGGGCGCCGATCGTCGGCGCCGGGCTCCGGCGTACGGTCGAAGTGCCGCTTGCCTCGGTATGTCGTGAGATCGCCACGAGCCATGAGGCCCCCCTCCGTTCGTTCAGCTCGCCGCGCGCTTGCTCTTCTTCTTCTTCTTGCTTGCGGACTTCTTCTTGCTCGACTTCCCGCCGCCCTTCTGCTTCTCGAGGCTCGCACGCAGCACGTCCATCATGTCCACGATCTTCGTCGTCGCCGGCGGTTCCTTCGCCTCGGGGGCCACCACGTGCCCCTCGTGCTCGGCCTTCTCCTCGATGAAGGCGAGCAACTGCTCGCGGTACTCGTCGTGGTAGTCCGATGGGTTCCACTCGGTGCTCATGGCCTCGACGAGGGCCTCGGCCATCTCGATCTCCTTCCGGGAGACCTTGTAGTCGCTGATCTTGCCGGTGGGGATGCCGAGATCGTCGTGATCGCGCAGCTCCTGGGCGAATCGCAGCAATTCGAGCACGAGCACGTCGCCCAGCGCGATCAGCGCGGCCAGGTACTCCTTGGTGCGAATCACCACCCGCGCGATGCCCACCCTGCCCGTGTTGGCCAGCGTCTCTCGGAGCAGGACATATCCCTTCTCGCCCCGCTTGCCCGGCGCGAGGTAGTAGGGCTTGTCGAAGTAGCGCAGGTCGATGTCCGCCGCGTTCACGAAGCTCTGGATCTCCACCGTCTGGCTGGCCTCCACGGCCACGCTCTCCAGTTCCTCGTCGGTGAGCAGCACGTAGTCGCCGTCGGCGAACTCGTACCCCTTGACGATCTGATCCCAGGGCACCTCCTTGCCCGTCTCCTCGTTCACGCGCTGGTAACGCACGCGCGCGTGATTGCGGCTGTCGAGCAGATGAAAGCTCAGATCGCCGCGCTGTTCGGCCGGATACACCGCCACCGGCACGTTCAGCAGGCCGAAGGAGATGGCTCCTTTCCAGATGGCTCTCGGCATGTCCGTGTCACCTCATACACTGACGACCCGCGTCGTCGCTGTCGTCGAGGGTGGTACTGCTCATGGGGGATGGTCGGTGGATGACCGATGGACGGCTATCAGGGATCGTCCCAATCCCACGAGTCGTGCCTCTAAACCAGAATTCCCGGGCCGATCTCGCCGATCTCCAGTGCCGACGTTTGGCATGGCGAGGGAGTCGTAAGTCGGCTCTAGGCAATGCGGACGGAGTCAGGCAGGGTCGCCCCCGGGCCGATACCTAGTCAACACTCGATCTGCGACTCGAGTTGTCACGTGCCGCCCCCCTTCACGACGAACATCTTCGTGAACGTGCGCCGGTAGCTGTAGGCATAGCCGCCGTCCGGATCGAACACCGGGGCTGTAAACCAGATGCGGACCAGGCCCGCCCGCTGTTGCGGCGTGATGGTCAGCACGGGCGTCCGCCGGCCGGTCGCGAGGTCAATCCGCTCGACGTTGACGGGCACCTGCCCCTTCCGATAGACGCAGACGGCCTTGCCGTCCGGGCTCCAGGCCGCCACGTCGTCGTCGGCCTGCAGGCCGACGATCGCCCGCGGGGCGCCGCCGTCGACCGGGTAGAGCCGCCCGCCGCCGTCGACGTCCCGGGCGATGATGGTCGTCCCGTCCGGGCTCAGCATGCCGTCGACACCCTCCGGGGTGACCGGCTCGGGCGGACCGCCGTCGATCGACTGACGGAACGCGCGCACCGGCCGGCCGGCTTCGTTGCCGGAAACGAGCACGTGCTCGCTGTCCGGGAACCACTGGGCGTTCCGGTATTGATCGATGGAGTCCCGCTCGAGTCGCCGCGGGGATCCGGCGCCGGTGGGGTACAGCGCGATCGCCGGCGGCTCGGCGATCTGGGCGGCGACCCAGCGGCCGTCCGGCGAGAAGCCCAACGCATTGCCCTCGCCGAGCGTGGCGATCGGCGAGCCGTCCAGCCGACGAGTGACCACGTCGTAGTTGGTGCCGCCGCGACCGTTCGAGAACAAGAGCGTCCGTTCGTCCGGCGCGAGATGCGGCCCCCAGCTCGAATCCAGCCAGGTGAGGTCGACGTCGGGGCCGCCTGACGGATGGGCGACGACCCCGTAGCGGTTGTCCTCCTCGAGCGCCAGCCAGTTCCCGTCGTGGTCGATGTCGACGACGAAGAACTCGCCCGGCACTTCGAGCAGCGGTTCCGTCCGCTCGCCCTCCGGCGTCACGGCCCGGGGCTGGAGCCGGGGTTCGTCCAGGGCGCCCGAGAAGATGAGGGTCGCACCGTCGGCCGACCAGGCCAGTCCCTCGATCGCCCAGTATTCGCGGCTGAGGGTCGTCACCTTTCCGGACCGGTCGACGATCTTCAGCCGACCGCGGTCGTCCCCGGGCCACTGGTGATCGAGGAAGGCGACGCGCGTGCCGTCCGCCGACACCCGGGGTTCGCTGACGTAGCCCGTCGTCTCGTAGAGCACGGTCCCGATCGGGTACTCGAGCCGGTTGCCGCCCTCCTCCATGCGCACGATCGCCAGCGATTCGTCGGGACCCCAGTCCGCGTCGCTGACCTGCTCGACCAGGGGCCGCGGGTAGCCGTCGACGGACATCCGGGCCAGCGTCCCGATCTGAATGCGATGGGTGGCGAATGTCGCACCCGTCAGCACAGCGAGCTCCCCTTCGGACGAGACCGACAGCAGGTGGGTTCCCTTCCCTGCGAGCAGCTTCGGCGACACGGCGCCATTCGGCAGCAGGAATAGCTCCGGGGCGTTGCCGCTGCGCGCGGCGCTGTAGACGATGCCCTGACCCTCGGGCAGGAAGCGGGCATTGAAGATCACTTCCTCGTCGAACGTTCTGCGTTCGAACGAGACGTGCGTGCGCGCCGGGGCGGGCGCGACGTCGGGACGGACCAGCGCCCAGACGGCGACCGCGGTCGCCAGAGCCGCCAACGCGAGCGCGGACAGCAGGGGGGCGCGACGGATCCGCCCGGTGCGAGCCTGCGGCTCGCCTTGAGCGGCGTCGCCGCCCGGCTCGGAATCCGCGCGCATCGCATCGGACAGTTCGAGGACAGCATCGCCGGCGTCGCGCAGGCGGCGCCGCGGATCGCGTTCGAGGCAGCGGCGCAGCAGGCGGCGGACAGCCGCCGGCGTGCCGTCGGGTAGCGCGTCGAGGTCGATGTCGGCGCGGAGCACGCCGGCCATCACGTCCGAGGCGGTCTCGCCGACGAACATCCGGCTCCCGGTCAGCAGCTCCCATAGCACGACGCCGAACGCCCACATGTCGGCGCGGCGGTCGACCTTCCTGCCGCGCGCCTGCTCCGGCGACATGTAGGCCGCGGTGCCCAGCACGACGCCCTCGCGGGTCATTGCCGCGGTGAGCGTCGGCGAGTTGCCGAGGTCGCTCTCGGCGCCTTCGTCGCCGAGGTAGGCGCGCGCGAGGCCGAAGTCGAGGACCTTGACGCGGCCGTCGGGGCCGAGCATCACGTTCGCGGGCTTCAGGTCGCGGTGGACGACACCCTTCTGGTGCGCGGCCTCGAGCCCCGAGGCGATCCCACTCGCGATCTCGATCGCCTCGTCGAGAGGAACGGCGCCCCGGGCGATCACGGCGTCGAGTCCTTCGCCCTCGGCCAGCTCCATCACCAGGACGTGGCGGCCGTCGACGTGCTCGACGCCGTACAGCGCGGCGACGTTGGGGTGGTTGAGGGACGCAAGCACCTTCGCCTCGCGCTCGAAGCGGGCGATGCGCTCGGGATCGGCGGCGAAGTCGTCCGGCAGGATCTTCAGCGCGACGTCGCGGGCGAGGCGCGCGTCGTGGGCGCGCCAGACCTCGCCCATGCCGCCCTTGCCAAGGGGGGAGACGATCTCGTAGGGACCGAGGCGATCTCCGGGGGACGTCGTCATGGTTCGCTCCGGATCGGATGGATGACTCGGTACCCTGAAGGAAACCGGGTCATGATATCCAATATCCGATGAAAGCGCCCGACGATCACGCCGTTCCGTGGTCGTCCACGTGGCGGATCAGCTCGAAGATTGGCCGACCGCGGTCGCGCCCGCCACCGGTCGATTCCGGCTGGTCCCGGTGCAGGCCGATCGCGAGAAGCGCCTAACCAGGGCTGGTATTCCACCAATTTGTTGTCTTGAAAATCGACTTCAGTTATCCTGTATGGATCGTACGCAGCGCTACGACCGGATGCGGTCGCCGGCGCCCGGCGGATTCCCGCCGACCCGTTACCAAGCGAGGTTGCCGTGATCCAGGCTGGAATCCGACTGGGACCCTACGAGATCGTTGCGCCGCTCGGTGCCGGGGGTATGGGCGAGGTGTGGCGCGCCCGCGATACGCGCCTGGGCCGCGACGTCGCGATCAAGGTGTTGCCGCAGCACCTTGCGGCCACCGACGATGCGCGCGCGCGACTCGACCGTGAAGCCCGCGCGATCTCCGGGCTCAACCACCCGCACATCTGCACGCTGTATGACGTCGGCCACCAGGACGGCATCGACTTCCTGGTGATGGAGCTCGTCGATGGGGAAACGCTGGCGGCGCGCCTGGCGCGCGGAGCGCTACCCGCGCCGGAGCTGCTGCGACTCGCGATCCAGATTGCCGAGGCACTCGACGTCGCGCACCGCCAGGGTATCGTACACCGCGACCTCAAGCCCGCCAACGTGATGCTCACGCGCACCGGTGCGAAGCTGATGGACTTCGGTCTTGCGCGCGCGGCTGCGCCGGCGGCTGGATCCGGATCGTCGGGCGTGACGGGCGACCCGTCGGACTCGCCGACGATCTCGCGTTCGTTGACGGCCGAAGGTGCGCTGATCGGTACCTTCGCGTACATGGCGCCCGAACAGCTCGAGGGCCAGGAGGCCGATGCGCGCAGCGACCTGTGGGCCCTGGGCTGCGTGCTCTACGAGATGGCCACGGGCCGACGAGCGTTCGAGGGACGCAGTCAGGCGAGCCTGATCGGTGCGGTCATGAATTCCGAGCCACCGTCGCTGACGGCCGCGGCGCCGCTATCGCCACCTGCGCTGGACCGCGTCGTGACGGCATGTCTCGCGAAGGAACGCGGCGACCGGATCCAGACCGCCCACGACGTCAAGCTGCAGCTCCAGTGGATTGCCGAGGGCGGGTCGCTGGCCGGTGTGCCGCAGCCCGTCGCGACGCGCCGTCGCCACCGCGAGCGGCTGGCCTGGTCGCTGCTAGCGGCGGTGGGCGCGGTGGCGTTGTGGAGCAGCGTCTCGGCCCTGACGCGGACGGAACCGACGCCGAAGGAGATTCGCTTCGCGCTGTCCCCGCAGAAGGGGATGCGTACGATGACCTGGCCTCGCGTCTCGCCCGACGGCAACGCGCTCGCCTTCCAGGCGACCGATTCGCTCGGAAACGTCCAGATCTGGGTGCGTCCGCTCGATGCCCTCACCGCGCATCCACTGCTCGGTACCGACGGGGCCGGGCGGCCGTTCTGGTCGCCGGACAGCCGCTACCTGGCGTACTTCATCGGCAATCAGCTCAAGAAGATCGCGGTCGCCGGCGGTCCACCGCAGCTCGTCTGCGAGACCCGCAGCGCCGCCGACGGAACGTGGGGCAGCCGGGACGTGATCCTGTTCGACGGCTCGGTCGGCGACTCGATCCGCCAGGTCCCGGCGTCGGGTGGCGTGGCGAGCGGCGCCACCACCCGGGATGTCGCGAGCGGCGAGAACCAGCACGCCTGGCCGTGCTTCCTGCCCGACGGCCGGCACTTCCTCTTCATGGCCTATGGCAGCGGTGGCGACCAGGGGGGGGTGCTGAGGGTAGGCGATCTGGATTCGCACGAGACCGCCAACCTGGGGCCGGTGGCCAGCCGCGTCGAGTTCGCGCCACCCGACCTGGTGCTCTACACCGCCGAGTCCACGCTGATGGCACGGCACCTCGACCTGGGGAGCTGGACCTGGAAGAGCGAACCCTTCCCGGTTGCGGAGCACGTGCTGACCCGGGGCAACGGACAGGCCAACTTCTCGGTGTCGACCGACGGCGTGCTGGCGATCATGACCGGTGGAGCGACGGAACGCAGCGAGTTGGTGTGGGTCGATCGCGCGGGGCAACGCCTCGGACGTGTGGGCGATCCGGGCGGCTATCGCGATCTCGCGCTGTCGCCGGACGGCGGACGGCTGGCCTACGGATTCGTCGACCCCAAGAACGATTCCCAGGACATCTGGGTGCGCGATCTCACCCGCGGCGTGACGTCGCGCCTGACCTTCGGTAACGAGAACGACATCTTCCCTGTGTGGTCCCCAGACGGGAACTGGATTGCCTACTCGACGAACGTCGATGGCCCATACTCGATCTGGAAGAAGCGTGCCGACGGCAGTGGCGACGCCGACTCCCTCTTCGCGGACAACTTCCACGCCGGGGCGATGAGCTGGTCGCCCGACGGCGCCTCCCTGGTGATGGTGACGCTCCAGAATGGCAATCCCGACCTGTGGGTACTACCCCTCGAAGGCGGCGAACCTCACGCGATCGTGGAGAGCGGCTTCATCGAGACGGACGGCACGCTCTCGCCCGACGGTCGCTGGTTCGCCTACATGTCGACGGAGTCAGGGAGCCCCCAAGTTTACGTGCGCGCCTATCCCGGCCCCGGCGGCAAGTGGCAGGTTTCCACCAGCGGCGGTTCCAGCCCGCAGTGGCGCGTCGACGGCCAGGAACTCTTCTTCCTCGGCGAGGCCGGCACCGTGATGATGGCCGCAGCCGTCGATGCGTCGCAGACCTTCCGGGTGGGTACCCCGGTCAAGCTGTTCGACGCGACACTCACCATCAGCGAGATCTCCCGCAATCGCTACGTCGTGACGGCGGACGGCCAGAAGTTCCTGTTGAATCTGCCACTCGAGACGAACCAGGTCGGGGTCTTCCAGGTATCTCTGAACTGGGCGCAGGAATTTGCGAAGAAGTGATCGGTGCCGAACTTCGTCCGCTTCGGGGCGGGGCCCCGCCAACTATGCTCTCTCCAGCTCGCGTCAAACAGTACTACGATCGCTTTGGCTCGCGGCAGGATAGTCAGGGCTTCTACGAGAATCCTGCGCTCGACGACCTTCTGGCGCACGCGAACGCCGGCGAAGCGCGCCACTTCGTGGAGTTCGGGTGCGGCACGGGGCGATTGGCGCAGCGTATCCTGCAAGAGGCACCCGGGGCCGACTATGTGGGATTTGACATAAGCACCACGATGGTTGGCCTGGCGCGAGCGCGACTGGAGAGTCTGGCGTCTCGCGCCCAGGTGCGCCAGCTCGAGCCAGGTGCCATCGAGCTCCCGCTGGGGCCGGGAGCCGCGGATCGACTGCTGAGTGCCTATGTCCTCGACCTTCTGCCGGAATCAGCCTCGATGCGGTTCCTGGCGGAGGCGGGACGTGTCCTGCAACCGGGCGGTTTGCTGTGTCTGGTGAGCATCACTCCGGGTGTGACGGTGCTGTCCCGCCTGGTCATGGGTGTCTGGCAGGCTGTTTGGCGGGTCAACTCAGGTATCGTGGGTGGTTGTCGACCGTTGCAGCTACGTCGACTCGTCGAATCGGCGCGATGGTCGGTCGAATATGCGCGGACCGTCGTGTGCTGGGGGGTGGCGTCGGAAGTCGTGGTCGCAACGCCGCCAGAGTCGTGAACGGCTCGAGGACATTCCGGCTCTCGTCGAACACATGCTGGCGCTGCCGGACGTTTCGGTCACCAGGGAGGCCGAAGAGAACCTCCTCCTTCAAGCCCTGTCACGGGCCACCTCTGCTGGAGGCCGGGACTCGGCGTCCCGGCCCCCTCGACGCTCGTCGTGACGCAGATCACCGCACGATCACCACGCGTCCCGTGCCAGTGGCGCCGCGCGCCGACTCCATCTGCAGCAGGTACGTTCCCGAGGCGAGCGAGCGACCGTTATCGTCGGTGCCGTCCCAGCGGACCTGGCCCTCGCCGGCGGAGGCCGCGTGCTCGCGGAGGGTGCGCAAATGGCGGCCGCGGACGTCGAACACGTCGATGGCCACGTCACCGGGCGCCGCGGCGCGGTAACGGATCTCCACGGCGGGATTCGCCGGATTGGGGAACACGGAGAGCAGCCGGGCGGGTCGTGGCGTCTCGCTGGACACCACGGGCGTGAGGCTCGCGGTCGGGCTCACCTCCAGGCGGAAAGCCGCCTGCGCCGGGTCGAAGACGCTGGCCACGTACACGGCTCCGCCGGTGTAGCCCGCACCGCCGGCCACGGCCGGGTCGCGCTCGTCGAGGTCCGTCGCGTAGAGGCCCACGCCGGTGGTATCATCCACCAATGCCAGCGGCCGCACGAAGTTGCGGTAGACGTCGGTGCGCGGGTCGGTGGTCGTCGCGTTGCGAGCGTCACGGGCGACGATCAGGTACGACGACCCGTCGAAGCCCACCTCACCCTGATCCTGCGTGCCCGCGCCGGAAAGCAGCGCGACGCCGCCGGCCGGATCGAAGGAGTCGAGACTCGGCAGCAGACGGCGTCCGTAGATATCGCCATTGCCGCGCGGATCGTGCCACATCACGAGCGTTGTGTCGTTGCCCGCGAGGGCCGGGCGGTGGGCCGCCAGACCGTCGGTGTCGGACGTGAAATGGAACGTGGCGAAGCCGCCGTTCGTGGCGATGAGAGCGCCGTCGATCTCGCCGCCATTGCCGTGGCCGGTCGACTCCCACACGGTGAGCCAGTTGGGGCCATGCTGGATCGCGCGCGGAGAGAGCGCATGGTCGGCCGCCAGGATGAAAGGCGCCGCGTCGAGCACGGTGCCATCGCCCGACACGCGCGTGGCGACGGTCTGCGAGGACGCACCGATTCCGGTGGCGGCCGTCACCAGGAAGATGCCGGCCGGGTCGCCACCGCCGTAGCCAGCCACGTCGACGTCGTGTCCCGACAGGACCATCAGCGGCGACGCATCGACAGGAGTGCCGTCAACCATGAGGCGACGAGCCTGGACCTCGCCCGCGGCATTCCACGCGACCAGGTATTGCCCCTCGCTATACGCGGCGCGCGGACCGTCGACGTCGCCGGAGGCGAGCATGACGGCGTCGGTCGCCACGGGCGTGCCGTCGGCCGCGAGCGCCCGCGCCATGATGCGCGCGTCGCCAGACTCGTCGCTGCGATAGACGAGAAGATAGCCGTCGGGTGCGACGGCGAGCGCGGCCTCGGTCTGGAAGGGCACGCCCAGCGCCACGGGATGGTCGGGACCGGGCACGAGCGAGCCGTCGAGCACGGCCGTGAACAGATCCAGCGGTTGCGGGCCGCCCACCCGGTCCTCGGGCCACACGAACCGCGTGCCGCCGCCCGGCTCCTCGATGATCGCGCCATCGCTCGCGCCCGCCACCGGCACGACCGGCGGCGTGGCGCCCCCGAGGTTCGTGATCCGCGCCATGTGGATCGCGCCGTCCTGCGGCCAGGCCACGACCCACTGGCTCCCATCCCAGGTCACCTGGGGGATGGCGTCGAAGCTCGACGGCAAGCCGCCGGCGACCAGAAAGCCGTCGCCGTCGAGCGAGTTGCCATCCGGGTCGACGCGCGCACCGTAGATCTGCGAGGTGCCGTCGGCATGCTGGAACTCCCAGGCGACGAAGAGCCCGCTGTCGTTCGTCCCGAACCCGGGCGACAGGAAGTAGTCGTCGTTCGCCCACATCGTCTGCGTGATCTCGAACGGATAGGAATCGATGGTGGCGAGCGCCGGCGTGAGGCGTATCCCCATGATGCCGAAATAGAAGCTGTTGACGTAGCCATACACGAGGGCGAGATACTGCGTGCCCGTCCACGCCAGGCCCTCGCGGCCGAAGAACACGCCCGACGAGGGCGAGAACACGCCGTGCACCGAACCGACGCTACCGGTATCCGTCACCTTGCGGGCGACCAGGCGGACCTTCGTCGCCAGTCCGTCGTAATATTCGTCCGTGACGCCGACGGCCCAGTCCTGCCCGTCGCTGGCCAGGCCGAAGAGGTGCTCTGACGTGTAGTCGGGACTCCAGAGCGTGAGCGGCGTCGCGTCGAGGACCTGCCCGGTCGCCGAGACGCGCGCGGCCTCGATCGGATGGTAATATGCGCTCGACGCCGAGGTGCCCGTCCACACGACGAGCCACTTGTTCCCGTTCCACGACACGTGCGGATCGTACTGGTCGCCGGGCGCGTCGGTGACGACGATCGGCGTGTCGCCGACGATGTTGCCGTCGAGGTCGATGCGCGCGGCGTAGATGTCGCGCTTCGTGCCCGACTGGCCCGAGGTGTCGTCGTAGCTCGAGCGGTCGTCCGCCCAGACGACGAGGTACAGGTTGCCGCCGCGCGCGATCGCCGGATCGTCCTGGTTGCCGGGCGCGGGCGCGAGGGTGTCGTCCCCGGACAGATAGCTGCCGGCGAGCGGCGCGGGCGGGCCGACCGCCGAGGCGATCGCCGGCGCGAGCAGCACGGCGGCGAGCGCCAGCCAGCATCGCCTTGGAAACGCGCGGTGGTGCGGCCGCGTGTCCTCTCCTCGAAATAAGGATTGCGCAGTCATGAAAGACCTCCCTTGGCATGGTATGGGCCGGACCCCGGCGTCTGGAAGCGGTACGGGCGCACGCACCGGCGCGTGACACTCGCGCCCGGCATCCGCCGGACGGAGAGCCCGTTCGTGGAGCAGGGCCGAACCGCGGAACCACGGAAGGCGTCGCCGGGACGTGCCTTACGCGGAGCCGGCGATGGAGTGCGACATGTAGGTGTCCTCGATCTTCGCCACCTCCTCGGCCGTGGGAGCGACGTCGACGCCGCCGGCCGTCACGACGTCGCCTGCCTCGTCACCCGAGCGCCCGCGAGCGCCACGTCCACCTTGATCGCACGCGAAATCCGAGCTTCACGTTCGAGATCCTGGGGCGCACGTCCTGCAATCCGAAGAAGCCGTTCAGATCGATGTCGGCGATCCGGCCACGGGAGCGCCGCCGCGGTCGCTTTCAATCGCCGTCGTTCGTGTACATGAAGTCGTGGCCGCCGGCCTTGCCGTGGCAGGCGATGCAGCCTTGCGTGGTGCCGGCGGCGACGCGCCCCGCCATCGCCGCGCCCTGCGGCGTCTGGTCGAGGTTGCCGTCGGGCGCGAACTTCACCCAGAACAGGTCGTCATGGTCGGGATCGTATCCGGCCTCGCGTTGCACCATCACAGTGACGGACAGGAGATGGTCGGCGGGATGGGCCGTGACGGTCGCGATCGACGCATCCTCGCCGCCAAAGTTGTCCTTGATGATCACGTGATACGGTTTGCCCTCCACGGTCACCACGTTCGCATAGACGCGTAGGAACTTTCCGTGCGGCGACTGCCCGGGATACACGTCCGATTGCATGAGCCAGCGATCGTGGTGCGCGATCGCGGGCCAGAGTGCCTGGGCGAATGCGACGTCCTGCTTGCCGCCGAATGGCGGGTCAGCGCCTGCATGGGCGTTCGCTACGATCATGAATGCCGTCAACATGATCACGTGTGTGATTCGCTGCGTCATCTTCGTGGGTCCTTTCGCTTGGTGGGGCGAAGGAGCATGTCCGTGCCGTGCTAGCACCCGTCCCCGCCACATGCTACGCAATACTCTGCGATCCACATACCGACCGTGCCCGATCAGGTCGCCAGGACCAGCCAGATCACGACAAGCGTTGCCAGCACGGCCATGCCGGAGACGAACGCAGTTCCATGCGTCATCACCCAGAGCGTGTAGCTACGTCTCTTCGCGCGGCGGTCGAAGATGCCGTGGGCACCGGCGTCCCGGGCGACCGCGGCGAAGAGGTTGTCCGGACGCGAGGGCGAGACCCGTTCATCCGTCTGCTGCGATTCATATCCAGTTCGTGCGAGGTAACGGTCGGCGAACCCGGGCGCGAACTTGTTTCCCCAGACCGTCTTGACGGTCGCACTGCCGACCAGCAGGTGGCGGCGAGGGTGGTCCACGATGGACATCACGGCCCGTGCGGCGATTTCCGGCTGGTAGATCGGCGGCGAGGGCTGCGGATGGCGCGGCAGACGAGTCCGGCACCATGAGAACTGGGGCGTGTTCATGCCCGGCAGGTGCACCATGCTGAGCTGGATATCGACGCCGTCGTGCATCAACTCCGCACGGAGCGCCTCGGTGAAACCTTCCACGGCGTGCTTCGCGCCACAATACGCCGACTGCAGTGGGATCCCCCGATACGCGAGCGCGGAACCGATCTGGATGATCGTGCCGCGGCCGCGTGGCCGCATCCGGCGCAGTGCCGCCATGGTCCCGTGAACCTGTCCGAGGTAGGTGACCGCGGTGACGCGGTGGTATTCCGCGACGCTGATCTCGTGGAACGGGGCGAGAATCGTCGCCATGGCGTTGTTGATCCAGATGTCGATCGGGCCCAGCTCGCGCTCGATGCGCTCGGCGGCTCGTTCCACGGCCTCCGCGTCCGCGACGTCCGTGGGTACGGTCACCGCGTGACCGCCGCGCGCCTCCACCTCCCGCGCGGCCGATGCCAGCCCATCCTCGCCTCGCGCGAGGAGACCGATCGACGCACCCCGGTCGGCGAACGCCCGGGCGATGGTTCGACCCACACCCGCGGATGCGCCCGTGATGACCACCACCTGCGGGGGCTCTTTGCGATTCATGTCCATTCACCTCATGTGCAGGCCCATCATCCCCGTCCTCTCATGGCGTGCGCCCAAGGTCGGTACCCGCCGCGTCCAGTGCGCTGGGGCTCGGTCCCAATTCGCGGGCGCGACCTGTGCCTACTCAAAACTCAATCTGCCATGTGTCCGGTGTCGCAAATCGGCGCTCCCGGGTTTGCTGCCACCGGAAAACTGAGAATAGCGGCCGGAATCGGCGCCGAACGGCTGGGCTACTCGTCGAGATTGGATCGTTTGATGGTCTTGGGTACTGTAGCGGCCGTCGCCGGACAGAGTGGTCCCCCGTGATGGCTACGATCGTCGCGTCCGGGGTTACGCGGCTTCCCGATAGTACCGACTATGCATCCCACCAAGAAACCGCCGACGTCTCACCGGGCCGATGGCGGGCGGTTCGACCGGTCGACTATCAGGCGTGTCCTTGTCGAGGCCGAGATGGGTTCGTGAGCCATGGTAGTACTCGAGGTATTGTTTGAGCAGGCGTCGCGCGTGGGCTTCGTTGAAGACAATGACGTGGTTCAGGCATTCGCGCTTGAGTGTGCCGATCACGCACTCGCAGTAACCGTTCTGCCTTGGGGAACGCGCGCTGATCACCCTCTCCTTGATGCCCGTGATGCGTAGCGCGGATTCGACCTCGCCACTGTATATCCGATCGCGGTCGCGAATGAGGAATCGCCGTGCAGCGTCGAAGGGGAATGCCTGGATGATCTGGCGCGCGGTCCATTCGCCGGTCGGATGGGCAGTGACGTTGAGGTGGGATCCGCCGTCGATCAAGCGAGAGAACAACAAAGACGTAGATGGTTTTGAACATGACGGTCGGGACAGTGAGAAAGTCGATGGCGCAGGTCTCTCGGAGGTGGTTGTCGAGAAACGTCCGCCAGTTCTGGGTAGGTCGGCCTCGTCGCTTGACCATGTACCTCGCAACGGTCGCTTCCGACACGAAGTAGCCGAGTTTCAGGAGTTCGCCGTGGATGCGCGGCGCGCCCCAGGTGGGGTTCTCGCGTGACACGCGGCGGATCAGCTCGACAACGTCAAAGGGGATGCGGGGCCTACCTACCGCCTGTGGTCGGCTCTTGCGCTTCCACCCGAGTCGCCAGCTCTTGCGGTGCCAGGCGATCACGGTCTCAGGTTGGACGAGGCGCAGCGGTCGCCGCCAGCCTGCCCAGTAGCGGCAAAGCAGGACCCAGAATGTCCGGTCCTGGGGGGTGAATGGTGGCCTGGGATTCGATCGCTGCAGCACGAGGATCTGCTGGCGCAGGGCGAGGTTCTCGATGACCAGGTCACGGCGCGAACGGACGAGGTCGCGCAGGAATTCGACGATGATGTTTGGCATGGGTAGGGATCGGCCGTTTGCGCGGCTAGTTGAGGCCCAGGGAATTGGTCCGCAGCGACGGTTTCGAGCGTCGGTTTGTGGTCTACTCGTGAAGTCGTAACTCTGGTCGTGGCAACGCCGACGGGGTTTTGAGGAGGGACAATACACGGTGTCGTCATCGGCGTCTTCAACGATGCCGACGAGTTGCACGGCGTGCAGATCGGGGTGCTGAACCATGCCGGCAACAACCCGCGCGGTCTGCAGTGGCTGCCGGGCCTCAACCTGCACTTCTAGCGTGGCGCAGCGCGCGGGAGACGTCGCGAACGGTGATCACCGGCAGCCACCTGCCTGCACCTCGAGGCCGGTGCTCGTCCAGCAGTCGCCGTAGATCGAGCAGTAGCAGATCCGGAACTCGAGGTTCTGGAACAGGGGGTCGAGCTTCCGGTGGAGGTCGACGTACTCGTCCCGGTCTCGGACGTCGATATGGAAAAGTGTCAGCCGTTCGCCCGGGGCGATCACCCGGTCGTCGATGGTGGTGGTGACCAGGGCCGTGCTGTCGAGGGCCACGTACCGGCCGAGCAGGTCGCGGGCGGTGGCGATCGGCTCGCCGGCGAGGGTCAGCTTGGCCGACCTGACGATCGCCGGTCCCACGCCCTTGTTCGCCACCGTCAGGCTGAATCCCTGGTCGCTCCGCATGGCGTACGTCCACTCGACGTAGGGCCATACCGACGCCCGCTGCTGACTGAGCATGATCCGCGTCTGGTAGATGTACACGAACAGCGTGGCCGTGCTCACGAAGATGGCCGCGAAGGCCACGATCAGTTCGGTGGAGGCCAATCGCGATTTCAAGGTTCCTGGGACTCCCTCGCAGGACGGCGCATCGGAACGGCTCGCGGGCAGTTTAGCAGATCTCGCCAGGAATGTCGCCTCGTGACGGCTTCGCTCTGGCATTCCCTCGCCGCGCGCCTAGACTGATGCTCCATGGACTCTTCCGCCCGCCCCGTGATGGTGTTCGATGGCGACTGCGGCTTTTGCCGCGGCTGGATCGCCCGCTGGCAGCAGGCCACGGGCGACCGCATCGAGTACGTGCCCTATCAGGAAGCCGCCCCGCGCTTTCCGCAGGTTCCGGCGGCGAACTTTGCGCGGGCCGTGCACCTCATCGAGCCCGACGGTCGCGTGTGCGCGGGGGCCGAGGCCGTGCTGCGCAGTCTCGTCAGCATTCCCGTCGGCGACTGGCTGCTGGGTCTGTACCTGACGGTGCCGTTGTTCGCGCGGATCAGCGAGGCGCTTTACCGCCTGGTGGCCGACCATCGGGGTTTCGCGGAGCGGATCACCGGCTGGCTGTGGGGGCGGCATCTGCTGCCGCCGGGGGAGACGCGCACGGTGGTGCTCTTCCTGCGCTGTCTCGGCGCGGTATACGCCATCGCCTTCATCTCGCTGTGGACGCAGGTGGATGGGCTCATCGGGGGGCACGGGATCCTACCGGCGCAGGATTATCTCGCCGCGGCGTCGTCGCAACTCGGGGCGATCCGCTACTGGCTCCTGCCCACGCTGGGCTGGTTCGGTGCCGGCAACACGGCGCTGCACCTGCTCTGCGCGGGCGGTGTGGTGTGCGCGATGCTCGTGGTGGTCGGGCTGGTGCCGGCGCCGGCGCTGGTCGGGGCATGGATCGGCTACCTGTCGCTGGTCACGGTGGGACAGGACTTCCTGCACTTCCAGTGGGACAGCCTGTTGCTGGAGGCGGGGTTCGTCGCCATCGTGCTGGCGCCGTGGCGGTGGCGGGTTCCCCTGTGCGGAGGCGGCCCGCCGCCGTCGCGCGCGGCGCTGTGGCTGGGGCGCTGGCTGCTCCTGCGGCTGATGCTCGCCTCGGCGGCCGTCAAGCTCACCAGCGGGGACGTGGCGTGGCGCACGCTCACCGCGCTCGACTATCACTACTTCACCCAGCCGCTGCCACCCTGGACGGCGTGGTACTTCCACCTGCTGCCGCCGTGGTTCCAGAAGGTCTCGGCGCTGTTCATGTTCGGCGTCGAGGGGATCGCGCCGCTGCTCATCCTCGGGCCGCGGCGCGTGCGGTTCGTGGCGGCGGGGGCGATCGCCACGCTGCAGGTGCTCATCCTGGTGACCGGGAATTACGGCTTCTTCAACCTCCTGGTCCTGGCACTGTGCGTGCTGCTGCTGGACGATGCGGTGGTGGGCGGCCTGCCGCTGCCTGAGCGCGCGGCCCCCACGAATCCGGTGCACTGGCCGCGACGCGTCGTCGCCGCGGCCCTGTTCGCGATGAGCCTGGTGCCGCTGTCCCGCTCGCTGGACCTGCCGGTGAGCTGGCTCGGCCCCGTGGTGGATGCGTACCGCTGGACGTCGCCCCTGCAGCTCGTGGACTCGTACGGGCTCTTCGCCGTCATGACGACCGAGAGGCCGGAGATCATCGTCGAGGGGAGCCGCGATGGCGAGCACTGGCGGCCGTACGAGTTCCGCTACAAACCCGGCGACGTCACGCGGCGGCCGCGCTTCATGATGCCGCACATGCCGCGCCTCGACTGGCAGATGTGGTTCGCCGCGCTGGGCGACGTGCGCCAGAACCGGTGGTTCCTCGCATTTTGCGAGCGCCTGCTGGCGGGAACACCGGACGTCACCGCGCTGCTGGCCGACGATCCCTTCCCCGATCGGCCCCCCGCGTACCTGCGCGCCCGGGCCTTCCTGTACCGCTTCACGACGCCCGCCGAGCGCCGTCGCGACGGGGCCTGGTGGACGCGCGAGCTGCGGGGGCCCTACGTCCCCACGCTCACGCTGGTGGGTGGACGGCTGGAGGCGGTGCGCTAGTCGACCGTCTGCCGCGGCCTAGGCGCTCGGGTCCGACCGCATGAGCTTCAGGAGCACCGGTAGAACGAGCAACGTCAGCGGCATTTGCGCGATGAGGCCGGCCTCGATCGCGATCGCGAGGGGACGGAGCATGCCAGAGCCGTGTCCGATGCCGAGAGCGAGGGGCGCCAGGGCCAGGATGGCGGCCAGGGTGGTCATCGCGATCGGGCGCATCCGGTTGCATCCGGCGACGAGCAGCCGGCTCAGCCGGTCGGGTTCCTGCGACTGCTCGCGGACCTCGGTCACGTAGAAGATGGAGACCTCGGTGACGATGCCGACGATCATGGTCAAGCCCATCATCGACGCGATGTTCATTTCTGTACCGGTCACCCACAGACCCACGTTGACGGCTGCCAGGGCGAGAGCGGTCGTCACGAGCGTGGCCAGGGCGACCCGGAACCGCTCGTAGAGGAACACCAGGACGAGGAACACCAGCATGACGGCCGCGGCGCGCCGCACCGGGAACGCATGCCCGTCGGGCGCGTGGATCAGGAGATCGCCGAGGTCGCGCACGTTGTCGCGCACCCGCTCGGGAATCCAGACCCGGACGTCGACCATCTTGTCGCCTCGCCGCACGCTGGTCGCCACGTTGCCGCCGACCGGTACGATGCCGTCCTGCACGTTGACGACGCCGGGGATGCGGGCGATGCGGTCGGCCACGCGTGGCGCCAGGTTCTCCAGCACGGAGCCGTACACCCTGGTGTACCGCCTGCGCCGCCCACGACCAGACGGCCGCACGGAGATCCTACTGAGCCCGCTCGAGTTCCTCGATCGCGTGATCGACTTGCTCGCCCCACCACGCAAGCACCGCCATCGGTATTGTGGGGTATTCGCTCCCGGAGCGAAGCTGCGCCGGGCGGTCACACTGACCGCCGGTCCCGCCGGCACGGTGCTGCTCGCGCTCGAGCGCGCCAGGGCTGCGATGGGCATGGCGGACGCGTCCGAGCCGCGCCCCAAGGCGTCGCGTAGCTGGGCGATGCTGCTGGCGCGGATCTACGACGCGCGGCCTTTGCAATGCCCACGATGCGGCAACGTGATGACGATCCTGTCCTTCATCCTGGACCCAGAAAGCATATCTGAAAAATAGGTGGGTTTACCGTGACCCGGCGGAATGGCGCCGGGGCCCCATCCATGGGATCGGGCCCCGGCTGCGGTTCATGACCCCGCGGCCTCGCGGTGCCGCAAGGCCACCGGCACCTGGTAGGTGCCGGCCTCGCTGCGGAAGGCGATGGCGATGCGATTCCAGGCATTGATCGTTGTGACGCCGAGCGTGAGATCCACCAGCTCGGTGTCGGAGAATTGAGCCTGCGCGGCGGCGAAGATCGCATCGGGCACGTGGCCGTCGGTGACCCGCGTCACGGCCTCGGCCCAGGCGAGGGCAGCGCGTTCCCGCTCGCTGTAATAGGGCGACTCGCGCCAGGCGTCGAGGCCGTAGAGCCTCTGCTCGGTCTCGCCGGCGGCGCGAAGGTCCTTCCAGTGCATGTCGATGCAGTAGGCGCAACCATTGATCTGGGACACGCGCAACTTCACGAGGTCGAGCAGGCTCCGCTCGACGGCGCAGTGCGCGAGATGCTTCTCCAGCTTGAACATGCCTTCCAGCGCGGCGGGCGACGCCTGCGCATAGACTATTCTCGGCTTCATCGCGGACCTCCTTCCGGGTGATCCCGGCACCAGGACACTAGCTCGCCTCGGCCTGCTTGGCCATGCGGGCCCTGATCGGGAACATGGGCGCCGAACCGTCCTTGCCCTCGCCGGCGTAGACCGTCACGTGCGGGAACGGGATCTCGATGTTGCGCGCGTCGAAGGCCTTCTTCATGCGGCGGTTGAACTCGCGGCCGATCGACCACTGCTTGATCGGTCGGGTCTTGATCCGCGCCTTGATGATGACCGCCGAGTCGGCGAACTGATCGACGCCCAGGACCTCGAGGTCGGAGAGGATGTCGCTGGCATAGGCCTCTTCCTGGCGCATGCCGGCGGCGACCTCGCGCAGCACCTCGGCGACCTCGTCGGTGTCCTCGCGGTAGGCGACGCCCACCTCGAACACGTACATCGAGAAGTCCTTCGTCATGTTGGTGACCACGTCGATCTTGCCGTTGCGGACATAGTGCACGTTGCCGGCGAGGTCGCGGATGATGGTCAGACGCAGGCTCACCCGCTCGACGAGCCCCCCCTTGCCCGCGATCTGCACCACGTCGCCCACGCGGATCTGGTCTTCCAGCAGGATGTAGAAGCCGCTGATGACGTCCTGCACGAGATTCTGCGCCCCGAAGCCCACGGCCAGACCGAGCACGCCGGCGCCGGCCATCACCGGTCCGATGTCGATGCCGAATTCCCTGAGCACCATCATCATGGCGATCACCAGCACCACGATGGAGACGACGTTGCCGGTGATGCCGTTGAGTGTGTCGGTGCGCTTGGAGAACTCCAGGTCGTCGCGTCCGCGGCTCACGGTCGCGAAGGCGCGCCGCGTGACGGACTTCAGGATGTGCAGGGCGACCAGCGCGATCACGACGATGAGCAGGATCTGCAAGCCGCTGGTCAGGAACCAGCGTCCCACGCTCTGCAAGTAGCTGGTGAAATCGAAATGCATGATGCTCCTCCCGTAGTGTTGATTCCGGATGCAGATACGGGTACTTAAGCAAGAACTGCGGGAGATCGCCGCCCGGGTACGGAGGCGCTGGCGTGGCGGATCGGGGCCGCGCGGTGCGCGAATCCCTGCGAAAACGCGCTGGCGGTTCGATCCTGTCAATCGACTGTCATTATTCATTTTGCACGATCTTCACAGACCTTCCCCTCCCTCGCGCGGGGACGGAGCAGATCGCCGACTGTCACGCCGGTGGGTCTTCACCAGTAATTCCCGTACAGCGACCTGGGACCAGCACCCACACGGAACGAGAAATTGATGTGCGCAAAAACGGGAAAAGCCGTTTCCATGGACCGGAGCCGATTCTCGTTCCCGATTTCCGCGCCGGTGGTCGCCGATGACGCAGTCGCAATCCCGCGAAAACCACGGAGACTCGCCCTTCGAGGCGGGGGTCCTGGACGCGGTGAAGATACCGGCAGTGGGTGGTCTCGATGCCCAAGCGGGTGCGCTGATTCCTCAAGCACAGGTCCGAGGTCGTCGACGGCCTGGCGAAGATCTTCCTGCGGGCGGTGCAGGCAGCCGTGCGCAGGGCGAGCCCCGGTGCGCCACCGGACACCCAGTTCGGCGCCGCCCTCTTCGTCCACCGCTTCGGCGACGCTCTCAATAGCCACGTGCACTTCCATGTGCTGGTGACCGACGGGGTGTTCAGCGCCGCCGAGGACGACGCCGAAGCTGCGGTCTTCCATCCGGCCACCCGTCTCGACGAAGCCGCCATCACTTGCGTCCGCGATCAGCTGCGTCACCGCGGCCTGCGCTGGCTCGTCAGGCACGGCCACCTGGACGCCGCCGCCGCCAGCGAGATGCGCACCTGGCAACACGGCGGCGGCTGGTCCGTGCACGCCGAGGTCAGGCTTGCCGACTGGGACCGCCAGGGCCTGGAGCGACTCGTGCGTTACTGCGCGCGACCGCCCCTGGCCGCCGGCCGCCTGGGCCGCCTCAATGCCGACACCCTGGTGTACCGCCTGCGCCGACCACGACCAGACGGCCGCACAGAGATCCTGCTGAGCCCGCTGGAGTTCCTCGAGCGCGTGATCGACTTGCTCGTCCCACCACGCAAGCACCGCCATCGGTATTGTGGAGTATTCGCTCCAGGAGCGAAGCTGCGCCGGGCGGTGACGTAGACCGCCGGTCCCGCCGGCACGGTGGTGATGCTCGCGCTCGAGCGCGCCAGGGCTGCGATGGGCATGGCGGACGCGTCCGAGCCGCGCCCCAAGGCGTCGCGTAGCTGGGCGATGCTGCTGGCGCGGATCTACGACGCGCGGCCTTTGCAATGCCCACGATGCGAGTCCCTGACGGTCCCAGTGGACGATCCGTCAGCTGCAACTCGATGTTATCGGTCCTCGCGCGAATGAGCCGCGGTCTTCTGGTTTGTCGCCATCGCGTTCACCTTCGTCTCACGACAAGGAGCACCGACGGTTTGCAACCTCGGCTCACCACAGTGCGGCCACTTTGTGTCGCGTTTCGATTCTCATCCTTCGTAGCCGCGGCAAGTCCGAGTTCATTCCGGACTTAGCTCTTGGTGTCGACCGCGGCAGACCCGGCTCCACTCTGAGTCGGACCGCCTAACTCGCGACGGCACTTCTGGGCCCGACTCCGCAATCCCTATCTCTCCTTTCCCTGCCCAATTACGCCGAGTTGAGCGTCTAGCGGTGCGTCGGGGCCTGCTCGGCGTAACGCCGTCTGCACCGCCCGGATGAAGATCCGCGCCATCGCGTCGACGACTTCCGGCCGGTGCTTAAGGAACCACAGTCCCGCCGAGGTGGAGAAGCACTGGGGGCTATTCCGCGCGGATCGGACGCCGAAGGCGGCGGTGATGGTGCCGAAGTCCCCGCCGCGGTAGCGGACGTGCGCCGGCGCAAGTCGCGCCAGTGCGGTTGGGAGTCTTAGCGACCGGTCGCCCCTGAGGCATACCGATGATATGCAATGCTACGTGGTGTTCGCTACTAACGTCCGCGGTAATTCATCGCACTAGCATGACCTTGCGGACGTCGTTCACGCCCGCGGCGTCCAGCCGCAACAGATACAGGCCCGAAGCGACGGCGCGTCCGAAGCCATCGGTTCCCAGCCAGTGGATCTCGTGCACGCCGGCAGGCAAGACACCGGTTTCTTGGGACCACACCTTGCGGCCCCGGATGTCGTAGGCGCAGATGCGGATCGGTCCCGGCGCCGCGATCGCGCACCGTAACGTCACCACAGGATTGAACGGATTGGGATACGCCATCAAAAGTCGGGCGGCACGTCCCTGGAGCAGGGTGGCGATCTCCGGCTTGTCGTTGGCGCTACCTCCGCCGGGCACCGTTGTCACGGGCGACCCCACATCTACGGTCAACACCGAGACATTGTCGGCCCAGTCGAACTCGCCCACATCGCCCACGGGCGAGATCCGCAGGCGATACCGGTACTGCCCCACCGCGAGCGGCAGATGCGAGGTCTCGACCTCGATCGTGCCGCCCACGGGCACCACCAGCGTGTCGGCTTGGAGCACGATCATCTCGTTTTCCGCCACGACCTCGACCGCGAGACTGGCGTCGAGCGGGCCATAGTTGATCACGGTTCCACGCAAGGTCATCCGACACCCCGCCAGACCGTTGAAGTCATGGACCGTGAGCCCGGGATCGACAATACCGGCGTCGGTCACCGGACCGCGTCCCAGACCGGTCACGGCGCGGCGAGAGAAGACCTCGGGAGCGGCGCCTGACGCCGTCACGTCGACGACCGTCGTCCCCGGTGTGGTTTCCAGGACCAGGGTGCCGGAGTAGACGCCGTCGTCCGCCACCGCATCCGGGGGCAGACCGTCGTCGAGAAGCGGCAGGTCGACCGACGTCTGCGACGGATGAAACACGGAGGCGATGGCCGTGGCGCCCAGCAATGGGTGCCCCACGGCGTCTGTCAACGCGGCGGCGACGGTATGGTCGGAGTAGATTGCCGGCGTATCGGGCGTGACCCGCAAATCGAGACGTAGCGCCGCAGCGCCTTCCAGCCAGAGCAAGACGTTTTGCTCCGCGCTCGCGGCGACGTCCTGCACCCGCAAGGTCCAGTCACCGACATCGGGCCCGGTGATCAGGTAGTATCCGTAGTAGTTGCTGGGGTCGCGCACGTACTCGATCCCCGGCGTCACGGCGGCCGTCGCGCTGTCCACGACGGCACCGAGAGGAGTCACGAGCGCCAGATCGACACTCCCGTCGAACCACGCCCAGTTGATCCGCAACGTGTCGCACGTGTCGATGGTCACACCCTCCTCGGCGACCTCGCCCGGCATCGCGGCGATCTGCAGCAGGCCCATCCGGGTCCAGGCTCCCGGTACCCCGTCTCGTGGTACAGGGGAAGCATGTGATGGTGGCCACGCGGAGGGATCGCTGGCGAGCCAACCGGCCACGAGTTCCTGCACCTGCGGCGACTCGACGATACCCACGGCGCGGTCGAACCGTTTGTGGTGAACGTCGATCCCGAAGTCGCTGGCCAGCCAGTTGTGGACGTTGCCGTCGCCGTAAAGGTGCGCGGATGTCGCGGGCACGATCCCGTCGTTCGTCGCGCAACCGCGCGCGTTGAGCAAGAGGTCACCCGCTTG
Organism: uncultured bacterium; assembly: GCA_963727525.1. Classification (GTDB taxonomy): domain Bacteria; phylum Krumholzibacteriota; class Krumholzibacteriia; order LZORAL124-64-63; family LZORAL124-64-63; genus CAVSGO01. The sequence continues at coordinate 2,337,949 of CAVSGO010000007.1, read as the reverse complement.
AAACCACCACTCGTCTCCCTCGCCGGTACCGGCGAGCACTGCATACGTCGTCTGGGGGTTGAGCAGGATCTCCGGTTCGGGTACATCGACGTCGAACAGACACCAACCACTCCAATCTCCGTGATCCTGCGTGCCACGATTGAGCGTGCGCAGGAACTGGCTGTTCGCGTCCAGATCTCGCACAGCTGGATACTCGTCTTGAAAATACTCGAGGAGTTGATGAAGGATGAGATTGTAGATTGGCGGCAAGAACCGACTCGCGATGAATTCGATGAGAAATACGGCGTCACCGGCCACGGGCGATCCGTGATGAGGCGTTGCGAGCGTGATGCATTTGTTGACGCGCGGTTCCTCGTTGCGTCGCATCTGCTCGATGAGGAACCGACTCACGAGTCCTCCCTGACTGTGTGCCACGATATGGAAGGAACTGGTCGCAAGACGATCCGTGACCGTACCCGCGAGGAACCCCGCCTGCTGCTCGACGCCAGCCCATCCCCATGTCCCGACGATCGGCAGCTGCCGAGGCAGATTGAAGTCCCACACCACGGTCCAGCCCCGCTGTTGCAACCTCTCAACGAATCCCGAATCGTCCCAAACACGCCCCCTGGAGTTCCAGCCATGCACCATGACCACCACCTTCGACTCGAGCGCGAGGTCGGGCATCGCAACCTCGATAGCGCTTTCGGGAACCGTCTCCGGGGTGGTCGACCGGTAGGCGTACAGCGTGTCAGCTGGCTCGCCTGGCTTTGGAAATCCGAACTTGCCGGCGTGGCAGTAGTAGTCGCCGGGTTCGGTCACATTGAAGAGGTAGCGGCCCAGAGAGCTGCTAGATGTCGTGTCGACGGGCGCTCCCTCGTGCATCAGCACGACCGAGGCGTCCCGTACGACGAGGGGCGACGCATCAGGTCCGGTGGTGATCGGGGCTGCGTCGAACAGTTGTCCCGTCAATTCGATATCCGTGGCGACGTGGACTTCCACCGCTCCGAACCCGTTGGTGGGTACGACGCCCGCAACCAGGTCGCTGATGTGCCCTCCGAAGGACGCCTGCGCCGTGTATTCTCCCGGTTCGAGCCCGGAGAAGCGGCAGAGGCCATCCGCGTCAGTGGAATCGTCGCCTTGTTTGATCCCTCGGCGGAACAGGGTGACGCTCGCTTCAGTCAGCGGATTTTCCGTCTTCTCCGATAGCACGGTCACGTCCAAACCAATGGGTGGGAGGAGTTCGAGGTAGATCTCGCCGGCGCCTTCGGGGTTGCGGGCATCGCGCCAGACGACGGCGTACTGGCCGCGCCCATTGGTGCCGATGGCGGGCAGCGTCGCCGCGGCCGTGCTCGTCGAGATCTCTAGGTCGTCCTCGACGAGGTTGCCTGCGGCATCCCACTGAGCGCCCGCGATCCGGTCGGGCGGTGTCGCGCCGTCGACCCAGACGGCGTAGATCGATTCACCGGCGGCGCCTGCCGACCGGACGCGTGACGATGGGCCCGGCAGCGGGCTGATCGCGGGGTCCGCACCGCCCGTGTACTGCAGGATGCGCTCGACGCCACTGAGCCGGCGCTGATAAGTGATGTGCCAGTAGCGATGACCGAGCGGTACGATGGATGACCAGGTGATGTCGCCCTCGTTGCGCAGCAGGTTGCGGTAGGTGCGGTTGCAGTCCCCATCGTACTCGGCGACGTAGAGACCCTCCTCGAACCAGTCGTAGTCGGACCAGGTCATCACGGCGTAGCCGGAGGGGTCGAAATCGACCGAGACGTACTTGTCGATGGGAAAGATGCAGAAGTCGCCGGGCGTGGCGCCGCAGACGACGTCGCCGTTCTCGTCGAGCTTGCGATAGGTCATATACCAGAGGGTGTTATAGGTGTGCTGCACGGCGACGTGACTGACGCCGACCACCGTGGTCGCGATGTCCGGATACCAGTCGTAGCCGCTGCCCGTGTTGACCTGGTGCGCGACGACTCCCACGGTGCCGTCCGCCTCGATCCGCGCGAACCACGTCTTGGCCGATGTGCCTGCGCCCTCTTGCCAGACGAGAAAGCTCCGGTCCTGTCCGTCGAGGGAAATATTCGGACTGCCCGAATCGCTCGTCGAATCCGTGACCTGCACGGGACCGAAGAGGACCTCGCCGAAGCGCGAGTACGTTGCCCACATGATCTGCTTGTGACCCATGACATCCCGCGACCACGCGACGCGAACCTGGCCTGACGAATCGACGTCGACGCAGGGTGCGGTATCCTCCGCCGGGTCGGTGGTCAGGCGTACGTTGTCGGCGAGCGCGGTCGCTATGGGTAACAGGAAGAACAAAATCGTGGCGACGAGCATCGAGTGACGGCACGCACTTCTCATGGGAGGATCCCTCTGATAGAATTGATTTGGCAAAGAACAAGAGGTTCACATCGATAGGCTTTGCCGGAGACTATCACAAAGTCCGCACTGGGCGTTTGGGAATTCCGCGACGTGTATGCCGATCGCGATGGCGGTCAATGCGGAGTGAGCTGGTTGTGTTGGCGCCCGTGCGGTGGATAGCGGCGCATCTCGGCTATCGACCTCGGCACAGCTCCATGGGGAGCGAAAGGTGCGATCATGTCCCGCACGCATGGCGGCGATCAAGTTGGTATTGCCCATGTTGCTCATGGGGGGAGGCGAGCGCCTCCGGGTACTATCCGCTCGCCGCGGCTCATAAATTAGCGGTACCTCGGTAAGGTACTGACGCAACGCATGACGCTGGTGAGACCGACGCCGTGAGCCGATCGTGTTGGGCGTGTCGCGAGGTTCTCAGGCGATACTCACGCGAAGGCGCGGCGAAAAGTATGGTAGAATCGAGGCAGAGAGCTGGCGCCACGGGGGAGAGAGGGGTTCCGAAAACGCCGACCGCATCCACACACCCCTGCTCCTGCTGCACGGCAGCGCCGACACCAACGTGCTGCCGGGAGAGATCGACCAGCTCTTCACCGCGCTGAAACTGCTCGGTCGCGACGTGGAGTACGTGCCGATCGAGGGCCAGGACCACCGGATCCTCGACCACGACCAGCGCATCGGCTGGAACGACACCATCCTCGTCAACTTCGCCCGCTACCTGAGGGAGCGGCCGGCGTGGTGGGAGGCGAGGTATCCGCAGTAGGCGCCGATGATCGAGCCGTCGGCGTTTGCCGTCTATCTCAGCACCACGACCTTATGGATGTCGCGTGCCTCGTCGGTGCGCAATTGGACCATGTAGATGCCGGACGCGACCGCACGTCCCGCGTCGTCGCGGCCGTCCCAGACGGCCGCGTGATCCCCCGCTTCTTGCCAACCCGCAAGCAGGGAGGCCACGCGTCGCCCGCGGACGTCGTAGACCCCGAGCTGGACCATTCCGGCCCGTGCCAACCCGAACGAAACGACCGCGCGCGGATTGCAGGGATTCGGCTGAATGCCGTGGATCCCGGTCGCGCCGGCGCCTGGGTCGGCGATGCCGGTCGCGGTACTGAGGGTGCCCGTGAGTGTGAACGCTCTTTCGCCCAGACCCCAGGAATCGCAGACGAGCCACAGCGTCTGGTCGCGGAATGACGGATATACGAGCTGCGTGGCGCCCTGAAGGACCGCGCTCGACGCAACGCACGCGCCCACGGGTACCTCGCAGTCGCTGACGAGGTACATGACCACTTCCGCACCGTTCGTGCTCGTCATCGTCACGTCCAGGACCTGCCCCTGCTGCAGGTCGACCTCGTATACGACATCGCGACCGGTGTTGTTCAGCTCGGGGCGATCGACGCACCCGTCGGGTCCGGGATCGAAGGAGTTTGTCGCATCGGTGAGGTCGCCCGCTATGGTGAACACCCCAACAGGCAGTGTCGGCGCCCCCTCGCAGCGATCGTTGGCGGGCGGCGCCGGCGGCGGAACGAATTGCGTCCAATCGGCGAACTCGATGTTGGCAAACATGGTCCACGAACTCGGCGAGGCATCGTAGTCGCAGATGAGATAGTGCCAGCCAGTCTCCTCCGCCGCGAAGGTTGTCGTGAAACCATACGGTGAGTTCAACCCGCAGCGAGCATACACGCACGACCCAGGCGTCATGCGTGCATCCGTCGTCAGGTAGAAACACACGACATCCTGCGGATCAACGAGTGGCAACGGCGTCGGATACCAGATGTCAATCCAGCCGATTGTGAACCGCTGTCCGGCCCAGAGATAGACCTGGAAGATCCCGTCGCGGGCCACGTCAGCCGACACCGTGCACGCCTGTGCGGGCGAATAGTCGTCGTGGAGTGCGGCCATATTGGTGGAGAATCCGTTGCGAGGATGCGAGATGGTTGCGCAGCCGTAGCTGTAGTCGGCCATGGGCATCTGGTAAGGTTGCTCCCAGGCGTCGATGCCGAGAAGGTATGAGAACGTCTGGCCCGGGAGGTCCGGAGGCGGCTCGGGGGCCGTCGGTACTACGACCACGGTGATCTGGGACGCGTATGGCCCGCTGATCGTCAAGTGGGCGGTCTGGCCCGGCTCGGCGAGAGCGTAGTCGGCAATGGTGGGGTTGTCGCAGTCCCAGCCCTGCTCGAGCCAATACACGTAGCACGGCGACGTTGACTCGAGGGTGAGATCCAGGGATCCCTGTGCGTAGATCTGGATGATGTACCAGTCGAAGTCGCTGTGCCAGATTCCCTCCTCGTTGCGATACCAGCCCGACTGGCCGTGCACGCACGCCGCGTAACCCATGGCGGGATCGTAGGGGTGGAAGCTCGCCTGGGGCGGTCCCGGCGTGTTGCAGCCACCATTGTAGGTGTCGACGTAGCCATTCTCGAGCGGTGGTTCCCCTTCGGGCTGCGCGTACCACGGTGGAGAGAACACGTGCGGATGGTAGTTCGTGACGGCGAGGTGATAGTTACCCGACTGGTCAAACGAGCCATCGATGACAATGTAGTACGTTGACCCCGCCTGCAGTGCCACATCCTCCGCACGCGAGCGGGTGGGGCCGCACGGCGACTCGTGATAATAGTCGTCGTCGCATGCCACGACGCCGCCGGCGGCATCCAGGACATAGACCTTCGTGTTGTAGCTCGACGAACAGAGATCGATGTTGATCTCCTGATCGACCGAAGGCTCGTAGCGATACACGACGTCCGCCGACGCCGATGCCGATGGGCAAGGGACGTCGTAGTCGTCGGCATATCCCGCGGTCGTGCCGATGGCGAAATAGGGAATGGAGACGATCACCGTTGCCGACTCGACCGTGTCGCCCCCCTGGCGCGACTGGTCGGTGGCGATCGTGGGCCAGTCGCGGGTCACGTCGCTCGCCCCCGCGCTGGGTGCGAACGCCATCGCTACGCCCGAGCCGAGTAGCAGCATGAAACGGATGACATGCCAGCGTGTCATGGAATCCCCCCGGTAGCGACTGGGCCATTCATGGAAATACAACCCGCGACGAGTATATCCGGGCGCCGCGAGGGGGGCAATACCGAATCCTGGAACGTCCCACGCCTGGCGGTCCGCGGCGTTGTCGGCGTCGGCGGCGGGATCGGGCTGCGCCACCACCACGGACGGTGAATGCCTGGAAGAGCTACCGCTCGCCGTGGAAATGTATGTGTCTGACGTGAACCGCACCGGAGAATCCGCGATGGCGACGAGCCTCCAGTTCAAGGTTACCTACCGGGACGAGAAGGGTGCGGAGGTGGCATGTGCAATCGCAGTCTCGGTGCGCTTAGGCCCGGAGACGCGTTGACAGCATTACGCCAGGACTCGGTGTAGGCTGGGGTTCCCCGGACAGCAAACCGGGGACGCAGGGCGCAGAACGCGGCCGGCGCCGTGTGGGCCGATGCTGAAACGCCACGGGGTGCCTCTGCGCCGTAGAGCAGACAAGGATGCGCACGTTGGTCGCAATTCTGGCCCCGGCCGCATTCCAATCGCCGACGATTCCGACGCCGCAGCCCGAGTCCGGCGAGCTGGCTGCCCTGCTGCACCGTGGGCAGACGGCCTGGACAACGCAGGTGCTGAACAACTTGCGCACGGAACTTGCCGCGAACACTGACGCCGCGCTGCGATCGCAGCTCCGGCTGCTACGGTGTCATCGCAGCCGCCTCGATGGCCGCGATGTCGATCTTCTTCATCGTCATCATCGCGGCGAACGAGCGCTTCGCCTTGTCGCGGTCGGGATCCGTCGTCAGCTCGAGCAGCCGTCGCGGCGTGATCTGCCAGGAAAAGCCCCAGCGGTCGCGGCACCAGCCGCAGGCGCTCTCGGCGCCGCCGTTGCTGGTGATCGCGCTCCAGTAGCGGTCAGTCTCCTCCTGGGTCTCGGTCACGACCATGAAGCTGACCGATTCGTTCGGCGTGAAGTTCGGGCCACCATTGAGGCCGATGAACCGCCGTCCGAGCACCGTGAACTCTACGGTCAACTCGGTTCCTTCCTGGCCGCCGGGAAAGTCGCCCGGGGCGTTGTTCACCCGGTCGACCTGGCTTTCGGGAAACGTCGCGGCGTAGAACTCGGCGGCCTTTCGGGCTTCGCCGTGGTCGAACCAGAGGCAGGTGATGAGGTTGCTCATGAACATCTTCCTTTCAACGGCTTGCGCCTGCATTCCCTAGAATGAACCGGTCCGCAGCGGCCCGGCAGGTCGGTAGGTGCTGATGATGACGCCCGAGGCCGCGGCCTTCGTGCCAACGAGCGCTAGTTCGCGGGGCGGGGTCCCGTCCGCAAACATGCGTTTGCCGTGACCGAGCAGGACCGGAAAGACGAGCAACACGACCTCGTCCGCCAGTTCGTGCTCGAGCAGCTCCGGCGTCAGCTGCGAGCTGCCCCAGACGATCAGCGTGGGCCCGTCCGTCTCCTTGAGGCGGCGGACACCGGCGACGACGTCCGCGCCGAGGTCCTCGACCGGTCCCCAGGCGAGCGTACCGGGGTGGTGGGTCGCGACGTACTTGGTCGCCCTGTTCAATCGGTCCGCCATGGGGTTATCCTCGATCTGCGGCCAGTAGCCGGCGAAGATGTCGTAGGTGTGGCGGCCGAGCAGCAGATCGAAACGTCCGCCGTGCGCCACGTCGACGGCCTCGCCGACCGCCGGATCGTGATGCGGCACCGACCAACCGCCGTAGGGGTAGTCACCGTCCTCGTCCGGTCCGCCGGGCGCCTGGATCACGCCGTCCAGCGTGATATGCTCGATGATCTTCAGCGTTCTCATGGTTTTATCTTTCCTTGGAGGGTTTCGGTCCGCTCGCGGCGGGCGCGGCGAACAACATCTCGATGTAGCGGCGTAGGTGTTCGACGCTCTCGCGCGCGAACGTGCGATCACCGGTGGCCTTGGCCAGGATGAAGGCGCCCTGCAACACGGCCTGGGTGTGGGCCGCGAGGCTGGCCGCCGTCCAGTCCGCGGTGATGCCATGCTGCTCTATCGCCGCCCGGATGTCGGGTTCGAGAGTGGCGGCGTGGCCGAAGATGCTGGCGGCGCAGGCGTCGCGAATCGCGGGATGGGTGTCGTACACCTCCTGCGTCATGGTGCCGACGAGGCAGGTGAACTCGGCGAGGTCGCCCTCGATGATGGTCTTGCGGAAATCGACATAGCCGATCAACCGATCGTATGGATCGTCGTGGTCGTGGTAGGGAGCGTCGGCGAATAGCGCCGAGGTGGTCTCGGCCCAGTAGTTGGCCGCGGCCACACCCAGCGCCTCCTTGTTCTCGAAATGGTGGAAGAACGCGCCCTTGGTGACGCCCGCGGTCTTGCAGAGCTGGTCCACCGTCGTCGCGGCAAAGCCCTTCGCCCGAATGACGTCGCGGGCGGCTTCCAGAAGCCGGGTGCGGGCGTCGCCGCGTTCGGGGTGGTGTTTGGTTGGTCTGGTCATGCGATGAGCATACCAACTGGTTGGTATGCTCGTCAAGACGGAATATTTCCCGTCGCGACATTCCGGATCGCGACGAGGAGCGCCACAGCCTTGCACGCGCGCTCGGCTCACAGGACGGCTCGCTCGTCGTAATCTACGGCCGGCGGCGGCCGGGCAAGTCGGAGCTCCTGCTGGAGTCGCTGCCTAAAGTACGCGGCGTCTGCGATGTGGGGGGCGACCATGAGAGCGGTCTACAACGACGGAGTCTCGCAGCGGAGATCGGCGGGCCGATTTCTGAATTCGACGCGGTCGCCTATCCGGGTTGGGAAGCGCTCCTGGATCGCTGGTAGACGGACGCGGCGGCGCGCCGACCGGTCCACCCAATTCTGCCCGGATCCTCGCAGCGCATGATGCATGGTCCGGTCCTGGACCGTCGTGCTCCGCTGTTCGGGCGTGCCCGCGAGGAGATCCCGCGTCTCGCGCCGCCGTGACACAGACCGCCGGTCCCGCCGGCACGGTCCGCGGCCCTTGCGTTTCGACCGGGTCGCCACGCAGCTGCGAGGCGATGGTCGGTTCCAGTGGCGCCGGCGCCATTGGCGCAATCTGATGTATTTTAAATGCTTATAGCGTTTCGCAGAAAATGACAGATCACCCCCGGCGCTTCGCCGGGGAAGTGGCTCCGCCGTCTTCAGCCGAACATCGCCTTGACCGCACCCCAGGTCGTCGTCTCCACCTGCACCACCCCACACTCCACCGGCCAGGCCCCGATCACGCCGCAATCGGCGAGGCACGGGGAGTCGGCGTGCAAGTGGAAGTCGCCAGCATCGGGATCGCAGAGCATGGGGTCGACCGCCACGTTTCCCCTAACGTAGGGGAACGCGACGCCCGCAACGGTCTCGAATCACGAGGAGAGCATCACACGTGGGGGCTAGGCGGGGACGATCGCGCAGATCAATCGCCTACGTGGGCGCTGAGAAGCCGCTTCCGGTGAATTCTCAGAATCCTCCATCTCGCGGGTTACGAAAACGTACCGTCGCTAACTGCGCTATGACACGCGCCTATTTGCGCGCGGTGACGGCTACTTGAGCAGCGTCACCGGCACCACCTGCCGGTCCTGTCCGGCTTGCACGCGGCAGAAGTAAATCCCGGACGCCACCCGGCGCCCCGTGTCGTCCCGCCCATTCCAGGTCACCTCGCGCCGGCCGGCCGACAGGTCCCCATCGAGCGCGAGCGAGCGCACTCGCCGTCCCCGGGGGTCGACGATCTCGACCGTGGCGGCGGTCGCCGCGGGTAGTTCGAAGCGGATCGCCGTCCGGGGTTGAACGGGTTGGGCGCGACCGCAAAGGCCAGGTCGCTCGCGTGATCCGCCGATACGACGTCCGCCGGCACCGACGTGCACTGCAGCGGCTGGATATAGAGCCGATCGTAGGTTGTGACCAGGCTGTCGCCGACCCGATGCAGCTCAGCCCACTGGATATCGTTGGGATAGGTCGAGGTTCCGAGCAGCGTGGGCGCCTCCGGTGCCATCAGGTCACGGATCCCGTGGCAACCGGCGCGGAGGGGTCGCTCGTGTCGAAGATTTGCAACCCGCCGGTGAGCCCGGGCCCGCCGACGCCGACCACGGTCCACGTTCCCGCGGTCGCCACGCAGTTCGCCGCAGTTGGCCCGCCGCCCGGCGGCGCGGGAATCGGGATCGTACCCAACAGGGTGGGATTCGCGTCAACTGCGATGTCAACGATTTCGACCGTGGCGTCAAAGGGGACGAGGGCCAGATCCCCGTCCAAGGCGATGGACCCCGCGCCGTAGCCGAGTGTGAGCTGTCCGACGATTTGGGGGGCCGAGGGGTCGGCAATGTCGAAGACCTGCAACGTGCCCGGATTTGGCAGGACCGCGTAGAGTGTCGTGTCCCGCACGGCGACTCCGTAGATCCAGCCGGTTGGGGCGTCGTAATCGAGGATCAGCTCCGGCGCCTCCGGATCGGTAATGTCGACAATGACCAACCCGAAGGACGTCCAGTTGGAGTAGCTGAGCACGGCGACGTCACCGCTGACCGCAATCTGGTAAGTTTCGAAGACCGGCAGGGCGAGTCGGGAGACGAGTTGCGGTGCGAAGGGGTCCGTCATGTCGACCGCTGCGATACCGCCGTAGTCGGACAGCGCCAGCCACGCCAGGTCACCCTGCATGGCGACATCCGCGATGCTGTCGGGGAAGAGGTCGAATTGGATCAGGGTGGGGTCGGAGCCCGGCGCACCGTAGTCATGGCACTGGGCCTGGGCGGGCGGCGCAAGCGAAGCCGAAAGCAGGAGGCAAAACAGACCGACCACGATTGCCGTGGGCGTCGCAAGGTACCGGATCGCGTGATGGTTGGACATGGGGCCCCATGTGACGGAAAAGTCGTATGGGCTATCCTACCAAAACCCGATAGACATTGTCAATTATGCTTGTAGCAAGGAACTCTACCGCATAGCCAGCGACCTGCGACGAGGTGGATCAGACGAGCGGCCTGCGCGGCAAGAGCGAAATCAGGCGATCCGCGACCCCCAGAAACTTCTCGTCGCTCGCATCCCTGTCGCGCGGAAAGCGGGTTTGGTCCTCGGCGCGCTACTCGCCGAGGCCCGTCTCGTAGGCGGCGACCCGTTGCGCCATCTCCTTGTCATCCCCGATCTGCGCATCCAGGTCCGTCACGTGCACCTCGGTCGCTAGCACCTTGCCGGTGGCCGGATCCAGGCGCAGATCCGCCCGGCCGATCGTGCGGCCCTCGAACGCGGCTGCGAGGACGACGACGTCCGAGGAGTACCGCGGCAGTGCGAGACTCCGGCTGGTGTGTCCGATCACCGCCACGTCGATACCAGGAACGGCTTTCAGCAGCCCGTCCGTTTCGACCTGACCGAGATGGCTGAGCAGCACCACGGTGTCGCACGCCTGCCGCAGGCGCGGTAGCACGTCGCGCAACGTCGTCGCGGGGTCGTCGACCCGGATCGTGGTGATGGGGCCGTCGAGGTCGGCGAACCTCTGCTGCGGGTCGACGACGCTGACGATGCCCATGCGGATCCCGCCACGCTCGACGATTCGCCACTCCGGCAGCAGGAGCGCGCCGCTCGCCGCGTCGCGCACGTTGGCGCAGGTGAACGGCAGCCCGTGGTCCTTGATCATCTGCTGCAGGAAATCACGCCCGTAGTGGAGGTCGAACTCGCCGAGCCCGATGGCATCGTAGCCGAAGGAAGCCGTCTGCTCGCAAAGGAACGCCGTCTGGTCACGGTCGCCGGTGTTGCGCATGCCGAAGAGGTCGCCCGCATCCACTGTCACCGTGGCAACGCCCTCGTCCCAGACCGCGTTGAACCAGGTGGCCCGCGGCGCGAGTCCGCCGCGCGGATGGGCGCTGCAGTGGCACGGGTCGATCTTGCCCTTGATATCGGTGGTGTAGATCAGGGTGAGTGGCACGCCGTCGGTGACGGCCGCCGAGACGGCGTGTCCCGCCGATGCACCGACGAGGCTCAGCAGGACGATGGCGAGCGCGGGGGCGCAGGCCCGGTAACGCTGTAGCAGCATGATGCACTCCATTCTCTTCTTGCGGATGGCGAGGGGCGCGACCCCATGGACCCGGGGCCACGACCGCCATACTGTCGATCACTTGACGAGAACCATGGGCCGCGGCGCCGCGCCCGTCGCGCCCGTCCTACGCCACAATGTACTCGCCCGCGGCCCGGTTGCCGTCCACCAGGGTCCGCACCTGGCGCCCCATCAGGTCGTACACGTGCAACGCCACCTGGCCCGCCTGCGGGACCGCGATCTGGATCCGGGTCCTCGGATTGAACGGATTGGGGTGATCTTGCAACAATGCGAACGGCCGTGCGGCCATGTCGTCGCGGTGAACCGCGATTTGATCGATCTGTTAGCCGCGTTGAACGACCAAGGCGTTGAGTACCTGATCGTCGGAGCGCATGCTTTGGCGACATATGGTCATGTGCGCGCGACGAAGGATCTCGAAATCTGGATCCGACCGGACGCGGACAACGCCCCGCGGATCATCGACGCGCTGATCGATTTCGGCGCGCCCTTCCACGACCTCACGCCAGCGGACCTGACGGTACCCGGACTCATCTTCCAGATCGGCGTCGCGCCGCTACGAATCGACGCGATCACGCAGATCGACGGTGTCGAGTTCGCGGCCGCCTGGCCCGATCGTGTCGTTGTCGACCTCGATGGCGTTCCCGTGCCCGTCATCTCGCGTCACCACCTGATCGCCAACAAACGGGCGTCGGGACGCCTCCAGGACCTGGCCGACGTGGAATGGCTCGAAGAACTCGGTGACTGAGTCGTCCAGTCGAGATCGTCCCTCCTTAAAACCCCGTCGGCATTGCCACGACCAGAGTTATGACCTCACGAGTATACCACGAGCCAACGCTCAAGATCGTCGCTGCTGACCAATTCCGTGGGTCTCAACCGGTCGCTCAAACGCCCGATTCCTACCCATGCCAAACATCGTCCTCGAATTCCTGCGCGACGTCGGCCGCCCACGCCGCGACCTGGTCATCGAGAACCTCGCCCTGCGCCAGTAGATTCCCGCGCTGCAGCGATCGAATCCCAGGCCACCATTCACGGCTCTGGACCAGACCTACTGGGTACTGCTTTGCCTACCGGGCAAGCTTGCGACGACCGCTGCGGCTCATCCAACCCGAGACGTTGACCCCTTTGCACCGCAAGGTCTGGCGACCTGGTGGCGACTCGATAGCCGACCAGAGGCGGTAGGCAGGCCCCGTATCCCCTTCGACGTTGTCGAGCTGATCCGCCGCATGTCGCGCGAGAACCCCACCTGGGGCGCGCCACGCATCTCGGTGGGGCTGACCGGACGCCTCGAGGATCGGCTCGATCAGGTGGAGCGCGCGGAGCGTCGCGTGGGTCTGGTCAGCGGTGATCTCGTGGCGTTGGTGTCGTGACCTCGAGACTTCCCACCGCCAGTCTTGAGAGAGCCCTGTCGAAGACCCCTACACTGGCGGATATGCCGCGCCGGTCGTTGCCTGGGAGGGAGCGGAGAGCGCGACTCTTTCGCGTGATCCGTGAATCTCCGATCTCGCATCGCTGAGAACGGGCGATAATGCGGTGCATGACATGCGAGCCGGATGCCGCGCCCCCGTGGGGAGTGGCTCGAGCCGACTCGTGCCCTCGAGGTTCGATGACGGGCGATCGTTGACCCGATCGTCGTCGCCGGATCTCAACGACAGGAGACACCCATGTCGACGTTCTTGAACCGCGCTTTCCCATATCCGCCGGCGAACCGACTCCGCTACCGCGTCGTTGCCGCCCTGTTTCTCGTTCTCCTCACCCACGCCTCTGCCGATGCCGACAACCCGCCGCTAGAAGCCTGGGTCGATACCTGGAACGCGCCCACGAATCACGACGACCAGGGACTGCTCGTGGCCTGCGATCCCACCGGTCCTCTGTACGTGGCGGGCCGTACCTACGAAAGCGGGGTCGGCGGCCAACACAATGATTTCTTCGTGCGCCGTTTCGAATCGGACGGCGCCGTCGACTGGACCGAGACCTACGGCGGTCCGGGGTATGAGGTGCCCTCGGATCTGCTCGTACCGGATCCGGGACTTGTCGTCGTGACCGGTTATTTCTGGAACGGCGGGGGTTACGACGTCGCGACCGTCGAGTACGACGCCGGCGGTGCGATCGAATGGGAGAACCATCAACCGCTCGTGGGTACGACCAACGTCTCGTTTGCGCCCAAGCTGGCGTGTGACGACGCCGGAAACATCGTCGTCGCGGCCCACAGCGACGGGAAGTTCCTGATCCTGAAGTACGCGCCGACCGGGGAACTCCGCTGGCAACGAGATTGGACCGGTCCAACCGCGGGTCCGGATTTCCCCGTCGATATCGCTGCCGACGCGGACGGCAGCGTCTACACGACCGGGATTGGATTCGAGTCCGACAACACCCACGGCTTCGTCGCGACGGTCAAGGTCACGGCGGACGGCGACTTCCAGTGGCAGCACGTGTACACCAACGACGTTCGTTTGGTGCTGGAGTTCGCAAAGGTCGCGGTTGCGCCGGACGGCAACGTCGTCGTGACCGGCAATCCCCTGGATGGCCCATTCGATGCCGAAGCGCTTACCTGGAAGCTCGACTCCTCGAACGGCGACCTCCTCTGGCTGGACGCTTTCCACCCTCAGAACGGCGACTTCATCGAGGTATGCGACATGGCCGTCGATGCCGACGGCAACGTAGTCGTCACCACCAACGCCCAAGTCGGGGAGATCGAATCTCACTACCACACGCTCAAGTACGACGCCGCAGGCCAGCGTCTATGGCACGCAGTCTTCGATGGCGTGGGTACGGCTGGCGATATACCCGAGGCTCTCGCCATCGACGACTCGGGTGGCATCTACATCACCGGCAATACCATATTCCCGCCGCAAAACCGCGATATCGCCACGGTCAAGTATGCACCCGACGGTACTGAGGAATGGGCCGCCTACTGGGCCAGCCCGTACGGCGGCAACGACGGCGGCTTCGACGTCGCCGTCACGCCTGCCGGCAACGTCATCGTAGCCGGCCACGCCTGGTTCCCGAACGGCGAGCACGAGAATGCCATCACGATCTACTACGACCAGGGCAACGCGACGGCGACGCCCCAGGGCGGTGCTGCTGCCGGTCTGGTCGTGAGTCCCGAGCTGAACCCGTTCTCGGCGCAGACCGCCGTCCGGTTCCGTCTGCCCCGCGCCGGCGCGTACCGCCTGACGGTGCACGATCTGCGCGGCCGTCGCGTGCGCACCCTGGACAGCGGCAGTGGGACGGCCGGCCAGCACCGCATGAACTGGCACGGTGAAGACGACAGTGGCCGGTCGCTGCCGTCGGGCGTCTACTTCTTACGCCTCGAGACAGCCCGTGGACTGGCCTCGGCGCGCGTCGCCCTGGTCAGATAAAGGCAGGTGGATCGGGCGGCGGAGAGCCAGGTAGACGAGTGGACACGCTACGCCTCCGAGGGATCGCACCTCGGAGGCGGGCGTCCCGCGACGGCCTCGGCTATCGCGGAACGTGCGATACGGATTGGACGCCCGGGGGGCCGCCTCGACCTGGTGGGACGTGCGGTGCGCCGCGTGGGCCCTGCGGCTAGCTACGAGGCTCGTCCGGGGGGGGCGTGGCGGCGCTGGTCCGTTGGTCACCAGCGTCGGACTTCGCGGGGTGCAGTAGGCGGGCCAAACGACACATCTCCTCGACGGCCCGGATCTTGTCGACCAGTGGTAGGCTGCGGAAGTATCGGAGCTGGAATCGCCGGGCGCTTTCCCAGTCACATTGCCAATCTTCGGCATCGTCGGGAATGCGCCAGCTGCCCGGGACGGTCACGGGTGCCCCCCACCGGTAGCGTTGTCTTCCTGGAGCAGCTTCAGGTGGTGGACGTCGTCGAGGTCGATCGGGCGACCGGCGGCTTCCTTCATTCGGATCAACGTCCGCAGGTCGACGAAGCGCACGGTGATGCCCTCGACGTCGGTGGTATGGGCGTGAGCGAAGACGTCGTCGAAATCGAATGGCTCGTGAACGAAGATGTCGACCAGAGTCGTGCGGTAGCGATCGGAGTAGAGACTTAACACCGTCATGTCCTTCTCGTCGATCCAGCGGCGGCGATTGCCGGGATCGGCGAATGCCTCGGCTGTCACGGGAATGCGCGGCTGGTAGCCTAGACCGGACAGTGCGGCGAACGCGCGCAGGATGTTCTCCCGCTCGAGTTGAATCACGAGGTCGACGTCGTGGGTCATGCGACCGTGCCCATGGGCCACGACAGCCATGCCACCCACCAGTACGTATCGAACACCGTTCTCGTTCAAGGCCCGCATGATGGCCTCGAAGCTGCGCAACTCCATCGGGCAACTCCTCGCGCCTGATTCGGAGTGGTCCGGCGGCATGTTTCGGCCACCTGAGACGCCTTGCAAAGTCTACAGCAAACGGCGGGATCGCGCGATACAGACCCCGCCGCGATCCGGTGAAGCGCGCGGCGCACCGCGCGGGGCTGGTCAGCGGAACAGCCCCTTGACGTCGCCCCAGCGCCCGGCCTCGGTGCCGTCGCGGTGTCCGGCCCCTGGTCCGCCCGTGCCCATTCGACGTTCATCTCGACTCGTTTCAGCGGCTGAGCACCATGACTTTCTGCTCCACGTGCCGTGCACCGGAATCGACACGGACCAGGTAGATCCCGGCCGCGACGGGTCGCCCGCGTCGGTCATTCGTGTCCCACACCATCTCGTGCCGACCAGCGGGGAGCGGTTCATCGAAGAGCATGCGCACGCGGTGTCCGGCGAGATCGTAGATCGAGACGGTCGTGCGCGCGCCGCCCGGCAAATCGAAGGCGATCGTCGCGCGTCCGGTGGTGGGGTTCGGATAGGTCGATATGCGCCGCAAGCTGCCGGGATTCACGGCCACGTCACCGTCCTCGACTCCAACCTCACCGCCTGTCGTGTAGAAGCGAGCCAGAGCCATGGCCTTGGCACCATTCCAGTTGTAGTAGCCCGTCGCGATGACCTTGCCGTCGTTCGTGAAGCTGATGCCGGTGGCCGTGTCGCTGGTGCCCGGGAAGGACGCCGTCGCGTAGATCGGCACGGGCGTCGACGACGCGCTGACCTGGGCCCACGCGAGGTTGGCTCCGGCGATGCCGCCGGCGAGCACCTGGCCATCGTCGCGCAGGTCGATCGCATAAGCCGCGGCATCTAGGCTCGCACCCCAGTCGACGATCGCCTGTCCGTCCGGCCAGGGGCAGGGGTTGGGGAAGCAGACCGGCGGCCCACCATGTTGCGGAAGCTGCAGCAGCGCGAAGACCGAATGACCGCCGATCGTCCGGCTCCCGGCCGCGTAGATCGAATTGCCCGGACCCAGCGTGAGCGCGTTCAGGTAGTCGTCGCCGCCGAAATCGTAGGTGCGGTGGCCGGATCCACCGAAGGCGCTGCCGAAGGTGGTGTCGAGGCTGCCGTTGACGTTCAGACGCAGCAGCGCGAAATCACCGCCGACAGATCCGCCTTCGAGGATTCTCCCATCCGGTAGCACGGCAACGCTCGATGCCCAGTGCGTCGGCCCGATCGAGAATTCGACCAGCTGCTTGCCGTCGAGATCGAACGTGGTATCGGGCGTGCCATTGCTGTTGAACCGTGCGACCCCGAAGACGTTGCGGACACCATTGAAGACCGTACCGGCGACGACGATCTTCCCGTCCGGCGCGATGGCCACGGCGCGCCCGTAGTCGTCGCCGCCCAGGAAATCGAGCATGGCGACGCCGAGGAATCCGAACGACCCGTCGATGCTGCCGTCGGCGTTGAAGCGCACGACCATGAAATCGCGATCCGACCCGGTCTGGGTGTCGCCGGCCATGACGATCTTGCCGTCGTCCTGCAGCGCGACGCAGGCGCCGAAGTCGTCCTGGTCGAACGGGAACGTGGCCCGGCCGTGAGTGCCGAAGGAGTCGTCGGGCGACCCGCTCGGGTCAGCGCGCGCGAGGCCGAAATCGGCCGCCGGTTCCAGGAAGCCGTAGACGGTGCCCGCGACGATGATCTTGCCGTCGGTTTGTACTGCCTGTCCGTTCCCGATCGCGTAGGTCCCGACGCCAAAACCAGGCATGTCGAACCCGACGGCCTGCGTCCCGTCGGTGTCGAGTCTGGCGTCGGGCCAGATTCGTATCAGCACGTGGTTCTGGCCCTGGGCGCCGTAGATGAGCAAGCGTCCGTCAGGTTGACGCGCAAGGGCATCGCCCGCGCAGTAGCCGCCGAGGGCAAAGGCGACTTCGCCATTGGAGGAACCAAAGGTCACGTCGTGAGAACCGTCGTAGTTGAGGCCTACGAGGTAGATCGTGGACTCGCTCGCCGAGTCGGCGATGTTTCCCAGTACCACGATCTTGCCGTCGGGTTGCGCGATGACGCCCCAGATGTACAGGGCGTCGAGCACCGTCGCCTTGCCGTCTCCGTCCAGCGAACTGTCCAACGCACCATATGGCAAGATCCGCGCGACGTATCCCTGATTCTGGCCGGGGAACGGCGAGTGGAAGTAGTAGGACCCAGCGACGACGATCTTCCCATCCCAGGTGATCGCCACGGCATTCGCGGCCGAATGGTACTCGCCCATGCCGAAGTGCAACTTGCCGGTCCCGTTGAAGGTCGGATCGAGAACGCCAGCCGTGGTCAGGCGGGCGACCTTGAACTGGTTGGAGATGGAGCCGTCGGTACTGCCACCCGCCATGACGAGCCGTCCACTGCCATCGAGGGCGATGGCATAGCAGGCTTCGTTGGCATCGTCCCCGCCGGCACCGTAGCCGAACGTGATGCGGCCATCCAAATTGAAACTGGTGTCGAGCGAGCCGTCGGGGTTGTAGCGCGCGGCCGAGAAGTCGTAGTCGCCGCCGACGAGGGAGCGTCCGGCGGCGATGATCTTGCCGTCGGCCTGGATGACGACGCCGTAAGCCTGGTCGGTGTCGTTGGAGAAGTCGGTGAACACAAAGCCCGAACCGAATGACGCGTCGAGCTGGCCATTCGGCAGGAGGCGGGCCAGCATGTAGTTGGCCGGGTTCGTGTCGGCCCAGCCGGCCACGACGATCTTCCCATCGCTCTGCAAGGCGACGCAGGTCGCTCGCGTCTGGATCGTGGCGTGTTGGAGCATCGCGACGCCGGAGTCGCCAAAGGTGGGATCGGGGAATCCGTTCGGCAGAAAGCGCATCACGAGGATTCCCTGCCCCGTGTATCCGGCCGTGACGACCTTTCCGTCCGGCTGGACGGCCATGCCGCGTCGATCGTAACTGTCCATCGGATAGCCATACTGGGTGGCGATACCGTCGTGGCTGAATCCGCCGAAGGACGGGTCGAGATCGCCCGGGTTTGCGTGGGCCGGATAGCACCGGATTCCCAGTAGCGCGACGTAGACCAGCACGATGGGGAAGCCTCGATTGAATCCAGATTGACGTTCTCTATTCATGATTTTCGACTCCGTTTCACCGACGAGATCGGGGGTGTGCAGCCCCTGGGTTCATGCCATGCCATATGGGATACGCACCACGGTTGCCAAACGAACACGTCGGTGCCTGGGACGAGGTGGCCGGTGCTGATTTGCACCTGTTGGCTGGGGCCGGGCAGGCGCGCGGGGGCATGCCCCGCGCAGCCGTCGATCGGGCACGCGATGGATCTGCACGGGCGCCCAGTGCTTTTCGCATCCGCCATGACCTGCTAGCCTCCGCCCATGTCGAAAGCCCTTCCCTGCATCGAGCGCGAGCACGTGGTCCGGCTCTGGCTGGCCCGCCAGGGGCTGCTCAGGCCCCGGGGCCGTCGTCTCACGCGCGTGCAGTTCGTCGACCATCTGGCTCGCTGTGGGGCGTTGCAGCTCGACAGCGTCAACGCGGTGGCGCGCGCGCATCTGCTCACGCTCTGGAGCCGCTATGGGCACTTCGCGCCGGCCACGCTGGACCGCTGGGTCTACCGCGATGGTTGTGCCTACGAGTTCTGGGGGCACGAGGCGAGCATCCTGCCGACGGCGAGCCTGCCGCTCAGCCGACGCTTCATGCGCGACTGGGATCCCGCGGGCAAGTGGTGGGCGCGCATGCACCAGCCCGCGACCGTGAAGCGGCGCGTCCTGCGCCGGATCCGCGACGAGGGCCCGCTGGAGAGTGCCGACTTCGAGGGCGATGGTGAGAAGCGCAGCGGTGGCTGGTGGGGCTGGAAGGACGCGAAGATGGCCCTGGAGCTGCTCTGGCGCGAGGGCAAGCTGGCCGTGCGTGAGCGGCGGCACTTCCGGCGCGTCTACGATCTCGCCGAGCGCGTCTATCCGCCCGGCCCGACGGCGAGCCGGCGCGCCCACGAGGACAGCTGGGCCCTGATCGGTCTGGCCGGCAACGGCGTCGCCACGGCGCGGCATCTCGACCACTACCTATCCGCGCCGCGGCTCAAGGCCGCCGAGCGCACGGCCGTGCTCGCGCGCCTGGTCAAAACGAAGCGCATCGTCGCGGTCGAAGTGCCCGGCCTGGCCGGCACGGCCTACGCGTTGCCCGAGCATCTCGACGCCGGCTTCGGCCTGCCCGCGCCCCGTGGGACCACGCTGATCTGCCCCTTCGACTCGCTGCTCTGGCAGCGCCGGCGCGCCGAGGAACTGCTGGACTTTCGCTACCGCATCGAGATCTACACGCCGCCGGCCAGGCGCAACTTTGGCTACTATGTGCTGCCCATCCTGCACGAGGGACGGCTCGTCGGCCGTCTCGATCCCCGCCTCGATCGCGCGCGCGGCCGTTTGACTATCGGCGCCATTCACCTCGAGCACAGGGCCCTTCGTGACGACCGCCTCGAGAGAGGTCTCGCCGGGAGCCTGCGCGAGCTGGCCAGCTTCGTCGGCGCGCGCGACATCGAGTTGCCCGTCGCCTGGCGCGGCTTGCCGCTCTGAAATCTCGGGGCGAGACGCGAAAGAAGGTCCCGGAGGATTGGCGGAAGCATCGAGAGGTTCACAGGCGAATCTCATGCGAAGGCGCGGCGAAGGTGTGGTCGAATCGAGCCAGAGAACTGGCGCCATGGGGGAGAGGGGTTTCGGAAACGTGGTCTGTTTGCCTATACCCGGTCGCACGCCAAACTTCGGGACGATCTCTAGAACGGATTCGTGGCGAAGACCGAGAACTCGGGGATGAAGCCGCGGTCGTCGATCTCCACGGCGCCCACGATGGCATCGGCGATCTCGCTCGGGCGCAGTTTCTTGTCCGACAGGACCTGCTCGCGGCCCATCTTGGTGAAGAACGGTGTCTGCACCTCGCTGGGATTGACGAGCGTCACGCGGATGTTGTGAGGACGCAGCTCGGCACGCCAGCACTCGGTCATGCCACGCAGGGCGAACTTCGAACCGCTGTAGGCTGTGCTGAGCTTGCCGCCGCTCAGGCCGCTGGTCGACGAGATGTTCAGCAGGTGGCCATGATTCTGCTTGATGAAATGCGGGACCACTTCACGGGCCATGAGCATCGCGCCGGTGATCAGGGTGCGCGCGTTCTGGAGGTTCATGTCTTGCCTTTCTCTTGCTTCTTGCGCACCGCCGCGGATCACCGCGCGGCGATCGCCGTCTTCAGTTCATCGCGGACCCGCGCGACGCGCTTGTCGGCGCCCGCCTTCACGCGCGGGCGACCACTGCCATCAACGAGCACGTTGCCGGGCTTGAGGTCGCGATGGATGAGGCCGCGCTGATGGGCGTGCTACACGGCGTCGCAGAGCCGGATCATCAGCTCGATGCGGGTGCTTCGATCGGGGTCGGTGGTCCGCGCCCAGGTGTTCAGGGGCAAGCCCTCGATCAGCTCCATGGCGATGAACGGCACCGGGCCATCGGGCGTGTCCGCGGTGCCGGCCTCGTAGACCTGGGCGATGCCGGGATGCTGCAGCCGGCCCAGGAAGACCGACTCGTGCGCGAAACGGCGGCGCAAGTCTTCCGTCGCCAGCTCGGGGCGGATCACCTTGAGCGCCACGCGGCGACGCGGCTCCTCCTGCTCCGCCTCGTAGACCACACCCATGCCGCCCTGCACCAGGATGCGCAGGGGACGGTAGCGCCCCACTTTCGCCGGCAAGCGCGGGCCGCCAGGTACGGCTGCTTCGTCGGTGGCGCGGGTGCGATCGGGATCTGGCGGAAGCGTACGGTCGGGATCGTCCAAGGCAGCGTCCTTTCTTACTCTGAGATGATCCCATTGAATAGCGGAGATTAAAAATCCGCAATGTTGATCACGGTCCGCGGCCCTTGCGTTTCGACCGGGTCGCCGCGCAGCTGCGGGGCGATGGTCGGCTCCAGTGGCGCCGGCACCAATGGCGCAATCTGTTGTATTTTATATGCTTATAGCGTTTCGCGGGAAACGACAGAACACCCCCGGCGCTTCGCCGGGGAAATGGCTCTACCGTCTTCAGTCGAACATCGCCTTGATCGCACCCCAGGCCGTCGTCTCCACCCGCACCACCCCACACCCCACCGGCCAGGCCCCGATCACGCCGCAGTCGGCGAGGCACGGGGAGTCGGCATGCAGGTGGAAGTCGCCGGCGTCGGGATCGCAGAGCAGGGGGTCGACCGCCACGTTTCCCGCAACTTGGGGAAACGCGACGCCCGCAGCGATGCCACCGCCCACGGACTGCGAGCGGTTGCCACGCAGCACGCAACGTCGCACCTCGACGTAGGACCAGTCGAAGATCCGCACCGCGCCGCCGAACGGACCGTACGCGCCCGTGAAGGTAATGTCGTCGATCACGAACACATCGCCCCTTCAGTTGCAAGGTCCGTGACCTGTGCCCATCCTGCGGCACGCGCCGCATGGTGGAGACGGTCGCCCACCTCGTCGACGGACTCTACGATTCCTGGTTCGGCGACTTCGGCGTCGTGACGACGGGTTTTCCGGCACTAGCGAAACGCTCGACCTCGCGCTCCTGCCGGATGGGCGGCTGCTGGCGGCGGGTGCGGCGTATCATGGCGATGGTGATGAGCGCTTTACCACGGCCTCACCCTGTCGGCCGCCGGGCCGATCGCAAGGTGCGATTGACGAAACGTCGCTGCAGCATGATATCATGAAATTGACAGCCGCCACGCAGGTTTCCACGTGGTAGGGAGCTCGTGGATCAACCCGACCACTCGCCACTCTTGTAAAAGAAGATACCCGCGATTCCCCTTCGTTCGATCTCTTCCTTGACGTCCTCGCTGACGACGATGGCGCTCAGATTCTCTGCCAACCTGAACAACTTGAGGTCGCGGATCTGCGTCTCATCGAGTACTAGCCCTCAAACAAGCGCGATATATTACTTGAAGAGTAGCGAAGATGCTCGAAATGCCCGCCACAAGCTGCTATAAGGGAGGTAGGACAAACTACAACCCAGTCGCCGGGAGGGCATTTCGAGTGAGCAAGATTAAACACAATCGTGAGGCCGATTGCAAGCGCAGAATTGGCCGCCGGCTTAGACGGCGCAACTGGTGCGACCAGCCGGAACCGATGTTCAAGGCGACCAACATTCACTACGAACACAGCGACCGAATTCGCGGCATCGCGTACGGCGGGATCGGCGCCATCCATAGCCTGGCACAACACAGCGGACTGATTGGCGGAATCGATGGGCAACTTCACCTTCTACGATCCCACCTGCCATATCACGAATCTGACCACGTTCTCAACATCGCCTACAACATCCTGTGCGGCGGCCAACGTCTCGAAGACATCGAAATCCGCCGCAACGATGAGGTCTATCTGGACGCACTGGGAGCGCTCAGCATTCCAGATCCGACGACAGCCGGCGACTTTTGTCGGAGGTTCCGGCCCAGCGACGTCGAGACGCTAATGGACGTGATCAATCGGACACGGCAGAGGATCTGGAGACAACAGCCGTCGGCGTTTTTTGAAGAGGCGATCCTGGAGGCGGACGGCACATTGGCTCCAACCACCGGCGAGTGCAAACAGGGCATGGATATTTCCTACAAAGGCGACTGGGGCTACCATCCGTTGGTTGTCTCCTTAGCCAACACCGGTGAGCCACTGTTTCTGGTAAACCGCAGTGGCAACCGCCCTTCTCATGAAGGAGCGGCGGCGCGACTCGATCAATCCATCGGATTGTGTCGTGAAGCTGGATTCCGCCGAATCCTGATGCGTGGCGACACGGACTTCAGCCAGACCTCACATCTCGATCGCTGGCACTCGCAAGGCGTGCGTTTCGTCTTCGGCATCGACGCTGGGCGCCACCTCGTCGAATGGGCAGATGACCTGCCGGAAGAGGCCTGGTCTCGCCTGCAGCGACCAGTGAAGCACGTGGTCAAGACAGCGCCACGACGGCGACCACGCAACGTGAAGGAAGATGTCGTGCGAGCGCGCGAATTCGAGAACATCAAACTGCAATGCGAGGATGTGGCGGAGTTCCCGTATCGTCCCACCGCATGTGCGCAGGCATACCGAATTGTCGTGGTCCGCAAGAATCTATCGGTAGAAAAAGGTGAACACGCCCTCTTCGAGCAGATCCGGTACTTTTTCTACATCACCAACGACGAGCTCACGCCAGCGTCGGAAATCGTGTTTCTGGCGAATGACCGCTGCAACCAGGAGAATCTGATCGAACAGCTTAAGAACGGCGTGCGGGCGTTTCGGTTGCCGGTCAATAGCCTGGTCGCCAACTGGGCCTACATGGTGATGGCGTCTTTGGCTTGGACGCTGAAGGCATGGTTTGCGTTGCGCTTGCCAGAGCAAGGACGTTGGGCGGCAAAGCACGCTGCTGAGAAACAGGCTGTACTGCGGATGGAGTTCAGAACGTTCTTGAACAGCTTCATGATGTTACCGTGCCAGATTATTCGCGGTGGGCGGCGAATCGTCTACCGACTGTTGTCGTGGAACCCGTGGCAGCAGGTGTTTCTCCGCGGTGTTGATGCCTTGCGAATTCCTTGTCGCTGTTGACGAAGCCATCGCTTTATTAGCGGGGGGTGGAGCCGAGGCCGCAGGCGATCAAGAAACGGGAAGGCAGTGTCGAGGCAAGTGATCAAAGCAACGGTAGTCGGCGAAGTTGCAAGCCGGCATAGGGTGAGTGTGACTTTGGCCAGTCGCGAAATGCCGCCAATCTCGCGTCGTGAAACGCGCTTGTTTTAGGTCTAGTTATCCATCGGTACAGGGAGCCGGGTGGTACATCGATGATTTCGAGATCGTCGGAATGCCGGGCGGCGCGCCCCCGATACCGCCATTCGCACTCAGTGTCGTGATCAACGCTGGTCCCGCTCAGCTTGCATTCCCCCATGTCCTCGACGATATCGCGCAAGTCGTCATCTACGGTGGTCCGGTCGAACACTTCCTGCCGAGCCTTGGTACACGCCTCGCGGTTCTGCCTGGAACCGCCATTACCTACACGGACACACGGCGTCCGGGTTGGCCGGCGACCTATTACCGGGTGTCCATCGTCGATGCCCTAGGCAACGAGAGCGTACCGATCGAAGCCACGAACATCGTTGCTACACCGGACGAAGGCGCGATTCCGACCGCGAGATTGATCACTCTGCACGGCGTGAAGCCCAATCCGTTCAACCCGAAGGCAGTGCTTGAATTCAGCCTGAATGCGGAAGCGGATGTTGTCGTCGACGTGTTCGACCTCGCGGGACGCTGGGTCGCCGATGTGCTGCGCGCGCGGCTCGCAGCCGGCCCCCACGACGTCACATTCGCGCCGAGGACCCTGCCGTCCGGCACGTATGTGGCCCGAATCCGTGCCGGCGGCGAGACCGAATCGACGAAGATCCTGTTACTGAAGTAGACCCTTGCATCCGTACCTGCGGTACCCCGGAGGCGTGCCTCCGGGGTACCTGTCCCTCCCATTGATTCGTCCGTGCCGTAGAACAAGCAGTTAGAAATTTCCTTATTTCTGACAAGAAATCTCAATTCAATGTTGTAGACGAGATATAGGGAGCCAGTAGTGGCGACTTATAGCTCCGGACGACGAGCAGATGAGCGCATCGGCCCGATCTCGGAAGTCCTTGGATTCCACAGCGGACGAATATATGGCGGGCACGGGGATCTGAAGGCTGAAACGAGCCCGATTCCGTCGAAATTCTCGATCGTCGTGATACTCTGCGACGCGATCCTGCGTTAATCCCTATGACACCTGGAAAGCCAGGCGCGCCACGCGCCGCCGTCTTGCACCACAAGTCATTATTAGACTGGAGGATATTCATGCAGAACTGGACACGCTGGATCCCGTTGGCGGCTCTCGTCGCCACCGCTTGTCTCCATGGCACCGCCAACGCCGCGGTCGACCAGATCGCAACGGCGCCGGCCGACTCGGCCGTCGTGACCGTGAGCCCGGCGGCCACCCCGCTGGAACGCGAGGTCGCCGACCTGCGCGACACCTTCCGGATCCGCCTGACCGAGCTGACGGCGCGCTATGGCGCCGCCACCAGCAGCGAGGCCGCCGCCGCGGCGCAACACGAGATCGCGGCGCTCAAGCTCCAGCTCGAGATCGACCTGCTGAGCATCCAGCTACGGCTGGCCCACGAGCGCGAGGATGCGGCGGCCGTCACCGAACTCGACCAGATCCTGACGGCCGCGCGCACGCGCCTGGCCGTCGACACCGGCCTCGGTGCCCCGGCGGCTGCCGGCGACAAGCGCTAAAAGGAGTCATGACATGAGAACCGCCCAATCCCGCCGCCACCGCGCGCCGGCAGGCGTCCTCGTCCTGGCGCTGGCGCTGGCGCTGGCGCTCGCCGCGCCGGCCCTGGCCGACGTGGGCCCCGACGTGCGCATCCACCTGACCGTACCCGACGGCGCCCTGCCCGTGGTGGGCCAGGCCTTCAACTTCGATCTCGAGGTCACGAGCGCGAACACGCTCCTGGCCACGGCGCCCGAACTGCGCACCAGCCAAACGCCCGATGGCGGCCTCGCCTGGGACATCGTCAGCTTCCCGCTGCCGGAGAGCATCTACCTGCAGGGCTTGCAGCCGGTCACCTATCCGGTCCAGCTCATGTGCAACGACCCGTCACAACCCATCGAGATCTCGCTGCAGATCGGCGGCCGCTCGGCGGTGCAGAGCTTCAGTCTCCTGCCGCAAGGCCTGGACTCCGCCCTCGGGGGAGCCGACGCCGAGCTGATCGTCGGTAGCGATCTGGGGCCCGCCGTGACCCCCAGCGACGCCTACGCGCGCCCCGAACCAGCCGCCATCGTCCGCGCCAACGTGCGCGACCTCCGCAAGGCGCCGACCGATCCCGCGACCACCGGGCGCACCATCCGCGTCCACGGCCGCTTCATCTACGACCGGAACTCCGTCGACTCGAGCGGCGACTACCAGGGCGACGGCCGCACGATGGGCGCCGACGGCGTCACGATCAACGTCTACGACGAGGACTGGGAATGGGACGATCTGCTGGCGCAGACCTCGCTCGGACCCGACGGCTGGTACGACATCACGTTCTGGTACTATGGTTCCGAGGATCCCGACATCTACGTCGAGTTCCTCGCCGCCAATTCCCAGATCGACCTGGTCTATCCGAGCGTCTGGAACACCACCTACGCCTGGCACACGCCCACTCGCGACGACTTCACCGGCGACGTGATCAACTTCGGGACCCGCCACCCGGGATCCGAGTCCCACTACCCGGGGCTGAACCTGCTGGCCTCGGCCACGCGGGGCTGGCGCTGGATGAACGACAACGGGTACGGCGGCCTCGACCAGGTGACCATTTCCTGGCCTGACGGCGACTGGCCGCATTACACGCCGTTCTGGGGGACCATCTACATCCCCGCCTTCAAGCAGTGGTACGAGAGCACCATTTGCCACGAGTACGGACACCACTGGCAGCGGTTCTACACCGAGACGAACGGCTCGGACTACTGCAATGCGGGCGGCCGCTGCGACGAGCCGGGCGAGGATTGCCGGCACTGCCCCTGGTGCGAGGAGACCGGCGGCGACGCCATCCAGGAGGGCTTCCCCGACTGGATGTCCAACGCGATGACCACGACCTGGCCGGCGCTCTACGGCTTCTCGCCGATCTTCGACTACGACTTCGAATCGGTGTTACAGTGCAACTGGCAGCACATCGACGACTTCGACAACGCCGACCTCACCGAGGGCATGATCGCCGCCTTCCTGCAGGACATCGTCGACAGCGCCAACGAGACGGACCCCAACGGCCTGCCCGGCGGCCAGGACGCCGTCACCTGGTCGGCGCAACGCGTGCTCATGACCCAGGCCGGCGATGACCCGGTCACCTCCCGCCAGCTCATCAGAGACCTGCGCGACCGTTACCCGGAGTCGGCGGACGCGGTCTGGATGGCGGCGACCAACGCGCGTTTCACGAACCTCGACAACGACCCACCGTCGGCGCTCAGCGGTCTGACCTCGACCAGCCACGTCACCTCCGGCGATTCGCCCGACGGTACCGTGGACCTCGTCTGGAACGCGTCCTGGGACGCCTTTTCCGGCGTCGCCGGCTACAGTGTGCGCGTGAGCGCCAACGCGCCCCAGACGCCGGACACGGTGGTCGAGACGACGGCCACGAGCTGGACCTCCGACGACCTCGCCCCCGGCGTGTACTGGTTCACGGTGCGCGCCGTCGACCGCGCCGGCAACGGCGGTGCCGACACCGCCTTCGGCCCGGTCACCATCCGCGCCTACATCGCGGCCGACATCGAGGCCAACGCCGGCACCTGGCCCTATCCCATCGTGCCGCGCCTGACCGGCGACGCCACGGCCGTCTCGGCGCCCCTGCCCGTGGTGCTCCTCGGCAACGGCGACACCTACTTCAACATCCGCGTCAAAAACACGGGCGAGCTGACCACCAGCCCGAACCTGCGCCTCAACTTCTGGGAGGACGGAGCGCTGGCCTGGTACACGACCATCTATCCCCTCGAGGGCTTCGTGGACCGGGCCTTCCTGAACGTGGGCCCGTGGGCGGTCCGCGGCGGCCGCCACGCGCTCAAGATGTGGGCCGACGCCTACGAACAGATGCCCGAGGCGGACGAGGAGGACAACATCTACTCGCGGCAGTTCGTCTGGTATCCGTTCACGCTACAGAGCAACGGCAGCTGGACCACGCGCCAGCGCCCGCCCGACGCCTGGGGCGGCTTCACCCATGGCCTGCTCTCGGCGCCGAACTGCGACGGCTTCGCCTATGGACTCGGTTCCGACACCTTCGTCGGTGCGGTCATGGTCGCCGACGACGACGCCTCCGACTTCGACCTGCGGCTGCACACCCACCTCAGCAGTCCGACCAGCGGTTTCGGCTACTTCGACACCGAGGCCGCCACCTACCGGCCGGCCGGCTGCGTCGAAGCCGTCTTCTCCAACAACAGTCAGACCACCGAGTCGGTCATGGACGTCGGGGTCATCAACTTCGCCTTCGACGGCTACGGCTTCCAGATTCGCCGCATCGCCAGCACCTCGCTGGCCACCGACAGTGATGTCAGCGTGCTGGTCAGCCCGAACGAGCCGCTCGCGCTGCGGCACTTCACGCTGCCCGGCGGTGGCGGCACCAACTACGGCACGGTGACGATGCAGGTCGACCCGATAGTCGGACCGGTGCGCATGAAGGTCATGCACGCCGGTGTCGTCCATGCCGGCCTCGACGACGAGGACAATCTCACGGTCACCGACGCCACGGGCTTCGCCAAGATCGACTTCACCTACGGCGGCGCCACCCAGGGCCTGATCGTCTGGCAGGACCCGCGGGACATCCCGGCGGGCCAGTCGGGCCACTTCCTGGCGACGGTGTACGCCCGTACGCGGCCGGCCGACCTCGTGCCGCTGACCAGCGGCGGCTGGTACGCCCCCCTGGTGCCGACCAGCGGCGCACCGGGCACCCCGACGTCGACGCCGCTGCCGTTTGGCCTCGTCGGCGGTGCCGCGACCACCTACATCAACGTCCAGTTCCGCAACCAGGACGCTGGCGCGGCCAGCTTCTTCGACAGCATGACCTACCTGGACGGCTCGACGCTACTGGGCGAGCAGATCAGCCAGCTCGCCGGCTTCACCGACCGCATCCGCAACTACCCCTACCCGCAGACCGTGAGCGGCGGCCGCCACACGCTTTCCATGTTCCCGGACTCGGGCAACACCGTGGTCGAGGGCGACGAGACGAACAACGCCATGGGCAAGCAGTACGTCTGGTCGCCGCTGGCCCTGGCCGCCTCCGCGGCGATCGTGCGCCCGGCCCCGCCCGATCCCACGGGCGGCTTCCCGGCAGTCTGGGCCTGGAACACGGATCCGACCTGGTACAATTGCGACGGGCTGCGCACCCCCGTACCCGCGCCGGCGGGCGACGAGGCGCAGTGGCTCGCCGTCGCGGCGATGCCGGGCGACACCAGCGACGTCGACCTGCGCCTGCACGAGAAGATCGACTCGGTGCTGAATGGCTTCACCATCGCCCAGGCGGTGTCGGTGTGGGGTCCGGGGGAGTCCGACTACCTGCTGGTGAACTTCCGGGCGACGTCGCCGCGACAGTTCGACGTCGGCGTGCTTGGTCTCTCCGGCACCGAGGACTACAGCGCGCAGACGGTATCCTCGCACTGGCTGGACACCGATCCGGCGGGGACCTACGGCTCCTTCGGCCTCACCGTGGGCAAGACCATCGCCCTGCACGAGATCTGGCTGCAGGCGGGCCTGCGGGAGATCACGCTGCACCAGACCGACAACGCGCCCGTCGACTGGGGTCTGACGCTGCATCGCGGCCAGCTGCCTTTCCATGCCAAGTCGGCCTCGGCCGGCATCGTCGGTCAGGTCTGGATCGCCGGCGCCGGTGCCGACGAGACGATGATCGTCGACGTCCCCCAGACCGGCTACTACTGCCTGGCTGTCTGGAGGGTCGGCGCGGCCGATGGCGCGAATGGCGCGCATTACGAGCTGACCTTCGACGAGGTGTCCACGCCGGTGCCCACGGTGGACACCCCGACGGTGACGGCGTTGCGCGGCATCTCTCCCAACCCGTTCAATCCGAGCACGCGAATCGCCTTCGATCTGGCGCTCGCGGGTCGCGTCCGGCTCGAGATCTTCGATCTGCGCGGTCGGCTGGTCCGCCGCCTGCTCAGCGAGGATCTGCCCGCCGGCCGACATGAGGCGGTGTGGGACGGGCACAGTGACGGCGGCGACGGCGTCGCCAGCGGCACCTACCTGGCGCGGCTCATCGCTCCGGGCTACACCACGGTGCGCAAGCTGCAGCTCGTGAAATGACGGCTGCGTAGGCCGTCAGACAGGCAAATCCGGACCAGCGACACGGGTCAGCCACCAGTTCCGGGGTGCAACCCGTGTCCTGGTCCGGATAGTCGCGCGGATCGCTCCGGACGCGGAAGATGTCGTTCAGAATTGTTTCATTCGCTGAATCACTATTGACCGCGCGACCGTCCAACATCCAGACGCCTATTTGCGGGCATCGTTCCATGCACCCACCGCGCGAGGCACCGCTCCCGCACACGAGGAACTCGCTGCAATCTCGGACCGCCCGCGCTCACGCGATAGTCCGACGCGCCAGCTTGCGGCGATGCGGGTCGCGAAGGCGGCGGGCAGGTGGTACTCGTCGACGTTGGCCGCCGACGTCATGAGCCGGAGCGCGAAAAGGACGCCCCCCGAATGGAGGGCGCCCTGTGTCGAGGGAAGATTCCGGGCTGGTCTACTTCGCGCCGGACACCTCGCCGTTTTGCTTCATCTGTGCGCAGTGCTCGGCCGAGCACTTGCCATCTGTTTTCATCTGTGCGCAATGCTCGGCCGTGCCCTTCCCATCCTTCTGCATCTGCGTGCAGTGCTCGGCCGCACACGTGCCGTCCTTCTGCATCTGCGCACAATGCTCGGCGGAGCACGTCCCGTCCTTCTGCATCTGCGAGCGGTGCTCAGGTGAGCACATCCCATCCTGCTGGGCAGGACAGGTGGGAGGATCCGCCGCTGCGGTGGCCGCAGGGGCGTCGGTCGCTTTGGTGGGCTGCGCCTCGGCTGCGGCGGTCGGGGCGTCGCTCGCGGCAGTCGCCCCCGGACAGGTGGCGGTGCAGCTAGCACTGCATGCAGGCTTGTCCGTGGTCTCCTTGGCCGGCTTGTCGGCGGCCAGGGTCAGTCCGGCCACGATCATCACGACCGTCAATATAACGGCGACAACTGTCAGGCGATGCATGGTTTTCATCGTCTCGTCCCTTCTTGTAGAGATACACCTCGATGACACAGGAACCGTCAACAGGAAAGGACAGGGCCGCGCGGGGGAGGCACAGGTGGGGTCAATGTGATCTCGTTGGGGCGGTGGACCACCGGCTGGACCCTGCCGCGCATCTGAGGGAGTACGAACTGGAAGGTCGCCGGCGCCAGAAACACGCCACCACTTGCGCACGGTTGCCACTGCGGGCATGGCGTCTCCGGGCCGCAAGGAGACGCGGGCCTACTGGGGCAGGTACGGCGTTCGCCGTTCCCGGCGCTTCGCCGACACGCGTGGCAGGGGCGACCTTCGGCGACCGGGACAGCCGGGGTGTTCACGACCCGGGCCGAGGCAAGTCGACCGGGGCCGCTGACAGGAGAGGACTGCGTTCCTGCTCCCATGATGGCAAGGCCGAGAACGGCGAGGATGATACGTAGGCTCGGCATGGCGAAAGTCGGACCGTCCGGGTTTCGATTGAAGTCCCCATCGGCGACCCGATGGCTATTGATAGAATATCGTCAACATGGGCCGGGAGTCAAAGTTCCCGTCGGGCGACGTCGAGCCGATGTCCGGACACACGGCGCCGGCGTCGTCGTCTCCATGTCGGTGAATGGGCGTCGGGCGCTGAGGTGGGTCGGTTCTGAAAGGACCACGGTGTAGGTGCGGGTGACGTCGTCGCCGACATCTATGGCAACCCCATCGCCACCGCGGTGGACACGTTCACCTCCTACGACTTCCCACCGCCGCCGGGGTACGACGCCAGCGCGGCCGAGCTGCAGGGTGAGCCGCTGGACGCGGCGCTGCATGTGATCATCGACAACCACACCTCCGTCAGCTACGACTTCCTCTGGACCGCCTTCACCGCCACCGACGACCGACCCGACCGATGCGTACGTGAATATCGTCCGCGGCAACTATCCCAGCGGCGAGGTCGCCGTGCCCGACTGGGTGTCGCTCAACGGGAGCATGACCCGCTCGCCACTCTGGGTGCGCACCCGATCCGACGAGCTGCGCGTGAGAATACCCGGACCACAGCAGGCCCAGAACTGACGCTTGTTTGCGAAACGGTAGGGTGTAGCGATGATCGGCAAGAGTTGGGCAGTCCGGATCTTAACCAACGTCAGCGGAGAACGCCAATCCGTCTTCGAACTGAGAGAGAGCGGTGGTTGGTTTGTGGAGTGAGGACGCCAGGCCCCCATGATGCCTAGCCTCTTGACCTGGCGGGAAAGATGGTAAGGATAGACTGGCGGGAATAGGAAATTTGCCCGTGAACTCAGTCATCCAGGTTCCAGCCGAAATCGGTCAGGGCCGGGATTCGCTCTTTCAGTTCAGCTGCGATCTTCATGACGCGCTCGCCCTGGGCCTCGATCCGGTGGGCCGATTTCT
The DNA here is from genome assembly GCA_963727525.1 of uncultured bacterium. GTDB lineage: Bacteria > Krumholzibacteriota > Krumholzibacteriia > LZORAL124-64-63 > LZORAL124-64-63 > CAVSGO01. Next base: position 2,305,207 of record CAVSGO010000007.1, on the reverse strand, counting down.
CGAGTCCCCCAACTGCGCTGGCCACGCGGTCGGCCAGGTTGTCGTCGGCAGCTCCACCCTTGTTGGCCTCAGCGCGGTCGCCAACGCTGGCCTTGACGACCAACTCGACTTCGGCTGAGAAGTCGGTGTTCACACGATCGAGTTCGCGCACCTCCCGGTAGAACTTTCGCAGGAGCTTGCGGTCGCGCTTGTCGGTGGAGACCTCGGAACCATTGAATGTCAATACGCCGTCAACCGAGACGATCGCTTGATCGAAAGACTGCAGCGCCGATGGGCCGGCTTCGCGGTCGACCGCCCGAGCGTGACTGTGGGTCAGGATCAGCCGGTCGCCCTGCAGCGTGAACTTACTCACGGCGGTGTCGAGCGCCTCAGCGGCGGGAATCTCGCTCTGAGCCGGTACGCCAGCGGCCCCGCCCGTCAGCAACAGGCACAACGAAAGGGCGATAAGTAGAGAGAATCGCATCATGACTCGGCTCCAGGAGCAGTGTGAGTCCGCACGGCAGGCGACCGCAGTCCGCCCAATACGGGGTATAGGCGCCGGGGTTGCAAATCGGCCGGTTCCGCCGGCCCCTGCCGTGCCACAACGCGTCCCGCAGCTGGACGCTGCTGCTCGCTCGTATCTACGACGTGCGCCCGACGCAATACCCGCTGCGGCGGGGCCTGACATTTGGCCTGTAGGGGGTGGGGCCGTGTCCGGCGCGGAACCACGCAATCGCTATCGTTGAACGGCGAAGCGATCTGACGGTGGTGGGCGTGTGGAGAAATCTAGGGGTTATCCTTGCGCATGCGCGCGGTAAACACGTGGTGGAATCGAGTCAGCGAGTCGGCGCAATGGCGGTGCCGGGTTTCAACACGTGGCCGATTTGTCCCCAACCCTAACTCTATCCCCCGCTGCTCGACCATGCTCTCCATTGTTGATTAATGAAGTTCCTAGCATTGGTGCTCCCTCATCGTCGCGATGAAAATTGGTAAGGAAATTTGTTTCGACTAGATCAGACGTTCTGACTCTTGTATTATCAGAGACCCTCGACTCGGCTCGTCACAACATCCACTAGGAGTCACCAACATGGCCCACGGTCGCTGGCAGTTCCCGCTTCTCACGTTCGTTGCGCTGATTTGCCTCGCCTGTCAACTCGCCCTCGCCGTTCCCGGCGACGAGAACTGGGACACGCGCTTCGGTGCGCCTGGCGTGACCGGCAATCTCGCGGCGTCCACCGTCTTCGACGGCGACCTCGTGATCGGCGGTGCATTCACGGCCGTGGGCGACCTCGCGGTAGGCAACGTTGCCCGCTGGGATGGGACCCAGTGGAACGCGATGGGCGACGGCTTCGATGCGGACGTGTCTGCTCTCGTCGTCTGGAACAACGAACTTTATGCCGGCGGCGAAATCACTGGCGGCCTGGCGCGCTGGGATGGCGCGCAGTGGGTCGACGTGGGCGGCGGGGTCGGTGGCAGCGTGTCGAGCTTATCGGTCTGGAACGCCGACCTCGCCGTGGGCGGCTTTTTCTCGAGCGTTGGCGGCGGCGCGGTCACGGCCGGTGGTGTCGCCATCTGGAACGGCACCAGCTGGAACGGCATGAACGACGGCACCAACGGCGATGTCGCCGACGTCGCGAGCTACGGCGGCTCGCTCTACGTGTGCGGCGAGTTCGACATCGTCGACGGCGTGGTCGCCGGCAACCTCGCGCGCTGGAACGGCAGTGCCTGGTCCAGCGTGGGCGGCGGTCTGAGCGACGACAGTGGCGACATCGACAACGCCTATGGCAGCGCGCTGGCCGTGTCGGGCGGCTCGCTCATCGTCGGCGGCTACTTCGCGCGCGCCGGTAGCGTTGTGACCGACGGCGTCGTGGCCTGGAACGGCTCGTCGTTCAGCGCGCTGGGCGAGCCGTCGTTCGGCGGCGAGGCCCTCGCATTGGGCACCCTGGGCAGCGATGTCGTGGCCGGTGACGCCTGGGGAAACATCAACCTCTGGAACGGCATCTTCTGGAACACCATCGGCATTACCGGCGGCGGGGCGTACACCTTCGTCGAGCGGGAGGGCGATCTGATCGCCGGTGGTGAATTCAGTACGATCGGAGGCGCCTGGATGCCGGGCCTCGCGCGCTACGACGGCACCTGGTCGCCCATTGCTTCGGGTCAGGGCGCCAGCGGCACGGTGGAGTGTTTCCACGACTGGAACGGCACCGAGGTCGTCGGTGGCGGTTTCGCCCGCGTCGGCAACGTGACCGGCGTGATCGCGTCCTGGGATGGCGCCGCCTGGCAACCGATGGGCAGCGGCATTCCCCGCGGCAATATCAACTTCGTCGGCGCCATGGCGACCTTCGAGGACGACCTCGTCGTCGGCGGCTCCTTCGCCACCGCCGGCGGCGTGACCGTCTCCAACATCGCACGGTGGGACGGGTCGCAATGGAGCGCGATGGGGACGGGCTCGCAGCTGTCGAGCGTCAGCGGCGTGGTCGCGCTGGGCGGCGTGTTGTATGCCAACGGTCGGTGGAACGGACAGTACACGCTCGGCCGTTGGAACGGCAGCGACTTCGATCCCCTGGGCACGAGTGTCGTCGGCGGCGTGCAGATCCTCTACAGCCTCGGCTCGTACCAGGGCGATCCGGTGATGGGCGGCAGCTTCACCACCGTCGACGGCGTCGTGGTCAACAACATCGCCCGTTGGGACGGCAACGCGTGGCAGCCGCTGGGCTCCGGCACCAACGGCGCCGTCTATGCGATCCACGAGGTCGGCGGCCTGCTCTACGTGGGGGGGACCTTCAGTCAGGCCGGCGGCTTGCCCGCCAGTCACGTCGCGATGTGGGACGGCACCGACTGGCACGCAGTTGGCGGTGGTATCATCACCACGGTGGACGACATCGCGTCGATCGGTGCAGACGTCTACGCGACCGGCCAATTCGCTCAGGCCGAGGGGCAGCCGGTCAGCCGTATCGCGCGCTGGGATGGCATTGCCTGGCAGGCGCTCGGCTCGGGTCTCGACAACCGAGGTCACGCGCTGGACGCGCAGGACGGGCAGCTCTGGGTCGGGGGCGAGTTCGTGCAGGCGGGCCTGACCGGCTCGTCGCACATCGCGGTCTGGCATCCTGGGTCTTCGAGTACTGCAACCCCCGAACCCGCCGGGGTGACGCGTACCGCCATGCGGCCGGCGTGGCCGAATCCCTTCGCGGGTTCGACGGTCCTCGCCTTCGATCTGCCCGCGCCAGCCAACGTCACCATCGACGTCTTCGACGTGCGCGGCGCGCGGGTGCGCCGTTTCGATCGGTCGGGCCTGGACGCCGGCTCGCACCGCGTCATCTGGGACGGACGCGATGCGGCGGGCCACCCGGCGCCGGCGGGCGTCTACTTCATGGCCCTGCGCGACGGCAGGTCATCGGCGCGGCAGCGCGTGGTGCTGGTGAAGTGATCGATGGCCGACGACGTGCCGATGGCGCGCGCCGGGAAGGCAAGGAATCAGGCAGAGCCTCCGGCTGTGGATGGGGGGCGGGTGAGAGGGGCGGATGTGGAGAGCGGACGCCATGCCCCAAGATGCCTCCTACTCTTGCAGCACCGCGGCCATCCACTGGAGAAGACCCACTAACTGGAGGTGAGCTCGATGCACCTACGCATCGCTTGGAACGTCATTCTCCCCGGCGCAATCTTGTTTGCCGCACTCCTCAGCGGCTGCGGCGACTCCCCCACCGACTCCGGTAACGCTGGTGGCGGAGGCGGTGGACCGATGATATCCGCCGTGTATCCCTTCGGTGCCGGGCCGGGTGCATTCGTGACGATCACCGGCAGTGGCTTCGGCACGGCACGTGCGGTCGGGGTTGTTCGTATCGGTGGCCAGATGGCGACGATCACGAGCTGGGCCGACGACGAGATCATCGCCGTGATGCCCGACGTCGCGGCCAACCCGGCGGCCGTCGATGTCGAGATTGGCGGCGACTCCATTACCGCGGGAAGCGTCCTCGTCTGGGAGCCGGGCGTTATCCAGCTCACCGACACGCAGTCGGGGAGCGGAGCCGGTGAGCCGACGTGGTCCGCCGACGGCGCGTGGATCTACTACACCGAGCGCGTGGACGGTCAGTACGAGCTCTTCCGCGTCGCGTCCACTGGCGGTGCGCCGATCCGCGTGACGAACACGCTGTACGACGAGAACTGGCCGGACATCAACTTCCAGTCCGGGTTCGTCGCCTTCGGCAGTAACTCGACGGGATCGGGCAACACGGATGGAGACTACGAGATCTGGGTCGCCGCACCGGACTTCTCGAGCATGATGCACATTGCTCCCGACATTGCCATGCAGAGCTATCTGGATCGCACGCCCGCATGGTCGCGCGACGTCTCCGGCGGCGTGACCCTGGCCTATAGCTCCGAGAACGACATCGGGACGTTCGTCATCCGGCTCCTGCACTCCGGCGGTGCGGTCTCTGAACTGACGACGGGCGCCAATCCTCGGTTCAATCCGAACGACGGCGACGCTATCGTCTTCGTGGACTTCGTGGGAGTGGCTACACAGATCTTCAAGACGACCACGATACCGGGCGCCGACCGCACCGCCCTCTCCACCGACCCCGAGACGGGCGGCTGGGCCGACTGGGGCGTGAACGGCAAGATCGTCTACGAGCGCAGCGACAATTCCCGCGACATCTGGATCATGGACACGGACGGCTCGCACAAGGCGTCGCTCATCAGCACGCCGGATCCGGAGTACGGGCCGCGCTGGTCGCCCGATGCGACGCGTATCGCTTACGGTTCACACCGCTTCGCTTCGTTCAACGTGTTCGTCTTCACGATGCCGGAGAGCCGCCCATGAACGACGGGAGGGTGTGCTGGCGCCGGGGGCCAAGCTACGCGCCGCGGTCACGCACGCGGCCGGCCCCACCGGTGCGGTGCTGCATGCCCTCGACCGGGAGAACTGGAGTTCGCGCAACCGAGTGGTCCGGTGATCCGGGACGAGCCGTCGCCGACCGGAAAGCGCATTGATCGGGAATTGCCTCGATAGCGCCGACTTCTGTATTATTAGTCAATATAGACAGCATTGATTCAAAGGAGTCCTCCCATGCTCCGTCGTGGCGCCTTCAAGACGATGCCTTCCGTCCTTTTTTTGCTCCTCCTCGTCCAGCCGTCCGACGCCGCACCCGCGGCGGGTGACGCCATGTGGCGCATCCTCGCGCGCAATGGGACGTCGCTGCGGCTCGAGGTCGTCATCCCGGATCTGCAGCGCGAGGTCGTCGAGCTGGACGGGACCCCGTACGTGACGCTGAGCCTCGATCGCGCCGGTCTCGTGGGCGCGCCCGGAACGCCGGGCTTACCCTCGGTGGGGCGCCTCGTGGCGGTGCCGGCGGGAGCGCGCGTGGGGGCACGGGTCGTGAAGGCGACGACTCACGAGCTGCCGGCCGGACGTCTGCTACCGGTGCAGCCCGCCAGCGCGACCCGGTTCGCGCTGGATACGACCGCCTACGCCCGCCCCGGCTGGACACCCGTGACGACGGCGGCCGGGGTGACGCAGCTGGGCACAGACGGCGGACCGACGGTGGTGGTCGGCGCCCCGCAGCTGCTGGCGGGCCAGGCGGTGGTACCGTTGAACGTGATCCCCGTGGCCTACGACCCGGTGAGCGGGAGACTCGTGGTGGCGAACCGCGTCGAGATCGAGCTGCGCTTCGACGCGCGCGATGGCGTGACCGCACCGGCAAGCCGGCGACATGCGCCCAACGAGGCGCTGATCGGCCAGCTGCCCGCTGCGGTGCTCGGCGTGCCCGACGACCGCAGTGTCGCCGCGCCCGGTGACAGCCCGGGCACCTGGGCCCTCGTGTACGGCTACCAGACGGCGCTCGACCATCTGCAGCCGCTCATCGCCTGGCGCCGGCAACAGGGGTACCACGTTGAGATCATCCACGGACCGGGTCCGAACACGGACGTCAAGGCGCAGCTTCAGTCCCTGTATGACGACCCCGACCTGCCGCCACTCACCGACGTGCTGATCGCCGGCGACACGTACGGCACCTGGGCCGTGCCGACCTGGCACGAGTCGCTGTCGGGGTACGCCGGCGAAGGCGACAACTACTACACCTTCCTCGATGGCGACGACATCCTGCCCGACGCTCACATCGGGCGCATCACCTTCGACGATCTCGCGATGCTCGACCGGATCGTGGCCAAGATCGTCGGCTACGAGACAGCGCCACCCATGGACGACACGGCCTGGTTCACCGAGGCCAGCCTCATCGGTGACCCCGCCTCGTCGGGCATCACCACCATCTACGTCAATCAGTGGCTCAAGGGGCAGCTCCAGGCCCATGGCTACACGGCCGTCGACACCGCCTGGAGCGGTGATTTTTCCGGGTTCTTCTACTCGTCGCTGAACCGGGGTAAGAGCCTGTTCGGCTATCGCGGCTTCTTCGACATGAGCGGCATCTCCACCGGCCTGATCAACGCTCTAGAGAATGGCGCCCGTCTGCCCGTCGCGATCTTACCGACCTGCGACACCGGATCCTTCGCCGGTTCCACGGTTTGCCGCTCCGAGGCCTTCTTACGTGCCCCCAATGGCGGCGCGGTGGCCGCGATCGCGACCGCCACCCTCGGCACCCACACGCGCTATAACAACTGCTATTACGTCGGTGCCTGGAACGGGCTGCTGAACCATGACAATCCGCACATCGGGGCGGCGCACACCTCCGGCAAGCTGGAGTTGTACACCAACTACTATCTGGCCGAGCCCGACAATGCGGAGATCTGGGCCGTGTGGAACAACCTGATGGGCGACCCGGCCACCGCGATCTGGCTGAGCGTGCCGCGCGTGCTCACCGTCGAGCACCCGGCCCAGGTGTCGGTGGCGACGGGTGCCGTGACGGTCGCCGTGCTCGACAGCTCGACGCCGGTCGCCGGCGCACGGGTCTGCCTGTTCCGTGACGGTGAGGTGCAAGTGTCGGGCGTCACCGACGCCACGGGTGCGGTGACCCTGGTCACGCCGCCGCTCACTGCGGGCACCTGCGCCGTGACAGTCACCGGCGACGGCCTGTTGCCGTACCGCGGCAGCCTCTCGGTAGGCGTGGTCGACGTCGCCTGCGTCCTCGCCGATCGTACCCTCGACGACAGCGCCGGCAACGGCGACGGTCAGCTCAACCCCGGTGAGACGGTGACGCTCGCCCTGGCCATCACCAACCACGGCACGCAGACGGCCACGGCCGTGACGGGCCAGCTCGAGGGTGGAGACCCGTGGGGCAGCGTCATGGCCGGCGCCTTGAGTTTCGGCGACGTGGCGCCCGGCGCCACGGTGTGGGCTACGACGCCCGCCACCGTTGCCGTGGACGCCGCGGCGCCCGATGGCACCGTGGTGTCGTGGCCGCTGCAGCTTGCGAGCGGCAGCGACGTGTGGATGGAGGTGGTCCAGGTGACGGTGCATGCGGCGGCCTTTGGCGTCAGTGGGCTCGTGTGGAGCGCGGGCGCCACGTTCGAACCCGGCCAGTCGGGGTCGCTCGTCATCACCCTCGCCAACGACGGCAGCCTCGACGCCGCGAACGTGACGGCCACCCTCGCCACCGACAGCCCGTGGCTGCAGATCACGGATCCCGCGGCGGTCTACGGCGCGATCGATGCGGGCAGCACGGCCGACAACGCCCTCGATCCGTTTGCCGTGTCGATCGCGGCGGAATGCTTCCCCGGACACCTTGCGGTGCTGCACCTGACGCTCGACGATGGCGCCGGCGGGCGGACCACTGCCGAAGTCCCGGTGACCGTGGGCACCGCCGCGACCGACGCGCCCACCGGCCCGGGGGCCGGTGGCTACTACGCCTTCGACGACACCGATGTCGCGAGCGGCCATGCGCCGGTGTTCGACTGGGTGGCCCTCGACCCCAACGACGGCGGCCAGGGTGTACCGCTGGAACTGACCGACCATGGCTTCGAGCAGGACGACACGCGCACCATCGACCTGCCGTTCACCTTCCGATTCTACGGCGTCGATTTCGATCGCGTATCGATCTGCTCCAACGGCTGGCTCGCGATGGGCGAGACGCCGCTCGTGAATTACCGTAACACCGCCCTACCCGGCGCGGACTGCCCGGGCAGCCTGATCGCCGCGTTCTGGGACGACCTCTACCAGCTCGGCGCCGCGCAGATCTACACGTATCACGACGAGGTGAATCGCCGCTTCATCGTGCAGTGGTACCACCTGAACAACGACTTTTCCGGCGCGATGCAGAACTTCGAGATCATCCTGCTCGATCCCGTGTGGCACCCCACAGCGACGGGTGACGGCGCGATCATCCTGCAGTACGAGCAGGTCAACAATACCGACTCGCGCGACGGATTCGCCACCGTCGGCCTCCAGAACAATGATCGAACCGGCGGCCTGCTCTACACCTACTGGAACCAGTACGCCGCCGGCGCGGCGCCGCTCGCGGCCGGCCGCGCCATCCGCTTCGAGCCGATCGGCGCCGTCGCCATACCGACCGCAAGCGTGACCCCGTCGACCATCGAAGCCACGACGCCGCCGGGCGGCCAGGTGACGCGCACGCTGCACATCTCCAACACCGGCGTTGCCGGTTCGGTACTCGGCTACACGATCGACGTGGTGGATCCGGCAACCTTGCCACCCGCCGTGGTGCGTCGGACCGCGACCCCGTTGCCGCCCGACATCCAGGGCTCCACCCTGACGTTTGACACCACGAATTACGATCCGGGCACCACCGCAGACATCATGGTGAGCGTCCACGCGGAGGGGTCGAGCTGGTTGCCGCTGCTATCGCTGGTCCGTCTCCAGTGCCCGCCCGGCGTGACGCTGAACACGGCCACCGACCTGATGAACGCTGGTAGCAGCGTTCTTCCCTGGCTCGGCCCGGCGGGTTCCGGGGTCCTGACCACGTGGGACGGGTTGGGCGGGGAATTCCTCTATTACATCGCGGCGGGAACCACCGCGACCGCCACGGTGAATCTGACCTTCGCTCCTGATATCGTGGGTGACCTCGTGTTCGAGTATGTCCTCGAGGACGTCGGCCTCTTCGGTGATCCCGATCAGGTCCTGGGTTCCGTCATCCTGGCCAGCGACCAGCCGTACGTCGCCCTTCACACCCCCACCGAGGGGGCGGTGGCGGTCATCGGGCAGGAGCTGCCGGTCACCTTCGTGGCGGGGAATACGTCGGGCCTGGTGGACATCGCCTTGCAACGCGACATGGGTGGAGCCTGGACCGATGTGGCCACGGACGTCGACGCTGCGGCCGGAAGCTGGACGTGGCTCGTGACGGGCGACCCGGGACCGTATGCGCGGATTCGTATCCGCGATGCCCAAAACGCCAGCGTGGCCGACACGAGTGGCGTGTTCACCGTCGGGCGCGACGTGAGCTGGGTGCAACTGGCCGAAACGGTCGGCTTCGTGGCGGCCGGCACCGAGGACGCCGTGACGATCACGTTGCAGGCGGCGACCCTCGCCGTGGGTACCTACGAGGCGGTGTTGCGCGTTGCGACGAGCACCGGCGAGGTTTTCCCCATCCCGATCGCGCTGACGGTGAGCACGTCGACGGACGTCGGCGACCAGGTGCCCGACGCGGTCGTCCTGCGCGGCAATTACCCGAACCCATTCAACCCGACGACGGCGATCGCCTTCACGCTACCGCGCGCCATGCCCGTGACCCTCGACGTCTTCGCCACCGACGGTAAGCGGGTGCGACGACTCGTGGAGGGTGAACTCGCGGTCGGCGCGCACGACGTGATCTGGGACGGGACCGATGCGCGGGGCCGCACCGTCGCGTCGGGCGTGTACGTGGTCCGCCTCGTGACGGCCGATGGCGCGGCGGTGCGCAAGATGGTACTGGCGAAGTGACGCACGCCGGGTGACGTCTCGATAGACTACGGGTTCCGCACCTACGTCGACGGCACCGTGGCCGTCGAGCCCGCGACGTGGAGTGACGTCAAGGCGTCGTTCGCGCGCTAGGTTGTGATCCGTCGCAGGGGGTACCGCCGGTGCCCCCCTGCCTTTACCTGCGAGACTCACCGCGACACGAGATGGGTCCCGGCGCTCCCCGCGGCATCATGCGCGCCAAACCCCGCCGTCCAGGACGATCGCCAGCCGCTCGGTGCTGCACTGCCGGATCAGCGGACGACGACGATGCGTGCCACCGCGACCGCCGCAGGTTGGCCGGTCATTGTCAGCATTCCTCGCACGAGGTAGACCCCGGACGGCGCCGGTGCACCGGCTTTCGTCCGCCGGTCCCACGCCACGGTCGATGCGCCGGGGGAGACGCGCCGGTCGGCGAGGCCGGCGACCCGGTGCCCGTCGATGCTATAGACTGCGACCTGAAGGTACCCCGCTGCCGGCACCGTGAGGCGGAACTGCGCACCGCCTTGGCCGGGGCCGGTGGCGATCGCAGAGATTGCAAAGGCGGCGACTGCGTCGGGCCCGGCGTCCACCGTCGTCGGCGTGGCCGCGGGTCGGTCGGCGACCGCGATCATAGTCACCCGATGCGCCGGCGACTCGGCATTCCAGCCCGCGTTGTAGGCCAGGATGTAGCGGTGGTACTCCTCGTCGATCATCAACGTGGGCGTCCGCTGGAAGCCGGTGGCGGGCACGCCGTCGGGGTCGGTGCCGGGCACGATGATCGGATTGTCGGGATGGCCATACCAGGTGTCGCCCCAGTCGGGCGACCAGTAGTAGGCAATGCGGCCGCCGAGGGCGTAGTTCTGGTTGGAGACGCACAGCACCATGTGGACGCCGTCCGCGCGCACGTCGCCGGTGCAGTGTGCCTGCCAGGCACCGCGGAAGCCGAAGCCGTCGGGCGGCGGCAGGGTCCAGCGGTAGGCGGGGTTCGCGGGATCCGCGGGGTCGAAGGTGGGGGTCTCGTGCTTGATCCAGCCGGTCATTCCGTCCTCGCTGTCCGCGTAGGAGATGCGCCAGTTCCAGTAGCCGGTGGTCGAGCCGTGGAGGCCGCGGTAGAACAGTCGCACCATACCGTGCTCGCCGAGGTGCGGCACCCAGACCGGCGTCGGTTCGGACAGACCGCCCTTGATGACTCCGTTCTGGTTCCAGCCCTGCTCCCACCACAGCTCGGCGACCAGCGCATTCTCGTAGGTCTGCGTGAACGGTCGGCCGATCGCCGGCGGCGTCGCGCTGGTGGCGACCTGGATCGCTCCCTCCCAGCCCGGTAGGCCGTTCCACTCGGGATGCAGGTAGACCGTTCCCGGCCGGACCGTGTTGTAGAGCAGGTGTTCTCCGGTCAGCGGGTGCTGCAGGTAGCCTGGCGTGTCGGTGTGTTCCCACGCCGGCCCGGGCACGGGGCCTCCCGGCCTCACCAGCGGCGGGTACTTGATCCTGGTCACGGGATCGTAACCGAGCGCCCAGTCGTGCAGGATCTCCTGCTGGTATGGGTGCTCGGTCAGATATGTCTCGTGGTAACTGTGGTAAAGCAGCTTGAGCAGACCATCCTGCAGGAAGAGGAATTCCTCGCCGACGATCCCTCCCCAGTCGCCGTAGAGAGGGGTCTGCTGATCGGGATTGTCGGGGTGAGGCGCGGTGATGGTGCCGAGCGGCGTGAAGTCCGGCCAATGGCCAAGCGGGCCATCGGCGCCGTTGCGGGTCCCGGCGCAAACGAGGTCGGCGCCGGCGAGGATGACGAGCGCGACCGATGCCGACAGGAAAGAGCGCTTCAAGGCCTGACCTCCGGAATGGGCTGCGTACGACGGAGCGGACACGATCATACCATGGATCCGTCGCCGAGGTTCGAGGGTCGGCGAGGATGTCTTTTGGGTTGCAGCGATCTCACCGGAGACCATGACCGGCGCATAGTCAACACTCGATCTGCCACGCGATCGGTCTTGTAATTTGGCGCTCACGGGTTTGCTGACGCCGGTAAGATGAGATTGGCGGCGATATTCAGTGCCGATCGCCCGGGCGACACGGCGATCTCGGCTCAATCGGTGATTCTGAATTGGTCCGCGGCCGTCGCCAGACAGAGTGGTTGCCTTGGCCCGGACGGCCAACTTCTGGGCCGTACCGGATCGAAGCAACTGCCAACCATTAGCCTAGCGTACGACCAACAGCCGCCGGACTCGCGCGCCCTGCCGCGAAACCACGTGCGCAAAGTACACGCCGGAGGCGACCTTCTGGCCGGCGTGGTCACGGCCGTCCCAGATCACGAATTGCCGGCCGCTGGACTGCACACCGTCCAGGAGCGTCTTCACGAGGCGTCCCCGGAGATCGTAGATCCTGACGCTCACACGTTCGCTCGTAGGCAAGGCGAACGCGATTTGCGAATGGGACGTGAAGGGATTCGGGGCAGGGTGCCCTACAGTGAAGGCGCTGGGGAAGGCCACGACCGGGACCAGGCTAGAATCCGGTGCGGTGGAGAAGGCCGCAAAGGCTGGCGTCGAGGACCGCGAGACCAGACCGTCCGTGGCGCTGACGCACCAGTAGTACGTGGAGTTCGGCGCGAAGCCTGTCGCCCACTGCGATGTCGAGGTCAGGCCCGACGCGTGGAAAACCTCACTTCCTGGATCGAACGTCGGCGTCGCGTTCACGGCGAGCTCGTAGGTCAGGTCATCGCCGTCGGGATCGATCGCCGCATTCCAGGTAAACCGCACCGAGTCGTTTCCGGTGGCGGCCAGATCCAGCGTGGCGCCGTCTGCCGGTGCCGTGAGCAGGAAATCGTCGGGTCCGGCGTTCGTAAACGCGGATGTAGCCCAGTTCCCGAAATCGACGTTGTCCGAGACCGGATTGCCCAGGCCGCCGGGATTGAGCGTCGGATGCTGCGGACCCGACGGGTCACCCCACCAGTTGCCCTGCGCGAGCACCACCGGTCCGCCGCCCCAGCGCATGCCGTCGGATTCGTTGTCCAGGATGTCGCAGCCCGCGAACGTGGCCCCCGTGCCCGAGGCGACCTGCACACCATCGTCGAGGTTGCCGGCGAAGCGAACGCCGGTGACCGTCGCGGAATTGACGTTGATCCGAATGCCGTCGTTCAGGCTGAAGACCGCACCCCCGCCGCTCCAGGTCAGCTCCGTGGCTTGCCCCGAAGTCGTCGTGAGGTTCCCGTAAATCGAATGCCCTCCGTAGGAGAACCAGGTGTCGACGAGGTGAAGCGTCGAACTCGACTGTGCGAAAACGGCTGACCAGTCACCGGGCGACGGCGCACTCGCGCTCCCGTCGCCGTTTGTATCGCCCCCGTGCTGATCGTCTAGGAGCGAAGTGATCCAAACGTCCCCTCCGCTCGTACCCGATTTTACCGCCGCTGGAGACAATCCACTGAGCAGGACGCCGTCGGTCTGGATCGAAATGGTCGAGTTGGCGTCGTACATCTTGATCACGGCGCCGGCCTCGACGTCCAGGGTGTCGGAACTCACGTTGATGGTCTGGCAAACCACCGGGAACCCTGGGTTGGCCCGCCAGGTCCAGCGCCCGCTCGCCGATCCCCCGCCGAGGTTGCCGGCCACGTACACCCCGTTGATGCCGTTGCCGGACCCGCTGAGGTTGCCGGGGAGATTGCCGGGGTTGTTGTCCAGGGCGAGCGCCCGCTCGCCGTTACGGTCGAGGCGGAGATTGTCCAGTTGGGGTGGTTCGGAAAAGGTATTGAGTTCGATGCCATCGGCGGCGTTGTCGGTGGCAGTCACGTTCTCCAGAAAAATATGCAAGGCCGAGATGCGCATCCCGTCGTTGGCCGAATGCCGGACGAACGAATTCCGGACCGTGATGGAGTCGGCCGTGCCGGAGGTGGTGACAAGACACGCCCCGGTGCCTTGCCCCGCCCAGAGCAGGGCCGTGTTGTTCATGTCCACGACGCTGCCCTGCTGAGCATAGATACCCAGCCAGGACCCAGGGATCGAGTCCGGTGAGGTGAAGACCACACCCTGCGAGGGCATGCCGTGGGTGATGAGCGTTCCGTTGACCGTCATCGACTCGTTGGATCCGAAGAGTACCGTGACGCTCTCGTCGATCGTGAGCGTGAGACCGGAGTCCACGGTGACTGACCCGACCACGACATAAGGCGAGCCCGAGGCCGTCCAGGTGCCGGACACGCTGCCGCTGACGGGCGTATCGGCCCGGCTGACGGCCGCATACAGGAGCGCGAGGCTTACCACGATGATCATTCTTTTCGTTCCCAGTATTGTCGCCGGAGTTGTCATCGACGATCCAACTGATTTACAGATAGTAAGTTTTCTCACGCCGTACTCCCTCTCGCAGGGCCAATTCCCCCTATTATTTGAGAAATGGTACCATCAATATCCGTCCGGATCAAGATCTAATAGGAGGTTTGTGGTTGTGTTTTAGCAGGGGAATAGATGTCGCAGGATGCGACGGGATTCATCCTCGACCGGCCCATGAGGAGGAAAAAGCACCTTCACCATTTGCTCGTGAAGAAGGTGCTGAGCCGAGATAGGCGTATGTTCGAGTTCTGGTTCAGTCGGCCCCAGGTCCCCAGAGACTTGATCATCCACACGGGGAAATCGACGTTGATCCGAAGTGGTTCTAGATTCTCGCGGCACACTTGCACAGATCCAACTCCGAGGTAACGGCTTCGCATCGGTCGAAATTCTCATCGCATTCACGTGCCTTCATGGATCTCGACTTCGTCGCGACTCGACCGTCGGCCCACGACACGCCTTCGCGGCGGCGCGTACCGGACGCACATCATCCGCTCATCATACGAAGACGAGGCGAGCGCGAGTCAGACAGGGTCGATATTGTCGTATAACAGCGAATCGGCTAGACTTGGCGGGTAAGGCAAGCCGTAGCCTCCACGCTGTTGATCGAGAACACGAGGATATCGAGACCATGAATGACGCCAAGCAAGCGGCCAGGGCACTGGCCAGGTCGTACCTCGAACGGGGCGATCCCAACGGCTGGTTCGAGGAGTTCTACGATGGGGCGGGCGGCGACATCGAGAAGGTCTACTGGGCCGACCTGGCACCGAATCCACGCCTGACGGGCTGGCTCGAGGAGCACCCCGTACCGGGAGGGCAGCGCGCGGTCGTCGTCGGCTGCGGCCTGGGCGACGACGCCGAGTTCCTCGCTGGCCGCGGCTACCGGGTCACGGCCTTCGACATCTCCGAATCGGCAATCGCCATGTGTCGCGCGCGCTACCCGCACACCGAGGTCGCGTACCAGGTCGCCGACCTCTTCGAGCCGCCGCGGGACTGGGTGCGCGGGTTCGACCTGGTGTACGAGTGCAACACGATCCAGATTCTCGTGGGCGATCTCCGGATAGCGGCGGTCGACGCCATCGCCGGGCTGGTCGCAACCGGCGGCGTGTTACTGGTATCCTGTCGCAGTCGCGAACCCGGAGAGTGCGTGGACGGGTTCCCGGTGCCGCTGGACCGGGGCGAGATCGACGGCTTCCGACGGATCGGCTTGATCGAGGAACAGTTCGAGGCGTACGACGACGAGCAGGATCCGCCGGTGCCTCACGCGTTCGCCGTTTACCGACGGCCATGAATCAGCGCCTGGACCAGCCAGATAGGCCGACGCCCCGGGCCAGGCCAGGCGCAACGTGCGCTGGTCGTAAGTCCTGACGAAGCCGCTGCGACCCTGCTCGTCCTGACCGATGGAGAGGATGGCGCGGCCATCGGGCGAGACCTCGGGCAACAGGCAAGCATGGCCAAGACCGGTCCGCGCCGCATGGAGGATGGGGGCAGACGCGATCCTTCCGATGCGAATGACACGTTGTCTTACGACGAAAGAGAAGCGCTACCGCAACAGCGCCCAGCGAGGCTCAGGCAATGGGTATGCCAAGGGGGTCAGGTGGGGAGGGTTTCGACAAGCAGGGCCGGCAGCTCGTCGCCGCCGGCCCTGGATTCCGGCACCAGGCCGTGGTCTACTGGAAGACGACGGTCACAGTGAACGGCAGCGACGTGTCGTCGCCCACGGTCGCGGTGGCGCCCGTCACGTCCAGCGAAGCACCCACGAGCAGCACGTCGGTGTCAGCCGCCATCGTGTGGCTCTGCGGGCTGGTGCCCGTCGTGGTGCCGCCAGCGACGTCCAAGGTGAACGTATTGAGGTCCAGGCCAGCCGGCATCGCACCCGCGACGACGCTCACGGTGACATCGGCGCCGGCCACCGACTGAACCGTGAAGCCGCCGGCGGCCACGCCGGTGGGGTCGAACATGAGGCTGGCAGCGTCGGTGTACGAGCCGTCGGGCGCGATCACCACGGTACCGTCATTCTTCGACAGCGTACCGAAGTCCATGCCCGCGGTTTCCGTGAGTACGATACCCTCGACGATGTCGACCAGAGCGTGGCTGGCGAGATCAACGGCCGACGCGGTGCTGGCGATGCAGACGATCGCGATCGTCAGGACGGAGAAACGAGTGAAGTTCAGCATCGGACTATCCTTTGGTGACGTGAGCTATCCGCTCCACGAAACTTCCTCAAGGCAGTCAACTCCAGGGCTGGCTTGGCCTGATTATCAGCCCCTAACTGGATAGACGTATCGGACCAGCTAAGTGGACCTTTAGTGATTTTTCGAGATACTATGGGGGACTATTCATAATTGACGGTAATCGCGTAGGGCACGCCATGATCATTGCCCGGGCTGACGGTTGCGGAGTCGACGGTCAGGCGACCGAACACCCACGGGCATGTCGTGATTTTCAGATTGACGTCACCTGTCTACTGCTTCATCACAGAAAATTTTCTCGATCGAGAGCTCGAATAGCCGGGCTACTTTGAAGGCAAGAGGCAAACTCGGATCGAATTTCCCGGTCTCGATTGCGTTGACCGTTTGCCGCGAGACATCCAGTGCGACCGCTAGATCCGCCTGGGTCCAATCCCGCTCTGCCCGGAGTACTTTTAGGCGGTTTTTCATTGGTACCGAGTCCTGGCGATGACCAGTCCTGCACTGTAGCCTCCACCTAGAAGCGCGATAACGACTGCGATGTCTGGAGCGGCGACAATCCCGGCCGAAACCAAGAGTGAGTAGCTGACGCTACCCACAAGCCCAATTCCCATGGCGAGAGCCAGCGCATTCAATTGGATCTTCTGCTGCATTTCATCCAGTTCCTTCAGAAATCGCATGTACGTCACGATCACTATCAGGCCGATGACCGCGTTCATCGCAATGGCGAGCAGGGGAAGCGAACCCGCAGTGTACCACTTGTACGCCTCGGCTTTGTCCGCCGCTACAAAAGTCGCCATCCAGACGAAGATCCAGAGCATGATGAGGGCATGGTTCTTCTTGGAACGCGCTGGGGCCTCGTCAGGTTTGATTGCCTTTCTATTCATTTGTCTTGTTTCCTTGTCATTGAGTAAAATGTGCTTTACAGGCCCAGGATAGTCAAAAAGTCCATTTAGTCAAGTTTATTTTACATAATGACTAGCATGCATGCCTAAAATTGAGCGGGCTGGCGGGATTTGACGGACTGCTGGCGCGCTGGTTCGAATGCCTGCCGCTGGTGTGCCCACACGGCGCTGCTCACGAAGCTCGAGCACCTTGATGCGCCGCTGCGGTCCGCGAGATGCGCCCCTGGCAGCACGGAGAACTCGAGTTCGCGCAGGCGAGAAGTGATCTGGGACGGGGTGGACCAGACGGCGGGTATGTCGGACGAGAGCCAAGAACCCGGAGCCTGAGACCGTACAACAGCAGGGCCAGACAGTCGCCGATGGGAGCAGTCTGCGCGGCGGGCGCAGAACCACGCGATCCGGCTCACTGTATGACGCCACGAGCCGGTCGCGGAGGGCTCCTACCCTCTCGACTCCAGGCTTACGACTCTGTCTCGTCCACCTCGCCACCCCACTCGATGATCCGCCGGCGGATGAAGTCGACGATCGCCTGGTGCTGGTCGCGGCCGTTGCCGGTGATCTCCATCGGCGCCCCGAACTCGATGTGCACCGATTGTGAACGGTCCAGCGGGCCGAAGTCCTTGATCAGCTTCCCGGGCCGCCAGAAATCCGTCTTGATGGCCACCGGAATCACCGGCACGCCGGCCCGTCGGGCCAGCTTGACGCCCAGGGAATTGAATTTGGCAGGCGTGAACAGCAACTGCCGTGTCGATTGAGGGAAGACGATGACCGACGTGCCGCCCTCGATCCGGTTGACGCCCTCGGTCATGACGGTCTGCATGTCATCCCGGGGGTTCACGCGGTTCACGGCGATCGGGTCGCACGAACGCATGATGGGGCCGAAGATCGGCATGGTGGTGAGGACCTTCTTGACGATGAAGGTGACCGGTCTGATCGGGGCGATCAGGCACGGGAAGACCTGTGTCTCCAGGGTGCTCATGTGGTTGGAGATGAACACGACCGGACCGTCCACGTTGCGGATGTGATCGAGGCCCGACACGTGGAACCGCGCGCCGCAACGCTCGAGGGCGCGCATGATGTCGCGAGATGCCCTGGCCCAGGCAGCGGCGTCGTAGCGGTCGGCCAGGGCATTCGACCGGGATTCCAGCATTAGCCGCGCGTGCATCAGGTAGAACCACAATGAGCCGCCCAGGCACAACCGGTCGCGGAGGTCGCGGCGCAGGTCGGCGGGGGTGGTGTAGGTGTCGCCGTCGAAAAAACTGATCATCTGTATGTTCTCTCCGCTGGGTCTGCCGAGGGTCGAATCCAATATATCGCAAAGCGAGCCGCCGGCCGTGTTGTTGGCGCGATCACCGCCGCAGGGAGATCTGAAGTTCGCGCCGCGTCAATCGACAGGTGTCGCGTGGCGCTGCACCGGATCCTGGACCGGGCGATCACTCTGCGTGGCGACCGCATGGATGAACGTCATGAGGTCCCGGCCAACGATCTCGCAACCGTAGGGATTGGGATGGGAGTCGTTCGGGTAGTCCACCTTCACGTATTCGTCGCGCAACCAGTTGTCCGCGCCGGCTAACCGATCGAATAGCGGGAAGGCATAGAGATTCCCCCGGCCAACTACAAACTCATCGACCAGCCAGGTGTTGAAAGCTCGGGAACTGTCGGCGTCAGTCTGAGTGGCGTTGCCGAATCCTTCGCGGGCCGGTGGGAAGCCCAGCACGATGATCCGTCGTGTCGTGTCCCGGAAGAAAACACTGTCCTTCATCGTGCGATAGAGCTGGCGCCATAACCCGGCTTGCTCGGTCGCCGCAGCGACCGTGTTGTCGTAGCCACTCTTGAAGATGACGACGCGGAAATTGCCGATGCTGTCCCGGGCGGCGACGTACTGCGGGTCGGCATCGCAGAAGATCCGCTTCCAGTGCTCGGGACTCGCGTACCGCGGCTCGCTCAGCGCGGTCCCGAAGTTCGGCTCCACCAGCTGGTCGTGCCCGTCGTAGTAGAGGTCCCAGTACGGATGAGTGCCGCAACCGTGATGCCACAGCTCGACGGTCGTATGGTGCTCGGCATTCAACGAGTCGAGCACATCGTACATGGTGACGGCACCGGTGCGAATGAGGGCTAACCCGACGGAGCGTTGCAGAAATAGCACACGGTGCGGGACCGACCATACCACCTCGGTCGCAGGCACGGCCGGATCCAACGGCGCCTGGATGGCGTCACCTCTCATCTCGCTGGGATCCGGGGATGGTCCGTTCGCGTCGTTGCACGCACCGAGGCCGAGAAGCGCGGGAATGATGAGGATCAACGAGAATCGGATCATGACCAACCTCAAGACGGGATGCGTCGCGGCATCTCGATGCCGGTGCCGGCCAGCTCGAATTGAGCGTCCTGCATGGCCGGCCCTTGCACCGCGACCTCGCTCGCATGTCGGATCCAGAGCACAATACGCTACATGATTCGTCGGCCCGACGCAGCCTCCACCACGCACGGTGGGCTCTCAGCCCGTCGCGCCCTGGCAACTGCGCCCACGCGATTGACGCCATCACCCGCCTACCGAAACTACGCTGTGGTTATGCGTGCCGACGAACCTGCCGCGCGGCGCGCGATCCGTGACACGACGGCGCCGCTCCGAACTGGTCGAAGCGGCGCCGCGGTGCTTGCGGGTGGGAGCGACTACTCGAAAACCGCCTTGATCCCGCCCCAGGTAGTGGTGGTGGTGCCGACGATGCCATCACCGTAGAAGCCGCGAATCTCGCCGGCGGGAAACTCTAGGGTGTGGATATTGAGGTATGCCGTGCCGTTGGCAACGCTCGCGAAGAGGACTGCCTCCGCCTGGGCCGGGTCGCCGCCACCGTCCGAGATCAGAAATCCCCCGTTGTAGCTTGCCGCTTCGGTCATGTCGAAAGTCATATCGTACGTGCCGCTGGTGACGTTGGCGGGAAAGCCCGGAAACGTCGGCGTCGGCGTGGCCACGCCGGCCAAGCCCTCGCCCGGCAGTGCCGTCGGGGCATGGATGTGGCAGTTCGTGGTCAAGCTCGTGAGGTCCGAGAACGTGACGATGACACGCATGGTGTGCGCCACATCATCGACATAGACCTGCGACGTGCCCGTACCTGTCGAGGCTTTTGGTGGCTCCTGATTCGCCCCGGATAGGTTCGTGCTGTACATGAGCGTTGTAGCAAGGGCCGAGGGAGCAGCGGTGAGGATGAGGAGGGCAGCCATCGCCAGGATGCAGATACTGCTACTACGTTGCGGTGTCGAATCCATATGTGTCTCCTTGGAATTCCAAAATCGGTGGGCGATTGCCGACACGATGTGTCTGGCGTGAATTCAGCGTAGATCAGTTCTCGCGCGACGCCATGCAGGCAGGTCGAGGACCAACGAGAATTCGGTTAACAGAAGCGCCCAGTCACGGAGTCCTCGGTCTCCTTCACGTGGGGATTGGTGAAAATCTTCTCCGTGGGGCGGGCCTCGATGAGGTGTCCGATGTCCATGAAGGCTGTGTCGTAGCTCACGCGCGAGGCCTGCTGCACGGCCCCCGGCCGTTGATGTCGTAGCCCGGCTCGAGTACGAAGAGCACGAGCGGCCCCGGGCTGTCCGGACGCGACACAGGGCGCCGTGATCGAACGGGCTGCTGCGAGTGGCTTCTCCGACATCCGCCGGATCGAAGATCGTGAGCCGAGTTACAGCGTTGCCCTCGCCGAGCTCGATACGGACGGCCGGTCAGACCTGCTCTTGCGATACCATGATCCGCTGTACGGCGGCGGCGTGGGGTGTCTGGCTATCGGCGCACGATTCACCCGGAAAACCTCAACCCTGTCGCCTTCGGACCGATATCGATGTCGAAGACGTCTGGACGCGAGACCCATGATCCGCACGAAGGTTGTCACGATGCCGGTGCGATTAACCAAAACGACACGTTTTACCCACGATCCGCAGAGATCGTGCCGTGGCGAGGTGATCTGGTGGCGCCAGCTCGTCGAGCAGACGCGTGACGGAATCGTCGTGGTCGACAAGCGCGGCAAGGTCTTCTGGGTGAACGAGCCGTTCGCCGCGATGCTCGGCTACACGCGGGACGAAGCATTCGACCTCGCTGTCTGGGACTGGGAAGCGAACTTCCCGGCCGAGAAGGTCGAGGAAATGCTCGCATCGGTCGACGAGACCGGAGCGCATTTCGAGACCACCCACCGTCGCAAGGACGGTTCGCACTACGACGTGGAGATCTGCACGAATGCGGTGATGTTCGACGACGAGAAGTTCGTCCTCTGCGTCTGTCGCGACATCACGCAGCGCAAGCAGGCAGAGCAGGAACTCCAGACCATGCTCGCAGCGACCAGGGCGCTCGCCGAGCAGCTGGAACATCAGCAGACCATGCTGGTCCAGTCGGAGAAGCTGGCCTCGGTCGGACAGCTCGCCGCGGGCGTGGCTCACGAGATCAACAACCCGCTCTCCTATATCCTGGGCAATTTCGCCACCCTTGGCGAGTACATCGACGACCTCGTCGCTGCCGCCACCGGGGCACGCGCCATCATCGAACTTTCCGGCGGCGCGGCGGATGCGATCGACGCTGCTACGGCCGAGCTACGCGAACTCTTTGCGGAGAGGGACGTGGAGTTCGCGGCCCAGGATGCCCGTCAGCTCGTCGCCGAGAGCACCGACGGTGCCGAACGGATCCGGACGATCGTGAACAGCCTCAAGGGATTCGTGCGGCGCGACGACGCGCAGCCGAGTGAAGCGGTGGTTGCGGACATGGTCGAGTCGGCCCTGGTCGTGACGCACAACGAACTGAAGTACCGCTGCGAGACCACCTGCGACGTGCCTGCAGACCTGCCACAGATCAAGTGCTTCCCCCGCCAGATCGAGCAGGTCCTGATGAATCTCCTCGTCAATGCCTCCCATGCCATCGAGGAGAAAGGGACCATCGCGATCTCGGCCCGGTCACTGGACGGTGACCACATCGAGATCCGCATCCGCGACGACGGCAAGGGCATCTCGCCGGAAAACCACAAGCGTATCTTCGACCCGTTCTTCACCACCAAGGAAGTCGGCAAGGGCACCGGCCTGGGACTCCATATCGTGCACACCATCGTCGAACGCCACGGCGGCAAGGTCACGGTCGAGAGCAACGTCGGCACCGGCACCACCTTCACTATCGTCCTACCGACAGCCGGACCCCCGGCCGAAAGTTGAAAGACCCGGCTCGCCGCGTGCAGTGACAACGATCACCGCGTTTCTATCTCTCCACTCCCGACGACGGCTACTCCATGCGCTTCGACCGGGATGTCCCCGGTGGGCGTCGACCCCATGAGCGTCAGGCGCGCGGGATCCGATACGTCGAGCACGGAATACGGATTCCCGAGAATATCGCACCCTGGGCGAGGGTAGGGCGGAAGGTCGGCTGATCATTCCGTCGCCGCTCCGCAAGGCGAGAGTCGGTAGGCGCAGACTTCGCGGAGTCTTGTCGGTAGTATACGCAACGAGCTCTTCACCGAGATGACGACATGCGGCGGGCCGCGGCGGCCCACGCGAAAGGCTGAAACATGAACCAACAGCAGATCAACGAGGCGGAGTGGGCGAATCCCGACAATTGGAGTGGGCCGCAATGGCTTGGAGTCTACTCCAGCAAGCGAGACTCGAGAACGTGGGTCCCGAAGCGATATCCCATGTTGGGGTGGACGGTCAACGTGGGCCGGACAACTGGCGTCCTGTCGTTGGCGGCGATCCTCGTGGGCATACCGCTGTTGATCGTGCTGGTCGAGTTGGCGGGGCGTCACTCCGGCTAACAGCAGGTACAGGAGACCTGAAGGGCACCTTCAAGAGGCAATGGTCAGCTCGGCCAGGGTGGTGCCGCGCGGGTTGTAACGTGCCACGAAGAATGTTGACGGGTCCAGCGCTTGCCTGGACCCGTCCTCATGAACATCAAAACACTCACTTCATGCCCTACGCTTCCGCCCCACTGCCCCAACCCTAACTGCAAATACCACAAGCCTCAGCCGCAACCCTGGCCCTTCGCGCTCTTCGGCACCTTCTCCCGAAAATCCCCGCCCTACACCGTCCAGCGCTACCTCTGCCTGGCCTGCGGCAGGACCTGCTCAGACCAGACCTTCCGCACCACATACTGGCTCAAACGCGCCGATCTCCTGCCCAAGGTCCACAAGCACGCCGTCTCAGGCGCCGCCAACCGCCAGATCGCCAGGCTCCTCGACACCTCGCCGACGACCGTCGACAACCTCCTCGCCCGCCTCGGCCGACACTGCATCCTCTTCCATCGACACCTGGTGTCCCAGGCGTCACCCTTCGTGGACATCGCCATCGACGGGCTCGTCACCTTCGAGCACTCCCAGTACTTCCCCTACGAGATCGTCGCGGCCGTCGATCGCCCCTCCAGCTTCATCATCCACTTCGCCGAGGCCGAGCGGCGACGCAGCGGGGCGATGACCGTCGAGCAGCAATGGAAACGGTCCCTCTTTGAACAAAACTATGGCCGGCCGGACCCCAGGTCGTTGATGCGGGCGCTGCTCGAGGTGCTCTCGGTCTCGCTCGACGGCGCCACCGAGGCCCACATCTGGAGCGACAAGCACAAGACCTATCCCTACGCGATCGCGAAGCTACGGTATTGCAAGGTGATCCACGAGACGATCGACTCCCGTCAGCCGCGGACGAGTCGCAACCCGTTGTTCGAGGTCAACTTGCTGGACATGTTGCTGCGGCATTGTCTGAAAGACCACACGCGGGAGACGATCGCGTTCGGGAAGCGACGGCAGCATTCGATCTACCGGCTGGCGATCTTCCTGGTGTGGCGCAACACGATCAAGTTGCGTCGGGAGAAGCGGTGCTGGAGCACGCCGGCGATGCAGATCGGGATCGCCACGAAGCCATTGACCGAGGAGGAGGTGTTGTCGCGGCGGCTGTTCGTGTCGCATATCGAGTTGCCGCCGTTGTGGGATGACTACTACTGGCGACGGGTCGAGACGCGGCCATTGAAGGTGAACCGGACGCACAAGCTGACGTACGCCGCGTAGTGAGAAAGTCGGGCCTAGCGGGCGAGATCGCGGTGCGAAGCCTCATCAACATTCTTCTTGGCACAACTCATGTCATGAGGTTTACCCGCCATCTCGAGATCATATGACGTTTGTAAATACAACACAAATATGGTACGCTTTGCGCATTACCCCGATAAAGACGTTTATCACTCCGGCGAGGGGATGAACCATGATGTATCGCCGAATCCTGGCCGTGGCACTCGCCCTCATTGCATCGGCATCTCCGGCACCGGCATCGGCCGCCGTCATCGCGTCCACCGCCAGCGGTGGATACTGGTCGCAAACATCCACCTGGGCGGGTGGCGTCGTACCCTCCGGCAGCGACGACGTCGTGATTCTCGGGCCTGTACTCGTCGACGGACTCGATCCGTGCCACGATCTGACGGTTCAGCCGGCTGGATCGGTGAACGCCGCGATCGTTCCTGGGCCCCCGGGCCTGCAGATTCTGGGCAGCGTCGACAATCGCGGTGCGGTCGGCACTGTCGACTCGTACTATCTCGAGGTCGAGATCGCCGGCGACATCCACAATGCCGGCGCCTGGAAGCCGAGCCACACCCGTGTCACTGGCACCGGCACGCGCTACCTCAGCCAGGACCCAGGCCAAGAATTCACCACGGATCTCACCCTCGCCGCCGGCGCGTCGGGCGACCTGATTGCCACCACGGCCGTGAGCTGCGGCGGCAATCTCGATGTCACCGGCGGCCGGCTGATCCTGCAGCCGAACTGTCCGCTCACCCTGCCCGCCACGTCGTTCAGGGGAGCGCTGCTCGCCAACGGGAACGAGGTGCATTTCGCATCGTGGTCCTACTTGGTGAACTGCACGATCGACGACATGATCATGGTCGGCGACGCCAAGGCCTCGGTCGATGTGGCGATCACGACCAGACTCGTCGTGATGGACGAGCTGACGGAAGGCGGGATCAGCGGCGGTGGATTCATCAGCATCGAGGGTGATCTCGTCAATCACGGGTACATCCACGATATCAACTACAGCCTGAACTTCAACATCACCGGCAACATCGTCGACGACGGGACGATCGACGTGGCGACCATGGACCTGCAAGGAGTGGGTGTCGAACATCACCTGAGCATGAGCCCTGACGCAGTCATGCTGGCGCCGATCTTCTTGGCGGAAATCCAGGAATCCACGCTCATCGCCGATACGCCGCTGCGCATCGGTGGCGCGGTCGTGCTCGGCACCGGCACCTTGATTCTGCCGTCCGCCAGCTCGCTCGAGCTCGCCGGCTATGGGAGCCTCGAATCGGGAACCGTGCTTGCGAACGGCAGCGAGATCAGCGTCACCGGGTTCGCGCGGATCGGGGGCGTGACGGTGGATCAGGGCGTGCTCGGCGACGCCAACGTCGTGGGCCAGAACCACTTCACGAGCGGCCTGACGGTCACCGGCACCGTACGGAGCCAGTCCTTCCAGGGTGCGGACATCATCGTCGATGGCACCCTCGACAATGAGGGCACACTGCAGGACGGTACCGATACCTTGCGGATCACGGCGCACGGCGACCTCGTGAACCACGGCTCGTTCACCAACGGCCTCGTCACGATTGCCGGCACGGTCGATCAGTTCGTGGGCGCAGGATCGCAGGGCCTCGCGGTGGCGACCTTCGTCATCGAGTCCGAGCTGAACGGGGCGAGCTATCAGTGGTACCGCGACGGGGAGCCGATCCCGTCCGCCAGCACGCCGAGCCTGGCTTTCGCGGGTGTGACGGCCGACGAGTACGGTGTCTACACCTGCGTCGTGGACGGACAGACGACACGGTCGATCACGATCGCCGAGACGTCGAACGCCACCGGCGTGCCGGGCCGCGGGGTGGCCGTTTCCCTGGAGCAGAATTCACCCAACCCGTTCAACCCCACCACGATGATCGCCTTCCGGATCGACGTGGCCACGCCGGTGTCGCTCACCGTCTACGACATGGCCGGCCGCAGGGTGGCCAGTCTCGCACATGGGGTCTTCGCGGCGGGTCGCCACGAGGTGAACTGGCAGCCCCGCGATCTGCCATCGGGCACCTACGTGTACCGGCTGCGTGCGGGCGCGACGGAGCTGAATCAGAAATGCACTCTGCTGAAGTGATAGGG
Source organism: uncultured bacterium (assembly GCA_963727525.1). Lineage (GTDB taxonomy): Bacteria > Krumholzibacteriota > Krumholzibacteriia > LZORAL124-64-63 > LZORAL124-64-63 > CAVSGO01. The sequence continues at coordinate 2,278,867 of CAVSGO010000007.1, read as the reverse complement.
AACCGCTGCTGAACCTTCATTGCGATCCACGCGCGCCAACGCAGCAATCGTCGTATGGCCGTGCGCCAGGTGGTTGCACGTAGGCGCTCCCACCTCGATGGTGGCTCCGCGATCGGGGACGGGTTGATTCCGTCGCTTGCCACCCCGTATCATGAAGATGACTCGAGTCTGTCATTTTCTGATCGTCAAGATGGGAGAACACCATGCGTGACCGAGCCATCACGAGCGGCATGATCATCGGTTGCGCTCTCGCGCTCCTGCCGTTCACCGCCGCCGCCGACTGTATGTTCTTGCCGGATAACGCGCTCAGTACCTGGGAGTTTGCCAGCTTCGGCGAGGCTTCCATCTGGATCCTGCCCAACGGCCAGGGTCCGGAGCTCACGCAGGCGCAGACGTTTGGCGGCGCTGGCATCGACAAGTCCATCAGGGTCGAACTGGTCGATGCCAACGGGAATCCCCTGACATCCGTCGCCCTCGACGAGATATGGCTCTTTGACTTCACCGGAGCGGTGGCGTTCTGCGGCGGCGAGCAGTTCGCGCACGCCTACGGTACAGAGCCGGGACAGTATCTCTTCACGGGTTCTCTCGCTGGCGGCGGCTCTCACATGGCCGGACCGGTGGGGCTGCAGATCGCTGTATGCAACCTGTCACTTTTTGTCAGCCCAAGTACGACCCTGAACATCAACAGCCCTGACATCGACGGCGACCTGCAGGTCGATATCACCGATCTCAGTCTATTCGCCGCCGATTTCTTCGGCGTCTATGACTATCGATCGGACTTCATCTGGGACGGTCAGATCGATCTGGGGGACCTTGCGGTCTTCGCCCAGGGGCTCGGCACGAGCTGCGTGCCGGACTGAGACCTTGACGATCGGGCAAGACTCGGCGGCGATCGTTCTTCCGTCATCACGAAATACGCCGCGCCGTCCCTTGCCTGCCGAACCGATGTGATGTGCAGTGGCGTGCCTTGGACGATTCGGAGCGCCGGCGCCACCGGGGCATCATCGGAGCAGGGACATCGTGCGGGTCTTGACCTGACCTGCCGCCTCGACGCGATACACATAGGTGCCCGACGCGACGGTGGCGCCTTCGTCGTTCTGCCCGTGCCATACGGCGGTGTGCTCGCCGGCGTCCATGGTGGCGTCGATGAGGCTCGCCACGTGACGGCCGCCTAGGTCGTAGACCGTCAGGCGCACATGGCTCGCGGCGCCGGTCGAGAAGAGGATCGTCGTGGCGGGATTGAACGGATTCGGCGTATTCTGCGCCACCACCAGCCGAGACCGCGGGGGGACCACGTTGATCGTGGAGTCGACCACGACCGTCACGGTCGCAGGGGCGGACGCACCGCCCATCAGGACGGCGCGGTAAGTGAAGGTGTCGGTTCCGGCGAATGCGGCTGCCGGCGTGTAGGTGAATCCGCCGTCCGGGTCGAGTTCGAGATCCCCGTGTTGCGGCACAACGACGGCGACCGCCATGAGCGGCGCGTCGATCTGCGCGGAATCGTTGGCCAGCACGCCGGGCGCGTTCACCACGAGCGGCGCGCCATTGCTGGTGGCGAACGTGTCGGCGACCGCCAAAGGGAGCGGATCGATGACCTCCACCCTGACCGTCCCCTCGTCGCTCGTGGCGCCCTCGGTGTCGGACACGAGGTAGGTCAGCGTGTCCATACCCGCATAGCCGGACACCGGCGTGTACGCGATGGTGCCATCGAGCGTGTTGGACACCGCGGTACCGTGGGACGGCGGCGCGAACACGATGACCGATGCGGGCATGAGGTCGCCTCCGGGAGCGACATCGTTGGCGAGCACGTCGACGACGATCGTGAAGGCGATCCCCGTCGTGTCCGTGTCATCCACGGCGATGGGGGCGGTCGGCGGCTGCACGCTGTAGAGGTAGAATTTGCCGGCATCGGTGTCGGTGGGTGTATCGAACAGGTTCGCTCCAATCATGACGTCCGCGCGATCGTCCCCGTTCTGATCGCGGACGATGGCCACCTGCGAGCCGAGGCGATCCGATTCGTGCGCTCCCGTCAGGACGACATCGGCGAGGGTGTCGACGCGGGCGGTGCCCGCCGGATCGCCACCGAAGAAGACGAAGGCGCGGCCCGGGCCGAGACCCGCGTAGTCGGGCGTCGGCGCGCCGATGACGAGGTCGTCGAAGCCGTCGCCGTTCAGGTCGCCACCGCCGGCGACCGTGCGGCCGAAGATGCCGTAGTAGGTGGTGCCCGTGAAGACGAGGTCGGCCTGCCCGTCGGCGCCCGGCCCGCCGAAATAGACGTCGGCCCGGCCGGCGTAGGCGTTACCGGCGCTGTTATGCATGTCGCCGATGATCACGTCGGCGTAGCCGTCGCCATTGACGTCGCCGGCCGGCGCGAGGCCGTAGCCGAAGCGGTTGCTCCCGCTATCGCCAGCGAAGACGAGATCGGCGACGCCGTCGAAGCCGGGTCCGCCGCGGAAGAGGAACGCGTGTGTCTGGGTGTTGCCGCCCACGAGCACGTCGTCCCAGCCGTCGCCGTCGAAATCACCCGCGGGGCCCACTGACCAGCCGAGAAAGCCGTTCGAGGGGTCGGCGAGGGTCACGTCGGCCACGCCGTCGAGAGCCGCGCCGCCGAAGTACACGTACGCGCGCCCGTGGGAGCCGGTGTTGCTGGGTGCGCCGATGAGAAGATCGTCGCCACCGCCGTTGACGTCTCCGGCCCCGGCGACCGCGTAGCCGAGCTGAGCGTTGTCCGCGACGCCGGAGATGACGATATCGGCGACGGCATCCAGCGACGGACCGCCGAAGTACACGTAGGCGCGGCCGGCGTTGGAGCCGGCGGCGTCGTTGTGTGGGGCGCCGACGACGATGTCGTCATAGCTGTCTCCGTTGACATCGCCGCAGCCCCGCGCCGAGGTCCCGAACTGGTCGCCGGCGCTTTCGCCGCTCAGCACGAGGTCGGGCGCCGCGTCGAGCGCCGGCCCACCGAAATACACCCACGCCTGTCCGGCGCCCACGCCGCCGGTCCTGGCCCCGGGCGCCCCGACGATGAAGTCATCGATCCCGTCACCGTTGACGTCCCCGGCATCGCTGACGAAGAGACCGAGCTGAGCACCCGCGTTCTCGCCGGTGGGGGCGAGGATTGGCGAGACGGGCACCGCCGAGGCGCCACCGGTCACGAGGAGTAACAAGACCCCTGACCGGACGGCCATGGGTGCGCGACGGCACGAACAGGGACGCGCGGGGAAAGCTCGCATGGGCGACTCGCTCTCGTATCTATTGACCGGATTGTCGTCTGGACCTGCACCACAGCATATACGCCCAGGGCGAACGGCGCGAGGTCGCACCGATGCCAGGGCATGGTGCCCACGCGCCTCGAGCCCGTCGAGGGTGCAAGCAACGTGAGCCCCACCTGGGTGCGACTCACCGGATCCTATCACGGTCCGGGCGTCATTGCACGAGCGTCACCTTGACCACCGCGGTTCGGCCGGCAGCCTGCAACCGCGCGAAGTAGACGCCGCTGGGCGCCGCCGCGCCTCCCGCGTCGGTACCGTCCCAGCTCCAGGTCTGCAACCCGGACGCGAGGGGGCCCGCATGGAGGACGGCGATGCGACGGCCGGCCAGGTCGTGAATCGTGAAGCGAGCCGGCCCGGTGGCCGGCATCCGGAAGCTGAACGTGACCCGGGGATTGAAGGGATTGGGCGACGCCGCGAGCACGAGGACAGGCGCCGGTGCCACCTCGTTTCCGAGGCCGGTACTCGTGCACTGGGCGGGAATGTCGGCCCAGCCACCATTGATTCCCGATGCCACCAGCATCCCGTCATATGCGCGCAAATGCTCAGCATCGCCCGTCGTGAGCGCGAGCGTACCGAACGGCTCGAGATCGTCGAGAGAAGCGACCGTGACCAGGTTGCCATCGAGGAAGGTGACGAGACCGTGCTCCAGTTCGACCACCGGATCGTAGCCGAGCAGCCAGTCGGGCCGGGTCGCGACGATGAACGGCACGTTCGCGTCGCTCAGATCCACGAGCGCCACCTCGCCGGCGCGACCGATCAGGCAGCGCGACGGACCGGCGGACACCAGCCAGTCGGCCTCGGTCTGCAGACGACCTCGCGCAACGATGTGGGCATTGTCGCTGGCGTCATAGACGGAAAGCGTGCCGCCACCCGCCACCACGACTTGCTTCGAGACCCAGGCGAGAAAGACGGCCGACGGCAATTGCGCCTGCACGAGCGAACCGCGGACGATCGGTGCGTGGACTTGGGCGATGTCGATGATGCTCAGGACACCGTGTCGCGATGGATCGCGACGTCCGCGGGTTTCAGGTCGGCAAGGCCCTCCATGACGTAACAGGCCGTGACGGGTAGCTGGTGCGGCGACGTGTTGAACCAGCATTCCGTGCGCTCGAAATCCACGTCGTCGATGCTCACGATCTGACAGAGGAAATCTGGTCCCGCCAGGGCCCCCTCGTAGCTGGCCTGCGACCAGTAGTTCGACGACAAATTCGTCACCCAGGCATTGTCCACCAGCACGTCCGCCAGCGCAAACGTCTCCACGCTTTCGGACGACGCGAGCAGCACGCGCCCATCCGGCCAAACTTGCTGGCCACGGTCGGTGACCAGGGACACAGGAAGCGTGGTCAAGGTGGCCAGGTCGCCGCTCAACGGCGCGAACACGCTTCTGGGTGACTGCGAAACGGACGGGAAAGAACGTGCCCCACCGTTCCCAGTCCGTGACCAGATAGACCAGCCGGTCGGGATAGGCGACGACGTCATGGACGTCGATCTCGTGGCGATAGTCGGAATTCACGGCAGTCGGGTAGTCGATGGCTGTTAGCGTCTGCGGCGAGGCCGGGTCGCTGATGTCCACGATCCACAGACCCGTGCCCATGACGGCGAGGCGGACCTCGCCCAGCACATCGACCGCCAGTCGCCCCTGGGCGGCCGCCAGACCGTAGACGGGCGCGCCCATGTCGACGGTCCCGACGAGAACCGGAGCGGACGGTTCGGCGAGATCGATCACGGTAACCAGAGTGTTCCACTGGCGAGAAAGGCCGTCGAAGCGCCAACGCAGAGAAACTGCCCATAGTAGGGCAAATTCCCGAGCCAGCCGATCGATCGCGGCGCGGCGACGTCGCCGGCATCCAGGATATCGAGCGTCCCGTTGCCGAAGATCGCGATATGATCGTCGTCGAGACGGGCCGTTCAGGTGCAGACATCATGGAGCCCCAGGCTACCAAGGGTTTGCGGCAGCGTGGCGTAGTCTACGCACGGCGGCTGCGCGATGGCGTGTCCCGCGACGAGAGCGACGACGGCGAGAAGTCCATTTCGAGCGAGCGTGCGCACCATGATCGTGTTCCTCCTTCGAAGAATTTCGACCCCACGCCGCATGCTACCTTATCGGGTTTCGCAATTGAAGATCGCGAGGGCATGTTCGGACGCTCATGAGCTTCGCCGGCGGTGCGGAGGAACCGGCCACCCTAGAACGTCACGCCGAGTCCCGCGTAGGTGCTCCAGTCGGTCTTCTTCACGCCCGCCGGCGGCCGTGCGTCGTGTTCCATGGACGAGCCTACCTTCAGGTCGACGGCACTGGTTACCTGCACCACGAGGGCGGCGTTGACCACCGCGCGCTGGTCGGCGAAGTCACTGAACAGAGGCTGCCAGAAGCCGATCGCCTCCACTCGGGTGCCGACGGCCAGGGTGTGACGCGCCATGACGAAGGTCGAGAGGCGGCCGCGGCCGGTGCTGCCGCCTTCGCTCGAGAGACGCTCCACCTCGAGCATGGGGGTCACGCCCAGAGAGAGTCGCCAATCCTCGTCGTCGACGAAGTCACGGCGGGCCCCCGCGCCCACCAGCCAGCGCGAGGTCAACCTCTGGAACGCGTTGCTCTGGACCTGGACGAACGTGACGGTGGCCCAGCCGGCGCCAAGGCGATGGTTGTGGCGCAGGTGGCCCACAAGGCTGCGGTCGGTGACGGCCCCGCCGGTCTCCTCGTAGTCCTCCGAGAGGTGCAGGCGTACGCGTTCGCCGCCGCCGTGCCATTGCACGCGGCCACCGGCGGTGATCTGGAGGCTCTCGGTGTTGCCGCCCTTGCCGGTGAAAAGGCCGTCCAGCCCGCCGGACCAGCCGGGGACCTGGTCATCGAAACCCTGCAGGGTGTTCAGGACGACGCCGGCCGTGGCGGGACCGGCGGCGAGGATGAACGCAAAGGGGACGAGGGAGAGAAGGCGTGTCATCGGGCAGGACCTCCGTGTCGTGTGCGGGATGGCGGGGCTCTCCTTCCAGGTTCGGGCCGACGGCGGCCGGCGGCAAGAGCGAGTGCAAGAAGAACGGGCCAACGGCCCGTGGACGCCTCGTTCGTACACTGGACGGACGCGATCTGCAGTCGGACGTGCATACATGGATCTGGAACGGAGACGACGACACCGGCCACGCCGTGCCCTCCGGGACGTACCTGGACCGCGCGGCGGGCGCCGCAGCGGTTAGTGAGGTGATTCATCCCGCTGACGCGGTGTATCGCTCACGTCCTTGCCGCCCGCGCCGGGACCCGGTATCCTTGCGGACGACTCTCATGGCATGGCCGGCTCGGGAACCGCAAACGTCGGAATTCGGGAGATCAACGGTGCGCAAGAGACGAGGACGGACGCTATGTCTCGTCTGTTCGCTGGGCGGCCATCTCGAGCAGATGCGCCGGCTGCAGGACATCTACACCCGGTACGATTGGTTCCTGATCATCCCGGAGGAAGAGAGCCATACCTTCGCCGGCGGTGATGGCGAGCGTGTCTATACCATCCCCGACATCAACGAGGGGCGCTGGAAGAACCCGCTGCGGCTGCTGCGCGCGCTCTGGGCCACCATGCGCATCTTCCGGCGCGAGGATCCGGCGGCGGTGGTGAGTACGGGCGCGGGGATCGCGATTCCCGCGTTCCTGCTGGCCAGGCTCGGCGGCCGGCGGACCCTTTTCATCGAGACCTTCGCGCGAATACGGCGCCCGAGCATGTCCGGCAAGGTGTGCTACCGACTGGCCGATCGGTTCCTCGTCCAGCATGAGGCGCTGCTGGCGTTCTACCCGCGCGCGCGGTTTCTCGGCGCACTCTACGAGAACATGTGATGTTCGGGGCCCATATGTGCGGGCGTCCGTCGAGGGAGGCTTCGTGATCCTGGTCAGCGTCGGCAGCACGCGTAACGACTTCAGCAGATTGCTGCGTGAGGTAGATACCCTCGCGGCGGCGGGTCTGCTCGGCGCTGCCTTCGCCCAGATCGGGTTCTCCACGTACGAGCCGCAGCACTGCGGGCACGCGCGTTTCGTCCCTCGCGAGGATCTGCACCGGCGGATCCAGGACGCCGAGTTCGTCATCTGTCACGCCGGAACCGGCACCGTGGACCTTTGCCTCGGCCTGCGCAAGAAGGTCGTCCTGGTGCCGCGTCTGGCGGCACTGAACGAGCACCCCGACGATCACCAAGTGGAGCTTGGCCAGTACCTCGCCGCGGCGAACCGCGTGCTGCTCGTGAACGACATCGCGGAACTTCGCGAGCGGATCGCGGCCGTCCCGGGGTGGACGCCGAGTTTCAAGACGGGCGAGCCCAACCACGCCCTCCTGGAAGCCGTGAACGACTTCCTGGCAAGGTCGCTTGGCGCGGGCTCCTGTGGTCCGCCCAGGAGATGATCGCTCCCGGCAGCTGGCTGATCGGCGACCGGAAGCCCGAAACGATGGCCGGCCCGTCGGCCCCAGCGCAGAGTTGCGATATGGCGATGTATTTGATCTATTGCAGTCTCGCGCTCGCCGACCCGTAGCTCTTTCCCGCGGTCGCGCGGGTGGTCGCCGGACGTCGGCCGAGGGGCAATCGTGATCTATGCCGAGTTGCACGGCAATGACGCGCGAACCGTCGTCCAGCCGATCAATCCAACCGGTATCCCGCAGTGGAGTGCGACCGCCGGTGATCGGGTCGGAGAACCGGCCGACTCGCAGGACTTCCACGCGCAGCGTCTCAATCCCACGGATCTGGCGCAGTAGGCGCCCGGCGGCCTGCCTCGAATTTCGACGCTAGCTTGCACGGCGGGGGATTGCCTGCGTATACTGCGCGTCGCGATTGCGACCCTCACCAGTCGAGGAGTTTGCCTTGCCGCGCTTGCTCGCGTCGTTGCAGCCGAAGATGCTACCGCTCACGCCGTACGAGTACGAGATCTCCGAGCCTTACGGCGAGGTCGATGAGGGTGTCATCGAGCGGATCCTGGAGATCATCGGTGCCGAGAACCGGTACTGCATCGAGTTCGGGGCGGGTGACGGCTGGCGACACCTCGTGGTGCGCAACCTCATCGAGCGGCACGGGTTCGGCGCGCTGTTGATCGAGGGGGAACCGGACCACGCCCGGCGGTCGCGGCAGAACCACGCCGCGCGCGAGAACGTGCAGACCGTGGAAGCTTATGTGTCCCCGGAAAACATCGACGCGATCATCCGCGCGTCGGATTGCCCACCTCGGCCCGACATCATGGTCATCGACATCGACGGCAACGACTACCACGTCTGGCGCGCCATCGCGTCGGTGCGTCCGCGGATCGTTTGCATCGAGTTCAATGCCAGCTATCCGCCTCCCCGGCGGTTCGTGGTGGACTACGATGCCGACCTGAGGTGGGCTGGCGACGACTTTCACAGCGCCTCGATCCAGAGTCTCGTGGACCTCGGCCGCGAGAAGGGCTACGAGCTGATCCACTGCACGGCCGGCGGCGTGAACCTCTACTTCGCCGACGCGCCGCTCTACGACCGTTTCGGTCTTACCGACAACAGCCCCGCCGCCATCTACCAGCTCCCCCTGGTAGGCAAGTATGGTCGCAGCATCAATGGCAAGGGCCATCCAGCGTCCCGCCGGAATACCACGGCGTCGCGGCGCCTTTGGTATCGGCTGCGCTACTACCTCACGTATCCGCTGCGCCGGGTCGGGCAACGCCGTTTTCGGGAGATCATGGCGGAGAATCGGCGCCTGCGGGGGAGAATCTGAACTGCGTGCGCTTTGAGGTTCAGGACGACTTTTCCTCGTGGTATTCCTTCTCGACATTGACGTCCCAGATGCCCGTCATTCCCCGCACGCCGCGCACGATGTTGTCGACCGCGGTCATGGCCGTGAGCATGGAATGGTCCTGGTTGTTGTAGCGGTGCATGCCGTTGCGGCCGATGAGGAGGATGTTCTCCAGCGAGTCGACGAAGGTGCGCACCTCGGCGAACCGATCGTAGGTGCCGAAGTAGGCCGGGTAGGTCTTCGGCATGCGGATGACGACGTGGTCGCGGACGTCGGTGCGGTCGATGATGCCGATCTTGGCCAGCTCGGCCTCGGCGAAGTTCGCAAATGTCTCGTCGTCCATCGACCAGAGGTCGTCGCCCTCGTTGCAGAAGTACTCGAGCCCGATCCAGACCTTGGCCGAGTCGGCGACCATGTACGGGCTCCAGTTGTTGAAGATCTGCAAGCGGCCGAGGCGGACGTCGCGCTCCTGGATGTAGATCCAGTTGTCGGGCACGAGATCGTTGACGGTACGCAGCGCCGTCTCGTTGCTGATCAGCAGCTTGTCCAGCAAGAGTCCCACGGTGATGAAGTCGCGGTACTGCAGCCCCGCGGCGACCTCACGTACGTTCTCCGGGACGTCGCCGTCCATCTGTGCGATCAGATCCTTCACGGGCATCGTGGAGAATACATGATCGCCTTCGTGCGTGGTGACCGTGCCCGTCGCCTCGTCCTGGATCGTGACCGCCGTCACCCGGCCGTCGGCCACCGTCATGCCGACGCAGCGCTGCCCCATGTGCACCTCGCCACCCGCTGCCACGATGCGTTGCGTCACTTCCTCCCACATCTGGCCCGGGCCGAACTTGGGGTACAGGAACTGCTCGATCAGGCTGGTCTCGACGTTCTTCTGACTGACGGAACGGTCGCGGCCGGCCATGCTGCGCGCGGCATGCAGGATCGCCTTCGTCACGGACAGGCCCTTGATGCGCTGGGCGCCCCATTCGGGCTTGATCATGTGGCACGGCACGCCCCAGACCTTCTCCGTGTAGTCCTTGAAGAACGTGCCGTAGAGTTCGCGGCCGAAGCGGTTGATGAAGAAGTCCTCGAGGGAGCGCTCGTGGCGGATGGGGAAGAGGCGGGCCCACATGTAGCTGAAGCCGATGCGCGCCATGCGCAGGAGGCCGAGGTTGCGCACCGTCTGCAAGGTCAGTGCGACGGGGTAGTTGAAGAACCGCCGCAGGTAGAAGATCCGCGACAGGCGGGAGCGATAGAGCATCACCTCGTCCACCTGTTCGGGATCCGGCGCCGGGACGGTCCGGGGCTCCGGGGCGCCGATCGCGCGGCAGGCGCAGCTCTCGGCCACCGGCACGGACCGATCGAGGATACGGTCGTCGCGCGCAGGGGCGCCCTGCAGTGGCAGGATGTTCACCCACCAGTCCATCACGCGTCCGGACTTGGAGAAGAACCGGTGCCCGCCGATGTCGATGCGATTGCCCTTGTAGTTGACCGTGCGCGAGATGCCGCCAATCGCGTAGCTCGCCTCGAAGACGATGGGCTTGATGTCGGTGCGGTCGAGCAGTTCGTAGGCGGCCGTCAGCCCCGCGGGGCCCGCCCCGATGATGATGGCTCGCTTCATCGCGTCAGCGCTCCTGCCGAAAAAGGGCGTACTTGCGGGCGAAGAAGTTCCAGAACAGGACGATCGCGGAGGCGACGACCTTGGACACGAGGTAATAGAACCCCAGACTCTCGGTGCACTGCCAGATCACGAGCTCATTCAGGCCGAGGCCCACGAGCCCGATCGCGCCGAACACGGTGAACTCGAGCAGGCGATTGCCCATCGTCCGGGACGAGAAGACCCACCGGATGCTCAGGGCGTAATTGGTCACCAGCCCCAGGATGAACGCCAGGGCGGCGGCCACCAGGTAGTGGATGCCGACGACGCCGGCCAGGAACCAGAGCGACCCGAAATCGACCACGAAGGCCGTTCCGCCCACGAAGAGATAGCGGAATAGCTGGATCAGCGTGCTGTCGGTCGCGCCGCGAAACGCCTTGGCCAGTGACAATGCCGCGACCCCGTCGTTGGCGCCGTGAGTGTGCGCCAGCGCGGCGCCGTGAATAGGATATTATAGCAAAGAACATGGCGTCACATCAACTTGAAGTCATCGCTAACGCCGACGGCAAGATAACCGATCGAACAGCGTTTGAACAGGATAGCCTGGTGAGCGGCCGTGGAAGCCGGTATAATTGACGGGCTCCGACCCGCGCCGTACCCGATCTGCCGATTCGAGAAGGAATACGATGCCGCACTCGCATCCGCGTTGGATTCCCGTTGTCATTCTCGTCCTCTATGCCGCGCTGGTCGCGTTCTCGGCCGCCCACCACGAACCGTGGCGGGACGAGGGCCAGGCGTGGATGATCGCCAGGGACCTGCCGCTGCCCGGGGTGATCGGGATGATGGGGCTCGAGGGCACGCCGGCGCTGTGGCACCTGATGCTCTACCCGTTCGCCCATTTCGGAGCGCCATTCGCGGCAGAGCATGTGCTGCACGTGCTGATCGCCATCGCGGCCGTGGCGCTGCTGCTCTGGCGCGCCCCGTTTCCGCTCTGGTTCAAGGTGCTCTTCATCTTCTCGTACTACATGTCTTACGAATACGCGGTGATCGCCCGGAACTACAATATCACCATCGTCCTGCTCTTCTTCATGGCAGCGATGTATCGGCACCGTTTCGAGAGGCCGCTCGTCTACGGACTCGCGGTCGCCCTGCTCGCCAACACGAACGTCCATTCGCTGAGCATGGCGTTCGCCATCGGCGTTCTCTTCCTCGTCGACCTGGCCCGCCGTGGTTACATGCCGCGTCGTGGCCTCGTCGCCGCCGGTGTGATGGTGCTCGGCGGGCTGCTCGCGCTCCTGCAACTCCGGTCTTCGACTCCGAACGCGCTCATCGGCGAAAAGCTGAACTTCAAGGTGCTCGCGCCAGTTCTGGCGTTGAAGGACGCGTTCCTGCCCGGCTTTCCCAACCAGGTGCTGGCCGTGCTGGTGATCCTTCCGGCTGTCGCCGTCGTCATGCTCTGGCGCCGTTCCAAGGCCGCACTGTGGTTGCTGGCGTGCGGGCTCGCTGGCCCCTTCGCCGTCTTCGTCACGAAGCACGGCGGCGAACTTCGCCACCATGGGTTCCTGTTGATCTTTTTCGTGTTCGCGCTCTGGATTGCCAACGAGGAGCGGCAGGCGGATCGCGACCGCCTGTGGCGGGCGACGCTTGCGATCTGCGGCGTGACGTTCATCCTGTCGCTGCCGTACGCCGTGCACGCGCACTGGTATGACGCACGCGGTCTCTTCTCGGGTTCGCGGTCGGTGGCGAGCTACATCAATGAGCACGGGCTGGAGGATCGACCGTTTTTCGCCTACGAGTCCGCTCCCACGAGCGCGATCCTGCCGTACCTGCCACACACGAAATTCTGGTACGCGGACATCCAGGCGAAGGGCACGTTCATCGTCTTCGACAAGCAATGGGGTGACAATCAGAAGTTGCCGCCGGACGAGGTGCTATCGCGTTGTGCTCATGCACCTGGCTGGAAACCGGGAGCCATGCTCGTCCTGAACCACCCGCTTGCGGACCCAGGCGCGGCACAGCTGACCCTGCGTTACGAGGTCACCGACCCTCTACTTCTGAATTATTACGAGAACTTCTACCTCTACGAGTACCGGCCGGATCTCACGCAGGCTGTATCACCGCATCCGTCGCACCCACCAGCGGCAACGACACGGTGAACGCCGTGCCCTTGCCCACCTCGCTCGCGACCTCGATGCGCCCGCCGTGCTTCTGGACGATCCCATAGGACACCGACAGCCCCAGCCCCGTGCCCTTGCCGACCGGCTTCGTGGTGAAGAACGGATCGAACAATCGCGAGAGATTCTCCGTCGGGATGCCCTGGCCCGTGTCGCTGATCCGCACGTGGATCTCGTCATCGTCGACCCAGGTCTTGATGGAGATCTCGCCCTTCTCCTCGATCGCCTGGCCGGCGTTGACGAGCAGGTTCATGAACACCTGGTTGAGCTGGCCGGGGAAACAGCGCAGCGTGGGGATGTCGCCGTAGTCCCGCGTGACGGTGCACTTGTATTTCAGCTCGTTCCAGACGATGTTCAGCGTCGATTCGATACCCTTGTTCAGGTCGACCTCGGCGACCTGCGCCTCGTCGAGACGCGCGAAGCTCCGCAGGTTCTGCACGATCTCCTTGATGCGCTTGGCCCCGTCCTGGGATTCATCGAGGAGCTGGATCGCGTCTTCCAGGATGAATCCGAGGTCTTCCCGGGCCTCGATGCTGGCGATCTCGGCGCGCAGGCGCGTGCGCTCGTCGTCGTGGTCGTCATCGATGTGGGCGGCCAGTGCCCGGTAGGCGTCCAGTGCGGTGCGGAGCGTCTGCAGGTATTCCGCGAGCGTACCGAGATTGCTCATCACGAACCCGACCGGATTGTTGATGTCATGCGCCACGCCGGCCGCGAGCTGGCCGATCGACGCCATCTTCTCCGATTGCACGAGCTGGCTCTGGCTGGTCATCAGCTTCTTGTTGATGTCCTCGAGCGACCGGGAGCGCTCCTCCAGCTTCTCCTCGAGCCGCCGGCGTTCGGTGATGTCGAGGAACATGCCGAGGATGCCGATCACGGCCCCGTCGTCGTTCTTGAGCGGCACCTTGCTGGTGAGGAGATTCAGCTCCTGACCGCTGGCCGTCTTCTGTGTTTCCGCGAAGTTCAACATGGGCGTGTCGCTGTCCATGACCTGCTGATCACAGGAGCGGTAGAAGTCCGACTCCTCCTTCTTCCAGGCGAGCTGGTAGTCGTTCATGCCGACGATCTGGCCGGGAGATTCGAGACCCGCGGCCGTGGCGAACTGCTGGTTGCAGCCGAGGTAGTTGCAATCGCGGTCCTTCCAGAACACGCAGTGGGGGATGGTGGAGATCACGATCTCGGTGACCCGGGCTTGCTCCTGCAACTTCACTTCCAGGCGCTTGCGGTGGATCGCGAACTGTATCGTGCGGCAGAGCATGGCGTTGCTGAAGCTGTGCTTCGCCACGACGTCCTGGGCGCCGATCTGCAAGCTGCGCGTGATCAGGTCCGAAGCCTCGGACTCGGTCAGGACGATGATTGGGACCCGGTTGCGGGTTGCCTGGCGGAGCACGGTGATGGTGTCTTCGCCCTCGGAGTCGGGCAGCATCAATGCCACCAGGACGATGTCGACGACCTCGGTCTGGACTATGGCGGACGCTGCCGCGAGGCTGGTAGCGTGGCGGACGGAATACGCCGTCATCTTGCAGCTCGTGAGCGCATCCTGGATGGCGAGGGCGGCGGACTCGTCACTCTCGACCAGGAGAAGGCGGACGGACGGGCAAGCCATGGAGGTCTCCCGGGTGAGGCGACGTGGACGCGCTCGATGGATACGACGATTCTTTATCGGCCGGGGTCCCGTTGCCTGAAGCTTGATTCGACGCGTGCCTCGAAGATCGTCGAGGTACACCGGACTATTCCACCCCGCCCTGCCGGTACCAGCGGCGCTGCCGCGGGTCGTAGAAGAGCCAGTGCAGGGCGCCGTCGCGCGCCGCGGCAAAGAGGTAGATGCGCCGCGTCTCGCCGCGCCACCAGCCTTCCGCGATGAGATAAGGGCCGCCGCAGAGGTCCTCGCTGCGCGGAGCCGCCACCGGCTGCGGATGCCACCGCAGACGCCGCACCAGCCGCGGACCGCGGGGGCGAGGGGCCGCGGCCGGCAGCGTGGTGAGCGGCGTCCAGCGAAAGCGCGCCTCGGGCCGGTGCGCGCCCTGCAGCTCGGCGTGCACGACGGCCTGGTCGCCCAGCTCGGCGCGCACGCGGGCCAGCGCGCGATCGGCGGCGGTGAGGTTGCGGCGGCGCTGCTGGCCGAAGAGATCGAGCGCGCCCGATGGTGCCACCGTGTCGGCGAGCGTGAGCGTCACCTGCTCGATGCCCGCGGCGAGATCGAGGCGTTCCAGGCGCAGGCGCACCAGCTCGAGCAGCAGCACGGCGTCGAGAGTGGGGGCGGCCGGCTCCAGCGTCTCGCGCCGGCGGGTGCCGGCACGGTCGGCCAGCTTCAGCTCGAGGTGCAGGGTGCTCACCGCGCGGCCGCGGTCGGCCAGGGGCGGCAGCAGCGGGTGCAGCAAGCGCTTGATCAGGAAGAGCAGACGCCAGGCGTCGGTCTCCGGTTCGTCGAGCAGCTCGCCGGTGCGTGGCGCCTCGGGCGGCCGCTGCGGTTGCAGGGGCGCGAAACTGTCGCCGCGTGCGAGCCGGTGCAGCGCCGCCGCGGCCTCGCCGAAGCGCGCGCCCACGCCGACGGCGGGCAGATCGATCAGCTCGCCCACGGTGACCACGCCGAGCCGCCGCAGGTCGTCGCGCAGGCGCGGGTCGAGGCGCAGCCGCGCCAGCGGCACGTCGCGCAGGCCGCGCCGCTCGTCGGCCGGCGTCGCGGCGATGGTCACGCCCGCGCGTGTGCGCGCCAGGCAATAACTACCGAAACGCCCGAAGCCCACCGCCACGTTCACCGCGAAGCCCGCGCGCACCAGACGCCGCTGCAGCCGCTCGGCCCAGCGTGCGAGCGACCCGTGCAGCCGCACCAGCCCACGCGCGTCGAGCCAGAACACGCCCGGTTCGTGCGCCGCTGGCTCGACGCGCGGGCTGAAGCGCAACAGGTGCCGGTGCAGCCGCGTGTTCGCCGCCGTGATCTCGGCGGGCGACACCGTACCGGCGCGCAGGCTGCGATCGAGCGAGAGGGCCGTGGCGTAGCGCATGCCCGGCAACACGCCGCCGCGCATCGCCGCCTCGTTCACCCACAGCAGCGGCGCCTGCGGGCTGTCCTCGGCCGTCACCGCGGCCGCCCCTTCGCGCCACGCGGGTTGACGGCGCAGCAGGATCTGCAGCGGCCAGGCGGGCAGATCGACGCAGGCCAGACGGTCGGCATGATCGCGTCGTTCAGAGCAATCCATCCGGGCCATGACACACCTCTCGCCAGCGCCAGCCGGGGCCGCGCCGCTTGTCCTTGAGCGCCGTGATCTCGCACGCGTACCGCCCCGGCCCCAGCCGCCGCCGCGTGGCCGTGGCCCGCAGCGACACCAGCGAGCCGAGCGACGGCGCGTCGGGCGGTGTGGTGGTGAGGCAGAGCACCACCGCCTCGTGCTTGAGCGCGAGTTGCACCAGCCGGCTCTGCTGCGGCGCGGCGAGCCGCGCGCCCGGGCCAAGGTCCAGCACCACCAGCGCGAAGGCTCCCGAGCGCAGCAGCAGATCGGCTGCGCGCCCCGCCGCCGTACTGTCCGGCGCCCGCACCACCGGCAGGGCCGCCAGGTCGACGCCGCTGGCCGCCACGTCGGGCGGGTAGACGAGATCGCGTCCGGTGGCGATCCACGCCGCCGGCTCGCCCGCCTCCTGCACCTCCCGCACGAGTAGACACGCCGCGCTCAGCACCGCCGACGCCGCTCCCGGCGTGAGTTCGCAGAGCCGGCCGACCAGCTCCGCCCGCGACCACGTCGGCCGCGCCTCTGTCTCGGGTGCCGGCACCCGCAGCCGGATCAGCGCCGGATGCTCGAGGATGGCCGCGAGATCACGAGCAGGTTCCGCCACGCCATCCTCCTTCCGGCCCCGCGGCAGGCGCGGGGGTGGCTCTCAGGATAATAGACATTTGTCTGTTTTGCCAGGTGATTTTTCGCCATGAAGGCGAAAATATATTTAGTGATTAATGGTGTTAATTGTTGATCTCAAATCCATTGGCGACGGCGCCGGTGATAGACTCAGCGAATGGGTAATGTCGAACTGCCCCGGCTGGCCGCCGGACATCAAATATCGTAAGTGAAAATAAAACAATTGATTACTCCGATAACGCCCCCCGGGGGGCGATGCCGCCGGTGCACCGCCTGCCCTGATACCCGCTCGTACGCGGCGGGGCCGAGGTCGAGGCCCGGCTGATGCGCGAGGGCCGCCCGGACCCTCCCGAAATCCGTGGTCTCCGGGGCCACGATTCCCTAGTATCGAGGTATACTCGCGGATGCGTGCGGGCTGCTTCCGCACCAGCCTCCCACGAGCCAAGGAGAATCCACCGTGCCCCTGGTCGAGGTCAGCTTCCCCGGCGGCAAGCGCGTCGACGCCGCCATTCTCGGTCATCGCATCCCCACCGATCAGGCCGTCGCCAGCGGCGGCGAGGGTGCGGCGCCCGAGCCGTTCCAGCTCTTCCTGGCGTCGATCGCCACGTGTGCGGGGATCTACGCCAAGTCGTTCTGCGATGAGCGCCATCTCGCGGCGCCGCGAGGCCTGGACCTGGACCTCACGCGCGGTGACGACGGCCGGCTCTCGCGGCTCGACCTCGTGCTGCATGTCGCCACGGACTTCCCCGAGAAGTACGATCGCGCCATCGCCCACGCGATGAACCTGTGCGCGGTGAAGAAGCAGCTGCGCAGCGAGATCGAGACGAGCATCCGCGTGGCGCGCGAAAAGTGAGCGATCGTGACAGGGCCGATCCGGCTGCTCAACGCGTTGGCGCCGGCGCCGGGCGCGTCCGCGCGAGTCGTGGCCGCGTTGAGAGCGCACATCGACCAGCGGGCGCGATGGGGCAAAGCCAGCGTGCCACTATTTCAGCAGACTGACCGCGCGACTCGCGACGACTCCTGCCGATGTCAGCCGCGCGTGATACACGCCCGACGGCAACGGCCGCCCGGCCGCATCCGTGCCGTTCCAGTCGACCTGCTGCGGTCCCGCGTCTAGCCGCCCGTCGATGAGCGTCGTGACGAGCTGGCCGCGCAGATCGTACACGCGCAACGTCGCGTGACCGGCGCGGGGCAACGCGAAGTCGAACGTCGTGCGCGGGTTGAAGGGGTTGGGTGCGGCGTTCAGCGTCGCTGCGGCGGGTGCCGGCACCGGCCCTGGCTCCACCGCCATCGGCGCCTCGACGCATGCGGGGGGGAAGATGCGGAACTCACGGGCGAAGTCGGTCGCGGACCACCAGGACCCGGTGGCCAGCAAGGAGGCGCGCGTCGTATCGCCCGTGGGGTGGAGGGCGGTGATCGACGGGACGCCGGTGCCGCTCAGATCGAGCACCGCGACGTTGCCGAATTCATGGAGCACGTAGCCCACGTCTCCGGCGACGGCGATGTCCAGCGTGCGGGCGAAGGGCACCTCGCCGGCGAGATCCCATGATCGGGACGTCGGGTTCCACCGCCATACCTGGACGGGCAGCACGCGATCGGTCACCAGCAGACGGTCTCCCGCGATCGCGAGCGCGGAGATGTAGTTGCGTCCGGAAAGCACGCCGGCGTGGACCGGCGCCTGGGGATCGGAGACGTCGTAGACATCGATCCCGTAGGTCGGCCCGCTCAGCAGCAGCGTGTCGCCGCGCTTGACCATGTGCGGGTGTACCGAGATGTCTGCCACGAGCGCGCCGAGGATCTGCGGTGTGGCCGGATCGGTGACGTCGTAGATCGCGAGTGTGCCGCCCGGTGATGCCACGTAGAGCGCGTTGCCGTCCACCACGAGTCCCGAGGCTCCGCCCGCCACGTCGAACGACCCGGCCGCCACGGGGTTTGTCGGATCCTGCACGTCGAACATCTCGACCGAAGACAGGGCGTTGCCCACGTAGAGCACGGTGCCTGCGAGCGCGAGCGCCCGCTTGTCCGAATGGATGGAACCGAAGACGAGATCGCCGACAACCGACGCCGCCGCCGGATCGCTGACGTCGATGATCTTGATGAACTCGCTTTGAGCCGAGTAGATGAACCCGTTGCGGGACATCATGACCGTGCCGGCGCCCTCGGCGATGATCGGTGCCGGGGGGAAGACACCATCCGACCCCGTGATGAGGCCGTCGGGCGACAGCGCGACGAATCGGGTCGCGTCGCGGGCCGCATCGACGAGATCTCCCGGGACGAGTCCGGTTAACGCGAATCCCGCGACGTCCACGCGGTACTCGCGCACGCCACCAGCGGACGCGGACAGGATCACGCGGTCGGCCGCCGTGACGCGGGGCGTCGGCGCGATCGCGGCCGCGTCGGTATCGCTCAGGGTCGCCAGCAGGTATGGCGCGTCGTCGATGGTGTACGCGTCCATGAGCCAGCCGCCGCCGGGCGCGAGTCCGGTGGCCACGAGCAGTCCATCGCGGGCATCCAGCTTCACGACGGCGCTCGGAAAGCCCACCGAGCCGCGGCCGGACGGCGCGGACGGATCACTGATGTCGTAGATCAGCACGCCGACCGTCGCTGTGCCCACGCCGAGGCGGTTGCCAGCGAGAGCCACGGCGGTCACGCCGGATGGGGAGCTCACGCTGCCCAGGCCGATCATCCCGAACGGGTACGCGAGCGTCACCATCCGTGCCGTACCGCCCAGCAGGCCGACCGCGGCGAGATCACCGGAGAGGGCCACGTCCACCACGTCCGCTCCGAGGTCGAGAGTATCGCGGGCCACGGGGGCGAGGAGATCGGCGAGGTCGTAGTGGACGAGGCCGAGGCCGGGAACGGCGACCAGTAGGCCCGCGCTCCCGGCGGCCAGGGCCCGGGGCGCGGCCGGCAGCGGCAAGGTCCCCACCTGGTGCGGGTGGGCGAGATCGGACAGGTCGTACACCGCCACCATAGCATCGCCAGTCCCGATCGAGTAGGCGGCGCTGCCGACGACGGCGAGCTCGGCGGGCGCGTTGTGGACCACGTCCACCCGGCCCTGGGGTTGAAACGCGCCGGGGTAGTCGAAGCAATCGAGGGCCGCGGCGGCGCCGGCGCCAGCAAGGATCACGGTCAGCATGACGGTCGTGGCGGGACGCATGAGACTCCTCCCGGGCGTTGGGGTCGGAGCAGGTTGGTCGGATCTGCCGAGCGCCATTCCTGAATTTTCTTAGTTGATGATACTGCAGAACGCGGGCTCGAGTGCGGAAATCGAGGTTTGCCCCGTATCTCTCGCGCTTCCTGTCGCAACACGGAAGTGACGCAAGCGTGATTGGCCTCTCGTCGCTTGGCCCGTAGGACGGAAGTACCTGGACGACGTGACCGACGGTCGATGCGTGCCGGGCGACTCGCCCGGGGGGATCGCGAGAACCGTGACGTCATAGCACGCGATCGATGTGTGCTCTCGCCGATGGAATAGGCGGCGTCGTCCGCGACGGCCGGGGCGAGCGTCGCCACCAGCACGGCTCATGGATATCCCCGCATGTTCCCCTCTCATCGCATCACTGCGTCGCGCCGAGACCCTTCGCCGTGGATCATACCGGAGCAATCTGGTAATATCCCCGCCGCCTTCCGTTCGCCGATTTCATTGTATCAGGTCCTCATCCCGGGCGCGACACCCACGCGATTTCGACTTGGCTTCATCCTCGCCGTCGTCCCACGCGCATTCCCGCCTCAGAGACGCGCGATCGGCGCATTTCGTTGAAGATCAGCCGTTTTCACTGTACCTGAGGCGATAAATATGATCCTGTATAGGGATCGATCCTGATCCCATCGCAGAGGAGATCCGCCATGGCCAGTGTCTCGTTCACCCATCTCGGTCATATCACCGCCATCAACCCCGGCACGACCCAACACTGGTGGTGGAACAACGCCGCCGCCGAGCGGGTGTGGGCGTTCAGCGTGGATGCGTCGATCCCGTTGACCATCCCGCCCAGCCCGGGCGACTCGGCTCGCGTGGAGGTGACGCGCGTGGAATATCGAGAGAACTACGACGGTCACCGCTTCGAGAAGGAAGTGCACTTCTGGGTCAAGAACACCGGCGCCAAGTCGGCCAAGTACGCCATCCACATGGCGACCATCCGCGAATGAGGGAGCCGACCATGCGAGTTTTCGTTCATTGCGACGCCACCGGCAACATCCTCTCGGTGGCGATCCCCAACCAGGACCTCGGCGACCAGCTCCACATGCAGACCGACGACGACGGCGACGTGCATACCGTCGACGTCGACGACAAGGCTATTCTCCCCGCCGACGTCACCGGCGAGAACGGCCCGGACGCGCAGCAGAAGGCGTATGAGAAGCTGCGCGCGCTGATGCCGCGGAAGTAGGCGCGCACGCCGGGTCGCCGGGACTTACGCCGGCGCAAGTCCACGCCGTACGGCACTGGTGCCGGCACCACTGGGTCAGCCAGACCCGGGCCCGACCGTGATCTGATATCCCACGAAGAACGAGAATTCGTTGGGCCCGGAGATGGCGCGGCCCGCGGAGAGCAGGAGATGGTGGAGTTCGCTGAAGTCGATGACCGTGCCGAGCGTGAAGCCCGTGCTGGCGCGGCCGTCCTTTTCCGCGGCGGTCTCGTGGAACACCTCGCCGCCGAGCGTGATCGTCGAGGACACCGCGCGCTGCGCCTCCCAGCCGACGAAGTATGAATCCTGGTTGCCTTCGCCGCCGTTGAACCACACGCCACCGCCGCCGTAGGTGGTCCACGCGCCAATGTCTTTCTGGATCCACACGGGCACGTAGACCTCCGTCTCGCCGCTGCCCAACCCCTTCCCGGTGGAACCCGTCGGGACGAGCACGAGAGGGAAGACGCCGACCTGCGGCCGGCCGTCGGTTTCCTGCAGGAAGCGGAGCTTGGCACCGAGTTCCATGTCGCCGAAGCCGAAGTGCGAGGGCGCGCCGTCCGGGCGCACGGACATCAGGGGGGCGATCATGTGGATCTGCACGCCCGGAACCGGGCCGTAGTTGGCCTCGAAATGGGGCGCGGTGAATGCCGAGCCGCCCGCGTCGGTCCCGCCCGTCGATGCGAGATAGAACTCCCAGTGGCGGTACGGCACGGGCTCGGGATCGTCGGTGCGAAATGGAGGACCAGCCTGCGCGCCGCCGACGATCGTCACGAGGATGAGAGCGGCCAGGATGCGTGCGGGATGGAACATCGGAACTCCCGGGTATGAGGGCTCGACGCGAATGCCCGGACAGGATATCGCCACGCGCGTCGTTTCGCTGGCGCCCGCGGGTGCCGCGAAGAACAGGGTGATCGGATTGAAGGCATTCCCGTGCGTCTGTTCCAAACGGCCCCGTGCGGGGGACCGTGCGTACACGTTCACGGGAGACTTATCCATGTTCCGACGAGACGATCCGATCTCGAGCGCGATGCTGCGGGTTCCGCCGTTGCGCGGTTCCGTGGCCCTGGTCGTGGCACTGATCGTGGCCATGGCCGCACTCACCACTCCTACTGCGCAGGCGGCGACGCGCGTCGACCTCACGCCCGGATTGGCATATTTCAACCCGCTCGCGAATGCCGTCGACGAGGGCGGCGCGACGGCCAAGTTCGCCAATGGTCTTGGCTTCGGCGGACGGATCTCGATCTGGTTGAACGACAGCGTGGCGCTCGAGGCGGCCGGCGCCTACTTCGGTTCGTCGCTCGACGGCGCGATTGCGGGTGAGTCGGCCGGTTCCATCGACGCCAACCTTTTCTATGGTTCGGCGCAGATCGCGATCGGACTCGGACCCGAGCGGCGGCTCCTGCTACACGGCGGCTTCGGGTTCCAGGGGACGACCTACAACGAGTTGATCGACGGCGGCACCATCGCGACCGGCGTGATCGGGCTCGGCGGTTGGATACCTCTGAACCAGACCGTGGCGCTGCGAGCCGATCTCGACGCCTATCTCCACACGCTATACTACGAGTTCGCCGGTGCCCGGACCCAGGACCAGACCCAGATCGACACGGTCTTCACCGTGGGGCTGCAATTCAGCCCCGGCGGGCGATAGGTACGGGCCCTACTCCAGCCAGCGATGCACCTCGACCACCACGCCCAGCACGCGCACCTCGGCGCCGTGTTCGGGTACGATGGGGGCGAAGGCTGGGTTCTCGGCGTGCAACTCGATGTGGCCGCGGCGGTGGTGCAGGCGCTTGACGGTCGCCTCGTCCCCGACGAGTGCGACGACGATGGTACCGTCGTCCGCCTTCTCCTGCTGGCGGACCACGATGAGGTCGCCGGGCAGGATGCCCGCGCCGCTCATGCTCTCGCCGCGTACGGCGAGGGCGAAGAGTGGTTCGTCGGCCGGCCGACCGCTCACGGGCAGGTAGCCCTCGGGCGCCTCGATGGCCTCGGAGAGGGCGCCGGCCTGCACGCGGCCGAGGATGGGTACGAGACGCGGTGGGCCGGTCGGACCAGTGGTGCCGGCGGGCAGGCCGTAGCCGCGGGCGCGTCCGGGCTGCTTGGTGAGCTTACCCTCGGTCACCAGTGTCTCCAGGTGCTGGCGCGCCGACTGCACGGCCTTGAAGCCGAAGTGTTGCTGCACCTCGCGTGTGGTGGGCGGCTGGCCGGCGAGGATGCGCCGGCGCACGAAGTCGAGCACCTCGCGGCGGGTCTCACCGGCAGGGGTGTGGGCCATGAGGACTCCTTTCCATCGTCACATGGAAACAGACGGATGTCTGGTTTGTCAAGTGCACGTTCGGGCGATAGGGCTCGTATCGGCGACCATGGTGAGCGTATACTGGGCCGGTCCAGATTATCGCTGCTCCCATGGACAGGAGGATTTTTCATGAAACTGGTGATTGCGTTCTTGCTCGTCGCGCTCGTCGCGGCTCCGCTACTCGCGGACACCGTCCAGGTGGAGGTGTTCGGCGACGTGGAATACAACCAGGTGAACAGTGGCGAGTTCGGCACCGTCAGCCCCGGCGATCCCGTCGTCATCTCGTTCCAGCTCGACACGGCCAACTACGTCGACAGTTCCACCTATCCCACGCGCGGCTATGTCATCGATCAGGCCTCGTTCTCGCTCGTGATCGGACCGGCGACGGCGGGACTGCAGGATCCCTTCCCCGCGGGCCAGACGCCGTACTTCGTGATGCGCAACAACGATCCGGCCGTCGATGGCTTCTTCCTCTCGAGCACGGGTGTCGACTTCCCGGGGGAGTTGCCACTGGACGTTCCGGGCGGCATCGCGCCGTACTTCACTCTCAACTACCAGGTAGGGTACACCGGCGACACGCTCGCCTCGCTCGACATCCTCGATGCCGTGGGGACCTACGACTACACGGGGTTGACCAGCTTCTACTGCACCATCAACGACAGCTTCGCCGAACCGATCGGCTGGGTCTTCGACCACATGGTGATCTCGACCACCGTCGCCACGGAGCCGGCGACCTGGGGCGCCGTGAAGACGATGTTCCAGTGACCGCAAGGGGCCGCCCGCCTCAGGTGGGCGGCCCCGTCCATATATTCCATAAGTTACTACTGGTCAATGGCATGACGTGGATACGGGCCAGGCGCGGCCTGCTTTGTTGCAATTGTTCGCAATTATTTATATATAGATCCTGAACTATCGTTGTCCCGTACAGAAAGGACGCCACTCATGAAACTGGTCGGGGTCATGAGCCTGCAAGAAGACCGTGATCGCATCCGTGAACTCATGAAGAGGCACAACGTGCAGATCTACAGCGAAGCGCAGATCGTCGGACACACGCCACAGACCGTGGCCAAGTTCGGCTGGTTCGCGACGCCGGACGAGATCCCGTCCTACGGCACGCTGTGCTTCGCCATCATCGCCGACGACGCGGCCGCGGCGATCGTCGCCGAGATCCGGCGGATTGGCGAGAGCGAACACTCGGATCATCCGATCCGCGCGTTTCTCGTGCCCGTGGAGGCGATGGTCTAGATCAGGATGTGGTCGGCGGCAGCGCCCAGCGCGAGCAGGGCGCGGCGTACGTCCTTGGTGAAGCCAGGTGGACCGCACACGTAGAAATACTGGCCGAGATCCGCGATCGTCTCCTGCAACAGGTCCTGGTCGACCCGACCATGCCGATAGCCGGGCGCCTCGACCTGCGTGCACGTGAGCACGCAGCGGTCACCCAGGTAATGCTGGAGTTCGCGTTCGGCGATGATGTCGCGGGGCGCGTGGTTGGTGAAGATCAACTGCTGGCCGTCGATCTCGCCGCGACGGGCCATGTCGCGCAGGATCGCTAGCATCGGCGTGATACCGGTGCCGCCGGCGATGAACGTGCCCTTACCCCGGTACACCAGGGAGCCGAAGGGCTGCCCCAGCAGGACATGGTCGCCTGGTTTCAGAAGCGTCATGCGCTCGGTCACACCGTGGCGCTCCGGGTAGTCCTTGATGATGAACTCGAGGACGTGGTCCTCGGGCAGCGATGTCATGGAGAAGGGGCGAATCTCCTCGCGCCAGTTGGGACGGTCGACGGCGAGATCGATGCCCTGGCCGGGCACGAAGGTGAAGCCCGCGGGCTTGCTGAGAATGAAGCTCATCACGTTGTGGGTGACGAACTCCATATGCAGCACGGTCGCCTGAAAATCCATCGGCGATATCCTTTCTCGAGTGCAAATCCGCACCCACGCTAGTCGTGGTTCGCACGCGCGTCAACGCCGCCGGGCCTCGCGTTGCCGGTTCCCGCGACCGCCGTTACGTTGCCTGCAAACGCACGCCCTCGCCGACGCTGACCTCGACGAAACGCGAGGCGTTCTCGTTCCTGGAGGTATCACGTCATGGCTGTGAACGATCCTGCCCGCATTGTCGAACTGCAGAAGCTTTCCGCGCTCGTTCGCTATCACATCATCACCGCGACGACCAAGGCGGGCAGCGGCCACCCGACGTCGTCGCTGTCGGCCGTGGAATTGATGGTGGGGCTGATGTTCGGTGGCACGTTCCGCTATGATCTCGATCACCCCGAGCATCCCAACAATGATCGCCTCATCTTCTCGAAAGGTCACGCATCGCCGCTGTTCTACGCCCTGTGGCTCGCGGCCGATCGCGTCACGCCGGAGCAGATGGGCACATACCGGCAGTTCGGCAGTCCGCTGGAGGGTCATCCGACGCGCGCGTTCCGGTACACCGAGGCGGCCACAGGTTCGCTCGGGCAGGGTCTGGCCATCGGTCTGGGCATGGCGCTCAACGCGCGCTATCTCGACAAGCTGCCCTATCGCACCTATGTGCTGCTTGGAGACAGCGAGATGGCCGAAGGGTCGCAGTGGGAAGCCATGGAACTGGCCGCGCATTACGGGCTCGGCAATCTCGTGGGCGTGCTCGACGTGAATCGACTCGGCCAGCGCGGCGAGACGATGCATGGGCACGATCTGGCGGCCTACGAGCGCCGCGCCGCAGCGTTCGGCTGGGAAACCATCGTCGTCGACGGACACGACCTCGGCGAGGTGACGGCGGCGTACGAGCGTGTGGCGTCGGTGGCTGATAAGCCGATCATGATCATCGCGCGGACCATCAAGGGGCAGGGTGTGCCGGAAGTGGCCGACCGCAACGGCTTCCATGGCAAGGCGCTCGACCAGGAACAGTGCGACCGGGCCATCGCCGGGCTCGGCGAGATCGACCAGGCGGCGCGGGGCACGATCCCGAAACCGGCCGGGCTGGAGCCGGAGCGATCGGCGGCGATCGCCTCCGTGCCGGAGCCGCGTTACGAGAAGGGCAAGGCCGTGGCCACGCGGACCGCGTACGGCAATGCGCTGGCCCGGCTCTACCCGCGTTACCCCGCCCTCGTGGCGCTCGATGGCGAGGTGGGCAACTCCACGATGACGGAGATTTTCGCCGAGGCCCACGCGTCGCGGTTCTTCGAGATGTACATCGCCGAGCAGTCGATGGTGGGGGCCGGACTCGGGCTGGCCATTCGCGGACAGGTGCCGTTCGTGGCGACCTTCGCCGCGTTTCTGAGCCGCGCGCACGACCAGATCCGCATGAGCCAGTACTCGGACGCGAACCTCAAGATCGTGGGATCGCACGCGGGCGTGTCGATCGGCGAGGATGGCCCGTCGCAAATGGCGCTCGAGGACCTGGCGATGTTCCGGTCCATGCTCGGCTCCGTGGTACTCTATCCGGCCGATGCCTACGCGGCCGAGCGGCTGGTCGAGGAGGCCATCAAGCATCAAGGCATCGTCTACGTGCGCACGACGCGTGCGAAGACGCCGATCATCTACGGCTCCGACGAGGTGTTCCCGGTGGGCGGCTGCAAGGTGCTGGCCGAGAGCGCCGACGACCATTTGACCATCGTCGCCGCCGGCATCACGCTGCACGAGGCCCTGAAGGCGCACAACGACCTGCTGCAGGTCGGCATCACGACGAGGGTGATCGATCTCTACAGCGTCAAACCGGTGGACGTGGCCACGCTCACGCAGTCGGCGCACCAGACCGGCAACATCCTGGTGGTGGAAGACCACTACCCCGAGGGCGGCATGGCCGACGCGGTGCGCGAGGCCGTGGGCAACGCGGCACCCGTGTACTCGCTGGCCGTGAGGCAGAAGCCGCGCAGCGGCAAGCCGGACGAGCTGCTCGACTACGAGGGCATCTCACGAACCGCGATCGTGGCGCGCGTGCGGGAGATCGTGTGATGCGCGTCGGCCTGGCCGCGGACCACGGTGGGTTCCCGCTGAAGGAACAGCTCGTCCGGTTTCTTACGGAGGTGGGCCACGAGATCGTGGACTACGGCGCCGTGGTGCTGGCGCTGGACGATGACTATCCGGATGTCGTCGTCCCCCTGGCCCGCGCCGTGGTGCGCGGTGACGTGGCGCGGGGCATCGCCGTGTGCGGCAGCGGCGTGGGCGCCGCCATCGCGGCCAACAAGGTGGCCGGCGTGCGCGCCGCCCTCATCACCGACGTCTACTCCGCCCATCAGGGCGTGGAGCATGACGATATGAACATCATGTGCCTGGGAGGACGCGTGCTGGCCGTGGCGTTGGCGCGCGACCTCGCCCAGATTTTCCTCTCGGCCCGCTTCGCGGGCGGCGAACGCCATCTGCGCCGCCTCGCGAAGCTCACGGCCCTGGAACATCGGAGGTGACGCCATGACGGCCCGCAATCCCTTGCGAGCGCTGGCAGAATTCGGACAGAGCATCTGGCTCGACGACATCCGTCGCGAGATGATCGTCAGCGGCGAGCTGCGGCGGCTCATCGAGGAGGATGGCCTGCGCGGGCTGACCTCCAATCCCGCCATCTTCACCAAGGCCATCGACGCTGGGCACGAGTATGACGCGGCCATCCGCGCGCTCGCCCTCGCCGGACACGACCCTGCCGCGATCTACCGGAAACTCACCGTGGCCGACGTGCGCGGCGCGGCCGACGCCTTCCTGGCGCTGCACAACGCGTCGGACGGCCACCACGGCTTCGTGAGCCTCGAGGTCGATCCCCACCTTGCGCGTGATACGGCCGGCACGCTGGACCAGGCGCGGACGCTGTGGCGCGCCGTGGATCGGCCCAACGTGTTCATCAAGGTGCCGGGCACGCGCGAGGGGCTGCCGGCCATCACGCGCTTGATCAGCGAGGGCATCAACGTCAACGTCACGCTGCTCTTTTCGCTCGGGCGCTATCGTGAGGTCGTGGAAGCTTATCTGGCCGGGCTGGAGCAAAGGTTTGCCGCGGGCGCCAGCGTGGAGCGCGTGGCTTCGGTGGCCAGTTTCTTCCTCAGCCGCATCGACGTGCTGGTGGACAGGCTGCTCGCGGAACGCGTGCAGGCCGACCGCTACGGCGCCACCATCATCGCCCGGTTGCGCGGCCAGGTGGCCATCGCCAGCGCGCAACTCGCCTACGCCACGTATCGTGAAGTCTTCGACGGTCCGCGCTTCGCCGAGTTACGTGAGCGCGGGGCGCGTCCGCAACAGGTGCTCTGGGCCAGCACGAGCACGAAGAATCCCGACTACAGCGACGTGAAGTACGTCGAGGCCCTCGTCGGCCCGCAGACCGTCAACACCCTCCCGCGCGGCACCCTCGACGCGTACCGCGATCACGGACGGCCCGAGGCACGCTTGCTCGCGGAACCGGAGCGCTCGCCACGCCAGGTGGTCGCCGAGCTGGCGACCGTGGGTATCGACATCGATGCGGTGACGGCGCAGCTCGAGGACGAGGGGATCGTCAAGTTCGAGAAACCATTCGACACGGTGATGCAGGAACTGGCCGCGCGCCGCGACGCGGCGATCGCCGAGCCGGTGGACCGTACGGCCGCCAGCCTGGGACCGCTGCAGACGAACGTGACGGCGCGCCTGGCCCGGCTCGACGAGGACGACTTCGCCACGCGGCTGTGGCGACGCGATGGCAGCCTGTGGAGCGATGATCGGGAGACTGTCCGCCAGGTGGAGGCGTCGCTCGGCTGGCTCGGCGCCCCGGCCGCGATGGTGGGGCGGCTCGTCGATCTGGCCGTCTTCGCGCGCGAGGTGCGCGATGCGGGCTTCACCCACGTGGTACATCTGGGGATGGGCGGCAGCAGCCTGGCGGCCCTCGTGTTCCAGCGCACGCTCGGCGATGGATCGCTCACCGTGGTCGACACCACCGACCCCGACACCGTGGCCCGCCTGACGCAAGAGCTTCCCCTGGACCACACTCTCTTCATCGTGGCCAGCAAGTCTGGCACGACCACCGAACCGCGGGCCCTCTTCGATCACTTCTGGGCGCTGTTGCGCGCCGCGCGCGGCGATGCGGCCGGCGAGCATTTCGTGGTGATCACAGATCCCGGTACGCCTCTTGTGGCTCTGGCGCGGGAGCGCGGCGTGCGGCGCGCGTTCGTGAACTTCGCCGACATCGGGGGCCGCTACTCCGCACTCACCTGGTTCGGGCTGGTGCCGGCCGCGCTGGCCGGTGTCGCCGTGGACGAGATCCTGGCGCGAGCGCTGCGCATGGCGCATGCCTCGCGCGCCGAGGTGGCGGCTCGGGACAACCCCGGTGTATGGCTCGGCGCCGTGCTCGGCGAAGCCGGGCGCGGTGGTCGCGACAAGATCACGTTCCTGGCGCCGCCGGTCGTGGCGCCGCTGGCGATGTGGCTGGAGCAGCTCCTGGCCGAGAGCACGGGCAAGCGCGGCCGTGGCCTGCTGCCGGTGGCCGCAGAGCCGGTGGGGCCGCCCGAGGTGTACGGCGATGACCGGCTCTTCGTGCACCTGCGCGTGCTGGGCGAGGCGGAGGGCGCACTTGATCGTAGCGTGTCGGCGCTGCGCGAGGCGGGGCAACCCGTGGTGACGATCCAGCTCGACGATCTCCTGGATCTGGGTCAGGAGTTCATGCGCTGGGAAATCGCCACGGCCGTGGCCGGCGCGGTGCTCGACCTCGATCCTTTCGACCAACCCGATGTGGAATCGGCGAAGCAGAACACACGCAATCTGCTGGCCGCCGGTCGGCCGCCGGCGACCGACGATCTCGGCGGAGTGCCTGATGCGGCCGCGCTGCGCGAATTCCTCGCCGGGTGCGAATCCGGCGACTACTTGGCGATTCTGGCCTACGTCACCGAGGACGACGCCACCACGGCGATGCTTCAGCGCTTGCGAACGACCCTGCGCGACCGCCTCGGCGTAGCCACCACGGTTGGCTATGGCCCGCGCTACCTGCATTCGACGGGGCAGTACCACAAGGGCGGGACGAACCACGGCCGGTTCCTGTTGATCACCGAAGACGGGAAGGCCCGCGTGGCCGTGCTGGGACAGGACTACGACTTCGGTCGGCTGCGCCTGATGCAGGGCCTGGGCGATCGCCGTAGCCTGCGCGATGGCGGTCGCCGCGTGATGCACGTGCATCTGGGGACCGAACACGCGAAGGGACTGGCGGCCCTTGCCGCGGCGGTCACGGCCGCTCTCACCCCGCGCGCCCGCAAAGCCGCGCAGTAGGAGGCAATCGACGTGAGCGATCGACGCAGTGCCATTGGCATGGTGGGTCTGGGCACGATGGGGCGCAACTTTCTGCTCAACCTCGCGGACCACGGCCATGGCGTGGCCGGTTGCGACCGCGACGCCAGCAAGGTCGACGCGCTGCAACGCGAATCGGCCGGGCGCGGCATCGTGGCCAGCACGCACCTGGCGGAGATGGTCGCGCAGCTCGCGCGGCCGCGTGTGGTGATGCTCCTCGTGCCGGCCGGCCGGATCGTCGACCAGGTGCTCGAGGAGCTGGTACCCATGCTGTCGCCGAGCGACGTGGTCATCGACGGCGGCAACTCCCATTTCACGGACACGGACCGACGCGCCGCGGCCCTTGCGCTGAAGGAGCTGGGGTACCTCGGCGTGGGAGTGTCCGGGGGGGCCGAGGGTGCGCGCCACGGGCCCAGCCTGATGCCGGGAGGGCCGGCAGCGGCGTACACCATCGTCGAACCCATGCTGCGCGACGCGGCTGCCAAGGTGGATGAGGTCGCCTGCGTGGCACACCTCGGCCCCGGATCGGCGGGCCACTACGTGAAGATGGTGCACAACGGCATCGAGTACGGCATCATGCAGCTCATCGCCGAGACGTATGATCTGCTCCACCGCGGACTAGGCCTCGACAACGACGCCCTGGCGGAGGCGTTCGGCGGCTGGGCCGACGGCCCCCTCGGCGGCTTCCTGCTCGATATCACGGCGAACATCTTCCGGCAACCGGATCTGCGGACGGGAGGCCGCCTGGTCGACGTCATCGACGACGCCGCTGGCCAGAAAGGTACCGGCATGTGGACGTCGCAGGAGGCGCTCCAGCAGCAGGTGCCCACGCCCACGATCGACGTCGCTGTGACGATGCGCGACCTGTCCGGCGATACCGCCGTGCGCAAGATCCTGGGCGAGGTGATGGGACGCCCCGATACACGGCTCGACGAGGCCTCGCCGGCGACCATCGCGGCACTCGGGGATGCGCTGGCGGTGGCCGGCATCGTCAGCTACGCCCAGGGTTTCGCGCTGCTGGACCGGGGCTCGGCGGCGCGGCAGTATGGGCTCGATCTCGCCACCGTCGCCCGCATCTGGCGCGGCGGCTGCATCATCCGCTCGCACGTGCTCGAGGATATCCGCGCGGCCTACGCACGCCGGACCAACCTGCCGCATCTGCTTGCCGATCCCGCTATGGCGAAGCTCGTGGTGGCCGGCGAGTCGTCGCTGCGCTCGGTGGTTGCGATCGCGGCGCGGGCCGGGATCGCCGCACCCGCGCACGCGGCAAGCCTGGCTTACCTCGACGCCTACCGCAGCGCCCGGCTGCCGTCGAACCTCATTCAGGCCCAACGCGACGACTTTGGCGCCCACACGTATCGGCGCGTCGACGACGATGGTGTCCATCACACCGACTGGAATGTCTGATCACGAAATGCCCCGAGGAGGCCGCGCGCGTGAAGACGAACGACAAGCTGGGCCCCGCGATCATGATCCTGTTCGGCGCTGGCGGCGACCTCGCGTGGCGCAAGCTCGTACCGGCCTTGATGGAGCTGCGCCGCGGTGGCTGGTTGCCGGCGCAGTTCGCCGTGATCGGCGTGGACCGAGCGGACATGGACGAACACAGCTACCGGGAGCGCCTGCGCGACGGCGTGGAGAAGTTCGCGGACGACACCGAGGGCTGGGACGCGTTCGCAGAGTCGGTCTTCTATGTGCGTGGCGACTTTGCGGACAGGACGGTGTACGAGGCGCTCGCCAAGCGGATCGAGGACGTGGCGGGTGGCTGGGATGCGCCGGCGACCCGGGCCTATTACCTCGCCGTGCCACCGCCGGTGATCGGTATCGTCGCCGACCAGCTTGCCGCGTGTGGCCTGTGCCGCGAGCGTTCGCATGAGCGTATCGTCGTGGAGAAGCCATTCGGCCACGACCTCGAGTCGGCACGGGAGCTGAATCATAAACTCACGACACACTTCGACGAGAATCAGATCTACCGTATCGACCACTATCTCGGCAAGGAGACGGTGCAGAACATCCTGGCTTTCCGCTTCGCCAACGCGCTTTTCGAACCGATCTGGAACCAGCGCTACGTGGATCATGTGCAGATCACGATCGCCGAGAAGGTGGGCGTGGAACACCGCGGCAACTACTACGAGGGCACCGGCGCGCTGCGCGACATGATCCAGAACCACCTGCTTCAGGTACTCAGTCTGGTGGCGATGGAACCGCCGGTGAACTTCGAGGACGACGAGATCCGCAACAAGAAGGTGGACGTGCTGCACGCGATCCGGCCCATCAACGAGGATTCTGTGCGCGAGATCGCCGTGCGCGGGCAGTACGGCGCCGGGTGGTATCGTGGCACCCGCGTGCCCGCCTACCGCGAGGAGGCCGACGTGGCGCCCGATTCGACCACCGAGACCTTTGCCGCGGTGAAGCTGCAGGTCGACAACTGGCGCTGGCGCGGCGTGCCGTTCTATCTGCGCACCGGCAAGCGCCTGGCCGGCAAAGCGTCCACCGTGACGGTGCAGTTCCGACCCGCGCCGCACCAGATCTTCCCGAGCAACGTGGCGACCGAGTGGCAGCCGAACCGGCTGACGCTGCAGATCCAGCCGCAGGAAGGGATCCGGCTACGCTTCCAGGCGAAGCGCCCTGGTCTGCAGATGCACCTCAGCCCGGTGGATATGCGTTTCAACTATCGCGAGACGTTCCAGGTCGATCCGCCGGAGGCCTACGAGACGCTGCTGCTCGACGTGCTCGAGGGCGATTCGACGCTCTTCAAGCGCACCGATCAGGTGGAGGCGGCCTGGGCCGCGGTAATGCCGATCCTCGATCAGTGGGGCGTCTTGCCGCCGCCGGATTTCCCGAATTACGCAGCCGGGTCGTGGGGACCCGAGGCAGCCGAGCGCCTCATCGCCACCGACGGCCGCAGCTGGATCCCCCCGGCCATCAACGACGACGACAGCAACTAGCCGCCGCGGCGTCGGCCAGCCAGAGCGTGCTGCGGGCGGCGTTTGCCACCCGCGCCGCCGGCAGGTCCGTTCCGTCCTGCACTGCGCGCAATACCCCCGCCTTCACCTCGCCACTCACCAGGAAGACGAGGCGCCGGGCCGCGCCGAGGGCCGGGATCGTGAGCGTGACGCGCGCCACTTCGTCCGCTCGCGGCGGCGGTGCCGTGGCCACCCAGCGCGCATCCTCATCCAGGAGAGGGGAGCCGGGAAACAGCGAGGCGGTGTGCCCATCGTCCCCGATTCCGAGAAGCACGAGGTCGAGGCATGGTGGCTCGCCGAGGGTATCGCGAAGGGTTTCCTCGTAGCGCGCAGCCGCGTCGGCCGGATCGCGCACCGTGTCGATGCGGTGCACCTGTCCCACGGGCACGTGGGCGAGCAGATCGTCGATGGCATGGCTGGCGTTGTTGCGGTCGTCGTCGAAGGGTACGCAGCGCTCGTCGCCCCAGAACACGCGCGTGCGTTCCCAGGGAACGCGATCCCGCCAGGCTGGTGTGGCGAGAAGGCGGTGCAACGGCTGTGGCGTATGGCCGCCCGAGAGCGCGAGAGCGAAACGCCCGCTCTGCTGCACCGCCTGCACTGCGGCCGCGGAGATCACCTCCGCGGCCGCAGATACGAGCGCCTCGAGATCGGGGACGACGCGCAGATCCATCATTTCACCACGGTCACCTTTCGCGTGCTGACCACCTTGCCGTCGACCATCAACCGACCGAGGTAGATGCCGGCCGCGATGTCGTCGCCTTGCCAGGGGATCACGTGGTCGCCCGCGCCGAGCTGCCCCTGCGTGAGGCGCGCCACCTCGTGACCACGCACGTCGAGCACCGACAGGCCCACGTCGGCCGCGTGCGGCAACGAGAACGCGAACGTGGTGCGCGGGTTGAACGGATTCGGGTAGCTGTCCAGCGTGGGCGTGACCATGGCGGTCGCCGGCACATCGGTGGAGACCTCCTCCGCCCAGTACTGGTAGGCGCCCGTGCCGCTTTGCGACACGTTGGCCACGGCGATGGTGATCTGCTGGTAGCCCGCCGCGGCCGTGAAGGTGGCCTCGCCCGCCTGCACGCCATCGAGGGGGATGGGCAGCACCAGCGTGGGCTGCGCCGGATCGGTGGCGATGAGCGTGACGCGGAACTGGCGCGGTTCGAGTCCGTCGAAGCGCACCGTGACCGGACCGCTGAAATTCTGCAGGCGGATGTAGTCGGCCGCCGTCGGCTGCACGCTTCCCGAACTGGCCACGGGGTAGCTGGTGTGCGTGCGGAAGGCGGAGAACGGCGGCAGGTCGTCGCCCTCGTAGCCGTACTGTCCATTCGGAATTGTCGGATCGTCGGCATAGTTGGCCGCCGCCCAGTTGCCGACCACGTCCTCCGTGAGATCGGGGTAGCCCTGGTTGGTGATGCTCGACTGGTAGCCTGCCATGCTGTTGAGCGGGTTGTGCGCCACGTCCCACACGAAGGGCTGGCCACCGAACTGCTCGTAGGCGTAGAGCGACCAGAGATAGACCTTGATGTAGTCGGCCCACGCGCCGCCGAAGGAGAGCAGGCTGTTGTCGGGCTGCGTGTTGAAGGCGGAGATGGTATCGGGGTGGCCGAAGAGCCACATGGCCAGCTCGCTGAGACCCTCGTCCACCCACGAGACCTCGTTCCCGTCGGTGTTGAACTGGATCATGTGCTGGAACTCGTGGGCGGTGACGGCCAGCATGTAGTCGGCGGCCGGCTGCCCGTTGTCGACGGCCATGTAGATGACGTCGCACTCGTTGCTGGCGAAGGGCTGCGAGCCATCGGGATACTGGTCGTACGCCCAGAAGAACCCGTCGGACGAGATGTTGAAGCGGTAGTAGAAGAGGAAGATGCGGTCGAGGCCATCGAGGTTGTTGGGCGGTTGGCCGAAGTTGCCGGTGTCGAGATCCCAGATGCCCTGGTCAGGGAACATGCCGGGGCTCTCGTGATCGAAGTGGGACACGATGCGATCGACGTCGGTCTGGTCCATGCCGACGTTCCACTCGTCGTCGTCCACGACGACATAGCAGTGGTCGCCCATGCCGCGCACCGTGGCGGGCTTGAGGTTGGCCACGGGGAAGCCGCTGAGATCCCACACGTACCAGAGCCAGGTGTCGCCCACCTGAGGGTCGGGCGGGGGCGAGAGAAGGGGATCGTTCGACTTGTGCCACTGACCGGCGGCCTCGAGCCGTGCCTTTGTGACGGCGTAGTCCTCGGTGGGGCGCGGCAGCGACCGCGTGGGGCAATCGATGGCCGCAGCCGGCGGTGGCAGTGCCAGCGCGGCAAATGCCACGACGGCGACCAGCGCCACCAGGAGGCGGCGAGCAGGGGGCTGGAGCATGGCAAGACCCTTTCGCATGAGTTTCGCGTGAACCGCGGAGATCATAGCATAATCGAGGGCAGCACGGTGGCCAGCGTGGTGGGAACGAGCGATGAGGGCCGCTCCCCCGCCGGGAAACGGCCCTCGATGAAGGATGGCCGCGCGATCAGCGGAAAATCGACTTGATCTGGCCCCAGGTGGACGATTCGACGGGCGTGTTGTCGACGACCGTCACCGTCACGGGCACCTGTACGGTCTCATGCGTGCCGCCGCCGGCGTCGGCACTGCCGAACCAGGCTGCGTGCCAGGTGTACGTGCCCTCAGCGGCCGGCGCCAAGGCCGACAGCGTGACGGGATATGTGATGGGATTCGGCAGACCGTCGTCGCCGGTACCCGTGGGACCGGACGCGCGGTCGATCTCGGTGTCGTTCTCGTCGAACAAGAGGCCGCGAACCCAGCCGCCGCGGGTCCCGCCCTGGAGGGTGACGGTGACCTGGTCGTTCGGAGCGTACTCCACGTCGTCGGTCTGGGCTGACAGGGGACCGGAATGGTGGTGGCAACCCACGCAGGACGTGGAATCGTCACCATGGCACGAGGCGCAGCGGGCCGCGAAGTAGCTGGAATAGGCCATAGCCTGCGCGCCGGTCAGCAGGATCACGGCGATGGCGAGGACGATCGCCAGGCCGCCGGGGCCGGGAGTCCTGAGCATACGCATGTTTCTCGACTCCTTTGTCACGGGACGAAGTCGTATCGAGTTCCATGATGGTATGTCAGGCCCGTCAAGACAATGTTATTTCATGTTCGAGTGCGCCGTCGAGGAAATCGTCGCCCTCCAGCGGAAGCACGGTCTGCGCGGCCGGGCGTCGCCGTAGCGCAACGGCGGCCCGCGGTGGCGTCGGCGCCGGCGCGTGCACCGGCTGCGTAGCGGCTCTCCGCGGAGTGGCGCGGGTGACGGCGTGCTTGCCCACAATGTTCTCGAGGTCGGCCACGTAAACCGTCATCTGCCCAGCCTGGGCCGCCATCTCCTCGGCTGCGCTGGCCGATTCCTCAGCATTGGCAGCGTTCGATTGTGTGACCTTGTCCATGTCGACCACGGCCGACGTCACCTGGCCGATGCCCTGCGACTGTTCCCGCGATGCGGCGGCGATGCTGGTGATCAGCTCTCCGACGCGAGCCGCGTTCTCGGACACGTCGGCAAAGGCGGCACTGGACCGCGACACCAGATCGCTGCCGGCACGGACCCGCGACACCGTACCTTCGATGAGGGCGGCTGTGTTGCGCGACGCTTCGGCGGCGCGCATCGCCAGGCTGCGCACCTCCTCGGCCACCACGGCGAACCCGGCCCCCGCCTCGCCGGCACGCGCGGCCTCGACCGCGGCATTGAGGGCCAGCAGGTTCGTCTGGAAGGCGATCTCGTCGATGGTCTTGACGATTTTCTGCGTTTCGATGCTCGCCTTGGTGATTTCCTGCATCGACGTGTCGAGCTGCTGCATCTCGGAGTTTGCGCGCTGAACGACGGTGTTGGTCGTCTTCATCAGTTCGTCGGCACCGCCGGCGCTGTCGGAGTTCTGCCGGGTCGTGGCGGCCAACTCCTCGAGTGAGGCGGAGGTCTGCTCGATGGCAGCTGCCTGTTCCGACGATCCCTCGGCCAGGAGCTGGCTCGCGCTGGCAACCTGGCCCGATGCGGCATTGAGCTGGGACGCCGAGGTCGTGAGGCCGTGGATCAGCGAGCCGAGCGGGCCGGTGATCGACCGACGGATCAGCCATGTCAGGCCGATGCTGGCGACGACGCTCAGGAGCGTGAGGCCGACCTGGACATTGCGGTTGCGCGCGAAGATCACCTCGGAATGGTGATGGTTGGAATCGGCGACCTCGACGGTGATCCCGGTGAGCTGGTCTAGGTAGCCACGCATGGTATCGAAGGCCGTGGCCGCCTCGCCGAGCGAGAGATCGAGAGCCTCGCGACGGCCCTCGCGCGTATCGGCGATGCGTCCGTCGACCACGCGGCGCGACACGGGCGCCCAGGCGGCAAAGGCTGCATCGTACCCGGGAAGGAGGGCCAGTTCGGCGTCGTCGGTCGCCAGCTCCTTGTAGCGTTTCCAGCGCGTCTGCGCCTGCTCGAGGTTCTCCTCGTAGGCCGCCACGAGCTGTTTGAACTCGTCGGAACTCGCATTCGCGAAGATCATCGAGCGCTCGGCCACGAGCAACTGCTGCAGGTCGCGATCGGTCTCGATCAGCGTCTGAAGGCTGGGCATGGCCACGTCGACGATCTCGCCGAGATTGCGGTTGACGCGGCGAGAGCTCGTATAGCTCTGCACGCCGACGGCGATGACGAACACCGTCATCGCCGCGAAGCCGAAAACGAGTCGACCACCGACGCGGAGCTGGCGAAACCAGTTCATGACGACCTACCTGACTATGTGGGTGAGTGAGAGCCGGCCGCGGCCGGCCCTCGCAACCGTTCTCAGTCGACGTGATCCACATCGATGCCGAAAGTGATCGCGCCGATCGCCTTGCCGCCATCCATCACGGGGACGGAGACCTGCACGAGATAGGCCTGAGTGCTGTCGTCGAACTTCACGTCGCCGATATGTACGGCACCCGCGCCCCCCTTGTACGACTCCTGCCACTTCGCCTCGTCGCCCTGCCAGTAGTCCGACGTCTTGTCGGTCATGGCCACGTTGGCGCCCTGGTTGTCCATCACGAAGCACTCGGCGAGGTATGGTGTCGTATCCTGTAGCTTGCGCAGCATCGTGGCGCAGGGGTTGTCCATGAAGGCCTGCATGGCGTCGTCGATGCCGGGGGTGTTCTGCCAGTGGTCGTCGGCGGCCTTGATCTGATCGAGCGTCTTTCCCTCGGCGTTGGCGGCCTTCACGGCGGCCACGATGACCGGATCGGAGCCATAGGCCACGAGGGTGGCCTCGGCCAGGGTCTTCACCTTGGCCGGGGCGGGCTCGCCCGCCATGGCGACGGCGACCAGTCCTGTGATCAGGGCCATGGCGACACAAGAGACGACGAGCTTCTTCATTCCGTTTCCTCCTGCGGGAAATGCCGCGGGGTCCAGGTCGGAACCGGGTCGACTGGCGCCTGCCATGCCGCCGGGTCCGGATCGCAAATGCGTCCGGGGCCATATCGGCGAGACTCGGCTGGCCTTTAGTCATGGGCAGGAAATCGCGGAAAAGATCGACCCTGGATCGGGGCCGCCCCGGTCGGTCTCGTTACCGGGGCCGGCCGAACGATCAGGTGGCGGCGGAGTCGGCCGGGTTCGTCCGCACGGGGACGGACGTCTCGATGGGATCTTCCTCGATCGTGATCTCCGTGGCGCGCGTGAACCGCGCCAGGAGCGAGTACATGACGGGCACGACGAGCAGGGTCAGGAAGGTGGAGAAGAACACGCCGCCCACGATGGCCACGCCCAGCGGCCGCCGCGACTCGGCGCCGGCGCCGAAGCCGATGGCGATGGGCAGGATGCCGAAGATCGTGGAGAAGCTCGTCATCAGGATCGGGCGCAGGCGGATTCGCGCCGCGTGACTCACGGCGTCGACGATGCTCTCGCCGCGCTGCCGGAGCTGGTTGCTGAACTCGACGATCAGGATCGCGTTCTTCGTCACCAGGCCGACGAGCATGACGAGACCGATCTGCGAGTAGATGTTCATGCTCTGCCGCAGGAGGAAGAGCGCGGCAATGGCGCCGACCACGGCCAGCGGCACCGACAGCAGGATCACGAACGGATGCACGAAGCTCTCGAACTGGGCCGCGAGTACCAGGAAGATGAAACCCACGGCGAGCAGGAACATGAAGGCGAGGCTGCCGCTCGTGTCGCGGTATTCCCGCGACTGGCCCGCCAGCTCGTGCTGGATGCCGGCCGGCAGGGTCGCGCTGGCGATCCCGTCGAGGTCGTCGAGGGCACGTCCCAGATCCACGCCCGGCGCGAGGTTGGCCGTGATCGTGGCCGAGCGCACGCGGTTGTAATGGTTCAGCTCCTTGGGCGCCGCCGTCTCCTGCACGTGCACCAGGTTGGCGAGCTGCACGAGATCGCCGCTGGCCGAGCGTAGATACACCTCGCGGATGACGTCAGGTGTGGCGCGGCTGGCCGAGCGGAGCTGGGCGATCACGTCGTATTGCTTGGTGCCGCGCTTGAAGTCGCCCACCACGCGGCCGCCCAGGAACGTCTCCAGGGTCGTGCCGATGTCGGACACCGACACACCCAGCGACGAGGCGAGGTCGCGATCGATGGCGATATCGAGCTGCGGCTTGTTCAGGCGCAGGTCGCTGTCGAGGTTGAGCAGGTAGCCGAGCTGCTGCGCCTTGCCCATGAACGCCTGCAGGGCCTGGCTGAGCTTGTCGTAGTCGTCGGCTTTGAGGACATACTCGATGGGCGATGAGTTGAACTGTCCGCCCAGGCTCGGCGGGTTGATGACGAAGGCGAGTACGCCCGGAATGCCGATGAGTCGCGGGAAGAGGGAGGCGATGATCTCCTGCTGCGAGCGATTGCGCTCGTCGCGCGGCTTGAGCTGCAGGAAGAGGAAGCCATTGGTCACGCGCCCTGGTCCGCCGAAACCAAGGCCGGTGGCGGTGAACAGACCGCGCCGCTCCGGCAGGTCGAGCAGGATGCTCTCGATCTCACGCATGTAGGTGTCGGTGTAGTCGAGGGTCGCGCCCTCCGGCGCGATCACGATGCCGAAGCCTACGCCGCGATCCTCGGTGGGCACCAGCTCGCGCGGCAGCCGTTGCCAGATGAAACCGGTGGCGCCGATGAGCAGGGCGGCGATGACGAGCACCAGCACCCGCTGGCGCAGGCAAAAGGCGAGCGTGTTCTCGTAGGCGCGGTCGAGCCCGGTGAAGAAGGCATCGAAGGAGCGCTCGGTCCAGCGCCTCTTGCGATCCGGATCGGCGCGCCGCAGCATCAGCGAGCAGAGCATGGGGGTGAGGGTGAGAGCCACGAAGGCGGAGATGGCCACGGCCACGGCCAACGTGAGGCCGAACTCGCGGAAGAGGCGCCCCACGGAGCCGGTGAGGAAGGCCACGGGGATGAACACGGCCACAAGCGCGACGGTGGTGGCGATGACGGCGAAGACGATCTCGTCCACGCCATCGCGCGCGGCAAGGCGCCGCGACTTGCCCATCTCCAGATGGCGGTAGCAGTTCTCCAGCACGACGATGGCGTCGTCCACCACCAGGCCGATCGCGAGCACGAGGGCTAGCAGCGTGATGATGTTGACGGTGAAGCCAAGCGCATAGGCCACCGTGAAGGCACCGATGATGGCGATGGGGATGGCGACGATCGGGATCACGGTGGCGCGGATGCTCTTGAGGAAGAGCAGCACCACGAGCACCACCAGGCCGGTGGCGATGAGCAGCGTATTGGAGACCTCGTGGATCGAGTCCTCGATGAACGTGGCCGAGTCGTACGCCGTGTCGATGTCCATTCCCGAGGGCACGGCTGCCTGAAGGTCCGGCAGCGCCGCGCGCACGACCTTGGCCACCGCCACCGTGCTGGCGTCCTTCTGCTTGACGATGCCCAGACCGATGGCCGGGCGGCCGTTGAAGCGGGTGACGGTGCGCTCGTCCTCGGGGCCCACCTCCACGTCGGCGACATCGCGCAGGCGCACGACACCGTTGCCGTCCTGGGCCACGACGATGGCGCCGAACTCCTCGGGCGTCTGCAGTTCGCCGCGCGTACGCACCGCGAACTCGCGCTCCTCGCCCTCGACGCGGCCGGCCGGGATCTCCACGTTCTCACGGCGGATGGCGTCCTCGATATCCCGCGTGGTGAAGCCGTGCGCGGCCATGCGCTGGGGATCGAGCCACACGCGCATCGCATAGCGCCGCTCGCCGCCGATGAAGACCGAACCTACCCCGGGCAGGCGTTGCAGGCGCTCCTTCAGGATGCGGTCGGCCACGTCGGACAGCTCGAGGGTGGAGTAGTGGTCGCTGCTGAAGGCGAGCCAGATGATCGGCTGCGCGTTGATGTCGACCTTGGCCACGATCGGATCGTCCGCTTCGCGCGGGAGCTGGCCGGACACGCGCGACACGCGGTCACGCACGTCATTGGCGGCCACGTCCACGTCGCGGCTCAGCTCGAATTCGATCGTGATGTTCGAAGCCTGTTCCTGGCTCGAGCTGCTGATGGTCTTGACGCTCTCGATCGTCGAGAACTGCTCCTCGAGGACGTCCGTGATCTCGGTCTCGATCACGCTGGGGCTGGCGCCGCGGTAGACGGTGGTCACCGACACGATGGGCGGTTCCACGTCGGGATACTCGCGTACCGGCAGGCGCGTGAAGCTGATCACGCCGAGCAGGACGATCGCCAGGCTCATCACCGTCGCGAAGACGGGGCGACGGATGCTCAGCTCGCTGAGCTTCATGCTCCGCCCTCCTGGCCGGCGCCGTTCTGGCTTGCGCCCTCTTGGCTCGCGATGGGCATCACCTTGGCGCCGGGGAAGATCTTCTGGTGCCCGGCGCGTACCACCCGCTCGCCGGCCTCGAGTCCGGACACGACCTCCACCGTCTCGGGCTGGCGCAGTCCCAGCGTCACCGGGCGCGGCGCCACCGTGCTGTCGGCCTGCACCACGTAGACCATCGTCTTTCCGCCTTGCAGGATCACGGCTTCGCTCGGAACGGTGAGGGCGTTGGCGAGGCTACTGAGCACGACCGTGATGGTGGCCGACATGCCCGGCCGCAGCAGAAGGTCCGGATTCGCGATCCGGGCCACGATGTGGGCGCTGCGCGTGTCGGCATTGATCCGGGGGTCGATGATGTCGATCGTGCCCTTGACCACATGGCTGGGGTAGGCGGTCGTGGTGACGGTGACCTCGGCGCCACGTCGCAGCTTGCCGAGCAACCGCTCGGGCGCCGTGAAGTCCACGCGCAGTTCGTCCACTCGCACGAGGTCGGTGATGGGCATGCCCGCGGTGGCGTAGGTGCCCAGGCTCACCCGGCGAATGCCGGCGATGCCGCCGAAGGGTGCGATGATGCGGGTCTTGTCGAGCAACGTCTGCGCCAGCGCCCGGTCGGCCTCGGCCACCTTGAGGGCGGCGGCCGCGTCATCGAGGTCCTGGGCGGCACCGGCCGCCTGGTCGACGACGGCCTTGGTGCGGTCATAAGACGACTGCCGCTGGTCGCGGACCGCGATGGCGCGGTCGAGCTGAGCCTTCAGCTCGTCGTCGTCGAGTTGCACGATCAGGCCGCCTTTCTCGATGGACTGCCCCTCGTGGAACGGGAGCGCGACCACCGTGCCGTTGATCTCGGAGACCACCGTGATCGCATCCTTCGCGTCGAGAGAGCCCACCACGGTGAACTGGTCGACGAGCGTCCCCGTCTTGACCTCGGCGGTCTCCACGGGCATGGGCGGCATCGACGGCCGGCCGCCGCCGCCGCTCGCTGCGCCGTCCTTCGCCTTGCGGCTGCATCCGGCCACCGCCACGAGCCCCACCAGGGCCATGATCAGGAACTGGCGATTGCGTCGGGATGGGATCACGGGTTCGTCTCCTCGTTGGTGAGCGGTCCCGGGTAGGCGCCGGCCGTGAGCCGGCGCAAGCTCGCCGCCGCCTGCGCCGTGCGTACCAGCGCATTCGAGTATGCGCGCTGCGCGTCGGCGAGGTCGGCGCTCAGGCGCACCAACTCGAACGCCGTGGTGCGGCCGTTCTTGAACTCGAGCATGCCGATGCGTACCTGCTCGATCGACGCATGCACGCCCTCCTGGGCGAGCCGCAGTCGTTCGTGGCCGTTCGTCAGCTCCCGGTTCCAGGAGCGCACGGCCTCGTCCAGCGTGCGACGGTTCGCCTCGTGCTGCGCCTCGGCGCGGACGACCGCGGCGTCGAGCCGATCGCGTTCCCCGCGGTTGGGTCCGCCGAAGGGGACCGTGAAACGCAAGCCGACATTCCATTGCGGGTAGTCGCGGCTCACGACCTGGGAGAACGCGTCACCGAAGCCCGTATCGACAGTGTTCTTCACCGTGTCGGGGCCGCTGCCGCCGAAGTCGATGATCACGTCCTGGCCGGTGCCGGCCAGACCGCGTCCCCCGAGCTGGCCGAAGAGATCGAGCTGGGGCAGCGCATCCCAGCGCGCTCCGGACGCGCGGGCGCGCGCGGCTGCGACCGCGTGAGTGCTCGCCTCGAGCAGCCGATTGTGCTCGGCGACGAGGCGCACCAGGGCGTCCTGATCGATCGGCGGGAACGTGGATGGGGGCAGGCCGATGGCGTGAAAGCGCCGGCTCGTCGCCGGTCGCCGTCCGATGAGCGTGGCCAGGTGATCCGA
Source organism: uncultured bacterium (assembly GCA_963727525.1). Classification (GTDB taxonomy): domain Bacteria; phylum Krumholzibacteriota; class Krumholzibacteriia; order LZORAL124-64-63; family LZORAL124-64-63; genus CAVSGO01. Next base: position 2,234,807 of record CAVSGO010000007.1, on the reverse strand, counting down.
CACCGAGTCGAGCTGATCCTCGCTGTCGAGCACGGCCTGGGCCTGCTTCGCAAGGAACACGCGGGCTGTGGCCACGGCGCTCGGGCCCACGAGTCCCGTCTGGGCGCGGATGCGCGACTGGTCGAGCACCGCTTGCGCCTGGTCGCGGACGAGGAGCTGCACGGCGTAGTCGCGCTCGGTCGCGTACAGGCGCCAGTACGTCACCTCCACCTCGGCCGCGGCGGCCAGGCGCGCATCGTCGTAGCTGGCCTGCGCCACGGCATACGACGCGGCCGTGGCGTCGCGTTCACCACGCGCCGCGGGGCCGAAGCCGCGCAACAACGGCTGCGTGATCGACAGCTCGCCAACGGCATCGACCTGGGGCGACAGCGACGAGAATGCCGAATTGGTTTTCACGCGGGTGGAATTGAGCGACGCGGAGAGCTGGGTGCCCAATGGCAGCGTCATGCGGGCGCCCGCCTCGACCGCGGTGCGGTCGGTGACGAGCACGTCCGCGCCCGAGAAGAACGACGACGATGGCTGCTCATCGCTCCCGGTGGACACCTCGCCATACAGCTCGGGCGAGAAGGTGCCGCGCTCGCGTCGGGCGGCGCCGGCCGCCGCGTCGCGCTCGGCCCGCGCCAGGAGAACGTCGGTGTCCTCGGCGAGGGCCGCACCGATGGCGACATCGAGGGCGAGAGGCTCTCCGGCGTTGGCCTGGAGTGTCCGGGCGAGGGCGCTGTCGGGATCCGCCACCGTGGGTGGCGCGGGCTGGGCGAGGGCGCCCGCCACCGTGGTCACAACCCCGGCCAGGAGCAGGATCCGACCCGGACGGTGGAGCAATCGGGCCGGCACGTGGTGCCGCAACGAGACTGGTCGCATCGTGCAAGGGCTCCCTGGGGAATGGTTTCGCTGCCGCTCCGAAATCATGATCCCCATTGTCACCTATTCGGAGCCAGTCAGTATATTGGAAATGCGGCCAACTCGCCGCTTCGGGGCGGCGCCTTGCGACACCGGGCCGTCGGCCGGAGGAGGCCGCAGCCCGGTCCGCCTGCCGACCTAGCTCTCGAACGAGGCGACCGCATCTTCGAGGCTCTCGAAGGTGGGAAAGATCGTGGTGAGGCTCGTGACGCTGAAGATGCGGTCGATGCGATCGTTCAGGTTGCAAACCTTCATCTGACCGGCGTTCTTCTTGAGCGTCGTCAAGCCGGAGACCAGGATGCCCAGGCCCGTGGAGTTGATGAACCGAACCTGTCCAAGGTCGAGCACGATATCCACGTTGCCCTCGTCCACCAGTTTCTTGATCTCACCGGTGAACGTCTCGTAATCTTTGCCACCCATGATGTCGCCGTTGATCTGCAGCACCATGGTGTTGCCACGCGGCTGGCGTTTGATGTTCATGGACCTGACTCCCTCGCGGTGAAAGCACGCTGGCGCGTTCCCGTATGCTGCCGGGAACCATAACGCCAGTCGCGGGTTTGGGGAAGGGCTCTCTCGCGAGAATCTGCCTGGAGGTCATCTCGATGTCCCGAGAACGGATGCTGCGCCTCTGGCGCGACTGGCGCTCGACACTGCTCCTGGTCCTCGTCCTGCTGACTTTCCGCTCGGCGCTCGCCGACTGGTACGATGTGCCGACCGGGTCGATGCAACCCACGATCCTGGAAGGCGAACGCATCTTCGTGAACAAGCTGGCGTATGGACTGCGGGTCCCCTTTACGCAGACCCGGGTGACGACCTGGTCCATACCGGAACGCGGCGACGTGGTCACCTTTCCGTCGCCCCGCGACGGCATTCGGCTGATCAAGCGTGTCGTCGGGCTGCCCGGCGACGTACTGGTGATCCATGAGGGCATCCTGTCGCTCAACGGCAAGATCCAGCCCCAGTCGGATGCTCCGGCCCCCCCGGCTTACCCCCTGCCGCCCCAGGATCGATGGCAGCACGAGTACCTCCTGGAGGATCTCGCCGGAATACGCCATGCCGTCATGCTCACGCCAGGCCATGGCGTGGCGCGTGACTTCGGCCCGGTGACCGTGCCCGAGGGCATGTGCTTCGTCATGGGGGACAACCGCGACAACAGCGCCGACTCGCGTTTCATCGGCTTCGTCCCGATGGAGAGTCTCGAAGGCCGGGCGCAGGGCGTGGTGCTCTCGATCGACCACGATCGGCACTGGAAACCAAGATGGGGCCGTTTCTTTCGCGCACTCGACTGATCGCGGCGGAGCCTGGACCGTATGCGAGGGGCCGGTACTGTTGCCAGTACCGGCCCGCGCACGAGTACCACGATTTCTCGAAGAACACCGGATCTCGGATCGCACGGGACGTTGGGCAGGATCGTGGGTCCCCAATCCGACCCACGATCCTTGAACTCCCTCCGTCCCATTGGAGGATCAGACTGATGACATAACGGAACCGATGCGCTACAGTCAAGGGTCTGCCAGGCGATTTCGTGATGGAACCGTGACAGAATCCGGACACCGATGGGCGTGAGTGATCGCGACGGTCGAGGGAACTGCCGAAGAGCGGACGGCAAGCTGCGGGAGCACCGATGAAGACACCGTACCGACCCCTGAATTTCGCGCTCGGCGAGACTGCCGAGATGATCCGTGCCCACGCCAACGCGTTCGCGGCCCAGGAGATCGAGCCCATCGCGGAACAGGTGGACCGCGACAACGCGTTCCCCGAGGGCATGTGGCGCAAGCTCGGCGCCGCCGGTCTGCTGGGTGTGACGATTCCCGAGGAGTACGGCGGCACCAACCTCGGCTACCTCGAGCACGTGGTAGCCATGGAAGAACTGAGCCGCGCATCGGCCTCGGTGGCCCTCAGCTACGGCGCCCACTCGAATCTCTGCGTCAACCAGATCTACCGTAACGGAACGGACGCCCAGCGCACCAAGTATCTCCCACCGCTCATCAGCGGCGAGCACGTCGGGGCGCTCGCGATGAGCGAGACCGGTGCCGGAAGCGACGTCGTGAGCCTGCAGCTGCGTGCCGATCGCCAGGGTGACCACTATGTGCTCAACGGCAACAAGATGTGGATCACCAACGGACCGGAAGCCGATACCCTGGTGGTGTACGCCAAGACCTCGCCCGACAAGGGGCCGCACGGTATCACGGCCTTCATCATCGAGAAGGGCTTCCCGGGATTCAGCACCGCGCAGAAGCTCGACAAGCTGGGCATGCGCGGCTCCCACACCTGTGAACTGGTCTTCGACGACTGCGAGGTTCCCGTCGAGAACGTGCTGGGGCGCGTGGAACACGGCGTGAAGGTGCTGATGAGCGGCCTCGATTACGAACGCGTGGTGCTGGCGGGCGGACCGCTGGGCATCCTGCAGGCGTGCCTCGATGTCGTCGTGCCCTACGTGCACCACCGCAAGCAGTTCGGCCAGTACATCGGCGAGTTCCAGCTCGTGCAGGCCAAGCTCGCCGACATGTACACGCAGGCCAACGCGGCCCGCTCCTACGTGTACACCGTGGCGCGCTCGTGCGACCGCGGCGAGACCACGCGCAAGGACGCGGCTGGGGCCATCCTCTTCAGCGCCGAGACCGCCACGCGCATGGCGCTGGACGCCATCCAGATCCTAGGAGGCAACGGCTACATCAACGACTACCCCACGGGGCGCCTGCTCCGCGACGCCAAGCTCTACGAGATCGGTGCCGGGACGTCGGAGATCCGCCGCCTGCTGATCGGCCGCGAACTCTTCAAGGAATCGCACCCCTAGCCCGAGGGAGAGGCCCCCGTGAGCGTGCTCAAGAGCCGTCTGGTCATCCGCAGCCAGCGTTTCCAGGACAACGACCGCGCCGTGCGCGCCCTCGTCGCTGATCTGCGCGAGCATCTCGTGCAGATCCGTCGCGGTGGCGGCGAGAAGGCCCAGGCCCGGCATCTCGCGCGCGGCAAGCTGCTCACGCGCGACCGCATCCGCCATCTGCTCGACCCAGGCTCACCGTTCCTGGAGATCGGGCAGTTCGCGGCGCACGAGGTCTACGACGAGCCGGTACCCGCGGCCGGCATCGTGTGCGGTATCGGACGCGTCGAGGGCGTGGAGTGCATGATCGTGGCGAACGACGCCACGGTGAAGGGTGGCACCTACTTTCCGCTGACCGTGAAGAAGCACCTGCGCGCGCAGGAGATCGCGGCACGCTGCCACCTGCCGTGCCTCTATCTGGTGGACTCGGGCGGCGCATTCCTTCCGCTTCAGGACGAGGTCTTCCCCGACCGCGAGCACTTCGGCCGGATCTTCTACAATCAGGCCTCGATGTCGGCGGCGGGCATCCCGCAGATCGCCGTCGTCCTGGGCTCGTGCACCGCGGGTGGCGCCTACGTGCCGGCGATGGCCGACGAGGCCATCATGGTGAAGGAGCAGGCCACCATCTTCCTTGCCGGGCCGCCGCTCGTGAAGGCGGCCACGGGCGAGGAGGTGACGGCCGAGGATCTCGGCGGCGCCGATCTGCACTGCAAGACCTCGGGCGTGGCCGACCACTACGCCCTCGACGATCGGCACGCCCTGGACCTGGCGCGGCGCTGCGTGGCCAATCTCAACCACGGCAAGCCCATGACCCTGAAGCCGCGCGATCCGCGGCCGCCTCTGTACGATCCCGAGGAGATCTACGGTATCGTGGGCACCGACCTGCGCATCCCGTATGACATCCGCGAGGTCATCGCGCGCCTCGTGGACGGCTCCGAGTTCGACGAGTTCAAGCGCACCTACGGCGAGACGCTGGTGTGCGGCTTCGCCACGCTGCACGGCTATCCGGTGGGCATCGTCGGCAACAACGGCATTCTCTACAGCGAGTCGGCCGTCAAGGGCACCCATTTCATCGAGCTGTGCTGCCAGCGGCGCGTGCCGCTGATCTTCCTGCAGAACATCACCGGTTTCATGGTGGGACAGAAGGCCGAGGCCGGGGGCATCGCCAAGCATGGCGCCAAGATGGTGATGGCCGTGACCAATGCGCAGGTGCCCAAGTTCACGGTGATCGTGGGTGGCAGCTTCGGGGCCGGCAACTACGGGATGTGCGGCCGCGCCTATGATCCCGTGCTGATGTGGATGTGGCCCAACGCGCGCATCTCCGTCATGGGCGGCGAGCAAGCGGCCGGCGTGCTGGCGCAGGTCAAGCGTGACGGTCTGGCGCGCGAGGGCAAGAAGTGGGCGAAGAAGGACGAGGACGCGTTCAAGTCCCCCATCCTCGCACACTACGAGGCGCAGGGCCATCCGTACTACGCGAGCGCGCGTCTGTGGGATGACGGCGTGATCGACCCCGCCCAGACCCGCGAGGTGCTGGCGCTGGGGCTGTCGGCCTCGCTCAATGCCCCCATTTCCGACAGCCACTTCGGCGTGTTCCGCATGTAGCAGGAGGACCGATGTTGCAGGAGTCGCGCAAGACCTGCCATCTGACGATCGATGACCGCGGCATCGCCACGCTGACGCTGGCGCGGCCGCAGAAACACAACGCGTTCAGCGGCGAGATGGTGGCCGAGCTGAATGCCTTGTTCGCCACGGCCGCGTGCCACGCGGGAATCCGTTCGCTCGTGCTCGCTGCCGAAGGACCCACCTTCTGTGCCGGTGCCGACCTCGGACACATGCAGGCCATGGCCGACGCGAGCCGCGACAAGAATCTCGCCGACGCCATGGCGCTCGCCGAGATGCTACGCGCCCTCGACACGTTTCCGCGCCCGACGCTCGCTCTGGTGCAAGGGCCGGCCTTCGGCGGCGCCGTGGGCGTGCTCTGCTGCTGCGACACCGTCTTCGCCTTGCCGCGCGCGCGCTTCTGCCTGAGCGAAGCGCGCCTGGGCATCGCGGCATCGGTCATCAGCCCGTACGTGCTCCGCGCGCTCGGAGCCCGGCAGGCCCGGCGCTACGTGCTCACCGCCGAGGTCATGACGGCCGACGTCGCCCGCGAGGTGGGGCTGGTGCATGAGGTGACCGAGGATCTCGCGGCGGCGGCCGCCGCCTGGCACGACCACGTGCTGCGCGGGGCCCCCGTAGCCCAGGGCGCCATCAAGAATCTCTTTCGCCTCGTGAATGGCCGCACGGTGGACGACGACCTCGTCACCGAGACCGCCACGCTCATCGCCGATCTGCGCGCCGCCCCGGAAGCCCGGGAAGGCCTCGCCGCGTTCTTTGCCAGGCGCCCGCCCGCGTGGGCGCCCCGGGGAGAGTGACACCATGTTCCGCAAGCTGCTCATCGCCAACCGCGGCGAGATCGCCTGCCGCATCATCCGCACGGCCCACGCTCTGGGTATCCGCTGCGTCGCCGTCTACTCCGATGCCGATGCGGGGGCGCGCCACGTGGTGGAGACCGACGAGGCGTACCACATCGGTCCGTCGCCGAGCCGGCAGTCGTACCTCAATCAGGACAAGCTCATCGAGGTGGCGAAGATCACCGGCGCGGACGCCGTGCATCCTGGGTACGGCTTCCTGGCCGAGAATGCCGGGTTCTGCCGACGTGTGCGCGAGGCGGGCATGACATTCGTGGGGCCGCCGCCCGAGGCGATCGATGCCATGGGCAGCAAGAGCGAAGCCAAGAGCATCGTCTCGGCGGCCGGCGTGCCGCTCATGCCCGGTTACCACGGCGACAACCAGGATCCCGAGTTCCTCGCCGAGAAGGTCAAGGAGATCGGGTTCCCGGTGCTGATCAAAGCGGCGTTCGGCGGTGGCGGCAAGGGCATGCGCATCGTGCGCGAGGAGAGCGAGGTGGTCGCGGCGCTCACGCAGGCGCGCAGCGAAGCCGAGTCGGCGTTTGGCGACGGCAAGCTCCTGGTGGAAAAGTACCTCGAGGGACCGCGCCACGTGGAGGTGCAGATCTTCGCCGACGATCAGGGCCACTGCATCTACCTGGCCGACCGCGACTGCTCGATCCAGCGCCGGCACCAGAAGATCATCGAGGAGGCGCCCGCGCCCGGGCTGTCGGACGCGCTGCGCCGCGAGATGGGCGAGGCGGCCGTGCGCGCGGCCCAGGCCATCGACTACCGCGGCGCCGGCACCATCGAGTTCCTGCTCGATCGCGATCACAAGTTCTACTTCATGGAGATGAACACCCGGCTGCAGGTGGAGCATCCGGTGACGGAGATGATCACGGGGCAGGATCTCGTGAAGTGGCAGCTCCTGGTTGCCAGCGGCGAACCGCTGCCGCTCACGCAGGCCGAGGTGCGCGTCGATGGCCATGCCATCGAGGCGCGTATCTACGCGGAGGATCCCGACAACGATTTCCGGCCAGACCCCGGCCGCATCAGCTACCTCGCCGAGCCGATCCAGTCGCGCCACGTGCGCGTGGACAGCGGCGTGCGGGAGAACGACGAGATCAGCGCCTACTACGATCCGATGATCGCCAAGCTCGCGTGCTGGGACGAGAGTCGACCGCTGGCCATCCGGCGCATCAACCGCGCGCTCGAGGAATATCGCGTGGTGGGCGTGGCCACCAACCTGGAGTTCCTGTCGAACATCCTCGACAGCCGCCCGTTCTACGCGGGGCAGCTCACAACCGGCTTCATCGCCGATTTCCGCCACCTGATCATGGACCAGAGTCCGCAGTCGCCACAGCGTTTCCTCGCTCTGGCGACACTGTACCTGGCGGAGCACCAGGCGCAACAGGAGGCGCGGCGCACCGGTGAGACGACCGATCCCTTCTCGCCCTGGGCGAGCCTGCGCGCGTGGCGGCTGAACGGACCGGCCACCCGGATGATGCGCCTCGTCGACGGACAGGGCCACGAACACCTGGTGGGCGTGTTGCGCGAGCGCAACGGCTATCGCCTCGATCTCGAACACCAGGAGGTGTGGGCCACGGCGCGGCTCGAATCGCGCCAGCTCCTGGCCGAGCTGGATGGTCACCTTCTGAAGGCCACCATCACCTCGAGCGGCGGCAGTTTCACGGTGCAGTTCCGTCACCAGGCGCACACCTTCACCCAGCCCACCATCGCGGCCGTCGTAGACGAGGAATCGACGGACGGGCAGCTCGTGGCGCCGATCAACGGCATCGTCGTGAGCATCCAGTGCAAGGAGGGCGACAAGGTGGCGCGCGGTGCGGCGCTCATGGTGATCGAGGCCATGAAGATGCAGCACACGATCTGCGCCCCGCATGACGGCGAGGTGAAGGAGGTGCCGTTCCAGGTCGGTGATCAGGTGCAGGAGGGGCAACCGTTGCTGGTGCTCGAGGGGGCGGCGTGACCAGCGATCCCCAGGCGTTCATGGCCGAGGCGCTGAGGCTCGCCGAGGCGAACGTGGCGGCGGGCGGCGGTCCGTTCGGCGCCGTGATCGTGAAGGACGGCGCGGTGATCGCGCGTGGCGTGAACGGCGTGACGGTGCTCGGCGATCCCACGGCCCACGCGGAGGTGAGCGCCATCCGCGAGGCGTGTCGGGTCCTCGGCACTTTCGACCTTTCCGGCGGCGAGATCTACGCGAGCTGCGAACCCTGTCCGATGTGCCTGGGGGCGATCTACTGGGCGCGGCTGGACCGGCTGACCTACGCCGGTACGCGCGAGGACGCGGCGGCTGCCGGCTTCGACGACGCGCACATCTACGACGAGATTCCCCGCCCGCCCACGGAACGAGACCTGCCGACCGTGGCTCTCGCGCATCCGGATCGCGCCCGTCCGTTCGCGGCCTGGTCGGCCCGCGGCGATCGCGTGGAGTACTGACCTACTCGTCGGCGGTGATGCACACCTTGTTGCGGCCGGCGTCCTTGGCGGCGTACAGTGCCTCATCCGCCTCGCGGATCAGGTCCTTGGGCGAAGCATGGCGAGAACCGCGCGCCGCGACACCGATGGACACGGTCACGGAGCTGCAGAATTCAGGCGTGTCGATCTGGTTGTGTTCGACCGCGGCGCGCAGGCGATCGCCGAGTTCCAAGGCGACGGCCAGATCGGCGCCGGGGCATATCACCAGGAATTCCTCGCCGCCGAAGCGGCACACCGTGTCGCTCTTGCGCATGGTCCGCTGCAGGACGTGCGCCGTCTCGCGCAGCACGAGATCGCCCGCGTCGTGACCGTGCTCGTCATTGACGCACTTGAAGTGGTCGATATCCCCGATCATCACCATCAAGCCGGTGTCCTCGCGCCCCGTACGCGCCCACTCCTTGTCGAGCTGCTGCAGGCCGCTGCGTCGGTTGGGCAGGCCGGTGAGCTGGTCTTCCAGAGCCATGTGCTCGAGGCGGCGAGTGAGCTTGCCCCACTCGGCGAGCGTGCGCTGGAGCTGGGTCTGATCGCGATCGGCCTGCTCCTGCAGGCGGATCACGAAGGCGGCTGCACGCAGGCGCGCGGCGAGGAGGCGATGGTCGATGGGCCTGGCCACCGTATCGTTGACACCAGCAGCGAAGGCGGTGATCTGTTCGTCGGCGTCGTCCCGGCGCGTCATGGCCACGACGTAGGTGCGGCGTGTCTGCTCCGACCGGCGCAGCGTCCGACACAGCTCGAGGCCGTCCAGGCCGGGAACGTGTACGTCGGTGAGCACGAGTTGCGGTAGTCGCTGCAGCGCACACTCCAGCGCCTGGCGACCATCGCGCGCGACGGTGACGCGGTGTCCACCAGTCGCGAGCTGCACCCTCAGGGCCGCCAGTTCCTCCTCGTCGTAAACCACCGCGAGGATGTCGAGGGCGTCGGTCTCGGCCTCGGAGGCTTCCGTCGGGGCAGCTTCGAGGATAGGGGTGCGATGCTCACGGGCGCGCCGGACCAGCTCGTCGAGGGACGACACCCGCGAGGTCACGATGTCCAGCACACGCCCCACGCGCGCCCACTCGGCCAGGATCTCATCGTACATTGTGGACCACGCCGCTTCCGGTATACCGAGCTTGCAGCCGATCAGCACGAAGTCCATCACCAGCAGGTGCCGGCGCGGCCCGGATTCGACGCAGATCCGCGCCGCGAGGTCGGCCACGCTGAGCAGGGCTGTCAGCGTGGCATCGCGATCGCGGTTGCCGACGTGGCCGAGTGCGTCGAAGAGGTCGCCGTCGTCCTGGTGGCTTACGGCGTGACGGTAACGGTCCGGCAACCGCCAGTCCTCGAAGAGCGCGGCCGTGACCTGGTTGTGATCAATCGAGAGCTGCACGCGTTCCTGGCGGACGAGATCGGCGGCGCTGCCGTCGTTCCAGGCCTCGAGGATCGCGGCGAACTCGTCGGGATAGACGCTGGCCAGCGCGAGCTTGCCGATGCTGGCGAGCAGCCCGCAGGTGAACGCCCCGTCGGGGCTGATCGACGGAATACGCCGTGCCAGCGCCTGGCAGCTCACGGCCTGGGCGAGCGCGTGCGTCCAGTAGCGCTGGTAGTCGAATCCGACGCACGGCCCCTGCCGCGCATTCGAGACGACGGAGAAACCCAGGCAGAGTTGCCGCACCGTGCTCGTGCCGAGACGCACGAGCGCCTCGTTGAGCGACCGGATCTCGGTGCGCGAACCGGCGTCGGCACTGTTCGCGAATTTGAGCAGCTGTCCGGCAAGCGCGGGGTCGCCCCGCAGCACGTCGGCCATGTCTTCCGTGCCCGTATTCGGATCGCGCGTGAGTTCGAGGATCTGCAGGGCGACCCCGGTGGGCGACGGCAGCCGTCCGGACGCCTTGAGAGAGGTGAGGATGGACTGCTCGGCAAGCTGCACAACGGTCTCCGTGGCTGTCTCGGCATCTCGACGCCCGCCCTCCTGGCGGTCCCTCCACGCTTGGTCCGGGATCGACCACCGATGTTCAATCTTGAGTAAAGAGATTTCTTATTAGTGTGCCGCGCCACCAGTTAACCCGTTCGCGAGTGTCACCGCATAGCAGGTCTGCAGCGGCGCCACCGGTCCGAGGTCCTCGTCGCGGTACGTGAGGACGGCTCGCGTGGCCAGGTTGCCGAACCGGGGCTCGAGCGCCCGGCGTAACCGCGCTAGCTGGCTGTCCGCCACCCAGACGTGGTGGTCCCCGGCGAGGCTCACGGATGCGGCGGCAACGGCGTCATACCACACCGATTCTTGCGGGTCGAGCCGGTCGGAAAGGGCACCGGGGATCCCGTACACCGGCGCGTCGGGCGCGAAATAAGTGGCGCATTGCCACACGCGGTCCTCCCGCAGGATCACCGTGTCTCCCGCGCCGACCGACGCTTGCAGGAACGCCACGAGGGGTTGCGTGGCATCATGGAAGCCATGGCGAGGCAGGATCGTGTTCGCGAGGTTCCAGCCTAGCGACACGAGCACGACGCTGGCCACAACACCGACGGCGAGCCGCGAGCCGAGCCGCGAACACAGGGCGCGATCCCAGCCCCACAGCGCGACGAGCACCAGCGCGGGGACCACGGGCGTCCAGAACTTCCGCTGCGCGGGGTCCCACCAGGCGGCAAAGAGCGCCGCCGCCAGTCCGAGGGCGATCACGGCGACGAGCTGACGCCGCGTGAGCGCCGTTGCCTCGCGCCATCGTGCGAGCAGGCCGGCGCCACCGGCCAGGAGCACGCCTCCCACCGCCGCGAAGGGCAACATCACCGCGCCGAGGTGCCCATCGAGGCCGCGGCCACCGTACATGTATGGCTTCAGCGGCTCGGCCCCGAGCAGGGCCGTCCCTAGCCCCCGCGGCACCTCGGACGAGACCATCAACCGCAACTGCCCGCAGCGATTCGCGAATTCCTCCCGGTAGCCAGTGGCCCACTGCCAGAGCACCGCGGGGGCGAGGCTCCCGGTACTCACGAAGCCAGCGAGTCCGTACACGGCCAGCACCAGTGCCCCTGTCCCCACCAGCATCGTGGCCGCCATGGCGAGTCGGCGGCCCCGTGGTGCGTGGACGGCCAGGATCGCCGCCAGGACGGGGGCCGCAAGGGCGAGGGACTGGTGGAAGAGGATGCCGAGAGCCGTGGTGACGATCAGGTACCCGACCGTACGGGTCTCCGCCACACCCGCGGCCAGACGCACGGCCCAGGCCAGGTTCACGGCGCAGAAGAACCAGAACCAGGGGCCCGCATCCGGCTGCGTGGCCTGCACCCAGACCACGTTCGTGGTGGCGAGCCAGACCACGGCCAGGACGACGAGCGACTCGCATGCGATCACCCGGCGAACCGTGCGTGCGAAGATGACGAGCCCGCCGGCGGTGAGCAATGTGGTGAGAACCTGCAACGCGACGATGTCGGAGCCGGGCCACAGCCGCACCCACCCGAAATACGACGCCTCCATGAGCAGATGGTGGGGATGCAGGAGTTCAGCCCAGTCGGCCCGCCGCAGGTCGCCCAGGTAGTAGAGGCCGTCGATCGTGTACATGTGGGCCGCGAGGGCAATCGTGACCCCAACCCACCCTGCAATCACCAAAGACGTGCCTCGAAGAATGTTGATGGCCCGGTTCCGGCGACCCGAGTCGCTAGTTTTTTGAGCTGTCGACATGATTTTCGACTCCGCAGTATTCGAAATCGATCACTTCCTGGACAGTCAGGCGGCATCAACAATCTTCGAGGCACGAGTTAAGGGACGCAATGGCAGATGGTTGGCGATTCTGAACGCCGCCCCCCGCACCAACCACCGAGCATACCCCAGAACCCAAGGCTTGACCAGCCCGCCCATGACAGGATCCGGTGTGGTATCATCTGGTCATCATGAAATGGCGACGACGGCATGCATCCCCGTGTCTCGAACGCTGCGCGGCTCTGGTGGCCGTGCTCGTCCTCGGGCTCGCCGTGGTGCCGGCCTGGGCGGTGGACGGGCCGCTCAAACCGCCAGGGCAGATCGTGGGCGAGGTCGCGAACTTCCTGCGCTCGGACGTGGGCGAGGGCGGCATTCGCACCAACGACGACGATCCCGACGGATATCCGGTGCCCCCGTACTTCTATCATTACGCGATCCGGGACGACAACACGCTATGGACCTGCGGCGGCGGCTATCCCGGCTACTGCTCGGTGAGCTATCCGGGCTTCACCGCATCCGTGGCGATCGACGCGTTCCTCGCGCTGCGCCTCTACGATGGTGATCCCCAGTGGCTCGCCCGTGCCCGCGCCTACGCCGACTGGATCCTCGAGCATCGCACGCCCGCCGGCAATCTCTATGGCAACCTGCCTTACAGCACGCAGACCGATGGCGTGATGGGGGGCGGCTGGGACGGGCCGGCGATCATGACCGACAAGCCGGCGATGATCGCGGTGCGCCTGCTGCGTCTGTACGACATCACCGGCGACGCGGCGTACTGGCAGGGCGCGGTGCAGATCGCCGACGTGCTCGCGGCGACCCAGCGCACCGGGGACGTGGGGGAGGACGGACGCTGGCCGTTTCGCGTGGTGCCGAGCGACGGCGCCGTCACCCAGGACTACACCAGTCACCTGATGCCGGCCGTGCGGCTCTTCGATGCGCTGGCCCAGCGCACCGGCGACACCACCTACGCCGACGCGCGCGACCGCGCCTGGCAATGGCTCCTGCACAACCCGTGCGATCCCGCGTCGCCAAGTTACCAGCGGTGGGAAGGGTTCTACGAGGATCAGGCGCCGGAGCAGCAGACCGGCAAGGGCGACCACTACTCGGCCCACGAGATGATCGTCGAGCTGATCGCGCGTCGGCCCGGTGGGTGGCAGGATCTGGCGATCACGATCCTCGACACGGTCACCGCGCGCTACCTCGAGGATGGGCCACAGTCGGCATATGCGCCTTACGTGCCGAACACGCGGGAGTGGACGGGCTGGCCCTTTCCGACCTTCGCCGCCACCCTGCAGTACGCGCGCACGGCCTTGCGGCTCTGGCAAGCACTGGACGGGGATCCCCGCCAGGACGACGCCTGGCGCGACCGCGCCCTCGCCATGGTCGACGTGTGCACCTACGGGCAGGACACCACCGGCATCGCGGCCGACGGTCGCATGAACACATCGATCCGCGATCTCATCGTCGGGTCGTTCGAATCGTGGTACGAGCAGAACTTCAATACTGTGAAGTATCTGCTACAGATCATGGCTCTCGATCCTACGCTGGCGCCGAACGGCGAGACGCACGTGCTGAGCGCCGACCGTGCGCTCACGGCCATCGCGTATGGGCAGGACGGATGGGCGGTGGCGTATGCCACCGCCGGCGATGGCGCGGGTCGGGAGGTCGTGCGCACGGCCGATCCGCTGCGCGTGGTCCTGGCCGGCGGCGAGGTGTTGCCGCCGCTCGCGAGCCCCGATGATCCCGGGTTCGGCTACTACTACGAGCCCCTGCGCTCCGTTCTGACGATCCACCACGCGGTGAGCCCGGTGCAGGTGCAGCGCGACATCACGGGTATGCCCGCCTTGCCCGCGACGCTGCGGCTGGCACGGCCGGCGCCGAACCCCTTCAACCCGCGCACCACTCTGGCTTTCACGCTACCCGCGGCAAGTCGGGCCACGCTCGTGGTGTACGCCCTCGATGGGCGGCGCGTGCGCACGCTGGTGGCGGGATGGCTGGCCGCGGGAACGCACGTCGCGGTGTGGGATGGTGGCGATGCTTCTGGCCGGACCGTGGCCTCGGGCACCTACGTGGTGCGGCTCGCCGCGGGAGGGGTCACGGCGAGCCGCATGGTCGTTCTCCTGAAATAGCTACAGCGTCTCCACGTCCTCGTCGGCCACCGGCAGGTTCGCATACTGGCCCACGCGGTGGTTGCGCAGGGCGGTGCGGATCTCCGCCATGATGGCCGGGTCGTCGATGGTCGAGGGTGTGACGATCTGCTCCTGCCATGCAAGGCGCCGGATCATCTGGCGCAGGATCTTGCCCGAGCGCGTCTTCGGGAGCCGCGCCACGACGATGGCCTTCTTGAACGTGGCCACGGCGCCGATATCGCGTCGGATGAGGGCCACGAGCTCCGCCTCGAGGGTATGCGGTTCGGCGTCGACGCCGTCCTTGAGCACCACGAGCCCGATCGGTTGCTGGCCCTTGATCTCGTCGTCGACGCCCACCACCGCGCACTCGGCGACGGCCGGGTGGCTGCCGATCAGCTCCTCCATCTGGCCGGTCGACAGGCGGTGCCCCGCCACGTTGATGACGTCGTCGGTGCGGCCCATGACGTACACGTAGCCGTCGTCGTCGATGTAGCCGCCGTCGGCGGTGCTGTAATAGCCCTCGAAGGTCGAGATGTAGGACCGGCGGTAGTTGTCGGGATCCTCCCACAGCGTGGGCAGGCAACCGGGCGGCAGCGGCAGTCGCAACACGAGGTTGCCGGTCTTGCCCGCAGGCAGGGGTGCGCCCTCGTCGTCCAGTACTTCCACCTTGAAACCCGGCACCGGGAAGGTGGCCGAGCCCGACTTCACGCGGTGCGGTTCCAGGCCCATGGGATTGGCGACGATTGGCCAGCCGGTCTCCGTCTGCCACCAGTGGTCGACGATGGGCACGTCGAGCACCTGCGACAGCCAGGCGTAGGTGGGCGGGTCGAGGCGCTCGCCCGCGAGGAAGAGCGTACGCAGCGTGGAGATGTCGTAGAGGCGCTTGAGGTGCGCGTCGGGATCCTCCTTGCGGATGGCGCGGAAGGCGGTGGGTGCGGTGAAGAACGCGCTCACGCCGTAGTCCTGGATCACGCGCCAGAACGATCCGGCGTCGGGCGTGCGCACGGGCTTGCCCTCGTAGAGCACCGTGGAGCAACCATGGATCAGCGGACCGTACACGATGTAGGAATGGCCCACGACCCAGCCCACGTCCGACGCCGCCCAGAACACCTCGCCCGGGTTGACGTTGTACACCGTCTTCATGCTGTATTTCAGCGCGACGGCATGGCCGCCGTTGTCCCGCACCACGCCCTTCGGTTTGCCCGTAGTGCCGGAGGTGTAGAGGATGTAGAGGGGATCGCATGCGTCCACGATGACCGGGTCGACGGGCGTGGCGGCGGACATCAGCGTCTCCCAGTCGTGATCGCGCCCGTCGGTCATCGCGGCCTCGGCCTGAGGACGCTGCAACACGACGGTGGCGGCCGGCGGATGCTTGGCGCGCTTGATCGCCGCGTCGACGAGCGGTTTGTACGGGATGACGTTCTTGAACTCGATGCCGCAGCTCGCCGTCACCAGGACCTTCGGCTGCGCGTCGTCGATGCGGATGGCCAGCTCGTGGGGCGCGAAGCCGCCGAACACCACGGAGTGGATCGCCCCGAGGCGCGCGCAGGCGAGCATGGCGATCACCGCCTCGGGCACCATCGGCATGTAGATGATGACGCGGTCGCCCTTGGTCACGCCCAGCCCCTGCAGCACGCCCGCGAAACGAGCGACGACGTCGCGCAGCTCGCGGAACGTGAAACGCTTTCGGGTGCCGCCGGTCGCGGGGGAGTCGTAATAGAGCGCCACCTGGTCGGCGCGGCCGTGATCGACGTGGTAGTCGAGGGCGAGGTACGAGGTGTTGAGTTTGCCACCGCGATACCAGTGGTAGATCTCGTCGCCGTCCTCGTGGAGAACCTTCTCGGGTTCCTCGTACCAGTCGATCAGGGACATCTTCTGGCGCCAGAAGTAGCGTGGATTGTCGACGGAAAGGAGATGGACGTCCCGGTAGCGCATGGGCATGTTCCTCCCTCGTTCGGGCCGGGTGGGCGAGGTACGCGTCCACTATACAGACTCGGCGGGTGGGAATCTCGATAATTTCGATGGGATAAGATCAGGACCCTGGCCGCGCGGTTGCGGCCAGGGTCCGCGCGATGCGGCTAGGGATGCACGACCGCGGGCGTCGTGGCCAGCGCTGCGACGCTGCCGCGCACATCCTGACGCAGTACGTCGTAGATGGCCCAGCGCACAAGGGCGGCCACGGGAGCGTCGGGCTTTTCCTTGCTGAAAATACTCTGAAGCAACGACTTGCGCTCCGGCAAGTGCACCACCTTTGGCGTCCTGTCCGCCGGTAGCCGCGCCAATCCGGCTGCCAGCGCCACCGCGTCGGAGAACGAGCCGGTGGTGTCCACGAGTCCGTTGGCCATGGCCTGACGACCGCTGAAGACGCGGCCATACGCCAGTTCCTGCGCGCGCGGGTACGGCAGCTTGCGATACTCGGCCACCTGGCGCAGCCAGGCGTCGAAGTCGCGCTCGTGGTTGTCGGTGAAGCGGGCCCACTCGGCGGCTGTGGGATCGCGGTAGTCGGTGCCCAGCTCGGCCATGGGACCCAGTGCGACGGTGTCCTTGGTGATGCCGAGCTTGTCGTAGAGGCCGCGCGCATTGAAGAATCCGGAGATCGAACCGATCGAGCCCGTCACCGACATGGGGTCGGCCATGAGCCTCGTCGCCTTGTAGGCGATCATGTAGCCCCCCGACGCGGCGACGTCGACCATGGACACCACCACCGGTTTCACCTTCGCCGTCAACTCCACCTCGTGGCTGATGAGGTCGCTGGCCAGGCTCTCGCCACCGCCGCTGTCGATGCGGAAAACGACGGCCTTCACCTTGTCGTCCTTGCGCGCGCGATGCAGAGCGCTGACGATGGTCTCGTGTCCCATCATGACGCCGAACATGGGATCGACGCGGTTTTCGCGTCCGCCGATCATGCCCTGCGCATGGATCACCGCGATCGTGTCCTTACCTTTCACGCCCACGGTCTTCCAGGGCACCGCGCGGTACCGCGCCTGCGAGACGGTGGGCAGTTCGTCGTCGTCCTTCGCCAGGCTGCGTGTCAGCTCCTGCCAGTAGCTCACGTCGTCGATGAGATGGGCGGCACGGGCCTCGGTGGGGAGAAACTCCGCATGCGTCATCAGCGCGGTGACGCTGTCCGGCTCGATGGCGCGCTCGCGTGCAAGCGTGGGGATGATCTCGTTCCAGTACTCCTCGAGCATCCAGGCGCGGTTGGCCCGCGCGGCGTCGCTCATCCGCGTGTCCATCACCATCTCGGCCGCGGCCTTGTACTCGCGGATCTTGCTGATGTGAGGCACCACGCCCAGCTTGTCGAGCATCGCGCGGAAGAACTGCGCCTGCGTGGCCAGGCCCTTGAACTCGCAGTAGCCCGCCGGCGGCATCACCACCTTCTCGCAGGCCGACGCCAGGTAGAGCGTGCGCAGGTCGAGGTTGTCGCCCCAGGCGATCACCGGCTTGCCGGCGGCGCGCACGTCGGCGGTGGCGGCGCGCATCTCCTCGAGCTTGGCGAGGCCCGCGCTGTTGCTGGCCGAGAGCTTCCAGAGGACGCCGGCGATGCGGTCGTCGCGGGCGGCCTTGTGCAGGCCGTCGACGATATCCTGCAGGACCAGGGCGTCATCGCCCAGGACGGAACCCAACACGCCGCTGGGCGGCGCGTACTCGTGGACCGTGCCGTAGAGGTCGATCACGAGCCACGATCCCTTCTCGATGGGCGGTTTCCGGTTGAACGCCAGGGCGGCGCCACCGGCCACGACTAGCACCACGATCGCCAGCGTGATCAGGCTGAGCAGCACCGACTGGAGCAGCCGGTGTCCGAAACTCCGGGATGACATGGGGAGGCCTCCTCGGGCTGGGAACCGCCATCGTCGACGCCGGCGAGGGTGTCGAGGTTGCGTGCGATCAGTACGAGATGTCGTCGGGCAATTCGTTCACGTCGTCGTCGGCGACGGGGAAGTGCTCGCGCAGGCGCTCGCCGATGCGGCTGATGGCCGCCTCGATTCCCTCCACCGGGCGGTCGTCAGCGAATGCGGCGCCGATGACGTCGCGGGTCTCGCTCCAGAACGCGTCGCCAACGTGGGTGTGCAGCCCCTCGTCACCGACGACGGCGAAGCGCCGCGCCTTGACCGCAAGGTAGATGAGCACGCCATTGCGAGCTGCGGTCGCGTGCATGCCGAGCCGGGCGAAGACCTCGCGCGCATGAGCATAGGCGTCGCCGCCAAGCGGCACCTCGCGCTCGATGTGCACCCGGATCTCCCCGCTCGTGCGCCTCTCGGCGGCCTGGATGGCCGCGACGATGCGCGTGCGTTCGCCGTCACCGAAATACTGTCGTGGAATCGTACTGCGTCCGGACATGGTTACCAGCCTCCGCTCGCGCCGCCGCCGCCGGACATGCCGCCGCCGCCGGAGAACCCGCCGCCCCCTCCGAAGCCGCCCCCGCCGCCGAAGCCGCCCCAGAAGCCCGTGGAATGGCGCCGGCGCCCGTCCGACGAGATCTGCGACGCCCCCACGAAACCCCGCAGTATCGGTATGACGACGAAGAAGAGCAGGAGGAAGATCATGACGCCGAGGCCCGCGGCTCCGGCGCCGCTCGAGTGCGCGTTCTCGGCAGCCGGGAGCGCCTGGGCCAGGGGATCGTCCGGCGCCACCGCGCGCGCCACCTGCTGGATCACGTACTCGAAGCGCCGCGCCGCAGGCGCACGGGGGATCGTCAGCATCTTCCGCAGGATCCGGCTCGACTGGACATCGGTGAGGCTCGCTTCCAGGCCGTAGCCTACCTCGATACGTGTCTGCTTCTGCTGCGGAAAGACCACGAAGAGCACACCGCGGTCCGCGCCGGCCTTGCCGATGCGCCAGTGTTCGTAGAGGCGGTTGACATAGTCATCGAGCGCGCCATCGTGGCGTGGCAGCACGGCCACCACGAACTGGATGCCGGTGCTTTGTTCGAAAGCGTACAGTGCATCGGCGAACGCGGTGGCTTCGCCGGTGGGAACGATGCCCATCTCATCGTCGAAGTGGCGCGTCGGCGGGGGCGGTAGCGCCGTTTCGGCATACACGATCGCGACGCCGGCCATCACGACCAGCATCGCGACCAGCGCGTGCCGCAGGCGCCGCACTAGAATTTCACCGCCGGGGCCTGCTCGGCCCCCTCGGCGGCTGCGAAGTAGGCCTTCTTGTCGAAGCCGAACATGCCGGCGAACAGGGCAGCCGGGAAACGACGGATGGCCGTGTTGTACGCCTGCGCCGTCTCGTTGAAGCGTCGCCGCTCCACGGCAATGCGATTTTCGGTGCCCTCGAGCTGGGCCTGCAGGTCGCGGAAGTTCTCGTTGGCTTTCAGGTCAGGATACTGCTCCACGACGACCATGAGGCGCGAAAGGGCCGACGACAGTTCGCCCTGCGCCGCCTGGAACTTCTGCATGAGCTGGGGATCGTTCAGCGTCTCGGGCGTCAGCTCGGCCTGCACCGCGGTGGCCGAAGCGCGTGCCTTGATCACGGCTTCCAGCGTCTCCCGCTCGTGCGACGCATAGCCCTTCACCGTCTCCACGAGGTTGGGGATGAGGTCGGCGCGCCGCTGGTACACGTTCTCCACGTTGCCCCACTGGCTGTCGACGCCTTCCTGGAGCGAGACGAGGCGGTTGTATTGGCCGGCGGCGGCCAGCCCGATCACGACGATGACGCCGAGAATGACGAGTAGAGGAATCCACTTCTTCATGAGGGCCTCCGTGAAATCGGTGAGCGTCGGTCCCGCATCTACTCGCGGCGAAGCCGACTTATTCGCCCCTCATGCTAGGCGCGTCTGCGTATCCGGGCCAGGCCGAAATCGAGCTGGTGGGGACAAAGAAGGGCCCCGACTCGCGCCGGGGCCCTCGTTGCTCGTCCGTTCGGAATATTACTTCACCAGACTCAGCTTGCGCACCTGGTACACGGTCTTGCCGATACGCAGGCGGGCGAAGTACTGGCCGCTCGCCATGGCATGGCCGTTCACGTCGGTGCCGTCCCAGGTGAAGGTGTAGTCGCCCATGCGCAGGGGCTCGTTCACGAGGCTGCGCACCAGCTCACCCCTGATGTTGTAGATGTTCAGCTGTGTGAGGTTGTCGCGGTTGAGCACGAAGCTGATCTTCGCCATCGGGTTGAACGGGTTCGGGTACACCGATTTGAAGCCGCCGGCCGGCAGCACGGTCGGGGTGTCGTCCTCGACGCCCACCCAACCCGTCAGAGTGATGAACTCGTCGCTGATGGGCACGATCTGGGGCTCGCCGAACTGGTAGTTCATGAAGCCCTCGGCGTAGATCACGTCGCCCAGGGTGGGTTGGTACGTGAGGTCCACGTAGGGCTCGACGACGCACGAGTCCGGGCGGGCGCCGGTGTCGCTGATGATGTAGGATCCGAAGCCCAGCGTGTCGAGTACGACGGACGCGTAGGTCTTGACCCACACCATCTCGTAAGCTTCGGCCAGACGGCCGTTGCCGTCGGTGAGCACGTCATCGGCGAGGACGCGCGTGTGCGCGCGCTCAGCCGGCGGCAGCTCGGCCCCGAAGCCCACCAGGTTCACGGCGCTGCCGTTGTGCGGCTGCAGCTCGGTGAGGAAGTTGTACTCGTCGACGAAGCCGCCCACCTCGACCACGTCACCGCGATAGTACTCGTACTGCGCCGTGCCCTCGTAGACGAGCACGCCGCCGTAGCGGTAGCCGCCGTACGGGCCGGGATCCTGTGCCTCGATGACGAACTTGCTCGGGGCGCCCACGTCGTTGGTGCCAGCCGTCACCACGCCCTTGACGTTGATGACCTTGTTGAGGTACGGGCTGTCCTGGCTGGAGCTGTCCGGGTTGACGTACTGGAGCTGGTAGATCGTCTTCAGGCCGATGGCGCACTGGCGGAACGTCGTGGGTGCGCTACCGGGGTTGTACACCGTCTGGTTGCCGTCGTCGGTCGCGGAGAGGTAGAAGTCGATGCGATCGAGGCTGTGCGGCGCCGGGATGGTGCCGGACCAGGTGTCGCCGGCGCCATGGGTCATGGCCGCGTTCATCCAGGCACTCGGCGTGTTCCCGTCGGTGTTGTTGTTGCGATAGTACACACTGGCGCTGGCGACCGCGCTGTTGTCCGTGATCTGCGCGCTCACCGCGATCGGCGTACTGCTCAGGGGCACCCAGTTGTCCAGGTTGACGCCTTGGATCACGGGCACGGTGTCGCCACCGGGGTTCTCGACGAGGTCGCTCTGCTGACGAGGCTTCAGCTCGATGAGGCCGTTGAAGTTCGTGACCGGGGTCTTCACCATGTAGATGTCGCCCACGGCGACATCGTCGATGTTGATGCCGGTGTCGGAGTCAATGTAGACGATCAGCGAGTCGGTGCCGCCACCCTCGTCCATGATCGTGAACTGGCTCGCCGACTTCGTGGCGATCTCGCCCACGACAGCGGCGAAGCTGCCGATGAACTCGTAGGGCTCGGCCGACTGCAAGATGCCCGAGGGCGTCGTCTGGACGGGCGTGGGCTCGACGGTGTGGCCCGTCGTCGTGATGCTCGGCGAGGCGATCTGGAGTTCGCCGCTGAACGCACTCACCGTGCCGGTGACCTCGACCTGGTCGCCGATGGTGAGGCCGGTGCCCGATGCGAAGAACTGGATGCCGCCCGTGGCGCCCTGGATGTAGTGGGTGCCGCTGTTGTAGGTGCCGGCGACCACGTACACGGTGCCGTTCACCGTGACGGTCTGGCCGTCGTAGGGACTGGCCGGCGCGCCGGTCGCGGGATCGTAGTACTGGATGTCGTCGATGGTCTGCGCAGCAGCCAGGCCGGCCACGGCCAGGACCATGGCCATCGCGACGCAGGTCTTGAGCGTCTTCATCCTCGAGTTCTCCTTGGCTCAGGGGTTCGCGTTCACCAGCCGGATGGCCCGGGTGAACCGAGACGCGAGACGCCGGCCTCGTGTCCGGCGCGTCATCGCAAGAATCCATGTTCGAGCGGCCGCATTATAGCACAAGGCGCCGCGGAATTCCATGGCCCCAGGTTAAAAAATCGTCAAACTGGATAACTATTGTTCCCCTATGAGGATGGAGCGTCCGGTCATCTCGGCGGGTTGAGGGATGCCGAGCAGTTGCAGGATCGTCGGCGCGATGTCGGCGAGGCTGTGGGAACCGGGAGCGATCCTGTCGTGATCGCCGGCGAGCCTGGCGTCGGCCACGATAAAAGGCACCTGGCTCAGCGAGTGCTGGGTGAGCACATGGCCCGCCCCGTCGACCATCTCATCGCAGTTGCCGTGGTCGGCCGTGATGATCCACGTGGTGCCCGCGGCGAGGCTCGGGGGCACGATCTCGCTGAGCAGGCGGTCGACCGTTCGCACCGCCTGCACCGCGGCCGGGAACACGCCGGTGTGTCCCACCATGTCGGCGTTGGCGAAGTTGACGATGACGACGTGGTAGTCGTGGGAGCGCGTGGCGCGCCGCACGACGTCGGCCACCTCGGAGGCGCTCATTTCAGGCTTGAGATCGTAGGTGGCCACCTTCGGCGACGACACGAGCTTGCGCACCTCGTGCGGCAGGGGTTCCTCGCGCCCGCCGTTGAAGAAGGTGGTGACGTGGGCGTACTTCTCGGTCTCGGCGGTACGCAGATTGCGGATGCCATGCCGGGCGAAGACCTCGGCCAGCCCGTTCACCGGTATCTCGGGCGCGAACACCGCCGGCACGTGCGGGAGCCGCGCATCGTAGGGCGTCATCGTCAGGAAGTGCACGCGCGGGCGGCGTGAGATCGCCCAGCCGGCGAAGGCGGGTTCCATGAACGCCCAGGTGAGCTGACGCGCGCGATCGGCGCGGAAGTTCCAGAAGAAGACGCTGTCGCCGTCGTGCACCTCGCCCACCGGCCGGCCATCATCGCGCACCATCACGACGGGTTCCACGAACTCGTCGCTGATATTGCGGTCGTAGCTCGCGGCGATGGCGCCGAGCGGATCCGGACTTGCCAGGCCATGCCCGTCGACAATGGCGTTCCAGGCGCGCGCGGTACGATTCCATCGCTTGTCCCGGTCCATGCCCCAGTAGCGTCCCATGACCGTGGCGACCTGGCCGGCGCCGATGGTGGTGATCCGGGCGAGCAGGTTTCGCACGTAGCCGAGGCCGCCGTGGGGATCGGTGTCGCGGCCGTCGAGCAGCACGTGCAGGAAGATCTCGCGATACCCATCGCGCCGTGCCTGATCGATGATGCCGTACAGGTGATCGGTGTGCGAGTGGATACCGCCGGGCGAGACCAGCCCAATGAGGTGGAGCCGGCCCGTGTCGGCGAGGCCGTCGCGCGCGAACGCTCG
The DNA here is from genome assembly GCA_963727525.1 of uncultured bacterium. Taxonomy (GTDB): domain Bacteria; phylum Krumholzibacteriota; class Krumholzibacteriia; order LZORAL124-64-63; family LZORAL124-64-63; genus CAVSGO01. The sequence continues at coordinate 2,211,088 of CAVSGO010000007.1, read as the reverse complement.
CCACGCGGGCCGTTCGCCGAATGTGCCGCGGGCGAAGCTCTTGGTGATGCGGTCGAGTTCCTGGTCGACGACACGACCCGCGCCGATCGTCACATGGCCGACCTCGCTGTTGCCCATCTGCCCTTCCGGCAACCCGACCGCGAGGCCGCTCGCCTCGAGCAGCGTGTGAGGGTAGGTGGCCAGTAGCGAATCGTAGAACGCGGGCCGCGCGGCGCGGATCGCATTGCCCTCGTCGGCCTCGCGATGGCCGAAACCGTCGAGAATGCAAAGAACGAGCCGCGGGTGGGCCTGCGGGGTCATCGAGGATGCTCCGGAGTGGTGCCGTCAGGTCTGCGGATGTGGCGTCAGTCCCGCTCGTCGAGGGCGCCAGCCGGCAGGATCCAGACCTCCGTGTCGCCCAGCGCCATCAGGATCACTTCGCGAAGCCTATATACATCCGCCGCCGGCAACTCGCCATCGGCGCGGGTGCGCACGGTGGCGCCGGCCTGCAGCACGGCGCGCGTGACCTCGCGGCTCTCGGGCAGGAGTTCGGTGACGCGCAGGTTGCCGCGCCGGACGATGATATCCGCCGGCACGGTCGGGTGCAGCAGCTCATCGCTCACCAGCAGCTGCCGCGTGCGCTCGCGTGACAGGCGCGCGGCGAGCTCATGCTGGGTGGCGAAGAGGCGGGCGTCGCGGTCGAACTCCAGGCTGCCGGCCGGCAAGTCGGGTTCGCGCTGCAGATCGTCGAGCTCGGTCGGGGCCATGGGCGCTGCTTCCGTCGTGGAACGATCACCGTCGCACCCACAAGGGAACGTCCAGCGGCGGGAGATGGCAAGCCGCGATCCGTCATGGCCGGATATCGAGAGCTTGCCGCAGCGCGAGGCCGAGTTCCTCGCTCGACACCGGCTTGACGAGCAACCGGTTGACGCCCGCCGCGGACACGTGAACGGCAGCGAGATCCTCGGTCCATCCCGTGAGCATGATCACGGGCAGATCCGGACGGATCTGCCGCACGGCACGCGCGAGCTCGAGGCCATTCATCCCGGGCATGGAGTGGTCGGTGATCAGCACATCGATGGCGTCGGGATCGCAGGCCACGGCCGAGAGCGCGGCGGTCGGTTCGGTGAAGGCCCGCGCCGTATACCCCAGCGCGGCGAGACGCCGCATGCCGACGTCGGCGAGGGCGGCCTGGTCGTCGACGAAGAAGACGCGTTCGCCATGGCCTCGGATCGAGTTCTGCTCGGTGGGCGCGGTCGTCGGCGAGGCCGTCGGTGCCACGTTCGCGGTCGCGAGGGCCGGGAAGTAGCAGCGGACGGTGGTTCCCACGCCTTCCTCGCTCTCGATCGCGACGGCGCCTCCGTGGTCGCGCATGAGCGAGTGCACCATCGGCAGGCCGAGTCCCGTGCCCTGGCCGGCGGCCTTCGTCGTGTAGAATGGTTCGAAGACGCGGGCGAGGACCTCGGGCGGCATGCCTTGCCCGGTGTCGCGTACTTCGAGCATGGCGTAGTGGCCTTCTTGCAATTCAGGTGTGTGCCGAACCACGCTGTCACGCGCGTAGAACGGCGCCAGGAGTATGACGAGCTCACCGGCACCATGCATGGCCTGGGAAGCGTTCGTCCCGAGGTTGAGAAGGATCTGGTGCACGGCGGTCGCGTTTGCCACGACCGGGGGTGTGTCCGGCGCGACGTCGACCCGGAAGCTGACGCTACCAGGCAGCGACGAGCGCAGGAGCTGCACGGTCTCGTTCACGGGGCCGTCGAGATCGAGCACCGAGCGATCGGCGCTCTGGCGGCGCGTGAAGCGCAGGATGCGTTCGACGATCTCCTTGCCGTGCTGCGTGGCACGCAGGAGCCGGCGCAGGTCCTCGGTGGACTCGGCGTCGTCTCGCACGCGGTCGCCCACCAGCTCGGCGTAGCCGACGATGGCGCCGAGCACGTTGTTGAAGTCGTGAGCCACGCCACCGGCCAGCAACCCGATGGCCTCCATCTTCTGGGCCTGACGCAGCTCGGCCTCGAGGCGGTGCCGAACGGCCTCGGCCTGCTTGCGCGTGGAGATGTCGACGACGACGCCCAGGACGTACATCCCGGAAGCGGTGTTCACCGGCGTGAGGCCGATCTCGACGGGAAACGTCGTCCCGTCCTTGCGACGCCCTGCGAGGTCGCGTCCGTGGCCCATGGGTCGCGCCACCGGCGCGCGGTAGAACGACGTGCGGTCGGCAGGATGACGGCCCCGCGCGTGCTCCGGCACGAGCATCTCGACGGGCTGGCCGAGCAATTCCTCGCGCGGGTAGCCGAAGAGCCGCTCGACCTCGCGATTCACAAGTGCGATGCGGCCCTCGCCATCGACCATCAGCAGCCCGCTCGGCGCACACTCGACCGCCGCCTCCAGCAGGGGATACGACGAATCATCGCGATGATCGGACACGCCGAACCTCCCGTTTGACAATGAGAACGAGAATGATCTTATCTCAAGGACGATCGCCCGGCAAGGGGGACCTCTTGACAGTACCGGCCGCCCTATCTATGGTTCGCGGCGACCGTTAGGGGTGGCTGGATAGCCTGAGATGACACCCTTGGAACCTGACCCGGGTCATACCGGCGTAGGGAAACGGACCGGGGATCTCGACTCTTCCTTGCCACCGGCCCATTCGGAGCCGGTTTTTGTTTCGGCTCCCGCCACATCGACGACCGGAGGTGGATCCATGCGCACCCTGGCGCCGCTGGCCGGGACCTTGCTCGTACCCGTGCTGGCCTCACTCGCCCTCGCCACCGGGGCGCCCGCGACACCCTCGCGTCCTGGCGATGCGCCGACCGATTCCTCCGCGATTCCCGTGTCCACGGAGGAGGAGGTCGTGGTGACCGCGTCGCGGTATGCGGCCGACGTGCACCTCAGCCACGACAACATCTCGGCGGCGACGATCGCGCGCGAGCAGACCGCGCGCGATATCCCGATGCTACTCACCGCGCTGCCGGGCGTGTACGCCTACAGCGATGCGGGCAACGGCATCGGCTACACGTACCTGAAGATCCGCGGCTTCGACCAGCAGCGCATCGCCGTGCTGGTGAACGGCATTCCCCTGAACGACCCCGAGGACCACCAGGTCTACTGGGTGGATCTGCCCGATCTCGCGAGCAGCCTGGAGGATATCCAGGTGCAACGCGGCGTCACCAATGGCGTGGATGGCGTCACGGCCATCGGCGGCACCGTCAACCTGGTCACGGATGTGCTCACGCGCGCGCCGCAGGGCCACGCCACGATCGAGACCGGCAGCTACGGCACGAACCGCCGCATGCTCAGCTACCAGACCGGCCGGCTCGGCAGCGGTTTCTCCACGAGCTTGCGCCTCAGCCAGCTCGGGAGCGACGGTTACCGCGAGCGTGCCGGCAGCGAGCAGTGGGCCGTGTTCTGGTCGGGCCGCTGGCAGCACGCGGCGCACGCGCTGCAGGCCAATTTCTACACGGGCCACGAGCTGACGCACCACGCCTGGGATCCGGCCGACGAGGCCACCCTCGCCCGCGATCGCCGTGCCAACCCCGAGACGTACCACAACGCGATCGACGACTTCCGCCAGCCGCACTACGAAGTGCACTGGGACTGGATCCTCGGGGAGCACCTGCTCCTGCGCAACAGCGCCTACGTCATCCACGGCGAGGGCTACTACGAGAACTTCAAGCCCGGCGCCGATGCCCATGCCTACAGCCTCGACGCGCTCTTCCCCGCGCGCTACGACACCACCGACGCCGTCGACCTGGTGCGCACGAAGTGGGTCCGCAAGGATCAGGTGGGCTGGGTGCCCACGCTCACCTGGAATCACGCCGGTGGGCGCCTGCTCGTGGGCGGCGACTGGTACACCTTCCACAGCAATCACTGGGGCGACGTGCTCTATGCCGGCGCCGGCAGCGGCGGCACGAGCCTCACGCCCGACGATGTCCCGAACGGATCGAAGTACCACGACTTCACCGGCGACAAGGACGCCTGGTCGCTCAGCGCCAACGAGCGCTGGGAGTTCGTCCCGAACCTCACGCTTCTGCTCGACCTGCAATACCAGCATCGTCAGTACGACTTCCTCCAGAACGCCGTGGGCAACTTCCAGGGTGCCCAGCGCAATGCCTACAACGTGGACTACGACTTCTTCAACCCCAAGGGCGGCCTTTTCTGGCAGACGCCGTGGCAGGTTGGCGGTGGCGACCTGGGCATGTACGGCCACGTGGGCATCACGCACCGTGAACCCGCCGACGCCGACTACTGGGATACCTGGTACGGCCCCGACGATCTCGGCGCGCAGCCGCTCTTCCGCGACCACCACGACGTGCGCGGCGCACAGGGCGACGTCGCCTACGTCCAGTGGTCGGATCCCACGATCGAGCCGGAGAAGGTCGTCGACTACGAGGGCGGCATCGCCCTGCGCGGCCAGGCGCTGAGCCTCACGCTCAACGGCTACTGGATGGACTTCGATCACGAGATCGTGCCCAGCGGTTTCTACGATCCAGACCGCGGTCTCTTGCGCGGCAATGCCCAGCGCACGCTGCACCGGGGTGTCGAGCTGGGGTTGCGCTGGCGTCCGCTGGCGGGGCATCGACTGAGCCTGGCGGCGAGCCGGAGCTGGGACGAGTACGACGAGTACCTGGTCACCGGCGACGGGAGCACCCTGGTCGACTACTCCGGCAATCCGATACCGCTTTTTCCCGATCACCTGATCACCGCCACCTGGACGGCCCGGTACGGCGCCCTCTCGAGCGATCTGCGCGTGCGTCGTGTGGGCAAGCAGTACCTCGACAGCACCGGACTTCCCGATCGGACCATCGAGCCGGCCACGGTGTGCGATCTGAGTCTGTTCTGGGATCTTGGCCGCAGCGGTGTGCAGGCCCTGGAGGGGCTCGTGGTGTCCCTGCGCGTGCTGAATCTTTTCAGTGAGCGATACGAGACATGGGGCTACTATGATGGAGGGAAGTACCTCCTGCCGGCAGCTCCGCGGAACGTGCTCGTCGGCGCCACCTACGACTTCTAGACGCGATCGCCAGCTGCCCGGCGGGATCGCCGAGGGTGCCATGTCGATGTACGAGAGCGAGCGAGGCGGTGCGGCCTGCCCCATCTTCCCGAAAAGGGGGCAGCGCGCCGTCGTGCTCTGCGACGGGCCGCCCCCGGATACCGGCGTGCTCGAGTACTGGCTCACCGGTGCCGACCTCTTCCTCTGCACCGACGCGGCGGGCTATCCGTACGATCACCTTCCGCGCACGCCGGAGGTGGTGATCGGCGATTTCGATTCCCTGGCCGGCCGCATCCTGGCCGGCCGCGGCGGCCCGCGATTCCTGAGAGTCGACGATCAGGAGACCACCGACAGCGAGAAGGCCTTGCTCTACGCGATCGATCAGGGGTGCACCGAGGCCGTGCTCGTGGGCGCGGTCGGCTGGCGACTCGATCACACGCTCTACAACTGCAGCCTGCTCGAGCACTACCACGACCGCCTGCGCCTGTGCGTCGCAGCCCACATGGCCGACGGCGTGCGGATCGGGCCCGGCGAGACCGTGTCGTGGTCCATCGCGCCGGGTACGCGCTTCAGCTTGCTGCCCCTGGCGGGAAGCTGCCGCGGCGTGACCGTGGAGGGGGCGCGCTATCCCCTCCTCAATACCGTCATCGGTCCCAGCAGCATGGCGGCGATCAGCAACACCGTGGCGTACGATCCGCTCCTGGTCTCGGTGGCCGATGGCTCCCTGCTCGTGCTCGTGGACCGCGAGGGGCCGCCAAGCGACGACGAGGAGTGAGGTGGTCCTCGGCGTCGTCTACGCGCTGTTCCTGCTCTATGTCGTGGCGCGCCTGTTGCGGGCGCCGACGGGGGACGAGGCCGACTATCTCGTCGCGGGCCGGCGGCTCACGCTGCCCGCCTTCGTCGCCAGCCTGGTCACCACCTGGTATGGTGGCATCCTAGGCGTGGGCGAGTACACCTGGCGCTTCGGCGTGAGCAACTGGTTCGTCTTCGGCGTGCCGTACTACCTCTACGCGGCCGTGTTCGCCCTGGCCCTGGCGGCCCGCGCCCGCCGCAGCCGCGCCCTCACCGTACCCGATCAGCTCGAACGCACCTGCGGCCGGCCGGCGGCCCTCGTGGCGGCCGCCACCGTCTTCGTGATGACGGCGCCCGCCGCCTACGTGCTGATGCTGGGCGTGCTCATTCAGCTCGCCCTGGGCTGGCCCCTGTGGCTGGGCGTGGTGGTGGGTACGGCGTTCTCGGTAGGCTATGTCTTCCGCGGTGGCCTGCGCGCCATCATCATGACCGATGCCGTGCAGTTCGTGCTCATGTTCGCCGCCTTCGCCGTCATCGTGCCCATGTGCGTGCACACCTACGGCGGGTGGTCGTGGCTGCGTACGCACGTGCCGGCCGGTCATCTGCAGTGGGATGGTGGGCGCGGCTGGCAGGCCGTGGCCGTGTGGTACGTGATCGCCATGGCCACGCTGGTGGAGCCGGCATTCTACCAGCGCTGCCACGCGGCGGCGAGCGAGCGGGTGGCGCGCCGGGGCATCGCCGTGTCGATCGGGTTCTGGATCGTCTTCGACTTTCTCACCACGCTCACTGGCCTCTACGCGCGGGCCGCGCTGCCGGATCTTGCCGATCCGGTGGCGGCGTTCCCGCGGCTGGCTACCGCCACCCTGCCGCCGCTGCTGCAGGGGCTGTTCTTCGTCGGCCTGCTTGCCACCATCATGTCCACCGTGGACAGCTACGCCTTCATCGCGGCCGTGACGGTGGGGCGCGACCTCGCGATACGGGCGCGCCGACCCGCGGGCGCACTGCTCGGCGAGACCGCCGATGCGTCGACCCAGGGCTCGGTACGCTGGGGGTTGCTGCTGACCGCGGCGCTGGCCACGGCGTTCGCGCTGCTGGCGCGATCAGTGGTATCCCTGTGGCATGACCTCGGCAGCATCGGGACGCCGGTGCTTCTGGTGCCCCTGGCGGCGAGCCACTTCGGATGGGGCGCCGCGACGGCCCGGCGGCGGCGGGCCCTCGCCGGGGTCATGGCGGTGGCCGGCGGCGTGGCGCTGGCCTGGCTGGCGTCCGGGTGGAGCGCCGGGCGGCCGTGGCTGGGCATGGAGCCCATCTTTCCTGGCCTCGCCGTGTCCTTGCTCGGGCTGGTCGTGATGCAGCGCCAGGCGTGATTTTCCCTGCCGGATCGGGTGCGGCGTGATTATCGTGGACGTCATGAAGATGCGCTTGCAACTCGTGCTGGCCGGTCTCGCGCTGAGCGCCGCCGTCGCCGTGGCCGATGCGACGCCACCGCTACGCCGTGTGGTGCTGATCTCGTGCGACACCCTGCGCAGCGCGAGTCTGCCCTGTTACGGCAACCAGAACTCGGCCCGCACCGTGGGCCTCGATTCCCTGGCCAGCGCCGGAGCGCTGTTCCTGCACTGCGTGACGCCCGTGGGCTGGACGCTCGCCGCCCACGCGGCCATGTTCACGGGCCTCGATCCCGGCGTGACACGCGTCGGCGTGGAGCATGCCTTGCCCACGGGTGTGCCGCTGCTGACCCAGCGGCTGGCCGACGCGGGGTTCGTGTGCGGCGGTTTCCCGGCGTCGAACCAGTGGCTGGAGCCACGGTACGGGTTCGGCCGCGGCTTCCGGCAGTATCGGTTCCAGGCGCCGCTCGCGCCGATCACGCAGTGGACGCGGCACTGGGATCTCGGCGACGATCTGCTCGCCCACGCGAGAACAGCATCGTACTTCCTCTTCTTCCACTTCATGGACACGCATACCGTGCCCGTCGACTTCGACCACCGGTTGCCGTACTGGGCCATCCGCGAGTTCGATCGCTACGAAAACCAGGTGGTCGGGCCGTATCCCGAACCCCGACTCACCGATGACGGCCGCTGGGATCTGGCGGCATACGATCCGACGCTGCTGCGGCAGGCCTACCTGTCGGCCGTCACGTCGCTCGATTTCCTCCATCTTCGGCCGCTACTGCACCACATGCGCGACACCGGGCTCGCCGACGACGCCATGATCGTCGTCACGGCCGACCACGGGGAAGAGATCGCCGAGCACGGGGGCACCCTGCACGACTCGCCGTACGCCGAGGTCCGCGACGTGCCGCTGCTCGTGGTGTGGCCCGGCGTGGTGCCGGCCGGCAAGGTGGTGTATGCACCGGTGAGCATCCTGGATATCGCGCCCACCATCCTCGACTACGCGGCACTTCCCGCCCCCGATCCCTGCCAGGGCGTCTCGCTGCGGCCGTTGCTGGGCGAAGGATTCGGTGCGCTGCCCGCGCGCGACTTCCTGGTCGACGGCGATCGCCGCGGCCTGGCGCTGCGGCGCTCCGCCCTGCTCGGCCTGCAGGACGACACCTGGTGGTCCCTCGTCGCCACCACCGACACCAGCGGGTGTGTGGGCACCTTCGCGCCGGCACGAGCCGATTCGGTCTGCGGCCTGTACGACCTCGACCGGGATCCTGCCGAGGCGACGGACGTGCAGGGCGACCATCCCGCCGTGGTGGCGGCGCTGCGAGCGCGATTCGATGCCGCGCTGGCAAGAGAGGCGCGGCTGGCGCAGCGTGTATTGCAGGGCCAGGGGCGCGAGGCGGTGCGGCTGAACGACGACGAACGCCGCAAGCTACGGGCGCTGGGGTACTGATGAGGGGGCGGCGCCGCGGCGCGCTCCTCGGCCTCGCGTTCCTGCTGGGCGCCGTCCCCGCCCTGGCCGCGACGAAAGCGCTCGTCCTGGGTTTCGACGGCATGGATCCGCAGCTCCTGGTGCGGTACCGGGCCGCGGGCGCCATGCCCACCGTCGATCGCCTGCTCGCCGCGGGCTGGCAGCTCCACACGCTCGGCACGTCCGTGCCGCCGCAATCGCCGGTGGCGTGGTCCACGTTCATCACCGGCGCCAACCCTGGCGTGCATGGCGTCTTCGACTTCATCCACCGCGACCCGCGCGGTCCCATCCCGATCCTGTCCCAGCGCGAGGGGGCGGCGTTCTGGCAGCCGCTGGCCGCGGCCGGCGTCGACGTCACCATCTTCAAGGTGCCGGCTAACTACCCGCCGGTGGCGTGCGAGGCGCGCACGCTCGCCGGTATGGGCACCCCCGACATCCAGGGCACGTTCGGCATCTTCACCCTCATCACCGACGACCCCGCCGCGCCGCAGGACATCGCGGGCGGGCAAGTGGCGCGCATTGCGCTGGCGGACGGACGCTTCACGGCCGCGATCGACGGGCCGCCGGATCCGCACCGAGAGGGTGGGCCCGCGGTCGCCACCCGCGTGACGGGCGAGGTCGATCGCGCCGGGGGCGCCGTGCATCTGCGCGCCGGCGCCGGCGACGTCATCCTGCGCACCGGGCAGTGGAGCGACTGGGTCACCTTCCGGTTCGCGCTCGCACCAGCAGACACGATCTTCGGGATCGGACGGTTCCATCTCATGACCGTGGCGCCGAACCTGCGGCTCTACCTCACGCCGATCCAGATCGATCCGCGCCGTCCGTCGCAGCCCATCAGCACACCGCCGGAATACGCGCGCGACCTCGCGGAGGCCATCGGCCCCTACTACACGCAGGGTTTGCCCGAGGATACCAAGGCGCTCGATGCCGGCGTGCTCGCCGACCGCGACTACGTGCAACAGAGCGACCAGATCCTCGCCGAACGGCGCACCGAGTTCACACACGAGCTGCGAAGATTCGCGCAGCAGGATCGTGCCTTCCTCTTCTTCTACTTCAACCTGCCCGACCAGACCTGCCACATGTTCTGGCGCAGCTTCGATGCCGACGCGCCCTCTCACGCGAGCGCCGATCCGGACTTCACCGACCGCGTGCGCGACGTGTACGCGGCCCTCGACGACGTGCTGCGCGAGGCGGTGGCCGCCTGCGGCGACGACACCGCGATCCTCGTGATGTCCGATCACGGCTTCGCGCCCTACCATCGCAACGTGCACCTGAACGCGTGGCTGCGCGAGCACGGCTACCTCGTGCTGAAAGACGGCGTGGATCCCGACGCGGTGGCGTTCCTCGACGGTGTCGACTGGTCGCGCACGCGCGCTTACGGTCTGGGCATCAACGGGCTGTACGTGAATCAACGGGGCCGCGAGGTGTACGGAATCGTGGCGCCCGGGTTCGAGTCCGCCGCGCTGGTGGACGAGATCGCCCACGCCCTCGAGGCGGCCGTGGATCCGGGAAACGGCGGACACGCCGTCGCCACCGCCTATCGTGCCGCGCAGGTTTATCATGGTCCGCATGCGGCCGAGGCACCCGATATCGTCGTGGGCTACGCGCGCGGCTGGCGCGGCAGCAACGAGTCGGCCCTGGGCGGCGTGGGCTCGGTGGTCTTCGACGATAACACCAAGAAGTGGAGCGGCGACCACTGCATGGCCGCCAACCTGGTGCCGGGTATCCTGCTGAGCAACCGGCCACTCGCGGTCGCCGATCCCGACCTGCGCGACCTCGCGCCCACGATCCTGGCGCGCTTCGGCCTGGCGCCGACCGCGGACATGGAAGGCCGCGATCTGCTGAAGGAGCCGCGATGACGCATCCGGGTGAGCGCGAAGGCGTTGTCAAGTATCATGCCGAACATGTCGCGCGTCCGCTGCGCCCGTTGCCCGACCTGCGCGACCTGCTCACGTGGCGCGACCGCCTCTTCGCCCGCCGTCTCATCGGTGCCGACGCCGAGGGCCTGGGGTACGGCAACATCAGCGTGCGATTGCACACCTCGCCGCGTTTCCTGATCAGCGGCAGCCAGACGAGCGGGCTGCCGCAGGTGGACCACCGCCACTTCGCCGAGGTGACGCTCGCCGACATCGATCGCAACCGGCTGCGGTGCGTGGGTGAGATCCAGGCCTCGTCGGAGGCGCTGACGCATGCGGCGCTCTACGCGGCCGATCCGGCGATCTGTGGGGTGGTGCACGTGCATGCGCGGCCCATCTGGCTGGCCCAGCGCGACCGGCTGCCCACCACGCGCGACGACGTGGAATACGGCACGCCCGCGATGGCCCAGGAGATGATCCGCCTGTACCGCCGCGGCCCGGTGGTGCACGAGGGCGTGATCGTCATGGGCGGGCACGAGGACGGGGTGATCGCGTTCGGCACCACGCTCGCGCGGGCCGCGCAGGCGATCCTGGCGCTCGCCGCGCAGACGCCGATCGCCTAGATCGGCGCGCCGATCAGCGCAGCCGCGACACCGGTGCGTGGCGGATGCAGTCGACCACGTGGTCGTTCACCAGCCCGGCCGATTGCAGGTGCGCGTAGACGATGGTGGAACCCACGAACTTGAAGCCGCGCTTCTTGAGATCCTTGCTGATGCGGTCGGACAGGTCGGTGCGCGGCGGGACCTCGTCGAGGCTGCGCCTGCGGTTCTGCACCGGGCGGCCGTCGACGAAGTCCCAGAGGTAGCGGCAGAAGCTACCGCGCTGGGCCTGCACCTCGAGGAAAGCGGCGGCGTTGGTGACGGCGGACGCCACCTTGAGGCGATTGCGCACGATGCCCGGGTCGGCGAGCAGGCGAGCGACGTCGCGCGGACCATAGCGCGCAATGGCCTCGACATCGAAATTGCCGAAGGCGCGCCGGTAGCCCTCGCGCTTGCGCAGTATCGTGATCCAGGCGAGACCGGCCTGGGCGCCCTCGAGCACGAGCAGTTCGAACATGTGGCGGTCGTCATGCACGGGTACGCCCCACTCCTGGTCGTGGTAGGCGACGTAGAGCGGATCGGTGCCGCACCACGCGCAGCGGGTGACGGGCATGGCGGGCCCCCTGAGCTGAAAACCACCTTGTGACTCCGCGGTCACGCAGCTAGCATGACGCGGGCACGATACCTGATTCCGAGGAGCCATGCAATGAGACGGACCATCCGTATCGGCAACGCCGGCGGCTACTGGGGCGACGATCCGGGCGCACTCAAGCGTCAGATCGAGGGCGGCCCCCTCGACTACGTCACCATCGACTACCTGGCCGAGGTCACGATGTCGATCTTGCAGGCGCAGCGCGCGAAGCAGCCCGAGCTGGGCTACGCAGTGGACTTTCTCGACCAGCTACGCGAATGCCTGCCGCTCATGGTCGAGCACGGCGTGAAGGTCATCACCAACGCCGGCGGCATCAACCCACTCGGCCTGGGCCGCAAGATCCGCGAGCTGGCCGGCGAACTGGGTCTGCGCGTCACGGTCGGCGTGGTCGACGGCGATGACATCGTGGGCCGCCTCGACGAGCTGCGTGCGGCGGGCGAGAGCTTCGCCAACATGGAGTCGGGCGAGGCCTTCGACGACGTGCAGGATCAGGTGACGGCCGCCAACGTCTACTTCGGTGCCGAGCCGGTGGTGGCCGCGCTCGCGGCGGGTTGCCAGGTGATCGTCACCGGCCGTGTGACCGACACCGGCATCACGCTGGCGCCCATGATCCACGAGTTCGGCTGGCAGGAGGACGACTGGGATCACCTCGCCGCCGGCATCGTGGCCGGCCATATCATCGAGTGTGGTACGCAGGCCACGGGCGGCAACCTCACCGATTGGCACGAGGTGCCGCACCTGGCCACCATCGGTTTTCCCATCATCGAGATGGGGGACGACGGCGTGTTCGAGGTCACCAAGCACGCGCGCACCGGCGGCCTCGTGAACGAGAAGACGGTGAAGGAGCAGCTCGTCTACGAGATGGGCGACCCCTCGCAGTACATCTCGCCCGATGTGATCGCGCGCTTCGACACCATCGCCCTCGCCGAGGTCGGTAAGAACCGCGTGTGCGTCAGCGGCGTGCGCGGCTGTCCGCGCCCCGCCATGTTCAAGGTGTCGATGGCCTACGACGACGGCTGGAAGGCCCTGGGCCATCTCCTGGTCTGCGGGCCCGAAGCCAGGGCCAAGTCGGAGGCGGCGGCCAAGATCTTGTGGAAGCGCCTCGGCCATGCCTACGAGGAGACGCATACCTCGGTGGTGGGTACCGGCTCGATCTGGGCGCGTACTCTCAACATCGGCGAGCCCGACGAGGTGCTCCTGCGCCTGGGCGTGCGCGATCACAACCGCACCAAGGTGGAGGCCTTCGGCGTGCAGTTGCCGGCGCTCATCCTCTCGGGCCCCAGCGGCATGGCCGTGACGGCCGGCCGCCCGAAACCACGGCGAGTGGTCGCCTACTGGCCGGCGCTCATGAAACGCAGTAGCGTGCCCGCGCGGATGGTGGCCCTCCGGCCCGACGGCTCCGAGCACTCCCGCACCATCGTCTTCGACGACGCCGTGCCCCCGCAGCCGGCCGAGGAGTCCTGCCGGCCCGAGGCGCGTCCGCGCGTACGCGAATGGCCCTCGCGCACCCGCCGCACCCAGCTGCGTACCCTGGCCTACGCGCGCTCGGGCGACAAGGGCGACACCTGCAATGTCGGCGTCCTGGCGCGCTCGCCGGAGATCTACGACTGGCTGCGCGAGACGCTCACGCCGCCGGTGGTGAAGCGCTTCTTCGCCGGCATCGTGAAGGGCAAGGTCATCCGCCACGAGCTGGACAACCTGCTGGCGCTGAATTTCCTGCTGGAGGAGGCTCTCGGCGGCGGCGGCACCGTGTCGCTCATGCTCGACCCGCAGGGCAAGACCCTGTCGCACGCGCTGCTGGAGATGGTGGTGGATGCGCCGATCAAGATCATCCCGTCGTGACGCGTGCCGGCTACCCGCCGCACGTTTCCACGAGCAGCAGAGGCAGGAGCAGCCAGAGCAGGCCCTTGACCAGGAAGAAGACGAAACCGGCGACGCCCACGCGCCTGAGCCAGGTGCGGGCGCTCATGGCTCGAATACCAGGAGGAAGCGCCAGCCCTGCCCCTCCTGGCCGTCGAACACCGGGTGGGCGGCATAGACCCTCAGGCGCCCCCCGATGCCGGCTCCCCCGATCAGCTTGCCGAACCCCACGCCGGCATCCATACGGAAGCCGTCGCGCCAGCGGGCGTCGCGCTGCGGGTCGCGCAGCTCGGACCAGGCGGCGTCCACGAAGCTGAGGGGCTGAAGGCCGAGCTTGCCGAGCAGAGGCACGCGCAGGGCCTTGAGCACGTCGGTACCCCAGCGCACATCGACGTTGCCCCAGGTGGCGTGGTCGCCAGCCAGCTCCTGGATATCGTAGCCGCGCAGGGTGGGCCAGTCGCCGAGCCACGTCTTCCACTGCACCGGTGCGCGGCGATCCCAGATGCGGCCGGCCAGGTGCAGCGCCAGTTCGTTGCCGTGGCGATCGAGCGCGCTACCGCGCGTGTCGAGGGCCAGCGTGTGGAAGTCGGTGTGCAGGGCATGGTGGCGCGCGGCATCGAGGGCCACCGTCCAGCGTCGCCCCTCGAGGCCAACGCCCGCGGTGATGGCATGGTCGACGAGGCGCTCCGCCGGCTCGTTGTCCGCCACGTCCTCGGTGTTGCCGAAGACGGTCCACCGCGTGGCGACGGGCAGGGGCCGCTCGTTGTCGAAGTGGCCGCCCAGGCTCAGGGTCAACCGGCGCGCCGGGCGCAGGCGCAGGGTGAGGCCGGCGCTGCGGGTGCCGAGGTACTGGTTGGGATCGTCGCCAGCGAAGATGGCCTGCAGCGTGCGTTCGGGCCGTGGGTCGCCACCGAAGCGCCGGATCGAATCGGCGCCGAAGATCTCGGCCTCGAGGCGCGGGTAGGCGAGCCCGGTCGGCTGGCCATCGGGCCGTCGCGGCTGGCGCCTCACGAGCGGCACGCGCAGGCTCCCATCGGCGATCCAGCGGTGGCTCGACAGTCCATAGCCCGCGCCCAGCTCGAGCGTGGGCGGCACGGCGCTCAGATGGCGTACCTTCAGCGAGGCGCCAGGGCGCAGGCCCTCGACGCGGTCGAAGTCGAGCCGGCCGATGGGATCGAGATTGACCTTGAACACCCTGCCGGCCAGCATCGCGGCGATCCGGTCGCGGCCCATGTCCGTGAGCGAATCGACGCGCGCGTCGCTCAGAGGGAAGCCGAAGAGATCGTCGCCGATGGCATCGTCCCAGTGCGCGTCGAGATGGTCCCAGTAACCGGTCGTGGTGTCGGGCGAGGCGGTATCAGGCAAAGCGGTATCGGGCAATGCGGGTTCCGGCTCGTAGCGCACGCCGTTGATCACGTGCCCCTGCGTCCAGTAATGGAACTCCAGCGTGCGCGGCAGGCCGAGCAGGGGCACGTCGCGCAGCTCGATGCGCGCGTAGATGTCGTCGAGCACCCAGAAGTCGCCGCAGGGCTTGAAGCGGGCGCGGAAGTCGGAGATGGCCCGCACCAGCAGCGGCACCGGCGGCGATTCCACGATCTCGCCGGCCAGGCGCCGGATCACGTACTCGCCGTAATCGATCCATACCGTGCCGCTGGAGAGGCCGTCGAACTTGCTCTTGGGCGTGTAGCGGACCTCGTAGATCACGGTGCTGTCGGCGAGCGCGCGGTCGACGATGGCGTAGGTGTAGTCGTCGCCCGACTCGGGCGAGAACGGGATGCTCTCGCGCACTTCCTCGCCGATCGTCTCCCACGACGTCTCGACCTCGTCCTTCACCTCGGTCTTCGCCAGCTCGCCATGCTTCCAGGTCTGCTCGCGCCGCCACAGCGTGACGTGTTGATAGTCGCCGCCGCGATCCAGCCGCACGCGCTCGGCGGTCTCGTAGATCTTGCGCTCGGGGATGCCGTCGGCATCGGTGCCATGGATGGCGATGATCTTCGTGAGCCCCGTGTACTCGTGCGTGCGGATCCGCGCCCGCTCGCTCGCCATGCGCGCCCCGATCCGCCGCACCACCTCGGCCACCGTCACCCGCGGCGCGGTGGTGCGGAGCGTGTCGAGCGTGCTCACGCCCGGGTCGACGATCACGCGGATGGAGTCGGGCAGGTCGAGCGAGGGCACGGGACCGGGGTCCGCGAGGGCGGGAGTGGTGAGCAGGAGCGTGATGACGAGCAGGGCCGGGCGCATGGAGGTCCTTTGCTGGAAACCGGGGCCGTCACGCCAAGGTAGCTTCGGCGCCGGCTCCACGCAGGCCGGCAACGGGACGGGCGACTCCTTCGTTACCGGGGGCCAGTCGCGAGGTCAGCGCGGTGACGTGCCGACCCTCTCGGTCGGTGGTGGCTTCATGCTCGTGGGGGCTGCCTTGGCGCGAACGCTATAATTAATTGAAATGTAATAGCTTGTGGTCTCGGCGCCGGCACCGAGATTTCCGTCCGGTACCACCGCCCGCGGCCCCGAGGTCGCGGGCGGTGGCGTGGGCATCACCTCACGAGGGTGATCTTCTGCGTCTGCGTTCCCTCCTCGGTCTGCATGACGACGATGTAGGTGCCCGAGGCCACGGCGCGGCCGGAGGCGTCGAGGCCGTGCCACTGCACGCGGTGCATGCCCGGCTCGTAGTGGGCGTTCACGAGCTGCGCGATGGCGTGGCCCGCCACGTCGGTGACCGAGACGCGCACGCGTTGCGGCACGGCGAGCCTGAACCAGATGCTCGTGGCCGGATTGAACGGATTTGGCGCGTTGGGCAGGAGCTGGTCGCCGGTCAACGCTGGCGGCGCGTCCGTGGGGCCACCGCCGAGCGGAGCGGTCATGATGGGCGTCATCCGCCCGTCGTTGCCGGCCGTGTCCACCGCGCGCACGGTGAAGTACATGTCGGGTTCGTCGTTGCTGCTCGGGTAGTAATTGTACTGGTACCCCGGCTTCTGCAGGTCGGCATCGGCCGCGGTGTGGGCGATGATGTTCTCGGGATTCGGCTGCTCGAGGGCGTTCGAGTCGGGCGAGGCGTAGACCTCGTAGTTGCGCACGCGCTCGGGGAGGCCGGTGACGTCGAAATCGGTGGCTTGCCAAGTCAGGACGTATTTAGGCGCGGGCCGCGGGTAATTGTCACCGCCCGGCTGGAAGTAGTCCACCGACCAGCCCTGCGGCATGTCTGGCCCGTAGCTGTCGATGAACAGATCATGGTACAGCCCTCCGGCCAGCTCGTTGTCGGGCAGGGTGTACAGCTCGAACTTCACGTGGCCGATGTCGCCGTGTTGCGAGTCCTCCTTGATGAT
Organism: uncultured bacterium; assembly: GCA_963727525.1. Lineage (GTDB taxonomy): Bacteria > Krumholzibacteriota > Krumholzibacteriia > LZORAL124-64-63 > LZORAL124-64-63 > CAVSGO01. The sequence continues at coordinate 2,194,184 of CAVSGO010000007.1, read as the reverse complement.
GTCGAAGGTGTGGACCTGCTGCTCGCCCGGCTGCAGCGTGAGGATCAGCTCGGACGGTTCGACGAAGAACGGTGGCTCGAGACCGCTGACGACGACGTGGAAGTCGCGCGTCTCGTCGTACGGGTTGTTGATCGTGATGGGCTCGCGGAACACGGTGAGCGTGGTGTCGGGGACGGCCGCCTTCGCCGGCATGGTGCCGGCCTTGAGGGCGAGCGCCCAGTAGTTGATCTGGCCGAGGTTGTTCTCCTGGATGGGAATGGGGCTGGTCTGCGGGTCGGCGGCGCTGGTGATGAGGCAGCCGATGCAGTAGTGATCGATGCTGGGCGGCGGGTTCGGGATCGCCCAGTGGAAGAACGCGCGGTAGCCCAGCCCACCCGGCGTGGGCGGCACGTGGCCGATCGAGGGGACGTCGACGTGGTCCTGGAACGTCGTGGCGTCGACGATCTGGACCTGCCCGGGATTGCCGCCGGCGCCGAAGCGCAGACCGAGCGACGGATTCACGTACCAGCACCGGATGGTGGCGTTCACGTCGGGGCCACCATTGTTCCAGGCGCGTACGTAGAGATGGTTCGGGCCCCAGCCGGGATTGGGCGCGTCGATGGTCCCGTCGTCGTTGTTGTCGATGTAGATGTCGAGGCTCTGTACCCAGTTGGAGTTGCAGGGGATGTCCGGCTCGGCGCCCATGTCGGCCGCGCAGTCGCGGATCATGAGGTCTGGCGGTAGGGTCGCCGTCACGCAGAAGTCGGCCGTCATAGGAGAGGCGGAGTTGCTGACGTTGTTCACGCAAACGGACGTTGCGGCGCCCGCGTAGCTATCGCTGTTCGGGGTGGTGCTGCCGTTGAAGAAGCGGTTGGTACTGCTTCCGGGGAATAGGTCGCCGTTGTCGCCACGGTTCACGGCGTTGTCCAGGTCGAGATTGCCATCGGCAGCCTCGAGATCGACCAGCTTGTGCGTCTCGTCGGCGTTGTCGGTGTTGTCGGTGCGACGACGACTCTCGTCGATGTGCCACACGGCGAGGCCGCCGGTGAACAGGTTGGCGTCGAAGCCGGTCTGCTGACGATTCTCGACGAGGAAGTACTCGTTGGCGGGCATCCCGTTGGTCCAGAGCTTGTACACCGTGGGGCTGGTCTCCACCTGCGGGATGTTCGCGGCCGTCTGGTTGCCGGGTACGACGGTGGGGATGACCCAGCCCACCTCGGCCTTCGACCAGGCGCACATGTGCGTCGGCGTCTGTGGCGTGAATCCATTGCCGCCCCAGCCGCCGCCGCTCATGAGGCCCCAGTTGCCGATGCCCTCGGACGAGCCGTCGATGTCGTAGAGGTCGGGCAGGCCGAGGGCGTGGCCGAACTCGTGGCAGAACACGCCGATCTCGATGTGGCTGCCGCCGCAGGAGATCTCAGGCTGGATGATGTAGCGGTCGATCAGCTTGCCGTCGTACGTGACCGAGTAGCTGGAGCCCGCGGCGTTGAGGTACCAGTGGTGCGACCAGATGAACTCGGGGTTGCCGCACTCGGCGCCGGGCCCCTGGTGCACGATGAAGACCACGTCGACGTTGCCGTCGCTATCGTTGTCGAATGGGCCCCAGGCCGCGCCACCGGTGAACTCCGCCTGGTCGACGGCGTTGCGCACGAGCTCGCGGGCCTTGTTGAGGTTCGGTAGCGCGCCCATGTCGTGACGGTAGTAGTGGCGGATATTGGGCGCCGTGTACCAGCCGAAGACCGTGGCCGTCACCGTCAGGTTGCCGTACGAGTCCTCCATGTAGTAGTCCTGGAAGCTGCCCGTACCGTTGTACCCGGTCGTGTTCATCATGTCGTTGAACGACGCGACCGTCTGGCTCGCGAAGAAGTCGGGATACTGGATGAGCACCACGGGCACCGACATGCTGACGCGTCCCTGCGCGTCGGCCATCTTCTCGGCCTGATCGAGAATGCCCGGCAGGGTGCGGTCGAAGAACCGGTCGTGGCTCTCGGTCCAGTAGCGGGAGTCCTCGCGCAGGTTCGGCCCCACGCGCGCGAGGAAGGCGCTCAGCCCGGGCGCCGACTTCCCGGCGAGATAGGATGACGCCGTGTAACGCCCATCGGCGTCGAGCTCGGCGTACGACCACCAGCCGTCCGCGTCCTGGACGATGGCGTAGCCGGTCTGCGTTTCATAGAAGTGGTACCACTCGTCACCATAGAGGCGGACGGTCAGCGGGGTGCCGTCCGGCTGCGTGGTGTCGACGGGAGTCTGGATCGCGGGGATGGCGCTCGACAGCGCGGGCAACAGGCAGGCCGCGATCAGCGCCAGCAGGAATGCGAGGCGTGAGGAGTGCATGGAGTTCCTCCTTCAGCAATAGGCGGGTACCGGCGCGGGGGGTCGCGCCGGTATGGCTTCTGTCTGGCAGGTGGGAGGCAGTGATGATTTCTGAAAGCAGACAGAGATCATCGTGAATCCTAGCGGACCGGCCCGCCCCTGTAAAGATGTGATGAGAATCGCCGCCGGGCAGGCCGGGGCGCCGTAATCAGTAAAACCCAGTAAACCATTTTATGTATTTATCTTACGCGAGTGGTGCCGGCACCACGATCCCCCACTGGGACCTCGATTTGGCCGAGATAAGGTAATATACTTGTCAATATGACAATAAAATTGTCAACTAATCCCGCGACCCCCACGCCCTCCGAGTCGACCGCCCTGACCCGCGCCGTCCGCGACCTCTGCCACCAGCTCACCACGGTGGCCGCCGCGATACACCACGACCTGGGCATCACCGGCAGCCTGCGCGCGGTGCTGGAAACGCTGGCCGTCGAGGGCGAGCAGACGGTGCCGCAGATCGCGCGCCGCAAGGGCGTCACGCGACAGTACATCCGGGCCGTCGTGAACGAGCTGGGCGCGCGCGACCTGGTCGCTCTGCACGACAATCCGGCCCACCGGCGGTCACCGCTCGTGGCGCTCTCGCTGGCGGGAACGACGATGTTCGCGACGATCCACGAGCGCGAGTCGGTCATCCTGCGGGCCGTCGCGCCGCGACTGGAAGGCCACGACCTCGCGGCCGCGGCGGCGACGCTGCGGGCGTTCGACGAGGCGCTGGCGGCGAGGTGAGGCCTGCACGGCGCGCGGCTCAGTCCAGCGCCTGACGGGCGAGGGTCGCGATGCGGTCGCACTCCGCCACGAGCCGCGGATCCGTCAGCAACCCGCGGAGCGCATCCGTATCCGCGACCATGAGGGCCGCGACGCCGCGATCGGCATCCGGCCGAAGGAGGCTCAGCAGCGCCAGGCGCAGGACCGGGGACAGGGGCGAATCGGCGCCGAGGCTCGCCGCGAGCGCGTGGGGATTGCCCGATAGCAGCGACAGCACGGCGTGATGTCGGTAGAGCGCATCGGCGGGCCAAGGGAACGGAACGTGGTAGAGATGGGCACCGGGCCCGAGCGTCGCCGCGATGTCCGCGGCCGTGACCCGGGAATTCCAGACCTCGGCGACGAAGCGCAGCGCGGCTGCCTGGACCTCGGGGTGATCCCGCCCGACATCGGGAACCTGGGCGAGGGCGACCAGAACGTCCGCCTTGAGCTCGGGTCGCGACCACGGCACGTCGTCCCAGCACGCGAGCAACGCGGGGACGGCGCGCATCCGGGCCAGGGCGAAGAGAGCCGCGGTGGCGTCGGGATCGACGGTCACGGTCACGTCGCTCCACTGGATGCGAGTGTGCGAGGGCGGCGTTGCGATCGTGATCTCGTGCCGTGCCGCGAGGGCCGCCGTCCAGAGTGCGCGGAGCCGGGCGACGTCCGCGGATCCGGGCCGCGCGAGGTATCCCAGGAGCGTGCACTGCGCGAAGGGCGAGAGCGCGTCGTCCGCGAGCGCCTGGCGCAGCAACGTGTCGTGCAAGGCGGGTCGCGCTGCCAGCTCTTTCACGACGGCTCTGGTCACCGGGAGGTCGCGACTCTGATCCCACGTCACGAGACCACCCGCGGGATCGGGCAGACCGTTCACGTCCCGGAACGTCGCGGTCACGCTGTCGTCGGCTGCGGACTGCCACACCCGGTTCTCGGCGGCGATCGTGCGCACGAGCGCGGTCTGCATCGCCGTGTCCCCGCACGCCGCGATCATGACCTGGGCATCGCGGCGCAGGCTAGCCTGGTCGAACTCCGGCCGCCAGAGCAGGCGCCAGGGTCGCCACATCGCGTATCGCCAGGCGAGCCGCCGCAGTGGCCCGACTTGCTGCGGACCGCCGCCGGCGATCACGAGCTCGCGGGCGAGTCGGTAGCCGGCATAGCCGATGCCGTCGTACCGGCCCACGCGATCGCCCCGTGCGATGAGTGGCAGCGCCAGCTCGGCCGCGAGACTGGCATCGATCCTGCCGATCGCCTCGAGCGCGGCGGTCTCCAGCGTCCGCTCGCCGCAGCGCAGCCAGCGGCGCAGCTCCATAACGACGTCTGGGTCGCCGCACTGGCCGAGGGCGAGTAGGGCCGCCACGAGATCGCGCTGCGCGAGGACCCGCCGATGCTGCCGACGCTGGGGCGGAGCGGGCATGCCGCACAGGACGTCCTGCCCGGCCAGCCAGGTCGAGAGGACGGACGCCGAGGCCGCCGTCCCCTTCTCGCCGAGCCAGCCTGCCACGGTGGCGCGCTGGACCCGCGAGGTGTCGGCCAGCGCCGCCGCGGGATCGAGGGGGACGAAGGCGACGTCGTGCATGTCGTGTGGCGCCAAGCTCGCGCGGCAGCGGGTGAGGGCGAACGGTTCGGGACGGCTGGCGAGGCGATCCTGGATCTCCTGCAGGTAGGGCTCGCCGACCGGCACGCGGCGATCCGCACCGGGGCGGATACTGCGGCGCGGGAAGACGCCGCTGAAGACGCCGGCGGCCTGCGCCCAGGGTTTGAGCGACACCTCCCAGGTGATGCCGGGCGCCGGCGCCGGCACCAGGGGATCCTCGGCGAGAAGATAGAGCAGGACCACGGCGCGCTCGCCGCCGAGGGCGCTGATCGCCAGCGGGAATACCGGCGCGGCAGCCGGGAAGCGGAAACGCAGCGGCTCGATCTCGCCGCTCGCGAGTCGGGCTGACAGTGTCGTGTCGACCTGCGCCGGATCGATGCGCATCGCGGCGAAAACCCAGCCGCGGCGGGCGTAGGGATCCAGGATCGCCTCCGCACCCGCGGGGAGCGCGAAATCGTGGCGTATGAGCCAGCGTGCGAGCGCACTTCCGTCATCGCTGCGAAGTACGTCGATGGCGTACACGCCCACGTCGTGATGTTCAGTCTCGACGGGAGACGGGATCGTCGTGAGCATCAGAGTCACGGGAAAGAGCGCGCCGAGCGGCGCGTAGGGTACGTCCATGGTCCGACTCAGCGACTCGAACACCGGTCCCGCGGCCGGGGCCACCTCGGGGGGTGCCGGCAGCGGTACGATCCAGCCGAAGTCGCGCGTCGCGCCCGTGAACGTCACGGAGAGCACGAGGTCCTCGACGCCATCCACCCAGGCGATGAAGGCCTTCTGCCGGGGCTCGCGGATGTCGCGGTCCTCGCCGTGCCACGCGAAGCAACCATCGCCATGGGCGGTCACGGCCGACAGTGTGAGAACGACCGCGGTGACGGCGGTGATTGTGCTCCGGAAGCGATCCATGGCGGTCCCCCTGTATGCCTCGCTTCACGTTAGAGTTTTCGTCTCGCGGACACAACTCGCGGCGTGCTATTGTTCTGGATGACTTTCATCCTGTTAAGAGATCGACCAGTCCCGTGAGGAGGATCGCCATGTCCCAGCGCTGCGTGGGCGCGTGCGCGCTCGCCCTGACCCTCGCCGCCTCCCTCCCCGCCGCCGCCCAGTACGGCTACAACCAGGCCTCGATCGAGGCGGTCTGCCATGGGACCACGGTGGTGGCACAGGGCTTCGTGTGGAACTACGTGGGCTTCGATCCGGCGTGGGCCGGCTGGGTGGTCGCACGTGCGGAGGTGGGGGCGTGCACAGACTGGGTGGCGGTGAGCCCGGTGCAGGCCTTTCCGGGTGATGATTCCGTGGCCACCACGACCGTGTCCGACGTCACCGGCGGCGACCGCACGACCGTCTACGCCGTGTTGATCGTCGACGCCGGCGGCGATCTCGTCGAGCCCGCGCTGCCGTACTTCGGCCCGCCCAACGTGTACTTCGCCTACGCCACCTGCGGCCAGGCGCCGGTGGCGCGGGGCACGCTCGTGGACCTCGGCGGCGCGATCGGCGTCATGGTCTGCGACGGCGACTGCTGGGCGCCCGTCGCCACCATCGCGCCGGGCGGCCTGCCCGCCGAGTACGCGGCGTACGTGGGCACTGACCAGGTGCTCGATCTGTACGGCACCGTCCACTGCGATGACACCACGACCTGCGACCTCACCGTCACCTTCGCCGTGGCCCTGCCGAGCTGCGCGGGGTCGGTGGCGGCTCAGGCGCGGACCTGGGGATCGGTGAAGAGCCTCTACGGGCGCAGATAGATCGCACCGACGGTGGCGATCACCGGAACGCCCGCCGGGGGCGCCCGCCGGCCCGCCTCACGATTCCACCTCGGTCCCGATCTCGATCACGCGGTGGTGGGGGATCTGGAAGAAGGTGGTGATGGGCTGGGCGTTGCGGTCCATGAACGCGTAGAGGCGGCCGCGCCAGAGGGAGAATCCGTGCCAGGAGGTGGGGATGGTGATCTCGCGGCCCACGTAGTACGACACCTGGTTCGGGTCGATCTTCATCTCCTGCTCGCGGCAGCGGCGCAGGATCTCCGGCACGCTGGGGCTGTCGAGGTAGCCCACCACGCCGATCACGCGGAAGATGCCGTGGCCGCGGTCCTTGATCGTCACGCGATTCTCGCCGCCGATATGCGGTACGTTGCGCACGACCACCGTCAGCAGCACCACCGTCTCGTGCAGCACCTTGTTGTGGCGCACGTGCTGGCGCAGCGCCGTGGGCGTGCCAGTGGAGGTGCCGGTGAGGAATACGGCCACGCCGGGCACGCGCGGGAGACCCCGCACGGCCTCGCTGTCGAGAAACTTGTCCAGCTCCACCTTCCCCTCGCCGAGCCGGCGCGAGACGCTGCGGCGGCCCTGCTGCCAGGTGGTCATCAGGATGAAGATGATGGCGGCGATCAGCAGGGGGAACCAGCCGCCCTGCGTGACCTTGAGCAGGTTCGCGCCGAGGAACGCGAGGTCGATGGCGAGGAAGACGAGCGAGATGACCAGCACCACGCCCCATGGCCAATGCCACTGGTCGCGGGCCACGACCCAGGCGAGCACGGTGGTGATGACCATCGTCGTCGATACGGCCATGCCGTAGGCCGCGGCGAGGTTGGTCGAGTGCCGGAAGCCGAGCACCAGCGCCACGGTGAAGATCAGGAGCAGCCCGTTCACGGCCGGCACGTACACCTGGCCGATCTCCTCTTTGCTTGTGTGCAGGATGGGCAGGCGCGGGCAGTATCCGAGCTGGATGGCCTGCCGCGTGAGCGAGAAGGCGCCGGACACCACGGCCTGCGACGCGATCACGGTGGCGAGCGTGGCCAGACCGACAAGTGGCCAGAGTGCCCAGCCGGGTGCCAGGCGGTAGAAGGGGTTCACGAGAGCGTCGGGGTCGCGCAGCAGCAGGGCGCCCTGGCCGAAGTAGTTGAGCAGGAGTGCGGGCAGCACCACGACGAACCAGGCCGAACGGATGGGCCGCTTGCCCAGGTGTCCCATGTCGGCATACAGCGCCTCGCCGCCGGTGACCACCAGGAAAACCGTACCCAGCACGGCATACCCGCGCCAGCCGGCGTGCGCGAAGAACGCGATCGCGTGCGTCGGCAGGAGCGCGGCCAGGACCGAGGGGTCGCCCATGATGCCGCGCACGCCGAGGGTGGCGAGCACGGTGAACCAGAGGAGCATGACCGGACCGAAGATGGCGCCGATGCCCGCCGTGCCCCGCCGTTGCAGCGCGAAGAGCCCGATCAGGATCGCCACCGTGATCGGCACCACGTACGACGAGAGCGACGTGGTGGCCACGTCGAGTCCCTCCACGGCGCTGAGCACCGAGATCGCGGGCGTGATCGTACCGTCGCCATAGAGCAATGCGGCGCCGAAGAGCCCGAGGCCCACGAGGATCCGGCGGCTGCGGCCGAAGTCGCGCTCACCGGGGTGGACGAGGGCCATGAGCGCCAGGATGCCACCCTCGCCGCGGTTGTCGGCGCGCATGACGTAGAGCAGGTACTTCACGGAGATGACGATGACGAGAGACCAGAAGATCAGCGACAGCACGCCCAGGATGTCGGGCCGGTCGAGCGCCACGGTGCGCGTCCCGGCGAAGCAGGCGCGCACGGCGTAGAGCGGACTGGTTCCGATGTCGCCGTACACGATGCCCAGCGCGGTGAGCCCCAGGGCGATCAGCTTCGCGCGGGGGAGCTTCTCCTCGCGAGGCGGTGCGGCGGGTTCGAGGGTGTCCTTGAGGGTCTTCATGGTGTCCCCGTCACGATAGGCGCGAAACGGGGGAGCGGCCGGTGAGGTGGCGCGAACCCCGACGCGGTCCACGCCACCATGGCCTTCAGCGCCGGACGATGAGGTCGCCCGCGGGGACGCGCTGGGGAGGACGGCGTCGGCAGTCCGCGAGCGCCACCTGCGCCGCGTCGAGTGCGGCCTGGGCGTCGGCCAGGTCCTCGTCGCGCAGGCGTCGGATCTCCTGGATGATGAAGGCCTTGGGCAACGACGGTTCGCCGGGCGCGTGCTCGCCGTGGAGCTGGGCCTGCAGATCCGCGATCTCCGCCTTCACGGCATTGACGGCCGCCTGTGCTGCCCGCACCGCGTCGACGCGCGACTGGCAGCGATCGACCCTCACCGGCACGGCGTGCAGGGTGGTGTTGATCGCGTAGACGTCCGTGAAGCGCGGCGAGCCGGTGATGAAGCGAAGCGCGAAGGGTTGCGTCGCCAGCACCGACGTGGCGACGACGTCGGCATTGATGAAGTCGTCGAGGTTCAGCAGGTGGAGCGCGACCTCGGCCTTCTCCGCTCCCGACAGACCGCCCCGGATCGCGCTCTCGACCCGCGACTTCACGCGCGCCTTGATGGCGTCGATGAGGGCCTGCCGGTCGTCGCCGGTCGCCGTGCTCAGAGCGAACAGGTTGTCGGCGATGGCCTTGCCTATCTCGTCGACATACGCTTCGTAGCCCGCCCGCATGGCGCCCGTTGGCGTGTCGTCGTTTTCCCAGAGCGCGACCACGAGCATGAACTGCAGGATGCTCGAATCCTCTTCGACGCGTACGCGCAGCGTGTTCACAGCCGCAGGGATGTCGACGACGTCGCCCGCCTTCATGTCGCTCTTGATCACCACGCGCGCGCTGCCGACGGATGGGGCGACCACACCGACGAGTCCGGGCTGCGCCAGGGTCGTGTTGTCGACCCACACGAGCACGGGCCAGATGTACGGCTCGGAGTGGCCCGAGCCATCGGATTCCTTGAAACAACGGAGCTTCTCGAGTATGAAGATGGCGTCGGTGGCCATGATATGCCTCCCGTGAGGAACGCGACGACGCCGGGCACGGTGTGTGCCCGACGCCTGTTTCGCACTGCCACCGTAGGACGACGCCGGGCTCGGTTCCAGTGAATTGCGCGGCGGAACCGGCGATTTTCGCGCCCAATTTGATTCTTGCGAATCGTTGTTCCGCGCTTGTACCGCCGGGAACTTCGCCATACGGTCCGCAAGCGCCTTGTACACCATCGTCTTGGACGGAGCCTGCATGCATCTGCACATCCTGAGCGACGTGCATCTCGAGTTCGCCGGGTATGATCCGCCCGCCGTCGCGGCCGACGTCGTCGTGCTCGCGGGCGACACGCAGCCGGGGTGCGACGGCGTGGCCTGGGCCGCGCGCGCGTATGCCGGCAAGCTGGTCGTGTACGTGCCGGGCAACCACGAATATTACGGGCAGGCATACCCCGCGCATCTGCACGCGCTGCGTCGCGCCGCGCGGGGCACGAACGTCCACGTCCTCGATCGCGATGCCCTCGACGTGGACGGCGTGCGCATCCTCGGCTGCACCTTGTGGACGGATTTCGCGGCGAGCGGTCCGCGGCGCGCGGCCATGGGCCTGGCGGCCGATACGATGTGGGACTACCACGAGATCCACGTGGGGCCGCGTCAGCGCGTCGCGACTCCCGCGGATACGTTGCGCTGGCACCGTGCCGCTCGCGCGTGGCTCGAACGCGAGCTGGCGGCATCGTCGCGGCCGACGATTGTGGTCACCCATCACGCGCCGAGCCTGCGCTCGTTTTCCCCGCGGCCCGACGATCTTCCCTACGCGCCGGCCTACGCCTCCAATCTCGAGACGCTCGTGACCAGCAGCGGCGCCGCGCTCTGGGTCCACGGCCATATCCATCAGGCGCACGACTACCGGCTCGGCGACACCCGCGTGATCTGCAATCCACACGGCTATCCCGATCAGACCACCATCGGCTTCGATCCCGCCCTGGTACACGAGGTCTAGCCCCGTTGCAGCGGTTCCGGTCCGTGGCTGCCTTGGTGTTGTCTACGCGGGATCTTCAACATGCTTACGCAGGCGCCGGATTGACGGTAGCCGGCACTTGCGGCTAGACTCCCGTGTCCTCGTGACATCGCATCGTGGGACATCACCTCGCGAAGTATCGCTCCTGGTCCTTGTGTCGGCGCCCCGGCCGCGCACGCCAGAACTTGTGAGGTATATCATGAAGCGATCGCTCTCATTCGTCGCGCTGTTCGCCAGCCTGGTGCTGATCGCCACCACGGCCGGCGCGCAGTGGCCAGCAGAGAATCACTACAAGGTCTACACGTTGCAACCGCCGGCGACGTTTGCCGGCAGCCTCGTGCTCGCCGACCAGTTCGGCATCTACCAGATCAGTGCTATCACGCTCGACCGGTTCGCGACACCGGTGGAGAAGAACGGTGAACCGATCATCGAGCCGCTGCTGCACCAGACCTGGTGGCGTCTCGATATTCCCACCGTGGGCTGGTTTGTCGAACTGGGCAACCAGTTCGGTGAGCAGGGCTGGCAGATCGGCGATCTGCGCTATCTCGTAGCGCCCGCGCGCAAGTACGAACCGGGACCGCCGTTGCCGTACAATCATTATCTCGCCTACGATGCCACCGGACCGGACGTAGCCGTGCCCGTCCACCTCGTCGATCAGTTCGGCGCGGTCGACGTGGTCGCCTTGCGTCCGCTCTACTTCTTGAACCCGGCGGAGAAGCAGGTCGACGGTGTCGTGTATCCGATCATCGATCCCGAAGCGCACCTCGCGTGCTACGAACTGGACCCGATCATGACGTATGGAATACTCGTCACCGCGTTCGATCAATTCGGAACCTGGGAGTTCACGATCCAGAACCACGAGTGCCTGTGTGTGCCGTCAGTGAAGCACGGAGTCGTGGCAACCGAAGACCGCACCTGGGGGGAGATCAAGTCGCTGTATCGCTAACGAGTGTATGGTCGGGGCGTCGATTTTCTACCGTGCCAAGACGAACGTCGACGGGTCCAGCTCGTGCCTGGACCCGTCTTCATGACCGCGGAGCCCGCAGGCTCGCCGCTCCTACTCTTTCCAGCCGGGAATCGTGACACTAGTCCCGCACCGGCACCGCCTTGTGCCCGTACTCGATGATGCCGGAATGTCCCTCGGCGTAGAACCGGCGGAACTCCAGCTTCACCTTCATGCCGATCGCGATCTCGTCGAGAGCGACGTCGACGATCTGGGTCGTGATGCGCGGCCCGCCGTCGATCTGGATGATGCCTACCGCGAAGGGGGCCTCGCCCTGGTACTGATCGCCCGGGGTGCGGATCACCGTGTGGGTGACGACCGTGCCCGCGCGTTGCATGGCGAAGCTCTCGAACTCACGGCAACCGCACTTGTTGCATACCAGCCGGGGCGGGAAGAACGTCTTGCCGCACTGCGTACAGCGGGCGGCTTCGAGTCGGTAGGTCTGCGGATAGGCTCGCCAGCTTCTTGCCGAAGGCATCACATCACCTCCAGGATGTGCACGACAGAGCTGCCGCCGCTGCCGCCCATGTTCTGCGTCATGCCGACGCGCGCGCCCTTGACCTGCCGCGCTCCCGACTCGCCGCGCAATTGCTCGGCAACCTCGATGACCTGGGCGATGCCGGTGGCGCCCACCGGATGGCCCTTCGCTTTGAGGCCGCCGCTGGTGTTGATCGGGATGCGGCCGGACAATGCGGTTTCGCCCTTCTCGGTGGCCTTGCCGCCCTGGCCCACCTCGCAGAAGCCGAGGGCCTCGGTCACCATGATCTCGGCGATCGTGAAGCAGTCGTGCACCTCGCAGAGCTGGATGTCGGCGGGCGTCTTGCCGGCCATCTTGTAGGCCTGCTCGCCGGCCAGACGCACGGCCTTCAGCGTCGTGAGGTCGTCGCGGTCGTGCAGCGCGATGGTGTCGGTCGCGTGGCCGGTCCCGCACACCTTCACGCCGGGCTTCTTGAACGACTTCACCATGTCCGCCGGCACCAGGATCACGGCCGCGGCCCCATCGGTGATGGGGGAGCAGTCGAGGATGTTCAGCGGATCGGCCACCTTCACCGAGTTCAGCACCTGCTCGCGCGTCACCTTCATGGGGAACTGGGCGCGCGGGTTCAGGGCACCGTTCTCGTGATTCTTCACGGCGACCTGCGCGATCTGCTCGCGCGTGGTGCCGTACCGGTGCATATGCGCGACGGCCATCATCGCGTACAGCCCGGGGAACGTCACGCCGCAGGTGCCTTCCCATTCCATGTCCGCGGCGGTGGCCAGCGCGAAGGTGGCCTCGCCGCCCGAGATGTCGGTCATCTTCTCCACGCCGCCGGCCAGCACCACGTCGTGCAGTCCGCTGGCGACGTCGAGGTAGGCCTGCCGGAAGGCGAGGCCACCCGACGCGCACGCGGATTCCACGCGCGTGGCCGGAATGGGCGCTTGCCCGAGGTAGTCGGCCAGCAGGGATCCGATGTGCTCCTGCGCGGCGAACAGGCCAGGGCTCATGCTGCCGACGTACATGGCCTGCAGCTTGTCGACACCGGCGTCGTCCATCGCCATCAGGGCGGACTCGACGAAGATGTCGCGCAGCGACTGCGTCCACAACTCGCCCCATTTCTGCATGCCGACGCCGATCACGGCTACGTCTCTCATGGTCTCCTCCTACTCGCCCGCGAGGCGGATCTTGCGCCGGAGCTTGGCGTACTCGCCGTACTCGACCTGGATGGTGTTCTCCTCGAGCAGCCACTTGGTCTGCGGCGCGAGGTCCTGGACCTGCGTGATCCGGTCCTGCACCGTGAAGACGAACGCGTCGCTGCCCGCGCCTGAACCGTAGGAGCACATGAGGATGCGGTCGCCCGGCTTCGCGACGTCGAGGATCGCCGTCAGTCCGATGGGCGAGGCGCCGGAGTAGGTGTTGCCCAGCAGGGGCACCACGCGGCCCACCTCGAATTGCTCGGGCGTGAACCCGGCCTTCAGCGCTGCGCGCTTGGGGAACTTGCCGTTGGGCTGATGGAAGACGCACCAGCGAAAGTCCTGCGGCTTCATCCCCGACTTCTCGAGGATGCCGTCGACCGCGCCCTTCACGGTGCGGAAGTACGCGGGTTCGCCCGTGAAGCGGCCGCCGTGCGAGGGATAGAACTGGTGCTCGCGTCGCCAGAAGTCGGGCGTGTCGGTCATGAAGGCGTAGGTCTCGTCGACGGTCGCCAGTATGCGGTCCGGATCGGCGCCCATGATGAACGCGGCGGCGCCAGCCGCGGCCGAGTACTCGAGCGCGTCGCCGGGGGCGCCCTGCGACGTGTCGGCCCCGATGCCGATGCCGTACTTCACCAGCCCGGCCTTCACCAGGCCGTAGACGACGAACATGGCCTCACTGCCGGCCTTGCAGGCGAACTCGAAATCCGCGGTGTGGCAAGCAGGCGTGGCGCCGATCGCCTCGGCCACCACGGTGCCCGAGGGCTTGACGGCGTAGGGATGCGATTCGCTGCCGATGTACAGCGCGCCCACCTCGGCCGGATCGATCCCGGCGCGCAAGATAGCGTTGCGGGTGGCCTCGACGGAGAGTGTGATCGTGTCCTCGTCGAGCGCGGGCACCGACTTCTGTTTCAGCTCGAGCCCCTTCTTGTAGCTCGGCGCGTCGGCGCCCCAGACCTTGGCGATCTCCTCGACCTTGATGCGGCGTCGGGGCAAGTGCGCACCGTAGCCGACGATTCCGACGGCCATGGGTTTCCTCCTTCGGTGCGGGTGAGAGCGAGACTGACGGGAATGATAGGATATTATCGACCATGAGGTGATCGGTCAACGGGAATCGCGGTCGGACGCGCGGGCGGCGACCGGTGCTCACCGATCGCCGCCGGGAGGAAGAGCCATGGCGGCGGGATCAGTCGTGGATCAGCGCGAGCATCTTGCCCTTGTCGACATGGCCTGCCCACTCGGTCACCTGCGCCTCGGGGCCGGTGAGCTCGACGATGATCGTCCTTACTGCCGCCTTGGATCTCGTCGGGGCCTGGATCGAATCGCCGAGCTGGATGATCGAGACCTTCTGCGTATCGGCCAGACCCTTGGGATCGAAGGCGAGCATCAGCTTCGTGTTGGCGCCATCCTCGCCGGTGCGGATGGCGATCGCGCCGGGCGCCTCCCAGAGCACACCCTCGGGATCGATGGTCTGATACGGGTCGCGATTGAGCGCGATCGTGACCTCGATCTTCGACATCTCGGCACCCATCACCGCGCCCAGGTTCTTCTGCATCTCGAGCGAGAGCCGCTGCACCTCGGCATAGTCGCCTTTGGACTGGGCGTCCATCATCTTCTTCTGGTATTCCTGGCTAAGCTGCTCGCCACTCATGCCGTTGCGGAACGTGAACGTCGCGCTGGTCGGGCTGAGCCAGATATTGCCTGTCTTGGCGTCGACGCTCATCGATGTCGGCAGGTCATAGTTCTCGTCGGACTTCGTGTAGCCGGCCGGCGGCGCGCCGAGCGCGTCGAGTGCGTCCTTCACGCTGGTCTTGAGGGCGAGCGACTCGTTGCGCGCGACCGCGCTGTCGGGGCCGCCGCCATCGGCATGGAGCGAGGCGGTGGAAACGAGCAGAAGCAGCAAAAGGGCGAATGCCGAGACACTCCTCATGGTCCTCCTCCTCGGGTTCAGAGTCGATCGAACCCGCGTACGCTATCGCCGTCCCGACATTTTGGCAATGACGACCTCGATCATTTGACCAGAGTGAGCTTCGTGGTGGCGACGTGCGAGCCGCACTTGAACCACGCCACGTACGTGCCGCTGGGCAGTCGCGCGCCGGCGTCGTCGCAACCGTTCCAGGTCGCGGCGTGCCAGCCGGGTGCGGGAACGACAGGAAGCGTGCGGAGCCGGACCCCACGCGCGTCGTAGATGGCGAGGGTCGCGGTGCCGGCGTCGACCGGAACGGCGTACGCGATCTCCGTGGTCGGATTGAATGGATTGGGCACGGCCGGCTTCAGATGGGGCGACTCGGGCGAGATGCCGAGGCGATCGTCGACCCGGAAATAGATGGGATCCGACCAATCGCCCGGTGCGGAGGCGCGCCCCTCGGCGTCGTACCCGACGACCCGCACACGGTAGACCACACCGCGCGCGATGGGGACCGTACCCGTGGTGTCGTGTACGATGGTGACCAGCAGCTTCTCGTCGCCCCCGTTGAGCGTGGCCCGCAACTCGTAGCGCACGGCGGGCGCGAGCGGGTGTCCATCGCCGTCGCAGGCGGGGCAGGGCGACCAGGCCAGGGTCACGTTCTCGGTGGTGCCGTCCCCGTCGGACCGGGCGATCGCCGACGCGAAGGACAAGATGATACTGGCGGCGATCAGCACGCCGGAGGCGATGCGATGACTCATCGTTGGTACTCCCGGTTGCGAGACAGCAGACGCCACGGTCGCGCGCCTCGAGCAACGGAGAGACCGCGCGCGGCGGGCATGCCGTGCGCGGCGACGAGAGGACGTGTCCGGAACTCCGGGAAATCTTTACGCCCTGGGACCCTTGATCAGGGGGCAGGTCGTCCGGTCGCGCGCACCGCAACCTGCACGCCGCCGAGGAGCCAGGCGGGAATTCTGCCGGCCACGGGTCGCGCTACGCGAAGGGATGACTGGCGCGGAAGTCGGGGTTGTAGTGGTCCGCGCTGCCCGGTTCCTGCATCCAGCCGCGCCGCAATCCCAGGGCGTGGAGGTGGGCGACGACCTCGGCATACTCGTCGGCGTGCAAGCGCCGGCCGAGGTCGGGGTCGTGAGAGACGGCGGGCGTGGGGCGGTACTGCGCCAGCAGCGACACGTGCACGGCCGGCGACAGCTCGCGGGCGATGAATTCGAGGCAGCGCTTGCTGTACTCCACATGGCCGGGCAGCACGAGGTGCCGCACGATCAGGCCGGCCGTCGCGTGGCCGTCGTCGTCGCAGAAGAGATACGATCCCTTCTGTCGGTGCATTTCGTGCAGTGCGCTGCGCGCCACGTCCGGATAGTCGCGTGCGTCGCTGCACCGGGCGGCGAGGTCGTCGTCGAGGTACTTCAGGTCGGGCAGGTAGACGTCGACCAGGTCGGCCAGGTCGCGCAGCGTGGCCACGGTATCATAGGCACCGGTGTTCATGACGGTGACCGGTCGCAAACCCCGCGCGTGCAGGCCTGTGATGATCGCACGCATCTGCGGGACGCAGTGCGACGGCGACACGAAGCCCACGTGGCGCACGCCGGTGGCGAGGATGGCGGCGATCCGATCGAGCACCGCGCCGAGTGAGAGCGTGACCGCCGGGTCCGCCGAACTGTTGCGGCTGATCTGGTGATTCTGGCAGAAGGCGCACTGCAGATTGCAGTGCGCGAAGAACACGTTGGCGGTGCCGCGCGCACCGCCGAGCACGGGCTCCTCGCCCCGGTGCGCGCAGATGGCGCCGATCTCGAATCCGTCGCCGGTGCGGCAGTATCCGCGCCCGTCACGGGTGCGGTCGGCGCCGCAGGCGCGGGGACACGCCACGCAGCGGCGCAGGTCTTCCTGCCAGGGTTGCACCACGCGTCCTTCCCGCGCGGACCCTGCCGCGCTAGCCGTCGCCCTTTTCCAGCCGCGTACCCAGTCCCAGCGGCAACGGGAGGGTGCCGAAGGTGAGGCCCACAAGGACGTCGCTTTCCTGCGTCAGGATGAGCGACAGACCCGGACGCAACGACGCCACCGAGAACAGCCCGGGGTAGAGGTTCAGCCGCAGGCGGTTGTCGCGGTTCTTCGTGTAGAAGAGCGAGGCGAGCAGGCTGCCCTCGCGATCGTAGAACAAGCCGTACGTCGCGGCGAGGTCGACGGTGTCGGAGAACTGGTCCACCTTGAGCAGGGTCTTCGCCTCGAAGCCGCCACCCACGCTCAGGTAATGCCCATGGCCGAGTTGGCGCGACAGCCCGATCTCGCCGCTGTTGCCCCAGTGATAGAAGAGGTGCCACGGCGTGGTGCTCCCCAGGCGCAGGCGCACCATGAAATTCTGCTCGGTGTTCTCGAGGGTGCCGCGCCGGGGGTCGTAGAACGGCAGCGACGACCAGTCTGCCATGTGCAGCGTGTGGCTCATGAAGTGGCAAACGCGGTCGGACGAGTAGACCACGAAGCCCAGCCAGTTGAAGATGTAGATGTCGGCGATGGGGTCGACTCGGTAGCCCGTCTTGTCGTCCATCTCCACCGTCTCGTTGAGCAGGTGGTAGGCGCTCATGGTGGCCAGGGCCCAGAGCGTGTCGTGGCGGAAGCCATGCCAGCGGTACCACTCGCGCATCATGCGGTAGCTCATGCCGCCGCCGACGAGGTGGTTCATGTAGTTGGGCCAGTACTGGCCGCCGTTCTTGTCGAAGCTGATGGGCACGACCTCGGTCTGGAGGAAGTGCCACCAGCCGTCGTCATTGATCGCGGCGATGGGATGGCTGAGATTGAACCAGAGGTTGGTCCAGCCGTTCTGCCAGTGGATGTCGCCCAGGCGGTTCGAGCGGTTCTCCATCTTCAGGATCCCGAAGCCGCCGTTGATGATGAGGCGCAGCGGACTGACGAGGCCCTCGGACCCGTAGTCGCGTCCGTGGTAGAAGTAGGCCGCGGTGGTGGAGTCGGTGCCGGCCGTGGCCGCGACGGCTGGCGACGCCACGCTCATGGCGACGGCCACGGTCCATGCGGCGGCGATGGCCCAGTGCCGGATTTGCGGGATCACGGGACGCTCCTGTGGGATAGACGCCGCGCGGCGGACCGGTGAGCCACGCCGCGCGTGCCCCCAAGATGAGGATCTGTTAACGTCAGGTCAATGACGAACACCGGGGACAGGGTTCCGGTTCTCGGCTATGCTCCTTTCTCGTTCCAATTCCGAGGTGACTGCGCACTTGCAAGTTCACGATCTTCCTCTGACCGAAGCACCGATGCCGGCCCTGGCTCGCTGGCTTCTCGCGGATGGCGCCGACGCCACGCCGGACGCCCTGGCCGATGATCTCGTACTCCTGCCGTCGAGCCGCGCGGCCGATGCCCTGCGCCACGCGCTCCTCTCGACGTCCGCGGCGGAGGCCCTCCTCCTGCCCACGATCACCACGCCGGTACGGCTGGCCGACTGGCTGGCCGACCAGTTCTCGACAACGGAGGTGGCCGCCGACCTCGATCCGGCGTTACGCCCGCTGCTGCTCGCGCCGCACCTGGCGGCCACCGACTGGCTGCGCGAGCGTCCCGAGGCGGCCGACGGTCTCGCCGCCGAGCTGGTGCGGCTCTTCGATGAGGTGCGCTGGGCGCAATGCGCCGATCTCGTGCTGGCCGGCACGGCCGACGACCGCCTGGACGCGCTGGTGGACGAGACCGCTGTGGACGTGTTGCAGAGCGATCTGCGGCACCTGCGCGAGGCGTGGCGTCTGTACCGCGAGGTGCTGCCGCTGGATGTCGTCGACCGCCGGTTGGCCGCCCTGGACCGCGCCGGCCAGGCATGGCCGGGCGCGCCGCCACGCCGGGTGGTGGTGGCGCATCTGGGCCGCATCGAGCCCGCCGTCGCGGCCCTGCTCCGCCGGCTGTACGGCGTGCATTGGCTCACCTTCAGGAGCGATGATCCACGTTCGCGCCTGCTGCTGGCCACCTATGCCGACGAGACCAGCCGGGGGCATCCCCTCGGCGCGAGCCGGCGCCTCGCCGCCCAGCTCGGGACCGAGGCGCCGGCGGCGCCGGCTTTCGTGGACGCCGACCTGCCGGGACGCTTGCACGTGCTCGGCCCGACCACCGCCATGATCGGCCCGACGGGGGTGGTTCGCCTGCTGGCGACCCACGACCCCGAGCACGAGGGCCGCGTGGCCGCGGCATGCGTCAACCAGGTCCTGGAGCGTGACGGTGAAACGCCGCGGGTCATCGTCGCCACGCCGGATCGCGACCTGGCGGCGCGCATCACGGCGCAGCTGCGCGATGCCGGTGTGGATGTCGACGACACCCGCGGCCGCGCCGTGGCTCTCCTGCCGGCGGGCCGCCTGCTGCTCGACCTGGTGCGGCTCGTGGTGGCGGGCTGGCCCTTCGCCAGACTCTTCGAGGTGCTCACCCATCCCTACGTGGCGCTCGGCGACGCCACCGAGCGCCGCGTCGTGATGCTCGAGATGGAGATCCGCCGCGTTGGGCGTGGCGCGGGCGGACGCGCCGCGCTGCACGGGATCGCCGCGGAGGCCGATCGGCGTCGCGAAGACGCCGCGCCCACGGGCAAGCCGCAGTGGCGGCTGGTCGACCTCGTGGACCGGCTCATCGCCGCCCTCGCTCCGCTCGAGGGACCCGCATCGCAGCGCCAGCCGTGGTCGGCGTGGCTGGCGGCGCTGCGGACCACCTGGCACGACGTTGCGCCGCACCGGCCGCTCGTGGCGGGCTCCGATCCGCGGCTGGAGATCGACGACTCCGGCGCCGTGGCCGGCGTGCTCGCCGCGCTCGACGTGGCGGCGGCCTCCGGGTATCTGGGCATGGCGACACTGGCCGATGTCGCAGCGGCGCTCGAATCGCTGCTCGGCGACCAGTTCGAGGCGCGCCCGCACCGCCAGCGCCACCTGCCCGTGCAGGTGATGGGTCTGGTGGAGGCTCGCCTCGCCGACGCCGATCTCGTCGTGCTCGCCGGCCTGGGCCAGGATACATTCCCCGGCAACGTGCGGCGCCCGCTGTTTCTGGGCGACGGCGTGCGCCGCGGCCTGGGGCTGGAGACGTGGCGCGAACGCATCGAACGCGACGCCGAGCTCTTCCTGCGCCTCCTGCACGCGGCGCCGCGGGTGATCCTCACCTGGCCCACCGAACGCGACGGGCGGCCGGGATTGCCGTCGCCCCTCGTCATGCGCCTGCAACTCGCCGGTGGTCCCGACGCCACCGAGCACGCCGACGAGGTGGCGCTCTGGCGCCGCCACGAGCCCCAGTGGGATGCGCTCGCGCAGGCCGAGCTGGCGTTTCGCCGCGAACCCGAACCGGTCCCGGCTCCCGGCGTGGCGTCACCGCCACGGCTGAGCCATACGGCGCTACGCCGCCACCGCGACTGTCCCTACGCGTACCTCATGGCGCATGCGCTGCGCCTGAGGCGCACCGATCCGGTGACCGGCGAGTACACCGCGCTCGACCATGGCACCCTGGCGCATGCCGCGATGCAGCGGTTCCTCGTCGCCGGCGGTCCGGGGGCGCGCGCCGTGGTGGCGGGCGATGCGGTGCGCGCGCTCCAGGCTCTCACCGCGGCGGCCGACGAGGTCTTCCATGGCGATCGCGGCGAGAATCTCGCGCAGCGTGACGTCGCGTGGCAGTCGTTCCTGGCGCTGGCGCCGGCCATCGTCGCCGGCGAGATCGCACGGGCGGCGCTGTGGCGACCGCGGGTGCTCGAGGCGCAGTTCCGTCTCACGCTGGCGCAGGTGCGAGCCTGGCTCGGGCGCGAGGGCGACACCGTCGAAGCATTTCCCGACGCCCTGGCGGAGTTCCCGCTCGAGGGTCGCATCGACCGCATCGACACCGCGGCCGACGGCTCGGCGCAGGTCGCGGTCGTGGACTACAAGACCGGGGCGTCGCCCGCGAAGAAGGACGTGGCCTCGGGCCGCGAGCCGCAACTCGCGCTCTACGCGCTGGCCGTGGAGATGGACGCTGTCGCCGCGCTGCCCCGGCGCGAGGATGCTGGATGGCGCGTCGCCCAGGGCGACTACTACGGACTGCGCCACGCCGGAGTGGGCTGGGAACACGTGCCGCACCTCGCCCCCGGCGATCCGGGCCGGTCGGCGATGCGCGAGGCGGCCCTGGCCATCCTGCGCGAGGCGGGCGCCATCCTCGACCCGGCCGTACCGTACGCGCTCGTGCCCGAGGCGCGCGACCCCGACGCTCGCGGCGATCTGCCGTGCACGATCTGCGAGTTCGCGGGCATCTGCCGGGTGGAGGAACGCGACCTGGGACCCATCGTGCAGTCGCGCCTCACCGCGATGCTCGGCGGCGTATGGAGGCGCGGCTCATGAACGACGCCAGACGACGCAAGAGCGTCGAGCAGGAACTCGCCGCCGATCCGGACGTGAACGTCGTGCTCGAGGCGGCGGCCGGGTCCGGGAAGACGACCGTCCTCGTCGACCGCTACCTGCGGCTGTGCCTGGGCGGCGCCGGCGTGGATCCGCAGGCGGTGCTTGCCATCACCTTCACCCGCAAGGCGACGATCGAGATCAAGCAGCGCATCCAGCAGCGCGTGCTCGCACTCGCGCGTCTTGCCGGCGACGATCTCGCCGCGGCCCTGCGCGACCTTCTCGGCCACGACCCTACGCGCGCCGAGAGCGTGCGGGCCGCATGGTTCCACGACGTCCTGCTTGCCGATCCGGCCGGCCGGGGCATCGACACCATGCATGCCTTCTGCCAGCGCGTGTTAGGCCGCTTCGCCGCCGAGGCGGGCCTCGATCCCGCGTTCACCGTGCTCGACGAGCGGCAGGAGGAGGAGAGGCGCGACGAGGCACTCGACCAGCTCGAGGCCACCCTCGCCCGCGAACCCGACGCCTTGCGCGAGTATGCCGCGCTCGCCGGGTCGTACGGCGGGGCGCGCAAGGCCGTGGCCACGCTCTTCGCCCATCGTGTCCACCTACAGCGCTGGATCGATCGTGTGGCCCCGCCGCCAACCTCGGCGCCGGCCGCGCTCGGCCGCGCGTTGCTGCCGTGCCTGCCCGCGCTGCGCGCCGATCTACGTGCGGGCCTCCTCGCGGACACCGTGTGGCACAACGATGCCGACGTGGATCCTGCCACCCTCGCGCCTGCCCTCGCGCACGCGCTACGCCGCCTCGCCGGCCCCGGCCTTGCCGCCGTGCGTGACCATGCAGGCGGCAAGCAGACGGACAAGTTCCGCGAAGGACTCGACCAACTCGGCACATCCGCCAGGACGCTCGCGGACGTGTGCGACGCCGAGCCCGCGCGCTGCCTCGAACAGGTCGTCCCGCAGGCCGCCTCACTGCTGCTCACCGCGGGCGGATCCGTGCGCAAGAAGCTCGCGACGAACAGTCCCGTGCCGGCGGGCTATCAGCCCGTCTACCAGGTCGCGCTCCTGCCCGTGCTCGCGCTGATCCAGCAGGCCAGGCTGGCCATGCTCTTCGCGCACAATGTTCGCCTCCTGCGTGTCATGCTCCAGGCCCTCGATCGCTACGCCGCGGTGAAGCGACGCGACCGCGTCGTCGACTTCCAGGATCTCGAGTACCTCGCCCTGCGGCTGCTCACCGATCCGCACACGGGACCGCAGGTGCACTTCCGGCTCGACGCGCGCCTCGATCACCTGCTGCTCGACGAGTTCCAGGACACCAACCGGAACCAGTGGGACCTGCTCCGTCCGCTGCTGGAGGAGATCCTCGCCGGTGGCGACGACCCGCCCCGCACGGCGTTCATCGTGGGCGACGTGAAGCAGTCGATCTACAGCTTCCGCGGCGCCGAGCCCTCCGTGTTCGGCAGGGCGCGCGAGTGGTTCCGGATGTTGCCGCAGGCGCGCGTACTCGAGTTGCCCACCAACTTCCGCAGCGTACCCGCGGTGGTCGACGCGGTGGGCACGTTGTGCAACCGCGAACCTCTCGCCACGATCCTGGGCGACGAGGCCGCGAGCGCGCGCCAGGAAGCGGCGAGGCAGGATGACGGTCGCGTGGTCTTCCTGGCGCCGTTCGCGCCCGGCGATGCAGCCAGCGGCCACGAACGCGCGGCGGCGGCCACGGTGACCCTGGTCCAGCGCCTGCTCGCCGGCCCGGGCCTGCGCCGCGACGACATCCTCGTGCTCTGTCGCACGAAGACCCACGTGGCGGTCTACGAGTCGGCCCTCAGACGCGCCGGCCTGGCCTTCACGCCCGCTGGTCGCGGCCTGCTTGCGCGCAGTCGCGAGGTGCAGGACGTGCTGGCCCTGCTACGCTGGCTCACCTATCCGGCCGATGACGTGGCCGGCGCAACGGTGCTGCGCTCGCCCATCGTCCGCGCGCTCGAGGCCACGGTGCAGGCCTTGCTGCAGGCGCGCCTGGGCGCGGGCCGCCGCCGCACCCTGCGCGAGGTGCTCACCAGCGAGGCGGCCGCGCACGGCCTCGCCGATGCCCAGGCCCGGCTCGAGGGCTGGTTCGAGCCCGCTGGTCGCCTCACGCCGCACGACCTGCTGCGGCTGGTCTTCCGCGACGGCGAGCTGCTCGAGCGTTTCGAGATCGCCGGGGGCGAGCAGGCGCGCTTCAACCTGCTCCGCCTGACGGACCTCGCGCTGGGCAGCGAGCGGCGCGGGGGTTCGCTACGTGCGTTCGTCGACGAACTGGACCTCGCCGCTCTGGTCGGTGGCGAGGAGGAGGGCACGCTCCCCGGCGAGGACGGCAGCGGCCGCGTGCGCGTGATGACGATTCACGCCGCCAAGGGACTCGAGGCGCGGGTGGTGATCCTCGTCGATGCCGCCGCGGACAGGAACGACAAGGTCGCGCTGCTCGATCTCGGCGCCGCGGGCGCCGATGGTCCGTGGGTGACCGGCCTGAGCAGCGACGAGATCGCGGGTATCGCATTGCCCGACGCGACGACCTTGCCGCCGCCGCTGGCCCCGCGTCTCGCGGACGCCATCGGGCGCCAGCGCAGGGAAGATGCCCATGTCCTGTACGTGGCGATGACCCGCGCCTGCGACCAGCTCTTCGTGCTGGGTGGCGAGAGCCAGCGCGGCGGCGACAGCAGCTACCTCGAGTGGCTGCACGAGGCCGATACCGACGGTGCCTACTGGCGCGACGACGAGAATCTCGCCGCGGATGACGACGCGGAGGCGACGCCCACCGCCGGCGTCGCGACATCTGCGGCGCGAGCGCGGCTGCGCCCCTGGACGCCGCCGTCGCTGAGCCCGCGCCTGCGGGTGGAGAACCCGTCGCGTCTGGCCCACGCCGATCCCACCGCCGGCGCGCCGGACGCGCGCGAGGAGCGCGATCCGGACGATGCCGCGGCGCCGCCCGCCGCTGCCGACGCGGCCACGCGCCGGGGCACCGCCATCCACCTCTGGCTGGAGCGGGCTGCCCGTGCCGGGGCCATGCCGCCGGGCGCCGGGGAACCGTGGGAGGTGGCCGCGGCCGTGGTCCGCAATCCCGAGCTGCGCTGGATCTTCGCGCCCGGATCCGGTGTGCGCGGTTTCTGCGAGCAGCCGATGCTGCACCACGTGAGCACGGAGGGCCACACGGAGGTGAGGCGGTACGGCAGCATCGACCGCCTCCTCGTGCGACCCGAGGGTATCGACGTGATCGACTACAAGTCTGACCGCGTCGACTCGCCGGCCGAGGTGGACGAACGCGTGGCAGGCTATGGGCCGCAGCTCGCCGCCTATCGCGACGCGCTGGCTGCGGTCTATCCCGACCGTCCGATCCGCTGCTGGTTGCTCTTCACGCACGTGACCACGCCCGCCGGACGCGGTATGCTGCGGGAAGTCATCCAGGAGGACCGCCGGTGACGCCGACCCTGCTCGTCATCCTCATCGCCCTGCTCGTCTACGCGATCGCGGTGGCGGCGGTGGCCACGAACCAGGAACGCCGGGTGTTCCAGCCCCGTCCGGGTCTGGCGGGTACGCCCCGGACCATCGGACTGGAGTACGAGGACGTCGCGCTGGACGCGAGCGACGGTGTGCGTCTGCACGCCTGGATGTTGCCGGCTCCCGCCTGGGCCGAGAACCCCGACTCGGTGCTCTACCTTCATGGTGCCGGCGTGAATCTCGGCGACACCCTGGCGACTCTCGCGTACTGGCATGGGCGTGGCTTCGCGATCCTCGCCCTCGACTACCGCGGTTACGGTCGCAGTGCGGGGCACCCCAGCGAGGCGGGGATCTATCGTGATGCGCGCGCGGCGTGGGATCACCTCGTCACCATGCGGCGTGTGCGGCCGGGGCGCATCATCGTCGTGGCGGTGAGCCTGGGGGTGAGCGTGGCGACGGAGCTGGCGACCCACGTGACGCCGCTCGCTCTCGTGCTGGAAGCCGGATTCACGCGCGTGGCCGACGTCGCGGTGCGCCGCTACCCGTGGTTGCCGGCGCGCCAGCTCACACGTATCGGCCTGGCGGCCGAGGACCGGGTGACGCGTATCCGCTGTCCCAAGCTCTTCGTGCACAGCCTGGAAGACCGCACGGTGCCCATCACACTCGGGCGCAAGCTCTTCGATCGCGCGGCGCCGCCCAAGAAGTTGCTGCGAATCCTGGGGCGCCACGCGCGGGCGTGCGAGGACGGTGGGCACCGATACGAGGAGGGGCTCACGGCGTTCCTGACCTCGCTGCCGCACGACGACGACGTGGCCTGACGGTTGCCGGACGCGCGAACGCCCCGACACCTGCGGTGCCGGGGCGCCCTGTCAACCGCGCGCGACCTCAGCGTGACTTCAGTTCCTTCTGCAATGCGTCCAGCTGGGTCCGCAGATCCTGCAGATCCTCGCGAAGCTCCTGCAGCTCCTTCTCTTCCTGGATGCGCGCCACGGCGTTGTCACCACGGTTGTGCCAGGCACGTAGGTGCGCGTCGTTGCGAGGCATGAACTGCAAGGCGCGCGGCAGCTTCCTGAGCATGCGGTGCACGGAGTACATCGCGTCGTCGCCCTCGGGACGCTCGCCCACGGTGACTGTGGTGGTTTTCGTCTTGCCCTGGCGTACGTAGGTCACCTTCACCTCGTCGCCCGGCTTCCGGTCCATCACGGCATCGCGCAGGTCGTCACTGTCGCCAATGGTCTCGTCGCCGAACGTCACGATGATGTCGCCCGCCTTGAGATCGGACTTCGCCGCCGGCGCGTCATCCGCGATCTCCGTGACCAGCGCACCCTTGCCGTCCTTCACGCCGAAGACCTCGCCGAGCTGATCGGTGAGATCCTGCAGGCCGACGCCGAGGTATCCGCCGTTATGCAGGTTGCGGATGATCATGCGTTGATGACCGGTATCGTCGAACCAGCGCAGCATGGGATTGTCGTCATCCGACTCCTCGCGTTCGCCGACGGTGACGTTGACGGACTTCGCCTTGCCGCCACGCATGACGCGCACCTTGACCTTGTCGCCAGGCGACGTCTTGGCCACGGCGCGCGAGAGATCGTCGGGGGACTTGATGGCGGACTCGCCAAAGGCCACGATCACGTCGCCATCCTCCAGGCCGGCCTTGGCAGCAGGCGATTCGGCGACGACCGACGAGACGAGTACGCCGTCGGCATTCTCCAGGTCCATGGCCTTGGCGAGGTTGGTACTCAGCTCCTGCATCGTGACGCCGAGCCAGCCGTCGGCCGCCAGCGCAGCGCTGGCGGTCAGGAGCACGGCGAGCACGACGAGGAGAATGCGGATCTTCAGGGGTTTCATGGTGCATACCTCTGCGGGCTACGGGTCCGGGGGGATACAGTGCGCTGGTACGCGAGGCGGGGCTCAGGAGTTCCCGTCGGGCTAGGCGTGTTCGAGGGCGTCGGCACATCCGCCGCCGCCGGCCGAGCCCAATCCCAGGAAGAACTGCAGCAGACGGTCGAGATCCAGGCAGCACACCGCCAGGCTGCGGTCCCCGTCGGGCCGGATCTCCGCCCGCAGCGCCTCGCCGGCCAGGGGCAGCATGTAGGACAGCCCCTGGGCGCCGCCGGCTATCGATCCCGGACGCGGCTGACCTGCCAGGTAAAGCACCTGCATGGGCAGCAGGCCGCAGAAGCGGATGAGGGTGGCCTGCGCCTCGCGCGGAATCTCCTCGCCGAGCGCCAGCTCCCAGCCCCGGCCGTTGGCGACGCGCAGCGCCTTGCGGTACGGCAGCCTCGGGTGGCCGAGCGACACGGTACGGTCCAGCCGCGTGACGTTGGCGCCGCCGATGAGATCTGCATCGAGGCACGCCGCCGCGCGCTTGAGACCTGCCTCGAGCAGGTCGCCGAGCCACGGCAACGAGAGCCCGTCCCTTTCCACGCGCCAGAGCTGGGTATCGCCCCGGCGCTGGAGATCGAATTCGTGCGTCGCGGCCATGGCCTGCAATTCGGTCACCACGCGATCCTGCACGCGAGCGCGCTGTTGGGCGGTGGGCGGAACGCCAGGCGGTTGAAAGAGGACGCTGCGGGGGACGGGCACGTGGCAGGCTTGCATCGGGGTCTCCTTCCGGGGCTCGCGGGCCGCGATTAAAGGAACGCCGGAAGGATAGGTTGCCGGTCGGCGTCTGTCAATGCGCCGCCGCGACCGGTCACGGATCCCGTCGATTGAGCTGGCCGCGGCACCCGGGCGCGCCGCAATGGCAGGGCATGAGCGGGGCGGCGCCTGTCACCTTGTAGTCGTAGAGGAGTTCCTCGCCCGGCGCGATCCGTCGCAGACTCACCAGATGGATCCGGCCCCGCGACAGCCGAGCCACGAGGTTGGGCTCGCACCCATGGTTGATGAACTCGGCGCCGCTGCCGCCGATCGCGCCGTCGATCGCGCGATCGGGCGCGATCCAGAACAGGTAGAGATGCATCCGCAGGCTGCGACGTCGGGCTTCCGCGAGGCCGATGCGTTCCCCGGTGTACTCGATGACGCGGCGTCGCGCCGGAATGGGGCCGCGTGCGAAGACGCCCCAGCGGTGGATAGGCGACGGCCGCGCGTCCAGGGCGAAGCGGCAGTTCCGGTCGTCGATGCAGGGGATGGCATCGGGCCCACCTGGGCGCACCACTTCCCGCACGAATGCGGTGGCCGGCTCGACCATCGCCTAGAAACCCTTTCCACCGGCGGGTTTGCCTCCAACGAATCCCTTGACCGCCGGGGGGCCGTCGCCGGCTCCACCGAGGCTCTTGGTCACCGGCTGTCCGCCCCCGGCTGCGGTACCGCTCGGATACCCGGCGAACGGACCTCCGCTCGACGCCTGCTTGCCGGCACTTCCCGACCCGGCCGACTTGGTGACCGCCGACGACTTGGTGACCGCCGACGATTTACCGGCGACAAGCCCCAGCGGCAACGCCTCGGCGGGGTATGGATCGAAGCCCTGCAACGCGCCGAGGGTCTTGCCGCCCGGATCGACGCGGCCGTCGACCCAGCCGAACGTATGGCGCTGGAAGCGGCGGATGGCCGCAATGGTGTACGGTCCGCAGATCCCATCGACGACCAGCTCGACCGTCGGCCCGCCGTGGGCGATCGGAATGCAGTTGAGCAGGTACTGGATCGTCATCACGTCGAGCGCGGGGGCATTCTTGCCGAACAGCCCCACGGAATGGACAATCGGTTTGGGCATGGCCAGACTCCCGAAACTGAGGCAGCAGTGCGCGCGGGATGCCCGGAGGATAGACGATGGGATCCGTCCCTGTCAACGCACCGCCGCGTCGCCCAGCAAGCGGAGGTTGTCCACCTCGTACGTCGCGCCCACCCGCGGCACGCCACGGATGATCCCGAGCGCGAAGACATCGCGTGTCAGGACGGCGCGTCCATCGCGGTAGGTAGCCAGACCGCTCAGCGGCAGCGTCACCGTGCGCCAGTCGTGGGTGGCGACGACGGTACGCAACGCCCAGTCCTTGTCGCGCCGGGTCTCGTGGTCGTCGAGCCGGAGCGACATTCGCAAACTGTCGGGCGTGTCCCCCACCAGACGCACATCCAGCGCCATCGCGGTGTAGTGCGACCAGTCGGCCGGCATCCGCGTGATCATGGCGCCCGACCAGTTCGACGTCGCCGGAGTCGATACCCGCAGCACGCCGCCATGCGCGCCGCCCACGTCGGCCCAGGTCAGCGTCGCCTCGCCCGCCGCGTGCCACACGGCGAGCTGCACCGGCGCGTCGAAATCGGCCATGAGCGGAACGCTGCGGCGCATGGCATACGCCGCCCTCAGGATGCTCGGGACGTTGCGCATCGTGTAGCCGAGCAGGGCGACCAGGACGATGGCCGCCACCACCGCCGCCTGGCTGCGCCGGCGCCACCACGCCACGCCGGCCACCAGGAATCCGATGCCGATGCAGTCGAGCAGCACGTCGCCCAGCGCGGGCGACCGTCCCACGTAACCCTGGGCAACCTCACTGGCTGCTCCGATTGCCGCCGCCACCAGCGCCGCGCGGACGATGTGTCCCTTCGTGGGACCCCAGACCGCCAGCAGCGCCGCCAGGCCCGCGAAGATGAGCACGTGCAAGCGGTCGCCGAACTCGCCCATGAGCGGGCTGTGGCGCGCGGTCGCGGGGATCGGCACGAACAGAGGTACGAGCAGCAGCGCGCCCGCTGCGACGGCCACCAGGCGGCGGTGCCTGCCGAGTATGGTGATCAACCGTTCCACATGCGCTCCCGGGTAGGGTCTCCGGGGCGCCACGATAGTACGAGATCACCGATCGCGCGAAGTTGCGTGGCCGCGACCTGATTGCGGGGCCCGCCTAGCGGATCACGAGCAACCGGCGCGTGCTGGAGCCGAGGGGCGTGTCGAGCCGGCAGAGGTAGACGCCCGCGGCCACGCGCCCGGTCTGGAAGGCGAAGGTGTGCCGGCCCGCGCTCACCGGCCCGTCGAGCAGTGTGGCGATGAGGGCGCCGCGCACGTCGAACACGCGCAGGCGTGCCGTGGTGTCCCGGGTCAGGGCGAAGCTCAACTGCGTCTCGGCGTGGGCCGGGTTCGGTACCGGAGCGTGGAGCTGCACACCGACCACGGTCTGCAGGTCCGGGGTCGCGGTGGGCGCCACGCCGGCGATGCGGCGCATCCAGAGGCCGCGGCCGTAGGTGGCCGCGACCACAAAGACCTCGCCCGTGTCGGCGGAGAGATCGGCGAACGTCATCTCCGTGACCACTGCCGCCTCGGGCAATCCATCGTTCCAGCGTTGCCAGGCCGCGCCGCCGTTCGTGGTGCGGTAGCAGCCGAACTCCGTGCCGAGGTAGAACTCGTCCGGATTGCCGGGGTCGGGTAGGAGGTCGGACATCGGGATGTCCGGAAGATTGCCCGTGATGTTGATCCACGTGGCCCCGCGATTCTCGCTGCGGAACACCTTCCGCCCCGGCGTGCCCATGCCGCCCATGATCGCGAAGCAGCGCTCGGTGCTGGCGGGATCCACCGCGACCTTGCGTACCCGCACGCCATCGGGTAGCGACGACGAGCGTTCGAACCAGTTCGGATCCTCGTAGACCTGCAGGCGTGCGCCGGGCGTGAAGGAGTCGAGGCAGGCGTAGACGATTGCGCGCGGGTCCACGAACCCCGACACCGTGAGCTCCGTCACGTTGGACGTGAACGGATCGTGATTGAGCCAGAACCAGAAGAGCCCGCCGAACGACCAGTACACGTGGGCGCTGCTGTTCATGTAGACCACCGGTGTGCCGTCGCCGCCATCGTTGCGGATGCGCGTGTACCACTGGTCCGAGGGCTGGATGCCGTTGTTGATGTCTTGCCAGGTGACGCCGCGGTCCTGGGAGTAGCCGCAGTGGAAGGCGAGCGGTCCGCCCCATACGCCGCTGGTGGCCCAGATGTGGTCGTTGTCGTGGGGGTCGATCGAGATGCCGCCACCGTCGCCGCCCCAGCGCATGAACCAGGTGGCGCCGCCGTCGGTACTCACGGAGACGGCATTGTCCTGCGAGCCACCGCTCAGCAGGAGGGGGGCCGTGTCACCCGCGTCGATGTTGACGAACTGCGTGATCGGCAGACGATTGTCCGTGGTGTTCCACGTGAGGCCGTCGTCGTCGGACTCGCTCACGCCGCCGTCGGTCCCCACCCAGAGGTGCGCTCCGTCGCTCGACCAGCTCACGGCATGGTTGTCCGCGTGCACGTGCGGCGACGCGACCGCCTCCCACGAGCGTCCGCCATCCGTGGTGCGCATGAGGGCGCCACCGCCGGCCAGCACCAGGTCGGGATCGTCGGGGGCCACGCCGAGGGTGTTGTTGTACCAGCCCTGGCCCCAGAGGTACTCGGGAGGGGAGACGTCGGCGAAGGTGGCGCCGCCGTCATCGCTGCGGTAGAGCCCCAGGAGCAGGTTGTCCTGCCCGGCCCATGCCACGTAGATACGGTCGGGGTTCGAGGCGGCCACGGCCACGGCGCCGCGGCCCAGGTTCGCGGTGGGCAGTCCCGGAGCGGTCACCGGCTGCCAGGTGACGCCGGCGTCGTGGCTCACGCGGAGACCGTTGGCCCAAACCGTCGTCCACAGCTCGTGTGGGTCGCTCGGATTGACCGCCAGATCGGTGGGCCAGTTTCCCAGGTCGGTTCGGGTCCAGGTGAGCCCGGCGTTCGTGGAGCGATAGAGACCAAGGTCGAACGCGCCCACCACGGTCTGGCCGTCGGGCAGGAACCGCAGGCGAAAGCAGGTGGCCGGGCTCGCCGGCAGCGGGTGCGCCGTCCAGGAGGCGCCGCCGTCGGTGGAACGCCACAGTCCGGTGCCGGCGCGGATGAACGGTTCGCCCGTGCCCACGAGGATGAGGTCGGCATCGGTCGGGCTCGTGGCGAGCGCGCCGATCCACTGGGTCGTGAGCGTCTCGGTGAGGGGGCGCCAGCGGCCATCGGCGAATTCCCACACACCTCCGCTGGCCGCCGCGATACGTCGCAATCCGCCGGGACCCACATCCAGATCGAGCACGCGGCCGGCGTGGCGCGCGCCGAGGTCGGTGAGCATGCCGAAGGGGCCGTAGGGGACCCAGCCGTCGCCGTCGAGGAGGGGCGCCTCGGTCGGCACGTCGTGGACTGCGCGCCAGATCCGTTCCTGCAGATCGCGACCGAGATCCCCGGGATAGGGCGCGTGCCAGTTCTCGAAGTACTCCCGGATCAGCTCCGGGCCGCGTTCGGCCTCGGCCGTGCCCGTCTCGTGTTCGAGCGCCGCGGGGGATGACAGGGCCGGGCCGGAGCCGTGCATGAGGAGGGCGAAGAACCAGGGAAAGAGGGGCGCCATCGGTGTCGTCTCCCGGGGAGGGCTGGGGTCATTATCCGTTCCTGAGGAAACAATACCACAACCTTGGGCACCTGTGAGAGGGCGTCGTCCTCGATCCGCCGAGGCGCGGGAACGTCAGCCTCTGCTGGTCTACCTTTACTCGTCGTGCGGAACACGTCACTCTTGGGGCCGCGGCAGCGTCCGGCATGCGGCCGGGCGCACCGCTGGATGCGCGAGGGCGAGGTCCGCGGTGTGGCACACGATCTGGTATCCTCACTCGGTCACGCCGACGACGGACCCGTGGTTGTGGGGGCGCTGGTTTCTTGGCGTGGCGCTCGTGTGGTGGCTGCCCGGCCGGATCCTGCTGCGCGGACGGCTGCGCGGCTGGCCGCACGCGCTCACCGTACCGGCGCATCTCGCGGCCGGCTTCGTGTGGGTCGTCGTGCTCGGTCTGGTGATGCGCGACGTGGGGCGCGGTCTGCCGATCCTCGGGTACGTCGTCGCCTCCCCGCTGCTGGCCTGCGCCGCGGGTGTACTGGCGGGGCGGAACGACGCGGTGTCCGCACCTGACGACGGCGCCCGCAGTCGCCCGACGGCCTGGTGGTGGCTCGTGGGTGCGTCGTCGCTCCTGCTGTTCGTGACGGTGTGCGCGGGTTTTCGTGACTTCTGCGCGCCGCCCCACGTGCACGACGCGTCCAATCACGCGTTCCTCGTGGCGCGCGCCGCCCGCACCGGCAGTCTCGATCCGGCGCTGATCTACGCGCACGTGCATCCGGTGCACCGATACCTGCCGGGCTGGCACCTGACCGCGGCCGTCACCGGCACCGTGGCCGGCGTCGCCCCGTACATCTCCGCCTGGTTCACCGCGATCACGGTGGTCGCGCTCGTGCCGTGGAGCCTGGCGATGCTGTGGTGGCGCTGGGGCGCGGGAGCTGCGCTGTCGTTGGCCGGCGTGGCATGGGTGGTGACCAACGGGGACGTCCCCGCGGGTCTTCCCTTCTCGTGGGGCGGATTCGGGCAGCAGGTGGGATTTTTCCTCGCCCCCATGGGGGCGGTCCTCGCGGCCGATGCTCTCCGATCGCTGCGCTGGCCCGTGGCGCTCGCGACCGGCGTGTTCCTCGCCGCCATGGTGAACATCCACTTCAGCGAGGTGATGGTCGTTGTCGTGCTGGGCGCTCTCACGTGGGGTATGACGCGCCACCACCACGGATTCGACGCGGTGGGCTCCACGCGGATGCGCCTGCTCGCCGCGTCAGCGTTTCTCGTCGGTCTGGCGCTCGCCTTCGACCCGGCAATACTGCGAACGGCTTCCGGTGCGGTGTCGGCGGCGCGGCAGGTCGCGGCGCGCGATCAGGTCGCGACCTGGGGCCGCGCACTACGCGTCTTTCTGCTGCAGATCGGACCGCCGGACGTCCGCTTCGTCTGGCTGATCGGCGGACTCGCGTGGCTGCTGGCACAACGCCGCTGGCGGCCGGTGGGCGTGACCTGCCTGCTGCTGGGCGCCTGGCTCGTGGCGTTGCAGGTGTGGCACGATCCGGTGTCGCGCATCCTCGCCATGCCGTTCTATGGACAGGCTGCGCGCGTCGCGTATCTGCAGATCTTCGTGATGCCGCTGGCCGCGGGGGCTGCCACGGTGGCGTTGCTACGTGCGCTGCGACGTCGCGGTCGTACGGCGCTCGTGGCGGGTGTGCTCGTGACGCTCTATCCGCTGGGCGCCGGGTTCGTGACGCAGGTGCCGGGACTCGAGAGCCTCGCTAGCGCCGTGCCCTTCACGCGCGACGACTACGCGCTGGCCTGCGCCATCGGCGACACGGTGGGCGACGGCGAAGTGGTGGCGAACGACCGCGACGACGGATCCACCTGGGCCGCGCAGGTCAGCGGCGTCGCCTTCCTCTGCCCGATGTCGTGGGAGTGCATCGCATCCGACGGGACGCGCCTGCGCGAGGGCGTGCGCGGCCTACGCGACGATCCCTGGCCGGCCTCGACCCGCGGGCTCGTGTCTCGCGGTGTGCGCTGGCTCTACGTGAGCGATCATCGACTGCGCGGCGTACCGGCGAACGCCGCCATCCTGACGCCCGGGGACTTCGCCGATGATCCGCGCTTCGCACCCGTGCTCACGCGCGATGGGTCCCAGCTTCTGCGCATCAAATGGTGACCGTGCCCGGGTCCGGACACGAGGCGGCACCGTCGGGTCAGGGGCGGCCGCCGGCGGCGGTGTGGAGCGTGTCTCGCAACGCCTGGGCGCGGCGGGAGAGGAGTTCGGTGGCGGGCCAGGCGCCGGCCGCCAGCAACTGGCGCGCTTCCCACGTGCGGCCGGCGTCCTGCAGGATCACCGCGAGATCGAAACGCGCCACGTCGTCGGTGGGGTCGCGGTCGAGGGCTTGATGCAGGAGCGATTCCGCGCGCGTCAACTCGCTGCGACGATATGCAGCCAGGGCGTCGAGGATGAGCAGGCGACGATCCTGGGGATAGGTCTGGCGGGCGAGACGCACGAGGTCGGTGGCGGTTCCGATCTGACCCGCGGCCAGGTAGCCGGCGGCGAGCCAGTAGGCCGATTCTGGATCCGCCGGCACCGACTGGCGCCGTCCGGCCTGACCGCGCAGGATTGCCGAGACGTCGTCCGCCGGCGAGTTACCCGAACGATAGACCGTCGGGTTGTCGGGCTGGTCGGGCGAGACGCCGGGGAACACGGGCCCCGCTACCGACTGCTCGCGCAGCGCCAGACTGATGGTCCCGATCTGGTCGCCGGTGAGTTCGCCGCTGCGGTTCGTCGGTGCGACGAACCACACGAGCGCGAGCACGAACACCGCCACGGCCGGCACCCAGACGCGCCGGGGTACGCCCACGTTCGCCCGTTGCGGCTTCGCGCCGGCGGCGAGGGCCTCGCTCAGCCAGGTCCGCGGTACGGTTTCGCCGGGAACGCCCGCGGCCGTCCGGTGCGCCACACGCACGGCCTCGGCATACGTCGCCAGACAGGTCCGGCACTGCGCCAGATGGGCATGTAGGTTGTCGCTTCCGGCAGGCTCGCGGCCCTCGGCCAGGGCAGCGAGGTCATTGGGGTCGCAATGTCGCGAAATCATCGGCAACGTCACACCTCGATCGGGGAGAGGCGGACCTCTTCGTGGGCATCCGGCAGCGGTTGGTCGGATACGCCCAGGATATTCCCGGTCCTCTCCTGTCGTCAACCTACGTCAACACGATAATGGCAACGAGGATGGTGACATGGAGCCAGCGACGGAGCCTGGCGAGGGCTCGGTCGGCGATCGTGTACACGCGCCGCCGGTCGGGCAGGCCCAGCTCGGCGGCGACCTCGTCGGCCGTCCAGCCGGCGTCGAATCGCAGGGTGAGCACCCGCCGCTCCTCCTCGGGGAGCTGGTCCACGAGTTCATGCACGCGTTCGAGCGTGCGCCGGGCTTCGCGGGCGATCAGCTCGGACTCCGGGTTCGCACGGGAGGCGCGATCCTCCGCGTCCCGGGCCGCGGCGTCGAGATATTGCAGGAGCCGGCCCGAGGCGGCTCCCACAGAGGCGGCATGCAGATCCCACGCCACGCGCCGCAACGTCCGGGCGGTGAGCCGGTTCTCGATGGCTGCGAGGATCTCCGCCAGGCTCGTCTCGCGGTCCAGCAAGCCGGCCTGGCGCAGCCGCAGCAGCACGTCGTCATAGGCGAGCCCCTCGACATGGTAGAGCCGGAAGGCCTCGCGTTGCACGGCGTCGAGCGACTCGAGTCCCGCCGGTTCCTGTCGCCGCCCGAGCGTATGGCGCAGGTGATCGGCCGCCGCACCGCGCGCGAGACACACGAGCCAGGTGGTGAGCGACGAAAAGCCCGCGAAGTCGGCAAGGCGCCCCCGGCGCAACGACGCGAGGAGATCGACGTACACGGTGCGCACGTCGTCGTCATCGAAGATATAGCGGCGCAGGACGGCGATAATCACGCCCGAGCGCTCGGTCACGAAGCGATGCCAGGCGTCCTCGTCGTCGGCGATGATCGCGCGGGCGAGTTCCAGATCATCGGTGTGGCTGGCCGGTGTTTCGCTCACGCCTTCGTCCGTACTGGCTGGGCCGTCCGTGTCTGTCGGTTCAGGGCTGCGGGCCTGGAATCGCGGTGCAACGCGCGCATGCTAGCACAGGCGATCGCCGGTGGCCAGGGGTGGTCATCGGGCTTGGTCGCGGCGGCCCTTCGGCTTATCATCACACCAGGGAAGGGAGCTCCATCCGTGACGTTCACCCGCTCGACGCTCGTTTTCCTCGTCTGTGCAGTCGCGGCGTGGCCGGCCTGTCACCTGTCTCCAGGTACCGCGCGGGATGACACTGCGCTCGCGGGCTTCGATGCGTCCACCCGACGCGTCATCCTAGGCGACGACGAGCGCGCCTTGACGGCGACGCTGCGCGAGATCGGCGCCGAGGCATCGGTGAATATATACACCGCAGTGCGCAAGGAGCTGGGGCGGCATCCGGCTGACGACGAGACCGTGCTCTTGCCAGCGATGGATCGCATCGCAGCCGTCCTGGCCCGGGAATACCTGCTACCCGAGTACGCGCGTGATGCGACCTATCTGGCCGGGCTGCCGCGCGACGACCGGCGCGACATGGCGGCGCGGCTGAGGCAGCTCGCCATCGCCTTCGGCGAGGGTGCCAACGATCCCGAAGCCTCGCGTGACAGCCTGATCCGTGATCTCGACTATTTCCGGCAGCGCGACTACGCTTTCGGCGTCGTTGGTGCCGAGAGAGACCTCGCGGCCAACGCGATCAAGCGCGGCAAGACCGACGAATCACGCCGATGGTTCGCCGAGGCGCTTGCCGATGCGCGCCGGGCCGAACTGCGCATCGCCATGTGTAACGCCCTCAGTTCGCTGGCCATGCACGATGTTTCGAAATCGGATGCCGACGTGGCCGTCCGCCTCGACGAGGCGCTCCAGATCGCGCGCGAATCGCGCCTCGCGGGACACGCGGGGCGCGCCTACGCCATCGCGGGCGTGCACGCGCATCAGGTGGGCCGTTTCGGACAGAGCTGTGACTATCTCGAGGAGGCGGTCAGCGTCTGCCGCGACCTCGGTCAGGCCGCGCTCGGTCTGCCTTATCTCGTGATGCTGGCGCGATTCTACGCGATCATCCACGACTGGAATCGCGTGGAAGCGCTACTGGAGCACGCCCGGGTGCTCGTGACCGAAGCCCGAGCCGGCGTGGCGGCCGGTCTGTCGGATGATCCCGTGCGCGTGCGGCGCGAGGAGCTACGGATCGAGGAACTGCACGCGCGCGCCATGCTCGGGCAGGGTCGGGTGGCCGAGGCAGAGGCGATCTATCCCAGCCTCCTCACAGCCACGGAAAAGCTCCCCTTCGAGGAAACCGCCTACGTTCACGACTTCCGTAGCCGCGGTCTTCTGGCAGCCGGATATCCGAAACTCGCGCTCGCCGCGGCGCACGAGGCGGTGGCGTATGCGGAGTATGTACCGCTGCCGGAGATGCTCGTGCGCTTCCGCCTGTACGAAGCCACGGCGAGCCTTGCCTGTGGCGATACGGCGGCCGCGCGCGATGCCCTGGCCCAGTACGCGACCGGCGCGGCTCGGCATGCGGGTTGGGTGGACGATCTGCGGCTGTCGGCCTGCGTGCTGGCGTCCCGCCTGGCCGTCGAACGGCCCGACTCGGCGGCTGCCGCGCTCGTGCGCGGACTCGGCCTCGTGGTCGACGATCTCGAACATTCGGATGCGAGCGCCCGGGCGTACATCGACATCGATCGGGCCGAGGAACTGCGTTGCGCGCTGCACGGCCTTCTCGCGAACGATACATCCGCGGGCTACGGCCTCGAGTTGATGTGGCAGCGCCTGCCGGGGTGGCTTGGCGGTCGCGATGTCGCGGCCCCCCGATCGCCCGCGGAGCTGCGCCGCGAGATCGGCGTCCTCGCCCGGGATGCGCGTGCCCAGTTGCGCGCGGCGGACGCCGTGCACCTGGTGTACTCGCCGCAAGGCGAGCGCGTGCTGCGCTGGACGGCTTCCGGTGACGGCGTGGCCTGCGACACCCTGGGCGTGAGCGTCGACATGCTCGCGAACCAGATCGCGGGGGCCCTCGCGCTGATGTCACGGGATCCGGGGAATGCCCGGGCGCCCGTCTCGCCGGAACTCGTGGCGCGGGCTCGCGATCTGGCCGAGGTGCTGTTGCCGTCGGACCTGCTCGCCGCGGACACGACGCCGCGGGTCGTGCTGGTCTCGGCATTCGGCGCCCTCGCCTTGCTGCCATTCGCTGCGCTCGACGTGGATACGCCGCCAAGATACGTGCCCCTCGTCGAACGGTGCGACGTGGCTTCCGTGCGCGGCTGCGGACCGCTGACGGCGACCGGCGCGCCACGATCGAGCCTCGTGGTCGCGGCGCCGGATCTCGCGCCACGCCTGCGCCGACGCTACCCCGGGCTGGCCGAACTGGCGGGCAGCTCGGCCGAGGCCACGCATGTGGCGACGCTTCTCCCGCACGCCCGCACGTTGCAGGGCGCGGCGGCCTCGCTCACGGCGCTACGCGCCGTATGGGAGGACGTCGATTGCCTCTACTTTGCCTGCCACACCGTGCGCAGCCCGGAGGCGCCGTACCGTACGTTCCTGCCCCTGAGTCCCGACACGGACTCCGGGATCGCCAGTGCCAGCGGGGTGCTCGACGTCACCGACATCCGCGCGACCGATCTGACCCGCGTGCGCCTGGCCGTACTGGCGAGCTGCGCGAGCGGAGCGCCGTACGTGAGCGGGCAGACCACGGCGCCCAGCCTCGGCGACGCCTTTGTCGATGCGGGGGCCGAGGCAGTCCTGGTGACACTTTGGCGCGTGCGCGACGACGAGCCAGCCACCCTCCTCGACACTTGTCTACGCGGCTGGCTGCAGGAGGGGCTGCCCCTTCCGGCGGCCATGGGGCGGTCCCAGCGCCAGGCGCTACGCGGGCCGGATGGATCCATGCGAAACCCCTTCAGCTGGGCGGCGTATACGCTCAGCTTGCGGTCGCCCGGCCTGGCATCCCGCTGAACGGCTTGGCATTCTCTCCGTGAGCACCCGATATTGGACCGTCGAGGTCGCCACCAGCACCCGGTGAAGTCGAGGTATTCCATGTCCTTGTCCGTATCCCGGAAGTTTGCGCCCCGAAAGTTCGCGCGCGCCTGCCTATTCGGCGGGCTATTCCTCGCCCTCGTGCTCACCGGATGTGGCCACGGTGGAAAGTCGGGGCCGGCCGGCGATGCCGCCGCAGCTTCGGGCAACGAGGATGCTCCCGACCGCGAGCATCCCATCCCGGTGGCGGCGGTGCCGGTGATCACGGGACCGATAGCCAGCTACTACGAGGCCACGGCCAGTCTCGAGGCACAGAAACAGGCTGACGTGCTGGCGCGCGTCGGGGGCCTCGTGCAGGAGATCCTCGTGGAGGAGGGCGACGAGGTTCGCGAGAACCAACCGATGCTGCGCATCGACAACGGCGAGTACCGCCTGCGCGTGGAGCAGGCAGCCGCGCGCACGGCGCAGCTTCGCGCCGCCTTTGGCCGCATGCAGCAGATGGTCGACCAGCAGCTCGCCTCCGAGGCCGAGTTCGAGACGGCCAAGAGCGAGCTGGCCGACGCCGAGGCGATGGAGGGCCTCGCGCGGCTCACGCTGCAGTACACCACCGTGGTGGCGCCGTTCGACGGCCAGGTGACGCGCCGCCTCGTGGACGTGGGACAGAACGTGAGCGAGGGCACGGCCCTGTTCTCGGTGGGCGACTTCCATCCGCTGCTCGCGCGCGTCTACGTGCCCAGCCGCGAATTCCGCCAGCTCGCCGTGAACCAGGACGTGACGCTGGTGCTCGACAGCGACGGCGCGCACCTCGCGGGCACGATCGCCCTGGTCAGCCCGATCATCGACCCCACGAGCGGCACCATCAAGCTCACCATCGAGGTGCCCGAATACCCGCGGGACACGCGCCCCGGCGACTTCGCCTCGGTGCGCATCACCACCGAGAAGCGGCCGCACGCCATCCTCGTACCTCGCACGGCGGTGGTCACCGACAAGACAGAGTCGGTCGTCTACACCGTGGTTGCGGGTGACCCGCCCACCGCCGAGCGCCGCGTGGTACAGGTGGGATTCCTCGACGACGACCACGCGCAGATCACATCCGGCCTGGACACGGGCGACCGTGTGGTCGTGAAGGGGCAGCGCTCCCTCAAGCCCGGGTCGTTCCTCAAGGTGCTCGCCGACACGACGGCCACCGCCAGCGGCGAACCGCGTGAAGGCGGCGCCTGATGCGGGGACTCATCGCGCTCGCGGTCCGGCGTCCGGTGAGCGTCGTCATGGCGACGATCGCCGTGCTCGCATTCGGCTGGGTGAGTTATCAGCGCCTGGCGCTGGAGCTGTTCCCCGACATCTCGTACCCGTCGCTGACGATCCAGACCGAGTTCCCCGACACCGCGCCCCAGGAGGTGGAGAACCTCGTCACGCGGCCGGTGGAGGAGGCCGTGGGCGTGCTGCGCGGCCTCACCGGCATCCACTCCGTCTCGCGCGCGGGCGTGAGCGAGGTGACGCTTGAGTTCGACTGGGGCACGAAGATGGAGCTCACCGCACTCGACGTGCGCGAGAAGCTCGACCGCCTCATCCTGCCCGACGAGGCCGCGGATCCGCTGATCCTGCGCTTCGATCCCAGCCTCGAGCCCATCATGCGACTCGCCTTCACGGGCAATGACAGCCTCACCTCCTTGCGCCGCGTGGCCGATCGCCAGATCAAGCAGGACTTCGAGACGCTCACGGGCGTGGCCGCGGCCCAGGTCAAGGGCGGGCTCGAGGAGGAGATCCAGATCGCCGTGGACCAGGAGCGGCTGGCTGCGCTCGGCATCCCGCTCGATCGCGTGAGCGCGGTGGTGGGTGCCGGCAACCTCAATTTGCCGGGCGGCGTGCTGCGCGGGCGCGACAACCAGTTCCTCATCCGCACGGTGAACGAGTACGACGACGTGGACGAGATCGCCAACCTCGTGGTGCAGGACGAGAACGGCCGCCAGGTGCGCGTGGGCGACGTGGCGACGGTGACCTGGGGTACGAAGGAGCGCGAGGAGATCATGCGCGTGAACGGCCGTGAGGCTGTGGAGATCGCGATCTACAAGGAGGGCGACGCCAACACCGTCACCGTGGCGCGCACGCTCGCCGCGCGCATCGCCGAATGGCAGCACGGCAAGCTGCCTCCCGGCGACGAGCTGGTGGTGCTCTTCGACCAGTCACGCTTCATCGCCCGCGCCGTGAAGGAGGTGCGCGATGCCGCGTTGCTCGGCGGGCTCCTGGCCGTGCTCGTGCTCTTCCTCTTCCTGCGCGAGGGGCGCAGCACGCTGATCATCGCCACCAGCATCCCCATCTCGGTGGTGGCGACATTCGTGCTCATGTATCGCCTCGGTATCTCGCTCAATATCATGTCGCTCGGCGGCCTCACGCTGGGCATCGGCATGCTCGTGGACAACTCGATCGTGGTGCTCGAGGCGATCCACCGCCGACGGCAGGCCGGCATCGACCCGGCCCTGGCGGCCGTGGACGGCACGCAGGAGGTGGGCGCTGCCGTCACCGCGTCGACCCTCACCACCGTGGCCGTGTTCCTGCCCATCGTGTTCGTGGAGGGCGTGGCGGGCCAACTCTTCCGCGACCAGGCCCTCACGGTGACGTTCTCGCTGCTCGCCTCGCTCGTGGTGGCGCTCACGCTGATCCCCATGCTCAGCGGTCTCGGCGGTGATCGGCGCCTCGTGGCCGCCGGCGTACCGGCGCCCGCTCTCACGGATCACGATCACGAACCCGAGGTGCGGCTCGGCCGCTTCGGCCGCGTGTACGACCAGATGGTGCGTGGGGCCCTGAAGCGGCGCTGGCTCACGGTGGTCGTGGCGTTCGGTCTCTTCGCGGCGAGCCTGTGGTCGCTCCGCTTCGTGGGCACGGAGCTGATTCCGGCGCTGAGCGAGGGCGAGTTCTACTTCGAGGTCGCCATGCCCGAGGGCACGAGCCTCGCCGCCACCGACGCCGTGATGAATCGCATGGAGGCGATCGCCGACGCCGACTCGGCCGTGGCGCGCACCTACGTGACGGTGGGCAGCCGGCTGCCGTCGGGCGGCGTGTCGGTGAACACCAAGGCCGAGAACCTGGCCCAGCTCAACGTCGTGCTGCGCAACCGCCAGAGCGAGGCGGGTGAGGAGGCGGTGGCCGGGCGCATGCGCCGCCAGTTCGCCGACATTCCCGACCTGGAGGCCAAGTTCGGCCGCCCCAGCTACTTCAGCCTGAAGACGCCGATCGAGGTGCAGATCTTCGGCGAGGATCTCGACGCCCTGCGCGCCTACTCCCTCGACCTTGCCGCGGCTCTGGCCACGGTTCCTGGCCTGGCCGACGTACGGTCGTCGCTCGAGGCCGGCAATCCGGAGCTGCGCGTGGTCTTCGATCGTCGACGGCTCGCGTCCCTCGGCCTGGACATGGGCGCGCTGTCGCAGACTCTGCGCAATCGCGTGCAGGGCGCGGTGCCCACGCGGTTCAAGGAGGCAGATCGCCAGATCGACATCCGTATCCGCAACCGCGGGACCGACCGCGCGTCGCTCGACGACGTACGAAATCTCGTGATCCCGGGATCCGACGGACAGCAACTGCGACTGCTGAGCGTGGCCAAGGTCAGCATCGGCCGCGGCCCGGCCGAGATCCACCGCCTGCAGCAGCAGCGCGCCGCCGTGGTGACGGCCAACCTCGCCGGCCGCAGCCTCGGCGCCGCGGTGACCGACGTGCAGGCGGTGCTGCGCGCCACGCCGCCGCCGGATGGTCTGACCGTGGAGCTGGGCGGCCAGAACAAGGAGATGCAGACGAGCTTCAAGAGCCTGCGCTTCGCTATCGCCCTGGCCATCTTCCTCGTCTACCTGGTGATGGCCGCCACCTTCGAGAGCTTCGTCCACCCGTTCATCGTGATGTTCACGATCCCGCTCGCGCTCGTGGGCGTGGTGGCGGGCCTCATCTTCACCCACACACCGATCTCGGTGATCGTGCTCATCGGCGCCGTGATGCTCGTGGGCATCGTGGTGAACAACGCCATCGTGCTCATCGACGCCATCAACCGCTTCCGGCGCCTCGGGCTGAGCAAGGCCGAGGCCGTGGTGCGCGCCGGCCACGTGCGCCTGCGCCCCATCCTCATGACGACCACGACCACCGTGCTCGGCCTGGTGCCGATGGCGCTGGCCTTCGGCGAGGGCGCCGAGCTGCGCTCGCCGCTCGCGATCACGGTGGCGAGCGGGCTGGTGCTGTCGACACTGCTGACGCTGGTCGTGATTCCCGCAGTTTACATGATCGTGCCGTCGAAGGTGGAGGTGCAGGGGTGAGAGGGGTGTGAGGGTTGGGCGAGGCCTTCGAGCGAGCGAGGCGGCCTCGCCCAACCCTCACACCCCTCTCACCGCTTCCCCGCGCCACCAGGTCGATCAGCCCGCACCTGACCAGCTCACGTCGAAGGACACCTCGTCGTAACCACGCCGGTCCGATTCCTCGCCGTTCGCCAGCGAGAATCCGGGGGTCCGAGACATGGCGTAGCTGGGCGATGCGCCTGGTGCGACTCTCCGAAGCGCGCCCGCTGCAATGCCCCCGTTGCGATGTCGCGAGGTTCTCGGGCAAGTAGAGATTTCCTATTGATCCAGACACCTCACACACCCGGGCGGCGGCGACGCCTCACCGCCTTGCGCGCCGAACCCGTAGAGGTCCACAGGCCCGATATCAGGGACGTAGAATACGCGCCCGGGATGTCCGGCGTGGAAGGTGCCGATCACTTCACCATCCTCGGTGATAGCATCCATCCAACCGAAATCAACGAGGTAGTCCATTTCGACTGCCTTGGTGAACGTGTCAGTCGGAGTAGAGGCAGTCGCATCGATGGTGGCCACGGTTTTGTATAGAAAAATATTGTCGTCAATCTCAGGCGCAAACTGCAGCGTGAAGCCCGAACCGACATAGAGATCATCCTCCATGTAGATCCACGTCACGTGTTCGGAATCAGGTTGCCGCATATCGATGTTGCTCGAGGTCTCCAGGAAGTATCCGGGTTGCAGGAAATACGGAACCAGTACTCCTGAACCTTCCCGTTGTCATCGCGCGCGACGATCGCTTCGCGCAGGTCAGGCCTGCCGCGCCAGACGATGAGCAATGGATACGGCGTCCGGCTCGTCCTGGGCCAGTCCCGGGATGCCGGCATGGCTGCCAAGAAGCACCCGGGCCTGGCCGCCCGGCGTCTCGACCGTCCCATCGAGTCGTGTCTGGCGGCGGCGGCGGAC
The DNA here is from genome assembly GCA_963727525.1 of uncultured bacterium. Taxonomy (GTDB): domain Bacteria; phylum Krumholzibacteriota; class Krumholzibacteriia; order LZORAL124-64-63; family LZORAL124-64-63; genus CAVSGO01. The sequence continues at coordinate 2,149,814 of CAVSGO010000007.1, read as the reverse complement.
GCAGGGGGCAGCCGGAAACGCGGCGTGAATCGCTCTGTCAGCGGCATTCAGGGGCCTTCGGTGTCCGATGCAGCAGGGGTTGTGGCGGAATCGATGGAGGACGGCTATCCGGGGGATGGAACTATGCAGTTGGTATTAAATCATGGCGATACTGCTGCGGCGACCCACGCACGTTGGCGGCGTACGAGCACGGTCGAAATATCGGATTGAAATTCTTGATTCATGTATGATGGCGCATCGGCACGCTCCGGAGACTAACCGGCGAAAGACGCCAACCATGCGAACAGCCTGCCCCTCCTGCTCCCGACGGTCGCTGACCGTTGTGCTGTGTCGCGGCGCGCTCGTGGCGGCCTGCCTGGTCCTCGATCAAGCACCGTCCCTGGGTGATCCCCTGCGTCGCGAGGATTGTCCAGCCGCGTCGATCGCCACGGACACGACGATCGCGGCCGGTGACACGCAGTACGACGGTACAGCGCTGACCATTGACGCCGCGACCGTCACGATCGCGGGTCACCACACGTTGTGCCGGCTCGCGCTCGTCGGGGGCGCCGCGCTCACGCATGCGGCGGCCGACACGCAGGGCATCGACCTGGACGTGCTCGGCTCCCTTGTCATCGACGCCGGGAGCCGCATCGACGCCGATGGCAAGGGCTGGCCGCACCGCACGGGTCCGGGCCAGCCCGCCGTGGGCTCGGTCGGCGGCGCCGGCCACGGCGGACGTGGCGGCATCGCCGTCAACGGGACCGCGGGAGGCGCGTGCTACGGATCGGTGAATGCCCCCCGCGAGCCCGGCAGCGGCGGCGGCGGCGCCACCGGGGGCACGGGCGGCGGGGTGATCCACCTGGCCGTCACCGACACGCTCGTGGTCGCGGGACGTCTGAGCGCCGATGGCAGCGCCCCGGCCAACATCAACCACAGCGGCGGCTCCGGCGGCAGCATCTGGGTGACGGCCGGCGCGATCACTGGCAGCGGGACCATCAGCGCCGACGGCGGCAACGCGGCCGCGCCCGGCGGTGGTGGCGGGGGGCGCATCGCGATCGCAGCCGCGACACTGGACTTCGCGGGGACGACCACCGCCTTCGGGGGCAGCGGCGGACAGCGCGGCGGTGCGGGATCGGTCCTGCTGCTGCAGGGCAGCCACGGCGAGTTGCGGCTGGACAACGGCGGCCTGCCGGCCGGCGCGCGCAGCGAGCTGACCGACACGCAGCAGCTCGCCGCCGGTGTCCTGGTCACCGGCGGCGCGGTCCTCGAGGGTCCGCCGAGGCTGGTCGTCGCTGGCGATCTGGAGATCACGGCGACCGGTTCCATTGCGGCCGATGGCAGCGGGTTCACCCACGGGACCGGACCCGGTGCGGGATCGTCCAGCGGCGGCGGTGGGCACGGCGGCCGCGGCGGCGGTGGCGCAAGCGGGTTCGGCGGCGGGACGACCTACGGTTCGACATTTTTCCCCGCCACGGCGGGCAGTGGCGGCAGCGGCGCCACCGGCGGCGCCGGCGGCGGACTCGTGCGCCTGACTATCCAGGGCCAGGCCCGCATCGACGGCCATCTCGGCAGTGACGGAACCGCGCCCGCCATTACGAGCCACGGCGCCGGCGCCGGCGGCGCGATCCGCCTGACCACGGCCAGCCTGACGGGCTCCGGCACGATCACCGCCGCGGGCGGCAGCAGTGGCACCGGCGGTGGCGGCGGCGGTGGGCGCGTGGCGATCTATGCGGGCGATTGCCTCGACGAATTCGACGTGCTCACGCAGGTCGCTGCTCCCGGCGGCGCCGGCATCGATGCCGGCGAACCGGGCTCCGTGTTCTACGGGTACGATCACATCGCGGAAACCGGCGAGGAAGACGCCTACCTGCTTCCGCCCGAACCCACGACGCCGAGCGTCGCGCTGGTCGACGCCCTCGCCGGGCTGGACCTGGTTCCCCTCGACCTGGATCCTGCGGGCGGCGCCGTGGCCACCTCGCTGGCACCCTTGCCGACGGACCTGGCCGACGCCCGCCTCGTCGTGCGGCTGCGCGCCGGCGCGTCTGCGGGGACCGAGACCGATCGCCTGGTGCTGGGCTTCGCCGACGCCTCGGGCCTCGACGAAGCCTGGAGCCGCTACCTCGGCAGCACCAGCGGCACGACCGACCCCGGCCTGATCGCGGCGCCATGGATCGCCGGCCGCGACACCACGCTCGTCCTGGATCTCGACGCGTTGCCGCTGGTCGGCGGCGGTACGCTGGATCTCACGGCCGCCGCGGCCGCCCGTCAGGGCGTCGACTTCGTGGTCCGGCACAACACGGCGGTCGACTTTGTGATGCTGACCTATTGCACGAGCGGTCCCGGTATCGTCGCGGTGGACGAGGCCGGAGAGCGTCCGGGCGAGCCGGTGATCGCGATGACATGCCGGCCCAATCCGTTCAATCCCCGTACGATCATCCACTTCGACTTGCGCGAACCCACCGACGGCACGCTCACGGTCTACGACCTGCGCGGCCGTCGTGTCGCCGACCTGCTCCGCGCACACCTTGCCGCCGGCTCACATGCTGTAACGTTCGCGGCCGACCGGCTGCCGGCCGGGGCGTACCTCGCGCGATTGCAGACCGGCCGCGGTGCGGCGACCACAAAGCTCATGCTCGTCCGCTGATCCGCATGGTCGGTCTCACGACCTGACGCGCTCGGTCGCGTACGCCAACGTCCGACGCATTTGATCTCCGTTGATTTCGACAGCCTTGCCATCGACGAGCGAAAGGCGCGCGGCCTGGTGATGTTTCGCCTTGCCGAGTGCGTGAGCGCGATCGCAATCCTTCAGAAGGTCAAGGATCTAATCGACGAGCGGGATCTGTTCGTCGGTTGCCTCGAGCCGAAGGACTTCGTGAGCTAGTCGCTCGTGCTGGGAGGTTCCCGGACACGTAAACGGAAGCAGATCGGGCCTGATCATGCGGTCGGTGATTGGGGTCGGGATGGCGCGGAGCCGGCAGCGGCGGATCAGCGATATTGTCGGTGGTCATGATCGGCCTGGACATCGCACATGTGCCGGGATCGACAACATCGTCACGTTGCAGTGGAGGCCATCGACCGAGATCAACGGGAGTCTACGGCGGTCCGGACGCAGTTGGCCGCTTGTAGCAGCAATATGGCGACAGCGTACCGACCGCGGCCGACGTCCCTCGTGTCTCCTGGTGGCGACGGGCGCTGGGACGATACCGTAAAAGGCTGCGCGGGTCTTCGTTGTCATTGGTGGCGAGAGACATCACCCCAAGGTCGATCTCCGGCTGTATTACGGCGGTTTGGCAATCTCTCGGTTGACGATCACACATCGAACGTGAAACAATGAACCACGATGGGATCAGAGACGGTCGAGATTCGAATTTTACAGCGGGGCCAGGGTGTTGCGGCTCACGCCGTCAGCCAGGGGGGATTATATGAAGACGCGAATGTCTGTATTATGTGTCGCCTTGGCAGTCGCCGTGAGCGGGCCCCATGCCTCGGCGGAACGCCGGATGAGCGAAGAAGCCGAGCTGTTCCAGAAACTGCGCGATGGGGTGTTCACGGTTTATAGCGAAGACGGCAAAGGGTCGGGGTTCTTAATCGATCATGCCGGCGTCGTCGCGACCAATGCGCACGTCATTGGTGACGGAAAGCACGTCTTCGTCCAGTTGAACGACAGTCTCAAAGTGGCGGCCCAGGTGTTGGTGCGCGACGCGGCCAACGACATCGGGGTCATCCGCATCGCTCCGCAATCCTGTGAGGCCTGCCCGGTCTTGCCACTCTCCGCGGCCGGCGCTGATTACGCATTTGTTGGCGAACGCGTGTTCGCCATTGGCAGTCCTCTCAACCAGGATCGCATCATGACGATCGGCGTCATTTCCAAGGTGGAATCCGAGGCGCTGATTACCGACGTGAATATCAACCACGGCAACTCAGGTGGTCCGCTGATCAATCTCGATGGTGAAGTGGTCGCCATCAATACATTTGGTGATTTCAGCGGCGCCGGTGGACCGGGTATCTCGGGGAGCATCAGTGTCGGATTGTTGAATGCCTTGCGCGACGAGATCAGCGTTGCCCTGGCGCACGCTTCCGCACCTGACGCGAAGACCTACCCGACCATGCCCAAGGAGCTGTTTCCTCCGGTGGCCCTCCAGAAGGTTGCCAAGTCCACGAAATGGCCGATCGAGCGATATTCTTTCGAAAAGGGCGACTTCATCTTCGCGGTTCATACGCCACCGGAGATGTTCTGGCGGGCCAATCGCCAGGAGATCCGGCGTTCGGTGCGCCTTCATTCCGAAGGTGATGGGAGCGCGTCTCCCTACGACAGTGATCCTATCTCCGATATGCGATCGTGGATGCAGTATACGAACGGCTTGCGCCCCGTCGTCATTCTCCAGGTTCTGCCGCGGATCGGTGAAACGACAGGAAGCGCTATTGGGTCGGCGTTTTCTGCCGCGCTGCTCGGCACCGCTCACCACACTCTCGAGTTCAAGGGCGATCTCGGCGACTTCTGGCTCTCCTGTGGCGATCGGGCGATAGACGACTGCCAGCGCGGCATCAGCCTGGTGCCGCTGAATTTCTACGCGCAGTCGGGTTGGGTTTCGGCAAGCGGAGACGACCTCGCGCGCTCGGGTATCTTTGCCTATACGGTCGAGCCATTCCTGCCGACCAAGTCCGGTTGGCCAAAGCTCGATATGCACATCCTCGACGCGCGCGCGCCGGCGGACACGCTGGATTATATGATTCCACAGCCGATTCTCGAACGGATCGCCCTTGATTTCGACCAGTATCTCTTCGTCAAGAGACTCGATACGGTTTCAAGCCTGGCCGCCGACGAGGATCATGTGAGAAGTCGGGAGGATATGTGATGAGTCGTCGAAACGTATTGGCGGCGTCGGGCGGTTTATTGGTGGCCGGGTTCCTGGTCGTGGCCGGTTGCGCGCCGTCGCCTGGAATTCGGTATTACGATCCCGTTGCGCAACCGACGGTGGACAAGCTCGAGCGAGGCATGCCGGTGTCAAAGGTGCGACTCTTGCTGGGCGTACCGCACGAGATATTCGAAGTCAAGGGGGGTGGGGCGGTGGGCAAACCGTGGTCCGGCATTGCCTATGTGTACAAGATGGACGCTGATCCGAGGTTCGGATATTTCCAACGTCGTCTCGAGAACAGATTGGTCTTTGAAGTTGCGGCCGCCGACACCTTGCTCAATTACTGGGAGATCGAACAGGGCGGTGATCGGTATTTCAAAGCACCGCGCGGGAACCTGGAACGTCGCGAGGCGGGCGACCTGTAAGCCTGGCTCGATCTGCAGCGCTATCTGCTGAGCGACGCACGCCAGCGACCGTCCTTGTAGGCCGCCAGCAGGGTGCGTGCGCGACCGGCGCCCAGGTCTTGGAACGATCGGCCGGCAACGAAGAAGTCGTTGAGGCCGGAAATCTGCGCGAAATCATCGCGGGTCAGGCGGGACAGGCCCATGGTCCAGTCGCCGAAGTCGCGTGCCTCGATCGACTCGAGCAAGATCTTGGCGACGTTCGTGTGGTGCTCGTCCTCGCAGATCACTTCGAACAGGGCCTCGACGACCGCGCGCTCGCCCTCGATCACCTGGAAGAAAGAACCCTGATCGAAGAGCAGCATCCCGGTGATGCCGACCTCGGCATTGTTGGCGCGGCTCTTCTTCTGGATCGTATCGATCTCGTCGAGACTCAGGTCGGGATTGCTCGCGGCGCTGCAGTAGATGAGATGGATGAGGTCCATGAAAATAGCTTCCTGGGCGAGCGGGGCCGGCGATCAGGCACGTATCTGAACATGATCGTCAGCGATCTGCCAATCTTGAACTGTGCCTTCCACTAGCTCCGTCTGCGCTGATCCGAGGCCAGGCGGCAGGCCGGACGGAGAAGTCCGCGCGGTGGGCGCGAAATCCCGGCATCGATGCCATCCATCGCGGCGTCTCGAGCGTCTCACCCGCGAAACCGCGAGGTTCTCGGGGGCTGATCGGGGCGGAGAACCTCTACCCTGGAAAATCGTTTCGCCATCACTGCCGGGGCTGAATACGCCGTCGGTGACCGTCGTGCGGCTTTCGGGAATGTCGGCGAAAAGCACCATGGTGATAGTGGACGAACTTCGAGAGCGGACGGCAAATGCTTGGCTTACAATGTGGTAGAGCCCGAAAGCATTTCAGGGCGCCAGCCCGAAGGAGTTCCCGTGTATCAACTGACTGCGGCCAAATTGTCTTCTTTGATGGCAGTCCATGACCCACCGTGCATTTCGATCTACCAGCCGACGCACCGACATCATCCCCAGAACCAGCAGGATCCAGTCCGGTTCAGGAACCTGATACGGACAGTCGAGGAGTCGCTGCGACTGCACCCCGAGCTGCGGGACGTCGAAAAGCGACTGGATCCGCTCCGGGAGCTGGCCACGAACCTGAGCTTCTGGAATCATACGCGCGACGGTCTGGCGGTCCTGCTCAGTTCCGACGTACTGGAGATCATCCAGGTCCAGCGAACATTTCCGGAACTGGCGATTGTCGCCAACAGCTTTCACATCAAGCCGCTGGTGCGGTATTTGCAGTCGGCAGACCGTTTCCAGGTGCTGGCGCTGACCAGGGACAGCGCTGTGGTATTCGCCGGTAACCGTTACGCGCTGGACGAGGAACCGGTGACCGACGCGTTCCCCTCGCGCATGGAACAGGTGGCGATAGCCGAACGGACCGAAGCCCGAGTTTCGGTAGCCGGCTCGAGCGGTGGGGTCGGTAGCCCCAAGATCATGCACGGGCATGGCGAAAGCCGGGATGACCTCGAAACCGAGAAATACTTCCGGGCCGTGGATCGTGCGTTCACGGCGCAATTCTCCGGGCCGTCGGGGCTGCCCGTCATGCTCGCGGCGCTTCCCGAGCACCAGGCGCTTTTCCGGCGCGTTTCACAGAACAAGCTGTTGCTGCCCGACGGGACCAACGGCAATCCGCGGCCGCTGTCGGATGACAGCCTGCGGCAGCAGGCGTGGAGTGTTCTGGAGCCGCACTATCTGGCGCGGCTGGACGAACTCGGGGAGAGCTACCGGACCGCGGCGGCGAGGCAGAGCGGCTCGGCTGACCTATTGGATGTTGCCCAGGCGGCGGTCGCCGGCCGAGTGGAGACGCTCTTGCTCGAGGCCGACCGTGTCATTCCGGGCGTGATCGACGGAACCACAGGCGCCGTCCGTACCGGCGACTTGCAGTCCCCGGAAGTCGATGACATGCTGGACGACCTGGCTGAACTGGTACTGGACAAGGGCGGCACGGTAGTCGTGGTGCCGTCGGAGCGGATGCCGTCAACGACGGGGCTGGCGGCGAGTTATCGGTTCTAGGACATTGCAGGAAGGGAACGAGAACGAGTCCGGGGCTGGCACTCAGAGGTGATCAGCCCCGACAAGGACGACGCCGAAGCCGTAGTCTTCCACCACGCTTCCCATCTCAACGACGACAACCTCGCGTATGTCCGCGACCTGCTGCGCCATCGCGGCCCGCAAGCATGCAGCGGCGAGGCCGGACAGCCGGCTCGCAGGCCCGGTCTGCGCGGCGGGTGCGAAATCACGCGGTCCGCATCGCCGAACGACGCAACGCGCTGGTCGTGGGGGGCGTGTCGTGAGGTTGACGGGGAATTCTCGCGCGATCGCACGGCGAACATGGGGTAGAATCGAACCAGCGATCCGGGGTAATGGAAGAGAAGGGTTGCGAATACGTGGTTTGTTTGTCTATCCCCGGAAGTACCGCGCCGAGCATGCCGGGCGTTCGCCCGACCCGCTACATTGTCATTGTCCGAACATCGGGAGGGCGGCCATGGATGCGCACCGCGAGGTCACGACCCTGCTCGCCGCCGCGCGCGACGGCGACCCGGGTGCGCTCGACGCGGTCTTCGCCCTGCTCTACGACGAGCTGCGACGCCTGGCGCGGTTCCAGATCGCGGACGCCGCGGACACACCCACCCTCAACGCCACGGCCGTCGTGCACGAGGTCTACCTGAAGTTTCTCGGACACGCCACGCCCAGCCTCGCCGACCGCGCCCACTTCCTGCGGCTCGCCGCCCGCGCCATGCGGCAGGTCGTGGTCGACCACGCCCGCGCCCGCCTTGCGCAGAAGCGCGGTGGCGGCGCCCGACACGAGCTGCTGGACGAGGGGACGATCGCGGTCGCCGCGCGCGCCGCGGAGATCGTCGAGCTCGACGCCGCGCTGGATGGACTGCAGACGCTCGACCCGCGCCTTGCCGAGGTCGTCACCCTGCGGTTCTTTGCCGGCCGCACCTGCGACGAGGTCGCCGAGCTGCTGGGCGTGACCGACCGCACGGTCCAGCGCGACTGGCGCAAGGCGCGCGCCTATCTCCACGCCGCGCTGGCCGGCGAGGACCGGCCATGACCCCGCCCGCCCGCGACCTGTGGGTCCGTATCGACGCGGCGCTCGACGCCCTGTTCGACGCTCCTGCGGCCGACCGTCCGTCCTTGCAGGCCCGCCTCGTGGCCGCCGATCCGCAGCTCGAGCCTCATCTCCAGCGTCTGCTACGCGCCGATTCGGCCCCGGTCGGTCCCCTGGACGCCGGCGTCGCCGGGCGCGACCTCGAGCCGCTCGCGGGTCTCGATCCACCATCCCCGCCGCCGCGACGCGTGGGGCGCTACCGGATCCTGCGCGAGCTCGGACGCGGCGGCATGGGCACCGTCTACCTGGGCGAGCGCGACGACGGCGAGTTCCGGCAGACGGTGGCCGTCAAAGTCCTCAAGCGGGGCATGGACACCGACGAGATCCTGCGCCGGTTCCTGCGCGAACGTCAGATCCTGGCCCGTCTCGAGCACCCCGGGATCGCGCGACTGATCGACGGCGGCGCCACCGAGGACGGGCGGCCGTACTTCGTGATGGAATTCGTGGACGGCGAGCCGCTGACGACCTTCGCCGATCGTCGTCGCCTGTCGCTGCGCGCGCGCCTCGCGCTGTTCGACCAGGTGTGCGACGCGGCGACATTCGCGCAACATCATCTCGTGGTGCATCGCGACCTGAAGCCGGCCAACATCCTGGTGACCGAGGCCGGCCGGGTGACGCTGCTCGACTTCGGGATCGCCAAGCTCCTGACCGATGCCGACGACGACCGTTCGCTGGTCACCGCCGCGGAGGTGCGCCTGCTCACACCGGCCTACGCCGCTCCGGAGCAGCTGCGGGGCGAGCCGGTGACGACGGCGACCGACGTTTACGCGCTCGGCATCATTCTCTACGAGCTGCTGGCGGGCCAGCATCCGTTTCGCGCGCCGCAGACCGCGCGCGCGGGGGGGGTGCCGGACCGCACGCTGCGTCCGATGTCACAGGTGGTCACGACCGCGACGGCCTCCGCGCGGCGCACGAACCCTCGCGCCCTGCGGCGCCAGCTGCGCGGAGACCTCGCGACGATCGTAGCCCGCGCGTTGCGCGAGGAGCCCGACCTGCGCTACGCCACGGCCGCGGACCTGCGCAACGACCTCGACCGCTTCCGTCGCGGTCGACCGGTGACCGCGCGGCCGGCCTCGTCCGGCTATCGGCTGCGCAAGTATCTCCGCCGCCACCGGCTGGAGCTCGCGGCGACCACAGCGGTGACGCTCGCGCTGCTGTCTGGCCTCGTCGGCACCGCGTGGCAGGCCCGCGTCGCCGCGCGCGAGGCGGCGCGGGCGAACGAGGTCAAGACGTTCCTCCTGGGCCTGTTCGAGGCGGCCGACCCGGACGCCGCGCCGGGCACCGAACCTTCCGTCACGGACCTGCTCCGGCAAGGCCGCGAACGGATCGACCGCGAGTTCGCGCAGGATCCAGCCACCCGCGCCGACATCTACACGCTGCTCGGCAACCTCCACGAAGCGCTCGGCGACTACGACGAGGCCCGCCCGCTCCTCGAGCGCTCGCTTGCCCTGCAGCGCGGGCTGCGCGGCGAGGACGCCCCGGAGGTGCGCTCGGCGCTCTACGAGCTGGGCTCGCTCGCGGTCAGGGCGGCGGCCTATCCGCGCGCCGACTCGTTGCTCAGCGAGGCCCTGGCCCGCTTCGAGCGCGACGGGAACCGGGACAGCAAGGAGCTGGTCGACCTCTACAACGACCTCGGTGTCCTGCAGTCGAGGCTTGGCGACCACACCGCAGCCGAGGCTTCCTACCGCCGCAGTCTCGCCATGTGCCGTCGCCTGTTCGGCGACGACGACCCTGAGGTCGCCACCGGACTCGACAACCTCGGCGCGCTGCTTGCCGAGGACCGGCGCGGCGAGGAGGCCGAGCCGCTCTTGCGCGAGGCGCTGGCGATTCGCCGACGGCATCTCGCGCCCGATCATTCTGCGATCGCGACCAGCCTGCACAATCTCGCGTTCGCGGTGTCGCAACTCGGCCGCCCCGAGGAGGCCGAGGCGCTCTACCGCGAGGCCATCGGGCGCCGCCGCCTTCTCTTTCCCGACGGTCATCCTCTGCTGGCCGGCACGCTGCGCGAGTACGGGCGCCTCCTGCTGAAACTCGACCGCCTGGACGAGGCCGAGGCGTACTTCGGCGAGGCCATCGCCATGTACCAGCGGTTTTATCAGGACGAGCACGTCGACACGGCGATGGCCCGGAACGAACTCGCCCTCGTCGCCTACCGCCGGGGCGACTACGAACGCGCGGCCTCCGATTTCGCGACGGCGCTGGAGATCTTCGAGCACCTGCTGCCCGACGACCATCCGACCCTGCTGACCGTGGAGAACAACATCGCCGGCTCGTTCCTGCGGGCGGGTCGGCTCGCCGAGGCCAATGCGCACTACCGGCACCTGCTCGCCCGCCGCCATCGGTGCGGCGCGGCTCGCGATCCGCTCGGCCCGAAGGATCTGGTCAATGCGGGGCGCGCCCTGCGTCTCGGCGGCGACCTCGCGGCAGCCGCGCCGGTGCTGCGCGAGGCGCTCGCGCGACGCCGGCAGGATCCCGGGGCGACCGCCGTGGACATCGCCGATGCGGGCCGTGAACTGGGGCTCGTCCTCGCGGGCACCGGCGACCGCGAGACCGCGCGGGCGCTGCTCGAATCCGCCGTCGCGGCCTATGCCGCGGACCTGCCGCCCGACGAACCGAGACTGATCGAAGCCCGCGCCGCCCTGTCGCGCCTGGGGGGCTGACGCCGGGCGACCCGGGACCTCGCGAGGTTCACCGGACGCGGCGTGCGCTCACCGCGCCACCACGAGCCGCCGGACGTGCCGCTCCCGGTCCGACTCGATCACCCCGAAGTAGACCCCGGAGGCGACCCGCCGACCGGAGTCCTCGGTCCCTCGCCACCGGACCTGGTGGGTGCCGGCCTCGCGGTAGCCGTCGGCCAGCACCGCGAGCCGGCGGCCGGCGAGGTCGTAGATCGCCACCCGGATCCGGCCGGCGCGCGCCAGGTCGAACTGCATGGTATTGGCATCGGAGAACGGGGTCGGGCGCGCGGCGAACGAGACCACGAGCGAGGGGCTCACGCCGACGCTCGTCCCGTCGTCGACCGCGGTCGGATCGAGCGCGGTCCGGAAATCGAACTCGCTGACATTGTTGCCGGGATCGGTGAACCACGGCGACCGCTTGGCCAGCGGGTCGGTCGTGCGCAGGCGGGCGCGCCAGCGGTAGCGTTCCTGCGGAATCAGCGCCGAGGCTGTGGCTGCCAGCTCGGCGAAGCTGCCGCCCCCCGCGGTCGGCAAACCGGTGTCTGAGAACGGGGTGACGACCGTCGCGCTGCCGTCGAAGGGCACACCGGCCGGCTTGACCTCCAGTTCGAGCGAGACGTCCGCGCGGCCCATCGGCGTGCGGCCGTTCGCCGCGACCAGGACCTGACCGGCGTCGACGCCGCCCAGAAGCCCGATGGCCCGCGCGTCGTCGGCCGTCCGCAGCCGCACGCGGCGGTCGGCGCCGGGGATGATGTCGAAGAAGCGATACAGGAAGCCGCCGTTGCCGAGCCAGAGATGCGCCAGACCCTCGTGTACCAGGGGGTCTTCCTGGCCGGGCGCACCGGTCAGGATGTCGGGGAAGCCATCGCCGTTCACGTCGCCGCGGGTGGCGACCGCGAGGCCGTGCCAGGCCAGCGGCGCGTTCCCGTCGGCCGCCCAGACGAGTTCGCCCGTCGCCGGGCGGATCACCAGCACCTGGCCCTCCTCTTCCTGACCGTCCCAGACGTACGGCTGGCTTGCCACGACCTCGTCGACGCCGTCGAGGTCGAGGTCGGCCGCCGCCACGGCGTGGCCGAGCCGACCGCCGGACTGGGGCCCGATCCGGAACCAGGCGGGCGTGGCGGCGAGGGAGACCCCGTCGCTGAGGTACACCGCGACCCGACCCTGGCCCATCCCACCCTGTTGCCAGCCCGGGGATCCGACCACGATGTCGGAGAATCCGTTCCCGTCGAAGTCGCCTCCGGCCACGGCGAATCCGGTCTCGCTGGACCCGCTGGTCTCGCTACAGATCCAAGGTTCGATATCGGCGATGCCCCCAGGGCCGCCGAAGTAGACGTAGACCCGGCCCGTCCCCGTGCCGACCAGGAAGCCCGGCGCGCCGATCGCGATCTCGCCGTAGCCGTCGCCGTTGACGTCGCCGACTGCGGCCACGTCCCAGCCGAAGAGCGCCCCGCCCGCGTCACCGTGCGCCGTCCAGGCGGCCGTACCGGAAAGGCCGCTGGGTCCGCCGAGGTACAGGTAGGCCGCGCCTTCGTCGAGGTCGCTCTGATCGACGTACGGCGCCCCGACGAGGGCGTCCGGATAGCCGTCGCCGTTGACGTCGCCGGCCGAGGCGACCGCGTGGCCGAACTCGCCGCCCTCCGGAGCGGTCGCGGTCCAGACGGGGGGCGGGGCGATGCCGGCGGCGCTGCCGCGGAAGAGGTGGGCGGCGCCCTGGCCGCCGCCCGTGCCGGGCGCCCCGACCAGCAGGTCGTCGTAGCCGTCTCCGCCGACGTCGTGGACGCCGGCCACGTCGGCGCCGAAGTGGTTCGCGCCGTTGATCAGGGTGAGCATCATCGACGGCACGGTCGACGCGAGTCCAGGCCGACCCGGGTAGATCCAGACCGCGCCGGACGCCTGGGGCGGCGACCCAAGCTGGTATTGACCGGTCGCGACCACGTATTCGTCGTAGCCGTCGCCGTTGAAGTCGCCCAGGGCGAGCGCGGAACCGTACTCGGCCAGCTCCTGATTCCCCTCGGTGTCCGCCGAGTGGTACGTGGGCATGTCGGCGCCGCCGTGCCAGACGGCGACGCGCCCCTCGTCGGAATCCGGGTCGTCGAATCCCGGCGCCGCGGCGATCAGGTCGGAGAACCCGTCGCCGTTCACGTCGCCGGGCGTGCCGATCGCCAGGGCGAACGTCGCGTGGTCCTGGTCGCCCTCCGCGACCCAGGCCAGGGACCCCGTGTCGTAAGCGGTCGCGTTGCCGTAGAGGAGGTAGCCGCGGCCCTCGAAGACGTTGCCGTTGGCGAGGAAGGGAGCACCGACGGCGAGGTCGGGACGCCCGTCGCCGTTCACGTCGCCGGCGCAGGCCGCCGTGAAGCCGAGCTGGGCGCCGGCCACGTTGGAGTCGTACGACCAGGCGGGCGCGTTGCCGAACCAGGCCGTGGCGCTGCCGCGGTAGAGGTAGATCACGCCTTCCTGCCAGCCGGTGCCGACGCTGTCCTGGGGTGCGCCGACCACGAAGTCGCAGTAGCCGTCGAGGTCGACGTCGCCGGCTGTGGTCACCGATCGCCCGAACTTCCCGGTCGATCCGTTCGGACCCAGCAGCGTGCCGGAGGTGACGGGGCCCTGGTCGTAGCCGAAGACGAAACGGACGTAGCCCGCGGTCGGCGCACCGATCAGCACGTCGTCGTAGCCGTCGGCGTTGGCGTCGCCGGCGGCGAACGCGGACCCGAAGTTGTCGCCGGGAGAACCCTCGAGGGACAGGATCTCGTGCGGGACCCCGCTCGGGTCGCCGCCGTAGAGCCAGATCTTGCCCGCCTCCGAGTTCCAGCCGGGCGCGCCGACGAGGACGTCGCCGTACCCGTCGCCATCGAAGTCTCCGGCCGACGCCACGACACTCAGGCGGGCAAGCACCCCGTTCGATTCCACGGACCACACCGGCGTCGACTGCAGGCCGTCGGCTCCCCCCAGGTACAGGGACACGCGCCCCTCGAACTGCTCGCCGTCGCTGTAGAGACCGGCGCCGACGAGCAGGTCGTCGTACCCGTCGCCGTTCACGTCCCCGGCCGTGGCGGCCGAGCCGCCGATGCCGTCGCCGTTGCCCGTCAGCGTCCAGTCGGGGTCGGCGCCCAGTCCTACCGGACCGCCGTGGAACACGTAGATCGCACCCAGGCCGCCGCCGGCGCCGGGCGCGCCGACGATGGCGTCCGAGTAGCCGTCGCCGTTCACGTCGCCGGCCGTGCCGACGACCTTGCCGAAGTTCGCGTCGACCTGGTCACCCTCCGCGATCCAGGCGCCGGTGACGGTGGCGCGACCGTTCGCGGTCGCGAACACGCAGAACAGGATGGCGAGCGTCCCGCGCAGGATCGGCGCACGGGTGCTGGAACGGCGGGGCATGGCGGTACCTCCGGGAAACAGGTGGCGAAGCTCCCGACCGTCGTGCCGGTGCGGGCCTCGTGATCGCGGTCATGGGGAGAAACGAGAAACGGAGGAGAAAGACGACATGCATCGTCCGCGAGGTCGCGCTCGGGCCTTACGCTCGGTACCGGTAGGGTCCGACCGGCGGGAGTTGCGGATTTTGTTCGTAATCGTATAGTACGAAAATGAACAAAAAGAAGGCATCGCGTATCCCGATCCATCCCGCGCTGCGCTACCTCAGTCCGTGGCATCGGGCGACGCGACAGATCCAGGGTCATCTCGCGGGGGAGGCGGCGGCGGAGGGCGTGCCGGCTGGGGTGGCGCATATGCTCAGCTACCTGGGGAGCTACGCGCCGGTACCGATCGGCGATCTCGTCTCGATCTTCGGGCTGCACAAGTCGACGGTGACGGGCATGGTCGATCGGCTGGAGGGGGCCGGGCAGGTCGTGCGGTCCGTCAATCCTGAGGACCGGCGGTCATTCGTCGTCGATCTCACCGACTCGGGGCGCGACGCGGCCACCCGCCTGCGGGTGCGGCTCGAGGCGTTCGAGGCTGCGCTCGATGCCGAGCTTTCTTCAGACGAACGTCAGGCCTTCGTACGCGTGCTGGACGCGATCCGGCGCGTAACCAGTCAGAAACCACCCACACCCGACGATGGGGAGTAAGTCATGGATATCGAGACCTTGCAGTGGACGCTGTCGCTCCAGTATGGCGCTATTTCCTACACGTTCGAGGTGAACTTGGAGGGACTGTCGGACGACGACGCCCTCGTCCAGCCGGCCCCCGGCGGCAACTGCGTGAACTGGGTCGCCGGCCACATCGTCCAGGCCCGTGGCGGCGCGCTCGCCTTGCTCGGTCAGGCGTGCCCCTTCCCGGCCGATCGCTACGATCGCTACCGCCGCGGCTCGCCGCCCATCGTCGATGCGACCGACACCGTGCCGCTCTCGACCATGAAGAAAGATTTCGCGGCCACTGCCGAACCCCTGAAAGCCGGCATTGCCGCCCTCGCCAGCGAGTTCTTGGTCGCCAAGGCCCCCATCAGCCCTGGTGGCCGCGACGACGAGACGTGTGGCTCCCTGCTGGTGACCCTCGTGTTCCACGAATCGTACCACTGCGGCCAGCTCGGCGTGCTGCGCCGCCTGGCCGGAGCCAAGGGGGCGATCGCCTGAGGTCAGCCGCCGCCTGGAAGCACACGAATTTCGTCGCATCGAACGAGCTCCGACCACGAGTGAGATGCCCCGTGGCTTCCTCCCGTAGGCGCAGGTATCATGGGGTGTGATGGGGGTCGGCGACCGCCTGGCTTGCTCGAAGGCCGCCGATTCCCATCACGCCCCATGATACCCCCTAGCAGGAGGCCAAGCGGTGAATCCGAACTTCGCCCGCATCGGGTTGTCGCCGATCGTCGAGATCAGCGAGCGCATCCGTGACGTGGCACCGCGGTGGGAAGGGCGCACCGGCGAGCGATTCGCGTTCCTGCAGCGGGGGGAGCTGGCCGACCCGACGCCGGGCTTCGTGGTGAAGGCGGCGAAGGCGGCGATCGATGCGGGGCTCACGCGCTATCCCAAATCCGGTGGTGAGCCGTTCTTCAAGGATGCGGTGATCGCGCATCTCGCAGAGATGGGGATCACCGGCATCGCGCGCGAGCACGTGCTGTGCACGTACGGAGGACAGGAGGGGCTGCAACTCGTCTTCGGACTCTTCGCGGGGGGCCGTGTGCTGGCCTTCGCGCCCACCTGGAGCTGCGTGCTGGAGAACATCTTCCCTTATGCCGATTTCACGCTCGACACGGTGGCCCTGGTGGAGCGCGCCGGCGCACTCGAGGTCGACTTCGCGCAACTCGACCGCAAGCTCGCCGATGCCGACATCCTCTACCTCAATTCGCCGCACAATCCCACGGGCAAGGTGTTCTCGCGCGACGAGCTGACGCGCATCGACGCGCTATGCCGCCAGCACGGTGTGCGCATCGTGTCAGACGAGGCGTACAAGGACTTCGTGTACGGCGATGCGCGCCACGTGACCATGCTCGAGTTCCCCGGCGACCATATCTTTGCCGTGTTCACCTGCTCGAAATCGTACGCGGCCACGGGCTTTCGCATCGGCTACACCGTGTGCCGCGACGCGGAGTTGATGCAGCGGCTCACCCTGGGCGAGTACACGCAGACGGCCGGCGTCGTGCCCTTCATCCAGAAAGCCTTCGCCGTGGCGCTCACCGCACGCGACGATCGCGACGTGTGGCTGCGTGAGTTGCTCGCACGCTTCGGCCGCCGCCGCGACCTCATCTTCGACCGCCTGCGTCCCGTGCTCGGCGACCACCTCTACAAGCCCGAGGGCGCCTTCTACTTCTTTCTCGATCTCGCAAACCGCGTGGCGCCGGCACCAACGGGCACGAAGCCAGGCGACCACCTGCTCCAGACCTTCCTCGACGCCGGTGTGGCCGTCATCCCCGGTACCGCCTTCGGCGATGACCGCTACTCCCACCACGTGCGCCTCTCATTCTCGGGCATCGAGGAGGAACCGCTCGGTAAGGCACTGGACCGCATCACCAGCCAGGTCCTCCTGCAACAAGCCCGTGGCTGACCTGCCCTCACTCCTCACCCCAATCTCCGATGCCCCAGCGCGGGCAATCTCCGTCGCACCTCGGTGAGTCGGTCGAAGTCGAGGGTGGCAGTGATGATCTCCGTGCCGTCGTCGCTCCCGCGGGCGAGGATCATGCCCCAGGGGTCGACGATCAGGCTGTTGCCGTAGGTCTTCACGCCACCCGAGCCGGAGCCGGTCTGGTTGGGGGCCAGCACGAAGGCCTGGTTCTCGATGGCGCGGGCGCGCAACAGGCTCTCCCAGTGGGCGGCCCCGCTGGTGGCGGTGAAGGAGGCCGGCACGGCGAGCAGGTCGGCGCCCGCGTCGGCGTGGCGGCGGTAGAGTTCGGGGAAGCGCAGGTCGTAACAGATGCTCAGGCCGAGGCGGTGGCCGAGGACGTCGGCGCACGCGGTGGTGTCGCCGGCGTGGTACCAGTCGGATTCGCGGATGGCGGTGCCGTCGATCTCCACGTCGAAGAGATGGATCTTGCGATATGTGGCCGCGATGCCGCCGTCGGGGGCGATGAGTACCGACGTGTTGTAGACGCGAAAGTCGTCCCCGACGCGCTCGCATACGCTGCCGGCGAGGATGGCGGCGCCCGCATTGGCCGCGATCTTCTGCAGTCCACGGGTGGAGGGGCCGGGGATCGTCTCGCCGGGCAGACGCGCGGGCTGGCCCGTGCTGCGGAAGTGGAACATCTCGGGCAGCACGACGAGTCGCGCACCACCGGCGATGGCGTCGCGCGCAAGAGCTTCGGCGCGGGCCACGTTGACGGTGACGTCCTCACCGGCGTCGAGCTGGACCAGGGCGACAGCGAGCGTGCCTGGGCCATCGGTCATGGCCGTCTCCCGTGCGGGGTGTGATGATACGAGATGGGGCGGTTCCTGCCGGAACCGCCCCTGCGCGACTCACTGGGTCCGCGAACTCGTTCCGCGTTCTCAGCGATACATGCTCTTGATGCTACCCCAGTCCGTGGACTCGGTCGGCACCACGGAACAGTAGAAGCACTCCTCCTGCTCGACCAGCACGTTGCCTGCGGCGTCGAGGTACTGCGCCACGTAACAGCAGAAGGTGTTGTCGGGATCCGGCAACGCGATCACGAACTCGCCGTCCATGTTCGGAGCGGTGATACAGTGGCCGGCGTCGGCCGTCCAGTCGGCGCCACCCATGGCATTGAGCGATCCCGTCCAGCCCGGCGTGTCCTGCAGCCACAGCGGCACGCAGCCGTCGTACGGCGGGAACGGCTCCGAGCGCAGCGAGAAGCCGCAGATCGGCTCATCGGTGCTGTAATTGACCACCGAGAAATGCACTTCCACGATGTTCGGCGTATCGTCCGGCGCATGGCACCAGAGCTGCACGATCGACGCGTCCGCAAGGGCGACGACCGGAATACTCAGGACGAACAGACTCGCCGCAAGTACTAGCAATAGCTGTCGTTTCATCAATGAACCTCCCCCGATAGCCTCGGGATTCGAGAAAAGCACAAAGTAGAACCCCCAGATGTGAGGCCATCCTACCCCAGCCACGTGGCGTTGTCGACGGAAAATCGCGGCGTGCCGCGGACGGCTAGTCGGGGGCCAGGTGGCGCTGCAGATCGCGGGCGGCGCGGGCGAGGCTGTCGGGGACATCGGGGGCGCGCAGCAGGTCGAGCAGGACGCGGGCCGCTTCGGGATCGCGGTTCATCTCGTGCAGGACCGTCGCAAGCCGCAGGCGGTCGGCGGCGCCGCCGCCGGTGTCGTTGCGCTTGATGGCGTAATCCAGAGCCTTGATGGCGGCCTCGCGATCGCCGGCCGCGAGGCTCGCCTGCACGTAGAGCTGCGTGCCCCGCGGGTCGTCCGGATCCGATACGGCGAGTGCCGTGGCGAGCTGGCGGGCCGCCGCCGGGTGCGCCGCTGCGAGCTGGGCGGCGGCGAGGCGCCTAAGGAACGGCGCCACGAAGTGGGCGAAGGGCGGGCGGAGTCCCACGACCCATGGCGAGGGCCGGCCGTCGGTGCAGCGGGGCGCCGCGCCGCAGCGGTGCGCGGGTGGCACGGCCGTGTTCTCGAACTGGCGGCGAAACGCCAGTGGCACGACCTCCGTCCACCACAGAGGGTCGAGCCGCGGGCCGATCGCCTTGCCGAAGGCGTCGCCGAGGCTGTACACGGTGATGGTCGGTCCGGCGATGCCGTGGCCGGGGACGAAGCGTTGCGCCACCACAGCCGTGCGATCGAGCAGCGCGTAGAACGCCACCTGGCGCGGATAGCGCGCCGGATCGGCCCGATGGCGGCCACGGACGGCGTCGCTCACGACCGCGTAGGCCACGCCCGCGATGAGTTGCGGCGTGTAGAACACCGCATTGATGGCGTCGGCATGAGGGAAGAGCGTGATCGTGGCAGGCCGGCCCGCGAGATCGACGACGTCGACGTCGACCGATCCGCTCACCACCAGCGGAAGCGACACGAAGGCGTGGCGCGGAGCGGCGAGGTAATCGCTGCGCACGCCGTCGCTCGCCTGCGCCCAGGCCGGGTGGGCGAGCACGCGTGCGTCGTCGAACTCGTTGGGAACGGCGGCGGTGTAGGGCTCGGCCACGATGATCCGGTCGTCGGGGACGTGGGCCTCGAGCCAGCGCCGGGCCTGGATCTGGGTATGGCCGCGTCCCGCTGCGGCGACCGGAAACCCGTGCCATACCACCGGGATGCAGACCAACACGCCCAGCACGTGCACGGCGCGGCGCCATCCCGGTGTGGCCAGCACATGCCAGGGGGACGGTCGCGCGAGGAGATCCGCCACCGCGGCGGCGCCCATCACGGCAATAAGGGGGACGAGCGGCACGAGGTAGCGCTCGGCCTGCATCCGTGCCAGGGCGACCGCGCACACCAGGGGCAACCACGCCAGGGCCACGGTCATGTCGGCCGCGGCCGCAGTCCGGCGCGCGCGCCGCAGAGTGGCCACGAGGAAGCCCAGCGCCAGCATGATCAGCGGCAGGCCCAGGTTGCGCACGAGCGTGGAGGCGGCGAATGCGGCCCCCAGCGATCCTTCCGTGCCCAGGTGCCCCGTGGCCATGTGGCTGCGTTCGAAACCGACGTCGCGCCAGAACGCGCCCGGATCCAGCAGCGCGTACGGCGTCGTCGCGAGGAACACCAGGACGCAGCCGGCCGCCGCGATCGGCGCCAGGGCGAGGCCGCGCCGTCCCTCGCGTCGCCAGAGCACCCACCCCAGCGGTACGACGAGCAACCCGCCGGGGTACTTCGCGCCCGCCGTGAGGCCGATGAGCACGATGGCGCCGGCGAGCCTCCCGCGGCCTCCCCGCGTCAGGAAGGCGAGCAAGCGCTCGACGGCCCAGATCATCAGGGCCCCCTGCACGGGATCCACCTGCACGAGACGGGCGATCGCGATCGAAACGCCGGCAAAGGTCACGACGACGCCGGCGAGCAGACCCGCGCCGGGGCGCAGGCGCTCGGCTACGCGCCACGCACCCACCACGGCGGCAAGATCAGCAGCCACGCTGAGACCCCGCGCCAGCAGCACGGGACCCGTGGGGTCGGTCTGGAAACGCACCCAGAAATCGGCCGCCGACGCCAGATGCCCGCCCAGCGTGCTCACGAGAATCTGCAGGCGCACCAGCGCGAGCTCGAGATAGATGACGAGGGACGGGTAATTGAAAAACCGTGGATCGAGATCGACATGACCCGCCTGCCAGCCACCCATCGCCATGGCCCGGCGCAAGGGGATGGCTTCCTCGACGAAGTCGGGCAGCCCCTGTCCGAGGTGCCAGATGCGCAACCAGGCCGCGCACCCCACGAGCGCCACCACAAGCAGACGGTCGCGATGCTCGCGGCTCATTTCAGCCTCCGGGCGGGGCGGGCGATGGGGCGGCGACGGGAACGGCTGGGATCATCGCAGATCGGCGGGAGGGCAGCAAGCGGCGGGAACATCGCGGCGGGAACATCGCGTTACGGCCTGCGTAGGGATTCATTCGCACCATGGTTGCGATCGCCCGGTCCAGACGCCTAACTTGAGTCCATCCCGCACCGCCGAGTGAGGCCGACGTGACGTTGCCCGAAATCGCGATCCGCCGCCCCGTCGCGATGCTGACGATCCTGGTCAGCATGGTCGTGCTGGGTGCCGTGGCGCTCACGCGTTTGCCGCTCGCCTTCATGCCCGACTTCGAGGAGCCCGAGCTCTTCATCCAGGCCAGCTATCCCAGCGCGTCGCCTGAACAGGTGGAGCGCATGATCGTGCGCCCGCTCGAGGACGCAGTCGGCTCGGTGACGGGCTTGAAGGAGATGTGGTCGAACTGCGATTCCGACGGCGGCCGCCTGCGGCTCGGGTTCGCCGCGGGCACCGACCTGCACCTGGCCCGCGCCGAGGTGTGGGATCGCATCGACCGCATCCGCGGCGACCTGCCCGAGGACATCGGCGACATCCAGCTGAGCCGGAGCTGGGATGGGCAGGAAGACGAGATGCCCATCCTGGAAGGGCGCCTGTCGAGCAAACGCAACCTGAGCGAGAGCTACGATCTGCTCGAACGCAAGATCATCCGCCCGCTCGAGCGCGTGCCGGGCGTGGCCACCGTGCGGCTCGACGGGGTGCGGCAGCGCGAGGTACGCATCAACCTGCGCATCGCCGATCTGGAGCTGCACCGCATCGACGTGCGCGACGTGGCGCGCATCCTGCGCGGCAGCAACTTCGACATGTCGCTGGGCCGAGTCACCGATGGGGCTACGCGCTTCACCGTGCGCACCGTGGGCGCCTTCGCCACGGTCGACGAGATCGCCAACCTGCCGCTGCGCGGCGACGGGCTGCGCCTGCGCGACGTGGCCGACGTGCGCTACACAGAGCCGCCGCTCGACTATGGTCGACATCTGGATGGCGATTTCGCCATTGGCGTCACCGTCACCCAGGAGAGCAAGGCCAACACCGTGACCGTGTGCGACGCGCTGCAGAAGCGCATCGCGGCCCTCGACGACGACCCCGAGCTCGAGGGTGTCACGTTCATCACCTGGTTCAGCCAGGGCGCCGAGATCCGCAAGACGCTGCGCGATCTCACCTTCACGGGCATCTTCGGTTCCGTGCTGGCGGCGCTGGTGCTCTTCGCGTTCCTGCGCCGCGTCTCGTCCACGCTCGTGGCCACGGCGTGCATCCCGTTCTCCCTCATCGTCACCTGCGGTGTCATCTGGGCGCGCGGCGGCAACATGAACACGCTCACGCTGCTGGGGCTGATCGTGGGCATCGGCATGCTGGTGGACAACGCCGTCGTGGTGATGGAGAACATCTTCCGCTATCGCGAGGAAGGGATGCCCGGGCGCGAGGCGTCGCTGCGCGGCTCGCGCGAGGTGTCGGTGGCCGTGACCGCCGCCACGCTCACCTCGGTCATCGTGTTCCTGCCGCTGATCTTCAACAAGCCCAGCCAGATGAACGTCTACCTGCGCGAGCTGGGCATCACGGTGTGCCTCACCCTGCTGGCGTCGCTCTTCGTGAGCCAGACGCTCATCCCGCTGGCGACCAGCCTGGTCATCCAGGCGCAGCCGCGCCCCAAGGACCGCTTCATGCGGGGGCTGGAGGTCCGCCACGAGCGCACCCTCGGCTTCTTCCTGCGCCACCGTTGGCTCACGCCGGTCGTGGGCGTGGCCATGCTTGCCTCCACCTGGTACCCGTTCCAGCACGTCGACAAGAACTTCGGGGCGGAGAACGCCGAGATGTTCGTACAGATGCAGGTGCGCTTCAGCGAGGAGGTGGCGCTCGACCAGAAGGAAGCGATGATCACCCGCATCGAGAATGTCTTTGCGCCGCACAAGGACGAGCTGAACGTACGGGCAATCTATGCGTTCTGGAGCGATCGCTGGTCGATGCTGCGCTTCTATCCGCCCGAGGGCGATGCCAACGAGGCGACGCTGAGCCACATGCGCTCCCAGCTACGCGCCATGGTGCCCCAGATTCCCGGCGTGGAGTGCCGGATCGAGGACAATACACAGGGCTGGCGGCACGGCGGTGGCAAGCGGGTAGGCTTCGCCGTCTACGGCGAGGATACGAGCGTGCTCCAGACCCTCGCGGAGCAGGCCGTGCAGCGGCTGGAGACGATACCCGGTCTGCTCGATGTCGGCACGCGCGAGCAGGATGCGGCGCAGGAGATGCACGTGGAGGTCGATCGCGATCTCGCGGTGCGCTACGGGCTGACGCCCGATCAGGTCGGCCAGACGATCGGCCTCACCTATCGTGGGCGTCGCCTGCAACGCTTCCGCGCCCCGGAGGGGGAGCGCGAGATGATGCTCACTCTCGACGAACGTGCGGACGAGAGCGTGGCGCAGCTCCAGAACCTGCCCCTGTACACGGATGCGGGGGAGAAGGTACCGCTGGCCTCCATCGCCGCGTTCACGCCCGTACCGAGTCCGGAGCGCATCCAGCGCGACAATCGCAAGACGAGCATCTGGGTGGGCGGGCGTTTCCGCGACGGCACCACGGACCATTACATGGACGAGGTACGCCGGGTCATGGCCGGCATGAACTTTCCCTATGGCTACGGCTGGACGTTCGGCCGCTGGGTCGAGCAGCGCCAGGAACAGTCGCACGAGTTCATCACGAACCTGCTGCTCGCTTTGCTGCTGGTGTTCGCCGTAATGGCGGGACTCTTCGAATCCGTGCCGCAGGCCGTGGCGCTCATGGTGGCCCTGCCGTTCGCGCTATCCGGCGCGTTCTGGACGTTGTGGTTGACGAAGACCGACTTCGACCAGCCGGCGGCCATCGGATTGCTCCTGCTCATCGGCATCGTCGTCAACAACGGCATCGTCATGCTGGAGCACATCAACTACTACCGGCGAGGCGGCATGGCGCGCCATGCCGCCATGCTCCGCGGAGGCCGCGAGCGCTTGCGCCCCATCATCATGACAGCGGTCACCACGCTCATCGGCCTCGTGCCCATCGTCGTGCAGAAGCCGAGCCTCGGTGGCGTCTATTACTACTCGATGGCCCTGGTGATCATGGGCGGACTGCTCGTCTCCACATTCCTCACGGCGGTGCTGCTGCCCGCGACCGCCACCCTTGCCGAGGACACCGTCTCGGCCGGATCCCGGGCGGGACGCGCGTTGCAGCGTTTCGGCGGGCGCCTGCGACCGCGGCCTACGCCACCGTCTCTCGGCTGAGACGTTCGTCGAGGATGTGCGGGAGTTCGTGCGTGGCGGCGATGCGGGCCGCCATGGCGCGGCCGCTGAGCAGGGCCGCGAACACGTCATCGCCGCGGCACCAGTCGCCGCACACTCCAATGCCGCGCGTGGAATCAAAGAGGCAGTCCATGCCCAGGGGATGGTCCGTCCGGGCGTAACGCCAGCGGTGTCCGCGCAGGTAGGAGGTCGGGGGCAGAGACCCGACCTCGTCCGCGAATGCATGCAGGAGGTGGCGGGCCACGGTCTCGAGGTCGCACTCGAGATTGTCCCGGCTGAACTCGGCTGTACCCTGGAGAACCCAGGCGTCTCCCGCTGGCGCGGAGCCGTGCAGCACCTGCCGGCGGGCCGACGCGAGCGGTCCGGACGCGGGAATGCACTCGGAGGGGGTGCTGGCCAGTGTCCGCGGGAACCCCACCATGGTCGCCAGGCGCGGTTCGAGTTTCACCCGGGCCACCACGCGCGCGAGGCCGGGGGTCTCGACGAGCAACGGGATCGCCTGCTCCGGCGGCATGGCGAGTACGACGAAGTCATAGGTGTCGGCGACGGGACCACCGTCGCGCGTAAGATACCAGCGTCCTGCGGCATCGGTGGCGAGGCTCGTGATGCGGGTGCTCGATTCGATCGCGAGCCCGGCCGCGAGGCGTCGTACCAGCTCGGCATGTTCGGGCGCGCCGTGGTCGAACCGCCACGGTCCCTCGCGCCGCCGCCTGGCGCGGCCGCCGGGGGTTCGTCCCCGGTCGTACAGCCGCACGCGCGTGCCAATGCTCATGAGGCGCGCGGCACAGTTCAGCCCGGCGACGCCGGCTCCCACGATGGCCACCGAGATCTCGCTCGGTCGCAGCATATCGACTTCCTTCGTATCCGCGGCGCGGGATTCGATCGGAGTTGCGCCGTGGACAGGTTAAGGTAGACAACCTGTGGACACGGATCAAGCGCGGACTCGGCGAACGCCTCGGAATATCCGGGCTGAATTTCTCGTAAGTTCTTTTTTTTGAGTAAAAACAACCATTCTTCTCTTCTTGATCTATCCTGCGGCCTGTCCTCGGCGTGTCCGGTAATGTCTATATAATGTCAAGGACGCGCGATGATTGCGCGTACGACGGCCGTGCGGATCATCAAGCGCTGACGATGGAGACGTTCGACGGTACAGACGATCACAGAGACGATCGAGGACGCGAAACACTCGACGACGATGGACATCATCACACTGATCCTGCTGGCGCGGATCGTGACCGTGCTGGTGGGTGCGAGTGCGGCGTGATGGGATGCCGGGCCCGGTCGTCCGTGCTAACTTCCACGCCGCGCGGCGATCCGCGCCGCGCGGCCGCCGGAGGTGAGGATGAGCGACGTGGCTCTCGCATGTCATCGCGTATGCCGGAGTTTTTCGCTGCCGGACGGCCGGCGCCGGGACGTGCTGCGTGACGTGACCTTCGCCCTGCCGGCCGGTGCCGCGGTGGCGCTGGTGGGCCGCAGCGGCAGCGGGAAGTCGACGTTGCTGCATCTCGCCGCCGGCATCGACGTGCCGACCAGCGGGCGCGTGGAGGTGGGCGGCCGGGACCTCGCCCGGCTCGGTGAGCGCGAGCGCACGCTTCTGCGCCGGCGTCAGGTCGGGCTCCTCTTCCAGTTCTTCCATCTCCTGCCGCACCTCACGGTGCTCGACAACGTGCTGCTGCCTGGCTGGATCGCCGGCGACGCCGCCGCGTCGTTGCGCAGGCGGGCGCGCGACCTGCTGGCGCGCGTCGACCTGGTCGCTCATGCCGAAGACCGCGCGAGCCGCCTCAGCGGCGGCGAGATGCAGCGCGTGGCGCTGTGCCGCGCTCTGCTCATGCGGGCCCCGCTCGTGCTGGCGGACGAGCCCACCGGCAACCTCGACGACGAGAACGGTCGCCTCGTGATGGACCTGCTGCTGCGCCTCGTGCGGCAGGAGGGGGCGTCGCTGCTCTTCGTCACGCACAGCGCCGAGCAAGCGGCGCTGGCCGATGAGGTGTGGCATCTGCACAGCGGCGTGTTGCATATCGATGCCGCCGACCCGCAGACCCGTCCGGCGGACGCCTCGTGATCGCCTATCTGCGCCGCGCCTTCCCCGCGCTCTTGCGCCGCTCGCGCACGCTGTATGCGCTCACCGTGGTGGGCGTGGCGCTCGGCGTGGCGTCGGTGGTGTGCATCCAGACGATCAACCAGAGCGCCCTGGCCGCGTTCAGCGGCGGCGTGCAGGCCGTCAGCGGCGATGCCGACCTCACGGTGCTCGGCCAGGGGCCCGACCTGGCCGACTCCCTGCTCGTGGCGGTGCTCGCCGATCGCGATGTCGCCACCGCCTGGCCGCTCACGCACACGCCGGTGGCCGTAACCCACACCGGCACGCCGGGCTCGCCCGAGTACCTGGAGGTGATCGGCATCGACTTCTTTGCCCCCGTGCGCTATCCGATCTCCGCCGAGCGGGTGCGCGAGATCGGGGCTACCCCGGCCCCCGACGCGCTCGCCGCAGCGCTCACGGAGCCCGGTTGGGTGGCGATCACGCCCCGGTTCGCGGCAGCGCACGGCCTGGCCGAGGGTGACACCATCGCCATCAGCAGCGGCAGCCGCGCGTGGTGCTTGCACGTGGGAGCACTCGTCGATTTTCGCCGGCTTGCGCCCCTGGCCAGCGGCAAGATGGCGCTCATGGACATCGCGCAGGCGCAGGCGATGTTCGGACGGCGCGGGCGCATCCAGCAGATCGATCTCACGGTGCGCGAGGGCGTGGACGTCGCGCGCGCGCAGTCACGGCTGCAGGCCGTCCTCGGTCCCGGCGTGCGCGTGGTCACGCCCGATCAGCGCGACCAGGATGCGGCCGGTCTGCTGGCCGCCTTCCGGCTCAATCTCACGGCCCTGAGCCTGATCAGCGTCTTCGTCGGCGTGTTCCTCATCTTCACCGCCATCCATGCCTCCCTCGTGCGCCGCCGCCGCGAGTTCGGCCTGCTGCGCACTCTGGGCGGCACGCGGCGCCAGGTGCTCGGACTCATCCTCGTGGAGGCCGGCATGCTGGGGCTGGCGGGCACGGCGCTCGGCCTGCCGCTCGGCTACCTCGCTGCCCGCGCCAACGTCGCCACGGTGAGCAGCACGCTCACCAACATCTACCTGCTCAGCGCGATCGAGAAGCTCACGTTTCCGCCCGTCCTCGCGGGTGTGGCGGTGGCCGTGGGCGTGGGTGGCGCGCTGCTGGGTGCATGGTTGCCGGCGGCCGATATGAGCCGCCGCGATCCGGCCGCCCTGCTCGCCGCGGGGGGGCTGCAAGAAAAGCTGGGCAAGGCCGCGCCACGCCTCGCGCTCGGTGCGCTCGGGCTCGCTGCGGTGACGCTCGTCTGGTTCATCAGTTTCGGCACGCGCGTCAAGGCGAGCGGCTTCGTGCTGGCGATCGCCCTACTCGCGTTGCTGCCGCTGGTGACGCCCTGGCTACTGCGGGCCGGCTGCGGTCGCGTGCGTCCGGGCGGTTTCGGCTGGCGGCTGAGCTTGCGCAACCTCGCCGTGCGCTTGCAGTCGACGAGCTTCGCCGTGGCCGCGCTGGCCGTGACGGTGACGATGATGGTGGGCATCACGCTGCAGATCGGCAGTTTCCGCCGCACCCTCGAGACCTGGATCGGGCTCACACTGCGGGCCGACGTCTACGTGTCCACCGAGTCGTGGGTGCAGGGCGGGAGCCAGGCCGTGCTCGGCGATGCGCTCGCCGATTCGCTCGCCGGGTTTCCGGACATCGTGGGGGCCGACGTCCAACGGCGCGTCACGGCGCGCACGGTGGAAGGGCGTCGCCTCTTCATCAGCGGCATGCGGCGTCTCGGCCGCGAGTCTGACGCGTGGGCGGCACGACTGCCGCTGCTCGCCGGCAAGCGCGAGGCGGTGGAGCGGCGCTTGCGGGAGGGCGGCACGGTGCTCATCAGCGAGCCTCTCTCGCGCAAGGCGCATCTCGGTATCGGCGACACGCTGCGGGTGGCCGGGCCATCCGGGCCGGTGCCGCTCGAGGTGGTGGGCGTGGGCTACGACTACAGCACGGAGTCGGGCACGGCCTTCGTCACGCGTCCGACTCTCGATGCGATCTACGGGCCGGGCGGCGCCACGAATCTCGCGCTGTATGTCGCCCCCGGCGTGGACGTGGAACACACGGTCGATGCCCTGCGCGCCGCCTACGCGGGACGGCCGCTCGTCTTTCGCAGCAATCGCCGCCTGCGCGAGGAGGTGATGGGCATCTTCGACCAGACCTTCGCCATCACGCGGATCCTGCAGGCGATGGCGCTGCTCATCGCGGTGTGTGGCATCTCGCTCACCCTGGTGATCATGGCGCGCGAGCGGGCCGCCGAACTGGCGCTCTATCGTGCGCTCGGCGCCACGCAACGCCAGGTATTCGGGCTTGCCGTGGGCGAGGCCGGCGCCATGGGTCTGGCGGGACTGCTGCTCGGCACCATCGGCGGTGCCGGGCTCGCCGCTATCCTCATCCTGCTCATCAACCGCGCCTACTTCGGCTGGACGATCCGCTTCGGTCTGCCCGTGGGCGACCTGCTGCGCGAATCGGCCTGGGTTCTCGCGGGTGCGCTGGCGGCCAGCATCGTGCCAGCGCTGCGCGGCAGCCGCACCGCGGCGGCCGAGCTGACCCGGGAGGATCTGCAATGACCCGCCGCGCCGCGCTCGCTGCCATGGCGGTCCTCGCGTTGCTCGCCGCGGCGGCCCCGGTCTGGCGTCAGGCGGCGCCGGGGTATCGCTGGGCGTTTCCGCGAGACCACCACGCGCACCCCGGCTACCGCACGGAGTGGTGGTACGTGACCGGGCAGCTCGCCGCCATCGACGATCCCGACCGGCGCTTCGGCTTCCAGTTCACCCTGTTTCGCGTGGGCGTGGTCCCGCAGACGCCGCATCTGGACTCTGACTGGGCGGCGAGCGACCTCGTCATGGGCCACGCGTCGCTCACAGACCTGAGCCGTGGCACCCATGTCTTCAGCGAGGTGCTCTACCGCGCGGCGGCCGGCCTCGGCGGCTTCGGCGCGCCGGGCGACAGCGTACTGGCGTGGACCGTGGCGCCGGCCGGCACGCCGGGCCGCTGGGAGATCGATCTACGGGAGGGCGGGTTCCACATTGCCGCCGGCGACGTCCCGCGCGCCTTCGCGTTCACGCTCGGGTTGGATCCCCTGCGCCCGATCGCATTGCAGGGCGATGGTGGCTTCAGCCGCAAGGACCCGGCCGCTGGCACCGGCAGCCTCTACTACAGCATCACGCGGCTCGCCACTGCGGGCACGCTGGCGGCGGGCGACGACACCCTCGTCGTGCGCGGTACGAGCTGGTTTGACCGCGAATTCTTCTCGAGCCGGCTAGGCGCCGATCAGGTGGGCTGGGACTGGTTCAGCCTCCAGCTCGACGACGGCCGCGATCTGATGATCTACCGCCTGCGCCGCGCCGACGGCAGCACCAGCCTCGCGCACGCGAGCCTCTTCGCCGCCGACGGTTCGCGCCGCGACCTCACGGCCTCCGACTGGGACCTGGCGCCGACTCGCCGCTGGCACAGTGCGGCGACGGACGCCACGTATCCCGTCGACTGGCGCCTGCGGATCCCGTCGGCGCGGCTGGATCTCGCGATCACGGCCGCGGTGGACGATCAGGAAAACGTGAGCGAGCGGGCCGGCCGGCTGTTCTACTGGGAAGGTGCGGTGCGGGTAAGCTCCGCCGGCGCCGGCGGTCCCGACGGTGCCGGCTACGCCGAGATGACGGGCTACGGCAAGGGGAATCGCCTGCCGATGTAGGCCGGATCGTCCGGGCTGCCCGAGATGCGGCGAGGCGGCGGCCATGCGCTGGCCGCCGCCTGTTCGCCTCATCATCCGATCGTCCGGTCGCGCGGTGCGGACTACTGGAACAGAGCCTTCACGGTGCCCCAGGTCTGTGCCTCGACGGCCGTGGGGGAACCCATCTCGTCGTGGTAGACGGCGGGGTCCTGCACGCAGGCGTTGTCCGGAACGGTGATCGACATGTCGTCGACGTAGACCTCGGAGCCGTAGTCGCCATAGATGACACAGTCGATGACCAGGCCCACGTGGCCGGCCGGCATGGTCCAGGTATAGCTGACCTGTTCCCAGCCCGACTCGTACCCGAAGGAGTTGTTGCCGTATGCCAGGCCATCGTTGACCAGCATGTCATGGCTACGGTTGTCGGGCGCGCCGAGGGCGTCGTTATAGTGAGCCCAAAGGCGCACGCGCGGATAGCCTACGATGGCGTCGTAGCGCCAGTAGCTGTAGGTGACCTGGTCGCCCTCGTTGAGGTTCCAGACTGCCGCCAGGAAACCCGTCGAGTAGCCCTCCGTCACGCTGATGGTCTTCGTGAGCTTCAGGGCGGAGCCGGTGTGCATGGGAAAGTTCATGTCGGACGACAGTTCGCCCGTGCAGTTGTCGAAGGAGCCCAGGAATGTGGCGCCGTCGACCTGCCAGTAGTAGTCATAAGTCCGCTCGGCCAGGGCCGGAGTCGCCAGCAGAACTGCAGCGACCAGAACGATCATCAGGGTGCGCATGGTTTTCCTCCCGTCAGGGTGACCGGTTGCCTGGGGACACGATCGGCGATCCTAGGGATCTCTTGAGGCGAATTTTCGACGTTTTCGGGGCGTGCGTTGTAGCTCGCGGGCGTGCGTGTTATCTTGCTCCCTCGACGCCGGCCGCGCGGTCCGGCGAATCTCGTGGTGCTGCGAACGGTGAGGATGTTCCGATGGCGTGGGAGAGGATCGTTGATCTGCTGCGCGGACGCGTGGCTGCCGGAACCGAGGTGACGGTGAAGGGCTGGGTGCGCACCCGGCGCGATTCCAAGGCCGGCCTCAGCTTCGTGCAGGTGCACGATGGCACCTGCTTCGACCCCATCCAGCTCGTGGCCCCCAGCGCACTCGCCAACTACGAGACCGACGTGAAGGCGCTCTCGGCCGGCTGCGCCGTCGCCTGCACGGGCACGCTGGTCGAGAGTCAGGGCAAGGGCCAGTCGCTCGAGATCCAGGCCAGCGTCATCGAGCTGGTGGGGGGCGTCCCTGATCCGCTCACCTACCCGCTGCAGCCCAAGAAGCACAGCCTGGAGTACCTGCGCGAGGTGGCGCACCTTCGCCCGCGCACCAACACCTTCGGCGCCGTCACACGGGTGCGCAACTGCCTGGCGCAGGCGATCCACCGCTTCTTCCACGAGCGCAGCTTTTACTGGATCCACACGCCGATCATCACGGCGAGCGACTGCGAGGGCGCGGGCGAGATGTTCCGCGTCTCCACGCTCGACGCGGTGAATCCGCCACGTATGCCGGACGGGCATGTGAACTGGGGCGAGGACTTCTTCGGGCGCGAGGCGTTCCTTTCGGTGTCCGGACAGCTCAACGTGGAGGCCTACTGCTGCGCTCTGACGCGTGTCTACACCTTCGGCCCCACGTTCCGGGCGGAGAACAGCAACACGAGCCGGCACCTTTCGGAGTTCTGGATGGTGGAGCCGGAGATCGCGTTCGCGGATCTGCGCGACGATGCCGATCTGGCCGAGGACTTCCTGCGTACCGTCTTCAAGGCCGTGCTTGACGAACGCGGCGACGACATGGCGTTCTTCGCCCAGCGCGTCGAACCCACGTGCGTGGAGCGCCTCGAGAAGTTCGTGGAGTCGAGCTTCGAACGCATGACGTACACCGAGGCGATCGCCCACCTCGAGAAGAGCGGCCGTACATTCGAGTTCCCCGTCTCCTGGGGCAGCGATCTGCAGAGCGAGCACGAGCGCTACCTCTGCGAGGACCTCGTGGGCCGCCCGGTGGTCGTGATGGATTATCCGAAGGAGATCAAGGCCTTCTACATGCGCCAGAACGACGACGGCAAGACCGTGGCCGCCATGGACGTGCTCGCCCCCGGCATCGGCGAGATCATCGGCGGCAGCCAGCGCGAGGAGCGCCTCGACGTGCTCGAGAAGCGTATCGTCGAGATGGGCCTGCCTCTGGAGCCGTACTGGTGGTACCTCGACCTGCGCCGCTACGGGACCGTGCCGCACGCCGGCTTCGGCCTGGGTTTCGACCGCGCCGTGAACTACGTCACCGGCATCAAGAACATCCGCGACGTGATCCCCTTCCCGCGGGCTCCGAAGCAGGCGGACTTCTAATCTGATCGTACGCGTATCGACGACACGGCCGGCGAACCATCTCGCCGGCCGTTGTCTCTGGTGAAGCCTGCGGGGGTGCTAGAAGGCGCCCACGAGTCCGATGCTCACGCGGCTGTCGTCTTCGCGTCCGACCGCGTCGGCGATCAGCGTGAACTCGCCGTTCAGACGCAGATTGCGGGCGAGGAGGTGCGTGATCCCGGCCGTGTAGCTCTCATAGTCGTTGCTGGACCAATCCCCGTCGACGCGGTTGTAGAGCAGGGTGAAGTAGTTGCGCGAGCGGTCCTTCTGCGGTGCGATCACCGCCTCGATCACCAGGCCTTTGGTCTCGACCTTGTCGCCGGGGGAGGCGGCGAAGACCGGATTCGTGTCCTCGCGGTGCATGTACTGCGCCGTGACGGCCACGGTCTCGAAGTCGCAGCGCGCGTCGATGCCCCAGAACGTGGCCTCGTTGGTGCGGTCGCTGTCGGGCACGCCGAGCGGCGCTTCCTTGCCGTCGTAGTAGAAGCCGCCCACGGAGCCGTACTTCGTCACGTCCTGGGCCACGCGCACGGCCCAGTTCTTGTACTTGTCCTGGTCCATCTTGTCGTCGACGGCCGCGGGAATGCCGTTGCCGTTCAGGAGCATGCCCATGACGCCGGTGCCGGTGGCCTCGACGGCGTACGAGGCCATCAGGCCGCGGTCGTAGGTGAGGGTGATACGGGAGTCGCCGACCTCGGTGCCGTAGATGGTGTAGTCCTCGAAGGTGAGGCGCAGCTCACGCTTCATCAGGGGGTCGCACACCTGGAACTGGCCCACGAGCAGGTCGAGGGGCTGGCCGAAGAGGTCGTTGAAATGCAGGTAGGCGTCCTCCACGCCCACGATCTCGCCACCCTCCGACATGAAGAAGTAGAAGTAGTAGCCCACGCCTTTCGTGAGCGGGCCGCCGGAGAGCATCTTGAGGGCCCAGGGCGTCTTCAGGTCGGTCTCGACCGACTGACCCTGGTCGTACTGCGCCCACAGGTCCATGCGGATGGCGACGGGAAAGTCGCGGTTCAGGCGCAGCAGGGGATCGCCCGCGATGACGTAGTCGCGGTCCTTGTCGTCCTCGGGGAGGTAGAAGCCGTTGGCCGCGAACTCGTCGCCGAAGGGCTTCAGACGGGGAAACGGATTGTGGCAGGTGGTGCACGATAGCTTGTAGCGCCGCGCGAAGGCAGGGATGGCGGAGGCATCCTCGGGAACGAGGCAAGCGGCGGCAACGACGATGGTGAGACTCAGCAGTAGCAGTGTTCGCATGTCAGTCACTCCCCGTTAGTCGTAGACCTCGATCCACGTGTGCGCTTTGTTGATGACGATGGTCGCCCACTCGTCCTCGGGGACGTTCAGGAAACGCGCGACGGGTTCCACGAGGCGCTTGTAGTTGAGCACGGCGTCGAACGTGACCTTGCCCAGCGCGAGATCCTCGGGTAGTTCCCACGTGAAGCTCTCGATCTTGGTCTCGCGGGGGCCGATGCGGTAGTCCACGCCCAGCGACTTCGTGTTCCACTGCTGGATCGTCATGCGCCCCTGCGGGTCGAAGTACGGCATGCGGAAGATGCGGTCGCCCATGGGCACGCCGTCGCGCTGGACGCCGGGGAAGTCCGGGTCGTCCTTGGCGATGCCCATGTCCTGGTAGGCGAGCACGTCGGCGGCGATGGTGTACTCCTCGCCGTCGAAGCCCTTGGTGTCGACGGGCAGGTGGTACGTCTTGCCCTCGCTGTCGGTGGCGGTGACGTCGAGCCAGACGATGCGGTCCTCCACCGATCCGGTGGGAATCTTGTGTCCGGCCTTCTGATTGAAGAGCTGCACCTTCACGACGGCGGTGCCGTCGTACGGCAACTCGCGCTCGTCGGGATGCATGCGCAGCTCGATCGCACCGCCCACCTTGCCCGGGTCGTGGGCGCCGTGGAAGAGGTGCTGCGACACGATGCCCGGACTGGCCATCGACGCATTCTGGCCATCCGCCTTCGGCATGTGGCAGACGTGGCAAGGCACGCCATCGGCGGCATATGGCCCGGCCTTCCACTCGAGCTGGGTCGACTTCACCCAAACGCCATACGGGCTCATCTCATTGTGGCAGGTGCCGCAGAAGTCGGCGGTCTGGATGAAGGCGCTGACCTGCGTATCGTGGTGGGGCGAGACGAGCCCTGCCTTGTTGCCGTACTTCGTGCGGCCCGGCTCGCTCGTCCAGTTGAAGTTGTGCGGCGTGTCGCCTTCGAAGCCGGTGATGGTGTGGCAGACGTCGCACGACACCGATTCGTTGGCGCGCGAGCCCTCGCTGGGGCGCGGCGGCGGCACGTCGCCGCTGAGGAATGCGATCGGGGTGTGGCAGCCGTTGCAGCCGGCCTTCACGCCGGCCACAATCTCATCCTTTTCGGCGTGGGGCACGGCCAGCTCGAAGTACTCGATCTCGTCCCAGTGGTGGGTGTAGGCCTGGCTCATCATGGCCTGCGTCCACTGCTGGTAGATGTCCACGTGGCAGCTCGCGCAGACCTGGGGACGTTCGTAGTCGTCATAGCTGCGGGTGCCGAGGGCCGCGTCGCCGGCCGCGATGTTCGCGGTCGCGGCGGGGGCGAGCACGACGACCCAGAAAAGAGCGATGAGGCACAAGGGGATGGGGACCCAGGCGTCCCGGAGCCGGCGGGCATGGATGCACATGGCAACCTCCCTGTTGGACGGGTGACGGGCCTTGCGGACTCGTCACGGCGCGCGACGGCGGGTGGTGCAGCGCCCATGACTGCGTTGAATTTAGATGTTTAAAATCAAACAATCAATAGAGAATCCGGACGGTCGCGGCGTCAGCACGCGCTTGATGTCGATGCCATTGTACCTACGAGAAACTCACTCTGCCGCTCGATCGGAGTCGTAAATCGGCGCCCCTGGCTGCTCGATTTCCTGCAAGCGACGGGCGTCCTCGACCTGGCCGCTATAGACCCGATCGCGATCGCGAATGAGGAACCGCGGTGCGGTGTCGAAGGGGAATGCCTGGATGATCTGGCGAGCGGTCCATTCGCCGATCCGGTAGGCCGTGACGTTGAGGTGGCTGCAGGACGAGGATTTGCTGGCGCAGGGCGAGGTTCTCGATGACCAGGCCACGGCGTGGGCGGACGAGGTCGCGCAGGAATTCGAGGACGATGTATGGCATAGGTAGGGATCGGCCGTTTGAGCGACTAGCAGAGACCCACGGAATTGGTCAGCAGCGACGACTTTGAGCGTTGGCTTGGTGTATTCTCGTGAAGCCATAGCTCTGGTCGTGGCGATGCCGATGGAATTTTTGAGGAGGGACAGGGGTCAAGACCGCGTGATTCTCCTAACCTATTCAATGACAGTGAATTGTGAATTATTTAAATTATCCTTCTATTTTGTAATAGCGAACCAGGTTATTTCGCTCGGTGAAATTACGACGTGACCGAGATCGGGTTGTTTTAATTATCAACATACATTAAAATAAAGAAGGACTCAATTTCATTCCCTTCACCAGGAGACAACGGACGTGCAGCGAGGGGGAACGGGACGGTACGAGGTTGCCGTGGCGGGGGGGGAGAGCGTGCGGGCATTTGTGCCGGCGGCTCTGCCGCCGGTGCCGCCAATCGTCCTGGAGGGCGGTCTTGGCCGACTGCTCGAACAGGCGATGCTGGCAGTGGGGAGGCTCGACAGTGCCTCGGCGTTGCTGCGCGATGCCGACCTCTTTCTCTATGCCTACGTGCGCAAGGAGGCGGTGGTCTCGTCGCAGATCGAGGGGACGCAGTCGTCGCTGTCGGACCTTCTCCTGTTCGAGATCGACGGGGCGCCAGGGGTGCCGTTCGAGGACGTCGTGGAGTCGTCGAATTACGTCGCGGCGATGGAGCATGGACTCGGGCGATTGCGGGAGGGGTTTCCGCTGAGCAACCGGCTCATCCGGGAGATCCACGGGGTATTGCTCGCGCGTGGACGCGGGAGTACGAAGGATCCGGGGAGCTTCCGGCGCACGCAGAACTGGATCGGGGGGAGTCGTCCGGGGCTGGCGCACTTCTTGCCGCCGCCACCGCAACTCGTCGAGGATTGCATGGCGGACCTCGAGCGGTTCCTGCACGACGAACCGGCCGGGTTGCCGGCGGTCATTCGTGCCGGGCTGGCGCACGTGCAGTTCGAGACCATCCATCCCTTCCTCGACGGCAACGGCCGCGTCGGTCGCCTTCTGGTCACCCTGTTGATGTGCGAATACGGCCTGTTGAGCAAGCCGCTGCTCTATCTCAGTCTCTACTTCAAGCAACACCGCGCGCAATATTACCAGCTCCTCGACCAGGTGCGCCGCGACGGCGACTGGGAGGCCTGGCTCGCGTTCTTCCTGACGGGCGTGCAAGAGACGGCGGAAGGCGCGGTCGCCACCGCGCGGAGCCTGCTCGACCTCTTCCAGGAAGATCGGCAGACCATCCAGCAGTGCGGCCGAGCCGCGGGTTCCGCGCTGAGAGTCCACGAGGTGCTCCAGGTGCGACCGCTGGTGACCATCGCGGGACTGGCCAGGCGCAGCGGACTGGCGTTCGCGACCGCAGCCAAGGGCCTCGAGGTGCTGGCAGCAGCGGGTATCGCGCGCGAGATCACCGGCCAGAAGCGGAACCGGGTCTACGTCTATGGGAAGTACCTCGACGTGCTTAACGAGGGGACGGAACCGCTTTAGCCGTCGGTGTCGCGGCCGCTTCAGATTCTCCCGATTGAGGCACCCTCCGGGCACTTCCTCATCGACCACGGGTATGCTGGCGCGGATCTACGAAGCGCGGCCTTTGCTGTGCCCTCGTTGCGGCGGGCCGATGACGATCCTGGCATTCATCCTGGACCCCGTGGTGATCAAGCGGATCCTCGAACACTGGAGTTGACGCGGTGTCCCGGACACTATGCTTGTTTCGTGGCGGGAGGTAGCTGCGACGGTATCAGTATTTTCCTGGAGACAGCCTACGCCCCGATCGCGTAGAGCCGCCGTTTGATCTTCTTCGTCGCCGTCTTCGCGAATTCCTCGTAGGTCACGGTCACCTTGCTCACGGCCGCGAATTTCGGGATCAGCTCGTTCAGCTGCTTGCGGTTTTCTTCCATGATCGCGGCGAGCTGCTTCTCGTCGAGACCGTCTTCGTCGGCGCGGTCGAGGTCGGGGTAGATGATGGCCACGATCTTGCCGTCGTGGTCCATGACGATGGATTCCATGACGTAGGGGAGGTTGTTCAGGCGGGCCTCGATCTCCTCGGGATACACGTTCTGGCCGGAGGGGGAGAGGATCATGTTCTTGCAGCGGCCGGTGAGGTAGAGGAAGCCCTGGTCGTCGACGCGGCCGAGGTCGCCGGTGTGGAGCCAGCCGTCGGTATCGATCACGAGCGACGTGGCATCGCTGTCCTTGTAATAGCCCAGCATCACGTTCTCGCCGCGTACCAGCACCTCGCCGATATGTTGATCCGGGTCGGTGACGTCGATACGGCACTCGAGATACGGGATCACGCGCCCCACCGAACCCACGGGCGGGTTCTCCTCGGCGAGGGTGAAGCTGATGAGGGGACCACATTCCGTCATGCCGTACCCGTTGGCGACGGGCAGCCCGATCTCGCGGAAGAAGCTCTCGGCATCGCGATTGAACGCGGCACCGCCGATGACGATCTCCTGGAAGTTGCCGCCGAAGGCCTGGCTCACGCGGTCGCGGATCCGGCGTAGCACCATGGCCCGCACGAAGGGCAGGGCTAGCAGCACCTTGAGCACCTTGCTGTCGAGCTGGGGCTTGATCGTGTTGCGGTAGATCTTCTCGATGATCAGCGGTACCGACAGCACCACAGTCGGACGCACCTCCTTGAAGGCCTGCAGCAGCACCTTCGGCGTGGGTGTCTTGGTGAGGAAGGTGATGTGCAATCCCGCGACGGTGGGGGCGAGCAGATCGAAGGCGCAGCCGAAGCAGTGCGCCAATGGCAGGAAGCTGACGATGCGTCGATTGCCGCTGAGATCCAGGCAGTCCTGGTAGAAGCGCACGTTGACCATGAGGCTGTGCAGCGTGAGCATCACACCCTTGCTGAAGCCCGTGGTGCCGCTCGTGTAGATGATCGTGGCCAGAGACTCGCCGGGCACCGGATCGAAGCGATACGTCTCGCTGGTGAGGCGGTCGCGGTAGGCTTCGAGGTAGCCCCTCGCGGCGCCCGTCACAGCCTGGCGCAGCGCCTTGTCCTGGCAACGGCGCACGCTGAAGTCCTCGAGGCGCAGGATGCCGCGTATCTTGCGCATGCGGTCGTCCTGGAGCTTGTCGTAGATGCCATCCGACACGATCAGCAGCGTCGACTCGGAGTGGGTCACGCAGTGATGGATCTCCTCGGCCGTGAAGTCGGGCAACACCGGCACGATGACGGCCCCATACGTGATCGTGGCGAAGTACGCGACGGCCCAGTGGCTGCAGTTGCGACCGACGAGCGCGATGCGGTCGCCGGCTTTGAGACCGCAGACGCCGAAGACATGGTGCAGGTACGCGATTCGGTGCGCCACCTCGGCGTAGGTCAGAGTGCTGCCTTCGAAGTCGGAGAAGGCTGGATGGTCCCAGCGATGACGGATGCTTTCCGCAACACGGTCGACGAGGTTTTCCTGCAGCATGCTCACCGCCGGTTCGGCGTCCGGCGGTGCCGGACCGCAATGGGGACCGTGACGTGGGCGGCGCGGGCGGGCAAGGCCCGCGCATCGCGATATTAAATCATGAAAATCTCGAAAAAGCCATCATAGGAATGGGCGTTAGAGCACGCGCCAGCCATTGCCGGGCGTGACGGGCTTTTCGAGCTCGATCTCATCGCTAATCGGGATGCCGTAATAACCCGCCTCGGGGAGGCCGGGCTTCATCTGGCGGATCCGGTTCATGCCGCCCAGCCGGTAGGCAGTGATCGCGAATCCCCGCCTTTGGAAGAATCGCAACGCGTCGAGGTTGTCGTTGGTGGTGATGCACCACAGGCGCGTGCAGCCTGCTGCGCGCGCCGCGGCCTCCACGGCGTTGAGCAGCTCCGTGCCGACGCCCATGAACTGGCAGAGGGCATCGATGCTCACGAGCTCGCACAGGTCTCCCGCCACGTGGTAGGTGGCCAGGCCCACGCGGTCACCCCGCTCCACGGCGATGAAGCCGGGAAGCTGCGTGGGATCATGGAGTTGCTCGCGGCTCACCAGGAAATTGTCCGAGAAGAGCAGCTCGGTGCGCTCGCGTACCCAGATCTTGTCGGCCTCGGATAGATCGGTGATCAGCATGGTCGCCCTTTCCGGCTACCGGGCCCATTCCCGGCTGGAAAGGTGGTGTCTCGTCTGCCGGCAAGCAAGAGAAAGCCGGGAGCGTGGCACCGCGACGCGCGGACCGCACGATCAGCTCTTGCCACCTCCGAGGCCGGCCGGGCTGGGCCCCGGGTAGTTGTCGGCGATGTACTCCTGCAGCGTGCGGATCTGGAACTCGCGCAACCTGGCGTGCTGCTTGACGACGTCGCCGATCGACACCAGGCCCTCGAGTTTTCCGTCCTTGAGTACGGGGAGGTGGCGGATGCGTTTCTCGGTCATGATCGCCATGGTCTCGTCCACCGTGGAACTGGGCGTGACGTAGATGACCGTGCGTGTCATCAGCTCGCGGACCGGCGTGTCGTCGGCGGTATGGCCCTTGGCGCTGACGAAGCGCAGGTAGTCGCGCTCGGTGAGGATGCCGACCAGCCGGCCCTCGGTGAGCACGAGCAGGGCGCCGATGTTCTTCTCGACCATGGTCTTCACCGCGGTCATCAGTGCCTCGTCGGGACCGACGCTGTGGATCTCGCGGGTGGCCTTCTTCTCGAGAATGTCCTGCACGCTCTTCATGGCGAACGCTCCTCGTGGGTGAGACGCGACGGGGCACGCACCAGATGGCGCACCCAGATCGTGGTGAGCACCGCGGTCGCCAGCAGGAACGCGCCGGTGGCCTGGTGCAAGGTCGTCAGGGTCACGTCGAGCGGATGCGGACCGCCATCGGCGGCTCGCAAGCTGCGGCCGATCAGAGCCGCGAAACCGAGGACGAACTGCGTGCTCAGCCCGATCACGAGGACCCGTCCCAGCCGTCGCAACAGGGCGATGTCGTGATACCGGCCCAGGAGCCTCATACCGAGCACGAGGCCCAGGCTCAGCACCACGACCGCGAGGGTCAGATGCGCGTGCAGCGCGCCGTTGACGTGGCGCAGTACCGAGCCAAGCGTGAGCTGCAGGACGATGGCCCCGAGGAGCCAGGGGGCGAGCCGGAGTTCCGTGCGCGCCTCGCCGCGCACCACCGGCTGCGCCTCGCGCCAGCGCCGCGTCGTGATGCTCGCCAGGGCGACCATCGTGCCCAGGAAAAGCTGCCCGACCACGCCGTGGATCACGGCGAGCAGCAGGTTGGGCCGGGTGACGGCCGGGTCGTCGCTCATCGTGAAATGGCCGGTCACGCGCAGGCCGCCCAGGATGCCCTGGGTGATCACCAGGAGCAGGGCACCCACGGCCAGGCCCTTCACCCAGCGGCGATCCTCGACACGCAGCAGGACCACGGTCAGTACGAGCGTGCTCAGTCCCACCAGCGAACCGAGCAGCCGGTGCACGTGCTCGTAGTAGATGCCTCCCGACATCCGCGCCAGCGGGTAGAGGAACATGTTGTACCCGTAGCTGTTGGGCCAGTCGGTGACGGCCAGGCCGGCCTGGCTGCTGGTGACGATGCCGCCGGCGACGATGAGCAGGAAGGTGGCGGCCGCTGCCACATGGGCGAAGGCGGCCACGCCGTGGCGAGCGAGGAAAGGCGCGGAGGCCTCGCGACGGCGGCCGGCTACGGCGGCGCCAAGCAGCCCCAGTGCACCACAGAGGAGGAAGGAGCCGGGCACCCACCAGATGGCGTCGGGCACGAAGGCGCCCGGGCGATCACCGGAGAGCAGGCTGCCGAGGATCAGGAGATTGAGCAGGCCCGTGAGCAGGCCCACGATCAAACCTACGCGGGGGCCACGGTCGGTGAGGTGCCGGGCGAGGGCGCCGCCCGCCACGAGCGTGGACAGCAGGAAGAGCAGGAGGAGCCACGACGGTGCCTGCAAACCGGGAAAGCGCAGGACATAGCCGATGGCCCACATCGTGACCGTGGTGCCGAATCCGAGGGCGAGGAGTTCGCTGCCGCGGTGGCGGGTCGGGGTAGCGGTGGCCAGCGTGGGCATGGATCGAGGGCCTCCGATCGTGGGCCGTACTGGGCAGCCGGACCGCTGCGCGAAAAACCTGGCAGCGGAAACTG
The DNA here is from genome assembly GCA_963727525.1 of uncultured bacterium. Lineage (GTDB taxonomy): Bacteria > Krumholzibacteriota > Krumholzibacteriia > LZORAL124-64-63 > LZORAL124-64-63 > CAVSGO01. The sequence goes on along the minus strand of CAVSGO010000007.1, from coordinate 2,108,252 downwards.
CAATCCAATATAGATTACCCGCGTTCTCTCGTTTACACCAGCCGGATGCGGACGTCCGGTACGGAGTGTGGTCCCCATGGTGCGCGACTATCTCGAATTGTCCAAGGCCCGGCTTTGCGCGCTGGTGCTGGTCACGACCGGGGTGGGATACCTGATCGCGGTGCCCGGCGGCTGGCCTTTCATGCAACTCGTTGCCGTTCTTGTCGGTACCGGACTCGCCGCGTTCGGTGCCAACGCGCTCAACCAGGTCATCGAGCGAGAGCACGACGCCCGCATGCTCCGCACCCGGGAGCGCCCCATCCCGGCGGGGAGGATCGCGCCAGCCTCGGCGCTGGCCTACGGAGTTGCCGCCAGCGTGGTGGGAGTCGGGATCCTCGCCGTGGGTGCGGGCTGGCTGCCGGCCCTGCTCGCGGCCATCACGAACAGCCTGTACGTGGGCGTGTACACGCCGCTGAAGCGCGTGAGCAGCCTGAACACCTTGGTGGGTGCGGTATGCGGCGCCATTCCCCCGATGATCGGCTGGACGGCGGCCACCGGGCGGCTGGACACCGGAGCCTGGCTGCTCTTCGCCCTCCTCTTCCTCTGGCAGATGCCGCACTTCTTCGCCCTGGCCTGGATGTACCGCGAGGACTACGCGCGGGGGGGCTTCCGCATGCTGCCGGTGCTCGATCCGCTGGGACACCTCACGTTCCCGGTGATTGCGATCTTCTCGCTCCTGCTCCTGCCGCTGGGAATCAGCGTCACGCTCGCCGGTCTCGCCGGCTTCTGGTTCGCCCTGGGGTCGGTCGCGCTCGGCGCCTGGTGGTCCTGGCTCGGTCTGCGTCTGGCCCGCAGCGGCGCCGATCGCGACGCCCGCCGCGTCTTCCTGGCGAGTCTCGTGTACCTGCCCCTCGTGCTCGGCCTCCTGCTGATCGACCGCGGCCCGGCTGCGGGTCCCGGCGCCGCCGACTGGACGAGCACACCGGCCCTTGCCGTGACCACGGACGGTGCGGTCGCCGGTGGTGAGGCGATGGCCACGCCGCCAGCCGTCGATGACGGCACCGCCGCGCGATGAACCTCGAACCGGCGGCCGCGCCCCGGCGCTCTCTCGCGGGCGCGCGCTGGATCGTCGTGGCCGTGCCGGCGATCCTTCTTCTCGTGGCCTTCGTGCAGGTTCGCGGCGTGCTGCAGCATCGCGGTGCTCCCACCGTGGGCGACGGCCAGCACGTGGAGACCTACGGCTTCGATCTCACGCACCTCGCGATCCCGCGGCGCCTGCTCGTGGCCGGCGGGCTGGCTCGCGACGGTCTGCATCCCCTCGTCGCGCCGCACCTGCTCACCGTCGCCGGTGTCGACTCGCTCAACCATGCCGAGCGCGGCAAGTACCTCGTCTCCGACGACCTGGTGATCGGCGTCGTCGTGAACGGATACGCGCGGGCGTATCCGCTCCGCGTGATGAACTGGCATGAGGTGGCGGACGACACCCTCGGCGGCCGCGCCATCGCGGCGTGCTGGCATCCTCTGAGCGGATCCGTGGTGGTGCTCGACCGGCGGCACGGCGACACGGTGCTCGACCTCGGAGTGAGCGGCCTGCTCTACGACAGCCACCACCTCCTCTATGATCGGCGCGATGACGGCGGGGAGCCGTCGCTGTGGGCTCCGTTGCTCGCGCAAGCGGTGAGCGGCCCCGCCGTGGGCGACACGTTGCCGATGCTGCCCCACGCCCTGACGAGTTGGGGTGCGTGGCGCAAGGCGTACCCACGCACGACGGTACCATTGCCTCTGCCAACGATGCGGGCCTCGTACAACCGCATGCCGTACGGGAGCTACGAGAGCACCGACGTGTTGCGCTTCCCGGTGGCGCCGCTGCCGCCGGTCCCCGCCGGACTCGGGCTGAAGTCGATGCTGGAACTCGTGCCCACGAGCGATGGGGGCTGGGCCGCGACGCCCCGGCCGGAGCTGCATGCCACTCAGGTCTGGGCGGCCGAGGTGCCTGGCGGCGTGGTGGCGGTACGCCTGGCCCGCGCACATGCCTTCTGGTTCGCGTGGCAGGCACTGCGCGGAACGCCGGAGCGGATCGATGTCCCCTGACCCGGCTAGAGCCAGCGCTTGCGCCGGAAGAAGATCAGCATCCCCAGCGCGATCGAACCGGAGATCAGCCACACTACCGGGTAGCCCCAGCGCCACTCCAGCTCCGGCATCCACCGGAAGTTCATGCCGTAGATCCCGACCACGAAGGTGAGCGGTACGAAGATGGTGGAGATGATCGTGAGGACCTTCATCACCTCGTTCATGCGGTTGCTGATGCTCGACAGGTAGAGGTCCTGCAATCCCATGAGGATGTCGCGGTACGATTCGACGATGTCCGCGACCTGGATCACGTGATCATAGACGTCGCGAAAGAACGGGATGGTGGCGCTGTCGACCAGATCCGACTCGCCGCGATCGATGGCGGCGACCACCTCGCGCAGTGGCCAGACGCTGCGCCGCACCACGATCATCTCGCGCTTCTGCTGATGGATCGACTGTACCAGGCCCACGTCGGGATTCTCGAGCAGCGCGGCCTCGAGGTCCTCGATCCGCTCGCCGTAGGTCTCGAGGAGGACGAAGTAGTTGTCGACGACGGCGTCGAGGAGGGCGTAGGCGAGGTAGTCGGGTCCGGCGGTGCGGATGCGACCTTTGCCATGCCGGATGCGCTCGCGCACGGGATCGAAGACGTCGCCCGGCTTTTCCTGGAACGAGAGCACGAAGGTGTCGCCGACGATGAGGCTGATCTGCTCGCTCGCGATGTGCACCGAATCGGCGTCGGCCGTGAGCATGCGGCAGACGATGTAGAGGTAGTCGCCGTAGTCCTCGAGCTTGGGGCGCTGGCTCGTGTGAAGGATGTCCTCGAGGACGAGGGGGTGCAGACCGTACTGCTCTCCGATGTGGGCGAGCAGGCCGGTGTCGTGCAGTCCGTCGATATTGATCCAGGTGCGCGTGGGGCTCTGCCGGAATCCCGCGCAATCGTCGACAGCGTCGACCCGGCGTTCGGTGACGTGCTCCGCGTCGTAGTCCATGATCGTGATCACGACATCGTCGACGCGATGCTCGCCGACCCAGGCCAGAGTGCCGGGCGCCAGACCGGCGGGCTTGGCACCGCGTGAGTAGACGTGGGACATGACCGCAATCTCCTCGTGCACACGCAATTAGCAGCAGCGAACGGTGAACGCCAGCATACCCCGACATCAGGATTCGGGGAAGGCCCTGATCGCTTTCTTATGCATTTGCCAATTTCATAGCTGGTTGCTTGGAGGTTGTCAGGATCGCCTGTCGCGGATATTGTGAAATGCCGATGGTCTGGCATGCTTCGGGAGGGCCGATGACGCTGGAACTGCTGGAGACTTTCGCCAAGAACGCAATCCTGCTGCTCGCCGCGGGAGTGCTCTGGGATCTGTTGCCGTTGCGGCCGCGGCGGGCCAGCGGCTCGCGACAGGTGCTGGTGGGGGCCATGCTCGGGGGCGTCGCCATCGCGGTGATGTCGATCCCCTGGCAGCTCGAACCGGGTGTGCAGTTCGATGCGCGGACCGTCCTCCTGAGCCTCGCGGGCCTCTTTTTCGGGACATTGCCCACCGTGGTGGCGGCCGTCGTCGCGGCAGCCTGGCGGCTAGCGGTTGGTGGCGCGGGTGCCTGGACCGGTGTGGGCACGATCGTGGTATCGGCAGCTCTGGGCCTGATCGCGGCGCGCCGCTGGCGAGGACGCCTCGCAGACCTGGGCTGGCGCGAACTGCTCGGCTTCGGTCTCGTGGTGCACATCGCCGTGATTCTGGTCTTCCTCACCCTACCGGCGCTGCTGCGCGGCGAAGTCGCGCGTCGGGTCGATCTTCCGGTTCTCCTGGTGATGCCCGCCGGCACGGCGATTCTGGGACGCCTTCTGGCGCGGATCCAGCTCAGCCGCGTCGCCGTGGCCACGCTGCGCGAGCGCGAGCGGCGGTTTCGCAAGATGGTGGAACGAGGCTGGGACATCATCGCGCTCGTCGGTGAGGACATGACGGTGGCGTTCGTGAGCGACTCGGTCACCCGAGTGCTCGGATACGATGGCGAGTACGTCGTCGGGCGCAGGTTGGGAGAGTTGGTGCACGGCGGCGACCAGGCGGCGCTCGAGGCCACGGTCGCCGCCGTGATGGCAGCGCCCGGTTCGTCGCAGCTCATCACCATGCGCAAGCGCCATCGCGATGGCCACTGGCGCTGGCTCGACGTCGCCCTCACCAACCTCCTCGACGATCCGGATGTCGCCGCCCTGGTCGTCAACGCGCGCGACATCACCGCTCGCCAGCAGGCCAAGGCCGCCCTGCAGGCGAGCGAGGTGCAGCTCGAGCGAGCGCAGCAGATTGCCGGCCTGGGGAGCTGGGCCTTCGATTTCGTGCACGATGTGGTGAGCGCATCGGCGGAGACGCGACGCATCTATGGCATCGAGAAGGAATCGCTGACGATCGCCGAGGCCAAGGCGATCCCTCTGCCGAGGTACCGGCCCCGGCTGGATGCGGCCCTGGCCGATCTCATTGCGGGTCGCCGTCCGTACGATATCGAGTTCGAGATCCAGCGTTCAAGCGATGGCGCCATCGTGCACATCCACTCGCTCGCCGAGTATGACGCGCAGCGGCAAGTCGTCTTCGGCACGCTGCAGAACATCACGGACCGCAAGCGGGCCGAGGCCGCCCTGCGCGAGAGCGAAGCCCGGTTCAAGGCCACGTTCGATCAGGCCGCGGTGGGCATCGCCCATCTCGACCTGGACGGCCGCTGGCTGCGTGTGAACGACCGCCTCTGCGCGATCGTCGGTTACACGCGCGAGGAACTCCTGCAGCTCACCTTCGCCGACGTCACCCATCCCGATGATCTCGCGGAGGATCAGGCCCGCGCGTCTCGACTGCTGGCGAACGAACTGGCGTCGTACACCATGGAGAAGCGCTACATCCGCAAGGACGGCTCCGTGGTGTGGGTCGATCTCACCGGGTCGATCGTGCGGGACGATGCCGGGCAGCCATCGTATTTCATCGGGGTGCTCGTGGACATCACCGCGCGCAAGCTGGCCGAAACCGAGCGCGATCGCATCGAGGGCGAACTGCGTCAGGCACAGAAGATGGAGGCGGTGGGACGTCTGGCCGGCGGCGTTGCGCACGATTTCAACAACATGCTCAACGTGATCCTGGGCTACGCCGAGTTGGTCCTTGCGGAGACGCCGGCTGCATCACGGTTGCGGACGTACGTCGAGGGTATCCATCGCGCGGGGCGCCGGTCCGCTGATCTCACGCGCCAGCTCCTCGCGTTTTCGCGCAAGCAGATCACCGAGCCGCAGGTGCTGGATCTCAACACGGAGATCGCCGAGCAGATCCCCCTCATGAAGCGGCTCATCGGCGAGGACGTGACGCTGACGTTCCGTCCCTCACCCGATCTGTGGCGCCTGCGTGCCGATCCGTCGCAGATCGATCAGATCCTGGCCAACCTCATCGTCAACGCCCGTGATGCCATCGCCAACGTGGGGACGATCACCGTGGAGACCGCGAACTTCGAGCTCGACGAGACCTACCGGCATCACAACATGGTGGCCGCGCCTGGCTCCTACGTGATGTTCGCGGTGACGGACGACGGCAGCGGCATGGACCGCGACACGGCGGAGCGGATCTTCGAGCCGTTCTTCACCACGAAAGCTGAGGGCGTGGGCACCGGCCTCGGTCTGGCCATGGTCTACGGCATCGTCCAGCAGAATCGCGGCTTCATCCACACTTACAGCGAGAAGGACCAGGGCACGTCGCTCAAGATCTATCTGCCACGATACGTCGGAGCGGACGCGCCCGATATCGAGACCAGGGAGATGGCGTCGCCGGTCGGCGACGAGACCGTGCTGATCGTCGAGGACGAATCTCTACTCCTCGAAGTGGCGCGCTCGGCGCTGGCGCGCTTCGGCTACGCCGTCCTCGGTGCCACGTCGCCCGAGGAAGCCTGCACGATCGCGAGCACGCACGACGGACCTATCGCGCTCCTGCTCACGGACGTCGTCATGCCGCAGATGAACGGCAAGGAACTACGGCAGCGGATCGAGGCGATGCGGCCTGACATCCGGACGCTGTTCATGTCGGGTTACACGGCGAACTCCATCGTGCATCACGGCGTGCTGGACGAGGGGATTCACTTCATCCACAAGCCGTTCACGCTGAATGCGCTCGCCACCAAAGTCCGCGCCGTGCTCGATGGGTCGGACTAGCACGCTCTCGCCTCCGGTGCCGGGCTGCTATTGCCAGCGGAAGATACGCACCGCCACGACGAAGCTCACGAGCCCCCAGCCTGCCAGGATCAGGAGTTGCGCCCAGGCGGTCGACACCGCCGCGCCGTCGTTCATCACCATGCGCATCGCGTCGTTGAGCGCGGTGAGGGGCAGGGCGCGGATAGCCGGGAGCACGATCGCCGGGAACCGTTCGTACGAGAAGAACGTGCCCGAGAGCAACCACATCGGCATCATGACGAGGTTCATCCAGCCACTCACCGCCTCGACGGTCTGCGGCCGGGCCGCCACCAGGAGACCGAGGGCGGCGAAGGTGCCGGCGCCGAGCAGGGCCACCAGGGCGAGCGCCACGGGCGACCCGTGCACGCGCACGCCGAAGAGCAGGCGGCCGAACCCGACGAGGGCGGCGACTTCCAGGCCCAGGAACAGCAGGCGCGAGAGCGCGATCGAGGCCAGGTAGTGGCTGCGGCGCATCGGCGTGGCCGCGAGGCGCTTCAGCAACTTGCGGGTGCGTGCCACGACCACGGAGAATCCAATGCCCCACATGCCGCTGCCCATGAGGTTCAATCCCACCAGGCCGGGGATCAGGAAATCGATGTAACGAGAGCCGCGCGGCGGTTCGGTTTCGTCGAGGCCACGATGTCGCGACGGCCGCGGGCCCGTTGCACCGCGTCGTCGAGGGCGAGGCGGGCGGCCTGCCCCTCGGCCCGCGTGGCGTCGTAGCGGTAGACCACCGAGTCGCCGGCCGCCGTGAGTTCGGCGACGGCGTTCAGGCGTCCCTTGCGCAGCGCCCTGGCGGCGGCGGCTGCGTCGAGAATCTGCACGTCGAGGCGGGTATCGTGCCGCAGCGAATCGGCGAGGGCGACCGCGGCGGGGGCATCGCCGCTGATCACGCCTACCGCGGGGCGGTCGGTCGGCTCGCTGCGGAAGGCGATGCCGAGGGCGAAGGCCAGCAGGACGGGAAAGACGAAGACCCAGAACATGGCTTCCGGTTCACGTACGAACTCGAGGATCCTTGCCCGTGTGAGCTCGAGGAGGGGGCGCTGATGACTGCCGGTCCGCTCAGTGCTCATCGCGCAGCGCCCGTCCCGTGAGATGGATGAAGACGTCCTCGAGCGTAGCCTGACGGGTCTGCAACCCATCGAGGGGGAGTCCACGTTCTCGCAGGGCTTGCAGCAGGGCGGGCAGCGCGTCGCCCATGCGGTCGACATGGAGGACCTGGTGACCATGCTGGGCGCCGCAGCCGCGCACGCCGGGCAGCGCCTGCAGCACGTCTTCCGCCAGCGGGGCTGGCGTATCGAACTCGACCACCTGACTCGCGCCCAGCGAGGCGATCAGCGCGTCGGGCGTACCCAGGGCGATGATGCGGCCATGGTCCATGATGGCGACGCGGTCGCAGAGGCGGGTCGCTTCCTCCATGGAGTGCGTCGTGAGAACGGCCGTGCCGCCGCGCGCACGGAACGCGTGCACCAGTTCCCAGACCGCGAGTCGTGCCTGCGGGTCGAGGCCCGTGGTGGGCTCGTCGAGGAAGAGCAGCTCCGGATCGCTCACCAGGGCGCATGCCAGGGCGAGGCGTTGTTTCTGGCCGCCGGATAGCTTGCCGACGCGGGCGGCATGCTTCTCGCGCAGGCCGGCGAGGGCGATCACCTCGTCGACCGCGCGGCCCGTGTCATAGAAGCTCCGGAAAAGGCGCAGCGTCTCGGTCACCGTGAGCTTCTCGGCCAGCAGCGTCTCCTGGAGCTGGACGCCGATGCGCTGGCGAAGCGCCCGGTCGCCCGCGGTGCCCCACCGGCAACCCAGCACCTCGACCTCGCCGGTGTCGGCGCGCGTGAGCCCCTCGAGGATCTCGATCGTCGTGGTCTTGCCGGCGCCGTTGGGACCGAGCAGGCCGAAGCACTCGCCGCGCGCGATCGTCAGATCGATGCCCGCGACGGCCACGACGTCGGGAAAGCGCTTGATGAGGCCCGCGCAGCGGGCGGCGGACTGGTTGTGGCGAGGCACGGCTGGAACTCCCTGGGTGACCGGTGGCGCGGCCAGCAAACGTCTGTCATGATAGGGGTGGGTTCGCGCCGTCGCTTCCCCGTTGTGGAGGCCCCGCCGACGGCGATGGTGCTGGCTCATCGCGAGCGAGGTGATCGATGCGTGCTCAGGTTCTGCGCCATCCCGGCGGCAAGCTCGCCCTCGAGGATCTCCCCGTGCCCACGCCGGGTCCGGGCGAGGTGCTGGTGGCGGTGCACGTTTGCGGGGTCTGCCGGACCGACCTGCACGTGGTCGACGGTGATCTCACCGAACCGCAGCTGCCGCTGGTGCCGGGGCACCAGATCGTCGGCTCCGTGGCAGGCCTCGGTCCGGGCACCGAAGGTCTCGCCTGCGGCGACCGGGTGGGCATCCCCTGGCTGGGCGGGGCCTGCGGCACGTGCCGGTTCTGTGTCTCGGATCGGGAGAATCTCTGCGGCGACGCGGTCTATACCGGCTACCAGCGCAACGGTGGTTTCGCCGAGTACTGCGTGGCCGACGCGCGTTTCTGCCTGCCCCTGCCCCCGAGTTATCCCGATCTCCAGGCCGCCCCGTTGCTGTGCGCCGGCCTCATCGGCTACCGCAGCTACCGGTTCTGTGGCGATGCTCATCGCCTCGGTTTCTACGGGTTCGGTGCCTCGGCGCACATCCTCGTGCAACTGGCACGCCATCAGGGGCGGGAGGTCTACGCATTCACGCGAAGGGGCGATGTACGGGGGCAGCGGTTCGCGCGGGAACTCGGCGCGGTGTGGGCAGGGCCGAGCGACGAACCGGCGCCGGTGCCGCTCGACGCGGCCATCATCTTCGCCCCGGTGGGCGCGCTGGTGCCGGCGGCGCTACGTGCCGTGGATCGCGGGGGGCGCGTGGTGTGCGCCGGCATCCACATGAGCGACATCCCGTCGTTTCCCTATGCCGATCTCTGGCACGAGCGCCGGATCGTCTCGGTGGCGAATCTCACCTTGCACGATGGGCAGGAGTTCCTGCCGCTCGCGGCGCGGATCGGTATCCGGACCGTCGTCCATCCCTATCCGCTGGTTGAGACCGACCGCGCTCTCGACGACCTGCGCCATGGCCGTTTCGAGGGCGCCGCCGTCATCGAGGTCGCCCGGGTTTGACGCCGCGCCGCTCACCGAACCGAGCGGCCGTGCACGCGCACGACGAGGTCGACGGCCGCCACCACGCGCAAGGTGCGCTCGAGCTGGATCGTGGGCTTCCCGTTCTCCAGCTCGCTCACGAAACGCAGACCCACGCCGCTGCGGCGCGCGAGTTCGGTCTGCGTCACGCCCTGGCGGTGACGCGCGTCCCGCACAGCCTCGCCGATATCGGCGGCTGTTCTCAGTACTTGCCCCAGTGAAATGATCCGAGCAGTCATGCTTTACCTCCCCGAGTTGTTCCCGGTCGGGACAATTAGAACGATATCGAGAACATATTGCAACGTCTTTTCCCGAGCGGGATCATGCCCGCTGCCTACGCGATGGCCGGGCACCTGGCGGGGCCGCCACGCGAGTTCGGCCGCGCGCTCACTGGGAGATGGAGGGAGCGTATCCTTGGATGAGGTTGGGCTGATAAGCGTGAGAATCCATCAACGCAATGCCGATGAAGAGCACGACGAATGCGATGGCCGAGATCAGCATCACGCGATGGAACGGACGGTCCCAGTGCAGGTGCATGAAGATCTCCGCCACGAGCGTGCCCTTGATTCCGGCAATCAAGAGCGCCACCCAGATGTTGGCGCTGCCGAGTTCGAAGTGCGTGACGCTCACCGTGAGGATCGTCAACCCGATGAGTGTGAGGAACACGGTGGCGAGCAGCCACAACGGGAGCGGGTGCGCGAGCACGAGGCCGCCGCCGGGTTCGTCGAAGACCGTACCGGTGTCCTCGGGACGGGGGCGGGTCGGTTGGTCGTGACTCATGCGTGCCTCCCTCAGTGGATGAGATAGAGCAGGGGGAAGAGGAAGATCCAGATAATGTCGACGAGGTGCCAGTACAGTCCACCGAGATCCACGGCCACGTAGTTGCGCGAGCCGAAATCGCCCCGTAGCGATCGCACCAGCAGCCAGCCGATCACGATCATACCGGCGATCACGTGCAGGCCGTGCAGGCCGGTCATGATGAAGTAGATACTGAAGAAGATGTGCACGTTGCGCGGAATGTCCGTCACGTGCCCATGGGCCGCCGACACCTCGGCCGCGCGATCGAGCTCCTGCATGACCTGGTGGCCCATACCCGCATCCGCGGCGCCGGGAGTGGCCACGTCGGTCACCGCATCGGCCTTTTCCTGGGCGACGATGGTGGCGCTGTCGGGCGCCTCCGCGCCCTCGCCGCCGGCATGTTCGCGGAGCTGGGTGTAGTCGAAGCGCTTGCCCCAGAGCAGGCCGTGCTTCCACTTGTGGTGATACTCGATGCCCTTGATGCTGAGAAAGCCGCAACCGCAGAGCAGCGTGATGATGAGCAACACCGGCAGCAACCGCCGCTGACCGAGCATGGCGGCGCGGACGCCCCAGGCCATGGTGAACGACGAGAATAGCAGCACCATGGTGTTGAGCGCACCCAGATTGCGGTCGAGCAGCGTATGCGCGTAGAGGAAGATCTCCGGGTGATTCGAGCGATACACCGCGTAGGCGCAGAAGAGACCGCCGAAGAGCAGAATCTCCGTCACGAGGAACAGCCACATCCCCAGCTTGGCAGAATCGTATTGCTGGGCCGGCGTGTCGAAGTGGTGGGCGAGGGTGCCGTGCCCCTCGTGCCCGCTGGTGTGGTCGGCGGCGGCGCTGCTCATGTCGTCGCGGTCTCCTTCGGTACGTAGCCCTGTTCGGCCTCGCTCCAGGTCAGGCCCGAGAAGTCGTACGGGTCCGTGAGCGTCAGCTCCTCGTCGAAGTTGTAGTGCACCGGCGGCGAGAGTGATTGCCACTCGAGTGTCGCGGCGCCCCACGGGTTGCGCGGAGCCTTGCGCCCATTGATCAGGGAATGAAGGAGTACACCCGCGGCCATGAAGAGCCCGATGGCGAGGAGATAGCTGCCGGCTGTCGAGATCTGGTGGTAGATCTCAAACTCGGGCGGATAATTGTAGTACCGCCGCGGCATGCCCTTGGCGCCCATGATGAACTGCGTGAAGAATGTCACGTTGAAGCCGATGAACACGAGGGTGGCCGCGATACGCCCCCACTTCTCGCTGTACATGCGGCCGAACATCTTTGGCCACCAGTAGAAGATGCCGCCCAGGAATGCGATCAGCACCCCGCCCATCATCGTGTAGTGGAAGTGGGCGACGATGAAGTACGTGTCGTGAGGTGCACGTCCGTGGCGAGCGCGCCGAGGAACAAGCCGGTGAGGCCGCCGATCCCGAACAGCAAGATGAACGCCAGCGCGTAGATCATCGGCGTCATCGAGCCGGATCGAGCCCTTGTACATCGTGGCCAACCAGTTGAAGACCTTCACCGCCGACGGGATGGACACGCTGAACGTGAGCGCCGAGAACACCATGTTGGCCAGCGCCGACTGGCCGCTGACGAACATGTGGTGGCCCCAGACCAGGAAGCTGAACACGGCGATGGCGATACTCGAGTAGGCGATGGCCTTGTATCCGAAGATGGTCTTGCGGCTGAACACGGAGATCAGCTCGGACATGATGCCCATCGCGGGCAGGATCATGATGTACACGGCCGGGTGCGAGTAGAACCAGAAGAAGTGCTGGAAGAGTACGGGGTCGCCGCCCAGAGCCGGATCGAAGATGCCGATACCGAGCGTGCGTTCGGCGATAAGCAACAGCACCGTGATGCCGAGCACCGGCGTGGCCAGCACCTGGATGACGGCCGTGGCGTAGAGGGCCCACAGCATCAGCGGCATGCGGAACCAGCCCATGCCCGCCGGTCGCATCTTGTGGATCGTGACGATGAAGTTCAAACCCGTGAAGATGGAACTGAAGCCGAGGATGAACACGCCGAGCGTGACCAGAACCACCGGCCCTCCCGTCGACGTGCTGTACGGGGTGTAGAACGTCCAGCCCGTATCCACCCCGCCGAGCACGATCGCGCCCACCGACACGAGCGCGCCGACGACGTAGAGATGATAACTCAGCAGGTTGAGCCGGGGCAGGGCCACATCCTTGGCGCCCAGCATCATCGGCAGCACGAAGTTCCCCAGGGCCGCGGGAATGCCCGGGATGATGAAGAGGAAGATCATCACGGCACCGTGCAGCGTGAAGAACCGATTGTAGGTATCGGCGTCGACGATGGTGCGTGTCGGCGTGAGCAGTTCCGTGCGCACGAGCAGAGCGAGGATGCCTCCCAGCAGGAACATGGTCAGGATACTCGCCAGGTACATCACGCTGATCCGTTTGTGATCCAGGGTGAAGAACCAGGAGCGGAAACCATGGTCGCAGTTCAGGTAGTTCACGCCTGGAGCGTGGCCATGCGCATCGGCGGGGATCGCGCCGGCGCTACCGACAGCCTTCGTGCTCATCTAACCGTCCTTTCGTGACGCTGCGCCCGCCGTCGCGGGCGTATCGGCATCACCGGTCGCGCCGCCCACGTCGGTGCCGGTGGAATCGGCCACGCCCCCCTTATCGGACAGGGTCTTCAGGTAAGCGATGATGGCGGAGATTTCCTTGTCTTTCACCTTGCCGGAGAACGTGGGCATCACGGGCTCGAAGCCTGCGACCACCTCCGCCAGCGGTTCGAGGATCGACTGGCGGATGTAGTCCTCGTCGGCCAGGATCTTCTTGCCGTCGCGGGTCGTCACCTCGTGGCCGAACACGTCCTTGAACGACGGTCCCACCAGGGGCGAGCCGTTGACGCTATGACATTGCAGGCAGCCCTTCTTCTTGACCAGCATCTCGCCGGCTTCGGCCGGGGGCATGGTGTTGAGCAGGTTGCTCTCCTTGTCGAGCCACAGTTCGAAACCGCCGGGTTCGTGCACCGTCACGGTGGTGTGCATATCGGAATGTCCGGTGCCGCAATATTCGGTGCAGACGAGAGGGAACTGGCCCACCTCGGTGGCCTTGAACCAGACCTTGCTGTAGCGGCCGGGGACGACGTCGTTCTTCACGCGGAACGCAGGAATGAAGAGAGAGTGGATGACGTCCTCGCTGGTCATCACCAGCTTGACCGGCCGGTCCACCGGCACGTGCAACTCGCTCGCCACGTAGCCGTTGGGGTAGGTGAAGAACCACTTCCATTTCTGCCCTGTGACCTGGATCTCGTACGCGTTACCCGGCGGCGTCACCATGTTCATGTAACCCTTGAAACCGAGCAGGAAGATCGACGCCGTGATGATCACCGGGACCACCGTCCAGGTGATCTCCAGGGGCAGGTTGTGGTGGGCCGAGGGCTCCGCCACGTCATCGGTCCGGCGCCGGCGGTAGCGGATGACGAACCACACCATGAGGCCGACGATGAGCGCGAAGAAGAAGACCGAGATCCAGTAGACGTAGTAGAAGACCGAATCCACCGCTGCGGCGGTGCTGGATGCCTCGGTCGGCATCCAGAAAGAGCCGGATGTCTGGGCCAGCAACGGGCGCACCATGGCCAGGAACGGACCACACGATGTGGCCGCGGCAAGAAGGTTCAAGGTCGTGCATCTCCTTGTCTTGGCGATAGCTGGACCCGGATTCCCGGCTGGACCCGACATCGCTCGGGCGGCAAGGCGCCGTGGCGCCGGGGGTCTTCCGAGGCTGTGAGAGCCACCGGATTTCGGCTCTCAATATCTATTCAATCCCTCGGAAATGCAATACAAAAGGCGGAGGAATTCTGTCGCGCCTAGGCAGTCGGGGCTCCCGTGGGCTTCTGCTCCCGTCGCCGCAGCCAGAAGATGCCCGCGCCAAGCACGAGGACCGTGATGGCGCCACCCGCCTTCATGAGGTTGGCGGCCGCCGGCCCGTACTTGCCCTTGCTGGCGTCGTAGTGGAAGCAGAAGAGAAGCACCTTGTCCAGGGTGTCGGCGGTCTTGCCGTCGGCAGCCTCGACGAGGGAGAGCTGCAACGTGCGCGGGGGGTAGATCACGCCGTAGAGATACCGGCTCACCTTGCCGGTGGGCGTCAGGATGACGAGGGCGGCCGCATGGGCGAATTCCTGCCGCTCCTCGTTCCACTTGAAGCCGAAGCCGACCGTGTCGCAGAGCGCCTTGATGGCGTCCTTCTCGCCGGTGAGCCAGTGCCACCCCGCCTCGGCGCCCGGGCGCCCGTACTCGCTGAGGTAGTGCCCGCGCTTGGCCTCGGCCACCGTGGGAGTGTCGCGCGGGTCGATACTCACCGACAGCACGTTGAACTCGCTACCCACTGACTGGGTCATGCCTTTCATGGCGTCGGTGAGGCCATTGTCGACCAGGCCGCACAGCATCGGGCAGCTGAAGTAGAGCAGGTTGAGCACCACGGGACGGGTGCCGTCGAGGTAGTCGCCGAGGCGGACCTCGCGGCCAGTCTCGTCATGGAAGACGAGGTCGAGGGGTACCTGGGCGCCGAGGTGTTCGGCGATGCCCACGCCTTGCAGCTCGCTGGGCAAGGGTTCTGCCCGGTCGGCCGACGCCTGACCGGATTGCGGGTTCTGGGCGGCGGCGGTGAACGCAAGCAGCAGCACGGGAATCACGAGGAGGCACCGGTCGTGGCGTCGAGCCCTTGCAGACATGGGAATCGGATCCTTCCCGCGAAGGCCCGGCGCGGCGGCGGGTCGGGTCAGAGGCCTTCGCGAACGATGGCGTCCATGGCGCGGTCGATCGGGATACTCACCACGCCCTTGTCCTTGTCGATCCAGCGGTAGCTGTGCAGAGCCTCCGCCTGGGCGGCCTGCAGGGTGGCCAGGTCCTCGTTGCGCTGATTGACGACCTTGCGGCTGTACTCCTGGCCCTGAGCCTGGAAGAACCAGGCTTGCAGCAACAAGATGAGCACGAACGTGAGAATAACCAGGAGGGCGCCGATCGTCACGATCATCGGCGTGTCCAGGTTTTCGCGCGCAGCAGGCATGACCACCGTCTCCTAAGCGTTCTCGAACTCGAGGGAATCGACCAGCCGCGGATCGCCCACGGGCACCAATTTATCGAGCGACGCCAGCCACGCCACCGTGGCGAGCCAGAGCCCGCCGATCCCGAGGAAGCACAGGGGATCCATGAGCGAGAACGGCACGCGCTCGGGGCTGAACACCGGCATCGTCACCCAGTACACGTTCATCCACTGCGCCGCGGCGATCCAGACTGCGAAGAAGGCCAGCGTCGCTTTGTGGCGCTTCGTGAAGCGCGACATGAGTCCGGCGAAGGGGATCATCCACGTACCGAACACGAGACCAAGACCCACCCGCGCCCAGCCGTGGCTCTGCCGCGCCAGGTACCACGCGGTTTCCTCGGGGATGTTGGCGTACCAGTAGAGCATGTACTGGCTGAAGGCGATGTAGGCCCAGAAGAACGTGAAGGCGAACATCAGCTTGCCGTAATCGTGGTAGTGCTCCATCGACACGATCCGTTCCATGCGTCCGCTACGCTGCAGTAGCATGGTGGCGAGCGTGAGGAAGCCGAAGAACGCCACGAACCCGCCAGCCCAGTAGTAGACGCCGAACATCGTGGAGAACCAGGCGTAGTCGAGCGTCATCAGCAGATCGATGCTCGCGAGCGAACAGGACAGCGCGAAGATCACGATGGCCGGACCCGAGCGGTTCATCATGCGCAGGCTGAGCCAGTGGTCGCGAGTGGCGTCCTGGCGGCGACTGGTGCGCCAGAAGAACATGGCGAGCCACGTCCACAGACCGAAGTAGACGATCCAGCGGATGACGAAGAACGTGGGATTCAGGAAGCCGCGTTTCTTGGCCAGCAGCTCGGCCGGGTACTGCGGATCGCCGTGCACCCAGGAGTAGATGTGGCCCAGGTTCAGCAGGATGGGCACGAGCAGCAGCGCCATCAGCGGCAAGGCGGCCGCCGCGACCTCCGCGAGACGCCGGATCACGACCGACCAGCTCGAGCGCGTCACGTGCTGGATCGGCAGAAAGACCAGGGCGCCGAGCGAGATGCTCAGGAAGTAAGCGTAGTTCACCAGGTAGCTGAACGAAAAATGCCGCAGGTGATCGTTTTCGCGCATTCCGAGCAGGACAGCCACGGCCAGGGCGAGCACGCCCACGCCACCGGCGACGGTCGTCACCCGCCGTCCGAGCGAACCCATCTCGATCTTCGTGTCGCTGAGACGGGGAGAATCGGAATGTTGCATTGCGATTACCTCAGATTGCTACGCTTGTCTTCGGGTACATCCTGCAACGTCGCGTTGCGGGCGCGCTGGAGGGCACGCACGTACGCCACGATGGCCCAGCGATCGTCGACCGGGATCTGGTGGCCATACGCCGGCATGTTGCGGATCCCGTTGGTGATCGTGTTGAAGAGGTGGCCCACGGGGCGTGCCACGACGGTCTCGCTGGCGAGATCGGCCGGCGGCGTCCATGTGCCTTGCTGCAAGGCCTCGGCGCGCTTGTGTACCATGCCGTCGCCAGCGCCACCGAGTCCATGGCATGGCGTGCAGTAGATGCCGAAGCGCTCCTGGCCGCGGCGAAGCAGGGTATCGGTGACCTTCAGCGGGAAGACGGTGGTGAAGGTGCTGTCCGGCTCCCTGCCCGTGGCTTCGCGCTGATCGGTGAAGAAGTGTTCCCGCGCCACCGTACCGGCCACCGGCTCCCGCATGGCGCGATCGTCGGCGAAGAAGGGGTTCTCCGCCTGCGTCTTGAACTTGGGCTGCGTGTCCATGTCCGGGACCACCTGGTAGCGCGGCAAGCGCTTGGCCGGATCGTGCTGTGCCTTCACGATGCAGGCCAGGGGCACGAGCGTGAACGTGACCAGGATGAGCCCGATGATGATGAGCGAACGGGGCATGCGTCAATCCTCCGCCAGGTCGTGGATCTCCTCCACGACGGTGCCGCCGAGGGAGGCCAGGAACTCGCGCGTCTTCCCGCGATCGAAATGCGGATCGCGCGCCTCGATGACTATGAAGAACCGATCGGCCGTGGCGCGCCGGAATCGCTCGCTACTGAACAGAGGGTGCGAGAGACGTGGTAGGCCGTTGCTCAGCCACATCCCGAAGAAGGTGGACAGGGCGCTCAGCAAGACCGTCAACTCGAAGGTGATGGGAATGGCCGCGGGCAAGCCGAAGAGCGGTTTGCCGCTGATGACGAAGGGGTAGTTCACCCCGTTCATCCACCAGATCATGAGCAACGACAGTCCCATACCCGTCAAACCACCGCCGAGGATGATGAATGGCAACCTGGTGCCGCGGATGCCCATGGCCTCGTCCATGCCGTGCACGGGGAAGGGCGTGTGGGCGTCCCAGTGGAGAAAGCCCGAGTCACGCACCTTGGTGCAGGCGACGACGAATTCGCGCGGATCCTCGAATTCCGTCATCAAGCCATAGAACCGATCGGCCGGTGCGCTCACGGCCGCACCTCCTTGCCCACGGGACCCTTGAAGATGTCGCCATGGTAGTCCCCCACGGGATGTGCCGGCCCGCCGTGGACGCTGGCTGCCGGCATCACCGTCTTGACCTCGGCCATGGCCACCATGGGCAGCACGCGGATGAAGAGCAACACGAGCGTGAAGAAGAGGCCGAAGCTGCCCAGCAAGGTGAGCAGGTCGACGGTGGTCGGCTTGTAGTAGGCCCAGCTCGAAGGCAGGTAGTCGCGGCTGAGCGACGTGACGGTGATCACGAAGCGCTCGAACCACATGCCGATGTTCACGAAGATGTAGAGGATCCACATCCCTACCAGGCTATGACGGATGCGCTTGAACCAGAAGAACTGCGGCGAGACGACGTTGCAGGTCACCATGATCCAGTAGGCCCAGGCGTACGGTCCGAACGCCCGGTTCGTGAACGTGAACCATTCGTTCGGGTTGCCGCTATACCATGCGACGAAGAACTCCGTGGCGTAGGCGAGTCCCACCATGCTGCCCGTGGCCAGGATGATCTTGTTCATGTTGTCGAGGTGATGCATCGTGATGAACGGTTTCAGGCCGAAAAGTTGACGCGCCGGAACCAGCACCGTACCCACCATCGCGAAGCCCGAGAAGACGGCGCCGGCCACGAAGTAGGGCGGGAAGATCGCCGAGTGCCAGCCGGGCAGCTGGGCTGCTGCG
Organism: uncultured bacterium; assembly: GCA_963727525.1. Taxonomy (GTDB): domain Bacteria; phylum Krumholzibacteriota; class Krumholzibacteriia; order LZORAL124-64-63; family LZORAL124-64-63; genus CAVSGO01. The sequence continues at coordinate 2,089,909 of CAVSGO010000007.1, read as the reverse complement.
AAGTCGAAGCTCACCACCGAGTGCACCGAGAGCACGAGGGGCGTGGCCAGGCCGGCCAGGATCAGGTACGCCTTCTCGAAGCGGTGCCAGTGGCGATGGCTTCCACGCCAGCCGATGGCCAGCATTCCGTAGATCAGGCGCCGCCACTTGCTCTTGGCGCGATCACGCAGCGTAGCGAGGTCGGGCACCATACCGGTGTACCAGAAGAGCAGCGAGACGGTTGCGTAGGTGCCGACGGCGAAGACGTCCCAGAGCAGCGGACTGCGGAAGTTCGGCCACATGCCCTGGTAGTTCGGGATGGGGAAGAGCCAGTACACGACCCAGATGCGGCCGACGTGGATGGCTGGGAAGATCCCGGCGCAGATGACGGCGAAGATCGTCATGGCCTCGGCGAAGCGGTTGATCGACGTACGCCACCTCTGGCGCAGCAGGAAGAGGATCGCCGAGATCAGCGTACCCGCGTGGCCGATGCCGACCCAGAAGACGAAGTTCACGATCGCGAAGCCCCAGCCCACCGTGGAGTTCACGCCCCACACGCCGACACCGGTCACGATCAGGTAGGCGATCATCGCGAACATGACGACGGTGAGGCTGCCCGTGATCGCGATCGCGATGTACCACGAACGTGGCGTCTTGTCGCGCTCGACGAGACCACAGACCTTCTCGGTCAGGCTCGTGAAGTCGTGGCCGCCCAGGACCAAGCTGGGCGTGTTCGTGGGGTCGTACGCGGTGTTGTCGGACTCGACACGCTCCGCTCGTGCAGTCGCGATGTCCATGCGTCAGGCTCCGTCTAGTGTTGTGTCTCGTCGTGGCCGCCATCGTGGGCGGCGGTGGGCTCGTCGTGTCCCGCGGGGGGCGGTGCCTCGGCCAGCCGGGGATGCGGATTGCGGATGCGCGCCATGTAGTGCGTCCGTGGGCGAATGTTCAGATAGGCCAGCAGGTCGTAGCTGCGCTTGTCCTCGCGCAGGTGGCTCACCCGGCTGTTCGGGTCGTTCAGGTCGCCGAAGACGATGGCCTCGGTGGGACACGTCTGCGCGCAGGCGGGCACGATCTCGCCGTCCTGGAGCGGGCGCCGCTCGTCCTTGGCCTTGATCTTCGCGTTCTGGATGCGCTGCACGCAGTACGAGCACTTCTCCATCACACCGCGCGACCGCAGCGTGACCTCAGGGTTGAACACCAACTTCTGCGTCTCGGAGAACTCGTCGATATTGTTGAAGAAGTTGAAGCGGCGCACCTTGTACGGACAGTTGTTCTCGCAGTACCGCGTGCCAACGCAACGGTTGTAGACCATCACGTTCAGGCCCTCGTTGGTGTGCATGGTGGCTGCCACCGGGCACACTCCCTCGCACGGCGCCATCTCGCAATGCGCGCAGGTGACCGGTTGCGCGGCGACCTCGGGATTCTCGGGGTCGCCCTTGAAGTAGCGATCGACCCGGATCCAGTGCATCTCGCGGCTGCGGCTCACCTCGTCCTTGCCGACCACGGGGATGTTGTTCTCGGCCTGACAGGCCACGATGCAGGCGCTGCAGCCGGTGCAGACGTTCAGATCGACCGCCATGCCCCACTTGTGCCCCGTGTACTGCTTCTCCTTCCACAGGGAGACGAGCGGGGGGTGATGGATGCCGAGGTGATCCACGAACTCGGGATTCTCCTCGTAGTGCTCCACCGTGGCCTCGCGCACGAGCGACCCGATCCGGCGCTCGCGCTCCTTGTAGCCGATGGGATCGATGGCCTGGTGATCCTGCGTGACGGAGAGGGGGTAGGTGGCACCGGTGGCTGCCGCCGTGAGGCCGATGCCGCCGTGCGGTGCCTGGCCGGTGCGCAGCCCGTAGACGTCGTGGCCGACGTCCTTGCCAACCCGCCCCACGTCGCTGCGACCATAGCCCAGCGTGACGGTGACGCTGTGCGCAGCGTGACCGGGCAGCACGTAGCACGGCATCGGGCGCTTCCGGCCCTGAAACGTCAGTTCGAGCATGTCGCCATGTTTCACCCCGAGTTCCTCGGCGGTGGCCGGACTCATGGTGGCCACGTTGTCCCACACGAGCTTCGTGCTGAACTCGGGCATTTCCTGGAGCCAGGCATTGTTGGCGAAGCGGCCGTCGTACAGGCAAGGGTCGGCCTTGATGATCAGCTCGAGGTTGTCGCGGCTCAGATCCGCCATCGTGCTTGCCAGCTCGAGCCGACTCGTGGCGGCGATGGGCGGCGTGACGGTGGCGCCGTCCGCGGCGGAGACGAAGCCGTCGTGCAAGAACTTCCGCCAGCGCTCCTCGAAGCGCGGGTTGTTGTGCGGCGCCTCGCCGCGGCCGCCGTCGCGCTGGTGGAAGGTGGTGCGCACGGACGCATGGGCCGTCGTGCCGGGCTCGCCGAGCAGCGCGGCGAGCACCTCGAGATCGCTGCGTCCGCCGAAGAGAGGCTCGATGAGCGGCTGGACCGCGACCACGCTGCCATCGGCGGCCACCGCGTCGCCCCAGGCTTCCAGGTAATGAGCGCGCGGTACGTGCCACGTGCAGCGGCGGCTGGTGTCGTCCACGTGGCTCGACAGGTGCAGGCTCGTCTTCGCCCGGGCGAGCGCCGCGGCGAAGTTGACGTCCGCGGGCGCCGTCGTCACGGGGTTGCCGCCGAGGATGACGAGGGTGTCGACCTCGCCGCCCTCGAGGGCGCGGGTGAGCGCGGGCAGTCCCGGATCGCGGGTGGGCAGGGGGCGGAAGGTCACCGTACGGCCAGCGTTGCCCAGCGCGACGTTCAGCACGTGCACTAGATGATGTGCGCCCGCCGGCTGACGATCGCCCACGGCGACGAAACCATGGCCGCGATTCGCCACGAGATCCTCGGCGAGGGCGGCCGTCACCTCGGGGGCCGGCCCCTGACCGCGGAATGCGGCCACGTCGCTCGCCGCGAAGCCGGCGCCGGCCGGCACCGCCACGCCCGCGTCGAACACGGCCGCGGCGAGGGCGCCCAGAGCCACCGGCACGTCCACACGCGCTGTGGGTACGCGATGGTCGGCGATCGATCCGGTCGGCGAGACACCGGGCTCGAAGACGTAGAGCCGGTTCATCGTGGCCGCTTCCGGACGGCGCCCGCGGGCGAACATGCGCGCATTGCGCAGGGCGCCCGGATGATCCTGCAGGAGATTGGCGTCGAAGTCGGCGATGATCCGGGCCTTCTCCAGATGTGGCACGTCGCGGTAGGCGCGGCCGAAGGCACGCTCGGCGCCGTCGCGCACGTCGGCATCGTCGATAGGCTCGTACTCGAACCAGCGCAGGCTGGGCATGCGGTCCTGGAGCTGCCGGCGCAGGCGTTGCCGGGTAGGCGAGCTGCTGCGCTCGGCCAGGACGGCGAGGCCGCGACCGGTCGCGAGAGATTCCCGCTGCCGCGCGATGAGGGCCAGCACGTCTTCCCAGGTGGTCGGCACCGCCTGGTGACCGTCGTGGTGCAGGCAGTTGCGGCTGCGGTCGACGTCGTACAGATCGAGCACCGTGGCCTGTGCGAGCGCGAACCCGCCGCCCAGGCACCACGGATGATCGGGATTGCCGTCCACCTTGATCGGCCGCCCGTCGTAGCTCGTGGCCAGCATAGGGATGGCCACGCCGCCGAGCTCGAACGCGGTGGCGAAGTGCTGGGTCTCGCCCGGTACCATGCCCGCCGGACGTTTCGCGAAGGGCACGATGTGCTCCTCGGGCCAGCGGCAGCCGGCGAGGCCAGCAAGGGCCGCCGACGCGGCCATGATCTGCAGGAAACGACGCCGCGACACGCCATCGGTCGGGGGCTCGATGCCGGTCGGGAATTCCTTTTCCAGCTGGGCGCGGAACTCGTCGCTGTCCGCCAGTTCCTGCAGGCTGCGCCAGTAGTTGCGACCATCGCCAGGGACCAGGTGCGGCGTGGACTTGCTGTGCGGCGTGGACATGCGGCAATCCTTCCCAGCGCTCGCGCCTAACGGTGGCACGTGGAGCAATCGGTGGACGGGTTGATGTTGTGCTTCTTGCGCAGCTCGCTGCCCAGGACGGAGGGATCCTTATCGGGCACCCACTCCATCGACGTCACGAACTCGCGCGGACGCAGGTTGGGGTCGGGGTTGCGATGGCATGCGACGCACCAGCTCATCGTGAGCTTCTTCTGCTGCGACACGACCTCCATCTTGTCGATGCGGCCATGACAGGTGACGCACCCCACACCGGCATTCACGTGCGCGCTGTGGTCGAAGTAGGCGAAATCGGGCAAGTCATGGATCTTGACCCAGCGCACGGGCTTGCCGGTGGCGTACGCCTCGCGGATGGGCAAGAGCTTGGGGCTCTCCGACCATATCGATTTGTGGCAATTCATGCAGATCTCGGCCGAGGGCAGGGCCGCGTAGGCCGCCTTCTCCACCGTCGTGTGGCAGTAGCGGCAGTCCAGACCCAATGTGCCGACATGCAGCGCATGGCTGTAGGGCACCGGCTGCTCCGGCGCGTAGCCGATGGCGGACGTCTTGGGGTTGAAAACCATAGTGATGATCACCGTGAGGTAGATCAGGCCACCGACGCCGAGGATGCCCATGGCTGGACCCATGGCGTTGGTCCAGCGAGGAAAGAGTAAGCGGTGATGGCGGGAATCAGGGTCCTGATGGGCGCCGTCGTCTGCGGGGCGGCCCGTACGGTTCTCGCGGTCGTCGCTCGCCAAGGAACGCTCCCCTATTGCTGCCAGGTCCGACGTGAGCGCCCCGGGCGCACCGAGGCTGGCCAGGCGGTCGGATCAAGACCGCTCGTTCATGCTCGCCATTGCAACCCCTCACCGGGGTTCCCGCGACAGGCTGGTGCGGTTCTAGACGCGGAAGGAGGTTCCGCAACCACAGCTGCGACTGGCGTTGGGGTTCTCGAACTTGAACCCGCCACCCATCAGCTTGGTAGAAAAGTCCACCTTCAGGCCGTCGAGGTAGGTCAGCGAGTTCCGGTCGCAGACGATCTTCAGGTTATCCTGGGTGAAGACCTCATCATCACCGTGGACCTGATCGTCGAAGTCCATGCTGTACTGCATACCGGAACATCCGCCCGACTCCACTCCGAAACGCACCACCGCTTCGGCGAGGCCACGATCCTGCATCATCTTCCGGATCTCGGCAACCGCGGAATGCGACAGATTGATCATTATTCTCTACCCTCCCGGCACGCCGCGCGTCGCCGTCGGGCGCGGGCGTGGTGGATTTCAGACCTCGAAAGTAGCATATGGATAAGCGATTGGTAACGATTCGCAAGAAAAGGTTTGGTTGTGCCGTCGAAAATGTGTCCGGCCACCGGCTTGCCCTGGCCGGGAGCCATGGCGTGCACCGAATCCCACCAACCCACCTGGCGGCCTCCCTTCTGCCCCAACCATAACTGCCTGTTCCACAGTGAGCTCCAGCCAGGCTGGCGTTTCAAACGCATCGGCTTCTTCACCCGCCAGGCCCATCCCCAACGTATCCCCAGGTTTCTCTGCCTACACTGGCGCGTCTCCTTCAGTTCACAGACCTTCTCCCCGGATTACTGGCTCAAGCGACCCGACATCCTTCCGCAACTCATGGCCAAGACCTGCGGTGCCATCGACCAGAAGCGTCGTCGCCAGGAACCCGAAGAGCAGTTCGGCCGTCCAGACCCCAAGGCGGTGCAGAAGGGCATTCGCGACTTGCTGGCGATTGTGGCTTCCTTCAGGATGCTGCTGCGGCACAGATGCGATCGCCTTCGTGTGCCGGCATGGGACCTGCTCGGCGTCCACGGACGTCCTGTCGGTCCCCGATGATGACGACGGGGGCGACAGAGGGTGTATATTGGAATAAAATTGTCTTAATAGGCTCTAATTTGGCGATATTGTCTCCATTGCTTTGCATTATTGGTCCTTTGGCTGGTGAAATTGTGTAAATTTTAGCTTATCGTAAGTTTTACGTGGACGTATCAAGTGATCTCCCGTATAATCAGGCGACTCAGAACCGCAAACGACCCCAACCTGGGGTGGAGGATTGGCCATGACAACCATGAGATTGACGAGTGCATCGATTCTGTTCCTCGCCCTGATTGCCGTGCTCGGGACATCGACGCCGGCACAGGCGGAGATCGTGTTCCAGGCGACGATGCTGCCCGACTACGTCGTGCCTGCCAGCGCGGCCGATGCCTACGGCATGGCGACGCTCGTGGTCGCGGACGACTGGTCGCAGGCCGCGTATACACTGAACTTCGCTGGTCTCGAAAGCCCCGAGACGGGCGCGGTCCTGTTCCACGCGGCGGCAGGCGAGACGGGGCCTTCCCTGATGACGCTGCCGCTGGGGTCACCGCTCGCGGGGACGTTCGCGATCACCCCCGAGATGCATGACGCCCTCGACAACGCCGCGCTGGCCATCCAGGTCGCCGAGGAGAACTACCCCGACGGCTGCATCCGCGGCAACTTCACCTTCGTGGTCGTCCCTACCGAGCCGACCTCCTGGGGAAGCGTCAAGACCCTGTTCCAGTAGCCACGTAGCGGTCCGGGCCGAGTTGGCCCGGACCGACATCTCTCTCTTGCGCGACGCGACCGGCGGTCTCCGATGAGACCGCCGGTCTTCGCGTCGGGGCGGCTTGCTAGGGCTGGCGCACGAGATCGCTCCCACCACCCGGCACCGCGAAGAGCTGCACCCTGTCTCACGAACTGCGCGAGGCGGTCATCCACCAGCCCCTGCCGGGCGTCGAAGAGTGTGTCTGCGCATCCAGCACGCTGAGGTCACTATCGACGCCCTCAATGTCGCGTCGCTGCGCAAGCGAGTAGATCGTGCGCGAGGACGTCGCGGAAAGCCGTCTGGATCGTCTCCTGGTACTGCGCCATCCCGATGAACGCGTCCGCGGCTAGGAGCTGGTGCGTGGCCGCCATGATGGCGACCGATCGCTGGGCTGGCTCGACCCGCGTTTCTGAGCGATCATCGTACGCGGGCCCAGGACACAGGGAGTCGGCCGTGCATATGATCGACACCCACTGCCACCTCGATTCCCCGCCGCTGTCCGACGACGTGGCCGGCGTGCTGGCGCGCGCGGCCGAGGCCGGGGTGTGCGACGTGGTGGCACAGGGCTACGATGCCGCGTCGTGGGAGGCGGTGGCGCGGATCGCGGCGGGGTACGGCGGGGTGCACGCGGCGCTGGGGTTGCACCCGTGGGTGGCGGATCAGCCGCTGGATCCGGTCGACCTCGCGGGCCGGCTCGCGGCCGTCGGTGCCGTGGCCGTGGGGGAGATCGGGCTCGATACGAAGATCGAGGGGCCGGGGCTGGAGGTGCAGATCGCGGTGCTCGAGCGGCAGCTCGACCTGGCGCGCGAACTCGATCTGCCGGTCGTGCTGCACTGTCGGGGGGCCTTCGAGGAGTTGGCGTCACTGCTGGCCGGGCGCATGCCGCCGGTGCGCGGCGTCCTGCATGCATTCAGCCGAGGGCCAGAACTTGCGAAGCGTTTCGTCGGGTTGGGTCTCTTCCTGGGCATCGGAGGCGCGGTCACGCGGCCGCAGGGAAAGCGCTTGCACCGCGCCGTTGCGGTCGTGGGGCTGGACAGACTCGTGCTCGAGACCGACGCTCCGTCCATCGGCCTGCACGGCGTGGCGGCGGCGGCCACCGAGCCGCACCATGTGCGCGACATCGCGGCGGGTCTGGCGGAGGTGCTACAGGTCGACGTCGCCGCCGTCGCCGAACGAACCACGGCGAATGCGCGGGACCTTTTTCGTATCTGAGGGACTCCATGGGCCACCCGTTTCCCGAACGTTTCACCCGTACCGTCGACCTCTATGGTGAGGACGGGTTCGCGCGCATCCGCGCCGGGGGCGCCATCGTGGTGGGGCTGGGAGGTGTGGGGGCGCATTGCGCGGTGTGCCTGGCGCGCAGCGGGATCGGGCGGCTGCGACTCGTGGACTTCGACCGCGTCACCATGTCGTCGTTGAACCGGTTGCCGGAGGTGACGCCGGCTGACGTGGGGCGCCTGAAGGCCGACGTCTATGGGGACTGGGTGCGTTCGGTGTGCCCGGATACGAGCGTGATCGCCGAATCCGCCTTCGTGGCCGACGACACGCGCGATGCCCTGCTGCCCGTGAGCCTGCGCGAGAACCATCCCGTGCTCGTGGACGCCATCGACGCGCTCAATCCCAAGGTGGGGCTGATCCTGTACGGTGTGGCACAAGGATACCACGTGATCAGCAGCATGGGTGCGGCCGCCAAGCGCGACCCCGGCCAGGTGCGCGTGGCCGACATCGCCGACACGAGCGTGTGTCCGCTGGCGAGGGCGGTGCGCGTACGTCTGAAGCGGCGAGGAGTGACGGGCGGGGTGACCTGCGTGTACTCGCTGGAGGTGCCGGCGGCGCCGCTGGAGCCGGACCTCGGCGGGGAGGGTCCGGCGCTGCGGCGCGGCCGGGTGCGCAAGCGTCAACCCAGCAACATGAGCCTGCCGGGCATATTCGGACTGGCGCTGGCGGCGGCGGCGCTCGACCGCCTGGCGCGCGCTAGCTCGTGAAGTTCTTCTCCACGAAGCTCCAGTTCACCACGCGCCACCAGTTCTCCAGGTACTTCGGCCGGGCGTTGCGCGTGTCGACGTAGTACGCGTGCTCCCACACGTCGCAGCAGAGCAGCGGCTTGTCACCCGCGGAGAGCGGGGTGCCGGCGTTGCTTGTCGAGACCAGGTCGAGCGTGCCGTCGGCTTTCTTCACCAGCCATGCCCAGCCGCTGCCGAAGGTGCCGACCGCGCACTTCGTGAACACCTCGCGGAAGGTGCCGACATCGCCCCACTTCGCCTCGATCGCAGTCTTCACGGCGCCCTTGGGCTCGTCGCCGCCGCCGGGCTCGAGGCCGGCGAAGTAGAATGTGTGGTTGAAGACCTGGGCGGCGTTGTTGAAGATGCCGCCCGCTGGCGCCCGCGTGATGATCGCTTCCAGCGGCAGCTCGGCGAACTCGGTACCCTTGATGAGGTTGTTCAGATTCTTGACGTAGGCCGCGTGGTGCTTGTCGTGGTGGTATTCCAGCGTCTCGCGGCTGATGTGTGGTTCCAGGGCATCGTGGGCGTACGGCAGGTCGGGCAACTTGTGCTCCATGCGCGCCTCCTCGTTGCGGGCGAATATCCCGGGGTTTACAGGGTTAACGAACGGTCCCATGATAGGCCGACGAAAACGAACCGCCAGTTTCAAACGACTTGGTGGTTTCGGCGACGGGGGCGACGGGCTACGTTCCACCCGGACACCGATCCCACGAGGAGATACCGATGGCTGACCAACATGATTTCGGCGACATCCCGAGGCCGGAGATCCGGATCCCCCACCTGAACCCGAACATGCTGCGCATCGTCGCGCCGCTGGCCCTGATCCTGGTGGTGATCTTCACGAGCTTCTACCAGGTGGAGCCGGAGGAGGTGGCGCTGGTGCTACGCTTCGGCAAGTACGTGCGCACCGCCGAGCCGGGTTTGCACTTCAAGCTGCCCTTCGGCATCGAGAGCGTGAAGAAGGTGTCGGTGCAGCGACAGTGGAAGGAGGAGTTCGGCTTCCGCACGGTGCGAGCCGGCGTGCAAACGCAGTACTCCTCGCGCCGCTACGACGAGGAATCGAACATGCTCACCGGCGATCTCAACGCCGCCGTGGTGGAGTGGGTGGTGCAGTTCCGTGTGGTCGACCCCTACATGTACCTCTTCCAGGTGCGCAATCCGGGTGACACGTTCCGCTCGATGAGCGAGGCGGTCATGCGGCGCGTCGTCGGTGATCGCACGGTGAACGAGGTGCTCACGGTGGGCCGCGCCGAAGTGGCCAACCAGGTGCAACTCGGCCTGCAGGACCTGTGCGACAATTACGAGATCGGCGTGAAGGTGGATCAGGTGGTGCTGCAGAACGTCAATCCGCCCGACCCGGTGAAGCCGTCGTTCAACGAGGTGAACGAGGCGCAGCAGGAGAAGGAGAAGCTGATCAACCAGGCGCAGAGCGACTACAACAAGGTGATCCCGCGCGCCACGGGCGAGGCGCAGCAGACGATCCAGGAGTCGGAGGGTTACGCCCTGGAGCGCGTGAACGAGGCGCGCGGCGATTCGGCGCGCTTCGCCCAGGTCTTCGCCGCCTACGAGCAGGCGCCCGACGTGACACGCCGCCGCATCTACCTGGAGACCATGGCCAAGGTCCTGCCACAGGTGAAGCACAAGGTGATCGTCGATGGGCAGCTACGCAGCGTCCTGCCGCTTCTCAATCTCGACCGGGGGACCGCGCAGCAGGGAGGTGGACGATGAGGAACATCGCGATCGTCATCGGCGTATTCATCGTCTTGCTGGTGCTGACCGGTTCCTTCTACGTGGTGCAGGAGTACGAGCAGGTCATCGTCACCCAGTTCGGCAGACCGGTCGGGGGTATGATCGACACGCCGGGGCTCAAGCTGAAGAAGCCGCTCATCCAGAAGGTGAATCGCTTCGAGAAGCGATTCCTCGAGTGGGACGGCGAGGCGAACCAGTTGCCGACCAAGGACAAGCGCTTCATCTGGGTCAACACCTACGCGCGCTGGCGCATCACCGACCCGCTGCTCTACTTCCAGCGTCTGCACGACGAGCGCGGCGCCCAGACGCGGCTCGACGACATCCTCGACGGCGAGACGCGCAACGCCATCGCCAAGTACGACCTGGTGGAGGTGGTGCGCAGCACGAATCGCGAACCCGTGCATACCGAGGCCGAGGAAGACGACGAGAAGGTACTCGAACCCATCACCACCGGGCGCGACGATATTCGCAAGGAGATCCTGGCCAACGCGCAGACGCGCACCAGCGACCTGGGCATCGAGATCCTCGACGTGCAGTTCAAGCGCATCAACTACGTGGAGGACGTGTCGCAGAAGGTGTACGAGCGCATGATCGCCGAGCGCCGGCGTATCGCCGATCGCTTCCGCAGCGAGGGCGAGGGCGAAGCGAGCCGCATCCGCGGCGAGAAGGAGCGCGAGCTGCTGCGCATCCAGTCGGGGGCCTACCGCCAGGCCGAGGAGATCAAGGGCAAGGCCGATGCGACGGCGGCGCGCATCTACGCCGCGGCGTATGATCGGTCGGCGCAGACTCGTGAGTTCTACGAGTTCATCAAGACGATGGAGAGCTACCCGGCCGCTGTGGACAGCTCGACCCAGCTCGTCCTGTCCACAGACTCGGAATTCTACCGCTTCCTGAAGCAGAGCCGCTGAGGTCGCAGCAGAGGATGCGACGATGCGTGTGAACGTACTGCTGCTCGGAACGCTGGCGGCGCTGGCGACAGCGCCGCCGGCGCGCGCGGGCGACGACCCCCTGTTCCTCTGGCGCGCCGAGCGCGATGGCGCGCGCATCTGGCTCCTGGGAAGCGTGCACGTGGGCAGCGACGACTTCTTCCCCCTGGACAACCGCATCGAGAGCGCACTCGCCGCGGCCGACACCGTGGCCTGCGAGATCAACATGACCGACCCCATCAAGGCCGGGCAGGCGGCGCTCCTGTCCATGCAGAAAGGCACCTACCCGGCCGGTGAGACGCTGCGTGACCACGTGAGCGACGATACCTGGCGCGCCGTGGCCGCGGCGGTCGACACGTTGCAGGTGCCGGTCTCTCTCGTCGAGCGCATGCGACCGGCCCTGGCCGCGGTCACGATCATGGCGCTGCAACTGCAGCAGCAGGGCCTCGATCCCGATCAGGGCATCGACCGCCACGTGCTCGAGCAGGCCCACGCGCAGCACAAGCCGATCGTGGACCTGGAGACGGTGGCCCAGCAAATCGATCTGCTCCTGGGACAGGATGCGGCAGTGGGCGAGCTGCTCCTCGAGGAGAGTCTCGAACAGCAGGAGACGCCGGCAGTGATCGACAGCATGCTCACGGCGTGGCGGCAGGGCGACCCCGCGGCCATCGCGCGGCTCGTCAACGACCAGTGGCTCGACGATCCCCGTCTCGTCGACTACCATGAGCGGGTGATCGACAGGCGAAACGAGGCGATGACCGCGATGCTCGATCGCCGCGCCGGTGCGGCCAGGAACTCGTGGTTCGTGGTGGTGGGGGCGGGCCATCTCGTGGGCGAACGGGGCATCCCGAAGTTGCTGGCCGCTCGAGGCTGGCGGGTCGTCCAGGTCCGATGAAGGCGCCCGCGGCGGCGACCCCTTGACGGAAACACGATGCCTCCCGAACGTGATCCGGGACCGGCGGCCGTGGGGGCACCCTCGCCGGAGGTGTCTCCTCCCTTTCACGGCTGCCGGCTCCTCGATGGACGCCGCCGGGTGGAGGACGTTGTGACGCCCGCGGTCGACCAGGCCATGACCCTCACCCAGAACGATCGCTTCAAGCTCTCCTACGGACGCACCCTGCGCTGGGCCCTGCTCGGCGCGCTCGGCATCGTCGCGCTGGTGTGGTGGATGCTGCCGGAGTTCCAGCCGCAGCCGTACCGGCTGCCGCACGACGAACTCGAGGTGATCGACGCGCGGCTCGAGGCCGTGGACATGGCGGTGGAGTCGCCCCCGGTGGCCGTGATCGCCGCCCCCAAGACCGTGACCGCCGCGCCTGATGACGAGGCGACCGTGGAGACGGTGCCTGACTTCGAAGACCTGCTGCCGGTTCCCGTGACCGCCTGGACGCCCGCGCCGCCCGCTGCGGTCACGGCCCTGGCGGCCACACGCGCCCCCGTCGTCACCTACCGGGCCGACGCCGAGTATCCCGAGATCGCCCGGCAGATGGCGCTGGAAGGAGTCGTCACCGTGAAGGTCCTGGTGGCCGCCGACGGTTCGGTGCGCGATGTGGCCCTCGTCAAGGGGGTGCACCCGTTGCTCGACCGCGCGGCCATGGCCGCGGCCCGTCGCTGCCGCTTCGCACCGGGACTGAAGGCCGGTGAGCCGACCGACGCGTGGGTCGCGCTGCCCTACCGGTTCGAACTGCGATGACGAGATCGGTCCTGGCGAGGTCGCGGCGCGGATCGTATCTTGCGCGGATCATGTTCACACGCCACACGACATGCAACGTGTTGACCCACGGATTCGTGCTGGCCCTCCTGCTGGGCCTGGCGGCGCCCGCCATGGCGGGTGGCTGCGATCCCATGTGCTGCGAGACACCGTGCGCGCCCGACGCTCCGGACGCAGCCTGCCCCTGCTGCGCGTTCGACGGCACCGGTGCCGACGCGGCCCGCGTGGTTGCCGCAACGATGACGGCGCCCGGTCCGCTGGCCTCGCCAATCTTGCCCTCGCCATTCGGCTGCACTGTGGAACCCGGTCTCGATAGGGGCGCCACGCTCGAGTCCCCATCCGTGGCACCTCCGCCGCCTCCACGCACGACCGTCCTGCGCATCTGATCCCATCTCGGACGTGACCCCGGCCGCGCGGCCATACCGGTCCGTGCGCCCACCCGTCTCGAGACCTGGGGACTGCCATGTTCCGGATCATCGTACCGATCCTGTGTCTCGCGTTGAGCGTCGTATCCGACGCCCGCGGTGCTGACACGCTCGACCGCGCCCGCGTACTGTGCCTCGCGCGTGAGCGCGCTGCGTCCATCACGGCGGCGCGCGCACGCGAGGAGGCCGCGTCGGCCACGCTGGCGGCCGCCCGCGGCTGGCCCGACGATCCCGTGCTCGACCTCGTGTTCGGCCGCCGCAGCGGCGACGGCTGGGATCGCGAGGCCACGCTTGCGCAGCCACTCGATCTCCCCGGGCGCGGGCCGCGCATCGCGGCAGCCACGGCGAGTGCGCGCGCGGCCACTGCGACGGTCGGTGCCGCCACCGCGGACGCGCTGGCCCTGGCGGGGCGCCTCTACCTCGACGCCTTGCGGGCCACGGCCGATCGCGACCTCGCCACCGAGGCCGTGGCGTTGCATGAGCACCTGCTCGCGATGGCGCGGGAGCGAGAGGACGCCGGCGACGCGGGCGCGCTGGAAACCCAGCTGGCGGCGGTGTCGCTGGAGCGGCAGCGCGCCGCGCTCGCGCTCGCCGGATCGCGGCTGGTGACGGCGACCGGCACCCTTGCCGATCTCCTGGCCCTCGACGCGCTGCCGCGTGTGGCGGGGCCGCTGACGTGGCCGGTGACAGGCTCGTTGACCGAACTGGAGACGGCGGCGAGTCAGAGAGCCGATGTCACGTTGCTGGCCGCACGGCGGGAGGCCGCCCTGGCCCGGGCCGGGCTTGCGCGTGCCGGCCGGTGGCCGCGGATCGACGTCATGGCCGGGTACGCACGGGAGGAGGCGACGGACATCGCGCGTGTGGGGCTCGCGCTCTCACTGCCGGTGACGGGGCGGGCCGCAGCGACGGCGCGGGCGGCCGAGGCCGAAGCAGCGGCCCTCGCGGCGGAACTGGCCGCGGCGCGCCACGCGGCCGCCGCGCGCGTGCGCGCCGCCTGGCAACGCCGCGCCAACCTGCAGGCGGCCCTCGCGGCCGACACGGAGATCACCGCCGCGCACTGTGCCGAGCTCGCCCGAGCCAGCTACGAGCTCGGCGAGTCCGGGCTCGAGCAGGTGCTCCTCATCCAGCGCGAGGTCCTCGACGCCCGCGCTGTTCTCACCGACCTACGCTACGCCGCCGCTGTCGCCGCTCTCGATCTGGCGACCGCCGCCGGCGTGGATCCCCTGCCGGCGCCGCCGGCCGTCGAGGAGTTGAAGCCATGACGACCATCCGTCCCGCCTGGCTGATCATTCCCCTGCTTCTGGCCACCATGGGGTGTGAGCGCGAGCGCGCCGCCCGCGCGGAGAGCGACTCGCACGACCACGATCTCGCCGGGACCGCGGAGGTCTCGGATCTCGATCGCCCCGTCGATGCGCTCTTCGCAGCCATCTGCGAGCACGGCGTGCCGACCCATACCTGCGACGAGTGCCGCTACGAGGTGGGTGTCGTGTGCGCGCCGGCCAGCCTCTTCGACGGCGGCCTGTTGCGGCGCACGACGGTGCGACGCGAATCCGTCCGACGGTCGCTCGCGCTCACCGGCGAGGTGCAGCTCGACGAGCGCCGCGTGAGCCACGTGCGCGCGCCGGTGGACGGCATCGTGCGGGATGTTCACGTGGTCCTCGGCGACCGCGTGACCGCGGGCGCGCCGCTGGTGACGCTGGCAAGCGCAACCGTCGGCGAGGCGCAGAGCGAGGCGCGCCAGGCCTGGTCGGCCCTGGAGCTGGCGCGTCGAACCTGGGAACGCGCCGAACGCCTGCACGAGCGCGGGATCGGGGCGCGGAAGGACTATCTCGAGGCGCAGCAGGCCCTCGCCGCCGCAGGTATCCGCGACGAGACGTCGCGCGCGCGTCTGCGGCAACTCGGGCTCGGCGTGTCCGACACGGCGGCGGCAGGCGCGGATGGCCTCGGCCGCCTCGTTCTGCGCGCACCTCAGGCCGGCACGGTGCTCACGCTGCACGCGGTGCCGGGCGAGGTGGCGGCGGATGGCGAGAGTGTCGCCACCGTGGGCGACCACGGCGCGGTCTGGGTGTGGGCCGACGTGTACGAACGCGACCTTGCGCGCGTGATGGCCGCGCGCGCGGCTGGCACGCTCGACGCCAATGTCACCGTGACAGCCTATCCCGATGCGGTGTTCGCGGGGGTGGTCGACTTCATCGCCCCGGTGATGGTGGAGGCCACGCGTACCGCCCGCCTGCGGGTGGCGGTGGACAATCCCGAGGGCCGGCTGCTGGCCGGCATGTTCGCGACGGTTGCGCTGCAACTGCCCACCGGCGGCGATACCCTCGTGTTGCCGCGCACCGCCGTGCTGCAGGACGAGGGACGCGCCTTCGTTTTCGTGCACCACCACGGCGACTACTTCGTGCGCCGGTCCGTCGAGACGGGAGAAACCTGGCAGGACCGCGTGGAGATCCGCGCGGGGCTCGCGGGCGACGAGACCCTCGTGGCAGACGGCGCCTTCCTGCTGAAATCGGACGTGCTGCGCGCCAAGATGGGCGCCGGCTGCGCGGACTGAGGGGGCGGGCCATGACGCACTGGCTTCTGCGCAATCGCCTGCTGGTGGTGCTGATGACGGTCGGCCTCGTCGCGGCCGGCCTCGTGGCCTGGACACGGCTGCCGATCGATGCCTTTCCCGACGTGACCACCACCCAGGTGATGGTGCTGACCCCAGCCCCCGGGCTGGCGGCCGTGGATGTGGAGCAACGCGTGAGTTATCCGATCGAGCAGGTCATGCGCGGTCTGCCGCGGGTGATTCAGGTGCGGTCGCTCTCGCGCTCGGGACTCTCGCAGGTGGTGATCGTCTTCGCCGACGGCACCGACACCTACTGGTCGCGCCAGCTCGTCTTCGAGCGCCTGGCCACGGTGCGCGACGATCTGCCGCCGGGACTCGCCCCCGCCCTGGGTCCCGTGAGCACGGGCCTCGGCGAGATCTTCCAGTACACGCTGGAGAGCGACGATGTCGACGCCATGGAGCTGCGCACGCTCCAGGACTGGCTCGTGGCGCCACTCTTGAAGCCCGTCGTCGGCGTGAACGAGGTGAACAGCTTCGGCGGCCGGGTGAAGCAGTACCAGGTGCGTCTGGATCCCCGGCGTCTGCTGGCGCACGGCCTCACGGCCGCCGACGTGGCCGAGGCCATCGAGCGCAGCAATGGCAATGCGGCCGGCGGCGTGCTCGTGCGCGGATGGGAGCAGGTGTACCTGCGCGGAGTGGGGCTGCTGGGCGACGTGCAGGACATCGAGCGTATCGTACTCGTCGCCCACGACGGTGTACCGGTCTACGTGCGCGACGTGGCTGACGTGGTGATCGGCGCCGAGCCGCGCCAGGGTGCCGTGACGCGTGACGGCGGCGGCGAAGTCGTGGCCGGTATGATCATCATGCTCAAGGGAGAGAACTCGCGCGACGTGGTGTCGCGCGTCAAAGACGCCGTGGTGCAGGTGCGCGGTACGTTGCCCGACGGTGTGCGCCTCGAGGTGTTCTATGACCGCACGTCGCTCATCCAGGCCTGCATCGATACGGTGATGCACGCGCTGCTCGAGGGCGGCCTGCTCGTGATCCTGGTGCTCTTCCTCTTCGTGGCCGAGCTACGCACCGCGCTCATCGTTGTGTGCTCCCTGCCGCTGACGTTCCTGGCCACCTTCCTCGTGATGGGGGCGGTGGGTCTCACGTCGAACCTGATGAGCCTCGGCGGCCTGGCGTTCTCGGTGGGCATGGTCGTGGACGCGTCGATCGTGGTGGTGGAGAACGTACGTCGGCATCTGGCACGCGCCGAACCCGAGCGGCCGCGCCGAGCCGTGATCGCCGCGGCCGTGGCCGAGGTGGCGCAACCGGTGGCCTTCTCGCTGCTGATCGTCGTCATCACGCTCGTGCCGCTCTTCACGCTGCAGGGCGTGGAAGGCAAGATGTTCGCGCCACTGGCGCTGACCATGCTCATCGCCCTGCTCGCCTCGCTCGTGCTGGCGCTGACGGTGGTTCCGGTGCTCGCCGACCTCATTTTGCGACGGGCGCCCGAGCGTGAGTTCGGCGCCGTGCGTCGGCTCCATGCCGGCTATCGCGATCTCCTCGCGCGAGCGCAGCGCCGGCGCGGGTGGACGCTCGCGGCGGCCGCGGCCGTGCTCGCCCTCGGTGCGGCGCTGGTGCCCGGGCTGGGCACGGAGTTCATGCCGCCGCTCGACGAGGGAGCACTCGCCATCAACGTCGTGCGGCTGCCCAGCGCATCGCTGCCAGGCGCGGTGGCGGTGGCCACGTACCTCGAGACGCGGCTGCGCGCCTTCCCCGAGGTGGACACGGTGGTGAGCAAGACGGGCCAGGCGGAGATCAGTGAGGACCCCATGGGGCCAGAGCAGACCGACGTCATCGTGACGCTGAAGCCGCATCGTGGCTGGGGCCGCGGCCGCAGCCGGGCCGCGCTCGTGGAGGCCATCCAGGCCGACCTGGCGCAGATTCCCGGCCTGCGCTTCTCGTTCTCGCAGCCCATCGCCCTGCGCGTGAACGAGCTGATCTCGGGCGTGAAGAGCGACCTCGCCGTGAAGATCTTCGGTAGCGACCTCGGAGTTGTGAAGGCAGCGGCCGACCGTGCGGCGGCCGCGCTGTCCGCTGTGCCGGGCGCGCGCGACGTGAAGGTGGAGCAAGTGACGGGCATGGCGCAGCTCGACGTGGTGATCGATCGCGAGGCCGCCGCACGGTACGGCATCGGCGTGGGGCTGATCAACGACACCATCGAGATCGCTGCGGCAGGCCGCGAGGTGACCAGGGTCATCGAGGGCGACCGGCGCTTCGCGGTGACGGTGCGGTATCCGGAGCATGCGCGCGACGACGTGGACGCGCTGCAGCGCATCCTGGTGGCGGCTCCCGACGGACAGCGCGTACCACTGGCGCAGCTTGCCGACTTCCGGATGGTGGAGGCGCCGGCCCAGATCAGCCGCGAGAATGGCATGCGCCGCGTGGTCGTGGAGGCGAACGTGCGAGGCCGGGATCTCGGTGGCTTCGTGGCCGAGGCTCGCGAGCGTCTGACGCCGCTGCTGGCCGATTTGCCGACCGGCACGCTCGTGACGTACGGGGGCCAGTTCGAGAACCAGCAGCGCGCGATGCGGCAACTCGCCATCGTGGTGCCGGTGGCGCTGGTGCTGATCATGGTGCTGCTCTTCCTGGCCCTCGGCACATTGAGGGCGTCGATTCTCGTGCTCGTGAACCTGCCGTTCGCGCTCGTGGGCGGCGTACTGGCAATTGTGGCCACGCGCATGCCGCTCTCCGTGTCGGCCGCGGTGGCGTTCATCGTGCTCCTGGGGGTGGCCGTGCAGAACGGCGTGGTGCTGATGGCGTTCTTCCGCCAGCTTCGCGCGCGCGGACTCGCGGTGGGCGACACCGTCGCCACCGGTTGCGACCTGCGTTTTCGCCCGCTCCTGATGACCGCGCTCACCAGCTTCATCGGCCACCTGCCGATGCTCTTCGCGACCGGCAGCGGCGCCGATATCCAGAAACCGTTGGCGGTGGTGGTGATGGGCGGATTGGTCACCAGCACGCTGCTGACGCTGGTCGTGATGCCGGTGCTCTACGGCTGGGTGGAGGAGCGGCGGGAGCGCGCGTGACGCCCCCGCCGTCACGCATCAGGGCTCGTAGAAGCCCTCCGCCGCCTCCATGATCGACTCCGAGAGCGTCGGGTGCGCGTGGATGGTCAGCCGCAGGTCGCGGCTGGTGGCGGCCATCTCGATGGCGAGGACGCCCTCGGCGATCAGTTCGCCCGCGCCAGGGCCGGCCAGGCCCACGCCGAGCACGCGGTCCGTCTCGGGATCCACGATGAGCTTGGTCATGCCGTCGTCGCGGCCGAGGGTGAGGGTGCGGCCGATGCTGCGCCAGGGAATCTTCACCGTCTTGACCTTGCGGCCGGCGTCCCTGGCCTCGGTCTCGGTGAGTCCGCACCAGGCGATCTCGGGATCGGTGAAACACACCGCCGGGATGGCGCGGGGTTCGAAGGCGGACTTGCGGCCGGCGGCGACCTCGGCGGCCACCTGCCCCTCGTGCGATGCCTTGTGCGCGAGCATGGGCTGGCCGGTGAGGTCGCCGATGGCCAGGATGTGCGGCACGCTCGTGCGGCGCAACGCGTCGACCGTGACGAAGCCCTGCTCGTTCGTCTGGACGCCGGCGGTGTCGAGGCCGATGTCGTCGCTATTGGGGCGGCGGCCTACCGAGACGAGGACGCGTTCGAAGAGGCGCGTGCTCTCGGCGCCGTCCTTGTCGGCGAGCGTCACCTTGACGCCGTTCTTCTGCTCCTTCAGCGCCTGCACCTTCGTCCGCAGCAAGATCTCGGCGAACTGCCCGTCGAGGCGGCGTTTGAGTACGGACACGAGGTCGCGGTCGGCGCCCGTCATGAGCTGCGGCAGCATCTCCACCACCGTGACCTTGCTGCCCAGGGCCGCATACACCGTGCCCATCTCCAGACCGATGTAGCCGCCCCCGACGACGAGCAGGGTGCCGGGGATCTCCGGTACATCGAGGGCGCCACGGGATCCGGAGATGCGTGTGGCGTCCTGCGGCACGAACGGGGGCATCACCGCGCGGGATCCGGTGGCGAGGATGGCCTGGTCGAAGGCCAGGCTCGCCTCGCCGCCCCCGGCCAGGTCGATGCGCAGCGTGTTCGCGTCGTTCAACCGCGCACGCCCCTGGATGTACCGGATCTTCTTCTGCTTCATCTTGCCGGCGAGTCCGGAGGTGAGCGTATCCACGACCTCGTTTTTCCAGCCGCGCAGCTTCGCGAGGTCGATGCGCGGTGGCTTGAACGCCAGGCCCATGCGCCCGGCCTCCTCGGTCTCGCGCACGAGCTTGGCCGCGTGCAGCAACGCTTTGCTCGGGATACAGCCGCGTAGCAGGCACACGCCGCCGGGCTTCGCCTCGATGTCGACCACGGTGACGTCCAGGCCAAGGTCGGCGGCCTTGAACGCCGCGGCGTAGCCGCCCGGACCGCCGCCCACGATGGCGAGGGACGCGCGCGCGAGGGTCTCGCTCATCGCTCGTCTCCTTCCATCGCCAGCAGCAACGGCTGCGCGAGGGCGGCGCAGACCCAGCGCAGGAAGCGTGCGGCCTGGGCGCCGTCGATCACGCGGTGGTCGTAGCTCAATGAGACGGGCATGCGCAGGCGCGGTTCGAAGCCCTCCCCGTCCCATACCGGTTCAAGCTCGGCGCGCGACACGCCGAGGATCGCCACCTGCGGCCAGTAGACGATGGGGCTGAAGGCCACGCCGCCGATGCCGCCGAGGTTGCTGATGGTGAAGCCGCCGCCCTCCATGTCGGCTGGCGAGATGCGTCGCTCGCGCGTGCGCGCCGCGAGATCGTTCAGTTCCACGGCGAGGGCCGCGATGCCCTTGCGGTCGACGTCGCGCACCACGGGCACGAGCAGGCCGCCCGGCGTGTCCACGGCCACGCCCACGTGGACGGCTTTCTTGAGGATCAGCTCCTGCTTCGCCACGTCGAGGCTGCTGTTGAACGCGGGGAACGCGCGCAGCGCGCCGGCCACTACCTTGAGGAGGATGGCCGTCATCGTGAGCTTGGTCTCCTTGCTCGCACGCTCGTTGAACTCCTCGCGGAAGGCCTCGACACCGGTGATGTCGGCCTTGTCGTACTGCGTCACGCGCGGCACCGTGACCCAGGCGTGGCTCATGGCATCGGCGGTGATCCTGCGCACCTGGGAGAGGGGCTCGCGAGTGACCGCAGTCCAGCGGGTGAAGTCGGGCAAGGGACGGGCGACGGGGGCGGCGCCGGCGGCGGTGCTGCTTCCCTGCATGACGGACTTCACGAAGTCGCGCACGTCCTGCTCACCGATCCGACCGCCGGGACCAGTGCCCGGAACCGCGCCGATATCCACGCCCAGCTCGCGAGCGAAGCGGCGTACGCCGGGAGACGCGGGGGCGACGTCGGCCGGGGCAACGGACTCGCTACGGGCCGGCGGCGCGCCCGCGGCGCGCGGCGTTTCCGATTCCGGCGCCTCTCGCGATCCTTTCCGGGCGGGGTCAGCCGCAGCTTCGGGCGCGGGCGGCGCCGGCTGCGGGTCGCGTTGCGGCGTTTCGGGTTCCGGATTGGTCATGCGCGCGGACGGTGGCGGCGGCGCGTCGGCGGCGCCCTCCGGTTCACCCTCCATCACCACGGCCCCGATCTGCACCGTGTCGCCATCCTTCACCTTGATCGCCGTGATGGTCCCCGTGAACGGGGCCGGCAGCGCGACCACGGCCTTGTCCGTCTCCAGCTCGAGAAGTGTCTGGTCGACCTCGACACGATCGCCCTCCGCCACGGAGATGCCGATGACCTTGCCCTGGGCCACGCCGTCAGAGACTTCGGGAACGCGGATCTCCTTGCTCATGCTCGCTCCTCATCGACACATCGATCAATCGACGTGGGGGTTCAACTTGCCCGGGTCGATGTCCAGCTCCTTCACCGCCTTCTGCGCCACCTTCATGTCGAGCTGGTCCACGCGCGCCAGCTCGTGCAGGGCGGCCAGGGCGATGTAGCGCCTGTCGACCTCGAAGAAGTCGCGCAACTGCGCGCGGCCGTCGCTGCGGCCGAAGCCGTCGGTTCCCAGCACGTGCAGGGGACCGGGCAGCCAGCGGGCGATACTCGCCGGCAGCACCTTCATGTAGTCGCTCGCCGCGACGAACACGCCGCGCTCCTTGGCCAGCAACGTCTCCACGTAGGGGCGCTGGCGCTGGCCCGGATTGAGCATGTGGAAGCGCTCAGCCTCGATCGCCTCGCGGTAGAGTTCCTTGTAGCTGGTCACGCTCCAGACGTCGGCGCTCACGCCGTAGCGCTCCTCGAGAATGGTCTGCGCGGCAAGCGTCTCGTTGAGGATGGCACCGCTGCCGAGCAAGTGGGCTCGGGGCGTGGTCTTGGTGGCCTTCACCGAGCCCGGGCGGAACCGGTACATGCCCTTGAGGATGCCCTCGCGCGACCCCTCGGGACGGGCCGGCTGCTTGTACGTCTCGTTCATCACGGTGAGGTAGTAGATCCACGTCTCGCCGTGGCAGTACATGCGCGTGATGCCGTCGTGTACGATCGTGGCCAGCTCGTACGCGAAGGCCGGATCGTAGGCTTTCACCGTGGTGGGCGCCAGGGCTAGCACATGGCTGTGACCATCCTGGTGCTGCAGGCCTTCGCCCGAGAGCGTGGTGCGGCCCGCGGTGGCGCCGATGAGGAAGCCCTTGGCCTGCATGTCGCACGCGGCCCAGATGAGGTCGCCGATACGCTGGAAGCCGAACATCGAGTAGAAGAGGAAGAACGGGATGGTATTCACGCGGTTGTTGGCGTACGCGGTGCCGGCCGCGATGAAGCTGGCCATGGCGCCCGCTTCGCTGATGCCCTCCTCGAGCACCGCGCCCGTCTTCTTCTCGTTGTAGAAGAGCAGGCTGCCCCTGTCGACCGGTTCGTAGAGCTGACCCACGTGGCTGTAGATGCCCACCTGACGGAAGAGCGACTCCAGGCCGAAGGTGCGGGCCTCGTCGGGCACGATGGGTACGATGAACTTGCCGAACTCGGGGTCGCGCAGCATCTGCGCGATCATGTGGACCATCGACATCGTGGTCGCGACGTCGCGATCGCCGCTGCCCTGCAGGTACTCCTGGAAGATGTGCTCGGTCTGGCAGGCGATCGGCTCGGTGACGACCACGCGCTTCGGCAGCGAGCCGCCGAGTTCCTCGCGACGTTTGTGCAGGTACTGCATCTCCGGGCTATCGTCGGTCGGACGGTAGAAGGGCATGGCGGCGATGTCTTCGTCGCTGATCGGGATGTTGAAGCGCGTGCGAAATTCGCGCAGCTCGTCCTCGTTCAGCTTCTTCTGCGAGTGGGTGATGTTCTTGCCCTCGCCCGCCTCGCCCAGTCCGTAGCCCTTGATCGTCTGGGCGAGGATCACGGTAGGCATGGGCCGCCCGTGGCTCGTGGCCAGCTTGTAGGCGGCGTAGACCTTCTCGGGATCGTGCCCGCCGCGCACCATCTTGCGGATCTGCTCGTCGGTGTAGTCCTGTACCAGCGCGAGCAGCTCGGGATCCGTGCCGAAGAAGTGCTCCCGGATGTAAGCGCCGTCGCTCACGGTGTAGCGCTGCATCTCGCCGTCGAGGATCTCCTCCATGCGCTGAAGCAGCTTGCCGCTCTTGTCGCGCTCGAGCAGGCGATCCCAGTCGCCGCCCCAGATCACCTTGATCACGAACCAGCCGGCGCCGCGGAAGGCGGCTTCCAACTCCTGGATCACCTTGCCGTTGCCGCGCACGGGGCCGTCGAGGCGCTGCAGGTTGCAGTTGATCACGAAGATGAGGTTGCCGAGCTGCTC
Source organism: uncultured bacterium (assembly GCA_963727525.1). GTDB lineage: Bacteria > Krumholzibacteriota > Krumholzibacteriia > LZORAL124-64-63 > LZORAL124-64-63 > CAVSGO01. The sequence continues at coordinate 2,066,283 of CAVSGO010000007.1, read as the reverse complement.
GCGCGCGGCCAGGGTGATCGCACCCAGCGACTCGGGCTCGTCCATCTCACCATCGCCGAGCAGCGCCCACACCTTGCGGCCGGTGCGCCTGCGCAGGTCGCGGTCCACGAGGTAGTGGTTGTAGCGTGCCATGTAGATGGCCTGCAGCGCGGTGAGCCCCATGGATACGGTGGGGAATTCCCAGAAATCGCGCATCAGGAAGGGATGCGGATAGCTGCTCAGACCGCCTTCCGGGGCCAGCTCGCGCCGGAAGTTCACGAGGTGCTTCTCGTCGATGCGGCCCTCGAGAAACGCGCGTGCGTACACTCCGGGAGCCGCATGACCCTGGAAATAGACCATGTCGCCGAGGTAGTCATCGGTGCGGCCGCGCCAGAAGTGGTTGAATCCCACTTCCCAGAGTGCGGCGGCCGAGGCGAAGGTGGAGATGTGGCCGCCGATGCCCGGCAGCTCCTTGTTCGCGCGCACCACCATGGCCATGGCGTTCCAGCGGATGATGCTCTTGATCCGTCGCTCGATCTCGCGATTGCCAGGAAAGACCGGCTGCTGGGCGCGGGGGATGGTGTTGATGTACGGCGTGTTGGCCGTGAACGGGATGCTCACGCCCTGCTCCTGGGCGCGCGACTGGAGGTGCCGCAGCAGCTCGCGCACGCGTTCGGAACCCTGCTCGCGCAGGACGTAATCGAGCGAATCGCGCCACTCGCGATTCTCGATCTCGCGGAGGCGGTCGCGGTCGCTGGCGTCCATGGTGGCCATGCCGACCCCTTTCCTTGCTCTCGTTGCATTGGGGCTTGACCGTTGATCACGCTCACGATAGCCGGGTTCTCGTGGTCGTCAATCGACGGACGCGCCGCCGCGGCGCTCCGCTGGGCGCCGGTCGCGGCTCAGCGCGCTATATTGACACCGGTCGAAAGGGCGATGCGTGGATCCTCGTGTGGGCATGGTCAGTGATCCGATCTTCCTGGCGCACGCGACACCGGGCCATCCCGAGCGGCCGCAGCGACTGGTGGCGATTGCCGACGCCCTCGCGCGCGCGGGACTGAACGAGCTTCTCGTGCCGGTGTCCGGGCGCCCGGCGACGCGCGAGGAACTGGTGCGCGCGCACGCCGTGGCCCACGTGGACACCGTCGCGGTCGTGGGGCGCATGCCGCATGGCGCCCTCGATCCCGACACCTACACGTGCGCCCGGACCTGGGACGCCGCCGTTGCGGCGGCGGGCGGCACGGTGGACCTGGTGCGGCAGGTCGCCGACGGCACCCTCGATCGAGGCATCGCGCTCGTGCGTCCACCCGGCCACCACGCGACTCACGACCAGGCTATGGGGTTCTGCGTGTTCAACAATCTCGCCGTCGCCGTGCGAGCCTCGCAGGCCGAGCGCGCACGGCGCGTGGCGATCGTCGATATCGACGTGCACCACGGCAACGGTACGCAGGACATCTTCGCGCGCGATCCCTCCGTGCTGTTCGTGTCGACCCACCAGTTCCCGCTGTACCCCGGCACCGGCTGGTTCAGCGAGACCGGCGCGGGCGAGGGGAGGGGCGCGACGGTGAACGTCCCGCTGCCGCCAGGCGCCGGCGATGCCGCGATGCGCGCGGCGGTCACGCGCGTGGTCGCGCCGGCCGTGCGGCGATTTGCGCCGGATCTGCTCTGCATCAGCGCGGGCTGGGACGGTCACTGGCGCGACCCGCTCGCCCAGCACCTGGTGAGCCTGTCCGGCTACGCCTGGCTCGGCCAGCAACTCGTGGATCTGGCCCGCGAGGTGTGCGGCGGTCGCGTGGTGGTCGTGCTCGAGGGCGGATACGACACCGAGGTGCTCGCGGCCGGCGTCGTGAACTCCGCGCGGAGCTTGCTCGGTCGCGACGATCTCGAGGATCCGCTGGGGCCGGCGCCCACTGCGGAGGTCGACGTCGGCCCGCGGCTCGACGCCGTCCTGGCCCAGCTCGATCGGGAGGGCGACGAACCGACGCCTGGTCACCCGGCCGGGCGCCTGGTAGACTAGTCTGGATCGCCGTCACCCGAGATCTCATTCGGCTTCCGGGCGCCTCGCCGGCCGGTGGCTGCGGGGTATTCCATGGTCGTCCGCTTCCTCGCGTCTTGGTGCTTGAGCACGGCCCTCGCCGGCGTCGCGTTGGCCGCCGCCGTCGACGCGGTGCCCGATTTCGCCGCACTCACCCGCACTCACCGCGACATTACCGTGCAAGATCGCCGCTGGCTCCACGCGCATCCCGAGCTTTCCGGTCGCGAGACCGGCACCCGCGCCTACCTGCGCGACCGACTGGGCGAGATTCCGGGCGTGGCCTTCGTCGACGGCGACTGGGGACTCGGGATCGTCGCCGTGCTGAAGGGCGGCCGTCCCGGGCCGGTGATCGCCTGGCGCGCCGACATGGACGGCTTGCCGATCACCGAGGACACCAGCGAACCCTTCGCCTCCATCTGCCGCGACACCCTCGGCTCGGGAGCCGACGTGGGCGTGATGCACGCCTGCGGCCACGACATTCACATGAGCGTGGCCCTGGGGGCGCTACGGGAACTCGCCGACGTGCGCGACCACATGCCGGGCACGGTGGTGTGGATCTTCCAGCCGGCCGAGGAGATCGGCGCCGGCGCCGCGGCGCTGCTCGATGCGGGCGTGCTCGATGCGTCCGTGCTCGGTCTGGCCGGCGGGGTGACGCGCGCGTTCGCCCTGCACGACCATCCCACGCTGCTCGTCGGGCAGGCCGGCGTGTGCTCCGGGCCGGCCACGGCGAACGTGGACGGGTTCGTGATCACGGTGCATGGACGTGGCGGGCACGGCGCCTACCCGCATCGCACCATCGACCCGGTGACGCTGGCGGCGCGCATCGTGCTGGCCCTGGACGACCTGGTGGCGCGCGAGATCGATCCCAACCACCCCGCCGTCATCTCGGTGGGCAAGATCCAGGGCGGCAGTAAGTCCAACGTAATTCCCGACGATGTGGTGCTCGAGGCCACGGTGCGCACCCGCGATTCCGAGACGCGCGCGCTCGTGCAGGCAAAGATCACGCGCACGGTGAACGGCCTGGCCGCCGCGGCGGGCGCGCCGGAGCCGGGGCTGGAGTACGACCTGGGCACGCCGGCCGGACGCAATGATCCCCGCCTGTCGGCGCAGGTCATGGCCGCGATCGCGCGCGTGCTCGGCCCCGACAATGCACGCGACTATCCTCCGGGCATGGGCGGGGAGGACTTCGGGCGCTTCTCCGCGGTGGTGCCCGGCGTGCAGTTCCGACTCGGCGTGGGCCGCCCCGATCGGGACATGGCCTTGCACAGCGCGACGTTCGATCCCGACGAGGCGAGCGTCGCCATCGGGATGCGCCTCGTGGCGGAGATCCTGTGGGACCAGCTCGGACGCCCCTGAAGCCCGCGCCGTGGCGCGACGGTGCCCTGGTGGCGCTCGCGGCCGTCGCCGTGCGCGTGGCACACCTGGCCCTGAGCCATGGCGACCCCACCTGGGCCGTCCCCATCATCGACGCGGGCACGTACCGCGACCTCGCTACGCAGCTTGCCCGGGGCGTGCCGCCGTCGGCGTCGCTGGTCTGGCAGCCGGTGTTCTACCCACTCGGGCTGGCCGCGATCTTCAAGGTTGCCGGTCCGTCGGTGTTTGCGGCGCGGCTCGTGCAGATCGCGATCGGCGGCCTCACGGGGCTGGCCACGTGGCGGCTCGCCGATCGCTGGTTCGGCAGGCGCGTGGCGCTCACGGCGGGGCTCTTCGTCGCTCTGTGTGGCCCGCTGATCTTCTTCGAGGCGCAGCTCGAGGCGGCGGGACCGGCCGCGCTCGTGACTGTATTGCTCGTGCTGCTGGCCGACACGGTAGGCTGTACGATGCGGCCGTGGTCGGCGATCCGGCTGGGCCTCGCCATGGCGGTTGCCATCTACCTGCGGCCGACGTTCCTGCCGGCGGTCGCCGGTCTCCTGGTCTGGCTGGGCTGGCAGAGCGCGGGCACAGCGCGCGTGCGCCTGCTCCAGGTCGTACTCGCCACGGCGACCGTTCTCGCCGTCGTCGTACCTGTCGAGTCGGTGGCGCGGGCTCGCTTCGGTCATGGCGCGCTGCTGCCCGCATCGGGGTCGCTCAACCTGTTCATCGGCAACAATCCGGACCGGGAGCACACCGTGAACGTGCGTCCCGGACTCGAGTGGGAGCGCCTGCTGGCGGCACCCGCGCAGGCCGGATACGGCGGCGGAGGCGCGGCGGGCGCTCGCTACTACCGGGATCGTTTCTGGCACTACGTGCGCACCGCGCCGGCGGCGTACGCGGTCGGGCTGGGGCGCAAGTTCCTGCAACTGGTCTCCACCCGCGAGCTGCCGCGTAACCAGGACATCTACCTGCACCGGCAGTGGTCCCCGGTGCTGCGGGTGCTCGTGTTCAGGCTCGGCAACTGGGGATTCCCGGGTGGCGTGCTGCTCGCTCTGGGCACCTTCGGTCTGGTGCTGGTCGGCGCGCGCCGTCACCTGCCGGCCTTGATCGTGCTGAGTGGCGTCGGCGCGGCACTCGTCGCGGTGTTCGTGGCCGCACGCTACCGCGCTCCCCTGTGGCCGCTGGCGGCGGTGTTCGCGGCGGCGGGGCTGAGTCACGCCGCGGATCTGCGACACTGGCGTCGCGATCGTCGGGTCGTGGCCGCGCTGGTGGCGGCGATCGTCATGACCGTACTGGGCACGGTGCCGGGTCCCTTCGCGCAGGAGCAGCGGGACTACCGAGGCGAACTGGAGTTCGCCGTCGGTCACGCGCTTTACGAGCAAGAGGACTGGCAGGGCGCGGAGCGGCGTCTTCAGCAGGCGATCGCGCTGGATGCGCAACAGATTTCGGCGCGCAATTTCCTGGCGATCTGCCTGGCGCGGCTGGGTCGGCTCGACGAGGCCGCGGCCCAGTGGCAAGACGCGCTGGCGCTTGCGCCCGACTACGCGGAGGCGGCGCGAAACCTCGCGCGAGTGAACGAGCAGCGGGCCGAGCAAGCGTACCGACGCGGTCGCGACCGGGAAACCGCCGATCCGCGGGCGGCGCTGGCGGACTACCGGCAGGCCGTCGCTCTGGCGCCGCGGTGGGCCGAACCGCTCGCGCGCGTGGCCTGGGTCGAGGCCACCAGCGCTGCTGCGGACGTGCGCGACGGCAACGACGCTCTGGTCCGCGTCCAGGCCGCCCTGGGCCTGGACGCGGACCACCCGTATCTCCAGCTCGTGCTCTCGGCAGCGCGTGCCGAGCTTGGTGAGTGGGATCTGGCGAAGGTGGCGGCCACACGTGGGCTCGCCCTCGCCACCGGTGACGAGGCGCAATGGCAGGACGAACTGCGGCGGGCGCTCGCTCTCTATGGACACCACCAGCCGTGGCGCGAGCCCGCGCCGCCGCATTTGACACCGCGCGGGAGCCTTCGCTAGACTGCGCCGGTCCTGCACCCGGAGGCTCTGGCATGCCCCATACCGTCCCGGCGCGTCTGCGCACGCCGTGGCTGCTCCTCGCGGCCGCGGTGGTGGCCTACCTCGTCGCGCTCGCGCTGACGGCATGGCTCTGCGACGACGCCTACCTCACCTACCGTGTCGTCGACAACCTCGTCCAGGGCCACGGGCTGCGCTGGAACATCGGCGACCGCGTGCAGGTCTTTACCCACCCACTGTGGTTGTTGCTGAACTTGCCGTTCTACGCCATGACCCGCGAGCCGTACTACACGTTCCTGGTGACGTCTCTACTGACGACGGTCGTCTGCCTTGGTCTGCTCGTGGCGTACCTGCGCGCGACGCCGCTGCGTGCTGCGGCGGCCGTGGCCCTGCTGGTGCTGGCCAAGGCGCATGTCGACTTCGCGACGGCCGGCCTCGAGAATCCGCTGCTCAACCTGCTGCTCGTCGTCTTCGTCTTCACCGTGCTAAGTCCGCGGCCGGACCCGGCGGCCCAGGCTGGCCGGTTGGCGCTGCTCGCGGCGCTGCTCACCCTTTGCCGGCCCGACGCGGCGCTACTCGCGGCGCCGGCACTCGCGTGGCGGCTCTGGCGAACGCACAACCGCGCCGCATGGGTGCGCGTGGTCCTGGGTAGCACGCCGCTCGTGGCGTGGGCGGTCTTCGCGCTCGTCTATTATGGGTCGGCGCTGCCGAACACCGCCTACGCCAAGCTCGGGGCCGGTATCCCGGTGTCGGCCCTGGCGGCCCAGGGCTGGCGATATTTCGGGCTCTCGCTGCTTCTCGACCGCGTCACCTTGCCCGTGATCGTGCTCGGGCTCGCGCTGGCGGTCGGGCGCCGCGCTGCCGCCTCGCGCGCGCTTGCGGCCGGCATCGCGGCGCACCTGCTGTTCGTGGTGCTCGCCGGGGGCGACTTCATGTCGGGCCGGCTGCTCACGCCGGCGTTCCTCGTGGCCGTGCTCCTCGTCGTGGAGCCAATGTGGGGGCTAAGGCCACGCCCGCTGGGGTTGGTGGTGGCGGTCGCCGCGTCGCTCGGGCTCTCGTCCCCCTTCGCCCCGTTGCGCACGGCGGCCGACTACGACCTGCACGCCGACGCGCAGCGCCAGGAGCGTCACCACGGGGTGGGTGACGAGCGTGCGTTCTATTACCCCACCACCGGCCTGCTGCGCGCGGGCCGCTTCCCGGCGATGCCGGCCCATCGCTTCGCCGAGATCGGCCGCGCCTTCGCGATGGAGCACGACCGTCCGACGATCGCGGCCGATCAGGCGTCGGGCATGTACGCCTTCTTTGCCGGACCCAACCTCTGGCTCGTCGACCGACTCGGACTTGGCGACGCCTTCATGGCACGGCGGCCCCTCGCCGAGCCCGGTCGCTGGCGCATCGGCCACTACGCGCGGAAGGTCCCCGACGGCTACCTCGCGAGCCTCGCCACGGGTACGGACACTTTGGCCGATCGCGGCCTCGTCCCCCTGCTTCGCGACGTGAGGCTCGCCACGCGCGCGCCGCTCCTGGCGCCAGGGCGGGTCGGCGCCATCTGGCGCCTCGCGATTGATGCCGATCGGTCGCGGTAGGATCAGCGAGGCGATTCAGGAACCGTCGCGGCCCAGTGCCCTCGCCGCGGCCGTGGTATCGAGCGCTGCGCGCAGCCAGTGGGCGACAATCCGGTCGCGGTCGGTTGCGAGGGCGGGGCAGAGGCGAGTCGCCAGGGCGTACTCCCGGCCAAGCGTGGTATCGAAGATGGCGGGGTCATCCGTGGCCAGGCACACGGGCACGCCCGCGTCCCACCAGCGCCGCAGGGGGTGAGCGTCGAGGCCCGGGATGACACCGAGCCGGAGGTTGCTGGACAGGCACACGTCGACCGGGGGAGCCTGCGCGCCCTGGGCGGCGAGCCAGTCGGCGAGGGCGACGCCGTGCGTGACGCGATCAGGCTGCACCGCCTCGACGATGCGCTGCGCCAGGTCGCTGTCGGTGCCCTCGCCGGCATGACAGAGCACCTTCAATCCGGCGGCGCGTGCTGCGGCGGCCACGGGAGCCGCCTCGGCCGGACGCGCCTCGCTCTCGCGCCCGCCGAAGCTGATGCCGCGCACGCCAAGGCGCCCCAGCTCGGCGATGCGGTCGACGACGGCATGCAGCCGCCTGGCATCGAATTGCCACGGCAGGTCGATGACGAACCGTAGGTCCGGAGCCCGCGGCACTCGTGCCACGCGGCCGACGATGCGCGCCAGCACCTCGGACAGCGCGAGGTCCCAGGCATCGAGCAGTGCCAGGTTGATCTGAAGTTCCGCGTAGCGGATCCCCTGGGCCACGGCCTGTTCGGCGTACGCGCTGGCGACGTCCGCATACGCCGCGGGCTCGTTGAGGAAGTTGTACCCGTAGCGCAGCCGGGCGAGGAAACTTTCGAACGACGTCACCGAGCTGTTCGTCGGCTCGGGAAAGCGCAGATTCGCGCGCGCCCACCATCGGCGTACGTGCGACGGCCAGACGCAGCCCTCGAGGTGGACATGGAGCTCGCAGGCGTGGTCCAAGGTGATGTCCTGGAAAGCCGGCCGACCGCTCCCTGGAGCGGCCGGCCGGCGCCGTCTACTTGCTGGCGAGGGTCTTGTGGATCTCGATGAGCTGGTCGACGATGCCCGGATCCGCCAGCGTGGTCACGTCGCCGAGGCCGGTGTACTCGGCCGCGGCAATCTTGCGCAGGATGCGCCGCATGATCTTGCCGCTGCGCGTCTTTGGCAGGCCGGGAACGATCATGATCGCATCCGGAGTGGCGAAGGGGCCGATCACGTGGCGCACCTGCTCCTTGAGCGCGCCCACGAGCTCGTCGGCATCCGTGCCGCCGCCGTCGGCCGTGAGGACCGCGTAGGCAAAGATGCCCTGACCCTTGATCTCGTGCGGGAAGCCCACCACGGCGGCCTCGGCCACGGCGTCGTGCGCCACCAGTGCGCTCTCCACCTCCGCGGTGCCCAGGCGGTGCCCCGACACGTTGATGACGTCGTCGACACGGCCGGTGATCCAGTAGTACCCATCCTCGTCGCGGCGGCAGCCGTCGCCGGTGAAGTAATATCCGGGATACTGCGAGAAGTAGGTCTCGTAAAAGCGGCGATGATCGCCCCACACCGTGCGGGCCTGCCCAGGCCAGGTCTGTGCGATGCAGAGGTTGCCGCTGATGCCGTTGCCCTCGAGGACCTTGCCGTCGGGATCCATCACCATGGGCTTCACGCCGAAGAAGGGCAGCGTGGCCGAGCCGGGTTTGAGCGGCGTCACGCCGGGCAGCGGCGTGATCAGGATGCCGCCGGTCTCGGTCTGCCACCAGGTGTCGACGACGCAGCAGCGGCTCTTGCCCACCTTCTCGAAGTACCATTTCCACGTCTCGGGACTGATGGGCTCGCCCACGGTGCCCAGGATGCGCAGCGAGTCGCGCGACGACTTCTCGAGGATGGCATCGCCCTCGCGCGCGACAGCGCGGATCGCGGTAGGGGCGGTGTAGAAGATGTTCACCTTGAGGTCGTCGACGATCTGCCAGTAGCGGCCGGCATCGGGGTAGGTGGGTACCGACTCGAACATCACGGTCGTCGCGCCGTTCGCCAGCGGGCCATAGATGATGTACGAGTGGCCGGTGATCCAGCCGATGTCCGCCGCACAGAAGTACACGTCCCCGGGATGATAATTGAAGACCATGCGGTGGGTCATGGCGGCGTAGACCATGTAGCCGCCGGTGGTGTGCATGACGCCTTTCGGCTTGCCCGTGGATCCCGAGGTGTAGAGGATGAAGAGTGGGTCCTCGGCTCCCATCCACTCGACGGTGCAGGTGGAACGCTGCTTCTGCATCTCCTCGTCGAGCCACAGGTCGCGGCCCGGCCGCATTGTCGGGGTCGCACTCGTGCGTCGTGCTACCAGCACGGTCTTGACCAGGTCGAGACCGTCGATCGCGCGGTCGACCGTGTCCTTCAGCTTGATCGCGCGGCCCCCACGCAGCCCCTCGTTGGCGGTGATGACCACGTTGCAGCCGGCATCCAGGATGCGGTCGCGGATGGCGTCGGAACTGAAGCCGCCGAAGATGATGGAGTGGATGGCCCCGATCCGCGCGCAGGCGAGCATGGCGTAGGCCAGCTCGGGGATCATCGGCATGTAGATGGCCACGCGGTCGCCCTTGCGCACCCCGTGAGCCTTGAGCACGTTGGCCACGCAGGCGACCTTGTGCTTGAGCTGGCGGTAGGTGATGTGCTCGTACTCGCCGGCCTCGTCCTTGGCCCAGATGATGGCCGTCTTGTTGCCCCGGTCATTGAGGTGGCGGTCGACGCAGTTGTAGCAGGCGTTCAGGCGGCCACCCAGGTACCAGCTGAAGTCGACGTTCTCGTAGTCGTTGTCGAGCACGCCGCGCGGCGGTACGAACCACGAGAGGGTCTCGGCCTGCTTGCCCCAAAACGTCTCCGGATCGTCCAGCGACAGGCGATAGAGTCGACGGTACTCCTCGATGCTGCCCACGTGAGACGTGGCGGCGACTTCAGGGTTGGGGCCGTAGACATCCTTCTCGTTCTTCTCGGCCATCACGCGAACCTCCTGACTCAACTCATGGACATCGATGCGCCGGTCGCTGCAAGCGGCCACGGCATATCGGGTTATACCACGAGGCGGTGGTTTGAATCAAGAGTTGTTGACTGGGCGTTGCGGGGTTTCGTTTCAGCGGGGTTCACGGTCGAGAGCCGCGGGCTGGGACACGATCCAGCCGGCCTCGCGCTGCTTGGCGATCACGTCCACGGCCTCGGTGTCCTGGAACCGCAGCAGGTCGCCAAGCGTGGCGAAACCCTGCTGCTGGAGGCGGGGGATCATGCGGAAGAACAGCTCGGCGGTCACCATCGCGTCACCGAGGGCGGTGTGGCGGCCGCGCAGGTCGATCTGGTAGATCTGCGACAGATTCTCCAGCTCGAAGCGACGGAGCGTGGGGTTCAGCAGCGAAGCGAGGCGCAGGGTGTCGATGAAGACACGGTCGTTCCAGGGGCGGCCGGCACGGGCGCACTCGTGGCGCATCAGCGTGAGGTCGAAGGGGATGTTGTGGCCCACCACCACGCGATTGCGGGCGAGGCGCTCGAAATCCGCGTAGACCTGGGCGAAGCTGCGCCCGTCGCGCACCATGGCGTCGGTGATGCCGTGGATGGCGGTGGAGCGTGGCGGAACGGGAACGCCCGGGTTCACGACGTCGTCGATGAGATAGCCGCGGAACATGCGTGTTCCGTGGGTGCATACGGCTCCGAACGAGACGATGCGGTCGGTCGCGACGTCGAGCCCCGTGGTCTCGGTGTCCAGGATCACGGCCGGCAGCTCGTCGAGCGGGATGCCGAGCGAGAGCGGCGCCACGACCGGTGGCGCATCGTGCAGGCCCAGATCGAACTCCACGCCGGGGCGATTCCGGGCGAGCTCGATCGGTGGGAAGATGATCACGGCGCCCTCGCCATCGGCGAGGGGGGCGACGCGGCCCTGCAGTTCCACGCCATCGAGCCGCTCGAACAGGGCCTCCACCGGGCGTGCGGCGTCCTGGGCACGGGCGATGGCGTGCAGCACGGTGTCGCGCGCCAGCGCGGCGAAGACCGAGGTGCCCACGCGCGCCCGCTCCGCGCCCAGCAGCTCGCGGGCGGGGTAGTTCAGCAGGCTCACCTGACCCTTGTCCGTGACGACCACCACGCCGCTGGCCAGCGAGGCGAGTACCGCTACGAGCCGCCGGTCCGGGGCCTGGCGTTCGCGGATCACATCGCCCTGGTAACGCGCCAGCGACGCCAGCATGTCGGCGATCTCGGCCGGAAGTCCTTCGCCGAGCCCATCGGGCGGCACCGCGTCGTGTTCGGCGACGAGGTTCAGGACGGCCGTACGCACCGCGGCCAGTCCGGCGCCCAGGCGGTCCGCGATCACCCAGGCACGCACGAGCAATGCGAGCGACCAGACCCCGGTCACCATCACCACGAACCACGTCCCGTGTCCTGGCGTCTGGTCGGTGGCGGCCACGCGCCCCAGGGCGGAGGCGCCGATCGCCGCGCAGACCACCGCCCACAGGAGGCAGCTCTTGATCGTCTGGTACGAGGCGGCATTCATGACGCCATCTTTGGGGACGCGCGCCTTTCTGGCAAGACCGAGCTGGATGTACGGCGCTGGTCAAGCCCGTGGACCGATGCTAGAGTGCCCGTACCATGTTCGAAAAACGCTTCGTCCGCTGGCTCGTCGGTGGGCTGCTCGGCTGCTTCGCCGGGATCAGCCTGGTGGCGAGCGTGCTCCCGGTAGCGCTGGAGATTGCTGGGTACGGCGACCGCACGGCCCTCACCGCGTTCCTCTTGCGCATGGCGCCCCTGACCGCGCTGGTCTGGGCCGCCGGCGGCATGCTCGTGACCCGGACGCGGCGCATTCGATCTGCCGCCGCATTGCTGGGCAGCGTCGGTCTGCTCAGCGGCGCCCTGGTGGTGATCGCAGCGCTGGCGCCGTCGCCGCGCCTGGTCCTGGTGGGTGCTGCGGCCGGCTGGATCTATGGCTTCGCCGGTGGCCTCATCCTGGGGCGCATCGTGGCGCCCCCGCCGGCCGATCCGGACGACTGACGGCCAACGGGAGGACGTTGCCATGGCGGCGACGATCGGCGAGCTTCTGCGTACCCACCATCCCTTCGTGCTGCTCGATGATGCCGAGCGTGTGCGGGTGGAGGCCGCGGTCCGCACCGAGGTCTTCCGTCCCGGCACTCGCATCCTGCGCGTGGGGGGTAAGCCCAGCCCCTGCGTGTACCTCGTGGCCGAGGGCACGGTACACCTGACGCGCGACGGGGTGACGGTGCAGATCCTCGAGGAAGGCGACTGCTTCGGCTACCCGTCGATCATCGGCATGGCGCCGCCGTCCCTCGACGCCGTCGCGGTGGATGCCGTCACCGTTCACGGGATCCCGGCCGCCGATTTCCGGGAACTCCTGGGCAACGCGCCGTTCGCCGAGTTCTTCCTGAAGAGCCTGAGCGAGCGGCTGCGCCGCGTCACGCGGCGCGAGGTGGCGTCCCTGGGCGGGGAATTGACGGCTGCGATCGGCGATCTCGGGCTGCAGCGGCCGCTCGTCGTGTCGCCGTCCGCCACCGTGGGCGAGGTCGCGCGCGCCATGCGCGATGCGCGCGTCGACGTGGCCATCGTCTCTAGCGACCCGCCAGGCATCCTCACGGACCATGATTTCCAGACACGCGTGCTGGCGGCCGATCGTGGCGCCGACATGATCGCGAGCGACGTGATGACGCGACCGCTCAAGACGCTCGACGACGACGTACCGGTGCATGCCGCTCTGCTCTTCATGTTGCAGGAACGGATCCACCACGTGCCTGTGACCGCGGCGGGCGAGATCCGCGGCGTGCTCTCGGCCACCGATCTGATGCGCCATCAGACGCGCAGCCCACTCTACCTCATGCAACAGCTCGAGCACGTCGATGCCCCCGAGGCGCTCGCCACCTACGCGAGCGGCGTGGCCAGCATGGTGGAGCGTCTCTTCGAGGGCGGTCTCAAGGTGGCCCAGATCGGGCGCATCTGCGCGAGCGTGGGCGACACGCTCGTGCGCCAGGTCCTGCGGCTGGCCGAGTCGCAGCTTGGCCCGCCGCCCTGCGCGTATGCCTGGCTCGTCTTCGGGTCCGAAGGTCGTATGGAGCAGGTGCTGATCAACGACCAGGACAACGCCCTCGTCCATGCCGACGACAGCGCCGAGGCGCAGGCTTACTTTCCCCGACTCGCGCGCCTCGCGGTGGACAGTCTCGTCACGGCTGGCTTCCCGCCCTGTCCGGGCGGATTCATGGCGACGCAGTGGTGTCGTTCGCTCGCCGGGTGGCAGCGCACCTTCGGCGACTGGATCCGCACGCCCGATCCGCAGGCACTGATGGTGGCGGCCATCTTCTTCGATTTCCGCGCTATCGCCGGCGATCTCGACGTGACGCCGCTCGTGGATCAGGTGGCCGCGGCGGGCGACAACCAGCTCTTCATGCTGCACATGGCCCGCGCCTCGCTCAACTGGCGACCGCCACTGGGGCTCTTCCATCGCATCCAGGCGGAGGATGGTCGGGTCGACGTCAAGACCGGCGGTCTGGCGCCATTGGTCAGCGCGGCGAGGGTCTACGCGCTGCAGGCCCGCAGCGCCGCACGACCCACGCGCGAACGTCTGGAAGCGGCGATCGCCGCGGGATTGCTGAGTCGCGATCTGGGGACCACCAGCATCGAGACCTACCGTTTCCTCCTGCAGATGCGCCTGCGCGCACAGCTCGCCGCCCTGCACGCCGGGGGTGTGCTCGACAATCGCATCGACCTCGGGAATCTGTCTCCGCGGGATCATCGGCTGCTCAAGGATGCCTTCGGGGTCATCCGGTCGCTTCAGGAGGCGGTGGCCCAGCGCTTCCGGACGCAGGTCTGACCCGGCCATACAGACGCTGGAGGGCGCCGGCCGAAGCCGGCGCCCTGTCTCGATGGTCGTTGACGACCTAGTGTTCCGTCGCGCCGCGCGAGCCCACCGGCACGCGGATGTCCTCCACCATCGCCTGGATGTGCTCAGGCGGCGGCGGAGTGACCTTCGATACGATCCAGGCCACGATGAAGTTGATGAGCGCGCCGATCGCGCCGATCGAGCCCGGCGAGATGCCGAGCAACCAGTGGGCCTTGTCGTCCGGCAGCACGTTCGTGCCCTTGACGAAGAACCAGCCCTTGTAGAGGAAGATGTAGACGATCGTGAAGAGCAGACCGGCGAGCATGCCGGCAATGGCGCCGGATTTGTTCATGCGCCGATTGAAGATGCCCATCATGATCGCCGGGAAGATCGACGACGCCGCCAGGCCGAAGGCCAGCGCCACGACCTGGGCCGCGAAGCCCGGTGGATTGAGCCCCAGGATGCCGGCGACGACGATCGCCACCGCCATGGAGGCGCGGCCCACCCTCAGTTCCGTACGTTCGGAGATGTTGGGCGTGAAGATGCCCTTGAACAGGTCGTGCGATATGGCCGACGCGATCGCTAACAGTAAACCGGCCGCCGTGGAGAGTGCCGCGGCGATGCCGCCGGCAGCCACGAGCGCGATGACCCAGTTGGGCAGCCCCGCGATCTCCGGGTTGGCCAGTACCATGATGTCACGGTCGACCTTTACCATCTCGTTGCCCTTCCAGCCGAACGCGGCCGCCTTGGCGTCGAGGCCCGGGCCGTAGTACTGGATGCGGCCATCGCCGTTCTTGTCCTCGACCTGCAGCAGGCCGGTCTTCTCCCAGTTGTTGAACCACGCCGGCGCGTTGGCGATGAGCAGGTTGCCATTGGGAGCGCCGATCTCGCCCGTCTGCACGGTGTGCATGAAATTGAGGCGGGCCATCGCGGCCACGGCCGGTGCCGTGGTGTAGAGGATGGCGATGAACACGAGGGCCCAGCCGGCCGACGAGCGCGCATCGCGAACGCGCGGCACCGTGAAGAAGCGCGTGATCACGTGGGGCAATCCGGCGGTGCCGATCATGAGCGTCAACGTCAGCAGGAACATGTCCTGCATGGACCCTTTCTGCGTCGTGTACTGGGCGAAACCAAGGTCTGTGCAGATCAGATCGAGTTTGTCGAGCAGGTGCACGTTGGTCCCCGAGAGCGTCCCGCCCAGACCGAGCTGGGGGATCGGGTTGCCGGTGAGCTGCATCGAGATGAAGATGGCGGGAACCGTGTAGGCGAAGATGAGGACGCAGTACTGTGCGATCTGCGTGTAGGTGATGCCTTTCATGCCGCCGAGCACGGCGTAGATGAAGACAATGCCCATGCCCACGTAGACGCCCGTCGCGAACGGCACCTCGAGGAAGCGCGAGAAGGCCACGCCCACGCCCTTCATCTGGCCGATCACGTAAGTCAGCGAGGCGACGATCAGGCATAGGATCGCGACGCCACGCGCGCTCTTGGAGTAGAAGCGGTCGCCGATGAACTCCGGCACCGTGAACTTGCCGTACTTGCGCAGGTACGGAGCCAGGAGCATGGCCAGCAATACGTAGCCTCCGGTCCAGCCCATCAGGTAGGCCGACGCGCCGTAACCGCTGAAGGCGATGATGCCGGCCATGGAGATGAACGACGCCGCCGACATCCAGTCGGCGCCCGTGGCCATGCCGTTGAGCACGGGATGGACACCCTTGCCGGCCACGTAGAACTCCGACGTGCTGACGGCGCGGGCGCGGATGGCGATGTAGATGTAGATCGCGAAGGTCAGTCCGACCACCACGAAGGTCATGGTCTTGAGGTCCATGGAGCCGCTCTCCTTCTCTTTGAACGTCCCGAACGCGAGCGCTCGTTGGCTGACGACCGGGTCCCGGTCACGTCCGCCAGGAGCAGAATTGATCAGTCCTCGTGCACGTTGTATCTGCGGTCCAGGATGTTCATGCGATGCGCGTAGAAGAAGATCAGGGCCACGAACGTGTAGATCGAACCCTGCTGGGCGAACCAGAAGCCCAGCTTGTATCCCCCGATTTTGATGCTATTCAGCGGTTCGGCGAGAAGGATGCCGAACCCGAACGAGACCAGGAACCAGACGGCGATGCACCCAACTACGAGACGGATGTTGGCCATCCAGTATTCGTGAGCCCTACTACTCATTCCGGCCTCCTTACACGATGGTGTGAATCGACCCGCCTTCCACTCCCGACCAGGCTCATCTTGTTATTACCACATCTCCAGCGAACTCTTAACACTAATTTTATCTCTTGACTAGGAGTTTTGCGGGGCTCGCTAGCCAGTTCCAAAAAAACGAGGCGGCCCGTTCGAGGTCCGCCTCTCGTGTTGCACTGTCGGAACCAACGGTCATGGTTTCATGCCGCGTTCCCGGAGCCACTCGTATGCGTTCTGAAAGATGTCGGTGCTCGTTTTCAGGCCCAGCTTCTTCTTGATGTGAGAGCGGTGCACCTCGACGGTGCGGGGGCTGATATTCATGATCTTGGCGATCTCGTTGATCTCCTTGCCCTGTCCCGTCAGCTCGAACAGCTCGAGTTCACGGTCGCTGAGGACGGTCGACGGCGAGGTATCGCGCGGAATGCCGCTCTGGCCGAGCTGGTCGACGGCCGCCTGCGTCATGCCTTCACTGAGATAGGTGCGACCCTCGAGGACACAGCGGATGGCCTCGCGGATACGCTCCGTACCCTCCTGCTTCATGATGTAGCCCTGCGCACCCGCCTTGAGCGCGCGCAGAGCGTACACTTCCTCGTCGTGCATCGAGACGGCGAGCGTCTTCAACCGCGGGTACTTCTGACGGATCGCCTTGAGCAGCTCCAGCCCGCTGGTACCGCCGCGCAGCGAGATATCGACGAGCGCGAGATCCGGCTTCTGCTTCTCGATGGAATCCATCGCGTCGGCAGGATCCTCCGCCTCCCCGCAGACGGTGAGGTCTGGCTCTAGCTCCAGCATCGAGACGATTCCGGAACGAACGAGCGGATGATCGTCCACGATCAGGATGCGGTACGACTCCATGGCTCACTCAACCTTCTGGGATACCGTGTTGGGGCAATACTCCGTACCTGTATCGTCATTTCTGGGGCCAGTATACAGCATCCGACGGTGCCGACAAGGGAGAATCGATGCTGTCTCAGGCCCCCACGGCACGCATGAGAGCGTTGAGACGGGCCGTCAGCACGGGCAGGAGGGTGGCGCCGAACGCGGCCGGTGAAGCCTCCAGCCCCAGTTCCTCGAGGCAGGTCAGGAACGCGCGGTGTTCGCGGCCCCGGCGATAGGCGGGTTCGCGCGGGGGATGCGGCAGATACCGCGTGATGAGATCCCAGGCGGGGCAGACGAGGAGGGTGGTCGTGTAATACACCAGGCCCCGGGTTCGCCAGATGCAGGATCCGCCGAGCTTCCGATCGCCGAGCGCGAGATCGCTCACGCCGGCCTGCACCACGCTCGGCACGCCGCTGTCGGCGAGGCCGGCGACGAGCCACCGCGTGATCGCGGTGAACGCGCCCGTGATGCCCCCGATGCCCGCCATCGGCAATGCGAGCGATACCACCAGGTTGCCTTCGTCAAGCACCACGGCGCAGCCGCCCCCACGCCGGCGCAGCAGGGGGACGCCGTCGGCGGCGATCACGGCAGGTCGCGTCTCCACGTCGGGATCGCCGCCCCGACCGACGACCACTGCGCGGCCCGCATGGGGATAGACCGCGAGCTGCGCGCCGCCGCTGCTGCGGGCGGTCGCGATCAGGGCCTCGTCGCGGTCGTAGGGCGCGAGTTCGCGCGGCTCGTGCGCGGCACTGGCGGAGGTCACGACTTGCGCGGCGGATTGATGTGGATGGCCTCGCCCGCCGCCGCCTCGGCCGCCTCCATGATCGCCTCCGAGAGCGAGGGATGGGGATGGATGGTGGCAATGAGATCCTGCAGGGTGGCGCCCATCTCGATCGCGAGCGCGGCCTCGGCGATCAGCTCGCTCGCGTGCGGTGCCACGATGCCCACGCCGAGGATCAGTTCGTCTTCGGGGTCGCAGATGACCTTCACCAGGCCGTCGGTCCGCCCGAGGGTGCGCGCACGTCCCAGGGCCGACATCGGGAAGCGACCCACCTTCACGGCCCGCTCGGCCGCGGCCGCCTCGCGCTCGGTGATCCCGACCCACGCAATCTCCGGGTCGGTGTAGACCACGGCGGGGATCGCGCGGTTGTCGAAGGCTGCGGGATGACCCGCGATGACCTCGGCGGCAACCTTCGCTTCGCGGCTCGCCTTGTGGGCCAGCATGGGCCCGGCCGTCACGTCGCCGATGGCGAAGATATGCGGATCGTCGGTGCGGCACGATTCGTCGGTGCGGATCACGCCGCGTTCGTCCACACCCACCTTCGTATGCTCCAGTCCGATGTTGTCGGTGTTGGGCCGCCGGCCGATGGCCACGAGTACTTGGTCGAAATGTTGCGCCGTGACGTCGCCTTCGTGCGCGATCGTGACGGTGAACCCGCCGCCCTCCGCCTCGACGATGCGTTCCACCCTGCTCTCGACCATGACGTGTTCGAGCCGGCCGCTCACGTGCTTCACCATGATGTCCACGAGGTCCTGATCGGCACCCATGAGCAGGCGGGGGAAGAACTCCACCACCGAGACCTGGCTGCCCAGGCCCTGGTAGACGAGTCCCAGTTCCAGGCCGATGTAGCCGCCGCCCACCACGAGAAGCGACCCGGGTATGCGCGGAAGCTTGAGCGCGTCGGCGCTCGACCATACGGCGCGCGTCATGCCCTCGGGTAGGCGCGCCAGGCTCGATCCGGTGGCGATGATGGCGTGCTGGAAATCGACGCCGCTCACCTCGCCGCCCGCGAGCTCCAGGCTCGTGCTCGAGCTGAAGCGGGCGCGCCCGCGCAGCACCTGCACCCCGCGGCGCTTGAGCAATCCGGCGACGCCGGTGGAGAGGCCCGCCACGATCCCTTCCGTCCAGGTGCGCAGCTTCGGCAGGTCGATCTGCCACGAGCCGACGTCGAGTCCGAACTGCGTGCCGGCCACGGCGGCGTCCTTCACCTCGACGGCGTTGATCAGCGCCTTCGAGGGGATGCAACCCTCGAGCAGACAGGTGCCGCCGTCACGTTCGCGCTCCTCGATGAGCAGCACCTCGAGGCCGAGGTCGGCCAGGCGCAGCGCAGCCACGTATCCGCCCGGGCCGCTGCCGATGACGGCGACCTGGGTCTCCTCGCGCAGACTTCCCATCACCATGAGGCTCTCCTTGCGCCGCGAACGGGTGAGGTCATCACGTCTCGAGCAAGAGCAGGTTCGGGTCCGAGAGGTGGCGGATCAGCTCGCTGACGAAGCGCGCCGCATCGGCGCCGTCGGCGATGCGGTGATCGAAGGCCAGCGTGAGCGGCAGCATCGTGCGCACCACGATCTCGCCGTCGCGCACCACCGGCTTCTTCTGTGCGCGGCCCATGGCGAGGATCGCCACCTCGGGGTAGTTGATCGTGGCCAGCAGCGCCGTGCCGCCGAGCGGGCCGACGTTGGTGATCGTGAACGTGCCGGCGCGCATGTCCTCCACCGGCAGCTTGCCCTCGCGCGCGGCCGCCGCCTTGTGCGCCACCTCGGCCGAGATCTCGCGCAGGCTCTTGCGGTCGGTATCGCGGATCACCGGTACCAGCAGTCCGCGCCCCGTGTCCGTCGCGAAGCCGATGTTGTAGTACTTCTTGTAGATGATCTCTTCCTTGAACGGATCGAGACTGGCGTTGAACGACGGCGCCGCGCGCAGCCCCGCCGTGACGGCCTTGATCACGAAGGCCAGCAACGTGAGCGAGCCGAGCCCCGGATCGTCGGGATTCTTCTCCTTCTGCTGGCGACGGAAGCGTTCGAGCGCGGAGACGTCGGCCTCGTCCATGTGGGCCACATGCGGCACCAGGGCCATGCTCGTGACCATCTTGCGCGCGACCTTGCGGCGGATCGAGCGCAGGGGTTCGATCTCGACCGGGCCCTCGTGGCGGAAATCGGGCAGGGGCTCCAGCTCGAGGAAGGGGATGGTGGCCGCGGCGTGGGCGGCGAACTCGGCAAACGCGCGGTCGTCCCGCACATCGTGCGCGGTCACATGACCGTCCGGCAGCACCTCCGCGGTCTTCGCGGCAATGGGGACACCGCCGGCGGCGACGCGGCGCACGTCGTCGGCCGTCACCCGACCGGCCGGGCCGCTCGGTGGCACCGTGTCGATGGCCACACCCAGTTCCCGGGCGAGGCGGCGCGTGGCCGGCGCGGCGGGCACCGGCCGCCGGCGGCCGGGCGCGATGGCCGGCGTCGGCGTGGCGGGCACCGTGGCCGCCGCCGGCGCGGCCGCGGCCACGGCCGATGAAGCCACCGCCGTCGCGGCGTCCTTGCCGTCGTCGATGCTGATGATGACGTCGCCCACGTTCACCGTGTCGCCCACGTTGCCGTTCAGGCGGACCACCTTGCCGCCGCGCGGCGAGGGGATGGTGACGGCCGCCTTGTCGGTTTCCACGTCGACGAGGGGTGCGTCCTCGACGATCGCGCCGCCCACCGCCACGTGCCACTTGAGGATCTCGCCCTCGTGGATGCCCTCGCCGAGATCGGGGAGCTTGAACTCGAACACGTCGGCCTCCTAGAAGTCGAGGGTCTCGTGGATCGCGGCGACGATCCGGGGCACCGTCGGGATGTAGTTCTTCTCGCGACCGAAGTACGGCATCACCACGTCGAATCCCGTGAGACGTTTTACCGGGGCTTCGAGATAGAGCAAGGCGTCGTCGTTGAGGCAAGCGATAATCTCGGAGGCCACGCCGAAACTGCGCGGCGCTTCCTGCACCACGACGCAGCGTCCCGTCTTCTTCACCGACGCGACGACCGCGGCGCCGTCGAGCGGAGCGATCGAGAGCATGTCGATGACCTCGATGCTCGCGCCGCGCTTTTCGCCGACCTCGGCCACGGCCTTGAGGGTGGGACGCATCATCGCGCCCCAGGACACCACCGTGAGCTGATCGCCCGGCTGTACGACCTGCGCCTGACCGAGGGGCATCACCTCCTCCGCCTCGGGCACATCCTCGCGGAACGACCGGTAGCTGTGCTTGGGTTCCATGAACACCACCGGGTCCGGATCACGGATCGCGGCCACCAGGAGGGCGCGCGCGTTGCGCGGCCCGCTGGGGATCACCACCTTGCCGCCGGGGATGTGGGCATACGTCGCTTCCCGGCTCTCGCTGTGATGCTCGAGGGCGCGCACCCCGCCACCGTAGGGCATGCGCACCACGAGGGGTGCCGTGAAGTGGCCCTGCGTGCGACTGCGCATGCGGGTGACGTTGCCTTCCCACTGGTGGAACATCAGGTAGCTGAAGCCGCTGAACTGCATCTCCGCGACCGGGCGCAGACCCGCCATCGCCATGCCGAGCGACGTGCCGAGGATGCCCGACTCGGCCAGGGGCGTGTCCATCACGCGCGCCTCGCCGAACTCGTCCAGCAGACCCTCGGTGACGCGGAATACGCCGCCGTCGCGACCGACATCCTCGCCGAGCACGATCACGTTCTCATCGCGTGCCATCTCCTGCTTCAGCGCGAGGTTGATGGCCTGCACCATCGTGAGCTTAGGCATCGCCGGTCACCTCCGTGAGGCTGGAAAGAAACTCCTGGCGCTGCCGCTCGATCGCCGGCGGGGTTTCGGCATAGATGTGGCTGAAGGGCAGGTCGGTGGCGAAGTTCGTCTCCGCCTCGAAGGTCTTGACGGCCACGTCGATCTCGGACCGGATTTCCGCGCGCAAGGTCGCCTCGCGCTCGTCGTCCCAGAGTTTCCTCGCTTCCAGGTACTTCTGCATGCGGCTCAGGGGCTCGCGCCGCCACCATTCCTGCTCCTCGGCCTCGCTGCGGTACTTGCGCGGGTCGTCTGCAGTGGTGTGCACGGTGAGACGATAGGTGACGGCCTCGATGAACGTGGGGCCGTGGCCGGCGCGGGCGTGGTCGAGCGCGTCCTTCACCGCGACGTAGCAGGCCAACGGATCGTTGCCGTCCACCTGCAGACATGGCATGCCCGCGGCAATGCCCTTCTGCGCGAGCGTTGCCGAGCGCGTCTGCTTTTCGCGGGGGACGGAGATCGCCCACTGGTTGTTCTGGCTGATGAACACGACCGGCGCCTGCCACACGGCGGCGAAGTTGAGACCCTCGTAGAAGTCGCCCTCGCTGGTGGCGCCGTCACCCATGAAACACACCACGGCCTCGGGCGCCCCGCGCAGCTTGACGGCGTAGCCGATGCCGGCGGCCTGAGGGATCTGGCTGGCCACGACCACGGCGATGGGCAGCATGCGCCGGGCGACCTGTGGCGGCAGGACGTTGCCCTCTTCCCAGCCGTTGTAGTAGTAGAGCGTGGACGTGAGCGGCTCGCCGCGCAGCAGCCGCCCGCCGAGCTCGCGGAACGCGCCCACGAACCAGTCGTCGGGTTGCATGGCGAGGGCGGCGGCCGTACTCACGGCTTCCTGACCGATGCAGGGCGGGAACGTGCCGAGGCGGCCCTGGCGCTGCAGCTTGAACATGCGCTCGTCCATCTCCCGGGCCAGCACCATGCCGCGATAGAGGCGCAGCAGGTCGTCCGTGGGGAGATCGGGCTCGAGTGCCTTGTCGACGCGGCCGTCCACGTCGAGGATCTCCAGGTGCTCGATCGCGAAGTCCGCGATGATCTTCCTCGGCATCAGAAGGTCCTTTCGGGTCACAGGGGGGCGACGGCGCCGCAGAGGGCGCCGAGTGGGCATTGCGCCACATGATAGGGAAATGAAAACGCGGCGCAATTGTGGTTTTCCCGGCAAACGCTCGCTCGCCCCGACTTCGAGGTTTGCCGTGCTGCCGCGCTGGACTACCATTCTCACGATGCGGGTGGCAACGTCGCCGACCCGCCGGGCGGGAGGTGCGGCATGTCGACACGGGAACTGCAGCAGCAACTCGTCGAGAATCTCCGGCAGTGGCAGAAGATCGAGAACGCGACCATCACCCTCACGGGCAGCGTGATCGAGTCGACGAACCACCCGCTGCTCTGTATTCTCATGGAGATCATCCAGCGCGACAGCCAGATGCACCACCGCGTCGAGCAGATGCTCATCGACAGTCTCCAGTCGCGCGTGCTCAATCTCGACGCCGCCGACCTCGGAGAGGTCTGGGCGAAGCTCCAGTCGCACGCGGCCATGGAGAAGGAAACCGTCCGGCTCGCGCGCACCAGCCTGGTTGCGCTGGAGGGGCATGGTCTGGAGATCCAGGAGCTCCTGCTCACTTACCTGCGTCTCGAGGAGGAGAAGCACGAGTTTCTGCTGAACAAGATGGTCGAACTGGCCGGTAACCAGGATGCCACGGCCTGAGCGACGAGACGCCGACCCCATTCGAGGAGGATCACCTTGCTGAGCGATCGCATGCAGAAGGCTCTGAACGAACAGATCAACGCCGAGGCCTACTCGGCCTATCTCTATCTCGCGATGGCGGCTTATTTCGAGAATCGCGGCCTCGCAGGCATGGCGAACTGGATGCTCGTCCAGTACCAGGAGGAGCAGCAACACGCGCTCAAGTTCTACCGCTACATCGTGGATCGCGGGGGCAACGTGGCGCTGGACACCATCGCCAAGCCGACCCAGAACTGGGACTCGACGCTCGCCGTCTTCGAGGCCGCGCGTGATCACGAGCGCATGGTCTCGCAGCGGATCAACGACCTGGCCACCCTCGCCGTCGAGCTGAAAGACCATGCCACGCACGCGATGCTGGAGTGGTTCGTCGGGGAGCAGGTGGAGGAGGAGGCGACGGTCGAGGCCATCGTCGCCAAGGTGCAGCTCGTGGGCGAGCAGGGCGCCGGGCTGTTCATGATCGACCGCGAGCTGGGCGGTCGGGTCGCGGCCTCCGCGCCGAACCCGTCGGCCACGTAGTCACGACCACAGGTTTGCTTGCGGTCCGCTTCACGAGCAGGGGGCAGCGCCTACGCGTGCGCTGCCCCCTGCGATCGCTTTGCGAGAGTTATTGCGGAGAGTTATTGCGGCAGAGCGGGGGCGTCGATCTTCACGCCCTTGCCCGAGAAGACGATCTCCGGCTCCATCTCCATGTTCTGGGCCTGCATCATGTTAGCCGAGTTGATGGCCCAGATCGAGGTCCGACCGTCAGTCTCGGGAGCGTTGCTGCTGACGATGTCGCCGGGCACGGCCACTTCCATCCGCACATCCAGCTCGCTCATCGACTGCATGAGCTTGCCCATCACTGCCATCGACTTCTGCACGTCCTCCGGCGACGCCTCCTTGGCGTCCTCGGAGTCCGATTCCGGCTCCTCGGCCTTGTCCCGGGCCGGCGGGTTGTCGTCGGGCACGGACTTGAGCACGTAGTTGCCCTCCGGCGTCTTGAAGATCTTCATGACCTTGTCTTCCTCGTCGCCCGTGTTCAGCACGCGCGACAGGCCGGTGATGTCCTTGAACTCCAGCTCCATGGCGAGAGTATCGCGCCCATCCGCGGTCTTGCGGTCGAACTTCTTGACCTTGACGCCGTTGGCGGCCGCGGCCTTCTCCATCTTGGCCTTGTCGAAATCGTCCAGCGTGGGGGCTTCCTTGTCCTGGCCGCCCATGCTGCCCATATCCTTGAGCGCGTCGGCCACGTCCTTGCTCATGCTGTAGGTCATGGAGCACACACCCGAGCCGTCGGCGTTGATGGTGATGCTGGAGTGCATCTGCACGCATCCGGCTACGGCTAGCAGGCCGGCGATCAGGATGGCGGAACTCACGATGCGCATGGTCGTCCTCCTCGAGACCTGGGACAGGCCGGCGCTGCCGGCCCCGTTCGTCGAATCGCTCCATGGTGGCCGATGGCGCACTCCTGTGCCACTATTATCTGCGAGTCCCGCGACCTGCCGACCGCCCCAGCCCCAGGAGCGCTCCGATGCCGCCCGGCAAACCCGCCTGCTTCAAGGCCTACGACATCCGCGGCCGCGTACCCGACCAGCTCGACGCCGATCTCGCGCGACGTATCGGGCATGCCACCGCCCGCTTCCTCGCCGCCCGCCGGCTCTGCGTGGGCCGCGATTGCCGGCTCAGTAGCGGCGCGCTCGCGGCGGCCGTCATCGACGGCATGCGCGCCGCCGGCGCGGATGTCGTGGACATCGGCCTCTGCGGCACCGAGATGGTGTACTGGACCACGGCCGCCCACCACCTCGACGGCGGCATCATGGTCACTGCGAGCCACAATCCGATGGATTACAACGGCATGAAGCTGGTGCGCGCCGAGGCGCGGCCGATCAGCGGCGACACCGGCCTCGACGAGATCGGGGCTCTGGTCCTGGAGTCCGCACCGGCACCGGCCGGGACGCGTGGCCGGTACGAGGAGGCGGACGTCCTGGCCGACTACGTGGCCTCGCTGCTCGAGGCCGTGGACGTCGACCGGTTGCGCCCCCTGCGCGTGGTCGCCGACGGCGGCAACGGCTGCGCGGGGCCGGTGATGCGGGCGCTCGCCGCCCACCTGCCGCTGGCATGCGTCCATGTACGCGACGAGCCCGACGGCAGGTTTCCCCACGGTATCCCCAACCCGTTGCTGCCCGGGAACCGCAGCGCCACGGCTGCCGCGGTGCGGGAACACGACGCCGACGTCGGGCTTGCGTGGGATGGCGACTTCGACCGCTGCTTCTTCTTCGACGAACACGGCGCGTTCATCGAGGGTTATTACCTCGTGGGATTGCTCGCGCGTGCCGCACTGCGTGAGGCGCCCGGGTCGGCCATCGTGCACGACCCGCGCCTGACGTGGAACACCATCGACGTCGTGCGGGCGGCCGGCGGCGTACCGGTGATGAACAAGACCGGACATGCGTTCATGAAGGAGCGCATGCGGCGCGAAGATGCGGTGTACGGAGGCGAGATGAGCGCCCACCACTACTTCCGCCGCTTCACCTACTGCGACAGCGGCATGCTGCCTTGGCTGCTCGTCTTGCAGGAGATGAGCCGCACCGGCGATCCGCTCTCGGCCCTGGTGGGCGCGATGCAGCGCGCGTACCCGGCGAGCGGCGAGATCAACCGCGAGGTCGCCGATCCGGCTCGTGTGATCGCGCACATCGAGGCAACCTACGGACCGCAGGCCAGCGCCGTCGACCACACGGACGGCCTGTCGTGCGAATTCGCGCAGTGGCGCTTCAACCTCCGCATGAGCAACACCGAGCCGCTGCTGCGGCTCAACGTTGAGAGCCGGGGCGACGTCGATCTCATGCGCGAGCAGACGAAGGCGCTCCTGACGCTGATCGAGAGCTGAACGCCACCGAACCTGGCGAGCGAGGCGAATGATGACGGGACGCGATTTCCAGGTCCTGCTACGCGGTTTCGACCTGGGAGACCTCGAGAAGCAAGACGGCGTCGCCTATGGACTATGGCCCGATCTCACGCTCGCCTGGGTGAATCCCGCGTGGTACCGCTTTGCCCGCGAGAACGGCGGCGAGCCGGCGATCACGCACCGCTGGGCCCTCGGCCGGAGCATCGCCGACGCGTTGCCGGAGCCGCTGTTGACATTTTATCGCGACGCCTACCACAACTGCCTGCGTGGCGATGACCCCTGGTCCCACGACTACGAGTGCTCCAGCGACCGGACCTACCGACTGTTTCGCCAGACCGCGTATCCCCTGGGCGAGCGCGAAGGACTGCTTGTCGTGAACTCCCTGCGCGTCGAGCACACGCACGATCCCGTCACCCACCGCCCCTGCGCACCCGCGCCCGACGTCTACCAGGATCGTGACGGCGTGGTCTGCCAGTGCGCCACCTGCCGGCGCTTCCTCAACCGCACGCAGCCGCAGCGCTGGGACTGGATCCCGTCCTGGCTGAACGACCACGGTCTCCAGATCAGCCACGGGTTGTGTCCGGTCTGCCTGGGGTTTCTCTATCCCGACGAGGAATGACGAAGGCAGATCTTCGGTTTTTACCCGGGCATTATTGACATTGCAATAATGTCCGGGTATAAATTGGGGTATGGACGCAACCAGAACTCGAGCCAGATTGGACACGCCATGCCCGCAAATCCCGCCTACGTCGCCTTTGCCGGGGCGCGTCGCATCGCCGCCGGCGACCTCGCCGATGTCGCCCGCACCGTGCGCGAGTGTCTCGACGCCGGTGAATCGGAAGCCGTCCTCGTACTCGATGGCGCGAATGGACGCGCTGTCGACCTCGACCTGCGCGGAACCCCCGACGAGGTCGCCGACCGCGTGCGCCTCCGCCAGGAGGCCGAGCGAGCCGCCGCCGAGCGTAGCAATCGCGGTCGACCGCGCCTGGGCGTGGTCGCGCGCGAGGTGACGCTGCTGCCGCGCCACTGGGACTGGGTGAGTGCACAGCCAGGAGGTGCATCGGTCACGCTGCGCAAACTCGTGGAGGCGGCGCGCAAGCAGAATCAGGCCAGTGCCGATGTGCGCCGACGCCAGGACGTCGCGTACCGCACCATGCTCGCCCTGGCCGGCGATCGCGAGGGGTACGAGGAGGCGATCCGTGCGCTCTATGCCTGGGATCTCCCGGGCGTGGCCGCTCGGATCGACGCCTGGCCGCCCGATATCCGGGCCCAGGTACTGGCGATCGTCGGCGAGGAGGGGGCCGGCGCGGCCCCGCGCCAGGGTTGAGCGCGCGCCGCAGCGGCGCAGCGGCCTCGCGCGCGTCGTGCCTGGCGACCGGATCATCCGTCGAACCGGCCGGCGGCGGACCGGCCGGCTCGCCGCCGTTTCGGGGTCTGCGCCCGCCGTCGCTATCCATAACAGATTTTACTAATGGGATTTACGTGCTTCGGCGGCGTGCCGCTTGCCGACGTGCGCCGGTGCGTCATTGCGACCAGGTGGGCGCGGAACTTGCAAGGATCGGAAGAGATTGCCCGTGCGATTGGCAGCCAGTAATTTTTTTTTGATGAAATTTCCGGCGCGCCCTTGCAACTTCATGGCGGTTCAGGTGTTGGACCCGGCCTCGGAAGCGACTTCGGACCCGCGATGGTGAACTTCGTGCGCGGGTCTCGTGCCGTGGCCAAACATCCGCCCTCGCGGCGATGAGGTCAATCATGCCAGCGTCGACCGTCGTTCTTTTCGATCGCAACGAGAACCGTTACGGCCCTGCACCGGCTTGCTTCGACGTGCTGCAAGGCGCCGAGCCGGAACTGCTGTTCAATTACACCCGCGCTTTCAAGCAGGGCGTGTACAGTGAACTATCGACGCGCCTCGCTCGGGACCATGGCGTCGACGAGCCGAGGATCATCCTCGGCTACGGATGCGAGGACCTGCTCAAGGAAGCGGTGCACCACTTCGTCGCGGCCGGACAGTCTATCCTCATTCCGTCCGCGTCCTGGTGGTACTACCGGGCCGTGGCCGACGAGGTGGGGGGCGTGACCGTCGAGTATCCGCTGTGCGCGACCGCGGCTCACTACGAGTACGACATCGATGCGCTCATGAGGCTGCGCGAAGCGGCGAATCCCGCTCTCGTCCTCGTCGCATCGCCGAACAATCCCACCGGCAACGTCCTGAGCCGCGCCGATCTGCTGCGACTCCTCGACGTCTATCGCGACGTGCCGTTCGTGCTCGACCAGGCATACTTCGGCCTCAGGCCGGGCGAGTTGGACGACTTCGGCGACCTCACCGATCGCTATGACAACCTGCTGATCATGCGCACCTTCAGCAAGCTGTACGCGCTGGCGGGTGTGCGCATCGGTTATGGCATCGCCGGCCGTGGTCTGGGGACATTCCAGAAGTTCTGCGCGCGCAACCTCGGTTACAATCGCCTCTCCGAGCGTCTCGCCCTCGCGGCGCTCGATAGCCCGCTCTACTACGAGGACATCGCCCACCGCATGGCGAGCGACCGGCGGCGATTCTACGAACTGTTCCGGTCGTGTCCGGGGTGCGAGATTTACCAGAGCGAGGCGAATTTCGTGCTCGTGAAGTTTCCGGCCGCGGTGATGCCGCTGCTCAAGCGTGAACTCGACGCGCAGGGCCTCATCGTGAAGTTCTTCACCGAGCCGGCGTTTCTGAACCACGCGCGTATCAGTCTCGGCACCGAGACGGAGAACGAGAGGCTGCTCACTGCGATCGGGGAGGCCATGGCCATGCCTGCCGTGCGCCACGCCGTGGCCGGAGGCGCCGCGTGATGTCGTTCTGGCGTCGCTGGGTCGCCGAGTACGAGGCCATGCTCAAGGCGCCCGAGCTCGAGGAGCCGCTGGACCTGGTCGTGTACCGTCCGCTGGCGTTCGTCCTGGTCAAGATCCTGGCGCCCACCGCCATCACGCCGAATCAGGTGACCCTTGCGGGCCTCCTTCCCGGCCTCGCCTCGGCGTGGTGTTTCTGGCAAGGCACGCCCACGATGCTCATGGCGGGTGCCATCCTGCTCTTTCTCACCAATGTGCTCGACTGTGTCGACGGCATGCTCGCGCGCGTGCGCGGGTCCGGCTCGCTCGTGGGGTATATCCTCGATGGACTGGCCGACTACACGATCCAGGCCACGCTCGTGATCTGCCTTCTGCACGGGATCGCCACGCAGACGGGCGACGTGCGTTTCGCCTGGCTCTTCGGCGTACCCGCCGGCATCAGCTTCGCCTGGTGGAGCGCGCGGGTCGACCGTTTCCGCAACGAATGGCTCGAACGCGTCTACGGGCGCCGGCGCGATCCGCGCGAGGAACTGCTGGGATTGCGAGCGCAGGCCGAGGTCTGGCGCGTGGAGGGAACCCATCACGCCGAGCGCGCGCTGGTGCATCTCTACGCGACATATATCGGACTCTGGTATTCGGGACCTTGCGCCCTGAACGCCTTGCCGCAGGACGAGTCGCTCGCGGCCTGGAAGCGGCGCCGTCTGCCCGCGCTGCGCATGGCTGTGCTCATGGGGCCGACCATGCACCTGTCGCTCATCATGCTCGCCGGCGTGCTCGCCAAGCCGGCGTGGTATGTCTGGGTCGCCCTCGTCTTTGGGACGAGCTGGGGGATCGTCGCGCTCGGACTACGCGTTGTCAGCGATCACCAGGCCACCGACCAACGCGCCCCGCTCGATCTCATGAAGGGATTGCTGCATGCGAGTCGTGCTGCTGGCCGCCGGGCAGGCGACACGCCTGCGTCCTCTGACTGACGACCGGCCCAAGTGCCTTCTCGACGTCGGTGGCGAGGCGATCCTGCTGCGGGCGCTGCGCATCCTCGTCTCGCGCGGGCTGACGCGGTTCACCATCGTCGACGGTTATCGCGGCGCGATGATCCGTGATGCCGTGGCCGCCGCTTTCCCACGCCTCGCCGTCACCTTTGCACGCAATGCCGTGTTCGCCTCCACGAACAACGCCTGGTCGCTCATGCTCGCCGACGGCGCGCCGGATGAGGGGATGATGCTCCTCGACGGCGACATCGTGTTCGACGCGGGCGTCATCGACCGACTCCTGGCACACCCCGCCGCGAACCGCCTCGGGTTGCGCACGGAGGGGGCCGTCGGGGCGGAGGAGATGAAGGTGCGGCTCGGCCCGGACGGTCGGGTGGCCGACCTCTCGAAGGCGATGGACCCGGTCGTCGCCGCGGGGGAGTCGGTGGGAATCGAGGTCTTCGGCCCCGCCTTCGTGGCGGATCTGTTCCCGGTGCTGCGCCGGCGTCTGCAGGAGGAACAGCGCGTGAACGAGTACTACGAGGCGGCCTTCGTTGAACTGATCCGGTCCGGCCACGGCGTGACGCCCATCGACCTGGCGGGGCTGGCCTGTCGCGAGGTCGACACGGCCGCAGATCTCGAGGCCGCGCGCCGCGAGTTCACCACACCATGCTGACGACCCTGCTGACCGGTGTCATGCTGGGCTGGCTGGGGTCGATGCCCATCGCCGGCGCGGTGTCGGTGTTCGTATGCCAGCGCGGGCTGGCGGGTCGGTATGGCAACGGTCTGGCCCTTGCCGTCGGCGCAGCCGTGGCCGAGGGGGCGTGGTGCCTGGTCGTGATCGAGGGGGCGGCGCGTGTCCTCATGCGCTGGCCCACCGTCGCCATCGTCGCGCGGACGCTGGGCGGCGTGCTCCTCGTGGCGCTGGGACTGTACTTCCTGACGCGCCACACCACCTTGCTGGGCGGCGAAACCGCGGCGACCGCCCCGGCGCGCCGTCTGCGCGACGAGTTCCGGGTGGGAGCCACGCTCGTGGCGGTCAACCTCGCCATCCCGGTGAACTGGCTCGCGTTGCTGACGGTGGCCATGACGTTCGGACTCGATCCCCACGTCTCGCCACCGGCGTTCGCGCTGGGGGTCGCCCTCGGTATCGTTGCCTGGTACGCCCTGGCGCTGAAGCTGCTCATCATGTTTCGTACGAAGGTCAGCGCGCGGTTGCTCGACCGCGTTCTGCACGTCCTGGGCATTCTGCTCTCCCTCGGCGGCGTGGTCTCTCTGGTGCGCGCCTGGCGCTAGCCCGCCATCACGAGCAACACACCTGCGCGATCAGCGCCCCCCACAGCCGCACGCCCTGCGCGATGAGCGCGTCAGGAAAGTCGAAATCCGGCGCGTGAAGCGGCGGATGATCCACGCCGGCGCCGAGGCCGATCATCGCGCCGGGAATGGTGCGGGTGAACCAGCCGAAATCCTCGGACCAGCGGAACGGGCTTTCTTTCGGTGAGCCCAGGGAGAGGCCGGCAGCGCCGGCCGCGGCCACGATGTGCGCTGTCGCCCGCGCGTCGTTCACCGTCACCGGAAACTCTTCCACCCACTCGACAGCGACCGCGAGACCATCCCGTGCGGCGATGCGGTGAGCGAGGGCGGCGGCCTCGTCGCGCAGACCGGCCAGCACCGGCTCGTGATCGGCCCGTAACGTGGCCATGACCTCGGCCTCGCCCGGACTGGTGCCGAAGGTCACCTCACCGAGGCGCGCGTGTACCACCGTGACCAGCGCCAGTTCGCCGCGCGCTTCCCGGGCGATGGGCAACGTCACCAGGCCAGTGACAAGGTCGGTCATGGCGCGCGCCGGGCTTGTTCCCTGCTCGGGATAGGCCGCGTGCGCCGTGCGACCCATGAGCCGGATGGCAACGCCCACGCTGCCGGCCGTGAACGCGCCGTCGCGCACCAGCACCGTCCCCAGCGGATAGCCGGGCAGGTTGTGCAGGGCGAAGGCCCAGTCGGCGTCCAGGGCCTGGAAGCGCGGATCAGCAGCCACGGCGCGTGCCCCCTCGCCCGTCTCCTCTGCCGGCTGGGCGAGCAATACCACCCGTCCGCGCCGCAACTCATGGGCGCGCAGCCACGGTGCCACGCCGCAGAGGATGGCGAGGTGGCCGTCGTGCCCGCAGAGATGTGCCACGCCGGTTCGATTGGACCGGTACGCCGTACGACCGATCTCCTGGATCGGCAACGCATCCAGCTCCGCGCGCAGCACGATCGTGGGGCCGCCGGCCGGATCGTCGCCCGCGAAGACCGCGGCCAGGCCGTGGCCCCCGCCCAGGCCGTCGAGGATCTCCGCCGGTGCATATGCAGCGAGAAAGGCCCGCACCCGCGCCGCCGTCTCGGCCTCGTGGCCGGAGAGTTCGGGCTGGGCGTGGCACGCGTGGCGCAGTGCGACGAGCCGTTCCTGTGACATGACCCGCAACGATTTCTGTAGAGGTGCGTGGCAGGGCGGATCGTCCGCCTGGAATACTCCCGGCCGCGATGATACCATGGCGGGGTGCCAGCGCCACGCATCGTTCCGTGTGGTCCCTCGACCGGTGACGACGGGGCGAACCATGAGGTGACGATCCTGGCGCGAGGCCATGGCAGTCGCGGAGCCGGATCGTCATCGGCTTCTCGCTCACCCGCGGAGACCCACCATGCTCGATATCTACGTCGACGCTGATGCCTGTCCCGTGAAGGACGAGATCTACCGCGTGGCGCAGCGGTATCGTCTGCGTGTCATCCTCGTGGCGAATAGTTATATGCGAGTGCCTGGCGGCGAGTGGGTGACGCTGGTGGTCGTGGACCAGGGACCCGACGCGGCCGACGACTGGATCGTCGCCACGGTGGAAACCGATGATATCGTCGTCACCGGCGACATCCCCCTCGCGGCCCGGTGCCTCGACCGGGGTGCGCGCGTGCTCGGCCACAAGGGACGACCATTCACGCCCGAAAACGTGGGCGACTCGCTGGCCACGCGTCATCTGCTCTCGCAGCTTCGTGACCAGGGCCAGATGATGAGCGGCCCGCCACCATTCGCGAAGCGCGACCGCTCGCTCTTCCTGCAGAAACTCGACGAGATGGTGAACGGGATCCGCAAGGGATGACAGTGCGGATCTTCTGGCTCAGCCCAGATCCGACGGCGCCGGTTCCGTGACGACGGGTCCGCCGCCGTGTTCGCGGCGGCCCCGGAACAGCCGCGCCAGTCCCCAGCCCCAGCGTGTGAAAGCCCAGTACATCGCGGGTACGGCCGAGAGCAGGAGCACGGTGGAGCTCGTGAGCCCGCCGATGCTGGCCAGGGCCAGGTTCTCCCAGATATCCTTGGTCTGGCCGGCCTGCTTCTCCACCTGGTAGAGGAGAGGGAGGAGGCCGAAGATCGTGGTGCCGCTGGTCAGGAGGATGGAGCGCATCTGGATGCGGGTGCCTTCGACGATGGCGTGGCGCAGGATGCCGCGTCGTTCGTCGGGCTCGAGACGCCACAGGTCGAAGCCGCCGAGACGGGCCTTCGCGGGCACGCGGGCTTCGGCGCCTTCGCTCAGGCCGTGATCGGCCACGGCCTCGCGCACCATCAGGCGGTAACGGTTCACGAGCAGGATGGCGTTGTTCACCACGATGCCGAACATGAGGATGAGGCCGATCTGGGCCGAGCTGTCGAAGGTGGAGCCGGCGGCCCAGAAGATGCCCACCACGCCCACCATCGCCATGGGCACCGCGAGCAGGATCATCAGGGGCAGCGCGAAGCTCTCGATGAGGGCGGCCAGCGTCATCGTGATGAAGACCAGCGTGAGCCACAGCGTGCGGGTGAGCTGCTCCTTCTCTTCCTGCGTAATCTGCTCGCCCGAGACGTCCTCGGCCGTGTAGCCATAGGGGAGCTGCAGGCCGGCCAGGATGTCCGCGATGAAGGCCTGCCGCATGCGATCGGTGCCGATGTACTCCCAGTTGATGCGCTGGCTGTAGCGCTGGTCCTTGCGCGTGATGGCGGTGAGTTCGGGACGGGTCTCCAGCCGGACGAGATCGCCGAGTCGGACCTTCTGGCCGCGGCGGGTGGTCATGGTCTTGCCGAGGACGGTGCCGTACTGCATGTCGTCGGCACCCTCGAAGCTGAGCTGCACCTGGGTATCCTCGCCGTCGACGATCATGTGCCACGGCGTGTCGATGCCCAGCAACCGTTGCAGGTAGCCGCTCACCTCGGCCACCGAGAGGCGGTGCCGGGCGAGGATGTCGCGATCGATCTGCACAACCGTCTCGTCTGTGCCCTCGCTCTCGAACTGTGCGCCGCTGCTCAGCCGCACGTTGCGTGCGCGACGGTTGCGGTTCAACCGCTCCACGATGCCGTCGCTGAGCGCTTTCAGCTCCTTGCTGTTGTAGCCCGAGAGCATGATGGTGGAGTTGTTCATCATGCCGCCGCTCCCGCCCTTGAGATAGGGGTCGCCGTAGCCGCCGATGAAGATGAACATGCCGCCCATCTCCTCGGCGAGGACGATGAGCTTGTTGCGGTACATCACGGGATAAGCCGAGTAGCGCACGGCGTCGGTCTTGAACTCCACCTGCATGTAGGCCCAGTTCTCGAAAGCCGTCACGCGCATGCGGACGCCGTCGGGCAGCGGCATCAGTTCGTTCTCGAAGAGCTTCATCGTCTCGCTCGTGAGCACCACGTCCGTGCCCACCGGGCGCCGGAGGTACAGGCGCAGGTTCTCCTCGCTCGCCGGCTGCCAGAAGCCGCCCTTGTGCACCTTGTGCTGGAAGGCCCACCAGCCGCCAGTGAACAGGCCCAGCATGAGCAGCATTGCCAACGGCCAGAGGCGGATGTTCAGGCGGGTGAGGGGGGCCACGTAGCTGAGAAACGCGCCCACCGCCACGAGGATGCCGGCAGCGACGCCGATCCACGGCAGGAGGACGCGCAGGCGAGACGCCCCTGGCGCGAAACGGGCGCCGAGCACGGCCAGTCCCGCCAGCACCAGCGTCCCCAGGCTCCAGCGCCAGAATAGCGCCCAGCCCGAGCGCTCGTCCGCCAGACCTTCCGACGCGGGCTTGCGGCGTTCCCGCTCCGCCGTCCCGCGCAGGGCCACCGGCATCCAGCAGAAAGCCACGAAGATCGACGCGGCCATGGCAAATCCCACGCTCGTGGCCAGCGGCACGTAGAAGAGAGCCAGGCGACCGGTCATGTAGATGAAAGAAAGGAATGCGACCACGGTGGTCAGTGTCGTGGCCATGATCGGAAAGCTCACCTCGCGCGTCCCGTCGACCAGGGCGTCGTGGGCCGAACCGAGGCGTCGCGTCGTGAGACGTCGGTGGATGGAATCAAGCACGAGGATGCTGTTGTCCAGGAGCATGCCGAAGCAGATGGTGAGCCCGCTGATCGTGATGAAGTTCACCGAGATGCCGAAGAAGTAGAAGAGGCTCAGGCAGACGACGATGGCGAAGAGGATCGACGCGATGACGATGCCCACGAGCACGACCCGACGCAGCGCCGCGGCAAGCAGCAGGAAGAGCAGGACGAGGATCGCCAGCGAACGGTAGACCAGCTCGCGCAGCTTGTCCTCGAGATCTTGACCCTCGTCCTGCTCCACGTCGAAGGTCACCGCGAACGGCACCGATTTCGCGATCGTCGGTAGAGCGTCGCGCAGCCGCCGGCTCACGGCTACCGAGTTCTCGCCGCTGCGCTTGGTCACGATCAGCGAGATCACGTTGTCACCGTCGATGCGCCGGAAATAGACGACATCCTCGTAGCCACGCTCCACCCGGGCGACGTGGCCAAGCGTGACTGCCTGTCCACCCACCGTCGTCAGCACCGTGTGCTCGAGCATGGCGACGGTGACGGAGTCGTGCACCGTGACGGTGAGGTCCTGGCCCCCGTGGTGGACCACGCCGGCCGGTACGACGGCATCGAGGGCATCGAGACGACGCGCGACGGTGTCGGCCGTGAGGCCGTAGCGCTCCAACAGTTCGAGATCGAGCGCCACCTTCAGCTCCGGCAGGGCGCCCCCGCGCAGCACCGCGTCGGCCACGCCGGGAATGGCGAGGAACCGGGGCACCAGCCAGTCATCGGCCTGCTCGCGCAGCTCGTTCAGCGGCAAGGGCGAGATGAGGCTGACGGAGAAGAACTCGTCCACGCGGATCTGCTCGGGCACATCGGGCCGGATCTGCGGCTGACCCGCCCGCGCGGGCAGTGTGCGCCGCACCGCGCCGAGCTGCTCGCTCAGTTCCAGCCGCGCGAACTCGAGGTCGACGTCGCGCTGGTAGCTGACCTCCACGCTCGACTCGCCGTGCCGCGACGTGGACTCGATCTTCTGGATGCCGTGGCACTGGGCCGCGGCCTCCTCGATGGGCAGCGTGAGCGAACGCTGGATGGCGCTGGGCGAGGCGCCCGGCCAGGTGGTGTAGATGGTGAGCTTGGGCAGGTCGCTCTCGGGCATGGCCTCGATCGTGAGCCGCGGCAGCGCGTAGAGTCCGCAGACCAGCAGCGAGGCGAAGAGCATCCACGTGGCCACCGGATGGTCGACCCAGAAGCGGATCACGACTGCGTTCCTTCCGGCGCGGGCCGGTCGCGATGGACCAGCTCGTACACCACCGGCGTGAGGTACAGCGTCAGCACGGTGGCGAGACTCAAGCCGCCGATGATGGTGACCGCGAGGGGACGCTGGATCTGCTCGCCCGTGCCCAGGCCGATCGCCATCGGCACCATGGCCAGCACCGTCGTCAGCGTGGTCATCATGATGGGTCGGAATCGCAAGCGGCTGGCCTCGAGAATGGCCGCGCGCACCGCGAGGCCTTCGTCCTCACGCAGGCGCCGGATCGTGGCCACCTTCACGATGGCGTCGTTCACGGCGATTCCCAGCAAGGCGATCAAACCGATCAGCGAGATGATGTTCAGCGTGTTGCCCGTCACGAGCAGCGTCATCAGGCCGCCCGCCACGCCCACGGGTAGCACGGCCGCGATGATGAGCGGGTCGATGAAGCTCTCGAACTGCGCGGCCAGGATCATGTACACCAGCAGCGCGGAGAGCAGCAGGGCCCAGCCCAGATCGCCGAAGCTGCGGTTGATCTCCTCCTGCTCGCCGCCGGTGACGAACGAGAGGCCGGCGGTGCGGGGTTCGCTGTCCAGGATCGGCATGACGTCGCGCCAGACCTCGTCGACGCCGCGCCCCTGGACATCGCCCGAGATCGTGATCTGACGGCGCTGATCGCGGCGCACGATCTCGCGCACGGGGCGGTCGAGCGTGCGCGTGATGAATGTGCCCAGCGTCACCGTCTTGCCGCCGGGAAGATTGAGCGGCGAGTTGAGCACGCCATCCAGGTCGTAGCGCTCGTCGCGCGGCAGGCGCACGGCGATATCGATGCGCTGGTCGATCTCGTTGTACGTGGTGGCCACGTTGCCGCGAATACGATTGCGCAGCTCATTCGCGAGGAATTCGGGCTCCAGGCCGTAGCGTAGCGCCAGCTCGCGGTCGATCGTCGCCTCGAGGGTGGGGTTGCCGAGCACGCGGTCCATTTCCAGATCCACGAGACCCGGCACGTTCTTCAGCTTCGGGAGCAGGTCCTGCACGGCGTGCAACGCGTCCTCGGGCTTCTCCGCCACCACGCCCAGCGTGAATGGCGACTCGCCGCTTGCCAGGATCTCCCGCAGGCCGAGGCCCTCGTCGTTGAAGACCGCCACGGCACCGGCCAGCGCACCGAGGCGCTGCTGCAACGCGGCCTTCACGCCGGCCATGTCGCGCTGGCCATGACGGGAGGGGTGCAGGATCACGCGGATCCGCGCCACGTTGGGCGCCGTGTACTCCTTCAGGCTCGCGAGCGTCTTCTCCGTCTGGCCCACCTGTGCGTACACTGTCGCCACGTGGGTGCGGGTCTGCAGCCAGCCGGAGAGGTCGCGCGTCACGCGATCGGTGGTCTCCAGGGGCGTGCCGGCCGGCAGCTCGAGGTGCACGGAGAAATCGCCGCGATTGCGGTCGGGCAAGAAGGTGCGCCGCATGTCGCGGACGAGCAATGCGCTGGCGGCGAGAGCGATTCCGAGCACGACTAGGAACACGGTCTTGTGATCGAGTACGGTGTGCAGCCGTCGGTGGTAGGCCTCGAAGATGCGGTCCTGAACCGCGATCGCCGGCGCCAGCACGCGGTTCGGATGCTCACGGGGGCGAAGCAGGTACGCCGAGAGCATCGGTTGCAGGATCAATGCGGCCAGGATGGACACGAGCAGCGAGAACGTCACCGTCAGTGCCTGGTCGCGGAAGAACTCGCCGGCGATGCCCGGGACGTAGATCACGGGGAAGAACACGGCCACGGTGGTGAGCGTGGCGGCGATGACCGGCGACGCAACCTCCTGCGCGCCGGTCGCACAGGTGTCGGCCACGATCGCCGCGCTGGCGCCGCGGCCGAGCCGGCGCAGGTGGCGGTTGATGTTCTCGAGCACGACGATCGAGTTGTCCACGAGCATGCCGGCCGCCAGTGAGAGGCCGCCCAGGGACATCAGGTTCAGATTGACGTGCGCGAAGTCGAGGAAGGCAAAGGTCGTCATGATCGACACCGGGATCGCCAGGCCCACCACCACGGGGCTGCGCCAGTCGCCGAGCGCGAGCAGCAATACCAGGAAGGCCAGCAACCCGCCGTAGACCAGCGATTGCTGAAGACCCGTCACCGACTGCTCGACGAAGTCGGCGTCGCGATAGACGAAACGCGTATCCAGATCCGGGTACTGGTCGTGGAGTACGGCGAGCACGTCGTCCACGTGGCGCGTGGTCTCGATCGTGTTCTTGCCGACCTCCTTGTACAGATGCAGCGCCACCACCTCGCGATCGCCCAGGAATGTGGCGCCCTCGGGCTCCTTGACGGTGTCTGTGACATTGGCGATGTCGGCGATCGTGATGCCGGGTCCGGCGGCGGCGATCTCGGTGGCGCGGATCTCGTCGAGATTCTCGAACTCGCCCAGGATGCGCAGCGGCAGATGCAGTGGCCCCTTGCGGATGCGGCCGCCAGGAAAGCTCACGTTGGCGATGCGCAGCGACGTGGCCAGGTCGTCGATCGTCAGGCCGTACAGGCGCAGCTTCGCGAAGTCGGGCTCCACCAGGATCTCGCGCTCGGCGCCGCCGATGACTTCCGCCTGGCTGATCCCGTCGATCTGCTCGAGGGCGGGTTTGACGACCTCACGGGCGAAGTCGGTCATCTCGCGCAGGGGATCGTCGCCCTCCAGCACGAGGATGGCGATCGGACGGGCCGAGGGGTCCCAGCGCAGGATCAGCGGGCGGTCGGAGTCGGCCGGGAAATCCTCGCTGTAGGATACCTGGTCCGCGGCCTCGCGCAGGTGCAGGCTGGCGAAGTCCATGTCCGTGCCCCAGTCGTACTGCACGGTGATCGTGGACGTGCCCTCGCGGGTCTTGCTCACCACGCGCCTCACGCCTTCGAGCCCGGTGATCCGCTCCTCGAGGGGCTGCGTGACCAGGCGTACGAGATCGTCGGCGGGCGTGTCGGCGTAGTTGGTGATGAGCGTGAGATTGGGGTAGTTGATCGTCGGCAACAGGTCGAGGGAGAGCCGGTTCTTGCCCTGCCAGCCCAGCAACACGAGGCCCGTGAAGGCCATGATCACGGCCACCGGGCGCCCGACGGCCTTGCGGATGAGCATCAGCGCGACTCCTGCAGCGCGGCGGCGGCAAACGCCCAGCGATCCTCCGGCGGCACCGTCTTGCGGACGGCGATCTTCGCCTCGTTCGCCAGGGTGAGGTGATCGCTCACCACGACCCTGTCGCCCGGCGCAAGGCTACCGCCGCTGTGGACGGCCTGGATCTCCACCCAGTGGTCGTTCTCGAGTCCCGTGGTCACGTACAGCCACTTCGCACGATCGTCGACGGCCTTGAACACCAGGGGACGATCGTCGCGGATCAGCACCGCGGCCTTGGGCACCATGAGCTTGTCGTGGTGCACGAAGCCCGCGATCTCCGCGCGCACGAACATGCCGGGCCGGAACCTGGCGTCGGCATTGGGGAAGCGGATGATGCACTCGCAGGTGCGGCTCTGGGCATCGAGCGCGGGGGAGATGACGTCGACATAGGCGTAGAGCGTGTCGTTCACCGCCGGCACGGCCAGGCGGGTCGGGCGGCCCTCGCGCAGGTCACCGAGGTCGGCCTCGAGCACGTTCACCACCGCCTCGAGCGACTCGTTGTCATAGAGCATGCACACCGTCTGTCCCACCGACGCATTGGCGCCCACCACCGCCTTCAGGCCCTGGATCACGCCAGCGAAGGGCGCGCGGATCTCGGTGTAGTCCAGGTTCAGCTCGGCGCGTTCCTCGGCGAGCCGCGCATCGGCCAGTCCGGTGCGCTGCTGGAACACGTCCTGCCGGAATGCGCCCTGCCCGAGCGCCGTCAACTCGAGGTTCAGCAGCCGCGCGCGGTATTCCTCTTCGGTGATCGCCTTGCGCTGGACCTGGCGATCGAGCTCGTCGCGACCGGCCGTGAACTCGCGCAGCGCCGTCGTGTCCACCGCGAACGTGTCCTCCTCGGCCGCCACCAGCGAGAGGGCCTTGAGGTGGGCGTACCGCGCAGCTTCCAGCTCGATGCGATAGCTGCGCGGGTCGATCCGGGCGAGAAGTTGCCCCGTCTTGACGTGGTCGCCGTCGCGCACGCGCACCTCGACGAGCTGGCCAGCCACCTTGGTGCGCACCTCGAGCGAGCGCGGCGTCCGGATGACGCCGTCGGCGTAGATGGAGGTGACCAGGTCGCCGCGCCGCACCTCGCCCAGGTTCACCTTGATCGCCTTCTCCTCGGTGGCCTTGTCGTCGCTGCTCTCGTTGCCGGAGGGCTCATCGGCGGCCTGCGCCGTGGTGTCTTGCGTGGCCCCCGTACTGTCGGCGGCGTTCCCCGCGGAACCGCCGACCTTGCAGCCGGTCGCGCCGACCGCGATCACGGCGAACAGGAGCGTGGCGACCGCCACGGGAGCGGGGCGGCGTAGTGAAGGGGGCGGTGTGAGCATCGTCCTACCTCGGCATCGGGTGACCAGCGCGCGAACGGGCAGCGTAAAGTCTATCAGGGCACGGCGTAGCATACCACCTCGAGCACGGGCGCCTCATCGCCCGCCGCTCCGGTCGCGCCCACGCCCTGCTGGTTCAGCCACGCATCGAGG
Organism: uncultured bacterium; assembly: GCA_963727525.1. GTDB lineage: Bacteria > Krumholzibacteriota > Krumholzibacteriia > LZORAL124-64-63 > LZORAL124-64-63 > CAVSGO01. The sequence goes on along the minus strand of CAVSGO010000007.1, from coordinate 2,025,280 downwards.
CTGCCCACGATCCGGATCGCGCGGTGGCCGCCGAGGAACGTCAAGCCGTCCTGATCCGCGTTGCCGGCACAGTGGATGACGCGCTGCCGTACGAAGCGTCCCTGGGTATCGAAGACGTCGAGCACGGCGAAGGCGCCGTCCGGGCGCGCATCGCGGTTGGTGCAGGAGACGACGAGCTGGCCGCCGTCATCGATGAACATGCCCGTGATGACCTGATCGTGATCCTCGATCGACGTGCCCTTCAGCGGCACGGGGTAGTACTTGCCCACGGCCTCGATGATCTTCGTCGCTCGCTGCCGATCGGCATCGTTGCGCGCGGGAGGCGTGTAGGCGCGGGTGATTTCGCGGATCACGGTGCCATCGGGGGCCTGGACGCGTACGAGGTAGCGGTCGCGATCCGGCGCCGTGTAGACGTTCCCGTCGGCATCGACGGCGTAACGGTTCCACACGAAGTCCATCTTGCCCTCGTCGAGGCGGAAGTCGGCGTAGTTGATCTGGTAGTCCTTCGTGAGATAGCTGGTCTTCTCCACGCCGTCCGGACCGCAGCGCGAGATGAAGTACGTCTGATCGCTCAGCGGTCCGCCGCCCATCGACATGCGTATGCCCAGTAGCAGGATGTCGCCGCCGCTCAGATTCTCGCCGGAGTTCAGCACGTTGAAGCCGGCGCCACTGGCGTCGGGGAGCTGATACTTCAACTCGCCGGCGGGGGTCCCGTCCGCGTTGATCGTGACGACCTTGCCGGGAAACGACTTCAGCAGGCTCACGCGGCCGTCGTCGTGCAAGAACATGCCGGCGGGTCCGGTCACCTCGCCGGGGCCTTCACCCTCTCGCCCGAGCGTGGCCAGGTGCGTACCGTCGTCACCGAACACCTCGACGTGCGAGAGCTGGCTGTCGAGTAGATAGATATTGCCGTCGGGGCCGCGCCGCACGCTGCCGATGGTCCCGAAGAACACGTCGTCGTCCTCGCCGCCGGCCCGCCACAGCTCGCGGAGCGTCACGTCGCGCTGGCCTTCAGCCGGCTGCGCGGGGTTGTCCACCACCGGCGCTCCCGAGGCGCCGGCGGCCAGCAGGAATACCAGGCCCAGCAGGACCGGGCGACGATGAGGCGAGTAGATCGATCGCATGGGCTCTCCTTCGTATGCTGGCGGGATCATGGCGCGATCCCCGGGGTCCTAGTCGGTCTTGTAGCAGATCACCTGCATCGGCGCCGCGTCGCCGTTGTCGTCGCTGTCGTCGCCGCCGCCACCCATCGCGGACAGGGCCGCGTCCCAGAATCCGACGATCTGCACCGCGTAGCCCTTGTCCGTGAGGAAGAGCAGGTCGCTCGCGGGGTCACCCGGCGCATGGGCCTCGACCTGCTTGATGAACTCGCCCTGCGGTGAGAACACGTCCCAGGCGGTCAGCACGTCGGGCTTGGGCGTGTAGATGGTGCGGCTGGTCACGACCCAGATGGTGCCGTCCTCTCCGTAGCGGATGCCCTCGATGTCGGCCTCGGTGTCGGCGATCGTGTGCTCCGTGCCGGCGGGAAACTGCCGGGCCTGGCCCGCCATGAGGCTGTCGAAGCGCTTGCGCACGCGCTCGTCGCGGGTCCAGGTCTCGTACGGGCGTTCGATCACCCGCTCGAGCGTGCCGTCGGACGCGAACACGCTGAGAACGTACTCGTTGCGCGGGATCGCCACCACCACGTGTCCGTCGTGACCGACCGCGAGCCGCTGCCACACGAAGTCGTTGTCCTTCTCCTCGAAGACGAAGTTGTCGTCGAAATGCCACTCGCGATCGTCGGTCAGGAAATCGACGATGGGCTTCGCATCCATGCCATAGCTGCGCACGAAGTAATGCCGCTTCTGCGTGGCGTTGGCCTGGTCGAAGGTGATCTCGATCCCGCTCAGGATGAGGTTCTCGCCGCCCGATTCCGCATTGATCAGCGCCATGAAGCCCCCGGCCGTGGGGTCGTTCTTTCCGGGCTCCAGGTCCTTCGCGGGCGTGCCGTCGAGGTTCAACCCGATCAGCTTGCCGGGAAAGAGCTGGGCCACACCGAGCGTGCCGTCGGGCAGGAACACCATCTGCCGGGCATTCTGGAACTCGCCCGGCCCCTGGCCCTGGCGACCGAGGCTGGGCAGCACCTCGCCGGTGGGCGAGAACACCAGCACCTGCATGAGCTGGGCGTCCAGGAGGTAGATATTGCCGTCCGGGCCCACCGCGCAGTCGGTGATCATGCCGAAGAGGACGTCCTCGTCGTCGTCGCCGCCGTGGCGCCAGATCTCCTTCATGGGGAGCTTCTCGACGCCCTGGGTCGGCGTGGCTCCATTCTTGACATGGGGCACGCCGTCGACCATCACCGTCTCCACAGCCCGCGCGCCGAAGGCGATGGACAGCAGCAGGGTGGCGAGGGCGAGCACGAACCCGGTACCCGGGAGGTGACGGTGCCGGACGCGGTCGGGGCAGGCGGCAGAAGTGCACGTGGTCGGGGTACGCGTGACTTTCACCATGGCAGACTCCTCGTTCTTGGGATCGTGATTGAGCACGGCGATCGGCCGGTCTGTCGCGCGCAGTACCCGTCCCGGCGACCGGCTATTCTCCGAGACATGGATTTTCGAGCTACCGGGGGAAACGCCGGGGGACGTTTCTTGACGGCTGTGTCTACGCACATTGGCGGCCAGGGTTACGTGACAATTCAGCGCGAACCCGCGGCCCAGAGCATGGCGCGTCCCCACGCCTGGCTCAAGCTCAGACTGCCGGGGACGTCCTGGACCGCGCTGGTTCCGAATCCGGCGGCCTTCATCGCCGCGATGACCGCCTGGCACTGGTCCCCGGGGCAGGCATCGGCTGGAAAGCGGATCCAGGCATACGGCGTGCGCAGCGATCCCGGTCCGATCTCGGTGCGCAGGCGGCCGGCATCGGCTCCGGGCCAGGGCATGAAATCCTCGCCGACCATGAGCAGCACGCCCGACGCCGTGAACGTCCCCGCCAGGCTCGCGCGCAGCGTCGGCGCCGCCAGGTCGTCGACGCCGGCCACGAGCAACGGCCGGCCGGGAAACGTGTGGGTGACCCAGTCGGCGGCCTGCGCGATGCCCGCCTCGATGGTCGCTCCGTCGGTCGCCGACACGTGGGGTACGACCACGACCATGCCGTGGGGATCGAGGCCGAGGCCCGGTCCTCGCTCGGCGAGCACGGCCTGGGCCATCTGGGCGAACCGGTCTTCCTGACCGAAGGCACGGACGATGACCACCAGCACGCGCAATCCGTCGTGATTGCGGTAATCCGGCGGCAGATTCACGCTGCACGGCCGCGCATCCACGCCGGCGGCCGCGGGCAGGATGGCCAGGTAGGCGCCGCTGTCCGGGATGGTGGTCCCCGTCTCGCGCCAGTGCTGGAGGAGGCTCTCGGTCTCGCGCACCGTCGTGGCGAGTGCGCCGGCCGGATCGCCGGGCTGTCGCGCGGCCAGCTCGCCGGTGATCGCGTCGAGGCGCAAGGCCACCGACGCACGCTCGGATTCGGGGAGTTTCGGCACCGTGCGACGCGCCTGCGCGAGCCAGTCGGTGGGCAGCGCGAGAAGGTCGGCGCGAAACGAGGCGTCCTGTCCTCCCGGCAGGGTTACCGAACCCGTCATCGTCACGGGCCCCAGCGGCAAGGCCGTGGCCGCGAGGCGCAGTGGAAGCTGCTGCCAGCCGGCCACCACCGCACGCTCGCCGTCCATAATGGCGCCCGCGATGGGCTGCCCGTCGGCGTTCTCCAGGGAGGCTGTGAGGCTGGCCCTCCCCGCTACCGGCGCCACCAGACCGATGGTCCCCGCCACGGTAGACCCGGTCACCACGTGGTCGGACACGTGCAGGGCCGCGCGGGGCTCGGTCGTCGGCGACCACGCGACGCGCAGGGGCAGGCCGCGGCGCCACGTGTCGGTCGCGACGAACGTCGCCGGATCGTCCAGCAGGGCGGCGTGGGTACGGTGCCCCTCGGCGTCGCGGCTGATCCAGGAGACGTTGATCGCCAGCTCGGGATAGGCCAGCGGATCGAGCGGTGCGATGGCTTGCCACGGAATGCGTAGATCGAGGACGAGGGCCTTGCTTGCCGGCGCATAGTGGAGTTTCGGCGTCAGCTCGGCCACGGGCTGCCAGCGGAGCGACGGTCGCGGCAGGAGCAGAACCCCTTCCGGGAGGCCCTTGGCGAGCCCGGCCCCCACCTCTCGGAACATGGTGCCCTCGCACGCGGCGTCCGCGGAGGGTACCAGGAACGTGACCGCCAGGCCGCTGCCCCCGCGCCAGGCCGGCAGGCGCTCGCTGGCCCCGAGATCCTGGACGGTGGCTTCCACCTCGAAGCCGCCGCCGTCGTAACGCAACCGCACCGTGACCAGGGGCGGCGTCAGGCCGCCTCCCCGGTCGCTCAGCTCGATGGGGTCGCCGAACGCGCCTGCCGTCAGGGCGACGCTTCGTCCGGCGCAGCGCTCGCGCAGGTTCCGCTGCCACTGCTCGCGCAGGGCGCCGTAGCGAGGATCGGTGCGCAGGTCGCCGAGATCGCTGTCCGCGTCGGCCAGGCGGAAATCATCGAACCCCAGATCCACCGCCACCTTCAGCGCGGCCGCGGCCGCGTCACGATGGCCGGCGTGTTCCTCGAGGCCCGCGAGGTTGTAGAACATGTCGGGGCTGGTGGGGTCGATCGCGACGTACGCGCGGGCCGTGGTGAGCGCCGAATCGAGACGTGACGTGGCGAGCTGGCGCCTCAACGCACCGAGGAGATTCCGGGCGTGCGGATCGGGTCCGGCAGCGGCTGCCGCGGCGGTGGCGAGCACGGCGGCCAGCGCGAGGATGGCGAGGGGGCGAAGGATGGTGCGCAGCGATCGAATCAACGTGGTCCTCTCCTCGGGGATCGACCGTGAGACCCCGCCCGCTCGCCCGGGTTCCCCGGTGTTGCGTTACCCGGCCGGGTTGGTGGCCAACGCGCCTCGCGTGTACGGTGGAGCGATATCATGGTAAGGAATGATCGCGTACCGAGAAGTCAACCCGACATCCGGAGCGATGCCACTCCCCATCCCGGAGGCAACGATGTCCGTCGTCCTCGCGCTCTGTGCGGCGCTCACCGTGCCGTCGCCATCCACCGCGGCCCACCCTGTCGGGGCGGGGCCGGCCGATCTCATTCTCCACGGGGGACGCGTGCTGACGCTCCTCGAGCCCGAGCCCTCGCCGGCGCCCACGGCGCTGGCGGCGCGCGACGGCCGTATCCTCCGCGTGGGGAACGACGAGGCTGTCCTGGCCCTGCGCGGGACCGAGACGACGGTGATCGACCTGCAGGGCGCCGTCGCCGTGCCGGGGCTGGTCGACGCCCACTGCCATCTCTTTGGGCTCGGCACGGCCCTCGCGCAGATCGACCTCGTGGGCACGCCCGACGCCGCTGCCTGCGCGGCCCGCGTGCGCGCGGCAGCCGCGGCCCAGCCCGCAGGCTGGCTGGAAGGGCGCGGCTGGGACCAGAACGACTGGACCGACGCCCACTGGCCCGATCGCGCGCTCCTCGACACGGCGGCGCCGCAACGCCCCGTGGTGCTGCGTCGCATCGACGGTCACGCCGCCTGGGTGAGCAGCGAGGCGCTGCGCCTCGCCGGTATCACGCGCGACACGGCCGATCCCGATGGCGGTACGATCATCCGCGGGCCCGGCGGTGAGCCCACGGGCGTGCTGGTGGACAACGCCGTCGACCTCGTGCTCGCCCACGTCCCCGAGCCGTCGCCGGCTGAGGTGACGCGGCGGGTGCACCTGGCGATCGACGATTGCCTGCGCCACGGCCTCACCGCCGTGCACGAAGCCGGTACGCCCTGGTCACGCATCCAGCTCTATCGCGACCTCGCAACCCGGGACGAGCTGGGCCTGCGGCTCGTGTGTATGCTCGCCGATGAACCGGCCACCCTCGACGCCGGCCTGGCCGCCGGCCCGACGAGCGGCCCGCGTTTCATGGTGACGGTGCGTGCGGTGAAGCTCTATGCCGACGGCGCCCTCGGCAGCCGCGGGGCGCTCCTTCTCGCCGACTACAGCGACGAACCGGGCAACCGCGGCCTCCAGGTCACTCCCACCGAACATCTGCGCGAGGTGTGCCGGCGGGCGGCCGCGGCCGGCTTCCAGGTGTGTACCCACGCCATCGGCGACGCCGCCAACCGGCTCGTCCTCGACCTCTACGATGAGGTCATGGGACCACGACTGCGCGATGCGCGCTGGCGTGTGGAGCACGCCCAGATCCTCGCGCCCGCCGATGTGCCGCGCTTCGGTCAGCTCGGCGTGATCGCGTCGATGCAGCCCACCCACTGCACCAGCGACATGGACTGGGTCGCGCAGCGCCTCGGGCCCAATCGCCTCGCCGGCGCCTACGCCTGGCGCTCGCTTCTGGACAGCGGCGCCGTGCTCTGCTTCGGCACCGACTTCCCGGTCGAGGCCGTGGATCCGCTGGCCACGCTCTTCGCCGCGCGCACACGCCAGCATCCTGACGGCACGCCGCCCGGCGGCTGGCACCCGCAGGAATGCGTCGACGGACGCACGGCGCTGCGGCTGTCCACCTCCGCAGCGGCCTACGCGGCCTGGCTGGAAAGGGAGGTCGGTGTCCTCGCACCGGGCTACCTGGCCGACATCACCGTGCTCGATCACGATCCCACCGGCGATGATCCGTCGCAACTGTTTGACACCCATGTGGTTGCCACGGTCGTCGACGGGCGCGTACGGTACCGATCGAGCCCGGCGCGATAGCGCTGGCTGCGTACCCACCGATGGCGTATGGTGCCAGGGACGGGAAGGAGACATGCCATGGCCGTCATCCCCCTGCATCTGGTCGACGCTTTCGCCGATCGACCTTTCACGGGAAATCCCGCCGCCATCATTCCCAATGCCGCCAGCCTCACCGACGCGGAGATGATCCAGATCGCCGAGGAACTTGGCATGGAGGTGGGGTTCGTCTTGCCACCCGCCGCGCGCGAGGCCGACGTGAAGCTGCGGTTCTTCACGTTGAGCCGCGAGGACTCGCTGAGCGGGCACGTGCTGATCGCGGCGTTCACCAGCCTGGCCGATCGCGGCATCTTCCGCCCGACTCCCGAGGGTCGCGTCGTCCACGTGGAGACCCTGGCCGGCGTGCTCGGTGTCACGCTCACCACGGTTCCCGACGCGCGCACACTCGTCACCTTCGAGCTGCCGAATCCGCGCTTCGGCGAGCCTGTGCCCGCCGCAGAGGTGGCGGCGGTGCTGGGCGTGCCGGCCGAGCTGCTCAAGCTCGACGGACACGGGCCCCAACGTGTCTCGTGCGGCTTCGATCACATCATTGTGCCGGTGTCCGATCGCAACGTCATGCGCGGCAGTTTTCGCGACATGGCCCGCATGCAGGCGTTCACCGACGAGCGTGGCGTGGCCGGCGTGGTGCTCGTGTGCCGCGAGCTGGCGGCCGCCGACGCCGACTTCCAGTGCCGGTTCTTCCATCCGGGCGACCGCGCCTGCGAGGACGTGGCCAGCGGGAACGGACTCGGTGCCATGGGCGCCTACCTCGTGGCGTCGGGACTGGTCCCATCGGCCGACCACGTGCGCATCGAGACGGCACAGGGCCATGTGCTGGGACGTCCGAACCGCGCCACCGTACATGTCGGCATGCTCGGTGAGCATATCCAGCGCGTGGAGATCGCGGCCACGGGTGCAGTGGTGATGCGGGGATCGCTCCAGTTCGACCGCGCCGCGCGCGCGGCGGCGGGCTAGCGCGACCGATCAGCGACGCAGAAGATCGCGCGTGTCACGCGCGATCATCAGCTCCTCGTTCGTGGGGATCACCATGATCTTCACGCGCGAGCCGGGTTTGCTGATGAACGCCTCGTCGTGACGCACGCCGTTCTCGAACAGGTCCAGCTCTGCGCCGAGCACCTCGAGTCCGCGGCAAGCCCACTCCCGCACCAGCGATCCGTGTTCGCCCACGCCGGCGGTGAAGACGATGGCGTCTACGTGGCCAAGGGCCACCGCATAGGCGCCGATATACTTCTGGATGTGGTAGCTGTAGACGTCGATGCTCAGGCGGGCACGGTCATTGCCGGCGGCGTAGGCGCGCTCGACGTCGCGCAGGTCGCTGGAGACTCCCGAGATGCCGAGGATGCCGCTCTCCTTGTTGAGGATGCGGTCGACCTGCTCCAGCGTGAGCCCGCGGGCCTTGGCGATGAAGCCCACGATCGCCGGGTCGATGTCGCCGCTGCGCGTGCCCATCACGAGGCCCTCGAGGGGCGTGAAGCCCATGCTGGTATCGATGGACTTGCCGTGCTTCACCGCGCACACCGACGCGCCGTTGCCGAGGTGGCAGGTGATGAGGTTGAGCGCCGTCGCCGGGCGGCCGAGCAGTTCGGCTGCGCGCTGGGTCACGAAGCGGTGGCTGGTGCCGTGGAAGCCATAGCGGCGTACTTTCAGATCGGTGTAGAAATCGTACGGCAGCGGGTAGATGTATGCCCAGTCGGCCATCGTCTGGTGGAACGCCGTGTCGAATACCCCCACCATCGGCGTGCTGGGCATCACCTGCTGGGCGGCCTTGATGCCCATGATGTTCGGCGGATTGTGCAGTGGTGCGAGCGGGATGCACGCCTCGAGCGCGGCGATCACATCGTCGTCGATGATCACCGACGACGCATAGCGCTCGCCGGCATGGACCACGCGATGCCCGACGGCCGCGATCTCGTCCATGCTCGCCACCACGCCGTACGCAGTGTCGGTGAGGGCTTTCATCACCAGCGCGATCGCGCATGAGTGGTCGGCGATGGGCAGCTCGCGGGTGAGCTTGTCGTGCCCGGGTCGCTGGTAGATGTGGGTGCCCCGGTCCAGGCCGATGCGCTCCACCAGGCCCTTGGCCAGGAGCGTCTCGTTCTCCATCTCCAGGAGCTGGTACTTCAGCGAACTGCTGCCGCAGTTGATGACCAGGATGTTCAGCATCGTCGTCGCCTCTCGCTTAACCGGCGCTCTGCAAGGCTGTGATCGCCACGACGTTCACGATATCGTCGACGCTGCAACCGCGGCTCAGATCGTTGACGGCCCGGGCCAAACCCTGCATGACCGGGCCCACGGCCTCGGCGCCGGCCAGTCGCTGCACGAGCTTGTACCCGATATTGCCGGCATCCAGGTCGGGGAACACGAGCACGTTGGCGTGACCCGCGACCGCGCTGCCCTGAGCCTTGCGGTCGCCGATGGCCGGCACCAGGGCGGCGTCGGCCTGCAACGGCCCGTCGACCAGCAGGGTGGGAGCCTTGTCGCTCACGATGGCGAGGGCGGCCTCGACCTTCTCGACGTCGGGCCCGGTGCCGCTGCCGCGCGTGGAGTAGCTCAGCATGGCGACGCGCGGCTCCACGCCGCACAGGGCTCGGGCCGTGCGCGCGGAGGCGATCGCGATGTCGGCGAGCTGCCCCGCATCGGGCTGGGGGTTCACGGCGCAGTCGGCGAAGACGAGGATACCGCCATCGCCGTAGGTCCAGCCGGGATGCACCATCAGGAAGCAACTCGAGACCAGGCTCGTACCAGGGGCGGGGCCGATGATCTGGAAGCTGGCCTTCAGCACGTCGGCCGTGGCGCTCACCGCCCCGGCCACCATGCCGTCGGCGCGGCCCTCGGCCACCATCATGGCGCCGAAGTAGAGCGGATCGGCCATCGTCTCGGCGGCCGCCTCGGTCGTCATGCCTTTGTGCTTGCGCTTGTCGTAATAACGCGATGCGTAGTCGGCGAAGTGGATATCGTGGCGGTGCTCGACGATGGTGATGCCTTCGGCGTCCAGACCCAGGTCCCGCAGGGCGCTCGTGATCGTGTCCGGCCGGCCCAGCAGGACGATGCCGGCGAACCCCTCGTCGCGCACCTGGGCGGCGGCGCGGAGCATGCGCTCATCCCACGCTTCGGGAAGGACGATCGTCCGGTGCAGCGCTGCGGCCTTCCGGCGGAGCGAACTCGTGAAGTCCATGACCGTTCCTTTCGGCGATGTCCCGAGGCATGGCCCGTGAGGGGCGTGCCGCATGGCGCGCGACAGGTTGTTAAGCGACTGGCAGGCCTAATTAGGAAGGGGAGGCAAGGGAAGTCAAATCCCTGTCAGTACGAGATTTCGCCGTCGTGCCGCGCCATGTCGCCGTCCCGACGCGCACGCGCGCCGGCGGCCTCAGTCGCGTATGAAAGACTCGGGCGTGACCGTGCCCTGCAGGCGAAACTCCGCCAGCAGATCCGCCAGGGTGAAGCTACGCCAGAAGGCCTGCATCCGCTCGTTCAGGAGGCACCACACGCGGTGGGTGACGCATTCCGGCGAGCGGTCGCAGATCTCAGGTTCCCGTACGCACTCCACGAGGTCCGGGTGCGTGTCGAGCGCGCAGATCACATCCCAGAGCGTGACGTCCTGCGGCGCCCGCGACAGCGTATAGCCGCCCTTGACGCCCTTGTAGCTGGTGACCAGCCCGGCTCGGCGCAGTGGACTGATGACCTGTTCGAGGTACTTGCCGCTGATGCCTTCGGTCTCGCTGATCACGTGGATCGAGACGGGTCCGATCTCGTGCGCGTCGGCGATACGCAGGATCGCACGGAGTCCGTAGCGGACGCGAGTATTGACTTTCATGGCGCCTCCCAGACGATTTGCAGACCGGGGGCTCTGCGGGGTCCGACCGGTTGTTAAATCATTAATCTTCCTGCGTATTCAAATCAAGCGAGCATCTAGGATTTATTTCTGATCTCGGCGACCGGTTTCACGAGCTGGGGAGGCAAATGTAAGGGAAGCGTGGTGTTACGCTTGCGCTGGATGTCCCGATAGACCCGCGTCACCTGCTCCGGCGTCAGGTCCAGCACGGCTGCGGCCTCCGCCGCGGGGATGCCGTGGTTGAGCGCCCACAGCAGCAGGTCCATCTCGGCGTAGGGCAGCACGAAGTAGAACTCGTCCTGGCCTTGTTCGAGGCTGTAGGTGTCGGTGGTCGGGGAGGAGGAACATATGGGGTCGGGCAGGCCGAGATGCCGCGCCATGGCGTACACCTGACTCTTGTAGAGATGTGCGATCGGTTTCACGTCGGCGGAGCCATCACCGTTCTTCACGAAGAATCCCTGGTCGTACTCCAGGCGATTGGGCGTGCCGGATACGGCATAGTTGAGCCGGTCGGCATGGTAGTACTCCAGGGTCTTGCGGATGCGCTGCTTGAAGTTCGTGGCCGCGACGATCTCCAGGTAGGGGCCCACGGGCAGCCGCTCCGTGCGCTGCTCGCCGGAGGGATCCTCCACGACGACCCGGAACACGTTCATGCGGTCGCTCTCGAGCAGGTCCTGCGGCAGCACGATCTTCGACTTCCAGCCCTCGCCGAACTCGGGGAAGACCTGGCGCACGGCGTCGTCGTATCGCCGGTAGCAACCGATGGCCGCCAGAGTGGGCTGAATGTCCTCGATCACGTGCTCGATGCCGAGGTGTGCGCAGAGCTGCTTGCCGAGTTGTACGCTGGCGGTGCTACTGTCGCGTTCGGGCATGAGCACGGCGAACACCCGCTTCGGGCCCAGGGCACGGACGGCGAGGGCCGCGGTCGTGCTGCTGTCGATCCCGCCGCTCACGCCGACCACGAGTCCCCGGCGCAGCAGCGTCTTGGTCACGATCTCGCGCAGGCGCGTGCCGATCTCGTCGGCTTCATTCTCGAGGTCGATGGTCAGCACGTCGCGATGAAAGGTCGAGCTGGGACTCATCCGGATGGCTCCCCGTCAGGCTTGGCGGTGGTTGTCTAGGGCTCGGGCCAGACTAACACCGCCGCGCCCGGATGACCACTGGTCAGGGCGTCGCGAGGAGGCGTTGGACACGCCGGCACACGGCGACTATCCTGTGCGCCCAAAAGGAGCCGGGAGATGACAGCCGACGACCGCCGCGAGTTCTGTAAAAGCCTGCCCAAGGCGGAATTGCACCGCCATTTCGATGGCGCCTGCCGCCCGGCGACGCTCTGGGAGTACTCGGAGAAGTACTACCGGGCCGTGCCGGGGCTCGACTTTGATGGCTTTCGCCACTACTTGCAGTGGGATGACGTCCAGGACCGCACCTTGCTCGACTACCTCGACAAGTTCCACCTGCCGTTGCAGTACACACAGTTCTACGAGAACATCAACCGCATCGCCTACGAGATCGCCGAGGACGCCTACGCCGATGGCGTGCGCCTGCTGGAGATCCGCACCAATCCGTTCATCCATCGCCGCGCAGGTCTCTCGACTCGTCAGGTCGTGCATGCCACCCGCAAGGCCTTCGCCAAGTTCGGCGAAGCGCATCCGGACTTTCGCGCCGGCATCGTGATCATCGCCATGCGCAACCACGGCGGCAACATGGCGCGCATCCTGCTGCGCGAGATCGTCGGCGAGCAGGAAGCCTACCACAACGGTCCGGGCGTGATCGGCTTCGACATCGCCGGCCCCGAGCCCGCATTCCCGCCCGTTCTGTTCACCAAGGCGTACGAACTGGCGGCGAAGATGAACCTGGGACGCACCGTTCATGCTGGCGAGGCCACCGGTCCTGACCGGGTGTGGGAGGCCATCGACAACCTGCACCCGCAGCGCATCGGTCACGGCACCAGCGCCGGACGCGATCCGGTGCTGATGCGCCGCCTCGCCGCCGACGGCATCCTGGTGGAGTGTTGCCTGACCAGCAACATCCACACGGGCGCCATCGCCGAGTACGCCGATCACCCGCTGCCGCGTTTCCTCGAGGCGGGCATCAGGGTAGCCCTGTGCACGGACAATCCGACCGTGTCCAGCACGTCGCTGAGCCGCGAGTACGAGATCGCGATGGAGACCTTCGGTTTCAGCGAGGAAGACATGCGCAAGATCGCGCGCATGTCGTGGGAGGGCACGTTCCTCGCCCAGCCGGCACCGCTGCCGGCCGTGCTGGCGCCATGACGTCGCTGCCGGCCAACGAGGTCGACGAAAATGACCGTGCGGCGCGGCGTCTCCTTGCCGATCGCCAGGACCGTCGGCTAGAGTACCCGGCGCGTGTCGCGCGCCGACCCGCCACTGAGGGAGGCAGAGCATGAAGGCCAAGATCCGACGCATCGGAATTCTCACCGGCGGCGGTGACGTCCCCGGCTTGAACTCGGCGATGAAGCAGGTGGTGTACCGGGCCCAGAAGGCCGGGATCCAGGTGGTGGGGTTCCGGCGTGGCTGGGCCGGCCTCGTCAACTATCGCGTTGGCGAGCCCGAGCACAATCGCGAGTTCGTGCGCGAGCTCGACTGGAACCAGGTGCGGACCATCGACCGCTCGGGCGGCACGTTCCTGCACACGTCGCGCACCAATCCTGCCCGCATGCGCGAGCACGATCTGCCGGAACATCTTCGCGAGCAGTACGGTGCGGGACCGTTCCCGACGGACATCACCGACACCATCGTGGCCAATCTCGAGGACCTGAAGATCGACGCCCTCATCCCCATCGGGGGCGACGATACCCTGAGCTACGCCGCGCGCTTGAACCAGGAGAGCTTCCCGCAGATCGCCATCCCCAAGACGATGGACAACGACGTCTACGGCACCGACTACTGCATCGGGTTCTCCACGGCCATCACGCGCACCGTGGACGCCATCACCCAGCTCCGCACGCCCATCGGCAGTCACGAGCGGATCGGCGTGGTCGAGGTCTTCGGCCGGCACAGCGGCGAGACGGGCCTCATCTCGGCCTACCTCGCCGGCACCGACCGCGCCATCATCAGCGAGGTGCCCTTCGACGTGCACCGCCTCGCCAACTTCCTGGTGGAGGACAAGCTGGCCAACCCGAGCCGCTACTCCATCGTCTGCATCAGTGAGGGCGCTCAGGAGATCGAGGGCGAGATCGTTCAGCGCGGCGAGGCCGACGCCTATGGCCACCAGAAGCTGGGCGGCATCGGCCAGATCACGGCGGAGAAGATCCAGGCCATCAGCGGCCACAAGGTGACGTTTCAGGAGCTGGGCTACATGATGCGCTGCGGTGCGCCCGATGCCCTCGACCGCATGGTCGCCATGAATTACGGCAACCTGGCGATGGACATGCTGCTCGACGGCGCGAGCGGCCTGATGGTGGCGCTGCAGGAGGGCAAGTACACCACGGTGGGCCTGAATTCGGTGATCGCGGGGGAGAAGCGCGTCGAGGTGGCGCGGTTCTACGACGTGAAGGAGTACAAGCCCGCCATCGCGCGCGTCGGCAACCTGCCGATGTTCCTGCGGTGAGCGCGGCGGCCCACCACCGGGCGCGCCTATTGGTCGGTCTCCTGATCCTCCTGGGCGCGCATCTGCTGCTGGCGGGCTATGTCACCGACGACACCTACATCCATCTGCGCTATGCCGAGAACGTGGCCACCCGCGGCGAGTTCGCCTTCAATCCGGGCGAAGCCACGTACGGTGCCACGAGTCCGCTGTGGATCTTCGGCCTGGTGCTCCTGCTGAAGCTGCACCTGGCACCGGAGGTGGCGGCGTGGACGTTGGGCCTGCTCGCCGGCACGCTGACCGTGGGGCTGTGGGCGGGCCTGCTGCGGCGCCTGCCCTTGCCTGAGGGTTGGCGCTGGTGGCTGCTCGTCGTCGGCGTGGTCGACGCATGGTTCCTGCGCTGGACCATGTCGGGCATGGAGACGCCGCTGGCATCGGCAGCCCTGCTGATCCTGATGTGGCCCGTCGTGCTTCCGTTCCAGCCGGAGCCAGCGGGCAGCGGTCCGTCGCCGGTTCTGTGGCGACGTTACCTGGCCTGGGGTGCCGCGGCCGGGCTCTCCGCCCTGGTGCGGCCGGAGTATCTCCTGCTGGCCCCGCTGGCGTTGCCGTGGCTCCTGTGGACCGAGTACCAGCGCGCTGATCAGTTCGCAGGCCGGGCCGGCCGCACCCAGGCCCGTCCCCAGCACCTCCTGCCGGCAGCCCTGCTCGGCTGGCTCGCCACCGCGGGGCCGTGGCTCGTCTACGCCCGCGTCACGTTCGGCCGCATCACACCGGGCACCGCCTCCGCCAAGAGCAACGCGCTGAGCTTCCACCCGCTGGAGTTCGCCGGCTACGCGCTGCGCTCGCTGGAGCAGATCGGCCTCACGCAGGGAATCCTGTGGCTCTTCCTGGTGCTCGTGGCCGTGATGGTGCTCGTGGGACGACGCCGACCCGACATGACGGCGGAGGTCGAGGCGGCGACCCCGCCCACGTGGACGCTGTGGCAATCCGTCGCCCTCGTCGGCATTCCCGTGACCTGGGCGGCCGTTGTCATCGGTGGCTACGCGCTCACGCGCGTGTGGGTGATCTCGCGCTACCTTGCGCCGCTGTCCATGCCCTTGCTGCTCGTCCTGGCGGCGGCCGACTTCTGGCTCCTGCGTGCGGCCGAGCCCTTCCGCGGGCAGGCAATGCTGCGTCGCTGGGGCTGGCGTTCGGCCATGACACTCACCATCGCTGCCAACGTGATCCTCCTCGTGGGCCTTGTGCGGCCGCACGCGCGCGACTTCTCGGCCGGCATGCGCGGGTGCTATCTGGCGATGGGACAGTGGATCGGCGAGAACAGCGCGCCGGGCGACGTGGTGGCGGCCCTGGACATCGGCGCCCTCGCCCACGGCAGCGATCGCCCGGTGCTCGACCTGATGGGCCTGGTCAGCCCCCAGATCATGAGCCTGGGCCGGCAGATGGGATTCGAGTCCATGGTCAGGTCGGGGGCGTGGCTGCGGCCCGAGTCCGATCGGGGCCAGCGGCCCGACTGGTTCGTCGACCGCACCGATGGCCCGCCGCGCTGGGACGGCAAAGTGGTGCGCGGCGTGCACTTCGCCCTGGTCGACACCTGCGTGATCCACGGCGTGGGGCTGACGGAGCGGCAAGACTGGACCGTCGCGCTCTACCGTCTCTCGCCGGTGTCCTCGCCCTGAATTCCGGGTTCCGCCGGGGGGACCGTCTTCAGCTCGTTGAGCGCCTCCTGCGGCCGCGTGGAGCTGTTCTGCCGCTTGACGACCATCACCGTGACGTCATCGCTCCAGGGGGCGTTGTCGCCGAAGTCGCGCAGCGCCTCGGTGATGCGTGCGAGGATCTCGCCGGCCGGCCGGTCGCGGTATGCGAGCCCGATACTGATCAGCTTCTCCTGCCCGAACTCCTGCGGCTCGTCCTCGTTCACATCCTGCCCGGGCGCGTGCCGCTCGATCACGCCATCGGTGAACAGCACGAGCACCTCGCCCGGCCGCAACGTGCAGGAGCGGCGGCGGTAGGTGGCGTCGGGCAGGGGGCCGAGCACCGGACCGCTGCCCTGCAGCTCGAAGACCCCGCCCACCGGCGTGAACAGCAGTGGTGGGCAGTGACCGGCGTTCACGTAGGTGAGATTGCCGGTGTCCTCCAGCTCGGCGTAGAACAGCGAAATGAAGCGGCTGGCCAGCAGCGTGTTGTGGATGACGTGATTCAGGCGCTGGATCAGCGATGTGATCTTCTCGTTGTGCGCCTGGCCCATGCGCAGGCCTACCACCACGTCGCGCGCCTGCAGGGCGGCGGGCAGACCGTGGCCGCTGGCGTCGGCGATCATCACGCCGAGCATGCCCTCGCCAATGACCTGCATGTCGTAGACGTCGCCGCCCACCTCCTCGGCGGGGAGCGAGGCGGCGGCGAACTCGAACCCGGTGAGCACCGGCAGGCGCGACGGCAGCAGCGACATCTGGATCGACTGCGCCTGCCGGAGCTGATCCTCCAGGGCGCTCTGGCGCAGCTTCAGCCCGATGGCTGCACGGATCGACTCGAGCATCACCAGGATCTCCTCCTGGCTCGTGCCCTCCCGGCGCAGGCTGAGGCTGAGGATGTAGGCGGGATTCTGGCCCACGACGATGGCGGCGCTATTGAGATGGGTGAACTGGGCCTCGAGGGCGGCGTCGTAGCCGGGCGACGTGGGCGAGGTGGTCCACAGCCGATGCTCGAGCAGGTGCTGGACCACCGCGTAGTCCTTGCTCACCGACTTGCCCTCGATGGCGTCACCATATTCGCCGTGGCTCGCAATGAGCACGAAGTCCTGGCTGCGCTCACGGTACAGGCGTCCGCTCTCGATGCCGTAGTACGCTGTATCCTCGCCCTCGACGAGCTGGCGCAGCACCGATCGCAGCATCGCCTCGTCGCCCGCCGACGTGTCGATGCGCCGCAGTAGATCCTCGATGGTGCGGTAGAATTTCTTCTGCACGATGCCTCCCGGCGCCGGTCCTGCCCGGCGTCGGCGCCAACGATAGATGCGTGGGCGTCGACGAGCCAGTGAAGAATCGGTGAGACGGGGCTCGCGCTGTCGCCCGGTGTCGATTGCGTACACTCATCGATTGCGTACACTGGTCGATGACTGGCACTTGCAGCGAGACGCGTGCACGTGGCGCGCGCCCGCGCGGCAGCCGACCCACCAGGGGCCGGCTTTTTCAGGGGAGACAGCGGTGAACGACGCCACCCGCATCGATCGACTCAAGGATGCCTACCAGGCCATGCGGCAGGAGATCGCCCGGCGCATCGTCGGCCAGGACGCGGTGATCGAGGAGATGCTCATCGCGCTCTTCAGCGGTGGCCACGCGCTGCTCGAAGGCGTGCCCGGCCTCGCCAAGACCCTGCTCATCAGCAGCCTCGCGCGGGTCATGGACCTGAGCTTCGGGCGCATCCAGTTCACGCCCGATCTCATGCCCTCGGACATCACGGGCTCGGAGATCCTCGACGACGATCCCGCCACCGGCAAACGCCACTTCCGCTTCATCAAGGGGCCCGTCTTCGCGCACGTGATCCTGGCCGATGAGATCAATCGCACGCCGCCCAAGACCCAGGCGGCACTGCTGCAGGCGATGCAAGAGAAGCAGGTGACGGCCGGCGGCCAGACCCATGCTCTGGAGGCGCCGTTCTTCGTGCTCGCCACGCAGAATCCCATCGAACACGAGGGCACCTACCCGCTACCCGAGGCCCAGCTCGACCGCTTCATGTTCAATGTGCTCATCGGCTACCCGACGCACGCGGAGGAAGTGGCCATCGTCGAGAGCACAACCGGCGTGCTGACCGGCAACCTGGCCGTGGTTATCGATCGCGACGACGTGCTCGCCTACCAGGACGTGGTGAAGCGTGTGCCAGTGGCCGAGAACATCACCCGCTACGCGGTGGACCTGGTGCGCGCCACGCGCGTGGGCACCGACGAGGCCGTCGGGCCCGCCCGTGAGTACCTGGCCTGGGGCGCCGGTCCGCGGGCCGCGCAGGATCTGATCCGCGGCGCCAAGACCCGCGCCCTGCTCCAGGGGCGCGAAACGCCGTCGCTCGACGACGTGCGTCGTCTCGCGCACCCCGTGCTGCGCCACCGCCTGGTGACGAACTTCCACGCCGAGGCCGAAAGCGTGGCCAAGGACCGCATCATCGACCTGGTCCTGGACGAGGTGTCGGGGTGAGCGATGGCCCGCTGCTTCTGACCCCGGAACTCGCCAGCCAGCTCGACCGCCTCGACCTGCTGGCGCGTCTCCTCGTGGAGGGTTTCCTCACGGGGCTGCACAAGAGTCCGTATCATGGCTTCTCCGCCGAGTTCGCGGAGTACCGCCAGTACCAGCCGGGCGAGCCCACCACGCACATCGACTGGCGCGTGTACGCCAAGACCGACCGCCACTACCAGAAGGTCTACGCCGAGGAGACCAATCTGCGCTGCACCCTGCTGATGGATTGCTCGGCCAGCATGCGCTTCACGAGCGACGAAAAACGCCTGCCGTCCAAGCTCGCCTACGGCCGCGTGCTCGCGGCGTCGCTTGCGTACCTGCTGCTCCATCAGAACGACGCCGTCGGTCTCGTGGTCTTCGACGACGCGCCGCTCGCCCGCGTGCCCGCTCGCTCCCTGCGACGCCAGCTCTTCCAGGTGCTGCGCGTGCTGCGCGACATGCCCGAGGGCAAGGGCACGCAGCTCGGACCCGTGCTGCACGAGGTGGCCGAACGCATCCCGCGCCGCGGCCTGGTGGTGCTGGTGAGCGACCTGCTCGACGACGCCGACACCGTCCTCTCGGGCCTCAAGCACTTCCGGCACCGGGGCCACGAGGTGCTCGTGCTCCACGTGCTCGACCCGCGCGAGGTCGACCTCGACTACGCCGGTGACATCGAGTTCACCGACCTCGAGGCGCCAGGTCACTCCGTGCGTACCGAGCCGGCCCACGTGCGCCAGGGCTACCGGGAACGCCTCGAAGCATGGCGCACGCGCCTGCGCCGCGAGTGCCGCCGCCATCTCGTCGATCTCGTGGAGCTGACCACCGACCAGCCCGTGGCCCAGGCGCTCGGCGCCTACCTGATGAAGCGCGGAAGGCTCCACTGATGCCCCTCGTCTTCGGCAACCCGGCGCTGCTCTTCGGAGCCTTCGCGGCCGCGGTACCGGTGATCATCCATCTGCTCAACCGACGGCGCGCGCGGCGCGTGGCCTTCAGCGACCTGCGCTTTCTCCAGGCCGAGGAAACGCAGCAGTCGCGGCGGCGCGGCCTGCGGCGCTGGTTGTTGCTCCTGCTGCGCGTGCTCGCCCTGCTGTGCGTGGCGCTGGCCATGGCCCGGCCGCACTGGGGCGGCCTCGGCACCGGCGAGGGCGATGGACGCGCGGTGCTCTTCCTGCTGGACGCGAGTGCCAGTATGCAGACCCAGACCGACGACGGCGGCACGCGCTTCGCCGAGGCGCGCGACCTTGCCGACGCCATGATCGGCGCCCTGCCACCCGCGGCTTCGGTGCAGGTGATCACGGTGGGGGCCGCGGCCCGGCCTCTCTTCGCCGCCTGGTTGCCCGCGGGCGCGGGCGCGCGTCGGGCGCTCCAGGGCGCCCAGGCCACCGACGGCCCCTGCGACCTCGCCGCCGGCCTGCGCACGGCGGCGCAGCAGGTGGCCATCGCGCCGACGACACCGGTGGAGGTCGTGCTGCTGAGCGACCTGCAGACCGCGGCCTGGCCGGATCTCGACGAGGCGGTGGGCGAGCTGGCCCGTGTGGGCGACGCCCGCCTGCTGGTGCACGCCGTGGGCAAGGGTGTGCCGGGCGGCGGCGTGGTGGCGGTGCAGCTCCCGGGGCGGGCCCTGCGGCCGGGCGAGACGGCCACGCTCACGGCGGTGGTCCGTCCCGAACGCGCCGGACAACCGTTCTGGCTGGAACTCGGCGGCCGCCGCGTGGGCGAGACCACGGCGCCGGCCCCGCCGGCCGGCGGCGGCACCGTCGCGCTCACGTTCTCGGTGGCCGTGCCGGTGCCGGGGGCGTACGCGGGTGCCGTGGGCAAGGAGAGCGATCGGTTCCCTGCCGATGACGTGCGCCCTTTCGTACTCGACGTGCCGGCCCAGCTCGACGTGGTCCTCGTGCACGGGGACGACCGCGACGAGATCGGGCGCGGAGGCTGGCGATATCTGCAAGGCGCGCTCGCCCCCGGCGGAGATCCGACGTCGGCCGACGCGTCCGGCCTCTTCCGCGTGCGCGCGATCACCGCCTCGCAGCTCACCGATGGGGACCTCGCCGGAGCCGAGCTGCTCGCGCTCGTCGATGCGGGCACCCTCGGCCGGCATCTGCAGGACGCCGTACGGTCGTGGCTCACGGGCGGTGGCGCCGTGCTCGCGGTGGCCGGCGATCCCACCCAGCTCGGCGCGCTGCAGGAGAGCCTCCTGCCGGTGCTCGGCCTGCCGGCGGATGCGCGCTTCGTGGCGCACGGCGATGATGCGACCGAGCACGCCACCGTCGTCGATGCGGGCGATCCCATCCTCGCGGATCTCGGCGCCACGGCGCTCACGACGCTGGCCAGGGCCTCGTGGCAACGGTACTTCGCCCTCGGCGAGGGCGGTGCGCGGGTTCTCCTCACCAGCGCCGGCGGCTCGCCGCTGCTGATCGTCGGCGAGGTGGGCAGCGGTCGTTTCGCGCTCCTGCCTTTCGACCTGCGCGCCGAGGCCACCGATCTGCAACTCAATCCCGTGTTTCTGCCCCTCGTGCAGCGCCTGGCCGCGACCCTGGCCTGGCAGGCAGCCGGCGGCGGCAGCGGCGCGCTCGCCGTGGGCGACGCCCCGCGCCTGCGCGTGGCGCCCTCGCGCCTGCAGCACGACCGCGGCGGCGATGCAGCCGATCTCACGGTGACCGAACCCGGCGGCAAACCCCGACCGGCCCAGCTCGTCTGGCAGGGGCCGGTGCCGCTGGTGAGCGCGGAGGCGCCGACCCGGGCCGGAATCGTCACGTTCCGCGCCGGGGCCGATACGCTCGGTCTCGTGGCCATGGCCGTGCCGGCGGGCGAGTCGGATCCGCACACGATCTCGCCGGACGATCTGCGCCGGCGTCTGCGCGACGCAGGCTGGAACCGCACCTGGGAACTCGACGCCGGTGGTGCCGACAGCCTGCAACATGCGCTCGCCGGCACCGACCTCGCCCCGGCGCTCATCCTGGCGGCCGTGGTGCTCCTGCTCGCGGAACTGGCGGTGGGGCGTCACGTTTGAAGCCGGGCATCCGCTTGAATTCGTACCATCTTGGCTTAGATTTACTGCGAGTTTCGCCCGCGACCGAATTTCCCTGCCGCTGCGGCGCGACGGCCGCTCACCGAGGAGACGATCCCACCATGTGGAATTACTCCGAAGAGGTCATGGACCACTTCCTCAATCCGCGCAATGTGGGCGAGGTGCCCGACGCCGACGGTGTGGGGGAGGTGGGCTCGATGGCGTGCGGCGATGCTCTGCGCCTCACCTTCAAGCTCGACGCCGAGGGCCGCATCGCCCAGGCCAAGTTCCGTACCTTCGGCTGCGGCAGTGCCATCGCTTCCAGCAGCATCCTCACCGAGATGCTCATCGGTAAGACCCTCGATGAAGCGGCGCAGATCACCAACGAGGACATTGCGCGCAAGCTCGGCGGCTTGCCGCGCGAGAAGATGCATTGCTCAGTCATGGGGCGCGAGGCGCTCGAGGCCGCGATGATCGACCACTTCAAGCGCCAGGGCCGCGGCGTGCCATGCCATCTGCTGAGCCAGGGCGTGATGATCTGCCATTGCTACCAGGTCACGCGCGACACCATCCGCGACGCCATCATGCAGAACCGCCTGGAGTCCATCGAGGATGTGACCAACTATACCAAGGCCGGCGGCGGCTGCATGGACTGTCACCACGACATCCAGCACATCCTCGACGAGTGCTGGGAAAAGCTCGAGGCGGGTGCCGCACCCGCGCGGCGCAAGGATCTCGTACAGCTCGAGGAGAAGAAGGGTGCCGAGTCCGACGCCGATCGCGAGCTGGTGCACAAGATCGAGGATCTGCTGCACAACGATATCGCCGTGGCCCTGCGCAACGACGGCGGTGACATCCAGCTCGTGCGCTATCGCGACGGCAAGGTCTTCGTGCGCCTCATCGGCAACTGCGCCGCCTGCCGCGTCGCGGAGGTCACGCTGAAGGACTATGTCGAGGCCGAGCTGCGCCGTCACGTGCGCGACGACCTGCAGGTGATCGAGGTGACGTCCTGATGGCCGGTAGCAGCGGATTCGACCTTCTGGCCGGCGCGCCCGCGATGCCCGACGGCGGCGTGTATCTCGACAACAACGCCACCACCCGGACGGCTCCCGAGGTGATCGAGGCGATGATGCCGTACCTGAGTACGCACTACGGCAATCCCTCGAGCATGCACCGCTTCGGCGCCGAGGCCGGCCGCGGCCTGGCCGAGGCCCGCGAGCGCGTGGCGTCGCTGGTGCACGCGAAGTCGGCCAGCGAGATCATCTTCACCGCGGGCGGTAGTGAGAGCGACAATCTCGCCATCGAGGGCACGCTGCGGGCGTATCCCGACAAGCGGCACGTGGTGACCTCGGCCGTGGAGCACCCCGCGGTGCTGGGGCTGTGCCGGGATCTCGAGAAGCGCCGGGGCTACGAGGTGGACTTCATCCGCGTCGACGGCGACGGGCGCCTCGATCTCGACGAGCTGCGCGCGAAGGTGCGCCCCGACACGGCCGTGGTCTCCATCATGATGGCCAACAACGAGACCGGCGTGATCTTCGACTCCGCGGCGGTCGGCGCCATCGTCGAGGAGGCGGGCGCAGTCTTCCACGTCGATGCGGTGCAGGCGGCGGGCAAGCTGCCACTCGACATGCAGACGCTCACCAGCGTCGACATGCTCTCGCTCAGCGGCCACAAGCTGCACGCCCCCAAGGGTGTGGGCGCGCTCTACGTGCGCAAGGGCACCCGGCTGCGGCCGCTCATCGTGGGCGGCCACCAGGAGCGCGGGCGGCGCGCGGGCACCGAGAACGTGGCCTCCTGCGTGGCCCTGGGCGCGGCCTGCGAGCTGGCGGCGGTTCACCGCGAGGAGGAGAACGCGCGCGAGGCCGCCCTGCGCGACCGACTCGAAGCCATGCTGCTGGAGGCCATCCCCGACAGCCGACGCAACGGTGCCGCGCCGCGCCTGCCGAACACCGCGAACCTCTCCTTCGACTACATCGAGGGCGAGGGCATCCTGCTGCTGCTCGACCGGGCCGGCATCGCCGCGTCGTCGGGCTCGGCGTGTACGAGCGGCTCGCTGGAACCGTCGCACGTGCTCAAGGCGATGGGCGTGCCGTTCATCACGGCCCACGGGTCCATCCGCTTCTCGCTGTCGCGCTACACGACGGCGGCGGAGATCGACTACGTGGTCGCGGTGATGCCGCGCATCGTCGCCCGCTTACGCGAGATCACGCCGTTCAATCGCGAGCGATCCACCTTCTGACGGGCCGGTGGCCCAGGCTGCGAGGACGACCATGATGCGATCGGCACATTGGATGATCGGCGCCCGCACGATCGGCGCCTGCTTGGTCGGTGTTGGCCTCGTCGCGCTCGGGACCATCGCCGGCTGCAGCAGCGACTCGAACAACGCACCACCGACCATTGCGATCGTGCTGCCGGCCGATGGCGCCGCGATCACCGACAGCACCGTCGTCCTGGGCGCCGATGCGCGCGATGACAGCGGTGTGAGCCGCGTCCGCTTCTCTATCGGTGGCGAGCTGGTGGCCACCGTGACCGCGGCGCCGTGGGAAGCCACCGCGGCCGTGGGGCGCTGGGCCAGCGGCCAGCCCGTGGAGGTGACGGCCGACGTGCGCGACGACGCCGGGGTGAGCGCCAGCGCCGATCCGATCTCGATCACCGTCGACCCCTCCCTGCAGACGATCCCGCAGATCACGAGCGTGGATGCCGACGACAGCGGCGGCACGTCGTTGCTGCGCGCGCAGTGGTTGGTGTTCCCCCTCGCGCTCGACTACGCCTATGCCGTGGCCCGGGACAGTCTGTTCACCGACATCGTGCTCACCGGTACCACCCAGGACACCACCGTCACCACCACCCTGCCCGCCACCGGCGTCTACTACGTACGTGCGCGCGCCAACACGCTCAGCGAGACCTCGCAGTGGAGCGTGCCGCATCGCTACGTGAATCTGCCCCGCTTCGTCACCACCGTTGCGGTGACGGGCAACCAGCTCGGCGCGCTCCCGGTGGTGCTTGCGGATGCCGACGGTCTGGTGGTGCTGAGCCAGGCCGTGCCGCGGTTCAGCGACGTGCCCGACGTGGCGCCGCAACTCCTGGGTCTGACACCGACGGCCGGCCTGTCGTGGCAGCAGTCGATCCTTGCGGCCGCGCAGCCGCCGGTGGCGTCGGTAGCCGACGATGCGGGACTCGTGGTCGCCGCCGGCGACGGCACGGTGGTCCGCTTCGCCCTCGCCGACGGCAGCGTGCAGTGGCAGACGGCGCTCACCGACGTGACCCTGGGCGCCCTGAGCGGCGATGGTGCCGGCGGCTGGCTCACCGCCGGCCGCACCACCGCCGGCGACGGCGCCGTGATTCGTCTCGACGCCGGCGGCACCGAGCAGGATCGCATCGCCTTCGCCCTCGAGGCCGACCGCACCGTGCGTCAGGTCTGGGAACTCGCGTCCGGCATGTTCGTCGTGGTCGGCGACATCACGAACTCCGGCGGCTCTCCCGCCGGTGTGTGGCTACGGGGGCTCGCGAGCGACGGCAGCGAGGTCTGGAACACGCGCCTGGGCACGTCCGACGCGTACTTCCTGCGCGGCGGTGCATTGCGGGACGGCCGCGTGGCCCTGGCGGGCCAGTCCTTCACCAGCGATTTGGCCAGGCGCCGGGGTTTCGTCGCCACCTTCGACGCGGCGGCCGGCTATCTGCGCTGGTTGACCACGATCGGCGACTGGACCCAGGCCTCCGCCATCGCGCCCTCGGTGGGGGGACGCTGGGGCGTCACCGGCTACTGGCGCGAGGATGACGGTTCCACGCGCTTCACCGTGGGAGAGCTGACCGATGGCGGCCGGTGGCGCTGGCGCGTGACCCGCGCGATGGGCCGGCAGGCCATGGGCTGGGGTGTCGTCGGCGACGGCCAGGGCGGTATCACGGCGGTCGGTGCCCAGTCGAACACGGGCACGGCGTGGGACCTGATCGTCCTGCGAGCCGACGACCACGGCGTCATCGGAGACTAGGTATTCGCGACCATGAGGTCGTCGACGCTCAACAGTCCGGAACGATGATGAATCAGCCCGCTCCCGTCACGCTCGCCACGGTCGCGTCGCCGCTGCTGCCGCAGCTCATCGCGCGCGTCGGCGAGGACCGCCTGGCCGAGCAGGTCGCGCGGGTGCAGGACGCGGCCAGCCGGCCCGGCGACGAAGCGCCCACGCTGCTCTCCGGCCTGCAGGCGTCGTCGCCGGCGCTGCTGCTGGCGGCCTGGTTCCAGCGCCAGGCGCGCACCGCCCTGTGCGTCGTGCCCACGCGGGAGGGCGCCCTGCACCTGGCCGACGATCTCGAGGCCTGGCTCGGGCCGGACCGGGTCGCCTACCTGCCGCAGGCCGAGGTGCTCGTCTACGATCGCAACTCCCCCGATCCGGTCCTCGTGGGCGACGTCATGGTGGGCCTCGGCCGCCTACGCGGCGAATCGCCGGTGATCGGCGTCACGAGCCTGTACGCCATGAGCCAGCGCGTGCTCGCCCCGCAGACGCTCACGCGTGCCGTCCTGCGGATCAAGGTGGGCAACCGCTTCGACCGCGACACCTTCTGCCTCGACCTCGCGCGCCGTGGCTACCGGCCCGCCGGCATGGTGGCTCGCTGCGGCGATTACGCCCGGCGCGGCGGCCTGCTCGACGTGTCCACGCCGGGCGACCAGTCCCTGCGAATCGAGTTCTTCGACGACGAGGTCGTCTCCCTGCGCACCTTCGACACCGAGACCCAGCGCAGCCGCGAACGCCTCACCGAAGCCACGATCTATCCCGTGAGCCACCTGCTCCTGGACGAGGACGCGATTCTCGCCTGCCTCGGCCAGATCGAGGCGGCGCGCATCGCCGGCCAGATCGACGACGATGAATATGCCGACCTGGAGGCGCGCATCGAGGAAGCGCGTCCCGACGACGGGCTCGAAGCCTTCCTGCCCTGGTTCGGCCCCACGGCCACGTTGAGCGACTACCTGCCCTCCGGTGCGCCCGTCTTCTGGTTCGAGCCTGTGAAGCAGAATGTGCAGGCGGAGCTGCTGCACGACGAGCTGCCGCGCTTGCGCGAGTCGCGCCTGCGCCGCGATCCGGTCTTGCCGTCGCCGGAGGCGCTCATCACGCCGCCCGACCAGCTTGCCGCGCCGCGCCTGGGGCACGTCTTCATCGCGGAGTCGTGGATCCGTGGTGACGAGACCGGGCGCTGGCTCGGCCACGATCCGGGTGCCATCGTCGACTTCCACACCTCGCGTCCCGAGCTGCGCGGCGGCGACGTGGGCCGCCTGCGCGAGGAGCTGGCTCGCCGCGAGCAGGCCGACGAGACCGTGCTGCTGCTCTGCGACAACCAGGGCCAGGCCTCGCGCCTGGGCGACCTGCTCGACGAGCACGCCCTCGGCCCGCCCACCACGCGCCCACAGGTGGGGCACCTCACGGGCGGGTTCCTGTGGCCGGAGCTGGGCCTCTCGGTGGTCACCGACCACGAGTTCTTCGAGCGCTATCAGCGTGCGGCGCGGGTCCGGCATCGCGGGTCGGGCATCGTCAAGGACCGCGCCTCGTTGCAGCCCGGCGAGTTCGTGGTGCACCTCGACTACGGCGTCGGCCGTTATCGCGGTCTGAAACGCATCATGGTGGAGGGCACCGACCGCGAGTGCCTGGAGATCGAGTACGCCGAGGGTGGCAAGGTCTTCCTGCCGGTCGAGAACCTCGACCGCGTGGAGCGCTTTACCAGCGACAGCGAGGCCCGGCCGGAGCTGGCCAAGCTGGGCACCGCCACCTGGCTGCGCGTCACCAAGCGCGCACGCAAGGCCATCCGCGCCATGGCGGCCGACCTGCTCGAGCTGTATGCGGCCCGGGAGGCCATCCCCGGACACGCCTTTCCGCCCGACGGCGCCATGATGCGCTCCCTCGAGGAGAGCTTCCTGCACGAACCCACGCCCGACCAGCTCACCGCCATCATCGAGGTCAAGCGCGACATGGAGCGTCCGCGTCCCATGGATCGGCTCGTGTGCGGTGACGTGGGTTTTGGCAAGACGGAGGTGGCCATGCGCGCCGCCTTCAAGGCCGTGATGGCCGGCAAGCAAGTGGCCGTGCTTTGCCCCACCACCCTGCTCGCCCACCAGCACGGCGAGACCTTCGGCGAACGTTTCCGCGACTTCCCCGTGCGCATCGGTGTGCTCTCGCGCTTCCAGTCGCCCAAGGAGTCGCGTCGCATCACGCTGGCCGCGCGCGAGGGGCAGCTGGACGTGCTCATCGGCACGCATCGGCTCTTCTCGCGCGACGTGCGTTTCGCCGACCTCGGCCTGCTCGTCGTCGACGAGGAGCAGCGCTTCGGCGTACGCCACAAGGAGCGGCTCAAGGAACTGCGTCGCACGGTGGATGTGATGACGCTGTCGGCCACGCCGATCCCGCGCACGCTCTACCTGGCGCTGATGAGCGCGCGCGACATGTCGCTCATCAACACGCCGCCGCGCGACCGTCTGCCCATCCACACCGAGCTGTGCGCCTACAGCGACGAGATACTCGCCGAGGCCGTGCTGCGCGAACTGCACCGCGGCGGCCAGGTGTTCTTCGTGCACAATCGCGTGCAGACGATCGAGACGACAGCCGCGCGCCTGCAGCAGCTCCTGCCCTCGGTGCGGGTGGCGATCGCCCATGGCCAGCTGCCGGAGACCCAGCTCGAGGACATCATGCAATCCTTCCTCGACCACAAGTCCGACGTGCTGGTGACCACGGCGATCATCGAGTCGGGCCTGGACATGCCGCGGGTCAACACGATCATCATCGACCGCGCCGACCGCTTCGGCCTGGCCCAGCTCTACCAGCTTCGCGGCCGCGTGGGCCGTTCCAGCCAGCGCGCCTTCGCCTACCTGATGACGCCCATCGGCGAGAAGCTCACCCCCGAGGCCCGCCGTCGGCTGGCCGCCCTCGAGGAATTCCAGGCCCTGGGCTCGGGGTACCACATCGCCATGCGTGACCTGGAGATCCGCGGCGCCGGCAATCTGCTGGGCGAGGAGCAGCACGGGCACATGGAGGCCATCGGGTTCGACCTCTACTGCCGTCTGCTGGAGGAAACCGTGGCGGAACTTCGGGGCGGACGCGGGGTTGCACCGCTCGACGTGAAAGTGGACCTGCGGGTGGCCGCGTACCTGCCCGACGACTACGTCGGGGATCCCCAGCAGAAGATGGATCTCTACCGCCGGCTGGCCCGGCTACGCGAACCGCACTCCGTGGACACCCTGGCGGAGGAATTCGCCGATCGCTACGGTCCGCTGCCCGAACCGGTGGCTAACCTGCTGGCGGTGCACCGCTTGCGCGTGCTCGCCGGACAGAATGGCGTAGAGGAGCTCCGCGCGGGACGCAAGGGTATCGACGTGTTTTTCGCTGGCGGGCAGGAACCGTCGCCAACTATAATTCGGGGTTTGATGGCGGTTGCCCCACCGGGATTGCAATTCAAGGCCGTCGACCAGTTCAGCATGAGCGTGCCGGTCGCCAGGGAACAGCACCTGGCGGCGGCGACGGTCATTCTCGAGAAGCTGGAGGATCTGCGCCTCCAGGCTGCCACCACCTGAGGAGACGTCATGCATTTCAGCTCCCCACGAATTCGCGAGTCCCATGGCGGCATCGCGTCTGGTACTGCCGCCCTCATCGTCGCGACCCTCGTCGTGCTGCCCCTGCTGGTGGCCGGCTGTGCCAAGAAGCCACTCACCGACGATACGGTGATCGCCACGGTCGGCGACCGGGATGTCACTGCCGGGTACTACAAGGAGAAGCTCGCCAAGCTGCAGCTGGACCAGCTTCCGCGCGACGACGCGGGGCAGCCGGTGGACACGTCCACCCTCGCGGGCAAGAAAGCGTTCCTCGACGTCCTCGTGAACAAGGAGTTGATGGTCCTCAAGGGTTATCAGCTGGGCTACATGAACGATCCGCAGGTGGCGAGCAATTTCGCGACCCTCAAGGACTACCAGGCGCAGAACGTGTACTGGGAAGACCAGCTCAAGGATGTTCCCGCCATTGCGCCCGAGGCCGATGTCCAGCATTACTTCTCGCGCCTCGGCGAGAAGCGCAACATCGATTTCATCATCGCCGACTACGAGGCCGATGCCGAGAAGGCCCGCGCCGATGCACTTGCCGGCGTGCCCTGGGACACCATCAAGGCCCGCTACCACGCCAAGGACGCCGACGCCACGCGACCCACCAATCTCACGGTGGCCTGGGGCCAGTACTCGCCCGATTTCGAGGCTGCGGTCTTCGGCGAGGACGTGGGCGGCGTCACGCATCCCATCCCGTCGCAGTACGGATACTGGGTGGTGCGTGTGGACAGCATCATGGCCGACGCCAAGCCCGACCTGGCCTCGATCCACGATCGGGTCGCCCAGCAGCTCGGCAGCCGCAACCGCACCCTGGCCCAGGAAGCGAAGCGCGCGGAGTTGCGGCAGGCTCACGATCTCGTGATCGATCCCGACGCGCTGGCCGTATGCTTCGCAGGGCTACCCCTGAAGGAAGACATCATCGATCCCGATACGAAGAAGCCGACCAAACACGACGACCTCAAGCCGTTGAATGTCGATCCCAAGGACTTCGACTTACCCCTCGTCAGCTACAAGCTCTCCACAGGGCCCGTGCTCGTGACCGTGGGCGACTACAAGGACATGTTCGACCAGATGAACGTCTTCGACCGGCCCAAGCGAGGCGAGCTGATCGGCAACATGGAGCGCAAGCTGCAAATCGACGCCGACAAGGCCATCTTGCACGACGTGGCGGTCACGAGCGGCTACCTCGACGATCCGCGCACCGTCGCTCGGGCAACGGAGCGGATCGAGCAGATGTTCGTGGAGAAGGTCCACAACGAGCAGGTACCGTTCGAGCAGTACGTGTCCCCGGAACAGATCCAGAGCTTCTGGGACGAGCACAAGGAAGACTATTTCGTCACCGAGACCCGTTTCGGTCGCATGGTGCGCTGCGCCGACGAGGCCGCGGCGGCCAAGGCGCGGCAGGCAGTGCTCGACGGACAGAGCTGGCGCGACGTCAACAAGCTCTTCGGCAACGACGCCAAGCTTCTCGATGAGTTCGGCCGTCTGCACGCGATCCACGAGGACGATGACCACGTGGGCGCCAAGTTCCTCTTCACGCTGCCCCTGAACGAGTTGAGCCAGCCCACCGAGATCGACGGCGGCTGGGCCGTCGGGATCTGCGAGAAGGTCGAAGACGCCTTCCAACCCAAGCTCGAGGATCGCAAGGATCTCGTCGTCAAGCGTATCCAGGCCGAACGTCAGGATCAGTCGCTGGTGGAGAGTCTGGCCAAGTGGCGGCAGGAGTTCCCCGTGACCGTCGACGAGAAGGCGCTCGCCGAATTGCCGTCGTACCAGACGCTCGCTGCGGCGAACCCGCAGCCCGCGCAGGCCAGCTGACGTAGGGAGAGTTGATGCCCCGCATCCGCATCTTGTTGCTGGCAGCTTGGCTCGTCCTCGTGACGGCCGGGCTGCCGGCTTTCGTGCCCGCTTTGGCGCGCGCAGCCGACGAACCGATCCTGGTGGATCGCATCGTGGCCATCGTCGACGAGGAGGCCATCCTCGCCAGCGATCTCGAGAGGGCCGTCGAACTCTCCCAGCTCGACCGCCAGTACCAGGGCCAGCAGCCGGAGCCAGTCACACCCGAGCTACGCAAGCAGGTCCTCGACTCGCTCATCGAGAGCAAGCTGATCATCGCCGCCGCCAAGCAGGCCGACTTGCGTGTCGAGGAGGAAGACATCGACAAGCAGGTGAAGGCGCGCATCGACGACCTGGAGAAGCAATACGGATCTCGCGACGCCCTCGTGCGCGAGATGAACCGCGCCGGCATGTCCATCGACGACTTCCGCACCCGCTACGCCAACCAGCTCCGCGACCAGCAGTACCTGCGCCTCGTGGTGGGCAAGTTCATCCGCCCGCACGTGGAGGTGATGGAGAACGAGGTACAGCAATATTACCTCGACCACATTGCCGAGATGCCGGCCGAGCCCGACAGCCTCACCATCTCCGACATCCTCGTGCGCGTACAGCCCTCGGAGGAGGCCCGCCGCGCCGTGCAGCGCAAGGTGGCCGAGGCCCAGGACGCCCTGCGCCGCGGCCAGGACTTCGCCAGTGTTGCCATGCAGTACAGTGAGGGGCCCAACGCCCAGCGCGGAGGCCGCATCGGTGTTGTCAAGCCGGGCGACCTCTTCGACCGCAGCCTGGAACAAAGCGTCTTCGCCCTGCCGATCGGCAAGGTGAGCGACCCGATCATCTCCAGCCGTGGCGTCCACGTCGTGAAGGTCGACGCCATCGACCCCGACGGTGGCCGCACCCTGAGTCAGGTCTTTTTCCCCCTGCAGCCCACCCAGGCCGACGTCGACGCCGCCAAGCAGCGCATCGCCGCAGCCCGCGAGCGAGTGGAGAGCGGCACTCCCTTCAGCCTCGTCGCCGAGGAACTGAGCGAGGACCCCACCTCCGCCAAGAAGGGCGGCCTCCTGGGCACCTTCCAGCTCAGCGACCTGAGCGAGCAGTTCCAGTCCGTCCTCAAGGACACCGAAGCCGGCCAGATCACCGAACCCCTCCTCACGCCCGCCGGCTGGTACCTCTTCCTCGTCGCCGACCGCACCCATGGCCACCAGTACACCTACGACGAGCTGAAGGACGATCTGCGCCACTTCGTCGAGAACCAGAAGATCGAAAAGGAACTCACGAAGTACGTGGACAGCCTGAAGGACAGGTTCTACGTCGACATCAAGAGCTAGCGGATCAGCGCGGGCGAATACGCGCGGCCCCCGGCGGTGAGTCGGGGGCCGCTGTTCGGGTAGTCGCTTTGTAAGTTACTACATCGCAGTCTATTATGGTTGTGGCGCCAGCGTGGCCGTCGACGATGAAGGTGTCCGTCTCGCCTCACGCCGGCAAACCGAGGTCGGCCAGAACGATGGAACGGTGGTACGATCCCTGTTCCCGTCCCTGACGTCCGGGCTGTCGACCGGTGACGCCTCACGGAGGATGCCGATGCCACCAGCGGTGATCGCCTCGTTCACCCTGATCTCGCTCGCGCTGGTCTTCTACACGTGGGGGGTCTGGGGCGAGCGACTCGCCCACGACCTCACGCGACGCCACGTGATCGCGTTCTGGGTCGGACTGTCCTTCGACGTGAGCGGTACCGTCGCGATGCATCATCTGGCGAGGGGCCCGTTCAACCTTCGCGACCCGCACACGCTGACCGGACAGATCGCGTTGTGGCTCATGTTCGTTCATGCGATCTGGGCGACGCGCGTAGCTCTGCATGGCAGCCCACGGACCCGCCACGAATTTCACCGCTACAGTCAGGTCGTGTGGTGCGTCTGGCTGATTCCGTATCTTGGCGGCATGGTTCTCGGCATGCACCGGTGACGATTCGCGGCCATGGTCCAGCGAAACGGTCGGACTCGATGGGGGCGAATCCGATATTCGCCGGGTGATGATGTGGTATGATGAACGGAGACTTTCACCCTCCCTGATGCTCCCTCAAGGAGGCTGCCATGATCGCCTTCCGCATCCTTCCCTGGCTGTTCGCGTGTGCGCTGTGCGGCTCCACGGCGGCGTCGCTCGAGGTGATGACCGTCAGCGATGGCGTCGTGGACTGCGACCACCCGGCCATCGCGCAATCTCCCCAGATGACGACGCTCGTCGCGTGGGAAGACGCCAACCATGAGATCTGGACGGTCTTCCTTCCCGCACCCCCTACCCCCGGCGGGGACCGCGAGTATCTCGTCCCCTTCCACAACGGCGATGGTCACAGCCCATGTAATGTGCCACGAAGAATGTTGACGGGTCCAGCGCTTGCCTGGGCCCGTCCTCATGAACACCAAAACCCTCACTTCATGCCCTACGCTTCCTCCCCACTGCCCCAACCCTAACTGCAAATACCACAAGCCTCAGCCGCAACCCTGGCCCTTCGCGCTCTTCGGCACCTTCTCCCGAAAATCCCCACCCTACACCGTCCAACGCTACCTCTGCCTGGCCTGCGGCAGAACCTGCTCAGACCAGACCTTCCGTACCACATACTGGCTCAAACGCGCCGATCTCCTGCCCAAGGTCCATAAGCACGCCGTCTCAGGTGCCGCCAATCGCCAGATCGCCAGGCTCCTCGACACCTCGCCGACGACCGTCGACAACCTCCTCGCCCGCCTCGGCCGACACTGCATCCTCTTCCATCGACACCTGGTGTCCCAGGCGTCACCCTTCGTGGACATCGCCATCGACGGGCTCGTCACCTTCGAGCACTCCCAGTATTTCCCCTACGAGATCGTCGCGGCCGTCGATCGCCCCTCCAGCTTCATCATCCACTTCGCCGAGGCCGAGCGACGACGCAGCGGGGCGATGACCGACGAGCAGAAATGGAAACGGTCCCTCTTTGAACAAAACTATGGCCGGCCGGACCCCAGGTCGTTGATGCGGGCGCTGCTCGAGGTGCTCTCGGTCTCGCTCGACGGCGCCACCGAGGCCCACATCTGGAGCGACAAGCACAAGACCTATCCCTACGCGATCGCGAAGCTACGGTATTGCAAGGTGATCCACGAGACGATCGACTCCCGTCAGCCGCGGACGAGTCGCAACCCGTTGTTCGAGGTCAACTTGCTGGACATGTTGCTGCGGCATTGTCTGAAAGACCACACGCGGGAGACGATCGCGTTCGGGAAGCGACGGCAGCATTCGATCTACCGGCTGGCGATCTTCCTGGTGTGGCGCAACACGATCAAGTTGCGTCGGGAGAAGCGGTGCTGGAGCACGCCGGCGATGCAGATCGGGATCGCCACGAAGCCCCTGACCGAGGAGGAGGTGTTGTCGCGGCGGCTGTTCGTGTCGCATATCGAGTTGCCGCCGTTGTGGGATGACTACTACTGGCGACGGGTCGAGACGCGGCCATTGAAGGTGAACCGGAGGCACAAGCTGACGTACGCCGCGTAGCGGGTCTGTCGGGCGCGGCCGGGAGTACCGGGGCTCAAGGCGCCAACAACATTCTTCTTGGCACAACCCACGCGTTCTGGATGCAGCGTGGTTCTGCCGGGGATCTCACGCCCCACGGATCCACGCTCGAGTACTGGGTACACGACGGGTCCGGGTGGACAGAGCACGGCCAGATTCTCGACGACTACGAGGTGTCGGGCCTCGGGAGTCGCGTGGCGTGCGACCTGACCACGACGGACGCGCCCGTGTTCGCCTGGACCGTGAAGGACACGGTGGCCGGCGAGCCG
The DNA here is from genome assembly GCA_963727525.1 of uncultured bacterium. GTDB lineage: Bacteria > Krumholzibacteriota > Krumholzibacteriia > LZORAL124-64-63 > LZORAL124-64-63 > CAVSGO01. The sequence continues at coordinate 1,990,726 of CAVSGO010000007.1, read as the reverse complement.
CAGCCGCGACAGATCGTGCTGGCGCGCTGATCGCCTGGTGGATCCGCGTCGATCTATCCTCCGCTCCGTGGCCGTGCCTCGTCGATCTGCTCGAGGTACTGCTGGACCCGGCGAGCGACCGCGTTGCGGTGGTTGCGGGTCGCGAGCTCGAGGGCGTCGCGGGCCATGGTCTGGGCCTCGTCGAGGCGCCCCTGCGCGCCGAGGATCTGGCTCCGGGTCAGTATCAGCTCGGCGTCCGATCGCACCACGTCCTCGGGCAGGGTGGCCATCAGTTCGGCCGCCCTTGCGACGCGGCGTCCCTCGTTGTCGGGCCGGGCGATCAGGAATCTCGCCAGATCGTTGACGGCCTGCGGATCGTCCGGCGAGAGCCGGTAGCCCTCGCGCAGCACCGCATCGCCCTCGTCCTGGCGGCCCAGACGATAGAGCAGGGTGGCCTTGGCTTTGCGCATAGGGATCGATCGCGCATGCGTGGCGAGCTGGGTATTCAGGAATGGCAACAACTCGGTGGAACGGCCGGCTGCAGCGGCGGCGCGCTCGAGGTCCTCCGCCACGCCGTCGAGTTCGGGGTCCAGCTCAGCGGCGACCCACAGGTGCGTCATGGCCGAATCCGGCCGTCCACTCGACAGGAGCAACCGGCCGAGGATCTGGTGGCCCTTCGCGTCGCGTGGGAACTCGGCGAGCATGCCGCGCAGGTCGCCGATCGCCTGAGCGGTCTTTCCCAGCCGCGCTCGCGTGTCGGCCAGCATGAGGCGTAGCTCCGGCGACTCGGGGTTCAGCTTGACCGCACGCGAGAACGCCTCGGCCGCGCCCGCGAGGTCTCTGTTCTCGCGCCGTACGATGCCCAGGTACCGATAGCCTGGCTCGAAGTCCGGATACTTCTGGAGGATGGACTCGAGCTCGGCGACGACCTCCGGCCCGCGCTGGCCGGGCGGCTTCGAGAAGACGACGTGGTCGACCTCCTGCAACACCTTGACCATGCGGCGGGGATCGGCGCCGCGACCTTGCAGCGGTTGACCTTTCGGATTCGTGAACGCATAGCCGAGGGAACGCAGTCGGGTGATCTCCTCGTCGCTGAGCTCGCGCGACGGCAACGGCGCGCCGCTGGCCCCAAGTTCCTCGCCGAAGTGCTCGGAAAGCAGAGCGCGCAGCCGGGAGGCGACCTCGGGACGATCGGCGACGAGATCCTTGTCCTCGTGCGAGTCGTCGGCCAGGTCGTGCAACTCCGGCGTGGGGCCGTCGATGTACTTGAGATCGTTCTCGTACACGGAGTAAAGCGCCGCCCATCCGTGCTCCATCTTGCCCTGGTAGGTCTCGCCGAAGATGGGCCGCGGCTGCGGTCCGACCTCCTGCAGGTCGACTCCGTCGAGGTCGGCCGGCGGATCCAGGCCCAGCAGCCCGAGGAGTGTGGGCACCACGTCGACCTGGGAGACGCGGTCGGTGCGTTCGATCCCGCCGCCCAGGCGCTGGCCGCAGCGCATGATCAGCGGTACGTGCATCGTGCCCTCGTAGAGCAGGAAGGCATGGGTCGGCTCGCCGTGCTCGCCGAGTGCCTCGCCATGGTCGCCGACGGCCACGATGATCGTGTCGTCGTCGTGGCCGAGTCGGGCCAGGCCGTCGAGCAGGCGACCGAGTTCGGCGTCCATGTAGGCGATCTCGGCATCGTACGGCTCGTCGCGGTGCTGAAGCCGGTAAGGATCGGGCGCTCGATACGGCGAGTGTGGATCGAAATAGTGGACCCAGAGGAAGAAGGGCTGGTCGGTCCGGTCGCCGAGCCAGGCCAGCGCGTGATCGGTCACCTGGGTGGCCCGCCGCTCAGCGAAGAGCAGGGGATCCTCGTCGCCGCCCTCGAAGGCGTCGTCATAGAAGTCGAAGCCCTGGTCGAGGCCGAACTGTGCGCTCAGCGGGAAGGCTGCCAGGATGGCGCCGGTCGCGTAGCCGGCGTCGTGCAGGGTCTCAGCCAGGGTCACATGCTTCCCGTCGAGGGTGTAGAAACCATTGCTGCGTACGCCATGGTGACGCGGGTAGAGTCCGGTGAGGATCGACGTGTGTGCCGGCAAGGTGATCGGTGCGACGGCGGTCGCACGGGAGAACAGCACGCCGTCGCGCGCCAGGCGGTCGAGCGTCGGCGTGGCGATCGACTCGTACCCGTAACAGGCGAGGTGATCCCGTCGCGTCGTGTCGAGGGTGATGAGCAGGACGTTGGCGCCGGCCAGCGAGCCGTGTTCGGCTAGCCCGCCGGTGCTCTGCGTGTGGCGGGACACCCGTCCGCCGTGGTCGCCACACGCGCCCAGTGACGCAACCACGAGGAGCAGGACCAGGCAGGCCCCGAGGCGGAGCGCGCGGTGGCAGGGGGCGGGTATCACGATGCAGTCATCCTTCCTCGGCCGTGCGGCCGCGCAAGAACAGGTCCTCGGGAAGCTCCCGGACCAGACGCCAGAGCAACGGCCGGCCGGCCGTGTGGCGCGACCTCGTGAGCGTGCCGGAAGTAGGACCATCGAATTCATATCCTAATCGCGTCTCGAATGTGTGGCGAGATGGCGAAGTTCGTGAGAGATACCGTGTGGGTGAGAAACCGTCCAAAACATGTCTTTGCAGCGTCCTGGCGAGCTGGTGCCGTCGCCATCATGGGCAGCGATCGGTGGCCGGGATTCCGCGGTGGCGGGACGCGTTGGCAAGTCATTCGGTCAGCGCTTCGCGCGTCACATTCACCAACGCCGGGCCGTCGAGGCGGAACAGCCCGCCCGAGAAGCCGACCCACATCGTGCCATCCCTTGCTTCGAGGATGCTCTGGATGCAGTTGTTTGTATACCCCTGCTGTTCCGTCACGTTCGTGAACGTCTGGCCGTCGTAGCGAAATAGGCCGGCGTGCATGGACGCGATCCAGATGGCGCCGGCACGATCCTGGTAGAGGGGGCCGATGTTCTCGCCGGCGATGCCGTCGGTGTCCGCGAAGGTCGTGATCGTACTTCCATCGAAACGGCTGAGACCACCGTCGCGCGTGTCGACGAACTTGTAAGATCCTGGGCGCTCCGGTGCGCGGGTTTCCCAGCAACCGAACCAGATGTTCCCGTGGGTGTCCTCGATGAGAGCCGTCACGTCATCGCTGGCGAGGCCGTCGTTCCGCGTGTAGTGCGCGAACGCTTCGCCGTCCCAGCGATAGGCGCCGAGGCCGTCCGTTGCGAACCAGATGTCACCGTGGTGGTCCTCGATCATGCACCAGACCAGGTCGGTGGAGAACCGGGTGTAGCGTGTTTCACCGTCGGGTTCGGGAAGCGAAAAGCTCGTGAACGACGTGCCGTCAAAGCGGCTGACGCCGCCCATCGTGCCCACCCACACATGTCCTGCGCTGTCGGCCAGGATGCTCCACGCGCTATTGGACGCGAGGCCGTCGCTCGTGGTGAATGTGGTGAAGGTCCGGCCGTCGTAACGGGAGACGCCCTCCGTGGTGGCGAACCAGAGGTCGCCTTCGGCGTCCTGCGCAATGCCGTTGATCTGATTGCCGGCCAGGCTGTCCCGCTTCGTGAAGTAGGCGAGTGCCTTGCCGTCGAAACGGGCCACGCCCATCTGGAGGGTGCCGAACCAGAGGTCGCCGTGCGTGTCCTGGAAGATCTCGCGCAGGTAGCCGCCGACCTGGGTCGTGGTATCCGGACAGGCGGGCCGCGGCACGGGCGTGGAAAAGCCGTGATCGGCTCGAGCCGCGCTGGTAGAAGCGAGGATGAGCGCGAACGCCAGGAAGCGTCTCGAACGGCGCGAGGAGGCGTGCGGCATGGGCTCGACCTTCTGAATCCGGGGATCGGTTGGGCGTTCGCCGTGAGCGCGCTGCCTAACAGCGGCGATCGCGCCAGGTTCCGTGGGCAGGTCCGCGTGGTGCCGACACCACGGGCTAGGTCGTGACCACCGCGAACTCCTCCAGCCACGGGAACACGTCGAGCACGGCAACGCAGTGGATGCCGAACGCGTGCATGAGCGACTCGCTGCGCCCGCGGATGAGCACGTCGATCCACTCGCGAAAGGCTTTCTCGGCGGCGGCGGCTTCGAGGTTCACCGTCAGCTCGATGGTGGCGCCGAGGGCGAGGGCGCAGGTCACTGCGCCGAGGGTGGCGGCGGGCGTGTCGTGGGCGATCCGCTGGCAGATGGCAAGGGCGCGGGCGGCGTCGCCACGGCCGAGCTCGGCCCTGGCGAGAAGGAGCGCGGGATGTCCCTGCGGGGGCGAGCCCGCGGCGCGGGCGAGATAGCGGCAGGCCTCGTCCCATAGGCCGGCACGCAGGAACTGCTCGCCGGTGGCGAGGGAGAGCTCATCGCTCGCGGGGTGTTTCTTGAGAAACTTCGCGAGCGCGGTCTCCTTGCCGGACAGCCAGGCGAACGCCACACCGGCGTGCAGGGCCTCCGGATCGCGAGGATTGAAGCTCAGCGCCTGGTCGATGTGCTGGATGGCGGCCGCGATGTTGCCCGAGGCGGCGACCACGCGGCACAGTCCGAGGTGGGGGCGCACGGTGGTGAGCGAGGGGTCGGCGGCCGGCGGCAGGCCGAGGCACGAGGCGAACTCGCGGCTGGCGCGGGCCAGGTCGCCGCGGGCCTCCCACAGCATGCCGCGCCGCAGGTGCCAGGAGGGGGAGGGGTCGGCCAGCTTGCACCAGGCGTCGAGGCGCTTCAGTTGCGCGGCTGCGTCACCGCCGAGACCCTGCGCCACCAGCGTGAGGAACTCGCCGCCCCAGGGCTGGCCGTGGAGGTCGGCGACGGGCAGGCGCGGGGCCACGGCGGCGGCGGTCTCGAAGGCCATCGCATCGTCCTGCCAGAAGCGGGCGAGTTCGAGCAGCTTGTACCAGCTATACCAGTCGCGCGGGTCCTCCTGGACGCAAGCTTGCAGCAGGGTGCTGTCTCGTTCCTTCTTCGACCGCGAGGTGGCGACCTGGCGCACGTAGCCCAGGTGTTGCACGCGTCCGTCGAGGTGCACGAGCCGGCGGCCGGTGTGTGTGAGCATGGCGCCCACCGCGGTCGACACCTCCTCGTGGATGCGGTGCGTGAAGCGGATCGCCGGGTCACGCCGGAACAGCCGCAGCAGGCGCGACTCGCGCACGTGGCCGTGGGGCAGTGCGTTGCACATGACCACCGTGGCAGCGCCGGCGCCGGGGTCGCCGAGCAGGGCGCGGATGTCGGACCGCAGCTCGGGCGTCGGTCGCTCGTCGGCGTCGAGGAAGAGCACCCAGTCGCCCGTGGCCATGGCCAGGCTGGCGTTGCGGGCAGCGGCGAAGTCGTCGCACCAGGGGAAGGACTCCACGCGGGCGCCGGCGGCCTCGAGCAGGGGCACCGAGTCGTCGGTGGAGCCGGTGTCGGCCACGCAGAGTTCGTCCCAGAGGCCGGCGACGGCCGCCAGAAAATCGGGCAGCATTGCCGCCTCGTCGCGAACGATGAGGCAGAGGGAGAGTTTGGCGTTCATGGCCGCGGGAGATGCACGCCGCGTGCCGGGACTGGCGCCGAGGCATGGAATGTGCTCATAATGCAGGTCGTGGCGGCAAGGACGCTCGCCCGATGCCGCCATGGAGGCGCCAGTGAAGGTCGACAGCAAGATCTATAAGGGTCCGCTCGATCCCCGCACGGTCATCGGATTCTACCACGTGTCCCTGCGCTATCGCGATCAGACGGCGCTGGACGACGTCAATATCTCGATCAGCAACGGCGAGTTCGTGTGCCTCACCGGGCCCAGCGGGGCCGGCAAGAGCAGCATCCTGCGGCTGATCACCATGGACCTGTTCCCCACCCAGGGTCAGGTCATCGTGCGCGGCATGGTCTCCACCAAGATGCAGCGCAAGCGCATCCCGTTGCTGCGGCGCGAGATCGGGTACGTGTTCCAGGATTTCCGGCTCCTGGAAGATCGCGACGTGTACGACAATGTGGCCTTCGCCCAGCTATGCGTGGGCGTGCCCGGCCGCGACATCAAGAAGAACGTGATGCGGGTGCTCACGCAGGTTGGCCTGTGGGATAAACGGCGGCGTCTGCCGCGCCAGCTCAGCGGCGGCGAGCAGCAGCGCGTGGCGATCGCGCGGGCCATGGTGAACAGCCCCAAGATCCTGCTGGCCGACGAGCCCACCGGCAATCTCGATCCCGTGGTGGCGCAGGAGATCATCGACCTGCTCTTCCGCATCAACGAGGGCGGTACGTGCGTGCTCTTCAGCACCCACGACCACGCCATCGTCAAGACCTTCGGCCAGCGCGTGATGGTGGTACAGGACGGCAAGGTGGTGTCGGACATCGAGCGCCGCGTGCCCGACCGCAATGAGGCCCGGCGCCTGGACCAGCGCATGTACCGGCCCGAAACGGACGCCACGGGTGCGCCGCAGGAGATCCGCGACCATGCTTAGAGCCGCGCAACTGCAGTACCTCGCCCGGGAGTCGGTGGCCGGCTTCCACCGGCGCAAATTAACCACCGGTGTCACGATCCTGATCATGGGCTCGTCCCTGCTCGTGCTCGCCCTCTTCGTGCTGGTGACGCTGAACCTGGGCGGCCTGCTCGAGCGCGCGCGCGGGGGCATCGACCTGCGCGTGTTCCTGGTGGACAGCCTCGACGACGCGCGCCTGGCAGCCCTGCAGCCGAACCTGGTATCGATCCCGGGCGTGCAGTCGGCCCACTTCATCACCAAGGACCAGGCTCTGGCCGAGCTGCGCAGCGAGCTGGGCGATGACGCCGACGTGATCGACCTGCTCGATGAGAACCCGCTGCCCGCGAGCTACCATCTGGAGCTGGAGCCGTCGGCGCGCACGAGCCAGGCGGTGGCGCGCATCAGCGAGGAGGTGAAGCGCTGGCCCGAGGTGGAAGACATCGTCTACAGCAAGGGCTGGGTGCTCACGCTCGAACGCTGGAACCGGATCTTCCAGTGGGCGAGCCTGGTGGTGTCGCTCATCGCGCTCGTGGCCGCGGTCTTCGTGATCTCCAACACGGTACGTCTCACGATGGCGTCGTCGGCGCGGGTGATCGAGATCCAGAAGCTGGTGGGCGCCACCAATGCGTTCATCCGCACGCCGTTCCTGGTGGAAGGCGTGCTCGAGGGCGTGCTCGCCGGAGCGATCGCCATGGGCGCGCTCGCCGTGGGGCATCGCCTCGTGGCGGGACGCCTGCAGGACATCATCTTCTTCACGCCGGCGCAGATCGCCGGTTTCGTGGTGCTGTGCGTGGGGCTGGGGTTGCTGGGGAGCTGGGCCGCCATGCGCAAGTACCTCCACATGAAGGACGCGTGATCGCGATGCGGCGGGCGCTGATCCTTGCGAGTCTGCTGCTGGCCGTCGGCTGGGCGCTCGCCCAGACGTCGAGCGGGGACCTCGCGACCGACGAACTCATCCCTCTCGGCAACGAGGTGAAGGCCAGCGCCGAGGATCTCGACGCCCTGCGCGCGCAGATCAAGACCACCCGTTCCGAGCTCGACTCCATCACCACGCGCGAGGCCGATGCCGAGAAAGCGCTTACCCAGGTGGCGCGCGAGGAGCAGCTCCTTCAGGAGCTGGTCGGCGGTCTCGACCAGCGCGAGCAGCTGCTGGCGGCGCAGCGCGACAGTCTGCAGGTGCGGGTCGCCCAGCACACCGAGAACTACGAGCAGCGCAAGGCCGTGCTGGCGCAGAGGCTGCGCGCCCTGGCCATGCGCGGGCCGCAGCAGGATCTCGACCTCATCCTCACGTCGCAGAGTTTCTCCACGCTGGTGGCCCGGCTGCGCTTCACGGCGATGGTGGCGCGCCTCGACGGCACCCTCGTGGACCGGACGCGGCAGCAGCGCGAGACCATCGCGGCCGAGCAGCGCGAGCTGCAAGTGGCCCTGGTCGGCATCTGGGAATCGCGCGAGGAGGCCACGGGCCAGCGCGAGCGGCTCACGGTGCTCCAGGCCGAGCGCCGGGGGCTGGTACGCGAGCTCAAGAAGCAGAAGCGGCAGACGGCCCGCGCGCTGCAGGACCTGCAGCGTCGGGAGAAGAAGCTGCTCGACGTGCTGGCCCAGCTCGAGGAGAGGCGCAAGGCCACGCCGCCGACGCCGTCCGGTGGCGGCGACGCGGGGGCGGTGACGGCCGGACGCCTGGCCGGGCGCCAGGGCGACCTCGACTGGCCGGTATCGGGCGAGATCGTCCAGAAGTTCGGGCGGCATGTGCATCCGCAGTTCAAGACCGTCACCGTGAGCAACGGCATCGGGATCGCGGCCGGCGAGGGGTCGCCCGTGTATGCCGTCGCACCCGGAACCGTCGAATTCGCCGAACGTTTGCCCGGGTTCGGCCTGTGCGTTATCCTTGACCACGGCGCAGGGCAGTATACGCTCTATGCCAACCTGGCACGCGTCTTTGTCAGCAAGGGGCGTGACGTGAGCCAGGGGCAGGTGCTCGCCGAACTCGGCTCGGGTACCGGAGGGGATAAGCCCCAGCTATACTTCGAGATACGCCAGGGCCGGGATCCGCTGGACCCCATGACCTGGTTGAAGGCCGCACCCTAGACGGCTGGGCAGCCCCCGGCCGGCGGCGAGCCTGGGACCCTCGCGGTCCCGTCCGGGGGTCGATTCTTGGGCTCACAGCACTTCCTCGGTAGGCAGGCGATCGCCGACCGTCTCACGGCTCTGCTCGCCGCCGGCGAGGCGGGTGTGCCCTATCTCTTCGTGGGGCCCGAGGGCGCCGGCAAGGAAACCACCGCCCTCGAGATCGCGCGGCGGCTCAACTGCATCGCCCCCGACCGATGCACGCCCGAACACCGCTGCGAAAGCTGCACCAAGGCTCTCACCTTCCAGCACCCCGACATCCGCTGGATCGGACCCGCTCCGGCGAGCATCGATCTTGCCGGCACCCGCACGCTGTTCGAGGCGAAGATCGCCAATCCGTTCTACCAGCCCGACTTTGCCGCCTCGAGCCAGGTGCTCATCGGCGACCCGGACGATCCGCGGCCGCTGACCATTCGCGCCCTCATCCAGTTCCTGCGCCGCCAGGCGTTCCAGGGACGCTGGCGCGTGGCCATCGTGGCCGACGCGCACCGGCTGGGCAAGGCGGCCGCCAACGCGTTTCTCAAGACTCTCGAGGAGCCGCCGCCGCGCTCGCTCATCGTGCTGGTCACGAGCAACCTGGCGAGCATGCTGCCCACGATCCTCTCGCGTTGTCAGCGCGTGAGCTTCGAACCCTATCCCGTGGACGAGCTGGTGGGCATCCTGAACGCGCTGAACAAGGGCGATGACGGGGCGCCCGCGATGGCGGCGCGGCTGGCCGACGGCAACGCGCGCCGCGCCGTCGCCCTGCTCCAGCCCGAGGCCCAGGCGCTGTGGCACTGGGCCGGCGAGGTGCTCACCGCGGTGGCCGAGCAACGCGCGGGGGAGGTACTCGTGGCGGCCGAACGTCTGCACGCGGGCTGGCTCGCGCTGCCCGACGGCGAAGGAAGCTGGGACGCGAAGGGCGGCGAAGCCAAGGACCTCGCGCGCAAACGCCAGCGCGCCATCCTGTTCTGCGAGATGCTCGCACAGCTCCACGCCGATCTCGTGGGTTGCCGCGAGCGCGGCGACGCGTGGCAACCGCGCGACCCGCGCCTGGCCGAAAGGTTGCGGCGCGTGGCCGCGGGCCGGCACACGCCCACGCTGCTGGAAGACATCGCGCGGATCGAGTCCGCGCGTCATGAGATAGACGGCAATCTGAACATCGGCCTCTGTCTGGCCGTGCTCCTGCAGGAGCTGATAGACCATGCCCAGTCCGACCACGCCAGCGTCGCTGCCTGATCGGGACGACCCGGGCGCGTCCCCGGCGACAGCCGTCGACGAGCTGTTCGTCGTCCAGTTCAAGGGCAGCCGCAAGGGCTACTACCATAATCGCGCGGGCCTGCCGCTGGCGGTGGGCCAGTACTGCTTCGTCGAGGCCGACCGTGGACGCGATCTCGGCCGGATCACGTATCGCGGTCCCGGCGAGGAGCGCTGGTGGCGCCAGGCGTCGCAGAAGGGCGCGCTCGCGGAGGCCTCTGAAGCGGACGTGGCTCGTCTGCGCATTCAGCAGGCTGAGGAACCGCGCGACCAGGAGATCTGCCGCGAGAAGATCGCCGCGCATGGCCTGCCAATGGAGCTGGTGGGCGCCGAGCGGCAGTTCGACGGCCACAAGATCACGTTCTATTTCATCGCCGAGGGCCGCATCGATTTCCGGCAGCTCGTGCGCGACCTGGCCGCCATCTTCCGCACCCGTATCGAGCTGCGTCAGATCGGCGTGCGCGATGAGGCCAAGCTCAAGGGCGGCGTGGGCATCTGCGGCCGCGAATGCTGCTGCGCGTCGTTCATGCACGACTTCGTTACCGTGTCGCTGCGCATGGCGAAGGACCAGCAGCTGTCCCTGAACCCGTCGAAGCTGAGTGGACTGTGCGGTCGCCTGCGCTGCTGCCTGGTGTACGAGCACGCCGACTACAAGAGCGCGCTGGCGCAGATGCCACGGGTGGGTGCGCCAGTCACCTGGCGCGAGCGGCCGGCCAGAGTGCGCAAGCTGGACATCGTTCAGGCGCTCGTGACGATCCATCTCCTCGACGGCGACGGTGACCTGCAAACCGTCCCTGTCGCGGAACTCGCGTGGTCGCCGAGCGGCGAACTCGGCAACGGCGAAACCGGTCGCAACGGCGATCCCGAAGGCAACGGCAGCATCGATGACGGTGAGGCGGCTACGGTTCCCGCCACCGGGGATGGCGCACGCCGCCCGCGCCGGCGCGGTGGGCGGCGTCGTGGTGGGCGGGGGAGGACGTCAGATGATCGATAGCCACGTCCACCTGCATCGCGCCGACTTCGCGACCGACCGCGCCGAAGTGCTGGCGCGCGCGGCCGCCGCGGGCGTGAGCGGTTTCCTCGAGATCGGCTATGACCCGCCGAGCTGCGAGGCTGCGGTACGGCTGGCCGGGAGCGATCCGCGGGTGCTCGCGGCCGTGGGCATCCATCCGCACGACGCGGCCATTCTCGCCGACGCCGAGGGGAACCCCACCGCGGGCGGCCGCGAGGTGCTGACCCGCCTGCGCGCACTCGCCGCCCACCCGCGGGTGGTGGCGATCGGGGAGATCGGGCTCGACTACTACCGCGACCTCTCACCGCGGCCGGCGCAGCACACGGCGCTCACCCTGCAGCTCGAGCTGGCCGCCGAGATGGCGCTGCCCGTCGTCTTCCACATCCGCGACGCCTACCCGCAGACTCGCGCTCTCGTGGAGGCGGTGGGCATCCCGGCCCGCGGCGCCGTGCTGCACAGTTTCGCCGGCGACCGCACCATGGTCGAATGGGCGCGCGAGCATGGGCTGCTGCTGGGTATCGGGGGGCCGGTCACTTACAAGAAGAGCGCCTTGCCGACGGTGCTGGAAGGCGTGTCGCCGGACGGCGTGCTCCTGGAGACCGACGCGCCGTGGTTGCCACCGGTGCCGTACCGGGGCAAGCGCAATGAGCCGGCCTATCTGGTCCACACACGGGATCACCTGGCGGGGGTGCTGGGCACGACGCCGGACGATCTCAACGCACGGACCGACGCGAATTTTGCGCGGCTTTTTGGACGGATGCCGACCACTGGTTGACGTCTCGTGCCGCAATCGATAGAATCTGCCCACCCCTGATCGCTCACGCGCCTACCCTGCCGGGAGGACATCGCCGCGCTGCATCGTTAACGCCCGTCTTACACGGACAACAGTGGATTCACGGCATCTCGTGGCCCGGTCTTTGCGATTGTCCGGTCACGGCCCGGATCCTAGACTGGCCCTGCCCGGAGGGGCCCGGTGGGTGAACGAGTGAGCGAAACCCAGCTCGCCTTGCTGCGACGCTACGACATCCGGCCCGTGAAGCGCCGGGGCCAGAACTTCCTGGTCGACGGCAACCTCACGCGCGCCATCGCGGCGGATGTCGCGGCGCTCGGTGACCACGTGCTCGAACTGGGAGCGGGCGGCGGGGCGCTCACGGCGCCGATGCTGGACCTCGGTCTGCAGGTGACGAGCGTGGAGGTGGATCGCCATCTCTGCGCCCTGTTGCGTGCCGAACTGGGCGAGAGGTCCGGATTCCGGCTCCAGGAGGACGATCTGGGCCGGCTCGACTGGCCCCAGTCGTTGCTGGAGGCCGGTCCGCGACCGGTGGTGGCAGGCAATCTGCCATACGTGCTGACGAGCGTGGTTCTCTTCGCGCTGGCCGACTGGCGCGACGCGCACCGCGGCGCCGTCCTCATGGTGCAGAAGGAGGTCGCCGCGCGACTTACGGCCACGCCCGGCGGCCGCGACTATGGCGTGCTGGCCGTCGTGATGGGTTCGGTGTTCACGGTGGAGCAGGTGCGGACGGTGCCGCCCACGGTGTTCTGGCCACAGCCCGAGGTGGAGTCGGCGGTGGTACGATTGGTTCCCGGCGCGGCCTGGTCGGCGTCGGAGTACCGGGAGTTGCTGTCCACGGTGAAGACGATCTTCGGTCAGCGACGAAAGCAGATCGGCGCCATCCTGCGCCGTCGATACGGATTGACGGCGGCGGCAGCCACGGCAGTGGCCGCTGCGGCGGGCATTGCTCCGGCCGATCGCCCGGAGCACCTCCCGCCGGAGGCATGGCGGCGCCTGGCGAGCGTCCTCGGTGCGAGGCAGACCCCATGATGCGGCGGATCGGCAGCGGCGCGCGGCGGATCGTACCGCCCAGGTTCCTGGCGACCAGATTCCCGGCCATCTGGATCGTGGTACTGGTTGTCACCCTCGCCCGATCCGGCGCGTGGGCTCAGGACGAGGGTACGGCCGAGGCCGACACCAGCAGCGCGGAGAGCGACTCCACCCTCGTCGAGTCCTTGCCCGACGAGGCCACCGGCCCCGGCGGTTCGCTCCTGTCCGGCCTCGAGAACACGCCCGAGGCCGGGGTGAAGGCCAAGGTTCTCGACGTGCTCTACTATGGGAACCTGACGACCAGATTCACACTGCTGGGTGGCTCCACGGTGAACAATGCCGCGAAATACTCCTATGACTCGTTCCGCAAGCAGGACAAGACCGTCGAGCGCCGCAGCAGCAATTTCCTGTACCGCTCGGGGACCGCGCTCCCGTTCGTGCTCGGGGTCAACGGCACGTGGAACTGGTCCGAAGACATCACCGTCAACAATGCCAACCTGCGCAACCTGAACAAACGCGACGTCAAGTCGGCGGGCGTGGATCTGGGCAAGGACTTCCAGACGGGCGCGGTCGTCCACAAGTCCAAGGCGAGCGTAAAGCTCAACAGCCAGAAGGCCGAGAACCAGAATCAGCGCAACAATATCAGCGACGCGGCCTTCGACGGCGCGATCCGTAGCGGCACCGCACTCGCCGACGGTGTCCGGATGGCGACGCGTCTCTACGGCACGCGCCGCCAGGGCGACGGCCAGCTCGGCACCCGGACGAGCACCGTCTCGACCACGGGCGACAGCCTCGGCGCCGGCGTCTACTTCAACCGCAAGCTGATCTCTGGCAACTTCGTCGCCACCAAGGCCTCCTTCGACAAGCGCTACCTCGATTTCCGACGCAACACGAACGGCATCGTCGACACCTCGGACGCCACGCAGTCGAAGATCGTGCAGGAACTCGAGCAGCGTAACGCGCTGCAACTCGAGTTCAACGGCACGGTGAAGGTGGGGCGCGTGTCGCTGGTGACCAAGGTCACCCACAGCGATGACAGCGAGGAGTACGCGAAGAGCGGCGTGGGTCGCAAGGAACGGCTCGACGACAAGGCCGACGTCACGCTGGCCTTTCCTGCGGGACGCGACTCGTTCTCGGTCCGTTACGCGTACGAGTGGAAGTGGGATTCCCAGACGTATCAGGGCGGTGCCGAGTCGCGCGGCAAGCAGTATACGAAGGATCGGCAGTTCTATCTGAACTGGCAGCGTCAGCTCTTTCGCCACACCAAGCTGACTGGCGCGTTCGCCACCTTCCTCACGCAGGACATCGCCGAGGCGGTGAACGGCCGCCCCTTCAACGAGAACGATCGCGACCGCGTGGAAAACGACGCGTCGCTCAAGCTCGACACCGTGTGGCAGGGCCAGTTCAGCACGTCGTTGCACTTCGACTACAAGGAGTCGCACGACATCGCCGTCCGCAACACGCGCTCGGCGAACAACAACGTGAAGAAGACCTACGAGATCTCGCCGTCTTACAGCTGGCCCATCGCGCCCTGGCTCACGGCGGGGCAGACGCTCCGTCTCTATATCCAGTACCAGGACTACGATTTCGCCTACCTGCCCAGTGTGCGCAAGACCGATAACTACAACAAGCGCGGCACGCTCACGACCTCGCTCAAGCTCAAGCCGAGCGAGCGCGTCGATCTCGATCTACGCTATGACACCAGCGCCACCTTCAACGCCACGCACACCACCACCGACGCGACCGGTCGCGATCTCTACCATCGCGACCAGGAGCAGTGGGTGTCGCGCGTGGACCTCGGGCTCGGCTACCAGCTCATGCCGTGGCTCAAGCTCGAAACGGCGACCTACCGGTCGAAGGACCGACGCGACACGCTGGGCAACACCACGCGCCGCACCGATACCTACAGCGGCGAGATCTGGCTGGGCGCGACGATCAGCAAGAAGTGGGGCGCGACGAATCCCCTGATCCTGGCCGGGCGCGTGAAGAAGTACCAGGCCTACGGGCCCAACGTGACCGAGAACAACCGCGACTACTGGGATGCCGACATCTCTCTGAAATGGAGCTTCTGATGGAAGCGAAATGGCATCAATTCAGTCGGCGGCATATCGGGGGCGTCGTTTCCTTGCCGATCCTGGCGGCGGCGCTCGCGGGGTGCCTCTTCGATCCGCGGAGCCCGGCCCCGCCGACGTCGGGCGAGAGCATCCCATACGTCGAGGCCACGTCGCCATCCGCCGTCTGGGAGAACTGCCGCCTTTCCCTGGTGAACACCGACGCCACGGGCTGGGACAATGCCACCAGCAGCGACTTCCGGTACACGCCGGATTCGGAAACTGTAAACGCTTATCCTGCAGTCGATTGGGGAAACTGGGGCAAGGATCAGGAGCTGAATTTCATCAACAACTGGTACGGGTCGGGCGTGACGATCGTGGCCGATCTCCTGAACTTTACATTTGCTGCACCTGGGGGTAGCGCCGGACGTGCCGAATGGGATATAATCTACTACATTCAGGTGACCGACCAGTCCGGGTCGACCACCCGGTACCGAGGACGGGCGACACTTCTCTTCACGCTGCCGGCCACCTACTGGCAGCTCACCGAATGGCGGGACGAGACGCAGGAGTCGGACCCCTTAAATCCGCAGGTTCTTCTACCCACACTGGGAGTCGTGAGAGCGGTCTTTTCTGGCTAACGCGTGTTGACGAAGCATTGCCACCCTGTGTTCACTGAGACCGGAGCCCGGTGCGTCCCTGGACAACACGCGACGGCCGACGCTCGTCCCCGGGAGGGAGTCACGATGAAGAACCGATTCACGCTCTACTTGCCCGTCGTGGTGATTGGCCTCGCGTTTGCCGCGGGGGGATGCATCTTCCAGCCGGAAGACAGTCCCAACAACGGCGGCGGCGGCGGCGGCGACACCGGATTGCCGTTCCCGAGCACGCCCGACCAGCTCATCGACAACTACAAGACGGTGTATCAGGACAAGGATATCGCGCTGTACCGCGACCAGGTCCTGAGTCACGACTACAAGTTCGTGCTGCAGCAGGGCACGGTGGACGAGTTCGGCCTGCCGGACAACGTCTACAACTACGAGGAAGACGTCGCGCTCCAGAGCCGGATGTTCTCGGAGCAGCCCGGGCATGAAGCGAACGGGACCACCGTCGTCATCTCGAGCATCGACATCCCGATCATGAATGGGTACGACAACTGGGAGCCAGTGTCCGATAGCGACACGAACTTCGGCGGTTATCCCAACGCCAGGAAGCGGACGTACGACGTGGGGATCTACTTCCACGTGTCCGGCGAATCCCGTCAGCTCTACGTGGCTGGTCAGACCACCTTCTATGTCACGGCGAGGGATTCCACCTATCAGGGCGCGCCCACGCTGTACTACCAGTTGCTGGGCCAGGAAGACCACACCGATAGCTAGGACCTCGGCGCAGTCCGCAGGTGCGAGTGACCGGATCAGGAGGAGCCCGCGCGGCTCCTCCTGTGTTCTCCCGGGAAGGATCCCATGGCCTCACGGTCTCGCCCGTCTCGTCGTAAACGCCCTGCGCGCCGATCCTGGTGGCCGTGGCTGGCGGGCCTGCTGCTCGTGGCCGGGCTGGCCGCAGTCGGCGTGCTGGCCTGGTCGCATAGCCGCGGCGGCCGCGCGGCCCTGCTGAATCTCGGAGCCGACCGGCTCTACGTCGACGTCCAGAACGACATCGAGTCCGCCCTCATTCCGGTGCTCCCTGCTTTGACTCCAGGCCCGGCGCCGGCCGACGCGTCGGGACTCGCCGCCGACTGGCCGTTGCCCGCCGCGGGTGCGGATGCCGCCGTGCACTGCCGTGTGGTGGCGGTGGCGCCCGAGCGTCTGTGGTGGGACGTGCAGGCCGACGTGGCGCGGGCGGTGGCGGCGGCCGGAGGCCAGGTGCTCTGGGGCGAACGCCTCGGGGCCGGCCGCGGGAGTGCCGCGGCCGATGCCCCCGACGACGCGCACGACCTGCTGCGCCTCGATGTCGGCGTGGCGGGGCATCCCACCCACACGCTGCTGCTCTACCATGCCGACCAGAAGGCGCCGCGCGTGCGCTGGGGAGACGCGGCCGTCACCGGGTGGGACATGCTCGCGAACGCTGCAGACGCGCCGACCGTGGCCATCGTGATCGACGACTGGGGTTACTACCGCAACGACGCCGCCCGCGCCCTGCTCGAGCTGGATGCCCCCCTCACGCTTTCGATCCTCCCCGGCCACGCGTTCTCCCGGCAATTCGCCCTGGAAGCCACGCCGCTCGCCCTGCCGGGCGGCGCGCCCCTGACGGCCGGCGCCGGCGGCGATCCCGACGCCCAGCGGGCGCGCCTCGCGGCGGGGTGTCCCGTGCCGCTGGCCATCGCGGGCCGGGGGGCGGCGTTGCCTGAAAGACGGCGCGAGATCATGCTGCACCTCCCGATGCAACCCGTCGACTATCCCCGGACCAACCCTGGATCCGGCGCGATCCTGGTGGGCATGGACGCGGCGCGGATCGACTCGATCCTCGCCGGCGATCTGGCCGCCCTGCCCGGCGTGCGCGGGGTGAACAACCACATGGGCAGTGCGGCCACGGCCGACGCCGAGACCATGCAGAAGCTCATGGCGGCCCTGAAGCGCCGGGGGCTGTACTTCCTGGATAGCCTCACGACGCAGCAGTCCGTGGCCTATGCCGAGGCCCGGCGGGCCGGTCTGCCCGCGCTGCGTAACCGGATCTTCCTGGACCACGACGATCCGTCGCCGGCGGTGGTGCGGCAACGTCTGACGACCCTGGTGGAGGCCGCCCGCCGCGGGGGATTCGCGGTGGGCATCGGCCATCCCAAGGCGGTCACGGCCGATGTCCTGGCCCGGGAGCTTCCCCGCTGGCAGGCCGCGGGCGTGCGCTTCGTCACGATCTCGGAACTCCTGGCCCTGCAAGCGGCTGCCCCCGGGGCGGGCGACTGAGCGGCTGCTGAGCTGCTCCTGGCATGGAGACCTTCCATGTGTTATCATGGCAACCGGTTTTCTCGGCGCGGCGCGCTGCCGCACAGC
This sequence comes from uncultured bacterium, assembly GCA_963727525.1. Classification (GTDB taxonomy): domain Bacteria; phylum Krumholzibacteriota; class Krumholzibacteriia; order LZORAL124-64-63; family LZORAL124-64-63; genus CAVSGO01. The sequence goes on along the minus strand of CAVSGO010000007.1, from coordinate 1,973,117 downwards.
CGCCGCGGCCCTAGATCACTTTTTTTTTGCGTTCTTGCCGGGCGGAGCTGCTGGTGAGGATGCCCCGTCCCGGTTCAGGAGACACGTGTCATGAATCGTTCCCTGCAGATCAGGGCTCTGATCAGCCTCGTCGTGGTGCTGCTTTCGCTCGTCCTGCTCATCCCGACATTCCGCGCCGCCACGGTGCCGTCGGCGGAGCGTGAGGCGGCCAAGACCGACACCGCGGTGAAGGCCCGCATCGACGCTATCGACGGCAAGGCCATCCGGCGCGGTCTCGACCTCCGCGGCGGCATGTACCTGGTGCTCGAGGTCGATCAGAAGGGCATGTCGCCGGATCAGGCCGCCGACGCGCTGAAACGCGTGCGCGAGATCATCGAGAATCGCGTCAATCAGTTCGGCGTGAGCGAACCGGTGATCCAGACCGTGGGGACGAGCCGCATCATCGTGCAGCTTCCCGGTCTGCAGGACCCCGAGCGCGCCAAGGAACTCATTGGCCGCACCGCGCGGCTGGAGTTCCGCATGGTGCGCAGCGCCGACGACTACCAGAAGGCCGTCGCGGCCATGGATGGCGCGTTCAAGAATGCCGAGCCGTCGCCCGAGACGCAGGAGACGGTCGCGGCGGCGACCGACAGCGCTGCGGCCGATACCAGCGCCAATCCGTACGGCGAACTGCCAGAGGCGGCGGACGACACGACGGCGGCACCGGATTTCACGTCGGACAGCCCATTCAGCTCGAAGCTGGTGATCGTGCCCGATCCCCAGAAGAACGCCGTACACCTGTACTGTCCCACCGAGAACGAACGCGCGGTCACGGCCATGATCAAGTCGACGCAGGCGCGCGCCGCGTTGCCGCGCGGCACCGAGTTCCAGTTCGGCATGGAAACCACCACGCTCAACGATGGTTCGCCGGCGCGGCCGCTCTACCTCGTCACGGCCAACGCAGCCCTCACAGGCGAGCACCTCACGTCGGCGCGCGCGGTGTCCGACCCGCAAGTGCCCGGCAACTGGCAGGTGGCGTTCTCGCTCGATCGTACCGGAGCGCGTCAATTCTCGAAGCTGACCGGCGAGAATGTGGGCCGGCAACTCGCGATCTCCCTCGATGGCCGCATCAAGAGCGCGCCCGAGATCATCAACAAGATTCCCGGTGGCCAGGGCGTGATCCAGGGCCGTTTCATGAGCCCTGAAGCCAACGACCTCGCGCTGCTGCTGCGCGCCGGTGCGTTGCCCGCCGACGTCTCCATCGCCGAGGAGCGCACGGTGGGTCCCAGCCTCGGCCGCGACTCGATCCGGGAGGGTGTGAACGCCGCCATGTGGGGCGCGATGCTCGTCTGCGTGTTCATCATCATCTACTACCGCGGCAGCGGCGTGATCGCCGTCTTCGCCCTGATCATGAACGTGGTGATCCTGCTTGCGGCTCTGGCCCAGTTCGGCCTCGTGCTCACGCTGCCCGGCATCGCCGGCATCATCCTCACGGTGGGTATGGCCGTGGATGCCAACGTGCTGATCAACGAGCGCATCCGCGAGGAACTGCGTAAGGCCAAGACCGTGCGCGCGGCGGTGCAGAGTGGCTACCAGAACGCCACGCGCACCATCGTCGACGCCAACCTCACCACCCTCATCGTCGGCCTGGTGCTGCTGAACTTCGGCACCGGACCGATCAAGGGGTTCGCCGTCACGCTGTGCATCGGTATCCTCACGAGCATGTTCGCCGCGCTGGTGATGGCGCGGGTCATCACGGAGTGGGTCTACCGCAACAAGGGCAACGTCACGATCAGCATCTGATAGGCGCCCGGCGCCGTTGAGGTCCCGCCGTGCCGCGCACGGAGTGGGCGAAAGGCAGAAGAGGCCATGGATTTCTTCCGCAATTCGAACATCAACTTCGTGAAGGCGATGAAGCCGGCCTTCACGTTGTCGGTGATTTGCGTGGTCCTGAGCGTGGTCCTGATGGTCGTGCACCATGGCCCGCGTCTGAGCATCGACTTCACCGGCGGCACCATCGTGCAGGTGAAGATCACGCCGGCACCCACGGTGGGCGAGGTCCGGACGATCGTCGACAAGGCCGGGTTCGAGGGTTCGCAGGTGCAGGACTTCGGCGCCCACGATGAGTTCCTCATCACCTTCGCGCAGACCTCTGCCAGTGACGAGGACCAGGCCTCGACCATGCTCGACGCGTTGCGCAACCAGCTGTCCGGCAAGGACGTGGAACTGCGTCGCGAAGAGTCGGTGGGACCGAAGATCGGCAGCGAGCTGAAGACCGCCGCGGCGAACGCCGTCTTCCTCTCGCTGGTGCTGATCATCGTCTACGTGTGGTTCCGCTTCGTGCTGCGCTTCGGCGTTGCGGCCATCGTCGCCCTGATCCACGACGTGACGCTCACGCTCGGCATCTTCTCGTTGCTGAACCTGGAGGTGTCGCTCACGGTGATCGCCGCGTTCCTGACGATCATCGGCTACTCCCTCAACGACACCATCGTGGTCTTCGACCGCATCCGCGAGAACATGAAGCTGCGCCGCAAGGAGAGCTACCGCGAGGTCATCAACCGCTCGATCAACGAGTGTCTCAGCCGTACCATCCTCACCTCGCTGACCACGTTCTTCGTGAGCTTCACGCTGTGGATGTTCGGCGGACCGGTGATTCACGACTTCGCCTTCGCGCTCTGCTTCGGCATCATCGTGGGTACCTACTCGTCCAACTTCATCGCCAGCCCGATCCTGGTCTGGTGGTACGAGCGCTTCGTCACCGAGCGTAAGCGCTCCACTGCGCCCAGCATGTAGCACCGCGTCGGCGGTGTGACGATGTCCCCCCTGCGCCCCCGGCCTACGCCGGGGGCGCGGCTGTCTCCCCCCGGGGCCGCGGTGGCGCCTTTTCGGGACAGTGGCAGGGGCTGGCTGCGGGAAACCCGGGCCAAGAGCCCCCGGAGAGGCTACAATGGTCGGGAACGTAGGCGCGTGCTGGCACGTCCCTTGCCTTGACGACCGCCACCCGTTCCCAGTGCCTACGCCCTCCCGGAGGATGGTCCGTGACCGCAATGCCCTGCACGCAGCGCACGATCAGGCAACTGGCCGCCCTGGCGGTCGTGTTCGGCGTCGTGGCGATGGGCAGTGGCGCGGCCGGACGCCTCGTGGTCGCCGAGCCTGCCGATCCGGGCGATCCGGAAGCCTCGCTCGACCGTATCGAGGATGCGGTCCGCACCAGCGACCACCGGGCCCTCGCGGATCTGGTCAGCTCCGATGGCGTGCGGCTCAGTCTCGGCCCGGTCGCCGACCGCACGAGTGTCCTGACGCCGAGCCAGGCGTTCTACTACTTCAAGAGCCTCTTCCAGAACCGTCGGACGGAGACGTTCGCGTTCGAGAAGCACCAGGAAGTCGAGGGCGGGCGCCTGCACGCCCTGGCATCCTGGCACTTCACGAGCCTCGATGGCGGGGGTGCGCAGCGCCAGCGTATGCTCTTCACGCTCGAGCGCGGCACCGGTGGTTGGAAGGTGTGCGAGATCACGGCCTGGCGCTGATTCCTGCCGAAAGGACGCCAGTTCATGCGTCGCCTCCCGTCCCGGTTCGCGATGACGGTCGCCGCCCTGTGCGCGTTCGCGCAGGGTGGCGTGCTGTGGCGTACCGGCCGGGGACCCGCGGCCCTGCCGCCGACGGCCGGCGGCGCCCTGGGGGTCCTGGCGGCGGTGTGCGTCGTGGCGCTCGCCGTGGCGTTGCGGCGGTCCGGCCGGCGGCGCGCCGCCACCGGCGCGGCGCTCGTGAGCCAGGCGCTGCTCGTGATTGTCGTGGCCGTGGTGTCGCTGGCGCCGCGACCGGACGACGCGACCTGGATCAAGCGCGAGCAGGAACGTGCCCGGCAGCATCTCACGCACGAGGCCGCCGCGGTGCGGGCCCTGCCCGCAGCGCTCGACCGTGCGGCCGCGGCGTTCCAGGCCGACTGCCCCGCGGATAGTGCATTGCTGGCCGATCCTTTCGGCGCCGTCGTCGACTGGTCGCGGCGCTGGGCCGGGTTCGGGGCGGAAGCCGAGCGTTATCCCCTCGCGCTGGCGCTGTGGCACGGCGACGAGCGCGTCGGCTGGCGGCGCGGCGTGGCCCTCACCGACGCGCCGCCGGCGCCTGGTGCGCGCGATGTGGTACGGGATGAGTCGCGCTGGTTCTGGCGGCAGGGAGTGGCGCTGCCCGTGGGCGACGCGTGGCGACTCGAGTTGCAGGTGGCGCTGGCCCCGGTCGACGAGATGTCCGGGGGGGACCAGCGCAGCGGCACGATCGCCCGCAGCCGCCGGGTCGTGAACGTCGACCAGCCGGCGGCCGCACCCCTGCAAGGCGACGCCCGCCGCGGACTGCTTGTGACCACGACGGTGGACCTGGGCGAGGGCGGAGCGCAGGCGTATCGACTGCAACTGCGAGCGCGGGTGCCGGCGAGGACGGTCTTCTCCGATCGGCTCCACGCCGTGCTCATCCTGGTCTGTGCGTTCCTGGTGGGGGCGGCGGCTCTGGCCATCGGTGGGGCGCTCGGCGGCGGACTGGGGCTGCTGGCCGCTGCCTGGGTCGTACGGTGGCTATGGGCTTCCGTCGACGCCGTGCGCTGGTGGACGGCGGCCTTCCCGGGGCAGCGCTTGCCCGCGCTACCCACCGAACCGGCCAGCCTCGTGGATCCGGCGTACTTTGCCACCACGTTTGCGAAGGGTTGGTTCGCGTCGGGCGCCGACGCCATGCTGACCGCCCTGCTCGCCGTGCTGACGCTCGCCGTCGTGCTGCGCCACCCGCCCGCGCGGGACTCCTCGCCGTCCCGTCCCTGGCGGGGCGAGCTGGCAGCCGTCGGCGTCGCCGCGGTGGCGGCGGCCGGGCTCTTCCTCCTGCGCACCCTCGCACACCAGTTCACGGCCAACGCCAATGCGCGCCTTCTGGGCTTGCAGGTGCCGTATGACTCCTGGACCTTCTGGGCGCTGCACGCCGCGCTCTTCCTCACGGCCGTGACGGTGGTGGGGCTGACCGCCCGGCTGGCCGCGATCCCGGCGCGGCGCGGTGGCTCTCGCCGGCGCCTCGTGCTGCATGCCGTCGTGGCCGGAATCCCGATCGGCGTGCTCTGGCTCGCCTTCGTGCCCGGCGCTCCCGTGGAGGCGGCGGTGGCGGCGTTCGTGGTGGCCCTCGTAGTAGCGGGCGGGTATCGCTGGTGGACGCCGGGCAGGCCCGGTCGTCTGGTGTGGGGGGCCGTGGCGCTGCTCGTCGTCGTGAGCTGGAACTACCTCGTGCTTGCCGACGCCTACGGCGTGACTGAGCGCGAATGGCTGCGGCGCAAGGCCGACGAGATCGTACAACCGCAGGGCGACTGGATCGCCTTTCTCCTCGAGGACGTGCTCACCGAGATGGCGGCGGCCGATAGCACGGCCAGCGCGCGCACCGATGCGCCCGCGGCGCCGGAGCCCGAGGGGATCTGGCGCAACGCGGCGGCGTACCGACTGTGGCGCGCGTCCGCGGTACGCGATCTCGGTCTGCCGTGCCTCGTGGAGGTCCGCGATGCGGATGACGAGGAGCAGAGCGTCTACGCCGTGGGCTTCCTCCGCGACTACGGTTACGAGGTGATCGAACGCAGCGGCTGGGGGAGTCTGCCGGATTCGAGCGGTGGTCGGGGCCACGTGCTGATGCAGGATGAACGACGCCGCTATCCCACCGGCGAGGAGCACGTATTGCGCGGGGAGATTCCCCGCCACGACGGCAGCGGTTGGCTGCGCGTGGAGCTGCCGGTGCAATCGCGCCGGCTCTCGACGCTGCTGGCATCGCTCGGTGCGGGGCCGCCCACGGGCGACGCTGGCGCGGGGTACCAGCCGCGTCAGGAGGTGGACCGACCGCTGCTCCTGCTGCGTGGCGACAGCGACGGCTGGCTCGACGTGGGATTCGGCGGATTTCCCGCCGCGGCCTCGCGTCCGGTGCTGGAGGCGTTGCAGCGTGGTGCGCGGGAGTGGGGCGTCGTGGACTATGATCGCGCGCACTGGCTCTGCCGCTGGGCCGCGCTGCCGCCGAGCCTGCAGGCGTCGCCGGGGGAGGGCTTCCTGATCGGTCTGCAACGTCCGGGTGCCGTGGCGGTGCTGCTCGACTGGGCGCGCCTCGTATTGCTGGACGTGCTGCTCGTCCTGGCGTTCCTGGTGCTGCGCGCCGCGGCGCGGCGGCGGCTGCAGTGGCCCGGCGGATTCCAGGGCAAGTTCCTCGCCGGGTATCTCGGCATCGGCATCGTGCTGCTCCTGCTGGCCGGCTGGCTCGCCGACCGCCTCACTTTCGAGCGCCTCGATCGCGATGCGCGTGATCGCACGCGCGACGGCCTCGTCACCACCATCGAGCAACTACGCGGCCTGCTCGCCGAACAGGCACGCGCGCTGGCCGCGAGCGACTACATCGCCGACATGCTGGTCGGTCGCCTCGGCGGAGAGCGTCCGCAAGGTCCCTACTCGGCGCGCCAGGGCATGGTCTTCGCGCCCGACGGCAGCCTCCTGCTCGACGAGACGCTGAGCGACCTCGATGACCAGGAGGCCGGCGCCCTGCTGGCCGCGGCGCGCCGGACGACCCTCGTCATCACCGAACAGGGTGGCGAGCGCTATCTCGGCACCGTCATCCCCATCGATCTCACCGCGGTCATGCCCGACAGCGGTCGGGATGCGACCCAGGGCAACGGCACGTTCTTTTATCGCCAGCGCGTTGACGAGAGCCTGCTGGCGGCGCTGGCCGACGTGGTGGGCGGCGAGTTGACCCTGCGCATCGACGGCGAGGCCGTGGCGGCCAGCCACCCGGGGCGGCTCTTCGCGAACGAGGCGCCGCTGCTCGCGTCGCCGCGTCTCATGCGCTGGCTGCTGCGCCATCCCGCCACCCCGTACGTGTTCCCCGAGTCGGCGGGGCTGGCGTTCACGGGGGGACTGGCACTGCCCGACCTCGTGGAGGGAACGGACAGCACGTTGCGCCAGCGCCGTCTGCCGGCCGTGCTCGCTGTGGACTTTCCCGACCGCAGCCGCGAGTTTCTCGGCCAGCGCCGTCGCACGGCTCTGTTCCTCGCGGGGCTCACCACGTTGCTGCTGCTGACGGCTCTGGCTCTCGCCGCGGCGCTCACATGGAATATCTTCGAACCGCTGCGCGTGCTCCTGCGCGCCACGCAGCGCCTGGCGGCCGGTGACTACGCCGCACCCTTGCCGGCGCCCGGGCGCGACGAGGTGGGGCGCCTGGCCGGAGGATTCCACACCATGCGCGACGAGCTGCGCCGCGCCCGCGAAAATCTGGAAGCCCGCGAGCGATTTCTGGCGGCGGTGCTGGAGCGCGTGCCCGTGGGCGTGGTGGTGTGGGATGCCGAAGGTCGGCTCGTCACGCTCAATCCGGCGGCCGAGGGCATCCTGACGGCATTCTACGGCAGCTTGCCCGATCTCACGGCGGCGCACGCGGCCGAGTGTCTGCGGCGCGAGTTGCGCGGCAAGGGACATGACCACGCGGGTATTGACGATCTGGGGCCCGAGCCCGAGGTGGAACTCTCCAGCGGCGGCGGGCGCCGCACGTTGCGCGTGCGGCACGCACCCCTCGCGCTCGGCGGCGTACAGCCGCACACCCTGGTGGTGTGCGAGGACCTGAGCGAATTCCTGGCGACGAAGAAGCTGGCGCTCAATGCGGAGCTGGCGCGCCAGGTGGCGCACGAGATCAAGAACCCGCTCACGCCGATCCAGCTCTCGGCGCAGCTCCTGCAGCAGGCGTTCCAGGACCGCCATCCACAGCTCGACGCCATCGCCCACGATGCGTTGGCGCGAATCCTCGAGCAGGTCACATTGCTGCGATCGATCGCGGGGGAGTTCTCGCTGCTCGGTCGTCCGGGCGAGCTGGAGTGCAGCGATCTCGATCTGCGCGCACTCGTCGTCGATGCGCTGGGTGCCTACCGACAGGCCGGTGCGGGAGGTGGTCCGGCGATCTCCGTGGCGCCGGCGACGTTGCCCCTCGTGCGGGGGCACCGGGAGTCGTTGCTGAAGGTGCTGGGCAACCTCATGCAGAACAGCCTCGACGCGTCCGGCGGGCCCGAGGGACTGGTCCTGGACGTGTCTTGGCGGACGTGGCCAGACGCGGTGGCGCTCCTCTGGCGGGACAACGGCGAGGGCGTGGCGCCGGACGTGGCCGAAAGACTGTTCGACCCCTATTTTTCTACGAAGAGCAAGGGCACCGGTCTCGGCCTGGCTATCTGCCGCAATCTCCTGGACAAGATGGGCGGACGCATCGCACTGGCCAACCGCGAGGACGGGCAGGGAGCGCTGGTCACGCTCACCCTCGCCCGCGCCGATGCCCCCACCGAGGTCGCCGCACCGCAGGAGCCGCCATGGCACGAGCCTTCCGATCCCGAACCATCGTCCTGAGTCTCGCGCTGTCAGCCAGCGTGCTGATCGCGGGTGCGATCGCGGCACGACCGGTCGAGGACACCGACGCGGGGCTACGCGTGGCGCGCTGGCACTACAGCGGGGGTGGCGACTGGTACAGCAATCCCAGCAGCATGCCCAACTGGTTGCGCGATTTCCGCGAGCGCACGGGCCTGCCCACGGCGTCCACCGAGGCGGTGGTCACCCTGGACAGCGAGGACCTCTACCGTTACCCGCTGATCTACATCACAGGCCACGGGCGCATCGCGCTGAGCGACACGGAGCTGGCCGAGCTGCGCCGCTATCTCGACGCCGGCGGTCTCCTCTGGGCCGACGACAACTACGGGTTGAACACGTCTTTCCGGGAGATGGTCGCGCAGCTCTACCCGGACCTGAAGCTCGAACCGCTCAGCAGTGCCCATCCGATCTATCACGCGTTCTATGATCTGCCGGGGCTACCGAAGATCCACGAACATGACGGGGATCCTGCCCAGGGATTCGGTGTTAGCAAGGACGGCCGGCTGGTCATCTTCTATTCCTGGTCCAGCGACATCGGTGACGGACTCGAGGATCCCGACGTCCACGGCGATCCGCCGCAGGTACGCGAGCAAGCCGCCAGGATGGCCGTCAATGTCCTGATGTACGCCCTGACGAGCCCGTGATCGCGGGCGCCGAGGTCGAAACGTGAACGCATCCGCCCCGTCCATCATCCTCGCGCGGCGCTTCGAGCGCCTCCGACGGCGCGCCCGGACGCGGGCGCTGGTGCACGGCCTCGTGGTTTGGCTGGGGGTGGGGGGCGGCGCGCTGGCGGCGACGGCCGTGACGCTGGGGTATACCGGAGCCTCGGGCGCCCTGCGCTGGGGTCTCGTGCTGCTGTGCGTGGCGATCGCGGCGGCGGCCTTCGTGCTCGCGCTCTGGCGACCGTTGCGTCGGCTGTCGACCGTACGGGCGCTGAGCGCCGCGCTCGAGCAGCACGGCGATTTCGCGAACATCCTGGCGGCTGCCGAGGAGGCTCTGCGCCGGCCCGATCGCTGGCGAGCGGAGGATCCCGTCGAGGCGGAACTGGTGCGACGCCTGGTGGTGCGTGCGAGCGATCGGCTCGATGCGATCGACCTACCGCGCCGCCTGCCCCTGGTGCGCCCGGGGGCGGCCCTGGCGCTGGCACTGGTCGTCGTGCTCGGCGGCTGGTTGGCCGTCGATCGCGACGTGAGCGCGTGGCAGCGCGGGTGGCACCTGCTGCTGCGGCCGTGGCTCGCGGCCGAACCCACGCCCACTGTCGGTCTGTACCTGGCGCCCGCGGCCGACCACGTCGTGATGGGCACGTCGACGCCCATCGCGGCCCTCGACTTCGGCGGCGGTGACGATGCCGCAGTGGCCGAGATCCGCGTCGGTTCGGGGACCTGGCAGCCGCTCACGGCCACGCCGTCGCTTCCGGTGCGCGAGGAAGCGCCCGGCGCGCTGGCGCCCTGGCGGCGCTGGGAGGCCCAGCTCGCGGATGTCCGCGAGGATGTCGAGTACCGCTTCCGCCGCGGCGCGCGCCTGACGCCGTCGCGCGTGCTCGCGGTGTGGTATCCGCCGCTGCTGAGTCAGCTCGCCGGCGCCGTGCACCCGCCGGACTACACGCGTCTGCCCGACCAGGATCTCGACCGCATGCCGGCGTTCCTCGAGGTGCCGGCGGGAAGCCGGATCGATCTGCATGGCCGGGCCAGCGGTCCGCTCGCCGCAGCCGCGGCCGTCACCACCGAGGGCGACACGCTGACGCTCGCCGTGATGGCCGACAGCCTGAGCGGTACGGTCACCGTCTCCGAGCCACTGCGGTTCCATGTCACCCTCCGCGACGTGCGCGGTCTCAGCAATCGCGACCGCCTGGAGTACGAGCTGAGCGTGCTGGCCGACCAGGTGCCCACCGCGGTGCTCGCGCGGTCGGATGATGATGGCACCCTGCCGCTCACGGCGCCGATCGACCTCAAGGCGGCCGCGGGCGATGACTACGGCCTGAGCGCCGTCGATCTCCTCCTGCGGCGCGCCGACACCGGCCAGGGCGAAGACTGGGAGCACCTCACGCTGTGGCGGCCCGGTCAGCGCGATGGTGCGGGCAATGCGCGCGACCTGCGCACGTCGCTCGGCACCCTGCATGTGACCACGGTCGCCGCCGACGACGCGGTCGATCGGCTCGACATTCGCCGGGCGCTGCGGGTGCAGGCCGGCGATCTCGACCTCGTGCCGGGTGACGTGCTCGAGCTGTGCCTCGAGGCGCGGGATAACCGCGTGCCCGGCCCCGCAGGCGTCGGGCGCTCGGAGGTGCTGCGGCTCACGGTACCGTCGACGGCCGAGGTCCTCGATGATCGTGCCAGCGAGAGCCGCGGCCAGCGCGCCGATCTGGCCGAGGCCCGCCGCCGCACGGCGGAGCTGGGCCAGGACCTGGAACGGCTGCGCCGCGAGCTGCAGAAGAACCCGGTGCCCGACTGGGAGAAGCAGCAGGAGCTGAAGGCCGCGTTCGATCGGCAGCAGGCCCTGCAGGATGAGCTGAAGAAGATCGCCGAGGGTTTGCAGCAGAACCTCGAGATGCTCGCCGAGAACCAGCTCACCTCGCCCGAACTGATGGCCAAGATGGACCAGATCGCCGAGCTGCTGCAGCAGGCGCAGAGCCCCGAGTTGCAGTCGCTCATCGATCAGATGCGCAACGCCATGCAGCAGCTCTCGCCCGACGAGGTCTCGCGCGCGGTGCGCGAGGTGGCGCAGAACCAGGAGCAGGCCATGCGCCGTCTCGACACGGCGATGGACATGCTCAAGGACATGGCGCGCGAACAGGATCTCGAGGGCATGACGAGCATGCTCGCCCAGCTCATGCGTGAGCAGCAGAAGCTGGCCGACGCCACCCCGTCGCCGCAGGATCGGCAAGGTGAGACGACGGACGAGGCCCACGACGGGGAGCGCGACCAGCAGGGTGATCAGAAGTCGGGCGATGAGAAGTCGGGCGACCAGAAGGACGGCGACCAGAAGCAAGGCGACCAGAAGCACGGTGAGCAGCCGGGTGGCGAGAAGGCCGATCCGCAGGAACTCGCGCGGCGCCAGGAAGGTCTGGCCAAGGAGATGCAGGAACTGCAGGATCGCGTCGAGAAGGCGCTTGCCGAGCTGAAGGAACAGCAGAAGCAGGGCAAGGAGTCGCCGGCCGCCGAGCAGATGCGCGAAGCGCTCGAACAGGCGATGAAGCAGATGAAGCAGGACCAGACCGGCGAGAACATGCAGCAGGCCGGCCAGCAGATGAAGGAGAACATGCCGCAGGACGCGCAGCAGAGCATGCAGGAGGCCATGCGCGAGATGGCGGGGCTTTACAGCGTGATGCTCCGCACGCAATCGGCCATGCAGATGGCGATGAAGCAGAACCAGGCCGCATCGCTGCGCGAACTGGCCGCCGACCTGCTCGACCTGTCCGACCGGCAGGAGTCGATCTTCCTGCGCCTGCCGTCGCAGCTGCGCGACGTACGCATCGAGCCTCTCGCGCGCGATCAACACCGGGTGCTGCAGGCCACGATCGGCGTGCGCGACGGTCTCCAGAAGTTGGCCAAGGCGGCGCCGCAGGAGATCATGCGCCTGCTGAACAACCTCGACGACCTGCTCACCACCCTCGGGCGCAGCGTCGACGATCTCGAGGGCGGTCGCGGCGGGCCGGCGCGGTCTTCCTCGCGCGATGGTCTGGCCGAGATGAACCGCATCGTGATCGGGTTGCTGACGCAGGCCCAGTCGGTCGGTGGCTCGGGGGGCGGCGGCAGCAATCCCATGCCACAACTCAGCCAGCAGCTCCAGGACATGGCGCGCGAGCAGGCCGGACTCAATGGTCTGGCGCAGCAGCTCCAGGGGCACCAGGGCTTGAGCGAGCAGATGCGGGCGCAGATGCAGCGTCTGCAGCAGGGCCAGCAGGGTCTCGCCGGCCAGGCTCGCGGGCTGGCCGAGGACGAGAAGCGCATGGAACGGCATGAAGGCTCGCGCCTGCTGGGCGACATGGACGAGATGGCGCGCGAGATGGAACGCGTGAGCGACGACGTGGCCGGCGGCCTCGTGACCGAGGAGACGCTGCGCCGCCAGGACCGCATTCTCAGTCGCTTGCTCGACGCGCAGAACGCCGCCCGCGAGCGCGACTTCGCCAAGCGCCGCGAGAGCCGCACCGCGGGGGAGACGTACGCACAGCAGGAGGGGCTCGATACCAACCTGCCGCGCGATCCGCGCGAGCTGGCGCGCCGGTACCAGTCGGTGGAGCAGGCGCCGCCGGCGTACCGCGACCTGGTGCGGCGTTACTTCCGCGAGATCCAGTCGCTGCACGAGCATGCGGGCCGCGATGAGAGCGGACAGCGGCGCGACGCGCCGGCGGCGGGAGGAGGCCAGCCATGAGGCGCCTCGTCGTGCTCGTCGCCCTGATCGCGCTGGGCCTCCCCGGGATCGCCCACGCGCAGTCGCAGCCCTTGCCGCGCAACCATCCGGTGTTGCCGGGGCAGCGGCCCGATATCTTCAACCCGCACGCCATGCAGCAGCGCACGCTGCAGCAGGTGGACCAGCTCCTGCATCTTGGCTACACGAGCCGCGCCAACGCCCTGCTCGACGAGGCCGAGGCGCAGGGCGCCCCCCCGTCCGCGGTACTGCCGCGGCGCGTGGCGATCGCTCAGGCGATGGGCGACCATGCGAGGGCGGCCGACCTCTGTCGGCACGCGCTCCAGCTCGATCCGCGCGATCTGCAGCTCTGGCGCGAGCTGTCGATGGCGGCAGCCAGGCTCGGCGACGCCGATTCCGCGCGCATCGCTGCCGATCGGTTCCTCGCGCTCATGCCCGACCCGCAGAGCGGTTTCAGCGTGATCGTGGATCAGATGCGCGGAGCGGGGCTGTACGGGGCCGCGCTGGCCGTGCTCGATTCGGCGCGCGCCGTGCTCGACGATCCGCAGTACCAGCCGCGCACGCGCGCGCTCTGCCTGCTGCGCCTCGGCCGTCCCACCGAGGCGGCGCACGAGGTGGCCGTCGATCTGCGCACCACGCCGTTCAACGGCGCGCTGGCGCGCACCGAGCTGTTCAGCGACGACATGCCGCCCTTACCCGAGAAGTTTGTCGAGGGCCTGGCAAGCGAGGCTAAGAAAGCGCCGCCATCGGCCGCCCTCGCCGTGCTGGCCGCGGGATGCCGGCTGCGGCAGGGCGACGCCGACGCGGCCCGCGTCCTCGTCGAGCCGTTCAGCCAGGACGCCGCCGGCGCCGAGGTTATCCTGCGCGACCTCTCCTCGCTGTCGCGCGAGCTGTCCCTGCTCGCCGCCGGCGCCGAACTGAACGCCACGGCCGACTACCTGCTGGCCGAACTGCCGGTGCTCGGCACCGCGTCCGCCCTGCCGGCTCGGCTGCGCCAGCGCGCCTTTGAACAACTCGCCATGGTCTGCGAGACGGCCCTCGATCGCGGTCTGCTCGCCGACGATCCCGCGGCCGCCGCGGCGCGCTACGCCGACCTGCTCACGGGCGTGGCCCGGGCCTGTCCGCAATCGGAGCATCTGTATGCCGCCGAGATCATGCTCGCACGCTTCACCCGCGATCGTCTGCACGAGCCGGCCGCGGCGGCGCGGAGGCTGGAACAGCTGCTCATGAATCTCGATTTGCCGCTCGAAGGCGTGGCCCTTTCGCGCCTGGCCCTTGGCGAGTGCTACCTCGCCGCGGGCGACACGGCGCGAGGCCGCCTCGTGCTGACCAACCTGGGACGCGACGCTGATTTTCCCGAGGCCGCCGGCCACGCGCACTTCGACCTTGCGAAGCTCGACCTCGCCGAGAACCATTTCGGTACGGCCCGCGATCGCTTCGCCGCCGTCGCGCTGGACAACCCGGCCGCGCCGTACGCCAACGACGCGCTGGGCCTCGGGCTCATCGTCGCCGAGGAGATGCAGAATCCCACCGGAGGCCCCGAGCTGCTGACGATGTACGCCCGGTCGCTGGCCTTCGCGATCACCGCCCAGCCCGATTCGCAGCGCACGGCTCTGGAGCGCTACATCGCCCGTGCGTCGGTACAGGTGGACCTCGAGAAACCGCAGGCCCTGCTCGAGCACGCCCGCTATGAGCTGGCCGAGCTCTACCTTGGTGGTGGCGACCGCACGGCGGCGCTCGCGCAGCTCGACCACATCGTGCTCGACCAGCCGGCCGGCCGCTACGCCCCCGAAGCCCTCGCCGAGCAGGGACGGATCCGTGCCGCGTCGGGCGATGCCCAGGGTGCGCGCGACGCTTACGAACGCCTGCTCCTGCAGTACCCCGACTACCTCTTCGCGGACGAAATCCGCGACCGTGTGCGGAGCTTGCCATGATGTGCCGTTTGCGTCTCCTCGTCGTTGCGTGTGTCGTGGCCGCCGCCGGCCTCGCCCACGCGGCGAGCTACCTCCTCGTCCCCATGGATCTGACGCAGACGCAGCACCTGAAAGCCTACGGCCACACCTTTCATGCCCTGCAGGCCGGCGAGAAGGTGACGTGGCTGCTCAACTACCGCGGCGGCGCGTTCCTGATGAAGGACACGTCGCGCGCGCGCCTCGACGCGCGCCTGCTGGGCGTGAAGTTCGAGACAATCGGCGACGCCGAGGTGGCGGCGATCCACAAGACGGTGGCCCAGGAGAACATGGACGAGGTGCTGCTGGAGAAGCCGCCGAAGATCGCCGTGTACACGCCGCCCAATACCCAGCCCTGGGACGACGCCGTGACCCTCGCGCTCACCTACGCGGAGATTCCATACGACACGATCTACGATCAGGACGTCCTGCAGGGCAAGCTCTACGACTACGACTGGCTGCACCTGCACCACGAGGACTTCACCGGACAGTACGGCAAGTTCTATGCGAGCTTCGGCCTCGAGCCCTGGTACGTGCAGCAGCAGGAGTTCCACGAGAAGCTCGCCAAGACCCTCGGCTACGACACGGTGTGGCAGCTCAAGCACGCCGTGGCGCTGACCATCCGCACCTACGTGGAGCAGGGCGGCTTCCTCTTCGCGATGTGCTCGGCGACCGATACCATCGACATCGCGCTGGCCTTCCTCGACGTCGACATCGTGCCCACACCCATGGACGGCTCACCGATCGACCCCAACTGGCGTAGCAAGGCCGACTACACCCAGACCTTCGCCTTCGAGAACTTCTCCCTGCAGACCAATCCCATGGTCTACGAATTCAGCGACATCGATACCAGCGATTACGCCCAGCTCCGTGGCCCCGAGGCCGACTACTTCACCCTCTTCAATTTCTCCGCCAAGTACGACCCGGTCCCGGCCATGCTCACCCAGGACCACGTCAACGTGATCAATGGTTTCCTCGGCCAGACCACCGGCTTCCACGACCGCTTCATCAAGCGCTCGGTGATCCAGCTCGCCAAGGTCGACGGCACCGACGAGGTGAAGTACCTCCACGGCAACCGCGGCCAGGGGACTTTCACATTCCTGGGGGGCCACGACCCGGAGGACTATCAGCACCGCGTGGGCGACCCCCCGACGGATCTGTCGCTATACCCGACGTCGCCGGGGTATCGGTTGATTCTCAACAATGTGCTGTTCCCGGCGGCGAAGAAGAAGCCGCAGAAGACGTAGACTACGTCTTCACCATCGCTGACACATCCGGCGGCACCTTCGGATAGGTCCACAGCACGTCCTGCGGATCCCTGGCCGTCACATCGTGGTCGATCGCGGCCGGCGGTGTGCGGCCCCCGGGGGATCGCCTGATCTTCATGCATCCGGAAACAGGAATACGTTGCTCCGGCATCGGGGGTACGGTATGTCTCAGGAAGCCGAACCGATGATGGAGGTAGCCATGGCAATCACGACGATCGGACCCTGGGTGCTGCTCGCGGCGGGCCTCGTGCTGATGATCGCTGCCGTCAGTCTCGCGCGCGTGGGCAACAGGTTCAAGGAACTGGTGATCTTTCTCATCCTGGGGGTGGCGCTCTCGGGGACGTCGGTGTGGGGGCTGGGGTTCCTCGGCCAGTACCGCGACTTCCTCACCGCCACGAACCTGCTGAACCAGATGCTCACCAACCCGGACACCACGACGTACGGGCAGGCCTTCGCCAGCGTGGGCAAGGGTGAAGTGAAACCGCAATACCAGCGCGCGATCCTGGCCGTGGCCTTGCAGCGTCCGGTGGAAGGGCTCGATCGCGCGCTGACGGAGAACGCCGATCGCGCCACCGATGCCGACGGCCGACAGGCGCTGCGCGAGGCGTCAGCCGACCTCGCGGGCAAGCAGGAGGCGGCGGGGCTGGTGCAGCATGCGCTGGCGTCGTCCGGGACGGCCGGTGCGCGGCTGGAACGACTCGACCTGGCGACCCGGGTCCTCGTGGCGCGTGGTCTGCAGGCGCTGCCCACGGAGCGGCGGCGCCAGCTCGATGTCGACGCCGCACAGCTCAAACGGATGGGCGAGATCCAAGCCGTGCGGCCATCGGCCCGGGACCATGCGCCCTGAGGTTGCCGGTCGCGGACCGTTGAGCGAGTTTGAATCCCGCACGAGTGTGGACGCCCTCCCGGTCGTCCGCGGCAGATGACCTGTCCTGGGAGTCTGGTATGCAGCCGATCGACGACGTCCTGGCCGCGATCGAACTCTTCGCCGATCTCGACGCTGGCGAGCGCGCGCTCGTCGCCGCGCGACTGGATACCAGGCGTGTGCCGGCCGGTGAGTTGCTGTTCGGCGAGCACGAGCCGCGCGTGAACCTGCACATCATCGTGTCCGGCGAGGTGGAGGTGTTCGGAGCCACGCCGTTCGGGGGCGAGCAGCGGCTGGCATTCTTCGGCGCCGGCGCTTTTCTGGGCGAGGGAGCATTGCTCGACGACTATCCTCACGGTGCGTCGGGCCGTGCGCTCAGCGATTGCGACGTCCTACGGCTGAGCCGCGATGCCTTCCAGGACCTGGCGACCGAGCATCCGCGGCTCGGGGCCCGCATCCTGGCCCGCATCACGCGAGTGATTTCGCGGCGCCTGCGCCAGGACTCCGTGCGGGTGGCGCGCGCCGGTGCCCAGTATGCGAGCGGTCGCACGCGGCACGAGCATGATCTCATCGGCGATCGCGACGTACCGGACGAGGCGTACTTCGGTATCCAGACCCTGCGAGCCACGGAGAACTTCCCGATCAGCGGCATTCCCCTCGGTCACTTCCCGGTCCTGATCGAGGCGCTGGCCATCGTCAAGCTGGCGGCCGCACAGGCGAACGCCGAGCTGGGCCACCTGCCCCGGCCCGTGGCCGACGCCATCGTGGCCGCCTGCCGCGAGATCATCCAGGGCAAGTGGCATGGGCATTTCGTGGTGGACATGGTGCAGGGCGGTGCGGGTACGTCGACCAACATGAACGCCAACGAGGTCATCGCCAACCGTGCCCTGGAGCTGCTCGGCCATGCCAAGGGCGAGTACGAGTACTGTCATCCCAACAACCACGTGAACCTGGCGCAGTCGACCAACGACGCCTATCCCACGGCGTTGAAGATCGCGCTGGTCTACGCCGTGCGCGGACTCACCGACGTGCTGCACGATCTCGTGGCCGCGTTCCAGGCCAAGGGCCGCGAGTTCGCCGACGTGCTCAAGATGGGGCGCACCCAGCTCCAGGATGCGGTACCCATGACGCTGGGCCAGGAGTTCGAGGCCTACGGCGTCACGCTGGGCGAGGAAATCGACCGGCTCGGTCAGAACGCGGCGCTTTTCCTCGAGGTGAACCTGGGCGGCACGGCGATCGGCACGGGCATCAACGCCGATCCCGAGTTCGGCGCGCGTGCGGTGGAGCATCTGCGCGACCTCACGGGACTGGACCTGCGCCTGGCCCACAACCTGGTGGAGGCCACCCAGGATACGGGCGCGTTCGTCATGGTATCGTCGGCGATCAAGCGGCTGGCGATCAAGCTCTCGAAGATCTGCAACGACCTGCGGCTGCTCTCCAGCGGCCCGCGTGCCGGGCTGGGCGAGATCGTGCTGCCACGCATGCAGCCGGGATCGTCGATCATGCCCGGCAAGGTGAATCCCGTGATTCCCGAGGTGGTGAATCAGATCGCCTTCAAGGTCATCGGCAACGACCTCACGGTGACCATGGCAGCCGAGGCTGGGCAGCTCGAGCTGAACGTCATGGAGCCGGTGATCGGCCAGAGCCTGCTCGAGTCGATCGAGATGCTCAAGAACGGCATGGCGACGCTGCGTCTGCGCTGCGTGGATGGCATCACCGCCAACGTGGCCCGTTGCCGCGAGTACGTGGAGCACAGCATCGGGCTGGTGACGGCGCTCAATCCGGTGCTCGGCTACGATCGCAGCACCGATCTGGCGCGCGAGGCTCTGGCCACGGGGCGCGGCGTGTACGAACTGGTGCTGGAGAAGGGGCTGCTCTCGCGGGATGAGCTGGACCGCTTGCTGGCGCCGGAGGCGATGGTGAAACCGCGACGGTTATGATCTATATATTGACATACTTCGATATATAGGTGATCCTGAGGGCATGGACATGACCGCGAGCAGGCCGAAACCGATCCGATGCTATGGTGGTGGCGAGGCCGTGGCCCCGGAGCCCGACGCGCTCGTGGCGACGTTCAAGGTCCTCGGCGATGGTACTCGATTGCAGATCGTGAACTTGCTCCATCGGGCCGAGGCACCGCTCTGCGCCTGCGAGATCGAGGCATGCTTCGATCTTTCGCAGCCCACCATCTCGCACCACCTGCGCCTGCTGCGGGAAGCCGGCCTGGTCACGGCCAGGCGCCGAGGTACCTGGATGTACTACGACCTCGCTCCGGAAGCCCTCGCGACAGCGGGCACATTCATCGCGCGGCTGACCGTGGCCGCGGGAGGAGTTCAGAGATGACCCAGCCGATCGATCAGAACCTGCAAGACATCGTGCGCGACCGCTACGGCCAGGCGGCCACGGAGGTGCGCCAGGGCAAGAAGGGGTCGTGCTGTGGCGGCTCGTGCGGCACTGGGCCGGTGGGTGCCGTGGATCCGATCACGCGTGATCTCTACCGGTCGGACCAGCTCGACGGCCTGCCCGAGCAGGCCTTGCTGGCGTCGCTCGGCTGCGGCAACCCGACGGCGCTCGCGGAGCTGGCGCCCGGCGAGGTGGTGCTCGACCTCGGTTCGGGCGGCGGCATCGACGTACTGCTCTCGGCGAAGCGCGTGGGACCCACCGGAAAAGCCTTCGGCGTGGACATGACCGACGAGATGCTCGCCCTGGCGCGCGAGAATCAGGAGCGCGCGGGGGCGACCAACGTGGAGTTCGTCAAGGGCACCATCGAGAACGTACCGTTGCCAGACGCGTCCGTCGATGTCATCATCTCCAACTGCGTGATCAACCTGGCCGGCGACAAGGATCGTGTGCTGCGCGAGGCCTATCGCCTGCTGAGACCGGGTGGTCGTTTCGCCGTGTCCGACGTGGTGCTGCAGAGCGCGCTGCCGCCCTCGGTGCAGCGGCTGGTCGCCCTGTGGACGGGCTGCGTGGCCGGCGCCCTCGTGCGCGACGACTACGAGGCCAGGCTCGCAAGCGCAGGCTTCGCCGATGTGACGTTCGAGATCACGCGCACGTACAACCGCGACGACGTGGCCGGCATGGCCGAGTCGGTGCCGGCGAGCGAGGGTGGTCCCACAGCCGTGCTCGCCCACCTCGACGAGCTGGATGGGCTCGTGGCGAGCGCCTTCATCCGGGCGCGCAAGCCGCTTGCCTGAGAGAGGTGATGACGCCTTGGACGAGTGTACGGAACGCCTGCTGGCCAGCATCCGCGATGCCATCATCGGTGACGATCGGGTGATCGACGGCCCCTACGGCCCGCGCCGCCTCACCTACGCCGACTACACGGCTAGCGGGCGTGCTCTCGGCTTCATCGAGGATTTCATCCGCGATGAGGTGTTGCCCCTCTATGCCAACACGCACACCGAGACGTCGCGTACGGGCTTGCAGACCACGCGCTTTCGCGAGGAAGCCCGCGCTACCATCCACGAAGCCTGCGGCGGCACCGACGATGACGTGGTGATCTTCTGCGGCTCGGGCGCCACGGCCGCGATCAACAAGCTGATCAACATCCTGAACGTGCGATTGCCGGCGGATCTCGACGCGCACTATGATCTGTCGTCGCGTATTCCCGCCCACGAGCGTCCGGTGGTCTTCATCGGTCCGTACGAGCACCATTCCAACGAGCTGCCCTGGCGCGAGTCGATCGCCGACGTCGTGGTGATTCCCGAGGACCACGATGGCCAGATCGACCAGGCCCACCTCGAGTCCGAGCTGGAGCGGTATGCCCAGCGTCCGCTGAAGATCGGAAGCTTCTCGGCGGCGTCCAATGTCACCGGCATCGTGTCCGACACCTACGGCATCTCCGTGCTGCTGCACCGCCACGGCGCGCTGGCGTTCTGGGATTTCGCGGCGGCGGCGCCGTACGTGACCATCGAGATGAATCCGCAGGAACGTGGGCGCGATTCCCTGAGCTACAAGGATGCGGTGTTCCTGTCGCCGCACAAGTTCATCGGCGGGCCGGGCACGCCGGGCGTGCTCGTGGTCAAGCGCGCGTTGCTACGCAATCGCGTGCCCACGATGCCCGGCGGCGGCACTGTGAGCTACGTGAGCGCGGCGGGGCACGAGTACCTCACCGATCCTGTCCACCGCGAGGAGGGTGGCACTCCCGCGATCATCGAGGCCATCCGCGCCGGACTCGTGTTCGCTCTCAAACGCCGGGTGGGCGAGGAGGTGATCGAGGAGCGCGAGCGCGATTTCGTGTCGCGCGCCGTCGCCTCGTGGACGCTCAACCCGAACCTCGAGATCCTCGGCAACCGCGATGCCAAGCGTCTGTCCATCGTCTCCTTCGTGGTGCGGCAAGGCAAGCGTCTGTTGCACCACAACTTCGTGGTCGCGTTGCTGAACGATCTCTTCGGCATCCAGTCGCGAGGCGGCTGCTCGTGCGCCGGGCCGTACGGCCACCGCTTGCTGGGCATCGATCTGGCGCGCTCGCAACAGTTCCATGCCGCGATCCAGAGCGGCCACGAGGGCGTGAAGCCCGGCTGGGTGCGGGTGAACCTGAACTACTTCATCGACGAGGTCACTTTCGACTACATCGTCGAGGCCGTGCACTGTCTGGCGAATGACGGCTGGCGCCTGCTGCCGGATTATCTCTTCGACGCGGATACCGGCATCTGGCGCCATCGTACCTGGGTGGCCCCGCCGACGCATTCGCTGGGCGGTCTGAGCTATGCCGATGGTTGCCCGTCGCCACGCGCGAGTCACGCCGCGGCGCCCACCAGCGCGCTGGCCGGCTACCTCGATCAGGCCTGTGCGCTCATGAAGGCGCATGGCGCCTGCCGCCCCGCGTCGGGTGCGGCCTGCCTCGCCGACGCGGCACAGGAGGCGTTGCGCTGGTTCCCGCTGCCGGGGGATATCGACCCCTGCGATTCCTCCCAGGAGGCCTCGTGATGCCCGACGGGCTCAAGGCCGTGATCTGTGACATCGACGGTGTGCTCATGCACGACAACGCCGCCCTGCCCGGGGCCGCCGCCTTCGTGCAGCGCGTGCGCGCGCAGGGCAACCCACTCGTGCTGCTGACCAACTACCCGTCGCAGACCGATCGCGACCTGCAGAACCGTCTCGGCGCGGGGGGTATCGACGTGACCCCGGAGCTGTTCTACACCTCGGCCCTGGCCACGGCCGATTTCCTGGCTCAGCAGGATGGCCGCAAGGCCTACGTGGTGGGCGAGGGCGGCCTGACCAAGGCGCTGTACGACGTGGGCTTCACGATCACGGACATCGATCCCGACTTCGTGGTCGTGGGCGAGACGCGCGCCTACAACTGGGACATGATCCGCGCGGCGGCCTACCACGTGCGCGAGGGCGCCCGCTTCATCGCCACCAATCCCGATGTCGTCGGCCCCGGCGGCCAGCCCGCCTGCGGCGCCTTCTGCGCCCCGATCGAACGCATGACCGGCAAACAGCCCCTTTACATGGGCAAACCCCAGGCCTGGATGATGCGCGCCGCCCTCAACCGCCTCGACGCCCACAGCGAGAACGCCGTCATCATCGGCGACAACATGCACACCGACATCCTCGCCGGCATCCAGGCCGGCGTGGAGACCGTGCTCGTGCTCTCGGGCGTGAGCCAGCGCGCCGACCTGGCGCAGTTCCCCTATCGTCCCCACCACATCTTCGACCGGGTGGACCTCGTGGACGTGGTCTGACGCCACGTCTGGGATTCCGTCGAAGGGCGACATCATGGTCCCTATCAAAATGATCGTGGACCTGCCCGTGACGCCCATCGCAGCCGTCACTCCCTGACGGCCTTCATCGACAGGGAGATGCGCTGACGGGGCAGGTCCACGCTCAGCACCTTCACGCGCACCTGCTGCTGCACCTTGACGACCTCGGCCGGGTCGCGCACGAAGCGGTCGGCGAGCTGGCTGACGTGCACCAGGCCATCCTGGTGCACGCCCACATCGACGAAGGCGCCGAAGGCCGTCACGTTGGTGACGATGCCGGGCAGGACCATGCCCTCCACGAGATCCTCGAGCTTCTCGATGCCCTCGGCAAACTGGAAGGCGGCGAAGGCGCGGCGCGGGTCGCGGCCGGGCCGCGCGAGCTCGGCCAGGATGTCCTGCAGGGTCGGTAGGCCCACGGTGTCGGAGACGTAGCGCTTCGGGTCGATGCGCGCGCGCTTCTGCGGGTCGCCCAGCAGGTCGGCGGTCGTGCAGCCGAGGTCCGCGGCCATGTGGTCGACCACGGCGTAGCTTTCCGGGTGCACGGCGCTGGCATCGAGCGGGTTCTCGCCCCCGGGCACGCGCAGGAAGCCGGCCGCCTGCTCGTGGGCCTTGGGACCAAGGCGGGCGACGTCGAGCAACGCCTTGCGCGACGGGAAGGGACCGTGCTGGTCGCGGTGCGCCACCACGTTGGCGGCGAGTACGGGGCCCAGGCCCGACACGTACGTGAGAAGTTGCTTGCTCGCCGTGTTCAAGTCCACGCCCACGGCATTCACGCAGCTCATGACCTCGTCGTCGAGGGAGCGCTTGAGGGCCACCTGGTTCACGTCGTGCTGGTACTGGCCCACGCCGATGGCCTTGGGATCGATCTTCACCAGTTCGGCCAGGGGGTCCATGAGACGGCGCCCGATGGACACCGCGCCGCGCACGGTGACGTCGTGGTCGGGAAACTCGTCGCGGGCAGCCTCGCTGGCCGAGTAGACCGACGCGCCCGACTCGTTCACCATCACGACCGACACGCTTGTCGGCAACCCGAGCCCGCGCACGAAGCGCTCGGTCTCGCGGCCGGCAGTGCCGTTGCCGATGGCGACGGCTTCGATGCCGTGCTTCTTCACGAGCGCGATCGCGACGGCGCCCGCCTCGGCTGCCCTCGCACCACCGGTGTGCGGGTAGATGGTGTCGTGGTGGAGCAGCTTGCCCTGCGCGTCGAGGCACACGAGCTTGCAGCCGGTGCGGAAACCCGGATCGAGCGCGAGGACGCGCTTGTGCCCGAGCGGCGAGGCCATGAGCAGCTCGTGCAGGTTGGCGGCGAAGACGCGGATGGCCTCCGTGTCGGCGCGGCGTTTCAGTTCCAGGCGTGTCTCGCTCTCGAGCGACAGCGACAGCAGACGCTTGTACGCGTCGACCGTCGCCATGTCCACGTGGGCGGCCGCCGGCGTGTCGTTGCGCACGAAGAGGGGGCGCAGCAGGCCGATGGCGCGCTCGGCCTCGGGCTCCACGTGCAGGCGCAGCATGCCCTCGCGTTCGCCGCGCAGCATGGCCAGGATGCGGTGCGACGGGACCTTCGCCACGGGTTCTTGCCAGTCGAAGTAGTCGGCGAACTTGGCACCCTCGGTCTCCTTGCCCTTCGCCATCTGCGAGGTGATGGTGCCCGCAGACCGGAAGAGCCGGCGCAGCGCCTCGCGCGCCGCCTGGTCCTCGCTCACCGTCTCGGCGATGATGTCGCGGGCGCCGTCGAGGGCCTCGGCGGCGGTCGTCACGCCCTTCTCGGCGTCCACGTACCGCGCCGCCTCGGCCGCGGGATCGCCCGGCTCCTGGCGCAGGAGCCAGGCGGCCAGCGGTTCGAGCCCCTTCTCGCGCGCCATGGTGGCGCGGGTACGGCGCTTGGGGCGGTAGGGCAGGTAGATATCCTCGAGCTGTACGAGGGTGGCGGCGGCGGCGAGCTTGCTCGCGAGGTCGTCGGTGAGCAGATCGCGCTCGGTGAGCGACGACAGGATGGCCTCGCGTCGCTTGTCGACCTCGGCCATGCGCGCGAGGCCGTCGCGGATCGCGGCGATCTGCACTTCGTCGAGCGACCCCGTGGCTTCCTTGCGATAGCGGGCGATGAACGGCACCGTGGCGCCATCGGCGAGCAGGGTGGCGGCCGCGGTCACCTGGCGCGCGCCGAGTTGCAGATCGGTGGCGAGGGTGGCGACATGGTGAGTATTCACTGCGGGCTCCTTCCGGCTTCGGGAGGGGCAAGATAATACCTGCAGGTGGTGGGGACGGGAGTTTTCTGGCCCACGACCGCGGCTGCCGGAGTGCGCGTTCCCGGAGTTGCCACGACGATGTCGGTTATGTCAGATTTCTTGTCTGTGAGCCAGAAATTCCAGCCAGCGGCGGGTTGGCTACAACTCCAGGCTCGTCGCTTGCTTGCCCTCGGGGCACTGGCACATGAGCACGGGCACCTGGCTGTGCTGGACGACGTAGCGGGCGGTGCCGCCGAGGATGTTCTCGAGCATCGAGGGCTTGCCGTGCACGCCCATGACGACCAGGTCGGCCCTTGTGCTCGCGATGTGGTCGAGGATCTGCCTGGGGGCCTTGCCCTCGGCCACGAGGATGCGGTCGACCACCTGGGTCCAGTCCTCTTCGCCGATCTCGCGGGTGCAGAACGCGGCGATGCGCCGGGGGATCCGACCCATCTGCGCCTCTTCCTGCTCGTCGACGATGTGCTCGATCGCGCCCTCGCCGGCGTAGCCGTCGACCATGGACCGCTGCCTGGGCGAGAGCGTTTCCACCACGTGGAGCACCGTGATCTTGGCCGGCAAACTCTTGGCCAGCGAGTACGCGTAACGGAACACGCAGGGGGTGTTGGGCCCCAGCTGGGTGCAGTAGAGAATGCGCTCGATCTTCGGCAGCATCGTCGCCCTCCTCGTCCCTCGGCAGCCTACGCGGGGGCCAGGGTCGCCCGCGCCGCGTCACGGCGGTTACGCGTCTTCTGGAGGAAGTAGACCAGAGCCACGAGCACGAGTCCAGCACCATCGGTGGGGAACCCGGGCCAGTAAAGCAACACGGTGCCGGCGGCCAGCAGGATCCACTCGATGACGTTCGTCTTTCGCAAGAAATAGAACATCGAGAGGGCGGAGAACGCCATCGTGCCCAGCACGGCGGAGAACATGGAGGAGAAGACCATCATCTTCTTCGCGCGCATCTCGGCGATCACGCGGCCGCTGTCGAGGAACTCGCCGCGCTTGATGGTCAGGTCCTTGAGGACGCCCTCATGGTTGGCTTTCAGTTCCTTCACCTGCTCACCGTCGAGGACCAGGGCGATCACATCGCCCTTGTCGACGGCATCGCCGGCATTCACCTTCACGTCCGTGACCATGGCGCCCATGATCTCGTCGTCGAACTGCGGTGCCGTGAGAGGCCGGCCCTCGAAGAGGATCGAAGGAGTGAATGCGAAGAGAACGGGCATGACATACAGCAGCTTGGCGAACTTGAACGCGGTCCAGCCGGTTTTCCAGGGATCGGAGCCCGCGATGGCGGCGCCCGCGTAGGCGGCCACGCACACCGGCGGTGTGATGTTGGAGTCCTGGCTGAACCAGTAGACGATCATGTGCGCGGCGATGAGCACCACGCCCAGCTCCATGAGCGGCGGCACGGCGAGCACGGCGGTGATAAGGTAGGCTGCCGTCACCGGCACGCCCATGCCCAGCACCAGCGAGGCCAGGCCCACCAGCAAGATCGCCACGAGCAGATTGCCGTTGGCCATGGAGATGATGATGTCCGAGAACTTGAGGCCGATGCCGGTGAGCGAGATGGTGCCCACGATGATGCCGATCACGCCGAGCGTGGCGCCGATGATGAGCGTGTTCCGGGCGCCGGTCTGGATGGCTTCCCAGATCGCGCGCGGTCCCATGCGCGTCTCCTTGCGCACCCAGCTCACGGCGATGCAAGAGAGCGTGGCCCAGAACGCGCTGAAGCCCGGCGAGTGCCCCATGATCATGAGTACGGTGATCACGACGAGCGGCAGGGAGTAGTACCAGTCGGCCTTGAGCACCTGCCAGGCGCTCGGCTGCCCGGCCTCGATGATGCCCTCGATCTTGTATTTCTTCGCCTCGAAGTGGATCATGCAGAACACCGAGAAGAAGTAGAGCAGGGCCGGCCCGATCGCGATGAGCATGATGTGCGAGTAGGGCGTCTCGGTGAGTTCGGCCATGAGGAAGCCGCCGGCGCCCATCACCGGGGGCATGAACATGCCGCCGATCGACGCCGCCGGTTCGATCGCGCCGGCGATGTGCGGCCGGAATCCGGCCCGCTTCATGAGCGGGATGGTGAAGGCGCCGGTGGATACGGTGTTGGCGATCGCGCTGCCTGACACCGAGCCGAAGAGGGCCGAGGCCATGACGGCCACCTTAGCCGGGCCGCCGGTGCTGCGCCCGGCGAGCGCCATCGGCAGATCGATGAAGAAGCGTCCGGCGCCCGAGCGCTGCAGGAAGGCGCCGAAGAAGATGAACAGGATGACGTAGGTGGCGAGCACGTTGGCCATGACGCCGAAGACGCCGTTGGTCGTCAGGTACAACGCCGTGCAGAGGCGCTCGATCCCGAAGCCGCGGTGTGCGATGATGTCCGGCAGATAAGGTCCGAAGTAGGCGTAGCACAGCATGCTGATGCCGATCAGCGCCATTGCCCAGCCGAGCACGCGCCGGCACACCTCGAGGCTGAGCACGATGCCCACGATGCTCACGAGCGCATCGAGATTGTTCTCGGCACCCGCGCGGTAGTTGAGATTCTCGAATTCCTTGATCCAGTAGATCACGACCGCGGCCGCGACGAGGGCGAGGAGGGTGTCCGAGAGGTCCGGGTTGTGGGGCGACCGCGCCTGCAGCCGGCGATCGCCCAGGAGGATGCCGGCTGCCAGGACCACGGCGAGGACACCGAGCCACCAGAGCCCCATCGCGCTGCCGATGCCCGCGCCAGGGCCGCTCGACGACCACTGCTCGCCGACCTCCATCAGACGCGCGTGGAAGGCGTCCACGTCGGGAAATGCGGTGAGCACGGCCACCGTGCAGGCGATCACGGCGCCGAGGAACAGGCTCAGCGGGTAGCGCAGCCAGCCACGCCCCACGGGGTACATCAGGAAGACCAGCACGTACGTGATGAACACGTAGACGCCGCGATGGTACTGCGTGGCCACCGACGCCACGCCCGCGGCGTAGAAGTAGAAGATCACCATGAAGCCACCGAGCGCGGCGATCAGATACCGCCACAAGCTGCTCGGACTGCGGGCCGTCTTCGCGTCCTGCTCCATCAGCTTCTCGAGCTTCTGCTTGTCCTGGACGTCAGCCAGATCGGGGGCGTTGGGATCGGACTCGGCCATGGTGTCTCCCGGGCGATGCTTCGGGGGTGCCAGGAGCAGGACGGACTGCCCCGCTCCTGGAGGATGAGACGAGGATCAGGGGGCCGCCTGCTGCGGTGTGATCGTGAGGCCCTGCGCCTTCCAGAACGCCTCGGCGCCCGGATGCAGCGGCGTGACGATACCGGTCAGTGCGCCCTTGATGCTCATGGCCTTCGCCGTGCTCTTGACCTTGACCATGTAGGCCATGCCTTCCTTGGAGAACACGTTTTCCAGGGCGGCCTTCACGTGATCGGCGCTCACGTGCTTGCCCGCGACCCAGAGGGCGGAGTCCTGGAACGAGTCGACGGGATAGTCGACGCCGCTGTACGTGCCGGCGGGGATCGTGAGTTTGGTGTAGAAGGGGTACTTGTCGAAGAATCCAGCCTTCTGCCCCTCGTCCACGAGCGACAGCAACTTGATCTTGTTGCTCGCCGCCGCTTGGATGACCGCCGCCATGGGATAGCCGGCAAAGACCCAGAACGCGTCGATGAGGCCGTCGCCGATCGCGTCGGCAGCCTTGTCATAGCCCAGGAACTCGATCTTCATCTTGTCCCAGAGCCCGAGCGCCTCGAAGTAGCGCTGCGCAGCGCTCGCCGCGCCGGAGCCGGCGCCGCCAACGGCCACGCGCTTGCCCGCGAGGTCGGCCACGGAATTGATGCCGCTTCCCTCGAGCACGACGAGGTGCGCGGGCGCGCCGTAGAGATACGCCATCGCGAGCACATTCTCGTACTTGTTGTCGTCCTTGGTCAGCCGACCATTGCGGCCC
Source organism: uncultured bacterium (assembly GCA_963727525.1). Lineage (GTDB taxonomy): Bacteria > Krumholzibacteriota > Krumholzibacteriia > LZORAL124-64-63 > LZORAL124-64-63 > CAVSGO01. Next base: position 1,944,444 of record CAVSGO010000007.1, on the reverse strand, counting down.
AGGAAGGTGTCGCCCGAGTAGACGATGCCGAAATCGGCCTCGCCCGAATTCACGCGACGCAGATTCTCCAGCGAACCTGCCGATGCCATGTTGGAGACCTCGAGATTCGGCACGTTCTTCGACAGGTAGATCGCGATGCCGTTGGAGAAGTACTGGAACGTTCCTCCCTCCGGGCCACCGGAAAACGCCAGTCGGTCCTTGGCCATACCCGAAGCCGGGAATAGCAGCAATCCGGCGAGCATGAGCAGACCCATCGTCAGCAGCCTACGTCTGAGCATGAGACATCTCCTTGGGGCTGGTGGTCAGGAACGCGCGCGGACTCCGGCGGGACGCCCGCGCAACGCTCGTGGGTGATCGCCATTTTAGGATATTTAACTACCGAAATTAAAGAGAAAACTCATGATGAAAATGGTCTTCATGGGCCTCAACGTCGCAGAACGACCGTGCGGGTACCCACCGCCTCACCGTCGCTCAAAACGCGAAGCAGGTACACCCCGGACGCCACGGGGTGGCCGCCGTCGTCGTGTCCGTCCCAGTCGAGGCCACCTCGGCCGGCGGCCGCATCGGTCCGCAGGGTGCGCACACGGCGCCCGGCCACGGTGATGACGTCCACCGTCACCGGGCGGGAGGACGCCAGCTCCCACTGGATGCGTGTGCCATCGGAGGCTGGATTCGGGAACGGCGCCAGTACGCGGCCGAGCGCACCGCCATGGCCGACAGCGATGTCATCGCCCACGGCCGTGGCGCCCGACACGGGCAGGCTCCAGGCGCTGCGGCCAAAGGTGGAGGCCACGATCTCGTGCCGTGCCGCCGACCAGTCGAGCTCGGTCACCACGACGCGTGGCAGGCCGCTACCCGCCACCTGCCAGGTGGTGCCGCCGTCGTGGGTCTCGTACACGCCCACGTCCGTGGCCACGTATAGCCGGTTCGCCAGCTCGGGCGACGGGAGCAGATCGTTGGTCGGCGCCTCGGGCAGATTGCCGGCGATGGGTTGCCAGGTCGCGCCCAGGTCCGTGGTACGGTAGACGTGGGGCAGCGGCTCGTTCCAGCGGAACCCGCTCACGGTGACATAGGCCGTCTCGCGCACGAACGGATCGCTGTGGACGCTCGTGACCCAGCGATCGGGCAGGCCGGCGGAGACGTCGGTCCAGGTGCCGCCGCCGCTCGTGGTGACGTGCACGCGGCCGTCGTCGCTGCCGGTCCAGATCACCTGGCCGTCGATGGGCGAGACGCCGATCGCCGTGAGCGTGCCGTCCACCTGGCCGCTCTGACCGTGGTGCGGGCCGCCCGTGAGGTCGCCGCTGATCGCCGTCCAGCTCGTGTTGCCGCTGTTGCGGTAGAGCCTGCTGGTGCCGAAGTAGCGCCGTTCGGTGTCGGTGGGGTCCTGGACGTGCGGGGCGTTCCACGCGACGCGATCGCTGCCGCTGATGCCACTGCCAGCGTACGAGAACGACTGCCCCCCGTTGGACGAGTAGTAGACCGAACCGTACTGGAACTGCGCCCAGATCCGGTCGCCGTTCAGCCGATGCACCAGCGGCTGGAAGCCGTCGCCGCCGAAGATGGTGCTCCAGTCGTCGAGGGCGCCGGTGAGCGTGCGCACCGTGCTGATGTCCTGACCGCCGAGGTAGAGCGCGTCGGGGTTCTGCGCGTCGAGGGCGAGGCGGTAGACCTGCGTGATCGGCTGGTCGGGCAGCATGGCCCACGCGGAGCCGCCGTTGTTCGAACGGTAGAGGCCGCCGTCGTTACCCTCGTAGATCACCGGGGTGAGGCCGGTGCTGAAGGCGAGGGCGTGATGGTCGACGTGCATGCCATCCGACACCTCGCTCCACGATGAGCCGCCGTTGGTCGTGCGGAAGAAGTCGAGGCCGAGCACGAACACGGTGTTGGGATCCGTCGGGTGGCAACGCACGTTGCCGAACCACCAGCCGTAGCTCGCGAAGACGCTGCTCAGCGCGCCGTCGCTGGTGCGGGTCCAGGTGGCGCCGCCGTCGTTGCTGCGGTAAAGGCCTGCAAAATAACCGGTGCGATCGGCGTACACGGCGTACATGCGGTCGGGTTGCGCGGCGCACAGTGTCAGCCCGATGCGTCCGGAATCCGTGCCCGGCGTGGGCAGGCCGCCGCCCACGATCTGCCAGGTGTCGCCGCCATCATCCGAGCGCCATACCGCGCAGCCGGGGCCGCCGTAGTCGTAGAGCTCGGGCGTACGGATGCGTTGCCACATGGCGGCAAGGATCACCTGCGGATCGTCAGGCCGCACGATGATATCGACGGCGCCGGTGGTGTCATCGACGTACAGCACCTGCTGCCAGGTGCTGCCGCCGTCGGTGGTGCGATACACGCCACGATCCGGGCCGGGGAGCCAGAGGTGGCCCATGACGGCCGCGAAGATGCGCTGACTATCGGTGGGGTCGACCACCAGCCGACCGATCGAGCCAGCGTTCTCGAGACCCAGCGGCTGCCACGAGTCGCCGCCGTCGAGCGAACGCAGCACGCCCACGCCACCGTAGGCCACGCTGCCACCGCCGGGGTTCACCTCGCCCGTGCCCGCGTACACGACGTCGGGGTCCTGGGGGTCGAGGCACACCGCGCCGACGGAGAGGGCCGCCTGGTCGTCGAGGAGCGGGGTCCACGACTGACCGCCATCGCGCGTGCGCAGCACGCCGCCCTCGGCCGCGCCCGCGAACGCCACCTGGGGGCTACGCGGATCCACGGCAATGTCGGTGATGCGTCCGCCGATGTTGGTGGGGCCGCGCAACTCCCAGGCCGTGCGGTCGCCCTTGGCGGCCGCCTCGGCCCGCAGCGCCGTGGCCTGGAGCTGTGCACGGTGCCAGTTGGCGAGGTCGATGTGCCCCAGCGGATACGCGCGCTCCGTGTAGAACCAGGGGTTCGGCGTGCGCGGTGGCAGCCCATCGCCCGGCTCGCGTGAGACCGCGTCGCTCTCCTCGAACGTGGGCGGTTCCCAGGGCTCCCAGGCCTCGCGCAGGCGCGGCACGAGCACGGCGACGAGGACGACGGCAGCGACGAGCGGCAGCGCGAGGCGGAACCAGCGGGACGACATGCGACAACCTCACAGGTGGGGGAAGCGGGGCCGACGCACGAGTATACCCGATCGGGTACCGGCGAGGCAAATGGACGTGGCGGGTCTCAGCGTGCGAGGCGTGCGGCGAGAGCGTGGGGATCGATGGGGGTGACCGAGTCGAACGTGGTGCGGCGGATCTTGCCCGATGCGCCCACGGTGACCTCCAGGGGGTACTGCTTCACGCCGTAGTCGTGGCGGAAGACCTGGTCGCGGTCCTCGTAGATGGGAAACGTGAAGCCGTTGTCGTCCTGGTACGCCGTGATGGCGTCGCGGGGATAGACGGTGATGGCCCATAGTTGCGCCGGCGCGATCACGCCTCGGCCGAGAGCATCCTGCCAGCGGCGGGCCATGTCGGTGCAGGGGGAACATTCGAGATCGAGGAAGAGCACGACGGTTCCGCCAGCCACGAGATCGCGGCACCGACGTGGCTCACCATCGGCATCGATCACGGTCACGTCGGGGAAATCGCCATCCTGCGGCAGGTCGTGGTCGAGCACGTCCTCGGCGCGAAACGTCTGCGGACGCGGCGCGATACGCGTACGCACCTGTGTGCCCACGAACAGACCCGCAGCACCCACGGCGGCCACCAGGACGAGCCAGCCCAGCCCCTTCAGGATTCTGCGCGCCATCGTGCGTTCGCAACCTCGTGGCGAGGGCGGATGGTCCGCCCGCGCGCGTCAACGTCAAGGTGGGAGATCGCTCAGCAGTCGGCGATCTGCGGGCACTGCACCGGCCCGTTCGGGTCCGGGGAGCAGATCACGCCGAGCGGCGTGAAGCAGCAGCGGATCGGCACGCCGTTGCAGCCGCAGGTCCAGTAGCAGAATCCGCCGCCACCGATGGCCTGGGCCGATTGGGTGTCGACCCCGATCGCCACGCCCATCGTGAACACGAAGACCAGCAGGAGAATGGAAAGACCCTTACGCATCGATCGACCTCCCTGGATTGAAGATGGGGAACCTCCTGGATCATGCCCCGGGATCCGCTCCCCGTCAATCCGGAATTGCGATGATTGGCCGGATCGCCCCGGCGCGCCTTCCTTGGGAGTGGGGGCCGCGGCTGGGAGCGGCGGAAGAACACCAATCGGGAGGGCCTTGCATGCGCAAGAGTCGGATCGTCATCGTCATCGTGGTCGCCGTCGTGATCGTGGTGGCCGGTATCGCCCTCTTCATGCGCAATCAGCTCGACGGCATCGTGGCCAGCGCCATCGAGACGCAGGGCTCACGCCTGACAGGCACGTCGGTGAGCGTGGGCCGCGTGACGATGAAGCTCCGTCACGGCAGCGTCACCATCCACGACCTGCGCGTCGCCAACCCCGATGGCTTCTCCGGGCAGGATGCCCTGGCCCTGGGCACGCTGGTGCTCGATCTCGATACCGGTACGCTGCGCAAGGAACCGCACGTGGTGCAGGAGTTGACGGTGGACGACGCCACAGTGCGTTACGAGATCGCCAAGGACGGCCGTCGCAACCTCGATATCATCCGCGATCGCCTCGACGAGGCGAAGCCCACGTCGCAGCCCGATCAGCCCTCACCGCCGCTGATCGTGCGGTCGCTACGGTTCACGGGCGGCGAGGTGACGGCCGACGCCTCGGCGCTCGGTGTCGAGGTTCGCTCGCAAGACCTGCCCGCCTTCACGCTCACCGACCTGGGCGCACCCGACGGCGCGCCGTCCGCGGAGATCGGCAAGCAGGTGCTGGAGCGCCTCATCCAGAAAGCCGCCGGGATGGCCCTCGACAGCGAGCTGGAGGGACGCCTCGGCGCTCTCCTGAAGAATGCGCCGGGGCAGAACGTGAGCGACGCTGCGAAATCGAAGCTCGAGGGTCTGCTCCACAAATCCGATTAGTGCGCAGCCGCCTTCGCCACCTTGCGCACGGCGGCCAGCGCCGCGTCGTAGTCGGGTTCCTGTGTCAGCTCGGGCACGATCTGCGCATACCGCAGCACGCCCTCAGGCCCCACCACGAAGACCGACCGTGCGAGCAATCCGCGCGACGGGATATACACGCCGTACGCCTTGCCGAACTCGCGCCGCGCCGAGTCGGACGTCACCACCATCGACGTGATGTCTTCCTTGCCGCAGAATTGCTGCTGCGCGAAGGGAAGATCCATGCTGATCGTCAAGACGACCACGCTCGCGGGCAGCTTGGCGATGGCCTGATTGAAGTGGCGCGTCTGCAGCGTGCAGACCTCGGTGTCCAGGCTCGGCACCGCGCTGATAAGCACGGTCTTCCCCTTGAAGTCTGCGAGCGAGACGGGTTCGAATGAGCCGTTCAACGCCGTGAAATTCGGCGCCGGATCGCCGATCGCGACGCCGGTACCGGCCAGCTCCAGGGGCACGCCCTTGAGTGTGACGGAGCCTGGATTGGCGGCCAGGGCGGGCAGGGCGAGAGCGACGGCGAGGGCCAGGGCAACCGTGGCCGGGACCGCGCGAGTCGAGATCTTCATGGCGAAACACTCCTTGTTGCGAGGTTCGAGAGATCGGCGCGCCGCGTCATCTCCCACGTCTGGCGGGCGGGAAATAGAGCGTCGAGGTCGGCAACGAGCCGGGCGCCCTCTTCGGGCCCGAGCTGGCGGGCGATCGCGTCGGCGAGCGTCGGCGCCGCCTGGTAGTGCGCGACATCGGGGGCCAGCCACATGAGCACCATATCGCCCTGGGGCCCCCCATACGTGTTCGTGAAGACACGGCAAGCCAGCGGATAGTCCTGGGCCGCGAGCGCGGCCTGCACGGCGGCCCAGCATTGCTCGAAGTCGTCCCACCGCACCCAGTCGACCTGCCGCCGCTCGACGCGAGCGCGGCTCGCCGTCAGCTCGGTGAGCGAGTCGGTGGCGGCGGTGACGATGTCGGCCGCCGCACGCCGCCGCCAGATCTGCCAGAGATGTGGCGGCACGAGGGCCGCATCGCCGGCGTCGTACGCGGCCGCCGCATCCTCACCCACGACGCCGTTAGTACGGCGCACCATGGCGACGCGGTCGTCGAGGTCGCTCCAGGTACGGAATGGATAGAACGTGAGGTAGGAATCGACACTGTCGCCCTGGGCGCTCCAGAAGAGCGGTCGTCCATCGCCGAGGAGTCCCTCGTCGCGCCGCCCATCGTCGCGATCGAGAGCCTTCAACCAGCCGCGGCGCGCCGACTCGAAGACCGTCGCCTGCGCCGGATCGACATTGTCGAGATGCACCCACCGCCACGGCGCGGCCCAGTCGAGGTTCTCGTGGGTGAGGGGCGGCTCGGCCAGAGCGGCGCCGGCAACCGCGGCCACCGCAATGGCCACGGCGAGGGCACGAAGGGACGGGCGAGGCATGGTCTCTCACGTTCGTCGATGGTGAAATCTTGCATCGCGGTGTGCGCGCCAACACCTCGTGGCGCGACGATGTTCCCGCGAGACCGACCCTGGTTCTGAATGTGTGCGTTCATTGATGGAATATCGGACCACGGCGCGATGGTCTCCTGGCGCCGGTGGATCCGACTTCAGCCCTGTCATATTTGCGATTCTGTGCTACAATCTGCTGGCCAGGCATGTCAACCGCGGGCCCGTGCCGCACGTCTCACCGTCGCCACCGATCTCGGGAGTCTTCCATGACCACCTTTGCCTTGTCTTTGCGGGCGCGTGTCGTCCTCGTCGTCCTTCTTGCCGTCGCCGCGACTGCGGCCTTCGCGGCGCCCTCCGATGACCCCGACGCCCTGCGCCAGACCCTGTGGCAGCACCGCCAGGACGAGGCGACGCTGAAGGAACATCTGGCCAAGGCCATGCTCGCCGTACCGCCGGCCACCGCGAATCAGGCGCTCTACGACGTCACCCATTACGACCTCGACCTCACGCTCACGCCCACGAACAGCACGCTGGGCGGTACCGTCACCACCACGGCCACGGTGACGGGCGTGAGCATCAGCACCTTCGAGCTGAACCTGGTGGCCAACATGGCCGTGACGGCGGCCTCGGTGAACGGCGCGGCGACCACCTGGACCCACGCCGCCGACCTCGTGACCGTGGACCTCGACCGCGCCTACGCCACGGGCGAGAGCGTCACGGTGGCGCTCACCTACAGCGGCAATCCCGCCGGCGAATTCTTCGGCTGGGACAGCCACGCCGGTCAGCCCATGATCTGGTCGCTGAGTGAACCTTTCGGCGCACACGTCTGGTGGCCGTGCAAGGACGTCAACGATGACAAGGCGGACTCGCTGGACGTCCGTGTCACGCTGCCGAGCAACCTCGTCGTCGCCAGCCAGGGGCTGCAGGTCGGGGACGTGAACAACGGTTCGACGCACACCGTGCACTGGCACTCGAACTATCCCATCGCCACCTACCTCGTCTCGATCGCCTGCTATCCCTACACGCAATTCTCCCACATGTACCCGCGCCTGGACGGCGGCGACCCGATGCCGGTGGAGTATTTCGTCTACCCGGATCATTACGACGCCGTGCAGAGCACGTATGCCCTCGTCGTGCCCATGATCACCGCCTACGCGCATGGTTTCGGGGAATATCCCTTCGTGGACGAGAAGTACGGCCAGGCCGAGTTCGTGTGGGGCGGCGGCATGGAGCACCAGACGTGCACGAGCCTGGGCGGCTACTCCGAGGACCTGCTCTCGCACGAGCTGGCCCACTCGTGGTGGGGCGACATGATCACGTGCGCCAACTTCCAGCACATCTGGCTGAACGAGGGTTTCGCGACGTGGTGCGAGGCGTTCTGGAAGGAACAATCGGTGGGCGAGGCCGCCTACCGGCAGTACATGGACGCCGCCGCGTACTACGGCGCCGGCACGATCATCGTGGAAGACGTCAACCACGACAACATCTTCAGCACCGCCCTCAGCTACAACAAGGGGAGCTGGGTGGTGCACATGCTGCGCGGCGTGCTCGGCGACGACGACTTCTTCGCCGGCCTCGCGCAGTACCGCGCGCAGTACGGCTACGGTTCCGCCACGACCGAGCAGTTCCGTGACGTGATGGAGTCCGTCAGTGGTCGCGACCTCGACGCGTTCTTCCAGCAGTGGATCTACGGCGAATACTTCCCGATCTACGAGTATTCCTGGAATCCCGGACCTGGCGCGAATCAGATCTCGGTCACCATCGACCAGGTGCAGACCGACACCGGCCTGTTCACCATGACCATCCCGCTGCGCGTGACGACCGACCAGGGCACGGTGGACCTGCGCGTGGAGAACAGCCAGGCCAGCGAGAGCTACGTGCTCGACGTGGCCGGCACCGTGAGCGACGTGCAACTCGACCCTGATCGCTGGATCCTGCGCCAGGTGCACACCTCGGTGAGCAACCCCACCTTCGATCATGGCATCCTGCTGGTGAACGGCGTGGACTGGAACGTCTACTCCCCGGAGATCCAGAACGCCTACCTCGCGCAGGCCTTCTGGGGCGACGCGCCGATCTCGTTCTGGGATTGCTTTGCCACGCCGTCGGGCGGCTACCCGTCCACGTTGCCGCCGGCCCTCGGTCACGGCGCCGTGCCGGCGGGCGTCCTGGGTCAGTACTCGGCCGTGATCTGGATCGGCAACGACTACAACGGCGACTTGCCGCTGTGGCAGGAGACACCGATCCCGTCGTACCTCGCAGCGGGCGGCAACGTGCTGCTCATGAGCCGGCGCGGCGCCAGCTTCCTCTCCGGGACGCTGTCCACCTATCTCGGCGTGACCTGGGCCGAACATGACGCCACCCTTGACAACTGCGTGGCCGTGGCGCCCGGCCTGGTGGACATGAGCTTCACCGGCGCCCAGTCGTACAACGACGTCTTCCAGACCGCAGTGGGTCCGACCTCCACCCTGCTCTTCAAGGACACCAGCGGCTTCAGCGGCGAGCGCGGCACCGGTTGTATCGTCGAGCCGCCGCTCGGCGGCACGCATCGTCCCGACGGTGGACGGCTAGCGTACATCGTGGGGCGCCCGTACAGGCTGAATGCCACGGCGTTGCCGCAGAATGTCGCCTACATCCTGGATCACTATTTCGGCGAGCCGTACAGCCCGGCCACCGCGACACCCGACCACGACGCCGCGGCGCCACCGCTGCGTCCGGTCCTCGAACAGTGCTACCCCAACCCCTTCAACCCGCAGACGGTGGTCCCCTTCAGCCTGCCGCGCGCGGCCGACGTGGACCTGGCGATCTACGACGCCCAGGGCCACCGCGTGCGCGTGCTCACGGAGAGCAGTATGGCCGCTGGTCGGCACGAGGTGCACTGGAACGGTGCCGATGTGGGAGGGCGGCCCTGCGCCTCGGGCACGTACTTCGCGCGGCTGCGCGTGGATGGCAAGACCATCGACACGCGCGGGCTGGTACTGGTGCGGTAGACGGCGCTGATGATGGAGAGCCCCCGGGGTGCGAAGGCGCTCCGGGGGCTCGTGCGTTCGCCGCCTCGCGTATCACGCGACCGGCGGCACCTGCCGGCTCGTGTGCGACAGCTTCGGTGTCGGCCCGCGCGTCTTCACCTTGACCGGCACGCTCGGCGCGACGAGACCAACGTCCGCCGTGCGCGTCATCCCGGCGAGTCCACGCGCCACGCATGGCGCCCGTTCCCCGATGGCCTTAGCTTGCCGCAAAGCGCCCGTTGCCACCAGACGCGGTGCAGGGAAGCACGCCATGGTCAACCGGTTCCTGCTGATCACGTTCCTCGCCTACGGGCCCTGGCTCGGCGCGGGGACGTGCGCGCACGCCGAGGCCGCGCCGGCCACGCCCGATTCCGTTGCGATCAGCCTGCAGGCGCTCGACGATCTCTTTCACGATGGGAAGTACGACGCCGGTGTTGCCGCCGCGGAGTCGCTGGGGGCGCTCTGGTCGCGGGTGTACGGACCCGACTCGCTCGAGCTGGCGCGCTGCCTCGATCGTCACGTGCGGGCGCTGGGGGCGGCGGGGCGGGGTAGTGAACCGGCGGCTGACGAGCTTTCACGCCGCGCGCTCGCCATCACCGAGGCGCGCGATCCCGACGGTCTGTACGAAGCCGCCGCCATCATGACGCGGGCGGCGAAGCTGCGGCTGGACGGCCGGGCCGCGGAGTCGATCCCCATGTGCGAGAAGGCGCTGGCGATCCGGCAGCGGCTGCTCGATCCCGGCGACACCGCGATCAATGACGCCGAGGCCGTGCTCGCCATCGCGCTGGCGTCGGCAGGCCGTCTCGCGGATTCCCGACCTTACTTTGCGCATGTCGCCGCGGCGATGGAGGCGGCCCATGGGTTGACCACGGCCAGGGTCGGCGCGGCCTACGCCAACCTCGCGCACATCGACCGCCTCCTCGGCGACCTCGCCTCGTCGCGAGCGGCGGGAAGCAAGGCGCTCGCCTGCATCGAGAAGGTGTCCGGACCCGACCATCCCCTCACCGCGTTCGCCTGCATGTCGCAGGCCAGCAACCTGCTGTCCCTCGGGGACCTGCGCGGCGCCGAGCCTCTCTTTCAGCGCGCCCTCGCAATCTACGAGGCCAACGACATGGGCCAGCGGCCCAATGTCATCGGCGTTCTCACCGGTCTGGGGCAGGTGGCCCAGGGCCTCGGCGACCACGAGGTGGCGCTCAGATACTTCGAGCGCGCGCGCGCGGGGTACGAGACCGCCTACGGTCTCGAGAACCCGGAGGAGTGCGACGTCCTGAACAACCTCGCCATCGCCCACGAGTCCCTCGGCGAGGTGGTCCAGGCCCGGCAGATCCTCGAGCAATCGTTGCGCCTGGTCGCCGGGACGCTCGGGGCCGATCACCCGAGCGCCCTGACCACGGAGGCGTACCTCGGGATGGTCGAGCGCCGGGCCGGCGACCTCGACGCCGCCGGCACGCATCTCGAACACTGCTTGCCCGGCTTGATCGACGCCGTCGGCGACGACCACTACCGGGTGGCCGAGGTACGCAGCGATCTGGCCTCGATCCGCGCCGCCCGCGGCGATCTGAGGACAGCCGCCGCCCTGCTCGACAGCGCGCTCGACGGCGCGGCGGTCGTGATCGATCCGCAGGTCGAGGCGAGCCTCCATGCCAACCGCTCGAGTATCCGTCTGCGCCAGGGGCGTGCCGACGCCGCTCTGACCGACGCGCTGACCACCGAGGATCTCGCGGCGCAGCAGTTTCGCGTCGTCGTGCAGACGCTTGGCGAGAACGTCGCGCAGAAATTCGCGCTGTCGCGAGTGAAGGGGCTCGATCTGGCGATATCCGCGTTGCTGGAGCAAGGGCCGGACCGCGCCGCCGTCGCGAAGGTCTGGGATCGCGTGATCCGTTCGCGCGGCATGGTGCTGGACGAACTCGTGTCGCGCCGGCGTGCGGTCGCATCGGCGGACGACGATACGACGCGCGAGCTCGCGGACGCGGTGCATGCCGCGCGCAGTCAGCTCGCCGACCTCTACGTGCGCGGCATGTCCGACCGCCTCCCCACACAGTTCGCGCAGATGCTCCAGGACGCGAAGCTGCGCAAGCGCGAGGCGGAAACGGCGCTTGCCGCACGTAGCGCCAGCTACCGGACCGCCGCGCGCGGGCGCGACGAGGGTCTGGACGCTGTGCGCGCGGCTCTACCAACCGGCGCCACCCTGGTGGCGTACCAGCGTTTCGGGCGCGTGCGCGGCACGCAATCGGTGCCCTGGTACTGCGGGTTCGTCCTGGCGGCGACCGGGGAGCGTGCCATCGATCTGGGGCCTGCCGCGACCATCGACAGTCTGGTGACGCGGTGGCGTGCCGGCCTGGCCGCTGCCCGGGTCCCGGTGCCGGCAATGGCGGAGCAGGCGCTGGCGACCAACCTGGCGACGGGCGGCCGGCTCCGGACCGCGATCTGGGATCCGCTGACACCATGCCTGGGGGATGCGTCGCTCGTCTTCGTCGTGCCGTCCGGCGACCTGCACCTGTTGCCGCTGGCCGCGCTTCCGGACACCGAAGGTGGCTTCCTCGTCGAGCACGACCCCGTGATCCATTATCTCAGCCGCGAGAAAGGACTCGACCTCGTGTCGGGGCCGGCCGGACGCGGCCTGGTCCTCGTCGGCGATCCGGACTTCGACCTCGCCATGGACCCTTCGCCGGCGGATCCGGCAGCCGAAGCTTTGCGCGGGGGGCTTCCCGGTTGCGCCGACTTCGTCACCCATCGCTTCACGCCCTTGCCGGGCACGCGGCAGGAGTGCGAGGCGATCGCGGCGCTGGCCAGCGGCCCGGTGACCATGCTCAGTGGCGCGGCGGCCACCGAGGACGCGTTCAAGCATTCGTTGCCCGGCCATCGGTTCCTGCACGTCGCGACCCATGGCTGGTTCCTCGCCGGCGACTGCCAGGCGAGCACATCCGACTTCCCCGACGATCCGCTCCTGCTCGCGGGCCTGGCGCTGGCCGGGGCCAACCGCCGAGCCGAGGCACAGCCCGGCCAGGAGGACGCCATCGTCACCGCCGAGGAGATCTCGACGCTCGACCTCGACGGCGTCGACTGGGCCGTGCTCTCGGCCTGCGACACCGGCCTCGGCGAGACGCTGCCGGGCGAGGGCGTCTTCGGATTGCAACGCGCCTTCGAGATCGCCGGCGCCCGCACCGTCATCATGAGCCTGTGGCCCGTCGAGGATGTTGCGACCCGCGAGTGGATGACCGAACTCTACCGCGCACGGCTCCAGGACGGCTTCGGCTCGGCTGTCGCCCTGAGAGAGGCGTCGCGGCGCATCCTCGCCCAGCGACGGGCCAGCGGGCGGAGTGTGCACCCGTTCTTATGGGCCGCGTTCGTGGGAACCGGCGACTGGCGCTGATCACTCGAGTTGAGGATCGATGGTCACGTATACGAAGGCACTGCAGGGGATCGGACTGATCGGCTGGTTGGTGGTGAGCTACGCCACCGCCGCGATCGGCGCGGTGGCGTCGATCCAGGCCAAGTCGTTCTATGCCCAGCTCGTACGCCCGGACTGGTCGCCGCCGCCGACGGTCTTCGGGCCGGTGTGGACGGTGCTATACACCCTCATGGGCATCGCCGCCTGGCTCGTGTGGCGCACCGCGGGACTGCGCGGCGCCGTGCTCGCGCTCTCCCTCTTCGTCGCGCAGCTCGCGCTCAACGCCCTCTGGAGCTGGCTCTTCTTCCGCTGGCACCGGGGCGCCCTGGCCTTCGCCGACGTGGTCCTGCTCTGGCTGCTCATACTGGCGACCCTGATGCTGTTCTGGCGCGTGAGCCCGCTGTCCGGCGCGCTGCTCATTCCCTACTTGATGTGGGTCAGCTTCGCCTCAGCGCTGAACTTCGCGGTATGGCGGCTCAATCCGCAGTTGCTGGGGTCCTGAGCACCGTCGCGGGGGAATTGCGGCGCCCGTTTCCGTGAAGCGTCAACGTGTCTCGCCGAGTCCATGCCCGCGCCGCCTCAGCACGATCAGTGTGACCGCGAGCGCCACCGCCGACAGCACCAGGAACAGCCAGTCCTGCGCATGGGGATCGAGAGAGTCGCCGAGCTCGTCGCGTTGCGCCACCATCAGGGCGAGGGAGATACCGTTGTGGACGCCGTGGGCGATCACGGTGGCGAGCAGGGATCCGGTGGTCTCGTAGAGGAAGGCGAAGAGCAGGCCGAGACCGATGAGGCCGAAGAGGAACCAGGGTTCCCCGTGGATGAGGCCGAACGCCAGGGCGGAGACGAGGGCTGCCGGCCACGGGCCCCAGGTGCGGCGTGCCAGCCTGTAGACGACGCCCCGAAAGAGCAACTCCTCTGCCAGCGGCGCGACCACGACCACGGTGACCGCCGCCAGAGCGATCCCCGGCCAGTGGCCGGGCAGGTTCTTCTGGTAGAACAGCACCCACTGCGGGTCGACGGCGTGGATGCGTGACGACAGCTCGGCCAGGAAGGACGTGGGCACCAGCGCGGCCACCGCCACGATCACGGCTGCCACCAGGGTCAGCGGTTCGGGCCGCGTGAGGTGAAAATCACGTCCCAGCGTTCCGCCGGCCTCCCGTGCGGCGTGCCAGCAGGGCAGGATCACGCCCACCAGATCGGCCACCAGCACGGGTAGGAAGATGTCGTTCGTGAGGCCATAGACCAGGATTTGCAGCAGGAACGACGCCGCGAGCAGCAGGAACGCGAAGATCACGAACCGGGTCGTGGACCAGGTGCGCCAGAGCCCGCCTAGCGGGTCGGTTGGATGCGGCGGTGGCGTGTCGTGCATGCTTCCGTCCGTGATGCGGCACCACCGTGCCTTGGCAGCAGCCGCGTCTGTCATTAATATCGCTCGGGCGATCCCCCGGCAAGGAAGGTGTCCCGTGTCCAGCCGCGCCATCGAGGCCGTCATCTTCGATCTCGACAATACGCTGACCGACTTCATCAAGGCCAAGGACGACGCCATCCGTGCCGCCGCCGACGCCATGATCGACGCCGGGCTCCCACTGCCCTGCGAGGAAGCCCACCGGCGCATCTATGCCATCTACCAGGCCGAGGGCATCGAGTACCAGCGGGTGTTCGACCGGTTCCTCAAGGAGACGATGGGCGAGGTGCACGACCGCATCCTCGCCGCCGCAGTCATTGCCTACCGCCGCGCGCGGGATGGATCGCAGGTGCTCTATCCGCACGCGACCATGGTGCTGAATCGGCTCCTGCGCGAAGGTTACCGGCTGGCCGTTGTGAGCGATGCGCCGCGCTTCGAGGCCTGGCTTCGCCTGTGCCGTCTCGGCCTGCAGCACACCTTCGACGGCGTCTTCACCTTCGACGACACGGGAGCGCGCAAGCCGGCGCCGGGCCCCTTCCAGATGGCGCTCACCGAGCTGGGGGTGGGCCCGCAGCGCGCCGTGATGGTGGGCGACTGGCCGTCGCGCGATATCCTGGGAGCGCGGGATCTGGGCTTGCACACCGTCTACGCCCGCTATGGCGACCAGGCGCCGCCCTACCGCACGCCGGACCAGGGCGAGAAGGACGCGGCCGCGTTGGCCGAGTTTGTCATCGACGATCTGGCACAGCTCCTCGACGTGCTGGATCGCCTCAACGCCGCCAACCCGGCGGCCGGCCGGGAGGATACCTGATGCGTATCGCCACCGCCCAGCAGATGGCTGCCATCGATCGCGAGACCATCGCCGCCGGCACGCCCGGCCTCAAGCTCATGGAACGTGCGGGGGCGGCCATGGTGGCCGAGGTCTTCGACGGTGGCTGGCTTGGCAGCGATCCCGGCGACTCCATCGTGGTCGTGTGCGGCAAGGGCAACAACGGCGGCGACGGACTGGTGATGGCACGCCTGCTCGCCGAGGTGGGCGAGACGGTGACGGTGCTGCTCCTGGCCGAGCCGGCCAAACTGAGCGAGGAGGCGCGTCACAACCACGATCGCCTGCCGGCGGCGGTGACCGTCGTGCCCGGCGAGCGCGGCCACTGGGCGCGGCAGGTGCGCGATCTGGCGGATGGCGCCCGGCTCGTGATCGACGCGATCCTGGGCACCGGTGTCAGCCTGCCGCTCCAGGCCGAGTACGCCGCGCTTTGTGAGGCGATCGGCCAGCTCTCGGTGCCCGTGCTGGCGGTGGACATCCCCTCGGGCGTGAGCGGCGACGACGGCCGCGTGGATCCCGTGGCCGTGCGCGCCGATGGCACGATCACCGTGGGGCTGCCCAAGCTGGGGCTGCTGCTCCCGCCGGGTCGCGACTTCGTGGGCGCACTCAAGGTCGTGGACATCGGGTTCGCACCGGAGGTCTGCGCGGCGCATACGGCGAACTGGCATCTGCCCGCGATCGAGGCGTACCTCGCCATGCTCCCGCCGCGGCCGACATTCGCGCACAAGAACCAGTGCGGCACGCTGCTCGTACTGGCGGGTTCGCGCGCCTATGGCGGTGCCGCGCAGCTCACGGGTCTGGGCGCCCTGCGCACGGGCGTGGGCATGCTCACGCTCGGCGTGCCGTCGTGCCTGGAGGTGCCCCTGCATGTGGCCCTGCCGGAGGCGATCCTGCGGCCGCTCGCGATGACCAGCGGCGAGACGCTGGCGCCGGTCGCCGCGCCCGCCCTGTCGGATCTGCTCGCCCACCAGCGCGCGGTGGCGATCGGGCCCGGCCTGGGCGACGATCCGCGGACCGACGGCTTCGTGCTCGATCTCGCGCGCGATCTCACGTTGCCGCACGTGATCGACGCCGACGGACTCAACGCCTTCTCCCGCCAGGGCCAGGTACCGGCGGGGGCGGGACGCGAGGTCGTGCTCACGCCGCATCCCGGCGAGCTGGCGCGTCTCATCGGCACCACGCCGGCCGATGTCGTGGCCCGGCGCTTCTCGCTCGTGCCCGAGCTGGCGGCGCGCTGGAACCTGGTGCTACTGCTGAAAGGTTCGCCTACCCTGATCGGCACACCCGATGGCGCGTTGCACGTGAACCCCTTCGGCGACGATGCACTGTCGCGCGGCGGTGCCGGCGACGTGCTCACGGGCGTGATCGGCGCGTTCCTCGCTCAGGGCGCGACCGCGCGCGAGGCGGCTCTGCTCGGCGCCCTCGTGCACGGCATGGCCGGCGAGCGGGCGGCTGCCGCGCGTGGACGACGCGGCGTGCTCACCCGCGAGATCGCCGACGAGGTGGCCGGTGTGCTCGCCGTGCTCGAGGACGCGTCCACGGGCGATGTCGCGCTGCGTCGGCGCCTCTGGCCGACGGCCGGTGCGCCGGTCCCGCCGGAGGTGGCGTCTTGAGGGTGCTCGGCATCGAGACGAGCTGCGACGATACGAGCGTCGCCCTCTACGACAGCACCGCGGGCGTGGCGGAAAACCTGGTGTCGTCGCAGGTGGACCTGCACGATGTCTTCGGCGGCGTGGTGCCGGAGCTGGCCTCGCGCGCGCACCTGGTAAACCTGCTGCCGCTGGTCGACCTGCTGCTCAAGCGTCGTGAAATCGCGCTGAGCGACCTCGACGGCATCGCCGTCACGGCCGGCCCCGGCCTCATCGGTGCTCTGCTCGTGGGGCTGTCCACGGCCAAGGCGCTTGCGCGCGCGGCCGAGCGGCCCCTCGTAGGCGTGCACCACATCGAGGGCCACATCCTGGCCAACGCCCTTTCCGCCGATCTCGTGCTGCCGGCCGTGGTGCTCGTGGTCTCCGGCGGCCACACTGAGCTGGTGCTGGTGCGCGAGATCGGGCGTTACGAGCGGCTGGGGGGCACCCTCGACGATGCGGCGGGTGAGGCTTTCGACAAGAGCGCCAAGCTTCTCGGTCTGCCCTATCCCGGGGGGCCGCACGTGGACCGCCTCGCCCGCGACGGGGATCCGCGACGCTTCGACCTGCCGCGCCCCCTGCTGAAGGATCGGCGGCTCATCTTCAGCTTCAGTGGTCTGAAGACGGCGGTACGTCTCACGGTGGAGTCGCTGCCGAGACCGTTCTCCGATCAAGACGTGGCCGACGTGTGCCGCGCCGTCCAGGACGCGATCGTCGACGTGCTCACCCACCGGCTCTTCCAGGCCGCGAATCAGCACGGCGTGCGCGCCGTCTACCTGGCCGGCGGCGTGGCGGCCAACGCCGACCTGCGCGAGCGGGTGGCCGAGGAGGCCGGGCGGCGGCGTCTGCACTTCGTGCCCCCGGAGCGGGAGTACTGCACCGACAACGCGGCGATGATCGCCTACGCCGGCTTCTGTCACCTGCATGCCGGCCGGCACGATGGCCTCGATCTCGACAGCTTCGCGCGGGCGCCCCTGGCGTCGTGGCGCTGAAGGTCTAAGCTCGCCTGTTTCTTGATGTTTCTCCTCCTGACTGGACATGCCTCACCGGGGCGCGCAGGGCACGAGCCTTGCTTGCCGACCGGGGAACGCGCCTTCGACCGGCGCTGGTCATTCATATTGCATGCCGCAGGAGGCCGAGGTGACGGTGGAGCGCGAGACCATCCTGGTGGCCGACGACGAACCACATATCCGCCGTATTCTCCAGTACTTGCTGGAGCAGGAGGGGTACCGGGTCATCATGGCTGCAGACGGCCAGGAGGCGCTGGACGCCCTGGATCGCGTTTCGCCCGATCTGGTGCTCCTGGATGTCATGATGCCACGTATGGATGGATTTTCTGTCCTGCGGAGCATCCGGGCCAGCCTGGAAACGGCCCGCGTGCCGGTGATCATGCTCACCGCCAAGGGCACCAGCCGCGAGAAGGTGGAGGGGCTGCGCGGGGGCGCCAACGACTACGTCACCAAGCCCTTCAATCAGGAAGAACTGCTGCTGCGTATGCACAACATGCTGGAGAGCGTGCGCGCGCAGCGCGAGGCCAACCCGCTCACCGGGCTGCCGGGCAACCTGGCGATCGCCCGCGAGGCCCAGCGGCGTATCGATGCCGGTAAAGCCTTCGCGATCATGTACCTCGATATCGATCGCTTCAAGAGCTTCAACGACCACTATGGCTATTCGCGCGGCGACCAGGCCATCTCCATGCTGGCGCACGTGCTCTGTAGCGCCGCGCGCGACGCGCGCGACCGCAACGTCTTCATCGGCCATGTGGGTGGCGACGACTTCGTCATGACCTGCGACAGCGAGTGCGCCGAGTCGCTAGCGTTGCGCATCATCCGCGATTTCGACGCCCGGGTGCCGGGCCTCCACGATCCGCGCGATCAGGAGAACGGCTACCTGGAGGCCACCAACCGCGCAGGCGGGATGGAACAGGTGCCGCTGATCACGCTCACCGTGTCCCTCATCACCGACGCGCATGGGCGTTTCGCGCACCAGGCCGCTCTGAGCGACACCCTGGCCGAGCTCAAGCGTTACGGCAAGTCCATGGACGGCAGCGTGGTGGTGAAGGAACGCCGCACCACCAACGAGCCTCCGCAACTCCTGGGTACCGGCGTGGCGACGAGTGAGAATCCACCCCGGCCGGAGGGTGATGATGACCCGCACCCTTGATCGCCATGAAGGCGACCATACCACCGATCCCGGCCGTCTCGCCTGTGATCGCGCGCGCCATCGTCTGCGCGGCGGCTGGGGCGATCCGGCGGCGTGGCGGATCCTGCGCGAGGAACTGGCGCGGGTATGGTCCGACACCCCCGGGGTGAGCTTCTCTCTCTTGCTGAGCCGGGGCACCGCGGCGCAGGCGCTCTACCCGATCGACGCGCCGACGTCCTGCGTGGTCTGGCAACGCCCGGACGCGCGTGCGCAGTGGGTCACGCCGCCGAACGCGGCGGGCGATCTCTGGCAGCGGCTGCAGGCTTCGCCGGAGCGCCAGGTGTGCGGGCGCGGGTCCGACATCATCGCCTGGGGACTCCCCTCCGACCTCTCGCGCGGCTGCGGGGGCTGGTTCGCCGCCGGCTATCCTGACCCGGAGAGCATCGAGCAAATCATCTTGCTCGGCCTCGACGAGCCTCACGGTCAGGACGCGGCGCTCGCTCGCCAACTTGGAGCCGCTCTGGCGACTGTGGGAGAGTTGCTGGCGCCGCTGCTGGGTTTCCGACGCCTGCAGGCGGAAACCACGTCGCTCCTCACCGCGGCGCGGGCCGAGGCCGAGGCCCTCACGCGCATCGAACGCCTGCGGGGCCGTCTGGCCGCGGTGGCGGCGCACGAGCTGAAGACGCCGCTGACATCGATCATGGCGTACACCGATGTGCTTGCCACGAGCATCGACGACCCGTCGTTCCAGCACGGCGAGGAATTCCTCGCCGTGCTGCGCACCGAGGCCGATCGCTTACTGCGCATGGTCGACCGTCTCCTCGACTTCTCGCACCGCGACCGCTCGCGTCCGCTGCTCAAGCGCCGCCCGTGCCATGTCGGCGCGCTCCTGCAGGACACGTTGCGCGCCCTCGCGCCGCAGACGACGGTTCGGGATCAGCACCTGTCCTGCCGGCTGGCAGCCGGGTTGCCGGCGGTGGCGGGAGATCCTGATCTGCTGCGCCAGGTGTTCATCAACCTGGTGGGCAACGCCATCAAGTTCACGCCCGACGGTGGTCGCATCGCGATCGCCGCGCGCGAGGATGCGGCGCTCATGCGCATCTCGGTGACGGACAGCGGGCCCGGCATCCCTCCGGGCGAGCTGCGCGCCATCTTCCAGAGCTTCTACCGCACCCAGTCGGCCGCCAGCGTACCGGGCAGCGGGCTGGGCCTGAGCATCGTGAAGGACATCGTCGACCTGCACGACGGCTTCATCGACGTCCGTAGCCGTCCCGGCAGGGGCAGCGTTTTCACCGTGCTGCTGCCGAAGGTGCAGCACCACTCCAACCGTCCCGACCGTTTCGCTGCTGCGGGCGTCGACCCTTCCCAGCTTCGCGCGATCCACGCCTATGGGCTGCGCCTGGCGGCCGAACTCACCGATGGCCGCGCCACGGCCATCTGCATGCGCACGGGCGAGGGTGGCGCGCTGGCGCCCCGGGCATCGCAAGGGCTGCCACGCGTGCGGCCGGGCATGGTGCTGCCCGATCCCGACGGCCGGCTCGCCCACGTGATGACCACGGGCGAGGTTGTGCACGAGGCACCGGGCGGCAAGGCCGTGCCGTGGCCCACGTTGCCACCGGCACCTGACGATACGGGCTGGCTGGCCGCGCCTCTCGTCTCCGGAGGCGAGACGCTGGGCATCGTGCTGGCCGCGCGGCGCGCGGGTGCGCACACGTTCAGCGACGACGAGGCCGTGATGCTGCGCGTGGTGGGCGAGGCCCTCGGGGCAGCGCTGACCGCGGTGGAACGATCCTGCGAGACGTCGACGAGCCCGGCCGCCGTCGGCGAGGCGCTGCGGGTGCTCGGAAACCTGCGACGCAGCGGCGTGCCCACGGCCGATCCGTTCGCGATGCGCCTGCTCACGCGTACGGCGTATGCCCTCGGAATGGGAGGCGGCGAGATCCGTCACCTGCAGTATGCCGTGGCCCTGCACGACGTCGGCATGGCCGATGTCGATCACACGATCACGATGAAGTCCGGCAATCTCAGCCACGACGAGCGCGACGAGGTGGGCCGGCATCCGCGGCGTGGACTCGACGTGCTCGGTCCTCTGGTGGCCGTGCCCGAGTTGCGCGACGTCATCCTGCATCACCACGAGCGCGTGGACGGCACCGGCTATCCGGAGGGGCGCGCCGGCGGCGACATCCCGCTGGGCGCGCGCATCCTCGCCGTCGTCGACGCATTCTTCGCAATGATCTCGCAGCGACCGTGGCGCGACCGGCGGCCGTTGTCCGACGTCATTACCGAGATCCAGCGGCAGGCCGGCACCCAGTTCGATCCGGTCGTGGTGGCGGCTTTCTGCGACGTGCTGCGTGCCGAGGGACTCGTGGCAGCGCCTACGAGCGATCCGGTGACGAGCCGGGGAAAGGACTAGGCCATGGGCGAGCGCATCCTCATCGTCGACGATGAGGCCCCCATCTCGATGCTGCTCGAGCAGACGTTCCGCGAGGAGGGCTTCCTCGTGTCGCGCGCCGTCGACGGTATGGACTGCATGAACAAGCTGAGTAATCTGCGCCCCGACGTGGTGATCATGGATATCATGATGCCGCGTCTGGACGGCGTGGAGACGGTGCGTCTGATCCGGCGCAACCGCACCTACGCGGACACGATCATCATCGCCCTCTCGGCCCGCACCGACGAGCCTACGCGCCGCGCCATGAGCGAGGCGGGCGCCAACCTGTATATGCGCAAACCGTTCACCGTCGTACGGCTCATCGAGCGCGTGCGCGAATTGCTGGCTGCCCGGACGCAGCTCGGGAGCTAGCGGAGTCGTCATGTTCGTCCTGGCGAATCTGGCCAACTTCGGCGCGATGGCGCACCTACCGGTTCTGGGGTCCACCCTGGATACCGTGTACCTGGTGGCGCAGATCTGCCTGGGGGTCTGGATCGCCTTCGTGGGGCATCTCGCCTGGGCCGGGACGCAGTCGTCGCCCTGGCGACGGCTGCGGTTCCTGGGCCTGATCACGGCGGTGGGGGCCAGTCTGCAGGCGCTGGCGCACGAGTACGGCGTGGCGTTGCAACCGATCGTCTCGGCCGGCCTCTCGGTGATCGACCTCGCCCTGGTAGGCATGGCGATCTCGGCATTGAACCAGGTGATCACAACCCGGCGCCGCCAGGGTTCGCTCGTTGCGGTACTGGCGCTGCTGCTGGTGGGCGTGTTCTGTGGTCTCCTCGGCGGCGCCGAGACGGCGCCGCTGCTTGCGCGCAACCTCGTGGCGGCGGTTTGCCACGTGCTGGGGCTGGCCGCGCTGGGCGGGCTGATCCTTTCCGAGCACGTCGATCGCCTCATGTGCGAGCAGTCCGAGCTGCGCGGGCGCGAAGCGGCCATGCTCGCCGAGCAGACGCGTCTCGCCGAGTCGGCGGCCGCGGCGGATCGGCGCCAGAGCGAGGCCGCCGCGGCGATGAAGCACGAGCGCATCCGCAACGATCAGGTGGTGGCGCGCAATCACACCCTGGAGCGGGTGCTGCTCGGGGCCATCGATTTCGGGTCCCTGCGCATCGTCGCGGAGCTGCAGCGGAGCATCGTCGAGCACGTGCAGGAGATCTTCGGGCTCCAGAAGGTGGCGCTGCACATCTATTCGCCGTCGACCCAGGCCTTCGAGGCGCGGGCGTTCGTCGGTATCGACGACGCCGCCAAAGCGTTCATCGCCAGCTCGCAGGTGTCCTACGACGAGTATCTCCGCTTCGCAACCGCGCCGAATCGAGTGTCGAACAGTTTTCTCGTGGATCCGCAGGCCGTGCCTCAGTGGGAGGACGACGGCCCGAGCGTGCCGCCGATCGCCCACGAGGGTTGGCCGTCCGGCCTGCGCCTCATCGTGCCGCTCGTGGCGATCTCGGGCGACGTGCATGGATTCTTCGAGGCCTGGGCGCCCGCGAGCGGGAAGCTGCCTGATCTGGTCTGCGTGCGGCATCTCGAGTTCCTGGCGCGTTTCGCGACCAACGCGCTCGAGTCGGCCGAAGCGCACGATCGGCTGGCCCGCAACAACGCTGAGCTGGCGCAGGTGTCGGAGAAGCTCAAGAGTCTCGGCGACATGAAGAGCAACTTCCTCGCCAACGTCAGCCATGAGCTGCGCACGCCGCTCACGTCGATGCTCGCCTACACGGAGATGCTGCGGCGCAAGGGCGATACGCTGCCGGCCGCGACGCGTGAAGAGTTCCTCGACATCGTCACCAAGGAGGGCGAACGACTGTCGGCCATCATCGACGATCTTTTGCAGCTCGATCGGATGGAGGACGGCCAGGCACGTCTCCAGCGCGTGCATACCGATATCGTCGCGCTGGCGCGCCGGCTCAGTGAGAGCTGGCACGAGCAGGCGCGGAACAAGGGAATCGACTTCGCGATCGGCGCCACCGCCGAATCGATCGACCTCGAGGTCGACGCGGTGCTTTGCCAGCAGCTCCTGCAGCACCTCGTGGGCAACGCGCTCAAGTTCACTCCCGACGGCGGTCAGGCGCGCCTTCATCTGAGCGAGCAGGGTACGGCGGTGCGTATCGAGGTGACGGATACCGGCATCGGAATTCCCGAGGAGCATCTGCACGCGATCTTCGAGCAGTTCTACCAGGTGGACGACACCGCTACCCGGGAGCACAACGGGCAGGGCGTGGGTCTGGCTATCTGCCAAGACATCGTGAGCTACCACGACGGCCGCATCTGGGCGGAGAACATTCCGCCGTGCGGGACGCGGTTCACGGTGCTGCTGCCGCGGCGAACTCCGGTGGTGGTGCCGGCGACGCCGCTGGCGGTGAGCGCCGACTTCGCGGATCCACGGCAGTTCCTGCAGCGCCTGCTGCACTGGATCGGCGAGAACGTCGGCGTGGAGCTGGTGTCGCTGATGACGCCCGACGCTGGCTGTGAGCATCTGATCATTCGCGCCGCCCTCGGATTGCCGGAAGCCGTGGTCCAGAGCACGCGGCTGCGGCGAGGGGCAGGCTACGCCGGCCGTGTGTGGGTGAGCGGCCGCACCTTGCTGGTCGCGGACGTGAAGGCCGACCCGGTGCTGCCGGAGATGGGCGAGCGAGGCCGCTACACCACGAATTCCTTGCTCGTGGTGCCGCTGAAGCATGACGATCAGGTCATAGGCGTGGTCATGGTGAACAACCGCCTCGACGGTCGTCCTCTCGACGACGACGATCGCGTCTTTCTCGAGGCCATGGCGCCGCGTCTGGCTTACCTGCTCGAACGCTTCGATGCGCATACCGATACCTCGCGCGAGTTCGCCGCGATCCAGGAAGCCCTGCGCACCACCACGTCGGTGGGTTGCCTGCACCATACCGACGTGGCCGCCGTGTGCCGCGAGACCTGCCTCGCCACGGCGCGCCGACTCGATCTGTCGGAGGAGGAGCTCCGCCACCTCGCGTTCTCGCTGCAGTATTACGACGCCGGCATGGGTTGCGTGCCGCCGTACCTGCTGAACAAGGAAGGTGAGCTCACCGGAGACGAGCGTTCCCAGCTCGAACGCCATGTGCAGGCGAGCCTCGTGACTCTGGCGCCGCTGCGGCCGCCGTCCAAGGTGCGGCAGATGATCCTTCACCACCACGAGCACTACGACGGCCGCGGCTATCCCAGCGGCCTGGCGGGCGAGGCGATCCCGCTGGGCTCGCGATTGATCGCTCTGGCGGACAGCCTGCGCGCCCTGCTCCAGAACCGTCCCTACCGGCCCGCCGTGCCGCTGCATCTCGCCCTCGAGGAGATCCGCAGTCTCGTGGGCATTCGCTACTGCCCGCGCCTGGCGGGCGTGTTCCTGGAGGAAGCGACGGCACGGAGGACGCAGGTGGAACAGCTTCGCGAACGCGCCGACGACGGCGAGGATCTCAAGCGCCCGGCCCCGGCCCATCCGGCCGTGCTCGTGCGCGACTGAACGCTGTCGCGGATGCGAGGAGAACGACCCACGCACGGGAGGCATGGTCTTGCAGAAAGTCCTGGTCGTCGACGACGAGTTCAACATTCGCAATATCCTCGATTTCAGCCTCGACGCCGAGGGTTTCCAGGTGATCGCCGCGGGTAACGGCGAGGAAGCGTTCGCGCAGGCGGTAGAAGAGAAACCCGACCTCATCATCCTCGACGTGATGATGCCGCGCGGCGACGGTTTCGAGACCTGCAAACGGCTCAAGCTGGATCCGCGCACCAAGAGCGTGCCTGTGATCCTGCTGACAGCCCGGGCGTCCAAGAGCGACCGCGAGCAGGGTCAAGCCGCGGGCGCGGACGGCTACATCACCAAGCCCTTCAGTCCGGCCAAGGTCATCGAGAAGGTGCAGGCTCTGCTCGGCGTGAATCACTGACGCTTGCTGACTTCCGTCGGCGCTTGCGGTATCGTGCCCCCATGGCACCGCACGTTCCGCAGTCCGCCGCGCCTGCCGCGCCGTTGCTTCCCCGACGCCTGGGAGCGACGGCTCTGGTCTGCGCCCTGCTGCTGGCAGGGGTGATGTGCACCTTTCCGGAGCTGGCATTCGATGTCTGGTGGCACCTACGCACGGGCGCGCTCATCCTTGCCACGCACCACGTTCCCACCACCGACATCTTCAGCTACACGGCGCATGGACAGCCCTGGGTGACGCACGAATGGCTCGCCGAGGTCGTCTTCGCCCTCGTCGATCGAGTCGCAGGCATCGACGCGCTCATCCTGCTGAAAGCCCTGATCGCCGTCGCCGCGCTCGGTTTCGCCACCGCGGCGGGGCTCGTGAGGCGCGGACGGGAGCGTATACCGGCGGCAGCCCTTGGCGTGCTGCTGGCGGCACCGCTCATCGCGCCGCGAGCCTTCGTCCGCCCGCACATGTTCACCGCGCTGGGGCTCGGCGTGACGCTCTGGTGTCTGCGACGCGGGGCGGTGGCGTCGGGGCGACGCTGGCGGGTGGCGCTGCTGCCACTGTTCCTTGTGTGGGCCAACGTCCATTCCGGCTGCGTACTCGGGCTCGCGCTGGTGGCGCTATTCTGGGTCGGTGAGACCATCGATCGGCGGCGGACGGGTTTGACGAACGTCTGGCTATCGCGACTAGGTTGGCTGGGCGCGTTGCTCGGTGTTTGCCTGATCAATCCCCACACGATCCGCACCCTCGTGTATCCCTTCGCGCTGATGACGAGGCCGGAGGTGCGCGGTGGGATCGTCGAGCTGCGATCGATCTTTCATCCGGCGTATGCCGGCGCCTTCTTTCTGAAGGCGCTGGGTCTCACCGCCGTGGCGATGGTCGGTACGCTCGCGGCTGCGCGTGGACGGTGGCAGTGGTCGTTGCTCGTACCGGGTCTGCTCTTCGCTGCGCTGGCGTTGCGCACGCTGCGCGGGGTGTCGGAGTTCGCCGTGCTGGTACCGGCCCTGCTGGCGGCGCACGCGGGTTGGCTCGCGCAACGACCGCACCTGGGGCGGGGCCTCTCCGTGGCTGTGATCGCCGCGGCATGCCTCGGCGGCGCCGTGGCGGCAACGCACGGCGTGCCCATGGGCTCCGACCCGCCCCGCCGCGTGGGCCTCGGGGTGGACGTGACCAACCGCCCGGACGGTGCCACCAGGTTTCTGCGCCAGGTGGAACCGCAAGGGCATGTCTTCCAGGTCCTCGCCTTCGGCGGCTGGTTCATCCACGAATTGTGGCCGACCACCGAGGTGTACATCGATGGTCGGCTCGATGTGTTCCCGCCGGCATTTCTCGATGCGTACCAGCGGCTGATGGCCAACGGCGAGGGCTGGGACGACGCTGTGGCGCGGTACGACATTGGTATTGCCGCCGTGGACTACGCCACCGCGCCGCAGCGAGACCGTGGACTCCGCCAGCGGCTGCGCGAAGATCGCGACTGGGTCGTCGTGTTCTTTGCCGACAACGCCGTGGTCTATGCCCGGCGATCGGCGCGTCATGCCGCCCTCCTCGCGCGCTGGGGTTGCCCGTTCGATCCGAGCCTGCGCACGCCGGCCTCCCTCGACGCGTGGCTGCGTAATGCGTCGCTGTCCGATCTCGACCAGGCCATCGCGGCGGTCGCCCGCATGCGAACCCTCGCCGCCCCGGCGCATACGCCGGACGTGGTGCTGTCCCGGCTGCTCGCGGGTCGTGCCACGCGGCACGTGCAGGCGGGCGCCCGCGCCGCGGCGGTGGCGGACCTCGAACGGGCCGTCGCGGTGGACCCGGCGTTCCTCGATGCGCACATGCACCTCGGCATCCTCGCCGCGCAGGCGGGCGATCTCGCCGGCGCGCGGCGCCGCTTCGAGGTGGCGCGCCGTCTCGATCCCGCCGATCCCGCCCTGCTACGCAACCTGCGCACGCTCCAGACATTGGAGGCGCGCGCCGATTCGGCCACACGCGCAGAATCGCCCGGACAGTAGAATTGCCCGGACTTGTGCCCGCGCCGGCGGGCCGCTAGAGTGTGCCCGCTCCCGTCATCGCCGTGATCGCGAACCCACCGAGGCTTCTGTGGCCGCAGCCGATCGCTATCTGCTCGACATCGCGCTTCCCGTGCCTCTGGCCGACACGTTCACCTACCGTGCTGCAGCCGACGACGCGCGCGTCCCCGAGGTAGGCGATCTCGTGCGCGCGCCGTTCGGTCGCCGGCGCAGCGTGATCGGCCTGGTGGTGGCGGTGCGTCCCGATCGCGACGGTGCCACCGAGATCGATGGTTTCGCCCTGCGCGACATCGAGGGCTTCTTGCCGCCCGAGTACGCGCTGGCGCCCGATCGACTGGCGCTTGCCCGCTGGATAGCGCGGTATTACGCGGTGCCTCTGGGCGAGGTGGTGCCTCTGTTCCATCCGCCGGCACCGGGCACGCGCGGGCGCGGCACGGCACGCAAACCGCGCGTGTTTCCTATCGACGAGCCGCGCCCGGCGCACCTCACGCCAGCACAGGCGGCCGTGGTGGCCGCCGCGAGGGAACTGCTGGAAGCGCACGCGTACGGTGCGTTGCTCGTGCACGGTGTGACGGGCAGCGGCAAGACCGAGGTCTTCCTGCGCGCCATCGAGGACGCCCTGGCCCGCGAACGCGGCGCCATCTATCTGCTGCCCGAGATCGCGCTCACGCCGCAAACGCTGGCGCGCATCACCCAGCGTTTCGGCGACCGCGCTGCGGCTGTGCACAGCGGACTCTCGCATGGCGAACGCTGCCGCGTGCACGAGGCGGCGGCGCGCGGCGAGGTTGCGGTAGTCGTGGGACCGCGTTCGGCGCTCTTCGCGCCGGTGCGCGATCTGGGCGTGATCGTGGTCGATGAGGAGCACGAAACCAGCTACAAGCAGGACGAGAAGCCGCGCTACCACGCGCGCGACGCGGCGCTGGTGCGCGGGCGCGAGTGCGCAGCGGCGGTGCTGCTCGGGTCGGCCACGCCCGACCTGGCGAGCTGGCACAACGCGCGCGAGGGGCGCTTCGGCCTGTGGCGCTTGGCCGACCGTCTGGGCGGTCCGCTCCCGAGCGTGGAGATTGTCGACCTGCGTGGCGAACGCGCGGTGGACGGCTTCAGCCCGCGCCTCACCGAGGCGATCGGTGGCACGCTCGCCAGCGGCCACCAGGTGATCCTCTACTACAACCGGCGCGGCTTCGCGCGGCAACTCCAGTGCAGCGATTGCGGTGAGGCGGTCACCTGCCCACACTGCGACATCGGCCTGACCTACCACCTGCGGCCGCGACGCCTGCTCTGTCACTACTGCAGCCATACCACAACCGTGCCGCAGCAGTGTCCGGCGTGCGGCTCATCGGCGTTCCTGCCCGCCGGCGCCGGTACGGAGAAGGTGGAGCTGATCCTGCAGGCCGGCTTCCCCGAGGCGCGCGTGCTGCGCCTCGATCATGACACCACCCGCCAGCGCGGTAGCCACGCGCACATCCTCGCGTCGTTCGCGTCCGGTGAGGCGGATGTGCTCATCGGCACGCAGATGGTGGCGAAAGGTCACCATTTCCCGCGTGTCGCTCTGGTTGGCGTGCTCGCGGCCGACGATGGTCTCTCGTTGCCCGACTATCGTGCGAGCGAGCGCACGTTCCAGCTCCTGACGCAGGTGGCCGGCCGCGCGGGCCGCACGGCGCCCGGTCGCGTGGTCTTCCAGGCCTGGCAGCCGGAGCATCCGGTGGTGCTGGCGGCGGCTGATCACGATTTCGCGACCTTTGCCATGCAGGAGCTCGCCGCCCGCAGGGTTCTCGGCTACCCACCATTTCGCCGCCTTGTCCGCCTCGGATTAACGGCGGCGAAGCAGGTGCTGGCCGAGGCGGCGGCAGTGGAGCTGACCACGGCGCTGCGTGCGCAGCTCGCCGGACCCGGACGCGAGTTCCTGGGGCCGGCGCCCGGCGTATTTCCGCGCCTGCACGGACGTTACCGGCAGCAGGTGCTCGTCAAGGGGGCCCTGCACGCGCGCGAGAAGGCCTGGCTCGTCGCCTGCGTGCAGGCCCTGCGCGGGGCGCACAAGGGGCTGGACGTGATCGTCGATGTCGACCCGGTCGGCCTTTTCTGACCTGCTGGCATCATCTTTGATCCTTTTTCTTGAACTCTTGCCCACGTATAATGAAGTGAGCAAGATGACACCGCGGACGCGGTGGGCGTGGCGATTTGCCCGCCGCTGCAATGCGCGTGCCGACCCTCGAGACTCTCCATGCGAGGCAGGTTTGCTGATGATGCGCGGATCGCTCATGACATCCTTCCGGACCGCTCTGCTGACCGGCGTGCTGCTGGCGCTGCTGGCGCCCGTGGCGGCGCAGGCCGAGACCCACGGCCGCGGCTACGTGCCGCCGCCCGACTGGGACAGGATCCAGCGCGAGCACCTGCGTATCTTCCCGGTCGACAAGGTGGATCTGCCGGTGGTGTTCGACTGGCGCCTGCTCGACGGCGTTACGCCCGCCAAGGACCAAGGGAGCTGTGGCTCCTGCTGGGCCTTCGCGGCAACCGGTGAGATGGAAGCGAAGATCCGGATCTACTACAACAACCGGATCATGAACCTGTCCGAGCAGCAGGTCATCTCCTGCAATCCCTACGGGGCCGGCTGCGGCGGCGGCTGGGCCGGTTCCGCCTACTGGGTGTTCCAGCACCAGGGTGGTGTCACCGAGGACTGCATGCCGTACGAGGGCAGTGACTTCGTACCCTGCACGGCCGACGCCTACCACAAATTCACCACGCTCGACAGCTGGTACAGCGTGGCGAACGACGTCGCGCAGATCAAGGAAGCCGTGCTGGAAGGGCCCGTGTGCACGGGCATCGACGCGAGCGGAGAATTCGAGGGATACAGCGGCGGCGGTTGCATCGACGGCGTGGGGCACGGCACCAACCATCTCGTGCTCATCGTCGGCTGGGACGACCGCGCTTGCGACTACCAGGGCGCGTGGATCATCAAGAACTCGTGGGGACCGGGCTGGGGTGACTCCGGCTTCGGTTACGTGAGGTACGGAGCCCTGAGCATCGGCACCAGCGTCACCGCGCTGCAGTACACGCCACCGCCCACGGATGTGCGCATGACGTCGCCGAATCCGGCAGAACTTCAGTATGGCGGTACGCCGGTGACGGTCGGCTGGTCGGTCTTCGGCGATCCCGTGAACTCCGTCGACATCTGGTTCGGCGCCGACGGGTGGTGCGGCGACACGCTCGTGGCGGAGAATGTGCCCGCGTCGCAGGGTACCTATACCTGGACGCTTCCCAACGTCTCGACCTCGCGTGCCACCTTCCTGGTGTTCCCGAGCGAGGGCACGCAGCAGGGCTACGCACTGCTCTCGTCGGGAATGACTGTGGTCGGACACCAGACGCGTTACGTATCCGCGTCCGGCAGTAACACGTTCCCGTACGACACGCCGGCGAAAGCCGCCCACGCCATCGCCGACGGCGTGCTCGCGGGCGCGGGCCGCGACACCGTGAAGATCGCGGGTGGCGACTACTTCGAGAGCGTCGCCGTGAATTCCCAGTGCCTCCTCGAGGGTGGCTGGAACGCCAATTTCACGGTACACGATCCGGCCGCCACGCCGACCAATCTGCGCAGCGTGAGCGGCGCCTTGCGCTTCAGCTCCGACGCGCAAGAGCACTGTGGCGTGAGTGACATCATCTTCCACGACTGCACCGCCTCCAACACCTCGGTGCCGGTGATCGGGCGCCACGGCGCTGCCATCGTCGCCCTGAACGCGTCGCCGCGCATCACCGACTGTACCTTCGTGAACAACCGGGCCAATCCCACGACCGAACCGGGCTGGGGTGGCGCCGTGCTGCTGCACGGCGGCGCGCCGGTGGTCTCGAACTGCACCTTCACTGGCAATATCGGTTCGCTGGGCGGGGCGCTCGCCGTGTCTCAGTCCGCGGGCGCCGTGATCGAGGATTGCACCTTCACTGGCAACGCCACGTCCGACAGCACCGGCACGTACCTTGGCGGCGCTGTCTATATCGGCGGCGGTACCGCGACACTGCGCGGTTGCGCGCTCCAGGGCAACGGTGCGGGCATGGGGGGCGCCATCGACGTGGCCGACGGGGCTCAGTTCGTTCTCGAAGATTGCGACCTCGTGGCCAATCGCTCCCGCCTCGGCGGTGGTGCGGTGCACGAGAGCGCCGGCGACCTCGCGGCGACGGGTGGCCGCTGGGCACAGAACATCAGCTTTGGTGGGCATGGGGGAGGGCTCTTCGTCGAGGACGGCGCCTTCACTCTGCGTAATCTGCTCATCGCCGGCAACAGCACGACCGGCCTCGGCGGCGGCATCATGTCCACCGGCACCACG
The DNA here is from genome assembly GCA_963727525.1 of uncultured bacterium. Classification (GTDB taxonomy): domain Bacteria; phylum Krumholzibacteriota; class Krumholzibacteriia; order LZORAL124-64-63; family LZORAL124-64-63; genus CAVSGO01. The sequence continues at coordinate 1,912,988 of CAVSGO010000007.1, read as the reverse complement.
GGCGGTGCCCTGGAGAACTGCGTGATCATGGAGAACGCCGCGACGCAGAACGTGGGTGGCGCCATGGTGTTCACGTCGGGCGCATTCGTCGCGCGCAACAACATCGTTACCGCCAACTCCGGCGGCGGCCTCATGATCACCGGTGCGTCCGCCACGAGCGACTACAACCTCGCCTGGCAGAACTCCCCACTCGATTTCCTGTCCGCCATGGGCGCACACGACATGGTGGCCGATCCGCGCTTCGCCGACGCTGCCGGCGGCGACTACGCCCTCGGACTGCACTCGCCCGCCGTGGATAGTGGTGATCCCGACCCGGCGTGCAACGACACCGACGGCTCGCCGGCCGATCGCGGCGTCTTTGGCGGCCCGGCCGCGGCGACGGTGGCTCCGCCGCCGATCACTGGTGCGCACCTCACCGACCTCGGCGCCGGCTCCTGGCGCGTGAGCTGGGATGCCTCACCGGCCACGGATGTGTCGCGCTACGTCGTGTACTGCGACACCGCGTCCGTCTTCGTGCCGGGCGCCAACCACGTGGCGGCCATGGTGACGGCGCCCGACCATGAGGTGGTCGACACGCCCGCCTTCGCCGGCTGCTACTACCTGGTGGTCGCCGAGGATGCGGCGGGCCACGTGGGTGGTTACAGCGCCCGCCTGGTCACCGACGGCAGCTCGGTGCCCGTGCCCGATGACGCCCTGCCCCGCGCCCTGGCCATCAACGGCGTGGTGCCCAACCCCTTCAACCCCCGCACGACCGTCGCTTTCGACGTGCCGCGCGCCGGCCACGTGTCGTTGCGCATCTACGACCTGCGCGGCCACCTCGTGCGCGACCTTCTCGACGGCGACATGGCCGCGGGTTCGCACCAGGCCGTGTGGGACGGCACTGACGCCGGCGGCCGCGCCGCCGCCGCAGGCATCTACCTCGTACGCCTCGACGATGGCCAGCACGTGGCCGCGGCGAAGGCGGTGCTGGCGAAGTAGCGGTACTCCAGGAGTGGACGTGATCGAGGCCCCGGCAATTGCCGGGGCCTCGTTTTCCTATAACGTGCCACGAAGAATGTTGACGGGTCCAGCGCTTGCCTGGACCCGTCCTCATGAACACCAAAACACTCACTTCATGCCCCTCGCTTCCTCCCCACTGCTCCAACCCTAACTGCAAATACCACAAGCCTCAGCCGCAACCCTGGCCCTTCGCGCTCTTCGGCACCTTCTCCCGAAAATCCCCACCCTACACCGTCCAACGCTACCTCTGCCTGGCCTGCGGCAGAACCTGCTCAGACCAGACCTTCCGCACCACATACTGGCTCAAACGCGCCGATCTCCTGCCCAAGGTCCACAAGCACGCCGTCTCTGGCGCCGCCAACCGCCAGATCGCCAGGCTCCTCGACACCTCGCCGACGACCGTCGACAACCTCCTCGCTCGCCTCGGCCGACACTGCATTCTCTTCCATCGACACCTGGTGTCCCAGGCGTCACCCTTCGTGGACATTGCCATCGACGGGCTCGTCACCTTCGAGCACTCCCAGTACTTCCCCTACGAGATCGTCACGGCCGTCGATCGCCCCTCCAGCTTCATCATCCACTTCGCCGAGGCCGAGCGGCGACGCAGCGGGGCGATGACCGACGAGCAGAAATGGAAACGGTCCCTCTTTGAACAAAACTATGGCCGGCCGGACCCCAGGTCGTTGATGCGGGCGCTGCTCGAGGTGCTCTCGGTCTCGCTCGACGGCGCCACCGAGGCCCACATCTGGAGCGACAAGCACAAGACCTATCCCTACGCGATCGCGAAGCTACGGTATTGCAAGGTGATCCACGAGACGATCGACTCCCGTGAGCCGCGGACGAGTCGCAACCCGTTGTTCGAGGTCAACTTGCTGGACATGTTGCTGCGGCATTGTCTGAAAGACCACACGCGGGAGACGATCGCGTTCGGGAAGCGACGGCAGCATTCGATCTACCGGCTGGCGATCTTCCTGGTGTGGCGCAACACGATCAAGTTGCGTCGGGAGAAGCGGTGCTGGAGCACGCCGGCGATGCAGATCGGGATCGCCACGAAGCCCCTGACCGAGGAGGAGGTGTTGTCGCGGCGGCTGTTCGTGTCGCATATCGAGTTGCCGCCGTTGTGGGATGACTACTACTGGCGACGGGTCGAGACGCGGCCATTGAAGGTGAACCGGAGGCACAAGCTGACGTACGCCGCGTAGTGAGAAAGTCGGGCCTAGCGGGCGAGATCTCGGTGCGAAGCCTCGTCAACATTCTTCTTGGCACAACCGTTTTCGTGCGGAGACTCACCCTCTTGCCGCCGGCCTCGCGAGCCGGAAGATTTTGGTCGGCCTTCGTCGAAAATAGAGATAAAATCTCCCCTATCCAGAGGAGGTGCCTCATGCATCGATTCATGACGCCATGTCTGTCCATGCTCGCGATCCTGATTCTCGCCTCGCCCGCCGCCGCACTGAAGCCCGTCGACGACTTCGAGGTCGGCCCGTTCTTTTTCCAGACCACCGGCGGTTATCAGCAGCACACCGTGACGGTCGCCGATTACGCAGGCCATATGTATGACATGACCAGGAGGATCAAGCTGCAGCCGGCTACCGGGTCCGATAACATCGCCGTGCAACTTGCGCTGAGTGGTGCCGATGACGCCCTGGAGGCGACCTTCGTCGGCGGTGGATACGTAAATATCGGCTTCGACTGGGGCCTCCCGTTCGACGTCACCGAGAACGGTCTGTACGATCGCGTCGAGGTGGCCTACCGGAATGTGTCGCCGGACGCGTTCTTTTCGTTCTACATCGGCGACGACAACACCGTCTGCGCCAACGAACGATTCCCGGATGCCGGTCCTGGCGTCGTGTCCTGGCCTCTCGACTTCTGCGCGGACACCGTCGATCCAACCGCGGCTACCCTTCTGGGTGTGCGCCTCGTTTCCAATGGAGACGACGCAACCTTCGAGGTCACCGACATCCGATTGCTACGCTCGGACGCGATCATTGCCGACATCACGCGCGAGTTCGTGGCCACCATGGTGCCGCCCATTCCATCGCCACCGTTGACTTGGACAACCTTCGATCCCTCTGATTTGGCGCTCTACCACGTTGGCCTTGTGTTCGAGGACGTGGACAACGGTGGCTACGTGCCCGAGGCTTCGGCGAACCTCGTGCGCGAGGAGTTCCACGGTGGCGCCCTGGTGCGTTCGAACCTCGCCTGGCTCGATTTCGTCGAACCGGGGAACGTCAACTTCCGCCTCACGATGGACCTCATGCCCGGCGACGGCTGGACGCCGTCCATCACCTATCCGCCCGATCCGATCCACGGCCCCACCGACGTCACCGTGGCGACCGGCGTCACGCTCACCGACAACAGCGGCCTGGCGCGCGGCACGTCGCTCATGCGGTTCGCCATCGCAGCCGATCCCGTGCAGGACTACGCGTTCACGGATGTGCAGGTACAGGTGTCCGACGCTGGCGGACTCCCGCAGAACCGGCTCGAAATCAGTTTCCGGCTGGAGGCGAATGCCCCGTTCCTCGCCGAGGAACCGCTCCTGGACATCACGTGGTTCGCCGACTGGCAGGACAGTGGCACGCTCACGGGCGTGCTCGCACCCGACGACCGGGCGCTCGGCGCCCCCACGCTCGTCGCGATGCCGAACCTCACCTCGTCGACGACCCGGCTGCGTGCCTCGCGGCCCTTCGCGCGCGGCGAGACCGTCGCTATCTTCGACGTGGCCGGCCGCCTCGTCCGGCAGTTCGCACCGTCGATCGGTGCGCAGTCGCTGGTATGGGACGGGCGCGATCGCTTTGGCGCCACGGTGGCATCTGGCACCTACCTCGCGCAGTGGCGAGGCGTCACGGGGCCGGGGGCCGTCGCCAAGGTGGTGAAACTGCGTTAGGTTCCGGCGCCCCTCAGCTCGTTTTCGAGGCGCTGCACCACCGCACAGGTCTTGATGCTGAGGTGGCATCGTCAGGAGCGGTGGTGCCGGCACCAGGCGTGTGGGAGCCGAGCCGCGTTCCGTGGGTGACGCAATCTGTCACGCCAGCCTCGTCGCATTCGTATCACAAGAGCACGTGGTCCGAAACGGGGGTGGGGCGGTGTTTCGTCGCCACGTTGCCATCGTGAAAATAATGATTCAGAGAGGATGGTGCCGCTGCTGTCCAGAAGGAGATCCATGATGATACGCGCTTTGCGACCCGTATTCGCCATGTCTTTCCTGGCCCTCATCCTGGCGGCGTCGGCCGCACGGGCCGAGGCTCCCACCTTCGCCTACGAGACCGTCGTCCCCGGCCATCTCCTGGCTTCCGGACGCGGCATGGTCGCCGACAACGCCGGCAACGCTTACGTATTCGGCCGCTGGATCGGTAGCCATCAGGAAAACAACATCATCGTCGTCAAGCTCGACCCCACGGGCCAGGAGATCTGGACCCGGACGATCGCGGGGAACGATCACGACTATGCGGAGGACCTGGTTCTGGATGGGCAGGGTGGTCTGCTGATCGCCGGTTGGACCGACTCGGACGACTTCCCCACCACCGGCGCCCCCATCGGCGGCATCCACTTCCGCGACGCCTTCGTCATGAAAATCGCCACCGCGGACGGCACGACGCTGTGGAGCAAGAAGATCGGCGGCGACTACACCGACACCGCCGTCGGCATTGCGCTCGATGCGGCCGGCGAAATCATCCTGGTCGGCCAGACCGGGTCGACGGATTTCCCGACCACGCCCGACGCCTACCAGGGCGAACCGAGCGCGCCGCTATACATCTACACCGACGTCTTCATCATGCGGCTCGACGCGGAGGCTGAGACCGTCCTCTACTCCACCTACTTCGGCGGTTTCAAGGACGAGTATCCGGTCGGCGTGGCGCTCACGGCCGACGGCGCCATCGTCTTCGCGGGTCGCACCACCTCGGACGACTTCCCGCTGGTGAATGCGGTCCATACGAGCGCCGACGGCCTCTTCGTGTCCGAGATGTCGGCCGACGGCCAGACCCTGGCGTTCAGCACCTACTTCGGCGGTGGCAACAGCGACGACCTGTGGGGCGTCGCGGCCGGGCCGGACGGCGATATCTATGTCGCGGGCTCGACCCGGGCGATCGATTTCCCCACCACGCCAGATGCCTTCCAACCGGATTTCGTCGGCGGCATCAACGCCTGTGTGGAGGGCTTCCCCGGCCACCCGGTCAACTGCGATGACGGTTTCGTCTCGCGTCTGGACCCTGCGGCCGGCACGCTCGTCTACAGTACCTTCCTGGGCGGTACCAGCATCGATCAGGCCCGGGCCATCGCTGTCGACCAGAACGGATCCGCCTACGTCGTCGGGTACACGGTTTCCAGCGATTTCCCGGGTCTCGACCCGGTGGCCGGCGCGATTTTCCTGTCGCGGCTCTCGCCGGTGGGCCACGATCTGAACTTCACGGTGTTCACGCACTCGGGCTCGTACAACTCGGGCCACGGCGTGTTCGCGGCCAGCCCGACCGAGGTATATTTCACCGGCGCGATCGGTGTACCGGCCGACGTCTACGTCGCCAAGGTCACGATACCCAGCGCGACCGGCGTGCCCGCGATCTCGCCGCAATCGGCGCAGGCCGTGCTGTGGCCGAACTACCCAAACCCCTTCAATCCGGCCACGACCATCGCCTACGACCTGCCGCGGTTGGCGACGGTGAGCCTGCGGATCCATGATCTGGCCGGACGCGTCGTCCGGACGCTGGTCGCGAACGAGACTCGCAGCGCCGGTCGCCACGAGCTCACCTGGCCCGGCGACACCGACGCGGGCCGGCACGTCGCCTCGGGCACCTACATCGCTCGCCTCGATATCGGCGGCGAGGTGCAGTCGCGCCGGATGGTCCTCTTGAAATGATAGGGAACGGCCGGGCGGGGAACCAGCCGCGGCATGTCGGCGCCGCGGATGCGCTCCTAGTGGGCCGTCCACAGCGTGAATAGTCCCGCCAGGATGACTAGCACGCCGCACGTCTGCTTGAGGCGCTTGCCGGTGGCGGAGGCAGCGTTCCAGTCGAGCACGCGCTGTGTCCAGGCGGCGCTCGAACCGGCGAGCACGATCACCAGGCAATGGCCGATCCCGTAGGCGGCCAGGAGCGCCGCCCCGTAGAGCGGGGTCGCGCCGGCGACGGCGAATGTCACCGCCAGCATGGGCGCCAGGAAGGCGAAGGTGCACGGTCCGAGGGCAATGCCGAACACCAGGCCCAGGACGAATGCCGCCACGGCGCCGTGCCCGAGCAATCCGGACGTCCGCGGCGCCGTCCACGCGAGTGGCACGATATCCAGGAGCGCGAGCCCCACGACGATGAAAACCGCGGCCACGAACACATTGCCCAGCGTCCCGACATCGCCCAGCAACCGTCCCGCCGCTGCCGTCGCGGCGCCGACGATGGCGATGGTCACGAGGATGCCGGTGGCGAAGTTGGTCGCCAGCCAGGCGGCGCGCGCCGGCGCCTGTTCATCGCGTCCCTGGATGAAGCCCACGATCAGAGGGATGCTGGCCAGGTGGCACGGACTGAGCACGATGCTCAGCACGCCCCACGCCATTGCCGCGGCGAGGGCGACCTGGGGGGCGCCCTGGACAGCCGTCGTCAGGCTTGCGAAGACGTGATCCACGGGTCACACCCCGCGTTCGGGGAGAGGCACGCCGAGTTCGCCCCACTTGGCCAGGATGTCCGCGCGCGAGAAGAATCCCTCGTGTCGGAACAGTTCCGTGCCGTCCGCGGCGAAGAAGATCTGCGTCGGGATGACGCGGATGCCATAGGGTTCGGCGGCGGCCGGGTTCTTCCAGACATCGATGAAATTCACCGAAAGGACCTCGGCAAAGTCATGCGTCAGCCCTTCCAGAACCGGCACCATCATCTTGCAGGGGACACATTTGTCGGCACCGAGGTCGAGCAGACGGGGTAACGTGACGGCCGCCACGTCAGCAGTATCGCTCGGCTGTGCCTGGTTGGCATCGGCAGCGGGACGCACCAGGTACACGGCGATGGCCGCGCCGCAGACGACGACGGCGGTTGCAAGGCGGAGTAACGTACGACGACTAGCCATGAGTTTCCTCCAATGCTCCCGCTACGCGAGCAGCTTCTTGATGTCCTCGCGGGACGGCACCTTGCCGGCCACTTTCACCTTACCGTCGACCACCAGAGCCGGCGTGATCATCACGCCGTAACCCATGATGCTCGGCAGGTCGGAAACCTTCTCGATGGTGCACTCCAGGCCCATCTCCTCAGCGGCTTGCCGCGTCTCTTCCTCGAGCTTTTGACACTTGGTGCAACCCGTACCGAGAATCCGGATATCCATGGCATGCCTCCCTCAGACCAGATGACCGAAGATGAAGCCAGTGACCGCCGACAGGACGATGACCAGCGCAATGAATACCAGCGTCTTGCGGCCGCCCATGATGGTGCGCAACACCAGGATGCTCGGTAACGAAACGGCCGGCCCTGCCAGTAGCAGGGTCAGGGCCGGCCCCTTGCCCATGCCCGCTCCGATGAGTCCCTCGAGGATGGGCACCTCCGTCAGCGTCGCGAAGTACATGAATGCGCCCGACACCGCGGCGAACAGATTGGCGCCGAGCGAGTTGCCACCCACGAGGTGGGCGATCCAGCCCGTCGGGATCAGCCCCTCGTGACCGGGGCGTCCCAGCATCAGCCCGGCCACGAGCACGCCGGCCAGCAGCAGGGGCAGGATCTGTTTGGCGAAGCCCCAGCTCGCTTCGAACCACTCGCCCAGCTCGCCCTTCTCGGTGGCGATGGCCCAGGCGAAGACCACGGCGGCGGTGGCGAACGCGGCGACGGGGCCGCCCGGCCAGACACTGGCGACGCTTGCGGCCGCGGCGATCACGATCGGTTTCCATGGCGGCAGCCCGTACCAGACGACGAGGGCGAGTCCAAGCCCCATGCCGCCGGCCCCGGCAAGCCACCACTTCAGGGCGTGGATGGAGGCGAAGATCCCCGTGCCACCGCCACCCCAGTTGGCGAACACCAGGATGGCGACCATGCCCAGGAAGGTCAGCGCGGTCTGGTAGAGCGGACGCGCCGCCTCGGTGGGCAGCGACGCCGCCGCCTGTCGTTCCCGCTGATCGCGCCGGAACGCCAGGTGCATCAGCAGCCCGATCACCACGCTGAAGACCACCGCACCGATCGCGCGTGCGAGGCCGATGTCTGCGCCCAGCACGCGGGCGGTGAGGATGATGGCCAGCGCGTTGATCGCGGGGCCGGAGTACAGGAACGTGGACGCGGGGCCGATGCCGGCGCCCATGGCGTAGATGCCCGCGAAGAGTGGCAGCACCGTGCAAGAGCAAACGGCGAGCACGGTACCCGACACCGCGGCCACGCCATACGCCGTGGTCTTCGGCGCTGTGGGGCCGAGGTACCGCATCACCGACGCCTGGCTCACGAAGATGGAGATCGCCCCCGCGATGAAGAACGCCGGCACCAGGCACAGCAGCACGTGCTCGCGCGCGTACCAGCGCGTGAGGGCCAGCGCCTCGTGCACAGCGCCGTCGAAGCGTGGGGCATCCACCGGCAGGAAATACAGGGCCCCGAAGACGCCGATCCCCACCGCCAGGGCTTTCGCCTCGCGCCGCCAGGTCACCGCGAAGCTTCCAGGACGACCGTCCGTCCCTTGCCGTTGATCACGTTCTCGACGCAGCCGTAGAACGACGTGATGCATGGACACTCGAGCCTGTAGAACACCTGGTTGCCTCGCTTCTCGCTCGAGAGGATCCCCACATTGCGCAGTACGGCGAGGTGTCGCGACACCGTGGACATGTCGGCGTCGATCTGCGCATCGATTTCGCATACGCACCGCTCACCGACTGCCAGCATATCGACAATGGCCAGGCGCGTGGGATGTCCGAGTGCCTTGAAGACCTCGGCGCGGGCTTCGAGCCCGGGACCTGGAGACGTGGGCATGGCCGCTCCTCGGTTGCGGATCTCCCGTGATTGCGTATTTGGCAATATGTGCAAATAATGGGGGCGGGTCAAGGTCATTCCAGGTTTCGCGGCGTTCGCGACGTCGTTCGAGACGAAGATAGGTTGGTCGTCGGCGGGGACGGGATTCCCGTGCGGCAATTCCTGGCGACTCCCGTGGCGCACTGGATCCGTAGCTGACCATTCGAGGCCCTCATCGCGACCAAAATAGTCGAATAATATACGACGCATATCCTCTTTTATTATTAAGGGTTAACCTTGTTTCGCACCGGTTCGGGCACTAAGTTTGCGACACCGACGAAGACACTTCTTTCGCCTTTCATCGGTTGCGCCACCCAGCCACAAGGAGTTCGTGCGATGGCTGCTGAGATGGTCGAGATTCGCTGGCATGCGCGCGGCGGACAGGGCGCCAAGACGGCTGCGATGTTCGTGGCCCAGGCCGTGCTCACCAAGGGCAAGTATGGTCAGGGATTCCCCGAGTACGGGCCCGAGCGCCGCGGGGCACCGATGCGTGGCTACACGCGCATTTCCGAGACACCGATCCGTCGTCACTGCGGGATCGAACATCCGCAGGTCGTGATCGTGCTCGATCCCTCGTTGCTGGATTCGCCGGCCGCCGGCGTCACCGCCGGGACCGATGCCAATACCGTGTTCCTCATCAACACCACGCTGAGCCCGGCTGCGATCAAGGCCAAGCTGGGGGTTGCCGGGGCGAAGGTGTACACCGTCGACGCGACGAAGATCGCACTGGACTGCTTCGGCAAGTCGATTCCGAACATGCCGATGACCGGCGCGCTCCTAGCCGTGCGCGAATTCATGACCCTCGACGAGCTGAAGGACGCGCTGAACACGCGGTTCAGCAGCAAGTTCTCCAATGCGGTCGTCCAGGGGAACCTGCTCGCCGTCGAGCGGGCCTACAAGGAGCTGGTGACGGAATGAGCCTGAAACGCGCCCAGGACTTGACCGACGCCGGGATCATCACCGAACCCGGCAACGCCGAGTCCTTCAAGACAGGAGACTGGCGCACCTACGTGCCAGAGTTCTACCTGGACAATTGCATTCACTGCCTGTTCTGCTGGATCTACTGTCCCGACTCGGCCATCGTGGTCGATACCTCCGGCGAGAAGCCGCAGATGAAGGGCATCGATCTGGATCACTGCAAGGGCTGTGGTATTTGCGCCAACGAGTGTCCGCCGGCCCGCAAGGGCAGGGCCGCGCTCGTCATGGTGCGGGAAGAGAAGTAGGGGAGGCGCCGATGATGAAGACCATCGAACAGAAACTCACGGCGCTATCGGGAAACGAGGCGGTGGCCTACGCCTTCAAGCAGGCGAAGCCACACGTGGCCTCGGCCTTCCCGATCACGCCGCAGACCGAGATGATGCACAAGTTCGCGGAGTTCGTCGCCAACGGCGAAGCGAACACCGAGATGATCCTGGTGGAGAGTGAGCACTCGGCGATGAGCGCCGCCGTGGGGAGCGCCGCCGCCGGCGCGCGCACGATCACGGCCACGAGCTCGGCCGGCTTCGCGCTGATGTGGGAGGTTGTCTACATCGCCGCGTCGCTGCGCTTGCCCATCCAGATGGCGCTGGTGAACCGCGCGCTGTCGGGCAACATCAACATCCACTGTGACCACAGCGACTCCATGGGCGGCCGCGACGCGGGGTGGATCCACCACTTCTGCGAGAATGCCCAGGAGGCCTACGACACGGCGCTGATCAACTTCCGTATTGGCGAGCACATGGATGTGCGCCTGCCGGCGATGACGAACTACGACGGTTTCATCATCAGCCACAAGGAAGACGCACTCTACATGCTACCCGACGACGCGGCCTACGATTTCATCGGCCCGTACAAGGCGAAGTACACGCTGCTTGATCCGGCCAGCCCCATCACGGTGGGACCGCTGGACCTTACCGACTATTACTTCGAGCACAAGTGGAGCCAGCTCGAGGCCTATCCGCGCGTGTTCGACGTGGCCCGCGAGGTCTTCGACGAGTACGCCGCCCTCAGTGGACGTCGTTACTCGTTCTGGGAAGAGTACTGCCTGGACGATGCGGACATGGTCATGGTCGTTCTCGGCTCGAGCGCCGGCACCGCGAAGGATGTCATCGACGAGTACCGCGCCAAGGGAATCAAGGTGGGCATGCTCAAGCTGCGCATGTTCCGCCCGTTCCCGGCCGAGATGCTCAAGCCGGTGCTCGCGGGGCGCAAGGCGATCGCGGTGCTCGACCGCTCGGCCAGCTTCGGCGGCTGGGGCGGTCCGGTGTTCACCGAGATCCGCTCGGCGCTCTACGGGGAGAAAAATCCTGCGCCGGTACACAACTGGCTCTACGGCCTCGGCGGCCGCGACTTCGAACTCGGCCACGCGGCCGAGGTGATCGAGTCGCTGCGGAAGATCGCCGCAGGCAAGGAACTGCCCACCCTCAACCTGCTCGGCTGCCGGGCGTAGGGAGGAGGCTCCGATGGCTGTCAATCTCAAGCAGCTCGTGCAGAACGAGGACCTCCTGACCGGAGGCCACCGGGCGTGCGCCGGGTGCATGGGTTCGAATATCCTGCGCCAGGTCATGCTGACCGCGGGCGCCAACACGGTCATGGGCGGCGCCACGGGGTGCATGGAAGTGGTCACCACCATCTTTCCATACACCGCGTGGAAGACGTCCTTCATCCACAGCGCATTCGAGAACTGCGCCGCCACCGTCAGCGGCGTGGAGACTGCGTATCGCTCGCTCAAGAAGCACGGCGAACTGCCGCCGGCGGCGGCCAAGGCCGAACACATGAACTTCATCGCCTTCGGCGGCGACGGCGGCACGTACGACATCGGCCTGCAGTCGCTCTCCGGTGCGATGGAGCGCGGGCACAACATGGTGTACGTCTGCTACGACAACGAGGCGTACATGAACACCGGCATCCAGCGATCGAGTGCGACGCCCCTGGGTGCCCACACCTCGACGGCACCGGCCGGGACCGTGAAGCAGGGCAAGGAACAGAATCGCAAGGATCTGACGAAGATCATGGTCGCGCACAACATCCCGTACGTGGCCCAGACCACACCCTTCCACTGGAAGGACCTGGCCACCAAGGTGGAGAAAGCGCTGAACTGCGACGGTCCGGCGTTCCTGAACATCCTCATGCCGTGCACCGTGGGCTGGCACTTCGACTCGGCCCTCGGCGCCCAGCTCTCCAAGGAAGCGGTGGAGTCGAATTTCTGGCCACTCTTCGAGGTAGAGAACGGCAAGTACACCATCAACTACAAGCCCAAGGACCGCGCGCCGATCGCGGCCTGGATGAAGCAGCAGGGGCGGTTCAAGCACCTGTTCAAACCAGGCAATGAGGGCATCCTGACTCGGTCCCAGGAATACATCGATCAGCAGTGGGCCAATCTGCTAAGGCTCGAGGAAGCGACGAACAGCTAGCGATACCTCCATATCCTCGTGCGCGGCCGCCCTCCGATCCTTGATCGGGGGGCGGTTTTTTCTGGGCGATATCGGCCTGATGACGAACCGGTCCGGCGCCCGGAGGCCCGCCCTTTCCATCCCCGGGCCTTTGACTTACACTCCCGGCTACACCTGTCCTGGCCGGCGCGCCCGGCTTTGCGGTCGTCGCCCTTCCGCTGGAGGACCGCCATGACGCGATGTCTGCCCCTATTTCTCCCGCTCACGCTCGCGATCGCCATCGCCCTGCCGGCCGTGGCGCAGCCCGACGTGACACTCACCATCCACTACCACCGCGAAGATGGTGTGTACGACGGGTGGGGAATCCATCTGTGGAATGCGGTGGAATCGTCGCCGGGCGGACTCTTCATCGTGAACGGGAGTCAGTACGACTGGTCCACGCCCCTGCCGCCCACGGAGACCGACGACTTCGGGGCCTCCTGGGCGGTGCCCATCGCTTACCCCGATCGGGAACTGGGTTTCATCATCCACAACGGCGACAACCAGGATCCCGGTCCCGACATGTCCTGGGGCGATTACGACGCGCACCCGGAAATCTGGATCCTCTCGGGCATCACGCAGATTTTCACCGCCGAGCCGAATCCCGATGTGCGCCTCGTGTCCGCGGAGAGCAACGGCGCCAACACCATCACGCTCACTCTCTCGCAGGACGCATCGCAACTCGACGCCTTCCACGTCTTCAAGGACGGCGTGGAGGAGGGGGTCGCCGGGCGCAACAGTCCCTTCCCGCGCACCGTGCTGCTCAACCTGAACGCACGCATCGACGTCACCAGTGCTTACGCCGTGAGCGACGACGTGGGCGGGAATACGGTGGATGTGCTGCACATCTTTGACGAAAACACCTACGTCTACGAAGGCGACGATCTGGGCGCTGCCTACTCGCCCGTGTCCACCACCTTCAAGCTGTGGAGTCCGGTGGCCACCGCGGCGAAGGTACACATCTACGACAATCCCTACCCGGTGAGCGGCGAACCGGACGACGTGGCCACGCTCACGCGTCCCGATCAGACCGGCCTCATGAGCGTCACGGTGCCGGGCGACCAGCGCAATCGCTACTATCTCTACGAGATGACGGTGTATGGGCAGACGTATCTCACGCCTGATCCCTACTCGATCGCCCTCTCGTCGAACAGTCAGCGCAGCATGATCATCGACCTCGCCGACACCGATCCGCCGGGATGGGCGTCGGATACGTACGCGCCGATCGCCCCAGCCGATGCCATCATCTACGAGTTGCACGTGCGCGACATGACGTGCGCGCCGAGCTGGAACGGCACCGAGGCGAACCGCAACCGATTCCTTGGCGTGGTGGAGCATGGCACATCCTACGATGGCGTGGAGACCGGCTTCGACCACCTGCGCTCCCTGGGCGTGAATACGGTGCAGATCATGCCCATATTCGACTTCGCCAGCGTCGACGAGAACGATCCCCAGTCGCGCAACTGGGGTTACGATCCCTACGCCTACAACGTGCCCGAGGGCAGCTACAGCAGCGATCCCGACGATGGCCGGGTGCGTATCCGCGAGATGAAGGCGATGATCCAGGGCTTCCATGCGGCCGGCTTCAAGGTGATCATGGACGTGGTCTACAATCACACGAGTGCCACCGGGTATGCCGGCTCGCTCTTCGACGCCATGGTGCCCCGATACTACTACCGCCTCAACGACGATGGCAGCTACAGCAACGGTTCCGGCGTGGGCAACGAGATCGCCACCGAGAAGCCGATGGTGCGCAACTTCATCCTGCAGAGCTGCAGGTACTGGGCGCAGGAGTACCACATCGACGGCTTCCGCTTCGATCTCATGGGACTCATCGATACGCCGCTCATGACCGAGATCACGCAGGAGATCAGAGCGATCAATCCGTACGCCCTCATCTACGGCGAGCCGTGGGGCGGCTTTGGCACCACGCCGCTCACCGGCAAGGGCGACCAGCGCGGGCTGGGATTCGGCTGCTTCAACGACAACATCCGCAACGCAATCCGCGGCTCCACCGACGGTATCGATGGCGGTTTCGCCATGGGTGTCACGTCCCTGCGGCAGGACGTGCTGCGCGGCATCGACGGGGCCATCAACGACTTCACCGATGGCCCCACCGAGACCATCAACGCCATCTCGGCGCACGACAACTACACCTGGTGGGACAAGCTCGACCATCGCTGGAACCCCAACAGCACACCGCCGCCGCACCTCGCGCCGGGCGTGCTCACGCAGATTGACGAGTTCGGCGAGTCGATGGTGCTGCTCTCGCAGGGCATCCCGTTCCTGCACGCGGGCAGCGAGTTCCTGCGCACCAAGCGCACCGGCGATCCGGATCAGACGGAGGAGTCGATCCGCAACAGTGACAATGCGGGCGACGACGTGAACATGCTCGACTGGCAGCGCCTGAGCGAGCATCTGGACGTGAACGAGTACACCAAGGGGCTCATTGCCCTGCGCAAGGCGCGGCCGGAACTGCGTCTGGCCTCGAAAGAGGAGATCCTGGCGCACCAGCACGTGCTCACGGCCGGCATCCCCGCCGGCGTCGTCGCCTACCGGCTCGATGACATCACCCCGCAAGACACGTGGGGCGACCTCGTGGTGATCCACAATCCGAACGCATCGCCGTCATCGGTGCTGGTGCCGGCCGGCCACTGGATGGTGGTCGTCGACGATGACGAGGCGGGCACCACGCCCGTGGCGACGGGCCCCGCCTACGTGGTCAGTCCGGCAAGTCTGCCCAGCCACCTCGACGTGCCGGGCTACGCCACCACGGTGCTGGCCGAGATGGCGGAGCCGGACCTGCAACTCGCCATCTTCCAGAATCCCACCCTCGATCGCTACCTGCACCTGGCCGTGAACGCGGCCGCGGCCGTGGGTACGGTCTCGCTCACGATCGACGACGAGCCGGTGGAACTGACCGACCAGGGTGGCGGGAGTTGGTTCGGGTCGTACGTGCTGAGCGGGAGCGGGGACCTGACGGCGGTGCTCACCACGGAATTCAACGTGGTCACGCGCCGTTTCGTGGTGGGCGCACTCGGCGATGAACCCACGTCGGTCGCCGCCGCGGATGGCGCCGCCCGGCTCGATCTGCCCGGTGGCGCAGTGACGGGTGGCGGCTACCTCGCGGTTTTCGACGCCTCGGGCCGTCCCGATCTGCCGGCGGGAACGTATGCCTTCGGCCCGGCCGGTGTGAGTCTACAATCACCTGCGCTCGTACGCCTGCGGGGCGACAGCAAGTCGCTCGTGGTGCAACGTCTCGACGGCGGTACCTGGGTCACGTTGCCCTCCTGCAGCGACGACGGCTGGGTGCTCGCGGCCACCGATCATCTCGGTGCCTTCCGCCTGGCATCCGGCACGCAGGTCCCGAGCACCACGCGCCTGGCAGGAAACTATCCCAATCCGTTCAATCCGAGCACCGTCATCCGTTTCGATCTCGGCGTGGCCGACGCCGCCCATCCCGTGACGTTGCAGGTCTTCGACATCGGGGGGCGCCTCGTGCGCACGTTGGAGACGGGTGTGCTCGCGCCGGGGCCGCAGGAGCAGGAATGGGATGGTCGCGACGCCACCGGCCAGCAGGCCGCATCGGGCGTGTATCTCTATCGTCTGGAAACCCCGGACCGCGCCTACGTCGGCCGGATGCTCATGCTGAAATAGGAGGTCGGCGATGCGGACGCGTGTGCCCTTTCTGGTGCTGAGCGCCTGCCTGGCGGTGCTGGCCGCGTGCGGTGGCGACAACGGCGGCACGAATCCGCCACCGGGCCCCACGGACCAGGAGGTGCTGTCCAGCGGCTGGACCGCTTTCGGTGCCGCCGACTACACGACCGCCACCGGCAAGTTCCGCATTCTCTTGAGCCGCGGCGCCCTGCTGGTGGAGGCGCATGACGCTCTGGGCTGGGTCTTCGCCTACACCAGCGCGCCCGATTCGGCCCTCGTGCACTTCCAGGCGGCCGTGGAGGCCGGCTCGGAGGTCACCAACCTCGACGACGAGGTGCAGGCCGGTCTGGCCATCGTGCACGACGCACTGGGCCACCCGGCCGACGCCCTCGCCGCCACCGACGCCGTGGCCACGGACTGGTCGTTCGGTCATGACGCCGCGATCAACTATCAAGATATGATCGTGCTGCGCGCGGTCTCCTACTACGCTCTCGGCCAGTTCGCCGAGAGCCTGGCCGAGGTGCAACGGCTCGATTCCACGTTCACGGCCGACATCGATACGTTCGAGGGACGCGCGGCTCTCGCCGCGAAGATCGAGTCGCTGACCACGTGACGGACGAGAGGATTCCCATGCGGTGCCTCCGGCTCGTGCTTGGCATGCTGTTGGGAACCGTGGTCCTGCTTGCCGGCTGTGGCGGCAACGACTCCAACGACCACGTGACCGGACCCGTTGGCGGCGGCGGCCGCGAGCCGGGCCCCACCGCCTGGTGGAACGATCAGGTTTTCTACGAGGTCTTCGTGCGCAGCTTCTACGATGCGAACAGCGATGGCATCGGCGATCTGCAGGGCCTCATCGACAAGCTCGACTACCTGAACGACGGCGATCCGGCCACGACCACCGATCTCGGCGTCACCGCGCTGTGGCTCATGCCGGTGCAGAGCGCCGCGAGCTATCACGGCTACGACGCCACCGACTACCGCACAGTCGAACCCGACTACGGCACCAATGCCGACTTCCAGTCTCTGATGGCCGCGGCCCATGCGCGTGGCCTGCGGGTGATCATCGACCTCGTGATGAATCACACCAGCGACCAGCATCCGTGGTTCGCCAGCGAGGCCGCCAGCGGCCCCTGGTCGCCGACCAGCGACACGTTCTACCGCTGGAACACCACCGATCCGGGCACCACACAGCCCTGGGGCGCGGATCACGTGTGGCATCTCGACACCAACGGTCGTTACTACTACGGCTTGTTCTGGAGCGGCATGCCGGACCTGAACTACGGCAATCCCGCGGTGGTCGACACGATGTTCGACGTCGCCGATTTCTGGCTCGACAGCATGGATGCCGACGGCTTCCGCCTGGATGCTGTGCGCTACATCCAGGAGGACGGCGGCACGCTGCAGGATGTGCCGGCCACTTTCGCCTTCTGGGGCGACTTCCATGACCGAGTCGTCGCGACCCGGTCCGACGCGTACCTGGTGGGCGAGGCCTGGGCTGCGAACGACATCGTGCTGCGGTACACGCAGGCCGGAGTCACGACCTGCTTCGCCTTCGACCTGGCGAGCGCCATCGTGGGCGCGGCAGTCAGCGGCAACCCGTCGCATCTGCGCGCCACGGTCGTGGATCTCGTCGACCGCTTCCCCTACGTGCAATGGGCGAGCTTCCTCGCGAACCACGACATGGTGCGTCTGGCCGACCAGCTCGGCCGTGATGGGGAGCGGAACCGCCTGGCCGCGGCCATGCTTCTCACGTTGCCTGGGGTGCCATATCTGTACTACGGAGAGGAGGTGGGCATGCTCGGCGACGGCGCCGATGAGACGAAGCGCCGGCCGATGCAGTGGACGGATGACCCCGTCACCGGCGGTTTCACCGCGGGAACGCCGTGGGAGCCGCTGGGCAGCAACGTGGCCACGAACAACGTGGCCTTGATGGCGGCCGACTCGACCTCGCTTTGGAACGCCTACCGTCGTCTCGTGCAGGTTCGCACGATGTCGGCGGCCCTACGGCGTGGCACCTACGAGGACGTGGCGGCAAGCCAGGCCAGTACCTATGCGTACCTGCGCTACCTGCCCGACGAGAGCGTGGTCGTGGTGCACAATCTGGCGGCCGGCATCACGAGCCCGCCGAACCTCGCGCTCGACTCGTCGCGTCTGGAGCCTGGGGCCTACACCGCGAGCGACCTGGTCACGGGGCGGCCCCTCGCGGGCGTCGTCGTGAACGCCCGCGGCGGCTTCGCCGCCTGGAACCCCATCCCGGCCCTCACGGGACGTCAGAGCGTGCTCGTCAAGATCACGCCGGTTCCCTAGGCCGCCGCAGCCGTAGTACCACACCCAGCAGGATCAGCAGACCGGAGAGCGACACCAGCACGCTCGGGGCAGCCGGCAGATCGAACTGCACCGAGCCCAGCAACCCCGCGAGGCACGCGACGAAGGCGAAAGCCCAGCCCGCGAGCAGGGCCATGCCCGGCCGCTCGCTCGCCATCAGCCCCGCCACCGCCGGGATCACCAGCAGGCCGAAGACGAGGAGCACACCGGCGATCTGCACCGACGACGTCACCACGAAGCCGAAGATGCCGTAGAACAGGAAGTCCCAGAGGAAGAGGTTGCGACCGCGCCGCCTCGCGCCTTCGGCGTCGTTGGTGATCTCGAAAAACGGCCGGCGTAGCAACCAGTGGGCCAGGCCGATCACCGCATACAGGCCCGCTGTCTTGAGGATGTGCGACGGATCGACGGTGAACAGCGCGCCCACGAGCGTCTCCTTCAGGTGCTCGGGCCCGGCCGGGCTCTTCTCCAGCACGAGGAAGACTGCGGCCTGTGCCGTGGCGAATACGATGCCGATGAAGGCCTCCAGGGGCACCTGGCGCCGTTCCTGGCTGCGCAACCAGGCGAAGCAGGCTGCGCCCACCAGGGTCATGGCCAGGGCCAGGGCGTAGGTCTCGTTCGGATGATCGTGCCGACCCAGCACCACGGCGATGGCCACGCCGAGCGCGGCCATCTGCGCCAGGGCGAGATCGACGAAGATCACGCCGCGGCGCACCACGTGAAATCCGAGATACGCGTGGATCCCGGCCAGCAGGAAGCACGCCAGCGCGGCGGTGCGGAAGAATGGCAAGGACAGTGCGGCGGCCATCAGGATCTCCTCAGCTCGTGGTGATGGCGTCGACGAGGGCGCCGAAGTGGGCGAGGTAGCTCGGCGCCGACGTATCGTCGCACGACGGCGAGACCTTCACGACCTTGATGCCGGTCTGTCGCGCGAGAAACTTGGGCGCATCGTCCGAGTAATACGGCTCCTGCAACAGCACAGGGATGTGTTGTTGCTTGATGAGGTTGACCAGGTCTTGCAGGTGGCCGCCCGTGGGCGGGATGCCGGGGACGGGCTCCACGTGCTCGGGGATCGTCAGGCCCAGGGCATCTCCGAAATAGATCCACGACGCGTGGTACGTGATGAGCGTGTGCTCCGACATCGCCGCCACTTGTGCGGCAGCCGCGGCGACGGCCGTGTCGCAGGCCTTGGCAAAGGTCCCGGCGCGCGCCCGGAAGTCGGCGGCGTGCGCGGGATCGAGCGCGGCGAGGGCCTCGGCGATGTCGCGCGCCACGACGCCGCCGTTGCGCGGGTCGAGCCAGTAGTGGGGATTGCCGTTGGGATGGACGTCACCCTGGCGCGCATCGACCCGTGTGGTGGGCACTTCCAGCGGCGCGACGTGAGCCGAGCAATCGAGTACGGTGAGCTTGGAATTGCGCGAGCCGTCGATGATCTGGTCGGCCCACTGATCGAGCGACAGACCCACCTTCAGGTACAGCTTCGCGCGCGACACGCGCACCATGTACGAGGGCAGCACCTCCACGTGGTGCACGTCGGCGCTGGGCCGAGCGATCGCCGCCACGTCCACCTGGTCGCCGCCCACGGCGGAGGCGATGGAGCCGAGATCGGTGATCGAGGCGACCACGCGGATCTTCGCCCAGGCGTGCGTGGGCGAGACGAGGGCCAAGGTCGCCAGGACGGCGGTGGCCACGACGAGACGCAGGGAACGGAATGCCAACATGGCTTGCACCTCCGGCTGGCTAGAACTGGTGAGCCTTGTGCGGCCCCATCGAGTAGATGATCCGCACGGTATATGTGTCGATGGCGTCGGGTTGCGGCGAACCGCCGGGCATGAAGTGCTCCCAACCGGCGCGGATCGCCGTGGTCTCCTCCATCAGGGCGAAGCCGGCGAACACGCCGTACGCGCTGTCCCACGCCTGCTCGGGATTGTCCTGTTGGAACCGTTCGTACGACAGGCCGGCGTTCCAGCGCAGGTTCCAGTTGTAGTCGCCGTAGGCATACCAGCCCCAGGGTTTGCGGGTGTCATGCCCGTAGCCGGCCGCCGGATCCCACGTCGCATCGCCACGATCCAGGTGCAACGCCTCGGCCTGCAGCACGAGGTACGAGCGTTCGGAGTTCCAGAGCTTGGCCTTCACGTCGGCGCCCAGCACGGTCGTGTGGGTCCCGGCGGCGACGTTGTTGGTGCCGTGCGTCGCCGACAGTCCCCACTCCAGACCCGACCGTTCACCGACCATGGCGAACGCGGACAGGCGGCCCAGCACGCCGGGGCGCGATTGTGAGGCGTCATCGTCCCCGCCGTTGTTGAGTGGGTCGCCGGCAAAACCGGTCGCTTCGCGCGCGCGGCGGAACACGTCGCCCTGCAACCACGAGGCCGACGCCGTCAGCGACAGATCGCCGGGCGCCGGCAGGCGGGTCGATAACTCGAGGCCCGTGTCATTGAACGATTCGTCGCCGGGCAGGTAGGTGGACAGTACGTGGAAGCGGTCGAAGAACGGGTACGTATGCGGATGCTGGGCGTTGAGCTTGCCGAAATCCTCGCGCCACTTGCCGCCCTTGAGCGAGAGCCCCAGCGGCAAGCCGCGCATGATCTGGAAGTAGCCTTCCTCCAGGGCCATGCCGTCCGTCGCCAGGGAAAGGGTGAAGTACCCGCGCGTGTAGGGATTGAGGTAGTCGTCGTACACGAGTTCGGTCTCGCCCACGTCCATGCGCAGGTGGTCATGGTCGGGGTTCGCGGGATCGGTGGTCACCATGAGGTAGGGCTGACCGATGACCGAGATCTTCGGATTGACCACGCCGGCCACCGCGGGCAGGCAGGTGATCAGGAGCGCCAGGGCCGTCGCGGCCGGCGAGAGGGCACGTCGCACCATGGGGTGGGACCTCCGGGGTTGATGGTCGCAGTCGTCAGGGAACGTCGGCGATTACACCACGGGAGGGGCGCGTGAAACGGGTGTGTGGGAGGGGGCACAGGGCGCGTGGGGGATCGGCGCCAGGTTGAGCGGCAGGCCGGGTGGCTGGTCGGGCTGCCCCATGGTCGCGCTGGCGAACGTCAGATCGCCGTGGCGCTGCAGCGTGTGGCAGATCGGGCATTCATCGGCCGCGTGGCCCGCCGAGGCCGTGGCCAGGTGGACAGTGGGCAACAGGGCGAAGAGCAGCAGGAGGCACGTCGCGACAGCGGCGGCCAGACGGCCCCGCATCATCGGTCCAGGCTTGCCGGCTGTCCGCAGGGGGTTCATCCCGATCACACCATCCGGTTCGAGGTGCCGGCGCGATCCGCCGGCGCGATGCCCGACAATGTCCGGGCATGCGCCGGGGATGTCAACCGACCTACCAGTGATCGTGGGCGATCGTGATCACCGTGTCGAGGATGCGCACTTGCGCCACCCGGCCTCGCGCGTCGGTGATCACGCTCTGCACCTCGCCGAGGACGCGATCGAAGTGGCCGTTGAAGCGCCGCAGGCGGCACACTTCGAGGTGATGGCCGGCGACGTCGGCAATCATCACCACGTCAGCCCGGACCCGCTGACCAATGACGAGATGATCGACGTCGATCCGCGAGGCAGCGGTGATGCGCAACCACGTGCCCATCACAGCCACGAGGCCGCTATCGGGGTGCGCGGCGGTGATCGGCCCCACGAGCCGCTGCGGGCAGGCGTCATCGTTCGGCTCGTCGTTCTCGTCATCGCAGAAACTCACCACGCGGGCGTTCAGCCGGGCGGGACCGCGCGCGAATTCACCCTTGGCATGCACGCAGTCGCCCACGGTGATCGCGTTATTGTTGTCCGGCGGAGCCATCTGGCAGCCGAAATTCGCGGTGAGGAAGTCAGACACTTGCCCATCCTGACTCACCAGCAACACCTGGAGCTGGGGTGGTGTGGTCGCTCTCAGATCCGGGCGTGGCAGCCGGGTGACGGTGTAGAGGCCGGCGTCGAGCCCATCCACGCGGAACATGCCGTCGGCGCCGGTCATCGCCAGCCACTGCCGATCGCCACCGGCGGTCACGCGCAGGCCCGCGCCGCCGATGCCTGCCTCGTCGGGGTCGACCATGCCGTCACCGTTCGCGTCGCGCCACACGAGGCCGCCGATGGTGCCGCCCAGCGGGTTCATGCCCACGTCGATGCGCGCGGCGAAGCCGATCGACACGCCCGCGTCCACCACGAACTGCACGGTGCGCGGCAGGCTCTCCTCGCCCGGTGTCCACATGGCGTCGTCGTTGGCGAACGAGCACACGATCATAGCCCCGACACCGGTAGAGTCGTTGACGGCGCCGACGATGGTCACGTCGGAAGGCAGGAGCTGCACGAAGGTGAATGTCACCGGTTCCGGATAGATGTGATCGCTGGCGTTGACCACCGTGAGGTCCACGTTCAGCGTGCCAGAGTTGCTGTCGTAGCTCACGTTATTGCCGCGGATAAGGAAGGGACCAGGCGGCGGGGTGGGGGAATCGGGAGCGACCTGGCTGGCAAACTCGAACGCGGCGACAGTGGTCGCGATCTCGCCACGGACCACGCTGGTGTTGCCGGTTTCGGAGGCCGCCGGCCCGTTCGTGCCTCCGTTGCTCTGACAGCCGGCGACGACGAGGGACAGGGCCGCGGCGGCGAGCACGAGCGCGCCAGCGCGAGTCCTGAGTGCCGTGATCCTGGTGTGCAAGCTGGATACCTCCTCATGAACGGAACCGGGGCGGGGCGTACCGGTCGGTCACGTTTGGCCACGGTCACGGCACAGTGTACGGCAGATCGAAAAGATTCGCGGCGAAAAGACCTGATCAGCGCGTTGCGATCCCCACCAGCAGGAGAGAACCGGCGCCCAGGCCCGCCCAGCCTGGCAAGCCGAAGCCGACGGGCAGGAAGCCGCAGACCACGGCCACGGCGGCCGTGATCAGTGCGTACGGAATCTGCGTGCGCACGTGGTCGTGGGGTTCGACGCCGCAGGAGATGGCGGTCACGATGGTGGTGTCGCTGAACGGGGAGCAGTGGTCGCCGAACACCGCGCCACTGAACACGGCGGCCACGATGGTGGTCAAGTGGTTCACGTCGCCGCCGAGGGCGGCGCCGGCCGGTACGGCGAGGGGAAAGAGCAGGCCCATAGTGCCCCACGAGGTGCCCGTGGCGAATGAGATGGCGGCGCCCGTCACAAACGTCAGGGTGGGCAGGAGGGCCAGGGACGTGGTGTCGGTGGCCAGGCGCGCGATCAGGGCGGCCGTGCCGAGCCGGTCCATCACGCTGCCGAGCATCCAGGCCGCGATCAGGATGAAGATGGGCAGCACCATGGTGGCGACGCCGCTACCGAACGCGCGCGTCGCCACGCGCAGCCCGCGCGTGCGGGGGAACAGCACCAGCGCCACCATCGTGGCCGCCACGGCCGCGAGCACGAGGACGAGGGGACCGGCGTCCGACCCGAATGCGGCCACGAGCTTGGCGCGGGTGGGCGGCCACACCGGGCGTGGGCTGCCGAGCGCCACGAAACCCGCGACGAAGGCCACCATGAGTGCGGCGAGCGGGATCAGTGCGGCGCGCACCGGTCCGTCCATACCGCTCGCGTCGCCGGCGACCGTTGCGTGTGGCTGTGCAGCCCGCACGCAGGCGCCCATCGGCCCGGGATGGTACCGCGCGCGGATCGACGCAAAAAGCAGCACCAGGGTGAACCAGCAGTAGAAGTTGTCGGGAAGCGAGGCGAGAAAGATTGTGTACGGGTTCACCGCGTATCCGGCCTGGGCGAAGGCGTCGTGGATGAGCGTGAGCTGGAAGGCGATCCAGGTGGACAGCAGCGCGACGCAGGCCACGGCCGACGACGTGGAATCGGTGATGTAGGCCAGCTTCACCCGGGCCACGCCGTGGCGGTCGCCGAGATCGCGGCACACGCGGCCCACCACCATGCTGTTGGCCAGGCCGTCGAAGAAGCAGAGCAATCCCAGGCCCGCCGCCGCCGTCTCGATCGCGCGTGGGGCGTCGGCGTCGGTGCGCACCGCCCGCCGCACCAGCCGCGCGAAGCCGCCGCTGCGCTCCAGGACGGCGGCGAAGCCTCCGAGCAGCAGCGTGAACGCGATGGCGCCCAGCTTCCAGGGACTGCGCAGGCTGGGGGCGAGATGATCGACGACGAGGCCGGTCGCGGCCGCGAGCGGGTGTCCGCCGGCCAGCATCACGCCACCCGCCACGCCACCCACGAGCAAGCCGACCAGCGCATGGCGCGTGACCACGATCACCAGCAGCGCCGCCACCGGCGGCCAGAGGACGCGCACCGGCGCCGCCACCGCCGTGGCCGCCGCGGTCAGGAGAACGACGAGGCCGCCGACCGCCGCGAGCCGTCCCCGCGTCACGAAGCGGCCTGCCGCGTGTCGAGCCCGGTCGTCGTGAGCGCGGCCTGCTCGAGCCGCCTCACCTGCCACTGCGCGAAGACCACCGCGATCAGGGCCGCCGACCAGGTCATGCCGAAGATGCCCCACCAGATCGCGTCGAGGCCGAGGTTCCAGACGCGGGTAGCGAGCCAGAACAGAGCCATCGGCGCGGCGAGCTGGCGATAGAGTCCGATCCACAGGGCGAGGGCGGGCTTCTTCAGCCCCTGCAACGTCGACGTGTTCACGAACAGGGCGACGTACGCGTACTCGATGAATGCCGCGATTCGCAGGTAATGCGCGCCGATCGCCACGACCTCGGTGTCCTGGGTGAACAGGTGCATGAGAAACGGCGCGCCGAAGAACACCAGGGCCGATCCCATCACCATCACACCGGCCCCGTACAGGAGAGATGTGCGCACCGCCGTGCGCACCCGATCGATCCGGCCGGCCCCACCGTTCTGCGCCGCCAGCGTGAGCGCGGCCACGTTCAGCCCCAGCGTCGGCAGCAATACGATCTGCTCGACGCGCGTGGCCACACCGTAGGCCGCCACCGCCGACTGCCCGAAGCCGCTGAGGAAGTAGGTGATGATGAAGATGCCGAGGGCCACCGTCATCATGTTCAGACTCGCCGGGATCCCCTGGCCCAGAATGGCGCGCAGCACGTTGCGGTGCGGCGTCCACTGGGCGCCACTGGCGCGGCTCAGCAACCCCGTGCGGCGCGCGCGGATGGCTAGGAATACCATGCCGCCAGTCTGTGCCACCACCGTGGCCAGGGCGATGCCGCCGATGCCCATCGCCGGCAATCCGGCGCCGCCGTACATGAACCAGGGGTCGAGCCCGATGTTGACCAGCGTGGCCACCAGCAGGTAGTCGCGGAACGAGTGCGTGTCGCCCTGGGCGTTGAGCACGCCGTTGAGCATGTAGAACGTCTGCACCACCACGGCGCCGGCCAGGATCACGTGCAGGTACTGCAAGCATAGGCCGAGGTAGGCATCGCGCGCACCGAGCAGCCGAAAAAGCGCGGGCGCCGCCAGGTAGCCCGCCACCATCACCACCGCGCTCACCAGCCCGCCCAGCACCACCCCCTGCGAGGCCGTGAGCGCAGCCTGCCGCCGATCGCCCTGCCCGAGGGCATGGCCGATGAGCGCCGTGGCACCCGTGGAGAAGCCCGACCCCACGGCCACGAGCACGAAGAAGATGGGAAACGTCAGCGAGAGCGCGGCCAGGGCGTCCGTGGACAGGCGCCCGGCGTAGAACGTGTCCACCACGTTGTACATCGTGTTGAAGAAGAAGCCGATCGACGCCGGGATCGCCAGTCTGCGCACGAGTTGAGGGATGGGCGCGGTGACCAGATCGTCGCGGGCCGAGCTCGCGGGGTTGGCCATGGGGGCTCCTCGGGTGGCGTGGCGTGGCGTTCAGGCGGGCAATGTACTGCCACGGCGGATGCGCCGAAAGAGCGGCTTGCCGTGATGGCGGTGCTCCGGCCGCGTCTCATGATCTTGAGAGCTGCAACTCGGTGTTCATGATGCCTCCCGGAGGTCGTGCCATGGGTTCCCGTCTCGCTGGATCTCGGTGGGCCCACGTCTTATGTGTCTGGCTCGGACTCGCCTTCGCGGCGCCCACCGTGGCCCAGTACTGGTCGTGGCAATTCGCGCCCATGGGTCTCGTGGGGCCGTCCGGGTACGACGGGGAGGGCTATTGCCTCACGGAATGGCAAGGCAACGCGGTGGTCGGCGGCTGGTTCGAGTCGGCCGGCGGCCAGCCTTCGTCCCATGTGGCGATCTGGAACGGCCGGTACTGGGAACCGATGGGGGCCGGCATCAACACCATTCCAAACTTCGTCCTCGGCTTGCAGCAGGCTGTCGTCGTGGGTGGTCCGTTCTGGGAAGTGGATTGCGAGGAGATCGTACGCTGCGCCAGCTGGGACGGTGCCTGGCACGCCTTGCCGGGCCTGCCGGACGAGCCGTTGTGCGCCGCATATCACGATGGTCACATCTATGTCGGCGGCAACTTGCCCACCGGAGACGTCAACGTACCCTTCACCCCGTTCATGCGCTGGGAGGGACTCCAGTGGGTACGGCCCGCCGGCACGCCCGGCTGGGATCTCGAGGACGAGGTCCACGCGCTGACCTCGTATGGTGGTCGGCTCCACTTCGGTGGTGACTTCTCCTTCGATCCCCCCGGACCTATCGCCGAGACCTGGGGCCATACGGCCTGGAGCGAGGACGAGGGCACGGCCGCCTTCGGCGCGGGCCTCACGCTCGGCTGGGTGGAGTGCTTCGAGCCTGGGGTCGGCAACCTCTTCGTCGGTGGCAGCTTCCAGTATGCCGACGGGCAGGAGTCGCGCGGTCTCGTCCTGCACGCCGGCGATAGCTACGACCCATGCGGTGATCCCTCCGCCGATCGCTACGTCATGAGCATGGGCACGCTGGGCGAAACGCTTTACACCGTGTGCCGCGAGTACGACGGCGCGACGCACTGGCGGGTGCGCGCCTACGAGAATGCCACCTGGCAACCTCCGCAGGGCGGCGACTTCACCGACGGGATCAACGCCATCGCCAACATCGGCGGCGAGCTGTATGTCAGCGGGTTCTTCGCCAACGGCATCGTGCGCTGGGACGATGGCGAGTGGGTGCACCTGGGGGGTGGCATCGGTATGACCACGTTCAACCGCCACTGGATCCACGCCCTCGTCACCTACGACGGCGACGTGATCGCAGGTGGCGAGAACATCCGTCTGCCCTCGGTGATCGAGGGCCAGGGCAAATGCACCAACGTCGTGCGCTGGGACGGTGACGCGTGGCACCGCGTGGGCGGCGGCGTGGGCAACGACGTGCGGGCGCTCGCCGTGTACGATGGCGACCTCTACGCGGGTACGGACCAGAGCTTCGGCGTCGACCGCATCCAGCGCTGGGACGGCGTCGGCTGGTCCGGCGCCGGCGCGCCCGGCAACTCGGTCTGGGCACTGGTGGTGCACGAGGGCGAGCTGATTGCCGGCGGCGCCTTCACCAGTTTCGATGGCGTGCCCGCCAATCGCGTGGCCGCCTACGACGGCAATGCGTGGCACGCCCTCGGCGGCGGCTTGGATGGCACCGTGCGCGCTCTCTACTCCGACAATGGCGTGCTCTACGCCGGTGGCAGCTTCACTACCGCCGACGGCGCGCCCGCCGCACGCATTGAGTTGTGCCAAGAAGAATGTTGATGAGGCTTCGCACCGCGATCTCGCCCGCTAGGCCCGACTTTCTCACTACGCGGCGTACGTCAGCTTGTGCCTCCGGTTCACCTTCAATGGCCGCGTCTCGACCCGTCGCCAGTAGTAGTCATCCCACAACGGCGGCAACTCGATATGCGACACGAACAGCCGCCGCGACAACACCTCCTCCTCGGTCAGGGGCTTCGTGGCGATCCCGATCTGCATCGCCGGCGTGCTCCAGCACCGCTTCTCCCGACGCAACTTGATCGTGTTGCGCCACACCAGGAAGATCGCCAGCCGGTAGATCGAATGCTGGCGTCGCTTTCCGAACGCGATCGTCCCCCGCGTGTGGTCTTTCAGACAATGCCGCAGCAACATGTCCAGCAAGTTGACCTCGAACAACGGGTTGCGACTCGTCCGCGGCTCACGGGAGTCGATCGTCTCGTGGATCACCTTGCCGTACCGTAGCTTCGCGATCGCATAGGGATAGGTCTTGTGCTTGTCGCTCCAGATGTGGGCCTCGGTGGCGCCGTCGAGCGAGACCGAGAGCACCTCGAGCAGCGCCCGCATCAACGACCTGGGGTCCGGCCGGCCATAGTTTTGTTCAAAGAGGGACCGTTTCCATTGCTGCTCGTCGGTCATCGCCCCGCTGCGTCGTCGCTCGGCCTCGGCGAAGTGGATGATGAAGCTGGAGCGGCGATCGACGGCCGCGACGATCTCGTAGGGGAAGTACTGGGAGTGCTCGAAGGTGACGAGCCCGTCGATGGCAATGTCCACGAAGGGTGACGCCTGGGACACCAGGTGTCGATGGAAGAGGATGCAGTGTCGGCCGAGGCGAGCGAGGAGGTTGTCGACGGTCGTCGGCGAGGTGTCGAGGAGCCTGGCGATCTGGCGGTTGGCGGCGCCAGAGACGGCGTGCTTGTGGACCTTGGGCAGGAGATCGGCGCGTTTGAGCCAGTATGTGGTGCGGAAGGTCTGGTCTGAGCAGGTTCTGCCACAGGCCAGGCAGAGGTAACGTTGGACGGTGTAGGGCGGGGATTTTCGGGAGAACGTGCCGAAGAGCGCGAAGGGCCAGGGTTGCGGCTGAGGCTTGTGGTATTTGCAGTTAGGGTTGGGGCAGTGGGGCGGAAGCGTAGGGCATGAAGTGAGTGTTTTGGTGTTCATGAAGACGGGCCCAGGCAAGCGCTGGACCGGTCAACATTCTTCGTGGCACGTTACATCGATTGCATGCGGATATTCTCGCCCTTGGTCTGCAGCACTTCTTGACGACCAACTACGACACGGTGTTCGAGCATCTGGCCAACGGACACATACGGTTGCGCAGCGCCGCGGTGGTGAGGGAGCAGCGATACAGCCTGTTCCGACATTTCCCCATCGACGGGCGGTACTTCTGGCATCTCCATGGCGACGTGACGGCGCCTCGCGCGATCATGCTCGGTTACGACCACTACGCCGGAGCGCTGCAGAAGATCGGGGAGTACACGACGTCGCGTCCCGCGTATCGCGGGTTCCGCCCGCCGCCGTTGATCGGTCGGCTGTCGCCGGACATGCCCCTCTATTCCTGGGTCGATCTGTTCTTCACCACCGACGTGCACATCCTCGGGCTCGCGCTCGACACGGTGGAGATGCACCTGTGGTGGATCCTCTCTTATCGTGCGCGGATGCTTGCCGACGGACGAGACATCACGGGTACGATTCGCTACTATCATCCGCGCCAGACAGGCATCCGCGAACACCGTGCCGAGGAACGCAAGCTCGAGATGCTCGAGGCCTTCGGAGTGCGCATGGTGCGTGTGGCGATCAATCCGGGGCAGTGGGAAGACTTCTACCGGGTGGCGGTGGCGAGGATCCGCCGCCACGTACGCGGCGCGAACCCAGGCTAGAGGTGGACGCGATGCGCACGATCATGAGGACCGCGGCGGTGGTCGCCACACTCGCAGGCGTCTTCGTCGGCGCGGCGTGCGCGGGCGGCGTCAAGTTCGGCACGCAGGTCGGCCTCTCGTCGTCGCGCCTGGACATGCGCGGCTGGGGGGATCGCACTGGCGCGAAGGTGTGATCGTCGGCCCCACCGTGGCGCTGGAACTCGCGCCCAACCTGTCCGTGCGATCGGGTCTTTTCGTCAGCCGTCGCGGCGGTGCGTACCGGGACGAGCTGTCCTATCCCGATGGACCGCTCGCCGAGGTCAGGGAGGCGACCTACCGGATCGATTACCTGGAAGTCCCTCTCTGCCTGCGCCATCGATTCCGCGAGCGCCAGCGGTGGCATCCGGTGCTGATCGGGGGTGTGACGTGGCGCCGGCCCGTATCGTCCGAATTGACGTGGGACACCACGCGCATCTCGGGCTGGGCCGAATCCTCGGAGGTTGCCGCCGTGCTGGGGGCGGGTGTCGAGGTGCCTTTCGGCCCGTGGGAGGGAAGCGTCGAGATCCACGCCAGCCGCACCCTCTCGGGCCTCGACGAGGCCGACGGGTTCACCTACGGCGCGAACGTCGAGGCGATCGACGTGCTCCTCGGATTGCATTTCTGACATAGGCCCGGGCCGTATATCCTATTGAATTGATAACGGTTTACGTTAGACAACGTCTAAGCTACCTTTCTGGAGCCGGGACCATCCCGTCCGGCAGCAAGGAGTTCATGACCATGACCCAACCCAAGGAGAAGGACGGCTGCGTGAAGCCGGCGCGCGGGCCCATCGTCCAGGATAACGCCCCGTCGCAGGTCGCGGCCACGACCGTCCAGGAGGTACCGCGCATGCATGCGAGGGTCGGCCATCCCGCGCCGGATTTCGAGGCCACCGCCTACGTCGAAGGCAAGGGTTTTCTGCCAGTCAGGCTGAGCGACCACAAGGGGAAGTGGATCGTCCTCTGCTTCTACCCGGGTGACTTCACCTTCGTCTGACCCACCGAGCTGGCTGCGGTCGCAGCCCTCAGGGACGAGTTCGACAAGCTGGGCGTGCAGGTGCTGGCCATGAGCACCGACAGCCGATTCGTGCACAAGATCTGGCAGGCCGCGGAGCTGGCGAAGATGGTGGAGGGTGGCGTGCCCTTCCCGATGCTCTCCGACGCCGGCGGGCAGATCGGCGCCGTCTACGGCGTGTACGAGGAAGCGGCGGGTGTCGACATCCGCGGTCGCTTCATCATCGATCCCGACTTCAATATCCGCGCCATGGAAGTGCTCACGCCCGAGGTGGGCCGCAATCCGCATGAACTCCTGCGCCAGGTGAAGGCGTTCCAGCACGTCGTCAAGACGGGCGAGGTCACGCCGTCGGGCTGGCAGCCGGGGGACACGACGCTCACGCCGGGCCCGGACCTGGTCGGCAACGTCTGGCAGCACTGGAAGCCATGAGCTGACTTTCGCATCCCGGGTCGAGAGGTTGAGGCCGGTCGCCGCACGACCGGCCTCATCTTTCGGCTCGGTCGAGCGGCAAGCCATTGCCGGGATTCGCCGGATACTTTACAATATTTGTCGTAATAGACTCCGGGACGCCCCGGGATCCCTTTGCCACGGCGATCGAGGTGCACCATGTCGCAACTCCGTGTCGAAAGCTTTGCCGTCTCGCTCGATGGCTTCGGGGCGGGCCCTGATCAGGATTCCGAGCATCCGCTCGGTGTCCGTGGCCCCGAGTTGATGGAGTGGTTTTTCCCGACACACGTCTTCCGGCAGATGCACGGCGGCGAGGACGGCGAGGCAGGCATCGACAACGAGACGGCGGCACGTGGCTTCACGAACGTCGGCGCCTGGATCCTCGGTCGCAACATGTTCGGCCCCGTGCGCGGCCCCTGGCCCGACGACCGCTGGCGCGGCTGGTGGGGCGAGGAGCCTCCGTACCACGTCCCAGTCTTCGTGCTCACGCACCATGCGCGGCCCGTGCTACGCATGGCCGGCGGCACCGAGTTCCACTTCGTCACCGGCGGGATCCACGACGCCCTCGCGCAGGCGCGCACCGCGGCTGGCAGCAAGGACGTGCGGGTCGGCGGCGGTGTCGCGACCATCCGGCAGTACCTGCAGGAACGTCTGATCGACTCGCTGCATCTCGCCGTCCGACCCGTCCTTCTGGGGCGCGGCGAACCGCTCTTTCGCGACCTCGATCTGAGCGCGCTGGGTTACGCGTGCACGCGCCACGTGGCGGGTGAGCGTGCCCCACACGTCTTTCTGCGAAGGCGCGACGAGGCGGCGTCAAAATGACGGTGGCGGACGTGCGTGACCTGTTCCGCTATCACGACTGGGCGAACGCGCGCTGCGCGGCCGCGGTGCTCGCACTTCCCGCCGATGTGACCGACCGCGACCTCGGTGGCAGTTTTCCCTCCATCCGGGGCGTGATGGCGCACATCACGGGCGCCGAGTGGATCTGGGTCGAGCGTTTCGACGGCGTGAACCCGTCCGCGATCCCGGAGTGGATTGACACTGACGATCTGCCCGCGATCGTCGAGCGGCTCATCGGTATCAGCGAGCGACGTCGAGCTTTTCTCGATGGCCTCGACGACGGGGCACTCGCCAGGCCGCTCACATTCCAATTGCTCAGCGGCAAGGCTGGTGCGAGTCTCCTCGTCGACGTGTGCGTTCATATGGTGAACCACGGTACCTATCATCGTGGCCAGCTCGCGGCGATGCTGCGCCGTGTCGACGTGCCGCCGCCCGTCACGGACTTCCTCGTCTATCGCGCCTCGGTCCCCAACCCGGAAAGGTGATGCCATGGCTTCCGGCACCGTGAAACTCCACCGCGTGCTCCGTACGACCCCGGACAAGGTCTACCGTGCCTTCCTCGCCGCCGACGCCAAGGCGAAATGGCTGCCGCCGCATGGGTTCACCGCCACGGTGCACCACGACGACGCCAGGGTGGGCGGATCGTTCAAGATGTCGTTCACGAACTTCTCCACGGGCACGGCGCAATCGTTCGGTGGCAAGTACCTCGAACTCGTGCCGAACGCGAAGTTGCGATACGACGACCACTTCGATGATCCGAATCTCCCTGGGGAAATGATCACCACGGTCACATTGAAAGCCGTCTCCTGCGGGACGGAGCTGACCATCGTGCAGGAAGGCATTCCCGAGGCGATTCCCGTCGAAGCCTGTTACCTGGGATGGCAGGAATCTCTCGCGCAGCTGGCCTGCGTCGTCGAACCTGATATACCGGATTGAGATCGGAGGCGTATCTCGAAAACTTCAAGTCTGGTTTCTGTGCTGCTCGGACTCGCGCTGGTATCTGCCGGTTGCCAGATACACCACGCCAAGGCGGCCGCCATGGTCGAGGGCACGTGGCATGCCGTATCCGGAGAGCTGGGCGGCCAGCCGTTTCCGGACGCTGTCGTGAAGACGATTCAGCTCACCGTGAAGGATGGACACTATACCGTGCTCGTGGGAGAGCAAGAGGACGAGGGGACCGTCGTCTTCGTGCCGGACACGACGCCGCGCGCGCTCGACATCACCGGTGTCGCCGGCCCCAACGCCGGCAAGACGATCCCGGCGATCTACGAGGTGAGCGGCGAATCGCTCCGCATATGCTACAACCTCGGCGGGCCCGAGCGCACCACGACGTTCACCACGGCCGCGGGCACGCAGCAGTTCCTCGTGACCTATGCGCGGGGCGAGATGCCGTGATTGAATGAGCGTTGGCAATGCGGTATGATCCTGCGGTGAGTCCGGCCCGAACGGAGTACGGAGGAGGGACGGGATGATCCGACGCATCATGCTTCACTCGAGTATCCTGGCGTTCCTGAATCTTGGCAGCATCGTCTTGGGCTTCTACGCGTGGGCCCTGACGGGCGGCGCTCAACTCGAGTCGCAGGTCCCGCAGTCCTGGTGTCGATCTCGGCGTTCGCGCTGTGGTCGTGGCTCGTGAGCCATCGCGGCCCGCGATGTCTGCGCCTCGTCGAAGTTCGCCAGAGCTGGTGGGTCTACGGGCTGGCACCGGTCATCGCGGCGCTGGTCTTCGTACCGGTGCACTACGTCACCCAGGGCTACCTCACCGCGTTCGGTAATCTGGTGGCACTCTGGTCGTTCCAGCTCATCGTCAATCTCGTGGCCGTTCGCGTGGGGTGGCAGGTGAGTCGTTCTGCGTCGACAAGCGCTACCAGATCCGTTTCACGCCGCGCAAAGCCGACTCGCACTGGAGCGCCGTCAACATCGCGGCATGTGCTGAGGGCCAGGTGTCTTGATATGCGCCGCGCAGGTCGCCTGTTCGGCCTTCGAATAGCGGCCGGTAGTGCAGGGTAGATTGCCCGTTGTCCCACACGGGGTCCGTGGAAACATGCAGGAGGAACGACGCGATGCTACTGGCGTTGTGAGCTGGCTCGTGACGGCCGGCATCTTCGGGGGGTTGGGCTGGGCGCTCACGGGACGGCGGGTCCGACCACGCCACCTCGGCGGATACGGGTTGCTGCTGATCGTCGCGTATGTTGCGGGGAGTTTCAGCGGTCCCTACTTCCGACTGGTCGATGCCTTCGGATTCCAGATCCGGTTCGACTGGGCCTGCATGGCGGTGGCCGTGGGAGCCTTCCTCGGAGCGTTGCGTAGCCATCGCCAGTGGCGCCGGCACCAACGTACCCACACCTAGCGATCGCTGACGGCGCCCGCGCCGGGGCCACGCTCAGGGGTGCGGCTGCGCGTGCATGCCCGTCGACGCGACGGTGTTTCGTGGCGTTCGGCCCGGACCGTGCATAGTCTGCCCCCATGACGGCGAACGCACGCGACATCCTCCGTAACGTCTTCGGGTATCCCTCGTTCCGCGGCGCCCAGGCCGAGATCATCGATCACGTGGTCGGTGGTGGCGACGCGCTCGTGCTCATGCCCACCGGTGGCGGCAAGTCTCTGTGTTACCAGATCCCGGCCCTGCTCCGGCCTGGTACGGGCGTGGTGGTGTCGCCGCTCATTGCGCTCATGCAAGACCAGGTGGCGGCTCTGCACCTTCTTGGTCTGCGCGCCGCCTACCTCAACTCCACGCTGACGGCCGCGCAGGTGCGAAGTACGGAGGCGGCCCTGCGCGACGGTACGCTCGACCTGCTCTATGTGGCGCCCGAGCGGCTCCTGCAGGAGCGCACACTCGTC
This sequence comes from uncultured bacterium, assembly GCA_963727525.1. Taxonomy (GTDB): domain Bacteria; phylum Krumholzibacteriota; class Krumholzibacteriia; order LZORAL124-64-63; family LZORAL124-64-63; genus CAVSGO01. The sequence continues at coordinate 1,878,083 of CAVSGO010000007.1, read as the reverse complement.
CTGCTCGACGAGGTGCACGCGGCCGAGCCGCCCACAGGTCTCGCTCTCTTCGCGATCGACGAGGCGCACTGCGTCTCCCAGTGGGGACACGATTTCCGCCCCGAGTATCTGCAGCTCGACGTTCTCGCGGACCGCTATCCCGACGTGCCGAGGCTGGCGAGCACGGCCACCGCCGATCAGCGCACGCGCGAGGAGATCGTCGAAAAGCTGGGGCTCGCCGGTGGGCGGCTCTTCGTCGCGGGGTTCGATCGTCCCAACATCCGCTACCTCGTGACGCCAAAAACGCAACCGCGCCAGCAACTCCTGCGCTTCCTGCAACGGGAGCATCCCGGCGACGCGGGCATCGTCTATTGCCTGTCCCGGCGCAAGACGGAGGAAACGGCGGCCTTCCTGGAAGGCCAGGGGATCGCCGCGCTGCCATACCACGCGGGCCTGCCCGCCGAGGTGCGCCGCGTGCATCAGGAGCGGTTCCTGCGCGAGGACGGCCTGGTGATGACGGCGACCATCGCCTTCGGCATGGGCATTGATAAGCCCGACGTCCGCTTCGTCGCGCACCTCGATCTGCCGCGCTCGCTCGAAGCTTATTACCAGGAGACGGGCCGTGCCGGCCGCGATGGGATGCCCGCCGAGGCGTGGCTCTGTTACGGACTGCAGGATGTCGTGCTGTTGCGCCAGATGCTCGCTCGGTCGGACGCGGACGCCATGCATCAGCGCCGCGAGCAGCAGGGGCTCGATGCCATGCTCGGCTACTGCGAGGTCACGACGTGCCGCCGGCAGGTGCTGCTGCGCTACTTCGGTGACGTGCTCGAGTCCCCGTGCGGCAACTGCGATACCTGTCTCGCACCCCCGGAAACCTACGACGGCACGGTGGCCGCGCAGAAGTTCCTTTCCTGCGCCGTGCGTACCGGTCAGCGTTTCGGGGCGCAGCACCTCATCCACGTGCTGCGCGGACGCGAGAACGACCGCATCCGCCAGTGGGGACACGATCGGCTGCCAACCTTCGGCGTGGGGGACGAGCTGGACGAACACGGGTGGCGCAGCGTGGCGCGGCAGCTCCTCGCGCGAGGCCTGCTGGTCGTGGATCCAGACGGCTACGGCGGCTTGCGCCTCACAGCGGCAGCCGACCCGGTGCTCCGCGGTCGCGATCGTCTCGAGTTGCGGCGCGACGTGCTCGTCGGCGCGCGCACCGCCGCCCGGACCCGGCGTTCGGCTGCCCTAGACGCCGACGGCACGCAGCTCGACGCCGGTGCGGAGGCTCTGTTCGCGCAGCTGCGGGCCAGGCGCCGGGAACTCGCCGCGGAACAGGGAGTGCCGCCCTACGTGATCTTCCACGACCGCACGCTGGCGGCCATGGCGGCGCACCGTCCGTTGACTCCGGAAACCATGCTGCAGATCAGCGGCGTCGGCGAGTCCAAGCTGGCGCGCTACGGCGACGCGTTCCTTGCGCTCATCCGCGAAGCGGAGACCGGGTGACGCCGATCAGCGCCGGTTGTGGAAGACGCCCGTGATGCCGGCGACCACGAAGCCGGAACCGGCGAGGGTCCAACCCGTCACGCTCTCGTGCAGGATCAGCCGGCCCAGGAATACGGCAATGACCGGATTCGCGTAGGTGTATGTGACGACGACCGCATAAGGCAGGGACCGGAGGGCCGCCATGTAGGACGTGAAGGCGATCACCGAACCGAACAGCACGAGGTAACCCCAGGCCAACCAGGCCTGAGCCGTCGGTTGGGGCAGGGGCTCTCCGTGGCACCAGGCGGCCACGAACAGGCCGAGTCCGCCCAGCGCATGTTGCCAGCCGGAGATCACGCGCACGCCGAGATCAGGCCGGCGTCGCTGCAACCAGATCGAGCCGAGAGCCCAGAAGAACGGAGCGAGCAACAGCCCGACCACACCGAAGACATCGGCGCGGGTGCCCTGGCGCAGCACCGGCCACGAGAGCACGCCGACCCCGGCGAACCCGAGTGCGATCGAGGCCACCATGCGCCGGGCGGGTGGTCGGCGATCGAGGACCAGGACGATGAGTTCGGCCCAGATCGGCATGGCAGCCACGAGCAAAGCGGCGAGGCCGGAGGCCGTATGCTTCTCGGCCCAGCTCACGAGACCGTTGCCGCCGACCCAGAGCAACACGCCGCTTCCACCCAGGAGGGCCAGTTCGCTGCGTGTCAAGCGCCAGCGCTCGCGACGAAGCGCTGCCCAGGTCAGTAAGATGATCGCCGCGACCTCCGTACGCAGGCACGCCATGGCGAACGGCGGAAACCCCGATCCCTCGCGTACCGCCACGCGGATCCCGAGATAGGTGCTACCCCAGACGACGTAGACGATCCCGAGGTGGACGAGACCGCGGCGGTCCAGTGCGGTGCGTTCGACCATGAAGCCACCGGTTTCGCCAGATTGATAGGAGGTCCGATCGCTTCAAGAATAGATGACCGGGCCGCGGTGGCAACGCAATTCGATGAACCGGGTGAACAACACCGCCAAGTTGCGATATCGTGTGACCCCGCATCTCGACCGCGTGTCTGGAATGACGGACGGCAGCCGGTCGCCAGGATCCTTCAGCACATTCCGGATCTCGAGAAACTCGTCGGCTGGAACCAACCTGCACGGTCGATTTTCCGTGCACCAACGAAAGGACGTGACGACGATGGCGTACAAGGTCAACGAGATCGAGGGTATCGGCCCTTCCTACGCGGAGAAGCTGGGCGCGGCCAGCATCGAGACGACGGACGACCTGTTGAGCCAGTGTGGCGGCGGTCACGGGTCTTTCCGAGGCACTCCTGCTCAAGTGGACCAACCTCGCTGATCTGATGCGGATCTCCGGCGTCGGGCCGCAGTTATCCGAGTTGCTCGAGGCGGTCGGCGTGGACACCGTGAAGGAGCTGCGAACCCGAGTGGCCGAGAACCTCGCGAACAAGATGGACGAGGTCAACGCGGCGAAGAATCTGGCGCGCACGTCGCCACCTGCCGCGACCGTGGCCAAGTGGGTCGAGGCTGCCAAGGAAATGGAGCCGAAGGTCTCGCACTGACGGCCGCGATTCCGAACGGCCCGGCGCCCGCCTCGGGATGCCGGGCCGTTCGTGTCGATGCCGCTCAGCTCGTCGGTGCCGCAACTGGCGCTTCCGGCTGTCCTGCCAGGTACTCTCGCACGGTCGCGTGCATCGCAGCGATCGTGCCGACCATGGTGTCCGCCCGGCCGAGGTCGCCGGCTTTGGTGGCGGTCTCGAGGGCTTGCAAGGACGCGGCGAGATCGGTCGCGCCCAGGTTCGCGCTGTCCGACTTGACGCTGTGCGCCGCGAAGGCGACGGCGTCACCGGCTGCGGTGGCGTCGCGCAGGAGCAGCGAGACCCAGGTCCTGGAGTGGTCCTGGTCGTCCGCCGCCACGCGGGGCCGCAGGTAGGCGGCGAAGGACGACCCGTCCTTGCGATACAGGGTGGCGCTGCGCACATGGGGCACCGCGGCGAGCGACGCGAGCGTCGACCGAGCGAAGGCTTCGTCGTCGAAGATCATGGCCGAGCCGCAGTTCACCCCGACGGTGCGCGCCAGCATCTCCAGCTCGTTGGACTGGTTCCAGACTCGAACGCACTTCGCAGAGCAGCAGACTGCGGTCGACCAGCCGCCGGAGCCGGTTGCAAGCCGATCACGCCATCTCCACGTACTCGGGGATCTCGTCAAGCGACTCGGACGTGGTGGTCTCGATCACGTCGAGGCAGCCGAGGATACCGTTCAGCGGCGTGCGCGTCTCGTGCGTGAGAAGGCGGATCACGTCCATCTTGAGGGCGTCGAGCTCTTCCACCGACTTGAGGCGGAGCAATACCTCGGCCTTGGCTTGCAGTTCGCTCGGTTCGAAGGGCTTGACGATGTATTCGCCCGCGCCCGCAGCGTAGCCCTCCAGGCGGTCATCGAGTTCGCCGTTGGCCTCCACCACCTCGTGTTTGGCAGAGACTGCGTTCTCCATCAGCAGGATATTCGCGATGTTGTCATCGACGACTCGGATACGCTTGCCGAAGCTCACCGGCGCACGTCCTCGCCCGGCGCGGGTCCCACGATCTCCGCCATCTTGAGCAACTGGGAACTCAGCTTGAGCCCATGGGCCTGGGCGTTCGCCTGGTTGATCCGGAACCGCACCCGGTTGCCGCTGAGCACGAGCTGTACGATTCCGCCGTCTATGCAGAAGGCGTCGTTGTCGCTAATCGTGAGCACACGCTCCGCCGCGAGAGGTTTCCGGACCGGCCACCCGTCAGGGGACGGGCGCTGAATACGCATCAACCCATTCGGTGCATTGCTGCGTACCTTGAAGGCCATCGTAAGCGTTGTGACACGACGGTATTCGACGGGGAGCCATGGGGGGGGCATGGCCGCAGCCGGCATCTGGCATTGGTGTTGCTACCAGAGCCCCGGGCCCGTAATCTCGCCGGACGGGAGGCGATGCATGCGGCTGGGCTGGTTCATTCTCGGGATCATCGTCGTGGTGGCCGCAATCGTCGTGAACGCGCGGCGCGCGGCGGCGCGCTCGCGGGACCTTGCAATCTGGGCGCGGCAACGCGGCCTGGACTTCCAGGTCGGCCCCGACCGCAAGCTCATCCGGCAATTCGCCGAGTTCTCGACGCTGACGCGCGGATCGCAACAGGTGGCCCGCAACATCAGCCACGGCACCCTCGAGGGCCGCGAGGTCTGGGTCTACGACCTGCGCCAGACGGCCCGCAACAACGACGATGCGGACAGGGATCTGACCGTGGTGCTCGTCCGCGCCGATTTTCCGCTCATCCCCCTGCACATCCGGCAGGAGCACGTGCTCGATCGCGTGGGCGAGGCGCTGGGCTTCAACGACATCGATTTCGAGTCGGCCGCGTTCAGCAATCGCTTCCACGTCACGTCGGCCGATCGACGCTGGGCCTACGACGTGATTCATCCGCGCATGATGGAGTTCCTGCTCGAACATGCGGATTATCCGCTGGAACTGGGGGGGGGAACTGCCTCGTGGTGGCGCCGGGTCGTCTGTCCCCGGCGGCGATCGCGAGGTCGCTCGCGCTGGCGATGGGGTTTCTCGAGCGTATTCCCGACCGGGTGCGGCGGGATATGCTCGGCCAGGGTCGGGTTACGCCCGACCGGGAGGCGTGATGACTGTGCAGGTGGTGATCTTCGTCGTCGTGATCATCGGCGTGTGGCTCTTCCTCACCTACAACGGTCTCGTGCGCCTGCGGCAGTACTGCCGCGAGAGCTGGGCCACCATCGATACCGAGCTCAAACGTCGCCACGATCTCGTGCCGGCCCTCGTGGCCACGGTGAAGGGCTATGCCGGACATGAGCAGTCGCTCTTCGCGGAAGTCGCGGACGCGCGTGCCCGCGCTGTCGAGGCGTCGGGGTCGGCGGCGCAGAAGGCGGCCCATGAAAGACCGCTGGTCGAGGGGACGCAGCGGCTGCTCGCCGTGGCGGAGCAGTATCCTGAACTCAAGGCAAGTGAACACTTCCTCGCCCTGCAGCGCGAACTCGTGGATACGGAAGACCGCATCCAGGCGTCGCGACGTCTCTACAACGCCAATGTCCGCGAGTTGAACACTAGGCTCCAGGTCTTTCCGGCGAATCTCGTCGGACGCTGGTTCCACTTCGCGCCGGCCGAGTACTTCGAGGTGGAAAGCGCGGTGGTTCGCCGGGTCGTCGAGGTGTCCTTCAACGACGGCTCGCCGGCCTGATCCCCGCCCGGGACGCGACCGCGACCGGGTTGTTGAAGTCGGCGAGCTCGGCGGTCCGCGCCTTGATCTGGCGCTCGAGCCAGGCGTTCTCGTGTCGCCGGAGGGTACCGGCCACCACGAACAGCGCCCAGCCGAGCAGCACCAGGACCAGGGTGTCGGCAAGAGTACCGGTCACGGGCGTCATAGCGACGCGTCCCGTGATCAGCGTTTTCGCCGCCCCCACCAGCGAGATCGCGGCGAGTGGCAACCGTCGTGGCAAGCGGAGGTTACGGCTCTCGGTGAACGTGAACAGGAAGAGGCTCAAGTACTTCGGGGTGGAGAGCACGTGGTAAGCCGGCGCCACGACGCCCGAACCGATCAGAACCACCGCGAGCACCGTGGCCTGGGCCAGGTGGAAGCCAGCGGGGACGAGTCCGAAGCGGGTCATCCACGGGCGTATCGCCGTCATCGCCAGCCCGGCGCCCGTCAACGCGAGGGCGAGGTCCCAGAGCCACCACGCGACCAGCGTGTGCGTGGAGGCGGCAAGCCCCAGGGCCACGAACACGGCGCGAGATAGCGCGGCCAGTACGGTCACACCGGCGCCGATCTGGATGACCAGGCTGGGCCGCGGGCCGCCATCGATCTGGAGCCAGCTCATGGGCCTGTCCTGTTCCCTCGCCACCTGAACCTCCCGGGCCGTTGCGAACGTCGCGTCCACCTGGACTTACCGGGGCGCCTGCATTACCGTGGGGCACCATGAAGATCGCCTTTATCGGTACTCACGGCGTCGGCAAGACGACTCTGTGCTACGATCTCGCGGCGACGCTCAAGCGCCTCGATCTGAGCGTCGACCTCGTCAAGGAGGTCGCGCGGCGTTGTCCTTTGCCCATCAATCGCGATACCACGGCGGCGGCGCAGGAATGGATCCTGCACACCCAGATCGCCGAGGAGATCGCGCTGGGCAGCCAGTACGACGCCATCGTCTGCGATCGCGCCGTCATCGACAACTACGCCTACCTCGTGCACGCGGCCGGACGTCGCCCCGATCTCGAGCCATTCCTGCGTCACTGGGTGGACACCTACACGCTCATGGTCAAGGTGCCCATCGTCGCGCCGCCGCGTTTCGACGGCACTCGCGATGTCTCCGTGGCCTGGCAGCTCGCGATCGATCATCAGATCGACACGTTGCTGGCGGAGTTTACCGTTCCTCACCTGGCCCTGCCGTCCGGTGATCGCAGCCGCTGGTTGCCGCTCATTCTCGACCGGCTCGATCTGCCGCCTCACGCCCCGCAGCTCGACCTCTTCTGACGCGTCCTGTCCGGCAAGCGCGCTCTTGGCTCATCTCTTGCTGACCGCGTCCGACGTGGTCGCAGGGGTCGCAAGATGCCCGATGATATCGCATCGGAACCTCGATTGTCGAACGGGGAGCAGCGCGTTGTCCAGCCCGCATCTTCGCGTGATGACCTTCAATCTGCTATCCGCCGGCAAGTTGCGTCGCACCTGCCCCTGGCATCTGCGCCGGCCCGGCATCGCGCGGCTCTTCGAGATCCTCGAGCCCGATATCGTCGGTACTCAGGAGGCCAATCGAGACCAGCTCGACGAACTGATCGCGCTCCTGCCCGATTACGGTTGCATCGCCCATGGCAATCTGGGTCCCGATCTCGTTCACGACCAGCGGAACTGGTACTGCGCCACGTTTTACCGTCGCGATCGCGTGGCCCACGTGCCCGGGGCCGACGACGTGTTCTGGCTCTCCCCGCGTCCCGAGATTCCGGCATCGCAGTTCACGCTGGGCACGCGTCCGCGCCTCGTGACCTGGAGCACCTTCGAGCACCGGGCCACGGGCCGGACCCTCGTTTTCGGCACGACGCACCTCGAGGCCTTGCTGGCCGACCACCGCCGGCGCAGCGTGCGACTGCTGCGCGCCCACGTCGCCCGTACCGTGCGCACGCTCGGGGACGATGTGCCCGTGTTTCTGACAGGCGATTTCAACGCCGGCGCGCGCTCGGCCGAGATCCGGGCTCTCAGCGATGCGGCGGCCGGTACGGCGGGCCTCTGCGATGCCTGGGCCCATTGCGGGCCGGAAAGCCAGGACGACGGTGCCACGTTCCAGGGTCTCGGCTGGCGCGACCGGCTCCTGACCCGCTTGCTGGGACCACGGAGGATCGACTACGTGTTCTTCCGGGGCCGGCTCAGTGTCCGCAGCGTCCAGCGGCACACTTTCGACCACGTGCTGGGGCGCGGCGCGCCGTGGCCGTCGGATCATTTTCCGGTCCTGGCCGAGTTCTCGCTCGTGGCCTGACCTTGCGCGCGGGAACCGCCATGTTAAAATGACGTTCAGCACCCCGGTGCGATCCGAACGCCTCTCTCATATCGCTAGGAGGGCGCTTATGGCTGTCACGAAGACCAACGAATTCGAAGGACTTCTCCCGCAAGAGGTTCTCGCCCTGCCCAAGGTGGAGGTCCCGATCGCGGGTGCGACCGGCTTCTGCCTGAACGACGACCAGAAGCAGGTCGTTTTTTTCGTCTTCGAGGAGGGTGTCTCGTTCCCCGACCACTCCCATTGTGAACAGAGCGGCACCGTGGTGTCGGGAGAAATGGTCATGGAGATCGATGGCGAGACGAATCTCTATCAACCGGGCGACCATTATCACGTGCCCCAGGGCGTGAAGCACCGGACCAGTTTCAGCAAACGTACGGTCCTGATCGACATATCCGACGCCCCCGACCGCTATCCCGTCGTACGGGCCTGACACGAGATGCACCGGGACGAGGGCCGATCGCAAGATCGGCCCTCGTCAGTCGGCGCTGCTCGCCGAATGCCGCCGTCTTGGGGGTGTCCGACCGGAGATGCCCTCATCACGGTGGGCTGCCACCCGCCCCTGCCGGCACGCGATCCCCACCTTCGGCCCGGTGCCCGGAAAACGGGACGCGGATTGACGCGAGCGGCGCGAGCGACCAGTTTAGGCGGGGCCCGACGGCCGGTTCCGCCCCGTAGCAAGCGTTTCCCCCGGAGATCGCCTCGATGAGCAGCGACGAACAACAGCCCCGGATGTCGCGCTGGCAGTCTTTCCTGCAAGGCGCGGGGCATCGGCTGCTCACCCGTCTGTCTTTCGACGAGACGTCCCTCCTCGTGGTCATGGCCATCCTGGTGGGCCTGGCCGGGGGCTTCGGCGCGATCCTCTTCCGCCGGATGGTGACGTTTTTCCAGGGCTTCGCGATCGGCCATGGCGACGACACGGCCCTGCTCCTGGCTCCGCTGCACTGGTGGCACAAGATCCTGTTGCCGATCATCGGTGCGATCATCGTGGGCCCCATGGTCCATTTCCTGGCCCGCGAGGCCAAGGGCCATGGTGTGCCCGAGGTGCTCAACGCGATCCTCTTCGAGAACGGGATCATCCGCCCGATCGTGGCGGCCGTGAAGATCACGGCCAGCGCCATCACCATCGGATTCGGCGGCTCCGTCGGGCGCGAGGGCCCGATCGTGCAGATCGGCGCCGCGATGGCGTCCACCCTGGGGCAGGCCTTCCATTTCTCGCCGCAACGTCTGCGGGTGATGATCGGCTGCGGGGCGGCCGCGGGCATCGCCGCCACGTTCAACGCCCCCATCGCGGGCGCCTTCTTCGCGCTGGAGATCATCCTGCGCGATTTCGCCATCGTCACGTTCAGTCCGATCATCGTGGCCAGCGTCTGCGCCACGGCCGTCAGCCGCCACTACCTCGGTGACACCCCGGCGTTTCCCGTGCCCGGTTTCGAGATGCACAGCCACGTGGAGTTGTTGCTGTACCTGCTGATGGGGCTGGTCGTGGGCCTCGTGGCCGTGGCCTATGTGCGCACGCTCTACGCCCTCGAGCACTGGTTCGAGAACCTGCGGTTCCCGCCCTGGCTCAAGCCGGTGCTGGGCGCGGTACCGCTGGGCGTGCTGTTCATCTGGTTTCCGCAGGTCTATGGCGTGGGCTACAGTTCCATGGTTCAGGCCCTCGATGGGCGCATGGACCTCGTGCTCATGGCCCTGCTCGTCATCGTGAAACTCCTGGCGGTGGACCTCACCCTGGGATCGGGCTTCTCGGGCGGGATCTTCGCGCCCGCGCTCTTTCTGGGCGGCATGACGGGGGGCGTATGCGGCGGCATGTTCGCCCTGCTGTGGCCGGGTCTGAACATTCCAGGCGGCGCCTACGCCATGGTCGGCATGTCCGCCATGGTGGGAGCGGCAACCGGCGGACCGCTCACGGGCATTCTCATCCTCTTCGAGATGACCGGCGAGTACCGCGTGATCTTGCCGCTCATGCTCGCCAGCATCACGGCCACGCTGATGTATCGCGCCGTGATGGACGACAACATCTTCACGCTGAAGTTCACGATGGCCGGCAAGAAGCTGGAATTCGGCCGCGAGAGCGCCATCCTGCGCAGCTACCACGTGAACGACATCATGGAAGTGAACCCCCTCGCGATCGAGAAGACGTGGGGCTTCGATCGCATCCTCCAGCTCTTCCTCACGCACAACGAGGAGCATTTCTTCGTCGTCGACGGCGAGAGGCGCCTCATCGGCAAGATCTCGATCCACGATGTCAAGGACATCCTGCACGAGGAGAGCCTGGGCAAGGTGCTTATCGCCGACGATATCCTCTCGCCCGTCGGTGACATCGTCTACCGCACCGACAACCTGGAAGACTGCCTCCTTCTGCTCGGGCAGGAGGACAGTGTCGACCTGCCGGTGCTCTTCTCACGGGCACGCCCGGTGCTCGTGGGTCTGATCGCGCGCAAGGCGATCTTCGAGGTGTACAACCGCGAAGTCCTGCATCAGGAGGACAAGGGCATCAAGCTGGTGACGGGAGAGGCGCGCATGCACGACTGCGTCGACCTGCCCGAGGCCTACAAGGTGCAGGTGCTGGTGCCGCCGGCCCACTTCCTGGGCAAGACGCTGCGCGAGCTGGCACTCCGGCAGCAGTTCAATGTCTCGGTGCTCGCGATCAAGAAGCACCGTCTGATCGGCGGCAGTGCGAATCAGTTGCCCCAGCCGGATACGCAGGTCCAGCCCGGCGACCGGCTCATCATCGTGGGTCACCAGGACGACCTCGATCGCCTGCTCGCCGAACACCGGCCCGACGGGTTCTCGGGGCCCCCGTCTCCGTCCTGATCGCGGGTGCGCCCGCGTCGCTTCCGTGTTACCCTGCCGGGCGATCTGGCCGTGGCCGCAAGCCGGCCCGGAGGTACCATGCCTGCGCAGAGCTACTTTACGCATGATCGTCCGCAGATGCGGGCATACATCCCGGATTCCGCCCGACGTATCCTCGACGTGGGCTGTGGCACCGGCGCGTTCGCGGCCGGGCTGCGCGAGGTCCGGGCCGGGAGCGGTACCGAGCTCGAGATCTGGGGCATCGAACTCGCCGCCGACGCGGCCGCCACCGCTGCGACGCGCCTCCATCGCGTCATCACGGGTCGCGTGGAGGATGCGGTGGCGACACTGCCGGCGGCCCACTTCGATTGCGTCGTCTGCAACGATATCCTCGAGCATCTCGCCTGGCCGGACGCGGTGCTCCGCGATCTGCGGCGCGTCCTGCGTCCGGGCGGTGTGGTTGTGGCGAGCATTCCCAATGTGCGCCACTTCTTCAATGTGTGGGACCTGGTCGTACACGGCGACTGGAGCTACGGCGACGAGGGTATCCGCGATCGCACCCATCTGCGGTTCTATACGCGGTGCAGCATGCGCGAGTTGTTCGCGACGGCGGGTTACGACGTCGTCCGCCAGGACGGTATCAACGCCACTGGAAGCTGGCGCTTCCGTCTGACAAATCTGCTATCCCTGGGGCGCTTCGCGGACATGCGTTATCTGCAGTTCGCCTGTGTGGCGATCCCGCGGGAAGGGAATGGGCGATGACGGCGGTCGACATCCTGACGATCGACGTGGAGGAGTGGTTCCACGGTCACAATTATCTCGAAACCGTACCGCCGGCGCAGTGGGAGATGCAGGAGCAACGTGTCGAGGCCAACATCGATCGCCTGCTGACCCTGCTCGACGTCCACGGCGTGCGGGCCACCTGCTTCGTGCTCGGCTGGACGGCGCAGCGCCATCCCGACCTCGTCCGGCGTCTGGCGGCCGCGGGGCACGAGATCGGGTGCCATAGCTATGCGCATCCCGTGGTCTACAGGCTGAGCCGTGACGAGTTCATCGCCGATCTCGATCGCGCTCTCGAGGCGTTGCAGCGCTGCGGGGTGGAGGTGACCGGATATCGTGCCCCGAGCTTCACGATCACCCCGCGGGTCCACGACTACCTGCACATCCTGCGTGAGCGCGGCCTGCACTACGATTGCTCGATCTATCCGGTGCGGCATCCTCGCTACGGGCAGCCCGGCGCGCCGCGACGGCCGTTTCGCCTGGCCATGCCCGACGGGGCGGCGACCTCCTTCGTCGTCATGCCCATGCCCACCTGGCGCTGTCTGGGTGTCAACGTGCCGTTCTCGGGTGGCGGCTACATGCGCCTGCTCCCCGCGCCGGCCTACCGGACGTTGCGCGCGTTCGCAGCCGCACAGGACCAGCCCTGCGTGATCTATCTGCACCCCTGGGAGATCGATGACTTCCGGCCGGAGGTTGGCCAGTCGCGCCTGTCGAAGCTACGGAGCCAGGGCGGACAGACCGGTATGATCCGCAAGCTCGAGAATCTTCTGCGCCGTGGCCGTTTCACCACGCTCGGCGATCACGTGCATACGCTACTGAGGAAGGGAGAGTTGCCGTTGCGTTCGCTCCCTCTCCGCTGATCCCGCCATCTCGGCGTCAGCTATTGCTCGATATCCCTTTCAAACATTATCGTCACCTATCCGTATCATGGGACGCGCGCCCCACCTTGCGTCCCGGGAGGTCCATCATGAACCGAACGACGAGGGTGGGGCAAGCGCCTTGTTTGCCTATTTGCAGGCAAGCCTGGCTCAGGGCTCCGTGCGGCCCGGCGAGCTTCAACGATCGACTGGTAACAACATCATTCACGTGAATTCTCTTCACATGGGAGCGCCTGTCGCGACCGGCAAGGCGGTCGTCGATACCGTGTATCTGATCGGTGGACACGACTCGCGCGACGGCACGTTCGAGAACGCCACGGGCGAACCCGACTGGAATGGCTGGAGGTCGGTCGACCATACCTACTACGGCGATCCCCACTGGTTCGTCAGCACACATGCGCCGCTCGCAGGTGCCCGGTCGATGGTCTGCGGCGCTGATTTCGACACGGATTGCGGATTCGGCTATGGGAACAGCTGGTTCGAATGGCTACTCTATGGCTATATGGTGCCCAATCCGGCCCAATCTTACAACTGCCATCTCAGCGCGGTTCTGCGCACGAACTGTGAAGACCTTTACGAATTTGTCTACGCCGAGGTATACCACAGTGGCGGCTGGTCGCAGATCGGGTTCTACACCGGTGCCCGCGTGGCAATGGTCGAGACCGACTTCTCCGTATCTCCCGGCAATTACCTCGGCGGAGCCTTGCGGATGCGCTGGCGGTTCGTGTCGGATTCAGGCTGGTCCGATGAGGATTGCCTGTACGATTCCGATGGTGCTTGTCACCTCGACGACGTGCAGATCACGGTCTGCGGTACGGAGGTGGAGAACGAGGATTTCGAGGACGGTGTCGCCGACCACTGGCGTCCGCAGGTCGCGCCGGGAGTTGGTAACTTCGCCCAGATACTGATCGGTCAGTCTGAAGGTCTACAGCGTGCGGGGCGAGCTGGTGCGAACGCTCGTTGACGGGAAACTCGAGGCCGGAGCGTACGACTTCGGCTGGGACGGCCGCGATCGCAGTGGCGCCCAGGCAGCCAGCGGCGTCTATTTCTACGAAGCTCGTGCGGACGGGCAGAGCAAGATTGCGAAGATGACTCTTGTGAAGTGATCGACGGCACGCAGAAGCCCGTATTCTCGGGGGAATCGTGGCGCGGTTGGGCGCACCGGCGCATCGTGAACGAGGGCATCGCACGTTGGACACTGGCGGATGACGATCTGGACCGGCCGGGCGGCGGTCGTGGTGCCGGAGACCACGCTCTCGCCTGGGACGGCCGTGACGAGCGCGGTGCCGCCGCCGCCGCGGGGGTATATTTCTACGAAGCGCGGGTGGGCGCGGAGGTCGGGTTCGGCAAGGTGGCGCTCGTCAAGTAACGGTATTGAATGGGGTTAGGAGTGCAGGGGAGGCCGGCTGCCTCCCCTGCCTGCATACCCACCGGTTTGACGCGCATATGCTAAAAAGGGTAAAATTGGACCCTCGTATCATGACGACGAGCACCTCGGACACGCAGACCAAGGACACCCCATGCGCTTCACGTTGGGCCCCGTTCTCGCCGCCAGCGTATGCCTGATCCTCCTGGACAGTATTTCCTGTCCTGCCCGCGCGCTCACGCCGGCGCCATCGCCGCTGCTGACGCAGGCCGGCGCCACCATGTTGCCACCATACGGCCCGCCGGCGAGCGCCGTGGCGAGTCGCGACACCCTGGTCCTGCTGGGCGGACCCGATCGCTGGGACGGGCGCTTCGAGACACCGGCCGGTGGGCCCGACTGGCAAGGGTGGACCTCGAAAGACTACACCGTGGTGGGCGACACGCTCTGGCACGTCTCCACCTTCAACGCCGCGGCGCTGGGCGATCACGGCGCCGGCAACCATGCGATGTGGTGCGGGGCGACGTTCCCCAGCGGTCGCAGCGGCTACGGCAACGGCTGGCAAGCCAAGCTGCGATGGACCGGCATCGTGGCTGACCCGGCCGTGCCCAGCGACGTGACGGTACAGGCCTATCTGAATCATGACACGGAACCCGGCTTCGACCACGTCCAGCTGAGCCTTTCTCGCGCGGGTGGCTGGGTCACGCTGGCGATCTACGAGGGCTGGCGGATCAACCGCGCGGTCGACGTGTCGTTCACCGTGGATCCGGAGGACTACGCGGGCGCCGACGGCGATGCGATCCTTCTGCGCTGGACCTTCGTGTCCGACGAGATCTGGTCCGACGAGGACGGTCTGTACCCCACCACAGGCGGCTGTCAGATCGACGACATCGCCGTGTCCGTGAACACCCAACTGGCCACATACGACGATTTCGAACCGGGCACGCCCGTGTCCTGGGTCACCGAGTTCGACGCTGGCGTCGGCGACTTCGCCCATCTGGTAGACAATCTGCTCGACCTCGATCCCTGCCGCAGCAATGCCTCATGGCAGGTCTGCTTCGTCGACGACGGTTCCGTGGTGCCCGGAACCGGTGGCGCGCCATGCATCCAGTGGTGCTACGGTCCGGGTGGATACGTGGTGAATGCCACGGGGGGCTTGCTGGGGCCGACGCACCATCTCGACAATGCGATCATCTCGCCGGCGCTGGCGTGGCCCGACGGCTGCGATCAGGCCAGGGTCGCGTTCGACGTCTGGCGCCACGAACCGTTGGCCGGCCAGTCGCCGGGCATGCTCTACCGCTGGCGCGTGCGCTCCACTGCCAGCGATGATCCCGCCAACCTCGATACTGCGCCGTGGCAATCGCGCGATGCGCTCTACTACGGCAGCCCGGCGTATCTGCGTCAGGACGAGCTTGTCGGCGATCTGCTCGTTGCCGGCCGCCGCTGGGTGCAGGTGGAACTCGGGGTCCAGCAGTACGGCTGGGTCTGGGGCCTCACCGGCACTGACGCGACGCCGGCCCCGTACTTCGATAACGTGGCGGTGAAGGCGTGGCCTGCGACGGCGCCGTCCATCCTCGTCGCCGAGGCCGACCTGCCGCAAGACACGTTCCCGGCCATCGGCTCGATCGACTACGTTGACCTGGGGCGCAACTCGTGCCGGTTCGACATGGGGCGGTCGATCAGCCCGCTCGAGACGCTGCGCAACGACCCGGGCGACTCGATCGTCATCACATCGGCCGTGCTGCGCGCGGGCGCTATCCCGCTCGGTGTACCGAACCTCAAGGTCCGCCTGAAGGCGAATGCTCTCTTCAATCCATACCGGGTCGCGCAGCCCAACGGCGAGGGTGTCATCTCGCTCCAGGTCCAGGGCACTCCGTGTCGAAATGCGGACGGTGCCGTGGTGCCGAACCGCTACTACTTCGATCTGCCCGATTCGAACCTCATCTTCCCTGGCGACGTCTTGCATTTCTATTTCATCATGAGCGAGCTGGATGGCGCCGATCTCGCGATGACGACCTGGCCGGCTGACACGACGGGCTTCGCCTCGTTCGCGGGCGAGTCGCCGTACCCGCGGGTTGCCACGATGCGCGCCTTGCCCACCCTGACCGACGCCGTGCTGGGGGCGCAGCCCGCCATCCTGTTCTGGGACGACTTTACGACCGGCGACCGCGAGGACGAGTGGGACGTCGCCTTCGCGAATCTCGGTCTGCATGAGGGCGTGGACTTCGATCGATTCGTCACCCGCGCGCCCTCCGCCGGGGCCGGCAACGGACTCGGCGGCCGTGCGACACCCGACCAGCTCACGGGCTACGCCACGCTGCTCTACTCGGCCGGCGACCATGCGCGCGCCACGCTCGGCGATGGCGCCGCCGATCTCGAGCCGTCACGGGACCTGCAGGTGCTCACGACCTGGCTCCAGGCGACGGCGGGCCATGCCCTGCTCTGCGGCGCGAATCTCGCGTCGAGCGTGGCGGCATCGGGTACGCAGGGCGCGGCGTTCGTGTCCGCGGAGATGGGCGTGGAGGTCACCGCGGCCGACGTGTCGGGGGCGATCGGCGGCCAGGTGTCGCCGCTCGTGCTCGCGATGGCCGACAACACCGTGGTCACGTCGGTGAACCGCTGGCTCGCTCTCGGCGCCTGTCCGCAGCGGCAGACGTTCGATGGCCTCGTGCCCGAGCCGGGGAGCGTATCGCTGGCCGAGTTCACGAACGCGCAGGGACAAGGAGGCGTGTATCCGTACGCGGCGCTGGTGCTGCACGAGGCGATGACGACGCGGGAAACGGTGATCACGTTACCCATGGGGCTGGGAGCCGTGCTCACGGATCCCGACGAGGACGCCACGGGAATGCCGCTGGCTGCGCGGACGCGCTTGCTCGGCGACGTGCTCGCGTACTTCGGCACCGGCGGCGGTACCCCCACCGACGTTCCGGCCGCTCCCGTGCTGAGTGCTCGGAACTACCCCAACCCCTTCAACCCGTCGACGACCATCGCCTACAACCTGCCGCGTACCGGCGATGCGACGCTGCGGATCTATGACCTGCGCGGCCGCCTCGTGAAGACCCTCCTGCGCGGTCGCCAACCGGCGGGGCCGGGCTCCGTGGTCTGGGACGGCACCGACGAACGCGGTGCCGCGGTCGCGTCGGGGATCTACGTGCGTGAACTCGTGGCCGGCGACGACGTGCGCCTCGGGAAGATGGCGCTCATCAAGTAACCCACTGCGTGCAGGCTAGAAACAGAGACGGGGCTCCGCGGGCCCCGTCTCTGTGCATACGCGATGTGTTCCTGGAGGCAGCCATGGGGGGATAGCTCTGGTACTCTCCTGGAGACGCGGTATTCTACGCGGGGCGCGTCCCGGGGTTCCCGGGAATCGCGCGATTTTTCGGCAGCGGAGGCCCCCATGTCCGAGCTACGGTACGATGCGCTCCGGGACGGGTGGGTGATCATCGCGCCCGACCGTGGTGGGCGTCCGCGCGACATCGGTCTCGCCCGCGAGTTCGTCACGGCGCGGCCGTGCCCCTTCTGTCCCGGCGAGGAAGCGCAGACGCCGCCGGAGATCGTGGCGACCGGGCGCCCAGCCGGATTCGCGGCCAATCGGTCGCCGTGGCGCGTGCGAGTCTTCCCCAATCGCTATCCGGCCCTCGTTCCGCGTGCGGCCGTGCCGGCGCCGGACGCGCCGGATCTCGCCACCGGCTGGCCTGGCCATGGCCATCACGAGGTCGTCGTCTTCACTCCCGAGCACGGCGCCTCGCTGGCAGACCTGGCGCCCGTTCACGTGGCCGAGATCCTGCGGGTCGTGCGAGACCGGGTGGCGGTGCTCGAGGCGATGCCGGGAATCGTGTCGGTCCTGTTCTTCGTCAACGCCGGGGCTGGTGCAGGGGCCACGCTCGCTCACGCGCATGGTCAGATCATCGCCACGCCCGTCGTGCCGACGGTCGTCCGCCAGGAGGTGCGCGCTCTCGCGACCTGGCGCGCGCAGCAGGGGCGCTGCCTGTTCTGCGATCTGGCGGCGCAGGAGGAGGCGAATGCCGCGCGGGTGGTGGCTGCGTCGCCGTGCTGGCTAGCCCTCGCACCCTGGGCCAGTCGCTTCCCCTGGGAGGTGGTGCTCGTGCCGCGCAGCCATGCGGCGCACGTTGCCGCGGCGAGTGGGGCCGAACTGGAGGACCTCGGCGGCATGATCGTTTCCGTCCTGCTGGCGCTACGCGCCGCGGCCGGCGATCATGCTTACAATCTCGTGCTGCATACGGGGCCGGTCGGCGGCGCCGCCGACGGGTTCCACTGGCATCTCGAGGTTCTGCCGCGCCTCGTGCCGATGGCGGGATTCGAGACGGGATCCGGGTTCTTCATCAATCCGCTCGCTCCAGCGACGGCCGCCGCGCATCTGCGCGACGCCCTGGCGGAGTTGCGCGGGGGAAAGGCCGAGACGTGATGCGCATCGTGCTGCCCCTCTACGGCCACCTCGGCGGCATGGCGCAGGACTTCGGCTGGGATGCAGCGGCTCCGCAATACGAGGCGGCCTACCGGCGACTGAAGTCGCCAACCACGGCCTGAGGAGGTGTCCACCATGACGGATCCGCACGCGGACTTCGATCCCGCGGAACTCGCGGAACTGGGCTTCGGCACGAGCAAGGTCGCCCAGCTCATCATCAGCAGCGACTGGCACATCGTCATGGCGAGCGATGGCGCGGCCCGCATCCTGCAGATCCCGCGCAAGCAGTTGCGTGGGCTGACGCTCGACCGGATCGTCGCCAATCTCGACGTCTTCGGCGACGGCGCCACGCCGGACTGTCCCGAGGCTGGCTGCTATCATGAGCTGGAGCTGATCACCGCCAGCGGCGCCGTGCATCCGGCCGAGGTGCACTGCCAGTGCTTCCACGACGCCATGGGGCGCGCCTACTTCAGTCTTGTCCTGCACGATGCGAGCGAACTCGAGGCGCAGGATGCCCTGCGCGCGGCGCGTCTTGCCAAGCTCAGCCTGCTCAACCAGCTCAACGAGGCGCTGTACGGGGCGCATCTCAGCCTCGACCAGGTGCTCGAGGCGGTGCTCATCGCGATGACCGCCGGCCAGGGCCTGCGCTTCAACCGCGCATTCTTGCTGCTGATCGACGAGAAGCGCAAGGTGCTGCGCGGCGAGATCGCCATCGGCCCCAGCAGCCGCGAGGAGGCGGCGCGGATCTGGACCGATCTCGCCCACCAGCCCACGGATCTCTACGAGATGATGACGAGCTACGACCGGTCCCTCAAGGAGACCGACGTGGCCGTCAACAACGTGGTGCGAAGCCTCGAGGTGCCGCTCGGCCAGGCCGACAACGTGCTGATCCGGGCCATGTTCGACCGCAAGGTCATCTACGTCACCGAGACCGACTCCGGACCGTCCGTCGACGACGTTCGCGGCTGGCTGGGCGCGCACCGTTTCGCCGTGGCACCGCTTGCTACCCGTCAGGGTCCTCTGGGGGTGCTCATCGCGGACAACGCCATCAGCGGTCTCGAGATCACGCCGCTCGACCTGGAGTTCCTGCAACTCTTCGCGAACCAGTCGGCCAACGCCATCGAGAACAGTAGCCTGACCCACGAACTCGCGCAGAAGGTGCGCGATCTGCACAAGGCGCACCGGAAGCAGAAAGAGGATCAACAGACTCTCTTGCGCATGGAACGACTCTCGGTGATGGGCGAGACCTCCGCCATCGTCGCGCACGAACTCCGCAATCCTCTCGTCGCGATCGGCGGTTTCGCGCGCTCGCTGCTGCGCGGACTACCCGAGGGCGATCCGAACCGCGAGTTCGCCAAGATCATCACCGGCGAGGTGGAGCGTCTCGAGCGGATCATCCACGACTTGCTGGATTTCATCCGACCGCAGAAGATGATGCGCAGGATCGTGTCAGCGGATCGCGTGGTGGAGGATGCGCTCGCCAAGATGGAACCGCAATTCGCGGAGGCGGGTGTCACCCTCGCGCGCGACCTGCAAGCTGGTCCTACGGAGGTGAACTGCCATCCCGGTGAAATTCAACAAGTACTGCAAAATTTGATAGTTAACGCGATCCAGACCCAACCAGATGGGGGAATCGTGCGTGTCCACAGCCGGACCCTCGGGGGCGGTGTGCTTGTCCAGGTGGAGGATCAGGGCCCGGGAATTGCCAAGGATGTGGCCGAACGGATGTTCGCGCCTTTCTTCACGACCAAGACCACTGGTTCGGGACTGGGCCTGACGATCTGCGCCCAGATCATCAAGGCCCACGGGGGCGTGTTGCGCGCGGAGAACCGACCGGAGGGCGGCGCGCGGGTCAGCTTCATTCTGCCCCTGCCGCGTGGCGCCGCGGAACCGGACCACTGAGCGATTGCCCTGGCTGAAGCTCGGCGCCTCTGATATGGTGTTTCACGACGCCCTCACCCGGGAGGGCCGGCAAGGAGGTATGACATGGTAAAAGTCCTGATCGTGGACGACGAGCCCCATCTGCGCCTGCTATACGAGACGGAACTGCGGCGAGCCGGCTACGAGACGCTGACTGCCTCCGACGCGGAACAGGCACTCGAGTACGTCGAGACCATGAAGCCCGATCTGGTGATTCTTGACATCAGGATGGCGGGCATGGACGGAATCGAAGCTTTGCAAAGGATCCTGGATATGGATAATACCATTCCGGTGATCCTGAACACCGCGTACTCGAGCTACAAGGAAAACTTCCTGACCTGGTCTGCTGACGCGTACATCACGAAGTCGTCGGATGTCACGGAACTCCTGGCCAAGGTCAAGGAACTGCTGGCCGCCAAGATGATCGAGAACTAATCCCGCGGTTCGCGCGGGCGGCCGGTTGAGCACCCGCGCGGGAACCGGGGAGCCGCGATCAGTGGATTTGCTGCAGCGCATGCGCCGGACTCTGACCATCGTGCTGGCCGGGGGTCAGGGCGAACGGTTGTACCCCCTCACGAGAGACCGATCCAAGCCCTCGGTCCCCTTCGGTGGCCATTACCGCATCATCGACTTCACCCTCTCCAACTGCTTCAACAGCGGGCTGCGCCGGATCTTCGTGCTCACGCAATACAAGAGCTATTCGCTGGACAAACACCTGCAGCGCGGCTGGAACATCTTCAACTACGAGGCCGACGAGTTCCTCTACCGGATCCCGCCTCAACATCGCATCGGCACCAAATGGTACGAGGGCACGGCCGACGCGGTGTATCACAACATCTACCTGCTGGAGAAGCACCGGCCACTCCATGTGCTGATCCTCTCGGGCGACCACGTCTACAAGATGGACTACGGCGACTTCATGAACTTCCACATCGCCAAGGGAGCGCCGTTCAGCCTCTGTGCCGCCGTCGTGCCGCGCGAGGGCGCCAACCAGTTCGGTATCCTCGAGGTGGATGCCGACTGGCGCGTGATCGGCTACGAGGAGAAGCCGCCCAATCCCAAGACCATTCCCGGCGATCCGCATCATTGCCTCGTGAACATGGGCGTGTACGTCTTCGACACGGAATCCCTGGTGAAGGAGCTGTGCAACGACGCGCGGCGCCCGGACTCGAATCACGACTTCGGCAAGGACATCATCCCGCGCTTGGTGGAGGAGGGCGGGGTGTACGCCTACCCCTTCCGCGACGAGAAGACGCTGCTGCCGCTCTACTGGCGCGACATCGGCACGCTCGACAGCTTCTACGATGCGGCCATGGACCTCGTGTCGCGCAACCCCCAGCTCAATCTCTACGACCGCGACTGGCCATTCCGGGCCTGGCAACCGCCCGTGCCGCCGGCCAAGGCCATCCACGGATTCACCGAGGATGAGCAGCTTCCGGGCGTGCTGGCCAACTCGATTATCGGGGGCGGCTCGGTGGTGTCCGGCGCGCGCGTGGAGCACTCGATCCTGCACCGCGGCATCAAGGTGAATTCCTACGGGAAGGTGTCCGACTCCATCCTGATGGACGGCGTTCAGGTGGGCCGCTATGCCGAGTTGCACCGGGTGATCTGCGACAAGGACGTGCGAATTCCCGAAGGCATGGTGATCGGGCGCGACCTCGAGCGCGACCGGCGGCTGTTCAAGGTCACGGATCGGGGTATCGTCGTCGTTCCCAAGGAGATGGACCTGTCCGGCATGGACGCTGGTTGACCGCGGCACCGATTCGGTCGATCTTTTGAGCCTGGGCTGGCCTCGGTGGCCGGCCCTGCTGCTGGAGGATCCATGGCCAAGACGAAGAAATCCTCGCGTAACGGCTCCAAGCCGGGTAGTCCGAGAGATGACAATCCCGGGGACCATGATGCCAGGGACGACGCGGGCGAACCCCTGTCCGATTTCGAGGTCGAGATCAGCCTCGTGTGCCTGCGGTACTTCCGCGGCGACTGGGACATGTACCTCGACTACCTGCAGGGCCCGCGCGTGGTGCCCGAGCAGCGGATGCGCGAGATCCCGCTGGTGGAGAGCCTGCGGGACCGTGATCGGCGCACCGAGTACCTCACGACGTTTCTCGAGGACGACGTCGTGGCCATCGCGCAGCGCCTGGAATTCGACAATCTGCTCAAGATATGGGAACACAGCCTCGAGCTGGATCCGCAATCGGAGCCCTTCCCCGAGTTCCGCGGCGAGGCGGCCGCCGACGACCGCACCGCCGTCGAGGGCCAGGCCCCGCCCACGATGCACTGATATCCGCCGACGATGTGTCGTGTCTCCCATCACCGTCACCTCCTCCGGGGTCACGTTGGGGTAGACGGACGGAGGCGGGCCGGCGTTTACGCCCCGAGGTCATAGAATTCGGGTCGGCGGTCGGCGAACACGTCGTTGCGCGGCGTGATCGCCTTGGTGCAGCACGCGAGATCGAGATCGGCCACGGCGGCTCCGACGTCGGTATCTCCACGACTGGCGACCACCGCGGCGTCCGGGGCGACGATGCGGCTGCGGCCGATGAACGTCAGCGGCGTCTCCGTGCGGTGCTCGGTACCGACGCGATTGGCCGTGAGGGCGTACACCCGGTTCTCGAGGGCGCGCACGGGCATCGACTGCGGGCAATGCGGCAACACGAGGTTTGCGGGGTGGCACAGCACCAGCGCACCGCGCAGCGCGAGGGTGCGGGCCGCCTCGGGGAAGATCCAGTCGAAACAGATCATCAGGCCCACCGTGGTGCCGCAGGCCGGGAATACGGGAAAGCCGAGGTCGCCCGGGTCGAAGATCGCCTTCTCGTCCCAGAAGAGGTGCATCTTGCGGTAGAGCGCGTGCGTGCCCTCGGGGCGCACGAGCACGGCGCTATTGTATACGTGGTCGCCGTCGCGCTCGGCGAGACCGGCCACGACCGTGATTGCGGTGTCGCTCGCGAAGGCGGCGAGGGTGCGGCAGGTGGGTCCGTCCGGTACCGGCTCGGCCAGCGCGCGGGCCTCGGCACGGTCGCGGAACTGGTAGCCGGTGCTGAACAGCTCGGGCAGCACGGCCAGGTCGCATCCTCGTGGTACGAGGTCCAGCGCCTGTGCGAGGTTGGCGTCGACCTCGCCGAAGCTGGGCGAGGTCTGCACGACGGCAGCGGCGAAACGTGTCATCTGGTTGCCTCCGGCCGCCCGTCTGTGACCAGCTCTTGCAGCCGGTCCAGGCAGCGGCGACGATCGTAGTGGGCGGTGATGTGGCGACGGCCGGCGGCGCCCAGGCGAACGGCCAGGGCGGGATCGCGGAGCAGGCGCGCCAGGGCGCCGGCGAGAGCGGCGGCGTCGTCGGGAGGCACGAGCAGGCCGGTCTCGCCATCGCGGACGATCTCGGGCAGGCTGCTCGAGTCTGTCGCCACGACGGGCAGGGCGCACGCCGCCGCCTCCGCCGCGGCGAGACCGAAACCCTCGGCGCGCGACGGCAGCACGGCCACCGAGCAGCCGCCCCAGAATCCAGGCACGTCCTCGACGAAGCCCACGAGCTCGACGGCGTCGGGCCGCCGCAGCGTCTCCCGCCAGCGCACGATCGCGTCGCGCATCGGGCCTTCGCCGGCGAGCCGCAGGCGCGCAGAAGCGGTCCTGGCGTCATGCTCGAGTTGCGACCAGGCGGACATCAAGCAAGCCAGTCCCTTGCGCTCGATGAACTGGCCGACGAAACCGACAATCGGGATCGAAGGCGCCGCCGCCGCGGGGAGGAAGCGCGCCACGTCGATGCCCTTGGGGAGCAGGTGCACGCGTTCCGGCGGGAGCCAGGGTGCGCTGGCGGCGATGGTGGCGCGGGTTGCCTCGCTATTGACCAGTACGCCGGTGGCTGCGCGCGTGAAGTACCAGCGGTAGTAGCCCTTGCTCTTGAGCGGGAAGTCGCTCTCGCGCGAGGCGAGGCGCACCGGCACGCCCGCCAGGAGACCGGCCACGCCTGCGGCCTTGAGGTCCTTGGTGAGATTGCAGACCAGTGCCGTGATCCCACGGCGCCGGAAGGTCCAGGCGAGAGCGGCGAGGGTCCACGGCGCGCCATCGCAGCGAATGGGCACGGCGGCGGTGGGGAGCCCGGCGGCGCGCGCGCGCTGGAGGAGGCGGCTGCCCGGCTGAGCCACCATCGTCACGCGCAGGCCGCGGTCGGCCAGACCCTGCGCAGCGTCGAGAAACCACAGTTCCGCGCCCCCGAGTTCGCGCAACGAGTTGACGAAGGCGACGTGGGGGACCGGGGCGAATTTGTTTGGAAAATAACGTATCACGTCGGGCCTTTCCCTTTGGTCCCCTGGAGCCAAGC
The DNA here is from genome assembly GCA_963727525.1 of uncultured bacterium. Classification (GTDB taxonomy): domain Bacteria; phylum Krumholzibacteriota; class Krumholzibacteriia; order LZORAL124-64-63; family LZORAL124-64-63; genus CAVSGO01. Next base: position 1,853,616 of record CAVSGO010000007.1, on the reverse strand, counting down.
GATTACTTTAGGCCAACGCGTGCAACGCGAAAAGGGAGATGCCGTGGCGACATCGCGCCGGGTGCCTCCCTTGCCCCGTGCCCGGTAGGAGGTATGGGGTGGGACGCTACGTCTGGAGGTTGACGGTGGCTACCCAGGACTTGGTCGTCAGGATCGGCGGAGAAGGTGGCGAGGGCGTCATCTCCTGCGGCGAGATCCTGTCGAAGGCCGTGGCGCGTGGAGGACTCAACATCCATGCGTTCCGTACGTTTCCCGCCGAGATCCGCGGCGGGCTCGCGATGTTCCAGCTTCGCGCCAGCAGCGGACCGGCGCGGTCGCTGAAGCAGATCGTCGACGTCTACTGCGCCTTCAATCAGCTCGCCTACGATCGGTACGTGCATGCCGTCGACAAGGATGGCGCGCTTCTGTACGATCCGAAGGAGTGCACGCCCGACGACCGGCTCGCCGGCCGCCGCGCGTTCCCGCTGCCCCTCGACGCATTGTCGAGCGAGGCGATGGGCACCAGCCGGGCCAAGAATATGGTAGCCCTCGGCGCGCTGATGAAGCTCTTCGACACGCCGGTCGACTACGGCTACAAGCTCGTGGGCGAGCACTTCGGCAAGAAGGGCGAAGAAGTCGTCAACGCCAACAAGCGCGCGCTCGATGCCGGTCACAAGTACGCCACCGAGCACTTCGCACCGTTGCATCGCACCTTCGACCGCCAGCCGGAGCGCGACCACATCCTGGTGACGGGCAATGAGGCCGTGGCCCTGGGTGCCATTGCGGCAGGCGTGAACTTCGTGCCCGGCTATCCGATCACGCCGGCCACGCCGATCTTCGAGTTCCTCTGCCGCGAGTTGCCCAAGTTCGGCGGCCAGACCGTCCAGTTCGAGGACGAGATCGCCACGCTATGTGCCGGCATCGGCGCCAGCTACGCCGGCAAACGCGTGCTCACTGCGACCAGCGGCCCGGGCCTGTCGCTCATGAGCGAGGCGTTGAATCTGGCGGCCATGGCGGAGACACCGCTGACCATCGTCAACGTGATGCGCGGTGGCCCGTCCACCGGTTTACCCACGAAGACGGAGCAGTCGGATCTCAAGTTCGCCATCTACGGCACCAGCGGTGAGTCGCCGCGGGTGATCATGGCGCCGCTGGACATCTACGACTGCTTCTGGCAAACCATCCGCGCCGTGCGCATCGCCGAGAAGTACCAGTTGCCGGTGATCGTACTCACGGATCAGGCGCTGGCCTATACCAGCCAGAACATCCCGCGCCCGGATCTCGGCCAGATCGACATCGGCGAGCGCCTGCTGCCGTCGGCCAACGCCACGCGCGAGAACTTCAAGCGCTACCAGGACACGCCGTCGGGTGTGAGCCCGATGGCGATCCCCGGCTGGCACAAGCTGCCATACATGGGCACCGGTCTCGAGCACAACGAGAAGGGCGCCCCCGACTACACGCCGGAAAACCACGAAGCCCAGACCGCGCGGCGCTTTCGCAAGCTCGAGTCGCTGGCGGCCAACATCAAGCAGCAGCCGATCGAGGAAGTGGAGCCGGAGTTCAGCGAGATCGGCGTGATCGGCTGGGGTTCCACCTACGGCGCCGTGCAGGAAGCCATCGAGATGCTCGAGGCGGATACGGGCAAACGAATCGCGCACCTGCATCCGCGTATCCTGTCGCCGCTGAACGAGTGGCGGATCCGCCAGTTCCTCGGTCCGCTACGCAAGCTGATCGTGCCCGAGGAGAACTTCACCGGCCAGTACGCACACTTCCTCAAGGGCAAGTTCGGCATCAAGCCGATCGAGGTCCACAAGTGCAAGGGCATGCCCTTCACGTCCGAGGAACTGTACGCCGCGTTCAAGGAGCAGCTATGAGCGAAACCACGGCTTCGACGGCCCTGAAGGTTGCCGACTACAAATCGGACCTCAAGCCGATCTGGTGCGCCGGCTGCGGCGACTACGGCGTGATCACGTCGTTCTACCAGTCGCTCGTGGACGTGCAGGTCGACCCGATGGCGACGGTGATCGTCTCCGGCATCGGCTGCTCCGGCCGCTTTCCTTACTTCTGCGATACCTACGGTTTCCACGGCGTGCATGGACGCGCGCTGCCGACGGCCGCGGGCATGAAGATCTCCCGGCCCGATCTCACGATCGTGGCAGTGGGTGGCGATGGCGATGGCATGGGTATCGGCGGCGGGCACATTCCGCACGTGGCCCGCAAGAACGTCGACATGACCTACATCCTGATCGACAACTCGATCTACGGTCTCACCAAGGGCCAGAGCTCGCCGACGTCGCCGATCGACATGGTCAGCAAGACGGCGCCCTACACGAACATCGAGGATCCCCTGAACCCGCTACTGATGTTCCTCAGCTATAACGCGAGTTTCATCGGCCGCGGCTATGCCGGTAAGCCCAAGGACCTGCGCCATGTGTTCACCGCGGCGCTGAAGCACAAGGGCTTCTCGGTGGTGCATGTCTTTTCGCCGTGCGTCTCCATGAACAAGCAGGTCACGTTCAAGACCATGAGCGAGGTCGTCAAGCCGCTGCCCGACGACTGGGATTCCAGCAACCGCCTGGCGGCCATGGAGAAGGCGATGGACACGGACACGTTCTGGACCGGCATCGTGTACCAGAAGGAGCGTGCCACCATCCACGATCGCATCGCCGCGCTCGAGGAGCGGGTGGGGCGATACGACGATCTGAACCAGCTCTTCGACAACTACGGCTAGACACGAGTCCGGTTCGCCACAAAGAAGCCCGGCCGCGTTTGCGGCCGGGCTTTCTCGTCGGCGACGAATCGGCGCGATCACTTCACGAGCGTCAGCACCCGCGTGAAGAGGCCGGCCGATGTCCGCAGGCGGTACAGGTATGCGCCCGAGGCCACGGCGCGGCCGGCGTCGTCCGTGCCTGGCCACGTCACCGTGTGCCAGCCCGCCGGCACCGCGCCCGAGATCAGCGTGGCCACGCGACGCCCGTCGAGGGCGTACACGGCGAGGCGCACCTGGTCCTGGTGAGGCAGTGCGAAGGCGATCGTCGTCGTGGGGTTGAACGGGTTCGGGTAATTCTGCCCGAGCTGCACCCCTGGACGCGGGGTGCTGCCTGCCTGCGAGGAGCCTGGGCCGGGCGCGGCCGCGCGGCCTCCGATCACGCCGCCGCGGTCGGCTCCGATCAACAGACCGCAGGGGCTGGCATCCGGCAAGCACGGCGAATCGGGCAGCAAGGTGAGGTCGCCCGCCGGCCAGTCGACGAAGAGCGGGTCGAGCGAGATATTGGTGCCGCCGCTGGGGCCGCCGTCGCTGTCGAGCCCTTCGATGCAGCCGGTCCAATCGCCGCCGTCGTTGCCAAAGATGTCGCTACAGCTGACCGTGATCGCAACCGCGTCGCCGCAGACGACCGAGGTGCCCGTGTTGAACGCGATGATCGAACGTTCGATCGACGCCGTCGTCTGATCGCCGAAGCGGACGCCGTTGCCCGTGTTGCCGACGACGGTGCAGCTCAGGAGCGTCACCACCGCGTTTCCGTCGAAGTTCGCGGCTGCGGCTTCGGGACCCGAGACGTTGCCGAAGAACACACAGTTCACTACCGAGCCCGAGGAGCCCTCGCGGTAGTGGAGGCCGCCGCCGCCGCTGTCGGCGATGTTCGCGTCGAAGATCGAGTCGATGACCTTGCCTGCCGACTCGGGATTGTAGTGCAGGCCGCCGCCACCGCTCGCGGCGCGGTTCCCGCTGAAGATCACGCCCTCGACGTTGGTGAATGAACCGCCGTCAACGAGAATGCCGCCGCCCTCGCCGTCGCGTCCCGCGGCCCAGCCACCCCGGATGGTGATGGCGGCGATCATTGTGCGGGCAGTCTCGCCGCTGTGGATGAAGAAGCCGCGATGGGGCGTCTCGGCGGATCCCTCGCAATCGATGATGCAACTGGCTGCATCGCCGCTGAGCGAACGGAAGAGGAGGTCCTTGCCGCGCGGGTCGATATCGCGGTTGCCGTCACCGGAGAAGACGCCGTCCTCCAGCAGCACGATGGTGCCGTCGTCGACGGCATCGGCTGCCCCCTGGATCGTCGCATAGTCGCCGGTGCCGTCGGGGGACACGACCACGAAGCCGAGATAGGCCGTGCCACCGTCGCCATCGTCATAGCCGCCGCCACCGGCCGTGTCGATCTGTTCGGATGGGAACTGGTTGTCCTGGCAGTAGATCGCGATGCGGCCGCCACTACCGCCGCCGCCATTCACGGGCGCTTCGCCGCCGCTGGCGGAAATCGTACCGATTCCCTGCAGGGACGCGCAGTGGATCAGGATGCTGCCGCCGGAGCCGCCGCCGCTGCGATAGGGCCAGGTTGTGAGGCCGGCCGCGCCGTCCTCGCCGTCGGCGCGCAGCGCGCCGTTGACCGTGAGCGTACCGCCAACGGCGAGCGACACCTGGCCGCCGCCGGTGCCGCCGGCTGTCTCGCCGCCCGAGCCGCCGCCGCTGCCGAGGGCGAGCGGATTGGCGGCCGAGCCGTAGGTCTCGCCACCGGGCACGCCCTCGGCGGCGTCGCCGCCCACGCCCCCGTGGCCGGCGCCGCTGCCGTAATACGTGCTCGAATGTCCGGCGCCCGGGCCCTCATCGGTCGGGAAACCGAGGCCGCTCACGTCGATGGACGCGCCGGCGTCGATCTCGAGATCGTGGGTGACGGTGAGCGTGAGGCCGAGCAGCGATTCGTGCTCGACGCTGCCGCCCGCAGTGACCACGAGGCTGGCCAGGACGTGATCGCCGCTGATCGTCAGCACGGCGGTCTCCCCGGTGACGACGACGTCGTAGCCATCGTAGGTCGCGTCGTCGGCGCTGATGGTCATGGGACCATCGACCACGAGCATGTCGGTGGTGGCGAGCGACGTGCTGCCGGTGACCAGGAGGATCAGGAAGCCCAGGATGGTGGAACGAGCAAGACGACTGCTCATGAGCGTACACCCTTCCGCGGGGGACCGGGACGAACCGCCTGCTAGCGGTGAAAATTTTATACCATCACATGAAGCGGGCACATGATACCGCATGTGCGGGATTGAAAACAAGAAATGGTATCTTTATGGATGCGCCGGGTGAACCCGGAGAAACGGAAACGAAACGCCAAGCGCATTGCGGGCGCCCGGTGGTCGCCGTATCATCGGCACGACCACCGCGCTTGCGCCGCAGCCAAGTTGTTGGGAGCAATGGCCTATGAGCGACGTCCCGCAGACACAGGTCCTCCAGGGCGAGATCATCCGGCTTCGGCGCGCCGTGGAGGAACTCTCGGTCCTGAACGATCTCGCCCAGTCCATCGGCTCGGTCTTCGATCCCCAGGAGATCATCCGGATCATCGTCGATCGATCGGCCCGCGCCGTGGCGGCGGAGCAGGCCACGATCACGCTGATCGACGAGGAGGCCCGCGTCTCGGCGGGCACCCTCGTGCGGTACGCCGCCGAGGGCGAGGGCTCGGAGCGCTACCACCTGAATCAGAGCCTCCTGGGCTACATGCTGCATCACAAGCAACCATGCTTGTGCAACGAGCCAGCGGAGGACCAGCGCCTCGCCGGCGTGGAGATCCCGCCGACGCTGCGCAATCTTCTGTGCGTGCCGCTACTCGTGAAATCGAGTCTCATCGGCGTGCTGATCGCGTTCAACAAGCGCGGTGGCCAGGCCTTCGATGCGTCGGACCAGCGTCTACTCTCGATCATCGGGGCGCAGTCGGGCCAGGTGCTCGAGACGGCGCGCTTGCTCGAGGAGGAGAAGGCGGCAGTGCGCCTGCGCGAGGAGGTGCGTCTGGCCGAGCGTATCCAGCAGGATTTGCTGCCACGCAGCACACCGGAGTTGGCGGGCTACGACATCGCTGGGTTCAGCGTCCCGGCGGAGGTAGTCGGCGGCGACTACTACGACTTCATCCCTATCGACGCGCATCGCCTGGCGTTCTGCCTCGGCGACGTCTCGGGCAAGGGGCTGCCGGCGTCGCTGCTCATGGCCAATCTGCAGGCTACTCTGCGCGGCCAGGCGTTGCGCGACGGCACCTGCCGCGACTGCCTGAGCTGGTGCAATCGCCTGCTCTTTCGTTGCACGGCCACCGAGAAGTTCGCCACGCTGTTCTACGGCGTTCTCGATGCGCGCGCACATCTGCTGACGTACTGCAATGCCGGGCACGAGCGCCCCTTCCACCTGTCCGCGGGTGCCGAGCCGCGGCGGCTGGCCACGGGTGGGCTGGTCGTGGGGCTCATGGACAACGTCCCTTACGAAGACGATGTTTGCCATCTCGAGGTCGGCGACCTCGTCGCTGTGTTCTCGGATGGTGCTCCCGACATGGAGAACGACCAGATCGTTCCATTTGGCGAGGCGCGCATCCGCGAGATCCTGGAGGACCTGTGCGGCCAGCCGTCGCGGGTCATCGTCGACCATGTCGTCCACGCGGTGCAGGCCCATGCCGGCTCGACACCGGCTACCGACGACCTCACCATCCTCGTGCTGCAACGGCGGGAGTGACGGTGCACGCCTGTCTCGGAGGAGGCCCGTTGCGATGAAGCCAGAGCGACACCAGTCCGTGGAATCGGCACCGGACCACACGGAGCCGAACGGGCTCGACGCGACCTTTCTGCGGCACCCGCTGGTCGAGGTGCTCCCGGTCGCCGTCTGTGCGCTCGATCTGCAAGGGCGGGTGGTGTGCTGGAATGCGGCGATCGCCGACCTGCTCGGCGTGGATGCCGAACGGGTGCTGGGACGCGATCCGGCCGGTCTCGACGACACGACGCGGGCGACGCTCGCGGGCGCCCTGGTGCGCCTGCGTGAGGGCGCGAGTCTGGAGCCCGCCGAGCTGACGGTGGCGCGACCCGGACGCGACGAGGTGCGCGTGCTCGCGTTGCCCGCTGCGCTTGCCGATGCCCAGGGTCAGCCGGCCGGGCTCGTGGCCGTGCTGCTGGACCTTGCCGAGCGCGATCATTCCCTCGAGCGAGAGTTGCGCCGCCGCAATCGCTTCATCGAGACGATCCTCAATAATCTGCCCATCGGTCTGGCCGTCAATGCTCTCGACATGTCGAAGGTCGGCTTCGTCAACGCGCGCTTCCAGGAGATCTACGGCACCTGGATCGACGGCGGCCTGCAGACGGGCGAATCCTTCCTCGAGCGCCTCTGCCCGGATGCGCGCGATCGCGAGCGTATCCGACGCGACCTCGAAAATCAGGGCGAGGGGCAGCCATTCCGGCGCATGCAATGGGACAACATCCGGGTGACGGGGCAGGACGGCACCACACGCATTGTCACCGCTGCCAACATCCCGCTGCCGGAGCAGGGGCTGATGATCTCCACGGTGCAGGACGCCACCGATCGCAAGCTCGCCGAGGAGGCCCTGCGCGAGAGCGAGCGGCGATACCAGATCATGGCCGAATCGTCGCCGGTCGGCATCTTCCGCTGCGACCCCGTGGGGCGCTGCCGCTACGTGAACCGGCGCTGGCGAGAGATCGCCGGCCTCACGGCCGAGCGCGCCGCCACCGACGGCTGGTTCGCCGCGGTGCATCCGGATGATCGCGATGTCGTGCAGTCGGCCTGGCGCGTGGCCGTGGGCGAGCGCCGCACCTTCCGCACGGAGTGCCGTTTCAAACGGCCCGGCGGGCTCACCACCTGGGTGATGGCGCAGGCCGAGCCCGTCTTCGACAGCTACGACGAGTTGACCGGCTACATCGGCTCGGTGACGGACATCAGCGAGCGCAAGCGCAACGAGGAGGAGATCCGGCAGCTCGCGTACTATGATGCTCTCACGCGGCTGCCGAATCGCGCCTTCTTCCTCGAGCAATTGCAGCGTGCTCTCGACACGGCGCGTCGCAACGACAATCACGTGGCCCTGCTCTTCTGCGACCTCGACAACTTCAAGGACGTCAACGACACGCTGGGCCATGACAAGGGCGACGTCCTGCTCAAGCAGATCGCCACGCGGTTGAGCGCGTGCATCCGCAAGGGTGACACGTTGAGCCGGCTGGGCGGCGACGAGTTCGTGCTGCTGCTGCCGGCCACGGTCGGCGACCGCGAAGCCATGACCGTGGCGCGCAAGATCAAGCGCACGATGGGGCGCTCATTCGATCTCGAAGGCCACGAGGTGTACACGTCGACGAGCATCGGCATCGCCGTCTTCCCGGACGACGGACAGGACGTGGGTACCCTACTCCGGCATGCCGACATGGCGATGTACGCCGCCAAGTCGCGCGGGCGCAATCGCTACCAGTTCTTCAGCGAGGACATGAACCGGCGGGCGCGCGAGCGCATGTCGCTGGAAGCAGGGCTGCGCCAGGCGCTGGATCGGCACGAGTTCACCCTGGTGTACCAGCCGCAGTACGACCTCGCCACGGGAGTGCTGCGCGGCACGGAGGCGTTGCTGCGCTGGAGCCATCCGGAACGTGGCACGGTAGTCCCTGCGCAGTTCGTGCCCCTGGCCGAGGAGACCGGTGCGATCCTGCCGATCGGCGAGTGGGTCCTGCGTACGGCCTGCGCCCAGGCGCGCGAGTGGCAAGCGCTCGGATTCGCCGACCTCGCCGTGGGTGTGAACCTGTCCAGCCGCCAGTTCCTCGAGCCGGGGCTGGTGGACCTGGTGCGCCGCGTGCTGGCGGAGACCGGCCTGCGTCCGGAACTCCTGGAACTCGAGGTGACGGAGGCCGCACTTCTCCACGATGCCCAGGAGGCGTTGACCACGCTGCAGGCACTGCACGACGATGGCGTGCGCCTGGCCATCGACAACTTCGGCACCGGGTTCTCCTCGCTCGGTTACCTCAAGCGACTCCCGGTGGACCGTCTGAAGATCGCGGCCGAACTCGTCGCCGACATCGCGACCGATGCGCGGGACGAGGCCGTGGTCGGCACCATCATCACCCTGGCCGCGAGTCTGGGCCTTGCGGCAATCGCCGAGGGCGTGGAGACCGAGGCGCAAGCCGACGTGCTGCGGCGTCTGGGGTGTCCACAAGTCCAAGGATTCTACTTCGGTAAACCGCAACGTTCTTCGGATATCACCCGCACCATGCATTGACGCCGGCTCCTCGATCGCCCATCGTTGGGACGCCACTCGCCGCTGCGGCCGGCCCGGGATCGACCGGTTCGTTGCGCTTGCGGCGCAGTCATGGAGGTCGATGCGATGACGCTCGGTCAGAAGATCCAGGAATTCCTGAATCGTACGCGCACGCTCATGCAGGGCGGCGGACCCCAGGCGCTCGAGAAGCAGGAGCAGCAGGGCAAGCTGGCGGCGCGGGAGCGGGTGCGAGCCCTGCTCGATGACGGCTCGTTCCACGAGTACGATCTCTTCGTGGAGCATAAGTGCCAGGACTTCGGCATGGACACAAAGTCGTTACCGGGCGACGGCGTCGTCACCGGCACGGGCACGATCCAGGGCTTTCCCATCTGTGTCTTCGCGCAGGATTTCACCGTGGCCGGGGGGTCGCTCGGCCTCGCGCATGCGCGCAAGATCACCAAGATCATGGACCACGCCCTCAAGCTGGGCGTGCCTCTTATCGGCATCAACGATTCCGGTGGTGCGCGGATCCAGGAAGGCGTGAACTCTCTGGCCGGCTACGGTGAGATCTTCTATCGCAACACCGTCGCGTCGGGTGTGATCCCGCAGATCTCGGTGATCCTCGGCCCGTGCGCGGGCGGCGCGGTGTATTCGCCGGCCCTCACCGATTTCGTGTTCGTGGTCGACAGGATCTCCAAGATGTTCATCACCGGGCCCGAGGTCATCAAGACGGTGCTGGGTGAAGAAATCTCGATGGAGGATCTGGGCGGCGCCCGGGTGCAGGCGGAGATCTCGGGCAATGCGCATTTTTTTGCCGAGAGCGAGGCGGAATGCTTCGCGCAGATCCAGAAGCTCGTCACCTACATCCCCTGGAACAACCGCAAGCGCGCCGAACCCTATCCCGCCAGACCGCCGCGTCCGCAACTGGCGATCGACCGCATCGTGCCCGACGATCCGCGCAAGCCCTACGACGTGCGCCAGGTGGTGCAGGCGGTCTGCGACGACTCGGATTTCTTTGAGATCCAGGCCCACTTCGCGCGCAACATCATCGTCGGATTCGCGCGCCTCGACGGGCAAACCGTCGGGGTGATCGGCAATCAGCCGGCGTACCTGGCGGGCGTGCTCGACGTCGATGCCTCGGACAAGGCCGCGCGCTTCATCCGCTTCTGCGACGCCTTCGGCATTCCGCTGGTGACGTTCGTCGACCTACCGGGCTACCTGCCTGGGGTGGATCAGGAACACGCCGGCGTCATCCGCCACGGCGCCAAGCTGCTGTACGCCTACAGCGAGGCATCGGTGCCCAAGGTGACGGTGATCCTTCGCAAGGCCTATGGCGGCGGCTATATCGCCATGTGCTCGCGCCATCTGGGGGCCGACTTCGTTTTCGCCTGGCCGTGCGCCGAGATCGCGGTGATGGGGCCTGAGGGTGCCGCGAACATCATCTTCCGCAAGGAGATCACGGCGGCCGCCGATCCGGAGCGCATGCGCCAGGAGAAGATCAAGGAATACCAGGACAAGTTCGCCAATCCGTACATCGCGGCCCGCGACGGTCATATCGATGCGGTGATCCAGCCGCACGAGACGCGCGATTACCTGCTGCACGCGATCCAGGTGTCGGCCTCCAAGGAGGAGAGCCGGCCCTGGCGCAAGCACGGCGTGCCGCCGTTCTAGGCCGGAGGGAACCATGCAAGGCAAACTGAAGCCAAAGGACGGGCAACCCCCGTCACGCGATACCGCCACCGCGCCGACCGCTCACCGCGATCGACGACGGTCGCGTTCGTCCGTGCCGACAGAGCCAATGGACGTGCTGGTCATCGACGACACGGCCTACGAGACCCACCTCACAGTGAAGGCGCGGCGCAGCTCGCCGTGGCAGCCGCGCGATCCTCGTCGCGTGACGGCGGCGATCCCTGGCACGATCCTGCGCGTGCTGGTGGCGCCGGGCGACCAGGTGGCCTGCGGTCAGGGTCTGCTCGTGCTCGAGGCGATGAAGATGGCCAACGATGTGCAGGCACCCGTCGCTGGGCGCGTGGCCGCGCTGCACGTGGCCACGGGACAGCTGGTGGCTCGAGGCGCGTTGCTCGTGGAATTGGACTGAGTCCACCTTATTCATACTATTGCTACTGCGGCGGCGTAACGGTCTCTGTGAGCGGGCTTTCTCGGGTTTGCTTCGGTCACCGTACCCCAGGGGGTACGGCTCCCTCACAAACCCTGCGAGATCCCGCTCACAGAGACCGTTCCACTCGCCTCGCTACGCGATAGCATGAATAACGTGGACTGAGTCGGTCACACCAGATCGACGATGCTGCCGTAGCCTGGGTCGAAGAGGCGCCGGTAGATGCGGCTCGCGAAGCCGTCGGTCATGCCCGCGAGGTAGTCGCAGAGCACGCGGGCCTTGCCGGTGCCGTCGAGGTCGTCGCGGGCGATCTCCCGCTCGAAATCCCGCGAGAGCAGCGTGGCGTGCGGGTGCGGCTGTTCGAGGTATGCGGCGTGCAGCGTGTCGAAGAGGCGCCGCAGCATCATCTCACCCTTGTGCTCGAGCTGGCAGACCTGCGGCGACCGGAATACCAGGTCGGCGATGAGGCGAGCGAGGAGCTTCTGCTCGCGGCGGGCAACGGGATCGACGATCAGCGCGAACCGATGCCGGTTGGTGAGGTCGGCGAGGAAGCCGTCGCGCTCGGCGAGCTGGCAGGTCTCCACGAACCGCCCGATACGCGCGTTCATGGCGCGCTCCACCGTGCCGTTGTCGATGGATTTCACGAGGTCGGCGATCGTGGCGCGGTCGTCGTCGCCCGCGTGGCGCTCGGCCCAGTACTGGATCTTGGCGCTGGTCACGAAACCGGCGTGGACGGCGTCGACGAGGTCGTTGAGCGAGTACGCCGTGTCGTCGGCCCAGTCCATGATCTGGCATTCGAGACTTCGGAAGCCATTGCGCGCTGCGCCCGCCGGCAGGTCGTCCGGCCAGGGCAAGCTGCCGACGACAAAGGACAGGATGCGCGCCTGATCGTCGTACAGGAAGTGACGGTCGGGCGCTTCAAGCTCGCCGTAGTGCGACTTGTATTTCAGCACACCGTCGAGCAGGGCGCGGGTGGGGTTCAGCCCGCGCCGGGTATCGCCGGCGGTGAAGATCGTCTCGCTGATGAGGCGCAGCGTCTGGGCATTGCCCTCGAAGCCGCCATACCGGCGCATGCACGCGTGCAGGGCGGCCTCGCCCGCATGGCCGAAGGGCGGATGGCCGATGTCGTGGGCGAGAGCCGCCGCCTCGCAGAGGTCGCGATCGATCGTGAACCCGGGCTCGAGCAGGGGCGAGCTGTGATTCAGCCAGCCGCAGATCGAACCGGCGATCTGGGAGACCTCGATCGAGTGGGTCAGGCGCGTGCGGTAGAAATCGTACTCGCCGGAGAGGAAGACCTGAGTCTTGGCCTGCAGCCGCCGGAACGCGGCATTATGGATGAGGCGATCGCGATCGCGGCGGAACACCGTGCGCCAGTCCTGCCGGCCGGGGACGAGGCGCTGACCGTCGAAATCGTTGTAGAACGTGTTCTGCATCGCCTCAACCGGCTGCCCGCTGCCTCACGGCCTCGTACACGAGCACGGCGGCAGCGGTCGCCAGATTCAGGGAGTCGCCGCGTCCGAGCATGGGGATCCGTACCGGTTCGCAGTTCTCGTCCTTGAGCCAGGCCTCGCTCAGGCCGCGGTGCTCGGCGCCCAGGACCACGGCGAGCGGCCCCGTGAGGTCGGCGGAGGTATATGTTTGCGGCGCGTGCGGCGTGGCGGCGAGCACCTTGATGCCGGCGCCATGCAGGAAGTCGCGGGCTTCGCCCACGCCGCATTCCACTGCCCGGACCGAGAAGAACGATCCCCGGCTGGCGCGCAGCACGTTCGGGTTGTAGAGGTCGGTACCCTCGCCCGCCACCAGCACCGCGTCGGCGCCCACGCCGTCGGCGATGCGCAGGAGAGCGCCGAGGTTGCCAGGCTTCTCCACGTTCTCGACCACGATGAGCAGGGCGGTGGGCCGGAGCGTGAGGTCGGCCAGCGTCAGGCGCTTCTGGGGCGCGATCGCCAGCAACCCTTCGGGCTGGTCGCGATAGGCCGCCCGGCGTAGGAGGCCCGGCGCCAGATCGATCATCTCGAGATTGCTCTGGCCGGCGCGCACGGCGGCGCGCAGATCCTCCAGCAGCTCGGCGGCCGGCGGCGTGAGCAGCTCGGTCGCGTAGTAGATGGAATTGAGCGGATATCCCGACTCCCAGGCCCGGCGCAGGACGAGCGGTTCCTCGATGATGGTCAGACCGAGTTGATCGCGTTCTCGTCGATGCCTCAGGCGCACGAGGGTCTTGACCTGGGAATTCTGCGGGCTGGTCACCCGCAGGTCGGGGGCCGGCTTGGCCGCTTCGCTGGCGGGCCGTCGGCGACCACCGCCGCCGCTGCCCCTGGGTCGATCATTGCGTCTGCGGTTCATGTCTCCTGACAGATCTCGCGAATGGGGTTGGGAAGGGGGACGACCTGACGGCTGGCGTAGTCGAAGCAGGCGTGTCCGGATTCCGCGAGCGCGACCAGCACCTGGTCGGACGCGCGGGTGACTCGATAGGATAGGCGGAAGCCGGCGCGCTCGGCGTCATAAGCGGCCACCTCGATGCGCAGCTCCTCGCCGGCGAAGGCCTCGGCCCGAAAGACGACGGCGGCGTCAGTCATGATCGTGCTCGCACCGGCCATGTCCATCTCGCTCCAGCCGTAGGTGCCGAGAAAGGCCACGCGAGCCTCGTGCAGCAGCGCCAGCATGCGGTCATTGGCGAGATGGCCACCGTAGTTGAGGTCGGTGGTGCGCACCGTGATGGCGACGACGAACTCGTACGCCGTACGCGGTTCAAGCTTGATCCGGCTCATGCTGCGGTTCACTCCCGTCACACGGGGGTCAGGATTCCAGCGATGCAGGCCGTCAGCCAGGACGCGAACGCGCCGGCGAACATGGCCCGCAAACCCAGCCGCGAGAGGTCGGCGCGGCGTTCCGGCACCAAGGCGCCGATACCGCCGATCTGAATCGCCAGGCTGCTGAAATTGGCGAACCCACACAGGGCATAGGTCCCGATGACGACGCTGCGCGGGGACAGGGTCCCGGCATGGGCGGCACCGGATAGCTGGATGTACGCCACAAACTCGTTGATGGCCAGCTTGGTGCCGAGCAGGTCGCCGAAGGTGCGCGCTTCGCTCCAGGGTACGCCCATGGTCCAGGCCAAGGGCGCGAACACGAATCCGAAGATCTGCTGGAGCGAAGTGCCGACCCAGCCCAAAACGTAGTTGATCATCGTCACGAGCGCCAGGAACGCGATGAGCATGCCGGCCACGTTCGCCGCCAGCTTGACCCCGACCGTGGCGCCCCCGGCCGCGGCCTCGAGAACGTTGCTGTACTCCCTGGTGGCCGTCAACTGCACCGTCCGGGTGCTCGCCGCCGGGTCGGTTTCCGGGTACATGATCTTGGCCATCACCAGGGCGGCCGGAGCCGACATCACGCTGGCGGCCAGCAGATGGCCGGCGTCCACGCCGAAGCGCACGTAAGCCGCCATGACGCTGCCGGCGATGGTGGCGAATCCGCCGGTCATCACCGCCATCAGCTCGCTCTGGCTCATCGTCCGCAGGAACGGTTGGATGACCACCGGCGCTTCCGTCTGGCCCACGAAGATATTGGCCGCCACGCTCAGGGTCTCGGCGCCCCCGGTGCGCATGGTGCGCTGCATGATCCAGGCGATGCCCTGGATGAGCCGCTGCATCACGCCCAGGTGATAGAGCACGGCCATGAGGCTGCAGAAGAAGATGATGATGGGCAGCACGTGGATCGCGAAGATCAGGCCCAGGGTGACCGGCTGCCCGGTGGCCGGGTCCACGCCCTGCCACCAGGTAGCCCCGGAACCGAGATGGGCGACGAAATCGGGGCTGGTGCGAAACAGGGGCCCGAACACGAATTCGGCCCCGGGGTCGGTGAAGCTGAGGAGGCGTACCACTGCCCCCCGCGCCCAATCGAACACGGCGTGGCCCCAGCCGGTGCGCAGCAGGATCAGGGCGAAGGTGAGCTGGAGCGCGAGCCCCCAGGCGACCACCCTGAACGGGAACCGGCGGTGGTTGTTGCTCAGCACCCAGGCCAGCGCGATCAGCACGGCCACGCCGAGCAGCGACACGATATTCTCGAGCAAGGGATCCTCCCGCAGGCACCCATCCGATCTGGTTGCGGCGCGGACGCCCCGCCGCAGAGGCGGGGGCTAGGGGGATGATACACCGTGCACCCCCGGGGACGCCACCGGAAATGCGCGCGCCGCGCCGCCCGGGTGGTGCGATTGACAGGTCCGGGGGGGCCAAGTACTTTTGCGCCCATGATGAATCCCGAATCACACCCGCTGCCCCCGGTCATCATCGGCGTCGCCGGTGGGTCCGGTTCGGGAAAGACGACGGTGGCCGCGCGGGTCCGGGAGGTCGCTCCGGGGCACACGGTGGCCGTACTCCATCACGATTCCTACTACTTCGACAACAGCCATCTGTCCGAGGCCGACCGCGCCCGCCTCAACTACGATCATCCCGCGGCTTTCGAGACCGCGCTGCTGGTGACGCACCTCGAGGCCCTGCGCCGCGGCGAGGCGGTCGAGGTGCCCGTCTACGACTACTCGGGCCACTGCCGGCGCCAAGAGACGCGACGTGTCGAGCCGGCCGACATCATCTTCGTCGAGGGGATCCTCGTCCTGGAGCCCCCGCGCCTGCGCGAGCTGATGGACATCCGGCTATTCGTGGACGTGGACGCCGATGAGCGCCTCATCCGCCGGTTGCGCCGTGACATCCTCGAGCGCGGCCGCACCCTCGACTCCGTCGTACGCCAGTACCAGATGATCGTGCGGCCCATGCACCTGCAGTTCTGCGAACCGAGCAAGCGCCACGCGCACCTGATCATCCCCGAGGGTGGGCACAACCGGGTGGCCATCGATCTCATCGCCACCAAGATCGCTGACATCACCCGCGAGCGCGGCCGGCTGCGCGCGATCGCGGCAAACCCCGACGCCCCCGGCGGCGTCGCCTCCGGAGGTGCGACGTGACCTTCGACGACCAGGACATCCTGCGCCGCCATCCCTTTCTCGAGCGCATCCTGATCGGTTCGGACGACCTGCAGCGGCGGATCCGCGAACTCGGCAACGAGATCAGCCGCGACTACCAGGACGCGCCGCCCGTGCTCATCTGCATCCTCAAGGGCGCCTACATGTTCCTGGCGGATCTGACGCGTTGCATCTCGGTGGAGCACGAGGTCGACTTCATGGCGGTGTCCAGCTACGAAGGCGGCACCCAGTCGACCGGCGTGGTGAAGATCGAGAAGGACCTGAAGACCAATATCACGAATCGCGACGTGATCCTCGTCGAGGACATCATCGATACCGGTCTGACGATCAATCACCTGATCGAGCTGCTCGAGACGCGCGGCCCGCGCAGTGTTCGCGTGTGCTCCATGCTCGACAAGAAGGCCGCCCGCCTCAAGGACGTGCCGATCGACTACCGGGGTTTCGAGATCCCCAAGGAATTCGTGATTGGATTCGGGCTCGACTACGACGAGAAATATCGCAATCTGCCGTTCATCGGCGTGATGAAGCACTGAGACGCCGCAGGCGGGAAGGTGAGACGATGAGCAAGATCCAGGGCCGAACAGCCGCCGCCGACGCGGCCTTCCCGATGGCGCTGACGTTCGATGACGTGCTGCTCGTGCCGGCCTACAGCGAAGTGGTCCCGGCCGCCATCGACACCTCGACGCGCCTGACGGCTTCGATCCTCCTGCGCATCCCCGTGCTCTCGGCGGCCATGGACACGGTCACCGAATCGGATATGGCCGTGGCCGTGGCCCGCGCGGGGGGCCTCGGCGTGATCCACAAGAACCTGGAACCGCGAGCCCAGGCCCAGGAAGTGGAGCGCGTGAAGCGCAGCGAGTCGGGCATGATCACCAAGCCGATCACGCTGGGGCCGGACGCGACGGTCGACGAGGCCCTGGCTCTGATGTCGCACTACAAGATCTCCGGCGTGCCCATCACCGATGGCCCCAAGCTCGTGGGTATCCTCACCAATCGCGATCTGCGCTTCCTGCGCGACTCGTCGACCAGGGTGCGCGAGGTGATGACCAGCCAGAATCTCATCACGGTGCCCGAGGGCACCAACCTGGAGGAAGCCGCACAGATCCTGCACCGCCACCGTATCGAGAAGCTGCTGGTGGTCAACGCCGACGGCGAACTGCGCGGCCTGATCACGGTGAAGGATATCCAGAAGAAGCTCGACTATCCCCTGGCCAGCAAGGATCGCCTGGGGCGGCTGTGCGTGGGCGCGGCCGTCGGCGTGGGGCCCGACACTCCCCTGCGTGCCGAGTTGCTGGTAGAGGCCGGGGTCGATCTGCTCTGCGTCGACACGGCCCACGGCCACAGCCGCAACGTGATCGATACCGTGCGCAAGTTGAAGAAGGCGTATCCCGATCAGCCCATCATGGCCGGCAACATCGCCACGGGCGAGGCGGCTCGGGCCCTCATCGACGCCGGGGTCGATGCGGTGAAGGTGGGGATCGGGCCTGGTTCGATCTGCACGACTCGCGTGGTCGCCGGCGTGGGCGTGCCCCAGATCACGGCCATCATGAATGTGGCGGAGGTGACACGGCCGGCCGGCGTGTCCCTGGTGGCCGATGGCGGGATCCGTTATAGCGGCGATCTCTCGAAAGCCATCGCCGTGGGTGCCGACTGCGTGATGGTGGGTGGCCTGCTCGCCGGCACCGACGAGTCGCCGGGCGAGAAGATCCTCTTCGAGGGACGGGTCTACAAGACCTACCGCGGAATGGGCTCCCTCGCCGCGATGAAGCAGGGGAGCAAGGACCGCTACTTCCAGTCGGACGTCGCCGACGTCGAGAAGCTGGTGCCCGAGGGCATCGAGGGCCGGGTGCCGTACAAGGGGCGGACCCGCGATGTCATCTACCAGCTCGTGGGTGGCCTGCGCAGCGGCATGGGCTACTGCGGCTGCGGCGAGATCGCCGCCTTGCAGGAGCGCGCGCAGCTCATCCAGGTGACGGGAGCCGGGGTGCGGGAATCGCACCCGCACGACGTGACGATCACCCACGAGGCGCCCAACTACGGCACGCGTTCGTGACCTACCAGCCGCCGGGGTCGACGGCGAGGTAGAGGGCCAGCACCTCGGACACAGCTCCGAATTCCTCCCGCAGCGCCCTGGGCGCGGTGAAGAATAGCTCGACCGCCGTGGCGAAGAACTCCGCCGGGTCTTCCGCGGCGTCGGCGTCGAAGAGCACCTCCCGGCCGCGCGCCACGCGGCGCCGGTGGCGCGTGTAGGCCTCGCCGAAGGCCTCGGCCCAGCGCGGGACCAGCGCGGCCGGCAACCGCGGGGCTCCCTCGGCACGGTCGTTCTCGTCGTCGAGCTGGTGCGCGAACTCGTGCAGCACGACGTTGGTGCCCTCGGCGCGCGGGCCGAGGTCGCGTTCGATGTCGCGCCAGCTCAAGATCACCACGCCTCGTTGCCACGACTCCCCGGCCAGCTCGTCCTCGCCGACGGTGACGAATCCGTGCTCGTCCTCGCGGGGGTGATCGACGACGAAGGTGTCCGGATAGACCAGGATCGTGTCCAGCGCCGGGTAATGGTCGGCTCCGGGACGGAGCTGCAGGAGCGCCGCCTGCGCGGCGATCATCAGGGACATGGTGTCGGTGACGTCCAGGCCGCGGCATCCCTCGAAGTGCTTCTCCGCCAGCAGGACCTGCGTGGGGCCGGCGAGGCGCATCCGGACGTCTGCGGGGAGCCGGGCATAGAGCGGAACGCGGGCGCGCAGAATGGCATCCTGCTCCGGTATGAGCGTCTGCTGCAGGAGTTTCCGACGCTTGCGCCGCCTGAAGAAAAGCATCGCGATCGCCCCCTGGTTGCGGTCGTTCCCGCCAGCCTAGCGCAGACATCGGCGCTGCGCCAGCGATGCCAGCAGCTCATTGGGTTGCCTACTTCGTGTCTCTCCAACTCCAGGCTTTTCTGGAGGCCCCCGGATCGCCATACTGCAGGGGTCGCCACTCTTCACCGGATATCCAGAGCATGCCTGATCGACTCGAAGACCGTCTCCTGGCTGGACGCCGGCTTCGCTACCGGGTGCGCCGCAGTACGCGCGCTCGTCGCCTGGGCGTGTCCGTGAATGCCCGCGACGGGGTCGAGGTTGTCATGCCGCGCAGCGCCACACGTGCGGATGTGGAACGTCTCTTCAGCGAGGCGACCGCCTGGCTCGTGAAGCAGGTGGAGCGATATCGCGTGTGGGACGGACCCGTGAGGCGCTCCTACGGGACCGGAAGCACGCTGTTGATCTTCGGTCGCGCGCGGCGGCTCGTCCTGACGGTCCTGCCGCCGGGACGGGTCCGGCCGGTCGCCGACCTGACAGCTGACGTCTTGCACCTCAGCTTGCCCCCGCAAGAGGTGCTCGATCCGCGTCCGGCGATCATCCGCTGGCTGCGCCATCTGGCCGGGGTGTCCCTACGCGCCCGGGTGGAGGCGCTGGCGGCATCGACGGGGCTGCGTCCGGCGCGGGTGGTGGTGGGGGAACGGGTGACTCGCTGGGGGAGTTGCTCGACGAGCGGGACCATCTCCCTATGCTACCGGCTCGTGATGGCGCTCCCCGCGGTGGCCGACGCCGTGATCGTGCACGAACTCTGCCACCTCCGGCACCACAATCACGGACCGCGCTTCCGCGGGCTCGTACGCCGCCACTGCCCGGACCACGACGCGCACATGGCCTGGCTCGATGACCATGGGGACAGCCTGGAGGTCTGACCTTGCCGCAGGGCAGGGCGGACGATCTCCGGAGGTTCGGTGAGGGGTGCGATTGATGTTAATATATTGACATGGTGGGATATTCGAAAATCAGCTGCGAGTGGTGTAACCTATTATTTTAATGGATAATAGATGTTTTCCTCAGAAAAATTAAATTCATCAAGAATTCCTCAAAGTTTCCGATCACGCCGACGCTATCCGCGCCTCCCAGTCGATAACAAGGAATTTTCTTGATTTCATTCCGAGAGCGGCCGAATATTTTCTTGGTTAAACATTTAACGAGGTTAAGCGATGGACGCCGTCACCCGCGCACTCGGTCAGAACCTCCGGATCCTGTCGCAGGTCTTGGGGGAGGGCTGCGTGCCGGATCTGGCGCTCTCTGCCACCGACGCCTCGTTGTCGCGCAATCAGGTCACGATGCTCCGCGTCGTGGGGCCGCATGGATGTTTCCCGATCGGGAAAATCGCGCTGGCCCTCGGTATCAGCAATTCCGCGGCGAGCAAGAACGTGGACCACCTCCAGCAACTCGGATTCGTGCAACGCGTCCCCAGCCCGGAAGACCGGCGTAGCCAGCGCGTGTGTCTGCTCGAGCCCGGGCGCGCCTTCGTGGCCAAGTATGCGGAGCTGGCGGCCGCACGTGCGGACGCGCTGTTCGCTGGATTCGAGGCCGACGAGAAGACCCTGCTCCTGAGCTTCATGCAGCGGTTGATCCGCTGCGCGCTCGTGGGGCAGGCATGCGCGGAGTCCGCGTGCTGGCATTGCGTGGCGCGCGAGGACGACCACTGCGTCGTCGAGGAATTCCTGGGTACGTGTGCCCGCCGTCAAGATCCGTCAGGAACGTCGGTCGATCATCCCGGCGGGGAGGCCGAACGGCCGCTCCCCCGGTGCGAGTGAGGAGGCTAGCATGGTCAGTCGTCGAGATTTCCTCAAGCTCGCCGGCACAGCGACGGGGACAGCCGCCATCGCCGTGACGAGCGCATCGGTGGCCTCCGCGGCCACGCACCACGAGCTTGCGCCCGATCGGTTCGGCGTGCTCGTGGATACCACGCTCTGCATCGGCTGCCGCCGCTGCGAGTGGGCCTGCGCGCGCCAGAACGGCCTGCCCCATGGCGACCTCGAGGCGTACGACGACACCGGCGTATTCCAGCATATGCGGCGCCCCGACGCCCAGGCCTTCACGGTGGTCAACCGGTATCCCGAGGATGCCACGCACGCCAAGAAGGTGGACGTGAAGGTGAACTGCCTGCATTGCGAGCACCCGGCCTGCGTTTCGGCCTGCATCGTGGGCGCTCTGCAGAAGAACGACCGAGGCCCCGTGACGTACGACGCCGGAAAGTGCATCGGCTGCCGCTACTGCATGGTGGCCTGCCCATTCCAGATCCCCGCGTACGAGTTCCAGAACGCGCTCACGCCCAAGGTGATGAAGTGCACTCTCTGCGCCGAGAGGACTCTCGAGGGCGGGTTGCCGGCGTGCGTGGAAATCTGTCCGCGCGAGGCACTGGTATTCGGCCGGCGAGATGAGCTGGTCGAACTCGCGAATCAGCGCCTGCGCAACTATCCCGAGCGCTACGTTTCCCACATCTACGGCGAGCACGAGGTGGGCGGGACCTCCTGGCTCTACCTCGCGGACCGTGACTTCCAGGAAGCCGGCTTCCCGGGTGTATCGGACGAGAGTCCCAACGAGGTGACCGAGCGGATCCAGCACGGCATCTTCAAGGGGTTCACCGGTCCGTTGATGCTCCTAGGCCTGCTGACCGTCCTGATGAAGTCTTCGAGTGACCGGCGCCGTGAAAAGGAGGACTCCGATGTCTAGCGCCACGTCCCGGGGCGGTGCCGCCGTCCTCGACGGAGCCGTCGCACCCCGTGCGGCGACACACGCTCCGCACCACGAACACGCCGCACCCCTGTTCGGGCGCTCCGCGGTGCCCTTCTTCACGCCCGGCGTCATGGTGCTCGCGGTGCTCGCGGCCGCGGGCATCGCCGTGCTGATCTACCGCCTCTTCGCCGGTCTCGGCGCCGTCACGAATCTCAACAACCAGTACCCCTGGGGCATCTGGATCGGAATCGACGTGGCGACGGGCGTGGCCCTCGCGGCCGGCGGCTTCACGAGCGCCTTCGTGGCGCACATCCTGCACAACGATCGTTACGAGGCGATCGTGCGGCCTGCGCTGCTGACGGCGATGCTCGGCTACACCTTCGTGGCGCTGGGCGTGGTGGTCGATCTGGGCCGCTACTACAACATCTGGCACGTGCTCGTGCCGTCCATGTGGCAGGGCAATTCGGCGCTCTTCGAGGTCGGTATGTGCGTGTGCTGCTATCTCACAGTGCTGTACATCGAGTTCCTGCCGATCGTCTGCGAGCGGTTCATCGGCCGGGTGAACCTGCCCGGCGCGCTGCGCGTGCTGAACCGTCCTCTCGATGGTCTGCTGCGCCTGATCGACAAGACCCTTAGCAAGGTCATCGGGTTCTTCGTGATCATGGGTGTCGTGCTTTCATGTGCACACCAGTCGTCGCTGGGTACGCTCATGGTGCTCGCGCCGACCAAGCTGCATCCGCTCTGGCACACCAAGGTCCTTTCGCTGTTCTTCCTGCTGTCGGCCTTCGCCGTGGGCCTGTCGATGGTGGTCTTCGAGTCGCTCCTGGCGTCGCGCTCGCTGAAACGTCCCTACGAGATGAAGGTGCTCAGTCCGCTGGCAAGACTGATCCCCTTCCTGCTGACGGTCTACTTCGCGGCCAAGGTCATCGACCTCGTGAACCGCAACGCCTGGCATTACCTCTTCGAGGGGTCGCTGCAGAGCACGATGTACTGGATCGAGCTGATCGTGGGCATCGTGATCCCGTGGGCGATCTTCCTGAGCCACCGCCTGCGTCGTCATCCCGGCTGGCTCTTCGCGGCGGCGGCCATGGTGGTCTTCGGCGTGGCGCTCAACCGTTTCGACGTGTTCATCATCGCCTACCACCCGCCGTTCGCCACCGGCCCCTACATCCCGCGGTGGACCGAGATCGTGCTGACCGTCGGCTTCATCTCCCTGCTGACACTACTGTACCGGCTGTTCGTGTTCGTGTTCCCCGTGCTGCCAGTCGAAGAAGGAGCCGACCATGCGTGACGTGCAGTTTTGCTGCCCCGAGAACCGCACCCGGTTCCTGTCCCTGCTCGTCGCCGTCGGCGTGACCGTGCTGGCCGCAACGGCGGCTGGCCAGGTGATGGACCCGGCCCATCCCCGGGAGGCCGTTCCGTCGTCACACGTGAACACGTCGCTGGCCTGCGCCGAGTGCCACCAGTGCGACAATCCCACGGCCGACGATCCCTGCATGGGCACCTGTCCCCGGCACAAGGATAGTTTCGTGGGCACGCACAAGCTGGAAGAGGGGCCGGAGGTCGTCGTGATCGATCAGCTCTCCAAGCTCTACGAACCGGTCGTGTTCGCGCATCGCCTGCACGCGCAGATGTCGGCGATGACCGGCGGCTGCGAGAACTGCCACCATTACTCGGAGCAATCGGGAACGATTCCGCCCTGTCGCGATTGCCATGATCCGGCCCCGGCGGCGATGGACCTCCGGCAGCCATCGCTCAAGGGCGCGTATCACCGGCAGTGCATCAACTGCCACCTCGACTGGAGCCACGACAACGCCTGCGAGTTCTGTCACGCGGAATCGGGAGCGAATCACGTGACCGCGAAGCCGGACAAGACGGATCTTCTGGGCGTGCGGCATCCGCAAATCGAGGCGACGCCGTTCTACACCTACAAGACGAGCTACGCCAAGGGTCCAGTGGTGACCTTCCATCACAACGATCACGTGGAGAAGTTCGGCCTCAAGTGCGTCGACTGCCATCGCGGCGAGAGCTGCAGTCGTTGCCATGATAACCTGAAGGGTACGGCCACCACCGTTCCCGTGCGCAAGGTCGACCACGTCACGACATGTGGAGCCTGTCACGCCGAGCGCAACTGTGACTTCTGCCACTCGCAGCAGGAGGAGCCGGCGTTCCACCACGCCGAGTCGGCGAAATTCTCGCTGACGCCTTTCCACGCCAAGGTGGCCTGCAATACCTGCCACGGCGAGCCGAAGGCGTTCCGTACGCCGTCGCCTCGCTGCACGAACTGCCACATCCACTGGGAAGAGGGGGCGTTCAACCACAGCGTTACCGGTGTGGAACTCGACGAGATCCACCAGGAGGTGAGCTGCGGCGACTGCCATCATGACCGCGACTTCGCGCGCAAACCCGATTGTCAGGGATGCCACGACGAACCCATGTATCCCCAGAAGCTGCCGGGCAAGCGCCTGCGCTGAGCGCGGCCCCGCCCGACCGGCACCTGCGGCCCCTGGTCTTCGCGACCGGGGGCCGCCTGCATGGCGCCGGCGTCTCCCCCTGGCCACGGCCTCTGCGGCGCCCTACCTTGGCTGTCACCCCGAGGAGGTTTGCCGATGCCCACGCAGCCGTCGCGCACGCTGGAGACGTTTTCCAACCCGGCGCCTGACCGCGACTACGAGATCGCCTTCGACTGTCCCGAGTTCACCTGTCTGTGCCCGCTGACGGGGCAGCCGGACTTCGCCCATTTCCGTATCACCTACATGCCGGACGCGCGGTGCGTGGAACTGAAGTCGCTGAAGCTGTATCTGTGGAGCTATCGCGACGAAGGGGCATTCCACGAGAAGGTGACCAACCAGATCCTCGACGACATCGTGGCGGTCACGCAGCCGCGCCGCCTGGTCGTCACCGGCGACTGGTTCGTACGCGGGGGCATCACGACCCGCGTCACCTGCACCTACCCGCAAGCCTGACGCGATCGTCAGGTCACGACGCAGGCGATGAGGTGCCGGCAACGCGGACATTGGCCGTCGGCTGTGAGGCGATTCTGCGTATGGTACCCCACGCGCGCGATCACCGTGGCGCCGCACTGGGGGCATAGGGTATCGTTCCACTCCGGCAGATCGCAGTTGCCCACGTAGACGTGATCGACCTGCTGCGCGCAAACAGCGGCGGCGTGCGCCAGTGTGGCCGGCGGCGTGGCCGGCGCGTCGAAGCGATAGCTCGGGTGGTAGGCCGAAAGATGCAGCGGGATGGTACGGCTCAAGCCGCCGACGAAGTCGGCGAGGGCGGCGATGGCCGCATCGCTGTCGTTCTGGCCCGGGATCACGAGGTTCGTGATCTCGAGATGGACGCCGGCCGCGTGGAGGTCGGTGATCGTATCGAGCACCGGCTGCAGGCGTGCCTTGCAGACCTTGCGGTAGAACCCATCGTCCATCGACTTGAGGTCGATGTTGGCGGCGTCGATGTACGGGATGAGCGCGGCGAGCGGCTCGCGATTGAGGAATCCGTTCGACACGATCACGGTGCGCAGGCCGGCATCGCGGGCGAGTTGCGCCGTGTCGCACACGAACTCGTACCACACCAGAGGCTCGCTGTACGTGAAGGCCACCGAACGCGATCCCGCGCGCACGGCCTGGTCGACGACGTGCTGCGGCGACATGTCGCGCGTGGCCGCGTCGTGCTTCTGGCTGATGCCCCAGTTCTGGCAGAACAAGCAGTGCATGTTGCAGCCGGGCGCCGCGACCGAAAGGACGAGGCTGCCCGGCAGGAAGTGGTAGAGCGGCTTCTTCTCGATGGGGTCGACACCGAGGGCGACGACCTTGCCGTAGTGGAGCGTGGCCATGCGGCCGCGCCGGTTGCCGCGCGTGCCACAGGGGCCGTCCTGTCCAGGGCGCAGCCGGCAGCCGATGGGGCAGAGTGCGCAGGCCACGCGGTCGCCATCCAGGGGTTGCCACCACTGCGCGTCCATCAGGCCTCCTCGCCAAGCTGGTCCGTGGCCCAGGTGGCCACCTGCCGGGCTTCCGGGTCAGGGTCTTCCTGAGCAGCCGCGCCAAGGGCGAGGCGCAGATCGCGGCGCCTGGCATTCGCCACCGCTACCATCACGTTGCGGCGCAGGCCCTCGGGATGGCAACGCCAGATCGCGGTGGCGCGGAAGCGCTGGCGGAAGGCATCGCGGCCGAGCACGATCAGGTCGGCGAGGGCGATCTCGGCGTGGTCCGCGCGGGTGGCGTAGGCCGGTGGAGGCGGCGGCACCTCCGTCTCGCCGTCGGCGGCCCGGCGCGCGGCGCGCACGTTCCAGGGGCACACGGCCTGGCAGATGTCGCAACCGAAGACGATGCCCCCCTGGCGGTGGCGCGCGGCGGCCGGCGCGTGCCCCTTCCACTCGATGGTCCAGGTGGCGAGACAGAGGTTGGCGTCCATCACGTAGGGGGCGACGAGCGCGCCGGTGGGGCAGGCCTCCAGGCAGCGCGTGCATGAACCGCAACGGCTCGCGGCGGCCGGACCGATCCGGGCGCGATGGGGACGCGGGGCCGTGGCGTAGAGGGGTTCGGCGCGTCCCGGATCAGCGGCGGGCAGGCCCGTGATCGCGAGATTCGTGAGCGCCGTGCCCAGGAACAGGCCGGAACCCAGGCGCTCGTGGATGAGGCAAGTGTTCTTGCCGACGAAGCCGAGACCGGCCAGCAGCGCGTACTCGCGTTCGAGATAAGGACCGGTGTCCACGGCCGGGTGCGCGCGCAGACCGGGCCACGTGTCCGCCAGTCCCCTCAGCACCGCGGCGATGGCGTCGTGCAGAACCTCGTGGTAGTCGTCGCCGCGCGCGTAACGTGCGACACCGTCGATCCACGTCCCGCCGGCCGTGATTCCTTCACGCGCGGAGGGGTCGTCGGCCGGCCAGCCGTCGGTGTAACGCTGGGCGAAGACGAGCAGCGCGCGGGCCCAGGGGTCGCGGCGCGTGGGATCGGCGCGCCCCTCGGGGTCGCGCGCCAGGTACTCCAGGCCAGCGTGACGCCCACTGGCCACCCAGTCGAGCCAGGCTTCGCGGTGCGGCAGAGCGACCGGCAGCGGCACCGCGCCGGCGAGATCGATGGCCTGGTCGGGGCAGAGCGCGGCGAGGCGGTCGCGCAGCGCGTCCACCGTGACGGTGACGGTGGGAATCGATGGCGTCATGAGTTCACCATGGCCGCGGCCCGCCTCACAGGCCAAGAGTGTTGCCGATGGGCACCAGCGCCTCGAGCACGTGGACGATCGTCTCGTCCACCGTGAGGCCGAGGTCGGCCGCGCCCTCGGCGATCTCCTCGCGATTCACCTTGGCGGCAAAGTCCTTCTTCTTGAGCTTCTTGCGCACTGAAGACGGCTTGACCTGCGCGATGAGGCGATCCGGCTGCACCATGGCGCAGGCCATGCAGAAGCCGCACAGCTCGTCCACCGCGAAGAGCCAGCGCGCGCATTCGTTGTCGCGCGGTATGCCGGTGTAGCTGGCGTGGGCGAGGATGGTGCGCACGAACGTCTCCGGGTAGCCCCGCTCGCGCAGAATGTCCGCCCCCTTCAGCGGATGGTCCGGCGGCTCGGGATACATCTCGTAATCGAAGTCGTGCAGCAGGCCCACGGCGCCCCAGTAATCCTCGTCCTGATCGGTGCGCCGGGCGGCCGCGCGCATGGCGGCTTCCACGGCGTAGGCATGGCGGCGCAGGGCCTCGCCGTGCGTGAACTCGTGCAGGAGCGTGAGGGCGTGGTCGCGATGGTAGAGATCAGACATGCTCACCTCGCTGGCTGTCGGTTTTCGGGATGATAGCGCCACCACCGCTTCCTGCCCACGGTGGATCCTCGCCGGATTTCGATCGAGGCGGCGGACGCATACTTAAACGGTATGATATGTTATTTGATAAACATATTCATCCCTGTCTAGCCCGATATTTGCTTCAAGACACCTCGATTGTTTCTGAAAACCGCTAGATATTGGCCCACAAAGCGCGATTGTTGTGATCCTGGATTGTTAACATGGGATCTGTTCTTGACAATACATTCACAGCCATTACCGTCGAGTTGGTAAACGTTCACTGACTCCGGGGAACCCAGCGGGACGTGTCAATGCCACAGGCCACAGGCAATCGGAAGCAGCAGATCCTCGAGGTCGCGACCGAACTCTTCGCGAAGCACGGTTTCGCCGGCACGGCGGTACGCGCCGTCGCCACGGCGTGCGGGATCACGGAAGGCGCCATCTATCGTCACTTTGCAAGCAAACTCGCGCTCTACGAGGCAGTCATCCGGCAGAAGGCCGCGCAACACGAGATCGCTGGCTATCTCGCGCAACGCCGGGGTCAAGGCAGCCTGGAGCAGCTTCTCGAGGCGGTCTCGGCGCACATCCTCGCCATCACTCTCGATGATTCCACGCTCATGCGGTTGATGGTCAACAACAGCTTCGAGAGCGGCGACGTCGCGCACGTGCTTTTCAAGGAAGTGCGTCTGCCCTACGTCCGGTTCCTCACGGAAGAACTCAACGCGCGCATCGCCAGCGGCGAGGTGCGTCCGATCGAACCCTTCATCACCAGCCGCTGCTTCGTGGGTATGGCCATGGACTGCGCGCTGAATTTCGGCGTCTGGGAGCGCGTGATGAGCTGCCCGGAGTTCGTCGCGCGCGACGTCTATTGCAATACGGTTCCGATCTTTGCTCGCGGATTACGTACGGATGCTGCGGTGGAAACGCCGTAGCGCAACCATGGGAGTGGCCATGAAGATACACGGCATTCGCAGACTCTTGCCGGCGCTGCTTCTGGTAGCGGTCTGGGGCTGCGGCGGCAGCGACGACGGCGGCCCCACCGATCCCGGTGGCGGCGGCGGCGACACGACCACGGACAAGACCTGTCTCGGCTGCCACGCGAACGAGACCATGCTCAAGGACGCGCTCGGTGTTACGACCAAGGTCGCGCATACGGATTACAACAAGGACGATGGCTGAGGTGGCGAGGTGCCCGAGCTGGAAGCTTGGGAAAAGGTCATCATCACCGGCAGCAACGGAAACCAGTTCCTCTCCAGCGTGCACGGACAGATCGCTTGCCAGGATTGCCACGGCGGCGCGGCCGACAGCACGTTCACGACGATGGCCGAGGCGCACGTGGGATTGACATCCGATCCGAGCGCCACCGGCGCCTGCGATGGCTGCCATGCCACCGAAGCGGCGGCCAACGCCAACAGCCTGCACACCAACCTGTGGGGCGAGAAAGCCACCATCTCCGCGCGCTGCGGCTGCACCTTCGAGGGTTCGGCTTTCGAGGGTGCCTACGAGGTACGTTGCGGCGGTTGCCACACGACCTGCGGCCAGTGCCATATCAGCCGACCCGCCAGCGTGGGCGGCGGCTTCCCGAAGATCGGCTCGTACTACTCGCACCGTTTCCGGGCCACGCCCGACATGAACGAGCAGTGCACCGCCTGTCACGGCAGCCGCATCGGCGCCGACTTCAAGGGCGAGCTGGCGGGCAACGTGGCCGACGTTCACCGCACCAACGGCATGCAGTGCCAGGGTTGCCACACCAAGGAAGAGATCCACGGCGACAACCAGCACACCGGTGCGCACTACGTGGCCCGCTACGAGGTGGCCACGATGCCGCGTTGCGAGGACGCGAGCTGCCACGGCACCCTGCCGTCGAACACCTACCACTCGATACACGTGAACAGCCCGGGGAAGAGCTTGCAGTGCCAGGTCTGTCACTCGCAGCCCTACAAGAACTGCACGAACTGCCACAACCTCGGCGACGAGGGCGTGCTGAAGTCGGACATCGATCCCAGCGTGCTGCAGCTCAAGATCGCGCGCAACCCCAGCCCGTATCGTACCGGGTATGACTACGCGCTCGTGCGGCACGTGCCGGTCGATCCGGATACGTTCGCCGACTGGGGGCTGACGCTGACCAATTACCTGGACCGTCCCACCTGGGTCTACACGTCGCCGCACAACATCCAGCGGTGGACGGCGCAGACAACGGTGCCGGACGGCCAGAGCTGCACCGTGTCGTGCCACGGCACGCAGGACGGACCGGAGGGCTTCTTCCTGCGCGAGTCCGATCTCTACCAGTCGGATGGCGTGACCAGGCTGCCCGATTACGACGCGAACATCGACATCGTGATCCCGGGTTCGTTCCCGGGCAAATAGTCCGCATGCCGGCCGGCTCCGGAGGGAGCCGGCCGGTACCGCGATGGGGCGACCGCCGCCCTGCTCACGGCCCACAGGGCCAGACCGAGGAGTTGACGCGATGAATCGCAAGGGACTCAGCTGGATTTTCCTTATGCTCGTCCTGGCACTCTTCTGGGGTTGCTCGGATGACGATACCACGCAGCCGCCCACGACCACGGCCTTCGAGACCATGGCGACCGCGGGCGCGGCCTACATCAACTCGCCCGACTGCCCGGGCGTGATCTCGGCCCAGACCTTGAAGGACAATCTGGCCGACTACACCGTCATCGACATCCGTAGCAATGCCACCTACCTCGCCGGCCACATCCCGGGCGCCTACAACTCGTCGCTGGCCACCCTGCTCACCGACGTCGGCACGACGATTCCCACGGACAAGCCGCTGGTCGTGGCCTGCTACACCGGTCAGAGCGCGGGCCGCGGCAAGATCGCTCTCGAGATGATGGGTTACGCCGATGTTTACACGCTGGGCTTCGGCATGTCGTCGTGGAGCACGGCGCTGTGCGGCGGCTGGGACGGCGCGGTTGGCGACAACCTGGCCAGCCCCGAGACCACGAACAACAATGCCAGTCTCGTGGAACACGAATTCCCGGTGCTCACCGAGGCCCCGGCCACGGTCGTTCAGGAGCGCGTGCAGGCCATGCTGCTGAACGGCAGCTGGGGCAAGGCATGGTCCGATATCCAGGACAATCTCGACGCGTACTTCATCGTGAATTACTTCGGCGCGGACGACTACAACGGCGTCGGCACCGCCGGCGTGCCCGGCCACATCCCGGGCGCCTTCCAGTTCACGCCGGGCGCGAGCCTGGGCGCGGACCAGATGCTGAAATACCTGCCCACCGACATGCCGATCATCGTCTACTGCTGGACCAGCCAGACGTCGTCGCAGGTCACCGCGTACCTGCAGATGCTCGGCTACGACGCCTACAGCCTGCGCTACGGCGCCAACACGCTCTTCCACAGCAGCCTGACGGCGCACACGTGGGCCGAAACGTCGAAGCACGACTACTCACTGGCCTCCGGCTACCAGCCGAACGAGACCTTCCAGACGTTGCTCGACGCGGGCATCAACTATGTGAACACCGCCGACTGTCCGGGCGTGATCTCGGCGCAGGTGCTCTATGACAACCTGTCGGACTACACCGTCATCGATATCCGCTCGCAGGCCACGTATGACGCGGGTCATATCGCCGGGGCGTACCATTCCTCGCTGGGCACGCTGCTGAGCGACGTCGGCACGACGATTCCCACGGACAAGCCGCTCGTCGTCGCCTGCTACTCGGGCCAGTCGGCAGGCCACGCCAAGATCGCGCTCGAGATGATGGGCTACACCGACACCTACACGCTGGGCTTCGGCATGTCGTCATGGAGCACCCAGGACGGCTATGACCACTGGACGTCGAGCTGCGCCAACCTGCTGACCAACCCCGAGACCACGCACAACAATACCATGCTGGTCTGGCACGACTATCCGACGCTCGCGGACGAGACCCCGCAGACCGTCGTGGCCGACCGCGTGGCGGCGATGCTCACCGACGGTTTCAAGAGCATCGGGTACTCCGACATCCAGGACAACCTGGGTGACTACTTCATCCTCAACTACTTCGGCGAGGCCGACTACGACGGTACCGGCAGCGCCGGCACGCCGGGCCACATTCCTGGCGCCTACCAGTTCTCGCCGGGCAGCAGCCTCGGCCTGGACCAGTTGCTCGGGCACCTGCCCCTGGACAAGCCGATCGTGGTCTACTGCTGGACGGGGCAGACCTCGTCCCAGATCACGGCGTTCCTGAACATGCTGGGCTACGAGGCCTACAGCCTTCGCAATGGCTCGAATGCCCTGTTCCACGACAGCCTCACGGCCCACGCGTGGGGGCCGGGCTCGCAGCACGATTTCCCGCTGGAAGTCACGCCGCTGCCAAACATGTAACTTATTGTATGAGTTTAACTTGTGGCCCCCGGTGCTGCGGCGCCGGGGGCCGCTTCGCATGCCGGAGTGCCGAGCCTTGGCCGTCGGTGTAGAAATCGCCTCACGTACGGTTCTGGTTTTTGTGTTATCATAGGCAGCCTCTGTAGTGTTTCTGGCGACTCTCCGAGGAGTGGAACATGAAATTGAAGGTACTGGTCATCGGTCTGCTAGCTACCGGTGCTTTTGCCGCGAGCGCGGCCTCGCTGGCGACGGACACCTATCATACGGATTATCGCGAGACCGCGAAGGTCCAGTTCGACCCCGCCTGGCACGCCGTCGCGGGTGCGACCGCGCAAGGCACCGCCGAGGCTTTCCTGCAAGATCAGGCGACCAGGTATGCGTTGCCGTCCGACCTGGGCAATCTCATGCCCAGCGGCGAACGCGAAAGCTTGCTTGCCCGCCATGTCACCTTCCAGCAAATGCTCAATGGCCTGCCCGTCGAGGGCGCCGAGTTCATCGTGTCCGTGAGCAAGCGCGACGGGCACGTGATGCGCATCTTCAACAATACCTACCCCGTGGGCGAGAACGCGACGTTCCTGCCCCGCGGTGGCATGGACGCCGAAACGGCGTACGACATCGCCTGGGGCTATCTGGGTGCCTACGGCGACCTGCGGTCGCTACCGGCGGCGAAGCTGGTCTACACGCCCGAGGGCGAGAGCTTCCGCCTGAACTGGCTGGTCGATCTCGATCTCGACGGTCCAGACGGCGCCTGGCGCTGCCGCATCGACGCGGTGACCGGCCAGATCGTCGAGGTGACGGACACGGCCATGTACCGTCAGCCGGTCGATCCGGTCGAGGTTCGTCTGAGTCAGCACCAGGGCCCGCTGGCCGATCGCCAGGCGGCCTTCGCGCGCATCACCGAGCTCGAGGCCAAGCGCGCCGCCATGATGAACGCGGCGAAGTCGCGCGTGAACGGCACCGGCCTGGTCTTCGACCCGGATCCGCGCACCACGCTGATCAACAACAACCTCCAGGACAACTCGCCGGCCAGCGCCTTTACCAACGCTTACTTCACCGAGCCGCTGATGGACATCGAATTCGACGGTTCCGTCTATCGCCTCAACGGCCCCTGGGTGAATATCATCAACTTCGAGACTCCCAATACGGCGCCCAGCACCACGCCCGACGGCAACTGGAATCGCGCCCGCGGCGACAATTCCTTCGACGATGCGATGGTGTACTTCCAGCTCGACAAGAGCCAGCGCTACATGCAGGACCTCGGCTTCGTGGGCGCCATGGGCATCCAGGACGGCTCGATCGGCACGGACACCGACGGCCTCAGCGGCGCCGACAACTCGCACTACCTGCCCGGCTCCAACCGACTGGCCTTTGGTCACGGCTGTGTCGATGACGACGAGGATGCCGACGTGATCTGGCACGAGTATGGCCATGCGATCGATTCGGACATCAATCACAACTGGTCAGGCGGCGACACCGGCGCCATGGGCGAGGGCTGGGGCGACTACTGGGGTGGTTCCTACAGCTACAGCACCCCCAATGGTCCCACGTTCTTTCCCAACTACATCTACTCCTGGGACGGCCATGGCAACGGCAACCAGTGCTGGCCGGGACGCATCCTGAACGCCAACGGCGCGCAGTACGTGCACACCACCTTCTACCCGGCGCACGTGTCGATCCCCGGCGGCTACCAGTCGGACGAACTGTGGAGCACGCCGCTCTTCCAGTCGCTGATCACGCTGGTGGGCATGGGCGAGACCCGCGAATCGGTAGACTCGATCCTGCTCGAGTCGAAGTTCGGTCTTGGCAGCGGTCTCAAGATGCGTGACATGGCCAACGTCATCATCGCCACGGCGCAGGCGATGGAGCCCGGCGGCCCGCACGCCGGGGTCTTCGTGCAGAAGTTCCTCGTGCACAACATCATCCTCGAACCGCTGCCGGCGGTGGGTGTCGCGTCCTTCGCCGTGACGTCCGAGCCGTCGGGCAACGGCGCGGCGGATCCTGGCGAGACGGTGGACGTGCAGGTGACGCTGGCGAACAGCGGACTGGCCGGCGCCACCGCGGTGAGCGCGGTGCTGAGCACCTCCACGCCGGGTGTGACAGTGGTCCAGGACACGGCGAACTATCCCGACCTGCCAGTGAACGGTCAGAGCACCAGCACGGTGGATTACACCGTCACCGTGGATGGCAACGTCGCGTGCGGGACTCTCATGGCTTTCTCCCTGGCCATTGACTACCAGGTGAACGGCGTTCCGGCCAGCGTGACGCGATCGGCTCAGCTCTACGTGGGTGTACCGCTCGGCGGTTACGGTGTGGCGAGCCCGAACACCCCGGTGCCGGACAACGATGGCAACCAGGTCGTCAGCACGATCACGATCAGCGGTACGGGTGCCACCGTCGACGAGAACCTGAACCTCGACGTG
Organism: uncultured bacterium; assembly: GCA_963727525.1. Taxonomy (GTDB): domain Bacteria; phylum Krumholzibacteriota; class Krumholzibacteriia; order LZORAL124-64-63; family LZORAL124-64-63; genus CAVSGO01. The sequence goes on along the minus strand of CAVSGO010000007.1, from coordinate 1,819,496 downwards.
AACATCCTGCACGACTACATCGGCGATCTCATCGTGCGCCTGGTCTCGCCGCAGGGCACGTCGATCTTCCTGACGGCGTTCCAGGGTGGCTCGGCCGACAACATCATCGGCAACTACCCCAACACGCTCACGCCGGCGCAACCGCTGAGCACGTTCCTGGGTCAGCCGCTTGATGGCGACTGGCAGCTCATCGTGCGTGACCAGGGCAACGGCGGCACCGGGACGCTCGTGGGCTGGGCGCTCTACGATATCTCGGGTTTCGAATGCGACGGCGCGGCTACGGCCACGCCGGATGCGCTGCCCACCGCCTTCGGTCTGGCGCAGAATGCGCCGAACCCGTTCAATCCTTCCACGCAGATAAGCTTCAGCGTGCCGGCCGACGCCGGCGTGGTGTCGCTGACGATCTTCGACGTGCGCGGCCAGCGAGTTCGCACGCTCGAGCACGCACCGCTGGTGGCGGGTCAGTACACGCGCACCTGGGACGGCCGTGACGATCACGGTCTGAAGACCAGCAGCGGCACGTATTTCTACCGTCTGAGCGGAAAGAACTTCACCGAGACGCGCAAGATGGTGATCGTCCAGTAGGGCGCTTGCGATCCTGCCGGTATGACGAAGGCCCGGGCAACGGCCCGGGCCTTCCGCGACCTGCCACGGTCGTTTCGTCAGATGTCGTCGTCGTCGTCGTACTCCCCGGTGAGCTGATCCAGTTCCTCCATCACGTCCGGCTCCAGCTCGCTGGGGACAGCCTCGTCGAGCGTGTCGTCTTCAGGCACGCCCTCGGGGAAATCGGCCTCGAGCAGGCCGATCACGACGGCGTCGTTCTGCAGCAACGCTTCGGCGAGCTGGGCCCCGAGGTTCGTGGCCTGATCCAGCGGGCCCTCGATTTCCGCCCGCGCAGCGCTGGCGCCCTGCGACGAGCTGATGGCGCCGGCAATGGAGATGCGGTCGCCGGCGCAGCGCGCCAGGACACTCAGCGGGAGGTCCTGGTCGCTGGCGAAGCGCTGCAGGAACGCGTGCTCGGCCTCCATCTCGCGCAGGGCGGCCTCACTGTGGATGGGGGCGAGCAGCTCGCGGGCTTCGGCGTCGTCGCTGCGCCCGAGCACCACGAGGATGCCCTGACCGCCGCCAGGTAGCACCAGATCGGGATTGAAGATCTCGGAGACCACGCTCTGCAGACCCAGATGCTCGGCCACCGCCGCCGGGGCCACGAGGGCATCGATCTCGCTCTGCCGCAAAAGCAGGTCGAGAGAGGCCATCACCCCGCCGTGGTGGAGCGACACCGTGATGTGCGGCCACAGCGCCTGCACCTGCACCTTGGAGCGCAGCGTGAGCACGCCGACATGGGCGCTTTCCTCGAGGTCGTCGATGATGATGCCGCGACGCGAGAGCAGGGCGTCGAAGGGCGTGTCGCGCACCGGAACGGCGGCGATGCAGAGGCCCTTGCGCAGGGGCAGCACGAGATCGGGAGCCCGCACCACGAGCAGGCGGAACTCGCCGGCCAGGAGCTGATTCTCGAGGAACTCGACTTCCTGGGCACTGCACGCTAGGAAGGGCTCGCCCTCGCGTTCGCCGTCGGACAGCGGCGAGGGCAAGCGTTGCATCTGGCAGGCCAGACGCGGACTGGCGGCCTGGATCCGGTCCATGACGATCTGCGTCTGGTCCTTGGCCAGGCTTGCGTCGAGGGTACCGAAGCTTAGCACCTTGGCGCTCACGTCCGAGCCTTTCGATCCGTTCGCTAGCCGTGGGCAGCCAGGAACTCGCCGACAATCGAGCCGATCCGGCGGGCCTGTTCCTCGGGGAGGGCCGCGTGGATCGGCAGGGTCAAGACCTCGCGGCCGGCAGCCTCGGCCTGGGGCAGCGGGGTACCCGTGCGACAGTACTCGGAGAGCGGGTGTTTGTGAAGCGGCGGATCATAGTAGATGCCGGTGTCGATCCCGGCGGCGTCGAGCACGTCTCGGAGCTGGTTCCGGGCCCGCGACCGGACCCAGTACTGGTGGTACGTGACGAGGGTTCCCGCCGGCGAGGTCGCCGTGTCCAGACGGTTGGCCGCCGGGATCAGGGAATCGTAGATCTCCGCCACGCGGTTGCGGTCGCGCTGCTCGTCGTCGAACCGAGCGAGACGAGCGCGGATGACCATGGCCTGCACCTCATCGAGGCGGCTGTTCCAGCCGCAGTAGAGATGCTTGTTCATCCACAGGGCCTTGTGGCCGCGGAGCTGGCGGATGCGATCGGCGTCCTCACGCTCCCGGCAGAAGACCAGACCGCCGTCGCCGATTCCCGGCAGGTTCTTGGTGGGATAGAAGCTCAGGGTGCTCATGCGCCCGATGCTGCCGCATGGTTTGCCCTCGAAGAGGGTGCCCCAGGCCTGGGCCATGTCGACGATGACCTGCAGGTCGAAGCGCCGGGCCACGTCCATGATGGGGTCCATGTCGCAGGGGGCGCCGAAGATGTGCACCGGCAGGATGGCGCGCGTGCGCGGGCTGATGGCGGCCTCGATCAGGCCGGGGTCGATGTTGAGGTCGCCCGGTCGGATGTCGACGAACACGGGGCGGGCATAGAGCATGATGATGGCCTCGATCGTGGCGTCGAAGGTGTACGGGGTGGTGATCACCTCGCTCCCCGGCCGCACGCCCGCCATGGCGAGCGCGAGGTAGAGCGCCTCGGACCCGCTGGCCACGCCCACTGCGTCGGGCACGCCACATTGCTCGGCCATCTCGTGCTCCAGCAGGCGCACTTCCTCTCCCAGGATGTAGTTGCCGGACATCAGGATCCGCTCGAAACCGGCCATGATCTCGTCTTTGCACGGGATCATGGGCGTCACCAGGTCGTAGCGCCCGACGCGCTGGAGTTCCTTGGGGGTCATGGTCGCCTTTCAGGCCGGCCCGTCAGAAATCGCGGGCGGCCCAGTCGTAAGGGATCTCGTTGGCGTGGGGGTCGACGCGGTACTCGTCGGGGTCCTGATGGTTGTAAGTATGCGTCGGCAGGTTGATGATCATGGTGGTCTCGGTGCCGATACCCTTCATGCCGTGCAGCACGCCGCGGGGGATGACCAGGAGGATGGGGTTGCGCTCGCCCATGAAGAACTCGTTTACCTCGCCGTGGGTTGGCGAGTCCTCGCGACGGTCGTAGAGCACCACCTTCGCCATGCCCTTGACGCAGACGAAGTGATCGGTCTGCAGCTTGTGCCAGTGCCAGCCTTTCACCACGCCGGGGTACACGGCGGTGAGGTAGCACTGGCCGAACTGCTGGAAGAAGGGGTCGTCGATCCGCAGCATCTCGTAGAGGAAGCCACGCTCGTCGGGGATCAGCTTGAGCGGTTTGACGAGGGCGCCATCGATCATGGGTGGACCTCCGCGATCGTTTCGTGGGGGCGGCCGAAGCACGCATATGCGAATCCGTACGGCGCGATCCGTTCGCGGTTGTACACGTTGCGGCAATCGAGGAAGAGCTTGCGCGTCATGATCTCGCCGAGGTGGTTGAAATCGAGCTGCCGGTACTGGTTCCACTCGGTCACCAGCACACAGAGGTCGGCGCCCTCGCAGGTCTCGTACGCATTGCGGCAGTAGGCGATGTCGGGGTAGACCTTGCGGAAGTTGTCCATGGCGACTGGATCGTGGGCACGCACCGTGGCGCCGTTCTCCATGAGCAGCCGCGTGAGCTCGAGGCTACCGGCCTGACGGATGTCGTCGGTGTTGGGCTTGAACGACAGGCCGAGCAAGCCCACTGTCTTGCCGCGCAGGTCGCCCACCATGGCGCCGGCCTTCGCGAAGGCGCGTGCTGGCAGGGCGTCGTTGACCGCGATGGCGGATGCCACGATGCTCATGGGCGCGTCGTGGTCGTGGCCGATGCGCACGATCGCGTTGGTGTCCTTGGGAAAGCAGCTCCCGCCGAAACCGAGCCCGGCGTGCAGGAACTTCGGCCCGATGCGTCGGTCGAGGCCCATGGCCTTGGCCACCTGCGACACGTCGGCGCCCACCGCTTCCGCCAGCGTCGCGATCTCGTTGATGAAGCTGATCTTCACGGCGAGGAAACTGTTGCAGGCATACTTGATCAGCTCCGCCGTCTCGATGCGCGGGCAGTGCACGATCGGCGTGTCGAGCAAGTAGAGTGGCTGGTAGATGCCTCGCATGAGTTCCTCGGCGCGGGGCGATTCCGTACCGATGACAACACGGTCGGGCCGCATGAAATCCTCGATGCTGCTGCCCTCGCGCAGGAATTCCGGATTGCTTGCCATGTCGAAGTCCACCGGGTGCGGCTGCGCGGCGCGGATCACGTCCGCGAGAATGTGGGCCGTGCCCACGGGCACCGTACTCTTGGTGCAGATGACCTTGTAGTCGTCGAGCAGGGAGCCGATCTGTTTGCCAACTTCCATGACGTAGCTGAGGTCGGCCTCGCCGCTGGCCGACTGGGGAGTCTGCACGGCGATGAAGACCACCTGGGCCTCGCGCATGCCCTCGGCCAGGTCGGTGGTGAAGCGCAGGTGTTCCTCGCGCACGTTCTTGGTGACCAGCATGTCGAGGCCCGGCTCGTAGAACGGGATCTCGCCGCGGCGCAGGGCCTGGATGCGTTCCTCGAGGATGTCGACGCAGACCACGTCGTGGCCGAAATCGGCGAAGCAAGCCCCCGAGACGAGACCCACGTAGCCGGTGCCGATCATGCAGATGCGCGTCATACCTGTTCCTTCCGGGCGGTCGCCAGCAACTCGCCCAGGGTGCGAGCGAAGAGGTGGCGAGGTTGCCAGCCAGTGTCGAGTTGCAGCTTACCGGGGTCGCCCACCAACCACGGGATGTCCGCCGGTCGCAGTCGCGCCGCATCCTGGCGGACGGAGATCGGCCGATGGGCGGCACCGAGGAGTATCTCCAGCCCGGCACCGATCGTCAACGACCGTCCGGAGCACACGTTATAGACCTGACCGGAGCGCCCCTGTTCCCGTAGCAGGCGGTAAGCGTCCACGACGTCGCGCACGTCGAGATAGTCGCGCATCGGGGAGAGGTCGCCCACCTCGAGGGCGCCCTCGGCCTCGTCGCGCTCGAGCCGGGCGATCTGGGTCGCGAAGTTGGGAAACACGAAGCGGGTATCCTGACCGACCCCCGTATGCCCGAAGGAGCGGGCGACCACCACCGGTACGTCCCAGGAGCGGTGGTACTGGCGGCAGAGGAGGGTCTGCGTCGCCTTGCTGACGCCATAGGGCGAGACCGGCGCGAGCGCGTCGTCCTCGCGGCAGGGTCGTCCGCTGCGGATCGCGGTGCCGTACTCCTCGGCCGATCCCGTGACCACGAGCTTCGGGCGCTCGGCCGCGGGGAGGCTGCGCACGGCCTCGAGGAGATTGAGGATGCCAGCCTGGTTGCCCACGAGCGTGGCTCGGGGATCGGTGAAAGATGCGGCGGCGGAACTCTGGGCCGCCAGGTGGTAGATGGCTGCCGGGCGGAGCCGGTGGACGAGTTCCAGTACCGCCTCGGCATCCCCGAGCGGTTGTAGAAAGCAGTCCCACGTGCCGGCGGGACCCGAGTACCGGGCCATGCCCAGATTGGCCGTGGTTCCGTCGGCCGGGGACGCCGCGTCCAGCTGGAACGTCCCCCGCACGGCCGGTACGCCACCGGCTCGCCGCCGGTCGAGCCCCACCACGGTCTCGCCATCGTGCAGCAGGGCCTCCACGAGGTAGGGGCCGACGAAACCGAGAGCCCCGGTGACGAGGCTCGGTCCCGCGCGACGCTGGCTGTCCTGTCCTGATATCATGGTTGCCGGCTACGCGTTCATCAGGCGCAGCCACTCCTTGTAGACGCAACGGTCCATCACGACGGGGATCCCGGCGTCGCCGGCGGCGTCGGCGGCGGTCTCGTTGACCACGCCCTCCTGCATCCACACGAAGCCGTCGCCGCGGGCGATGGCCGCCTGGACGACCGGCTCCACCGTGTCGCTGCGTCGGAAGATGTCGACGAGGTCCACGGGATGGGGGACATCCCCCAGCGTCGGGTACACCGGAACGCCGAGGATCTCCTGATGACCAGGATTCACCCCCACCACGTCGAATCCTGCCCCGATGAGGAACTTCGCGATCCCGTGGCTGGCACGCTCCGGGTTCGGAGACAGGCCGACCACGGCCACGGTCCGCATGGTCGTGAAGAGCGTTTTCATCCGTGTGTCGTCCATGGCAGTCCCCCGTTCCGCAGCCGGCGCAATGGGTCGGCCGAAGTGGGCTCGAACTTGCAAGGGCGAGGCTCACATCGCCGGATGTCGTTCTCCGGGCAGGAATCTCCGTGGCGTGGGATCCGGTCCGGGAAAAGCATCGCGCCCGGGCGGCAGAAACTGCCGCCAGAGGTGGGATCCGGCACACAGTAACGGTCGCGGGCCGCGATGTAAAGGCTGGCGCGGCCGTCCAAGCCGGGGAGGGGAGGCGTGGAACGTGCGTGATCTCTGGGCCGTGATCGGCGTCGGATGGCAGGGCGAATCGGCCGGTCCGGTGCGCCAGGTGCTGGGGGGCGTGTCGCTCCTGGCGCGGGCCGTCTGGACCTGCCTCGCCGTCGAGCCGTCCCGGATCGTCCTGAGCGTGCCGGCCGCCACTGGCTGGGAGGTCCTGGCGCGATCGGCAGGCGCGATCGCGCGCGTCCATCCGCAGGGACACGTCTGCCTGGAATCGGTGCTGGACCAGCTACTGGCCGATCCCGGGCCGGCGCCCGACGGCGTGCTCGTGCTCGATCCGCAGCGGCCTCTTCTCGGCGCACACCGCCTGCTCGAAGCGAGGGACCTGGCCCGCCGCCACGCGGCCGGCTGCGTCTTCACCTGCCATCGCGAGGCGGCGCCGCTATGGCAGGCGTCGCCGATGGGGCTGGTGCCGTATTTCGACCCGGCGAGCCGCCGCGTCAGCGGCGACCACGCGGATCACGCGACCTGGCTGTGCGAGGACGGCTCCCTCTATCTCCTGCGCGTCGCCGACTACCTGGAGGCGCGCCAGCGCCATTGCGGGCGCGTCGTCCCCCTCGAGCTGAGTCCACGCGAGGCTGTCGTCGCCGACGGGCCGTCCGGCATGGCGATGTGCCGCGCCCTGCTCTGCACCCGCGAGAGCGACAAGCAGACGGCCGACTGACAGTCGCCGATCACCGGGCTTTGTCCTTCCCCTCGCGGCGAGGAACGCTATAGTGGGGAAGAAATCCGCCCTACGCCGTTCCTTAGGTCTCGACAGAAAGGTCGTTCATGGGTCCGCTGGCCATGGTCCTCTTGCTACTCGCTACCCTCGCCCTCTTCGTCAACACGATGGTCCACCGCATCCTCGTCATGCGGGCGCTGGAACCGGACAACCGGCTCGACCATCTCGGGCGCCGGCTGCGCGAGCTGCTGGCCGTGGGTTTTGGCCAGCGCAAGCTCCTCTACGAGCGCGGCCCCGGCTGGATGCACGCCACGATCTTCGGCGGATTCCTGATCGTCGCCTTCCGCACGACCACGCTCGTCGGACGTGGTTTCGTGTCCGACTTCAACCTGCCCGGCTTCGGCGGCTGGTTCGGCAAGTTCTACCTGGTGATCCTGAATGCGGGTGAGCTGCTGGTGCTGGCAGCGGTGACCTATGCGATCCTTCGGCGCCTGGTCACGCGGCCGGCGCGTCTGAAATTCAGCGGCGAGGCCGTGCTCATCCTGCTCTGGATCGGGTTGCTCATGCTCACCGACCTCGCCGGCGATGCGGCGCGCTTCGCACACGACGCGGGGGCGAGCGAGCGCGGCTGGGCCTGGGCTGCCACGGCGCTCAGCGGCGCGTTCGGGGGCCTGCCGCCCGGCACCCAGATGACGTGGCACCACGTGTGCTTCTGGTCGCACGTCGTCCTCGTGCTCGCCTTCTTGAACTACCTGCCCTTCGGCAAGCACTTCCACGTGATCACCGCACTGCCCGCGGTGTTCCTGGCGCGCCTGACGCCCTCGGCGCACCTGCAGAAGATGGACTTCGAGGCCCTTGCCGCCGCGGGGGTGGAGAGCTTTGGCGTGGGCAGGGTGGAGGACTTCTCCTGGCGCCGTGTGCTCGATATGTACACCTGTACCGAGTGCGGCCGCTGCAACTCCGGCTGCCCCACGCACGTCACGGGCAAGCCGCTGCACCCGCGCGAGCTGATCACCGCCGAACGCGACCACGTGTACGGCATCGCCGATCGTCTCGCCGCGCTCGGACGCCTGCGCGCCAGCGGACGCACGACCGAGTACAAGGCGCTGAGCGAGTCGATCGAGCGACCGCCGCTGGCCGGCGGCGTGATCGAGGACGACGTGCTCTGGGCCTGCACCACCTGTGGCTACTGCATGGCGCACTGTCCGGTACAGATCGACCACGTGCCCAACATCATCGACCAGCGTCGCCATCTGACCATGATGCAGGCCAAGGTGCCGAGCGCGCTACAGAACGCGTTGCGCGGCCTCGAGACCAACAGCAACCCGTGGAATCAGAGCGCGCAAGCGCGCGAGGACTGGTGCGAGGGGCTCGACGTGCCGAAGCTGCGCGACAAGGGCACGGCCGAGTACCTGCTCTTCGTCGGGTGCGCGGGTAGCTTCGATGCGCGAAACCAGCAGGTGCAGCGCGCCCTCGTCACCTGTCTGCAGCGCGCCGCGGTGGACTTTGCGATCCTCGGCATCGAGGAGGGGTGCTGCGGCGACGTCTCGCGGCGCGTGGGCAACGAGTATCTCTTCCAGATGCAAGCGCAGCAGAACATCGAGCACTTCAAGAAGTACAAGGTGGCGAAGGTCGTCACCGCGTGCCCGCATGGATACAACATCATCAGGAACGAATATCCCGATTTCGGCCTGGACGGGGTCGAGGTGGTGCACCACAGCCAACTCCTGCGCGACCTCCTGCAGGCGGGTCGCCTGCGGGTAAAGCCAGAGGCGGCGCACGAGGTGACATTCCACGATTCCTGCTATCTCGGCCGTCACAACGACGAGTACGATGCGCCGCGCGAGGTGCTCGGCGCCGTGGGCGGGCTGCAACAGGTCGAGATGCCGCGCTCGCGGCGAGGCGGTTTCTGCTGCGGCGCCGGCGGCGGCCGCATGTTCATGGAAGAGAACCTCGGATCCCGAATCAATATCAACCGCATCGAGGAGGCGGCGGCCACCGGCGCGAGCGAGGTGTGTACGAGTTGCCCGTTCTGCCTCACCATGCTCGAGGACGGCGTGAAGGAGACGGATCGGCAGGAATCGCTCCACGTGCGCGACATCGCCGAGGTCATCGCGGCCAATCTCGTCGACGCCTGAGCCGGCAAGCCCCGCGACCTGTCGAGGTGGCCGACCGCGGGGGTTTGGCCTAACTTTTGCATGTCTTTGATAAATTTTTGTTAGAGAAATACCGGTTGCCGCAGAGCAGGGGAAGGAGCGCCATGGAGCCGGGAGTCGTTCCCGATCCGTTCCACGTGATGGACTGCGCCGTGCTGCCGCGCGCCACCGGGCGCAGCGTGCAGAACCTGCGCGAACTGCGCGATGCGTTTCTGACCGCCGATCACGGCAGCATCTACCACCACTTCTGGGGCGGTATGCTGCGCCCGCGCTTCGACGATCCCGAGTTCTTCAACGACTTCGCCACCTGGGTGCGGCACGGTCTGCACGACGACGTGCTGGCCGAGCGGCTCGGCGTGGTCGATCCCACCGACTACGACGATCTCGAGGACCTGCGCACCGACCTCGTGGACATCTGCGAGGACCGGCTCGACGAGATGGAGACGGTGCCCTGGGCCCGTCGCGACGAGCAATTCCACGTCCTCGACGCGCAGATGGTGGTGTTTCCTGCGGGCCGCCGCGTGGCCCATCCGCGCGAGTTGCCGAACGCGCTCGTGCACTTCAGCCGCGGCAGCGTCTTCTACCACTTCATCGACGCCCGCCGCCGTAATGCCGACGGCCGCGACGATCTCCGCAACTGGCTCGACGGGTACGGCGAGCGCTTCCGCATGCTCTCGGATCTGCTGGGCGACGTCGATCCGCTGCAGGGCACGCTGGCCCAGCTCAAGCAGCAGGTGCTCGCCATGGTGCGCGAGTACGACTGGAAGGAGGCGTCGTGAGTGCGTTTCTCGACGGTTACGCCGCCGTGGCCGGTGCCGACGTCATCGAACAGCTCCAGGCGCTGGCGCGCCCGCTGCGCGGCCTGCGCCTCGTGCACGTGAATTCCACGCGCCTGGGCGGTGGCGTGGCTGAGATCCTCACCAAGCTGGTGCCGTTCTGCAACGAACTGGGGCTCGACTGCCGCTGGGACGTGATCCTCGGCGATGACCCCTTCTTCGCCTGCACGAAGAAATTCCACAACGGGCTGCAGGGCAATGCCGAGCAGGTGTCGCAGGAGCTGATCGACGCGTACGAGTCCACGAACGCGCGCAACGCTGACATGCTTCGCGACACGCTGCGCGAGGCCGACGTGGTGGTGATCCACGATCCGCAACCGGCCCCGCTGCTGGGGCTCATTCCCGAGCGCAAGGGCAAGTGGGTGTGGCGATGCCATATCGACGCCAGCCGACCGTACCGCCCGGTATGGAAGTACCTGCGCAAGCACGTGGCACCTTATGACGCGAGCATCTTCTCGCTGCCCGATTTCACTCAGCGCCTGCCGCATCCGCAGTTCCTCATCCCGCCGAGCATCGATCCGCTGAGCGACAAGAACGTGGACCTCGAGTCGGCCGAGATGGAGTCGGTGCGCCAGCGCTTCAACCTCGACCCGCAGAAGTTCCTGTTGACGCAGATCAGCCGCTTCGATCGTTTCAAGGATCCGGTCGGTGTGGTCCGCGCCTACCAGCTTGCCAAACGTTACGTACCGTCTCTACAACTCGTGCTGGCTGGAGGCGAGGCCACCGATGATCCCGAGGGCGCGGCGGTGCTGCAGGAAGTGCAGGCGGTGGCTGGCGACGACGAAGACGTGCGGATCCTGCTGTTGCCCGCTGACGCGCATCGCACGATCAATGCCTTGCAGCGGCTCAGCGACATCGTCCTGCAGAAGTCGATACGCGAGGGCTTCGGCCTCACCGTCACCGAGGCGTTGTGGAAGGGCAAGCCGGTGCTGGGCGGCAACACCGGCGGCATTCGCCTGCAAATCGCCAATCATCATACCGGATTCCTGGTCGACACGCCCGAAGGCGCGTCGCTGCGTATCCGGTATCTCCTGTCCCACCCGGACCTGCGCATGGCTATGGGACGCAAGGCACACGCCTTCATCCGCGAGAACTTCCTGCTCACGCGGCACCTGGTGGAGTATCTGACGTTGATCCATGGTCTGCTCCACGGGCTCGACGGCCGCATCGAGGTGGCGTAATGGATAGTGATCCGACCACGACCCGACTCGTCATCGTCTCCAACCGGCTGCCCATCATCATGGAGCGCACCAAGGACAACTGGCGCATCGCGCCGGGCAGTGGCGGTCTGGTGACGGCGCTGGCGCCGGTGCTGCGCGATCGCGGCGGCTTGTGGATCGGCTGGCCCGGCACCACCGAACCGCCCACCGATTCCCTGCGCGAAGCCATCGCCGGATCCACCCCCAACACAGGTTACGACCTGGTGCCGGTCTTCCTCGACGCCGACGAGAAGCGGCACTACTACCGCGGTTTCAGCAACGAGATCATCTGGCCGCTCTTCCACGACATGCAGGTGCTCTGCCGCTTCGCCCCGCGATCGTGGGAGGTCTACAAGGAGGTGAACGCGCGATTTGCCGAGGCCGTCATCAACCGGCTGCGTCCGCGCGACTTCGTCTGGATTCACGACTACCACCTCATGCAGGTGGCGGCGCATCTGCGCCAGGCGGGTATCGAGGAACGCCTCGGGTTCTTCCTGCACATCCCGTTCCCGCCGGTCGACATCTTCCTGAAGTTGCCGTGGCGGCACCAGGTCCTGGCAGATCTGCTGGCGCACGACCTCATCGGCTTCCAATCGCGCCGCGACCGGCGTAACTTCGTGGGCTGCGTGCGCGCGCTCTACAAGGACGAGACGGTCGTGCGCAGCCAGGGCGCGGGAACCACCATCAATTTTCGCAATCGCGACATCCAGGTCGGGGTCTTTCCCATCAGCATCGACTACGCCGCCTTCGCCCGCGATTCGGCCAGCGATGCCGTGGCGGAACAGGCCTGGTACGTGCACGAGAACTTTCCCGACCGTCAGATCATTCTCGGCGTCGATCGTCTCGACTACACGAAGGGGCTGCCGGACAAGCTGCGTGCCTACCGGGCGGCGCTGCGCCGGTACCCCGACTTGCAGGGGAGGGTGACGCTGGTGCAGGTGGTGGTGCCGAGCCGCTGGGACATTCCGCATTACAGCAACCTGAAGGAGGAACTGGATCGCCTCGTCGGGAAGATCAACGGCGAGTTCACGCGGCCCGGCTGGGTGCCGTTGCACTACATGTACAGGAGCATCGAACGCACCCAGCTCCTGGCGTACTACCGCACCGCCGAGGTCATGCTCGTCACGCCCTGGAAGGACGGCATGAACCTGGTGGCCAAGGAGTACATCGCCGCCGACCACGACGAGCAGGGCGCACTCGTGCTCAGCGAGTTCGCCGGGGCCACGGCCCAGCTCCACCGCCATGTCATCGTGGTGAATCCCCACGATATCGAGGGCATGGCCACGGCCATCCATGACGCCTGCATCATGCCGTCCGATGAGCGGCGCCGGCGCATGCGCCGCCTGCGCCAGTCGGTACGCCGGCAGGACGTCTTCTGGTGGGTCAACGCCTTCCTGGAGGCGGCGTTGCACCGCAGTCTCGACGACTTCCCGGTTCTCGAGGACTACTATCCCGGCCCGCCGGGCCTCACCGCGGAGGCCTGATCCCACTGGCCGCCGCCGTCCGCGCGATTATCGTGTGCGGGTGTTCACCCCGGGAACCGTTGGTCGCGAGGAGCGTGTGATGAGTTCGTATGATCCCGTGCAGTCGACTCCGCGCCTGGACCGCGTCTTTGCGCGCGGCCGGGAGTTCCTGGGCAGCGAGCTGCCCCTCATGTGCGGTGCCATGACCTGGATCAGCGAACCGCACCTGGTGTCGCTGATGAGCAACCACGGAGCCTTCGGGTGCCTCGCTGCCGGCAACATGCCCCCCGCGACCTTCGCCGAGTACGTGGAGCAGACCCGGGCGATGACCGACCGTCCCTTCGCTGGCAACCTCATCACCATCGCCCCCAATTACCAGGCCCATCTCGAGATCCTGTGCAACGCCCGTGTCACGCACATCGTCTTCGCCGGCTCGATCCCGCGCGAGAGCGAGGTGGGGAAGGCCAAGAGGAGTGGCGCCAAGGTGCTGTGCTTCGCCTCGACCGACACGATCGCCAAGCGCATGCTGGACTACGGCGCCGACGGACTCATCCTGGAGGGCAGTGAGGCGGGCGGTCATATCGGCCACGTGTCCACGGTGGTCCTGCTGCAGGAGATCCTCTTCCAGTTCGGCGAAGAAGTGCCGATCTTCGTCGCCGGCGGCATCGCGACCGGCAAGTTGATCGGGCATCTCGGTTTGATGGGGGCCGCGGGCGCCCAGATGGGCACGCGCTTCGTGATGGCCGAGGAATGCCGGGCGCATCCGCGCTTCAAGGAGATCTTCATCAAGGCCCGTGCTCGCGAGGCCATCTCCACGCCCCAGTACAGCAGCAAGCTGCCGGTGGTGGCCGTGCGCGCGCTCAACAATCCGGCCATGGAGCATTTCGGCACGCTGCAGCTCGAGCTGCTCGGGAGGCTGCAGGCGGGCGAGCTGAACCGGCAGGATGCGCAGTACGAGGTGGAGCACTACTGGGTTGGCAGCCTGCGCGAGGCCGCCGTCGAGGGCAACGTGGAGACCGGCTCGCTCATGGCCGGTCAGTCGGTGGGGCTCTGCCGTCGCGTGCAACCGCTGCGCGAGATCCTCGCCGAGATCGTCGCCGATGCCGACGAGGCCATTGCCGAGACCGAGGCCCGTCTGGCCGGCAAGCCCGTGGGGGCGCGACGCGCGGCGGATTGAGCGACCGTCGTCAGGCTTCGCTCGGCGGGATCGTCGCTGGCGACGGCGCGTTTGCCCGGCGCGTCGCGAGCATCTGTTGCAGGAGTCGCCGGTAGGGCGCCCAGTGGCAGTTCACGCGGCAGATCTCGAGATCCCCGAGCATGGTACAATGGCGTTCGCAATCGGTGGTGCCGGTGCAGATCACCTCGGGCACCGGATCCGTGATGCAGGCTCGGAAGAGGTCGACGCTCATCGCGAACGTACTGCCGCATCCCGCGACGGCGTGGTTGAAGACGAAGAAGTTCCAGCGGGGATCGGTGTCCTCGAGCATCATCCCGATGGGCTGGATCTCTGGCGACGTCAGGACCTCGTCCTGCGAGAACCACGTCTCGCAGCACGGGCAGCGGACAAATCGTTCGTCTTGCATCTGGTCGACCTCGGGGGGCGAGCGAGGGTTGCCGTGGTCCTGTTTTCGCGGATTCGGCGACAAACTTGAGGCCTGACTTTCCTCTCGTCAAATCGGATGAAAAAACGGCGCAATTCCGCTCGGTGCCGCGGAGTCTCCTCACGTGAGGGCACACGACGTGGCACGCCTCTTGGAACACCCCGATTTCGACATCACCAGTCGTGCAACGCGCCCGACCGGGCGCTACCAGGGGAGTCGTTCCATGCCACCTCATCTTCGCCTGGCTGCATGTTGCAGCACTCTGCTCGTGATCCTGCTGGTGCAGGGGACCGCGGTCGCCGCGACACCGCCGAATGTCGTCGACACGACAGGGCCACCGGCCCGGGACGCCGTCCAGCCCCGCGCGGATCAGGATCTGGTGGGCGTGATCCGCTCCCTCGCACCCGATGTGACGGAATTGCCGTCGGTCGCGCTGCTCATCTCGATCGGCCACCGCGCGTTGCGAGCGGGTGATCTCGACGTGGCCGAGCGCGCGGCCCAGGCCGCCCTCGGCTTCGACGGTCGCGACCCCGACGGACACACATTGCTGGGCGAGGTGTACTGGCGGCTCGGCTGGCGCGACAGCGCGCTCGCGTGCTTCCGCACGGCGCTGGCTTGCGACGCCGGCGCGGGGGACGCCCAGTTCCGGCTGGTCACGTGCCTTGCGGCCGCGGGTCAGGCCCGCGAGGCCGAGCGCCAGTGCCGAGAATTCCTGGGTGCCGGCGACACGGCTCCGCTCCTCGTGGCCCTGGGCGAGACGCAGGAAAAACTGGGACGCAGCAAGGACGCCTTCGGCAGCTACGGCCAGGCCCAGGCGCTCGATCCGAACCTGGCCACCGTCTACAGCCACCGTGCGGGGCTGCTCTGCCGCATGCACCAGTACGACGCCGCCAAGCAGGCATGCCACGAGGCCTTGACGCTGGACCCGGAGGACGCGCTGGCCCATGCGTACCTCGCCGTCGCGTGTGGCCACCAGCAGAACTACCTTGACGCCTATAGCCATGCCGCGAAGGCGGAGCGTGCTGGCGTCGACGTACGGGAAGTCTGGGACCTGTTGCGCGGCAACGACCAGCCCTGACGCGTCCCACCGTTGCAAGACCGCGAAGGGCCGCTCCCGGGGGAGCGGCCCTTCACGGGTCCGCGTGGTACGTCTTTGCGGCGCGGGTGCTAGCTGCGAATCGCGTGTACCGCATCCGTGAGCGCGGGCACGACCTGGAAGAGGTCGCCCACGATGCCGTAGTCGGCCACCTTGAAGATGGGGGCGTTGGCGTCCTTGTTGATGGCCACGATGCATTTGCTCGAGCTCATGCCCGCCAGGTGCTGGATGGCGCCGCTGATTCCGCAGGCCACGTACAGATTGGGCGCGACGGTCTTGCCCGTCTGACCCACCTGGTGCGGATAGTCGATCCAGCCGGCATCGACGATGGCGCGGCTGGCACCCGCGGCGGCGCCGAGTGCGTTGGCGAGGTTCTCGATGAGCACGTAGTTCTCCGGGCCCTTGATGCCGCGGCCGCCGGACACCACGACTTCCGCCTCGGTGAGCGTGACCTTGGCGCCGGCGCTGGCCTCCACCGACGTGACACGGGCCTTCGGTGCTGTGCCACCGATCCCGGCATCGAAGGTGGTGGCCGTCGCGGCGGTGGTGAACTCGGCCACCGCGAATGCGTTGGGCCGGATACCGACGACGGCGAGCTTCGTCTTCGCCTTCACGTCGGCGTAGCACTTGCCCGCGAAGATGGGACGCCGTACGGTGACCGCGCCGTCCCACGTGATGCCGATCGCGTCGCTGATGCACGCGGCCTTCAGGCGTGCCGCCAGCCGGGGCGCGAGGTCCTTGCCCATGGCGGTGGCGGCCAGGAGCAGGACGTCCGTCTCGTGCGCCTGGAGGTAGGTGGCGAGCGCCGTGGTCCACATTTCATTGTCGTACTGCTTGAAGGCGGGGTCGGCGCCGATGGCCACCTTGTGCGCGCCGTGCTTGCCCGCCTCCTCGGCGAGCACGCAGTCGGCGGCGTGCAGGTGCACCGCGGTGACCTCGCCGCCATGCTGGTCGGTCAGGCGCCGCGCCTCGCTGAGCATCTGCCAGGCGACTTTCTTGATCTCGCCGCCGCGCTGCTCGATGAATACGGCGATGTTCGGCATGGTCTCGTCCTTTCCCGATGAGATCTAGATGACCTTGGCGTCCTCGTGGAGCAGGCGCGCGAGTTCCTTGGCGGCGGCGACGGGATCGTCGGCCGGAATCATGGTGCAGGTGCCACGAGGCGGCGGCGGGCTGTACTGCGTTACCTCGGTGAGCGAGGTTGGTGCGGGGATGCCCAGTCCGGCGCAGTCGAGCACTTCCACGGGCTTCATGCCGGCCTTCATGATGTTCGGCAGGCTCGGCAGGCGCGGCTCGTTCAGACCCTTGCCGCAGGTGAGCACCGCGGGCAGCGGGCTCTCGACGATCTCTTTGCCTCCCTCGATCTCGCGCTGCGCGGTGAGCGATGTGGCCTGCAGGTCGAGCTTGCCGATGTAGCCCACATGGGGCAGACCGAGCAGCTCGGCCACCATCACGCCCACCTGGCTGCTGTCGTCGTCGATGGCCTTGATGCCGAAGAGGACGAGGTCGTACTCGTCGCGCCCCAGCACCGCGGCCAGCGTCTGGGCGATGGCGAATCCGTCGGCGCCGTCGAGAGCCGGGTCGGACACGATGATGGCCTTGTCGCAGCCGATGGCCAGGCAGTCCTTCTTGAGCATCTCGCGGACCTTGTCCTGCGGGCCGACGGTGATGGCGGTCACCTCGACGTTGCCGAGCTTTTCCTTGATCCGCACGGCTTCCTCGACCGCGTACTGATCGTACGGGTTGACGATGCGCGTGAAGCTCGACTGATCCAGGGTCGGGGCAGGCGCGGACAGGTTGATCCGGGTTTCCGAATCGGGGACCTGCTTCACGCAGACGGCGATCTTCATGGGTTCTCCTTCGGCGCGGATCGCTTGGAAGCGGGCTAACGGGAACGCGCGCGGCACCCGGCGGGCGCCGCGGACGGCCGCGAACCCATGATAGAAAGTCATGCGCTCCGAGTCAATCGCGGCCCGTTGCTCACGCGCTGGCGCTACGGGCCGCCAGCGCGATCTGCTCGCGATGGGCCTCGAGCCAGCCGGCGAAGGTCTGCAACTGCGGATTCAGCGTGCGCGAGAAGGCGATGTCGCGCGCGCCGCAGTAATACTCGGTGAAGTCGTGCTTGAACTGGAACATGTTGCCCAGGTCGTCGGCGCCGGGAAATCCGAAGCCGCGGTACACCTCCGGCGACACGGCGTTGTAGCGCACGTCGCGACCCAGCACCCGCGCGAGGGCGGCGGCCATCTCCGCACCCGTGAGGTGCTCGCCGGCGATGCCCACCGTCTTGCGCACCAGCTCGTTCCCGCTCCGGAAGACGCCGTACGCGCAGCGTCCGATGTCCTCGGCGGCGATGCCCGGCAGCTTCGCGTCGCCCATCGGCAGCGTGAAGAGGAGTTGCCCGTCGGGTCCCGGCTGCGGCGCCATGCCGAAATGGATGAGGTTGTCCCAGTAGAACGCCGTCAGCAAACACGTGACGGGGAGATCGAGGTCCTTGAAGACCTGGTCCGACTCGCCCTTGGCATCGAAGTGCGGCGTCTTGTACGCGCCCATGAGCGTGGGCATACGGTCGTCGGAGAGGGGGATCCACCGGCGCGTGTCCTCGAGGGTCGACCAGATCACGTGGTCGACACCCGCGGCTTTCGCGGCCCGCGCCATGTTGCCGGCGTGGGCCTTCTCCTTGTCCGGCGAGAAGTGCTCCCAGTAGAACGTCACGCAGTAGGCGCCGTGGGCGCCGGCGAAAGCGCGGGCGAGGCTGGCCTCGTCGTCGACGTCGGCGCCCACGACTTCGGCGCCCAGTCGCGCGAGCGCCTGCGCCTTCCCGGAGCCCGGATCGCGGGTGATGGCGCGTGCGGTGAACGCGCTGTCAGTATCGGCGTGGATGGCGCGGACGAGCCCGCCGCCTTGCATGCCCGTGGCTCCGACGACGGCAATGACCTTCTTCTCGGACATGGATCGAACCTCCCGAGCGGTGGGGATTCGCGATTCACTCTGTGGTCGCGAGGTGGCAAAGGATGCAGGACACAATATATCCTCGTATCGTGCGATGGCGCGCTCTTGAGCGCCCGGCCCCGGTCGCCTATGTTAGGCGCCGTTTGCCGAACCCCGGACCGCCCGCCGACTGCGAGGAGACGCCGCCGATGAACGAACCATGGGATCTCGCCATCGTGGGAGCCGGCCGCGGTGCACTGACGGCGGCTATCCGGGGTGGCCAGCTCGGTCTGCGCACCGTCCTCGTCTCGGCGCGCGGCGAGGCGGCCCTGGGGCATGACGGCGCGCTGGCGCTGGCCACCCTGCGCGAGGTCGTCGACCTCTGGCTAGCCGATCGTCAGGGGCTGCGCGGCGACCCCAAGCCCGTGGCCGCCCGTGACGACTGGCAACTCCTGCAGTATCGCGCCCAGGCGATATCCGACACGGCACGCGCGACCAACCTGGCTCAGCTCGCTCGGGCAGGTGTCGCGGTGCGCCATGGCACGGGCCGGCTGGACGGACCGGGGCGGCTGCAGGTCACGACCCCCGACCGCGCCGAGGAGGCCATGGCGGCCCGCAATATCCTGCTGGTCACCGGCGGACGGCCGGAGCCGCCCGCGGGGCTCGAGGCCGAAGGCGAACGTCTGGTCTTCCCCTCGCAGGTGCGCGCCCTCGCGGAGCTGCCCAACACCTGCCTCGTCAGCGGGGGTGGCCCCGTTGGAGCGATCGTCGCCGGCATCCTCGCCGACCTCGGCTGTGCTGTGACGCTGGTGGAGATGCGCGAACGCCTGCTACCCGGTCTGCCAGAGGAGGTGGCCGAGCCCCTCGCCGCCGCGCTGGTGCAGCGGGGTGTCCGGTTGCTCACGTCGCATCGCCTGATCGCCTCCGCGGCGGCGTCCGGCGGCGTGACGGCGTCGTTGCTCGACACGGCCGCGCGCACGGAGATGACGCTCACCGTCGAGCGCGTGGTGCTCGCCACCGGGCGGCGACCCGACAGCCGCGCGCTGGGGCTCGACACCGTGACCGTGGAGACGGATCGCCGTGGCCACGTGCTCGTGGACGGCGCGTGCCAGACCGGCGAGCCCGGGCTCTTCGCCGTCGGGGATCTCGTGCCCACGCCGGGTTACGCCTCGGTGGCCGCGCCGGAGGCGCTGGCCGCGGTGAGCTGCGCGGCGGGTCAGACGCGCGAGCCCATCCGCTACCGCAAGCTGCCGGTGTGGTTCGCCAGCCGCCCCGCGGTGGCCACCGTCGGGCTCTCGACCGAGCAGGCGCGGGCGGAAGGTTACGAGGTGCGCGTGGGCCGCGTGATCGTCGTCGGCCTGGCTACCGGCGCGGGCTCCGACGGCGCCGCGCCCGTCGCCACCGCTGTCTTCGATGCGCAGACTGGCGACGTGCTCGGCGTGCATGCCGTGGGGCCGCAGGCCACCACCCTCGTCGTCGGTGCCGCCGCCGGGCTCGCCCTGCAGGAGGTGTGATGTGAGCGCGGCCGCTCTCGTCCCGGCGTTGCGGCGTGCGCTCGGCGCCCCTCAGGTGCTGACGGGGATGGCCAGCCGCATCGTGTATTCCCGCGACGCGTCCCACCTCACGCTCGGCCTGCCGCTCTGCGTGTGCTTGCCGACGACGCCCGAGCAGGCGCGCCAGGTCGTGGCGCTCTGCGCCGAGCACCACACGCCATGGGTGGTGCGCGGTGGCGGTACGGGTCTGGCGGGCGGTGCGCTGCCGCCCGAAGGTGCCGTGGTGATCGCGATGGGCCGGCTCACCACCCTGGGCGCCGTGGATCCCGTGCTGCGCGGCGTGAGCGCGCAGGCAGGCGTGCGCAACGAGGAGGTCAGCCGGCTCGCGGCCGCCGTCGACCTGCACTTTGCGCCGGACCCGAGCAGCCAGGCAGCCTCGACGATCGGCGGCAACGTGGCGGCCAACGCCGGTGGACCACACTGCCTGAAGGTGGGCGTCACCGTGCAGCACCTGCGGCGCCTCGACTGGATCGACGCCGCCGGACGCAGTTGGCGCACGGGTCGCAACGTGAGCTTCGAGCGTGGCATCGGCCTGCTCGGCCTGCTCACGGGCAGCGAGGGCACGCTCGGACTGGTCACCGGCGCCGACCTCGCCCTGCTGCCGCTGGCGCCCGCGGTGGTCACGCTGCTGGCCGACTTTCCCCGCCTCGACGACGCCACCGCTGCCGTGGTCACGCTGCTCGGGGCCGGCCTGCTGCCTGCTGCCGTGGAGATCGTCGATCGCCCCATGCTCGCCGCCGTGGAAGCCGCGTTCCGGTTCGGCTTCCCCACCGATGTCGACGCCGTCATGATCGCCGAGCTGAGCGGCGTGTCCGAGGGCGTGCTCGAGGACGCGGATCGGGCCACCCGGCTGCTACGCGAGGGCGGTGCGCGCAGCGTGCGCGTGGCCACCGCCGCCGCCGAGCGCGCGGCGCTGTGGCGGTGCCGCAAGCGCGCGTTCGGTGCGGTGGGACGACTCGCGCCCGCCTACGTGTCGATGGACGTGGTCGTGCCGCTCGGTTCGCTGCCGCTCTTCGTGCGCGACGTGCAAGCGATTAAGCGCGACCATGGCGTGGAGATCGCCACCGTCTTCCACGCGGGCGACGGCAACCTGCACCCGGGCATCCACTACGACGACGGCGATCCCGACTCGGTGACGCGCGCCCACGCGGCGGCTGACGCCATCGTGCTACGCGCCCTCGCGCTCGGGGGCAGCGCCACCGGCGAGCATGGCGTGGGACTGGAGAAGCGGCACATCGTGCACCACCAGCTCGACGCCAGGAGCGGCGCGCTCATGCACGCGATCAAGGATCTCTGCGACCCGCAGCACCTCGCCAATCCCGACAAGAAGCTACCGCCGCGCGACGCGGCTTATGCGCCGCCGCCGCCGGTGCCCGTGCAGATCGACTTCCACTGGACGAGCCTCACCCTCACCGCGCCGGCCGGCGCGTCGCTCGCCGCAATCCAGGCCGAGGCGCTGCAACGGGGTCTGTGGATTCCGATCGGCGCGACCTTGCCGGTGGCGGGCGCACTGCCAGGCCTGGGCCGCGCCGGCACGGTGGGGGAGGCCGTGGCGATGGGCATCTGCGGGCCATCGCTGCTGGGGACGGGCAGCGTGGCCGACGCACTCGTGGAGCTGTGGGCGGAGACTGGCGACGGCCGCATCTTCCACGCCGGCGCCCCGGTTGCCAAGAACGTCGCGGGCTACGACCTGGTACGCCTGCTCTGCGGCAGCGGCGAGGTCCTCGCGCGCACGCTTGCGGCGACGTTCCTGCTGCGTCCCGCGCCGGCCGCGTTCGCGCACTGGTCCTGGCATCGCGAGGCGCGCACTGTCGATCCGGCGATGCGCCCCGCGCTCGTGGCGTTGCTGCGCCGTGCGCCGCAGGCCGTCGTGGGCGCCCTCGAGATCGCCAGCACGGGCGTACGAGTCGATGTGCTCGCCGCCGGCCGCGATCGGCCGTGGGATCTCGGCCGATACGGCGCTGAGCTGGAGGCGTGGGGTGAGGAATTCGGTCTGGGTCGGGCGGCGGAACAGGTACGCGAGGGAGGCGCCCTTGCCGACCCCGCCATCGCCACCGACCTACCCGGCTGGGTGCGCGGCGCGCCCGACTGGACGCTGCTCAGCGCGGCCCAGGTCGGTGCCGACTGGCCCGACACCGCGCGCGGAATCTGGCAGAGCCGTCCCGAGGTGGTATGGCGGCCGCAGGAGGCGCCGCAGACGCCGGCCGGCTGGCACGCCGACACGATCTATCGCGATGCCGTGGCCACGCTGCCGCCGGCCCCGTCGGTCGACGTGCCGCGCGAGCTGCTCGTGGGTCTGAAGCATCTCTTCGATCCGGACGGCACGCTGCCCGCACCCACCTGGCTCGTGGCGCCGACGCACGTGGTGGCACCATGAGCGAATCCTCGGCTCAGCTCGACCAGCGTCTCGACACGCTCCTGCGCAGCTGCATCGAGTGCGGCCTTTGCCTGCCATACTGCGCCACCCATCTCGCCTCCGGCGATGAGACCCTATCGCCGCGAGGTCGCCTGCTCCTGCTACGCCACGCCCGCCAGGCACCGCTCGCGCCCGACGTGCGCGAGGCCTTCGACAGCTGCCTCGGCTGTCTGGCCTGTGTCACCGTGTGTCCGAGCGGTATCCAGGCCGACCTGCTGCACCATCTCAAAGACATCGCCGCTGGTGATCCTGGGTGGGCAGGGCCCGTGCCCGTGTCCGCCCTCGACCGCCCGGCGGTACTGCACACGGTGCACGCGCTCGTACGTGCCACCCGCCGCGTGCTGCGCGGGTGCTTCGGCGCATCGTGGCGCCGGCGCCTGGATCGCGGCCCGGGGCCGGTGCGTCGCCTGGGGCGGCTGCTGGGCACGCTGCCCACGGTGCCGGATGACATCGTGGCGCGCCTCGATGTGTTGCTGGCCGGCCGGCCAGTCGCTGCGCCCGTGGAGCCGGCACAGGAGGTCGCGAGCTCACCGCCGCTCACGCTGGCCTGGTTCGCGGGTTGCGCCAGCGGCACGCTCATGAGCGCCACCTCGAGTCGTCTGCGCGAACTGCTGCAGGCCGCGGGCTGCCACCTCGTCGACGTCGCCGGCCAGGACTGCTGCGGCGCACTGGCCGCGCACAGCGGACGTCCCGGACGCGCGGCCGCGCTCCGCACGCGCAACGTGAAGGCCTTCGGTCCGCACCTCGACCGCTGTGACCACGTCGTCGTCGAGGCCGCCGGCTGTGGTTTCGCGTTGAGCGACTACCCCGAGGAGTTCGCGTCGAAGGTGTGCGACGCCGTGGTGCTGCTCAACCGCCTCGCCCTGCCCCCGCTGGGCTCGGTGCCCCTGCGCGTGGCCCTCCACCATCCCTGCCACGCGCGCCACGCCCAGCACATCATGGACGAGCCCGCGCGTGTGCTCACCCGCATCCCCGGCCTCATCGTGCTCGAGCCGGCGGAGGTGGAGGTGTGCTGCGGCAGCGCCGGGTCCTACGCGGTGCAGCGCCCCGAGCTGTCGGCGGCGATGGGCCGCCGCAAGGCCGAGGTGCTTGCGGCGACGGGCTGCGATGTCGTGGTCACGAGCAACCCCGGTTGCCTCGGTCAGATCGCCGACGGCCTCGCCCTCGTCGCACCGCACGTGCCGATCATTCCGCTCAGCGACCTCGTATGGTATGCCTGGCGGCGCGGGCACGTGTGAAGGCTGGGATGAATGGGGGAGGGAAGGCGCACCGCGTTGACGGTCCGGTACCGGTCTGGTATCGTCTGTAGGGTACCCACCCCTGGGCTCGGAGCCGATCCCATGACATCGCGATCGCGTCTGGCGGGAGCCAGCGCGCTGCTCGTCCTCGCGGGTTGCGCGACCTACGTGCCCCTACCCATGCACACCATCCCGTCGCCCGGCGTGACGTCGATCCCGGCGACGATCACGCTCGAATCGCTGCGCTCGGCGATGACTCCGCCACCACTCATCCGTCGTATCGACGATTCGGGCCCGTCGCCGCGGCCCGACCCGCTCCAGCGCTTCCCGTCCGGTGAGAATGCCGAGACCGAGCTCGTGGTCACGGCCGAGAGCCAGATCCTTACCGGCGAGCTGGCGCTGCGGCTGGCCGACGATGGTTTCGATCTGCGCGAGGAGCCGCCGGCCGACGTGGTCGTGAAGGGGGAGGTCTTCTTCCGCCACGTGGGCCGCCTCTACGGCGGCTTCATGGTCGTAGCCTGCCAGGTCCGCGTGGTGGACACGCTCAGCGGCAAGATCCTTTGCCAGGTGGCCCTGGACTACGCTCCTGACGGGATCTCCGTGGCGACGGTCGCCGACGCGATCGCGCGCCAGCTCGCGGAGATGGCGGGGCTCATGCCGTCCGGGAATTGATCTCCTGTGTGCTGCGCTGACGCGGATTATGCTAAAATCTTAAAAACCACCATTCACGTTGGCCTTGACGTCTGAATGCGTATAAATTACAATATTCCGATCTAATCATGTAAACCCCGGAGTCCCGGTGATCGCGATCGACCCCACTCTCCTCTTCCACGCCGTCAGCGACGGCACGCGCCTGCGCCTTCTGCGCTTGCTCGGCCGGGAGGAGTTGAACGTGCAGGAACTGGTGGCCGCCGTGGCGCTGAACCAGCCGCGCGTGAGCAAGCACCTGGCCGTGTTGCGCGACGCCGGCTGGATCCAGCAGCGGCGCGAGGGAACGTGGAGTTGGTACCGGGCCGTGCCGGCGGCGGTGTTCTCCGGCGGCGAGGCCCTGCACGCGGCGGTGACCGCCCTGCTCACAGACCTGCCCGAGCGCACCGAGGACGAAATCCGACTGGCGCATGTCATTGCCGAGCGCGAGGCTCGCGGACGCGACTTCTTTGCCGGCGTGGCCGATGACTGGGACCGCATCCGCCGGCAGTACGAGCACCCGGATCTGCAGACGGGTGTCGTGGCGGCGCTCGTGCCGCCCGACCTGCGCGTGGCCGACATCGGCACCGGCACCGGCGCCCTGCTGCCGGGGCTGGCCGCGGCGGCCCGCGAGGTGGTGGCTGTCGACCACAGCTCGGCCATGCTCACGCGGGCGCGGCGGCTCTGCGCCGACACCGCGCAGACCAACGTACACTTCCAGCAGGCGGACGTGCGCGCGTTGCCCTTCGGCGATGCGTCATTCGATGCCGCCTATTGCTCCATGGTGCTGCACCACCTGTCCGAGCCGCTGGACGCCGTGCGCGAGCTGGCGCGCATCACGCGGCCGGGCGGCACGGTGGTGCTCATCGAATTCACCCGCCACAACCTGGCCTGGATGCGCGACGAACTCGACCACCGCTGGCTCGGCTTCGCCGACGACGACATCGCGCGGTGGTTCGCCGCCACCGGCCTCGTGGCCGGCCGGCGGCTGGTGCGCAAGCGCACCGTGCGCGACGACGACGACATCGCGGCCGCGGCCGGCCGCGAACCCTTCACTTGGCCCGACGTGTTCATGGCCGTGGCCACGCGAGAATCCTCGACCGACACCACCACCGCCCCGTGGGGGGCGATCGATCCGAAGAAGGAGTGAGACCATGAGCGAGAAGTTCAGCGCGGACGACCGTTACAAGGTGCGCGACATCGATCAGGCCGAGAGCGGCCGCATGCGCATCGACTGGGCCGAGGCCCGCATGCCCGTGATGATGGCGTTGCGCGAGGAGCACGCGAAGAAGCAGAGCCTCAAGGGCATGCGCATCGCGGGTTGCTTGCACGTGACCAAGGAGACGGCGGTGCTCGTGGAGACCCTTGCGGCGGCCGGGGCCGAGATCAGCTGGTCGGGTTGCAATCCGCTGTCTACGCAGGATGACGTCGCGGCCGCGCTGGCCAGGGGCGGCGTGTCGATCTACGCCTGGCACGGCATGAACGTCGACGAGTTCTACTGGTGCATCGACAAGACTCTCGAGATGAAGCCCACGCTCACCCTCGACGACGGTGCTGACCTCATCTTCTCCGTGCACAATCGCCACCCCGAGCTGGCGAGCACCATCATCGGCGGCACCGAGGAGACCACCACCGGCGTGCATCGTCTGCGCGCCATGGCCGACGATGGCGCCCTGCGCTACCCCGTGATCGCGGTGAACGATGCCGAGACGAAGTGGGACTTCGACAACGTCTTCGGCACCGGACAGTCGAGCATCGACGGCATCCTGCGCGCCACCAGCGTGCTGCTCGCCGGCAAGAACTTCGTGGTCGCTGGCTTCGGTCATTGTGGCAGCGGGTGCGCCATGCGCGCCGCGGGCATGGGCGCCCATGTCATCTGCACCGAGGTCAAGCCCACCGCCGCCCTCAAGGCCACGTTGCACGGCCACCGGGTGATGCCCATGGACGAGGCCGCGAAGGTCGGCGATATCTTCATCACCGCCACGGGCATGAAGGACGTGCTGGTGAAGCGTCACTTCGAGAGCATGCGCGACGGCGCGGTGGTCTGCAACACGGGTCACTACGATTGCGAGATCAACATCGACGACCTCGAGGCCGCCACCGAGAGCAAGCGGGAGATCCGCGCCAACTGCGAGGAGTACACCTTCAAGGACGGCCGCCGTATCTACCTGCTCGCGAAGGGG
The DNA here is from genome assembly GCA_963727525.1 of uncultured bacterium. Classification (GTDB taxonomy): domain Bacteria; phylum Krumholzibacteriota; class Krumholzibacteriia; order LZORAL124-64-63; family LZORAL124-64-63; genus CAVSGO01. The sequence goes on along the minus strand of CAVSGO010000007.1, from coordinate 1,793,056 downwards.
CGCCTGGTGAACCTGGCCGCTGCCGAGGGCCATCCGAGCGAGGTCATGGACATGAGCTTCGCCAACCAGTTCCTCTCCATGGTGCGGCTGGCTCAGGAAGGTAAGGCGCTCAGCAACGGCGTGCACGACATTCCCGAAGTGCAGGACCAGGAGATCGCCCGCATCAAGCTGTCCACGCTGGGTACGGGGATCGACAGTCTCTCGCCCGAACAGGTGGCTTACCTCACCGACTACGCGTCGGGCACGTAGGTGCCGGGCGTCCAGCATCGCAGACACGAGCGCCGCTCTATACAAGAGCGGCGCTCGTGTCTGCGGGGATCGCGATCTAGAACCAGAGGATCGCGCCGAGGCTGAAGCGGAAGGCGTGAGTGTTCGTCCACTGCATCGTGTTGTTCGTCCACCGCTGCGTGTCCTGGGTGAGCGTGTACACCCAGGTCCACTCGCCCTCGAGGCCGAAGCGCTCATTGATCGCGTACTCGGTGCCCAGGCCGGCGCCGAAGTGCCAGTCCTTGCCCTCGACCGGCTCGTCGAAGATGGTGATGATCTTACTTCCGCGGCCGTTTTCGTCGAGTTCCCACGAGGTGCGTCCGAGCAGCCCGATGATGTAGGGATTGTAGCGAGAATCGGGAAAGAGCGACGGCCCCACGTATCCGTTGATCGTGAACTCCCAGCCGTCGAGCTTCAGATAGGAATCCTTCGTGATCCTGGGGGCGATGCCAGTCCCCTGCGGGCCATCCACGGGATCGAAGAGCGAGAGGTTGAAGTCGTTGGTGTTGAAACCGAGACCGCCGCGGAACACCCGCGCTTGGAAAGCGATCGTGTCCTGCACGTACCAGCGCACGCCGCCGTCGAATGCCGTCTTAGAAGACGTGATGTCGTTGATGTTGCGCACCTTCTCCTTCAACACGTAGATCGGGTGCCAGTAGCCCACGCGCGCAGCGGCTGCGAAGTGGCTGAGGTGCTTGCGCGGCTTCGGTGGCCGCGTGTCGGCGAACTCGTTGGCCGTGGTGCCCGGAGCGGCGCCGATGCGTTCGAACGTGAGCGGCTGGCTCCGCCCGCCGATGGAGAGCGACCCCTTGAGGCTGTCGTCCTCGGGCAGGTAGCGGCCCCAGAACGACGCCAGGAACGGTGCACCTTCGGGCCGGAAGTTGAAACTCAGCGTGTTCTCGCCGAGGTTGATGTCGCGCAGGGGCGTCAGCTCGTCGGTGCCCGTGTCCGTGATCGAGCCCGCCCACTCGTTCTTCGCATTGCGGCCGATCTCCAGGCGCAATGTGCGCGCCTTGTCTTCTTCTGACGGGTGGACCGCCCAGCTGCCCGAGATGGGGTTGGACGAGTCGAAGTTCACGACGGGTGAGCCTGCGATCGGCTCGGGTACCGGATTCTTGGGCGTGGCGGCCGGGACGAAGGTCATCGACGTCTCCGTCTTCACGTCCTGTGCGTGGATCCGCATCTTGCCCTTGATCTTGCCGTTGCCGCCGAGATTACCCTCGAAACTCTGCTTGAAGTCGCCCTGATCGACCACGGCCAGGATGTGGGAGCCGTCGATCGTGATCGACGTGAAGGTCATCACCCGGTTCGGATTCTGGTCCGACTTGAGGTCGCCGGTCCACGTGCCATCCTCGCCCTGGCTGATGTCCATGAGGTAGATGATTTCGCCCTGACCGGTGTCGACCGAGGCGCGCCACTTGCCGGCGAATCCCTCATCCGTCTGGGCCGATGCCGCGCCGCCCAGCCAGCTCACGGCGAGCGCCGCAAGCGCGATGAGACCGATTCCGGGGCGATTACCCAGCGTCATTGACTCAACTCCTCGCATGATTCCGAGAGGCCGGCCCGGGGTGGGGACCAGCCGCGACGTCACGACACGGCAGCCGGCAACAGGGCGGCGCCGGCAGGCGCCGAACCCCCTCAACCCTGAGAGGAATATATGGTTCTGCCTTTGCCTTGTCCAATGGTTACGCCATTGCGGGGGCCCCTTGATAGGGGGGCCTGCACCACGTATACTTATGCCTCCTCGATGGCCGCCGAGTCCGTCGCGGGAGGATTCGATGCGGGTTCCCGCGACATCAAGGCTGGTTGTCGTGGGATGATCGGGGCCCCCTGGCCACCCCCGGGACTTGAGTCGCATCCCGTGGGATCGGTGCTGGGGCTTCGCCCGCATCGATCTCTTTTTGTGTCCGAATGCGAAGCCCGGTTCGCGAACCCAGGTGGGGGGCGTGCGCGAGGCGAGACCATACGACAACCCGGCCGACGGCCGGCCGGTCGACGACCAGCTCTGGTGTGAACTCATGCTGCCGCGGGTGTCGCGGACGTTCGCCCTGTGCATCCGCTTTCTGCCCACAGATCTGCAGCAGCCCGTTCTGCTGAGCTATCTGCTTTGCCGGATCGCCGACACGATCGAGGACACGCCCGGCCTCGACGCCTCCCGCAAGCGCGCCCTGCTCGACTGCCTGTCCGAAGCACTCACCACGCCGCGTACGCCGGTCCCGGAACTAGCCGAGGCCTTTGCACAGCTCGATGGCGCCGAGGCGAGGCTGGCCGCCAGCGCCGGACGGGTTCTGGGAGTGTTCGAGCAGCTCCCGGCCGATCTGCGTGCCGTGGTGGTGCCCTGGGTCCAGGAGATGTGTCAGGGTATGGGAGACTTCGCGCAACAACGGCTGCAGGGGCCCGCGGGTGCGGGGCCCCGGGGAATTGCGGAGAATGGGCCGGTCCTGCGGACCCTCGCCACCGAGACCGAACTCGACCGCTATTGCTACGTCGTGGCCGGCACCGTCGGCCATCTGCTGACGGGACTCTTCGGCTATCGCCGTCTCCGCGGCCAGTCGGATCGGCTGTCCCGGCTCGATGCGCTGGCCGAGAGCTTCGGTTCGGGCCTGCAGCTCACCAACATCATCGTCGACACCGGCCAGGATCAGTCGCGGGGCGTGTCGTATGTGCCGGACGAGCTGTGCCTGCGCGAGGGACTCGCTGTGGAAGATCTGCTCGCGCCCGCCACGCGGCAGAAGGCGCGGGCAGTGATGGGGCGCCTTATCGGCAAGGCGCGCAGCCATCTCGAGGACGCGCTGCAGTACTGCGAGCTGGTGCCGCGGGTGGAGTACCAGATCCGGCTGTTCTGCCTGGTACCCGTCTTCCTGGCGGTGCGCACGCTGCGCGCCGCCGAGAGCTCCGCCGACTTCCCGTCGCACGCGCGGGTGAAGATCGGCCGTAGCGCGGTGTACCGCACCGTGGCGGCGGCACGGCTATGCGCGTCGAGCAACCATCTCGTGCGCGCCTACACCCAGCTCCTCGAATATCAGCCCTGGTAGGTCGATGACGCCCACGCCCGCCGGACGGTATAGGCCATGATACCGAAGCTCACGGCCACGTTCAGCGATTGCTTGAGCCCGTGCATGGGGATGGCCACCGTCGCGTCGGCGAGTTCGAGCACCTCGGCGCGGACGCCGCTCACCTCGTGGCCCACGACGAAGCATACCGGGAAACGATAGGCGAAGGCGTCGAAGGGATGCGCCCGCTCCGCCAGCTCCAGAGCCACCACCTGCACGCCCTTGCCCTGGAGGTGGTGGACGGCCGCCGCCGAGTCGGTCCAGTAGTCCCAGGGGACGGTGAGGCTGGCGCCCAGCGCGGTCTTCTCGATATCCGGCCGCGGCGGGGTCGCGGTGACGCCGCAGAGCACCAGGCCCGCCAGGCCCGCCGCGTCGGCCGTACGGAACATCGCGCCCACATTCCAGGCGCTGCGGATGTTGTCGAGCAATCCGAAGATGGGCGCGTGGCCGTCGGGTCCGGGCATCGCGGGCTTCCTCCTGCGCTGTGGGGCGGTCTGCGGCGCTCGACCATGATCGCCCGCGCGGCAAGGCGCGGCAAGCCCGCGTCCGGCGGGCTAAACCGGGGCGGCCGGGAGCCGATAACCGGGGGGAGCCTGTCACCCGACCAAGGAACTCCGGTACGCATGAAGCGCAAGACTGTCAGCCTCTGCATGATCGCTCGCGACGAGGAGGCATCCATCGGCAGAGCGATCAAGTCCACGTTGGCCCTCGTGGACGAGATCATCGTCGTCGATACCGGGTCGCGCGACAACACGCGCATCATCGCGGAGGGTTACGGGGCGCGCGTCCTCGACCATCGCTGGCAAGACGACTTCGCGGCAGCGCGCAACCTCGCGCTTGCCGAGGCCACCTGCGACTGGATCCTGGTCCTGGACACCGACGAGCAGCTCCAGAGCCTGCGGCCGGTGGAATTCCAGCGGCTCCTGCACGAGCGGCACGTGATCGGCTACCGCGTGCATACGTCCACGCCGGGGGGCCACCTCGTCACGCAGGCGGTACCGTCGGTGCGCCTCTTCCGCAATCATCCCTCCGTGCGCTACTGGTATCCGGTTCACGAACAGATCCTGCCCACACTCTCGGCGGTGGGCGCCGAGGAGGCGATGACGGTGGCCGACTCGCCGCTGGTCATCGTGCACGGCGGACTCGAGGGCGACCAGCGCATCCAGAAGCACGACCGCAATCTACGCCTGCTTCGCAAGCTCGCGGCGGCCTATCCCGAAGAGCTGTACTTCCAGTTTCAGCTCGCCAACGATACGCTCATGAAGCTCGACGAGGACGTGCTGCCGACGGCCGGCCTCGGGTCCAGCCGGCAGTATCTCGAGTCGGCCTGGCGCCTGCTGCGGGCCGAACCTCTGGTGCGGCGCAAGCTTCTCATCTTCGGCGAGTATCTGGCGGCGAACCTGGCCTCGTGCCTCGTGGCCTGCGACCGGCCCGACGCGGCTCGCGAGGTGATCGAGCAGGCCCGCGCGGTCTGGGGTCCGCGACCGCATATCCTCCTGCAGGCGGCCGCCGCACTCGTCGCGCAGCTCGAGTCGGCGCCCGCAGGGGCGTCCCGGGAGAAGCTCATCTGCGCCGCACGTCGCGACCTCGATGAGCTGCGTTCCACGCCGGAGGTGCGCACCGCAGGCGACACCCGCATCCGGACGCTCTATCCGCTGCGGCACCTCGGCGAGGTGGCGCTGGCGGACGGTGCCGTCAGCCTGGCGTCGGAGTACTTCGAACAGGCCCTCGGAATCGACGGGGACTACTCGTTCGCCTGGCTCGGGCTGGCGGAATGCGCACGTTACGCTGGCGATCGCAAGCGCGCACTCAAGCTGTACCTGCGCGCCGTGACGGCCAACGAGTGGAACCACCGCGCGTGGGTGCGCGGCACCGATCTCATGGAAGACCTGGGGTTCCACGACAATGCCCAGAGCTGGCGCCGTACCGTCACCGAGAAGTTCCCCGAACATCCCATGGTGAGCCGGATCGAGCCGGTGGTCCTGGCGTAGCCCGGACATTCTCGCCCGTCAGCGCGCCGCGCGCTCCGAGGTCCCCAGACGTGCCCGCAAGGCCTGGGCGCGCTCGCGCGGCGGATAGTCCGCGTCAGCGAGCGCGGTGGCCCGCTCCAGCAGATCCAGGAACGTCACGGCGGCCACGCGGTCGCCTAGCGCCAGATTCACGTCGACCGCCAGCGCCAGCGCGGAGCACGTGCGGGGATTGATGGCGAAGACCTGTTCGAGCTGGGTCTTCGCCTCCGCGTCACGCCGCAGCGAGTGCAGGTACCCGGCCAGGCGCACGCGCTCGGAGATCAGCTCGTGCGGTGGGCGATTCTGCTGCATGGCGAGCATCTCCGTGAAATCCGTCGCGGCCGAAGCCGTGTCGCCCTGGGCCGCGGCTAGCGCCCCGGCAAACAAGAGGCGATTTGCTTCCAGCATCGTGCGGGGACCATTGCCGTCCTGGTCGTCCAGCTTGCTGGCGGCCACGTCCAGCGCGGAGTCGATGACGGCCGCGCCCGCGTCGAAGCGTCCGGTGTACATCATGATCATCGCCCGGTAGAACGGGGTGCGCTGGTCGTCGGGGAATTTCGCGATGAACCGCTGCGTGTAGCGGCCGAGGTCGTCCTTCATGTCGGCCGCGTACAGGGAGTGGATCACGCGGGCCGCGACGGCGCGTTCCCACGAGGTGCCCTCGATCTTGGCGCTCACCTGATCGAGCAGCGCGAGACCGCGCGTGATCTCGCCTCGCTCGAGATAGACGTGGCCCAGGTTCACGAGCGACCAGAAGAAGTCGGACTGCTTCTGCAGGGCCAGCTTGAACTCGTGCTCCGCGTCCTCGTATTCGCCCACCGTCATGAGCACCTCGCCGAGAGAGTCGTGCGGGTTCGCCAGGTCCGGCGCCACGAAGGCATACTTGTGCATGGCATTCTTGGCGTCCTCGTAGCGCCCCTCGTTGAAGTAGAGGTACCCGAGGCTGTTGTAGGCCGCGGCATAGTTGGGATTGAGATCGAGCACGTGCTTCCATACGCGCTCCACGGTGTCGCGATCGTCGCGCTGGCCGGCGCGCTCGGCCTTGGCCACCAGGAAGATGAGCTGGTTGGGATCGATCTTCTCGCCGGCGGCGAGGAGCGAGTCGGCGCTGGTATGGTAGCGAGAGTAATAGGAGCTGCTGAGGCGCACCTGCACCAGCAACCGGGCGAGCGTGTCATCCATGCCGGCCGACAGGCTGTCGGCGATCGCCAGTTCTTGCTTCGACTGGTCCTGCATGCCGCTGCGGCTCAGAAGGTGGGCGAGGGCGGCGTGGGCCATGGCGAAGCCCGGATCCAGGGTGACGGCACGCCGCAGGTTCACCTCGGCCTTGCCGAGCTGCATGGCCACGAGCTGGGCGTTGCCCTCCTCGTACGCTTCGGCGGCCACCTTATCGTCGGTCAGGCGCACGCCGCCGCGGAGGCGTCCGCTCACCAACCCGACGGCGATGAGCACGATGGCGACGACGATCCAGGGCACGATCTTCTTCACGGGTGTTCTCCTTCGCCGGACGTCGTGTACTTCACGACGATTCGGCTCCCGCCGTCGGCTGCGTCACGACGGCCGCCGCCGCCGCAATCCTCAGGCCGATCAGCGTGATGTCGTCCTCGGCCTCGCGTCGGCCGCGGAATCGTTGCAGTTCGGTATCCAGCTCGGCGATCAGCGCGTTCACGGTGAGCGCGCTGTGCTCGCGCAGGAATCCGTTGAGGCGCTCCTCACCGAACTCGTCTTCCTGGTCGGGGCTCTTGGTCTCGGTCAGGCCGTCGGTGTAGAGGAAGAAGAGGTCGCCCTGCTCGAGCGTGATCTCCCCTTCCTCGTAGCTGCCGAAGTCGAACGCACCGAGGGGGAGCCCGCCTTCCACGAGCGCCTCGATGGTGCCGTCGGCCCGCAGCACGAGCGGCGCGTTGTGCCCCCCGGAGCTGTAGAGGATGCGGCGCGTCCGCGGATCGAAGAAGGCCAGGAACAAGGTCGCGAAGTGCATGGGGTCGGTAGCCGCATGGAGCTGACGGTTGATCCGTTCGAGAATCAGGCCCGGCTTGTCGCAGATGTCGCACTGTGCGCGCAATGCCGCCTGCAGATTCGACGCCAGCAGCGACGCCGGCATACCCTTGCCGCTGACGTCGGCGATGGCGATGGCGAGCTGGCCGTCGCTGCGCGAGATCATGTCGTAGTAGTCGCCGGAGACCAGCTTGCTCGACAGGTTGACGGCGTCGATCTCGATGCCCGTGAACACCGGCAGCGTGCCGGGCAACAGGCGGCTCTGGATGGCGCGCGCGAGCGTCATCTCCTCCTCGAGCTTCTGCTTCGCCACCTCCTCCTCGTAGAGGCGCGTGTTCTCGAGCTGCATGGCCGCTTGACCGGCCACGATCGTCAGGAGCTGCATCTCGTGGAGTTGGTAGGACTCGCCACCCTGCCGCGCCGGCAACACCAGGAGTCCCACCACGCGGTCGCCGGTGGCCATGGGCACCAGCAGCTCCACACCGGCCTCCGCCAGCAGACGCTGCTCCCACTGCCGCGCCGCCAGTTCGGCCTGCTCGCGTGTGATGGCCTGGTGCCCCTCGAGGGGGAGCGCCGCGGTGCGGTCGATCCAGAATGGTTCGCGGCGCTCGTGGATCACCTTCATCGTCGCGGCCAGCGGCACCTCTGCCGGCATCTCCCGGGCGCGCACGGCCCCGGGCCCCGACGGGTCCGACTGCCATGCCAGACGCCAAGCCGGTTCGCCCTCGCTGCGGTGCGCGAGGTACATCCATATGCCGGGCAGGTCGAGGGCGTCCTGCAGTCCGCTGCCCACGTGGTCGAGCAGGGCTTGCCTCTGGATGAGGCGCGGGATCTCCCGGCTGAACTGTTCGAGCAGCACCGCCAGATTGGCGCGCGATCGATAGAAACGGTTCTCGAGCAGGCGCTGCAGGTGGTTGCGCGCCGGCCACAGGAGGGCGGCGATGCCCAGCGTCACTCCCACGGCCACCAGTGGATTGTCCCACGCGGCGAGGGAGAGCACCTGCTCGCCGAGCCAGAGCACCGCCCCGAGGAATGCCGCCAGCAGCACCGCCCGTAGCACACTGTAGAGGAGGCTGCGCTTCACCAGGAAGTCGATCTGCATCACCTGGTAGCGCGCCACGCAATAGCCGAACGACACCGGGATGGCCACCAGCGGGATCACCCCGAACTGCGCCAGCTCGCTGTGCTCGGTGATCTCCTCGAGCCCGATCTTGAAGACCAGGAACGGCAGTACGGCAACGAGCGTGCCCCAGGTGAGGATGCGCACCCGTTCGCGCAGCAGGGGATCGCGGTAGCTGAGATAGCTGTGCAGCAGAGCCACCATGCCGGCCACGTAGAAGCAGCCCAGGATCATCCACGTCACCGCGTCGAGTCGCGCGCCGCGATCGCCGAAGAACTGGTCCATGGTGAAGCGCATGTAGAACATCACCGGCAGCAGATACACCAGGGGCGACAGGAACGGATGCCGCGTCAGGTAGCGCTTCTTCTCCGGGAAGAGCAGGAAGAATTGCAGGAAGAACGCCGGCAGCAGGAAGCGAGCAAGCGCGCCGCCGTTGCGCGTGATGATGTCACCCCAGAAGTAGCTCGACCGCTCGAGGTTGGTCATGAAGTATACGCCGAACGTGAGGCACAGCAGGAAGAACAGCCGTGCCGGCCGGTCGTTCTGGCTCTTGGTGTACACCAGGAAACCGATCCCGAGATAGACCAGTGCCAGCACCACGTTCATCAGATACCAGCGGTCGACCACGCGGAAGCCCGTGAGCGGCACCTCCACGTTCATCTGCTCGCCGTCGCGTTCGATGTAGTAGGTGACAGTGGTGCCGGGACGCTGCTTCTTGAGCCGCTCCGCCGCTTCGCGCGGGTCGCGCACGATCCAGTTCGCGATGCCGAGGATCCGGTCGCCCTTGCGCAGGGGCGTGGTCGGCCCCTCGATGCGGGGCGGCACGTCGAGCACCTCGGGGATCGACCGGCCGAGCAGCCACACGGTGCCGTCGTTGGGCCGCACCTTCGTGGCATCGATACCCGCGAATACGCAGTAGGACACGGCCAGCACGCCAAGGCCGAGGAACGTTGCGCGGGCGAACAGCGCGTGGCTCAGCCTCTGGATCAAGTTGTCGGCCGTGGAATCGGCTGGCATGATCGTTCCATGCGTCCCGGTGTGGGTGTCATCAGGCACCGATCGCGGTGCATCGGTTCAGGATACGCCGGATTCGCGCGTGCGACTAGACGAGAACCGGCGCCCAGGGTATAGACTGTCTAGAGACGCAGGGGACGCCCTCCGGGTTGCATCCGGCTCGAGGTGCCGCCATCATGCCAGGTGATCCAACTCGAAAGGACTCGCGATGACCCCCGGATTCGACCCGGCCTCCCTCGAGGCCACCATGCACGGCTGGGCCCTCGAGGCCGCCGCGATCGCCCGCGACCGCTTCCTGCGTACCGGACCCCTGCAGTTCAAGTACGCCCGCGAGGCCGTCACCGACGCCGACCGCGAGATCGAAACGCTCCTGCGCCAGCGGATCCGGGCTGCGTTCCCCGACGATGCCGTGAGCGGCGAGGAGTTCGGCGCCGACGCCGAGGCGGCCCAGGGTGGGCGCGTGTGGCACCTCGATCCCATCGATGGCACCCTGAACTTCGCCCTCGGCTTGCCCACGTTCTGTACCAGCTTCGCGCTCATGGACGGTGATGAGGTGGTTGCCGCCTGCGTCTACGCCACTCTCACCGACGAGTGCTTCACCGCCGTGAAGGGTCATGGCTGCCGCCGCAACGGCGAACCGGCGCACGTGAGCGACCGCGCCAGCTTCGCCGAGTGCATCTTCTCCGCCCAGCTCCAGAAGGGCGGGCGCTTCGTCCAGAACGCGGCTCTGCTCCAGGCCCTCCTGCTGCGTTCGATGAAGATGCGCCGGCTGGGTACCATCGCCCTGGAAATGGCCTACCTGGCCGCCGGGCGCTTCGACGCTCTCGTTGCCGGCCGGGGCAAGCCACAGGCGCTGTACGACGTGGCGCCGGGACTGCTGCTCGTGGTCGAGGCCGGCGGCCGCGTCACCGACCATCGGGGCGAGCCCTACCGGCCCGGCAGTACCGACCTCGTGGCCAGCAACGGACTGGTGCACAACGAGTTGATAGGAATCGTCCGCGAGTTCGAGGGCTGAAACGCCGACTACAGGCAGCCGAGCACGAGCGTGCCGTAGCCTATCAGGCCGTAGGTGAGCCAGCCGGGATGCTCTGCGCCAAGTTCGCCGCGCAGGGCCAGCGCGGCCTGCTGCACCGCCGCACCCGCGCACAGACCGTCGTTCAGGCCCGCGTAGAAATGCGCCGCGAAGCGCCGCGCTGGGCGGCTATAGATCGGCGCCGCGGGGCCCACGAAGGTGGAGGCGCCGGCGGCCAGGAAGCGCGACCCAAGCCAGCCCAGGCTGCAGTAGCTGTTGGAGAACACCAAGGGTGGCAGGTTGCCGTCGCGGCCGAGGCTTTCGGGCAGCACCGGGCCATCGTCGAGCAACCACGCGTGGCCCGCGGTGACCACGTTCGCCGCGCCGCGTTCACGCGCGCGCGCCACGCCCTCGGGATGCTGCTCGTAACGCTCGAACACGTGGTCGAGCACGGCGTCCACGGGATCCACACCCACCACGTCCAGTTCCATGCCCACCATGGTGTCGATGGCCTCGGCACCCGGCACGCCGGCGCCCGCGATGAGGCCGGCCAGCCAGCTGTTCTCGCCGGCGTGCGAGACCTCCGGTGCCTGGCTGGTCGGCGCGGTGAAATGCAGGGCCTGGTAGAGCATGGCGCGCGCGGCCAGCAGGCCCGGCGTCACGGCGCCGGGAATGCGCAATCGTGCCAGGGGACGCAAGCCTCCGCGCAGGGACGTCTCGATGGCGTCGGCCTCGCGGAACATGAGGCGGCGGATCGCGTCATCGCCGTGGCCAGGCACGAAGAGGATCTCGGGCGTGACGGCGGGTTCGCCGGCGCCGACGCCTCGTTCGCCCGCGGCCTGGGCGAAGAGGGCCTCGCTGTACCGCTGCATCCACAGCCGCGGCGGATCGGCCTCAGGCACCCGTGAGCCGTGGATGCCTGCGCAGATGGGCGACCGGGCCAGCAGGAACTCGACACCATTGTGCAGCCAGTGCCACGGCAGGCCCACCTGGGTGGCGTCGCCGACGAGGTGATATCCGTCCAACCGGTCGACTTCCGGCCGACGGGAGGCCGGGACCCGACCACCGGCGCGCCCGGACGCCGGCTTGAAAGCTTCCGGATCGCGACTGGTCACCCCGGCGAACAGCGCCTGGCCGGCAACCAGCATCGCCTGCACCACGGCGGGGCTGTCCAGCCCCTCGCGCTCCTGCAGTGCGCTCAGGGAAGTCTGTAAATCCCGCGCGATCGCGAGCTGGGCGTCCAGGTCAGGGCATTCGCCCGTCGGCGGCAACGAGATGTCGATCCAGCGCATGCAGTCCTCCGGCCGTGCTGTGCGGGCGAGGGTAACTCTGATCGAGTCTTCGGCATCCGATTCGTGAACTGAAGGCTCGGGCTGTGGACTCGCAGACTGGCTTGCAGGACCCATGCCGGGGTGGTGTGGTGGAGGAGGATGTGGTCAGATGAGGATAAGGCAAAAAAAAGCCCGCCGAAGCGGGCTGAAGTCATGGTGCCCAGGAAGAGACTCGAACTCCCACGAGGTTACCCTCACTACGACCTGAACGTAGCGCGTCTACCAGTTCCGCCACCTGGGCACGTATTCGCGATATCGCCGCTCTCGCGGCGGAGGGCCAAATTAGCGCGGCGCCCGGCCGCTGTCAACCTGGTCCTGGGCCAAGAGCTTGTGGGAAGCCGGGGCAGGTGCTAGGTTCTGTGGCTGCACCAACGTACCCTCACCCCGGAGACACCATGGCCCGCAAGGACGACGAGAGCGGGATCAAGCTCATCGCCAGAAACCGCCGGGCCTTCCACGAGTACCAGATCCTCGACAGCTGGGAGGCGGGGATCGTCCTGGTTGGCACCGAGGTCAAGGCGCTTCGCGGTGGACGCGTGAACATGGGCGATTCCTACGCCGAACTGAAGGGCGGCGAGGTATGGCTGGTGAAGCTGCACATCGGACCCTACGACATGGGCAATCGCGAGAATCACGAACCGTTTCGCCGGCGCAAGCTGTTGTTGACGCGCCGCGAGATCCGCAAGATCGGCCCGAAGCTGGAGGAGGGCGGCAAGACACTGGTGCCGCTGAAGATCTACTTCAAGCGGGGGCTCGTGAAGGTGGAGATCGGTCTGGCGCGCGGCAAGAAGCTGTATGACAAGCGCGAGGACAAGGCCAAGAAGGACGTCGAGCGGCGGATCGCGCAGGAGACCGGTCGCCGCGGCTAGGAGGACGATGGCACCCGTATGCCGCACACGGAGGTTGCTGGCGTTGTTTGCGCTCGGTCTGGCGCTGTTGCTCGGCACGTCTCTCGTCCGCGCGCCGCTCGCGCGCGCGCAGGACACGCCGGCGGCCACGCCCAACACACTCGATGACCCGCTGGCCTGGCGTCACCTCGACCTCGACGCCGCGAACCAGTCGATCACCGTGGCCGACCGCGCCACCGGCAAGACGCGCACCATCGCCGGCCGGCAGATCGTCGCCGGCTCGCGGGAGATGTATCTGCGCTCCGCCACCCTCGCCGACGTCGTGCAGGCCAGCCGGCTGTGGCAGGCACCTACCCAGCGCCTCACCCTGGTGGTGCAGGACGTGCGCCTGCGCGTGATGGCCGGCAGCCGCCTCGTGGTTCAGGGCGAAAGCGAGTTGCTCCTGCCAGTACCCGTGGTGGCCGCCGAGGGCGACCTCTGGCTGCCCGTCGTCTTCGTCACCGAGGTGCTCGGGCCGCGCACCGGCCAGTCCATCGCCTGGGACCCCGATGCACGCCGCCTCACCCTCGGCACCATCGACGCCAGCATCACCGGACTGCGCGTCACCCAGCTCACGCGGGCCGCCAATCTGCAGATCACCTGCCGAGCCCCGCTGAGCTTTCGCGCCACCAGCCCCGAGCCGGGCACCATCGAGCTGAAGATCTACGACGGCGTGGTGGACCCGTCGCGGGTCGCCATGGGCGAGCCACGCGGGCTCGTGCGGTCGGTGCACAGTCGCCAGGCCGACGGCTATGCCGTCGTCATCGTGCGTGTCGACGACCTTGTGACCCAGTACCGCACTTCCACAGCCGACGACGGCCGCACCATCACGCTCACCGTGGAGGAGCAGCAGACCACCGCGTTGCCCGAGCCCGTGCCGCGCGGCCAAGCGCGCGTGGCCTTCGACACGGGGCCCATCAACGTGTCGCGCGCGCTCACGGTGCAGACCGTGGTCATCGATCCCGGACACGGCGGCAACGATGCCGGCGTGGCCGGTCCCGGCGGTACTCAGGAGAAGACGATCAATCTGGAGATGGCGCGGCAGCTCGCCAGCTACTTGCGCCGCGAGGGCGGTCTGAACGTGGTGCTCACGCGCGACTCCGACGAGCACGTGCCCCTCGCGCAGCGCACCGAGATCGCCAACAGTGCCGGCGGCGACCTCTTCATCTCCCTGCACTGCAACGGCTGGTTCTCGCAGGGCGCCACCGGTCTGGAGACGTATTTCCTGTCGCCGGCCAAGACCGACTGGAGCCAGAGCGTCGAGGTCGCCGAGAACGGCGACGGCGGCGACGACGACGTGGACTTCATCGTCTGGGAACTGGTGCAGAATCGCTTCATCAGCAGCAGCAGCGACCTGGCCGAGACCATCCAGCACACGGTGAGCGACCGCCTCAACCTTCCCGATCGCGGCGTGCGCCAGGCCGGTTTTCGCGTGCTCGTGGGCGCATACATGCCGGCGGTGCTGGTGGAGATGGGCTTCCTGAGCAACCCGTCCGACGAGACACGCCTCAACGACTCGCACTACCAGCACTCGCTCGCCGGCGCCATCGGCGATGCGATCCTGCAATACCGCGACCGCATGGCGGAGGCGGCCAGCCAGGGCGCCGCGGCCGGAGGTGGTGGGCGATGAGCGACCAGACGCCGCCGTCCCGTCAGCCGTCGTCCTCACCGCGCCGCCCGCGCCCGAGCAGCCGGCGTCCCGCGCCGTTGCGCAAGAATGGCCGCACGAGCCGCGTCCTGATCTGGCTGCTGGTGGCCGTGGCGGCCGCCGCCGTGGTCGTGGGGCTACGCTCATTGCGCCGCTCGTCGTCATCGCTGGATACCGAACTCGGCGCCCTGCCCGAGAGCACGCAGGAGGCGCCGCCGCCCGCCGGCGATCGCACCGTGCTCATGGTCTTTCCCGAGTGGGATGGTACCGGCTACGTCACCGAGCAGCGCCGTATCCCGAGCGAGGGCTATGCCGAGAGCGACCTGCTCGGGCTGATGCGCGAGCTATGCAAGGGGCCCACGATCAGCGGCGCCATCTCGGCGCTGCCGAGCCAGACGCAGCCGCTGTCGGTGTTCATCGACGCGAAGGCGCACAGCGCCGTGCTCGACTTCAGCGCCGAGCTGGTCACGCGCCATCCCGGCGGCAGCGCGGCCGAGCTGGCCACGATCACCAGTATCCTGCGCACCGTGGCCCTCAACTTCCCCGACCTCGTGACCTGCCGCGTCCTCGTGGACGGCGCCCAGGTGGAGACGCTCAGCGGCCATCTCGTGATGGACGGCCCCTTCGATCTGCGGAGGTGGCAATAGATGAACGAAGCTGCGAAACGTCCCATCGGCGTCTTCGATTCGGGCATGGGCGGCCTCACGGTGCTGCGCGCCCTGCACGCGCGCCTGCCGCAAGAGGATCTCATCTACTTCGGCGACACCGCCCGCGTGCCCTACGGCACCAAGGGTGCGCGCACGGTGCAGGCCTTCGCCTGGCAAGATGCGCGCTTCCTCCTGTCGCTCGGTGTGAAGATGGTGGTCGTGGCCTGCAACACGGCCAGCGCCTTCGCCCTCGAGTTCCTCGAGGCGCGCTGCCCGTTGCCGGTGCTGGGCGTGATCCAACCCGGCGTGCAGACAGCGTTGCAGCGTACGTGCGGGGGCAAGGTGGGCGTGATCGGCACCAGCGGCACCATCCGCAGCGGGCGCTACCAGGCCGGCCTCGCCGCCGCGCTGGGCGAGAACCGCGTGGTGGCGCGCGAGTGCCCGCTCTTCGTCCCGCTCGTGGAGGAGGGCCTGCTGGAGCACGAGCTCACCGAGCTGGCGTGCCGCGAGTACCTCACGGATCTGCGCGACGACGGAGTGGATACCCTCATCCTGGGTTGCACGCACTATCCGTTGCTCAAGCCGCTCATCGCGCGTTTCATGGGACCGGCCGTGGCCCTCGTCGACTCGGCCGAGGCCCTGGCCGCGGCCGCGCAGACGCGCCTCACGGCCGCAGGCCTCTGCCGTACCGTTCTCGGCGAGGGCCGGCTGACGTACTATCTGAGCGACATCCCCTGGAAGTTCACCGAGGTGGGCGAGCGTTTCCTCGGCCGCCCCATCGCCGACGTGATGACGGTGAACCTGGACGAACTCGAGGGCGAGGGACGCCTGTCCCAAGCCGGGAAGGGCGAGGCCACGTGAGCGATAACACAGGCAACAATGGTGCGACGATCGGACGGGCGAGCGGACGTGCCGTCACCCAGCTGCGCGCCACGCGCATGACCCGCGACTATCTGCCGCACGCCGAGGGGTCGTGCTTCATCGAGATGGGCAACACGCACGTGGTGTGCACCGCCACCATCGCCCACGGCGTGCCGCGCTGGCTCAAGGGTGGCGGCCAGGGCTGGATCACCGCCGAGTACGGCATGTTGCCGCGCAGCACCGACGAGCGCATGCGCCGTGAGGCGAGCGGCGGGCCCAGCGGCCGCACCATGGAGATTCAGCGCCTGATCGGTCGCGCCCTGCGCGCCGTCACCGACATGCACGCCCTCGGCGAGCTGACCATCACCCTCGACTGCGATGTCGTGCGCGCCGATGGCGGCACCCGCTGCGCCTCCATCAATGGCGCCACCGTCGCCCTCTACGACGCCCTCGCGCGCCTCGATCTACGCAAGCACCCCATGCGTTCCCTCGTGGGCGCCATCAGCCTGGGGGTCGTCGATGGCGAGGTGATTCTCGATCTTGATTACAAGGAAGACTCGCGCGCGGAGACCGATATGAACGTGGTCATGACCGAGGGTGGTGGCCTCATCGAGATCCAGGGCACGGCCGAACGCCAGCCGTTCGCGCGCGCCCAGCTCGATCGCATGCTCGACCTCTCGGCGGCCGGTATCACCAAGATCAACGAGTTGCAGCGCAAGGTGCTGTCGATCTGATAAGAACGGAGGCGGAAGTATGCCAAACACGATGCGCAAGGTGGTCATCGCCAGTCGCAACGAGGACAAGGTGCGCGAGATGCGGGAGCTGTGTGCCGGGTTGCCGTTCGACGTCGTGTCGGCTCTCGACTATGAGGGGCTGCCCGAGGTCATCGAGGACGGCACCACGGCTCTGGGCAACGCGAGCCGCAAGGCCATCGAGACGGCGGCATACACCGGCGAGATCGCCGTGGCCGACGACACCACGTTCCAGGTCCGCGTCCTCAACGACATGCCCGACGTCTTCGCCTCCCGCTTCGCCGGCCCGCAGGCCAGCTACGCCGACAATGTGAAGCAGGTGCTCGATCTGATGCGGCACGTGCCCGCCGGCCGCCGCCAGGCTCGCTTCAGCTCCACCGTGGTGTGGGTCGACCCGCGCCCACGCGTCACACTGGGCGGCGAGGCCGAGGTGCCGCGCCGCGCTCAGTCGCGTTGGCTGCACAATCCATTCGCGCGCGCCATCGAGGTGAAGCACCCGGACGAGGAGTACGCCTACTGGAACCGGCTCTCCAATCACCACCAGGTGTGGCAGAACTACCGCATGAACATGCGTGCGGTGATGGTGGACGGCGGGGCCGACGTCAACCGCCTACGTGAGATCGTCGACCGCCTGGTGACGCCCATGCTCAAGGGCGGCCGTCCCGCTGATGCGCCCCCCGGTGCCGTGCGACTGCCGGACCCGCGCCTGTGGACGGCCAACGGCCCCACCGCCGGCGACGAGCCGCCCACCATGGTGGCACCCAGCGGCCTGCCCGCCGATGCCCCTGGCCGCACTCTGGCCGAGGCCGTGTGGCTGGAGATGGCGGCCGAGGGACGCTGTCTGGGCCACGTGGGCACCGAGCCGGTGGGGACGGGCGGCTTCGGCTACGACCCGATCTTCATCCCGGACGGCACCGAGCTGACGCTGGCCCAGCTCGCTCCTGAACAGAAGCACGCCATCAGCCACCGCGGCCACGCGCTGCGCCGGTTGCTGGACGTGGTGCGCCAGACGTATGTGTAGGCGGCGTCAGCTGGCGCGCACGGATCGGGCGGAGGCGGTCGCCCGGTATTGACACCGCCGCGGGCGGCCACTATGAATGGACGCTTCGTCAGGACCGGGTCGGGGCGTGGCGCAGTCCGGTAGCGCAGCGGCTTTGGGAGCCGCGGGTCGCAGGTTCGAATCCTGTCGCCCCGACCAGCCCTCGCAGACGGCCTCGGGCCGCTTGACAGGCCGCGCGATCGAAGCGATTATTCGCCTTCCGCCCGCGCGGTTCGAACGGTGCGCCCGTAGCTCAGCCGGATAGAGCAGCGGATTTCTAATCCGCAGGTCGCAGGTTCGAGTCCTGCCGGGCGTGCCACGCAGACACGACTTGGTGGTGGATGTAGCTCAGGTGGCAGAGCTCCTGGTTGTGGTCCAGGCGGTCATGGGTTCGAGTCCCATCATCCACCCCATTTTTTTCTCGCGTACCGCTCCCGGTGCAAGTCGGCACGATCTTCGCCAGGTGGCATGGCGAAGCCGACACCTCCCGCGCACCCGGCGGCCCGTCCGCCCACACACTGGAGGCAGCCTCGATGGCAAGCGTGAACAAGGTCATCCTCATCGGCAACCTGGGCGCGGACCCCGAGATCAAGTACACCCAGGGCAACACCCCGGTGGCGAATCTCCGCATCGCCACGAGCGAACGCTGGCAGGACAAGAGCACCAACGAGTGGCAGGAACGCACCGAGTGGCACCGCGTGGTCGCCTGGCGTCACCTTGCCGAGCGCGCCGAGAGGTATCTGCGCAAGGGCAAGCAGGTCTACGTCGAGGGCCGCATCGAGACCCGCCAGTGGCAGGATCGCGACGGCAACACGCGCTACACGACCGAGGTCGTCGCGCGGGATCTGATGATCCTCGGTCGCCGCGAGGAGGGCGACGCGCCCGGCCCGCAGCGCGAGAGCCGCGGTCAAAGCGCTCCGTCGGAAGGTGGCTTCGAGGCCCCGCCCATGGAGAGCGGTCCCATCGACGACGACGATCTGCCGTTCTAGTCGTTCGCGGCGGGAACGATCAAGGCGCCGTCTCCCGGGTGGAGACGGCGCTGTGCTTTCTAGCCCCGCACCTCGCACAGCCGATACAGCGGACACTCATCGCACCTCGGCGCTCGTGCCCTGCACGTCTTGCGACCATGATCGATGAGGAGATGCCCGAAATCACGCCAATCGTCGGGAGGAACGCATTCGGCGAGCTGCGTCTCGATCTTCCCAGGGTCGGTCTGGTCGGTGAGCCCGAGCTTGTAGGCGATGCGCCCCACGTGCGTGTCGACCACCACGCCCTCGGGCTTGTTCCAGATCTCGCCGAGCACGACGTTGGCCGTCTTGCGCCCCACGCCAGGCAGCTTCACGAGTTCCTCGATCGTGCCCGGCACCTTGCCGCCATGCCGCTCCAGCACGGCCTCCGCCGCTTTCTTGAGCGACTTCGCTTTGTTCCGGTAGAAACCGGTCGGCCGGATCACCGCGGAGATCTCGTCGATCTCGGACCGCGCGACATCACGCACGGTCGGGAAGGTCGCAAAGAAGGTGGGCGTCACCTTGTTCACCATGACATCGGTACACTGCGCCGAGAGAATGGTCGCCACGAGCAACTGCCACGCATCCCCATGCTCCAGCGAACACCCGCTCTCGGGAAACTCGTCTTTCAGGATCCCGATAACCTTGCGCGCATGCGACTTGCGCGTCCGCAACTCCCACATGAAAAGGCCACCTTCCCGCCCCGGAAAACCCTCGGCGATCCTTGACAACTTCCTGCACCAGCGCTACTTTCCTACCCCGCCGGCGGACCCACACGATACGTGCCATGCCCACCGGCCACAAGAATCGACATCTCGGTGCGCCGCTAGCTCAACTGGTAGAGCAAGTGACTCTTAATCACTAGGTTTGGGGTTCGAGTCCCCGGCGGCGTACCAAGGTTCACGAGAGAGGCCCTGCGTAAAGTGGGGCCTCTTTTTTTGAGCCCACCTCGAGGTAGCGACGGCCAGCGAACAGCATGGGGGGCTGCTGCGACCACGTTGCCCGCGGTCCCGCACCTCCGTCGATTTCAATCGCTCCAGCACTACACCTCGTCCGTGGCGACTCGATTCTCGAGAAAGGAGCGGGAGGGGATGGGGACAATGGGGAATTGATCGGGGTACCATGATAAACGGTATACCATTGAAATTGGAACATAACGGTATAAACTGGCGATGCGCTGCCAGCTTGGGGGACGATCATGGTCAGCAAATCGTCGCATGTTGCGCTTGCCATCGCTTTGCAGAGGAAGACGGATGATACGTGATATCGAGCGGTGGGTTTGAATGGGGCGGTCGATCTTCTATCGGCTCTTTCGGGTCGGGCGGTTGCCGGGGAGCGTGCGAGACGTGCTCGCAGCCGAGGGAGGGTTCACGGTGGAGGAGGAGCTGAGCGGATCGGTGACCTATCGCGATTTTCGGGGGCACGGCAAGTACTTCTCGCGGCGTCGGGAGTGGTTCACGGGGGCGATCGCCGTCACTCGACGGCGGTGTGTGGCCCTGGCGTTTCGGCGCAAGGTGATTGATATCGCGTTCGACGACCCACGGTGGACGAAGTTCGCGTTGCGGGTCGATGGCGATGAGATGCTCGTCATCGAGTGTGACGCGGCGGTTATGCAGCAGGGCTTCACCGGGCACGTCGAGTATCGCTTCAAGGTCGATCGGGCCGGAGCGTTACTGCGAATGCTGCAGGAGAGGACTCGGGTGCGAGACACGTCGTGAGAGTGCGGGCGATACCTTGCGATGATGGGCATCAGGTCCGGCGCTTTCCCGAGTAGCGTCTCGCAGTTCCTCACGTGTCTTGCGAGGCCACGACCGTTCGAATCGCGGGTGAAAAAGTGAGACGAAGCGCTCTGGCCATTGCCTATTTCGGTGTGCTGGCGGCGGCAGTCATCTATGTCATGGTGACTTCGCAGGAGTTGCCGATGCGCATCGCGTCGCACTTCGACGCCGCGGGGCGGGCCGATGGATTCATGCCGCGAGACGAGTACCTGCGCGTGACGCTGGCGCTCGTGGTCGCGTTGCCGATGTTCATCGGGGCGCTCGGGTCGATCGTGCGGGTGATCCCGGTAACGTTCGTGAACCTGCCCCATCGCAACTACTGGCTGGCGCCGGCGCGGCGCGCGGAGACGATCGCCTTCCTGCAGTGGCACGGCGCCTTCATGGGGGTAATGCTCGCGGCGTTCCTGGCGTTCGTGCACGGGCTGGTGGTCCGGGCTAATCACCACACGCCGCCGGTCCTGTCGGGGACGGCGATGTGGGTGGGCACGGGGGTGTTTCTTTTCCTTGTGGCGGTATGGATCGTGGTGCTTGTGAGGCATTTTCGGTGGGCGAAAAGCACGGCATAGCGCGCCGGTCGTAGTGCCAGTCCTGGTCGTCGAGTATCCTCCGTATTGCTTCGATCTACGGTCGAGGCTTCGGTTCGCGGTCGTTTGTTGTTTCGGTGACTTCTCGATCGAGGTCAACATCCTCGCGGGTATCCTGGTGATCATCGCGCTCGTCGTTTATGATGACGTGCGTGGACAGCGACCGGATAGTACGACCGCGACATTCGGTGGAGGCGGTGACCTGACGACGCCCGAAGAACGTGCGCGGCCGACGCGATGGAAGAGTGAGGCCTTGAACGACCATGCAACCCCCCCTCGCAACCACATCCCTCCTTCTGCGCCACTTCACCACCGACGACGCCACGCGAGTCCTCGCTCTCAGCCGCGAGCCCGGTGCACGCATGTGGTTGCCGAGCCAGGTGTACCGTGATCTCGCGCACGCGGAGTCGGTGATCGCGGATCTCGTGGCGGCCTACGAAGACCCCGGCACCCCGCGCGGCGGGCCGTACGCGCTTGCCATCGAGCATCGGGCCGACGGCGTGTTGGTCGGGCACGTGGGGTTCAGCCCGTTCGAAAATGAGGTGGAGATCGGGTTCGGGATCGCGGAGGCGTACCAACGGCGAGGTTATGCGACCGAGGCGACCGCGGCGGCCGTGAAATGGACGCTCGCGCGGTTCGGGCTGGCGCGGATCATCGGCGTCACGGCGGCGGACAACGTGGCATCGCAGCGCACGCTCTTGCGGGCGGGGTTTGCGCACAGTCGATCGGGAACGATGATGTTCCAGGGTGTGCACAGGACCGTGAGCACCTACATCATCGCGAATCCCGGCGGGTGATCCGGTGCCCAGGCATGATGTCCACATCCCTACGCTGAGCGGGCTCGCGGCCCTGGCGATCATCGCAGCGAGCGTCGCGCACGAGGTGCTCGGGCACGGGGCTGCGTGCCTGCTGAGCGGTGGGCACATCACACTGCTGACCACGGTCTACTTTCGCTGCAGTCCCGGCACGCCGTTCGTGGATGCGGGGGGCTCGGTGATGAACCTGCTCGTCTCGATGGCAGCGTTCGTGGCGCTGGTGCGCGTACGGGATTCGGTCTTGCAGGTATTCCTGGCGTTCGTCGTGGCGTTCAACGGATTCTGGGCGGCCGGCACGGTCTTGTCGTCGGCCGTGACGGGTGCAGGGGACTGGGCATTCGTGCTGCGTGGTGCCGGCGCCAGTGGCGCGCGGGTCGTTCTCGAGGCCGTCGGCGTGGCGCTCTACGCGGTGACCTTGCGCGCGGTGGCGCGGTGGTTGCCCGGCGGATGGCCTCTGGTGGTGGCGTATCTCGTGGCGGCCGGCGTGGTGGGAGCGAGTGTCTTCTTCTATCCCGGGCCGCGGTGGCCGGCATTGCGCGGCGCGTTGCTCGAGGGACTGCTGGCGCCGGTAGGGTTGCTCGTCGTGGCATGGCGCGGGCGTCGGCGGTCGGCGTTGCGCGTCTCTCGCCGCCGGCTCGTGGTCGTGGCCGCGGTGATCGTGGTCGTCGTGTACTGGGTGCTGGAAGGGCATGGGCTGGTGCGGGGCGTGCACGATGAGGCGCGCGCGGCCGGGGGTGTGCCGCATCTCGAGGGGACAGGTGCCGCGATCGCGAATCGTATCGCGTGAAATCAAGAACGGGGCCGGACAGCGCCCAGCCCCGTTCACGACTCCTCGGCATCACACCGGCATCAGCCTTCCGCCTTCGCCTTCCTCGCATCCACGTACAGGAACGTCGCCAGTCCGAGGAACACGATCAAACCCAGCCAGTTCTGGAAGCCCGGCGTGAAGACACCCGGCAGCCAGCTCTGGAAGCCGAACGTGTCCGG
Source organism: uncultured bacterium (assembly GCA_963727525.1). GTDB lineage: Bacteria > Krumholzibacteriota > Krumholzibacteriia > LZORAL124-64-63 > LZORAL124-64-63 > CAVSGO01. The sequence goes on along the minus strand of CAVSGO010000007.1, from coordinate 1,770,250 downwards.
ATCGACGTGGAAGCCCTCGGAGAGCACCATCTTCGTGATGCCATCGAAGACACCGGCGAGGGCGCCGCCGGCGATGAGACCCGAGGCGATGAGGATGGCCTTGTCGCTGCGGGCCTTGGACGTGGCCGGGTCCTTGGAGCTGTGCATGATGAGCCAGCCGACGATGGCGCCCAGCAGGATGGGGCTGTTCAGCTCGATGGGCAGGTACATGCCCAGGGCGAAGGCCAGGGCCGACACGCCGAGCATCGACACCACCACGGCGATCACCGCGCCCACGACGTAGAGCAGCCACGGGGCGCCCTGGCCGCCGAGGAAGGCGTTGGCCACGGCGGCCATGGCGCCGGCCTGGGGGGCGGGCAAGGGGTGCGGGTGGACGGCGGTGGGGGTGCCGTAGCCGTAGACCTTGGCGAAGAGCATGATCACGGCTGTCACCGTGAGGCTGGCCAGGGCCGAGCCCAGGATGTTGCTCCACTGGATCGTCCGGGGCGTGGAACCGAGCCAGTAGCCGATCTTGAACTGCGTGACCAGCGAGCCGGACATCGACAGCGCGGTGCACACCACGCCGCCGATGAGGAGGATGGCGAGCATGCCCGACGCGCCCGACAGGCCGAAAGCGGCAAGCAGGACGGCGGCGATGATCAGGGTGGTGAGGGTCATGCCGGAGATGGGCGTCACCGAGATCATGGCCACCGCCCAGGCCGATACGGCCGAGAACAGAAACACGATCAAGTACGTCAGCACCAGCGACACCAGGGCGATGGCCGTGGCGTGGGGCACGCTGGCCACCACCACGAGGCGGAAGTACACGAAAATGATCACGGCGAGCGCGATGCCCATGACCGCGACCGTCGACATCTTGATGTCACGGTTCAATCGCGAGCCGCCGCCGCCCGCGTCATGATGCTTGAAGAGCTGGGTCAGCATCTGCTGCAGGGCCTGCTTGATGACCGGCGCCATCTTGAGGATCGAGATCACGCCGGCGGCGAAGATGCCGCCAATGCCGATGTTGCGCACCCCGCCCATGGTCACGCCGTCCGCGGTGAACCCGAAGAAGATATCGCCGGTGCTGTGGGCGGCCAGGATGGGATTCAGGTGCGCGAACAGGGGAATGAGCACGAAGTACGCGAGCAAGGACCCGGCCATGATGATCGACGCGTACTTCACGCCGATGATCACGCCCAGGCCCAGCACCGCGGCCGACGTGTTCATGGCGAAGACGGCCTTGGTCTTGTCGGTGAAGGCGTTCAGCTTGTCGATGGCGGCCGTGGTGAACGTGTCGCTCCAGGCGGAGAGGGCGAGGGCGAGGTAGTCGAGTACGATGCCGATGCCGAGCGCATATACCAGCACCTTGGCCTGGTCGCCGCCCTTTTCGCCGGCCACGAGGATCTCGGTGGTCGCCGTGCCCTCGGGGAACGGCAACTTGCCGTGCATCTCATCCGTGAAGTAGCTGCGGAACGGGATCAGGAAGAGCACCCCGAGCACGGCGCCCAGGAAGGGCACGAGGAAGATCTGCAGGAATGTCTGGAGGCCACTGGAACTCTGCAGATTCAACATGTAGATGGCCGGCATCACGAAGACCGACCCGCCCACCACGATGCCGGAGGTGGCGCCGATGGCGAGGATGTTCACGTTCTCGATGAGGATGCTCTTGCGCGCAACCATCGCCGAGAATCCGACCGCAAGAATGCTGATCGGGATGGCCGTCTCGATACCCTGGCCAAGTTTCAGCGCGATGTACGCGGCCGCCGCCGAGAAGACCACGATCATCACCAGTCCGAAGGTGATCGAGCGGGGCGTCACCTCGGGCACGCCGCTCTCCTGGTCGATGATGGGCGTGTAGGTCTCGCCGGGTTCCAGTTCCCGGTAAGCATTCTCGGGTAGGTCGAGTTGCGCGCGCTCGCGGTCGGACATCGAGTCACCTCCTATGTGGGGAAGCGGGGATACTAGCAGGAGTTAGCGGGGGCGGGAAGGACGAATCCGGTGGATGCGGCACGCCGGTCTTTCGCGTCTTGCGCCGGCGCATGTCGGACGGTCGCGCTCAGCCGACCATGATCTCCGGTCACCATCACGTCAGCGAGACCTGCGATCGCATTGGCGAGAACCCAGCGATCATCGGAACCGCGGACCGGTAACGGACGGGGTTCGGCGGGTCGCGGAATGATCTCGAACTGGCGCAGGAACAGCCTCGACTTTTGCGAGCATTTCGGCGGGAGCGGCGAATTTCTTGCGGAGGGTGTCGAGAAGTCCGGTGATCGCGACCTCACCGACGACCAGCTCGTTCTCGGATCGATTCATGTCAAACGTTGCAAGACATATGACGCGCGATGTCAAGATGGTCGGGAGGATGAGGTCGTGGCGTCACTGGCGGGAGGCTTCCTGGCCCTTGCTGTGGTGATGTCGACGATGGTGAAGATGGGCAAGGCGCTTGTGGTGCCGGCACCGGTAGGCGTTGGTCCGGCCGGATCGCTTCCATATATTCACGGATCGAGGGAGGGACGTCGTGCGCAGGATCACATGGACGCTGGGGATGGCCGCGGTGCTGCTGCTGGCGAGCGCGCAGGCGCGGGAGAACTGGGACGACTATCTCGACGACGACGCCTTCGACGCCGGTCGTCTGCCCCACGATCTTGCCTCCATCGACACGCTGACCAGATTCTGCGTCGCGCGGGTGGATCACTATCTCGATGAAGGGCCCGTGCCGGCGGCGGTGCCGGATTCGGTCCGCGTAGCCCTGCGGTTCCTCGAGTTCTATCCGCATCCGGCGGCCGCCGAGCTGGCCGTTCGGCTCGCTGCGTTGCCGGCGCTGGAGATCGAGAATTCGCGTGCCGACCGCCTGGCGATGTACGGCGTCCAACATACGCTCTCCGCCGCGACCTCGCAGGGCGTTGGCCGCCACATCCTGGTCTCGCTGCGCGATCCGCGCGCGCTGGACGTCGTCATGGCAACCCGTCGCTGGACGAAATCCGACATGTTCGACACCATCGACGCGCTCGCACAGATCCCGGGATCGGGGTCGCGCGAGGCTCTCCACGCCCTGACCGAGATGCCGGCGCTGGCCGATAGCCTCGCCGCCGCGTCGACCCAGCCCGGTTGGGACGAGCGTCGGCGCACGGGGTTCCGCAACCAGTGCGAGCGCGACGCGGAGATGCTGCAGGACAAGGCGACGCGCGCCCTGCGCCTTCATGCGGCGGCGGCGAGAGGGTTGATGTGTCCGTTCTCCGTGTCGGCTGCGGTGCTCGACCAGCTCCAGAAGCAGGGTGTGGCCGTGAGCGACGAGGAGGCGAACGAGCACTTCGAGTTGCTGCGACCGGAGTACCCCTTCGTCACTTCCGATGCCATATGGCACGCATTCATGCGGCTGACGGCGACGACGTACGAGTCGCTGGAAACCGTCAGCCTGCACGACATGCTTACCCACTTCACGGCCGATCTGGCGCGTGCCGCGACCCGCCGTGGGACCAACGCGGATCCGGAGACGCGGGAGTCGGCGTGGCGTGTTGGGGCCATGGCCAGCGTGGCGGCGCGGTTGCTCGATGCTGGCGACCTACCGGTATTGCCGTCGATATACGCGACGATGGTCGACGACGAGGTGCTTCTGGTCGACAACGCCGAGGGACCGGCCGACAGTCCGTTGCGCGGGCGGACCGAGGACTACGCGGCTTATCGGCCGCGTGGCCGACACAGCGATCCGCAGACTGACCAGGCGTTCTTCCGCGCGATGACCTGGTGCGGTCGCTTCACGTGGCGCCTGAGCGAGGCGCAGGGCAAGAGCGACGCCATTCTGCTCGCGTCGCTTCTAGCCGCCGACTCCGATCTCCTCGCCCGATGGCAAGCCGTCGATACGCTGCTGACGCTCTTCTTCGGCCCTGCTGACGACGCGACTCCCGCCGATGTCCTCGCGGTGATTGGGCGCGTGACCGGAGCCGCGCCGGACGCGGCCCTGGCCGCGGGCCGGCACGACTCCGTGGTGGCCGATGCACTCGACGCTGCGCTTGCCACGTTGCCGGCACCGGTGGTCAACACCGACGCCTTCGCGTACTCGCCCGGCCAAGCGCGCGGCGTGCGCCTGTTCGGTCTGCGGTCCACGCCCGACGCGCGGCTCTTCCAACGGCTGATGGACAGCGGTGTCTGGCCCGTCTCGGGGTTCGACATGGCGGCGGCGTTGCTCGGCAGCGACCATGCGCGCGACCTGCGATCGCAGACCCTCGATCCCGGCGCACGCAAGGCATGGGAACGGGTCCTCGCCACGCCGGATCTGATGCCGCGAATGGCATCCCTGAATTCCACAGGACTCGATGTCCTCGCCACCCTCATGACGACGCCTCCCGGCGCGCCGACTGCACTGGCGACCGACGCCTGGCGGGACAAGCAGCTCAACACCACCCTTGCCGCCTGGGCGGAGTTGCGCCACGTGACGCACGTGTTCGTCAAGGAGGCGCACATGTATTCTGGCCTTTCTGCCGTCACCGACGCCTTTCATGGTTACGTCGAGCCCTATCCCGACTTCTATCGCGGCCTGCGCGACCTCGCGCGGCAGATCGTCGACGCGGGCCACGCGTGCGGGCTGTGGGAAGAACTGGATGTGCGCCTCGGGCGGGCGGTCGACATCCAGGCGTGGCGGCAAGCCCATCCCGCACCGAAATATGACGACCTGAAGCGGCGCGGTGCGAGCTTTGATGAGTTCACGCGGATCCAGGCGGCCTATATGGACATGCTCGACGCGATCCGGAAACACAACACACAGTCGCGGATGCGTGCGTGCCTTGACCGCTGGGCCGACTTCCAGGAGCTGATGGCCCAGCTCGAGGATCTCGCGAGGCGTGAGCTGGCTGGGCAGCCTCAGACACCGGCCGACTGCGAACTGCTGCGCGGCATGCCGGGACGCCTGAAACGCCTGTCGATGAATGACAACAGCTCCCCGATCGCGGAGACCCCGATATCCTGCGTGATTGACGTGGCGGTGAGCGCCGAGAGCTGCGTGGAAGCTGCCGTCGGGCGCCCGCGCGTGCTCTACGTCGTCGTCGAGACGGGCGGGCGGCGGCAGGTGTGCCGCGGGAGCATCTCGACGTACTACGAGTTCCCGCGTCTCGCTACCGAACGCCTCGACGACGCCAACTGGCGCGAGCTGGCGAGCGACAGATTGATCACGCCCTGGTTGCTCGAGCAGCCGGCATTCGCGGCGACCCGCACGCTATCGCGGGCGCAGCTGGGGGCGTTGCTCGACGAGAAACCCGGTCGATTCGACATTCTGCCCGCCCCGTATGCGGCACGTCGTGAGCAGTTTCCGTACGCCGATGTCCGCGCCCTCTCCGGTATGCGCGTCGATCCTCAGGACCGCGACCTCCTGGTGCTCATGCTGGTGAGCCCGCACCATCCCGCCGGCACGATCATGTGGGCTGCGCAACAGATCCTGCGCCAGCCCCACGATGCGCGGACCCTGGCCTGCCTGCGTGAGATCTGGGACGAATACCGCCGTGGCAAGCACCCCGGGACCGACGCGTTTCCCTGCTGGCAGCTCCAGACGGTGATCCTCGGATTGACGGGATATGGCGACGAGTCGGCGACGTTTCGCGCGGACGTGTGCGCGGTCGTGGACGCGTTCCCGGCCGGCCGCCGACCGGAGATCCGCGAGTATTTCACGACATTGCTGCACGCAACGGTCGCGGACGCATGGTTCCGGTCGCATGCAGCGTCGCGAGGGCATTGATATCACGTCGGGAATCAGCACGGCATCGCGGTCGCGGAGTCCGGACGCCCCGGTACCGCGGCCGCGTTGCCATTGACTTTGCGCCTACTTCCGCCTGATCGTCACATCGCCGCTGAACGCGTTCACCGTGATCTCGGCGCCGCCGCTGCCCTGGGTGAACTTGAGCTCCTGGCCGGGAGCGAAGCGGGAGGTGCGTTCGGCCTCGTGGCCGAAACCATCACGGATGTCGCCGGAGAAGGTCTCGATGTCGAACTCGGCGTCGACCTTCGCGGACAGCCAGAGGTCGACGTCGCCGGACTGGCTCGACACCTTCCAGTCGGCATCCTTCGCGGGGGAGGCCTGCACCTCGACCTCGCCCGACACGGTTTCCACGCGCAACTCGGTGACGAGATCGCCGGCCTCCAGGGTGACGTCGCCGCTCACACTGGAGGTGGTCACCTCGCGGCCGAGGCCGCGGGCGTCGATCTCGCCGCTCACCGTGGAGAAGGTGCAGCGCTTCGCTGTGGCCTCGACGTCGAGGTCGCCGCTCACGGTCTCGATGTTCAGATCGGCGAACTTGCCCTGGGCATCGATGTCACCGCTCACGGAGGCCAGACGCACGTCGCCGGTGAGGTCGGACACCTTCACGTCGGCCGACACCGTCTCCACGCGCAGCTCGCAGCCCTGCGGCACCTTGAGCGTGAGGTGGCTGCCTTCGTCGATGTTCAGATTGCGCTTGTGCGGGTACTTGACCTCGATGTGCAGCGACTTGCCGCCGCCCTCGATGGATAGCTCGTCGGCCTTGGGATCGAGGGTGCCGGTGATCGACACCTCTTTCCTGTCCCAGCCGGTCACCTCCACCTCGCCGGCCATGTTCTCGATGGTGATGCGGGCGTCGGCGTCGACCTTGCGGGTCTCGTTCACGTTGCGGTCGGCTGCGAGGGTGGGGAGCGCAGCGCATGCGGCGGCCACCAGAACGGCGGCGAACTGTAGGGTGCGGTTACGGTGCAGGGACGACATGATGGGCCTCCTCGTCAGATCCGGGCAAGCCGGCTGGCCAGACCGCGGGCGCGGTCGATCGTGAGCTGGTACGTGTTGATCAGGAGCATGGTCTCGCGAGGCGATCCGCCCGCCTGGCTCAGGGCGTCATGCGCGGCGGCGGCCGACTCGTCGAGGGTCTGCACGCTTGATTTCAGGTCGGAGCAGGTGGGGTCGGATAGCCGGTCGCAGCCGGCGACGAGCATCTTGTCGAGGCTGGCGCGCACGTGTTCGTAAGTGGTGTCGAGGGTCACGAGGTCGTTCGGGATGGGGCTGTCGCCGGCATGTTCGTGCGGAGACCGCGATGGCCACAGTAGCACGAGCGCGAGGCAGGCCGCCACGGCCATCGCCGCCTGCGGCAGGTATGCGGTCCGTGCGCGCCAGGCCGACCTCGCGGCCAGCCCGGACAACGCCGACGGCGCCTCGAGGCGATCGGCGATGCGCGGCCATAGGTCATGCGGTGGTTCGATGCCGCCGGGTAGCTCGCGGGCCGACCCCACCAGCGAGGCCAGCGCGTTGCGCTCGGCCAGGCAGTCGGCGCAGGTGGCGAGGTGGGCGGCTACCTGGGCGTGGGCGGCGGCATCGAGTCGGCCGTCGATCTCGTCGTTCAGCAACGAGCGGATGTGCTCGCAGGACGTCATTTCAGTGCCTCCCGTAGCAGGCGACGTGCGCGGAAGAGCTGGGCCTTGACGGTGCCCTCGGCAATACCCTGCAAGGCAGCGATCTCCTTGAGCGGAAAACCCTGCACGTCGTGTAGCACGAAGATGGTGCGCGCGCCCTCGGGCAGGCGTGCAATGGCACGTTCGAGGTCGAGGCGTTCGGCCACGGCGGGCGGCGGGGCCGGGTGGGCGGTCGCGGCAGTGTCGAGCCCCCCGGCGTCGTCTGCGGCGACCTCGCGCCGGCCCCGGCGATCGCGCTGGCGGCGCCAGTCGAGCACGACGTTCACGGTGAGCCGGTGCAGCCAGGTGGCGAAGCGGGCCTCCTGGCGAAAGCTGCCGAGCCGCTGCCAGGCGCGCACGAAGGCGTCCTGTGTGAGCTGCTCGGCAAGCGTGGCGTCGGCCACCAGCCGCAGACACAGCCCATACGTGGTGGCGGCGTGCCGGCGGTAGAGTGCTTCGAAGGCCGCCTGCTCGCCCCGCCGTGCGGCCGTCACGAGCACGTCGTCGTGGACGCGCGCGTCGGGGCCGGCGGTGAGAGGCTGGAGGGCTGCCTGCGCTTGCATCGTCGGATCCTCGGGAAAGGTCTCGGGAACGGGGTCCATGATCGTCATGCTCCCTTTGGACGGCGGCCGGGGGGCAGAGGTTTGAACGCTCGCGAAAAGGTTGTATACGTCGGACCCGGTGCCGCTGGTTTCGTGGTGGTGTCGATGCGGCAAGCAGCAATGATACAAGAGATTGTGCGTGGTGGCTCCGGTTTCACGCGAGGCGCCGGAGCCGCCTGATTGATCACCTTACCAGGGTCAGCTTCCGGCTCACGAGCACGCGGCCGTCCAGCTCCAGACGCGCCAGGTAGACGCCGCTGGGCAGTTGCCCTGCGTCCCAGGCATACGCACCGGGGCCGGCCGGTTGGGGGCTCGCGATCGGACGCGCCACCTCGCGGCCGCCGGCGTCGAGGATGCGCAGCGTCACGTCGCCCGAACGCGGCAACGTATAAGCGAACGTGGTACGCGGATTGAAGGGGTTGGGGTAGGCGCCCAGGCTCGCGGCGACCGCGGGCGTGTCGCCGGTCGCCGTGGGGCCGCCGGCGCGAGTGGCCACGATCATCACGTCGTCGACGAGGGCTTCGACCAGGCTGGCGCCTGCCTCGTCGCTCGCGACGAAGCGCAGGCGCATCTGATCGGTGAGGGCGATGGAGCCCTGGGGGAGGGTGAAGGCCGCATGGACCCAGGGCATGGCGGTGTCGGTCACGGTCTCGAGGTTGGTCCAGGTGACGCCGCCGTCGCTGGAGATGTTGACGACGAAGTCGTCGTCGTGGCTGGTCTCGTCGACGTACCAGCGCCAGTAAGAGATCTCGGCCCAGGTGACGCCGGCGAGGTCGAAGACGGGCGACGTGAGAGTGGTGGCGCCACCGTCGACGTCCTGATCGCCGTTGGCGCCGCCGGGTACGCCGTTGCCGGTGACGAAGCAGATGTGGCCGGGATCGGGCGTGTGATCGGCCTCGGGCTGGTATGCCGTCCCCACGGGATCGGCGCGTACCCAGATGCCGGTGCCCGCGAAATCGCCTGGGGCCTGGAAGCTCCAGCCCTGATCGGCCTCGGCGTCGTCGACGAGCACGTGGTCGACGCCCGTGCGAAAGGCATATGTGGCGGCCGGCGCGCCGTCGGGACTGCTGGCGGTGTGGCCGCCGTCGTCGCCGGCTGTGAGATAGTACTCCACCTCCGAGCCGGCGGGCTGGGTGGCGATGGCGGCGGTGTACTCGTCGGGTTGGCCGGTGGGCGCCATGGCCGTGGTGGCGAACGCGCCGCCGTCCACGCGCACATGGAGCTGCACACTGCCGGGATCCACGGCCGACGCGGCGAGCACCTGTGCGGTGACGGGGAACGGACCGAGGCCTTCCTGATGCACGAGCGGCGTGTGCACGATGGCCACGCGGAAGGGCCGCGCCAGGGCCGCGGTGGTGGCCAGCGCCACCTTCACGTTCTGGGCCATGAAGGCGAAGTCGTTGGCGCTGGTGCCGATGACATCGTTCGCGGTGTGGATGTAGGGACTGTACTGGCCCGTGTCCTCGAAGAGCATCACGGCGCGGAAGCCAGCGGCCCAGAACGAGGCGTGGTCGCTGCTCGCGCCCAGGGGCAGGCTGCCATCCACGAGAGCGAAACCGGGCACGTAGGTGGCTGCGCAGTCGTACGTGACCTCGCGCAGCGGTTGACTGGCAGTGTTGACGACGACGTCGCAGTCGGCCGCGTCGCCCGCGGCGCGGTAGGCCAGCATGTCGAGATTCACCATGGCGACGATGTCCAGGCCCTGGGCGGCCGCCTCGTTCGCCCAGGCCTCGCTGCCGTAGAGTCCCTCCTCCTCGCCGCTGAAGGTGATGAACACGATGGTGTTCTCGAACTCGTGGTCGGCGAAGAGGCGCGCAGCGGTGAGCACGCAGGTGGAGCCGGTGGCGTTGTCGTCGGCGCCGGGGGCGTCGTTGTTATTGCTGGGGTTGATCGAGTCGTAGTGCGCGCCGATCACGATGATGCGGTCGGGATGCACGGCGCCGGTCTTGGTGCAGACGACGTTGTCGTTCCAGCTATTGTAGTCGTCCAGTACGACGTCGGCGTAGCCATAGCTCAGGAACTGATCGCGGATCCAGTACGAGGCCTGCAGGCCGCCGGCGGACTGGCTGTGGCGGGTGCCGAAATCCTGCAGCGTCTGCACGGTGCTCTGCAACGAGGCCTGCTCGACGGCGGCGACGATGGCAGCGATGTCGGCATCCGGTTCGCTGGGCAGAGCCGGCTCTTGCCACGCCTTGCTCACGAAGCGCAGCGGCCGCCGGAATACGCGCTGGAGGTGCGGGACGCACATGAGCCCGGCGACGTCGCCAGCGGGCAGCCGCACAATGCGGTAGCCCTCGCCGGTGAAGAGCGTCGTCGCGGTCGGCGGCAGTGACGGGCCGTGGTCGTTGGCCGCGTCGTACTGCACGATATACGCGTCGGCGGGATCGTCGTGCGCGGCGACCACCGTATGGGCGACTCCCCAGCCGTCGAGGTGCGCCCTCTCGTCGGCGCCGAGGAGCGCCAGGTAGCCGCCGGGCACCGGGGCCACCAGCATGAGGCCCTTGCTGGTGACGGCCCGGCCACCCCCCTCGTCGGTGCGCACGAGCACGAGGCTGCGGTCGGCTGCCGGGGTGGCGGCGGCGATGCCGGCGAGCAACAGGACGATGACGGTCAGGATTCGGCGCATGGCGGTCTCCCGGACGGGGCGGGTCACCGGCGCCGGCCGGCGACGGGTGCATGGCGACCTCCCAAGGATACCAGATCGGGCCCACGGGCAGCAACGCAGGCCTTGCCGGCCACGAATGGGGGTGCGTTTCCCGGGAAATCGACTATTCAGTTTTTGTCCGGGAAAGCGAGCCCGACCGATCCCCATGAATCGTGAGGACGACGTCTTGAAGCTCCTGCTGCGTCGCGTACTGCCCGTTGCCCTGGCCCTGGGGTTGGCCCACTGGGTTCTCGACGCGCTCTTCCTCTATCTGGGTTGCCGTACGTGCCAGGTGGCCGTGCCCGGCCACGAGTCGCTCAGCTTCATGGGTGCCCTGATCACCGACGTGCCGCCCCTGCACCTGGCGCTGCGTACAGGGTACGTCGCCCTTTGGCTCGCGGGCGGCGTGCTGCTTGCGTGGTACATGCACCGGCGTGTGCGGATGCTCGAGCGCTTGCGGGAGCGCCAGCAGCATCTGCTACTGCAGTTCGAGGCGGCGGGCGACCTGTTCTCGCGCCACGCGGCCGACGGTACCGTGCTCTACGCATCGCCGGCCTGCCGAGAGGTGCTCGGCGTGGCGCCGGCCGATCTGGTGGGGCGGCGCACACCTACGGCGGGGCTCGCGGTGATCGGTGCCGACGACCTGGCCCGTCGCTGGCGCGACCTCGTGACGCGGGGCGACGCCGACCGGCTCGATGTACAGATTCAGCGCGGCGACGGCAAGATCGTGTGGCTGGAGACGGTGGCGCACGTGGGCGAGTCGGCCGATGTGCCGGGTCAGCCCGAGGTGGTCTGCGTCTCGCGCGATGTGACGGCGTCGCGCGAGACGTCGCGCGCCCTGAACGAGAGCGAGCAGCGCCTACGCTACATCACCGAGGGCATGCGCGAGATCGTGTGGCTGCGTTCGCGCGACGAGATCCTCTACCTCAATCCCGCCTTCGAATCGGTGACCGGATTGCCGCGCGACGTCATCATGCAGCAGGGCCTTACCGTGTGGCTCGACATGGCTCACCACGAGGACCGCGAGACCCTGGCCGGTGCGCTCAAGGCTGCCATCGAACGGTTCAGCGCCCTGGACCACGAGTTCCGCATCGTGCGGCCCGACGGCGACGTACGCTGGCTGCACGCGCGCACGGTGCTGGTGGACACGTCGGCGGAGGGGCGCCCGCTCGTGGTGGGCGTAGCCGAGGACATCACCGAGCGCAAGCAGGCCGAGGCGGCCTTACGCGACAGCGACGCGATCTACCGCAACCTCTTCGCGGCGGCCCATTTGGGCATCGCCATCACGACGCGCGACGGCCGGCTGCGCTTCGCGAACCCGGCCATGGCCGAGATGCTGGGCTACGCCGATGTGCAGAGCATGACCCGTGAAGTGAACGCCGCCGGCGGCGTGGCGATCGTGCACAACGATGGCCAGCAGCGCCACGCGTTGATCCAGCGCCTGTTCGGTTCGGCGGAGGGGTGGACTCGCATGACAGGCGAGCTGCGCCGCGCCGACGGCTCGCTCTTCGCGGCGGACATCTCGGCCAGCCTGGCGGCCAATCCGGTGACGGGCGAGCAGGAGATCTACTCGTTCCTGCAGGACATCACCCAGCGGCACGAGCTGGAGGTGCAGCTCCGCCAGGCGCAGAAGATGGAAGCCGTGGGACGGCTGGCCGGCGCCGTGGCCCACGAGTTCAGCAACCTGCTGCAGGTGATCCAGGGTTACGCCGAGCTGCTCGAGCGCTCCTTTGATGAGGACAGTGCCGGCGCTGAGGCCATCGGGCATATCAGCGCGGCGAGCAGCAGCGCTATCGAGCTGGTGCGACAGCTCCTCACGTATAGTCGGCGCGAGAGTATCAATCCTCAGGTCGTCGATCTCGACCATGCCGTGGCGGCACTCGTGCGCCTGCTCGCCTCGGTGCTGGGGCCGGGCATCCGTGTCGAGGTGCACAAGACGCCCGACCTGGCACCGGTGTACGCCGATCCGCGCCAGATGGAACAGGTCCTGATGAACCTGGTGCTCAATGCCCGGGACGCATTGCCCGGCGAGGGCACCGTCACGATCGAGACCGCCAATTTCGAGATCGATCAGGCATTCCGCATCACGCGCCCCTGGGCGCGTCCCGGCCGCTACGTGCGCGTGTCCGTCCGCGACGACGGGTGCGGCATCCCCATCGCGGCGCGCGACCACGTGTACGAACCGTTCTACACCACCAAGGGGTTCGGGTACGGCACGGGCCTGGGGCTCGCCACCGCGTACTCCATCATGAAGCAGCATCAGGGGTACATCGACTTCGAGAGCGAGCTGGATCGCGGCACCGTTTTCACGATCTACCTGCCGGTGATGGCGGTGACGGTGGCCGAGCCCGCGGTGACCGGCACCGCCTCCGGGCCGCGCGGGCACGGTGAGCTGATCCTGCTCGTGGACGACGACGATCTGATCCGACACCTCACCACTCACATGCTCGAGGATGCGGGTTACGAGGTGATCGCGGCCCGCGACGGCGAGGATGCTCTCGAGCTGTTCATGGCGCACGCCGCCGAGGTGAAGCTGTTGATGCTCGACGTGGTCATGCCGCGCATGGATGGCCGCGCGCTCTTCGAGAACATTCGCGAGCTGAAGCCCGCGGTGCCGGTACTGTTCTGCAGCGGCCATCCCGCCAGCGTGCTCGAGTCGGAGTACATGTTCAAGGTGACAGGGGACTTGCTGCAGAAGCCCTTCCGGGCGCATGAGTTGCTCACGCGGGTGCGCGCCATCCTCGACCGCTGACGGCGTCTCCTTTGCAGGACACCGCTGTCCCGGACGGGACACTGCGGCCACGGCCCAGGGGTGGCCGGATGGCGCCGATAACGCTAGGGTGGAGAGCAAGTTAGAGAGAACCAGCGGATATGGGCACCGCGCATGCATGCCGCAGCCGGGACCCGACAAGGAGGCAAGTCATGCGAACCGGTGGACGACTTCTCGCGATCCTGATGGTGCTCCTGGGGCTGCAACTTCTCGACCTCGGCCTGCCGTGTCAGGCCAGCGCGGCCCGACCCTACCAGCGCGATCGACACGGGCAATACGTGTCCACGACGCCGTGGGACCTGCGCAACGAGTTCGTGGGCGAGGTCGGAGCCGTGATCCCCGAAGGTGATCTCGGCGACGACTTCTTCGGCACCGACAAGGGGCTCGGGGCGGACACGGGTTACGCGTTCGGCGTGCGCTATCGCTACTACCTCGATCCGCACACCGCCGTGAGCCCGGCCATCCACTACGCGAACTTCGGCAACTTCGAGGGAGTCACCGACGTCGACGGCACCGAGCACGGATTCAAGATCGACACGCAGACGTTTCGCTACGGGATCGATCTGCAACGGTTCTTCGGCGAGCCAGACGCGCAGATCCAGGCATTCCTCAGCGCGGGGGTTGGCCTCTACCACAACCGCTATCGCGACGAGTTGTCGGGCTTCGCGGACTTCAAGACGTCGTCGAACAATATCGGCTTCGAGGCCGGCGGCGGGCTGCGCCTGGGGCCCGTGGAGCTGGGCGGCTACTACGACTTCAACCGCACGAAGAGCGAGAACCTGCCCTCCGAGTCGGGCGGCACCAAGTACAACTGGGATCACATCGCCGTGCGCGCCGGTGTGTCTCTCGGCAGGTTCTAGCCCAGGGCGCCCGCGAGGGTGGCGACGGCGGCGTCGATCTCCGCCTCCGTCGTGAAGCGCCCCACCGAGAGCCGCAACGTACCCCTGGCGAGAGCCGGGGGCACGCTCATGGCGGCGAGCACCCCGCTGATGACGTCGCACCCTTCGTGACAGGCCGAACCCGCCGAGGCCGCCACCCGGTCGCTCACGGCGGCGAGGATCACGTCGGCGCGCTTGTCCGGAAAGGCGATGCTCAGCGTGTTGGGCAATCGGTGCGCCGGATCACCATGCACGACGGCCTGCGGACACGCGGCCAGGAGTCCGGCCTGTAGCCGATCGCGCAAGGCGGCGAGCCGCGCCGTCGTCGCCGGCAACGCGGATGCCGCGAGGGCGCAGGCCTCGCCCAGGCCCACCTCGGCGAGCACGTTCTCCGTGCCCGCGCGGCGGCCGCCCTCGTGGCCGGCGCCGTGGATCAGCGGCGTGAGCGTGAGGCCGCGGCGCACGAAGAGCGCACCCACGCCCTTGGGCGCGTACAGCTTGTGGCCAGCCACCGTGAGCAGGTCCACGCCCAGATCGTGCACGTTCACCGGCACCTTGCCCACCGACTGCGCGGCATCGGTGTGCAGCCACGCCCCATGGTCATGCGCGATGGCGGCCAGCTCGCGGATGGGTTGCAGCGTGCCCACCTCGTTGTTGGCGTGCATCACGCTCACGAGCACGGTGGTGTGGTCGATGACACCCGCCAGATCGGCAGGGTCCACCCGTCCCTTGCCATCCACCGGCAGGCGGCTGACGCGCCAGCCCTCCTGCTCGAGCCAGGCGGCCACCTCGGCCACGGCGGGATGCTCGACCGCGGAGATCACGAGGTGGCGGCCGCGGTCGCGCCGCGCCCAGGCGGCGCCCTTGATGGCGTGGTTGTTGGCCTCGCTGCCACCGCTGGTGAAGACGATCTCGTCGGGCGCTGCGCCGAGCAGTGCGGCCACCTGGTCGCGGGCACGGTCGACGGCCGCGCGCGCCGCCGCACCGAAGGCGTGCGTACTGCTCGGGTTGCCGAAGATCTCGCTCAGGTGGGGGCGCATCGCGTCGGCCACCCGCGGGTCGAGGGGCGTGGTGGCGTTGGTGTCGAGATAGATCGGTGGCATCGAGTCTCCTTGGCGCGATCGCGGCAGCGCCCGATCGCGTTTTGACACAATCGTCAAAGAACCGTAACCGACCTTTGACATGAGCCGGCTAGTGTGCGCGTTCCGGGTCCGCGTCGGCCCGGGGAATCGCTGCGCAAGGCATCCATGCCCGGAGGCTCCTGCATGACGAGTCGGCTCGCGTCCATCCTCGCAGCCGCGTGGTTGCTCACAACCACGGCCGCGGCGCTGGCCCAGACCGGCACCGTCACCGGCAAGATCACCGATGCCGACACGGGCGACGAACTCATCGCCGTCGACGTGGTGCTCATCGGCACCGGACGTGCCACCCAGACCGACCTCGACGGCGTCTACACCTTCGAAGACGTGGCCGTGGGCAAGTATCACCTGCGCATCGCCTATCTCGGCTACAATACACAGGTTCTCACGGACATCCAGGTGACAGCCGACAAGGCCGCCAGCGTCCCGGTGAAGCTTTCCTCCTTCGGCGCGTACGCGACGGACGACGTGGTGGTGTCCGCCTCCCGTATCCTCACCACCGAGAGCGCCATCTTGGCCGACCGCAAGCAGGCGGCCGTGGTGGGCGACGCCATCAGCGCGGCGCAGATCTCCCGTTCCCCCGATGCCACCAGCGGCGACGCCCTCAAGCGGGTGACCGGTCTGACGGTGGTCGAGGGGCAGTACGTCTTTGTACGTGGCGTCACCGATCGCTACAATACCACCGAACTCAACGGCGTGCCGGTGACCAGCGCCAACACCGATCGCGACCGCAAAAGCTTCGCCTTCGACCTGGTGCCGGCCAACCTGCTGGCCAATACCGTGGTCATCAAGACCGCCACGCCCGACATGCCGGGCGATTTCAGCGGCGGCCTCGTGCGCGTGAACACGCTGGAATTTCCCGACCACGCGACGACGAACGTGGGCGTGTCGGTGGGACGCACGGAAGGCGTGACGGGCGACGAGCTGCTGCAGATGGCCGGGCGCGGTCACACCGACTGGCTCGCGATCGACGACGGAACCCGCGACTACCCGCGCGGTGAGCCGCACGTGACGCGTGACGAACGCCTCGCCCTGGCGCGCTCGCTGCCGAACAACTGGGGTACCCGCTCGCGCAACGCACCGTCCAGGTACTCGTTCAATATCTCGCATGGCAACAGGTTCAACGTGCTCGGTGACGAACTGGGCGTGCTGGCCGCTCTCACCTATCGCAATAACTACGCCAGCGGGCCCTATGCCGAGACGCGCACTTATCCGACCGACGAACGCGGCGCGGGCCGCCGGTCGAAGACGTCCGTGCTCTGGGGCGGCCTCTTCAATCTCAACTGGAGATTCGACGAGAATCACCGCATGGGACTGAAGAACAACTACAGTCGCAGCGGGTCCGACGAGGTCGTGCAGGCCAAGGGGCGCGACTCCTCGAAGAACTGGATCCACGAGTCCACGAAGTGGCAGGAACGCGACCTCGAACTCACGCAGCTCACCGGCACCGACCGCTTTCCCCGGTGGCATGGTCTCGAGCTGAAATGGAGCCTGTACTACAACGAGAACAGCGCCAAGGAACCGGACCTGAAGTTTATCGAGTACAATGCCGACGATCCGGAAATTCCGATCATGAACGACAACCTGCGGTCGTGGTCGTGGCTCGAGGAGTTCCGCCGCGGCGTCGACGTGGACGTGACGGTACCGTTCGGCGATGAGGATGTGCGTTCGAATATCAAGGTGGGCACGAGCTTGAGCTCGCGGCGCCGTTCTTTCGATCTCGAGGCCTGGGCGGCCACGCCCCTGGACTACGCGTGGTCGCCGGCGTGGCTGCCCCCGGCGGAGATCTTCCCGGACAGCCTGTGGGGTGCCGACCGCGGCTGGGGATTCATCCCGGTGACGGCGTTCTCGGGCACCTACACGGGCACCCACTTCATCAACGCCTACTACGCCATGCTCGACTTGCCCTTCTCCGTGCATCAGGAGGAGTTCCGTATCGCGGGCGGCGTGCGCGTGGAGGACTCGTCGCAGGCCGTCGACGCCGTGGTGGCGCAGGACGTGGGCACGGTGGTGACGTCGAAGATCGAGACCAAGGACACGCTGCCGTCGGTGAATTTCACCTATCTCTACGACGAGCACGTGAACCTGCGTCTGGGCTACTATCGTTCGGTGAACCGGCCCGAGTTTCGCGAGATGTCGGCCGTGCGCTACTACGATTTCAACCGTTTTCAGAACGTGATCGGCAATCCCGACCTCAAGCGCGCCCGCATCGAGAATTGGGACGTCCGCCTCGAGTACTTCCCGCAGTACGGCGAGGTGCTGGCCGTCAGCTACTTCACCAAGGATCTGCGCGACGCCGTGGAGGAGCGCCTGCGTCCGTCGCCCGAGCGCAACGTGTTGACCTGGTTCAATTCCGACAAGGGGCGCAACGACGGCTTCGAGCTGGAGGCGCGCAAGCAGTTCCGATTCTGGGACGGCGAATTCGGCGACATCACCGTGGCGGGCAACTACACGCGCGTGTGGTCGGAGGTGGAGTACCAGGCGGCACGCAGCGACACGCTCGACGGCGGAACCATCGTTCCGGTGCCGTATACCGATACCCGCCCGCTGCAGGGGCAGTCGCCGTGGTCGATCAACCTGTCGTTCACGTGGGAGCAGCCGGCCCTGGGTACGTCGATTGCGATCCTGTACAACAAGATCGGACGGCGCCTGGCCACCGTGGGCGACACGCGCGACACCGACGTCTACGACCAGCCGCGCGACCTCGTCGACGTGGCCCTGACCCAGCGGATCGGCGCTGCGCTCAAGCTCAAGCTCGCCGTGAAGGACATCCAGGGGCACGACCACATCACCACGAGCGGTCCCGAGCGCAACGAGTACTCGCGCGAGGGCCAGGGCACGGCGTACTCGGCGTCCCTTTCGGCTGCGTTCTGACGCGCCTTCCTCACGTCTTAATAACCGCGTCCTAACCTCCTGGAAACGTGACCCGCCTATACTGCGGTTCGTCCTGGCTGGACATGCGGCAGTACCCGGCACGGGCAACCATTCACGCGACTTGGATCGTTGCTCCCAGTGACCTGACTGCCCCTGTCCGGCTGACGCTGGCCGCGGGGCGCGGCGTTGCCGCGCCCCGCCTGGCGGATCCAATCACCGGCGCCTGGCGAGCACGTGGTCCATCACGAGCATTCCTTCCCACGCGAGAGACCCATCACTTGACAACTGTCCCGCAGGGAAGCGCACGCATCATGGGTTCATCGAGGAGGATTCGTTTCATGAAGAAGTCAATGGCCTTGCTGTGGGCTCTGCTGGCACTCGCCGGTGTTGCCCAGGCGTCGAACGGTTTCTATCTCGGCGAGGCGACACTCGGCCCAGGGCTGAATTCCGGACGCACCGAGTTCTTTCAGAACTGGGACCGGACGCTCAGCCCGGACACCCTCTACACCCTGACCGGCCTCTACTACGTTACCGACGGCTACACCATCACCATTCCGCAGGGCTGCGTCGTGCAGGCCGACACCGTGGCCACGCTGATCATCCAGCCGGGTGGCAAGATCATGGCGACCGGCACCGCCAATGAGCCGATCGTCTTCACATCGATGAAGCCAGCCGGCGAGCGTGCCCATGGCGACTGGGGCGGCATCGTGCTGCTGGGGCGCGCACCGGTGAACCAGGTGGATCCGCTCATCGAGGGTGGCATCATCTCCGGTACCTTCGGCGGCAACGATCCCAACGATAGCTCGGGCATCCTGCGCTACGTCCGGATCGAGTATTGCGGCTACCGCTATCAGCTCAATAACGAGATCAACGGTCTGACGTCAGGTGGCGTCGGCGCCGGTACCGAGGTGCACCACATCCAGGTGAGCTACTCCTTCGACGACAGCTACGAGTGGTTCGGCGGCACAGTGAACCCGCACCACCTCGTGGCTTTCGGCGGCACCGACGATGAGTTCGACACCGACTTCGGTTTCCAGGGCCACCTGCAGTACTGCTTCGGTCTGCGCGACGAGACCACCTGGGATGCGCAGGGCGAGTCGAACGGTTTCGAGTCCGACAACGACGGCTCCGGCACCACGGCCGAGCCCCGGACGTTCCCGATCTTCAGCAACGTGACCCTGGTCGGTCCGGAGCGCACCGACGCGATGGTGGGCACCCTGCCCCCGACCAACAAGTTCCGCAACTGCGCGCTGCTGCGTCGCTCGACGCGCACGAGCATCTTCAACAGCGTGCTCGCCGGCTACCCGCGTGGCTTCAGCGTACGTGACGCCAACACGATCGCCGACTGCCAGAACGACATCCTGCGCGTGAAGAACGTCAGCATCACCTGCACCTGGGACGGCGACACGGCGGGCTGCGTGCACGAGACCTCCCGCTGGGCCGACGTCTGCAGCTGGTTCGACACCGCGGCCTACGACAACCTGGGCAGCGCGCCGCGCAACCCGAGCAGTGTGGGCCTTACCGACATGAGCGACCTGAACAATCCCAACCCCGTGCCCATGGTCGGCAGCGAGCTCGACGGCACGGCCGACTTCAGCGACAGCTACCTGGCGGGCTTCGATGTCGTCAGCTACCGCGGCGCCTTCGATCCGGCCCTGCCCATGAGCGAGCAGTGGACGGCCGGCTGGACCAACTTCGATCCGCAGAACACCAGCTACATCGTCGGTGTCGAGGATCTGGGTGGCGTGCCGGCGCCGGTGGCGAGCATCGCCAGCTACCCGAACCCGTTCAACCCATCGACCACCATCTCGTTCAACGTACCGAAGTCCGGCCACGTGAGCGTGAAGGTGTTCGACGTGCGTGGCCGCATGGTCGCCAACCTGCATGACGCCGATATGCAGGCTGGCCGCTTCGCGGTGCAGTTCGCTGGCAACGACCTGGCCAGCGGTACTTACTTCGCGCGCCTCGACGGCAACGGCTTCAGCGCCGTGCAGAAGATGCAGCTCGTGAAGTGATCTCACGTTTCGCGAGAAAGAGGCGGTCCCGCACTCCGGTGCGGGGCCGCTTTTACAGAATCTTGACCTGGATTTCACGGCGCTTTGACCGGCGTCCAGTAGCTTCTGGAGCGTCGTCGATCGAGTGCGACGAACGAAGGCAGTATGCGAAAGGACAGGCCGATGCGCAGATGGACATCCACGGCGGTGGCGGCGTACCTCCTGCTCGCTGCGGGCGCGCTCCACGCCCAGACCGCGCAGCAGCTCGAGGGCGCGGTGACGGAGGCGGTCGATACAGCGAAGACCACGCAGGAGAAGGCCGACGCCTGGGCCGCCGAGCAGGGGAGCCTCGAGAATCGCTACCGCGTGGCCAGGGCGAACATCGCCTACCTGCAGGACCGCATCGCGGTGGAGCAGGAGCGCGCGACGGCGCTCGACGTCCGCGTGGCCGAACTGCAACGGCGACTCGACGAGTCGGGCCGCCTCCAGACCGTCATCGAGGACACGCTGGTGGCGGTGTTCCATCATCTCGAGAGCAGCGTGCAGAACGATCTGCCCTTCCTGCCCGAGGAGCGCACGCGGCGGCTCGCGTCGATGCGGACGGAGCTGGTGAAACCCGACGTGCCGTCGGCCGAGAAGCTGCGGCAACTGCTCGAGGCGTTGCTCGCGGAGGCCCAGTACGGCAGTTCCGTGGAGGTGACGCAGGAGTCGATCAACCTCGACGGCGAGCAGACCTTCGTCGACATGTTGCGGATCGGGCGTCTCGCGTTGTTCTGGCGCACCCCCGACGGCGCGCGCGTGGGCACCTGGGATCCGGCCCGCTCGCAGTGGTCCGACTTGCCCGGCGGCGACCGCCGCTCGGTGGGGCGCGTGATGGAGATGGCCTCGCGGTTGCGCCTGGTCGAGTTGACATCGTTGCCGCTGGGGAGGATCCAGCCATGAAGGACCGCATCGTGATCGCACGATTCCTCGTGATTGGACTGGCCGTGCTGGCCATGATCGCTGCCGCCGGCGGCGCGCACGCCCAGGACTCCCGCCAGGCCATGCAGAAGGCCGAGGCCGCGCGCGAGCGCGAGGCGGCCCTGGCGCACGAGACCGAGCAGCAGATCTTCGCCGATCGCGCCAAGCTCATGGCCGAGGTGGAGCGGCTGGAGGCCCAGCAGGCGGAACTGGAGAAGCAACTCGCCGTAGTCCAGACACACATCGACACGCAGGATGCTCAGCGCGAGAAGCTGGCCGATCGCTGGGCCGGCAGCGAGCTGCAATTCAAGGAGATCTCGGGCAACGTGCGGCTCGCGGCGAAGGACGTGGAGACGCTGGTGCACGAGTCGCCGCTCTCGGCCGATCGCCCCGACCGCCTTTCGGCGGTGTCGAAGCTGGTGGAGCCCGGGTACTTCCCCGACATCGACGACATCTCCGGCCTCACGCGGGTGCTCTTCGACGAGATCGTACGCGGGGGCCAGGTGCGCCTCGTTCGCGGCACGTTCATCGGGCGCGACGGGCAGCCCGAGGAGGGCAAGGTCCTGACGTTGGGCAAGTTCACCGCGGCCTACAAGACGCCGCATGAGACCGGGTTCCTCGACTATGCCCCGGAGACCCAGCAGTTCGTGGCGCTCTCCACGCTACCCGGCGGGGGTGTGGAGAGCGACCTCGAGCACTACTTCCGCGGCGAGTCGGCCCGCGTGCCGGTGGACATTTCCGCGGGTACGGCCCTGCGCCAGGTGAGCCATGCCCAGTCTCTCACCGATCATCTGCGCTCCGGCGGACCGATCGTGTGGCCGATCCTAGGCCTGGCGTTGCTGGCGCTAATCATCGTCATCTACAAGGTCGTCGACCTCAGCTCGGTGCAGCTCAACACCACCCGCCTCATGGGGAAGATGACGGAGCTGGCCGAGAGCCACGACTGGAAAGCCGCTGAGGATCTCATCGCGCGCGGCAAGCGTTCGCCGGTGGTCCAGGTGCTGTCGGCCGGACTCGCCGTGCGTCACGAGGATCGTGAAACCCAGGAGAGCGTGCTGCAGGAGTCGATCTTGCACGAACTGCCGCGCGTGGAGCGGGGGATGGCCGTGCTGGCGGTGCTCGGCGCCGTGGCACCACTCCTGGGTTTGCTCGGCACCGTGACAGGCATGATCTCCACGTTCCACGTGATCACGCTCTACGGTACCGGTGATCCCAAGCTCATGTCCGGTGGCATCAGCGAGGCGCTCGTGACCACCGAGCTGGGTCTGGCAGTGTCGATCCCAATCCTACTACTGCACACGTTCCTGTCGCGGCGCGTGGATCACATCGTGGGCGAGATGGAGGAGCGGGCGGTTCAGCTCACCAACATCTTCCAGAAGCAGAACGCAGTGCGGGCACTCGTGGCGCGCGGGGACGCCTGATGACGAGCTTCCTCGAGGGCACGTGGGAATACGTGCAGCAAGGCGGGTGGGTGATGATCCCACTGGCCATCTGCTCGTTCGCCATGTGGGCCTTGATTCTCGACCGCTTTCTGGTCCTGAAGAGCCTGTCCCGGGGGGACATCGATCCGCGATCGGCGATCGGCGCCCTGGACCGCGAGCACGTCGCGCTGGACGGGCCCGGCCTGCGGCGTGCCCTGCTGCGGGCGTTCCTGGCGGCGCGCTCGGGCGACAGCCAACTGGACCGCAACATCCTGCGCCAGTGCATGCTGCATCAGCGACCGTTGTTGCGCAAGAACCTGTCGGTGATCGCGGTGCTCGCCTCCTCGGCGCCGCTGCTGGGGCTGCTGGGCACGGTGCTCGGCATGATCGAGACCTTCAACGTGATCGCCCTCTTCGGTACCGGCAACGCGCGGGCCATGGCCAGCGGCATCTCGGTGGCGCTCATCACCACGGAGGCCGGGCTGCTCGTGGCCATTCCCGGGCTGGTCCTCACCGGGTTGCTCATTCGCCGTTGCCGGCGGCTGGAGACCTCGCTGGACGAGTTCGCCCATCTCCTGGACCGCAACCTCAAGCTGGCCGGACGCCAGCGTGCGAAGGGAGCGACGGCATGATCAACGTGCGCAAGACCCTGCGCGGCGGCGACAAGCCCGAGATCAACATGGCGCCGCTGATCGACATGGTGTTCCTGCTGCTCATCTTCTTCATGGTCACGACCAGTTTCGTGAAGGAGTCGGGCATCGACGTGCAACGCTCCACCGCCGCGACGGCCGAGGTGAAGGCGCACGCCAGCATCATGATCGGCGTGTCCACCGGCGGCGACGTGTGGATGGAGGGCAAGAAGGTGGACGTGCGCAGCGTGCGTGGCCTGGTGGAACGCGCGCTGGCGGAGGACCCGGACTCGGGCGTGGTGATCGTGGCCGACAAGGGTAGCGAGACGGGCGACGTGGTGAAGGTGATGGATCAGTGCCGACTCGCCGGCGCCCAGAACGTGAGCCTCGCCGCCAAGCGCGTCGAACAGGAGGCATAGCATGCGCAAGCTCGGGAACGGTTTGCTGGTGATCCTGCTCGCGATCGCCGTGAATCTGGGGCTCTTCGGACTGACGAGCGTGCTGTCGCAGGTGCACAAGGCGCGCGCCGAGGAGCCGGACGCGGTGGCGGTGAGCCTGGTGACACTCGTGCTGCCGGCGCCGCCGGAACGCGAGGAGGCGAAGGAGCCCGAGCCGCCGAAGCCCGATCCGCAGCCGGATTTCGCCCCCGATCTGCTGCAGCCCAGCGTGGGCGATTTCGCAGGCCCCGCCGTGAGCGTGAACATCGACCTCGGCGGCACCGGCGCGCGCACCCGCGCCGCGGACGTGGTGTTCGACTCCGTGGATCTCGATCAGGCGCCCCAGCCTCTGGTGAAGACACCGCCGCAGTACCCGCGCCGCGCGCGCGAGCGCGGTATCGAGGGTCTGGTGGCGGTGAAGATCCTGGTGACGAACGAGGGGACGGTGCGCCAGGTGGTCGTGCTGAAGTCGCGGCCGCCCGAAGTCTTCGACGACGCCGTGCGCAAGGCCTTGCCCGGCTGGAGGTTCGAGCCCGGCAAGATCGGCGGCGAGCCGGTTACCGCCTGGGTGACGACGACGATCCGCTTCGATCTGCAGAACTAGCGAGGAGGCCTCCCGTGCGTCAGCCCTGGCCCCGAGCGTCGGCGTGCCTGCTGGCGGCCACCGTGATGGTCGCCGCCGTGGCAGTCGGTCGCGCTGCCGAGGACGCGCCGGTTCCGGCGCAGCTCGATCCCACGCAGCCGACTCAAGTCACCGACTACGAGGATCTGTCCCAGGTTCCGCGCCTGCTCCGCAAGATGCTCTTCCGTGCGATCACGAAGGAGAATCGCGGCGATTTCGGCGAGGCGGCAACGATGCTGCAGGACCACCTGCGCGGCCATCCCGACCAGGACCACATGCTCGTGCGTCTGCATCTTGGGCAGTGCCTGTCGTCTCTCGATAAGCCGGCCGACGCGCGCGTGCAGTTCGAGGCGGCGACGCGGCTGCAGCCGAATTTCGCCAAGCCGTGGCTCGGCCTCGGCGATGCGGCCTATGCGCTGCAGGACTACGCCGCGGCTGCCGCGGCGTTCGAGCGTGGATTCCGGCTGTCCGCCGATCCGCCCGCCGACGTGCTCTACTATGCCGCGGCGGCGCGCCTGCAAGCAAATCAGACCGACCGGGCGGTGCCGCTGTTGCAGGAACTGGTGTCCGGTCGCTGGGGCACGCCGAAGCTCGCTTGGTTCCGCGCGTTCGTGTCCGCGGCGGTGGCTCTGGGCGAGCCGGAACTCGCCCAGGCACCCATGGACGACCTGCTGAAGACCAACCCCGACGATCCCGAGGTCTGGTATCTCGACTATCAGTTCGAGGCAGGCCGGCAGGACTTCGAGCGCGCCGCCGTCGCGCTCACCATCGTGGGTTACCTGCGCGACGCCACGGCGCAGGAGAAGAAGGCGCTCGGCGACCTCTACAGCGTGGTGGGCGTGCCGCGCCTCGCGGGTGAGCAGTACGAGGACGCGCTTGGCGACAGCGCGAAGGCCACCGACTACGAGCGCGTGGCGTCCTCCTACGTCGCCGCCCACGATCCGGACACCGCCATGCAGTTTCTCGAGCGAGGGCTGAAGAAGGAGCCGACGGTACGTCTGTGGTCGCTACTGGGCGATGTGCATTACCTGCGCAGGGACTACGCCGCGGCCGCCCAGTCCTACCAGCAGGTTGTGGCGATGGACCCTGACCGCGGGCGAGGCTACCTCATGCTCGGATACTGCGCCATCGAGATGGGCCAGCGGCAGGTCGCCATCGCGAACCTGCGGGTGGCATCCACCTACACTGACCAGGAGGCCATGGCGCAGGCCCTGCTCAAGCGTGCCGAGCGGCTCGGCCCGAGCTGAGATCAGCGCGCTTCCAGTGCGATCACCGTGTGCCACGGCACCGTGAGGGTGTCGCCCGCGACGATCGGAGCGTCGTCGTCGGTGAGGTCGTCGGGCGACGGCCGCGACGTGTCCACCACCCGGTGCCAGCGCCGCCCCGCCGGCAGGCCCGGCAGGGCGAAGGTGAGCGGCTGCCACCACGCGTTCGCGATCACGTGCGTGCGCGCCGTGCTGCCGGCCGAGGCGAGGGTGTAGGCGAGGCTGTGGCTCGACGGCGTCCAGTCGGGCTTGCCGAGCGAGACGCCGTGCCAGCTGATGTCCCCCGACTCGAGGTGGCTCGTCGCCCGCCACCATCGATTCTCATGCAGCAGGCCGATGCGTTGTGAGAAGGCCACCAGGCCGCGCACGAAGCGCAGCGTGTCGGCGTGGCGTTCCAGGGCGGTCCAGTCGAACCAGCTCGTGGGGTTGTCCTGGCAGTAGGCATTGTTGTTGCCGTGCTGCGTGCGCCGCACCTCGTCGCCCATCAGGAGCATGGGGGTGCCGTGCGACAGCAGCACCAGGCAGAACGCGTTGAGCACCTGGCGGCGCCGCACCTCGCCGATGGTGGGCGAGTACGTGGGACCCTCGACGCCGCAGTTCCAGGCGTGGTTCTGGTCGCTGCCGTCGCGGTTCTGCTCCCCGTTGGCCTCGTTGTGCTTGACATTGTAGCTCACGAGGTCGGCCAGCGTGAAGCCGTCGTGGCAGGTCACGAAGTTGATCGATTCGAGGGGTTTCGCGGCGGCCGCCGCGAAGAGGTCACGGCTGCCGGTGATGCGCGCCATGAGGGTCTCGATCGTGCCGTTGTCGCCCCGCAGGAAGCGACGTACGTCGTCACGGAACGGGCCATTCCAGGTGGCGAAGCGTGTGGCGGGGAAGCTGCCCACCTGATAGAGCCCGGCCGCGTCCCACGGCTCGCCGATGAGCGTGGTGCCGGCCAGCGCGGGCTCGGTCTCCAGGATCCGGATCACCGGGGGCCGCGGGTGCGGCACGCCGAACTCGTCGCGGGTGAGGGCGCTGGCGAGATCGAAGCGAAAACCATCCACGTGCAGGGCCTCGACCCAGTAGCGCACGGAATCGACGATGAGGCGCAACGCCACCGGATGGTTGGCGCTGAGCGTGTTGCCGCAGCCGGTGACGTCGTGGTAGCGCCGGCCGTCGCGGTCGTGCAGATAGTAATCGCGGTCGGCGAAACCGCGCCACGACAGCATGGGGCCGTCGCGGCCGCCCTCGGCAGTGTGGTTATAGACGACGTCGACGATCACGCGCAAGCCGGCGCGGTGCAGAGCTTTCACCAGGTCGCGAAACTCATCGACGACGCCTTCCGGCTTCGTCGCGGCGCTGTAGCCGGCATGCGGCGCGAAGTAGGCCAGCGGGCTGTAGCCCCATAGATTGGTGCGGCCGGCCGGGGCGTCCTGCTCGTCGAAGAGCTGCACCGGCAGCAGTTCCACAGCCGTCACGCCTAGGCTCTTCAGGTAGGGGATCTGCGCGGCAAGCCCCGCGTAGGTGCCGCGCTGCGCCTCGGGAACCGGTGCTGACGGTGCCCGGGTGAAGGCGCCCACGTGCATCTCGTAGATGATCTCGCGTCCGGCCGGCGGCGGGAGCGGCTGGTCGCCTTCCCAGTCGTAGCGGTCGAGGTCCACGACCACGGCGCGTGGCGCGTTCGGGCCGTTGTCGCCCGGGCGGGCGGCGGCGCGTCGGTCGTAGTGCTCCAGGTTGGCGACGGCGCGGGCGTAGGGGTCGAGCAGCACCTTCTGGCCGTCGCCTTCATCGCCGGCGCCCGCGATCACCCGGTAGGCATACGTCAGGCCGTGGCCGAGATCGGGAACGAAGGCGTGCCAGTAGCTGCCCGTCCGGTGACGGGTGGAGCCAAGTGGCACGACGGCTACCGGCTGGGGTGCGTCCGGGGTGGCGTAGAGCAGCAGATCGACGCGCCGGGCCCGTGGCGCCAGCACGGAAAAGTTCACGCCCGCCTCGCGGGCATGGGCGCCTAGCGGCGCGGGCGCGCCCGGCCGGACGTTGCGGGCGGCGTTCTCGATCGCGTCGTGATCGGTTCCTGGCATCATGATACCTCGAAAGAGCACGATACCGGTCAAGCCCCATATGGTCACGGGATTTCCCGTCAAGTCGGTTCCCGGCTTGCCGATGACACGCTCAGGACGGCCCTGAGCCGGGGCCGCCGGGCGGAGACCCGTCGATGATCAAGGAAACACTGACAGCACTCTATCGCGCGGGACGTACGGCCCTGGCCAACGTGGCCGGGCTGGCCGATGCCGAGGCTCGTGTGACCCAGGTGCGCGCCTGGGATTTCGCCTGGCCCATGATCGGCGCCGTGCACGTGCGCAACGGGTCGGTCCACGCCGCCTACGTCGGGGGCGACGCCGCGCTGGCGCGGTATCTCGGCGTGGGGCCCGACGGCCGGGGCGGCCACCTCGACGCGTTCCTGGAGGCCTTCACCGAGGCCCTCGTCGCCCGTATGCCGACTCAGCGCCCCATCGGCCGCTACGAGGTGCTGCCCGCCACGGGCGGCACCCATGCCCTGCGCGGCCTTCGCAGCTACGTCTGCCGCCTGCGTACGGCGGAGGGCACCCTGTACGTCATGGCCGATCTCTGCTCGCGCGCCGAGTTCGAGGCGGCCAAGGAGAGCGGCTACGAGGAAGCCGTGGCCAGCCGCTACCTACCCATCGACCTTGCCACCCGCGAGTCGTTGAGCCGGCCCTTCGAGGTGGACGCCGCCCTTACCGCTGTCCGCAAGCTCGAGCTCGACCTGCAGATCCTGCTGCCGGGGCCCGACGGCGTGGCCTTCCCGCATCACGGCATCCTGCAGACGCAGAATCGCGACCAGGATGGCGGCGACCTCGTGTTCTCCCTCGATCTCAGCCCGGAGGAGCGGCGCGCCCTGGTGCCCGGACAGATGCTCGAGGCGTCATTCGGCACGAGCGGGCGCGTGTTCCATTTCCAGTCGCGGATCCAGGGTTCCGAGCCCGTCGTGCTGGC
This sequence comes from uncultured bacterium, assembly GCA_963727525.1. Lineage (GTDB taxonomy): Bacteria > Krumholzibacteriota > Krumholzibacteriia > LZORAL124-64-63 > LZORAL124-64-63 > CAVSGO01. The sequence goes on along the minus strand of CAVSGO010000007.1, from coordinate 1,741,638 downwards.
CAAGGACCTCGTGGTGGGCGGTCTGGCCGTGGCGCGGCCGCGGTGCCTTACCCTGGGACAGCGCCGGCGCGAGTTCCGCGTGGCGCCCGAGGAACCGCTGCCCGGCTGGCTCGCGGTGCTCGTGCCCAACACGACCATCGGACCCGCATTCGAGACCACCGTCGCCGCGTCCACCGACGCGCAACCGGTCACGGTGGTCGACCTCAGCTTCTCCGGGGCCGGTATGCTCGGCGACGAGGCTCTGGCCGCGAGTTGCCCGTTCGGCACCCTCGTGCAGCTCCGCTTCACGCTGCCCGGGCACGAACGCACCTGCCTCATCACCGGCGCCGTACGTCGCGCGGCCGTGGTGCTGAGCGCTCGCAACCGCCGTCAGGCCCAGATCGGCATCGAGTTCCAGGTGCGCAGCGGCACCGATCGCCAGGGTATGGACCTGCTCGGCCGCTACGTCATGGCCGTCCAGCGCACCCAGCTCGCCCGGCGGGTCCGCGAGGGCCAGCTCCAGACCTGAGATACCAGACCCTTTCCACTTCCACCCGTTTGCACGTACCTTGACGCAGCCGACTCGCAGGAGCCGGTGTGTTCTGGAACCTGCAGCGGGTTGTGACGTATGGAGGGATTCTCGCCGGTCGTCCGTCCTCGCGCGAGGTGATGCATGCTGGATGTCTCCCGGTTGAACGCCCACTCCAAGGAGTTCGCGCTGCGGCTGTTTCGCGAATTTCCCGACTGGATGCCTCACGCGCGCTACGATCCCTACGAGGAATTCGAGAAGGAAGCGCTTCTGGTGGAGGTGTCCCGCCCCATGGACCCCTCGGGCAACGGACTCTTCATCACGACCAGCGAGTGGGAGGTGTCCGTCGGTTTCGGCGAGAACTTCCACACGCGCTTCGGCGTGGTGGGCGACGAGGGGGGCGATCACTTCCTCGATCGCGCCCTCGCCTTCATCCGCGACTTCGTGGCCGAGCGCCTCGCCGTGGCCACGGCCAGCGAGAACGACGAGTGGCTCGGCGCCTGGATCGTTCCGATCGGTCCCGACGGACCCGAGCCCCTCGATACGGAGCCGGGCGTGTCCGTACGCGTCCGCTCGTGGCTGGGCACCTGGGATCGCGACGTCACCTGAGAATCGTGCGGACACCGCAACCCGCGCTGGTCATCCCGGTCACTTTGCGTATGATGGCGACGGCGGTTTCGTGCGGCACCACGTCGGTGCGGCAGACCATCACCGCCGGCTGCCCACGATGCCGACGTACACCAACGCCTTGCTCATCGTCAATCCCACTGCGGGCCAGGGATTCGCGCCGCGCTATGCGCGCCGCGTGAAGCGCCTGCTCGAGAAACGCGGCGTGGGCGTGACGCTGCGCGAAACCGGGAGCAGCGGCGATGCCACGCGGTGGGCAAGGTCGGCGGGAAGCGAAGGTTTCGATCTCGTATGCGTACTCGGGGGCGATGGTACCCTGCAGGAAGCTGTCGTCGGTCAGGTGCACTCCGAGCAGAAGGTGCCACTGGCGCACATCTCGAGCGGCACGGCCAACGTGATCCCGCTGGCGCTCGGGCTGCCGTGGTTGCCGGGACCGGCGGTGAACGCCATCCTCGACGGGCCGGTGCGCTCCTTCGACGTGGGCTACCTGCCCGAACGCGAACGTTACTTCGTCCTCATGACGGCCATCGGCTATCCCGCCGCCATCATCAAGGACGCACCCAAGCGATTGAAGAACTTCTTCGGCGTGGGCAGCTACGTCGTGGCCGCGATCAGCAACCTCTTCCGGCGGCAGACGTCGTTCGTCACCGTGAAGGCCGACGGCAACGTCCACCGCAGGCGCGCCAACACCGTGCTCCTGACGAACATCGGCCGCATCAACGATTTCCACCTGCGCGTCACGCCCGACACCGATCCGCACGACGGTCTCTTCGACGTGACGATCATCTCCAGCCGCACGCTGTGGGATGTGCTCGTGATCCTCGGGCGCATGCTCACGTGGCGTAGCCGCCGCGCCCCCCGCATGAAGCACTTCAAGGCACGGGAGGTGCGGGTGGACGCCGATCCGCCCATCCCCGTACAGATCGACGGCGAATCCATCGGCACTACGCCCGTCGCGGTGCGCATCGTGCCGCAGGCAGTGAACCTGGTGGTCGGCCCGCGGTATCATCTCAATTGAGCCACCTGCAGGAGAAGATCCCATGGTCCTGCTCGAGTTCTCCATGTTCCCCACCGACAAGGGCGCCAGCGTGAGCGAGTACGTGAAGCGCTCCCTCGAGATCATCGACGACAGCGGTCTGCCCTACCGCCTGGGCCCCATGGGCACCTGCCTCGAGGGCGAGTGGGACGAGGTCATGGCCGTGGTGACCCGGTGCTTCGAGCGCATGCAGAATGACTGCGACCGCATCGCGGTGAACCTGAAGGTCGACTACCGCAGAGCCGACGCCGGCCGCCTCGACAGCAAGGTCACCACTCTCAAGCAGAAGACCGGCCGAAACCTCAAAACGTGACGAGAGACCCATGCGCATCAATCTGAGGCCACCCCCCTGGGCCACACATCTTATCAGCGACCTCGACGACTGGATGAAGTCGCCACGACCAGTGGCCGACGTCACCCCCTTCGACCTCCCCGACGATGCCTACTTCGAATACGCCTGGCTCGACGATGAAGGGCGGAAACGACCCGACCCCACCAACCCCAACCCCCCGCACAACCCCTGGTGGGACTACGCCCGCTGGCTAGCCGGCCCGAAGTACCAACAGAACCCCTTCTGGCTCGCCGCCAAGGACACCCTTCACGGCAAAGTCACGAGGCTGCGCCTCCCTTCCAAGATCCTGGGCGATACTAGACATATCCTCATCTATACCCCGCCTGGTACCGGCACCGATGCCCTGCCCCAGGTATGGTTCCAGGACGGCAAGGCCTACTTCGGCTGGGGCAAAGCCCCCCAGCTCTACGAAGCCCTCCTCGCTGCCAATCTGGTGGCGCCCGCCCGCCTCATCTTCCTCACCCCGGCCAACCGCACCCAGGAATACTTCTTCAACCCCGACTACCTTCGCTTCGTGATCGACGAAGCCATCCCCGCCATCGAAACCGCAGCCCCCACCACCGACGCACGCACAGCCTGGGGCGCCAGCCTCGGAGGTCTCTGCAGCGCCAACCTCGCCTGGCAACACCCCCTCAAGTTTGCCACCGTGGTTGCCCAGTCCGGCGCCTTCCTCTTCTACCCCGACCAGCAACTCGACACCCCCTTCACCGGCCAAGAGTTCTGGCGCAACCGCGTCCTGACCGAATCCTGGCGCCCCCTCCGCTTCCACCTCAGCACCGGCACCCTGGAATGGCTCCACGGCCCCAATCGCAACCTGGCCCAGGCTTTGACGGAGCGAGAATTCCCGGTGGAATACATCGAGCGCCCGGCCGGCCACAACTGGACCAACTGGCGTGACGGTCTCGCCGCGGGCTTCCGGTTTGCGCTGCCGCCGCAACTCAAGTGACGTGCCACGAAGAATGTTGACCGGTCCAGCGCTTGCCTGGACCCGTCCTCATGAACACCAAAACCCTCACTTCATGCCCCTCGCTTCCTCCCCACTGCCCCAACCCTAACTGCAAATACCACAAGCCTCAGCCGCAACCCTGGCCCTTCGCGCTCTTCGGCACCTTCTCCCGAAAATCCCCGCCCTACACCGTCCAGCGCTACCTCTGCCTGGCCTGTGGCAGGACCTGCTCAGACCAGACCTTCCGCACCACATACTGGCTCAAACGCGCCGATCTCCTGCCCAAGGTCCACAAGCACGCCGTCTCTGGCGCCGCCAATCGCCAGATCGCCAGGCTCCTCGACACCTCGCCGACGACCGTCGACAACCTCCTCGCCCGCCTCGGCCGACACTGCATCCTCTTCCATCGACACCTGGTGTCCCAGGCGTCACCCTTCGTGGACATCGCCATTGACGGGCTCGTCACCTTCGAGCACTCCCAGTACTTCCCCTACGAGATCGTCACGGCCGTCGATCGCCCCTCCAGCTTCATCATCCACTTCGCCGAGGCCGAGCGGCGACGCAGCGGGGCGATGACCGACGAGCAGAAATGGAAACGGTCCCTCTTTGAACAAAACTATGGCCGGCCGGACCCCAGGTCGTTGATGCGGGCGCTGCTCGAGGTGCTCTCGGTCTCGCTCGACGGCGCCACCGAGGCCCACATCTGGAGCGACAAGCACAAGACCTATCCCTACGCGATCGCGAAGCTACGGTATTGCAAGGTGATCCACGAGACGATCGACTCCCGTGAGCCGCGGACGAGTCGCAACCCGTTGTTCGAGGTCAACTTGCTGGACATGTTGCTGCGGCATTGTCTGAAAGACCACACGCGGGAGACGATCGCGTTCGGAAAGCGACGCCAGCATTCGATCTACCGGCTGGCGATCTTCCTGGTGTGGCGCAACACGATCAAGTTGCGTCGGGAGAAGCGGTGCTGGAGCACGCCGGCGATGCAGATCGGGATCGCCACGAAGCCCTTGACCGAGGAGGAGGTGTTGTCGCGGCGGCTGTTCGTGTCGCATATCGAGTTGCCGCCGTTGTGGGATGACTACTACTGGCGACGGGTCGAGACGCGGCCATTGAAGGTGAACCGGAGGCACAAGCTGACGTACGCCGCGTAGTGAGAAAGTCGGGCCTGGCGGGCGAGATCCCGGTGCGAAGCCTCGTCAACATTCTTCTTGGCACAACTCATCGCTTGCGCCGGCTGTGTCGCCCCGACTTGATTTCTGGACGTCCGAGGGCCAGTTTGGGGATAGGTTTTCGTTTCGCCATGTCTTGAAACAAGGTGGTTGGTATGCGCCGGATGATGCTGATTCTCGCCCTGGCGGCCGCGGTGGGCGCGGCGGGGTTTGCCCAGGCGGCGGAGAAGGTTTATGGGAAGGGTGTATCCAGCACCGATACGACGCTTGTGAGCACGATTCTCGCGCATCCGGACCAGTACCTGGACAAGGTGGTGCGGGTGGAGGGGACGGTCGTTGGGGTGTGCAAGGCGCGGGGATGTTGGATCCAGATCGCGTCGGATCAGGAGTACCAGAAAATCATGCTGAAGGTGGAAGATGGGGTTATCGTCTTTCCGCCGGAGATCATCGGGGAGCATGTCATCGTGGAGGGGACCTTGACGGGCACGCCGATGTCCTATGAGCAGTCATGCGCGTATCTCGAGGGTGAGGCCAAGTGTCAGAACGAGACGTTCGACAAGGCCGCCGTGCCGCCCGAGGGCGTCACCTTCTATCAGATCGCGGGTACGGGTGCCGTCGTGCGGCAAAAGCAGAGCTAGCTCGTGTCTTCACTCGGGACGGGTCCGGCTGCCTGGCGGTCGGGCCCGTCGTGTTCAATGCGCCGGGAATGACGTATGACCAGATTGCGCAAGATCTGCCGCTGGCTGCACCGCGAGATGGGGTTCCTGGTCGTGGGGCTCACGCTGATCTACGCGATCAGCGGTGTGGCCGTGAACCATGTAGCCGACTTCAATCCCAGCTACGAGCAGACGCGGGTGCACTTCACCATTACACCCGTGGAGCTGGGGCCTACCGACGAGGTCGCGACGCGCGTGATCGCGCAGCTTCCGCTCACCGAGGCGGTGAAGAACGTGTGGCGCGCATCACCCGGGCAGTTGCGAGTGATCGTGGATAGTGGCGCCTACGATGTCGATCTCGCGACGGGCCAGGTGGATGCCACGCTGCTTGCGCCGCGGCCCCTGCTGCACGACGTCAACTTCCTGCACCTGAACCACGGCAAGGGGCTGTGGACCTGGATCGCCGATGCATTCGCTGTGATTCTGGCGCTGCTCGCCCTCACGGGGATCCTGCTCGTGAAGGGGCGCAAGGGGTTGGCTGGGCGCGGCGGCGTACTGCTGGCGATCGGGCTGGTGATTCCCGTGGTCTATTTGATCATCGCCAGGTACGTGAACGCGCTGTCATAATGTCGCTTGCGGTCGGTTGCGCACTTGTCACTACGCTTGCTTTCCCTCTTTCCGCGGCCTAGCTTTGCGGGGCTTCGCCCGCATCTGCGAGCGCTCATCCGGGAGGTGACAGCATGGCGGCGTCCGTGGGTATCCGTCGAGAAGACAAGAACATGTGGGAACGGCGGGTGCCGCTGATCCCGTCCGACGCCGCGGCGCTCGTGCGCGACCAGGGCGTGGCGATCACGGTGCAGACTTCGGCGAACCGCGTTTTCCTCGACGACGAGTTCGAGTCGGCGGGCTGCGCGCTCGACGATGACATGCCCGACACCGACGTCGTGCTCGCGGTGAAGGAGATCCCGACCGCTCTGCTGCGCGAGAATCGCGCGTACGTGTACTTCTCGCACACCGTCAAGGGTCAGCAGCGCAACATGCCCATGCTGCGCAGGCTCCTCGATCTTCGCGCCACGCTCATCGACTACGAGAAGATCACCGACGACCTGGGCCGGCGGCTGATTTTTTTCAGCGTGCACGCGGGCTACGCCGGCATGATCGAGACGCTGTGGTGCCTGGCGCAGCGGCTGCACGCGCAGGGCGTCGCTACCCCGCTCGACGAGATCAAGCACGCCTACAAGTACGACGACCTCGTCGACGCCAAGGCGCACCTGCGGCAGATCGCGCTCACGATCTCGCGCGAGGGCCTCGGCCTGCCGGAGCCGCTGGTGGTGGGTATCGCTGGTTATGGCCACGTGGCGCAGGGCTGCCGCGAGATCCTCGGCTGCCTGCCCCACACGGAGATGACGCCCACCGAGCTGCGGACGGCGGGCGAGGTCGCCGGGCCCATCGTCGTGGTGTCGTATCGCGAGTCGGACATGGTGGTGCCGGCCGCCGGCCAGGCGGCGTTCGACCTGCAGGAGTATTACCGCCATCCCGAGCGGTACCGCGGCACCTTCGCCGACGATTTGCCGCGCCTGGACGTGCTCATCAATGCGACATACTGGAACGGGCAGTACCCGCGCCTCGTCACGCGCGAATGGGTGCGCGAGCACTATGGCCAGGGCCGCCGCGAGCGCGTGCAGGTGATCGGCGACATCAGCTGCGATATCGAGGGTGGTGTGGAACTGACGGTGCGCCCCACGATGCCGGACAACCCGTGTTACACCTGGGTGGCGGCCACCGACACGCTGGTCGACGGCGTGGCGGGCGATGGGCCGTCGATCATGGCGGTGGACAACCTGCCGTGCGAGCTGCCGCGCGAGAGTTCCGAGTCGTTCAGCCACGTGCTGCGCGGCTTCGTACCAGCGCTGGCGGCCTGCGACTTCGACCGCGACTTCGCGCACCTCGATCTGCCGACGCCGCTCAAGCGCGCGGTGATCTGCCATCGCGGCGAGTTGACGCCGGCATTCGGCTACCTCGAGAAGCACCTGGCGGACGCCGGGCAGGGCGTCTGAACGCCGGGCGGGAGCGAGACATGCAAAGGATCCTCGTGCTCGGGGCCGGCATGGTGGCCGGCCCACTGGTACGCTACCTGCTGGCGCAGGGCTACGCGCTCACCGTCACCAGCCTCGACCTGGACGACGCGGTGCGCCTCATCGCCGACCATCCGCAGGGCGCGCCGCTGGCACTCGACTTCTCCGATCAGGAGACCGTGGAGAAGCTCGTCGCCGGCTGCGACCTCGCGGTGAGCCTGCTGCCGCCGACGCTGCATCCCGAGGTGGCGCGGCTCTGCCTGCGCCATCGCAAGCCCATGGTGACGGCGAGCTACGTTGCGCCAGCGATGGCGGCCCTCGATGCCGAGGCACGCGCGGCCGACCTCGTGTTCCTGAACGAGATCGGCGTGGATCCGGGCATCGACCACATGAGCGCCATGCGAGTGATCGACGATGTGCGCGCACGCGGTGGCACGATCCGCGAGTTTCGGTCCTATTGCGGCGGCTTGCCGGCACCCGACGCGAATGACAATCCCTTCGGCTACAAGTTCTCGTGGGCGCCACGCGGCGTACTCATGGCCAGCCGCAATGGCGCCGAGTACCTGCTGGACGGCGACCGCGTGGAGATCGCGCCCGGGCGCCTGTTCCGCGACATGCACCTGCTGCACGTGCCCGGCGCCGGCGACTTCGAGGCGTATCCCAATCGTGACTCGCTCAGCTACATCGACGTATACGGCCTGCAGGGCATCCGCACGATGCTGCGCGCCACGCTGCGCAACATGGGCTGGTGCGACACGATGTATTGTTTCCGCAAGGCGGGGCTGCTCGAGCTGGAGCCGGTCGACACGGCCGGCATGACCTACGCGCAGCTCGCCGCCGTGCTGCTCGGGTTCCGGGAGGGCGAGGATCCGCGCCATGCGGCGGCGCGCCGCATGGAGACGCCGGCCGACGCCTTGCCGCCGTGGAACCTGCACTGGCTGGGTTACTTCTCCGATCGCCCGGTGGGCGCCGACCGTATAAGCCCACTCGACGCCCTCGGCCGTCTCATGCTGGAGAAGCTGCGCTACCAGCCCGGCGAGCGCGACATGCTGGTGATGGTGCACCATTTCCTGGCCGACTTCCCCGACGGTCACCGTGAAAAGATCACGTCGCGCCTCGTGGACTTCGGCACGCCCGAGTTCTCGAGCATGGCGCGCACGGTGTCGCTGCCGGTGGCGCTGGGGGCCGACCTCATCCTGCGCGGCCAAATCGCCGCGCGAGGCGTGGTGCGGCCGGTAACGCCGGAGTTCTACGGTCCCGTCCTGGCCGGGCTGGCCGATCTCGATATCATCTGCGAGGAAGAATCTCGGACCCTGTGACGTGTGACAAAGGAGCGGACACGATGGCGAAGAAGACGGTGGCGAAGAAGACCGCAACGAAGAAACCCGCGACGGTCATGTCCAAGGCGAAGATCTTCAAGGAGCTGGGCCTGAGTGCCAAGCTCCCCGGCGCGAGCTGTGGCGGCGCCTGGTTCGCCGCCAGCAAGGACTGGATCGCGTCGCACAGCCCCACCACCGGCGAGTTGCTGGCGAAGATCGAGCAGGCCGGCGACGACGACTACGAGAGGGTCATGGCCAAGGCCACCGAGGCTTTCGTGGCGTGGCGCGCGATCCCGGCGCCCAAGCGCGGCGAGATCGTCCGTCAGCTCGGCGAGCGCCTGCGAGCGAAGAAAGCCGCGCTCGGCGCCCTCGTGAGTCTGGAGATGGGCAAGATCCACACCGAGGGCCTGGGCGAGGTGCAGGAGATGATCGACATCTGCGACTATGCTGTGGGCCTGAGCCGCACCCTCAGCGGCCCCACGCTGCAGAGCGAGCGGCCGAAGCACCGCATGATGGAGCAGTGGCATCCGCTGGGCGTGGTGGGCGTGGTGACGGCGTTCAATTTTCCCGTGGCCGTCTGGGCCTGGAACACCGCGCTGGCCTGGGTCTGCGGCGATGTGGCCGTGTGGAAGCCGTCGAGCAAGACGCCGTTGTGCGCCGTCGCCTGCCAGAACATCATGCACGACGTGCTCAAAGCCAACGGTCTGCCCGAGGGCATCAGCAGCGTGATCATCGGCCGTGGCGCCAGCGTGGGGGAGAAGCTCATCGCCGACCATCGCGTGCCCTTGATCTCGGCCACCGGTTCCACGCGCATGGGCCAGCGCATCGGTGGCATCGTCGGTCAACGGCTGGGTCGTAGCATCCTCGAGCTGGGTGGTAACAATGCGATCATCATCAGCGAGAGGTGCGACATGAAGGGCGCTCTGGCGAGTGCGTTCTTCGGCGCCGTGGGCACGGCCGGTCAGCGCTGCACGTCAACGCGCCGCCTGATCATCCATGAGTCGATCTACGACGCGTACCTGAAGAAGCTCATCGGCCTCTACAAGAGGGTGAATATCGGCGACCCCCTGCACCCGGACACGCTGATGGGCCCGCTGATCGACGAGGGCGCGGTGAAGGACTACGAGGCAGCCATCGTCGCGGTGAAGAAACAGAGCGGCAAGGTGCTTTTCGGCGGCAAGGTGCTCGAGCCGCCCTTCGGCCGGCGCACCTTCGTGCTGCCGACGATCGTGGAGATCGACGGCAAGCAGCCGATCGTGCAGACCGAGACGTTCGCGCCCATCGTCTATGTGATGAAGTACCGCAAGTACGAGCAGGCTCTGGCGATGCACAACGACGTGCCGCAGGGTCTCAGCTCGGCAGTCTTCACCGACAGCGTCGCCGAGGCCGAGGGCTTCCTCAGCTACCTCGGCAGCGACTGTGGTATCGCCAACGTCAACATCGGCACGTCGGGCGCGGAGATCGGCGGCGCCTTCGGCGGCGAGAAGGAGACCGGCGGCGGCCGCGAGTCGGGCAGTGATAGCTGGAAGATGTACATGCGGCGGCAGACGAACACCCTGAACTGGGGCGGCGAGGTCCACCTGGCCCAGGGCGTGGAATTCGACGTCTAGGTGCACAACCGGTACCGGGCAACACGAAGGGCACCCGCAAGGGTGCCCTTCGGCGTTGGCGGCCGGTTATTGCGCGTCAGGGGTTCGCGAAGAGCGACTTGACGGTGCCCCAGTCGGTGGATTCCACCGGCTGCGCCTGCTCGGGTCTGAGCGTGCCGCCGTTCACGAGGTCGTAGGTGAGGCCGCCGAGGTCGGCGTTTCCGGGGAGATTGTCGTCGTAGTAGACCGTGTTCCCGTTGCCGGTAACGTTGGTGACACTGGTGCCGGAGATGCCGCCCGCATCCTCGAACACGGCGACGTGCGACTCGTCGGTGACGGTCCACTGGCTGGTGTCGGCGAAGTGCAGGCTCGCGCCCGAGACCACGCCAAATAGCGTGGTGCCGGACTGCAGCGTGAGATCGAGCTGGCTCGTGTCGTCGGCGACGAAGTCGCCCGTCAGCGATACGGCATCAGCGACGACATTGGCGCTGCTGGCCTGCATGACGTGGATAATGCGGCCGGTGCTGGCGGTGATCGCCGCGCTCGCGCTCAGGGTGATCGCTGCCGAGACCGGGCTGCCGGCCTGGCCCGACACGAAGATGGCATCGCCGTTCTGAGCCGTGAGCGAACCGGCCTCCATGGTCACAGTCGCGTCGTCTTCCGTGGCGGCGGCACTCCAGATCTTGATGCCGTGCAGGGCTCCGGTGAGGCTGGCGTTCGTCAGGGCGATGGTGGCGGCGCCGTCGATCAGGCCGCCGCAGTCGCCGCCGGACGACACGGTGGCGTCGGTCACGGTGACCAGGCCAGCCGAGTAGATCCCGAATGCGTGACTGCGGGAAGCGTCCGCGGTGGCCATGATGGTACCGCCTGTGACGCTCACCTGCCCGCTCGCGTCGTGGCAGTCCAGCGCCGTCGCGCTCGAGCCGTGTGTGGTCACGTCCACGTCCGTGAGGGTGGCCGTGGCCTCGTGGGTGGCGCTCACGCCGGGCGAACTGATGCCGCTGGTCTCCAGCGTGCCATTCGCCATCGATATCGACGAGCCGGCGCCGGAGGCGAAGAGGCCGCCGGCGCCGACGGCGTTCGTCGTCACCGAGCCGCCCACGAGGGCGACGGATCCGCCCGAATCGGCCAGCACGCCGGCGTTGACTCCGAACTCGTCGCTGTGAGCGATGTCGGAGGCATCACCGGTCTTCGTCATCGTGCAGTCCGTGAGAGTGAGGTTGGCCTGGTTGAGGACGTAGATGGCCGACTCATCCGTCGCCGTGGCGGCGTAGGTCTGCCCCGTCTCCGCAGCCGTGGCGGCGTCCAGCGTGTAGACACCTGTCTGGGCGTGGGCGACACCGGTACTCGCGATGACCACGCACGCCACGAGCGAGGCCGCCCATCCGAGATGGGGGCGGCTGCGCAACGAGTTCGCATTCACGACTGTGCTCCTTTCGATGTTCTCGTCAACGGTTCGACGGGCGCGGCGACCGCCGGCCGGAACTGGACCGTTCCTGGCGGGGTATCCCACAGGTTCGTACAAATGACAAGCGTCGTTATCGGCGTGGCTGTCTACACCGCAGGGGGATTGACACGATCGTCACCTGCAATTGATCATGGCCTCATGTGCGGCGATGCATCGTCGGTGCCGCCGTCGCGGCCCCGTCTCGGTCACTGGAGGCGCCATGCTAATCGCCACTCTCGCCCTTGTCGGCCTCGCCGCCATGGCCGATCCCGTGATGGTCCCGGTGGCGCCAGGAGAGACGCTCGCCGTCACGGTGACCGGCGCTCCCGACACGCCCACCGCACTGCTCGTGCCGGGGCTCGCGGGGTGCACCTATAGCTACCGCCGCGTGATCGCGGGTCTCGCCGATGACGGCTGCCGCACGGTGTCCGTGGAACCTCTGGGCATCGGGCAGTCGGCCCGGCCGGGTGACGCCGACTACACGCTGGCGGCGCAGACGGCGCGCCTGGCGGCCGTGGCCGATTCCCTGGGGTTGCGCGCGGTCGTGGTCGTGAGTCAGGGCGTGGCCACGGGCATGGCCCTGCGACTGGCTCTCGCCAGGCCCGACCTGGTGGCGGGCATCGTGTCCATCGAGGGTGGGGCGGTGGAGTCGGCGACCACACCGACCATGCGCAGCAGCCTGAAGATCGCGAAATTCGTGACCGCGGTCGGTGGCGCGGAGATCGTGCGCCGTCGCTACGCGGACGATCTCGAGGCCTGCTCCGGCGACGCGAGCTGGATAGACCGCGCTACCGTGCGTCAGTACCTGCGCGGACCGGGCCGCGATCTCGCCGCGACCCTCAACGCCTTCCTCGCCATGTCCGAGCAGATCGAACCTGCGGCCATCGCGCCGCACCTGGGGGAGATTACGATTCCCGTGCGTGTGCTGCGCGGCACCGCCGAGCACGAGGGTGGGCTCGATCCCGAGGAGATCACGGTGCTCACGCACGGCCTGCGCGACGTCCGCGTCATCGACGTGGTCGGCGCCGGGCACTTCATCCAGGAGGAGCAGCCGGATGCGGTGATCGCCGCCGTACGGAACATCGCGAAGCTGCCGCCGCCTGTGGCGCGATCTGGCGCCGAGTGAGGAGGAGACGCGGAACCGACTCTCGCCAGATGCGAGTTTGCGACGACCAATGTGCGACGGCCAACGCGGACCGACCATTGAGTGGAAGGCTGCTTAGTGGTAATATCGAGCGTCAAGACGCGACAGGTATCGCGTTTTCGTGAACAATGGCAACGCGGGGGTGCAGTATGTTCTCGAGATGGTGCCTTTTCGGTCTATGCCTGGTATGCGTCGCGTTCGCGGGCACGACGACGGCCATGGATCTCATCGTGCCTGGCGACTATCCCACGATCCAGGCGGCGCTCGATGCCTCCGTGGCTGGTGACGACATCGTCATCAACGCGGGGACCTACAACGAATCCGGTCTGCACGTGGATCACGGGGTCACGATCCGCTCGAGCCTGCCGCCCAATCCCGTCGAGATCGTCGGCGACGACACGCAGAGAATCCTTGATGTGCAGCTGCGCGACGCGCCGCTGCACCTGTCCTACGTGGTGATCGCCCATGGTGCGGCCGATGAGGGCGGTGGTCTGCGCATCGTGGTCGATCCGCTTGCGGCGCCGACCGAACCGAGTTCATGCGAGTTCACGTCGATCAGGGATTGCCAGGCCACAGGAGACGGTGGCGGTTTTTTCATCGATGCCGCGTCGACGGCGACCGCATTCCAGTTCGCATCGAGCAGCTGTGTCAGCGACGTGGCTGTGGGCGATGGCGGTGGTCTGTGCGTGCGCAACGGTTCGGCGGCGTCGATCAGCCTGACGGGAGCCGACGTGCATCCCTGCCAGTTCTTCTTCTGTGAGGCCGCGAACGGCGGTGGTGCCAATCTCGTGGACGCGAACGTCACCTTCGATCAGGTCTACTGCTACACGAATACCTGCACCGGCAACGGCGGTGGGATGTACCTCGGCGCCGTGAACGGCGGCGGGCAGATCGTCGGCGGCAACGAGAATCATGCCGATGGGCATGGCGGCGCGTTCTACGTGGCGTCGGGCTGCGATCTATTCCTGGACGACCTCTCCGTCGAGGTCTCGAACACGGCACCTGAAGGCGCGGAGATCTACTTCGACGCCGGCATCGATGTGCATGTCAACTGCCCGTCGTGGGATCCGGAACTCCTTGGCGGACCGGGCTTGACGGGGGGCGAGGTCGTGGTCACGGAGGACGGCTGCGACGGGGTCGCCACCGAAGGCATCGACTGGGGTTCGATCAAGGCGATGTTCCGCTAGTCACCCAACGTGCCACGGCGCATGGTGACGGTTCCACCGGGGCCCAGGGCACGAGTTGAAGTACGCCTCCTGGTGGGAAAATCGGGTCTAGCGGGTGAGACCGGGGCTCGATGTGCGATCACCATTCTTCGCGGCCCAAATGACCTCGAACGAGGTGATCTGCGGTGTTCCCTGCGTCTGGCTCAGCGTGACGTCATAGACGCCGGCCGTGATGGCCGGCGTCATGGTCAGCATGATCGCGAGGGTGGAGCGCTGCAGGTCCGCGGCCGGAATCGCGGCGTGCAGCACGTGGGTACCGCCGGGGGAACGCACGTCCACGATGGCGGGCTGGGTCGGGTCGAAGTCGGTGGGTGTGCCGAGCAGGAGGGTGAGGGTGGGCGTTCCGGGGGCGACGGTCACCGTGGCCACGGACGCCCCGCGTAGCTGAGCGGGCGCGACCCAGGGCACGACGCCCCCAATGTCCCGTGGCGGGTGTGGCGGCAGGAGGAGTGCGACCAGCACCGCCGCCATGGCCGCGGCCGCCGCCGCGCCGCCGGCGAACCAGCGCCAGGGGTGCGTGCGGATCACGGTGGCGCGAGGTGCGGGAGCGGCGCCGGCTAGGTCGGGCGAGAACCCCGCGACACGCAGATCCTCCTGGCAAGCGCGGCAACGCGCGAGATGCTGGCGCACGCTCTCGCGCTCGAGGCCGCGCAGCTCGGCGCGTGCGCGATCCCAGCGTGCGATCATGGCGGCCGGTAGGTGGCGCGCGTCGTCGCTTTCCTCGCGATCCGCGACGAACGCATCCCAACGGTTGCGGCAGGGCTCGCAGGTGGCGAGGTGGCGGCGCAGACCGTCTTCATCGTCACCATCGAGCAATCCGGTGGCCAGGGCGGCGAAGGCGCGGTCGGAGGTGACATGCGTGTCGTGAGTCATCGCGCGCTTCCTCTCGGGCGATCGATCAGGTCGGCAAAATCGGGATCGGCCGCGAGGGCTCGGCGCACGAGAACCAGGCATCGCGACCAGCGCTTGCGCACGGCGTCGTATCCGTCGCCGGCGGCGGCGGCGACCTGCTTCCAGTCCTGGGCGGCGAAATAGGCGTGGGCGAGCGTGAGGCAGGCGTCGGCGCCCTCGCGGACGAAGACCTCCTGCACGACCAGCTCCAGGCGTTCGGCGAGGTCGCCGAGATCGGCCCGCAGGGGTTCGTCCGTGTCGGCCGGAGGGTCGAGGTGCTCGGGCATGGCCACGAAGCGCTGGCGTTGTCGCCGCCGGCGTCGCAAGTGGTCGATCCAGGTGCGGCGGGCGACGGTGACCAGCATCCCCTCGGGCTCGCGCACGCCGCCGCGCCGCATGGCGCGAAGCAGGCGGATACAGGCCTCCTGGGTGAGGTCGTCGAGCTGGGGCGCGTTCACGGAGCCCGCGAGCCGACCGAGGACCGCGGCGAGCTGCCGCCGAGTGGCATCCCAGTCCAGGGTGCCCTGTGTTGCGGGGGCATCGCCGGCGGCCATGAATATCGACCTCGATAAATGCGTCGCGATGGTGACGGTCGGTGGTGTGGGCAGGCTAACGGTTGTTGCGAGCATCGTCAAGATAACCTCGATTGTCGTCTTTGTCGTGCAAGGGCACTGACCATGACACGAGTCGCGCCCGGAGAAGCGCTGTGACAGGCCGGGCGCGACCCCTTTCCTGTGGCCTTCACGGCGCCGGGGCAGTAGAGTTGCGTCCCATGAAAGACTCCTTCTGGCACCAGTTGCAGGCCGGGACCGAGGACAGGTTCGGCGGCTTCAGCCATCTCATGCCCTTCCGGGTGCAGGAAGTGCTCCTGGTGGCGTCGATGTACGACGCCTTCACGCTGGAGGAGGGCGGACGGCTCACGGAGCTGCTCCTTAGCGAGTACCGCGAGCTGAACCTGAGCTTCGCGCCCCGTATCGCCCGCGCGAACAGCGGCCGCGAGGCCCTCGACCTGCTGGCGACCCGGCGCTTCGACCTCGTCATCACCATGTCCCGCCTGGGCGACCTCGAGGCCGGCGATCTCGCCGCGCGGATCAAGGCCACCCATCCGGACGTGCCGGTGTACACGCTGGTGCTGAATCCCCGCGAGTTGCAGCAGGTGGAGCGGCAGAGCCACGAGGGCGCCATCGATCGCGTGTTCCTCTGGTCGGGCGACGTGCGGCTGCTTTTGGCGATGATCAAGGGCTGGGAGGACCAGAAGAACCTGCCATACGACACTCGTTATGGCGAAGTGCGCGTGATCCTGCTCATCGAGGACTCCGTGCGCTTCTTCTCGCTCTACCTGCCGATGCTCTACACCGAGGTGGTGCACCAGACGCAGGAGCTGATGGCCGAGGGTATCAATCTCAGCCACCGCCTCCTGCGGATGCGCGCGCGTCCCAAGATCATCCTCGCGACCACCTTTGAGGAAGCCTGGAGCTACTTTCGCCAGTACCAGGGTTACCTGCTCGGCGTGATCAGCGACGGTCAGTTCCCGTGGGACGGCGCGGTGCCGGAGACGGCGGGGCTCGACTTCATCGGCAAGGTGAAGGCGGTGGATCGGCATCTCCCGGTGGTGCTGCAGTCGACCAACGAGGGGCTACGCGCCTCGGCCGCGGCGATCGGCGCCGGTTTTATCAACAAGCGGTCGCGCGCCCTGCTGCACGAGCTGCGCGTCTTCATGGCCGACAACTTCGGGTTCGGCGATTTCGTCTTCCGCCTGCCCGACGGCACGGAGGTGGGCCGCGCGCGGGATCTGCGCGAGATGGTCGAGAAGCTCGACCAGGTGCCCGACGCGTCGATCATCCATCACGCCGGCAACGATCAGTTCTCCACGTGGCTGCGCGCGCGCACCGAGTTCGCGCTGGCGGCCCTCATCCGGCCGCGCAAGGTAGGGGAGTTCGCGGACGTCGGGGCGCTGCGCCGCTACTTGCGCGAGAGCTTCGACCGCTTCCGCACCGAAACCCAGCGCGGGATCGTCGCGGATTTTTCGCGGCGGCAATTCGACGTGCGCAACGACTTCGTGCGCATCGGCGGGGGATCGCTGGGCGGCAAGGCGCGCGGGCTCGCGTTCATGAACGCGGTGCTGCATCGCTACGGCGTGATGGACCGGTTCCCCGAGGTCGATCTGCGGGTGCCGCCCACGGCCGTGCTGGCCACCGACGTGTTCGATCAGGTCCTCGATACACCTGGTCTGCGGGATCGCGTGTACGGCGACGTCGACGACGCTCTCGTGGTCCAGGCGTTGCTCGGGGCCGCGCTCCCCTCCGCGGTGATCGGCGATCTCGAGGCCTTCCTGCGCGAGGTGCGCTACCCGATCGCCGTGCGCTCGTCGAGTCTGCTCGAGGATAGCCAGTTCCAGCCGTTCGCGGGGGTGTACTCCACCTACATGCTGCCCAACAATCATCCGCGACTCGCCGTGCGGCTGGGGCAGCTCGTGGACGCCATCAAGCTCGTCTATGCCTCCGTGTTCACCCGGGGCGCCAAGGCGTACCTCGCCGCCACGGGCAGCCGGGCGGAAGAGGAGAAGATGGCCGTGATCATCCAGCAGGTGGTCGGTCGTCGGCACGAGCGCGTCTTCTATCCCGACTTCGCCGGCGTGGCCCACTCCACCGACTTCTACCCGCAACCGGGGGCCGATCCCCACGATGGCGTGGTGTGCGCGGCGCTGGGCCTGGGCAGGGTGGTCGTGGAAGGTGGCAACGTGCTGCGCTTCAATCCACGCCAGCCGCAGCACCTGCAACAGTTCGGCACCATCGACGACTGGCTCAAGGGCAGCCAGCGCGAGTTCCATGCCATCGATCTCTCGCATGCGGACATCTCGCCCCAGGCGCGTGAGGACTACGACCTTACCGTGCTCGACCTGGCGGACGCCGAGCGACACGGGACGCTTGCGGCGGTGGGCTCCACGTATTCCGCCGAGAACCGCGCCATCACCGACGGCATCACGCGGCCGGGCACCCGCGTGGTGAGTTTCGCGCACGTGCTGAAATCCGGCATCTTCCCGCTCGCCGAGATCCTCGAATTCCTGCTGGAACTCGGGCGTAACTGCATGAGCGCACAGGTGGAGCTGGAGTGGGCGGTGACGCTCAGTCCCAATCCGTCCCTGGTGCCGCACCAGTTCGGGTTCCTGCAGATCCGGCCGCTGGCGTTGCAGGCCGGTAACGTGTCCCTCGCGCGCGAGGCGCTCGACGAGGCGCGCGTGGTGGTGGCCAGCGAGGTGGCGCTCGGCAATGGTCGGCACGAGGATCTATGCGATATCGTCTATGTGCCGCGGCAGCGATTCGAGCGCGCGCACACGGTGGCCATCGCCGCCGAGGTGGCCGAGGCCAACCGGCGCCTGCTCGAGACAGAGACGCCCTACCTCCTGCTCGGTCCCGGCCGCTGGGGTACGGCCGATCGCTGGCTAGGCATTCCGGTACGCTGGGAGCAGATCAGCGGCGCCCGCGTGATCGTGGAGACGGATCTGCCCGACTTTCGCGTCACGCCCAGCGAGGGTACGCACTTCTTCCAGAATCTCACGAGCTTCCAGGTGGGCTATCTCACGGTGAATCATGGCGCTCCGCCCGCCACCTGCGACTGGGACTGGCTCGACGCCCAGCCCGCCGCGTGGGAGGGCACGTTCCTGCGGCACGTGCACCTGGCGGTTCCGCTGGAGGTGGTGATCGACGGTCGGCAACGCCGCGGCGTGGTGCGGCGACCGGCCACGGACGGTGCCTCCCGCTAGTCGGCGAGCGGCCCGTTCAAGGAATCACAACCTGGGCTTGACTTCCCTCGCGGCGGCGTCGTTGTTTGCCCTAAATTTCCCAACGAAAGGGGCTTCCATGTCCGCCAAGGGTTCCTTCAATCCGTTCGAGATGGCGCGGGCGCAGTTCGACAAGATCGCCGATCTGATCGGGCTGGACGAGGCCACGCGCGACCTCCTGCGCAGTCCCATGCGCGAGTACCATTTCACCATCCCCGTCCGCATGGACGACGGGACGATGAAGGTGTTCCACGGCTTCCGCATCCAGCACAACGACTCGCGCGGCCCCTGCAAGGGCGGCATCCGTTTCCATCCGCAGGAAACCGTCGACACCGTGCGCGCGCTCTCGATGTGGATGACGTGGAAGTGCGCCGTGGCGGACATCCCGCTCGGCGGCGGCAAGGGTGGCGTGATCTGTGATCCGCACAACCTGAGCGCCCGCGAGCAGGAGGCCATCTGCCGCGGATTCGTGCGTCAGATCGCCAAGAACATCGGACCCGTGTCCGACGTGCCGGCGCCCGACGTCATGACGAGTCCGCAGCACATGCTGTGGATGCTCGACGAGTTCGAGGCCATCCACGGCGGGCGGTACCCCGGCGTAATCACGGGCAAGCCCGTGGGGCTCGGCGGCTCGAAGGGACGCACCCAGGCCACCGGTTATGGCGTGGTCTATTGCCTGCGCGAAGCCCTCAAGGATCTTGATCTGAAGCCCGCCGCCACGACCGCGAGTGTGCAGGGCTTCGGCAACGTGGCGCAGTATGCGATCGAACTGTACCAGCAGATGGGCGGACGCGTGATCTGCGTCTCGAGCTGGGATCAGGAAGACCAGACGTCGTATACGTTCAAGCGCGGAAGCGGCGTCGATCTCGAACAACTGCGCGGCATCACCGATCGCTTCGGCGGCATCGACAAGGCCAAGGCCAAGAAAGCGGGCTACGACGTGTTGCCGGGCGACGACTGGCTGGCTCAGGACGTCGACATCCTCATCCCGTCGGCGATGGAGAACCAGATCACCGGGGACAACGTGAGCCGGATCTCGGCGAAGGTGAAGATCGTCGCCGAGGGCGCCAACGGTCCTACCACGCCCGAGGCCGACGCGGTGCTCGACGAGCGCGGCGTCTTCGTGATTCCCGACTTCCTCGCCAATGCCGGTGGCGTGACCTGCAGCTACTTCGAGCAGGTCCAGTGCAATATGAACTACTTCTGGGAAATGGAAGAGGTTCTCGGTAAACTCGACCTCAAGATGACCGCGGCCTACGTGTCGGTGAGCGAACTCGCTCGTCGGCGCAAGCTCTCCATGCGCGATGCGGCGTACGTGCTGGCCATCAACAGGGTGGCCACCGCTTGCCGCGAGCGCGGCTGGGTCTAGACGACCACGGGAGGCTGGACCGCCATGGCGGTCCGGCCTCGCCCACCACGAGACGGTACGACCGACGGCTTGCCAGAGGAGGTGCGCCATGCTCAGCGCCCCCGGTACGGAGTTGCCGCGCTTCGGTCGCCGATTTCTGACCGGTGAAGACACCATGACTCGGATCGGCGACGGGGCCATCGGCGGCAAAGCCGCGGGCCTCGATCTCGTGCGCCGGAACGTGCTCACGGCGTTGCCCGCTGATGCCTATCCACAATTCGCCGTGGACGTGCCTCGCCTGGTCGTGCTGGCGACCGATGTCTTCGATACCTTCATCACCCAGAATGATCTGCTTTCCCTACCGGTGGATGATCTGCGCGATGACCGCATCGCCCATGCGTTCCAGCAAGCGCAGTTCCCGGTGCCGTGGCTGGGAGACCTGAGGTCGCTGGTGGAGCACGTGCGTCAGCCGCTTGCCGTGCGCTCGTCCAGCCTCCTCGAGGACGCACTCGATCATCCATTCGCCGGCGTCTATGCGACAAAGATGATCCCGAACAACCAGCAAGAGGCCGACCGGCGCTTCCTCCTTCTCGTGCAGGCCGTGAAGTTCGTCTGGGCGTCCACCTTCTTCCGTGATGCGCGGGCCTACCTGCGCACGATCGGAAAGGAGGTGGGGCAGGAGAAGATGGCGGTGATCGTGCAGGAGGTGGTGGGGTTGCGTCATGGCGAGCGGTTCTATCCCGAGATTGCCGGGGTCGCGCGCTCGTGGAACGCTTATCCCACCGGCCGCGCCGAGGCCACCGACGGCGTGGTGACGCTGGCCCTGGGCCTCGGTCGCCAGATCGTCGACGGGGGGCTGGCCTGGAGCTACGCGCCCACGTGGCCGGCCGCGCCGCCGCCGTTCGCCAGCCCGGAGGATCGATCGCGCAACAGCCAGGTGCGCTTCTGGGCCGTGCATATGGGCGTGCCGCCGCTGCCGGACCCGATCCACGAGTCGGAATACCTCGTGGAGGCCGACCTCGCGACCGCCGAGGACGACGGCGTGCTCACCCATCTCGTGTCCACCCTGGATGCATCGTCGGGCCGCCTGCGCCCTGGGCCCGGCGTGGCCGGTCCGCGCGTGCTCGATTTCGCGCCCATCCTGCAGTACGACGCGTTGCCCCTGAACGACCTCGTACAGGACCTGCTGAAGCAGGGGGCGGACGCGGCCGGAGGGCCGGTGGAGTTCGAGTTCGCCGCCACCGACCTCGACGCGACCCCCGCACGCTTCGGTTTCCTGCAGATGCGACCGCTAAGGGTGCTCGAGGAGCAGGTGACTGTGGACGAGTCCGAGATGAAGGGTCCGGGCACGCTACTGTCGTCGCACCGGGTGCTGGGCAATGGCGAGCGCCACGATATCACCGATATCGTGTACCTGAGGCCCGAGATGTTCCAGGCCCGGTTCACGCCCCACATCGCGAGCGAACTGGAACATTTCAACCGGCGCCTCGTGGAGGCCCAGCGGCCGTACATGCTCATCGGCTTCGGCCGCTGGGGCAGCAGCGATCCCTGGCTGGGCGTGCCCGTGGTGTGGCCGCAGATCGGCGGCGCGCGCGTGATCGTGGAGGCGACGCTGCCGGACATGGAACCCGATTTCAGCCAGGGTTCGCACTTCTTTCACAACCTGATGAGCTTCCGCGTGTTGTATCTATCGGTGTGGCACCGGGCGGAAGACCGGATCGACTGGGAGCGCCTCGATGTGCTGCCCGCTCAGTTTGAATCGAAGTTCATACGGCACGTGCGGCTCTCGCGGCCGCTCGATGTTCGGATCGACGGCCGCGACGGCCGGGGAGTGGTGATCCTAGATGGCGAGTCATGATGGCCAGCGTCCGCTGATCTCCGAACTGCGCGAGCGCGCCAAGGAGCTCAACTGCGTCTACGAGATCGAGAACCGGCTCAACCAGTCGGATCGACCCCAGGACGACGTCCTGCAGGAGGTGGTGGACACCATCCCCATCGGCTGGCAGTACATCGAGATCTGCGAGGCGCAGCTGACCATCGAGGGCCGCGAGTACCGCACGGCGGGTTACCGGCAAACGCCCTGGCATCTCGAGGCCACCATCATGCTGCAGGACGAGGAGGTGGGCACCCTCGACGTGTGTTACACCGAGTCGCGTCCGCCCGAGGGCGTCGGCCCCTTCCTGCGCGAGGAACTGCGCCTGCTCAACAGCATCGCCGACCGCCTCGGCCACTACCTCATGTTCCATCGCGTGCGGCACATGCGGCGTCAGTGGGAAGCGGCACGCACCAAGGCCGGCGGCACGCCGAGCGCCGGCTGGAAGATCGCCGTCCAGCTCATGAGGGAAACCGACAAGGCCCTCGCCATACGCGTGGCGCGCAAGATGGTGAACTACCTGTGCTCGACCGGCATGGTCGAGGCGCAGGAGCTGCTGCAGAACGTCGAGGCGGCGACCGGCGAGCACCGGGGCGAGAACATGCCGCTGCGGCGTCTGGATATCGACGATTCGGTGCTCATGTCCGACCGCCCGTTCGACCTCGCGTCGAAGCACCTCACCGACAACGAGATCATGCAGCGCATCCAGCGCTGGATCCAGGAAGACAAGGCCAGCTTCTTCTTCAAGATCCTCAACAATCCGCGCAGCAGCCTGCCGGAGATCGCCAACGCCCTGCGCCGCTACTGCCATATCCTGCGCGACGGCGCCGGGCTGGCGCCCAGCTCGCTCAAGAGCCTGCGCGTGATGCTCTGCCAGCGCTTCCTCACCGAGCAACTCGATTTCACCAAGATCGCCAAGGAAGTGGTGCGGGTCACGGACTTCGCGGAGCTGCTGGACCGCGTGGTCATGCCGCCCGAGTCGCACGGCAAGCTTGGCGGCAAGGGCTCCGGGCTGCTGCTCGCCTACTGGATCCTCTCGCGGCCGCAGGGCGACCACGAAACGGCGGGGGTGATCAAGATCCCGCGCACCTGGTACGTCGCCTCCGACGCCGTGATGGATTTCCTCGACTACAACGACCTCGAGGACGTGTGGGAGCAGAAGTTCAAGGACATCTCCACGATCCGGCGCGAGTATCCGAACATTGTCCAGCTCTTCAAGAATTCGGTGTTTCCTCCCGACCTCGTGAAGGGGCTCTCGGTGGCTCTCGACGATCTCGGCGAGACGCCCGTGATCGTGCGCAGCTCGAGCCTGCTCGAGGATCGTCTCGGTTCGGCGTTCTCGGGCAAGTACAAGAGCCTCTTCCTGGCCAACCAGGGATCCAAGGAGCAGCGCCTCGCCGCGTTGCTGGACGCGGTCGCCGAGATCTACGCCTCGCTGCTCGGGCCCGATGCCATCGAGTATCGTCGTGACCGCGGCCTGCTGGAATTCGACGAGCAGATGGGGTTGCTCATCCAGGAGGTTGTGGGTACGCCGGTGGGCCGCTATTACCTGCCGGCCTTCGCGGGCGTGGCTTTCAGCCGCAACGAGTTCCGCTGGTCGCCGCGCATTCGCCGCGAGGACGGTCTGGTGCGCGTCGTTCCGGGCCTGGGCACCCGCGCCGTCGATCGCATCGGCGAGGACTATCCCACGCTGCTCGTTCCCGGTCAGCCGAATCTGCGCGTCAATGTGCGGGCCGACGAGATCGTTCGCTACAGCGCCACCATGATCGACGTGCTCAATCTCGAATCGAACGAGTTCGAGACGATGAGCATCCACGACCTGCTTTGCGAGTGCGGGAATGACTATCCGCTGGTGGACAAGGTGTTCTCGGTGCTTTCGGGGGGTATGCTCAAGAAGCTCGTGCCGCTGTTGATGGATCCCGACAAGGACGACCTCGTCACGACCTTCGATGGACTCGTGCGTGATACGCCGTTCCTGCACCACGTGGGCGTCATGATGCGCATCCTCGAGGAGCACATGAAGGTACCCGTCGACGTGGAATTCGCGCACGACGGCACCGATTTCTACCTTCTGCAATGCCGTCCGCAGAGCTATGCCGCCGACGTGGCGCCGTCGCCCATCCCCAAGGAGATCGACAAGGCGCGGCTCGTCTTCGGCACGCAGTTCCACGTGTCGAACGGTCACGTTCCGGACATCACGCACATCGTCTACGTGGATCCCGAGGCCTACGCGTCGCTGCCGGATCGGGGCGCGCTGACGGCCGTGGGACGCGTCGTCGGTCGGCTCAACGAGCTGTTGCCCAAACGCCAGTTCATCCTCATGGGGCCCGGACGCTGGGGCAGCCGCGGCGACATCAAGCTGGGGGTGAACGTCTCCTACTCCGACATCAGCAACACGGCCATGCTCATCGAGATCGCCCGCAGCCAGGGCAGCTACAAGCCGGACCTGAGCTTCGGCACGCACTTCTTCCAGGATCTCGTGGAATCGCGCATCCGGTACTTGCCGCTGTTCCCCGACGAGGAAGGCTGCGACTTCAACGAGGCATTCTTCCGCGACGCGCCCAATCTGCTGCTTGATCTGTTGCCCGAGGCAGGGGCGGTTGCGCACTGCGTCCGCGTGATCGACGTGGCCAGCTACAGCGATGGGCGCATCCTGCGCGTGCTGCTGAATGCCGACGTCGAGCGCGCGGTGGCCTACCTGGCCGAGCCGGACACGAATCCGACCGTCGCCCAGGAATTGTGCGCCTACAATGACATGGAGCAACCGAGCCAGTACTGGTTCTGGCGCATGCGCATGGCCGAGAAGGTAGCCGAGGAACTGGATGCCTCGCATTTCGGAGTGAAGGCACTGTACGTCTTCGGGTCGACGAAGAACGCCACGGCCGGCCCCGGCAGCGACATCGACCTGCTTGTGCATTTCCAGGGCGAGACGCGGCAGCGGCGCGAGCTGCTGGCCTGGCTCGAGGGCTGGAGCCTGTGCCTGGCCGAGATGAACTACCTGCGTACGGGGTATCGCAGCGAAGGGCTCCTCGACGTACACCTGGTCACCGACGACGACATCGCCGAGCACACGAGCTGGGCCGCCAAGATCGATGCCGTGACCGACGCGGCCCGGCCCCTGCCCCTGCGGGCCGCCGACTAGTCCGGCAAGGGTGCGAGAAGTTCCCGGGTGGCGGCGGCCGGATCCCGCGGATCGAAACGCACGAGGCCAAGCTCGGGGCCGTCGTGTGCCGCTCCCAGACACCACGTGCGGCCGATCGTCACGCGCCACTCGCCGGTGAGGCGTGCGGCTTCGTGCACGTGGCCGTGCAGCGTCACCGCCGGCTGGCGCGCCTCGATCCAGCGCCGCACCGCGATGCTGCCCACATGCGGATCGAGCGGCACGTGATCGACCTGCCGGCCATCGAGTGCGGCGCGGTCGAGGCAGGTGTCGTAGGGCGGCGTGTGGAAGAGCGCCACCGCGGCCGTCAGATCGGCGTCGCCCGCCAGGGTCTCGAGATCGGACGCGATGGTGGCGTGGCGGACCTCCCGCAGGTCGACCTCCATCGACCGTCGCCCTTCCTCCGGAGATACGCATCCGGGATCGACGTAGCGGCTCACGTCGTAACGCTCCCAGTCTTTCAGGGAAAAGGGCGTGGGGGGCACGCAGGCGTAACCCAGAACCGGGATGCCGTCGAGCGACGCACGGCGGCCGTGGAGGTAGGTCCAGAGCGCCCCCGTGTCGCCCGCCACGAAGGACGGTTCCTCGCAGGCCGGATCGTCGTTGCCGGGGATGGCGAAGATGCGCGGGTAAGCGGGTCCCAGCTCGTCGCGGAGCGCGGCCAGGGCCGGTAGGAGCACGTCGTCGATATAGGCACCCGTCATTCCGTCGCGCACCCAACCGTGATCCCATGCCATCGGTAGGAGATCGCCGCCGAGGAAGATCGCCTGCGGCCTCTCCGCGCCCACCCGTTCCCACAGCCGGGCATACCGGCCGGCGCGGCCGTGCAGGTCGCTCGCGAAGAAACAAAGCACCGCGCGTTCCCTCTTTCGCCTTGGGGCGATGTGTGTACCATGTCAACCCTACACGGGAAGGCGCCATTGTCCAGTGTTGCCAGGGAGGCAACCGCGGTGAGCCAGGAAACCCCACGGCAAGCCGGGGCTGCGAATGTCGTCGACGAGTTCGGCGTCGACTACACCCGCCCCGTCTTACCCCAGCTCGACGAGCTCGGCGACCGCTACTGGGACTGGGTGCACGTGAACCTCAGGCCCTCCGTACGCGAGCGCCTGGCGGTGGTGCAGCCCGATGCCGCGTTTCCGGGATCGTTTCCCGTCTTCGCGAACCCGTGGCTCGAGGCCAACACCCACATTTCGTGGCGGCTGGTACTCTCGCTCTGGGTGCCGACCACGGTGCTCATGCTCGGAATGGCACGCTGGCGGGAGATGGGCTGGTTCGAGATGGGCGGGGCCTTCGCGGCGGGTTTCCTGCTGTGGACCCTCGTCGAGTATCTTCTGCACCGCGTCGTCTTCCATCACCGTCCCCGTGGATCGTGGCAAAGGAAGCTCCACTTCCTGGCGCACGGGATTCACCACAAGGACCCCTGGGATCCTTCGCGGCTGGTCTTTCCGCCGCTCGCCGGATACGCGATCGCCCTCGTGCTGTTCGTCCTCATCCACCTTGCCATACCATTGCCGTCGGCCCTGGCGACCATGGCAGGTCTGCTCGTGGGCTACTTGGCCTACGACCTGGGACACTTCGCGTGGCATCATGCGCGCTGCGCGCATGGCATCGCGCACTACCTCAAGCGTTATCATCTGGCGCACCATCACCGTGACAGCGATTCTCATTACGGTGTGAGTCTGCCGCTGTGGGACGTCGTGTTCCGCACGTACAGTTCGCGACACTGATCGCGGATCGTCGACAACATCAGCCCTGATTCCCCTGATTCATGGGGGTTTTCGCTCGGTAATCCGTTATTTCCTTGCTTTGACTTTTTCGGGTCCTACCTTTTCGAAACGCACGGGACATGGCGCCCCGGCTTCTGCGTTTTGAGGCGCAAAAAATCTAACAAGGGAGAACGGACATGGCCCAGAACGTTGCCCAGTTCATGGACATGATCAAGGCCAAGAACCCGGCGGAGCCCGAGTTCCATCAGGCAGTGGAAGAGGTCGTGACCTCCATATGGCCGGTGCTCGAGAAGCGCCCCGAGTATCGCAAGGCCAAGGTTCTCGAGAGGATCTGCGAGCCCGAGCGCGTCATCATGTTCCGCGTGCCCTGGGTCGACGACAAGGGGAACATCCAGGTCAACCGCGGCTTCCGCATCGAGATGAACAGTGCCATCGGTCCCTACAAGGGTGGGCTGCGTTTCCATCCGAGCGTGAACCTCGGCATCCTGAAATTCCTGGCCTTCGAGCAGGTCTTCAAGAACAGCCTCACGACGCTGCCCATGGGCGGCGGCAAGGGCGGCAGCGATTTCGATCCGAAGGGTAAGAGCGACAACGAGGTCATGAGCTTCTGCCAGAGCTTCATGACCGAGCTGAGCCGTCACATCGGCCAGTTCACTGACGTGCCGGCTGGTGATATCGGCGTCGGTGGCCGCGAGATCGGCTTCCTCTTCGGACAGTACAAGAAGATCCGCAACGAGTTCGTGGGTGTGCTTACGGGCAAGGGGCTGAACTGGGGCGGCTCGTTGATCCGGCCCGAGGCCACCGGCTACGGCGCGGTGTACTTCGCGCAGGAGATGCTCGGCACGCGCAAGGAAGAGCTGAAGGGCAAGACCTGCCTCGTGTCCGGTTCCGGCAACGTGGCGCAGTACACCGTCGAGAAACTGCTCGACTTCGGCGGGAAGGCCGTCACGCTGTCCGACAGCTCCGGCTATATCTACGACGAGGCCGGCATCGATCGCGACAAGCTGGCGTTCGTCATGGATCTGAAGAACGTCAAGCGCGGCCGGATCAAGGAGTACTCGGAGAAGTACAAGACGGCCCAGTTCTTCCCGCTGGATCAGAAGCTGGACCACAACCCGATGTGGGATCACAAGGCCGACTGCGCATTCCCGAGCGCGACCCAGAACGAGATCAACGGCAAGGATGCCGCGAACCTGCTGAAGAACGGCGTCTACGTGGTCTCCGAGGGCGCGAACATGCCGACGACCCCCGAGGGCGTCGACCAGTTCATCGAGAAGGGCATCCTCTACGGTCCGGGCAAGGCCGCCAATGCCGGTGGCGTGGCCACCAGCGGCCTGGAGATGAGCCAGAACAGCCTGCGGCTGAGCTGGACCCGCGAGGAAGTCGACCAGCGCCTTCACGGCATCATGAAGGCCATCCACAAGACGTGCGTCGAGGCGGCCGCCGAGTTCGGCACGCCCGGCAACTACGTCAACGGCGCCAACATCGGCGGCTTCCTCAAGGTCGCCGACTCGATGATGGATCAGGGCCACTGGTAAGCCGCGAGGCTGATCCGGTTCGGCACTGTCGAGTAGGCGGGGCGGCCACATGGTCGCCCCGCTTCGCATGCGCATGCGGCGACATGCGAACGTCCCTACCATGTCCCGCGACGAACCTGCCGCAACCGGGGACCGACCGGAAGGAATAGCATGGCGCTCACGCCCACCGCAGCTCGCTCGCCGCGGCTCGATACCGGTACGGCCGAGGAGAAGCGCGAGGAGATTCGCCGGTACTTCCACGACACCTGCGACGTCTACGAGAAGCTCTTCGAGGTACTCGCGGCGGACGAGGGTTATTACCGGCGCGCGGATCCCCTGCGGCATCCGCTCATCTTCTACCTGGGGCACACGGCCGTCTTCTTCATGAACAAGCTGCTTCTGGCCAAGGTGGTCGCCGAGCGCGTGGATCCGCGGCTCGAATCTCTCTTCGCCATCGGTGTGGACGAGATGAGCTGGGACGATCTCGATGGCGGTCAATACGACTGGCCGCCGGTCGCCGACGTGTGGGCGTACCGGCGTCGCGTGCGCGCCGTGGTCGACCAGGCGATCAGTGATCTGCCGCTGTCTTTGCCGATCGGCTGGGCCGATCCGTTCTGGGTCATTCTCATGGGTATCGAGCACGAGCGCATCCATCTGGAAACCAGCTCGGTGCTCATCCGCCACCTCCCGCTCGCCCTCGTGCGCCCGCATCCCGACTGGCCCGTGTGCGATCGGCGTGGCCCCGCGCCCGAGAACTCCTTGAGCGACGTGACCGGCGGCCGCGTACATCTGGGCAAACCGCGCGAACACGCGCTCTATGGCTGGGACAACGAGTACGGCCACCTCACGGCGGACGTGCCCGCGTTTCGCGCGGCGCGCTTCCTGGTGAGCAACGGCGAGTACCGCGCGTTCATCGAGGCCGGTGGCTACGGCGAGCGGCGGTGGTGGACCGACGAGGGATGGGCCTGGCGCGAGTACGAGAAGGCCGAGCACCCGCGCTTCTGGGTGGCCGACGACCGGGGGACCTGGCGCCTGCGCTGCATGGTGCAGGAGATCGCTATGCCCTGGAACTGGCCCGTCGAGGTGAATCAGCTCGAGGCCCACGCGTTCTGCGCCTGGAAGGCCGCCGCCACCGGCAAGCCCCTGCGCTTGCCCACGGAAGAGGAGTGGTACCGACTCCTCGCGGTGAGCGGCCTCCCTGACCAGCCCGACTGGGAGAGCGAACCCGGCAACCTCAATCTCGCGCACTTCGCGTCGTCGTGTCCCGTGGACATGTTCGTGCACGGCGGCTTCGGCGATGTCGTGGGCAACGTTTGGCAGCACACGGAGACGCCGATCACCGGCTTTCCAGGCTTCGCGGTGCACCCGCTATACGACGACTTCTCGACGCCCACCTTCGATGCCAAGCATAACCTCATCAAGGGTGGCTCCTGGATCTCCACCGGCAACGAGGCCACGCATGACAGCCGCTACGCCTTCCGCCGTCATTTCTACCAGCACGCCGGACTGCGATACATCGAGACCGAGGCGCCGGTGAAGGTGCGCGAAGATGTCTACGAGACCGACGCGCTCGTCGCGCAGTATTGCGAGTTCCACTACGGACCGAAATACTTCGACGTGCCCAACTTCGGCGAACGCCTCGCGAGCATCTGCGCGGAACTGGTCGCGGGCCGGCCCACGCGGCGCGCGCTCGACCTGGGTTGCGCCACCGGCCGCGCCACCTTCGAGCTGGCGCGCACGTTCGACAGGGTGATCGGCATCGATTTCTCGGCGCGGTTCATCCGCGTGGGCCACGAGCTGCAGGAGAAGGGCTACACTCGATACGCTATTTCCGACGAGGGCGAGCTTATGAGCTACCGCGAGACGCACCTCGACGCCCTTGGCCTGGCGACGATGCGCGACCGCGTGGAATTCTGGCAGGGCGATGCGCACAACCTGAAGCCGCAGTTCACGGGATTCGATCTCGTCCTGGCTGCCAACCTGGTCGACCGTCTCTACGATCCGTTGCGCTGGCTCGCCGGCCTGCACGAGCGGGTCGTGTCGGGTGGCCTCCTGGTGCTCACCTCGCCCTACACCTGGCTCGAGGAGTTCACGCCCCGGGACCGCTGGATCGGCGGCAAGAAGGTGGACGGCGAGAACGTGACCACGCTCGCGGGTCTGCACGCGGCGCTCGAGGCCCACTTCGAGAGCATGGGCGAGCCGCGCGACGTGCCCTTCGTGATCCGTGAGACGGCGCGCAAGTACCAGCACACGCTGGCGCAGATGACGGTCTGGCGGCGGCGTTGAGGTCCGGTTGACCGCGGACGTCGCCGGAGGTATCTTGTGCGGGACGCAGGATCGCGATCCGTAGGGGGCGACATGGTCTCGACGTGGTCGGGGGACTGTGGGCTGCATGCCGGGATCCCACGTATCCCGTTAAACGGTGGAAAACAAAACAAGTGACGAGTCCAACCTCGCACTGGCTGCCTAGCTTAGCTTAGGTGCCCGTCCCCGGACCGGGGGGCCGACGGCCTGGTCCAGTGGGGCGTCATTTTCCGGAGGCTAGCCCGATGCAGGTTCCTGGCTAAGGGCGAAACAAACGTGGGGCTGGCCAGCTGGGCGGTGTGCCGCCTGACCTCTCGGCTGGTGAGATCAACAGGCGACTGAGCATGGAGATGCCTGCAGGGTACCGGTTACGGACGCGGGTTCGATTCCCGCCGCCTCCACCAGATCCCGCGAGGGCCGCACCCGACACGAGTGCGGCTCTCGTGTTTTCCGCGTGTTTCTTGTTTCATGAGGGAGAGCTTGAGCCGCGCCAGGCATTGCGATATCTTGGGTTATCGAGAAACCCGAAGTCGTGCCGCGCCGGCTTCCCGCCTCGCCGCAGGCGACCTGTCGCAGTCGGCGCCTTCCGCTGACAAGGAGAGAGACCATGCCGCTCGTCCCCATGCGCGTCCTTCTGGACCACGCCGCCGAGCACGACTACGGTGTCGGCGCCTTCAACGTGAACAACATGGAGCAGATCCAGGCCATCATGATGGCCGCCACCGAGACCAACAGCCCGGTCATCGTGCAGGCGAGCCGCGGCGCGCGGCAGTTCTCCAACGACGCCTACCTGCGGCACCTCATGCTCGCCGCCGCCGAACTCAATCCGCAGATCCCCATCGCCATGCACCAGGACCACGGCAACAGCCCGGCCACCTGCTACAGCGCCATCCAGCAGAACTTCACCTCGGTGATGATGGACGGCTCGCTGCAGGAGGACGGTAAGACGCCGGCGACTTACGAGTACAACGCGGACGTCACCCGCAAGGTGGTCGAAGTGGCGCACACGCTCGGCGTGACGGTGGAGGGGGAGCTGGGCTGCCTGGGCGGCATCGAGGACGGCCATGGCGCCGGTCTGAGCGGCGAAGAAGCCCTGGCCCATCTCACGGATCCCGATCAGGCGGGCGCGTTCGTCGGCGCCACCGGTTGCGACGCGCTGGCCGTGGCCATCGGCACCAGCCATGGTGCCTACAAGTTCACCAAGAAACCCACCGGCGATGTGCTCAAGATGGACGTCATCGAGAAGATCCACGCCAAGTTGCCCAACTGCCACCTGGTCATGCACGGCAGCAGCTCGGTACCCAAGGAACTGGTGGACCTCATCAACGAGTTCGGCGGCGACATCAAGGAAACGTACGGCGTGCCCGTGGACCAGATCCAGCGCGGCATCAAGCACGGCGTGCGCAAGATCAATGTCGATACCGACAACCGTCTGGCGATCACCGGCGCCATCCGCAAAGTCTTCGCCCAGACGCCCGGCAAGTTCGATCCGCGCGACTACATGAAGCCCGCCCGCGTGGCCATGGCCGAGGTGGTCAAGGCGCGCATGATCGCCTTCGGGCAAGCCGGCTGGGCCGACAAGGTCAAATGTTACACCCTGGACGACATGGCCAAGCGGTACCGCGGCTAGTACGCGGACCCGGCCGGGAGGCAAGACGATGTTTGGCGCGTTGAAGGATCATCTGACCCGGGAGCTCGCTGCGATCCGGGAGCAGGGTCTCTACAAGGACGAGCGCGTACTGCAGGGACCGCAGGGCGCCGAGATCGCGGTCGGCGGGCAGAAGGTCCTCAATTTCTGCGCGAACAACTACTTGGGTCTGGCATCCGACCCGCGCGTCGTCGCGGCGGCGCGCCAGACCCTCGATACCTGGGCCTACGGCCTAAGCTCGGTGCGCTTCATCTGCGGCACGACCGAGCTGCACAAGCAGCTCGAACGCGAGTTCGCCGACTTTCTCGGCATGGAGGACGCCATCCTCTACGCGGCGTGCTTCGACGCCAACGGTGGCGTGTTCGAGCCCCTGCTGGAGAGCGGGTCGGCAATCATCACCGACAAGCTCAACCACGCCTCGATCATCGACGGCGTGCGTCTGGCCAAGGCGCAGCGCCATATCTACGAGCACGCCGACATGGCTTCCCTCGAGAGCTGCCTGAAGGAAGCCCGCGACGCGCAGTTCCGTATGGTCGTCACTGACGGCGTGTTCTCCATGGACGGCGACTTCGCGAAGCTGCCCGAGATCTGCGATCTGGCCGAGAAGTACGACGCCCTCGTCCTCGTGGACGAGAGCCACGCCACCGGCTTCACCGGGCCCACCGGCCGCGGCACGCATGAGAAGTTCGGCGTGATGGGGCGCGTCGACATCATCACCACCACCCTGGGCAAGGCGCTCGGCGGCGCGCTCGGCGGCGCCACCTGCGGGCCGCGCGAGGTGGTGGAATGGCTACGCCAGAAGAGCCGGCCCTATCTTTTCAGCAACTCGCTGCCGCCGGTGGTGTGCGGCGCGGCGATCGAGGTCCTGCGCATCCTGCGCGAGGATCCCGAACCCCTGCGCACCCTCGACCGCAACCAGAAGCGCATCCGCGCGGGGCTCACCGAGCTGGGCTTCGATATCGATCCGGGCGACCATCCGATCATGCCCGTGCACTTCCGCAAGTTCGATGACGATGCACGTTTGGCTCAGGCCATGAGCGCGGACTTGCTGGCCGAGGGCATCTACTGCATCGGCTTCAGCTTCCCGGTGGTACCGCGGCGGCAGGCCCGCATCCGGTTGCAGGCCTCGGCGGCGCACACGGACGCGCACATCGACCGTCTGCTCGCGGCCTTCGCCAAGGTGGGACGCCGCCACGGCGTGATCGGACGGTAAGAAAACGTGACCACGTCGGATACCTCGCGCGCCCCGCTGCGGCACTGGCTGATCCTTGTCGCCATCCTCCTGGTGGCTGTGCTGCTGCGCGGCCTCTACCTGCACGAGATTTCCGGCACCACGGAGTTCTCGCACCCCACGGCTGATGCCGCGTTCCATGACTACTGGGCACGTGCCCTCGTCACCGGCGACTGGACGCCGCCGGCGAACAACGCCAACCCCTATATCGACTCGGTGCCCTTCGTCCGGCCACCGGGCTATCCGTACTTCCTCGCGCTGGCCTACGCGCTCACCGGCAAGAGCTATCTCGGTGCGCGCATCGTGCAGATGCTGCTGGGTGTGCTCAATTGCTGGCTGGCCTACCTGCTGGGTCGCGCCGTCTTCAACCGCACGGTAGGGCTCATCACGGCGGCCCTCATGGCCACCTACTGGGCGCTCATCTACTTCGAGACCGAGCTGCACGCGCCGGTGCTCATGGTCACCGTCAGCCTGGTGTTCTTCCTGCTGATGGCCGCCTGGCTGCGGAGACCAGCCTGGTGGCGCCTGCTGCTGGCGGGGCTCGTGCTCGGCGCCATGGCACTTGTGCGGCCCAATGTGCTCCTCTTCGCGCCGGCAGCCGCGGCGTGGGTGTGGTGGTATGCGCGGCGGGATACGTCGCGCCTGGCGGCGTTGCGGCCCGTGGTCGTGCTCACCGTCGGGACGCTGCTGGCCATCGCGCCGGCCACCATCCGCAACTGGCGCGTGGCCGACGACCTCGTGCTGATCTCGGCCAACGGTGCCATCAACCTGTACATCGGAAACAATCCGAGCGCCGACGGCGTGACCACGCGCATCCCCGACGTGCAGGAGATGACCGGCCAGACCGGATGGAGTTGCTTCGATTACGACCGCATCGTCCAGGGCGTGAGCGAGAAGGAAGGCAAGTCGCTCAAATACTCGCAGGTGGAGCGCTACTACTGGAACCGCGGACTCGACTACATCGTCCACCACTTCGGCCACTTCCTGCAGCTCACGGCGCGACGCGCGGCGCTGTTCTGGGGGCCGGCCGAGGTTTCGAACAACCGCGCCATCGCCTTCGAGAAGGCAAACAGTCCCGTGCTGTGCCACCTGCCCACCTTCCCGCTGGCGCTGGCGCTGGCGCTGCTCGGCGTGGGTGTGCTGGTGATCGAGCGTCGGCGCGCGCCGATCGGTGCGCCGGTGGTCGGCGCGGCGGTGCCGGATGCGCCCGCTGACCGTACGGGCCCGCTGGCGATCCTCGTCGCGCTCTACGTGGCGGCCACGTTCCTGTCGTTCCTGCCGTTCCTCGTGGCGGGACGATTCCGCGTGCCTTTGTTACCCTTCCTCTTCCTCTTCGGCGCGTACGCACTGTATCGTGCCGGCTGCACCGTGGGCGCCCGCGCGTGGTCAGGCGCGCTCAAGCTGGCGGTGGCCGCGGCCGCGCTGGTGCTGCTGACGAGCCATCCCCTTGCCAGCTACCGGGCCGATGCGGCCTGGTGGTACACCGACCGCGCCGTGGCCCTCGCCAACGCCGGCGACAACCAGGGCGCCGTGCGGGAGTACCAGCTCGCGTTGCAGCAGAATCCCGGCTACATCGATGCGCACATGGGGCTGGCGAATCTACTGGCCAACATGGGGCGCTACGACGAGGCGATCAGTCACTTCCGCTCCGTCGCCCAGCATCGTCCCGACAACCTGGAGGCCCGTATCGGTCTGGCCGCGGCCCTCAGCTTCAAGGGCCACGCCGACGAGGCTGCGAAGGATCTGCGCGCCGTGCTGGCGCGTAGCCCGAACATCCCGCAGGCCCATTTCGAGCTCGGGCGCGCCCTCGGTCAGCTCGGCCAGCTCGACGAGGCGGAGAAGGAACTGCGCGAGTCATTGCAGCTGCAGCCGGGTGTCGCGATCGCGCACGTCAGCCTGGGGGCGGTGCTTGCCAAGGCCGGCCACCCGCACCAGGCTATCGACGAGTTCCAGCAAGCCCTGCTCATCGATCCCAGGAGCACGGACGCTTACCGTGAGATGGCCCTTTCGTTCTGCGCCGTCGACTCCCTCGATGCGGGCCGGCAGGCCGCGGAGCATGCCCTGCAACTGTCCCCGCAGAACCCCACGCCGGCCATGGCGATGGCGTCGTACTTCTTCAAGGCCGGCCGCATGCCGGAGGCGGCCGCCTGGTACAAGCGCGCCGTGGACATCGATCCGCGCGATCCCAGCCTGCGCATCAACTACGGCGCGGCTCTCGGCAACCTCGGCAAGCTGAACGAGGCCGAGGCCGAGTTCGCCGAGGCCGTGAGGCTGGCGCCCAACGTGCAAGCGTACCGCCAGCGCCTGGAGCAGGTGCGGGGTATGCGCCGGGGGCAGGGGAGCAAACCCTGATCTTGCCGTCATGGTGGTGCCGACCGTGGTGCCGGCACCGACCAACGTGCTGCAGGACTCGAGAATCGGGGGAATTCAGTGTCGATACGCATCGCCACAATCGTCGCGATCATCGCCGTCGCCGGTTCCTGTGGTGCCCGCGGCGGCCGTCTCCTCGCGAGCCTCACGATGGAGTTCCGGTTGAACGCTGCGGTCTACGCTCATGATTCCGTCACGACGGGAATCCCGGTCTTCCCGGTTCAGATGATGCTGGTCGATCGCGAATCCCGGAAGATACTCATCGGCCCGGGTGAGATGACACACGACGGGGAGACCCTTGGCCGCAGCACGATGGTCTTCGACGACGAGTTCCGTATACTCCAGCCCGCCAATCAGATCATCGTGCATGGACCTGCGTACGAGGATCGGCAGTACCGGCTCTTTCTACGACCCAGCCTGGAATTCTGGTGCCCGCGAGGCGCGACGTCGGGATTTGTCAATGCGGACTCGGATCTGAAAGAGGACCAGGATTTCCTGATCATGGGATCCCTGATTCTGCGGGACAGCGACTACGTCTACTCGTATCCCGCCAGGGCAGACACCGGTGCAACTGGCGAGCGTCTGGAGTTCAATCGACTGCATCATCCCGATTGCCAAACCGCCCTGGGTTTCACCGCCTTTGTCGATTTCGACGTCGAGGGAGGACTGATCACGTCGATGGGCGGGGATCGAGACGAGCCACTGGTGCTCAAGATCGATGCGACGGCCTGTGGCCATGAAACAGGATCCGGCCAGTTCGAAAGGACAGCCATGGGATCCGATCAGTAGCAACCTACCGCTGCGCACGACCCAGCGGCCAATAATGATCTCGTCGTTGGTGCCGGCACCACGTTCTTCCCTACCGCACGTACCCCAGCGACTTCAGCTTCTTCACGGCTTCCGCGTCCAGCGGTGCCGTCGTGATGGCCGCGCCGGAGCCTCGCTGGTTCTCCCAGACTGTGAGCATGTCCTGCAGGTCCTTCTGCACATCGGCAGGGCCGTTCCAGTTGCCGTGTTGCTCGTCGGGGTCGGCCTTGAGGTCGAAGAGCGTCCAGGTGCTGGCCTGCAGGTCGTGGATGGCCTTCCAGCGGCCCACGCGCAGGGCGGTCATGAAGTAGGTCTTCACCTGATCGTCGCCGGAGGGCCAGCCGTCCGGGGAGGTGTACGACACCTCGGCGAAGAGGGGGCGGCCGGGTACCTCGGGAGCGCTGCTGTCGAGGTAACCCACGAGAGACTTGCCGCGTCGCTGGGGCGCGGGGGTGGGGGTGCCCGTGGCCGTGAGGGCGTCGAGGGTGGGCAGCACGTCAAGCAACGACACGGTCGCATCCACCTCGTGTGGCTGGAGTCGACCGGGCATCCAGAAGATCAGCGGCACGTGGATGAGGTTGTCATAGAGATTCGCCGTGTGACCGATCCAGCCGTGCTCGCGGAACTCCTCGCCGTGGTCGGCGGCTACCACCACCAGGGTGTCGTCGGCCAGGCCCAGCTCCTGCAGGTGGGCGAGGAGCTTGCCGATCTGGTCGTCGGTGTAGGCGATCTCCTCGCGGTACAGACCCTCGAGGTAGGCGATGTCGGCGTCGGTGAGGGTGGCACTCTTCTTGCGGATCTCGCCGATGTCCTCGCCCGACCTCAGCGAACCCGTGTAACCCGACGTCTCGTCGAACTCGGGATGGTGGTTGTAGTACCAGTGAGGGTCGAAGTAGTGGACGTAGAGGAAGAATGGCCGCTTGCCCGCGCGGTCGAGCACCAGCTTGGCGGCATCGGTCACCTTGTCGGAGGTGATGGCGTCGTGGCCGCCCACGGGCGATTCGTTGAGTTTCTCGAAGCCCTGGCCAAAGCCGAACTTATCGACGACGATCCAGTTGCTCGTCACGCCCATCGTCCAGCGGCCCCGGTCGCGCATCAGCTCGGGCAGGGTGGCGAAGGAATCCGCCAGGGTGCTGAAGATCTGGGTCATGCCCACCTCGCTCGGCATGCGCGAGGTGAAGAGCGAGGCCACCGCCGGCTGGGTCCAGGGCGCCGTGGAATAGGCGTGGCGAAAGAGCACGCCCTCGCGGGCCAGGCGGTCGATGGTGGGGCTGTCCTTCAGACCTGGTGTGAAACAACCCAGGTGCCGGGCCGCCATCGTGTCGACCACGATGAGCAGGACGTTCAGGTTCTTGCCGCCCATCATCTTGGACGAGTTGCCGCCGGAAGAGTCGCCGCTAGAAGAGCAACCCGGCACGGCGGGTGCGAGGGCCAGGAGGGTCAAGACCACGAGCCAGGGAAACGCCGGTCGGAGGGAGACGGTCACGGATAGACCTCCGCGTGCGGGAACAGGGCAGGAGCGCTTCCGAAGCTAACCCATTGTCAGAACCGTGGCAATGTGACCGCCCGGTAAATTCGTGACCATCGCGGTTGCGATCGCGCTGCCGCGCGCATACATTGCGCCCGCGCCAGGCTCCCAGGAGTCGGCGCACCTTTATACGGGGCGGCGTGTGCCGTTCCCGCCAGGCAAGCGAGCCCGGCTGGTCCTCGACCGGGTCGCAGAAGGAAGCGACGACGATGACGAGCGATCTCACTATGGTCCGCAACATCGGGATCAGCGCCCACATCGATTCGGGCAAGACCACGCTGACCGAGCGGATCCTGTTCTACACCAAGCGCATCCGCGCCATCCACGAGGTGCGTGGCAAGGACGGCGTGGGCGCCACGATGGACTCGATGGATCTCGAGCGCGAGCGTGGCATCACGATCCAGTCGGCCGCCACCCATGCGGAGTGGAAGGGTTACCACATCAACCTGATCGACACCCCGGGGCATGTCGATTTCACGATCGAGGTGGAACGCGCCCTGCGCGTGCTCGACGGCGCCGTGCTCGTACTCTGCGCGGTGGCCGGCGTGCAGTCGCAGTCGATCACGGTGGACCGCCAGATGCGCCGTTACAAGGTGCCGCGCCTCGCCTTCGTCAACAAGTGCGACCGCAGCGGCGCCAACCCCATGCGCGTGACCGACCAGCTCCGCGAGAAGCTGCGCCACAACGCGGTGATGATGCAGATCCCGCTCGGCCTGGAGGCCGATCACGAGGGCTTGATCGACCTGGTCGCGATGAAGGCCATGCGCTTCAGTGGTCCCAGCGGTGAGACCATCACGCCGGAGGAGATCCCGGCGGACCTGCAGGTGGAGGCCGAGGCCCGGCGCGAGGTGCTGCTCGACGCCGCCAGCATGTTCAGCGACGAGTTGACAGAGGCCATCCTCGAGGACGCCGTCACCGAGGACCTCATCCATGAAGCGGTCCGTCGCGGCGTCATCTCGCAGGAACTGACGCCCGTGTTTCTGGGCAGCGCCTACAAGAACCGCGGGGTGCAGCCCCTGCTCGACGCCGTGGTGCGGTATCTCCCGGATCCCACCGAGGTGAAGAACGAGGCCATCGAACTGCTGCCCGGCGGCGAGGAGAAGCCGTTCATCCTCTCGAACCAGCCCGATGGCGACCTCGTGGCCCACGCCTTCAAGCTGGAGGAGGGGCCTTACGGCCAGCTCACCTACGTCCGGCTCTACCAGGGCCTGTTGCAGAAGGGCTCGGACATCGTCAACACGCGCACCGGCAAGAAGGTCAAGGTGGGCCGCCTCGGTCGCATGCACGCCAACCAGATGGAAGACATCGAGAAGGCGTCGGCGGGCGACATCGTGGCGCTCTTCGGTGTGGAATGCGCAAGTGGCGACACCTTCACGGGCGGGCGCCAGATCTCGCTCACGAGCATGCACGTGCCCGAGCCGGTGGTATCGCTGGCCGTGGTGCCGGGCGACGGGAAAGCGCAGGCCAAGCTGGCCAAGGCCCTGCATCGCTTCACGCGCGAGGACCCCACGTTCCGCACGGCCGTCGATTCCGAGACCGGCGACACGCTCATCCGCGGCATGGGCGAGTTGCACCTCGAGGTGTACGTGGAGCGTATCCGCCGCGAGTTCGGCGCCGAGATCCAGACCGGCCAGCCGCGCGTGGCCTATCGCGAGACGATCACCCGGTCGGCTCCGTTCAACTACATCCACCGCAAGCAGACCGGCGGCTCCGGCCAGTACGCCAAGGTCATCGGTCGCCTCGAACCGCTGGACGAGGGCGGGTTCGTGTTCGAGAACAAGGTCGTGGGCGGCACCATCCCCACCGAGTACATCGGGGCCTGCGAGAAGGGCTTCCGCGAGTGCATCGACGAGGGTGCCTACATCGGTCATCCGGTGCAGGGGATGAAGGTGGTGCTCGAGGACGGCGACAGCCATGCCGTCGACTCCTCGGACATGGCCTTCCAGACGGCCTGCCGCATGGCGTTCCGCGACGTGTACAACCAGGGGTCGCCCATCGCGCTCGAGCCGCTCATGCTCGTGTCGGTGGAGGGGCCCGGCGAGATGCAGGGCGAGGTGCTCAAGACCCTGATGCAGCGGCGCGGCATCATCGTCGGCACGACCGAGGCAGAAGGCTTCGTACGGATCGACGCCCACGTGCCTCTGGCCGAGATGTTCGGCTATGCCACCGTCCTGCGCTCGGCCACGGCTGGCAAGGCGGAGTTCACGATGGAGTTCGCGCGGTACTCCCCGGCACCGGCCGAGGTGGCCGAGAAGCTGCGCAAGGATTATCTGGAAAAGCGTGCCAAGGGAAAGTAGACTGCGGCAAGTAGACTGGCGGTATGAGAGGCATGATGAAGAGTGTCTTCGAGAAAAGTCCGGTACGGGTCTTCGAGAAAGCCCTGGGCGGCGGCCTCGGTCGCGGCAACTTCGGGGTCGTGATCTCGCGCACGGGCGTGGGCAAGACGAGTTTCCTGATCGGCCTGGCCCTGGACAAGCTCCTGCGCGGCGAACGGGTGCTGCACATCTCGACCCAGGAAACGGTGGAGCACCTGCGTGCCTACTACGATCAGCTCCTGGTCACGATGTCCGACATGCTGGAGCTCGATCACCGGCTCGAGCGGCAACTCGAGGTCGAGCGGCGGCGTCATATCCTGATCCATGATCGTGAGACCTTCACGCTCGACAAGCTGCGCTCCTCGGTCGCCTTTCTGAGCGAGGCCGGCGGGTTCCGGCCCGACATGGTCATCATGGACGGCACGCCGCGCTTCGAGATGAGCGAGGACTGGGAGATCGAGGGCGTCGTCACGCTGGCGCGCGAATGGGATGCCGAGATCTGGACCAGCGCGAACCTGCATCGCGAGGGGCAGGAGGTGGATGCGCGGGGTGTGCCCGCCGAGGTGGCCCGCTTCGACCACCACCTGGGCGTGCTGCTCTCGCTGCTGCCGGAGGCGGATCACATCCGCCTGCGCATCCTCAAGGAGCACGCGAACGCGGCGCCGGCCAACGTGTCGCTGGAACTCGATCCCCGCAGCCTCATGCTGCGCTGGAGCTAGATCGGTTCACCGATTTTGCCCCGCTCGCCCGAGGAGCGAAGGCCTTGGACACCGTCGCCATCCGTCTCGCCGCGGTTCGCGCGCGCCTGGCAACAGTTTGCCGCGCTGCCGGGCGCGATCCCGCCGCTGTCACCCTCGTGGCCGTGTCGAAGTTCGTTCCCCTGCCGCTCGTGGCCGAGGCCGTGGCGGCCGGCCAGTACATCCTCGGCGAGAGCCGGATCCAGGACGCGTTGCCACGCCAGGTGGCTCTCGCGACGATGTTGCGCGAGCAAGGCTGCGATCCCCGCGCGATCCGCTGGCATTTCATCGGCCACCTGCAATCCAACAAGGCGAGCAAGGCTGCCGGCGCATTCGCATTGCTGCACGGTGTGGATTCTCGCGATCTCGCGGAGCGTCTGGCGCAGCGCGCGCAAACGCTCGGGGTGGTGCAGCCGGTGCTTCTGGAGGTGAATGCCGCGCGCGAACCACAGAAACACGGCCTGGTGCCGGAGGAGGTGACGGCGCTGGCCGCGGCCGTCGCCGCGCTGCCGAACCTCGACTTGCGCGGCCTCATGGCCATGGCGCGCCACGGCGCCGACGAAGACGAAACCCGGGTCACGTTCGCCGCCGTGCGGGCCCTGCGCGACGCCGCCGCCGCCGCCTGCGGACATGCCCTGCCCGAACTGAGCATGGGCATGAGCGACGATTATCCGGCCGCCGTGGCCGAGGGCGCCACGCTCGTTCGGGTGGGTACGGCCATCTTCGGCCCCCGAACTGCTTGACCGCGTCCCGCACCTGGTCGGAAACCGGACATACGTTCGCGCCCCCGGGGACGCGGGCGGCAAGAATTGCCGGTGTGGCCGCGGTATCCGGGCTCGGCTCTCCTGGTGTGTCGGCGGGCGAAAGGTCCATCCCGCCGCACCGTGCGGACGATGCCCGTCGATTGGGCTTGCCGTCCGATGTGGCATCCCTTTTGATGGAACCAGCGCCGAGCATGACCGCCGGCGCGGATGGGGTCGGCACGATCGGTACCCGCCGCGTCCCATGATAAGGAACGGAGGCTAGCATGAGGATCACGCCCCTGGACGTCCGCAAGCAGGAGTTCCGCCGCGGTATGCGCGGGTACGACGGCGACGAGGTTCGCGCCTTTCTGGCGAATCTCGCCGACGAGTACGAGGCCGTCCTGGTCGACAACAAGCAGCTTCGCGAGCGGATCCTCGAGCAGGACGAGAAACTGGTCGAGTACCGCAATATCGAGAAGACCCTGCGCGACACCCTCATGACCGCCGAGAAGGTGATGAAGGAAGCCAAGGACAACGCCCACCGCGAGAGCGAGGTGATGGTGCTGGAAGCCCGTCAGCGCGTCCAACAGACGCTCGCCGAGGGGCGGGCGCGCCTCGAGGAACTGCGTCGTGAGGCTCTGGCGGTTCACCGCGAGAAGGAGGCGTTCCTGGCCCGATTCCGCAGTCTGGCCGAGGCCCAGATCCAGTTCGTCGAGAGCCATCGCGTGGACTTCGCGGCGTTCGATGACCGCCTGCTGCAGGGTACCAACGGCGCGCGGGATGCCGCCAGAGTGGACATGCCGCGCCCGACGGCGCCCCAATCGCAGTTCGAGGGCCAGGAGGACACGTCGACGGCGACGATCCAGGAGCGCGACCTCTGGCGCGACTACGAACCCACCGTCACGCCGCCGCGCAAACCCACCGAGCCGGCCAGCCCGGAGAAGACGGCCGAGGCCGTGAAGGCCGTGCCGGAGGCGGTGGCGGAACCCCCTGCACCGACGCCGGAAGTCAGCGTGACGGCCGCGTTCCCGGCGGCGGCGGCGCCGCCGGATGCGGCGAAGCAGCCCGAGCCGAAGCACTGGGGCTAGGCCCCGGGGAACAAGCGCGGGATCGGCAAAGACGCGGGAATCCGGCTGCAGAGGCCGGATTCCTGCATTTTGGCTTTCGTGGCGTCGGGGGCCGTATTACCTTACCATGCCTTGCCGGTCCCCCGCCTTCCGGCGAGTCCTGTCCCGGGGCCACCCTCGAAACACCTCGCGCGGAGGCAGTCCGTGAGTGACCTGTTCACGAGAATCCATGAAGCGGCGGATTTCATCCGCGGTCGCACCGATCTGGCCCCCGAATTCGGCCTGATCCTTGGCACCGGCATGGGCGGACTGGCCGCCAAGATCGAGTCGCCGGTGACCATTCCCTTCGGCGAGGTGCCGCACTTCGCCGAGTCCACTGCCACCAGCCATCACGGCAACCTCATCCTCGGCAAGCTGAGCGGCCGGGCCGTGGCGGTGATGCAGGGGCGCGTGCACTACTACGAGGGCTACTCGATGGAGCAGGTCACGCTGCCGGTACGCGTCATGAAAGCGCTGGGTGCCGGCGGCCTCATCGTGAGCAATGCCGTGGGCGGCATGAACCCGCAGCACCACCCCGGCGACGTGGGCGTCATCGTCGACCACATCAATCTCATGGGCGTGAACCCGCTGGTGGGCCCAAACGACGAGCGCCTCGGCCCGCGCTTCCCGGATATGAGTGAACCCTACGATCGCGCCTTCATCGCGCTGGCGGAAGAGGTGGCGCTCGACCAGAAACTGCCGCTGCGCCGACTGATCTACGTTGCGGTCCCGGGGCCCAACCTGGAAACGGCGGCGGAGTATCGTTTCCTGCGCGGCATCGGTGCCGACACCGTCGGTATGTCGACAGTGCCGGAGGACATCGTCGCCGTGCATGGCGGCATGCGGGTGCTCGGCCTTTCGATCATCACGGACGCGTGCTTCCCCGACAGCCTGAAGCCGGCGTCCGTGCCCGAGATCCTGCGCGTGGCGGGTGAGGCCACGCCGAAGATCGAGGCCCTCGTCGCCGGATTCCTGCAGCGGGTCCCGCGCCTCGTGGCGGCGTGACCCGACGTCCGCAAAGGAAGGCAACGTTGACGGCCACTTCTCGCGAGCTCTACCCCGCCCTGGCGCGTCCCTTCCACGACGCGCAATCGGAGCACCATGTGCGCGCCTTCTGGCGCGAGCACGGCACGTTCCGCCGCAGTATCGCCCAGCGCGAGGGCCAGCCTGACTGGGTCTTCTACGAAGGGCCGCCCACCGCCAACGGCAAGCCAGGCGTGCACCACGTGATGGCACGCCTGTGCAAGGACCTCATGTGCCGGTACAAGACCATGACCGGCCACCGAGTGCTGCGCAAGGCGGGCTGGGACACCCATGGTCTGCCGGTCGAGCGCTCGGTGGAGAAGCAGCTCGGCATCCAGGGTGCGCAGGCGATCAAGGAATACGGCGTTGCCCCCTTCAACGCGCAGTGTCGCGAGAGCGTGTGGTCGTGCAAGGGCGACTGGGACGAATTCACCGAGCTGCTCGGCTACTGGGTCGACCTCGACG
Source organism: uncultured bacterium (assembly GCA_963727525.1). Lineage (GTDB taxonomy): Bacteria > Krumholzibacteriota > Krumholzibacteriia > LZORAL124-64-63 > LZORAL124-64-63 > CAVSGO01. Next base: position 1,696,961 of record CAVSGO010000007.1, on the reverse strand, counting down.
ATCCCTACATCACCTACACGAACGAGTACATCGAGTCGGTGTGGGCGATCCTGCAGCGCTTCCACACGGCCGGCCTGCTGTACCAGGGGCACAAGGTGGTGCCCTACTGTCCGGTGTGCGCCACGCCGCTGTCGAGCCACGAGATGGCCAACAGTTACCGCACGGTGAATGATCCCTCGATCTATGTGCGTCTGAAGGCCGTCGACGCCGACGAGTCGTTCCTCACCTGGACCACGACGCCCTGGACCTTGCCCAGTAACGTGGCCCTGGCAGTGGGCGAGGACTTCGACTACGTGCGCGTGCGTCACGGCGACGAGGTGCTGATCCTGGCCGAGGCGCGTCTCGGGGTTCTCGATTCCGAGGCGCTCGATCCGGACGTGCCGACCGAGGTGCTCTCGCGGTGCAAGGGGCGCGATCTGCTCGGCCGGCGATACGAGCAGCTCTTGCCGTTCTGCACCGTGCCGGCGGGCAAGGGCGCGTTCAGGATCGTGGCCGCCGACTTCGTCACCCTCGACACCGGCACCGGCATCGTGCACATGGCGCCCGCCTTCGGCGAGGACGACTTCCAGGTAGGCGAGCGTGAGAACCTGGCGTTCTTCGAACCCGTGGATGCCAACGGCGCCTTCACCGCCGAGGTCACGCCGTGGCATGGCCTGCACGTGAAGAAGGCCGACCCCAAGATCACCGCCCACCTGCGCGAGACGGGCCGGCTCTACCGCGCCGAGCAGTACAGTCACGAGTACCCGTTCCACGACCGCTGCGGCAACGCGCTCATCTACTACGCCATGCCGAGCTGGTTCATCCGCACCAGCGCCATGCGCGAGCAGCTCGTGGCGGCCAACGCCGAGATCACCTGGCAGCCGCCCGAGGTGGGCAGCGGGCGCTTCGGCAACTGGCTGGCCGGCAATATCGACTGGTCGCTCAGCCGCAATCGATTCTGGGGTACGCCGCTCAACGTGTGGGTGTGCGACGCCTGCGGCCATCTGCACCTGCCGCAGTCCCGCGCGGAGCTGACGCAGCTCACTGGCCAGGACCAGGCACAGCTCGACCTGCACCGTCCGCACGTCGACGACATCACGTTCCCGTGCACGTCCGGGACCTGCGACGGTACCATGCGCCGCACCCCCGAGGTGATCGACTGCTGGTTCGACTCGGGCAGCATGCCCTTCGCGCAGTACCACTGGCCCTTCGACAACGAGGCGCTGTTCCGGAGCCAGTACCCGGCAGACTTCATCAGCGAGGGCGTCGACCAGACGCGCGGCTGGTTCTACACCATGCTCGTGATCGGCACGTTCCTCACCGGACGCAGCAGCTACAAGGCCTGCCTGGTGAACGAGCTGATCCTCGACGCCAAGGGCAAGAAGATGTCCAAGAGCCTCGGCAACGCAGTCGATCCCATGGAGATCCTGCACGCCGAGGGCGCCGATCCTCTGCGCTGGTACATGCTCACCGTCAATCCGGTGTGGCTCCCCACGCGCTTCGACCGCGACGGCGTGAAGGAGGCGCAGAGCAAGCTGCTGGGGACCCTGGAGAACACCTACAAATTCTTCGCCCTGTACGCCAACCTCGACGGGTGGACACCCGACGCCTCGCGCGCCACGGATGCCGGGCAGCTCGACCGCTGGATCCTCAGCCGTCTGCAGAGCGTCACGCATGCGGTGCGCGACGACCTCGACGCCATGAACCTCACCCGCGCCGGCAAGACGCTGCATACATTCGTCATCGACGATCTCAGCAACTGGTATGTTCGCCTGTCGCGCAGGCGCTTCTGGCATGGCGAGATGACCACCGACAAGCATACGGCCTACACGACGCTGAATTCGGTGCTCGTCACGGTGGTCAGGCTGCTCGCACCGTTCGTGCCGTTCACGGCCGAGGAGATCCACCGCGGCCTCTGCGCGTACGCCGATCCGGACACGTCGGTGCACCTTCAGGATTTCCCCGTGGCGGATCCCGCCCTCCAGGACACGGACCTCGAGTGGAGCATGGCCGCCGCGCAGGACGTGGTGACGCTCGGCCGCGCACTGCGCCAGGAAGCCCAGCTCAAGGTGCGCCAGCCGCTGGGTCGCCTGCTCGTGCACAGCGTTGACGATCGCGCCGGACTGGTGCTCGCCGACGCCAACCTCGTGGGCTACGTGGCCAGCGAGTTGAACGTGAAGTCGGTGGAGTTGCTGGACGATCCCACCACCGTGGCCACGCTCACGGCCAAGCCGAACTTCCGGGCGCTCGGCCCCCGTTTCGGCAAGAACGTGCAACCCGTCGCTGCTGCGGTGGCCGCAATGGATGCTGCGCAGATCCGCTCGCTGCGCGAGACGGGTCGCATCGCGCTCACGATCGATGGCCGCGAGGAGACCCTCGACGGCGACGAGATCACCGTGCGCGAGGCGGGCATCGCACCCTTCGTGGCAGGAGGGGGGCCGGGTGGACTGACCGTGGCTGTCGATACCACGGTGACGCCGGAACTGCGCGCCGAGGGGCTGTGCCGGGAGATCATCAACAAGGTGCAGAACCTGCGCAAGAAGAGCGGCCTGGACGTCGCCGACCGGATCCGTCTGGTCGTCATTGGTCCGTCGGTCGTGACCGAAGCGGTTGCCAGCCACGCGGCATGGATCCAGCGGGAGACCCTCGCCGAGATCCTGGGTGCGGACGGTGACTACGCCCATCATGATACCTTCACCATCGAGGACGTGGACGTGTCCATCGCCCTGGAGAAGGTGGAGACGTAGCGAGAGGAGGTGCCATGCGTAAGACCGAGATGCAACGGTTCCGGAAAGTGCTGATGCAGGAGAAGGAGCGCGTCTCTCAGTCGCTCGCTCAGCACGAGAAGGTCATCCGCAACCAGGACGGAACCGATGGCATCGGGCCGGGCAAGGCCCACAGCAATCATCTGGCCGACCAGGGCACGGACGAGTACCAGTACGAAACGACGATCCAGTTCGCCTCCACCGAGGGGCGCTACCTCTACCACATCGAGGAAGCGCTCTCGCGCATCGAGGACGGGACCTACGGCAAGTGCGAGGCCTGCGGCCATCAGATCGGCCTGGAGCGCCTGAGAGCCCTGCCGTACGCGCGCCTGTGCATCGATTGCAAGGAGAAGGAAGAGGCAGGAAACCTTTGAATCGCCTGGTGCGCAGCGAGGCCTGGCTGGTCGCCGGTGTGCTGCTGATCGCCGACTTCGTGACCAAGCGCCTGGTGCTGGCCTCGGCCGACACCCTGCGTTTCGAACGCTTCGAGATCCTGGGGGACTGGCTTCGCCTCGCCTACGTGCGCAATCCCGGCTCGGCCATGGGCCTGTTCCCGGTCGGCCGGTGGGTCCTGGTCGCGGTCAGCCTCGCCGCGGCCGCGTTTCTGGTGTACCTGCTCCTGGCTTCGGCGCCGTCCTACCGTTTGCGGCGCCTGGCCATGGGGGCGATCCTCGGCGGAGCGCTCGGCAATCTCGTCGATCGTATCTTCTATCAGGGCCTCGTCGTCGACTTCATCGACGTCGGGATCGGCCGCCATCGTTTCTACACCTTCAACGTGGCCGACATGGGCGTGACCGTGGGTGGCGCCCTGCTCTTCGTCTCCCTGTTCATCGAGGACTGGCGCAGCCGTCGGCACCGGGCCGGCCACGTGCCGGCCGGGGAGTCGTCCGGTGAGTGACGCCCCGGCTGATCGCCGATTCCGCGTACACGACGACGAGGACGGGGAACGGCTCGATCGCGTTGTCAGCGATCGCTTGCCCGAAGTCAGCCGCAGTCAGTTCCAGCGCGTGTTCGCCGCCGATCTGGTGCGCGTGGATGACCGGCCGCGCGCCAAGTCGTACCGCGTGTCCGCGGGGCAGACTGTGTCCTACACGCTGCCCGAAGTCGCCGAGACGCACATCCTGCCGCAGGCGATGCCGCTGGCGATCGTGTACGAGGACGACGACATCCTCGTGGTCGACAAGCCGGCCGGCCTGGTCACACATCCCGCACCCGGTCACGCGAGCGGCACCCTGGTGAATGCCCTGCTCCACCACTGCCGCACCATCGTCGATACCGGCGATCCGCGGCGCCCCGGCCTCGTGCACCGGCTCGACCGCGAAACCTCGGGGCTGCTCGTCGTCGCCCTGAGTCCGCGCGCCTACCGCTCCCTGCAGGAGCAGCTCCAGGACCGCAGCCTCGGACGCACCTACGTAGCTCTGGCGTGGGGGGCCTGGCCCGAATCCGGTGGCACCCTCGTCGGCGCCATCGATCGGCACCCCCGCGATCGGCAGCGCATGGCCGTGGTCACGCGAGGGGGGCGCGAGGCGGTCACCCACTTCGAGGTGTTGGCCGACCTCGGCTTCGTGCAGCTCTGCCGCGTGAAGCTCGACACCGGCCGCACGCACCAGATTCGGGTGCATTTCACCCATCACGGCCATCCTCTGGTGGGGGATCCGGTCTACGGCGACGATCGCCGCGCGCGCAATGTGCGGCCCGTCGACCGGGCCGCCGCCGCCCAGCTCGTGAAAGCCGTACACCGCCAGTTCCTGCATGCCCACGTGCTCGAGCTGCGCCACCCGTCCACGGGGGAGATGCGGCGTTTCGAGGCGCCGTTACCGGCCGACCTCGCCATGCCGTTGCGGCGGCTGTGCGGGCAACTCGACCTCCCGTGGCCGCCGAGTCTGGGACCAGCACCAGATTGACGCCTGGACAGGCGAAACCGCCTCGGCTATCCTGGCTTACGGCGACGGGCAGGGCCGCCGCCCACAAGGAGTCGATGCGTGAAGGTCAAGGAACGCAAGCGGGATGGTGTGATCATCCTGGATCTGAGCGGCAAGCTCATGGGCGGGCCCGACGCCGAGGCGTTCAACGAGGTGCTGCGCACCCTGATCCACGAGGGCGAGAAGAACTTTCTCGTGAACCTCGGCAGCGTGAAGTGGGTCAACAGTACCGGGCTGGGCATCCTCATCTCGGGGTACACCACGGCCAAGCGCGCCGGCGGCGAGCTGAAACTTCTGAAGGTTTCCGAGCGTATCGAGACCATCTTCATGGTCTCCAAGCTGTACACCGTCTTCGAGTCCTATGATGACGAGGACCAGGCGATCCAGAGCTTTGCCTGAACCGGTTGCGGGGCGACAGTTGACTGCACGGATCGAACTCAAGTTGCCGAGCCAGCTGGCATACCTCGGTGTGCCCGATGCGGTGCTCATGGAGATCGGCACCGACCTCGACTGTCCGAAAAAGGCGATCGAGGAGCTGGGGACGGCCGTCATCGAGGCGTGCACCAACGCAATGGAACATGGCAACAAGCTACGCGACGACCGGCAGATCGAGATCCGGATCGACGTCGAGGATGGATCGCTGGCCGTCTCCGTCCTCGACGAGGGGCCGGGCTTCGACTACTCGATCTGGCAACCAGCCACCGATCTCTTGCGCGAACGCGGTCGCGGGATCCTCATCATGCGCGAGTTCTCCGACGACCTGCAGTACGGCCGTGCGCCTGACGGACGTTTTCTCGTCCGTCTGATCAAGCACCTCGATCTCCCCGCCTGATCGCCATGCCTGTCTATCTCGGCCTCGACTACGGAACGCGCCGCATCGGGGCCGCGGTGAGCGACATCGAGGGACGCCACGCCTTCGCGCTGGCGACGCACCGGGAGGGGCGCGACGGCTCGGTACTGGCCTGGCTGGAACGCATCGTCGCCGAGCGCGGTGTGACGGTGGTGGTGGTCGGGCTACCGCTGCGGGCCGACGGGGGCGAGGGCGACATCGCAGCGCAAGCGCGCCGTTTCGCCAACCGGGTCCGGGACGCGCTCGCGCTCCCCGTCCACCTGCTCGACGAGCGCTACACGAGCCAGCAGGCCGAGCGCATCCTGGTCGGGCGCGGGCGGCCGCGAGAGATGGTCGATGCCCTGGCGGCGGAACTGATCCTGCAAACGTACCTGGACGGATCGTCGCGTCCGGAGGTCGAAGCATGACGACGGCCGCACCTGCGCCCCGCCGCCCGGGCCGGCGCCTCGGCACCGCACTGCTGGGGGGCATGGTCGGCGGCGTACTGGTGGTGGCCGCATGGGCCTGGTGGGCGTGGACCCTCGCCAAGCCACCGGCGCCGCCGGGCGCGGTCATCGACACGGTGCGCATCCTGCCCGGCATGACTCTTCACCGTGCTGCCGACACTCTTGCGACGCGGGGGCTGATCCGTGATCCGCGCGTGTTCCGCCTGGGCGCCCGGCTGGCGGGACGCGATCGCGACCTCCATCCCGGGCTCTTCCTCGTGCCGGTCGGCGCGCCCGCACGCGCGGTGCTGCGCGCGCTCGTGGAGACCGCGCCGATGCCGATCGTCGTCACCGTCCCGGAAGGCCTGGTGGCGACGGACGTGGCGCAACTCGTCGGCGACGCCCTCGGTTTTCCGGCCACGGACTTCCTCGCCGAGGCCGACGATCTCGTGCAGCACGCCGTGACGTCGCGCGGCCTGGCCGGCGGTGGCGCACTGGAGAGCGCCTATGCCGCGCTCATCGACACGACACGGCTGCCCGACGGCTCCGCTCTGCACTGGTGCGAGGGCTACCTGGCGCCCGATACGTATCACTTCGCCGAGGGTATCGCGGCGCAGACGGCGGCTCGCGCCGTCGTCTCCCTGCAACTCGCCCGCCTCGATTCGGCTGCGGCGCTCGTGCCGACATCGCCGGTGACGGCGGCGCTCTCTGCGCATGCTCTGCTCACGCTGGCTTCGATCGTGGAGGCCGAGACCGGCCGGAGCGGCGAACGGTCGCAGGTGGCGGCCGTCTACGTCAATCGCCTCGCGCGCGGCATGCGCCTGGAGGCTGATCCCACGGTGGCCTTCGGCGTGGGCAAACGCGGTGAGCGTCTGCTCTATTCGGATCTGCGGGTCGCGTCTCGCTACAACACGTATCTGCGGCCCGGGCTGCCGCCGGGGCCGATCGATAACCCCGGCTGGGCGTCCATCCGGGCCGCAGCTCGCCCCGATACCACGTGCCGCGCCCTCTATTTCGTGGCCGACGGCGCCGGGGGCCACGTGTTCTCCCGGACCCTGGAAGGGCACCGTCACGCCGTGGCCCGGTACCGCGCACTTCGCCGACAGCAACGTTGACGTCCGACGATCCGGCGGCTATCATGCCACCGTATAGTGACTTACCGGGCACAGGAGGACCGCGATGAATTTCTGGCGCAAGACCTGGCTCCTCTGGGCCGGCGTGGCGGCGATCGTCCTGGGATTCCTGCTGCTGGCCGCCGGACGGCTGTCCTGGGGGCCGATCTTGCTCGTGGCGGGATACTGCCTGGCACTGCCGATCTTCCTCTGGCTCAATGCGCGAGAAAAGGTGGGCGAATAGCTCAGCTGGTTAGAGCACCTGCCTTACAAGCAGGGGGTCGGCGGTTCGAGTCCGTCTTCGCCCACCACACCGCCTCGGCGATTCGATTTTGAAACCAGATATCGATATTTTGCGATCATGACGTATCAAGTGTCAAGATGGTGTAACCATTTGCAAATAATTAGTCAGCGGGGAAAATTTGATATTGCCTTCCAGCGCCGTACATGGTAATCTGATGGCGTCAAGTGATGGACATACGAGTGGGAAGGAGGGCTCAAAGCATTTCTCACACGTGCTACGCCTGGGTTAGCCACCCTCGCTTGATCGGTACTTTTTTGGAGGTGTCCTAATGCATCTTAAGAAACTCACGGGTTTCTTGCTCGGCGTCCTTGTTGTCAGCATGGCGTCCATGGCCTGGGCCGGCATTCCTGACCTGACGCTTTCGTCGGCCACGGCCGGCGCGTCGGGCGCGTCGGTGTTCTGCCTTCCCAACGGTCAGGGCAACAGCTTCGACCTGGCGAAGGACGGCAGTGGCAATACCGTCGACGCGACCATTCATCTGACGCTGCTCGATTCCAACGGCGATCCGATCGCTCTGTACCCGTTCGAGGACCTCTGGCTGCAGACCAGTGCCAACGGCCTGGTCGCCTGTGCCAACGGGACAGCCGCGGATGCGAGCACGGATGCTGCTGGTTTGACCCAGTGGCAGAACCCGCTGTTCGCCGGCGGCAACAGCGGTGGCGAGACGGTGAACGTGTACGTGGCTGGTTCCCCGCTGAACCACCCGGGCATGAACATCCTCTTCAACAGCGCTGATATCGACGGAAGCCTGACCGTCAACCTTGGCGACGTCACGCTTTTCGCCGATCTGTACAACAACAGCCCGAATGCTTTCGACGGCGACTTCTACTACGACGGCGTCATCAACCTGGGTGACATCACCCTGATGGCGTTCGGCAACGGTACGATGTGCCCGTAAGGAGAAAGGCAAGCCCGGCGTGATGTGCCGTCACGACAGGGCTTGACGATCTTCGAGTGCGCTGGAAAGTTGCCCCGCCGATGAACATCGGCGGGGCAGCGTTTTTTCAGGGCCGGAACTCGCGTACGGCGGGCGTCGTGGGGGATGGAATCGATCGGGAATGATCATGATTGACTCTGACAATTCTCGAGCGCCAGAGCTCCACGTGAGGCCAAGATGGGTGTTCCGGAGAGACTGGCTCAATGCGAACCCTGCCGCGCGGTCGGCTCCGGGTGCGGTCACGTAAAATATTCGTGTGCTGGCGGGCTATTTCCTTGGAATCGCTTATCCTTTTCGAGGTCCGGTCGGAAGCCTGTATTTTTCTCAAAGAAAAGGGCTTCAAATCCACAAAAAAATGGTGTACAATCAATGCACGCACTGGGACTCGTCCAGCCCTTTCAGGGACGGTACCCTTTTCCAGCGCACGAGGGATTTCCCACGGGCGGTTCCAGGAGTGACCGAGAGGCCAGAACGCTATAGTTAGGTAGCGTGCTGGCGAGATCAGGGCCCGGATGAGCAGAGCACGACGATGCCGCGCGAAGTTTGGGTCTGCACCTATTGGAGGTATCTCGCATGAAGAAGTTTGTTATCCTACTCGCCGTGGCTAGCCTGATGGCGACCTCGGCCTTCGCGATCGTGGACGATGGAGACGACAGCCTTGGTTGCTACTTCGACCAGGCCTACGAGGGGACCTGTGTCGACCTGGTGGCAAACACGCCGTTCAACATGTACTTCGTGCTCGCGAACTGCCAGTTTGCCACGATCGGTGGCTTCGAGTTCCAGTGGCGCTTCAATCCCGAGCCCGCGACCGCTCCGTTCATTCTGACGACCACGTTGCCGCCCCAGGCGCTGAATCTTGGCGACAGCCACATGTTCATCGTCGGTCTCGGCACCCCGTATAGCACGGGCGAGGCTTGCGTCCTGGTGACCCTGAACATGCTCCCGACCTCCGTGTTCGACAACACGGACATCACGGTCGGCCCGGCCCAGCCGGCGTCGATCCCGAACCACTGCGCGTTCAACGACGGCGCGGATCCTGGCGACATTCAGCCGATGAATTTCGCGACGCTCGACGGTACCGACGTCACGATCGATCCCAACGGCTGGGTCTCCTCCCTCGGCCGTATCGGCTGCCCGGGCCCCGTGGCCTCCGAGCCGACCAACTGGAGCACCGTGAAGGCTCTGTTCAACTAGGTCTTCGCTCCTGCTTCGGGCCTTCGGGCCAGGCCCCGGACATCACCGATGTCCGGGGCTTCTCTTTTCCTGGTCGCGATCGGCGACCATGGAGTGGCGGCCGAAATCAGGGCGCCGACATCGAGTTACGGCCATGTTTAATTCCGCCTGATAGGGGGATGTCCCCTTGACACGCCTGTTCTTTACAGAGATATTCATCGCGAGATGACCGGTAGGTTGCGTCGCACTCCGGTCGGCTAGACCTCAGCCCAGGATACGGCTGCTTGTACGACGGAGCGATCGAGGCCCGTGCCTCCAAGCAGCATAGACGAAGAGTGGCCTGACCTGGCCTGCGGCTAAGGACCCAAACATCGAGAGTCGGCGCTTGGGTATGCGATCCTGGGCAGTCCATCTAGCCTTTGGGAAAGGGGAAGAACCAATGCGTAGGTTGTTAACAGCACTCGCCTCGCTCGCCGTCCTGGCCCTCATCATTCCGTCCGTGGGGCTGGCGATCGAGCCTCCCGTCGACAACGGGACCGACGCGGTCTTATGTATCTTCTCGTCCGAGGATATTCCTTCCGCGAATAACGTGATCAACCCGCTGCCTCTCAACGCGCCACAGACCATCTACTTCGTCCTCTACTACCCGCGCGTCTCGTCCGGAATCATCGGCGGCTTCGAGTTCAGCTGGTCCTTCGCGCCGGCCCCGGCCGTGGCTCCGTTCGTGCTTGGCGCGACCTATCCTGCCGGGACTGGTGCGCTGAACATCGGCGACAACTACAATCAGATCGTCGGTTTTGGAAACGGCCTGCCGTTCAACGGCGAGGATCACAAGACGATCGTGACGTTCCAGCTGCTCTTCTCAGCGGATCCGGGCGTCACCGAGATCTTCCTGGGCCCGGCGACCCCGGCCTCCCTCCCCGGCGAGATTGCATACAACGACCGCGCCAATCCGGGCGACATCCGTCCGATGCGTCCGAACAGCGTGGACGGGCTCCTGGCGAATCCGGTGTTCGGCTTCAACGAGGAAGTGGCCACCGAGCCGGCGACCTGGGGCTCCGTGAAGGCGCTCTTCCAGTAGTTTCTGCGTTACGGATGAAGGCGGGGCCACGGCCCCGCCTTTTTTTTGCCTCTGGTGCCCGTCGCGGGAATTTGACCACGGGCCGGGCCATGGGTATAATGAAGGCCAGGTTACGACTCGTTCCCACCCCTGGTCGACCGTACCGCCCCTGGAATGGAGCACGCGATCATGCCCGTCCGCCCCAACCCGACGCGGCTGTGGATCGGTCTAGCTTTCCGCAGCGCCTTTCTGACCCTCATCGCCGTCGCCGCTGCTGTTGCCATCGCCGGCCCCACGGGTGATCCCGCGGTGGGTGTGAGCACGCGTGACGCCGTGCAGTTCAGCCTGACGCTTCCCGCGGCGATCTGGCATCCGGCCGGACCCGCGCGGGATGGCCAGCCCGGCTGGGCGGCCGGCCTGGCGGGCTTCATGGACGCGGGCTTGCCGGGCGAGGAGAAGACGCCCCGGCGCGGGGGTTGGCTCGTGCTGCCGCCTGGTACGACGCCCCGGCTCGAGGCGGTGCAGGAATCGTGGACGCCGGCTCCGGCCCACGCACTGGCGCTGGAACCGATCCCGCGGCTCGAGGGCGATCCCGACTCCGAGGACGTTTTCGCGAGCGAGGAGCTGCCCGGCCCGGGCAAGGCGATCGATGTGGACACACTGCCGGCGACGGTGCGCGCGGATCTGGAGGCGGCCGCCAAGACCGCGCCCGCCAGCGGCGCCGCCGTGAGTCTCGGCGAGATCGGCTGGTGGCGCGGCCATCGCGTGGTGTCCTACGTGATCCAGCCGGTCCAGGTGGACGCGTCCGGGCACGCCACGCGCGTGTTGACCGGTGGCACCTGGCGCGTCCGCTTCGAGCCCGATCCCGCTGTGGCAAAGGCCGCGTTGCCCGACGCGGCGAAGCGCAAGCTCACCACGCGCGGCGACGACCGGTTTTCCTACATGTTCCTCAACGGCGGGCAACTCGCGTCGTGGCCCACGGAAGCGGCGGCTCGCGGCGCCGGGGCGAGGGCCGGCGACGTGCCGAGCGGCCTGAAGGCCCTGCGCGGCGGCGCGAAGGGCACGCCCCTGGGCTATCCCGAGGTGCGCCTGCCGGTGCCGCGCACGCAGCTCTACCGCGTGCGGGCGAGCGACATGCGCAGCAGTGGCCTGTTGCCCAGCGACCCGATCCAGGAGAGCCAGGTCCGGCTGTACCAGCGCCGCTACGTGGCCGACCTCGACGACCCGGCCAGCGACACGGCGGCGCCCTACGTGGAGGTGGAGGTGCCCATCCTCATGGTGGGCGACGGCGGCGCTTTCGAGAACGACGACTACTTCCTGTTCTGGGGGCTGCGCTTGCGCGACGACGGCGCCTTCAACTACACCGTCGGCGGCACGACCTACCCGCTCGCCGACTGCGGCGACCCTCTCGAGGCGAGCAACAACTTCAACGTCTACTGGCTCCAGCTCGCCGATCCGGATGCGGGCGGATCCTGGGCCCGCATGGCGACGACCAGCCTGCCGCCGTCGGGCGGCAATCCCCTGGCCTCGTACCGCCGCACGGATCATCTCCAGGAAGCACAGGCCTATCGCGAATTCGTTCCGTCCATCACGACCGTGCGTGGCTACTACAACACGAACGTCGCCGATCTGGTCGACGTGACGATGAATCTGTGGTCTCCGATCGCGGGGCAGACCGGCGCCACGCTCACGTCCGGCGTGGCCACGTACGCGACGTCGGATCGGGTACTGGATTTCATGCTGCGAGGCGCGTCCACGGACTACGCTTTGCCCAGCTACACGGCGACGTCCAACTACGTGACGCCCGTGACGATGGCGATACCGCCGGCTGCCCTGAGCGAGACGTCGCTCAAGCTGCGCATCACCCGGAATCCATCGGGATCCCTGTCGGCGTACCTGGCATATGTGGAACTCGCATACGATGCGGCCTACGTCGCACCCGGTGGTCGTCTGCTCTTCGATGGTGGCGAACCGGCGGCCGTGAATGATGTGGAGGTGACCGGATTTGCGACCGATGCCATCACGCTCCTGGACGTGACCGAACCCCGCCAGCCCGCGGAGATCAGCCTCACCCGCAGCAATCTCGTGGCCGATGGAAGTCAGACGCGGCTGTCAATACAGATCGATCAGACTAGCGGCCGGCGTAAATATTACGCCGTGACCGGCACCGACGCCGGCGGTGTCGCGGACATCAGCTATAGCACGGCGGTGGCGGTGACCGACCCGGTGATCCCCACCCAGCTCGCGGAGAGCACGGCCGGCCTCGTGGTGGTCGTCCATCCGAAGTTCCGCGAGGCAGCCCAGCGCTGGATCGATCACCGGGAAGAACGGGCCGGCGTCGAGGGGCTGACCATCCAGGTCGTTGCACCGCAGGACGTCTACGACTGGTACAGCGGCGGCCTCAAGAACGCGTGGGCGATCAAGCGGCTGGCGAACCACGCTCTGGAAAGTCCGCGCTGGCTCACGTACGCGATGATGCTGATCGGCGACGCCAACGAGAATGCCCGGGAGCTGGGCGTGACCGCGGCTGGGCGTCCCTATGCGACCGACTACGTGCCGACCCATCATCACGTGCAGGACGCCGGCGTTCTCTACAAGCCGGAGGTGCTCGCGTCCGATAAATGGTACGCCTACCCGAACGCCACCGATGCCAACTTCCCGTCGGGTGTGACGACGCCGTTCGAGCTCTATGTGGGCCGGTTCCCCTGCGACTCGGTCACGCAGCTCAACACCATGATCGACAAGACCTTCCAGGCCGAAGCGAACGTGGCCGGCGAGACGTGGAAGAAGCGGGCGCTGTTCTTCGCCGACGACTGCTTCTCGCTCGGCAACTACGGCGACTCGGGGTTCCGGGAGTCTTACCAGCCCAACGAGCTGCAGTTCGAGATCAGCGAGCGCGACAGCCTGGCGAATTACTGGCGCAACAACGGCGGTATGGTACCGCTCGTCGCCGACACGCTCATGCTGCGTGCGTTCATGCAAGACCTCTACCCGGTGCCCTGGGACAACGGTGACTACTTGTGGTCGGCAGGGATTCGTCACTGCGAACAGTCCGCGGTCGTGCCGCTGAAGACGTCGCTCAGCGCGGGCGGCCTGATCGCGCACTACCAGGGCCACGGCAACATGTTCCTCATGGCGCACGAGAACTGGTTCAAGGACGATCGCCGCGGCGATGCCTCGCGTACGGACGTGGGCGATCTCACCAATTTCGGCAAGCCGTGGATGTACTTCGGGATGGGCTGCCACCTCGCGGACTTCGCCCAGGCCGTCGATGAGGAAGTGTCGGACACGCCGATTCAGGGTTCCCTTTGCGAGAAGTTCCTCGGTTTCACGGCGGCGGGGGCCTATGCCGCCTACGGGAGCTCGGGTTACGAGTACCTGGGGCCGAACGAGGAGTTCAGCGAGTGGACGCTCAACCGGTGGATGATCCGGCCGCCGACGGTGAGCGTGCATGGCGAGCCGGCGGCGTCTCGCTGGGTGCTGGGCGAGCTGATGTGGGCGTCGGAGGCCGATGCGCTGGCGAGCGTGAACAGCTTCACATATCGCGCCATGGTCTCGCAGTACACGCTGCTGGGTGATCCGCTCATGGTGCTCGACTGCGGGGCGCCGTACGTGGAGGCGACGCTGGGCGGCGAGCACCTCGAACTGGAGACCGAGCTGGTGGCCACCGATGCCTCGAACACCCGCACCGTGACACTCGAGGCGCGGGACGAGGCAGGCATCGCGGGTGTGCAGGTGCTCGACTCCACGGGCGCCGATCTCACCGGCTCGGTGGTGCAGCAGACGAGCCCCGACGTGCCGAACCGGCAGATCGTGCAATACGAGCTGACGCTGCCCGTGCGGCCGTTCGAGCACGACATCTTCGTGCACGTGCGCGACACGGCCGATCGGCTGCCCACCGACGATCACGTGATCTACACCTTCCACGTGCCGCAGACGGCGGAGTTCATGAGCGTGGCGAGCGGCGACGTGATCGATCCGGCGACGTTCATCTTTGCGCCTCTGACGCCCGTCGCCATCAATGCCACGCTGACGACGGCGGCCAACCTCACGGACCAGAGCCAGATCTCGGTGACGGGCGACGGACTCGTGCTCAGCGACGTGCAGGTGCAGATCGCCAAGAGTACGGACGTGAACCTGTCGTTCACGGCCGACGCGATCGCGGGGCATGCGCCGCCCCGCAGCGTGGTCGTGACGATCGATGGCTACGCCACGAGCTATGTACTCGAGGCCGGCGAGGGCACCGGCGGCGAGGTCACGATCGGGGAGCTGATCAACTATCCGAATCCGATGCGCGATACGACCAGTATCCTGTTCCGCACCAACCTGGGTGGCGGCCAGGGTCGGCTGCTGGTGTACACCGTGGCCGGCCGCCAGATCGTGGATTTGGCGTTCCCGGTGGGCGCGGGGGCCGAGGTCGTGGTGCCGTGGGATGGGCGCGACAGCGAGGGTGATCGACTGGCCAATGGCGTATATCTGTACCGGGTGCAGGTGGATGGTGCGGCCGGCAACGCCCGCAGCGACATGCAGCGGCTGGTGGTCATGCGGTGAGGCGTGCCCGCCGGCGCATGCTGGGCTTTGCGGGTGGCGTCATGCTGGCGCTCGCCGGCACGCTGGCCGGGTGTGCGCCGAAGCGCGTGACCGCGCCGGCGGTGGAGACCGATGCGACGCCCGCGGCCGTCACAGCCGCGGGCGTCATCGTACGCGTGGGGCTCGTCGAGGGCAGCGACCTCGTGACCGTAACCGCCCCCGCCCCGTGCGAGCTGCGCACCGGCGCGACCCGCAAGCTCGTACTCACGGTCGCGGCGGGGCAAGACGTCACCGTCCGGCGTAGCGGCCTCAACGTCCGCTGGGCCTGCGGCAGGAACGGTGGGCAGACCATGCTGCTCGTGCTCGTGCCGATCTCATCATCGCCACCGTTGCGCTGGAACGGCCGCGCCTGGCGCGGCACATTCGCCGCGTTGCCCACACCAGGCGCCGATGGCGTGACCCTGGTAGACGAGGTGGACCTGGAGGCGTATCTGCTGGGCGTGGTGCCCGCGGAGATCGGCCGGCCTGATCGCAGCCGGCTCGCGGCCGTGGAAGCGCAGGCCGTGGCTGCCCGCACCTACGCCGTATCCCACCTGGGGACGCGCGTGACGCGCGGCTTCGATCTCTATGGCGATGTGCGCGATCAGGTGTACCAGGGTGTCGCGGGGGAGGATTCCCTCGCCACCGTGGCCGTGGCGCGCTCGGCCGGCCTGGTCCTGATGGAGGACGACGCGCCGATCCCGGCCTACTTCCACGCTTCTTGCGGGGGGCGCAGCGCGGTGCCCGATGGCGTGTGGTCACGGCCTGGCGATGCCTGCTTCGCGGTGAGCGACGATGGCCCGGGGCCCGATGGGCGTCCGTTCTGCGCCACGGGGGCGCACGCCGCATGGACCGAGTCCTGGACGGCCGTCCAGCTCGATCGGATCCTGCAGTCCACCCTGCCCGACTACGTGGCGTATATGGAACGCCCAGATCGCGCGACCTGGGCAGGCAACGTGTTCACGCCCGTGCCCCGAAGTCCCGGCGCCCAGTCACCGGGTTCTCTGCGTGACCTGCGCATCGTGGAGAGGACGGCGAGCGGCCGCATCGCCTGCCTCGACATCGTCACCACGGCGGGCACCTACCATGTGCGTGGCGACCGCGTGCGCTGGGTGCTGACGCCGGCGTCCGGCCATCCGACGATCCTGCGCAGCGCCCTCTTCGATCTCGAGGTGACGCGCGACGCGGCCGGTTTGCCGCGCGCGGTCGCGGTGCACGGGCGCGGGTACGGCCACGGCGTGGGCATGTGCCAGAACGGAGCGCTGGCCCGAGCGGCGGCCGGCCAGGACATGCGCGCGATCCTCGCCCACTACTATCCCGGTGCCACGCTGCAACGATTCTCGTCGGAGGCCTTGCCGTGACCGCGAGCGGCGCGCCGGCCTGGGTCGGGCGCCTCGTCGTCGGCCTCGCGGGACCGCGACTCCACCCGGCCGAGGCGCGCTGGTTGCGCGTCTATGAGCCGGCCGGCGTCATCCTCTTCTCCCGCAACTGCGTCGATCCCGGTCAGCTTGCTGACCTGTGTCGCGAGGTCCACGCGTGCCTCGGCGTGGATGGCGAGATCATGGCCGATCACGAGGGCGGTCCAGTGAGCGTGCTCGCCGCGGCCGTGGGGCGGCCTCCCGCCGCGCGCACGCTCGGCGATCTCGATGATCTCGCGCTCACCCGGCGCGTGCATGCCGCGACGGGCCAGCGTCTGCGCGGCGTCGGCGTGGATCGCGTGCTCGCACCCTGCGCCGACGTGCTGCTGGAGCCGAACAACCTGGTGATCGGCAGCCGCGCCTTCGGTGCGGACCCGCAGCGCGTGGCCGCCCACGTGCAGGCCGCCGTCGTAGGACTGCGCGAGGGCGGTGCGGCCTGTTGCCTCAAGCACTGGCCGGGCCACGGCGGCAGCGCGACCGATTCTCACGAGGCGGCCACGTTGGTGGGACGCGAGGCGCCGTCGCGACCTTTCCGCGCCGGCCTCGACGCCGGCGCCGACGCTCTCATGATCGGTCACCTCGCCGGCGTCGGGGGCGGCGATCCGCTCACGCTCGATGGCGCGGCGCTCGCGGATCTGCGCCGGGAGTTCACCGACCGGCCCGGCCTGCTGCTGTTCGCCGACGACATCACGATGGGGGGACTGCGCGGCGCACTTGCGCGGCAGGGTGTTCCCTCGCCCGACGGCCGTGCGTCGGGACTCGTGGATCCGGGAGATCTTTCGCGGGCGTGGCTCGCGGCGGTGGCCGCTGCGGACTGCGACCGCCTGCTCGTGCGCGGCATTCCCTGGGGCGCGCTCCCGTTGGTTGACGGGGAGCGGGGCCCGGGTCTGCCCGCCGTGATGCCGCCGCCGACGGCGGTGGCAGGTGCCGAGGCCTATGGCGAGGTCCGGCGCCGGGCCGCGGCCGGCATCGACTTCGCGGCGCTCGACACCCCGGTACTCTGGCTCGACGGGACCGAAGGCGATCGCTGGGGCGCGGCCGCCGCGGCCGCCGAGTGGTTGGGCGGGCGATTCGCCAGCGTCACCCGCCTCGAGATCGGCGCGCTCCCGGTCGAGCCGCCGTCGATCTCGCGGCTGCTGGTCACCTCGCACCGTCCCCTGGCCGCCACGGTGCCGGCCTGGCTGGCACGGGGGGCCGACCGCACGGGCGTGGCTCTGGCGGCCGGACATCCCAGCCTGGCGCCGGCGCTATCGCACCATCTGGGCCGGGGCTGGACGCTCCAGGCCCTCGCAGACGTCGCCAGGGAGGATTTCGCGGCGATTCCGGGGATGACTGCACCCCGCGAGGGCGTTTGACAGGATCGGGGCCCCGGGCTATATTCTCCGCTCGCTACGAACCTGGCGGGGGCGTAGTTCAGCTGGTTAGAACGCCGGCCTGTCAAGCCGGAGGTCGCGAGTTCGAATCTCGTCGCTCCCGCCATCTGCCTGGCCGGACTATCTTTTCCCGATCATCACCGACGTTCGAGCGCGGCTCCCACGGTCCCAGCGATGTCCCGAAGTCTGCGCTCCAGGTGCGTTGAAAGGGGTATTCATGGGCACAAGCCGTTGACGCCCGCGTCGGCCTGCATCACATTGGAGCGAATCATGTGCCCCCAACCCGCCGGGAGACGAGACCATGAAACCCGTGCTTGTGCGATCCTTGCTGACTCGATTGGCGCAACTCTTCATCGTCGCGACCGTCCTTTCCGGTCTGGTCGTTGCCGCGGGAGGCTGCGGCGGTGCCCAGAAAGGAGAGGCCGTCATGGCCGAGGACTGCAGCTGGATCGAGGGTGCGAGCCCGAAACCGGTGAACGACATCGCCCAGCGTGCCGGGGCCTACAGCCCCGTCGCCATCAAGCCGGACCTGGGCCAGCTTTCGGTGAATGAACACGCTGTCCTCGACAAACTTGTGGCCGCCGCACGTGTCATGAACGACATGTATCGCGTGCAGGCCACGCCTTGCCACAGCGAGATCGCGAGCATGGTGGATGCGTACACTGGTCCTGCCGCCGATGCGCTCCAGCGCTACTTCGCGATCAACTACGGACCGTGGGATCGGCGCGAACACTTCCAGCCGTTCTTCGGCACCTGGCCGCATCCCGACGGCGCCAACTACTACCCGCTCGATCTGACCGAGGCACAGAAGACCCAGATCGCGGATCCGGCCGCGGGGCTGAACGGACTGACGACGATGGTACGCCGCGATCACGACGGCAATCTGGTCGCCATTCCCTACAGCGCGTTCTTCGCGGACCAGCTCAAGGATGCCGCGCGGTTGCTGCGCGAGGCCGCGGCGCTCACGGACAATGCGAGCCTCAAGGCGTTTCTCGAGAGTCGCGCCGACGCATTCCTGAGCGACGACTACTACGCGTCCGACATGCTCTGGATGGATCTCGACTCGCCGGTCGAGGTGACGATCGGGCCGTACGAGACGTACGAGGATGGGCTTTTCGGTTTCAAGGCGTCTTTCGAGGCCTTCGTGACGGTGACCGATCCGCAGGAATCGCAACGCCTGGCGAAGTTCAAGGACGAGTTGCCCTGGCTCGAGGGGCACCTGCCGATTCCCGACAAGGACAAGAATCCCAACCGAGGCACCGAGTCGCCGATCCGCGTCGTCGATCTCGTATATAGCGGTGGCGACACGCGTGCCGGTGTGCAGACCATCGCCTTCAACCTGCCCAACGACGAACGCGTGCGCGAGGCCAAGGGCAGCAAGAAGGTCATGCTGCGTAACATGATGAATGCCAAGTTCACCAAGATCCTCACGCCGATCGCCGACACGCTGGTGGCCCAGGACCAGCTTGCCGACCTGTCGTCCGAGAGTTTCTTCCTGCACACGCTTTGGCACGAGATGAGCCACGGTCTCGGGCCGGGACGCATCACGCTCGACGGCCGCGAGACCGAGGTGCGCTTGGAACTGAAGGAACACTACTCGACGCTCGAGGAAGCCAAGGCCGACGTCATGGGCGAGTGGGACATCCTGAAGCTGCACGCCGACGGCCGCGACTACTTCCCCGATAGCGTGGTGCGCGAACAGCCGGTGACGTATCTGGCGGGTCTATTCCGCTCGGTGCGTTTCGGCATCGGCGAGGCGCACGGTGCGGCGAACGCGATCCAGTTCAACTACCTGCTCGATCACGGCGCGATTCGATACGACGAATCCACGGGGCGCTTCGCCGTGGATTTCGACACGTTCCTGCCGACGATGGAGCAATTGCTGCACGAGATCCTCGTATTGCAGGCCGCGGGCGACTACGCGGGAACCGGAGCCCTCTTCGCGAAGTATGTCGTGATGCCCGACGTCCTCGTGAAGGCCCTGGCGAAGCTGGACGACATTCCGGTCGATATCCAGCCGCAGTTCTTGCACTATCCAGGAATCTGATCCGCGGTCCAGCCTGTGCGCGGCGCCTGCCGCGCCGCGCACAGGTAGGCGAAATGGAAACTTCTATGAAACCCGAGGAAGAATTCGATTTCGCGGTTTACGCGCCGTTACTCGATCAGATGTTCGATGCGGTGTATATCGTCGACCGGGATCGCCGCATCCTCTACTGGAATCCGGCAGCGGAACGATTGACCGGATATGCCAGCGCTGAGGTGGTCGGGCGCCCGTGCTTCGACGGCTTGCTCTGCCACGTGAGCGCGTGCGGCCAGGACCTCTGCCAGGGGCAGTGTCCCCTCTCGTTCACGATGATCGAGGGGAATTCGCGCCAGGACGAGATCTTTCTCCACCACCGCGATGGCCACCGTCTTCCGGTGCGCGTGCGCTGCTCGCCGTTGCGCAATCGGGATGGCGATGTGGTGGGCGGTCTGGAGGTCTTCGAGGCTCTCGACGGCGTCTCGGACATGCAGGCGCGCATCACCGAGCTGGAGGAGATGGCCCTCGTGGACCCGCTCACCGGACTGGCAAACCGGCGTCACGCGCAATCCACGCTCGATCGCCTGCTCGACGAGGCCCAGCGCTACCAGACCGGCTTCGCCGTGCTGCTGGTGGATATCGACGCTTTCAAGTGCATCAACGACGCCTGGGGGCACGAGGTCGGCGACCGCGTTCTCACGATGGTGGCGGGCACGCTCGGCCACAATCTGCGTCCATTCGACCTCGTGGGACGCTGGGGTGGCGACGAGTTCATCGCGGCGCTGCGCCACGTTTCTCGCGCGGAGGTGGTGGCGATCGCCGACCGGATCCGATCGCTCGTGGCATCGTCGTTCCTGGACACGGAGCGATCGCGGCTTTCCGTGACGATCTCGATAGGCGCCACGTTCATGCGTCAGGGCGACACGCGCGGAAGCGTGGTCGATCGCGCCGATCGCTACCTCTACGCGAGCAAGGAAGCTGGGCGCAACCGCCTCACCGTGGACGAGGGCGCTGACTGACGAGCCTGTCGCATTCCGCCTCAGCCCACCTTATTCATGCTATCGCGACTGCGGCGGCGTAACAGTCTCTGTGAGCGGGCTTTCTCGAGTTTGCTTCGGTCACCGTACCCCAGCGGGTACGGCTCCCTCACAAACCCTGCGAGATCCCGCTCACAGAGACCGTTCCACTCGCCTCGCTACGCGATAGCATGAATAAGGTGGCCTCAGTTCGGCAAATCGGCGCGGAGCGTGCTCCGGATGAAGACGTAGACGTCGGGAGCGAACGCCGGGGCGTGCTGCACGGTGTACGCGGCCGTGCCGTGCGGAGCCGGAGGGCTCGGCGACTCCGCCAGGGCCGCGGTCTGGTACGCGTCCACGAAATCCGCCACCGTCCGGCTTGCCTGCTGGAGCCGAGCCTCGTTCTGGCGGTCACGGATCACTGCCGCCATGAACCACCCTGTCGGCTGCCAGCTCTGGGCCCCGATGAAGTAGCGGAATACGGGCCGATAGTCCGGCGCCGGCTCGTCCGCGGCGAGGATGTGCGCGAGGGCGTCGTCGACATAGACGAGCGACCGGGTGGCCTGATCACAGATGTCCTCGGGCACGGGCGCGGCGTTGCGAAGCAAGGGATGCTCGCGTCCGAAGAAGAGGTGGGGCAGATCGTCGATGTAAGCGGCCACGCCCTCGTTGCGTAGCACACGGAATGTCTGAGCCACGGCGTCGGGGCCTTCGACGGCGTCGCCGCGAGGACCGGGGACAGCCTCGACGGCGCGGTAGAGTACCGAGGTGAGCATGTGGGTGAGTTGATCGCGGCCGCTGACGATAGCCAGACCGGGGTCGACGAGGAAGTGCCCCTCGTAGCGGCGGATCTCGGCCTTCATCGGCAAGAAGTCGATGCGCAGGGTGTCCGGCAGATTGGTCGGCTGGATCCATTGCCGCATCAGCGACCAGACGGCGCAGCTCGCGTCGTCGCGGACGTAGGCGGTGAGGAATTTCGTGATCGCCACCCGTTTCTGCATGTCGAACGCATAGCACGACATCAGGTCGCGCCGGGTTACCTTCACGGTTTGTGCGGGCGACAGGGCTTGCAGGCCGCGCAGGCCGGCGAAGACCGTCAGAGCCGCGGCCTCGGGCGAAGCGATCTCCGGCTCGTAGCTGCGGCGCCACAGCGTCCACACCGGCCGCTCGACGAGCGCCTGCAGGTCGTCCGGCGACATGACGTCCCCGGCCGCCGCGCGGTCGGCTGCGGCGACGAAGGCGTCGCTGCCGGTGGTCGTGACGTTGGCGGGACAACCACTCGCGGTGTGCACGCCAGTCTGGCTCGGGACCTCCGACCCCGAGCCGCCGCATCCCCCGGTCGCGATGACGAGGGCTCCGAGGCCCACCAGGAGCATCATGGATCCACGATGATTGTGAGAGGCGAGGCCTTCGACTATCTTTCGCACGTTCTTGGCACTCCTGACCGGAAACGCGGCGCCCGGACGAATCCGGCCCGCCCCGCCGAATGGAATCTTGATGCTGCTCGTCCGCGAAATATACGCGGCAATCCTCGGGGAGTCACGCCATGGTGGCGACACGTGCGCCATCGTGCGCCTGACCGGTTGCCACCGCCGCTGCGTATACTGCGACACGGCATACGCGTTCCAGGGCGGTGAGCGCCTGGATCTCGCGACGATCCGGGCGCGGGTGGCGGCCATCGGCTTCGGGACGGTGCTGGTGACCGGTGGCGAGCCCCTCCTTCAGAAGGAATGTGCCACGCTCATGGCCCAGCTCGTGGGCGATGGCTACCGCGTGGTGCTGGAGACCAGCGGGACCTTGGGATGCGCGGTGGCGCTCGCGGAGGTTCCTGTCGGGGTGTGCCGCGTCGTGGACATCAAGACGCCTGGCAGCGGCCTCGCGCCCGAGGTGATCGACTGGGACGGTATCGCGACCCTGGGAGCCGACGACGAGCTGAAGCTCGTGCTCAGCGATCGTGCCGACTACGAATGGGCGCGGGGCCTGCAGCGGGAGAACCGCCTGCCCCGTGGCGTGCCCGTCACGTTCTCGCCTGGATACGGTGCGCTGGCGCCGCGAGATCTGGCCGAATGGATCCTGGCCGACCGTCTCCCTGTGCGTTTTCAGATCCAGCTTCACAAGGTCGTCTGGCCCGAAGCCGAAGGAGGCGTGTGATGGCGGCGTCGCCTCGCCCGCTGGCCGTGGTGCTCGCCAGTGGCGGCCTCGATTCCTGCGTGTGCGTCGCCGAGGCTGCGGTGGCGCACGACCTCGCGCTGTTGCACGTGAACTACGGCCAGCGGACGCAGGAACGGGAACTGCGCGCGTTCCACGACATCGCCGGCCACTATGCCGTGCCGGCCGCGCATCGACTCGTCGTGGACATCGCCCATCTCGCGGCCATCGGCGGCTCGAGCCTGCTGGATGGGTCGCAGGCCGTGGAGGAGGGCTTGCCCGCAGACGGTGCCGGTATTCCCTCGACTTACGTGCCGTTTCGCAACGCGCACCTGCTCTGCATCGCCACGAGCTGGGCCGAGGTGACGGGGGCCCGGGCGCTGTTCATCGGTGCCGTCCAGGAAGACAGTAGCGGCTACCCCGATTGCCGCGAGGTGTTCTATCGAGCGTTCCAGGCAGCGATCGACGAGGGCACCCGCCCCGAGACGCGCGTCGCCATCCACACGCCGCTCATCCACCTGCAGAAGACCGATATCGTACGCCGCGGGCTGGCGCTCGGCGCCCCGCTGCACCTCACCTGGTCCTGCTACGTGCGCGAGGACGTGGCGTGTGGGCGATGTGAGAGCTGCCTTCTGCGCCGGCGCGGATTCGACCTCGTCGGAACCGCTGATCCCATCCCGTACGCCTGAACCTCCATATTTGCGAAAATTCAGGCTCAAGGCGGCGTGTTTTCTCCCGACTAATGAAACACCATACGGTAAAATTTTAACAGTTCTGGCCAATCGGGGGAAGCAGCCATGAATATCCGGGAAAAACTGATCGTGTTGGTGTCGGCATGCCTCGTCGTGGTTCTTGGCGGCGCCGTCTTCGTGAATTCCACGTGGACGTACAATCTGGCCCGGGCGCAGGAGAAGGAGTCGACGCAACTTCTGGCCAGCAGTCTCACGGACGCCATGATGGCCTTCGGCGTGATCGGAGACATGGATGGGCTGCGCCATTTTCTCGATGCAGTCGCCGATCAGCCAGGCCTGGAGGAGGTGCGCGCTGTCCGCGCGCCGGGTGTGGAAACGGAGTTCGGGAAGCGCGCGGGCGCCGAGGCGCATGACGAGATCGACAGAGCCGTGCTCGCGAGCGGACAGCCGCAGGTGCTCGTGGATCGGAAGGAGCATTCCTTTCGATGTGTGCAGCCCGTGCTCGCCGTTGCGAGCTGTCTCGAATGCCATGCCAATACGCGGGAGGGCGACGTGCTCGGCGTGGCGAGCGTGACCCTCGACACGGCGGCAACCGATCGCGCGCTGGTCCGAGTGTCCTGGGCCACACCGCTGAGCGGCCTCGTGGCGGTGATCGTCTCGAGCCTGGCGCTTGCGTTCTTCATCAACCGCTTCGTCATGGGCCCCGTCGGCTCGGCGGCTAGTCGTCTGCAACACGACGTCGTGGGCCTGACGGAGGCCGCCGGGGATCTCGCGCAGACGAGCGCTCAGATGGTGGAGGGGGCGACCAACCAGGCGGCGAGCCTCGAGGAGACATCGGCGTCGCTGGAGACGATGGCGGCGCAGACGTCCGCAAACGTCACGAGCGCGAACCGCGCACAGGAACGCGCCCAGGAAGCGCTGGCGCGCGCACGAGAGGGCCGCGAGGCCATGACCGGGCTCATGTCGGCGATCGAGGGTATCAAGTCGGCTTCGGATCAGACCGTGCGCATCCTGCAGACCATCGACGAGATCGCCTTCCAGACCAACCTCCTGGCCCTGAATGCTGCCGTCGAGGCCGCGCGCGCCGGCGACGCCGGCAAGGGCTTCGCGGTGGTGGCCGAGGAGGTGCGCAACCTGGCTCGGCGCAGCGCCAAGGCTGCCCAGGAAACGGCTACCCTGATCGAGACGTCTCAGTTGAGCGCGACGGACGGAGTGCAGGCGTCGGGTCGTGTGGAAGAGCTCCTCGGCGTCATGGCGTCCAACGTCGACGAGACGGTCGCCCTGATGGCGGCCGTCGTCACGGCCAGTGCCCAGCAAGCGGACGGGATCACGCAGATCAAGGAGGCGGTGCGGTTGATCGATCATGTGAGCCAGAGCAACGCTGCGATCGCCAGCCAGAGCGAGGACGCGAGCGTGCATCTGCGCGATATGGGCAGTGGTCTATCGCAGGTGTCGCGAGGCCTGAGCGAGATGCTCTGCCACTAGATACGACCAGAGGTACTACCGGACGAATATTCGATCGCTGCCAATCGATCGCAATGGCTGCGCACGCTAGCGATTGTGCGGCCGGGAGCGTGAGAAGAAGCCAAGCACGGCGACGAAGAGCGCCGCACCGATGATCGACCATACGATCGGAAAGTTCGCCTCGCCGACCCTGAAGGTGAGGAGCTCGGGCAGGGAGAGGGCGCGGGCGATATACATGCCCAGCAGCGCCCCGATGAATCCGAGCGCCACGGACACGAGGCAGCCACCCCTGTCGAAGCCGCCGATCGCCTGTCCGAGCGACCCGCATACGCCGGCCACGAGCAACAGGATCAACCAGTCGAAGAGGCCCATGGCGTATCTCCCCTCGCGGAACTGCTAGCGACGCGCGAAGCGGTCGAAGTCGTAGCCCTTGTACGCGTTGCAATGGCTGCAGAGATGGATGAGGTCACGCCGTCCGTCGTCGAGCATGGCGCGCAGGTGCCGCGCCGCGTTGCTGCGCCAGATCTCTTCCACCGTGATCTCGTGCACATTGCCGATCACGGCGCGTTCATGCACGTCCCAGCAGCAGATCGTGGCATTGCCATTGGCGTAGAAGAAAAGCTCGTCGAGGATCTTCAGGCACGGCTTGCGCACGGTGTCGGCGCGCGTCTGGCCGGTCCACGGCCACTGGTAGAGCTGGGTGACCACGACGTCGCTGCAGCGCGGGCTCCAGAACGCGCGGTAGTCGTCGATCTCGTGCCGATTCTCAGGCACCTCGATCATGCGCACCTCGGTGAACACGCCCTTCTCCTCGTAGCCCTCCTCTCGCCAGATCTCGAGGAAGCGGGGCACGCGCTCGTACACGTGGTCGAAATTCACGCCCACGCGCGAGGGCTCGTAGGTCTCGCGGCTGAGGCCGTCGACCGAGAAGCGGACGATGTCGACGCCGGCGGCGAGGATGGCGCGCGCCGTCTTCTCGGTCATCAACTCGCCGTTCGTGTTGTACTCCACGCGCGCCGTAGGATCGTTGTCCTTGATGTACCGGCAGATCTCGGGCTGGCGCACGTCCACGAAAGGTTCATTGGTCAGGAACGGGCGGTACGTCACGCCCCAGCCCCGGGTCTGGTCGACCACGCGCTTCCAGGTCTCCTCGCTCATCTTGGGCACGCCGCGGTCGATCTCGTGCTGCGGACAGAAGGGGCAGCGCGCATTGCACTTGGTGACGGTCTCGAGCTGGATGTAGCGTGGACGCTCCGCGTAGGGCATGCGCCAGCGCGTCGCGGCGTCGGCCGGCGCCGGCGTGGCGGCGGTGAGAGCGATCCGATCTGCCTGCGCGGGGCGCATGGTGGTCCTTTCGGTGGAGTGGGTCGTCATCATCGGCAATTCCTCGCAAGCTATACAAACGGGGCCAGGACGGCCAGACTCCGGGCCGTGGCGCCGCGCTGGGCGAGTACCACGCTGCGTGCCGCCGCGCCCGCGGCGGCGAGGGCGTCCGCGTCGCCGAGCAACGCTGCCGCGCGGTCGCGTGCGTCCTCGGGACGGGCGACCACCCAGCCAGCCTCGCGGCGGACGAGTTCGCCGGCTTCCTCGGCATTCTCGATCACCGGGCCGAAGAGCACCGGCAAGCCGGCGACAGCCGGCTCCATGGTGTTGTGCACGCCGGTGGTGAAGCTGCCGCCGACGTAGGCCAGCGCCCCGGCGCGGTAGATCTCCGCGAGCACGCCAATGGAGTCGACCAGCACGCAGCGAGGGGTGGCCTTCGCGTCGGCCATGACCGCGCTCAGCCGGGCCGTGGCGATGCCGCGCGCGGCGAGGCCGGCCTCCAGGGCGACGAGGCGCGCGGGCAGCGGTTCGTGCGGCACGAGGACGACGTGCAGGTCCGGGAATCGCGCGAGCAGGTCCGGTAGCACGGGCAACCAGAGCTTCTCGTCGGGCGGCCACGTGCTACCCAGCACGAGGCGCCGGCCACCGCGTGCCCGCAGGCGCGCGGCTACCGGGCCATCGTGGGCGGCCTCGTAACGCCGCACCACCTGATCGATGCGCGTATCGCCCGTCACCGTCACAGGCGCGCGTACGCCCAGGTCCTCGACGAAGCGCCGCCGGTCCTCCTCGGTGCTCACGCCGATATGGGCGAAGCGGTCGAAGACGTCGCGGAAGAGCTGCTTGCCGCCAGGCCGCAGCCGCGCCGAACGTGGTTGCAGCGATCCCGCGAGCAGCACCACGGGGACGTGCGCCGCGTCGGCCGCCACCACGAGATTGGGCCAGCAATCGAACTTCACGAAGAGCAGCAGACGTGGCTGCCAGACGGCGACGAGCCGGCGCATGGCCGCGGGATCGTCGAACGGCAGGTAGTCGTGCACGTCGCCAGCCGGTCGCTTACGCGCGAATTCATAGCCCGAGGGCGAGAAGTGCGTGACGACGATCGGCGGCCGCGCGGCCTCGGGACGCTCGCGCAGGGCGGCGATGACCGGGCGCGCCTGCTCGTATTCGCCGACACTCGTGGCATGCACCCACACGCCGCCGCGCACCCAGGGCGCCGCGGCGAGGAGGCGATCCATGATGCCGGCGCGTCCGGCCAGACCCTCGCGCAGCTTCGCCGAGAACGGGGTCAGCGCGGGCAGGCCGCCGATCAGCGCCGGCGCGACGAGGCCGTAGAGACGCAGCAGGAGTCCGGGTTTTCTCATCGCGCGTCTCCCGCGGTGCGTCCACCGCGGCCGACGCTCATGGCCGCGATCACGCGTTCGGGCCCGATGCGTACCAGACAGGCGTGATCGCCGCGCCAGCACGGCCGCTTCCCGTTGCGCGAGCAGGGGCGGCAGTCGAGATCCGTGATCTCGATCACGCGGCTCGTGGGCAACTGGGGAAAGTAGCCGAACGCGCGCACCGTGGGGCCGAAGAGCGCCACCACCGGCGTGCCGACGGCCTCGGCGAGGTGCATGAGACCGCTGTCGTTGCAGACGACGAGGCGGCAGCCGGCCAGACCGCCGGCCACGTCGACGAGCGCGCGGTCGCGCCAGATCTCGAGGCCCGGGAGTGCGGCGAGGGGGCTGCGTGCGAACCAGTCGGCCTCGCGCGGGCCGAGAAAGACCCGCACGGGGGCATCGCTGTGCTGCCGGAACGCCTGGATGCACGACGCGAAATGCTCGGCCGGCCACCGTTTGGTGTCCCACTGCGCGCCGGGGGCGATGCCTAGCGCCTCGCGTGGCGCCCCGGCCAGCGTGGCCAGTGGCGGCGACGGGGGGCGGGACAGGACGGGGCCGAGCGGCGCGAGCACCGCATCGAAGCGGTCGCGCATCGTGCGGGCCAGGGCGGCGC
Source organism: uncultured bacterium (assembly GCA_963727525.1). Taxonomy (GTDB): domain Bacteria; phylum Krumholzibacteriota; class Krumholzibacteriia; order LZORAL124-64-63; family LZORAL124-64-63; genus CAVSGO01. Next base: position 1,668,419 of record CAVSGO010000007.1, on the reverse strand, counting down.
CCGCCGGCGCCCCGCGCAGGAGCCGCAGGCGCGCCGCGGTGTCCTTGGCGATGCGTGCTCGCGGGCGGCGACCCAGGAGCATGGTGAGGATGTCGCTGCGTAGCACGCCGTGGGCGTCGAACACGGTATCCCAGTTCGTACCGCGCAGATCATTGGCGAGGGCGACGAGGTGGGCCGGCTGGCCGGGGCGCAGAGCGGCGACAGCGTCGACGCCGGTGAAGCGCGAGGCCAGATCGGCATAGGCGGCCTTGGTGACCAGCGTGACGCGGCACGCCGTCGATGCGGGCGGGCGCGCGAGCCGGCTCAAGCTCCAGCCGAGCAGGCAGAGGTCGCCCAGCGACCCGAACCGGATGATCAGGATCTCGCGCGGGGCACTCATCCTCACCTCATCGAGAGAGCGCCCCAGGGTGGGCAGCGGCTACAGCCGCGGTCCCGGGGCGCGGTCGCCGCATCTTAGTGAGAGCCTTGCATGGTGTCAAGGAACCGGCTATCCTGCGACAGCATCGACACATCGGAAGAGGAGACGTTGGATTCGATCGTCTTGCTGGGGGTCCTCCTGCTGCTCTCCGCGGTCTTTTCCGGCTCGGAGACGGCGTTCTTTTCCCTGGGGCCCGCCGACCTCGCCCAGTTGCGCGAGCGCGGGAACGCCGGGCGTGGCGCGTCGTCGCTGGCGCGGCGCCCCAACGATCTGCTCGCGGCTCTGCTCATCGGAAACCTCCTTGTCAACACGGCGACCGGTGTCGTCGCCACCTCCATGTGCCTGGGCCTTTTTGGCCCCCGGGGCGTCGTGGTGGCCGTGCCGGTGGCGACCCTGCTACTGCTGCTGGTGGGGGAGATCACGCCGAAGCTGCTGGCGCTGAACCGGCGCGACGGCATCGTGCTGACGATGCAGGCACCGCTGCGGGTCTGGGTGGCGATCACGTCGCCGCTGGTGCGCGTCATCACGTCGGGTCTGGAGCGGGTCCTGCGCCTCGTGCCGGCCGAGCGCACGGGGAGCCGGCCCCTGGCGGCGGCCGAGCTGCAGACGGCGTGCGACCTCGCGGTGGAGGAAGCCACGCTCTCGCAGACGGAGGGGCGTAGTCTGGCTCGCCTGCTCACCCTGCGGGACCTCGAGGTCCGGCAGATCATGGTGCCGCGGCCGGACGTGATCACCCTCGATCGTGCGTGGGATCGCGGGCGCATCCTTGCCGAGGTGCGGCGCGCGGGATTCAACCGCTACCCCGTGGTGCCGGCAGAGGGGGCGTATCCCGAGGGCCTGTTCCACGTGAAGGACCTGCTGCGTCGGCGCCACGACCGTCAGCCGCTGCGCGGCGAGCTGCGCCCCCTGCCGGTGGTGCCCGAAAGCAAGGACGTGGCGTCATTGCTGGCGGAGATGCGCACCGGGCGCGGGCACATGGCGGCGGTCGTGGACGAGCACGGTGACTTCGTCGGCATCGTCACGCTGGCCGATTGCCTGCAGGCGCTGATCGGCCGCGTGGGCGACGTCGCGCGGCGTCAACCCCTGGTCGTACCCACCGGCGAGCAGCGCTGGATCGTGGGTGGGCGCATCGACCTGCGGGCGTTCGCCGAGGCCACGGGTATCGACCTGCCGCCGTCCCGCGATTACGTCACGCTGGCCGGGTACGTAATGGCGACGCTCGGGCGCATTCCCAGCCCCGGCGACGACCTACACGTGGGGGTGGCCCAGATGCGGGTGCTGGCGATGCAGGGGCACCGGATCGAGAGCGTGGAGGTCGTACGCCAGGGCGACGCGCCAGGCGAGGAGGTGCGGGCCTGATGCACGTGGGCGGCTCCCTGGTGTTGCCGACGGGCGAGCTGGTGCTCGTCGTCGTGGTGTGCGTGGTGTTTGCGGCGTTCTTCTCGGGCACCGAGACCGGGTTCCTCACGGTGAGCCGGCTACGACTGCGCCGGATGGCCGGCGGTGGCCAGCGCGGCGTGGCGGCGTTGCTGCGGCTGCTGACCCACCTCGAGGACGCTATCCTCACCTGTCTCGTGGGCACGAATCTCTTCACGATCCTCGCCAGCTCCCTCGTGACGGCCGCCCTCGTCGCGCGGTTCGGCCACCAGGGCGGGTGGCTGGCGGTGGCGATCACGGCCACCGTGATGGTCATCTTCGGCGAGATCATCCCGAAGATCCTCTACCGCGAGTATCCGGAGCGCCTGACGATCGCGTCGGTGCCGGGGCTGCGCGCGTTCATGGTCGTCGTGGCGCCCGTACGCTGGCTCCTCGGCGGCTACACGCGGCTCCTGCAGCGGATCACCGGGGGCGACGGCCGCGTGGGCGACGCCCTCGACCGCACGGGGCTCGTGGCTCTGCTCGTGGGCCAGGGGGCGCCAGGGACGCAGGACCGGCGCTTCCAGATCGCCCTCGAGCGGTTCCTGCACCTGAGCGGCACGACCATCGCCGAGATGGCGCGACCGCTGGACCAGATCGTGTCGGTGCCGGCGGGGATCAGCCTGGGCGACGCTCTGAACGTGGCGCAGCGCAGCGGATTCAGCCGCCTGCCCCTGCGTGGCGACGCGTCCGCCGAGCTGAACGGCTACCTCCTGGTGCGCGATCTGCTCTTCCAGGCGGAGGAACCCGGGCAGGACCTCGCCGAGCCGGTACCCGAAGCCCTGGTGCGCACGATCCTGCTGGTGGACGGGAACCTCTCGCCGTACGAACTTTTCGAGGAGTTGCACCACCAGCAGCATCAGCTCGCCATCGTGGTGGACCGCGCAGGCCGCAGCCGTGGCCTGCTCACCCTGGAGGACCTCATCGAGAAGGTCACCGGATCGATCAGCGACGAGTTCGACCCTCAGGCAGCCGCCGTCCGGCAGGACGGCAAGGAGGCACCATGAACGATGAAACCCTGAGCAAGCACGACCATATCCTGCTCGGCCTGGTCATGAGCCTGCAGATGGCCGCGATGCAGCAGCTCGGCAAGATCAAGAACGAGATGTCGGGCGAGATAGAGCGCGACCTGACGACGGCGCGCGCCACGATCGACATGCTCGAGATGCTCAAGGTGAAATGCCGGACAGACACGCCCGCGGGCGTGCTGCGCATCCTCGACACCGCGGTCATGGACCTGCAGATGAACTACCTCGACGAGGTGAAGAAGGACCAGGCGCCGCCGCCGCCATCCGCGGCGACAACGGATACACCCGATGCCGCCGGCGGCGAGGCCTCTGCTTGACGCGCAGACCGGGCATTGCGATCGCAAGCGTGTTCGCGCTCGCTGCGGGGGTGGCCTTCGGGCGCGGGTTGCCCGGCGTGCCGCAGGATTCGATGCAGCGCACCCGGCTCGTGTCGGCGTTCGCGATTCCCGATGGCCTGCTGACCGTCAGCCTCGGTCCGAGTCTCTACAAGCCGGAGGTGATCAAGGGCAGCGAGGGGATCTACGAACCGACGGTGTGGGAGTGGGTCCTGAGCGCCGAGTACGGCCCCTGGCCCGGCTTGACGGTGCGCTATGCGCAACCTTACCGCCAATGGAGCCGCTGGCCGTCGCCTGCCGAGCCGTCCGGCAGCGGCCTCGGCGACGGACGCTCCGAGGTGACGTATTCGCTGCCCGGCCTGCCGTCCTGGTTGGGGGCCACGCTCTTCGGCGGCGTCAGCCTGCCGCTGGCCGCGCGGGAACTGGGCGAGGGCGTCGTGTCGCCCCATGCCGGCGTGAGCCTCGGCGTGCGCGTGTGGACGGAGTCGAAGTTGCCGCAGATGCGGATCTTCGCCAGCTACGGGCACCGGTGGAATCGCAACGAGGACGAGGGTTACGGTGTGAACCCGACGTTCTGGCCCCAGCCCTGGTGGCCTCGCTATCCGGCCGCCGCGAGCGTGGGCGGCGACGGTGGCAACGACTACAAGCTGTGGGGCGGCGGTTTCGAGTTCCGCAAGGCGTCGACGATCCTGTGGGTGGAATACACGGCCGCGCAGTTCGTGGACACGCGGTTCGTGGATGTCATCGAGAATGACACGGCCGTCGGCGCCGGCGTGCGGTGGGGGCTGGCCGAGGGGTGGGGCGTCGAGCTGAACTACCTGGTGCCCTTGCAGAAAAACGACTACGCCACCGACTATGATCCCGAGATCCCCAAACTCGTCTCCAGCCTCGCGATCAGTCGCCAGTTCTCACTTGGCGGGCACGACGGCGATCACGACGGCATTCCCGACCGCAGAGACGCTTGCCCCGGCCTGCCCGAGGATCGCGACGGTTTCCGGGACGACGACGGTTGTCCGGACGTCGACAACGATCAGGACGGCGTGTTCGACACCTTCGATCAGTGTCCCGACGAGGCCGAGGACATCGATGGCTACCAGGACGCCGACGGCTGTCCCGATCCCGACAACGACGGCGACGGCATCGTGGACCGGCTCGACCAGTGTCCCGACGAGCCCGAGGATTTCGACGGCTACAAGGACACTGATGGCTGCCCCGACACCTTCGTCGACAGCGATGGCGACGGGATCGCCGACGAGGACGATCTCTGCCCGGACCGCCCGGAAGACATCGACGGTTTCGAGGATGGCGATGGCTGTCCCGATCCCGACAACGACCTCGACGGCATCGACGACGTCAACGACCAGTGTCCGAACGAGCCGGAGGACTACGACGGCGATCAAGACAGTGACGGGTGTCCCGACCCGCCGCCAGGGACGACACCGCCAGGGACGACACCGCAATCGGGCGGGTCGAGCGGAAGCTAGCCGGCGGGCACACCGCTCGCGGGCAAGGCCCGCAGCGATGGCAGCTCCCGCAGATGCGCGCGGAAGTATTCCGGCGTGGCGGTGGCGCGCGTGTTGACCACCGTCACCCACGTCGGGTCGGGCAACTCGGGCCCCAGCACGAACCAGCTCGCCACCTTCTGCTGAGTCTCGGGAATGGAGACGATCGCGAAGCCCGTCTCCGCGCGCGAGAACGCCTCGATCGAATACGCCGGATTCTCCGGCACGCCCTGCTGCGTGGCCATGTCGATGTTGACGCGGTTGAGATCTTCGAGCATGTGGCGTCGGCGGGCGTCGAGATCGCAGACCTGCCACTTCACGTACCCGGCGCGCTGCAACGCGGTGAAGGTGCTGTCGGGCAGTCCGCCGAACAGCTCCAGGAGCTGGCAAGTATTCTGGTCGGCGAGTTGGGCCAGGAGGGGATACTGCGCTTGCCGAAGATCCAGGCTGTCGTCCGTCGTCGTGTCCCCCGGTTCCGCCTGCGGATGGTCGAAAGCGGAGGAATGTGCTAGGCTCTCCGGGCGCGGATGGGCCCGAAATGCTGGTAAGGCGGCGGATGGCGGGAGGTTTCTCATGGTGCACTGGGCCGGGCGCGGTGGCGTTCTGGCGGTGACGCTCGCGCTCCTGGCGAGCGCGGTGGGCGCGACCCCGATCGCACTCGTGGACGGTCGCGCAGCCGCCTTCGTGGGCGAGGCGCAGCAGGGCCCGCTCGACGCGCCGGTTTCCGTGGCCAGTTATGCCGGATTCGCCGCGATCTTCGGCGCCGGGACCGACGGCCTCGCCAATCCGTATCTTGCCCCGTCCGTGGCCGCGTTCTTCGTCAACGGCGGTACGCATGCCGTCGTCGTGCGCGTGGCCGGGGACGACGACGCCTCCGTCATCGGCAGCGATGGCGGGCCCGGACAGCGCACAGGGCTGCAAGCGTTGCGCGACGGGGATGCCGCGGCGTTCGTGGCCGTGCCCGGCGTCACCTCGGCGGCGGTGCAAGCCGCGATGGTCGCCCTGTGCACCGAAATGGGCGATCGCCTGGCCATTCTCGATCCGGCATCGACCACGGATCCGTCAGCCGTGGTCGCGCAGCGTGCCGGGCTCGTCACGGACACCGGGTTTGCGACGCTCTACTTTCCGTGGGTGCTGGCCGTGCCGGCGGGCTCGTCGCTGCTGTTGCCGCCGAGCGGCTTCGTCGCCGGCGTGATGGCGCGCACGGCGCCGCCCGAGGCACCGGTGGGCGCGGTCACCTCGGCCACCGCCGTGAGCTACGACGTGTCGACCCTCGAGCTGGAGCAGCTCACGCCGCTGGGGATCAACACGATCCGCGACATCCCGGGGCAGGGGATCCGCGTGTGGGGTGCGCGCACGCTCGCCAGCGATCCCGAATGGCGTTACGTGTCGGTGCGACGTACGGCCCTGACCATCGGACACTCGGTTCTGGCGGGCACCGCGTGGTGCTTGCAGGAACCGAACGATGCAGCCCTGTGGCTGCACCTGCGCAGCGATGTCGAGGACTTTCTTTACGCCCTCTTCGTCGCCGGCTGGTTCCAGGGGGCGACGCCGTCGCAGGCCTACTTCGTGCAGTGCGGCCTGGAGACGATGACCCAGCAGGACATTCTCGAGGGACGCACGATCATCCTCATGGGCTTCGCGCCAATCGCACCGGCCGAGTTTGTCCTGGTCAGGGTTGTGCAGCAGCGCGACGACTCCGTGTCGGTGCCCGCGACGCCGGCGCTGCCGCGGCTCGATGGGCCCTGGCCTAACCCGTTCAACCCGCAGACCGATGTCGCGTGCGATCTGCCGCGCGAGGCTGCTCTGACGGTCGCCGTATACGACGTCGCGGGACGGCTCGTGCGCACGCTCGCCGCGGGGAGGGTGGAAGCGGCGGGGCGGCACACGCTGCGCTGGGATGGGACGGATGCTGGCGGGCGCGCGTTGCCGGGGGGCGTTTACCTGGTGCGGATGCGGGCGGACGGAGTCGTCGTCACGAGGCGAGCAATGCTCGTGCGCTGAACGTTCACGGGCCCTGGCCGCGGTCGGCGAACCGGGCGAGCGACGTCGGCATGCGCGTGCCGTCGCCGAGCACGGTGGCCACGCGAGCGCTGGCGGCGCGAATCTCGGAACGCGCGCCCGTATCACCATTTGCGAGCCGGCAGGCGGCCAGGACACCCTTCGCGTAGGCGACCTTCCAGTGTGTGGCCGGGAGGGCGGCCTGCAACGCCGCCGCCGCCGGCGCGACGAGAGCTGCCGCCGCTGCCGACTCCCCGCGTTCCAGCTTCACCGCACCCAGTTGCACCGCGTACCAGGCGGCCTCCGGATGCGCGAGTCCCACGAACCGCCGCTGCTCGTGGAGTGCGGCCGCGAGGAGGCTGTCGGCCCGCGCGGCATCGTGGCGCGCCGCGGCGATCTCGCCCAGGAGTTCCAGACCGCTGGCGACTCGCGGGAGAGCGGGCGTGACGCTCCCGCGCACCATGGCCAGGGACTGGGCGGCCAGTCGTTCGGCGTCGGCGAGGCGGCCGGCTTCGAGTCGGATGTGGGCGAGACCCGCGAGGTTCGCGGCCGTGAACGGGTTGTCGTACCTGTACAGCCGCCGCGCGGTGGCGAGCGCGGTCTGCTGGATCGAATCGGCCTCGGCCAGGCGATGCTCGGCCACGAGATCGCGCGCGAGTTGCAGCCCGCTGATCGCCATGCTCTTGTGATCGGGATCGAAGCTGGCCGTGCCGACGGCGAGCGCGCGGCGGTGGAACGAGTCGGCCCGGGCGTAGTGGCCGAGGTCGTAGGCGTACCAGCCGAGTTGATTCCAGCGGGCGCACAGCGACGGGCTGTCCGGCCCGAGCAGCGCCGTTTCCCGGGCGAGCACCTCGCGGCCGATGCGGGCGGCCTCGACGTACTCGCCGCGGGCCTCGAGAATCTGCGAGAGATTGGCACGCGAGAGCAGCGTCTCGGGGTGGTCCGGACCAAGGATCTCCGTGCGCATGGCGAGGGCCTTGCGCGCCGTCGATTCGGCCTCCGCGTAGCTACCCTTCTCGCGCAGCAGAAATGCGACGTTGGTGAGGTCGTAGGCGACGTTGGGGTGGTGGTCGCCATAGAGTTTTCTGTCGAGGGCGAGCGTTTCGCGCTGGACCTGCTCGGCACCCTCGAGATCGCCGCGGTCGCCGAGCAGCAGGCCGAGATTGAAGAGTGTGGTCGCGACCTCCGGATGATCCTCGCCCACGGTACGGCGCAGGATCGCGAGCGATTCGCGATACAGGGGTTCGGCTTCCGCGAAACGGTCACGCTCGGTCATCAGCAGGGCCAGCGCGCCGAGGGCGACGGCGCGGCGGGTCTCGTCCGGCGGCGTGGCGGCCTCGATGACAGCGAGGGCTTCGCGGTAGTCGGACTCGGCCGCGTCGAAGCGCCCCAGGGCGCGTTCGGCGTGTCCCAGCGCGACCAGCGTGGACGCGATGTGCCCGTCGTCAGGGCCGCGCTGTCGCCGCTGGATCTTCAGGGCCACCCGTAGCAGCGAATCGGCCTCGGCGTATCGACCCTGACCCTGGCGGAGCTGGCCCAGGTCGTACACCATCTGCGCGAAGTGCCCGTCGCCGGTGGCGCCGCGCGCCTCCTCGGTGGCGACGGCCGCGGTGAGCAGGCTGTCGGCCTCGGCATACAGGCCCAGGTTCATGGACACGCGCCCGAGAGTGTTCTGCATCGTGGCCTGCAGGTCAGGCTGCCCCGCCAGTTCCCTGCGGACGCGTTGCGTGCCGCGCGCGAGCAGCTCACGGGCCGTGGTGTCGGCCCCGCGCGACTCGTCGGGGTCGGCAACCTCGAAGATCGACGTGAGGAACTCCGTCACCTGCTGGGTACGCGCGGCCTCGCGTTGCGCACGATCGCGCGCCCTGGCCACGCCGTTCGTGGCGTATCCCGCCAGTCCGATCGCCGCCACGATCACGAGGGCTCCCGCCACGAGCGGCGTGCGGTAACGGCGCATCGCCTTGCGTGCGAGGTAGGCGAACGTGGCCGGCCGCGCGTGCACGGGCAGACCGGCGAGGTGCTGGCGGATGTCCTCGCCGAATTGCCCGGCGGTGGAGTAGCGGCGGTCGGGCTCCTTGGCGATGGCCTTGAGGCAGATGTTGTCGAGGTCGCCCACGAGCTGGCGCCGTCGCCGCGGGTCGGTCGTCGCTCGGCTCGGGCGCGCCGGCTCCGTGGTGCAGATCACGCGTTCGAGTTCGGCCGGCGTGCGCTCGCGCACGTCGTAAGGGCGTACGCCGGCCAGCAGCTCGTAGAGCACCAGACCGAGCGCGTACACGTCGGTGGCCGTGGTGATGGACTCGCCCCGCACCTGCTCGGGCGCCGCGTAGCTCGCCGTCATCATGGGCATGGCGGTACGCGTGCGTTCGACGCCGTCGTCGTCGGCGACGAGCTTGGCGATGCCGAAATCGAGCAGCTTCACCGTGCCGTCGGCGGTGACGAGGATGTTGCTCGGCTTGAGATCCCGGTGTACCACGAGGTTGTTCTGGGCGTACTGCACCGCATCGCACACCGCGAGGAAGAGTTCGAGACGGCGTGTGACGTCGACCTCGTGGCGCGCGCACCACTGGTCGATGGGCAATCCCTCCACGTACTCGAGGCTGAACCAGGGCAAGCCCTGCTCGGTCACGCCGCCGTCGAGCAAGCGGGCGATGCCGGGATGCTCGAGGCGGGCCAGGATCTGGCGTTCGGCCTGGAAGCGTCGGACGTGCTCGGGCGAGAGCAGACCCAGGCGCGCGATCTTGAGCGCCACCCGTTGCTCGAACTGGCCGTCGCAGCGCTCCGCCAGGTAGACGATGCCCATGCCGCCCTCGCCGAGGGTGGCGACGATGCGGTACGGGCCGATCTGCTGGCCGGGATGCACCGGGGCCGCCAGGGCCGGAGCCGCATCGAGGGCGTTGCCGTCGAGCAGGGTGTGGCCGGAGGCATCGGCAGCGAGCAGGGAGAGCACCTCGTCACGCAGTGCGGGGTCGTCGCCGCATTCGCGGGCGAGGAATGCGGCACGGTGCGCGACCGGCAGCCCCTGCGCGGTGTCGAAGAGCGCCTCGAGGCGTTGCCAGCGCGCGTCGCTCACGAGGAGAGGTCCCGGGCCAGCCAGGCGCGGGCGAAGCGCCAGTCGCGCTGCACGGTGGGGACGGAGACCCCCAGGACGTGGGCGATCTCCTCGTGGGTAAGGCCGCCGAAGAAGCGATACTCCACGACCAGAGCGCGGCGCTCGTCGAGCGTCTGCAGGCGGTTGAGCGCGTCCTCGAGGGCGAGCATCTGCTCGGGTCGGCTGATGGCCGGGGCCAGTTCCTCATCGAGGGTGATGGCCATCTGGCCGCCGCCGCGTTTCAGCGCCACGCGATCGCGGGCGTGGTTCACGAGGATCCGCCGCATCGCACGCGCAGCGATGGCAAAGAAGTGGGCCCGGTTCTGCCAGCGCACCTGGTTCTGGTCGATGAGCCGCATGTAGGCCTCGTGCACCAGCGCGGTCGGCGCCAGCGTATGGTCGGAACGCTCCCGGCCGAGCTGCTTGCGCGCGATACCATGCAGCACGTCGTAGACGTGCGGCATCAGGGCATCGATGACCTCCCGGTTGTCTCCCGAGAGATCGAGAAGCATCGCAGTGATCTCGGCGCGGTCGGGGTCCATCGGCGTCTACCTGCGCTGGGGTGCGCGTAAGAAGATAGACGATGATCATCTGCCCAGCAATGCGCCGGGGGCGGTGCCGGACCGCCCCGCCGAGCGCGGTTCGCTCAGTTCAGCTGCCGCTCGATCGTGTAATACATCTCCAGCGTACAGCCGTCATACACATCGTTCGAGGTCGTCTCGATGTGGGTGAACCCGTACGGATTGGTGTCGAAATCGAAGGGGTACTGGAAGGTCGTCGTCTTCGTCCACCAGTGATACGCGTGGTCCTGACCGGTGCCGTTGAAGTTCGTGGTGAAGGTGATCTCCGTGTTCTGGGTCGCGTTCACGGTGAAGATCGCCTGCTGGTGCAAGGTGGGCAGCTCGTCGCGGGTGAAGGAATGATCGCTCTGATGGAGCAACCAGTAGTAGTTGCCGTCGGATACGTCGACCCAGCTCTCGATGTCGAACGCGTTCGTCGCGTCGCAGCCGTCTACCACCTGAATGCTGTCCAGGGAAACGGTGAAGCGCAGATCGGTCACGGGTTCGCACTCGCGGATGCTGAATTGCGTGGCGTCGCCGATGACGGCCGGCTGGCGGTTCTTCAGATCGTTGATGCGGTACGAGAGAGGCACGGCCGTGGTCGCCGGCACGGGGCCGAGGAATGCCGTGAAGTCGCCGCTGCGAATGGCCGTCTTGATCGCGTCGAGCTGGTCCTCCTGGGTGCCGCCGAACACCTGCACCTCGATCGTCGAGTTCTGCAGGAGCTGCCGCTGACGGCTGTCGACGCTGCCATCGCCTTCCCAGGCGCCGTACGAGGCCTGCACGGCGAGCTGCAATTCCTGCGAGCTCGTCGCCTCGGTGGAGGTGAGCGTGTAGACGAGCATGCGGCCGTAGGTGACGGACTGCACGTAGCACGGCAGATTTCCCGGCCCCATGGTGCCGAGCTCGCGCTGACGGTCGAAGTCGCCCTGCGTGACGTCGCTGTCGAAGAAGTCGCCTGGCTCGGCCATCTCGTCGTCGGCGAAGGAGATGGTGTACATCGGCTGCAGCAGCTTGACGATCACGCTGTGTGTGGCCACCGACGAATTCTGGCTGAACGCCGACGACACCGAGCCGCTGGCGAACACGGCGCTGTAGCTCAGGCCAATGCCGGCCGAGAGCATGGCCTGCTGGAAGGAGTAGGCTTGCTCGGATTTGAAGTTGATCATGGCCGGCACCACCGGCAGGGCGCCGAGGCGCGTATCGGCCTCGCGCTGCAGCGATGCGATGGCGTCCTGGATCGAGGAGCTGTTGGGATGTTCCACGTGCCGCGACGGATTCTCCAGCGCCAGATTCACCGAGAGTGACAGCGGCGAGCGCGCCAGGCCGATGGTGGCCAGGGAGCCGTCCTTGACGCCGTTGCCTTGCACCATCATGCCAGGCTTGAGGGCCGTGGCGTTGGCGCCCACGGCCACGATGCTGTCGAAGTTCCGGCGCAGGTCGTACTCGACCACGCTGCAACGGTAGTACTGGCTGTCCTCGAAGTCTTCCTCGTCCGGCTGGGGCGCGGGGGGTTCCGCGGTGTCGTCCGGCACCTGCCAGGCAGGCAGCGTGTTGACGAAGGCGTTGACGACCGTGGGGTCGAGGGGGTCGGTGTTCTCGGGGCCGGAGGGACCGGTCTTGCTGCATCCCGCCACCAGGAGGGCGAATGCGGCGAGGGTCACGAGGATGCCCGCGCTCGCGCGTCGCAGCGCGGGCGGGAGATCGTGTCGCGTGGTCATGATGGTCCTTTCGAAGCGTGCCTGGGTCGCGATGTGTGCCGCCAGACGCCCGCTCCGGGGACGAATCCGATCACGGAAAATACATTATTGTCGATTATCGATCGAGCTGGCGCTTGGCCGCCTGCCAGGCGGCTTCCAGCTCGTCGAGCGAGGCATCGCGCAGGCGCTGGCGGTCGTGGCCGTGCGCCGTCTCCACCAGGTGGAAGCGCGCGCGAAAACGCGCGTTCGCGCGCCGTAGCGCCAGGTCGGGGTGCACGTCGAGGCGTCGGGCGAGATTGGCCACCGTGAAGAGTACATCGCCCACCTCGTGCTCCATGGCCTGCGGATCGCCCACGGCCGCCGCTTCACGCGTCTCGGCGATCTCCTCGTGGAGCTTGTCCCAAACGCCGTCCAGGCCGGGCCAGTCGAAGCCCACCTCGGCGGCGTCCTTCTGATACCGATAGGCCTGGTGGAGGGGGGCGTGCTGGCCGGCAGGTCCTTGAGCACCGACTCCGCGTCCGGGTCGAGGCCCTTATCGCGCTTCTCCTGGGCCTTGATCTCGTTCCACCGCACCTGGCTCTCGCCGGCGTCGCGAGCGGCGGCTTCGCCGAACACGTGGGGGTGCCGGCGGACCAGTTTCGTGTCGGCGACGTCGGCCACGCGGTCGAAATCCGTGTCGAGCTGCTCGCTCAGAATCTCCGTGACGAAGCACACCATGAACAGGAGATCGCCCAGTTCCTCGCGCACGTGCTCGAGGTCGCCCTCCAGGGCCGCCTCGAGCAGTTCGGCCGATTCGTCCTGCAGATGGTGCACGGCCGTGGCCAGGGTCTGCTTGCGGTCCCACGGACAGCCGCCGGGCGCGCGCAGGGTGTGGATCGTCTGCAGCAGGGCTTGGACGTGGGGGAGCATGAGCGACCTCGCGGGATACAACGACGACAATGGCGATGCAAACGCCGAAATCCAGGCAACATGAACTCCTCAAGGGTAAGCCACTTTCAGACTGACCGAAAGATTGCTATCCTGTGCAGTTCATCGAGTAGGGGGACCGAGACCAGAAGGCTCGGACTCGAGACGAGACCATCTTGGACGGGTGGAGCAACTTGGACGAGTGGATCCGCATCCGGGGCGCCCGCCAGCACAATCTGCGCAATATCGACGTGGACATCCCGCGCGACCAGTTCACCGCGGTGTCCGGTCTCTCGGGTTCGGGCAAGTCGAGCCTGGTATTCGACACGCTCTACGCCGAGGGTCAACGGTGCTACGTGGAGTCGCTGTCGACCTACGCCCGGCAGTTCCTCGAGCGGCTACCCAAGCCCGACGTCGATTGGATCGACGGCATCAGCCCGGCCATCGCCATCCAGCAGCGCAACGCGGTGACGAGCGGGCGTTCCACCGTCGGCACCGTCACCGAAATCAACGACTACCTGCGCGTGCTCTTCGCGCGCGTCGGCAAGGTCGTCTGCCCCGATTGTCACGAGACGGTCACGCGCGAGACGCCTGATTCCATCTGGCGCAAGATGCGCCAGACCTGGCCGGACGCGCCGGTCCTGATCGGTTACCCGCAGGAGATCAGCAACGGCGGCGATTGGGCCGAGTCGCTGCTCGCGCAGGGTTTCCAGCGCGCGGTTGTCAAGGGCGAGGTTGTGCGCCTCGAGGAAGCCGCCGCGGGCGAGGGGCGCAAGCCAGGCAAGGGCGAGCGCATCGAGGTCGTGGTCGATCGTCTCAAGCTCGCCAGCGGCGCGCGTTCGCGCGCGGTGGAGGCGGTGGAGCTGGCGTTGCGCCAGTCGGGCGGCTGGTTGGTCGTGCGTGGCCACGAGGACGGCGAGGTGCGGGAATTCGCCTCGCAGCTCATCTGCAACGGCTGCGGGCGCGTGTTCGCCGAGCCGACGCCGCAGCTCTTCTCGTTCAACAATCCGCAGGGAGCCTGCCCTGCGTGCAAGGGCTTCGGCAACAAGCTGGAGTTCGACGAGGCGCGCATCGTGCCGGATCCCGACCTCGCCATCCGCGACGGGGCGGTGAAACCCTGGTCGACACAGAGCTTCGCGCGCGAGCGTTCGGCCCTCTACCGCTACTGCACGCGTCACAAGATCCCTCTCGACCTGCCGTACGCCAAGCTCACGCGCAAGCAGCAGCAACTCGTCATCGAGGGCACCGATCGCGGCTACGTGGGCATCATCCCGTGGCTCGAGCAGATGCGGACAGAGATGAAGAAGGCGCACCATCGCTTCTTCACGCGGCGCTACATGGGGGACACGCTCTGCCGCGCTTGCGGTGGTACGCGCCTGCGGCCCGAAGCCCTGGCCGTGACGGTGGCGGGCATGAACCTGGGGCAGATCGGGCAGCTCGCCGTCGGCGAGGCGTACCGCCGTCTGCAGACGCTGCGCCTGCCGAAGGTGGGGCAAGCCGTCGCCGGGGAGGTGCTCGACGAGGGGGTCAGCCGGTTGCGTTTCCTCGACCGCGTCGGGCTAGGATACCTCACCCTCGATCGGCTCACGCGCACGCTCAGCGGGGGGGAGGCCCAGCGCATCCACCTCGCCAACAGCCTCGGCTCCCGCCTGGTGGACACGCTCTACGTGCTCGACGAGCCCACCTGCGGTCTGCACGCGGCCGATTGCGAGCGCCTGGTGGACACCCTGCTCGACCTCGTGGCTGGCGGCAACACCGTGGTGGTGGTGGAGCACGATCTGGACGTGCTGCGACGCGCGGAGTACTTCATCGAGCTGGGCCCCGGGGCGGGCCGGGAGGGGGGGCATGTGGTCTACCAGGGGCCGCTCGCGGCCCTGCTCGACCACGAGGATACGCTCACGGCTGCCTATCTGCGCGGTGAGCGCGGGCACGTCCGGCGGCACCGGCGGCCGGTCGCCAGCGGCGGGCCGCAGTTGCGCGTCAAGGGCGCGCGCCAGCATAATCTGCGCGAGCTCGATGTGCGTATCCCGCTGCAGCGGTTCGTCGCGCTCACGGGCGTGTCGGGCTCGGGTAAGAGCAGTCTGATGAACGGGTGCCTGCATGCGGGACTCACCGGCCACGCCACCGGCGGTACGGGGCGTACGGCGCCCTTCACGGCGATCCAGGGCGGGCACGCCATCGACAAGGTCGTGCGCGTCGACCAGACGCCGATCGGCAAGACCAGCCGCTCGAATCCGGCCACCTACCTGCAGATACTCGCGCCGATCCGCGATCTGCTCGCCGCGACGCCAGACGCGCTCGCGCGCGGGTACACCGGCAGCCGCTTCAGCTTCAATACCGCCGGCGGGCGTTGCCCGGCGTGTCAGGGCATGGGCTTCCATCGGGTCGAGATGCAGTTCATGGCCGACATCGAGGTCCCTTGCGAGGATTGCGGCGGCAAGCGCTTCAACGCGCAGACCCTCGAGATCAAGTACCGCGGACTCAACATCGCCGAGATCCTCGCGATGACCGTGGCCGAGGCGCTCAAGTTCTTCGCCGGCACGCCGGCCGTGTCCGAGAAGCTGTGGCTGCTCAAGAAGGTGGGCCTCGGCTATCTCACACTGGGGCAACCGGCCCCCACGCTCTCGGGCGGCGAGAGCCAGCGGCTGAAGGTGGCGCGCGAGCTGGTGATGCCGTCGGGCAAGCGCAATCTCTACCTGCTGGATGAACCCACCACCGGTCTGCATGCGGACGACGTGCAGGCCCTCGTCGCTGTGCTGCACGAGCTGGTGGAGCAGGAGCATACTGTGCTCGTCATCGAGCACAACCTCGACCTCGTGGCCCAGGCCGACTGGGTGATCGACCTCGGGCCCGGCGGTGGCGACGACGGCGGCCGGCTCGTGGCGCAGGGCACGCCCGAGGACGTAGCGTCCGAGTCGGCGTCGCTCACGGGTCAGTACCTGGCCGCGGTGCTGCCGGCGACCAGCGGTCTCAACGAACGCCTCGGGTGAGGACGGAAAGGACGATCATGCGCATTCTCGTGACCGGTGGTGCCGGCTACATCGGCAGCGTGACGGCGGCGCATCTGCTGGCCCGAGGCCACACCGTGGAGATCCTGGACGACCTGTCCACGGGGCACCGGAACGCGATTCCCGCCGACGCCTTGCTCCACGAGGTCAGTCTGCACGATGCCGACGGCCTCGCGCGCGTGTTCGTCCGGCCGTTCGACGCCATCGTGCACCTGGCCGCATTCAGCCTCGTGGGCGAGTCGGTGCGCGATCCGCTGCGTTACTACCGCAACAACGTCGGCGGCACGCTCGCGCTGCTGGAACAGGTCGCGCGAGGCGGTACGCGGCGCTTCGTGTTCTCGTCGTCGGCGGCCGTGTACGGCGAGCCTGATGCCTTCCCGATCACGGAATCGTCGGCGCTGGCTCCGGTGAATCCCTATGGCCACACCAAGCTCACCATGGAGTATGCGCTGTCGGATCTCGTGCGCAGCACCGACCTCTCGGCCGTCGCCCTGCGCTACTTCAACGCCGCCGGCGCGGCGTCGGAGCTGGGAGAAGACCATGATCCGGAGACGCACCTCATTCCGCGCCTGCTGCGTTCGCTCCTGGGCGATGGGACGAGCTTCGCCGTATTCGGCGACGACTACCCCACCGCGGACGGCACCTGCGTGCGCGACTACATCCACGTGCTCGATCTGGCGCAAGCCCATGCGCTGGCCGTGGAATGGGCCTCCACCCCTGGTTTCACGGCCCTGAATCTGGGTACGGGCACGGGCCATTCGGTTCGCGAGATCGTGGACGCGGCGGCCGGCGTCACGGGACTCACGCTCACGCCCTCCGTGCATCCGCGCCGTCCGGGCGACCCGCCGCGACTCGTCGCCTCGAACGCGCGCGCCCGCGCGGTCCTGGGCTGGCAACCGGCACGCAGCGGCGTGACCACGCTCATCACGGACGCCTGGGCCTGGCACCAGGCCCATCCTCGCGGCTACGACGACCGACCCAAGACCTGACCCCGCCTGGCATGTCGATTGCAGTTTTCACCCGTGGCGCGTGCGATCTCGCACACCACGGGTGCCAAGCTGCTGCCAAACCGCTGGTTACCGGACTCGGCGCGGCGGTGGGGAGAAAAAGATGCCGGTCGGGTGGAACAAACTCTTCGGTCCCAGGCTCCTCGGGCGTGCGGGACGTCCCGGTCGTGCCCACCCCGCCTGGGGACTGCGCCTCGCGGCCCGGCTCGCCGCGGACGAGGCGTCTGCAACCGTCCTGGAAGCGGCGTGCCGGCTGCTCATGCGCGTGGGCTGCGACCTGGCTGTGGTGTGTTCCCCGCCGCTCGGGGCCGTCCCGGTGCGCGTGGTTGTCGGCAGCTCGCGGGTGTGCCCGAAGGCGCGCCTGGCCGAGGTGCTCGGCGCGACCCACGGTCCGATGTACGAACTCGGCGACGTACCCTTCTGGGTCCAGCGTGCAGACGATCCCTTCCGTCCCAGCGCCATGTTCTTGCGCCGCTTCGAGTTGAATTGGAGCTTCATGCTCCCGTTCCACGCCGACCTCGGCGACGGCGCCACGCCGCTGGTGTTCGTGGCGGCGGGACGGGACGAGAGCATGCAGCGGCGCCATCCCCTGATCCGCGAGATGGAACTCGTGTGGCGGACGCTGCACCATACGTTGCCGGGGGCACATGGTGGCGGCACGCGGGCCGACGACGCTTTTTGGCCGGGATCGGACGCCTGGCGGGCCGCGCCCGCGGCGCTGGCCCTCGTGGCGCAGGACGAGGTCGTCGCCGTGAACGACCTTGCCCTGGCGTTGCTGCAGGGGAGTGTCGGCCGGGACGGAGTGAACTGGCAGCCCTGGCTCGTAGGGGCGGTGCGCAAGCTTTCCGCGAGCGGGCAGACTCGCCAGGTGGTGCCGGCGTCGCAGGTTCGTGGGCGGAGCCTGGAGCTGCAGCTCGGCCCGCCGCTCGCCAATGGCCGGGGCCAGCTCGTGGCGCTGAACGATGCCACCGTACGCGCGCGTGACGAGGCTCGTGTCGACGCCGAGGCCCACGCCATCGGCCATGAGCTTCGCACGCCGTTGACGACGATCAAGTCGACCCTCGACATCGTCCTGAGTGGAGATACCGGACCGGTGGCACCGGAGCAGGAGCGCTTCCTGACGATGTGCCGGCGCAACCTCGACCGCCTGACCCGCCTCGTCGACGACCTGCTCGATGCGCGGCGCGCCCGAGCCGGCCAGCTTCGCTTCACGCGGGCGCCGGTGGATCTCGGTGCGTTGCTGCGCGAAAACCTCACCATGGTGCAGCTCACATGTCGGGAGAAGGACATCGTGCTGGACGACGCCGGCGTCCCGGCGACGTTCACCGTCGAGGTCGATGCCGACAAGGTCCTGCAGATGTTCCACAACGTCATCAGCAATGCGCTCAAGTACACGCCGCGCGGCGGCCGCGTGGAGGTGGTGCTGAGCGACCTGGGCGACGCGGTGCCCGGTGTCGCGGGCACCCTGACGCGTCACCTGGGCCTCGCCGTGCGGGTTTGCAGGCTGACAGTGACCGACAGCGGCATGGGCATGAACCCACAGTTCCTCGCGCAACTCTTCACGCCCTTCAGCCGGGACGCAGAGGTCGAGACGAGGCGCCTGCCGGGCGCCGGCCTCGGACTGCACATCACGAAGGGTCTGGTGGAGGCGCACGACGGTATCGTGCGGCTGGCAAGCCGGCCCGGGGAGGGCACGACGGTCCGGATCGAGCTGCCGAGCGCGCCGGCGAGCAGCCCCGTGCTCGTCGCGGGACGCGAGCTCGAGGCCTTGCTCGCGATGGCCACGCACATGGGGTACGAGCCCCGCCTGGTGACGCTGGACCTGCGGCGCCTGGCGTCGACGCGTCCGACATGGGAAGCCGACGTGGCGCTGACCCAGGCGCGCAGCTTCCTCCTGGGGTTGGCGCGCGACGCGGAGGAGCGGCGCATCGGCGACGCCGTGTCTCTCGGCGATGCGCTCCCCCTGGGCGAAAACACGTTCCACGTCGTGGCACCCGGACTTGGCGTCGGATTGGTGCTGGACTTCTCGCGGCTGCATGCCGCCTGGCAGGTTGCCACCTGCGCTCCCGAGTGTGCCGCGATCCTCGCGGGTACGCAATGGGACGTCATACCCGCGGATCCTCGGAACGCCGAGGCGATGGATGACGATCATTCCCTGCTGGAGGTCGTCGAGACCAGCCCAGCATGGTGCGGGACGAACCGCAAACCGGAGGACGAGCGATGCCTCACGCGCTGAAGATCCTGGTCGTGGACGACGAGCAGGACATCCTGGAGACCCTCGACTACAGCCTGGCGCTGCGCGGATTCGAGGTGATCACCGCCGTCGATGGGCTCGAGGCGCTCGACAAGGCCAAGCAGCATCGTCCCGACGTGATGTTGCTGGACGTCATGCTGCCAGGGTGCAACGGGTACGAGGTCAGCCGGCTGCTCAAGGAGTGGATGGACCACGACCCCGACACGCGCGAGTTCGCGATCATGCTGCTGACGGCGCGCAAGGTGGATTCGGCCGATCGCGAGAAGTTCATCGCCACCTGGTCCCGGGCCGACGCCTGCATGTACAAGCCCTTCGACATGGATACTCTGATCGCCAAGATCGAGGAGCTGTCGGCATTGCCCACGGCTCTCTGACGCGTTCGGGGCCGCCTTGACAAGGCCGCAAACGGTGTGTTTAATTGCCCTCCCCGGCCGGCGACCGGCCGATCGGGTGCCTAGGTAGCTCAGCTGGTAGAGCACTGCACTGAAAATGCAGGTGTCGGTGGTTCGACTCCGCCCCTAGGCACCATCCGTGATTGCATGGAGCTGGTGTAGCTCAGCTGGTAGAGCAGCTCACTCGTAATGAGCAGGTCCGCGGTTCGAGTCCGCGCACCAGCTCCAGCAAGACGGCGGAACCCCCTTTTCTCCATCGACGCCCGGCTACTGCCCGATGTTCCGCTTCCGGAACGATGTTCATCGCCGCACCCTGGCTCAGTGCAGTACCGTGATCTTCCGGCTGTCCTGCCGTCCTGCCGCCCGCAGCACCTCGAAGTACAGCCCCGACGCCAGTCGCTGGCCGCCGTCGTCCCTGCCGTCGAAACGTACGGACTGTGGACCCGCCGGCTGCACCTCGTCGACGAGGGTGCGCACCACCCGGCCGCGGATGTCCACCACACGCAGCTTCACCGGGCCCGCGTTGGGCAAGCGGTAGGCGATGGTCGTGGCCGCGTCCATCGGGGCGGGTCGGCTCGCCAGCAGGAAGGCGCGGCTGCCGTCCTCGCTCGGGCCGGGCACCGCCGTGGCGCCCTGGTCGTAGGGGAGCGCGCCGATGTCGGCGATCGTGCCGTCCGGATCCGGCGGCGAGGCGGGATCGCCCGCGTCGATGCACGGCGATGTGGCCTGCAGGTGATAGTTCAGGTTGGTCGGCGCCACGAACTGCGGCGACAGGTCGATGTTGTACGCGAAGTCGCAAGGGTCGCCGTTGTGATTGATCTGGCTGGCGATGCCCAGGCCCGACGGCACGTACGGTCCTGCGTAGGATCCGCCGCTGTTGCCGAAGGCGTCGTTGTAGTCGATCGTGGCGGTTTCCGCGCCCGGATCGAACCAGATGCCGGCGCCGGTATTGCCGCTGACGATGGTGTCAACGACCTCGTGTCCATAGCCGCGCAGGTAGATCCCGCCGCCGTGGGCGTTGTTGTAGTGCACCTCGTTGGCCACGACGGTGTCGCCGCGCAGCAGGATCGTGCCGTTCTCCACGTGCACGCCGCCGCCGGTCGACTCGGCCTCGGTCCCGCTGTGGTTGCAGTAGTTACGGTTGATGACGCAGCCTTCCACGCTCCCGGTGCAGCCCACGAGTGCAATGCCGCCGCCGCGCGAGTTCGTCGCGCCGAAGTATGTGAACGTGGCCACGCGATTGTGGTGGATGTGGCTGTTCGTGATCGTGACATCGGAATTCTCGGCGAAGATCCCGCCGCCGCGGCCGCTGTTCTCGCCGGAGATCTCGCAGTAGCGGACCTCGCAGTCGTCGAGCAGTAGTGTGGCGTCGCTGGCGTAGAGGCCCGCGCCGTCGAGGTAGGCCAGACACGAGCGCACCGTGCAGTGCCGCAACTCGATCTGGCCGCCGATGCAGGCGATGCCGCCGCCGGATTCGTAGTTGGCCTGGCGGTCGCCATACTCGATGGTGCAGTAGGCGAGATGGCTGGGCAGCGTCTGGCCGATGAAGCGCAGGCCCGACCAGCCGTCGTTGTTCGGGAACTGCTGTTGCGTACCCGTGAACAGGATCGGCACGTCCGCGGTGCCCACGGCGTCGAGGGCGCCGGCGACGGTGATGCCGTGGTCCTCGCTCGAGAATACGGTCACGCCGGGATCGATCGTGAGCGTGGCGCCGTCGGGCACGGTGACGTCGCCCTGCACCAGGTAGGGCGACCCAGCCACGGTCCAGTGGCCGGACACGTTGCCGGCGGGAACGACGGTGTCGGAGCGGTAGATCGTGATGCGGGCCACTTGATATCCCGGCGCCGTGAAGTCGGCATCGGCGAACATGGGATCGTCGAGGATGCCGCCGCTGCCCGGAGGCAGGTATCCCGGGTGCAAGTGGACGACGCCGTTTTCGTCCACGCCGGTGTTGGGGGTGGTCTGGCCGAAGAAGGCCGTGTGTGCCGGCACCTCGTCATTCACCTCGGTGCCGGCGTCCAGCACCGCGGAGCCTGCGAGCGTGACGAATGCGCCCAGGAAGTTCCCGTTGGCATCGAAGATGCGCCGGGCCTGCGGATCGTCATTGGCGACGAAGGCGTCGTTGCTGGGGATGACCATCGCGGCCCAGCTCACGAAAGCGTTGTTCTCGTCGTTGGGGTCGAGCAGGAACGTGTGGCGGGCCTCGCCGCCGGGCGGGATCTGCGGCGTATCCCCGGCGGCGGCCAGCGTGGCCTCGGCGCCGGTGCGGGCCGCTGCGGCGAATGCGGAGGAGAGGGGCGACGTGTTGCCGTCCTCGGCCAGGCGCTCCAGCTCCTGGCTCGCGGCGCTGCCCGGGTCGTGGAGGTCATAGGTGCCGGCGTGGAACCCCACCCAGACGGGCGTGAGCCAGGTGCCGTTTTGCGGGGCGAGGTTCTCGACGACGACGGTGACGCCGACCAGATCAGGGGCGGACGGCGGGGGGGCCGCGCCCATGAGGATGACCGCGAGGCCCGCTGTCAGGAAGATCGAGAGCACGCCTCGCGTGCGGAACCGCGGTCGAGCGTGGTTGCGAGAGAGCACGGAAGACTCCTTTCGTCGGGGAGAATCCGGAAGGGGACGACGAGGTATCAGCGCGGGAACCTCTATCGCCAGCACGCCTTCCACGTGATGGTACGGACGAGATAGCGGTTCTGTGACGTCCCGTAACCCCTTGTGCCGTCAGCGATCCTTGCTACTATGCTCAGGGCGGTGCGTCTCTTGCTCGGCCCCGGTGCCTCGAAAAGGAGCTTCCGCTTGAGTTTATGCGTGAGTGTCTCGGGTATCCGCGGCATCGTGGGCGAGAGCCTCGATGCCACCGTCGTGTCGCGCTGGGGCGCGGCGCTCGGCGCCTGGCTGCCGCCGGGACCGGTGGTCGTGGGGCGCGACAGCCGTCCGAGCGGACCCATGGTGCGCGACGCGGTGGTGGCGGCCCTGTCCTCCACCGGGCACGATGTGTGGGACATCGGCATCGCCACGACGCCCACCACCGAGATGGTCGTCCAGGAGAACGACGCCGTGGGCGGCGTGATCATCACCGCCAGCCACAACCCCCAGCAGTGGAACGCCCTGAAGTTTATCGAGGGACGGGGACTCTTCCTCACCCAGGCCCAGAACGCGGAGCTGCGCGAGCGATACGATGCCGGCAATGGTCACGTGGCCTGGGACCGGCTCGGCGCCGCCCGGACATGGGAGGGGGCCGACGAGCTGCATCTGGCGAAGATCCGCGCCCTGCCGTGGCTCGCACCCGAGCGGATCGCGAGTCGGCGGCTGCACGCCGTCGTCGACGCGGTGGAGGGCGCGGCCGGGGCCATCGCCCCGCGTCTGCTGGAGGGGCTGGGCGTGGCCTGCACCCCGTTGCACTGCGGGTGCACCGGCCATTTCCCGCACGATCCCGAACCCACGCCGGCCCACCTCACGGAGCTGGCGGCCGCGGTGCGCCGACACGGGGCCGATGTCGGTTTCGCCCTGGATCCCGACGGCGACCGTCTCGCCCTGGTGGCGCCGGGCGGCGAACCGCTGAGCGAGGAGGTCACGCTCGCGCTGGCCGTCGATTTCGTGCTGGGCCGCCAGCGCGGCGATGTCGCCGTGAACCTCTCCACGACGCGGCTGATCGATGAGGTGGCCGCCCGCCACGGGGCGCGCGTCTGGCGCACTCCGGTGGGCGAGGCCAATGTCGTGGAAACCCTGCTGGGGCAGCGGTGCGTGATCGGGGGCGAGGGCAACGGTGGCGTGATCTACCCCACTCTGCATCCGGGCCGTGACGGCCTGATCGGCATCGCCATGATCCTGCAGCTCCTCGCCGACAGTGGCCGTTCGCTGGCCGAGATCGTGGGCGAACTGTCGCCGGTGGTCATGGTGAAGGACAAGTTCGCAGCAGAATCCCTGCCGCAGGGCGAGGAACTGGCGCAGGTGTTGCGTGGCCTTGGCCCGGGCACCATCGACGATCGTGACGGCTACAAGTGGACGGGCGACGGCGCCTGGGTCCACGTGCGCGCATCGAATACCGAACCCGTGGTGCGTATCATCGCCGAGGCCACGACGGCCGCGCAGGCCCGGGAGCTGATCGATCGGGTCCGCAAGGGCGGTCTCGAATCCTGATCCAGGAGTCCGAAGGAGCGAACCATGTGTGGAATCGTCGGCATCACCGGTATCCCCGGCGTCGCCAGTCATCTGCTCGAGGGCCTGCGGCGTCTCGAGTACCGCGGCTACGACAGCGCCGGGATCGCCGTCATCCAGGACGATGGCATTTGCTGCTACAAGGAGAAGGGGAAGATCCGCGAGCTCGAGAAGATCCTCGACCTCGATGATCTGGCCGGAACCTGCGGCATCGCGCACACGCGCTGGGCGACGCACGGGCAGCCGAATCGCCTGAATGCGCACCCGCACCTGTCGGGCAAGGTGGCGGTGGTGCACAACGGCATCATCGAGAATCACGGCGCCCTGCGTCGCGCCCTCATCGGCAAAGGCTACGTGTTCCAGAGCGAGACCGACACCGAGGTGCTGGCCCATCTGATCACCGATCAGTATCGCGGCAACCTCGAGGAAGCGGTGCAGTGGGCGCTGAAGCTCGTGGAGGGCACCTTCGGCATCGCGGTGGTGCACGCCGATGAGCCGCAGAAGATCGTCGGCGCGCGCCGCGGCAGTCCGCTGGTGGTGGGGGTCGGAGACCACGCCAACTACGTGGCCAGCGACGTGGCGGCGATCCTCGGCCACACGCGCCAGGTGATCTATCTGGACGACTGGGAGATGGCCGTGCTGACGCCCGAGGGCGTGACCACGATGAACATCGACAACCAGGAGGTCACCAAGGAGGTCGAGGAGATCACCTGGGACATCAGCCAGATCCAGAAGAGCGGCTACGCCCATTACATGCTCAAGGAGATCATGGAGCAGCCGGACACGGTGCAGGACGCGTTCCGCGGCCGCATCCTGCCGGCCGCGGGCGACGTGAAGCTGGGTGGCCTGCAGTTCACCGACTGGGAGCTGCGCAACATCCAGCGCATCATCATCCTGGCTTGCGGCACCAGCTACCACGCCGGCCTCGTGGGCGAGTACCTCATCGAGGAATATGCGCGCATCCCGGTGGAGGTGGAATATGCGAGCGAGTTCCGCTATCGCTCGCCCATCATCGATCCCGGCACGGTGTGCCTGACGATCAGCCAGAGCGGCGAGACCATCGACACGCTCGAGGCCATGCGTGAGGCGAAGCGGCGGGGCGCCAAGGTCGTGGGCATCACCAATGTCGTGGGATCCACCATCGCGCGCGAGAGCGAGTGCGGCGTGTACAGCCACGCCGGCCCCGAGATCGGCGTGGCGTCGACCAAAGCGTTCACGAGCCAGGTGACCATTCTCACGCTGCTGACGTTGCTGCTCGGCCGGCGCAACCACATCAGCGCCGAGATGGGCGTGCAGATCCTCGAGGAACTGCAGTGCATCCCCGACAAGATCCGCACCGTGCTGGCTCAGTCGGACAAGATCAAGGCCATTGCACAGGTCTACGCCGATCACCACAACTGCCTCTACCTCGGCCGAGGCGTGAACTTCCCCATCGCGCTCGAGGGTGCGCTCAAGCTGAAGGAGATCAGCTACATCCACGCCGAGGGGTATCCGGCGGCGGAGATGAAGCACGGACCGATCGCGCTCATCGATCCGGCGATGCCCGTGGTCGTGATCTGCACGCGCGACGGCAGCTACGAGAAGATCCGCGGCAACGTGCAGGAGGTGCGGGCGCGGCACGGCAAGATCATCAGCATCGTGACGGAGGGTGACACCGAGATCGCCGCCCTTAGCGATCACGTGATCACCATTCCGCCCACTCTCAATATGTTGACACCCTTGCTGTCGGTGATCCCGCTGCAACTGCTGGCGTATCACATCGCCGTGCTGCGCGGCGAGGACGTGGATCAGCCGCGCAACCTGGCCAAGGCGGTCACGGTGGAATGACGCCGCGGCGAAATCCCCTGGTGCCGGCGCCGCCGGGGATTTACCCTTGGCGGGCCGGTCGCCGGCGGCGCCGGTCCGCGGCGCGAGGAATCGCGCGAGGATTCGCGGGAAGGCAGGCATTGCGGGAATGAATGGGTCCTGGTGGGCCCCGGGGACTTCAAATCCCTTTGTCGGGCGCGTTTACCGTCCGAGGTGGGTTCGATTCCCACACATTCCCGCCACGCTCCCCGGTGAATGCGCGCAGCGGGCGAAGGAGCCGCCGGTGAGAGACGGATACGGTGCCGTGGTGAAGCTGCTGCTGGCCCTGGTCGTGGCGATGTCGTTCGCCGGCCTCGGGGCGCCGGCCGCCGGGGCCGCCGAGGAGCCGGTTCCGGCCGCGGCCGACACGGCGACGGTGGCGCCCGGCGATTCCCTCGCAGTACTGCGCCCTCCGGTTCCCGACTTCTTCGATACCGGCATCAGCGGCACGACCGCGGTGCTCATGACGCCCGTGATGCCTGGCTGGGGGCAGCTCTACGCAGGCAACGGCTGGCGCGCGGCGCTGGCGTTCGGACTCGAGTGGTACTACTGGAGCAACCTGCTGGCGCATGACCGGCAGGCATCGCGCGTGGGCGAGTACTCGCGCACGCTGGAGCCGGGCGGCAACCGCGACTTCTTCGCGGCGACCGCGGCCGAGGAATACCAGATCGCGCGCGACTACGCCTGGTGGTCGGGCGGCGCCATGCTGATCATGGCCCTGGACGCGTACGTGGGCGCCAAGCTCTTCGGGTTCGACCACGAGGCGCTGCCCATGCCCGACCAGTGGGACAAGCACCCGGCGCCAGAGCTGCCGGAACCCGTGGGCTCGCATCACATGCCCACGGTGACGCTCTGGTGCTGGTGCGTGAACTTCTAGGAACAGACGACAAGCATGCAGCCGACCCGTAACTTCTGCATCATCGCGCATATCGACCATGGCAAGAGCACGCTGGCCGACCGCCTGCTCGAGCTCACCGGTACGCTCGTCGGCCGCGACCTCACGGCGCAGGTGCTCGACTCGATGGATCTCGAGCGGGAGCGGGGGATCACGATCAAGAGCCACCCGATCCGCATGGACTACAAGCGGCCGTCCGGTGAGGCGGTGGTGCTCAACCTCATCGACACGCCGGGACACGTCGACTTCAACTACGAGGTGTCGCGCAGCCTGGCCGCCTGCGAGGGCGCGCTGCTGGTGGTCGACGCGGTGCAGGGCGTGCAGGCGCAGACAATCAACAACATGTACCTCGCGCTCGAGCATGACCTGGCGATCCTGCCGGTGATCAACAAGATCGACCTGGCCGCCGCTCGCACCGAGCACGTCATCGAGCAGTTCATCGACCTGCTGGGCTGCGACCCCGATGAGATCCTCAAGGTGAGCGCCAAGACCGGCGAGGGCGTGCTGGAACTGCTCGAGGCCATTTGCGAGCGCGTGCCCGCCCCCACCGGCGATGACGACGCGCCGCCCACGGCCCTGATCTTCGATTCCGTCTTCGACCCGTATGTGGGTGCCGTCGCCTACGTGCGCATGTTCGAGGGCACGATCGCCCACCGCGACTGGGTGCACCTCATGTCCGGCGACGCCGACTACGAGATCCAGGAGCTGGGGCACTTCCGGTTGCAGCGTATCCCGCGCAAGAAGCTCAGCGCGGGCGAGGTGGGATACATCGCCACCGGCGCCAAGGACGTACGCCACGTGCGCGTGGGTGACACGATCACCTTGCGCGACAACCGCTGCGCCAAGGCGTGCCCGGGCTACACGGTCGTCAAGCCCATGGTATTCAGCGGTCTCTACCCCACCAACAACGACGACTACGACAATCTGCTCGACGCTCTGCAGAAGCTACAGCTCAACGACGCCTCCCTCACCTGGGAGAAGGAGAACTCCGCGGCCCTCGGCTTCGGCTTCCGCTGCGGCTTCCTCGGCCTCTTGCACATGGAGATCATTCAGGAACGACTCGAGCGCGAGTACGACCTCGACCTCATCTGTACCCTGCCCAACGTGGAGTACGAGGTGGAACTGAAGGATGGGACCGAGCAGGTCGTGGAGAACCCGGCGTTGCTGCCGCCGGAAACCAAGATCAAGGAGGTGCGTGAGCCGATCGTGCGGGCCTCCGTGATCACGCCCAAGGAGTTCGTGGGGCCGGTCATCCAGATCTCGCTGGAGCGCCGGGGCGTGCAGACCAAGATGGAGTATCTGGATACCGAGCGCGTGAACCTGGAATTCGACCTCCCGCTGAGCGAGCTGGTGGTCGATTACTACGACAAGCTCAAGTCGGTGAGCCGGGGCTATGCGTCGCTCGACTACGAGTACCTCAAGCACCGCGCCGAGAACCTCGTGCGCCTCGACATTCTCATCAACGGCGATCCCGTCGACGCGCTCACCTACATCGTCCACCGCGACAACGCTTACAAGTGGGGCCTGAAGCTCTGCCAGAAGCTGAAGGAGCTGATCCCGCGGCAGATGTACGCCGTGGCGATTCAGGCCGCCATCGCCAGCCGTGTGCTGGCGCGTACCACGGTGAAGCCGTATCGCAAGGACGTGACGGCCAAGTGCTACGGCGGTGACATCTCGCGCAAGCGCAAGCTGCTCGAGAAGCAGAAAGAGGGCAAGAAGCGGATGAAGCAGGTCGGGGCGGTGGAAATTCCGCAGGAGGCGTTCCTGGCCGTGCTCAAGGTCGAACGCTAGGAAGGTGACCGGTCGATGCGCTGGTTTGGACACAGAGACGAGACAATGGCCCGGCCGGAGTCGGGCCCCGCCGCCGCGGTGACGGCGCGCGGTTCCGTCAAGGTGGAGCGCGGCTTCAAGCAGACGGTCTGGGAGTACTTCAAGGCCATCGTCTGGGCGCTGGCCATCGCGCTGCTGATCAAGCAGTTCCTCTTCCAGGCCTTCCGCATTCCGACCGGCTCGATGAAGAACACGTTGCTCGTGGGCGATTTCCTCTTCGTCGACAAGTTCCTTTACGGCGCCAAGACGCCGGAACGTATCCGCATCTTCCACTGGACGCTCGTCGACGGGCTGCCGGTCCTGAAGCTGCCTGCGCTGCGGCAGCCGCGTCAGGGCGACATCATCGTCTTCGAATACCCCAAGGACCGCGACCTCGATTACATCAAGCGCTGCGTGGCCGTGGCTGGCGACCGCGTGGCCGTGCGCGACGGCGTCACCTACGTCAACGGCGAGATCTACGAGTCCAACTTCGGCGACCGCGACGGCGACCACAGTTGTGTGCCCGACTGGCGCGATCCCGACGTCTGCCCGAATCCGCGCACTCTCCACGATCCCGTCGCCTACCGGCAAGGCATGCGCCAGCCGAATCTCAAGGAGACCTACAACCTCGCGCTCGGCCTGGCCGAGATGCGCGGCCACGACAACGCTACCTTCGTGGCCACCGCGGCCGCGGCCGTGCGCGCCGGCGTGCTCGACACGGCCGCCGTGCGTCCGCATCTCGCCGCCTTGCAGCAGAGCCTCGCCAAGCACGACCTGCCCGCGGGCGCCGTGGTGCAGCACCAGGACGCCATCATCCAGGAATCCGTGCGTCACGATGCGCCGTTCGTGGTGCCCAACGGTCATCTGTTCATGATGGGCGACAATCGCTTCAATAGTCAGGACAGTCGCTACTGGGGTCCGCTGTCGTTGAAATTGATCAAGGGCAAGGCGGAGATCCTCTACTGGTCGTGGGACAAGGACAGCCTGCGTCCACGGCTGGGACGACTGTTCCACCTCATCAAGTAGCCATGACGGCGCGCGGCGACATGCGGGGCGGCGGGCTGTATCTCCACATACCGTTCTGCGCCTCCCTTTGCAGCTATTGCCACTTCGCACGCACGGCGCGCCACGACGCCGACCTGCGCGCCCGCGTGGCGCGCGCCATCGTGCGCGAGTTCGTCCTGCGCGCCGAGCATTGCCAGGTGCTTGGCGCGGGAACGCGACCGCTGGCCACGGCCTACGTCGGCGGCGGCACGCCCTCGCTGCTCGATCCGCCGCTCATGCAGGAGCTGCTCGCCGGCACCGTGGGGCGGCTGCCTCACACGGCCGAGTTCGAGCTGACGGCCGAGGCCAATCCCGAGTCGCTCGACGCGGAGATCGTCGCCGCGTGGCGCGACGCGGGGATCAATCGTATCAGCCTCGGCGTACAGAGTCTCGACGCCGGCGTGCTCGCGCTGCTGGGACGGCATTGCGATCCCGCCACCGCGCGGGGGGGGCTCCGGCTGGCGCGGGCCGGGTTTGCGCGCGTGTCGGCCGACTGGATCCTCGCGCCGGGCGTCACCCGCGACGGGCTGTGCGCCGAGCTGGATGAGGCCATCGATCTCGGCGTGGAGCATATCTCGCTCTACATCCTGGAGCTGCACGCCGGCACGCCCCTCGCCGCGGCCGTGGCCGCCGGCCGCGTACGGCGCGCGCCATCGGCGGTGACCGAGGCCATCTATCTGGCAGTGGTGGACCATCTGGAGCGGCGCGGTCTGCGGCAGTACGAGATGAGCAACTTCGCGCGCCCCGGCGCCGAATCGCGGCACAACCGCGCATACTGGCAAGGTTACCCTTACCTGGGGCTGGGGCCGTCGGCCCACGGCTTCTGGGGCCGCCGCCGCTACGCCAACGAGGCCAATCCCACGCGTTACGTGGCGCGGGTGGAAGCCGGCGAGGTACCCGAGGCGAGCGTCGACCCTCTCGACCTCGAGGCTCGGCGGCTCGAGGCGGTGATCTTGCCGCTGCGCACGGCCGAGGGCGTGCCACTGGCGCGCGTGCCGTCCAGGGAGCTGGATCTGCCGCGCGGCGAGCGGGAGGGCCTGTGGACCGTGGCCGACGACCGCCTGCGTCTGACGCCGCGGGGATTCCTGCACCTCGACACCATCGAGGAACGCATCGCGGCGACCAGCGCCGGTTGACACCCCGGAAACACCGGAGTTACCTTGGCGCCGGGCGACAGCCCGCGTGTGCCGGTGCCGGGGGCGTGGCCCCCGTTTTTTCGGCCACGACACGCATCGCCCGGAGGCGACGACCGTGACGACCAACCCGCAGCGATCCTGGGAGATCCTCGATGCCGTGGTGCGCCTCCACGTGGAGACGGGGCGGCCGGTGAGCTCTGGCCTGGTGGAGCGCTACCTGCGCGGCGTCTACTCGTCGGCCACCATCCGGATCGTCATGAAGGGGCTCGAGGACGACGGCCTCCTCGCGAAGCCGCACTCCGCCGCCGGCCGCCGACCCACGGATGCGGGTTTCCGCGTCTTCGTCGACCGCGTGCTCGCCGGCTGGCCGCTCTCGCGCTGGGAGACGCCGCGACCGCTCGCCCGCGAGGTCGAGGAGGGCATCCAGCGTCACCAGGGGAGCCAGGCCATGGTGAAGGCGCTGGCCGGGCTGCTGAGCCGGCTCACCGCGAACATCGGCATCATCCTCGGCCCGTGCTGGGACCAGGTGCGTGCCCTGCGGCTCGAGCTGTATCCCAAGGGAAACCGGCGCATCCTCATGGTGCTCGTGCTCGAGAACGCGATGGTGCGCACCACGGTGGTGCCAATGAACGACGACTACGCGCCGGCGATGGTCGATGCCGCCGCGCAGCTCCTTTCCGAGCGCATCTGCGGGCGCACCGTGGCGGCCGTCCGGGCGGGCGTGCTCCCGTCCATCCAGCCCGGCGACGGTGCGGCCGGGCGCTGTGCCACGGATCTGGCGCGGCGCAGCGGCGACCTGTTCGCGGAGATCGAGGCGGGCGAACTGGAACTGGGCGGCGTGGGCGCCGTGCTCGATGCGCCGGAATTCGCCGAGCCCGGGACGCTCAAGACCCTCATCCGTTTTCTCGAGTCGCCGCGGACCATTCGCGATGCCCTGCGCCGCCTCGACCTGGCGGCCAATGGCGGACTCGGCGTGTGGATCGGGCGCGAGAATCCCGTGGGCGACCTGCGCGAGTTCACCGTGGTGTCCCACCGCTTCCCGCTAGGGGGGCGCGAGGGGATCCTCGCCGTGCTCGGTCCCCGGCGGATGCCGTACGACCGCGCGCTCGCCGGGATCGACCTGCTGCGGACCAATCTTGCCTCCGTGAGTTGACGGCGGCGGAAAGGACTTACCGACGATGACCGAACGCCGCGACGACGAGCCGCGCAACGAATCTCCGCGCGAGGAAACGACGGCCGACGAGGCGATGGCCGAGGCGGCGGAACTCCCTGATGGGATCGACTTAGAGGCCGTCGCCACGCCCGCGACGCCGAGCGAATCCGACACCTCGCCCGAGGCGTTGCTGCGCCGTGAACGCGACGAACTGCACGACCGCTGGCTGCGCTTGCTCGCGGAGATGGACAATCTGCGCAAGCGCACCCGGCGCGAGGTGGACGACGCACGGCGTTTCACGGCCGCCGATCTGCTGCGGTCGCTCCTGGAGGTGCAGGACAATTTCGATCGCGCCCTCCACGCCACCGGCCAGGCCGCCGGCAGCGACGACGCGGACGCCAGCCTCGCCGCCCTGCGCCAGGGTGTGGAGCTGATCGCGCAGAGCTTCAAGCAGGTGCTGCAGGACCGCGGCGTCCAGGAGATCGCCGCCGAGGGGCAGCCCTTCGATCCCGCCTTGCACGAGGCCCTGGGCCAGATCCCCGGCCCCGAGGCGGTGGAGACGGGGACCGTGTTGCAGGTGGTCCAGAAGGGGTTCACCCTCGACGGACTGGTGCTCCGGCCCAGCCGTGTGATCCTCGCCCAGTGATTCTGGCCCCGTGATGACAGGAACGTCAGTCCAGTAAGGGAACGGTCGATGGCGACGAAGCGCGACTACTACGAGATCCTCGGCGTGGACAAGGACGCGAGCACGGACGACCTCAAGAAGGCGTACCGCAAGCTCGCGGTGAAGTACCATCCCGACCGGAATCCGGACAATCCTGCGGCGCCGGAGAAATTTCGCGAGGCCACCGAGGCCTACGAGGTGCTCAAGGACGCCGACAAGCGCGCCTCGTACGACCACTTCGGCCACGCCGGTCCGGCCGGCATGGCCGGCGGAGCCGGCGGTTTCGGCGGTGGCGGTTTCCAGGGCGGCTTCGGCGGCTTCGACATGGACCTCAACGAGGCCCTGCGCTCCTTCATGCGCGACTTCGGCATGGGCGACATCTTCGGCGGCGCCGGCGGCGGCGGCGAGGCGGGACGTCGCGGCGGGCGCAGCCTCCAGATCGTGCTCAAGCTCACGCTGCGCGAGGCCGCGCGCGGCGTGAAGAAGAAGCTCAAGGTGCAGAAGCAGGTGCAGTGCGGCACGTGCTCCGGCAGTGGCGCCGCGCCCGGCAGCCAATCCCAGACCTGCGGCACCTGCCACGGCCATGGGCGTGTGCGCCAGGTGCGCCAGACGCTGCTCGGCCGCATGGTCACCGAGACCGTGTGTCCGCAGTGCAGCGGCACGGGCCGCGTGATTGCCGACCCCTGCCACGACTGCAATGGCACCGGCACTGTGCGGGGCGAGGAGACGCTCGAGATCACCGTGCCCGCAGGTGTGACCACAGGCAACTACATGGAGATTCCCGGCAAGGGCGACGCCGGCGGCCAGGGTGGTCCCGCCGGCAATCTGCGCGTGGTGATGGACGTGGCCGAGGATGACGCCTTCGAGCGCCACGGCGACGACGTGCTCATCGACCTGCCCGTGTCGCCCCTCGATCTCATGCTCGGCACCAAGATCACCGTACCCACCCTGGAGTCGAAGGTGGCGCTGAAGATCCCGGCCGGCACGCAGAGCCACAAGATCTTCCGCATGCGCGGCAAGGGCATCGCCCATCTCAACGGCAGCGGCATCGGCGACCAGCTCGTGCGCGTCATCGCGTGGACACCCACCGATCTCTCGACCTCGCAGATCGAGCGCCTGCGGGCACTGCAGGACGAGTTGAGCACCCAGGTGCCGCCGCCGGGCCGGCACATCTACGACTGAGGTCGCGCCGTGCGTCGCTTCTTCATCGACCTCGCGCCTTCAGCTCCGTCGCCGCGACTGGGCGATGTCGTCACGCTGACCGCCGACGAGAGCCACCATCTCACGCACGTGTTGCGCGCCGACGCGGGGCGGCTGGTCGAGCTCACCGACGGCCGCGGCCGTGTGCTGCAGGGCAAGCTGGTCGATCAGTTGCGGGGGCACGCGCGCCTGGAGGTCGTGGACGTCGCCACACCGCCAGGCGAGATGGCGGCGCCCCTGCTGAATCTGGCCTGTGCCGTGGTCAAGGGCAAACGCTACGAGTTCGCGCTGGAGAAGGCGGTGGAGCTGGGTGCACACCGCATCGTGCCCCTGCGTTGCGAGCATGGTGTGATCGATCCGCGCGCAGGCAAGCAGGAGCGATGGCGCACGCTCCTGGTGGCGGCCCTCAAGCAATCGCAACGCTGCTGGTTGCCCGAGCTCACCACCCTGGCCGGCCTGGGCGCCACGCTCGGCATGGCCGACGGCCCGAGTTTCTTCGGGGCGGCCCCCGGCGACGTGGTCGGGCAACTGGTGCGTTCCGGCGTGGAGCTGGCGATCGAGGCGGCTGCTCGGCGCGCGCACGGCGATGCGCCTCCCGCGTCGCTCACCTTCTTTGTGGGACCCGAAGGCGGATGGACCGACGCCGAGCTGGCACTGCTCCTGCGGGCGCGGGCCGTACCTGTCACCCTGGGGCCGCACCTGCTGCGGGCCGAGACCGCCGCCGCGGCGGGCCTCGTGACGTTGCAAGCCGTGCGCCAGGCCTGGCGGCTGCCGGCGTCGGCGTGACGCTCGCTTGCTTGCCCCCCCACCCGCTTGACCCCTGCTTGCCTGCCGCCTAAACTGGCTGCACACGATTCCACCGCAGCCGCCCACGACGCGGCGCGCCAGGAGGCAAACATGGCCAGCGAGATCGCAGCCCGCATCAAGGCCGACGTCATCGCCGCGATGAAGGCTAAGGAGAAGAATAAGCTCGGTGTGCTGCGCATGCTGCAGGCGGCGCTCAAGCAGGTCGAGGTCGACCAGCGCAAGGAACTGCAGGACGAGGATGTGCTCAAGATCCTGCAGTCGTACGCGAAGAAGGTGAAGGACGCCATGCAGGGCGCGCGCGACGCGCACCGCGACGATCTCGTCGCCGAGAACGAGAAGGAACTGGCGATCGTGCAGACGTACCTGCCGGCGGCGCTCGACGATGATGCGCTGGAGTCGGTGGTGCGCGAGGCCATCGCCGAGGTGGGTGCGACCAGCCCGAAGGATATGGGCAAGGTCATGCCCGTCGCGATGGCGAAGGTCATGGGCCGCGCCGAGGGCGGCCGCGTGAGCGGCATCGTCAAGAAGCTGCTCCAGAGCTGACCCACGAGAATAGGAGCATCCTCATGGCCGTCGTCATGGTCGTCGCCATGATCGCCGTTTGCGGGCTCTTCGGCTGGCGGGCCGGCGTGGTGCGCCGCGTGGTGGAACTGGCCGGCCTCGTGTTCAGTCTGCTCGCGTCGGCGCGGTTCGCCGCGAGCGTGGCGCCGTGGCTGGCCGCGCACACGGCGCTGAACACGTCGACGTCGCTCTTCGTCAGCTACGTCCTCGTCTTCGTCGTGGGACTGGTCATCACCTGGTTCGCGGCGCTGGCGGTGAAGAAGGCGGTGCGCCACACGGCGCTCGGCATGGTCGACGAGATCGGTGGCGCCGTGTGCGGCGTGGTCATCGGCGCGCTCGTCATCAGCGTGGGCCTCATCGCCGTGAGCCAGGCTCCCGGCGGCGACGGCGTACGCGAGACGTTCTTGCGGCAGCCGGTGGGCCGTGTCGTTTACGAAGCGGCGCCGAATCTCTACATCGGCGTTCGCAAGCTCCTGGGCGGCAAGGGCGAGGACCTGTGGGAGAAGGTCGTCGAGCAAGGCCGCGAGGCCGTCGACAAGGCCGGGGATACGGCCGCCGAGAAGGCCGGCAAGGTGAAGAAGGACATCAGCAAGTAGTCGAACCCATGATTCCGCTGCTCATCACCCTGGACGCCGCCGCGCACGCCGCTGCGGCGGCGCCCGTCGCCACGCCGCGCGCCCTGGCCCTGCTGGGCTGGGAGCGCGTCACCGCGCAGGTGGCCAGATACTGCGTGAATCCCCGCGCTGCCGCTGCCGTGCGCGGCACGCTGCCCTTCGCCGACGCCCATGCGATCGAGCTCCTGCGCACCTTGGCCGACGAGTTGCGCCCCGCCGGCGAAGCAAACCACTGGCCGCCTGTCTCCGAGGTCGACGCAGCCCTCGCCCAGCTCGCGCGCCCGTCGCCGCGGCGCCTCGAGGGCAGCGACCTCGTGCAGGTGGCGGCCCTCGCGGCCGACCTCGACGCGCTGCGCGTGCACCTCGCGCGCGCGATCGCGGCCATGCCGCAGTGGGCTGCCGCGGCGCAGGCGATGGCGCCCTTCGACGCGCTGGTGGCCGAGATCCGCCGCTGCCTCGATCGCGATGGCCGCCTCGCCGACCGCGCCAGTCCCGTGCTCGCGCGCCTGCGGCGGGCGGCCGCAAGTCAGGAACGCCACGTGCGCCAGGCCGTGGGCGACGCCATGGACGGCGCGCGCAGCCGCGGTCTGCTCACCGGCGACGAGGTCACGCTACGCGGCGACAGATTCTGCCTGCCCGTGCGCTCGGGCGAGCGCCGCAAGATCAACGGCATCGTGCACGACCGCTCGTCCACCGGTGCCACGATCTTCGTCGAGCCCGCCGGCGTGGTGCACCTGGCCAACGAGCTGGCGGAGCTGCGCCTGGAGATCGGTGCCGAGGAGACGCGCATCCTGCTCGCGCTGAACCGTCTGGTTGATGCCGCCGCGGACGACCTCGGGGCCGCGGCCGGCGTGCTCCTGCTCGTCGACCGTGTACGCGCCGGCATGCTGTGGAGCCGCCAGCGGCGCGGCGTGCGCTGCCGCCTCGAGAGAGGCGCCACCCTGCGCGTGTGTCAGGGGCGGCATCCCCTGCTCGCGGCCGCGCTCGACGACGCCCGCCAACGGGGCGAGGACCACGGCGACGTCGTACCTCTCGATCTGGAGCTGCCAGCGGCCGTGCGCGCCGTGGTGATCAGCGGCGCCAACGCGGGCGGCAAATCGGTGGCCATGAAGACGGTGGGGGTGTTCGTGCTGCTGGCGCAGGCCGGTTGGGACGTGCCTGCGCGCGAGGATACGCGCCTGCCCCTGGTGCGCCAACTCCACGTCGATCTCGGCGACGAGCAATCGATCGAGGAGTCGCTCTCCAGCTTCAGCGCGCACCTCACGCATCTGCGCCGCTTCCTCGCCGACGCCGACGAAAACAGCCTCGTGCTCTGCGATGAGATCGGCACCGGGACGGATCCGCAGGAAGGTACGGCGCTCGCCTTCGCCGTGCTCGAGCGTCTGACCGCGCGGGGCGCGCTGGTGATCGCCTCGACGCACTACGGCCTGCTGAAGGCGGCGGTGAACGACCATCCCGCCATGATCAACGCCGCTATGGATTACGACGAGGCCTCGCTACAGCCGCTCTTCGCCGTGCGCCTGGGCGACCCCGGCGCGAGCCACGCCTTCGACATCGCCCGTCGCGTGGGCCTCGACGCCGACCTCCTCACTGCCGCTCGCGCCCGCGTGGGCGAGGATCGGGTGCAGATCGAGGCCTTGCTGGCCGACCTCGGTCGGCGGGCGCGCCGGTTCGTGAGCGACCAGGCCGACCTCGACGTGCGCCGGCAGCAGCTCGCCGCGCGCGAGCGGGAACTCGACACTCGCCTGGGCGACCTCGACCGCGACCACAAGCGCGAGCTCGCCCGCGTACGCCGCGCCGGCGATGATCTCCTGGCCGAGGCCCGCCGCGAGATCGAGCGCGCCGTGCGCGAGGTGCGCGATACGCTGGGAGAGAAGGTCGTCGTCAAGCGAGCGCGCGACGTTGCCGACGATCTCGCGCGCCGGCTTCCCGACGTGCCCGCCAGCGAACCGACGCGCGGGGGGGCCCCGGAGGTCGGCGACCGCGTGCGGGTGCCGCACCTGGGCCTGAAAGGGCGAGTCACCGAGGTCCGCGGCAACCAGATCACCGTCGTGGCCGAGGGCATGCGCCTCACCGTCGCGCCCGACGGCGTGGAGCGCATCGCCGAGAGCGGCGAGCCGGCGACCGGTCCGGCCGCCGTCGTCGACACGGCGGGCCCGCGCGATCGCGGCGGCTGGTCCTGGCAAGGCGACGCCTCCGAACTCACGCCCGAGCTCGACCTGCGCGGCCAGCGTGTCGAGGAAGCCTGGGAACGCGTCGATCGCCTGCTCGACCGCGCCCTGCCCGTGGGTCTGACGAGCATCACCCTCATCCACGGCATCGGCACCGGCCGCTTGCGCGACACCCTCCTCGAGCGCCTCGCCCGCGACTCCCGCGTCGCCTCCTGCCGCCCCGCCGGCGAGCAGGAGAGCAACCCGGGAGCGACGATCGTGACATTGCGGGAGTGACGTCGCCTCAGCCCACTTATTCACGCTATCGCGTGAATAAGGTGGGCTCAGATCGACCGGAACACGAAGCGCTTATCCAGGCGGTATTTCGTGAGGTAGCCCAACGTCAGCCCGATCGCGCCGCCGAGGTACTTCCAGGCGGGGCCGTGGCCGATGTGGTCGAAGATGATCTCGGTGCCCCAGAAGATCACGGTCGTGCCCACGCCCATCAGGCTGTAGAGGATGAACTGGCGTCCCCGGGCGATCAGGCGGGTCTCGCGGTCGTAGAAGATCCACCGCTTGTCGAGCACGTACTTCACGAGCAGGCCCGCGCCGGTGCCGACGGCGAGCGCCGCACCGAGCGCGTGCGGGCCGTCGTACGTGTGGAACCACAACCACTGCGCGCCGATGTTCACCAGCGCGGCGATGCCGGCGAAGAAGGCGTAGCGAGCGGCGAATCCGAGCGAGTCGAGAGAACTCATAGCACGCTGATGACGCTGACGATGCCAGCCAGAAGGACGGTGATCAGGCTCGTGCGGTCCTTCAGGGCGAAGACCACGGGATCGTCGTTCATCTCGCCACGGTGCATCAGCAGCAGCACGCGGCTCACCCAGTACAGCAACAGCACGCAAACGAACCAGAGTCCCTCGGGCCGGCGATACAGCTCGGTGACCACGGGGCTGTTGACGTACAGGGCCAGCACGACCACCGCCGAGTAGCCCGCCGCCCCCGCGAGGGCCTCGAGGATGGGCATGTCGGCGAGATGGTAGCCGCGCCCGCGCGGATCGCCCCTGCCGGCACTGACGCGGGCATGCAGCTCGGTGTGGCGTTTGACCAGGGCGAGGCACAGGAACAGGAACATCGAGAACGCGAGCAGCCAGGCCGACAGGGGCACGCGGGCGGCGATACCGCCGGCGATGAGCCGCAGCGTGTAGAGACCCGCGAGCACGAGCACGTCGACGACGGCTTGCCGCTTCAAGATGAGGCTGTAGGCCAGGGTCACCGCGAAGTACGAGGCGAGGATACCCAGGAAGGGCAGGGAGATCGTGGCCGCCAGCGCGCCGCCGAACAGCAGCAGGACGGGGGCCATGACCATGGCGTGCAGAAGCGGCACGGCGCCGCTGGCCAGGGGACGCCGACGCTTGGTGGCGTGGTCGCGGTCGGCCGTCAGGTCGAGGAGATCGTTGATCAGGTACACCGACGACGCCACACTCGAGAATGCGAGGAACGCGAGCGAGAGGGTACCGATCTTTTCCGGTGCCAGGGCGTGCGCCATCAGCATCGGCAGGAAGAGCAACGCGTTCTTCACCCATTGGTGCACGCGCACCAGACGAACGTAGTCCCACAGGCGCGTACGTCGCGGGGCGAGGCACACGGCGTCGGGATGGCGCTTGCGCAGCGCGTGCAGCGTCGTGCGCGAGCAGTTCACCGCGATGGCCCGGCGCGCGTGCGCCCAGACCGCGAGATCGGTGCGCGAGTCGCCTACGTAGTCGAACTGCCCGTCTCCGTACTCCTGACAGAGCCGCTCGGCCTTGCGCGTGCCGGAAAGGTTGAGGGACTCGTCGGAGGCCAGCACGTCGTCGAAGCACCCCAGATGCGCGGCCACGATGTCCGCCAGCGCGCGCGTGGACGCCGTCGCCAGGCACACCCGGCGGCCACGCGCCTTCTCCGACCGCGCGAGGTCAATGACCTCCTGCACCAGCGGCAGGGTGGCCGGCTCGAGAGTGACACGCTCTGCGATCCGGGCCTTGAGGGTGCTGCGGCCCCGGGCGAGCCAGAACGGCAATCGCCACGCGTCGCCGGGGCGCGTGGACAGCAGGCGAAACAGGCTCTCGTAGAGCAGATCGCTGCGGATGAGCGTGCCGTCGAGATCGACGACGAGCGGTCCTTCGACGGGCGTCATGAGGTCGCGCTCTTCTCCGCGGTCCAGAGGATACCGGGTCAGGCGAGGAATCGGCGCGCCGATCGGCTGCGCGGGGGAATCCCGCGCACGGAAAGAACGCGCCGTTCATCATCTTATCAGGGCCGGCGGCCGCGGTAAAGCGTGGAACGGGGCCATGTGGAACGGGGCCAGCCCGAAGCGCCTCGCAGACGGGTTCAGCCCGCCGGCGGCTTCCGGCGCGACAACCACGCCATGAACGCGGCCAGGCCACCGACCACGATGATGGCCTGGATGACGCGCAGGAGCGCGAAGAACCAGGCGATGCCGATGCCGAGGGCGGCCCAGTGGAACCAGTCGCCGCTGGTCATGCGTGCGACGACGAAGCAGATCGCCAGGATCAGCGGGGCGGTGAAAAGGAAGCGGAATGAGCGCAGGGTTCTGTACACGGTGGACCTCCTGCGGTCGCACTACGCGGACCGACGAGTCGAGTTACACGATTTCCGGCACGACTATTCAAAGGCATCAGGTGTCCTGGGTCCTGCTTGCCTGGCTCCTGCTTGTTGTTTGCCCATAATCATGCTAATTTGCAAGATCGCATCTGATAGTGGCGCCTGACGAGGCAGGAGGCGGCTCGCGGCGGCAACATGACGGCGTTTCCACCCGAGATCATCGCCAGGATCAAGGACGACACCGACATCGTCGAGCTCGTGGGACGGTACGTACCGCTCCGGCCGGCGGGGTCGGGGTACAAGGGTCTGTGTCCGTTCCACCGCGAAAAGACGCCGAGCTTCACCGTCAATCCCACGCGTCAGAGTTACAAGTGCTTCGGCTGCGGCGAGGGCGGCGATGCCATCGCCTTCCTGATGGCCGTCGAGGGCATCGCCTTTCCCGAGGCGGTGGAAACGCTGGCTCGTACCCTGGACATCGACCTTGCGCAGTTTCTCCAGGCGGGATCCGACGAGGGGGAGAAGCGGGCCTTCTTCCGGGCCAACGAGATGGCCGTTTCCGCCTTTCGCGAGGCATTCCAGGACGAGCGACGGGGTCAGCCCTCCCGCGAGTACCTCGATGATCGCGGCTTCGCCCCCGAGATCCTCGATCGCTACGACGTGGGATTCGCCCCGGCCGGCGATTGGCTGCCCCGGTGGCTGGCGAAGGCGGGCGTGAGCGAGGAACTCGCTGTCTCGGCGGGACTTGTGCGGCGGGGCGACCGGGGCGGATCGTTTGCCTATTTCCGCGACCGCATTATCTTTCCTATTCGGAACATTGCCCGCCAGGTCGCCGGGTTCGGCGGACGCGTCCTGGGGCCGGGTGAGCCCAAGTACCTCAACTCCTCCGACAGTCCGTATTTTACCAAGGGGAAGCTTCTTTATGGATTCGACGCTTCCCGTATGGTCATTGCCCGGAGCAAGACGGCGGTACTCGTCGAGGGGTATCTCGATTTGATGGCCCTGGCCCAGATCGGCATCGCGAACGTCGTGGCTACGTGCGGCACGTCCTTCACGGTGGATCAGGCCCGACTCTTGCGACGTGGCGCGCGCAAGGTCGTCATGCTCTTCGACGGCGATTTCGCCGGGCGCAAGGCGGCGGTCAAGAGCAGTCACCTCGCACTGAGCGCCGGGCTCGAGGCCGAGGTGGCGAGCTTGCCGGCGGGCGTGGATCCCTGCGATCTCGCGATGCAGGGCGGTGCGGAAGCCGTGCGCGAGGTGCTTGACGCGGCGGTGCCCTACCTGCACTTCCTGCACGATGCCGTCGTCGCGGCGGGCGACGATCGCTTCGCGCGCGAGAAGGGCGCACGCCAGGCCCTCACGACGGTGGCCGCCGTGTCGGATCCCATGCGCCGCGAGCTGATGCTGCAGGAGACCGCCGAGCTCTTCGGCCTGCCGCCCGAGGTGGCGCGAGCCACCCTGGCAGGCATGGCCACCGGCCTGCGGCCCGTGGTCGCCACGGCCGAGGATGAGGC
Organism: uncultured bacterium; assembly: GCA_963727525.1. Classification (GTDB taxonomy): domain Bacteria; phylum Krumholzibacteriota; class Krumholzibacteriia; order LZORAL124-64-63; family LZORAL124-64-63; genus CAVSGO01. The sequence continues at coordinate 1,626,653 of CAVSGO010000007.1, read as the reverse complement.
GAGCGAGGACGAGGTGGCATCGACGGTTGCGCGACCGCGACCGCCGCAGTTTCGCACCTTCACCACGGTACGGCGCGAGGTCGTTGAAGCGGAACTCTTCGCGCACGTGCTGCGTGATACCACGGGACAGGCTGCCTCGCGTTTCCTCGCGGAACGGGGCGAACTGACGTTCATGACGCCGGCGGCCACCGTGCTGGTCGGCGAGCTGGAAGTCTGGGCGTCGGAGTCCGCGCACAGTACCACGCTGGGGCCGGCTGATTTCGTGCAGCAGCGCTGGCACGTGCAGGACGCGAGCTATCGTCGCTGGGTGACCGATCTGCTCGAGCGACCTGAGTACTATCCTGCGGAGGGAGACTTTGACCGGGCCGTGCGTGAGTCCCTCGAGAGACTGCACCAGGCCCGGGCGTTCGACCGAGGCTAACGAGACACGGAGCGCGATACCCCGGGGGCCGCGGTTGCCGCGTGGGCGGTATCATAAACAGGGAGCCACGATCGTATGGAGAAGGACCGTCTCGAGGGACTCGTCGAGGGTGTGCGGCGCAAGGCCAAGGAGCGCGGCGGCTTCATCCTGAACGACGACATCAACGAGCTCCTCGGTGAGGCCGAGTTCGACCTGGACCTCGTCGAACGGATCTACGAGAAACTCGCCGAATTGCAGATCGACTTCTTCGACAACGCGGAGGAGGCCGGCAAGAAGCTCGCCACGCGGCAGCGCAAGGAGAAGAAGAAGGCGGTCACCGCCAAGAAAGCCCTGCGCAGCAACATCAAGTACGACGATCCGGTGCGCATGTACCTGCGCGAGATGGGGCGCGTGCCCCTCCTCACGCGCCAGGGCGAGGTGAACCTGGCCAAGCGTATGGAGCAGGGGCGCATCACCGTGATCCGCTCCACGCTGCGCTGCGGTCACGCGATGCGCGAGCTGCGTCAGGCGGCGAGTCAGCTCATGGCCGAGTCGATACCGCTGGAAAAGGTCGTCCAGATCGACACGAGCACCTGGAGTGTGCAGCAGTCGCCGGTGAAGGAGGGCAAGCGCATCCTGCGTACCCTCGATGCTATCGAGAAGATGCAACGCGAGATCGTGCAGTACAAAGGCGAACTGGCGAGCTGCACCAACAGCACGCGCGTGGCCACGCTCACCCGCATGGGCCATGCGCGCGAGAAGAAGATCCTCGACGCTTTTCTCGATCTCAACCTGGCTCCGGAGATGATCGAGTCGCTATCGAACAAGGTGCTGCTCGTGCATTCCAAGGTGAGGGATCTCGAGGAGCGCATCGGGCGCTGCGAGCAGGATGCGCGCGTGCCTTTCGGGGAGATGGCGGCGGCCATCAAGGGTAACGGCCCCAACCTGAACGACGGTCAGCGCGAGGTCGTGCACGAGTCGTACAGGCAGATCAAGAACTACCGCAAACGGGCGCAGGAGATCGAGCGCGAGATCGGCTTCGGCCGCGACGAGCTGGCCCGCCTAGGCGAGGACATCGTACAGGGCAAGCGCCAGGTCGAAGCGGCTCAGCGCGAGATGATCGAGGCCAACGTGCGTCTGGTGATCTCCATCGCCAAGCGTTACACGAATCGCGGCCTCGAATTCCTCGACCTCATCCAGGAGGGCAACAGCGGCCTGATGCGCGCCGTCGAGAAATTCGACTATCGCAAGGGCTACAAGTTCTCCACCTACGCGACGTGGTGGATCCGCCAGGCCATCACCCGCGCCATCGCGGATCAAGCGCGTACCATTCGCGTACCCGTGCACATGATCGAGGCCATCAACAAGGTCAACAAGACGAGCCGAACCATGCTGCAGGAGCTGGGCCGCGATCCCACACCGGAGGAGATCTCCGGGCGTCTGGTGATGCCGTTGGAGAAGGTGCAGAGCGTCATCAAGGCCAGCATGGAGCCGGTGTCGATCGACCGCCCCATCGGTGAGGACGAGGACAGCAGTCTGAGCGACTTCATTGAGGACGAGAATGCGCCCTCGCCCGCGCGCACCGCGGTGCAGAGCATGCTGAAAGACCAGCTCACCAAGGTGCTCTCCACGCTGAGCCGCCGCGAGGAGAAGGTCATCCGCCTGCGCTTCGGCCTCGGCGACGGCACGCCGCGCACCCTCGAAGAGGTGGGCACGATCTTCAAGGTCACGCGCGAGCGCGTCCGCCAGATCGAGGCCAAGGCCCTGCGCAAGCTGCGCCACCCCAGCCGCAGCCGCAAGCTGAAGGGCTACGGCGAGATGATGTGAGGCCGGGATGGCGATCGGCGGGACGCGATCCCCGGTGCAACCCGCGTCCGGCCCCCTCTGACCCGGGGTTGACCGCCCGGTGGGAACCGATTATCTTGCGGGTCCCGGTTTTTGGGGCCCATAGCTCAGCGGTCAGAGCGGCCGGCTCATAACCGGCTGGTCCCAGGTTCAAATCCTGGTGGGCCCACCACGGCCCCTAGGTAGGCGATCCATGCGCAAGTGACAGGACGATGGGCGATTAGCTCAGCTGGCTAGAGCGCTCGCCTCACACGCGAGAGGTCACTGGTTCGAGTCCAGTATCGCCCACCACCGTCCTGCGCCAGCCGCGACTCGGGTCGCCTGACCATGATGATGAGAGAAAGGGTGCCCCGGCACCCTTTCTTGCTGTCCGTCAGGGGAGTGCTGAGAAGTCATGGACGAGATTGGTCCGATCCTGCACGATCTGCGCGAAGTGGCAGGTCTCTACGAGGAACTGGTTCGTGCGAGGACGGTCGTGAGTGAGGCCGCCGGTCGCGATGCCCACCTCACTGGCCTGAGTGCCGAGTACACCGCGGACCTCACGGACGCTGCCGCCATCGTGGCCGACCGTCGCCGCCAGGCGCATCGGCTCGAGGGCGAACTGCGCGATCTCGAGGCGCGTCTCCAGGTACGCCGGGCCCGCCGGGCTCGGATTCACGACGCCCACAGCGCGGCCGCTCTGGCCAGTGAACTGGAGCATCTCCAGGTGAAGCGCGACGCGCTCGAGGCCGAGCTCATCGCGAGCTGGGAGGCCGCCGACGCCCAGACCGCGTCGCTGGCGGAGACGACGGAGACCGTGGACCGTCAGCGCTCCCAGATCGTCGAGCGTCAGGGCGATCTCGCTCAGCGACGGGAGCATGCGTCCGTGGCCGGTCTGGAGGTGACGCAGGATCTGCAGGCCGTCCTGAAGCGGCTGCCGGCGCCGATGGCCGCGCGGCTGAAACGCCTGGCGACCCAGCTCGGCAATCCCATCGCCGGCATCGTGGGCGGTGCCTGTGATGCTTGCGGCTATCAGCTCCCGGCCCAGAAGGCCGTGGACGTCGATCGCGACCGTGAAGTCCCGACCTGCAACGGGTGCGGTCGATTCATCGTGGCACGCCGCGGTCTACGGCGCGGCGAGTGGATGTGATGACGATGACCGACGCCAAGGGCGACGCCAATACCGATCCGAAGGCCGATTCGAAGACCGACACCAGGGTTCCGGAAACCCTCGTCGATCTGTTGCGCACGCTCGAACGCAGCCGCGATCTCCGCCCCTTTGCGCGCGAGTGCGGCCTCACCGTGCGCGAACTCCGCCGCCGCCTCTCGGTCTGGCGACGCGACCTCAACACCGAGGTCGACGCCGTGGCCAATGGTGTGGCGGCAGCCGCGCCGCCGGCGCCCGCCCCGCGTTCGAAACGCCGGGCCTTCCCCGAGATCCCGGCCGCGGCGACGCTCAAGCGCAGCCCTCTGCCCGCGAAGGGCAGCCCCGTGATCGAGATCTTCACCGACGGTGCCAGCCGCGGCAATCCCGGGCCCGCGGCCGTTGGCATCGTCTTTCGCCAGATGGATGGCCCCGAACTGTGTGGCCATGGCGAGGCCATCGGGGCGACCACGAACAACGTGGCCGAGTATCGCGCCGTGCTCGTCGCGCTGCAGTTCTGTCAGCGCTGGAGCGTGACGCGCGTGCACCTGTTCCTGGACAGTGAGCTGGTGGCGCGCCAGCTCACCGGCGCCTACCGCGTGAAGAGCCCCGACCTGCTGCCTCTCTACCAGCAGGTCCAGCACCTGGCGAAGCAACTCCGGGAGTTCCAGATCCGTCACGTGCCGCGCGAACGCAACGCCCACGCCGACTTTCTCGCCAACGTGGCTCTCGACGCTCAGCGGTAGAGCGACTTCACGTAGCCCCAGCTCCGGGCCTCGTTGGCCACCGGGCCCTGGTCGGAGCACCCGCAGGTCCCGCATCCCACGTCCAGGGCACCGACAAGCTCGTGGCATCCCCAGGGGTGGAATCCCGGCAGGCAGTACGAATCGGCGCACAGATGCACGTCACCCCCGAACTCGTCGCAGAAGCACGGCGGCGCCGAGAAGTTGCCAGCCGCGTCGATCTGGGCGGCGAACGGTGCGATCCAGTCGCCGCCCTCGTTGCCGAAGAGATCCGTGCACGTCAGCGCGACCTCGCCCTGCACGCTCGCCTGAATTCCGGCCGCGCCGTGGTTCTGGGCGACGACACATGCGTGCAGCCTCAGATCGTAGTTGCCGCTGACGTGATAGACGGCCCCGGTCGTCCCCCCGTTGAACGCGAAGGTGCAGTGCTCCGCGCTATCGATGCCGAAGCCGTTCTGCCAGATGACCCCACCATCGACGCCCAGATTGAAGACGAACACGCAGTTGATCTTGGTGCTCGGGTTGCCCCAGATCACGCCGCCACGCTCGGCGAGGTTGGAAGCGAACCGGCAACCGACGAACGTGGCTGGTGCACCGTGATTCAGCCCCACCGCGCCACCGTACAGAGCCTGGTTCGATTCGAACACGCAGTCCGTGAACCTGGGCTGGCAGCCGCGATTGGCGTATACCGCCCCGCCCGCCGTCTGCGAGCCCGTCCCCGCCACATTGTCCCGGAACGTGCACCGGGTGAAGCTCGGCGAACTGAAGCTCTCGATCAGCACGGCGCCGCCACCGGGGATGTCGGCGGTGTCGTCGGGAGCGAAGCCGCCCGTGACCGTGACGTCACGCAGTTCCGTCGACTCGGACTCGCCGCTGCGGCACACGAAACCCCGATGGGGCTCGTTCTCACTGCCGCCGCAGTCGATGATTGCGTCGCTCCCCGCCAGCGGACCGGCGACGACGATGGCCTTCCCCTGCAGGTCCACGTCTCGGTTGCCGGAACCGGTGTAGGTGCCAGGCGCCAGGTCGATCTGGTCCCCGTCGGCCGCCTGGTCCACGGCCTCCTGAATCGTGAAAGAACCGGGTTCGCCACCGTTCGACGTCACCGGAATGTGAACGGCAAGGGCGGGGGTGGCGAGTATGCAGAGGAACATGGGGATGGAAAGCGGCGGGTGTAGGCGTAGCATTCGAAGTCCTTTCTGTCGTAATTCTTGATTATACAGTATCACTCTGGTTCCGCGCGGAAATCCTCAATCGTCCCGGAATCGAGGTCTTGTTTTTTCATTGGATCGTTATATTCCCTTATTGGCATGTTTTAAGCATTGATATACAAGCTTTTCTGGCCGGCCAGAATCCAACAACAATTTCCCTGGCACCAGGGAAGGGATTGGACAGGGTTTGTGGATGGCTATATCATGACGGCTTGGGAAGCTGGAGAGACGACCGCGTGTTCCCCCCAGGGAACCCGAGGAAAGTCCGAGCACCGCAGGGCAGGGTGCTGGGTAACACCCAGGAGGAGCAATCCTACGGAAAGTGCCACAGAAAACATACCGCCACGCCAGGCTTCGTGGCCTGGCGCGGTAAGGGTGAAAAGGTGAGGTAAGAGCTCACCGCGCTTCCGGTGACGGAGGTGGCAGGGCAAACCCCACCCGGTGCAAGACCAAATAGGGGAGGAGAGGTGGCCCGCCTCGTTCGACTCCCGGGTAGGTCGCTCGAGGCCGACGGCAACGTCGGTCCCAGATACATGGTCGTCACCGCGAGAGCGGTAACAGAACTCGGCTTACGACCGGCTTCCCTGTCGTTCGTCCGTCCGTGCCGTACGGGCACGGACGGACGGGCGGTCACCCTGTTGACGCGAGCGTTCGTCCATGACGATCGGTTCGCGGGGAGCCGAAACTGTGCCGCACGAACTGCCCCTGTCGCCCGATCCCGAGTCCACGCCAGGACATCCGGGTGAACCCGATCGCCCCGTGGCGGCGCCGGAGCCGCAGTGCGATCCGGAAGTCGCCGCGCGCGAGGGCGCTCCCTGCGGCATCCTGTCCGGGCGGCCGTGGCGTGCAGAGGACATGCCGCAGCCGGAGACGATCGAGCGGTTGCGCCGCGAGGTCCCGCTGCCCTTCTCCGTCTCCGACCGGCTGCTGGTCCTGCTCGCCTCGCGGGGTCTGACCAACCGGCGCGACCTCGACAGCTTCTTCTACCCCTCGCTCGAGCACCTCTCCGATCCCTTCCTGCTCGTGGAGATGGACAAGGCCGTGGCGCGCGTCGCCCGTGCGGCGCGTCAGGGCGAGAAGGTGGCCATCCACGGCGACTTCGACGTGGACGGCATCACCGGCTGCGCCGTGCTCTACGAACTACTGCGCAACCTCACGATCGACGATCAGCGGACGGCGGTCTTGCCGCCGTTCATTCCCGACCGCGCCACCGACGGCTACGGCGTGGCGGCGCGCATGGTCCGCGAGTGGGCGGCCGAGGGTGTCACGTTGCTGATCACGGTGGATACGGGTTCCGCCGCCCACACCGAGCTGGCGCTCGCGCAGGAACTGGGCATCGACGTCATCGTGCTCGACCACCATATCTTCGAGGAACGACCGTGCGCCGTGGCGCTGGTGAACCCGCGGCGACCCGACGCGCAGTATCCCAATGCCGACCTCTGCGGCGTGGCCGTGGCGTTCAAGCTGGCGCAGGCGATGCAGCAGGAGTTCGCGACATGCTTGCCGCGCCAGTTCCTCAACGGACTCACCGACCTCGTGGCCCTGGGGCTGGTGGCGGATCAGATGGCCCTGGTGGGGGAGAATCGTGTACTCGTGCGCAAGGGGCTCGAACGGCTGGGCGATCGGCAGACCATCCGGCCGGGCGTGGCCGCGCTGCTGCGCATCGCCGGGCTCGACCGTGGCTTCCCCGTCACGGCTGCCGACCTCGCGTACCAGATCGCTCCGCGCCTGAACGCGTGCGGACGCATCGGCCGCGTGATGGCGGCGCTGGAACTGCTGCTCACCGACGATCCCGCGATGGCTGAACGTTTGGCGCAGGAGGCGGATCGCACCAACACGCGGCGCAAGCAGGCCGACATCGCGCTGAAGGAAGAAGCCGTGGCCATGGCCGAGCCCTACGTCGGGCGCGGCGATCCGGGCCTGGTACTGGCGGCGAGCACGTGGCACAAGGGTGTCATCGGCATCGGTGCGGCGCGGCTCGTGGAACTGTACCAGCTGCCGACCATCCTCATTGCCGTGGAAGGCGACGAGGCCCGCGGTTCGGCGCGCAGCGTGGCCGATGTCGACGTGAAGGCCGTGCTCGATCGCTGCGCCGGCTACCTGCTGCGCTATGGAGGCCATGCCCAGGCGGCCGGGCTCACGTTACGCCGGCGCGACATCCCGGCGTTCCGGGAGGCGTTCCTGGCGGCGCTGCGGCGTGAGCCGCGGCGCGGCCCGGTACCCGTGACCTACGACCTCGAACTCAGCATCGTCGATCTCACGTCCCAGGACGTGGCCGATCAGGTCGCGGAGCTGGAGCAGATGGAGCCGTTCGGTGCCGGCAATCGCAAGCCGGTGTTCCAGGCGCGCCGGTTACGCCTGCTACGCCATCCCACCGTGATGGGAGGGGGCGCTCACCTGCGCTTCGCCTTCCGCGCCACCGGTCTTGCGCACGGGCAGACGCCCGCGCTGGCGCGCGAGTTCGTCGCCTTCGGCAGCGGCGAGGCCTGGCGGCGGTGCTGCACGGAGCTGGATGCCGCGGGACGCGATCCGCTGAACGAGGAGTGGGACGTCCTCTTCCAGATCGGCCGCAGCACCTTCCGCCCGCGCGGCAGTTCGTACGATCCCGTCCAGCAGCTCCTGGTGGACGTGCGGCCCGCTACCGACCGGCCATGAAATCGAGCATCTCGCACACCGACTCCGGCCACGACCTGCGTGGCATGATGGAGGCCATCGTCGCGAAGGTGCAAGAGTACAACTCCGGCGCCGACGTCACGCGCCTGTGGGCGGCGTACGACTTCGCCCTGTCCGCGCATGCCGGTCAGGTGCGTCACAGCGGGGAGCCGTACTTTTCGCATGCGCTCATCGTGGCCGACATCCTCGCGGATCTGCGCCTGGACGTCGACTCCCTGATCGCCGCGCTGGTGCACGACGTGGTGGAGGACACGGTTCACGAGCTGGCCGAAGTGAAGCAGCGATTCGGGGCCGACGTGGCCCACATGGTGGACGGCGTCACCAAGATCAGCGAGATCCGCAGCGCCAATCCCGAGGCGCGCAAGGCCGGGACCTATCGAAAGCTCATCCTCTCGATCGCACAGGATCCGCGTACGGTGCTCATCAAGCTGGCCGATCGCCTGCACAACATGCGCACCATCGAGTACCTCCCGGCCGACCGACAGCGCGAGATCGCTCAGGAGACGATGGACGTCTACGCGCCGCTGGCCCACCGCTTCGGCATCGCGCGCATCAAGTGGGAGTTGGAGGACCGATCTTTCAAGATTCTCCTGCCCGAGCGCTACTTCGATATCGAGCGTGGGATCAACACCACCCGCGCCGAACGGGAGCATCGCGTGGAGGAGGTGGAGCAGCCGCTGCTGGAAGCGCTGGAGAAGGCCGGCATCCACTGCGAGGTGACCGGACGTCCCAAGCACTTCTACTCGATCTATCGCAAGATGAAGGACCAGTCCATCGCCCTCGACCGCGTCTTCGACCTGCTCGCCCTGCGCGTGATCACCGAGACCAAGGCCGACTGCTATCACGCCCTGGGTGTGATCCACAGCCTGTTCCCGCCACTGGCCGATCGCATCAAGGACTACATCGCGACGCCCAAGCCGAACATGTATCAATCGCTGCATACCACGGTGCTGGTGCCGGGCGGACGTTACGTCGAGGTGCAGATCCGCACGCTGGAGATGCACGAGCGCAGTGAGCTGGGCATCGCCGCGCACTGGCGCTACAAGGAAGGTACGCGCGATGCCACCGACTTCTCCGGTCTCGTGCGCTGGCTACGACAGATCATGGAGTGGCAGCAGGATGTTGCTGACCCGCGCGAGTTCATGGAGACGCTGCGCATCGACTTTTTCCGAGACGAGGTCTTCGTCTTCAGCCCGGCCGGTGATCTCTTCCAGCTGCCTCGGGGCTCCACGCCGCTCGACTTCGCGTTCCGCATCCACTCGGCCGTGGGTCTGCACTGCGTGGGTGCCAAGGTGAACAACCGCATCGTGAGCCTGCGCACGCCGCTGCATAATCGCGACGTGGTGGAGATCCTCACGTCGAAGACGGCGCGTCCGTCGACGGGCTGGCTCAGCATCGTGCAGACCGCGCGCGCCAAGCACCATATCCGCCGCTGGATCAAGAGCACCCAGCAGCAGGAGAGCGTGCGTCTGGGCAAGGAGATTCTCGAGCGGGAGCTGCAACGGCAGAAGCTGCGTGTGAACATGGACGAGGGTCTCATGGATGTCGCACAGCAGATGGGCTATGCGGAGTCGGAGTCGTTGCTGGCTGCGATTGGCCGCGGCGAGCAATCCTGGCAGCGGGTGCTCACGCGCCTGCATCCGACCGAGCGCTCGCTGCCGGACCGCGTGTTCGACAAGGCGCGCGATATCTCCGATGCCATTCTGCGCCGCAAGATGGGCGGCGTGCGCGTGGCCGGGGAGGAGAATCTGGTCGTCAACTTTGCGCGTTGCTGCAATCCGATTCCCGGCGACGAGATCATCGGCCTCATCACCCGGGGACGCGGCGTCACCGTGCATCGCGTGGGCTGTTCCAACCTGAAGGACCCGCAACTCGACGACGATCACCTCATCGAGGTGAGCTGGGACGTCGCATCCGACCAGACGTTCCTCGTGAAGCTGATCATCCTGGCCAGCGACCGCAAGGGTCTGCTCGCGGACATCAGCCAGGTGATCGGCGCCGAAGGCGCCAACCTCCATAGCGGCGAGTTCGGCAAGGAAAACGACCTCGCCCGCGCCGTCTTCGTGGTCGAGGTGCGCAATCTCAACAACCTGCAGAAGGTGTTGCGCGCCGTGGGTCACGTGGCCGGCGTGGAGAAGATCGATCGGTATCAGGTAGGCTAGCCGGTGCGTTGCGTGATCCAGCGGTCGGGCCCGGCGCAGGTGGACATCGACGGGGTGACCGTCGGTTCCATCGCGAGCGGACTCGTGGTGCTCGCCGCGTTCGCCGTGGGTGACACGGAGGTGGAGCTGGCCTGGATGGCCCGCAAACTCCCGGACCTGCGCCTCTTCAACGACGCCGAGGGCAAGATCAACCTCTCCCTGCGCGACGTCGGCGGTGGCATCCTGCTGATTTCCCAGTTCACGCTCTACGGCGATTGCCGCAAGGGCAATCGGCCGAGCTATATCGGCAGCGCGCCGCCGGCCGTCGCGGCCGGGCTCTACGAGCGCTTCGGCGAGTTGCTGCGCGTCCAGTGGTCGGAGGTGTCCGAGGGGATCTTCGCCGCGTCGATGGACGTGACGCTCACGAACCAGGGGCCGGTGACGGTGATCGTGGATCGGGAGGCATCCGTATGACGGGGACTGTCACGAGTCCGTTCGTGCCCTGGCCGGCGGGCGAGGCGCTCGTACTCGCCAGCCGTTCGCCGCGCCGCGCCGAGTTGCTGCGGGTAGCCGGCATACCTTTCGAGGTGCACGTGGCGGCGGAAGCGGTGGAGGTGACGTCGGCTGCGGCGCTGACCCACCTGCACGACGAACCGGGCCGTTACGCGGAGGAACTGGCGCTGGCCAAGGCGCAGGCCGTGGCGACGACGCGGCCGGGACGCCTCGTGCTGGGGGCCGATACCATCGTCATCCTCGACGGCGCGCTGCTCGAGAAACCCGAGGATGAGTCCGACGCCCAACGGATCCTTGCTCGCCTGCAGGGTCGTCGGCACGTGGTGATCACAGCGCTGGCGCTGCTGGGCGGCGCGCAGCCCTGGCGCGGGCACGAGCGCACGGGCGTGGAATTCCTGCCACTCTCCGCGGCCGCCATCGCCCGTTACGTTGCCACCGGCGAACCCATGGACAAGGCCGGCGCCTATGGTATCCAGGGCTTCGGCGCCATGATGGTGCGCGGTGTCGACGGTTGCTATTTCAACGTCATGGGCCTGCCACTCGCCCTGCTCGGCCGCGCGCTGCGTGCGGTGCTTGGCGAGAGGAACGGCGCCCAGACCAGCCACGACGAGGTGCCATGAACGCGACCCTGAGCTTCCCGTTTCCTGTGGCCGAGTTCCGCGACGGCTCCGTCCACCTGCTCGATCAGACGTTGCTGCCCGCCCGCGTGGCCTTCCGCGAGTGTCGACGCGTGGACGAGGTGGCCGCAGCGATCAAGCAGCTCGCCGTGCGCGGCGCTCCCGCCATCGGTATCGCTGCGGCCTATTGCCTCGCGATGTCGGCCTGGCAAGGCGTCGAGGCCGGTGAGACCGTGGCGGCATTGCTCTCGCGCCTGCACCGCGACCGCGACGTCCTCGCAGCCACGCGCCCCACGGCCGTGAACCTCTTCTGGGCATTGCGTCGCATGATGGCCGCAGTCGACGCGCATGCCGCCGCGGGCGCCACGCCGGTGGCGCTGGCGGAGGCGCTCGAGACGGAAGCGCGTGCCATCCATGCCGAGGACCTGGCCATGGGCCGCGCCATGGGCCGCGCCGGTGCCGCGTTGCTGCCCGATCGGGCAACCGTGCTCACCCACTGCAACGCCGGCGGCCTGGCCACGGGCGGTTTTGGCACGGCGGTGGGGGTGGTTTACGCCGCGCGCGAACTGGGCAAGCACGTGGTTGTCTATGCCGACGAGACGCGGCCGCTACTGCAGGGCGCGCGTCTCACGGCGTTCGAGCTGCAGTCGCAGGGCATCGACGTCACCGTGATTCCCGATGTGGCGGCCGCTACCGTGCTGCGACGCGGCGGCATCGACGCGGTGATCACCGGCGCCGATCGCATCGCGCGCAACGGCGACACGGCGAACAAGATCGGGACCTATCCGCTCGCGGTGATGGCGCACCGGCACGGCGTGCCGTTCTACGTCGCCGCGCCGGCCTCGACATTCGATCCGGGGACCGCCCGCGGCGAGGATATCGTGATCGAGGAACGCGATCCCGAAGAGGTGCACTCCTTCGGCACCGCGCGCGCGACGCCGGTGGGGGTGGCGGCGTTCAATCCCGCCTTCGATGTCACACCCGGCGAATTGATCACCGCCTTCATCACCGAACGTGGCGTGCTGCGGCCGCCCTACGAGAATTCTCTTCTGGAGATCTTGAGTCTGGGTTAGAATGGCGCGTCGGTGGCAGCCGCGGGGGCGTCTGTCGCCATACACCTCGAGGAGGGACGATGGTACGCCATTTCGCTCCTGCCGCCCTGATCGCTCTCGTGAGCCTCGCCATCGCACTGGCACCGGACGCGAGCGCGCGGACGTGGCATGTCGAGACAGATGCTGGCGGCGATTTCAGCATCATCCAGGACGCGGTCGCGGCTGCGGCGCCCGGCGATACGATCCGGATCGGGCCCGGACAATTCGGCGAATACGCGACCCATACCCACGCCGGCAACGACTGGCAGGTCTATGTCGACGTCGCCAAGGGCCCGTTGACCATCGTCGGCGCCGGCCGCGACGCCACGTACATCGGTCCCGACGACCCCTATACGTGGAATCCCGATGACCGCGTTGCGGGTTTCTTCATCGATCCCGACCGCACCACGGATACGATCGCCATCGGGTCCCTCACGTGCGCGGCGACCGTGCATGGCCTCGTGGCCTACGGCGGCGATTTCCGCGGCGACGACTGCCGCTTCCAGCAACTCCGGTACGGCGTGTATGCCCGCGCGTCCGGCCGCCTGACCGGTACCGATTTCCGCGACATCTCCAGCACAGGCGTCTACGCGTTCAGCGAGTCGTCGCCGATGGTCGTGGAACGCTGCGACTTCACCGCGGTGTCGACCGTGGTCAACATGCAAATCGTGGCCTCGGCGACGTTAACCGACTGCACGGTCCAGAACTGCCGCAACGCCGGCATCTTCGATCACAGCGGCGGAACGGTCGCGGGCTGCACCTTCAACCTGCACGAGGTGACCAACAGCAGCAACGGCCTGTCGTTCTACGGCTCGCAATCCCTCGCCATCGTCGACAACGAGATCGATGGTGGCGGCTACAACATTCACTTCGGTTCGGAAGCGAGCGACGTGGCCTGCCTGCGCAACACGTTCGAGGGCTCGCGGGATGAGGCGATCCGGGTAAACGACTGCACGCCGAGTCTGAAGACGAACGATATCCTGAAGGGCGACGGGCTGGCCGTCCGCCTGGAGGGATTCGCCAACCCTCCCGACAGGTACGTGAACCTCGCCAACAACTACTGGGGTGTGGCCAGCGCCGACTCGATCTCCGCCTGGATCGTCGACGGCAACGACGCAGACCACGCCGATATCCATGGCTTCGTGTTCTTCAAGCCCTATATCGGCGAATCGTCGCCGGCGGAATCGATGAACTTCGGCGACGTCAAGTCCCTCTTCCGCTGACTCCCCGGCGCCGCTCCGATGGCGTGGGCGAGGGGCGCCCCCGCGAGGGAACGTGGGGGGCGTTCTGTGCGATCCCGCCTCCTCACCTTGACAGAGACGGTCAAAACTGCTAAATTCCGCGGTCCGGATTCAAGTTCCGGCCTGGCTTGGGGCGCGCGCGCGGCCTAATCGTATGCCGGACAGAGAATTACACGATCCCAGAATCGCCGCTGGGTGCAGGCGGGCGCAACGGTGCGTACCGCCCGCGCCGCCGGTGTGCTTGCCGTGGGCTCGCGAAGCTGGTCAGACGAGCTAGCCCGTTCCGAAAGGCCGAGTCGTGACAACGTACAGCATGAAACTGGACGAGATCGCCAAGGACTGGGTGGTGTTCGATGCGGCGGGCGTGCCGCTGGGCCGCCTGGCGACGCGCGTGGCGACCTTCCTGCGGGGCAAGCACAAGCCCACGTTCACGCCGCACCTCGACATGGGCGACAACGTCATCATCATCAATGCGGCGAATGTGAAGCTCACCGGCACCAAGGTGGAGACCAAGGTCTACCTTCGCCACACCGGCTGGATCGGTGGTCAGAAGGCGACCCCGCTGAAGACTCTCATGGCGAAGAACCCCGAGCGCGTCATCGAGATGGCGGTCAAGGGCATGATGCCGAAGACCAAGCTCGGCCGTCGCCAGCTCACGCATCTGCGCGTCTATGCCGGTACGGAGCATCCGCACCAGGCTCAGCAGCCGCAGACCATCGCTCTGGAGAGCTAGAGCAGGAGCCGTTCGACCCATCAGCACTGGCGCACGGGCGCTGAGACCCGCAGCCGCGGGCAACCGGAGGTAGGAGTTGGAGGAGAGGTATTACGCGACCGGACGTCGCAAGACCGCCGTCGCCCGCGTGTGGATGACCCAGGGGTCCGGCAAGATCACGGTCAACAAGCGGCCGGTCGAGAACTACTTCAACGCGATGCTGCGCATGCACGCGATGCAACCGCTGAAGTCGCTGAGCATCGACGGCGATTTCGACATCTGGTGCACGGTGCGCGGGGGCGGCATCTCGGGCCAGGCCGGCGCGATGCGTCACGGTCTGGCGCGCGCCCTGGTGGTCGCCAACGAGGAATATCGCAAGCCGCTGCGCAAGGGCGGTTTCCTGACGCGTGACTCGCGTATGGTCGAGCGCAAGAAGTACGGCCAGCCCGGCGCGCGCAAGCGTTTCCAGTTCTCCAAGCGCTAGACGGCGCTGGACGATACAGGGGCCGCGGCATACTGCCGCGGCCTCCATCACGCACCCGACCGGAGGCCGGAACCGGTGGCGCCAGACGATATCCGTACCGCCTGGCGTTCGTTCCGCGCTGCTGAGGGTCGGGGAGGCATAACCCGATGGCAGTGGAGGCAATCATGGCCAAGGTGGGACTGAGGGATCTGCTCGAGGCGGGCGTCCATTTCGGACATCAGACCCGCAAGTGGAATCCCAAGATGAAGCCGTACATCTTCATCGCGCGCGGCGGCATCTACATCATCGACCTTCAGAAGACTCTCAAGCTCCTCAACGACGCGAGCGAGTTCGTGAAGGGCGTGACGTCCAAGGGTGGCACGGTGCTCTTCGTCGGCACGAAGAAGCAGGCCAAGGTGGCGGTGCGCGATTTCGCGCAGCGCTGCGAAATGCCCTACGTCACCGAGCGCTGGCTTGGCGGCATGCTCACGAACTTCCAGACGATCCACAAGAGCGTCCAGAAGCTCGAGGAACACGAGGCCATGATGACCGATGGGCGACTCGAGAAGCTGTCCAAGAAGGAGCAGCTCGAGGCGGGTCGGCACTACGAGAAGCTGCAGAAGAACCTCGGCGGTATCCGGAACATGAAGGGCCGGCCGGATGCGGTGTTCATCGTCGGGACCGACGAGGAGCTGACGGCCGTCCGCGAGGCCAACAAGCTGAACATTCCGGTCATCGGCATCGTCGACACCAATGCCGACCCGACGTCGATCCAGTTCCCCATCCCGGGCAACGACGACGCGATCCGCTCGATCAACCTCTTCGCGCGCACCATCGCCGATTCCATCGATGAGGGCAAACAGGTGCGTACCGAGGGCAAGGACGCGGCGGTGGGCATGGCGCCGGCGGCCCCGGAACGCCGGCGCGCCAGCGTCGCTCTCGAGGGTGACGACAGCCGCGTGGACGCACCCGTCGCTGCCGACAAGGACGACACGAGCGGCGAGTCCAAGGCCTGATCACGGCCGCGCGACAACCATACAGGGAGACAAGGCTCATGGAAATCACCGCCAAGATGGTCAAGGAACTGCGCGAGGCCACGAACGCCGGCATGATGGATTGCAAGAAGGCTCTGGCCGAGTGCGACGGCGACATGGAGCAGGCGAAGGACTACCTGCGCAAGAAGGGCATTGCCTCGGCCGCCAAGAAGGCCGATCGTGCCACCAGCCAGGGTATCGTCGGCTCCTACATCCACATGGGTGGCAAGGTGGGCGTGCTCCTGGAAGTGGCGTGCGAGACCGACTTCGTCGCGCGCACCGACGATTTCCAGGAGATGGTCCACAACATCGCCATGCATGTCGCCGCGGCGAGCCCCGTGGCCGTGACGCGCGAAGAGGTGGATCCCAGCCTCCTGGAGAAGGAGAAGGAGATCTACGCCGCGCAGATGCGAGAGCAGGGAAAGCCCGAGGCCATGATCGAGAAGATCGTCGAGGGCAAGGTCGCCAAGTTCTATGCGGAGATCTGCCTGGTCGAGCAGAAGTACGTGAAGGATCCGGACATCACCGTCCAGGACTACGTCAATTCGGTCATCGGAAAGCTCGGCGAGAACATCCAGGTCAAGCGGTTCGCCCGCTTCGCGATCGGCGCCTAGGCGCCAGGGAGCCCGGGCCGGTGCCCGGGCTCTTTTTCTATCTGCCGGCCATGTCGGCACCGTCAGGGAAGGAACCCCATGGCCCCGCTGCGCACGAATCGCATCCTGCTGAAGGTCAGCGGCGAGGCTCTGGGCTCCGCCGAAGACGCCTTCGCCCATGCCAAGCTCAGTGCGCTCGCCCAGGCCATCACGCAGGTCGTCCAGGACGGGATCCAGGTGGGGCTGGTCATCGGTGCCGGCAACCTGTTTCGTGGCCGTTCGGCAAATCTCGAGGTAGTGGCGCGAGTGACGGCCGACCACGTGGGCATGCTCGCCACGATCATGAACGCCGCCGTCATGCGCGACTACCTGCGGGCCGAGGGCCAGAAGAGTTGCATCTTCACGCCTCGCACGCAATCGCCCCTGGCCGAGGCATTCTCGCGCGACCGGGCCGTGGAACTGCTCAAGACCGGCCATGTTCTCATCTTCGCCGGCGGCACCGGCAGTCCGTACTTCACCACCGATACGGCGGCGGCGCTGCGTGCCCTGGAGATCAGCGCCGACGTCCTGCTCAAGGGTACCCAGGTGGATGGGGTTTACGACAAGGACCCCCGGACTTATCCTGATGCACGGCGCTTCGACCGGCTCACGTACGATGAGATGCTGGCCCGCAAGCTGCGCGTACTGGACCTGACCGCGGTCACCCTCTGCTCCGAGGGCGACCTGCCACTGGTGGTCTTCGACATCAGCGATCCCCGGAACCTGCGGCGCCTGCTGGCCGGGGAATCGGTGGGGACCTGGATCACAAAGGAGCCACGGCCATGAGCAAGGATGTGAATGAGAACGCCGAACTCGCGATGGACGCCGCCCACGACGCCGTGAAACGGCGCCTCGGCAAGCTGCGCACGGGCAAGGCCTCGCCCGCGATCCTCGACGGGCTGGTCGTGGAGTACTACGGAGCTGCGACACCCCTCAAGCAGCTTGCCACCATCGCCGCGCCGGAGCCGCGCCAGCTCGCTGTGAAGCCCTTCGACCGCGCCACGATCAGTGCCATCGAGAAGGCGATCCAGGCCAGCAATCTCGGTCTGAACCCTTCGAACGACGGCATGATGATCCGGATCCAGATTCCCGAACTCACGGGCGAACGAAGGCGCGAGTTCTCGAAGTTGGCCAAGGAGATCGGCGAGGAGGGCAAGGTCGCGGTGCGCCGCGCGCGTCAGGAAGCCAACGACGCGCTGAAGAAGGAGCAGAAGGACGGCGACATCAGCGAGGACGAGCTGCACGCCGACCGCGACGAGATCCAGAAGCTGACCGACCGCTACTGCGCTGATATCGACGAGGTCGTGAAGGCGAAGGAAGCGGAGATCATGGAGATCTGAGACCGATGTTCGTCGACACCCTGCCGCCGGATCCCTATCCGGAGTTCGACGACGATCAGCTTGCCGCACAGCTCGTCGCCCGGGGAGGTCTGCCGCGTCATGTAGCCATCATCATGGATGGCAACGGGCGCTGGGCGCGGCGGCGATTTCTGCCTCGCGCGGCCGGGCACCGTGCCGGTCGCCATGCCGTGCGGGCCGTGGTGCAGGGCTGCCGCCGACTGGGCATCGAGGTGCTCACCCTCTACACCTTCAGCCGCGAGAATTTCAATCGCCCGGAGACCGAGGTGCGTGCACTGTGGAGCTTTCTCGAGGAAGCCCTGCACGTGGAGCGCGAGGAGCTGCGACGCAACGGCGTGCGCCTGCTCGTGAGTGGCGACATCGAACTGCTGCCCCCGCAGCCGCGGCGCGCGTTGAAGGAATCGCTCGCGTACCTGAGCGAGGGCACCGGTCTTAAGCTCAACCTGGCCCTGGCCTACGGCGGCCGCCAGGAGATCATGCGGGCCGTTCGCCAGGTCGCCGCGCGGGTGCAGCGGGGCGAGTTGGCGCCCGACGACGTCGACGAGTCGGCACTGCTCGCCGGCTTCTACCACCCGGATCTGCCGGATCCCGACCTGATCATCCGCACCAGCGGCGAGTGCCGCCTCAGCAACTTTCTCATCTGGCAGGCCGCCTACGCCGAGCTGTTCATCACGCCGGTCCTGTGGCCTGATTTCCGCGAGCGGCAGCTCCTGCTCGCCGTCGACGACTACGGCAACCGTGAGCGGCGCTTCGGTGGACTCCCGTCGGCGTCGCCGGCGAGTGACCGCAGGGACGACGCGAGTCCGTGGAGCGTCGAGCGCTGGAAGAAGCTGCTGAGGGTGCGCTCGTGAGCGGCGCCACCGGCGCCGTGCGGGAGAACTGGTGGTGGCGTCTACGGCGTGCGGGGATCGGACCCCGGCTCGTCGTCATCGTCTTTGGCGTTCCCTGCCTCTACGTGATCACCGACCGCGGCGGCCTCTTTTTCCTGCTCCTCGTCGATCTCATCATCCTGCTGGGACTGAACGAGTTCTACGACCTGATGGCGGCCAAGGGATACCAGCCATCGCGCTGGCTGGGGGCGGGCGGCGGGGTGGCCGTGAGCCTGCACGTGTTCCGCGGCGGTCCGGCGGTGACGCTCATCGTCACCCTCTTCCTGCTGGCGGTGATGGTGCGCGAACTGCTGCGACCCGACGTACACCGGGCGCTCACCAACAGCGCCGTGACGGTGCTCGGCGTGATGTACGTGGGCTGGCTGGGCAGCCATCTCGTGATGCTGCGCGAACTGCCGGCGAATCTCGGCGCCGATCCGGCGCTGGGGGCGCGCCTGGTCTTCTACCTGGCGCTCGTCGTGTGGAGCTGCGACACCGCGGCGTTCCTGGTGGGCATCGCAATGGGACGGCACAAGCTGTTGCCCCGCGTGAGTCCGGGCAAGACGATGGAGGGAGCCGCCGGCGGCCTCGTTGGCGGAGCTGTGGTGGGATACCTGTGCGCGGCCGGCTTCCTGCCGTTCATGACCACGTTCGCCGGCGCGGTGCTCGGCGTGGTGACGGCATTCGTCGCCCAGCTCGGCGATCTGGTGGAATCGATGTTCAAGCGCGACGCGGGCACCAAGGATTCGGCGCGGCTGCTGCCCGGCCACGGCGGCGTGCTCGATCGCATGGACTCGCTGCTCTTCGCCGCCCCGCTCGTATATTACTACTGCCGTTACTTCGTGATGTGAGGCGACGATGACGTCCGACCGTGTACATCAGCCCGACGCCGCGTCCGCGCGGCATGCCGGCGTCTACCCGTGGGATGGGCCTCGGCAGACACTCGACGAGCCTCTGCGGCTGGCCGTGCTGGGCGCCACCGGCAGCATCGGTACGCAGACGCTGGACCTGGTGGCGCGTTTCCCCGGACGTCTCGAGGTGACGGCCGTGTCGGTGCAGCGTCGCTGGCAGGAACTGGCGGCGGCCCTCGCCACGCTGCCGGCCTCGAGCCGGACACCGCTGGTGGCTGTGGCCGACCCGGACGCCCACGCCGCCGCCGCGACGGCGGGCGTGTTCGGCGACCGGTTGCTGCCGTCCGTTGCGCGCATCGTGAGCGCGCTGGTGGACGAAGCTCCTGCCGACGTCGTCGTGAACGGCCTGGTGGGCGCGGCCGGGCTGGAGCCCACGCTGGCCGCAGCGCGGCGCGGGCTGCGCATCGCCCTGGCCAACAAGGAGTCGCTCGTGATGGGCGGCGATCTGGTCCGCGCGGCGGTGTGCGATGGCGGAGCCGAACTGCTGCCCGTGGACTCGGAGCATTCGGCGATCGCACAGGCGCTTGCGGGCCGGCAACGCGCCGACCTGGCACGCCTCGTGCTCACCGCCTCGGGCGGTCCCTTCCGCGAGACGCCGGCCGCGAAGCTGGCCACTGTCACCCTCGACGAGGTGCTGCGGCACCCGACGTGGTCCATGGGTCCGAAGATCACCGTCGACTCCGCCACGCTCATGAACAAGGGTCTCGAGGTGATCGAGGCGCACCACCTTTACGGCCTGCCGTACGCCGATATCGCGGTGGTCGTGCATCCCGGTTCGTGGGTGCACTCGCTGGTGGAGTTCGTCGATGGCTCGGTACTCGCTCAGCTCGGGCTTCCCGACATGCGACTACCCCTGCTGTATGCCATCACCGGCGAGCGGCGCTGGCCGCTGCCGGGGCCGCGTCTGGATCTGCTGGCCATCGGTGCGCTGCGTTTCGAGGCGCCCGACCTCGAACGCTTCCCCTGTCTGCGCCTCGCGCGCGAGGCCGGTGTGGCCGGCGGCGCCGCGCCCATCGTGCTGAACGCGGCCAACGAAGTGGCCGTGGCCGCCGTGCTGGCGAGGAAACTGCGTTATATTGACCTGGCGGCCATCATTGCCGGCTGCCTCGATAAACTCGCCCCGCCGACGCCGGCGGACCTGGAGGCTGTGCTCGCGGTCGATGACGACGCGCGCCGGACCGCCTCGCAACTGCTGACCGAGGTTTGACGTGACGAGCAATTTCGCCATCACCATCTTCGCCTTCGTGTTCACCCTGGGCCTCGTGGTCATCGTCCACGAGCTGGGGCACTTCCTGATGTGCAAGGTCTTCGGCGTGTACGTGAAGACCTTCTCGGTGGGCATGGGCCCCAAGGTCGTGCGCAAGCGCTGGGGTGAGACGGAGTACACCATCTCCCTCATCCCGTTCGGCGGCTACGTGAAGATGGCCGGCGAGGGGCTCATGGAGGAGATCCAGGACGCCGGCACCCTCGACCAGCGCAAGTACCCGCTGGGAACCGAGGCGGGCAATCGCGAGGCGGCGGGTCTCGACCAGGACATCCCCCTGGAGCGCCATTTCGTGAGCAAGCCGGCGTGGCAGCGGTTCCTCGTGTTCGTGGCGGGTCCGCTCTTCAATCTGCTGCTCGCGTACGTCATCTACACGGGCATCGTCTACCAGGAGGGCCTGCAGGTCGTACCGATCACCGAGATCGGATCCGTGGCGGCGAGCGGTCCGGCGGCGACGGCAGGCCTCGCGTCGGGCGATAAGATCCTGCGCGTGGACGGCCGCGGCGTCGACACCTGGGATGACCTGGTGCAGGATCTCGTGAAACCCAGCTACGACATCGGTGCCACCTCGCAGCCCCTCGCCGTACCGCTGACCGTGGAGCGCGACGGCCACACCCTCAACCTCTCCCTCACGCCGGGATACGATCAGGCCACGGGCTCCTGGAGCGTGGGTATGGAGCCCCACGACAATCTGGTCGGACTCGTGCAGCGCAACGGTCCGGCGGCCGAGCTGGGCCTGCGCAAGGGTGATCGCATCCTGGAACTCGACGGCCGGCCGGTGCGCACCTACAACCAGATCGCATCGGTGATCAACGAGAAGGAGAACGAGCCCGTCGACGTCGTCTGGGAGCACGAGGGCCAGCGCCACGAGGGCCAGGTCGTGCCGCGGGCCGCGGAGATCCTGCCCGACTCCACCGTGGGGCGCATCTATTTCGAGCGCTACTATGCCGAGCGCAAGGTCGGATTCGGCGAGGCGATCAAGATCGGCCACCGAGCGACCTGGGCCACCACCAGGGCCACCGTCGAGGTGCTGTCGCAGTTCTTCGGCGGCAAGCTGGGGATCGAGGCCGTGGGCGGTCCCATCCGCATCGGCCAGGTGGCGGGCGAGATGCTACGCTGGAGCTTCGGGCATCTCATGCAGTTCATCGCCTTCTTCTCGGTCAACCTCTTCCTGCTCAATCTCTTGCCGATTCCGGTGCTGGACGGGGGTCACGTGCTGTTCCTCGTCTTCGAGGTCCTGCGGGGCAAACCCGTGGCCGAACGGGTGCAGGCCATCGCGACCCAGATGGGGCTGATCATCCTGCTTCTGTTCATGACCTTCGTGGTGGTGCTGGACGTCTGGAAGGTGACGGGTCACTAGCCCGGCGCTTGCCATGACGCCGGCCGCGGCGCATCATCGTGGCGAGACGGTCTCGGGGCCGGGCGCCGGCCGGGGCAGGGGTGCGCGCAGTCGGCGCGCCACCGGGGCCTGCGCGAGCGAATCTGCCTCCGCCGAGAGGATCCGGCCCAGCAGGTCGTACACCTCGGCGGCGCGGAGTGGGTCGTTGGCGAGCTGCGCACGCGCCGTGGCGATTGCGCTGTCGCCCCAGGCGGCGGCCAGCGAGTCGAGCAGGGCGGCGCCGACGGGCGGGTCGGCCTGGGCCACGGCCCGGGCGCGCTCGAGGATCACGAAGCGCGTCAGGAACTCGCGTTCGCCGTGGCTGAGGTCCGCGAGCGTGAGGCGCGTATCGCCATGCTCGCAGCCCGTGCCCACGACGAGTGGTAAGGCGAGCAGGATGGCCAGCGGGGCGATGACCGCGAAACGGACGCGCGTGGGATGCAGTGGCATGGATGCCTCCGTGGTCTCGCGACGAGGCGGATGATCCGACGACGCCTCCCAAGGGAACACGGCCGACGCAGGGACGGCAAGGGAAACTCCAGGTGACGTCAATCCAGGCGACGCGAGCGACAGCGACGGGAATGCGTACGGTGCGGGCGCATGCGGCCCGTATACTCGCCACGGCCGGCCTCGCTCTGGCGCTGCTCGCCGTCTCGCACGCGCATGCCGTTGACGAGCTGGACTACGGTCTGCAGGAGAGCCGCCTCGCCAGGATCGAGATCCACGGGAACCAGGCGTTCTCGGACACGGAACTCAAGACGATCCTGCGCCTCGAGGAGCCGAACTGGCGGCATCCCCTGCGCGTGGCGAGCTACCGCCCCGACGTGATCGACTCCCGCCTGCGTCTGGTGCGCAACTTCTACCGCCAGCACGGCTATCACGACGCGACCGCGGCCCTCGACTCGGTGAGCACGTTGCCCGAGCGCGGCGACGTGCTGCACATCCGCGTCGTAGAGGGACCCTTCACCACGATCGGTGGCGTGCACTTCGTCGATCCCGGCCTCATCTCAGAGCGCGATCTACGGGCGACGCTGGTCCTGGTGGAGGGGCAGCCGGCTCCCGCCGATCTGAACGGCTACGGACAGGACATCTACCGCATGCGCTCGCTCTACTGGGACCGCGCCTACCTGCAGGTGCGCATCGAACCGGCCATGACGATCCGGCCCACCGCATCCCCCGATCGGTTCAGTGCCGACGTGACCTACACCATCGCGCCCGGACCGGCGTACCACGTCAGCCGCATCGACATCTCGGGCAACCGCACCACCAAGACGCGGCTGATCGCGCGGGAGCTGGAAATCGCCACGGGCGACCTCTTCGCCTGGCGAAAGGTCGAGGTGTCGCGGCAGCGCCTGCTCGCCACGGCACTCTTCCGCGACGTCAATGCGGTTCCCGCCGACTGGGACAGCGTGAACGCCAGGGCCGCGCTGGAGATACGCGTCACCGAGCGCCGGCCGGCCTTCTGGGAACTGGGCGCCGGCATCGGCAGCCGCGAGCGCATCCGCGCGCTCGTGGGGTGGGGGCACAACAATCTGTGGGGCACCGGTCGCCGCCTCCAGGTGCGCATGCGCGGCTACTGGAACGTCGAGGACATCATCAACGAACGGCGCGCTTTCCACCAGGGCGACCTCAACTACCGCGGCGACGTGCTCTATCGCACGCCGCACCTCCTGGGCGGCGTCTATCCCCTGGACATCAATGTCTTCGCGCGCCGCGAGACGCGCGGCGAATCGGCCCTGATCCAGAACGTCCAGGGTATCACGGTGGGCACGTCGCGCGAGAGCGGCCTGCGCGTCACCAATCGCCTCGATTTCCGCCTGCGGCGCGTCAAGCCCGAGCTGCATCCGATCGCCCCCGACAGCCTGCGCGAGCGCTTCATCGAGGCCAACGTCACGCAGACGCAGACGCGGTCGCTCCTGCACTCGCTCTTCATGGACGCCCGAGACAACCCCTTTGATCCGGCGCGCGGGCATTATCTGACGACGCAGGAGGAGGTGGCCGGCGGCGTGATCGGGGGCGACAACTCGTTCCTCAAGATCAGCGGGAGTTACCAGGCGTACACGCGCGTGCTCGGAGGCGTTCTGGCGGTGCGGGCGCGGATCGGAGCGGTGCGGCCCTACGGCAAGTCGCGCAAGCTCGGCGCCAACGGCGTGCCATACGACGATCGTTTCTTCGCCGGCGGCGCCTTCACCGTGCGCGGCTACCGCGACAACAGCCTGGGGCCGCAGCTCGTGGACCAGGCGGAACTCGATGCGATCGGTTTCGGTTCCGACGTCCCGTTGCCCAATAATCCGGCCCGGGGCGGCAACTACCAGCTCATCACCAACGTCGAGTGGCGCTTCCCGCTGCCGCTGCTCTCGCGGTGGAATCTGGCCAGCGCCGTGTTTCTCGACGGTGGCAACGTCTGGGAGAATCTCGGCGACCTGCGCTGGAAAGCCTTTCGCCTGACCAGCGACCCGGGCGATCCGAATGAGGCGACGAGTACGAAGATCTGGGACTATCGCTACAGCATCGGCACGGGACTGCGCCTGAACACGCCGTTCGGCCCCTTCCGGGTGGATGTTGGCTGGCCGCTGAAGCGCGCACGCTACGAGAGCCTGACGCAGACGTTCGTGGATGACCGCTGGCGGGCCCACTTCTCGCTGGGCTACGCCTTCTGATCGGAGACTCACGGTACGATGTGGCACCGTTCGATACACTGGCCGACGATCATCGCCTGGACCGTGATCCTGGCGGCTGTGGTGGTGCTCGGCACGCATCCCCAGCTCATGGCGCCTCTGACCACGCGTCTGCTGAACCGCTACCTGACGGGCGGCGGGCAGGGCGAGCTGAAGATTCGCGCATACCACCCGCGACTCTTTGCCGGTCTCGATCTCTATGGGCTGGTCTACAGCCGACCCCAGGATGATGGCGGTCTCACCATCGTGTCGGTGGACACGCTGGAAATGGACTTCCGACTGCGCGACGTGCTCGGGCGCGACGTGCACTTGCACCGCGCCCGCGTGGCGCGTGCCGAGGTTTACCATCACCAGGGCCGCGGGGTGAAGCCTGCCCAGGACGAGTCCGGCCGCACCGAGCCGTCCCATCTCGATATCCCACGCCTGCATATCGACACCGTCGCGATCGATGCGGCGGCCGCGCAGGTGTCCAGCCCCGACGGACGTCTGGTGGAGCGCGTCTCCTCGTTCGGCTGGCGCGGCGAGGTGGCGGCCGACGGTCACACCCTGCGGCTCTTCAGCCGCGGCGGGCACCTCGACTGGGACACCCGCGACGCCCACTTCGCGCGGCTATACGGCGAATCGGTCGTCGACGACACGGGCGTGCGTACCGAGCAGCTCGAGGCCATGTTCAATGGTTCCGAGGTGACGGTGCAGGGACGCGTCGACCGCGCGGGCCCACTCGATCTGCGCGTGAACGCCGAGCGGGTCGAGAGCAGCGACGTGGCAGACCTCACCGGCCTCAACCTCGATTTTGCCGCCGACGGCGCCTTGACGGCGCATATCCGCGCGGCGGCCGACACCGTGCGCCTCGATGCCACCTTCACCGGCGATCTGATCTCGTGGCATGTCGTGGATGCCACGGGTACCGCCGTGATCACGCCGGGTCTCGTGGATTTTCGCCGCGTGCGCGGGCGCGTGAACGACGCCATGTTCGACGGTGCCGTCACCGTGACTTCCACGGGCGACGGGCAGGCTCGCGTGGTCGTGGACGGGGACGCGGCCGACCTCGATCTGGCGGCGGGCCTGGTGCCCGAGGCGAAGGACCTGCCCGAGACCGACGGGCACGGACGCCTGCGCATCCTGCACACCACGCAGGACAACCGGACCCGCGTGACCGGCACCCTCGCCGACGGGCGCGTCGCGGTCATGCCTTTCGACACCTGCCGCGTCGACGTCGTGGCGTGGCCGGATAGCCTGGATTTCCGGCGAGTGGATCTGCAGCGCGGAAGCATCCACGCCTGGCTCGTCGGCACCTCCGATCACGCCGAGATCTTCGACGGCACCCTCACCGTGGACGCGGGGAACCTTCGCGACGTGCCGTCCGACTGGGGCCTGCCGGCGATGCGGGGCCGGTTCGCCGGGGGCGGTGCCCTGCACGGTCCCATCGCGAACCTCGATCTCATCGGGCAGTACCGCCTCGGCGATGCCGCCGTGGGTCCGCTCACGGCCGGCGCCGGCGACATGTCCGTGTCCGCGACCGATGTGCTCGGTGACGACTGGTCGCTGCAGGCGGCCGTGACCGGCACCGACCTGGCCCTGCGCGGCGTTCCCCTGGGCGAGTACCTCGTGTGGGGCCAGGCCTCGGCTCGCGCGGCGCGGGTCGACTCGTTCCTGGCGGTGCGTGGCGACACGCTGCTCAGCCTGCGCGGCACCGCGACGCTGTCCGACGCGGGCGCCGACATCGCGCTCGATCGCCTGCGGGTGGACTTTGCCGGCAATAGCTGGCAGACGACGGCGCCGGCGAGGATAGGCGTGGGGCCGCGGCGTCTACAGATCCCGGCGCTGCGCGTGAAGTCGGCCCAGGGCGTGGTCGATGGCCGTGTCGACTACCACGGCGACGCGCCCCTGGACGGCGAGCTCGATCTCGAGCAGGTCGACCTGGACTTCCTCGTACCCCTGCTACCGGAGATCGGTCGGCCGGGGGGGCGGGTCACGGCACGGGCGCGGCTCGGCGGCACGCCCGACGTGCCGGAGGTCGACCTGTGGGGCACCCTCGCCGGCGCGAGCTTCCCCTTGGCGCGGGTCGACACGATGGCGGTGAACGGTAGCCTGCGTGGCGGTGTGGTGACGCTGCAGGACATGTACCTGGGCACGGAATACGGCCTCGTGCTGGGGGCCGGCTCGGTGTCGCATCCGGGTACCGGCATCACCGACTTCTGGCCCGGCGCCGACCTCGACCTCGAGCTGACCGTCACCGGCGGCGACTGGGCCTTCCTCGACCAGTTCGCGCTGCCGGCTCTCGATCGTCTGTCCGGCCGTGTCGACGGCCAGCTCCACGTGGGCGGCACCTCGCGATCGCCCGAGGTCACCGGCCAGCTCGACAGTGCACCCTTCAACATCCACTGGCTCCACCTCGATCGCCTCACCGGCAGCGTCCATGCCGATGCCTCGCAGCTCACGCTCGCCGATCTGCAGGGCCAGCAGGACCAGTTCGCGCTGCGGGGCCGCCTGGAGATCCCGGTGACGCTCGACTTCCTCTCGAGTCCGACGTCGCCCCTCGACGGACCCTTCTACGCGCGGATCACGGTGCCGCACGACTCGGATCTCCAGCCGCTCGCCGTGGCGACCAATGCCTTCGTCGAGAGCAGCGGGCGCGGCGAGGGCGAGATCACGATCTCGGGTCCACTCGCACATCCGCAGTACCAGGGCGAGATCGCCATCCGCGATGCCGGGTTCGTGCTGCGCAACACGGAGGAGGTGTACCACGACTGCTTCGTGCGCGGGGTGTTCGGCGGCGACGTGCTCACGCTCACACAGTTGCACGGCGAGGAAGGGATGAAGGGGACGCTGGCCGGCACGGGCACCGTCACCTTCGACGGCCTGAAGGTGACGGGCTTCGATGTACAATTCGACACCGACCGCTTCCTGCTCGCCTCGATCCCGGATCTGCGCGCGCTGGTCCGCTCGCGGAATGCCCGCATCACGGGTGTCTCGGTGGGCCCCGACGACATGCTCGTGCCCAAGTTCACCGGCGACCTGGAGCTGATCCGCGGCCGCTACACGGGCACGTTCGCTGCCGAGCCGGGTGCGGACGAGGCCACCGTGGCGACGGTGTCGCCCGCCTGGCTGGCCGACGTACACGTGACCGGTCCGCCGCGCACGGCGCGCATCCTCAACCGCAACTACGAGCTGGACATGTCCGGGGACGTGACGGTGGTGCGCGACGAGGACGGCCTCTTCATGCGCGGGCGCATGGACGTCGACAGCGGCCGTCTGCCGGTGTTCAACAACTCGTTCAAGGTCGTGCGTGGCCGTCTCGACTTCAGCCGCGAGGTGGGGCTGGTCCCGCAAGTCGATCTCGATGCCGAGACCCGGGTGCGTCTGCGCGGGCAGGCCGGTGGCACCAGCGTGATCGAGCGCCTCACGGTGCACGCCGCCGGGCCGTTGAACGCGCCGGAGATCACCTACAGCAGCGAGAGCGGCTACCCGCGCGACGCGATCGAGCGTATGCTGATGGGACTATCGCCCTATCCCGACGAGCAGGGCGACCGCACGGCCCTGGCCAACGCCTCCCTGGGTGCGGGCCTGAACGTCCTGGAGCGGGAGATCGCCGGCGAGATGGGATTCTTCGACACGGTGGAGCTCGAGCAGATCCAGCGCCAGCAACCCGGCGGGGCCGGCCTCGATCCGCTCATCGGACTTGGCAAGTACCTCTGGAACGACCTTTATGTGAAGTACGCGCAGGGGCTGAACGCGGACGACCGCGATCTGCTCGTGGAGTACCAGATTACCAACCACCTGCTGCTGCAGACCGAGATCCGCCGCCGTGTGGACGAGTACCAGGGCGATGCGACGTACAATGTGGACCTCAAGTACCGATTCGAATACTAGCCGCGTCGTCGGTGTGGCCGTCGTGCTCGCCTGTGCGCTGCTGCTGGCGGCGCCGGCCGGGGCGCAGTACGGCAAGAACAAGGTCCAGACGCACGCCCTGAGCTGGCAGGTGCTGGTCACTCCCCACTTCGACATCCACTTCCACGACGGCGCCGACGAGCTGGCCGTGCGCGCCGCGGTGATCGCGGAGCGTGCCTACAAGGAGTACGCCGATCGGCTCGACCGCGAGCTGCCGTTCCGCGTGCCGTTCATCCTCTATTCGAGCCATGCGGCCTTTGCCCAGACCAACATCTCCGACTACCTGATCGGCGAGGGCACCGGCGGATTCAGCGAACCCTTCCGCAATCGCGTCGTGCTGCCGTACGACGGTTCGCAGGCCGACTTCGTGCACGTGATCCGCCACGAGCTGGTGCACGTCTTCATGTTCGACATGGCCTACGGGCCGCGCGGCGCCGAGCTGGGCCGCAACGCGTTCTTCCAGATCCCGCTTTGGTTTGCCGAGGGCGTGGCCGAGTGGCTGTCGTCGGGCTGGGACGCCGAGGCGGACATGGTGATCCGCGACGCCACCATCAACGACTACCTCGTGCCCCTGGACCTCGCGAGTGGCTTCCTCGTCTACAAGGAAGGCCAGGCGGCGATGCGCCTGCTCAGCGACCGCTACGGCGCCGAGAAACTGAACGAATTCTGGCGCGCGGTGGGACGCCAGCGCAGTGTCGACAAGGCGCTGCACCGCGTGTATGGCCTGTCGATGGAGGAATTGCAGAAGATCTACAGCCGCGAGCTGCGCCGGCGCTACTGGCCGGATTACGCGGGACTCGAGCAGGCAGCGGACATTGCGCGGCCCCTTACCGACCACGAGGTCGACCGCGCCTCGTACAATGAACGTCCGGCGCTGAGTCCCGATGGCGACCGCGTCGTCTACTTCACCGACCGCGATGGGCTGCTCGACCTGGTGCTGGCCTCCGCCATCGACGGGCGGATCCTGCGGCGCCTCGGCCGTAGCATGCGCAGCGACCGCTTCGAGAGCTTCCACAGCTTCCGCTCGGGGCTCACCTGGTCGCCCGAAGGTCATGAGATCGCCCTCGTGGCCAAGAGCGACAACGCGGAGACCCTCCACACCATCGACGTGGAGACCGGCGACGTCACCCGTAGCCTGCGCCTGGGTCTGGATATCATCGCCAATCCAGCCTGGTCGCCCGACGGACGCACCGTCGCCGTGGTGGGCACGCGCTACGGGCGCACGGATCTGTACCTCGTCGATCTGGGCGGCGATGCGCCCCTCGCTGCCGCCGACCACGCGATCGGCGTCCCCGAGGATCTCGGCGACGGCGTACGTCTCTACCGCCTCACCGACGACGTGGGCGACGAGGGCAGCCCCCGCTGGTCGCCCGATGGCCGGCGACTGGTCTTCGCCTTCGACACGATGGCGGAGCTGGCCAGCGAGTTCGCCGTGGACGCGGATGGTCGCCGCACGCTGCTGTGGGCGCGGCGAACCGGTGATGCGAATGACGATACCAGCCGCACGGCGCCGGCTCCGGCCGTGGAGATCCTCGACGTCGTGAGCGGTCGGCGCCACCGACTCTGGGAGTCCGCCGACGGCCGCCGCGAACCCATCTGGGTGGGCCCGCGCACTCTCGCCCTCGTCGACGCTTCCGATGGCCTGGCCAACCTGTCGGTCGCACAACTCGATTCCGCGGGGTCGCAGGTCGTCGGGGAACGGCGATTGACGAACCTGCTCGGTGGAATCCAGCATCTGACCTACAGTGCACGTGGTGATCGCCTCGTCTTCAGCGCCTTTCACTATGCGGGCTACGACCTCTATGCCGCCGACGCCTTCCTGGCCGAGTGGTCGCACCGCCAGCCCACCGGCACGGCGCCGGCGCCGGTGGCGCAAGCGCCGCCGCGCCTCGTCGACCGGGCCGCGGCGCCCGATTCGCTGCTCATCGATCCCGAGCGCATCGGGCGCATCGAGCCCTATCGGCCGAAGTTCCGCCTCGATGCCTCGCAGGCCCTCGCCGGCGGTTCGGTATACTGGACGAGCGCCGGCGGTCTCGGCCTTGCCAACATCATCACGCTCTCCGACGACCTCGGCGATCGTCGCCTGGACATCTTGCTGAATTTCTACGGGTCGTTCGACAACAGCGACCTCGCGTTCACCTACACGCGCCTCGATCATCGCATCAACCTGAGCGGCGGCGCCTTCCTGCTGAACAACTATTACAACTCGGTCCTCACGAGCGTGGGGGAACTGCTGACGAACGACACACTCTTCAAGGAGAAGAACTACGGCGTCTTCGGCCGCGCCAGCTATCCGCTCTCGACCTTCGACCGCATCGACCTCACGCTCCAGGCCATGCGCAGCGAGCGCACGCTTTACGACGTCGACAACTTCGGCTTCCTCGTGCCCACCGATCGGCGCAACAACCTGCTACTCGAGCCCGAACTCGACTACGTGCACGACAACGCGCTCTACGGTTTGCACGGGCCCATGCTGGGCAGTCGCTGGTCGGCGAGCTTCTCGCGCACCGTGCCGCTGGGTGACTCCGGCCTCGATCGCTGGACCGGCGTCTTCGATCTGCGCAAGTACTGGCTGCCACTGCGGCGCAACAGCCTGGCGTTGCACGTCACGTATGCGCGCAGCGACGGCGCCGATCCCCGCGCCTTCATCATTGGCGGACCATGGACCTTACGCGGCTACCGTTACTACGACTACCAGACGTTGCCGGCCCTGGCCGGCTCGAAGCTGGCGCTCTTCAGCCTCGAGTACCGCTTGCCGCTGGTGGATTACCTGATCTTTGGCTGGCCGGCGCGCTGGGGCATCACCGGCATCGGCGGGGCCCTGTACTTCGATGCCGGCAGCGCCTGGACCGACCGCGTCAAGCTCTTCGGCAGCGACGACTCGGGCCGCTGGGGCATGGACGAACTGCATGGCGACGTGGGCCTGGGGCTGCGTTTCAACTTCCTGTTCCTGCCCGTGAAGCTCGACTGGGCGTGGCGCACGGACCTGCGCAAGATCGGCGGCAACATCTTCCAGTTCAGCATCGGCCCCGACTTCTAGGGTCGGCGACTTACCCGGTGAAGGAGCACCCGTGTCCGAAGACCTCTTGCACGACCTGAATCCGGCGCAGAGCGCCGCCGTGACCGCCCCCGATGGCCCCGTCCTCGTGGTCGCCGGTGCGGGCAGCGGCAAGACCCGCGTACTGACCACACGCATCGCCTGGCTGCTCGCGCGCGGCGTGCGGCCCGGCGCGGTGCTTGCATACACGTTCACCAACAAGGCTGCGCGCGAGATGCGCGAGCGAGTCGATCGTGCCGTGGGGGCCGGCCGGGCGCCGTACTGGATCGGAACCTTCCACGCCACGGGCGTGCGCATCCTGCGTGCTGATGGTGCGGTGAGCGGCCTCGATCCAGGCTTCGCGATCTACGATACCGACGACCAGAAGCGTCTGCTCAAGCGCGTGCTCGCCGACGAGAAGGTGGACGCCAAGCAGTTCCCCGTGCCGGGCGTGCGGGCCGCGATCAGCGGCTGGAAGAACGACGACGTGGCGCCGGTCGCGGCAGTGGCGGGTGCGGGCACCTACGTCGAAGAGGTGTACGCGCGCCTCTACGGCGCCTACGAGCAGGCTCTGACGCGCTGCCACGCCGTCGATTTCGACGACCTCATCCTCAAGACCGTCCGCCTGCTGGAGGAGCACGAGGCGGTGCGGCGGCGCTACGCCGAGCGCTTCGAGCACGTGCTGGTCGATGAGTTCCAGGACACGAACCCGCTGCAGCTCCTGCTCGTGAAGCTGCTGTCGAGCGCGCACGGAAACCTCTTCGTCGTGGGCGACGACGATCAGGCGATTTACGGCTGGCGCGGTGCGCGCGTGGAGAACATGCTCGAGTTCGAGCAGTTCTTTCCGGGCGCGCATGTGCTGCGCCTGGAGCAGAACTACCGCAGCGTGGGCAACATCCTCGCGGCTGCCAACGCGGTCATCGCCCACAACCGGCGGCGCAAGGGCAAGAACCTGTGGACGGATGCCGGCGCCGGCGAACCGCTGGTGGCGGAGGAGTACCTCGACGCGGAGGACGAGGCGGCGCGCGTGGTGGGCATCGTGCGGGAGGTGACGGCCGGCGGCCGCCCGCGCGGCGACGTCACGGTGCTCTACCGGACGAACGCCCAGTCGCGCCTCATCGAGGACGCGCTGCGCCGCGCGCACGTGCCGCACCAGGTGGTGGGCAGTGTGCAGTTCTACGAACGGCGTGAGATCCGCGACCTTCTGGCGTACCTGAAGCTGGTGGCCAACCCGGCCGATGTGGTGTCGCTGCAACGCATCGCCAATGTGCCGAAACGCCGCCTTGGCGAAGCCAGCGTCGGCGGCTTGCTGGGGGCGGCGGCCGAGGCCGACCTCACGCCCGGCGAGGCGGCGGTCGCGCCGGGGTTGCTCGAAGCTGCCGTGGGCGGCGCCGCGGCCGGACGCCTGCGCACCTTCCTCGATCTGGTCGCGCGGTGGCGCACCGCGTCACGCGAGGGCATGCTGCGGGTGCCGGCACTGCTGACGCGCATCATCAAGGACATCCGCTACGAGGAACACCTCCAGCAAGACGAGCCCGAGAGCGTGGAGAGCCGGCTGGAGAACATTGCCGAGCTGGTCAACGCAGCGCAGTCGTTCGACGAGGCCAGCGATGGCGGCACGCTCCTCCAGTTCCTCGAGCAGATCGCCCTCGTCGCCGATCCGGACACCATCCCCGATGGCGAGGGCGTGGTGCGCCTGATGACGGTGCATACGGCCAAGGGACTCGAGTTTCCGGTGGTCATCCTGACCGGCTGCGAGGACGATCTCCTGCCGCATATCTCGAGCAGCGACACCGAGGCGGGAGTGGAGGAGGAACGCCGTCTCTTCTACGTGGCGCTCACGCGTGCGCGGGAGCGGATCCATCTGCTGCACGCCGCGCGCCGCCGGCGATTCGGCGCCTACGAGGACAGCCTCCCCTCGCGTTTCCTGCGCGAGATTCCCGACGACGTGTGC
Organism: uncultured bacterium; assembly: GCA_963727525.1. Classification (GTDB taxonomy): domain Bacteria; phylum Krumholzibacteriota; class Krumholzibacteriia; order LZORAL124-64-63; family LZORAL124-64-63; genus CAVSGO01. The sequence goes on along the minus strand of CAVSGO010000007.1, from coordinate 1,592,874 downwards.
ACGCGCCAGGAGCTGAACCGCGGCTGGCAGGCGCCGGTGGGGCGTGCGCTCTTCGGCGACGCGTCCGGTGCCGCGTCCGGTGCCGCGTCCCGTCGGGTCCGCGCGGCGTCCGCGCGCAGCACCGGCCCCGCAGTGCGTCCGCAGGACTGGGGCTCGCTTCATGGCCGGCGTCGGCCCGCGCCGGCGACCACGGCGAGTCGTGACGTCGACTGGGAGCGCGACGTAGCACAGACCGCGCCCTACTTCCCCGGCCAGGCCGTGGCCCATGCGAGTTTCGGGGCCGGCGTCGTGGTGCGCGTCGAGGGGCAGGGCGGCGACCTGCTGGTGACCGTCGATTTTCGCGACGCGGGCCGCAAGCACATCATCCCACGCATCGCACCGCTACGCCCGCTCGACTGAGACGACGGCTGAGATCGCGGCTGGACGCGGCCGGCCGCGGTCGGCTAGTCTGGCCACACGCGTCGCCATGCCGGCGACCCGCCAGCAACCGAAAGGACACGACGTGACGCGCATGACCTCCGGCCGATCCGCCCTCGCCCTGGTCTTCTCCATGATCGTCGTGGGCGCACTCACGCCTGCCGCCGTCGCCGTGGCCGACGATCATGGCGACGCCGACGCCGTATGTGGACTGTGGCTCACCGAGAACGGCAAGGCCCACGTCGAGGTCTTCAGCCGCGGGGACCGGTACTATGGCAAGATCGTCTGGCTGAAGGAACTCGAGTATCCCGCCGACGATCCGGACGGCATGGCGGGGCAGATCAAGGTCGATCGCAAGAACCCGGCTGAGGGGTTGCGCGCGCGCCCGCTGCTCGGTCTGGAGATCGTGCGGTTCTTCAAGTACGACGGCGAGGGCAAGTACAAGGACGGCGCCATCTACGACCCCGAGAACGGCAAGACCTACAAGTGCAAGATGGAGCTGAAGGACGCGGGCACCCTCGACGTGCGCGGCTTCATCGGTGTCTCGCTGCTCGGCCGTACCACGACCTGGACGCGGATCGCGCCCGACTCCACCGGGACGCCCCCGGCCGGCCGGTAGTTGCGACTCAGCGCAGCAACGTGGCCTTGCCCACGGCACGGCCGCGGCCAGCCGTGATGACGAACCAGTAGACGCCGGCTGCCACCCTGCGGCCGGCGTCGTCGTGTCCGTCCCATGTCCACGTGTGCGGGATATCGCCGCCGGCCGCCAGCGTGCCGAGCGACCACACGCCCAGGCGCCGGCCGCGGGCATCGAAGACGCGCACGGTGGTCGCGGCGGTCTCGCGGAGCGTGAACGCGAGGGTGACCGCGTTGCGTGCCGGGTTGGGCCGGGGCGCGAGGATCTGCATCGTCGGCGCCGGGGTCGTCACCGCGCGCCACAGCAACCAGCCGTCGGGATCGACGACCAGGCTGTCCACGGCACCCACTTGCGGCACCGACGCCACCTGCCGCGGCGTGTTGCAGCGCACGCGTACGTCGATCGTCTCGCCGCCGAAATATAGCCGCACCGGCACCGTGAGTGGAAAGAACGGCGTCTGCGTCTGTGTCACCAGGAGATGCGTGAGCTTGGGATCGCCCGGTTGCCGCGGCTGCACCTGCACCGCGATCTCCGGCACGGCCTGTGTCTCCAGCCAGGGTGCGACGAAGGAGGTGAGATCCTCATCTGCGGCCGCGGACATGACGGCGACGAAGTCGGCCGTGGTGGCGTCGCCGTAGTGCCAGCGCGAATCCGTGGCCCAGGCGCGCAGACCGGCGAAGAACGCGGCATCGCCCACATGGAACCGCAGCATGTGCAGCAGCCAGGCGCCCTTGTTGTAGACGAGCAGCGTGATGAGCGGGTCGGGGTCGCCGAGCAGGCCCGCGTTCTGGAAGAGGTCGGGGTCGTGCCCCGGGCCGAGCAGGTGCATGTAGGCGAGCATCGCCGCCTGCCCCTCGGTGTGCTCCAGCCACAGTGCCTCGCTGTAGCGCGCGAAGCCCTCGTTGAGCCAGATATCGCGCCAGCGCGCCGGGGTGACGGCATCGCCGAACCACTGGTGCGACAGTTCGTGCACCACCACGAGATGCGCGCTCTCGCCCTGGAACAGTGCGGTCTGGCCCACCACGGTTGCCGTCTGGTTCTCCATGGCGCCGCCCCAGATCATCTCCGCCTGTGCGTACTTCTCGTCGGCGAACGCGTAGGGGCCGGCGAGGCCTTCCAGCCACTGGAGCATCTCGCATGTGGGGGCGAAGACCGTGTCTGCGAGGGCCCGGTCGGCCGGGAACGCGTAGGTCGCCAGGGGCAGATCGCCGGCGGTGCACGGGCACAGCGTGTCCGCGGTCGCGTAGTCGCTGACGGCGAGGCCCACGAGGTAGGTGGCGATGGCGTGGTCGGTCCGCCACACCACGCGATGCCGCCCCGGCGTCGTGGGAGTGTCGGATACGCGCACGCCGTTGGATACTGCCACGAGGGAGTCAGCCGTCTCGGCGGCGAGGCGCAGGGTGGCCTTGTCGGCCGGGTGGTCCTTGCACGGGAACCAGCTATGCGCCGAGTAGGGCTCGCTCACATTGGCGACGCTCGGACCGTCGTCCGTGGGGTCGTCGGGCGTGCCCGCGCCGTGGGCCCGGAACATCAGCCCCGAGTATAGCGGCCCGTGCCGCGGCGGACGCCCCGCGTAGGTCACGGTGATGGTGGCTGTGTCGCCGGCGGCCGCCGTCGCCGGCGCGGTGACGAGCAGGCTGTCGCCCCGCTGCACCCAGGGCGCGGGTGCGCCGTCCCAGACGACGGCGCTCGCCGGCATGGCATCGACGAGATCGAGCCGCAGCCCGCCGGTCGGCGCCGCGAGCAGGCGCAGGGTGATGCCGGCATCGCCCGCCAGGGAGCTGTGCGCCACGTCCAGGTTCAGATCGAGGTCGTAGTGCAGGACGTCGAACCCACGATCGTCGGCGGCGGGGATCCGCCCGGGCCACGGCGCCCGCGAGGGTGCACCGCGCTCGAATGCTGCAGCATCGAGCCAGCGACCCACGCGAGGCAATGGGGTTGCGGCTGCCGCGGCTGCCGGGAGCAGGAGCGTGAGGATGACACAGCGGCGCGGCATGGACGAGTGAACCACCTCGGCGACTTGGGGTGACGCTCAGGGTATTGGGGTGACGCTCAGAGTATAGGTCAGGTAGGCCGGATACGGCAATGTGCGGACGACGATGCCCGGCATAGAGCGACGGGCCCCGCGACGCGGGGCCCGTCATGGCCTGGACGAGGAGCCGGGGGGTTTATGACTCGTCGCCCATGGCACCAACGAGATGCCACTCGTGGCTCGACAGGACGCGATCCACATCGAGGAGCAGCACGACGATCTGGTTGAACTTGCCGATACCCAGGAGGAAGTTCTCGGCCTCCGTCGCGCCGAGCGACGGCGTGGGCTCCACCTGGCCGGCCTGGATGTCCATGACCTCGGACACCTGGTCGACGATGATGCCCATCGTGACCTCGCGGTCATCCATCGCGACCTGCACGACCATGATGCACGTCAGTTCCGTGTCCTCGATCGTCTCCAGCGCGAACTTCCGGCGCAGGTCGACGACCGGGATCACCTTGCCCCGCAGGTTGATCACGCCGCGCACGAACTCGGGTGTACGGGGGACGTGCGTGATGGGCAGCAGCCCGATGATCTCCTGGACCTTCAGGATGGCGATGCCGAAAGTCTCGGCGCCAAGCTGGAAACCCATGTACTTGCCGGCGAGGGCCCTGGAGTCGACCGCGTCGAGTACGGCGGTGTTGCTCTGGTACTGGCTCATTGTGAAGTCACCTCGGTGAAGGCTCATGGTCGCCCGGAACGCCTTCACTTTCGGCGCCTAATTTGATGTCTTGAGATAATATTTAATGGAATATCTACTGTCCTGTGGACGGTGCGCCCAGGTCGAGGCGCCCGGTCGCATCCCACACCATGTCGGCGGTGGGGCGCAGGAGCAGCGTGGCCCGCGTGCGCATGAGGGACAGGAGCACCTGGTCCCGCGCCAGGCGCAGGGCGATGCGTTGCGCGCGCGGAATGTTCGTGGTCTCGGCCGGCGTCGGCGCGGTGGCGCCCGGGGGCACGACCGTGGTCTCATCGCCGGCTCCCATGGCGGCATTCTGGAGCCAGTCGGCGCGCGTCACCAGATCGGCGAGCTGGGCGCACGCGGTGGCGTCATCGCGCCAGAGGGGCAGGATGTAGGCACCCGCCCGCCCGGATTGGAACGCCCCGGGAAAGTCGGCCGCGGGCACGGCGACGGCCTGCGGAGCCGCGGCTCCGGACGGTGGAAAGTCGGGGGTGAGGGGGCCTCGCCCGACCACGTCGCGTCCCGGGCGGCGGGGCTGGGCGGCGGCCTCGGCCAGCGCTTCGGCCAGGCGTCCGGCCTCGGGCCAGCCTCGGGGATAGAGCACGAGATCGATATCGCGCGAGGCGGCCACCGCGGGCCAGGAGAAGGAGGGCCAGTCGAGACGCGTCACCGGACCGGGCAGCTCCGGGCAGACGTTCGCCCCGGGTTCGACGAAGAACGGATCCTCGGCCGGCCACGCCTCGGCCACGGTTTCGCGCGCCAGCGCGCGCGCGCTCCAGCCCGTCGTCCAGCGCTGCCGCTCGGCGGGCGAGCGTTCGCCGTCGGCGGGCGGGCACGCCAGGAGGTAGACGCGATCCCACGGGAGTGGGTGGGCGCGCAGACCGCGGCGTTGCCACATGGCGACTGCGTCGCGTTCGCGCACGACGACGGCGTCGAGATTGCCGTCGCCACGCGCAGCCTGCGTGTCCACGACCGTGAGCGTCGACCAGCGAGGCGCGCGTGGATGTGCCGGATTGGGACGCAGCCGCAGCGTATCGGCGAGCCCCGGTGCCGTATCGACCCGGCAGGGGCCGGTGCCGAGCGGCCAGGCGCCTGGTCCTGACCGCGCGGTGACGAGTGAGGGGTTGGCGAGCAGCAGCGGCAGACGTTCGAGCGGTTGCGGAAGATGGATGACGACGGTGTCGCGGCCGGCCGCGACCGCCGCACCCCGTCCGAGGTCGAGGGCGCCGCCGGTCGCCGGCTCGCCCCGCGCGGCGCGGATCTGCGCCCCACGCCGCCAGCTCGCGATGACATCGGCGGCGGACACCGGCACCCCGTCCCAGAACGTGGCTCCCGGTCTCAGCACGAAGACCCACGTTCGACCGCCGTCGAATGCCGCCCACGTGCTCGCCAGTCCCGGCCGTGCGGCCCCGTCGCAGTCGACGCGCACGAGTGTCTCGTAGAGGTTGGCGAAGATGTGGCGTTCGGCTTCCGTCACCGCGAGCGGCGCATCAAGGGACGAGACCGGGCCGGGGAGGCCGAGTCGCAGGCGCGCATCCGTCGGCGCGGGGCCGGCCGAACCGGGACAGCGTCCGTCTTCGGTGCGTATTTGAGCCACGGCGCGCGGCGGGTCGTAGGGCCGCTCTCGCCAGCGGTCTTTGCCGCCGGCGCTCGCGCAGCCGGGTATTGCGAGGGGCAAACCGCTCAGCACAGCCCCCACGAGGACGAGGCGCAGGGCGGACGCGGTCGCATGGAGTCGGGTCGGCATGGCAAGTCCCCTTCTTTCCAGCATGATGCGCGATCCGGTAGGGGAGGGCAATCGCGACGACGAGAATTCTCTTGGCTTTTACGGATATCATTAGCTAAACTGCAGGCAATCCGATTCTTGAATCTCGGCTCCGGATGGACCTGGAGAGCTATTGCAGGGAGGCGCAGACCGCAGGAGTCTCGCCCCATGTTTCTCGTATTCTCGTGTCCCCTCGCAGCGGCATGCAGCTCGCTCGCAAACTTGCCCCTCGCCATGCTGCGGCCGTGGGCGGTGCCGACCTGGCCCACCTACACCGGCGTCACCGCCCTCTGCCTCGCCATGCTGGCCGGCTGCTGGTATCTGCTGCGCCAGCGGCGCAGTCTCGAGCAGGCCTGGGGCGAGATCGGACGCGTGTGGGAACAGGGCCTCGCGCGGGCCACGGCCGTGGGCGACATCGTGCCGGACATGCTCTGCGAACTCGACGAGAACCGGACTCTGACCTTCGCCAACCGCGCGTTCTTCCAGATCACGGGCTATGGCGAGATGGATCTCCAGAAGGGCCTCAACGTGATCGACCTGCTCGTACCCACCGAGCGCCCCCAGCTCAACAGGGATCTGGAAACGGCGCGTGACGGCGGCAGACTCGGGGTCCGGACCTATCACCTGCGACGCGCCGGCGGCGACGCCCTCGCCGTCGCGCTGCATCTGGCGCCCATGCTGGAGCGCGGTGAGGTCACGGGCTGGCGCGCCGTCCTGCAGGATGTCGAGCAACGTCGCAGCCTGCGCGCGCAGACTCGCACGCCGCTGCCCGCGGTGGAAGGTGTCATCCACGGCATCCTCAAGGACCTGGCGCAGATGCGGCCCGAGCAGCACGACGACGCGATGGCGCGCGCACTCGCGGCGGCTGGGCTCTTTCTCGGTGCCGATCGATGTTACCAGTACCGCATCAGCGCGGCCGGGGGCCGGCTCGAGAGCCGTCAACTCTGGTACGCCGACGGCGTGACGCCGCTTGCCGAGGACCAGGTGCTGCCCGGGCTGGATGAGTACCCGTGGTTGCAGGAGCGTTTCGAGCGGGGCGATTGCGTGCGGATCACCGACGTGCATTCGCTGCCGGCCGGCGCCTGGGTCGAGCGCGATCGCTGGACCCGTCAGGGGATCACGGCGGTCATGGCTGTGCCGCTGCGCAGCGAGGGTCGTGTCGTCGGCTTGCTCGGCTGCGAGGTGCTCGGGCAACGGCGCGAGTGGGACGATCGGGAGCTCGACCTCTTCGAGTCCATCGCCGAGATATGTCTGCAGGCCATGCAACGCGATACGGCCGCACAACGCCTCCACGACGCCAACCGGCGTCTGCTCGGCATCGTCGAGCTGCTGCCCGATCCCGCGTGCGTGATCGACATGCAGGGCGCGATCGTGGCCTGCAATCCGGCACTCGAGGAGCTCACGGGGATCGCCGCGTCGGTGGCTGGCGCAGACGATGGCCGCGATGGACTCGCCTTATTGCTCGCCGACGCGCACGCGCTCGTGGCTGACGCGCAGGCGGGCATACCCATCGACGCGCGCCGGACCCGCGAGGTCCACGTGCCGGGTCTGCGCGACGGCGTGGAGGCCTACCTCCAACTCACGGCCCAGCCCCTGCGCGATGGAACCGGCGCCCTCGTGGGGTGCGTGCAGATCGTGCAGGACGTCACCGCCCACCGGCAGAGCGAGCAACGCGCGGCGACCCGGGTGTGGGAGTCGGAGCGCAAGGCACAGACGGCGCGCCGGCAGCGCGACGAAGCTTTCGGGGCCCTGCTCGAGGTCACGGAGCGCACATGGGAGCGCATGGTGGCGCAGGAGCAGGCGACGGCGGTGCGCCTCTTGCTGGACGGTCTCGTGGCCACTCCAGTCACCGTCGATCTCGGCGCCTGCCTCGCCGATGCGGTGGCGCCGCTGCAGGCGCGCTGCCAGGATCGCCACGTCGTCATCAGTGTGGATTGTCCGACCGGTCTCGCGCTGCGCGCGGATCCCGCGCAGCTCGACCTGCTCGTGTCACGCCTGGTCAACGACTCGCTGGATCACGCCTGCCAGGACCTGCTCGTGGGGGAGATCCACGTGCGTGCGCGCCGACACGGTGACGACATCGTGATCGAATACGACGACACCGGTGACCGCCCGATGTCCACCCGGCCGACATTCGGCACGCGCCTGGTGCACGATCTGGTCACGGGCATGCTCGACGGCGGTTTCACCCCGCGGACATCGCGCCGCGGCGGCTCGCACTGCCGCATCACGCTACCCGCGGCTCAGAGCGCGTCGAGGGAACATGGCGCGCCGCCGGCGGCGTGCGAGCGGTAGCAGGCCTCCACCACCTCGAGCGTGCGCAGGCCATCGGTCACCGAGACGGCCAGCGGCGCCCGCCCCTGGACGACGTCGCGCCACGTGGTGAGCACGGCAGGCAGGGTCGGCACGTGCGCCGACACGTTCTCGCGTGTCTCGTCGCGGCCGCGGCGCAAGACGATTCCCCCGTCCAGGTAGTCGGCCTGGAGCTGGCCCGCCTCGCCCACGATCTCCAGCCACGCCGCGCGGCTCTGCGTCACCTTCGTCACCTCGAGGCTCACCCAGCAGCCGTCGTCCATTTCCCCATGCGCGAGGAAGAGGTCCTCCACCACGGGGTTCAGGATCTGCCGCTGCCGTGACGCGACCCACACGAATTCGCGCCCGCTGAGCCAGCGTGCAAGATCGAAGAGGTGGACCCCCGTGAGCAGCACCGAGCCCCCCACGGTGACGGCCCTCTCGCGCTGCCAGGCCAGCGAGGTCGGCGCGAGACGCTGCGCGAGGCGGATCAGGTGGATGCGGCCCAGGCGCGGGACCAGCGCGCGGGCCCGCTTGAGCACCGGATTCCAGCGCAGCGTCTGCGCCACCATGATCGGCGGCGCGCCCGGCCGGGCGGCCAGCGCGGCGAGGTCGCGTGCCTCGTCGAGCGTGCCGGTCATGGGCTTCTCGAGCAGCAAGGGCTTGCCGGCCGCCAGGGTCGCGCGAGCCAGCTCGTGATGCGAGGCAGGCGGCGTGGCAACGACTACGGCCGCCACCTCGGGATCGGCGATGAGGTCCGCGGCATCGCCGTACCAGCGGCAACCCAGTTCCGTGGCCAGCGCCTCGCCGGCCGTGCGACCGCGTCGGCAGAGCGCCACGGGCTGCAGGCCCGGCACGTCGTGCGCGGCGTGGCGGAGGTAGCGGGCGCCGTGTGTCCCGGCGCCGACGACACCGATGGTGAGCGTCATCCGCGGTTGACTCCTTCCTCGTGGCCTGTCCGGACATCGCCGCGCCGCATGGTCACGAAATCGCGGTCTCGCGAGGCCGGCGGTCGGTGGCGATCATCTGGCGCGCCACGTGCAACCGCAGTCGCTCCGGGGCGGCGCCGTCCGCCCATCGTACCGAAGACCTCCCGGAAGGAGCAAGCACGTGACGCATCGTGCCTGGTGTTCCCTGGGCCTCGCCCTCTTCCTGCTGCTCGCCGCGACCGTCCCCGCCGGCGCGCAGGTCATCATCAACGAGATCCTCGCCGGCCCCACGCTCGACTGGAACGGCGATGGCGAGGCCGACTCCCGACTCGACGAATGGGTCGAGGTTGCCAACACGGGGGCTTCACCGGTCGACCTCGCCGCCTACTATCTGCGCGACGGCACCGGCGACGCGCCGCACCTGAATCTCTTCGGCACCCTGGCGCCTGGAGCGACGGCCGTATTCTACGGTTCCGACGCTGTCGCCTGGCAGGAGGCGCATGATGCCGGCTCGTCCGGTCTGAGCCTCAACAACGCGGGGGATACCGTCGCGCTGATGATCGTCGATCCGGCGGATCCCACGCAGTATCTCGTCGTCGACGAGCGCACCTACCTGCCGCACGAGGGCGCGCCCGATCGGTCCAGCGGCGTGGGTCCGTCGGGGACCTGGACGCTGTTCGATGGGCTCGATCCCTACGGGGGCGACGTGCCGCCGTCGGGAACGGGCTGCGAGCCGAGCCCCGGTCTGCCGAATCTCTGCGAACAGGGCACGCCGGTCGAGTCGGCCACCTGGGGGGCGGTGAAATCCGGCTTTCTCTAGGCTTGCCGGGGTCCGCGCCGATCGTCGGGCCGCATCCTCGTCCGTAGGTCTCGCCGACCGGCACTCACTCGCGCGCGTCCCCGGCTTGCCCACGTGTCGGCAGGCCGAGGACGTGTTTCCAGCGCCCGTCGCGAGGGGTCGCCCATGGACGCGGCGCATCGGCGGCACGGTTCTCCGCCGCACGTCGCGCCCACGCTGACGCCCACCGGATCGTCCCTATTCCCGCGATCTGATCGCGTCGCCCGGCCACCGCCGTGACCAGGCCTTCCTGACGGTGAGGTTTCATTTGCATCAGACCCCATGTTGATGGTTTCCTTGGGGTTGATATGCAGAGAACTCACCGCCGCGGCCCCGTCGTGGGCGCGGCCTGGCGAAGGAGTGATCGTGAGCGAGATGCGCGTGGTGATCTGTGAAGCCGTTCGCACCCCCATCGGCCGTTTCCAGGGCGCACTGGCGCCCCTGCGGGCCCCGGAACTCGGTGCGCAGGCCGTCAAGGCCGTCCTCGAGCGCAGCGGACTCGATCCGTCGCTGCTCGACGAGGTGATCCTGGGCAACGTGGTGCAAGCCGGACAGCACCAGAATCCGGCGCGGCAGGCGGCGATCTTCGGCGGCGTGCCCGTCGGCGTGAGCGCCATGACCATCAACAAGGTGTGCGGTTCGGGTCTGAAGGCCGTGGCCCTGGCGGCCCAGGCCATCCGTGCCGGCGACGCGCGCTGCATCCTCGCCGGCGGATTCGAGAGCATGAGCAACATCCCGTACGCGTTGCCGGGCGCGCGCGACGGTCTGCGCCTGGGAGACGGCAAGATCGTCGACCTGCTCGTGAACGACGGGCTGTGGGACGTGTACAACAACTTCCACATGGGTATGACGGCGGAGTGGGTTGTCGATACCTACGGTGTGTCGCGCGAGGAGCAGGACGTCTTCGCGGCCGAGAGCCATCGCCGCGCGGTGGCGGCCTGGGTCAATGGCGCCTTCGCGCGCGAGGTCGTGCCGGTGGCGGTGCCGCAGCGCAAGGGCGACCCCGTGATCGTGGAGCGCGACGAAGGGCCGCGTGACGACGTGAATCGCGAGTCGCTGGCGAAGTTGCGTCCTGCCTTCAAGCGCGACGGCGGCAGCGTCACTGCGGGCAACGCCTCCACCATCAACGATGGTGCGGCCGCTCTCCTCGTCTGCGAGGAAGGATTTGCCCGCGAACACGGTTTGCCCCTCCGGGCACAGGTCGTGGCCTATGCGACCGGGGCCGTGGAGCCCAAGCAGGTGATGATGGCGCCGGTGACGGCGGTGGGCAATCTGCTGCGCCGCACGGACACGTCTGTCGACGACTACGACCTGGTGGAGGTCAACGAGGCCTTCGCCGCCCAGGCGGTGGCCGTGATGCGCGAGCTGAAGCTCGACCCGCATCGCACCAACGTGCGCGGCGGCGGCGTGAGCCTCGGGCATCCCATCGGCTGCTCGGGCGCGCGCATCCTGGTCACGCTGCTGCACGCCCTCGAGGATGAAGATCGCAAGCGGGGCCTGGCGACGCTCTGCCTCGGTGGCGGCGATGCCGTGGCGCTCACCATCGAACGGCCGTGACGGGGCCGCGCACCGCGGGATCGTCGAAGACAACTGCCGGCCACGGCCGGGTACCAACGGGAAGGGGTAGGCGATGAAGGTCGCAGTGATCGGTGGCGGCACGATGGGCAACGGCATCGCGCACGTCTTCGCGCAGTACGGTCATGCCACGACGATGGTCGACGTCAACGACGCCGCGCTCGACCGCGCGCGGGGGGCCATCGACAAGAATCTCCAGCGCCAGGTGAAGAAGGAGATGCTCACGGCGGCCGACGCCGAGGCCGTGCTGGCGCGTCTGGCCTTCACCACCGAGATGACGGCGTGCAAGACGGCCGAGCTGGCCGTGGAGGCGGTGTTCGAGGATTTCGGCGTGAAGCGAGAGATCTTCCAGCAGCTCGACACGATCTGCCCGGTCGATACGGTGCTCGCGTCGAACACCAGCAGCATCTCGATCACGCGCATCGCCGCGGCCACGCGTCGCCCCGAGAAGGTCATCGGCATGCACTTCATGAACCCGGTGCCGGTGATGAAGCTGGTGGAGGTCGTACGCGGGCAGGCCACCGGCGAGGATACGCTGGGATTCGTCATGGAGGTGTCGCGCGCCCTCGGCAAGACGCCGGTCGTGGTCGAGGATTATCCCGGCTTCATCTCCAACCGCGTACTCATGCCCATGATCAACGAGGCGGTGTTCTGTCTCATGGAGGGCGTGGCCGATCGCGAGGCCATCGATACGGTCATGAAGCTGGGCATGGCGCATCCCATGGGCCCGCTCACGCTCGCCGACCTCATCGGCCTGGACATCTGCCTGGACATCATGGAGGTGTTGCACGAGGGGCTGGGCGACAGCAAGTACCGTCCGTGTCCTCTGCTGCGCCGGATGGTGGCCGCCGGCCATCTCGGACGCAAGACCGGCAAGGGTTTCTACGACTACGACTGACCGCAGCCGCGAGGACAGCATGGACTTCACATTCACCGAGACCCAGACCATGATGCGCGAGATGGTACGCGATTTTGCGCGCAAGGAGATCGCGCCCCTGGCTCACCAGATGGACATGGAAGCCGAGATCCCGGCCGATCTCGTGACAAAGATGCGGGAGGCCGGCTTCTTCGGACTCACCTTCCCCGAAGCCCATGGCGGACTCGGCCTGGATACCGTCTCCTACGGCCTCGTGGTCGAGGAGCTTGCCCGCGTGAGCGCGGGCGTGTGTATCATGGTCACCGTGCACAACAGCGTGGGTTTCTATCCCGTGGCCATGTTCGGCAACGAGGCCACGAAGGCCGCCTACCTGCCGCGCATGGCCGCCGGCGAGATCGCCGCCTTCTGCGTCAGCGAACCGGGAGCCGGCAGCGACGCCGCCGCGCTCGTGACCTCCGCCCGCCGCGACGGCGATGCCTATGTCCTCGACGGTTCGAAGTGCTGGGTGACCAACGGCGCGCGCGCCGCCTTCTACATGATCGTGGCGCGCGCACCCGGCAGCACCGGACACCGGGGTATCCACGCATTCCTGGTGGAGCGCGACACCCCGGGGCTGACGGTCGCCAAGAAGGAGGACAAGCTGGGCCTGCGCGCCAGCGACACGGTGGTGATCGCCCTGGACGGGGCGCGCGTGCCCGTCGCGCAGCGCCTCGGCGAGGAGGGCGAAGGCTTCAAGGTGGCGATGACGGCTCTCGACGGCGGCCGTATCGGCGTGGCGTTCCAGGCGCTCGGCATCGGACGCGCCTGCCTCGCGGAGGCGGTAGCCTACGCGAAGCAGCGCGAGCAGTTCGGCAAGCGGCTGGCCGACCAGCCCGTGCTCATGGAGATGATCGCCGACTCGGCCACCGAGCTCGACGCCGCCCGGCTCCTCGCCTTGCGGGCCGCGTGGCTCAAGGACCAGGGCAAACCGTGCAACAAGGAAGCGGCCATGGCCAAGCTTTGCGCGAGCGAGGCCGCGGGCCGCGCGGCCGACCGCGCCCTGCAGATCCACGGTGGCTATGGCTACGTCAAGGAGTACCCGATCGAGCGGTACTACCGCGACGTCCGCGTCACGCGGATCTACGAGGGGACGAGCGAGATCCAGCGGCTGGTGATTGCGCGGCGCGTCCTGCAGGAGATCGCCTGACGCGAGAGGTCAGCGGTACGCGGCGATCTGGAACATCCAGCCGACCAGCGCCAGACCCAGACCGATCCCGACCAGCGCGCGCGGCCGCACCGCCGGCGCGCCTCGCCACCGAGCCCACCGGGGCGTCAGCAGCGCCCAGGCGGCAGCCACGCTGGCGCCAAGCACGAGAGCGGTGAGCGACGGATTGGCGCGCCAGGCCGTGGTGACGTCGGCGTGGGCGAGAGCGAGCGCCGCCCGGGTGCCGCCGCAGGTGGGGCACGGCACGTGGACCAGCGCCCGCAGCGGACACCGGCCGCCGCCAGGCGTGACGAGCGCCACCAGCCTCGGTTGCCAGCGCAGCAGCGCCAGAGCCACGGCACCACAGCCGGTCGCGGCGAGAAGTGCCGGCCGCAGCCAGGGACGGTTTGCGGATACGGGTCGGGCGGGCATCAGTGCACGAGCCCCATGGCGGCGACGACGGCGAGCCCGAATGCTCCGATCGTCAGCACCAGGAGGGCGGGCACGAGGACGGCGACCAGGGCGCGCCAGGGTTCCGCGCCGTGGATGCGCGCGAGGCCGACGATGGCGATGCCCACGGCCCAGACGATGGCCAGGCTGCCGCCGCAGATCGGGAGCATGGCCACCACGCCCGCGGCCCGCGCGTAGGCAATCACCCGCGCCGTGGCCTCGAAGCCCAGCCGGTTGCCCCCGACGATGAGCAGGCAACCGTGCACCACGGTGGCACAGATGAGGAGGGTGAGCGCGGCGATGAGCGGGCTCAGCACGAAACGGACGCCGGCCACGAACGGTCCGGACAGGAATGCCAGCAGACGCATGTGCGCGAAGAGGGGCAGATTGCCGTTGCCGAAACTCCAGAGCCAGATGCAGAAGGCTTCGAGGGCGCCCATCACGATCGCGAAGAGGAAGGGTTGCGTCATTCCCACCCCGGTCGGCATGCGCGCGAAGAAGGTCCCCGGGGCCGAGAGCACCTCCTTGATCGTCAGGTACAGAGCGTTGAGCAGACCGTAGCGGCCGCGGTCCTCCCACGGCGGGACGCGCAGCGGGTCGGCGAGGCCCGGATCCGGGGTGTCGTACGGCGGTGCTTGCATCGACAAGGTCCTTTCGCAGCGTCCGGGCTAGGGGTTCCCTCTCTACGTGGCCGGCGGGGGGGACGTTGCATCCAGCAGACCCGTCTCGCCCTCGCTGGACGCGACGACTAGAGCGCCGCAGGCGTCGCTCCACACGTTGACGGTGGTGCGGCACATGTCGAGCACGGGGTCGATGGCCAGGATCAGGGCGACGCCCTCCAGCGGCAAGCCCACGGCCTCGAGAATGATCGACATCATCACCAGGCCGGCCGCGGGAATGCCTGCCGCGCCGATGCTGGCCAGCAGGGCCGTCACGACCACGATGCCCTGCGCCACCACGGAGAGCGAGACACCATACGCCTGGGCGATGAACAGCACCGCCACGCATTCGTACAGGGCGGTACCGTCCATGTTGATCGTCGCGCCGAGCGGCAGCATGAAGCTCGAGACGCGGTTGCTGACACCGGCACCGGTCTCTACGCGCTGGATAGTGAGCGGCAGGGTCGCCGAGCTGCTGCGGGTGGAAAACGCTGTCAGCAGGGCGGGCGCCATGGCACGGACGTGGCGATGGGGCGGCAGGCGGGTCAAGGACGCGATCAGCAGCGGCAGCGTCAGCGCGGCATGGATCGCCAACGCCAGCAGCACGGTCAGGCCATACCGGGCCAGCGGGCCGAAGGCCGCGAAACCGCTCGTGGCCACCACGTGGGCCACGAGTCCGAAGATCCCCACGGGCGCGCAGGCGATCACCCAGCTGGTGATGCGCATCATCACCTGGAACAGCGCCTCCCAGAATGCGAGGTGGCGCTCGCGCGCGGCCGCCGGAAGCTGCGTCACGGCGGCGCCGTACACCAGGCAGAAGAAGATCAGCGAGAGCATCTCGCCGCCCGCCGCCGCGGCGAGCGGATTCTCGGGGATCATGCGCACCAGGATGTGCACGAGGTCCCCGGCGCCCTTGCCGCCCAGGTCGGCCGCTCGCGCCGCGGCCTGCGCGTCGAGGCCGAGCGCGGGCCCGACCGGTACGCCATGGCTCAGCCCCGGGCGGATCACGTTGACGAGCAGCAACCCCGTGAGGGTGGCCAGCAGGCTCGTGGACACGTACCAGGCGAACGTCTTGCCGAACATGCGCCCGAGCGAATGGCCGGCGCCCACGCCGGCCACGCCGGAGATGATCGATCCCGCGATCAGGGGCACGATCACCATCTTCAAGCCGCGCAGGAAGAGCATGCCGACGAATTCGTAGATGTCGGCCGGGTGGACACCGAGGACCTGGGCGTCCTGCGGCAACAGCCGACCTGTCACCACCGCCAGGCCGAGCGCGAGCAGGATCTGCCAGTGCAGGGACCAGCGCCAGGGGCGCCATGAGAGGCGAGAGACGGAAGCTGTCGGCGTCACGCGTGGCTCCTGCGGCGAGGGGACGGTGTCGCGAGCATTGTACGGGGTGGTGCCCGAGGTCTCAAGGACGAGCACTCGGGAACGACACCCTTGAAGGAGTACCCACGGACGTGGTGACGGACCAGGGCTTGCATTTCCTCGCGCCGGCCGCCATGCTCTGCCGGCGACTGACGCGATTCGGGGCCCCCGGGGAACGCGAAACCGAGGAGAAGAGGCATGCGCTGGTCGGCCAGCAAGGGTGATCCTGTCAAGACAACCGGTCACCTGCTCGTGATCACCGTACCCGGGACTGACGATGGGCCCGATCTGCGCGGGGTCAAGGCCCTCGCGGGCGGTGGGCACGGGGGGACGGCCCTGGCACGGACCATCGTCGCGGGCGGTTTCACCGGCGCGGCCGAATCCCATCTGGCCCTGCCCTGTCCCGGTGTCGACACCGGATGGGTGCTGCTCATCGGCGCCGGACCTTCAGCCGAGCTGTCGCTAGATCGCCTGCGCCGCCTCGCCGGTGTCGCGGCCCAGCGAGCCCGCGCGATGAAGACGAAGTCCGTCGTCGTGGCCTGCGACGTGGAAGCGGTTCCCTTCGATGCCTGTACCTTCGCCCGCTGCTGGGTCGAGGGCGCAGAGCTGGCCCTCTCGCCCGCGGCGGATCCGCGCGGGGACGCGCCCGCCGGGCCCGTGGCCTGGAAGCTCGTCACCGGCACTGGCGCGCACCTCGCCGAGTTGCGGGCCGGCATGCGCGAGGGCGAGATCTATGCGGCGGGCTGTCTGCGCGCCCGCTCGCTCGTGAATCTGCCTCCCAACCGCCTCACGCCGGAGCAACTCGCCGTCGAGGCGCGCGCGATTGCGCGGTCGTCCGGTCTGCGCTGCACCGTGCTCGGCGTGTCGCAGCTACGCAAGCTGCACATGGGCGGCCTGCTGGGGGTGGGGCAGGGTAGCCACCACGAACCCAGGCTCATTCTGCTCGAGACGCTCCGAGCGCCGGCCGGCGCGCCCACCGTCGCCCTGGTGGGCAAGGGCGTCACCTTCGATTCGGGCGGCATCTCGATCAAGCCCGCCGCCAAGATGCACGTGATGAAGAGCGACATGGGCGGTGCAGCCGCGGTGCTCGGCGCTGCGTTCATCGTCCAGCGCCTCGAGATCCCGGTGCGGCTGATCGTCGCCGTACCCACGGCCGAAAACATGCCCGGCGGGAACGCCATCAAGCCGTCCGACGTGCTCACGATGGCCTCCGGCAAGACGGTCGAGGTCCTGAACACCGATGCCGAGGGCCGGCTCATCCTGGCCGATGCGCTGCACCACGTGTGCCGGCGGCGGCCCGACTACGTCGTCGACGTGGCCACGCTCACCGGCGCCTGCGTCGTCGCCCTGGGGCACGAGTTCGCGGGGCTCATGGGCACGAGCGGTCCCCTGGTGGCCATGCTCGAGCAGGCCGGTGGCGAGACGTTCGAACGCGTGTGGCCGCTGCCGCTGGTCGATGCGCACCGGCAGGAGCTGGAGTCGAACGTGGCCGACCTGAAGAACATCGCCGGCCGTGACGGCGGGGCGCTCACGGCCGCGGCGTTCCTGTCGGTGTTCGTGCCCGACGACCTGGCGTGGGCCCATGTCGATATCGCCGGCACCGCCTGGACCGAAAAGGGCGGCCCGCTCGGGCCGAAGGGGGCCACGGGCTTCGGCGCGCGCTTGCTGGCGCGCATGGTCGAGATTCTTGCCCGCTGAGCGCCTCGGCCGTGCACCCACGAGACGTCTGCTCGGGCGCATCGCCCGCCTGGCTGCGCCTGTCGTGCTCGCCCAGCTCGCCAACACGCTGATGGGCCTGGTCGACACGATCATGGTCGGGCGCATCAGCATCGGCGCCGTGGCGGCCGTGGGTGTGGCCACGCTCATCTTCGGAATCCTCGCCAACGCGATGAAGGCGCTCGAAGTGGCGGTGCAGGCCGTCACGGCGCGGCGCGTGGGCGAGGGGCGCGACGGGGACGTGGGCCAGGTGCTCGGCACGGCCCTGGCGGCTGCCGTCAGCGTCGGCGCGGTGGTCTCGGTCGTGGCGATGCTCACGCCGGAGACGTGGCTCTCCCTCGTCCTCGATGAGGCGCCGGTGCGCGCCATGGGCGCCAGCTACCTGGTCTGGCGCTATGCGGGGCTCGTGCCGTACGTCGTGTATTTCCTCGTGCGCGCTTGCTTCGACGGCATCGGCTGGACACGCGTCGGCATGGTGACCGGCGTGGGCATGAATCTGGCCAACGTGCTGCTGAACTGGATCTTCATCTTCGGCAATCTCGGCGCGCCGGAAATGGGCGTGGCCGGCGCCGCGCTGGCCAGCGGCCTGGCCACCGTATTGTCCGGCGGCGCGATCGCGGTGTATGCGCTGCGTCCGCACGTGCGGCACCGTTTCCGCTTCTTCGCGCACGGCAATGTCCGCCGGAGCATGATGGCGCTGCTTCTGCGGGTGGGCTGGCCGCCCATGCTGCAGGCGGCGGGCCTGGTGGGTGGCATCGTCGCGTTCTATGTCATCCTGGGGCGACTGGGCACCGTCCCCGTCGCGGCCGCCAATATCGTGATGCGCATCGCGGCGCTCTCGCTCATGCCCACCTTCGGTATCGGCATCGCCGTGCAGACCATGGTGGGGCAGAGCCTCGGCGCGGGCGATCCCCGCGGCGCCGTGCGGGTCGGCTGGGGCGGGGTGGCGATCGGCGTGGTGTTCATGGCCGTGCTCGGCTTGCCATTCCTGCTGGCGCCCGACACGCTGCTGCGGGTCTTCGTACCCGACCCGGCCTTGCTCGCCGCGGGGCGCCCCATCCTGCGGCTGACGGCGGCGGTCCAGGTGCTCGCGGCCGTGGGCGTGGTGCTGGGCGGGGCGCAGCGTGGTGCGGGGGCCACCCGCGCCGTGATGCTGGTGGACGTGCTCACGGGCGCCTGCGTCATGTTGCCGGTGACGTGGCTGGCGGCGATCGTGTTGCATCGCGGCCTCGTGGGCGCCTGGCTGGCCCTGGTGTTGTGGGTGGCCGTGCATGCCCTGATCATGACGCGTCTGTTCAAGCAAGGGCGCTGGCTGCGGGTGCGGATCTAGCGCGCGGCGGGCGTGGCCTGTCGCCAAGGTGGAGAGGTCGCAGATGAACGTGGCTCGAAGCGGCGATGAACGACGCGTGCTCAGCGTGCGCCAGTTGAACGAGAGCATCCAGACCGCCCTGCAGAACGCGTTCCCGCAACCGGTGTGGATCCGTGGCGAGGTGCAGCGCTTCCCCGTGGACGCGGCGCGGCGCAAGCACGTGTACTTCGAGTTGCACGACACCAGCGGTGGCGGCGCCGCGGATTTCCAGATGCCCGCGGCCCTGCTCGGCTGGGATCGCGATCGCCACGCGCTGGGTCGCTACCTCGACGGCAGCGACGCCACGTTTCAACTCCGCGACAAGCTCGAGGTATGCCTGCTGTGCCGGGTCGATTTCTACCCGCCCTTCGGCAAGGTCAGTCTGCGCGTGGTGGGTGTCGACCCCGCCTTCACCCTCGGCCAGCTCGAGGCGCGGCGCCGGCAGGTGCTGGCCGCCCTCGAGGCCGCCGGATTGCTCGAGCGCAACCGGGCGTTGCTCCTGCCCGAGGTGCCCCTCCGTGTCGGCCTGATCACCTCGGCGGGTAGCGCGGCGGAACGCGATTTCCGCACCGGACTCGAACGTTCCGCCTATCGCTTCGTGGTGGATCTCGTGGACTGCCGGATGCAGGGCGAGCAGATGGAGACACAGATCGTACAGGCCCTCGCCGTGCTCGCCCGACGCGATCTCGACGTGATCGTGATCACCCGCGGCGGCGGCTCGCGCGCCGATCTCTCGTGGTTCGACCAGCAGGCCCTGTGCGAGGCCGTGGCGCGCTGTCGGCGGCCGGTGGTGGTGGGCATCGGCCACGAGATCGATCGCAGCCTCACCGATCTGGTGGCGCACACGAGTTGCAAGACGCCCACCGCGGCCGCCGAATTCCTCGTGGACCGCGTGCGCGACGCCGACGCGCGTCTGACGGCTGCGGCCGCGGCCGTGGCCGCGCTCAGCGAACGCCGCCTCGGGGACGCCGGCATGCACCTGCGCGGTCTCGCAGGCACGCTCGAGGGGCGGGTCCTGCGGCGCGTGCAGGGCGCACGACGCCGGGTCGACGGAGCGGGGGCCGCGACGAGCCAGGCGGCCCGTCAGCGTCTGGCGGCGGCGCGACAGCGGTCCCGTTATCTTGCCGAGGGTTTGGCGCGCGAATCGGCACGCACGCTGCCGCGGCGGCGCGAGCGCCTCGAGCGTCTCGTGCACGACCTGCAGCGCCTCGGCCGCGAGCGCTGCCGGCAAGCCGGACAGCGCCTCGGGCACGCTGATGAGAAACTGCGTCTCCTGGATCCCCGCCGCCTTCTCGCGCGGGGCTTCACCTGGACCCTCGACGCCGCGGGCCGGCACCTCCGATCGGCCGCCGGTCTGGGTGCAGGGGACCGGCTGCGCACCGTCTTCGCCGATGGCGAGGTCACGAGTACTGTCAACTCCGCGACGGCCGCGACGACAGCGCGCCCTCGTGGCAAAGGAGCCCGACGTGGCGGAGAAGAAGACCCCGGTCAGCAAGCTCTCTTTTAGCGAGGCCGTGGGCGAGGTCGAGGCCATCGTGGCCCGCCTCGAGAGCGAGGAGATCGACATCGACGAACTGGCCGGCGAGGTCAAGCGCGCCGTGGAACTGGTGAGCGCCTGCCGCGAGCGACTCGAGCGCACCGACGGCGAGGTACGCGAACTCGTGGCGCGCCTGCAGGACGACGCGCGCGAGACCTTGAGCCGCGCTCCGGTCGAATCCGCGGCCGACGACGACACACCATTCTGAGCGCGGGCCGACCGCGAATTCCGGTACCAAGAGCCATGAACGCACCGAATCAGGCACCGGCGATCCAGAAACCGCGGAACGGGGAACCCCTGATCCGCGTCGCGCACCTCACCAAGGACTACGCGCAGACCCGGCGGCGCGAGGGTGTGTTCGGCGGACTCGTGGACCTCGTGCGTCCGCGCAAGGCCACCCTGCGCGCCGTGAACGACGTGAGCTTCTCCATCCAGGCCGGCGAGATGGTGGGGTACATCGGTGCCAACGGCGCCGGCAAGTCGACGACCATCAAGGTGCTCACCGGCATCCTCACGCCCACCAGCGGCGAGGTGCATGTGGGCGGGCTCGTGCCGTATCGCCAGCGCGTGGCCTACACGCGCCACATCGGCGTCGTGTTCGGGCAGCGCACGCAGCTCTGGTGGGATCTGGCGGTGGTCGAGTCGCTGCGGCTGCTGAAACGCATCTACGAGGTGCCCGACGACGTGTACGCGCGGCGGCTCGCCTACTTCGACGAGTTGCTGGACATCGGCCGTCTGCTCCACCAGCCGGTGCGCAAGCTCTCCCTGGGTGAGCGCATGCGCTGCGACCTGGCGGCTGCCTTGTTGCACGAGCCGCGCGTGCTCTTCCTCGACGAGCCGACGATCGGGCTCGACGTGGTGGCCAAGGAGAATGTGCGCGGTTTCCTGCGCGCGGCACGCGACGACCTGGGCACCACCATCATCCTGACGACACATGACCTGGGCGACATCCAGCAGCTCTGCCGGCGCATCATCATCATCGACCATGGCAAGGTGCTCTACGACGGCGAGCTGGAATCCATGCGGCACCACCTGGGGCATCGCATGCGCGTGCGTGTGGATCTGCGCGACCCTCTCGACGCGACCGAGCTGGCGCGCCTCACCGATCCGTTGCCGGTCACATGGGCGGAGGGTACCGGTCGCGAGCACACGGCGGAGTTCAGTCGCCTCGAGGTGACGGCAGCCGACATCATCCAGCGTGTCGTCGCCTCCCATCGCGTGCAGGACCTCGCCATCCGCGAGCCCGATATCGAGGAGGTCGTGCGACAGATCTATCGCGCCGGGCGGGCGCCCACGCTCGACACCGCGGCGGCCACCGAGGCGGAACATGGCTGAGCGGCGTCTCGAAGGGCTGGAACCGGTTGCCCTGGGGGCGCCGGTTGCGGCGCTCGTGCCATGGCATCGAGGCGTGGCGGCGACCGCGCGCCTCTACGTGAGCTTCATTCGCCTCGCTTTCCTCAAGTTCCTCGCGTATCGCCTGCGCTACTACACGGGTGTGATCACCTACACGATCTTCGTCGCCGGCAACTTCTACCTTTACCGCGCGCTCTTCGCCAATCAGTCCGGTCCCGATGCGGGAACCATCGGCGGGCTCACGCTCGCCCAGATGATCACCTACGTGTCCCTGTCCTGGGTGGGGCGCAGCTTCACGTTCAACAACATCGACCGCACCCTCGCGCACCAGGTGGAGCAGGGCGAGATCGCGGTGCAGCTCATCAAACCGTTCCACGTGCAGACGGTGATGATGTTCGAGGCCGTCGGCGAGGCGGTGTTTCGCCTGCTGATGTTCACGCTGCCGATCCTGGTCGTCGTGGTGCCGCTGTTCGACCTGGGACGGCCGCCGCGGGCCGGCCTCTACGGCTGGACCCTGCTGAGTTTCGTGCTCGCGCTGGGTATCAACTGCCAGGTAAATTTCCTGGTGGGTTGCCTCGCCTTCAGCCTCAAGAACATCAACGGCGTGCTGCGCGCCAAGTCCGTGAGTCTCGACTTCCTCTCGGGTGTGATGGTGCCGTTCAGCTTCTTTCCGCACTGGGTGCAGATGGGTGTGCGTTTCCTGCCATTCCAGGGCATCAGCTACGTGCCGGTGACGATCTACCTCGGGCACTACAGTGGGCAGGCCCTGGCGGGAGCGCTGCTGCTGCAAGCGGCATGGGCGGCCGGGCTCTTCATGCTCGGGCGCGGGGTGTGGGCGCGCGCGGTGCGGCACGTCACCCTGCAGGGAGGCTGACGTGAGTGCGCTACCCACCCGCATGCGACGCCAGGGCGGCATCTTTCTCGCCTACTTCGCCCAGTTCCTGAAGATGCGCCTGGCCTATCGTGCGGACTTCATCGTCGACCTCTTCGCCAACGTCTTCGCGATCGGCGTGCAACTCTCGGTGCTCACGGTCCTCTTCGCGAAGGTGCAGGCCCTGGCCGGCTGGAGCTACGAGCAGGTGCTCTTCATCTACGGATTCAGCATGCTGCCGCTGGGACTCTTCAACCTGGTGAGCATCAACATCTACGGTTTTGCCGAGCGCTACATTGCCGACGGCAATCTCGACCGCGTGCTCCTGCGCCCCGTGAACCCGCTGGCGCAGGTGCTCTTCGAGTCTTTCAACGTGTCGGGGCTGAACGAGATCGTCCTGGGCGTGGGGATCATGGTCTACAGTAGCACGCGGCTTTCCCTGGCCTGGACGCCTCTCGACGTGGTGGCCCTGCTCCTCCTCGTACCGTCCGCCACGCTGGTCTACGTGGGTGTGTTCCTCGGCCTCACCTGCGTGTCGTTCTGGCAAGAAGATCGGCTCGGATTGGCGCCGCCGGTGTACAATGTGATCAGGTTCAGTCGCTACCCGTTGACGATCTACAGTCGGTGGGTGCAGATTCTCTTGATATTCGTGCTACCATTCGCCTGGGTCGCCTTCTATCCCGCGGCCTGGTTCGTGGGCGCACCGGAATTCCGGCGTTTGGCGTTCGTGACCCCGGCAGTGGGACTGGCGGTCTTCGGACTGGCCTACACGATCTGGTGCCGCGGGCTGCGGCGCTATGCG
Source organism: uncultured bacterium (assembly GCA_963727525.1). Taxonomy (GTDB): domain Bacteria; phylum Krumholzibacteriota; class Krumholzibacteriia; order LZORAL124-64-63; family LZORAL124-64-63; genus CAVSGO01. Next base: position 1,569,540 of record CAVSGO010000007.1, on the reverse strand, counting down.
AGCACCGGCAGCTAGGTCTGCCGGGCGGAAGACTCGACGGGTTTGGATCCACAGGGGAAGGACACGAGATGGCACGATTCTGGTTGCTGGCGGGCATCGTGAGCCTGGCCGCCGCGCTGGCGGCGCCGGCCGCGGCGTCGGTCTTTGGCGGGGAGAACGGTGTGGTGCGGCTGTCGTTCACGCCGGCCGACTCCCTCACGTCGGTGGCCAAGGTGGCACCCGGCGCGGGCGGCGTCACGGTGGTCGACCTCTGGGCCTACCTCGACGGCGTCGAGCCCATGGTGCGTGATGGCGAGGCGTTCCTGGGGATCGGTGGCTTCGAACTGAAGCTGGTGATCGAGGGTGCCAAGGGGAATATCACGAAGCAGGATTTTCCCTTCGCGCACTTCAATATCGGCTCCGAACTGGGGGCCTGCGTGGTGGGAATCGATCCCGGCCAGCCGCTGGATCACGGCCGGGCCGCGCTCGTGCACTGGCAGATTGTCTTCGTCACGCCCCCCGAGAAGGTGACCTTCACGCTCGATCCGACGGCTCTGAAGAGCTGCGAGACGTTGCCTGCGTGCGTGGGTAGCGGTATCTACGGGCTCTATACCGGCACCGTCACCGCGCGCCAGATGGACAGTATCTTCGGGACCGGCTGTGCCCGCGCCTACCTGAACTGGCCCACGGCCCCGGACACGACGCCGCTGCACGGCACCAAGCCGTGGCGCAAGGAAGGCGTGTACCACGAGCCGCTGCATTGACGTTGCTCGGCCCGCATTAATCGCGCTGCGCGGGGTCCTCGCAGATCTCGATCAGGACCCCGCCGCCGCTGCGCGGATGCAGGAACGCGACTCGCTTGCCGCCGGCGCCCGGCCGCGGCGCCTCGTCCAGGAGCTGCAGGCCGGCCTCGCGGCAGCGCTGCATGACCACCTGTGCGTCGCGCGCGGCGAAGGCGATGTGGTGCAGTCCCGGGCCCTTCTTCGCGATGTAGCGTCCGATGTTGCTGTCGTCGCTCATCGGTGCCAGGAGTTCCACGTGACCGTGGCCTCCGGAGCGGTCGAGCCGGAGCATGGCCACGCGGATCTTCTCGCTGGGCACCTCTTCCACGCTTTCCAGTTCGAGTCCCAGGAGATCGCGGTAGAGCGCGATGCCGGCCTCGAGATCGGCCACTGCGATCCCGATGTGGTCCACGAATCCAGCCGTTCCGGCGGGTAGGCCCGGGTCGGTGTGCACGCTGTCGTCCATGATCCCCTCATTTCCGCGGCGAGCGCAACGCCGCCGCCAGGTCCAGATACCACAGCGTCCAAGTAACGCGCCGAAGCGGCGCCCGGCAAGCGCCGTCGCCGCGGGTTCCCAACCCGTCATTGCTCTGAGGTGGCGGAACCGCTAGAATGCGCCACCATGACCTCGAAACACGAGTGGGAGCCCCGGGAGGACGCATGGATCCGCGCGATCGCCAGCTTGCCGAGCAACTCATCAGCTACAGCGTGAAGCTGCAACCGGGTGAGAAGATCTACCTCGAGATCAAGGGTTTGCACGCACTTGCCCTCGGCCAGGAACTGATCAGAGCTGCGACGCTCGCCGGCGGCGTGCCGTTCTGGTATTACAACGACGAGACGCTGAATCGGCCCTTCATCAAGAACGCCGGCGAGGCGCAGTTCGCTGCCTGGGGGCAGTTCCATCGGCCGATCATGGAGGCCGTCGACGCTTACATCGCGGTGCGAGGTTCGACCAATCCGTTCGACCTGGCCGATATCGACGCCCAGCACCTCAAATGGTACGAGAAGGCGTACTGGGATGAGGTGCATATCCCCGTACGCCTGCGCAAGAAGTGGTGCGTCCTTCGCTATCCGAATCCTGCCATGGCGCAGCTCGCGCAGCGCTCCACCGAGGAGTTCGCCGACTTCTACTACGACGTGTGCTGCCTCGACTACGCGCGCCTCAGCCGCGCCATGGATCCGCTCGCCGCCCTGCTCGAGCGCACCGACCGCGTGCACCTCAAGGGGCCGGGTACGGACCTGCGGTTCAGCATCGCCGGTCTGCCCGCGGTGAAATGCGACGGCGGCCGCAACATCCCCGATGGCGAGGTCTACACCGCGCCCGTGCGGGACAGTATGAATGGCGTGATCCAGTACAACGCGGACACCATGCACGGCGGCGTGCGCTTCAAGAACGTCCGCTTCGTGGTGAAGGATGGCAAGATCGTCGAGGCCGGTTGCGACGGCGACGAGACCAAGCTCAACGAGGCCCTCGACATCGATGAGGGGGCGCGCTACTTCGGCGAGTTTGCGCTGGGCCTGAACCCGCACATCACCACTCCCATGCTCGACACGCTCTTCGACGAGAAGATCGCCGGCAGCTTCCACCTCACCCCGGGCAACGCCTACGAGGCGGCATTCAACGGCAACCGCTCGGCGCTCCACTGGGACATCGTGTGCATCCAGACCCCCGGATGGGGCGGCGGCGAGATCTGGCTCGACGATGTGCTCGTGCGCAAGGACGGTCTCTTCGTGTTGCCGGACCTGGCTGGACTCAATCCGGGCGATCTGCTACGGGGCGACCCATGAGAAGGCCGGCGGGAAGAGCTGCGGCGCCCCGCCGCGTTGCTAGGCACAGCCGCGCCTCCGCATTCTCGGCCCATGGCTGGGGCGGGTTCGGGATGCTCGACTTCGTGTTCTGGTTCTAGCCCGGCGGCAGGGTCGGCCGGGAACGGGGGTCGCGATCGACGGCGGCCGTACCTGACAAATTTTTGACAATGGGGTCCGCGCGGTTTGACAAACGTCGATCCGGGCCCCATATCACGCAACGACGCCGGGGCCAGTTCCGGCGGTAACTGTCTGGCGGCCGCCGCCGGACCCCGGGAAGGAGCGCCGTAGCATGTCCAACGAAAAGATCGAGAACCTGCGCAAGATGCGCAGTCGTCTCTACAAGGGGGGCGGCGACAAGCGCATAGCCAAGCAGCACGAGAAGGGCAAGCTCACCGCGCGGGAACGTCTGGCGCTGCTCTATGACGGCGACTCCTTCCAGGAACTGCAACTCTTCATGAAGCATCGTAGCACGCATTTCGGGCTCCAGGAGGTGGAGTTTCCCGGCGAGGGCGTGGTCACGGGTTTCGGCCTCGTGGACGGGCGTCCGGTGTATGCCGCCAGCCAGGACTTCACGGTCGCCGGGGGCGCGGTGGGCGAGGCCACGGCCAAGAAGATCTGCGAGGTCATGGATCAGGCGCTGCGTACGGGCGATCCGTTCATCTTCGTCAACGACTCGGGCGGCGCCCGCATCCAGGAAGGCGTCGACTCGCTGGCGGGTTATGGCGGCATCTTCTACCGCAACGTGGCTCTGTCCGGGGTGGTGCCCCAGGTGTGCATCATCGCCGGGCCCTGCGCCGGCGGCGCCGTGTACTCGCCGGCGCTCACGGATTTCGTGATCCAGGTCCAGGGTATCGGTCAGATGTTCATCACCGGACCCAAGGTCATCGAGCAGGTCACCGGCGAGAAGGTGTCGGCCGAGGAACTCGGTGGCGCCGCCAGCCACGCGCGCTACTCGGGCGTGACGCATTTCGTGGCCCAGACCGAGGCCGAGGCCTTCGAGATCTGCAAGCGACTGCTCAGTTTTCTGCCGAGCAACAACACCGCCGACCCGCCGTTCCTGCCCGAGATGCACGAGGAGATGGTGGGCGACCTGGCCTTCCTCAACGACATCGTGCCGGACAATCCGCGCGAGGCCTACGACATGCACGCCGTCGTCACCGGCGTCATGGACGGCGCCGACTTCCTCGAGATCCAGCGCGATTTTGCGCCCAACATCATCATTGGCTTCGGGCGCATCGAGGGTTCCACGGTGGGAGTGGTGGCGAACAATCCCCAATTCAAGGCGGGCGTTCTCGACATCGACTCGAGCTGCAAGGCGGCTCGTTTCATCCGCTTCTGCAACGCGTTCAACATCCCGATCATCACCTTCGTCGACGTGCCCGGCTTCATGCCCGGCGTGCAGCAGGAGTACGGTGGCATCATCCGGCATGGCGCGAAGATGCTGTTTGCCTACGGCGCCACCACGGTGCCCAAGCTCACCGTCGTCACGCGCAAGGCCTACGGCGGCGCCTACCTGGCGATGTGCGGCAAGAGCATGGGGGCCGATCGCGTCGCTGTGTGGCCGACCGGCGAGATCGCCGTCATGGGCGCCGACGGTGCGGTGAACGTGCTTTATCGCCGAGAGATCGAGGAGGCGGAGGATCCGGCGGAGATGCGCGCGCGGCTCATCAAGGAGTACACCGAAACCTTCGCGAATCCCTACGTGGCGGCGGGACGCGGCATGGTCGACGATGTGATCGAGCCCGCCGAGACGCGCGCCTACCTGGCCCAGTCGCTCGAGGTGCTCAAGTCGAAGCGCGAGCTGCGGCCGGCGAAGAAGCACGGCCTCATCCCCCTTTAAATACGGGAAGTGAGACGACCATGACGGGCCATGCCATGGCGGGCGGTATCCACGCGGACACGATCGCGCTCTCGGCGATCGGACTGCTGGTCGTCTTCTTCGTGCTGTTCCTGATCGCCACCGTCGTCGGCCTGCTGCGCAAGCTCGACGATCGCTGGCAGCGCACCGAGGAACGCAACCTGGCCGAGGCGCTGCACAAGCAAGCCACGATCGACACGACCACGGTCGTGCTCATCAGCGCCGCGGTAGCCACCGTGATCACCGGTCGTCACAGGATTCGCAAGATCCGACGTCTGCTGTCGCCGCGCGTGCAGCGGACGCCGTGGTCGGCCCAGGGGCGGCTCATTCTCCAGGGTTCGCATACGATCGATCGCAAACGTTCAGGTTGATGGCCAGCATCCGGGTATGTGGCGATCGGAGCCGCTTCACCCGCAACGGGAGTATGTCATGAAGCTCAAGATCACCGTGCATGGCGTGGCCTACGAGGTGGACGTCGAGGTCCTCGACGCCGATACGGAATTTCTCGGCAGCCCGCTGCCGCCCGTCGCCCGACCGACGGCCACGGCGGCGCCCGGCCTGGCGCCGTCGGCCGCGCCGCGCCGCGCGTCCGCCGCGCCCATGGCCGCCGGCGCCGAGAACGGTGTCGTGTCGCCCATCGCGGGTACGGTGCTGGAGATTCGCTGCAAGGTTGGTGACGAGGTCGCTGCCAACCAGGCGCTCGTGGTCATCGAGGCCATGAAGATGGAGACCGCCATCGCCGCACCGAGCGCGGGCAAGATCAAGGCCATTCCGGTCGCTGTGGGCGACAGCGTTCGCGAGAATCAGATCCTCGTCGAGTTCGCGTAGGCGGCACGAATATGGATGCATTATGGAGCTTTCTGCAGGTCGGCATCGTCGGCAACTTCTCGTGGGGCAACATGGCCATGCTGGCCGTGGGCTGCTTCTTCATCTACCTCGGCGTGGCCAAGGATTACGAGCCCCTGCTCCTGGTGCCGATCGGCTTCGGGATGCTCATCGGCAACATCCCGCTGCAAACGGGGATGAACATCGGCATCTACGAGGACGGCAGCGTGATGAACATACTGTACAAGGGTGTCACGCAGGGCTGGTATCCGTCGCTCATCTTCCTGGGCATCGGTGCGATGACCGACTTCTCGTGCATGCTTTCCAATCCACGCCTCGTCCTGCTGGGCGCCGCGGCGCAGGTGGGGATCTATGCCACCTTCCTCGGCTCGCTCGCGCTCGGCTTCGAGGTGAACGAGGCGGCCGCCATCGGCATCATCGGTGGCGCCGACGGTCCCACCGCGATCTTCCTGTCTAGCCAGCTCGCGCCCCATCTGCTGGGGGCCATCGCGGTGGCGGCTTATAGCTACATGGCGCTGGTACCCGTGATCCAGCCGCCGATCATCAAGCTGCTCACCTCGCGCGAGGAACGATTGATCCGCATGAAACCGTCGCGGCCGGTGAGCAAGCGGCTGCGGATCATCTTCCCGATCGTGGCCTTCGTGCTCTGCGCGAGCATCGCACCGGGCGCGATCTCGCTGCTGGGCTTCCTCTTCTTCGGCAACCTGCTGAAGGAGAGCGGGGTCACCGAGCGCCTGGCCAAGACCGCGCGCACGTCGCTCATCGACATCGTCACCATCCTGCTCGGCGTGTGCGTGGGTACGAGCACGGATGCGAGTCGTTTTCTCACGCCGCAGTCGCTCCTCATCTTCGGTCTCGGCGCCATGTCCTTCGCCGTGGCCACTGCTGGAGGCGTGCTCTTCGCGAAGCTGCTGAACGTATTCATTCACGACAAGATCAACCCGATCATCGGTGCGGCCGGCGTCTCGGCCGTGCCCGACTCGGCACGGGTATGTCAGATGGTAGGTGCGCGGGAGGATCCGCAGAACTTCCTGATCATGCACGCCATGGCGCCCAACGTGGCCGGCGTGATCGGCTCGGCCGTGGCGGCCGGTGTCTTCCTCTCGGTGTTCGTGCTGAAGTAGGGTCAGGCGCGATCTTCGAGCTCGCGTCGGGCCGAATCCGCCAGGACGCGCTCGATCGCGGCTGCCAGGTCGTGATGACTCAGTGGCTTCTCCAGGACCTCGTTGATGCCGTTGGCCTGCGCATGATCCACCTCGACACTGTCGCGGAAACCGGTGATCAGGATCACGGGCAGGCCCGGACGCAGGGCGACGATCTCTCGCGCCAGGTGCTCGCCCGAGAGTCCGCGCATGATCTGGTCGGACACGAGCACGTCGAAAGCGTCCGGATTCTCGACGAAGGTGGCGAGTGCCTGCGGCCCGCCCGCCCGGCTCGTGACCTGGTATCCCAGCCGTTCGAGTCCGGTGCGCAGCATTCCCGCCACGAGAATCTCGTCGTCGACCAGGAGCACCCGCACCGGCGTGCCCGGCGCGCGCCGGGCATGCAATGAGCCGCGTCGCCGCTGACGGGGTGCCGGAAGGTCGACCGGCCCGGATTCCACCCCCGCCGGCGGCGCGCCGGTCGCGGCGTCGCCTCGCTGCACCTCGCGTACGACCACCGGGAAGTAGATATCGAACCGCGTTCCATGGCCCGGCTGGCTCTGCGAGATGGCGGCGCCGTCGTGCGCGGCGAGGATGCGCTTGACGGTGGTCAGGCCGAGCCCCGCGCCGCGCCGCGGCTCACGTCCGGAGAAGTAGGGTTCGAAGATCCGCTCCAGCGTCTGGGCGTCCATGCCGCGCCCGTCGTCCAGAATGGACAGACGCACGTACATGCCCGGCGCCAGCGGCTGCGGCACGGCCTCACGCGTCTCGGTGATCTCGGCGTTCGACAGGGCGATGGTCACGGTGCCGCGGTGGCGGTGCATCGAGTGGTAGGCGTTGCTGCAAAGGCTCAGCAAGACCTGCTGCACCTGCGACGTGCTCGCGAGCACTGGTCCACAGGCGGGATCGAGTTCGGTTCGTAACTCCACCGATCCCGGCAGCAGATCGCGCAGCAATTTCACGGTGTCGTTGACCACCGCCTGCAGGCGCTCCGGGCGGCGCTCGGAATCCGTCGTGTGTTCGAAATCGAGGATCTCGCGTGTCAGTTCGCCAGCGGTCTGACCGGCGCGCACCACCTGCTCGAGGCTGCGCTGCGCGGGATGCCGGCGGTCGAGATCGTCCATGGCGAGCCGCGCGTGGCCGAGGATGGCGGTGAGCAGGTTGTTGAGGTTGTGCACGATGCTGCTGGCGAGAATGCCCAGTGCCTCCATGCGCTGAGCGCGCTGGAGCTGCTCGCGCAGCGAGTCGGTCTGAGCTTCCAGCCGCGCGTGCTGGCGCCGACGTCGGCGCGACGCGACCAGGAGCGCGACGCCGAAGCCTGCGGCAAACGCGACCGGAACCAGCAGCCACGCGTTCGAGACCCCAGCGAACATCGCACCGGCTTTCGGGTGGGGGCGGGCGAATTCCAATCCAGACCGTAAATGTACATCAATGCCGGTGCCCCTGGCTAGCAGAACGATGTGGCTAGCAGAACGAAAGTGCGAAGTGAATCCGGGTACGCTAGAGTGTTCCGGATCGCGGTGGCCCGTCGTCGGCCCTGGTCTGACCCCCTCCGGGAGGAAACTCATGGCATATCAGGAGATCAACCTGTCGGTCGCCGATGGCGTGGCCACGCTCACGATCGATCGCCCTGCCCGCCTGAATGCGCTGAATACCCGCACCATCGAGGAGCTGCACGAGGCTGTCGGGAGCGTCGCGGACGACACCGAGGTTCGGGTCGTGATCCTGACGGGCGCCGGCGAGAAGGCCTTCGTGGCCGGTGCCGACATCACCGAGCTCAGGGACCTCGACGCGCCCGGCGCCGAGCGCTACGCCACGCGGGGGCAGCAGCTCATGTGGCGGCTCGAGAATCTGGGCAAGCCCGTGATCGCGGCCATCAACGGCTACGCGCTGGGCGGAGGGCTCGAGCTGGCCATGTCCTGCACCTTCCGCTACGCGAGCGATCAGGCCCGACTCGGGCTGCCCGAATGCACGCTGGGCCTGATCCCCGGATTCGGCGGGACGCAGCGCCTGCCGCGCCTGGTCGGGCGGGGCAAGGCGGCCGAACTGATCCTGACCGGCGCCCAGCTCACCGCGGCCGAGGCGTTTCAGCTCGGTCTGGTGGAGAAGGTCGTGCCGGCGGCGGAGTTGTTGGAGGCGGTGCACAAGGTGGCCGGCACGATCGCCAGCCGCTCGCGGGTCAGCGTGCGCGGTGCGCTCAAGGCCGTGTCCGAGGGCGCCAATCTCCCGCCCGACGGAGGCTGCCGTCTCGAGGCGGCGCTGTTCGGTGTGGTATGCGGGAGCGCCGATGCGAGCGAGGGTTGCGTGGCCTTCCTCGAGAAGCGTCCGCCGGCATTCCGCGATGCTTGACCACGCTTCCTGAACCCCGTTTTCAGCGGGCATTCATTTCTTTCTCCGCCCCAGACCAGCGATTATGTTTGGTTGGCTGGCACTTCCGTGGTCCTTCCGCCCCGAGGTGAATCCCATGCCGACAACACCGAAACCGTACCTCGAAGTCGATCCCGAACTGTGCAAAGGCTGTCAGCTCTGTATCGATGTCTGCCCCAAGGGTGTCATCGCCATCAGTGACAAGCTCAACAGTTCGAGTTACCACCCTGCCTACTACCTGGGGGACGGCTGCACCGGGTGCGGCCTCTGCTTCTACGCCTGCCCGGAGCCGGGCGCCATCCGGGTCGTCAAACCTTAGCCATCGGGGGTCCGACCATGGCCAGACAGTTCATGAAGGGCAATGATGCCATCATCGTCGGCGCCCTCGCCGCGGGTTGCCGCGCGTACTACGGCTATCCGATCACACCGGCCAGCGAGATCGCCCAGGCCGCCGCACTGCACTTTCCCAACCTCGGCGGTGTGTTCATCCAGGCCGAGAGCGAGGTGGCCGCCATCAACATGGTGTACGGCACCGCCGGCATGGGCATCCGCACGATGACCGCCTCATCCAGCCCCGGCTTCAGCCTCAAGCAGGAAGGTCTCAGCTACATCGCCGGCGCCGAGCTGCCCTGCGTTGTCGTGAACATCATGCGTGGCGGTCCCGGCCTGGGCAACATCGCGCCGGAACAGGGCGACTACTTCCAGATCACCAAGGGCGGTGGCCACGGCAACTACCGTCTCATCACCGTGGCGCCCAATGGTGCCCAGGAGATGTGCGACCTGACGATGCTCGCTTTCGAACTCGCCGACCGCTACCGCAACCCCGCCTGTGTCATGGCCGACGGCATCACCGGCCAGATGATGGAGGTCGTGGAGATTCCCCGGGCCGCGGCGGCGACCTTCGACCACTCGAGCTGGGCGGTACGCGGCAACGCAGCGACGCGCCAGAACCTGATCAGTTCGATCTTCCTCGAACCCGAGGAGCTCGAGCAGCACAATCTCGCGCTCGACCGCAAGTACCAGCAGATCATGAAGGACGAGGTGCGGTACGAGGAGTACCTCACCGAGGATGCCGACCTCGTCGTCGTTGCCTACGGTGTCGTCTCCCGCATCGTCTACTCGACGATCGACCAGGCGCGCGAGAATGGGTTGAAAGTCGGCCTGCTGCGGCCGATCACCGTGTGGCCGTTCCCCAGCGAGGCCATCGCGGCGCTCGCGAGGCGTGTGAAACACCTGCTGGCCATCGAGCTGAGCACCGGCCAGATGGTGGAGGACGTGCGGCTCGCCGTCGCGGGTCGGTGCCCGGTGCACTTCTACGGCCGCTGCGGCGGCATGGTGCCTGGTGGCCAGGAAATTGTCGCGCAGTACGAGAAGATCCTTTCGGAGTCGGGGACCCTCGCGGCAGGAGGTGCACGCTGATGGCCAAGGTCTACGAGAAATCGCCAGGACTCTACAGCGAGTTCGAACGCAAGACGGCCGGGAGCAAGAAGACCACGCACTACTGCCCGGGCTGTGGCCACGGCAACGTGCACAAGATGATCGCCGAAGCCCTCGAGGATCTCGGCATCTCCGAGCGCTCCGTCTTTGTCAGCCCCGTGGGCTGCTCGGTCTTCGGCTACTACTACTTCAACAGCGGCAACTTCCAGGCTGCCCATGGCCGCGCGCCGGCGGTGGCCACGGGGGTCAAGCGGGTCAATCCCGAGGCCATCGTGATGAGCTACCAGGGTGACGGCGACCTCGCCGCCATCGGCACCGCCGAGACCATCCACGCCGCCAATCGCGGCGAGAACATCTCGGTGTTTTTCATCAACAACGCGATCTATGGCATGACCGGCGGCCAGATGGCGCCCACCACGATGATCGGCCAGCGCACCACGACCACGCCGAAGGGCCGCGTCGAGTCGATCCACGGCAACCCCATCCACATGGCCGAGATGCTGGCCACGTTGCCCGCACCCACGTTCATCACGCGCGTGGCCCTGGGCAGCAGCAAGCAGATCATGCAGACACGCCAGGCCATCCGCAAGGCGCTCAAGCTGCAGATGGAGGGCAAAGGCTACAGCTTCGTGGAGATCCTCTCGCCCTGCCCCACGGGCTGGAAGATGGATCCGCCCGAGGCCCGCGACTACCTCATCAAGACCATGGAGGAGGTCTTCCCGCTGGGCGTCTACAAGGACGTCAGCGAGGAGCGCGAGGCCGGCGCCTGGGACCGCGTGTCGAAGCCCTTCGATCCCGCCGTGGTGAACGATTACCTGCAGACCCTGGAGTCGCCGCTCGATCGCGAGCCGGTGTCCCTCGATCACGACCTGCACTGCAAGTTCGCCGGCTTCGGCGGCCAGGGGATCCTCACCCTGGGGCTCTTCCTGTCGCAGATCGGCATGAAGGCGGGGCACCAGGTGTCGTGGTTCCCTGCGTACGGTCCGGAGATGCGCGGCGGCACGGCGAACTGCTCGGTGAACATCTGCGCCAAGCGGATCGGCGCCCCCACGGTAGAGAACCCGAATGTGCTGGTCGTGATGAACCAGCCGTCCCTCGAGGCCTTCGAGGATCAGGTGGTCGACGGCGGCTGGATCCTCGTCGACAGTTCCATCTGCACCTCGCGGCCGGACACATCGCGCCGGCACGTGGTGAATATCCCCGCGGCGGAGATCGCCGATGCGGTGGGTACGCCGAAGGTGGCCAACGTCGTGATGCTCGGCGCACTCTGTAAGGCCACGGGCATCTTCGATCGCGATTATGTGAAGGATACCCTACGCGTCATCGTGAAGAAGAAGGATCTCATCGACCTCAATATGACGGCCTTCGACAAGGGCTGGGATTTCGTGGAGTAGGGACAATAGCCGACTCGGGCACGAGTCCGACCATGTGATGCTCTGCGCGCCCTCTCCGTGGCGCTCCCGGCCCCGCTGGCGACGGCGGGGCCGGGCTCGTCCCGTTCGCCCGGGTCGACTTCGTCCGGTCAGGGAAGAGGCGAGGGTCGCTGCCCTCTCTCTGAGGCGGCTCGCTGGGGGGCAGTTTTGCCAACCTCGTCGAGATTCCGGACATACGATCCCTCGCCCGCACTCCAACCCCTCCGCATGGTCTTAGCGCCAAATCGCCGGCAAACCGGAACCAGAATCGTACACCGAGGACGCCCGCGGCGCGCATCCGCGGCCCCGCTTGACAGGCTCCTCACTGCCGGTGATAGACTTGTCTCTGGGTAAACGAAGGAGGGAGTCATCGATCGCCAGGAATTCGCTGCTGCGCATCAAATATTTAGGTTGTGCCGTCGAAAATGTGTCCGGCCTCCGGCTTGCCCTGGCCGAGGGCCATGTCCCCACCGTATCCCCAGGTTTCTCTGCCGACACTGCCGTGTCTCCTTCAGTTCACAGACTTTCTCCCCGGACTACTGGCTCAAGCGACCAGACATCCTCCCCCAGCTCATGGCCAAGACCTGCGGCGCCATGGCCAATCGCCAGGCCGCCCGTGATCTCGCCGTCTGCCCCACCACCGTCAACCGCCAGCTCGACCGCCTCGGTCGCCATTGTCTGCTCTTCTTCGCCCAGGAGATGCTGAAGGCTCCGCCCCCTGCGGACATCGTGATCGACGGACTCGAGACCTTCGAACTCAGCCAGTACTTCCCCTTCCACCACAACCTCGCCGTCGACGCGAAGTCGGGGCTGATCCGGGGCTTCACCGACAGCCCGCTACGCCGCAAGGGTCGCATGACGGCCTACCAGAAGCGTCGTCGCCAGGATCTCGAAGAGCAATTCGGCCGACCGGACCCCAAGGCGGTGCAGAAGGGCATTCGCGGCTTGCTGGCGATGGTGCTCGCGAAGTGTGAACGGCTGGTGACGGTCCGCAGCGACGATCACCCCGCCTACAAGCGTGCCATCGCGAGTCTGCCCCACAGGATCCAGCACCAGGTGACGCACTCGAAGGAGCGCCGGGACAAGGACAATCCGTTGTGGGAGGTGAATTTGCTGGACTTGATCTTGCGACATGCGAGCGCGAATCACCGTCGGGAGACGATCGCGTGGTCGAAGCGGAGGCAGGGGTCGACGTACCGCCTGGCGATCCTGGCGGTCTGGCGCAAATGGGTGCAGTCACGGCGGGTGAAGCGGCCGGGCGAGACGCCGGCGATGGCCGCGGGCCGCGGACACAATTTCGACGGCACAACCTAACGATCCCGCTCGTCGCCGTCACTCATGCGGGGCGTCTCGCCGCGCCGTCACGCGGCCGAAGATGATGAGCGCGAGAGCCGAGGCCAGCGCCACCCCCACGAAGACGAACCAGATGTAGTGGGCGTGGGCGTACTGCGCCGGCACCGGACCCTGGCCCGCGAGCCAGGCGAGGCGGGCCGACTGCACCGCGTTCGGGAGCATGGTCGGCTCGGGGCACCAGTGCTCAAGCAGGATGCCCGACAGGCTGAAGCCCAGGATCGCCGAGAAGAACGAGTGCAGGTGGCTGAAGCCCAGGTAGAGCCCCTCCTCGCCGCGCGGTGCCTGCAGCGAGAAGTACTCGAGGTAGCGAGGCGAGATGAAGCTCTCGGCGACACCCTGGAAGGCGATGCCCACGATCATCATCACCGCGATCGGGTTCTGCCCGAGGATCGTGCTGTCGATCATGTTGCCGGCCGCCATGCAGAAGGCGGAGATGGGCATGATCAACATGCCCACCGTCATCGATATCAAGGCGCTGCGATGGCGCATCATCTGCGTCACCCAGGCCACGGTGAGCACCACCACCGCCGGGTTCACGTTGGCGTACCACGCGAAGGCCGTGCCCTCGCCCGCCATGCGCAGCACGTACTTCGGCATGGTGGCGTAGAGCTGGCTCTGCACCATCCAGAAGCCGGTGATGATCAGGATCAGCACCATGAGCCGCCCCTGACGCAGCACGGCCCAGAGGGCGTGGCCGATCTCGGCGAACGTGCGAGCCGGTCCCTCGGCGCGGGCGCTGCGGTAGAAGAGCAGCACCAGGACGAAGGCCAGGAGCGTGCATCCCGCCGCCATCAGATTGAGCACGATCAGGCCCTCGTTACCGAGGTTGGCGCGCAGGGGATGCACGAGCGTCTTGCCGGAGAACGCGCCGACGTTGACCATCGCATAGAAGATGGAGTAGCCGCGGGCGCGGTTGCCCACGGTGGTCTCGCGCGCCACGGTGCCGGTGATCACCGACTTGATGAACGACCCGCCCACCATGACGATGAGCATCACCGGGATGAACAGCCAGCGATAGCCCGTCGACTCGAGGCCGGTGAAGACGACCTCGCGCCCATACTGCACCAGGCCGGCCGACTGCAGCACCTCCGGCAACACCCACATGAGTCCGTAGCCGAGCGTCAGCAGTCCGAAGGCCAGCAACAGCGCGGCGCGGAAGCCGATGCGATCGGCCCAGGCTCCGCTGAAGGTGGGCAGGAAGTAGAGGCCCGCCGAGAACACGCCGGAGATGACGCCGGCCGCGACGTCGCTGAACCCGAGGATGCGGGAGAGGTACAGCGTGATGGCCACGAAGACGCCGTACCAGGCCGCGCGCTCGAGGAGTTCCACGCCGTTGGCGATCCAGAATGCCGGGGAGAATCGCCAGGTGGTGGCGCCGGAGACGGCAGGGGGCTCGGTCATCGTCGTGTCCTTCCGCAGGGCGCTGGGTGGCCGAGGCTCGGATGCACAGGTTCCGGGAAGGGTACCGTAAGCGCGGAGCCGCGCCAACCTGCGATTGGCCGCGCGATCCGACCCCGCGAGGACGCCTCTTGACGCATTGTCGAATCCTTGACAAGTTGTCGCCGCACCCGAAGCCGTGCGGAGAGCGCGCCATGGCCGTCGACGAAGACCTCACCACGACCTCGCCCGCCGTCCGCCCGGCCATCCTGGTGGTGGACGACGAGCCCGAGCTTTGCCGCGCCCTCGGCAAGCTGCTGATCCGCAATGGCTACGACGTGCTGACGGCCGGCGACGGCGAGGCGGCTCTCGCCATCCTGCGCCAGCACGAGGTGCACCTCGTGCTCTCCGACCTGGTGATGCCGCGCATGGGCGGTCTCGATTTGCTCAAGGCGGCGCAAGTCCTGGCGCCCGCCACCGAGTTCGTCATCATCACCGGCCATGGCACCATCGAGGCCGCTGTCGACGCGATGAAGCTGGGGGCCTACGACTTCATCGAGAAGCCCTTCACTTCGGCCACCACGCTCAATGTGGTGCGCAAGGCTCTGGAGAAGCAGCAGCTCCTGGCCGAGAACCTCGAGCTGCGCCGTCAACTCGAGGAGATCCAGGGCCAGCACGACATCATCGGCCGCAGCGACGTCATGCGGCAGGCGGTGGAGACGGCGCGGCAGGTGGCGCCCAGCACCGCCACCGTGCTCCTGACGGGCGAGAGCGGTACGGGCAAGGAGGTCTTTGCCAACGCGGTCCATCGCTGGAGCGAACGACGAGCGCGCGCCCTGGTGAAGGTGAGCTGCGCCGCCCTGCCCGAGACCCTGCTGGAGGCCGAACTCTTCGGCTACGAGAAGGGCGCCTTCACCGGCGCGGTCGGTCGCCGCAAGGGGCGCTTCGAGATGGCCGATCGCGGGACGCTCTTCCTCGACGAGGTGGGGGAGATGACACCCACCACGCAGGTCAAGCTGCTGCGCGTCCTGCAGGAGGGAATGTTCGAACGCCTGGGCAGCAACGAGCCCGTGGAGGCCGACGTCCGCCTCGTGGCCGCCACCAATGCCAGCCTGCCCGACAAGGTGGCCCGTGGCGAGTTTCGCGAGGATCTGTTCTATCGACTCAACGTCATCAACATCGAGCTGCCGCCCCTGCGCGCCCGCGGCGAGGATGTGATCCTGCTTGCCAACTACTTCCTGCAGATCCTCAACGCCAAGAATGGCAAGGACCTGGGCGGGTTCACGAAGGCGGCGCTCGAGGCGCTCGTCCGCTACGCCTGGCCGGGCAACGTACGCGAGCTGGAGAACTGCGTGGAGCGCGCGGTCGTCCTGAGCAAGGGGCCGTTCGTCGATGTGGACGTGTTGCCATCGACGATCCTGGCGGGACGCAAGCGGCTCGAGCACGTGACCATCCCCGTGGGCACCACCCTCGACCGCGCGGAGATGCAGCTCATCGAGGCCACGCTCGACAGCGTGGGGGGCGACAAGGAGACGGCCGCCAAGATCCTCGGCATCGCCTCGCGTACCATCTATCGCAAGCTGAAGTGACAATCTGGCGCCACCTTGACCCTCTCCGGGCGCCTTGCTACATTGGGGCCTCCTCTCAGGGGATAGCCGCAATCTGACCCTGGTCCCAGATCGGTCCGGTACCCGCGGTCGCGGGTGAGCGCGAGAGTGGCGGAACTGGTAGACGCGCAGGGTTTAGGTCCCTGTGGGGCGACCCGTGGGGGTTCGAGTCCCCCCTCTCGCACCAGCCAAGTACGGGTGCCCGGAATCGATCGCGATGCCGGCCTCTCGTCACGACGAGGTTCTTCGATGACACAGCATGCTTCTTCCGGTCACGGATTCCAGATCGACGTCGAATCGCCCGAGCCCTGGCAGCGCATCATCAAGGTGTCGATGACCCGGCCCGCATTCGAACAGGAATATCAACGACGGCTCACCGAGGCGGTGCGCAACCACAAGCGGCCCGGTTTCCGCAAGGGCAAGACGCCTCGCCCGGTCGTGGAGCGCGAGCTGGGCAGCCGCCTGCGCGCCGACACGTTCGAGGGGCTGGTGCCACGCGCGTATCGTGCGGCCGTCGTGGAACATGGTCTCTACCCGCTCACCGATCCCCGGGTGGAGAACCTCAAGTTCGAGGAAGGCCAGGATCTCGGCTTCGACCTCGTGGTGGAGGTGAGGCCCGAGGTGACGGCACACGACTATGAGAACTTGCCGGTGCGCGAGCGGGCCGCCGAGGTGGCCGAATCGGAGGTGGACGAGATGATCGCCCGTCTGCAGGAGAGCCGCGCCTACTTCGAGAAGGCGGAGCGACCCGCGGCGGCGACCGATCAGGTGGTCATGGACCTGGTGCCCGTGGACGAAGACGGCACGGCGCAGGAGGACAAGCGACTCGTCGGTCAGAGCATCATCCTCGACAGTGAGCAGAACCTGCCGGCCTTCAACGAGGGGCTCTTCGGCGCGTCGGCCGGCGACGAGCGCACCGTGACGGCGACCTACCCGGACGACTATCCCAACACCGCCATGCAGGGCCGCACCGTGGCGTTCCGCTGTCATGTCACGGAGGTGCGGGCGCGTACGGTGCCCACGGTGGATGACGCCTTTGCCAGTTCCCTGCAGGAGGGCCAGACTTTGGCCGAGCTGCGCGACACCGTGCGCGAGAAGCTCGAGGAGGAGGCGCGCCGCCGCATCGCCCAGGAGATGGACGAACAGGTGCTCGAGGCGCTCGTCGAGCGCAACGAGGTGCCGGTGCCGCCCAGCATGGTTGCCGACTATCTCGAGATGGGGATCAAGGAGCTGCACGAGCGCAACACCAAGATGGGGCGCGAGAGCAGTGACGACGAGGACCAGAAGTACCGCGAGGCTGCCCGGCCCATGGCCGAGCGCGTCATCAAGGGCCTGTTCCTGCTCGAGGCTGTACGTGGCCAGGAGAACCTCGAGGCGACGGATCAGGAGATTGACGACCGCATCGCGGTGCATGCGGCCGAGAACGGTTTCGACCTGGAGAAATTCCGGGACTACGTGAACCGCGGCGAGGAGCGTGAGCGGATTCGCCGCGAGGTGAACGAGCGCAAGGCCTACGACTTGCTCCTGGCGCGGGCCCAGATCGTGCATGAGGAGCCGGGGGCCGGTCAGGCCGATGCGGCCGATGGGGCCACTGGCTAGACTGTGTTGGCAAGGCCGCGGGGCGGGGGAGGGAACCCCCAGCCTCCTGGTGGGTTCACCGGGCTTGGCGTCGTTCCGAGGCGCCTTTGCCCAGCAAAGGAGCGACCATGCTTGTCCCGATGGTAGTGGACCAGACGAGTCACGGCGAGCGCGCTTACGACATCTATTCGCGTCTCCTGAAGGACCGGATCGTCTTTCTGGGCTCGCCCGTGGACGACAACGTGTCCAACCTGATCATCGCCCAGATGCTTTTCCTGCAGGCCGAGGACCCGGAGCGGGATATCTACGTCTACATCAACAGTCCAGGCGGCAGCGTGACCGCCGGACTTGCTATTTACGATACGATGCAATACATTACAAATGATGTAGTTACCATCTGCATGGGGCAGGCTTCGAGCATGGCCGCCGTCCTGCTCGCGGCCGGAGCCAAAGGCAAGCGCTCGGCGTTGAAGAACTCCCGCGTGATGATCCACCAGCCCCTGGGCGGAAGCCAGGGTCAGGCCGCGATGCTGGAGATCTACACCAAGGAGATCCTCAAGGTCCGGGACAAGCTTTACGAGATCCTGGCCCGTCATTCCGGGCAGGAAGCGAAGAAGATCGCGCTGGACAGCGATCGCGATTTCTTCATGTCGGCCGAGGAGGCTCGCGAGTACGGCCTCGTCGACAAGGTGATCGAAAGCCGTGAAGAGATCATTGCGAAGAAGAAGGACTGATCGTCCAGGGATCACGTCTAGAGACCGGGCCGACTGAAAGGTCCCCTCGACTTCGGACCGGGGAGGGAAGATGAAGCGCCGCCAGAATGGCAGCCCGCAGATGATCAAGTGCTCGTTCTGTGCCCGCGGTCAGGACGAGGTGGCCAAGCTGGTCGCCGGTCCCAACAGCGTGTACATCTGCAACGAGTGCATCAAGCTTTGCAACGACATCCTCGAGGGCGAGCTGATGGACGAGGCCACCCTGGCCCCGCCGCAGTTCCCGAAGCCGATCGAGATCAAGGAGTACCTCGACCAGTACGTCATCGGTCAGGAGGACGCCAAGGTCTCGCTCGCCGTCGCCGTGTACAACCACTACAAGCGCATCCATCACAAGGCGGGTGCCGGCGGCGTGGAAATCGACAAGAGCAACATCCTGCTCATCGGCAACACGGGGACCGGCAAGACGCTGCTCGCGCAGACGCTGGCGCGCTTCCTCAACGTGCCCTTCGCCATCGCCGACGCGACTGCTCTCACGGAAGCCGGCTACGTGGGCGAGGATGTCGAGAACATCCTCGTGCGTCTGCTGCAGGCTGCCGACTACAACATCCCGGCGGCCGAGCAGGGCATCATCTACATCGACGAGATCGACAAGATCGGTCGTAAGAGCGGCAATCCGTCGATCACGCGCGACGTCTCGGGCGAGGGTGTGCAGCAGGCCCTGCTGAAGATTCTCGAGGGCACGGTCGCCAACGTCCCGCCGCAGGGCGGTCGCAAGCATCCGCAGCAAAAGTACCTCGAGGTCAACACCAAGAACATCCTGTTCGTCTGCGGCGGCGCCTTTCAGGGGCTCGACAAGATCGTGGCCCGGCGCATCGGCCGCGGGACCCTCGGTTTCGCGCGCGAGGACGCCAAGGGCAAGCCGAGCCGCACGAACGACGAGATCCTGGCGCAGGTCGAGCCGCAGGACCTCATGCAGTACGGCCTCATTCCCGAACTGATCGGTCGTCTGCCCGTGGTCACCAACCTGGGCGAGCTGGACAAGAGCGCCATGGTGCGCATCCTCACGGAACCGCGCAATTCCCTCATCAAGCAGTACGAGAAGCTGATCGAGCTGGAGGATGTGCAACTCGTCTTCGCACCCGGCGCACTGGAAGCCATCGCCGATCTGGCGATCGAGCGCAAGACCGGCGCGCGCGGACTGCGCTCGATTCTCGAGAATGCGATGCGGGATGTGATGTTCGAGATTCCGTCCCAGGACGACGTGCGTCGCGTGGTCGTCACGCGCGAGACCATTCTCGAGCACGCCCCGCCCGAGGTCATCGGGGGCGACGATTCCGTAGCCGTCAAGGAAGCCTGATTCCCACCATGTCCGACTTGCGAACGAGCCGCGGCCCCAGCCCGGCTCGTTCGCTTGGCGAGGATGAGCGATGAGCACCAGAGAGATCGCGATCGAGCGTGACGGCGAGCTGATCACGCTGGCCAACCGTCTACCCCTCCTGCCCCTGCGTGACGTGGTGGTGTTTCCCTACATGGTCACGCCCCTGCTCGTGGGGCGTGCCGGATCCATCGCGGCCGTGGAAGCCGTGGTCGACAGCGACAAGCTGCTGTGTGTGGCGGCCCAGCGCGAGGCCGACACCGAGGAGCCCGAGTCCGATGACATCTACGAGGTCGGCACCATCATCAAGGTGCTCCAGGTCATCCGCACGCCCGACGACACGCTGAAGATCCTGGTCGAGGGCATGGCGCGGGTGCAGATCCTGGATGTCGCGACCGGCCGGGACCACCTGAAGGCCACGGTGCTGCCGGTCGACGAGATCGTCGAGACGGGTCCGCAGATCGAGGCCCTGAGTCGGTCCATCAAGGATCGCTTCAAAGAATATGTGCGACTCAACAAACGTCTGCCGGACGAGGTGCTGCTCTCGGTGCTGAACCTCGACGAGATCGGACGCATGACCGATTCGATCAGCGCCTACATCCTGGGCAAGGTGCCGCTCAAGCAGGAGCTGCTGGCGGAGCCGAGTCTGCATGCGCGCATGGCGCGCATCAACCAGGTGCTCGCCAACGAGCTGGAGATCCTCGAGATCGAGCAGCGCATCGATACCGAGGTGCAGAGCCAGGTCCAGAAGAATCAACGCGAGTTCTATCTGAACGAGCAGCTACGCGCCATTCGCAAGGAGCTGGGCTACGCCGCCGAGGAAGACAGCGAGGTCGAGGAGTACTCGCAGCGCATCGCCGACGCCGATCTCACGGCGGACGCACGCGAGGTCGTGCAGCGCGAGGTGATGCGCCTGGCGCGCATGCCGGGGCTCTCGCCCGAGGCCACCGTTGTACGCAACTACCTCGACACGATCCTCGAGCTGCCGTGGAAGAAGCGGTCGCGGGATCGTATCGATACGCGCAAGGTGCGCGAGCGCCTCGACTCCGATCATTATGGGCTCGAGAAGGTCAAGGACCGCATCATCGAGTTCCTGTCGGTCTACAAGCTCACGCACAAGCTGCAGGGCTCGATCCTGTGCCTCGTGGGACCGCCGGGCGTGGGCAAGACCAGTCTTGGGCGCAGTATCGCCGACAGCATGAATCGACGGTTCGTGCGCATCTCGCTCGGCGGCGTGCGCGACGAGGCCGAGATCCGCGGTCACCGGCGCACGTACATCGGCAGCAAGCCCGGACGCATCATCGAGTCGCTTCGCAAGGCTGGCACGAAGAATCCGGTGTTCCTGCTCGACGAGATCGACAAGATGGGGTCCGACTACCGCGGCGACCCGGCCTCTGCCCTGCTCGAGGTCCTCGACCCGGAGCAGAACAGCCACTTCAGCGATCACTACCTCGAGGTCGATTTCGACCTCAGCCAGGTGATGTTCATCACCACGGCCAACAGCCTGCACTCCATCCCTCCGGCCCTCGAGGATCGCATGGAGATCATCCGGCTGCCGGGGTATCTCGAGCACGAGAAGCAGGCCATCGCCGAGCGCTTCCTGGTGCCGCGCCAGCTCCAGCGCAACGGCATCGACGATTGGCCGGGCAAGTTCCGTCGCAGTGTGCTGCAGACCATCATCGACGGCTACACCCGCGAAGCCGGCGTGCGCAACCTCGAGCGCGAGATCGCCAGCGTGTGCCGCAAGGTGGCCAAGATCAAGGCTGAGACGGGCGGCTTCCCGGGCGCGGTCACGCCGGGCTCGCTGGGGCGGTATCTCGGGGTGCCGCGCTTCCGGCGCCTGGAGGTCGATGGCCCACCGGAGGTGGGCGTCGTGGTGGGGCTGGCCTGGACTGTCGTGGGCGGCGAGATCCTCGAGATCGAGGCCACCAGCGTGCCGGGCACCGGCAAGCTGATGCTCACGGGCAACCTGCAGGAGGTCATGAAGGAATCGGCCCAGACGGCCTTCAGCTACGCGCGCGGACGTTGCCCGGAGAAGGACGGGGAGTGGTTCAAGAACAACCAGGTGCACGTGCACGTGCCCGAGGGCGCGATCCCGAAGGACGGGCCGAGCGCGGGGATCGCGATGGCGACGGCCGCCACCTCGCTGCTCACCGGGCGCAAGGTGCGCAAGGACGTGGCCATGACCGGCGAGGTGACGCTGCGCGGCAAGGTGCTGCCCATCGGCGGTCTGCCCGAGAAGGCCGTGGCGGCGGTGCGCGCGGGGGCCAAGCATCTCATCATTCCGCGGGACAACGAGAAGGAATACCGCGAGCTGAGCCCCGTGATCCGCAAGCGCTTGACCGTGCATCTGGTCGCGTCCATGGACGAGGTCCTCGACCTCGCGCTGGTGGCATCGTGACCCGCGGCACGGCCAGTGCTGCGAGGTTCTGAGGCGGCCCATGGAAGTGGTGTTCGTCAAGAGCTGCGCCGATCTCACCGATCGCCCCGCGACGCCGTTGCCGGAGTTCGTGTTCCTCGGGCGCAGCAATTGCGGGAAATCGTCGCTCATCAACTACCTCTTGCAGCGGCGCAACCTCGCCCACACCAGCGGGCGCCCGGGCAAGACCCAGCTCCTGAACTACTACCTCGTCGACGATCGCTATCACCTGGTCGATCTGCCGGGCTACGGCTACGCTCGCGTCAGCAAGGAACGACGCGAGCGCTGGTGGACACTGTTTCGCCGGCTGCTCGCGGGGCAGGACAGGGCCCTGGCCGTGGTGCATCTCCTCGACGGCCGCCACGAGCCCAGCGCACAGGATCGCGAGGTCGCCGGCTGGATCCGGGATTGCGGCCATCCCTACGCAGTGGCGGTGACGAAGATCGACAAGGTGGCCCAGGTCGATCGCACCGGGCAGTACCGGCGCATCATCGCCGGGCTGGCGCTGCCACCCACCACGCCCTTCGTGCCCACCAGCGCCGCCAAAAAGCTGGGGCGCAAGGAGTTGCTCGGATGGATGGAGGATCTGCTCGCTCCGGCGGTGGGGGATGACACGGAAGCTGATATTTGACTTCCACCGGCGTCCGTGGGTATAATGGAGGCAGATGGAACACAAGGAGATGTCCGTTCGAATGCGAGCCGCCAGAAGCAAGGTTGGAGCCGTGGTGTGGACCGTCGCCCTCGTGGTGGCGGGGCTCGTCGCGCCAGCCCATGCCACGACGCAGGACATGGCTCGCCTACCGATCTCCGACCCCTTCACCTGTGTGATCTGCCATATATCCGCGCCGGACGAGACCGGCGATGACGCCCTGAACCGCTTCGGAGACGATTTCCTCGCG
Source organism: uncultured bacterium (assembly GCA_963727525.1). GTDB lineage: Bacteria > Krumholzibacteriota > Krumholzibacteriia > LZORAL124-64-63 > LZORAL124-64-63 > CAVSGO01. The sequence continues at coordinate 1,546,587 of CAVSGO010000007.1, read as the reverse complement.
AACCTGCGGCAGTGGGACGGGACGCTGGCGGCCCTCGATTCCGACTTCGATGGCTGCGCGAACGGCGTGGAGCTGGGCGACGCCGATGGCGACGGGATCACGGACGGAAACGTGACCAGCCTGACCTCGAATCCCGGCGTCGAGGATTGCGGGTCGTTGATCGATGCTACCGCCTGGGGCGATCTGAAAGCACTGTTCGAAACGAGGTAACGGGCCGTCTGGGAACAGACGGTCGATCCGGGCTCGGTCGCGGGCTTTTTTTTTGGCTGGGCAAAGCCAGGCTCGCGGCGACGGAACCCGAGGAGTCCACGGTGGAGAATCGAGTCATCGTCGGCGGTCAGTGGGGAGACGAGGGCAAGGGCAAGATCATCGACGCCCTCAGCGAGGGCCTCGACTGGGTCATCCGTTACCAGGGCGGCGCCAACGCGGGCCACACCGTGCGGGTGAGCGGCAAGGAGCACGTGGTGCACCTGGTGCCTTCGGGCGTCTTCCGCGAGAACGTGCGCTGCTTTCTCGGCAATGGTCTCGTGGTCGATCCCTGGGCGCTGCGCGACGAGATCGTGGAGCTGGAGGAGAACGGGTTCAAGGTGCGTAACCGGCTCTTCGTGGCCAGTGGCGCGCACCTGCTCATGCCGTACCACAAGCGCCTGGACGAGTTGCAGGAATCGAAGCGCAAGCGCCGCAGCATCGGCACCACCGGTCGCGGGATCGGTCCGGCCTACCTGGACAAGCTCATGCGCAGCGGCATGCGCCTTGGTGACCTGCTGTTGCCCCACGACAATCTGGAGCGACTGGCGATCGAGCACATCCTGAGCGCGAACGAGGTCCTGCAGGAACATTACGAGGCGGAGCCGCTGCCGGCCAAGATCGTGGCCGAGGAGCTCATCTTCCTGGCGCGCGGCCTGCGCCCGCTCATCGTCGACGCTTTCACCGCCCTGCGCGGCGTGCGCGAGGGCACGGAGTCGGCCCTCTTCGAGGGGGCCCAGGGATCGCTCCTGGATATCGACCACGGCACGTATCCCTTCGTGACGAGCAGCAATTGCACCGTGGGCGGCGCGCTCACGGGCACGGGACTGCCGCCACGCGTGCTGGGCGACGTGTGGGGCATCTACAAGGCTTACTGCACGCGTGTCGGCAACGGGCCCTTCCCGTCCGAACTGCTGGCCGACGAGGCGGAGCAGCTACGCCAGCTCGGCGGCGAGTATGGCTCCACCACCGGACGGCCGCGGCGCTGCGGCTGGTTCGATCTGGTGGCAGGGCGCTATGCGGTGGAGATCAACGGCCTCACCGGCGTCGTCATCACCAAGCTCGACGTGCTCGACACGCTGCCGACGATCAAGGTGGCCCACGCGTACGAGGTGGACGGCGAGCAGCGCGAGACTTTCGAGATCCGCCACGACGTGCTGCAGCGGGCCCGGCCCGTGTGCCGCGACTTCCCCGGCTGGGAACGGCCCATCAGCCAGTGCCGACGCCTCAGCGATCTGCCGGCCGCGGCTCGCCAGTACCTCGAGTATCTCGAGCGCGAGCTTGGCGTGCTCATCGTCGGTGTGAGCGTGGGGAAGGACCGCGAGCAGATGATCTGGACGCCGACGGGCGTCACGCTGTAGAGCGTCGTCGTCGTCGATCGCGGGCTTTTGACACCGCCTGGCGGCTGGTCTATGTTTCCCGCCATATCGAATCGGGGGGCCGCTAGCTCATCTGGCAGAGCATCTCCCTTTTAAGGAGAGGGTGCCTGGTTCGAGTCCAGGGCGGCCTACCATCGCGACCCCGCGCCGTTCGTCGGCGCGGGGTTTTTCACGAGCCCATCTGACGCGAGACGGGGCGCTCTTGCAAGCGCCCCGTCGGTTCGCGGTAGGAAGCGCGCCGGGCGCCCTGCTCTACTCGTGGTGAGCCTTCGTCCACGTGCGGTCGAAGTCGGCCAAGGTGCGTGCGAAGAGGTCCATCGCCGACTGGATCGGCGCCGGCGTCTCGAGATCCACGCCGGCCGCCCGCAGGATATCCAGCGGCGGCGCGCTCGCGCCCGCCTTGAGCATGTTGTCGACGTATTGCTTGGCAGCCGCGTCGCCCTTGCTCTCGATGCGGTCGGCGATGGCCAGGCCGCTGGTGAGGCCGGTCGCGTAGGTGAAGACGTAGAAGTCGTAGTAGAAATGGGGGATGAACATCCACTCGCAGTCGTCGTTCTCGGAGAGCTGGAAGTCCGGCCCGTAGTAGGTCTCGATGAGTTCCTTGTACTTGTTGTTCAACCACTCGGCCGTCAGCGGGTTGCCCTGTTCAGCATACTCGTGGAACTGCAGCTCGAAGTCGGCGAACAGCGTCTGGCGGAAGATCGTCAAGCGCATGCTCTCCAGCCGCTGGTTGAGCAGCAAGAGCGTCATGTCGGTGTCGCCCTTGTACTTCTTGAGCATGTAGTTCGTCAGCAGCGCCTCGTTGCAGGTCGAGGCGATCTCGGCCAGGAAGGTCGTGTAACCACGGTACTGAGGCGGCTGCGCGTGGCTGCTGTAGTAGCTATGCATCGCGTGCCCATACTCGTGGGCCGTGGTGAAGACGGCGTCGAGGGTGTTGTCGAAGTTCTGCATCACGAACGGGTGGATATCGTGCGCCACCGAACCCGTGCTATAGGCGCCGCTGCGCTTGTCCTCGTTTGGATAGACATCGGTCCACCCGTTCGCCGGATCCATGCCGAGGGTGACTTCCTGGTCGTAGGCCTTGCCGAGGGGCGCGAGCGCCTGGGCGACCATGGCGCGGCCCTGTTCGTAGGTGTAGTTGACGTTCTCCACGGGCAGCAGGTCGTTGTAGAGGTTGGCAAAGGTCAGAGGTCCGTCGATGCCCAGCACCTTGCGACGCAGCTCCACGTACTTGTGCATCGTGTTCGGCAGATTCTTGCGCACCGTGTCGATGAGATTGCGATACGTCTTCGTGGAGATGTTGTCCGGCGCGAGGGCGGCCTCCAGGCATGAGTCGTAGTTCCGTGCCTCCTTCGTGGCCACGTGGCTCTGGGCCAGACCGTCGAGGAGTACCGCGAAGGTGTTCTCATAGCCGCGTAGCGTACCGAAGAAGGCCTCGGCCGCCTGCTTGCGCACGGCATAGTTGGCGTCGGCGCGGTACTTCGAGAAATTGTTCAGCGTCAGGGGCACCAGCTCGCCCTGGGCGTTGACGATCTTGGGGAAGTCCATGTCCACGCCCAGCAGAGCCTCGTGTGCGTCGCCGGGGGTGCCGCGCATACGGCCCGTGATGGCCATCAGCTTCTCTTCCTGCGGGCTCAGCGTGTGGGCTTGCTGGCGCCACAACTCGCTGAAGTAGTACTTCCAGTCCTGCAGGGCCGGTGTCTGCTGCATCCACGTCTCGATGGTTTCCCGCGGGATCTGCAGGATCTCCGGCTCCATGTACGCGGTGGCCTGTCCGAGCTTGGGGCCGAGCTGGCCCACGCGCCCCGCGTTGGTCCGCGAGGTGTTGTCGCCCTGGTCGATGTCGAACTTGAGCTGGGCGTAGATCCGCAGCTTCATGTAACGATCCAGGATGTCGTACACGGCCTCCTGGGCCTCGAGCAGCTTGGCGGCGGAATCGGCAAGGTGGCCCTGGAAGCGCGTCAGCGTCGGAATATCGCGGCCGACCGCGTCGAGCTCCTGCTGCCAGGCCTCGTCGCTCGGGAACACGTCGGACCAGCGCCACTGGTACTCGGTGGGAATGGCGGAGCGAGGCGCCGCGGCGTCGGGCTCGTACGCGAAGCTGGATGCCGCGCCGACCATGCAGCCGAGCGCAATCAGCGCGACCAGAAGTCGAGCGGCCGGGAGGGAGCCGAAGAGTCGCATGGAGGACCTCCTGAAGCGGGAAGCAGGTCAAAGCCCGGCCGCGATCGCAGCCGGGCATGTCGGGGATTCGTGGGTTGCCGGTCGCGTGTCATGACTGCGCAGGAACTCAGAACCGGCGGCCGAACTTGTCGCGACCATCCTGAGCTACGGTCTTGTCTCCGGGAAGATCCGGGACCGACTCGGCGACCCAGCGCTGGCCACCGCCGTCGCCGGGATCATTGTAGTGCAGGATTCGTGCGTCGATGCCGACGGCGTAGAGATCGAGAGCCGACGTGCCCCAGATATCGTAGAGGCTCGCGCCATCGCCGTAGAGCTGCTGGAAGGCCCCATCCGGTTCCGACGGGCGGACGCGGTTGACACGTCCGCGCTCGGTGCAGACGAACACCGTGTTCTGGTCGTCGACCCAGATGCCGTAGATGCGTTCGCCGATTTCAGCGGGGCTGAACCTCTCCTTCCACGAGAGTGCCCCGCTCTCCAGCTCCACCATCTGGAAGAGGCGGCCAAAATCGGTGACGATGAAATTCGCGGAGATGTCGGCGCTCCCGAACGACGCCGCGACCCAACCCTCGCCACCCTTGACGCGGCGCAGCAGGTAGTCGGCATCCTGGTCCTGCATGAGCACGATGCCGTCAGAGCCGCCGATGCCGTACTCGAAGACCGTCGTGAGCGACTCGATGTCCTTCGAGAGATCGAGCGTGTCGGTGACGGCGCCATTGGGGTCGCGGACAAAGATCACCGACGGCGAAGTCGTCCAGTTGCCGCCGCTGAGTCGTTGCACCGCGCCGTTGCGTCCGGCCGCCACGACGGTGCCGTGGTACTGCCCGACTGCGAAGAGATTCTTGCTCGTGCCCGAGTTCATGCGGCTCCAGCCGCCGCCGCTCTTGCGCAGGATCGTCCCGTTGTTGCCGGTGACGTACACGGTCCCCGAGCCATCGCCCCAGACGTCGGTGAGCACCTCCGTCGTGTGGCTATCCTCGCGCGCCCAGGCACTGCCGTTCCAGTGGTAGATCAACCCCGGCTGGCCCACCACGTAGACGTCGTCCGCCCCGGTGCCCCAGACGGCGTAGAAGTAGTTCGGCGGCAAGACGACCGGAGGATCCGGATACGTGGGGGCGTCGCTCACGCCCTTACAGCCCCAGAGCACACCAAGAGCGAATAGAGCGACGAGAAGCAGGGGTAGCCGGCCGCGGCTAACCAGGGCTCGGGCAACGGTCATCACGGGCTCTCCCTTACACGGACGCAGATCGAACCGGCACCGCGGGAAGGGGTGGCGGGGCCACTACCGGCGCCCGCGCCGCGGCGCATAAACTCCCGTAAATCTAAACACTGGCAGGGGGAAAGTCCACACCCAACCACCCCGCCGGCGCCTTGCCGAATGGCCGTGGCGTGACGACATTCTCGCCAGGATGGCGTTCTCGCCAGGACGACATCCCCGGTTTGGGTGACGCGATCCCTCTTTCCGGGAGGACCCGATGAGCCAGCCGACCATGACCGGCAGCGAGCCCGGACTCGACCTCTTCGCCGCCATCGATGCCCGGCGCCGAGAACTGAACGCCGTGATCCTGGCCCACTACTACCAGGAACCGGATATCCAGGACGTCGCCGACCATGTGGGCGACAGCCTGGCGCTCGCCCAGCAGGCGGCGGCCACCGATGCCGACGTCATCGTCTTCGCCGGCGTGCACTTCATGGCCGAGACCGCCAAGATCCTGAATCCGGACCGCCAGGTTCTCGTGCCCGACCTCACGGCGGGCTGCAGCCTGGCCGACGGCTGTCCGCCGGCCGCGTTCGCCCGCTGGCTGGAGCAGTACCCGGACCACAAGGTCGTCAGCTACATCAATTGCTCGGCCGGCACCAAGGCGCTCAGCGATGTCATCTGCACCAGCAGCAACGCCGTGAAGATCGTGGAGTCGTTCCCGGCCGACCAGCCGGTGGTCTTCGCCCCGGACCGCTTCCTCGGGCGCTACGTGGCCCAGCAGACCGGGCGCGATCTTGTGCTCTGGCCGGGGAGCTGCGAGGTCCACGAGGTGTTCAGCGAGCGTCGGCTCGTCGAGCTGAAGGCGCTGCATCCGGCGGCCGTGGTGGCCGCGCACCCCGAGTGTCCCGAGGCCATCCTGCGCCACGCCGACCACGTGGGATCGACGAGCAGCATTCTCCGCTTCGCGCGCGAGACACCGGCGCGGCAGGTCATCGTGGTCACCGAGAGCGGCATCCTGCACCAGATGCGCAAGGAAAATCCCGACAAGGAACTCATCGCCGCGCCCGGAGCCGACGAGAGCTGCAGTTGCAACGAATGTCCCCACATGAAGAAGAACACGCTCGAGAAGCTCTACCTCTGCATGCGCGATTGCGCGCCGGAGCTCACGCTGCCGCGGGATCTCGCCGATCGCGCGCGCGCGCCGATCGCGCGCATGCTCGCCCTGAGCCGCTGAGTTGGGCATGACGGGGCCGATCTATCTCGATCATCACGCCACCACGCCCGTCGATCCGCGCGTGCTCGAGCGCATGGTGACGGTGCTGCGCGACCAGTTCGGCAACCCGGCGAGCAGCGGCCACGCCTACGGCTGGGCGGCGAACGCCCTGGTGGATGCCGCGCGCGAGGAGGTGGCCGCACTCGTGGGCGCCACGGCCCGCGAGATCGTCTTCACCTCCGGTGCCACCGAGTCGTGCAACCTCGCGCTCACGGGACTGGCCCAGGCTGCCGAGCCGGCCGGGCGCCACATCGTGACCACCAACCTGGAACACCCCGCCGTGAGCGCGCCCCTCGCGCGCCTGGCCGACGCCGGCTGGACCGTGACCACGGTGGCGGCCGACACGCACGGGCTGGTGGATCCGCAGGCCGTGGTGGCGGCGCTCACCGACACGACAGTGCTCGTCGCGGTCATCGCCGCCCAGAACGAGATCGGCACGTTGCAGCCGGTACGCGAGATCGCCACGGCTTGCCGCGCACGCGGCACCCGCCTGTTCGTCGACGGTGCGCAGGCCGTGGGCAAGGTGCCGCTCGACGTACAGGCCGACGGCATCGACCTCCTCGCCTTCTCGGCACACAAGATCTACGGGCCCAAGGGCGTGGGGGCGCTGTTCGTGCGCCGCCGCGATCCGCGCGTCTCGCTGGTGCCGCAGATCGTGGGCGGCGGTCAGGAGCGCGGGTTGCGTAGTGGAACGCTCAACGTGCCCGGCATCGTAGCCTTCGGGGAGGCGTGCCGCCTCGCGCGCCTGGAACGCGAAGTCGAGGCGTCGCGGTTGCGGACCCTGCGCGACCGGCTGTGGAAGCGGCTGCGGGACGGGATCACCGATCTGCGTCTGAACGGGGATGCGCGGCGGCGCCTACCCGGCAACCTTCACGTGAGCGTGCCCGGACTGCCCCCCGGGCGGTTGCTGCCCGCCCTCACGCGGCTGGCCGTGTCGGCCGGCGCGGCCTGCAGCAGCGACACGCCCGAGACCTCGCCGATCCTGGCCGCGCTCGGGGTGGATCCCGCGCTGGCCCGCAACAGCCTGCGCCTCGGGCTGGGGCGGTTCACCACCGAGGCCGAGGTCGACGAGGCGGCGGCGGTGATCGTGGCGGCCGTCACCACGTTGCGCAGGGAAGCGTGTTGAGGTGAGACGCGAGCGGCACCCCGGAAGGGTGCCGCCCATTCGAGCCTCGCAGGGTCGTGTGGCGTCTAGTCTCCGTCGTAGTCGCTGGCCTGCTTGCGCGACAGGCTGATGCGGCGGCGCTGTAGATCGACGTCCAGCACGCGGACGGCGATGACATCGCCCTCGCCCACGACCTCGCGCGGGTGCAGCAGACGGCGGTTGGCGAGCTCGCTGATGTGGATCAGGCCCTCCACGCCCGGCTGGATCTGCACGAAGGCGCCGAAATCGGCGAGCCGCGTCACGGTGCCCTCACAATCGGTGCCCACCTCGAGGCTGCTGGCCGTGGCCGGCCAGGGGTCCTGGGCCAGCGCCTTGATCGACAGGCTGATGCGCTCGTTGCGGCCCTCGCCGAGGTTCTGGAGCTCGAGCACCTTCACCCGTACTTCCTGCCCCTCGCTCAGCGCGTCCGACGGGTCGTTCACGCGCGCATGGCTGATCTGCGAGATGTGCACGAGGCCCTCGATTCCGCCGATGTCGACGAACGCGCCGTAGGGCACGAGCCGCGTGACCTGCCCCGTGAAGGCTGCGCCCACGTTCAGGTTGTCGCGCGTCTGCTGGGCCTGATCGGCGCGCTCCGCCTCGAGCACCGCGCGCCGCGACAGCACGACGTTGCGTCCGTCGGGCGACATCTCGAGGATGCGGAAGCGCTCCTTGCGACCGATGAACCGGTCGGGATCGTCCACGCGCCGCAGGTCGATCTGGCTGAAGGGGCAGAAGCCGCGCTTGCCGCCCAGGTCGACCGACAGGCCGCCCTTGTTGGTGGCGGTGATCTTGCCCTCGACCGGCGTGCCGCTGGCCGCAGCCTGCTCGAGCATCTGCCAGCCCAGGTCCTTGCCGTCGAGGGCGGTGGTCAGGGACAGCTCGTGATCGTGCTTGACGACGTACGCCGTGATCGAAGCCCCCACCTCGAAACGGGGATGGCCGTCCGCATCGACGATCTCGGACGTCGGCAGTGCCAGTTCGCTGCGGCTGCCGATGTCCACGAAGGTCTCGTTGGGATCGATGCGGACGATCGTGCCGGTCACCTTGTCGCCCGGGTTGGGCTCGCTCGTCTCCGTGGCGGCGGATTCCTCCAGCAACTGGGCGAATTCCTCGCTCGCCTGGGTCTCGTCGGGATCCGTGAAATCGCTGTTGATGGGCTGGTCGTGCATGTCGGTCCTGGCCTTGTCATCCGTCGGGTTCGTTTCGGGCCCGCCTCGCCAGGCGGACTACGTCGGGTCAACGATAACCCATCTGTCCCGGCATTCCGTAACTATTTTTGGCCGAGTCGGCAAATACCGCCTCGCGAAGGCGTTGCGAAGCCGAATACCGCTCGGGCAGTGTGGCTGGGCACTGGAGTTCCCCGCCGGTCTCGGCTATGTTTCGGGCATCGCCATCCCTGGTCCAGCGTCCCGAGGTATCACCATGCCGCTGCCGCGCTTGCGCCCTGGAATATCCGTCGTGATGAGTCTGGCATGCGTCGTCGTCGCCATGGGCACGGCCCTGGCCGCGCCGCGTCGGCTCGACCTCGCGTCCCCCGATCGCGCCGCCCTCGCCGCCGAGGATGACACGCGCCTCGCGGTCGGCGAGCCCTACCGCTTCGCCTGGCCGGCCGATCTGGACATCGATCCCCTGTCCGCGGCCGACGGCTGGACCGGCGCCGAGCCTGGCACCGCCACGTGGCAGTGCGAGGTCGTCAGTTCCGGCTGCCTTTCCCTGAATTTCGGGTTCGACCGTTTCCGACTCCCATGGGGGGCGCGCTTGACGTTGCGCGCGCGTGACGGAAGCGGCCCGGTGCTCGTTTACACCGCCGCGGACAACAACCGTCACGGCCAGCTCTGGACGCCCGTGCTGCTCACCGACGCCGTCGTCCTCTCGCTCACCGTGCCGGACGACGCCGCCGCGGCCTGCGACCTGCACCTCGCGCGGGTGGGGCGTGGCTACCGCTACTTCGGCGAACCCGTGCGCGAGAAGGTGGGCGCGTGCAATATCGACGTGGTGTGTCCCGAGGGCGACGGCTGGCGGGAGGAGATCCGGTCCGTGGGCGTGTACACCGTCGCCGGCGCCTGGAAGTGCACCGGCGCCATGATCAACAACACGGCCCGCGACGGCCGGCCGTACTTCCTCACGGCGAACCACTGCATCAGCAATCCCGACCTCGCACCCGAGGTCGTCGTGTACTGGAACTACGAGAGCCCCGTGTGCGGTGAGCTCGGCGGCGGGAGCCTGGCGGAGCACCAGTCGGGCGCCACGCTGCGCGCCACTTACGCCACGAGCGACGTCACACTGCTCGAGCTGGACGCGATGCCCGACGCCGACTTCCGCGTCACGTACGCGGGCTGGGACGCCACCGACACCACGCCGAGCGCCGCGGTGACGATCCACCAGCCCAACACCGACGAGAAGTGTATCAGCTTCGAGAATGATCCGCTCACCGTCACCAATTATCTTCTGAACGACGTGCCCGGCAACGGCACGCACCTGCGCATCACCGACTGGGACCTCGGCACCACGGAGCCCGGTTCCTCGGGCTCGCCCCTCTTCGATCCGCAGCACCATATCGTCGGCCAGCTCCACGGCGGCTACGCGGCCTGCGGCAACGACCTTTCCGACTGGTATGGGCGCTTTTTCGTGTCGTGGACCGGTGGGGGCGATGCGGCGAGCCGACTGCGCGACTGGCTCGATCCCCTCGCGCTCGGCGTGACCTCCCTGGATCTCTCCGATCCCGACGCCGGGCTGGCGGTGATCCCCGTTCTCGGCATGGAGGCCAGTGGCGACCCGGGCGGCCCATTCGCGCCCGCGCTCTGGACCTATCGGCTCGCCAACACCGGTAGCGCGTCCCTGGTCTACAACGTGACCAGCGACTCGAACTGGGTCGATATCACCGGCGGGTCGGGCACGCTCGCCGTGGGCGACACGATCGCGGTCGACCTGGCCCTCGCCAGCACCACGGCCGATCTGCCGCTCGGCGTGCACCGCACCGCCGTCACCTTCGCCAACCTCACCGACAGCGTGGGCACGACCACGCGGATGCTGCAGGTGCAGGTGGGCGAGCGGTCGTCGCGGTACAGTGTCGACCTGGCCAGCGATCCCGGCTGGAGCCGCGGGACCGAATGGGCCTATGGGCAGCCCCAGGGGCTGGGGAGCGGGGGCGTGCCGGATCCCTCGTCGGGTCACACCGGCAGCAACGTCTTCGGCAACAACCTCGCGGGCGACTACCCGCCCGACCTCACGGCGGCCTCGTCGCTCACGGCCGGCCCTTTCGATTGCCGGGGGTTGCGTGACGTGCAGCTGAGGTTCTGGCGCTGGCTCGGCGTGGAGGCCTCGCCGCACGACCACGCCACGGTCGCCGTGAGCGCCGACGGCGTGCACTACGCCACGGTGTGGACGAACATCGACCCGGTGGCCGACACCGCCTGGACCGAGGTGGCCTACGACATCAGCGCCGTGGCCGACGACGAGGCCGGCGTCATGGTGCGCTGGTCGCTGGGGCCCACGAACGGCACCGTGCAGTCGTGCGGCTGGAACATCGACGACGTCGCGATCCTCGCCTTCGGGACCACGCAACCGCCACTGTCGCCGCGCGCGGTGCTGCACGGCCTCGCGCCCAATCCGGGCGGTCCCGCCACCGCGTACCTGCAGTTCACGCTGCCGGCAGCCGGTCGGGCGTGGGTGACGATCTACGACCTGCGGGGGCGCTTCATCGCGCGGCTCGGCGACGACGTCTACCCGGCCGGGGATCAGGAGATCGGCTGGAATCTGCGCGATGCCACCGGCCGACGCGTGGCCAGCGGCACCTATGTCTGCCGCCTGCACACGGCCGGCGGCGAGTCCACTGCGCCGGTGACGATCGTGCACTGATGCGGCGGGGGGCTGGCGCCTCTCAGCGCCAGCCCATCGCCTGCCAGATGCGCGTTGCGGTCGCCTGGAGTTCCCGGGGGGCGACCGGCGGCCCGTCGCCGCTGCGGTAGACGGGGCAGCCGCCCACGTACACCGAACCGATGTCCCACGGGTGGAAATCGAAGAGCAGGTGGTTGAACCAGGTATCGGTGGTCAACGGCGTCTTCTGGAAGTTGTCGAGGATGATGAAGTCGGCCGGGGCGCCCGGTCGCAGACTGCCGAATGCCTCGCCGAAGGCTTCGCGCGCGAGACGGTAACCGCCGAGCCACAGTCGTTCGGCCGCGTCCCGCGGCAGGTCGGGTTCGGGGTTCTCGTGGCCGCGGAAGTAGGTGGCGCGCAGCTCGCCCCACATGTTCTGGTCGAGGCCGTTGGTGCCCAGGGCCGCGCGCCAGGGCCAGCGCCGCAGGTCGGCACGGCCGACGCCGTTGTTCATGTTCGAACGCCCGCAGTGCACGAGCCAGCCGCCGCTGCGGTCGATCTCCAGGGCCTCCAGCGGCGTGAGGTCGACGCCGTGCACGAAGATCGAACCGCGGCGCAGCAGGCCGCCGTCCCGCAGGCGTTGCAGGGGATCGGGCCAGCCGCGTTGCTTGCTGATCTCGCGGTCGGTGGGGCCTTCGCCGACGTGCATGTGGATCGGCGCCGCGTACCGCTCGGCCAGCTCGCCCAGGAGCTGCAGCGCGCGCGGCTCCAGCGTGAAGCTGGCGTGGGCGCCCACCACCCCGTGGAACTGGCGCACGCAGCCGGCGTCGCCCTCGCGCACCTTCGCCAGGTAACGGGCCGTCTCCTCCATCGCGGTGTCGCGCACGCCCTGGCCGGCGCGATCGGTCACCTCGTAGCCGAGGCTGGCGCGCAGACCCACCGCGCGCACGCCGTCCTCCACCAGATCGAGGGCGCCGTCGATCGCACTCATGCTCGAGTGCAGGTCGAAGATGAGCGTGGTGCCGCTGCGCACCGCGTCCCAGGCGCCGGCGACGGCGCTCAGGTAGATCGCGTCCTTGTCGAGGGCGCGGTCGAACGCCCAGAACACCTCGCTCATCACCTCCTTGAACGTGGAGAGGGTGCGTGGCGGCGACGGTGCGCCGGCAGTGAGCGACGTGTAGAGGTGCATGTGGGCATTGACGTTTCCCGGCAGGACGGTGGCGCCGTCCAGCTCGATCACCGTGTCGCCGTCCTGCGGCGACAGGTTCGCGCCGCGCTCGACGATGCGGCAGTCGGCCACGCGCAGGTCGACATCCTCGACCAGTGGCTGCGCGTCGGCGTCCAGCGGCTCGGGGAAGTAGTCGAGGATCCGGCCACCCCTGAGCAGGACGCGCGACTGCCGGCAGCCGCCGTCCCTGGGGGTGCGAGCGCGGGTGGTCTGCTGCGGGGAACGCCGAGATTCGGTGCCCACGGTCTCTCCTTTGCCGTGACGTGCGGCGCGGGCCGGGCGCCCGCGCCGGGAGGATGGCTCAATACTACGCCGCGCCCAGGTTCGCGACAAGAACGGTGACGACATGACACGGCCGGCCACCTCCGCGGGAGATGGCCGGCCATGACGGATGTCGCGCGATCACGACGCCGGTTTGAGATCGTCCGGGGACTTGAAGATCGACTTGAGCTGGTACTCCGCCACGATCCACACCGTCGCCTCGCCCGCGACCTGGGCGTACACGCCGCCGGGCGTGCCGCCCTCCGCCGCGCGCGTGGCGCCGAAGGCCACGGTCACGGTGGAGCCGTCCTGCTTGGTCAGCGTGGCGACCTTTGCCGGCGACTGCAGACCATAAGTGTCCAGGGGTTGCGACGGATCGGCCACGTCTTGGGCGCGCAGGTTGCACAGGCTGTTGAGCACCGCGTCGGCCTTGGTCTTGGCCACGGCGCTTTTCTTCGGCCTGGTAATCTGCCATTCCCAATTGGCACGGTCGGTCGTGGGTCCGGCGCCCGTCGTGTCGTCCGCCGCCGGCTGCACCGTCGTGAACTGCTTCTCCAGGTGGACCGTCTGTTTCCCGTCCTGCAGCGTGATCGCGTCGACGTCCTTGCGGTCGCACGTGACCACCTGCAGATCGAGGAATTGCCGGCCCGTCGGCAGCGCCGGCCCGCTGTACAGACCGAGGTTGCCGAGAATGCCGGCCGACGTGAGGTACACCTTCGCGTCATCCGGCAGGCGCACGAAGTTGCCCGTGCCCTGGCTCGGCTTGTCGCCTACCTCCAGTGCGAAGACCTGCTGGCCCGACTTGTCGAGGCCCACGAGGTGCACTGTCGTGGAGTCGGTGAAGCCGTAGTCGGGCAGCACGTCGGCGGTCTCGCTGCGGTACTCTCCGCGCAGTTCGCTCAGCGTGCCCAGCAGCGAGTCGATCTTCTGCGTGCTGGCCTTGGCGTCGTGGCTCGTCGTCACCACCCAGCCCGACGGACCTTGCGTCAGCACCACGGCGTCGGGTGAGGCGCCATAGCCGATCTCGATGCGGCCGAGGTCGGCGCTGGTGAAGGGCCCGGCGAGCAGCTGATCACTGCTCGACCGGCTGGTGACCTGCTCGTGGCGGCGCTGCTGCACGAGGCTCACGAGCAGGAGCACCGCGAGAACGGCGATCAGGGCGATCATGTTCTTCCGGTTCAGCATCCCGTGATCCTCCTTACTGCACGCTTCCGTGACCGGCGTTCGGGTGATTGGTCAGCTCGCGACGGTACCGGACTGCCTCGCGGCGGCGCCGCGCCATGCGCGCGAACCCGAAGACCGCGAACAGGACGGGGATGAGCGCCACGGTGGCGAAGCGCCACATGGCCTTGGACCCCGCCGACACGGGGCGGATCGTCCGCTCGGTGAGCGTCTTCGCACGGATCGAAAGCAGCGCGGAGCTGCCGCCCATCGCGTCGATGGCGTTCATGAGCAGCAACGAATTCTGGCCGCCCTGGATGATGTTGTCGTCGAACATCTTCGCGCAACCCACCAGGACCAGGCGCGACGGCGCCGGCGTGAGCGGTGTGGGAGGAGCGTCGGCGGCGGGAGCGCTGGCCTCGTCGCCGTTCGCATCCTTCGCCGCCGGCCACGCGGGCGGGTCCTGTCCGGCGTACGCGTCGGGGAAGATGCCCTCCACGCTCACGGCCAGCGGTTGGGCCCCGAGCATGGTCTTGCCGCGGGGATCCATGTCGCTCGTGGACAGGGAACCGCCGTTGAACGGTACGGTCCAGCAGCGGTCGCTGCTCGACATGAGGGTGGTGGCCTGGAGGTTGTCCTGCGACAGCTTGGCCGTGTCCTCGTCGATGGGCGTGCCCCACAGGTACAGCAGCTGGCTGATGCGATTGGTGATCGCCTCCTGCGGGTTCATCTGGTCCTCGGTCACCTTGATCTGGATCGGCGTCTTCACCGGTTCGCGGGTCTGCATGCGCAGGCCGCCCAGGTTGACCTCGCGCGGCAGGTCGAGCACCTGCAGGTTGGCGTCCAGGAAGTGATCGGTGCCCACGCTGAGGCCGAAGGCGCCGAGCACCTTCTCCAGACCGCTCTTGTTCTCGCGTCCGGAGATCTGCCAGCCGCCGGTGGGCGCGGGGGAGTAGTTGTACTCGTGCGCCTGCACCGCCATCAGCACCGGCATGCCGTTGCTCAGGGCGCGGTTGATCGCGAAAGCCTGCCGCTCGTTCAGGTTCACCGGAGCCATCACGATGAGCAGATCGGCGTCGGCCGGGATCGGCGAGTCCTTCGTGAGATCCACCTTCACCGACTCGTAGTGCTCCTGGTCGAGGAGCTGGCCGATCGACTTGTACTGATCCTCAGGCTGCGGCGGCTGCATGCCCTGCTGGAGGTACATCATCGCGAGCTGCGGATCGACTTCCTTCTTCGGCGCGAACACCGCGACCTTGGGTTGCTTGTCGCGCGTGAGGCGGTACACCGGCACGATGACCATGGTCTCGAGGTTGGGCAGCGTCTCCGGCAGGATCTGCGGCACCACCTCGGCGGGATGGTCCTTGTAGGCGATGGTCATGGCGCTCCAGATCAGCTTGAGGCCGATCTCGTCCTTGTCCACCGACTGCACCTGGAATGGCCGGATGCCCTTGCTCGTCAGCTCCTTCTGCATGTCCTCGTTGTCCTGCGGATTGTACACCGAGAACTGGAGCTTGCCGTCGGACACGCGCTCGTAGTTGTGCAACTGCTCGCCGATGTCGCGCTCGAGCGTCTTGTACGATGTGGGCATCTTGTCGGCAGGCGTGATGTACAGCTTCACCTGCACCGGCACCTTGAGATCCTTCAGGATCTTCACGGCCGCGGGCGAGAGGGTGAACAGCTTGTCGCTCGTCATGTCGACCCGCGCGCCGGTCATGTTGCTCAGCACGGAGATCAGGAGCACGACGATCGCCACCATCACCAGGGTCGCCACCGTGAAGGTGGCGCGGAAGTTGCGTCGCTTGGCGGTTGCCATCAGTACTTCCTCCCTTCCAGCCAGAGGGAGTTGAGCGCCAGGAAGAGGGACGACAGGGCCAGGAAGTAGACGACATCTCCGAGCGAGATCACCCCGCGCAGCATGGGCTCGAAGTGCGACATCAGGCCCAGGAAACGCTGCAACATGCTGCCGAAGCCGGGCAGCCAGCCGTCGAAGACCGACGCAACGGCCGCGTTGCCCAGGAAGAACATGGCCAGGCAGGCCATCACGCCCAGGATGAAGGCGGAGATCTGGTCACGCATCAGGCCGCTGGTGAAGATGCCCACACTCAGGTACAGCGCACCGAGCAGGAGCGAGCCCAGGTAGCCGGCCACGATGGTGCCGTTGTCCGGGTTGGCCAGGGCGTTCAGCATGATGGGGATGGGGAAGGTGGCCGCCAGCGCCACCAGGAAGAAGGCGAGTGCGGCCAGGTACTTGCCCAGCATCACCTCGCTGGCCTTCATCGGCAGCGTCATCAGCAGCTCGAAGGTGCCGCGCCGGTGATCTTCCGCCCACAGCCGCATGCTCACGGCCGGGATGAAGATGCACAGCATCAGCGGCAGGCTGCCGAAGAACGCGCGCATGTCGGCCTGGCCGCCGAGAAAGAATCCCAGCATGTAGAGGCCGCAGTTGAAGAGCAGGAACACGATGATGAAGATGTAGGCGATCGGGCTGTTGAAGTAGCTGGCGAACTCGCGTCCGAAGACGACGCCGACGTTGCGCATCACGCCACCTCCTGCTGGGGCCGCGCCGACGATTGCCGCGTCAGCGCGATGAACGTGTCCTCGAGCGAGTATCGCGATTCGTGGAGCTCGAGCAGGGACCAGCCGCGTTCGGTCACCGTGCGGGTGACCACGCCCACCAGGTCGTCCGCGAAGGCGCCGCGCAGCTCGAAGCGGCAGGTGCCGGGAGCCGCGTCGGGCAGGGGACGCAGGTCGGTGACGTAGGGCAGGCCCACCAGCGCCGGCTGCACGTCGGCGGCCGCGCCGCGCACCCCGAGGTAGATGCGGTTGGTACCCATGGCGCGTTCGGTCAGCTCGGAGATGCGCCCGTCGGCGACCACCGTGCCCTGGTTGATGATCACCACCCGATCGGTGACCGGCCCCACCTCCTGCAGGATGTGGGTGGAGAAGATGATCGTCTTGTGTCCGGCGAGGCTCTTGATCAGATCGCGGATCCCGATGATCTGCAGGGGGTCGAGTCCGCTCGTGGGCTCGTCGAGGATCAGGATGTCCGGATCGTGGATCAGGGCTTGCGCCAGGCCGGTACGCTGCCGGTAACCCTTCGACAGCTCCTGGATCTTGCGCTTGAACTCCGTCTTGAGACCGCAGGCCTCGGTGCACCAGTCGAGCCGATCGCGCAGCCGAGCCCCGTCGAGGCCGCGGGCGCGGCCGACGAAGCGCAGGTACTCGTCGACGGTCATGTCATGGTAGAGGGGCACATTCTCGGGCATGTAGCCGATCTTGTGCCGCACGGACAGGGGCTGCTCCAGGACGTCGATCCCGTCCACCTTCACCGAACCCGCGTCAGCGGCTAGGAAGGTGGTGATGATCTTCATGGTCGTGCTCTTGCCGGCGCCGTTGGGGCCGAGGAATCCCAGGATCTTGCCGCGGGCAACCTCGAACGACACCTTGCTCAGCGCGACCGTCGTCCCGAAGCGCTTCGTGACGTCGCGGACTTCGATCATCGGCGAAGCTCTCCTTGCAGGACGGTGATAAAAAAATGACACTGCATACCCGCGCGCTGGAAACCGCGCAGCGAGGCGACGCGGCGAAATCCGGCGGGACGGGCGAGGCGCGAAACGCGCACTATACAACCCGCTCGCGTGAGAGTTCCAAGCTCATTCGACGAAAATCGAGCCCGAAAGGACCCCCTTGGACGCGGCACGCGGCAACCAGTACCATGAGTACACCCTGCCCGGCGGCTGGGTCGTGCTGGCTGGCCGCACCGACCGCGACAACGAGTACCTCAGCCTCAAGATGGCCCGCGGCAACGACTTCTGGTTTCACGTGCGGGGCCTGCCGGGCAGCCACGTGGTGCTGCAGGTGCCGGGGCCCGAGGAACCCGACCGCGACACGCTCAAGGCCGCGGCCGCCATCGCCGCCTGGCACAGCAAGAAACGGGAGGCGCGGCAGGTGGGTGTGTCGTGCACCCGCGCCCGCTTCGTCTCCAAGCCGCGCGGCGCTCCCACCGGCACGGTGACGATTCGCCGCGAGACGGTGCTCGTCGTGCGCCCGGCGCTGCCCGAGGGCGACACCTGAGCGCTCACGGTTGCGCCCCCGACCGGCTCTTTAGACCTTGATCGTTCAGGTCCCGTCGGCGAGGATGGGCCCGAACACCTCACCAGCACGGCGGCCCGGGCGCGCCTGGCCGCGGAGCCTGTGGATCACAGGAGGCCTTGCTCATGACGAGATCTCGAATGTTCACGCTGGCGACTCTCATCCTCGGCGTGGTCGCCCTCGCCCTGCTGGGCAGTTGCAGCAGCGGCAAGCAGGTGACCAGGGTCGACGTGGGGGAGCAGATCGACCTGTCCGGTCGCTGGAACGATGTGGATAGCCGGATCGTGGCCGACGACCTCGTCGACCAGATCACGTCCGCCGGCTGGATCTCGGACTTCAGCCAGCGTGTCGGCAAGAAGCCCGTGCTCATCCTCGGCGAGCCCCGCAACAAGACCACCGACCACATCCCCACCAAGACGCTCTACGGTGATCTCGAGCGGGCCTTCATCAATAACGGCCGCGTGTCCGTGGTGGCGTCGCCAGAGGAGCGGGAGCAACTGCGCGACGAGCGTGCCGACCAGCAGGATTACGCGGCGCCCGAGACGATCAAGAAATGGGGTCGCGAGCTGGGCGCCGACTACATGCTGATCGGTGAGATCAACTCCATCGTCGACAGCGAGGGAGGCAAGGAAGTGAAGTACTACCAGGTCGACTGCTACCTGGCCGATCTCGAGACCAACGTGAAGGTCTGGTCGGGCTTCAGCAAGATCAAGAAATTCATCGGCAAGTCGCGGTACAAGGGCTAGGCGACGGCGCGGGAGTCCTGCGATGCCGATGCGGCGCATCCTCGCCTGGCTGGCGGTCGGGACCTGGCTCCTGACCACCGGCTGTTCCACGTACACATCGCAGATGGGCGAGCTGCGCCCGCAGCTCGCCGGCGGCGACTACCAGGCCGCCCTCGAGGCCCTCGACAAGCACGACGATGGCAAGGACGTCCTGCTCACGTGGCTCGAGCGAGGTACCGTGCTGCACTACGCCGACCGCTGGGCCGAGAGCAACGAGGCCTTCGAGGCGGCCGAGCGCACGGCCGACGATCTCTATACCAAGAGCATCAGCGAGGGCGCCCTGTCGCTCCTGACCAACGACACCAACATCAGCTATCGCGCACGCCCGTACGAGCTGGCGATGATCCCGTACTTCCGCGCGCTCAACTACGTCGACCTCGGCCAGCGTACCGACGCCGTCGTGGAGGGCCGCAAGGCCAGCCTGCTGATGGCGAAGTACGTGGACGCCACCCTCGACGAGCTGGACGACGAAAAGCGCGACGACTTCGCGAGCACGAAGAACGACGCCTTCCTCCTGCACCTCAGCGGCATGCTCTACGAGTGGGACGACGAGGTGAACGACGCCTTCATCGCCTACCGCAACGCGGCCGCCGCCTATCAGGACAACGCGGCACGGCTCGGTCTGCAGATCCCACCGTCGCTGGCCGGCGATCTCGTGCGCACGGCGCGCTGGCTCGGCTTCGGTAGTGAACTCGCCGAGGCGCGGCGCAACTATCCCGCCGTCTTCGCGGCCGCGGGCGACACGGCGCGGGATGGCGGTTCGCCGGATGCGGTGGCGACCGGAGACTGGCCGTCCGGCACCGGCCAGGTGGTGCTCTTCGTGGAGACCGGGTTCGTGTCCGCCAAGGAGCAGGTGCGGGCCGATGTCCCGATCCTCGAGTCCGAGAAGGACGACGACGTCAACAGCCTCGCGATGGTGGTGACATCGCGCTACGGCGCGCACTACGTGGTGCCGAGAAGGGCCAAGATCGCCTACTGGCTCTCCTTCGCCGTGCCCACGCTGCCGCCCAATCCGCCGCGCGTGGGCGGCGTGCGCGTGACCGCCGATACCGGCTGGCACGCGCGCGGGTACCGGACGCAGGATCTCGATGCGCTGGCGCGGCTCACGTTCGACGCCGAGTCTGGCAAGATTCTCCTCAAGACCGCGGCGCGTGCGCTCACCAAGTACCTCACCACGCGCCAGGCCGAGAAGGCCGGCAAGGTGGCCGGGGTGCTGGCCAACCTCTTCGGCGCGGCCACCGAGACGGCCGACACGCGCGAGTGGCTCACGCTGCCTCATGCGATCTACCTGGTGCGGATGGTGCTGCCCGCGGGCGAGCACACCCTGCACCTGGCGCTCACCGACGGCAGCGATCGCGCGCTGGGCACGATTGACGTTGGCCCGGTCGCGGTGCGCGCCGGCGACTGGACGTTCCTCAGCCAGCGCCATTTCCCCGCGAAGTCGTCAGTCGTGCCGTAGGAGCTGCCCGGCGGTGAGGGTGTCGAAGGGCGCCGACCGCAGCGCGTCCCTCCGCTCGAAGAGCGTCACGGTCACCTGCCGTTGCAACGGCACCGGGGGCGTGCGCGGCCACCGGGCGATCTCCTGGGGCGAGGCACGGCGGTGCAGGATGTCGCGGTAGAGCCCCGCGAGGAAGCCGTCCCAGGTGCCCCCGGTCGAGTCGGCGTAGGCGGGGCTCGCGAATCGCAGGATCCGCGCGCGCCAGGCCGGATCGAGGGTGGTCCAGTGCACGTCGGGCGAGAGCGGCGCCTCGCCGCGCGGACCGGCGAACTTGATCCGGTACTCCCGGCTGATGAAGAAGCGCCAGGCCAGGGTCCCGTGGGTGGCGGCGCGGATCACGGCGAGCCAGCGATCCAGTTCCGGGGCGGTCGCCGGCCGGCCCACCACGGGCGGGTACAGCGCGGCCACGAAGGTAAGGGTCGACCAGCCGGTGCCCGTCGACGTACCATCCGTCGTGGCCTGCGTGGCGGCTCGAGCGGTCACTGCCGGCACGGCGCGCACGCGCGTGTAACCCGATCCCACGCGCATGTGCTGTGTCCAGTCGTGGGGCAGGAGCTGGGCCCAGATCGTGGCCAGCAGGCTCATCGACAACGCCAGCGCCCACAGCGGCCGCCCGCGCCGGTATTCCAGCGCCCACAGCGCCATGCCCAGCGCGGTGAGTCCCATGAGCGCCGGATTCGGCCAGTGCATGAGCGCGAAGAGTACGACGCAGGTGACGACGGCGGCGCGCGGACCCGCCAGCGCGCTCAGGCGCGACCACGGCAGGGCCAGCACCAGCGCGAGCTGCACCAGCGCGTACCACGGATACGTCGCCAGCGATACGAGCAACGCCTTCCCGTCGGGATGCGCGTGGGTGGCCACGGCGGCTCCCAGCAGCACGACCAGCGCGACCCCATGGGCGACGCGCCAGGCGCGGCCGGCCGTCAGCGCGGCGAGGCCGCGCCGGGACGCAAGGGAGTCCGGACGCGGCGGCGTGCGGCGGGCGATCACGAGTACCAGGGCGCCGACCACCACCAGCGCCACGCCGTCCGTCGCCGCGGGACCCGTCGCGGCCGGTCGCGCGGCGATCCAGGCCACCGCCACGCCCGGTACGAGCAGCACGTCGAGGAGCCATGTCCCACGCCTGTGCGCCCGGGCATCGCGCACCGCCATCGCCACGACGACGGCGGCCACCGCGGCGAGCGCGGCCACCACTGGTGGCCACCACGCGGCCGGCAACGGGAAAGGGGCGGCGAAGGGGCGCTCGGCGAGGCTCGTGCGCGCCAGGTTCACGGCCATCACGAGGGTCAGATTGAAGCTGACGACCGCCAGAGCGGCGCGGGGAGAGCGCATGCGACCTCGACTTGCATGCCGCGGGGCCAGGTGCCACGAACACGGCGGCCATCGTACCGCAGATCGCTCGGGATGCAAGGACGTCGAGCTGACGGCCGCCGACGCCTGGACTTTACGTTCGTAGTGGCCTGTGTTTCTATAT
The DNA here is from genome assembly GCA_963727525.1 of uncultured bacterium. GTDB lineage: Bacteria > Krumholzibacteriota > Krumholzibacteriia > LZORAL124-64-63 > LZORAL124-64-63 > CAVSGO01. Next base: position 1,524,842 of record CAVSGO010000007.1, on the reverse strand, counting down.
GCGACGACGCCTTGGGGGGCGACGACAAGAAGGAGGGAGACGTGACCCGCACACTCGCCGAGCTGATCACCGCAACCACGGAACTCGCTTCGCTGCCGTCGACGACGGTGCGCCTGCTCGACCTGCTCGACGAACCCGATGTGGGTGCCGACGCCGTGCTCGAGGTCATCGAGAAGGATCCGAGCCTCACCGCCAATCTGCTGAAGCTGAGCAACTCCGCATACTACGGCCTGCGGCGCAACGTAGGCACGGTGCGCGAGGCGCTCGTCATGCTGGGCAACCGCGCCGTCCTCACGCTCGCATTCGCCGCGAGCATGGGCGAGATCATGCGCGGGCCCCTGGCGGGGTATCGCCTGCGGCGGCGCCAGCTCTGGCACCACTCCCTGAGCTCTGCCATCGCCGCCGCCCGGCTCGCCGCCGACGGTAGCCGTCAGGACCGCGACCGCGCCTTCACGGCCGGACTCGTGCACGACATCGGCAAGCTCCTGCTCGACAAGCCGCTGCAGGGGCAGGTCGAGGTGGTGCCGCCGCACGCGCGCGCCCACGAGCTGCTGAACGCGGAGCTCCACATCCTCGGCTTCGACCATACCATGGCCGGCGCCGCGCTGGCGGAGGCCTGGAGCTTCCCTGTCGATCTCGCCGCTTCCATCGGCCACCATCATGCGCCGGCCGCCGACGCGCCGGCCGTGGTCCGGGTGGTGGCGGCCGCGAATCTGCTGGCGAACCGCGCGGGCTTTCCGGCCGGTGCCGATCTCGTCGACGATGACGAGGTGGCGGCCGCCATCGCGCACGCCGGCGCCACGGCGGTGGACGTCCCGACGCTGGCCGCCGAGGTTTGCCGCGATCTCGAAGGTATGCTGACCGTCCTGGGTGAGGCACCGTGAACGTCCTCTTCGTCTGCACCGCCAATGCCTGCCGCAGCCAGATGGCCGAGGCCTGGGCCCACCGCCTCTTTCCGGAGGGCTGGACCGTGGCGAGCGCCGGCCTGCTCACCTACCCCGTCAGCCGACGCGCGCGCGCCGTCATGGCCGAGGTGGGGATCGACATGGCGGGGCAGCACTCCAAGACGATCGAGGAGGTGGAACTGGGCGGTTTCGACCTCGTGGTCACCCTCAGTGAGGAGGCCGGCCGCTACCTGCCCGCGCTGGGCCCCGGGCAGCGCCACCTCGCGCACCCCGTGACCGATCCCATGGGCGCCACCGGCCCACCCGACGAGGTGCGGGCTGCGTTCCGCACCGGCCGCGACACGATCGAGAAGATCGTGAGTGCGGTCGTGGCCGGTGAGGGAGACGACGCCTGAGTCCGCATTTCGAGGCTCGTCGCCTGCGCTCTTAACCTGTTCTGTAACAATAACTTATTTTCTTGATTCGGGGACGACGCCTCGCTCCGGCCGGTCCCCGGAGGGTTGCGCCGCGGGGATGCGTGAAGATCTCGTAAATTTTTTTCGGGGCTGCCAGCGGGGGAAATCCGTGCAAATTCCTTGGCTTGGCCTCGAACGCGAAGGGGTGAGGGGCCAGCGCGGTGGGGTGCGCGGAATTCCCCCTTGGCGACCCGCCTGTGGTGCGAGATATTCTCCTCCTTCTCCCCCTAGGGAGTGTGGTGGCCGCGCGAACTCGCCCCCATATCTTGTGGATTTATCTCAAGATTCGTTCCGCGACCGCTCCCGACGATCGATCATGAAGGGCCGCGGTACCCGTCGCGGCACGGCGAGAGATGGCTCTCCCGGCAGGAGCAACGTCGCGACGGGCCCGGTGTCATTGCAACGTAGACGCAAGATGGCGAAATAGACGAAGGAGCGTTGGACCCATGAAGGATCATCCCCTCGATCGCACCCAGGCACACGCCGCCCCCGACAACGTCCTCTTCGACGGCACCTCGATGGAACGAGGCCAGCCCTCGGCACGCGTATCGCCGGCACTGACGTCCCAGCCGGCCGATCCGGAACCGACCGCCGACGCCCCGCGCGGCCTGAGCTTCCCCCGGCGTTTCACGCGTCCGGGCCACGACCCCTTCGATGAGGTCAAGTGGGAGCTGCGCTCGGCCACGATCGCCAACGACAAGGGCGAGGTGCTCTTTCGCCAGGACAACGTGGAGATCCCGTCGTCCTGGTCGCAGATGGCCACCAACGTGGTCGTCTCCAAGTATTTCCGCGGCGGCCTGGGCACGCCCGACCGCGAGCAGTCGGTGCGCCAGCTCATCGGCCGCGTGGTCGACACCATCAGCAACTGGGGTCTCGCCGACGGCTACTTCCGCACCACCGAGGATTGCGACGCTTTCCATGCCGAGCTGAAGTACATGCTGCTGCACCAGCTTGCCGCCTTCAACAGCCCGGTGTGGTTCAACGTGGGCGTCGAGAAGAAGCCCCAGTGCTCCGCCTGCTTCATCAACGCCGTGCACGACTCGATGGCGGCCATCCTCGACCTGGCCAAGACCGAGGGCCTGCTCTTCAAGTACGGCAGCGGCACGGGCACCAACCTGTCGAGCCTGCGCTCCAGCCGCGAGAAGCTGTCGGCCGGCGGCCAGGCCAGCGGCCCGGTGAGCTTCATGCGCGGCTTCGACGCCTTCGCCGGCGTGATCAAGTCCGGCGGCAAGACCCGCCGCGCCGCCAAGATGGTCATCCTCGACGTGGACCATCCCGACATCGAGGACTTCATCGAGTGCAAGGTGAAGGAGGAGAAGAAGGCCTGGGCCCTCATGGACCAGGGCTACGACGGTTCGTTCAACGGCGAGGCCTACAACTCGGTCTTCTTCCAGAACAGCAACAACTCGGTCCGCGTGACCAACGGCTTCATGCGCGCCGTGGTCGACGACGGCACGTGGACCACCAAGGCCGTCACCGACGGCAAGCCCATGGACACCTACCGCGCCCGCGACCTCATGCACAAGATCGCCGAGGGCACGTACGTTTGCGGCGACCCGGGCATGCAGTTCGACACCACGATCAACGACTGGCACACCTGCAAGAACACCGACCGCATCCACGCCTCGAATCCGTGCAGCGAGTACATGTTCCTCGACAACTCGGCCTGCAACCTGGCCTCGCTGAACCTCATGAAGTTCCGCCGCGGCGACCGCGAGTTCGACACCGAGGCCTTCCGCCACGCCGTGAACGTGGTGCTGTCGGCCATGGAGATCATCGTCGACAACAGCAGCTACCCGCGCGAGGAGATCACGGCCAACAGCCGCCGCTTCCGCCCGCTGGGCCTGGGCTACGCCAATCTCGGCGCCCTGCTCATGAGCCGCAGCTTGCCTTACGACAGCGACGAGGGCCGCGACTTCTCCGCCGCCATCACCGCCCTCATGTGCGGCCAGGCCTACCTCACCTCGGCCGAGATCGCGCGCGAGATCGGCGCCTTCGCCGGCTACGCCGAGAACCGCGAGCCCATGCTCGAGGTCGTGCGCAAGCACCGCGCCGCGCTCAACACGATCAACCGCAACCGCGTGCCCGAAGACCTGTACGAGTCGGCCCAGGAGGTGTGGCGCGAGGCCTTCGTCGTGGGCCACGACTACGGCTACCGCAACAGCCAGGTCACGGTGCTGGCCCCCACGGGTACGATCGGCTTCATGATGGACTGCGACACCACCGGCGTGGAGCCCGACATCGCCCTCATCAAGTACAAGAAGCTGGTGGACGGCGGCCTGCTGAAGATCGTCAACAACACCGTTCCCGAGGCCCTCGAGCGCCTGGGCTACGAGGAGCACGAGGTCGCCGACATCCTGCGTCACATCGACCAGGCCGAGACCATCGAGGGCGCCCCGCACCTGCAAGAGGAGCACCTGCCCATCTTCGACTGCGCCTTCAAGCCCCACAGCGGCAAGCGCAGCATCCAGTACATGGGCCACATCAAGATGATGGCCGCCGTGCAGCCGTTCCTCTCGGGCGCCATCTCCAAGACCGTGAACATGCCCACCGACGTCACGGTCGACGAGATCATGCAAACCTACATCGAGGGCTGGAAGCTGGGCCTGAAGGCCATCGCCATCTACCGCGACAACTCCAAGCGCCTGCAACCCCTGAACACGGGCAAGGACAAGCAGGCCAACGCGATCCCCGCCGTCCCCGAGCTGCTCTCGCCGCCGGAGCCGCACCGCGTACGCCTGCCGGACGAGCGCCAGGCCGTCACCCACAAGTTCAGCATCGCCGGCCACGAAGGCTACATCACGGTCGGGTTGTACCCGAACGGCAAACCGGGCGAGATGTTCATCAGCATGGCCAAGGAAGGCTCCGTGGTCAGCGGCCTGATGGACAGCTTCGCCACCGCCGTCTCGATCATGCTCCAGTACGGCGTCCCCATGCGCGTATTGGTGAACAAGTTCAGCCACATGCGCTTCGAACCCGCCGGCATCACGAGCAACCCGGACATCCCCATGGCCAAATCCGTCATGGACTACATCTTCCGCTGGCTCGACCGCAAATTCGGCGACCACGACGACGAACTCGACACCAGCGAAGTCGACCTCGCCGACCGCACCGCGATCGCCGAATCCGCCGCTGCCCACGCCCTCAAGGCCATGGCCGCCGCCAGTGGCGCCACCAGTGGTGCCGGCACCACTACCTCCGCCACCACCATCGACGAGGACGGCCTCGAAGCCCGCGAACACCTGATCTTCGAAACCCAGAGCGACAGCCCACCCTGCCCCGAATGTGGTATGGTCACCGTCAGAAACGGCGCCTGCTACAAATGCATCAACTGCGGCGGCACCACCGGCTGCAGCTAACGAAGCGGGGGAACCGAAAGGACGCGCGTTCCACCCCAGCCGGGCCGACCCCAAAAAGGGCCGGCCCGGCACCCAACCAGCCGAAACGAAGCCACGGGTGGGGACCCGCGGCGGGGCCAGGGGGGAATACCATCACGCCACATCAACACGCCAAGTATGCGCCGCGCCACCAAGCGTGCGGCACGCTTGCATGCGCTCGCGTCGTCAGTGGCGCTATCCAGATACCCAGACCAAGCCACCCCGATACCAAAGACCCGGGATATCAGATATCCCAGGTCAGGTGGAAACGGATACACCAGGTCAAGCTACTGAATTGTTAGACCTGCGAAGTTCGAAGATACTTGGGAGGCTACATTGGTCCGATGGAAGATTGCTTTGGTCACGGCGTTGGTTGCTCTTGGCGTGGGCGGTTGCGCCCATGTCGCAAGCTATCAGTTGCCGCTTAATGAGCGCTCTCGTGTGTTTTCATGCAGTGCCCCCGCGGCGATTGGGGCTGTGACAGCCCTGCTTGTCGATTATGGATTCACAATTGCCCTAGTAGATTCGGCAAGCGGCACTGTGTACACCAAGACGAGGGTATTCCCCGAGAAGTTGGAGGGAATCGGCGGCACCACTCGCGCACAGTGGACGGCGATGGTCGGAGTCGTTCCCGGCGGAACGCGCGTTTCGTTGCAGTATATCTTAGAGCAACAGACGGCGGCGACCTGGGCGGACCGGCCAGTTGAAATGAGTAATCTTCGATCGCAATATGTGCAGGCGTTTCGCGACATTGAGTCGAAACTTGAAGCCCTGGTACCCGCACAGTAGCGCTAGGTATCGACGAGAATGGGTCTAACGAGTAGTTGGAGCAGACGGATCGGCCTTGTCACGTCGCTTGCGTGCGCAAGCGCCGCGCCAAGCCCGCCCGCTGCTCAACGTGACGTTATGCGGATGAGGGGATAGAAACATGGTCTATTTGCTGTGCTACGTCGGGTACGCGATTCTCCTGGCGGTCGCGTTAGCGCGAGCGGGCCATCGCTCGCACGTGCCACTCGCCAATGAGAACACTGTGAACTCTTGTTCACGCGTGCTAATTGTAGGCGCGACTGGTGGAACTGGTCGAATGCTTGTCTCGCAGGCGTTGGATCGTGGCCTTCAGGTCACAGCTCTTGTCCGAGATCGGTCACGGCTCAAAGATGACAATCCCCAATTGACCGTTGTCCAAGGTGATGTGCTTGATGTGGGCACGTTGGAAGCAGCAATGGCTGGTCAGGACGCGGTATTGTCAGCCCTCGGTCACAAGCGGTTCTTTGGCCCCACTCGAATACTCTCAGAAGGCACTCGCAATATCCTGCACGCTATGGAGGCTCACAAGGTTCCGCGCCTCATCTGTGAAACCTCACTCGGCATCGGGGATAGTACTGGGCGCTTGGGGGCGTACTACACGTTTTTTGTAATTCCAGTAATTTTGGCATTCTACTTTTGGGACAAAACGCGCCAAGAACAGATAATTGCACGCAGCAGTGTGGAGTGGGTTATCGTGCGGCCTGGCGCACTGACCAACGGGCGGAAGCAGGGCTGGCCGCGACATGGCCCATCTGTGGGCAGCTACTTTATGACAACGAGTATTTCCAGGGCGGATGTTGCTGGCTTCATGCTAAACCAACTTGAGTCGGACATATACTTGCGTACAGCGGTGGGTGTATCTTCATAAGGGGAAAAGGGTATCGCGACCTCATAACACCTATGAGGCCCCACCCCGTCAAGTAGGCAATCCGATCCGGTCTCGATCTTTGACAATCGCATAGAGGGCTACGGCGCGGATCACTTCTGCCCCGGCTTAGTTTCTCGGTACTGGCGCAGGTCGGTGCCCTGCACCAAACACCTATCGAGGTTCGCTCACCGGTGATGAGCCTGCGAGGCTCGCGCCCCGCGACCTAGAAACACATCGGTGCCCTTGTGTCGGCCCAGTCAAGAGTCGGGCTGAGCGCGCGGCGCTCGCCAGTTGGTTCCCGGGCTCGGTTAAGGGGCAGGGCATTGGGTCCGACCTTTGTCAGGTGAAATTTGCGGGAGCGGAGCGATCATCTAATCAAACGCTGCAGGTTGCCTTGGCATTGCTCCATGCGCCGCCACGTGATCGGTGTCACACGCACTCTGATAGCTTAGCTGGCGCTTCGATGGCTCTGCCGTTGCGGCTCCAGTTAGACGAGTTGCTTGACCGCCCCCTCCCTTTCATGCCGTCACGAATCGCTGGAGGTCAAAGGCCTGGTCACGCTTGAGCATGTAGTAGACGGCACGGCCGATCTTATGGGCGAGGATCGAAAGCGACTTCGCCTTGCCGTGCTTCTTCTCGAGTCGGCGTTTGAGCTTCATTCCGTCAGGGTTGTTGCGCAGGAAGAGGACCGCGGCTTCGGAGAAGGCCCACTTGAGGTGGGCGCTGCCGATCTTGGCACCGGAGCTGCCGTACCGTTTACCGGCGGACTCCTTGGCGCACTTGACGAGGCGGGCGTAGGAAGCGAAATCCTGGACCCTCGGGAACCGATCGATGTCGCCAATCTCGTAGAGGATCGTCAGCGAGATGATCGGCCCGATGCCTGGCACCGAGCGCAAGCGGTAGAGGGCCTGAGGTTTCGCGCAGCCATTCTGGCGCGGGCAACCACGTGAGAGTCCGGCAGAGCGCGGCGGCGGACCGACATCGCGGTCGGCGGCCCCGCGGCCACTGGGCACCACGTCGGTGTTGATCGGACGAAGGGAGGCTTCCGTGGGTCGGATCATTGTGATGAACCATCTGACGCTGGATGGGGTCATGCAGGCGCCTGGCCGCCAGGACGAAGATACTCGCGGTGGTTTCATGCAAGGGGGGTGGGCTCGACGGTCCGCGACGGCTGGCAACGAGGTGCAAGAGGTGATGGGCCAGCGGATCGCGGCTGGGGGTGGATTGGCGGGGTGGCTGTTCGGAAGGCGGACCTACGACGACTTGCTGGGTCACTGGAACCGTGAGGGTGGGCCATTCAAGGATGGGCTGAATCAGGCGCGGAAGTTTGTCGTGTCGACCACGCTCAGGGAACCACTACCGTGGCCGAACACGACGCTGCTGCGTGGCGATATCCCGGTGGCGGTCGGAGCACTCAAGGCCCGGACGGATGGTGTGCTGGGTATCATGGGCAGTGGGGAGTTGATTCGGGCATTGTTGCCCGCTGACTTGATCGACGAATTCTTGCTGATGATCCACCCTCTGGTTCTCGGCACCGGTCGTCGGCTCTTCTCCGAGCAAGCCAAGTTGGCGCTCCGATTGACGGAATGCGTGACTTCATCGGCCGGCGTGGTCATCGCCACGTACGAGCCGGCGAGAGCATAGAAAACGATAACGAGTAATCGGGCAAGAATTCGACTTCTTGTCTTGATGTACTTGTGGGGTCTGGCGACGCGTTGGTGTAGAATTTCGTCGGGTATCTTCACGCCTGGATCTGAATGTATGTCGTCAAGTTGACAGACTTCGAATCTGCAGGAGACTACCATGCCCGCCCGCAACCCAGACCGGACCTCGAAGCCGGCGGTACGGAATACGGCCAAGCGCGCGCCGGTGCAAGGCCGGGCTGACACGGCGCTGCCGGAATCCATGATTACCGGCAAAGCAAGCCCGGCGAAGGCAGCGGACGGCGACAGGCCGGTCTTTGCCTATATCGCCGGCTTGCCGCAACCGCAGCGCGGCATCGCCGAGAGAATCGATGCCCTGGCAGCCGAGACGCTTCCGGACCTGCAGAGGTCCGTGAAGTGGGGCATGTCGTACTATGGCGTCGGCGACGGCTGGTGTTTCTGCTGCGGTGGCTTTGCCAATCACGTCAAGCTCATGTTCATGAACGGCGCGACGCTCACGCCGGTGCCGCCGGTGACGCCGGTGGCGATGGGCAAGTCCACGCGCGGCGTGGAACTCGAATCCGTGGAAGATCTCGACGAACGCCAGATCGCGGCGTGGATGAAACAAGTCGCCGCCGTGCCCGGCGTGGGGAAGAGAAAGCGATAGGCGCGAAGACGACCGCGAATGCGACGCAGGTGGACCTATGGATTTTGGACCATGGTGATAGGACGATCACAGAGATATGACTGATACGGCCCTCGTCCGGCGTCTTCGCGCGCACGAGTGGCAGATGTATCGCGAACTGAGGCTCCGTGCACTCGAGGAGTCGCCGGACGCCTTCAGTAGCACGCGCGCGCGGGAGATCGCGCGCCCGGATATTGAATGGGAGCGGCGTCTGGCGGCGGGTGTACACTCGCCGACGGATCTGCCGCTCGTCGCGCTGGTCGGCGCGGAGGCGATCGCGCTCGCTTGGGGGCGGGTCGACCCGTCCGAGCCGACGGCGGTGCATTTGTATCAGGTGTGGGTTGCGCCGGAGTATCGTGGGCGGGGCGTGGGGCGCCGCCTCCTGGACGCGGTCATCACTTGGGCGAGGGACGTGGGGGCGCGAGAAGTCGCACTGGAGGTGACGGACGGCGATAGTCCTGCCAGGCGGCTGTATGCGCGGGCGGGATTCCGGCCGGCCGGGGAGCCGCAGCCGCTTCGGCCGGGGTCATCACTCATGCAACAGCCCATGCGTCTCGATCTCGGCCGCACCTCTGATCTGCCGGCAGTCTGAGGGATCGTCGAGACATACCGGGTTGACGAGAGTCGTGGTATTGGCGCTGCGGTCTCGGAGTGGCGCCGCGTTGATGCAAGGTGTCGGGCTGCTATTCGTTCTTGATGGCTTGTCCCGGCGGACGTTGCGTTCCCGTTAGACTCGGACGGCATCTTTGCCTGGGAGGAACCATGACTCGCGTACGCGTGCACAACTTTGCGATCTCGATCGACGGCTTCGGGGCCGGCCCGCGCCAGACTCGGGAGGAGCCTCTCGGCGCCGGCGGGGAGGAGTTGCACGAGTGGCTTTTTCCGACACGCACGTTTCAGCGCATGGTTGGGAAGGCCGGCGGTACTACTGGCGTCGACGAGGATTTCGCTGCGCGATTCGGCGATGGCGTTGGCGCGTGGATCATGGGTCGCAACATGTTCGGTCCGATTCGAGGTGCCTGGCCCGATGACTCCTGGCGCGGCTGGTGGGGAAAGAACCCCCCATACCACGGCCCGGTTTTCGTGCTGACCCATCATGCTCGCCCGTCGGTGGAGATGGAAGGCGGTACAGTCTACCACTTCGTTACCGAGGGTATTCGAGAGGCGATGGAGCACGCCGTGGCGGCCGCGGAGGGCAAGGACGTGCAGATCAGCGGTGGCGTGGCGACGGTCCGCCAGTATCTCGAAGCGAGACTCATCGACGAGCTACACGTGGCGATCGCACCGATGCTGCTCGGTTCTGGCGAGCATCTCTTATATGGCCTCGATCTCACTGTTTTGGGCTATGAGTGCACCGCTCATGTCCCAACCGCCGCCGCAACTCATGTCGTGCTGAAAAGACGTCATTGACTCGAGCCGTGATTGATCGGAGAAGATGCTGCTTCCGTGGGGCAGGGCGCCCGCAGCTTATCGGCGTGACGGACAGCCAGCATTTCGTCGGAGGCACCATGGCGCAGGGCTTGAAGGTCCTGGTCCTCACGGGGACTTGCGGCAGTGGCAAGAGCACGATCGCGCGCCTACTTCAGTCGCGTGGGGGGTGGTGCCGCGTCAGTGAAGATGATATCTGGCCGCGTCGCTTTGGCAAGAACCGCGGCGCATTCGGGACAGTGGAGCACCGTCAGAAACGCGAAGTCGTCCACCGAGAGGTTCTGGCAAGCGTGATCTTGGCTCGGCGCGCTGGGCTCAACGTGGTGATCGACGCCACCATTCACGAATCACCTCCGGAGGCGCTGGCGGAGTATCGTGAGATGTTCGCCGGCGCGCAGATCGCGTGGCATCTGTGCGTGCTGCATCCTCGGGTGCAGGTTGCGATCGCGCGCGACGCGGGTCGTGAAAGCGGCTCATTGGGCGCGCTGCGCGTAGCGGCCCTGCACTCGAAGTTCAATGGTCGCGCCATCCCGTCGGGGTGCTTCCTCGACACGTCGGCTGAACCGCCCGCCGTGACCGCCGAACGCGTCTTGAGCTTGCTGGCTAACCGATCGATATCGCCAATCTCGTAGAGGATCGTTAGCGGGATGATCGGCCCGACGGGGCGCAGCGATCATCCTAGCAAACGCTGCAGGTTGCCTTGGCATTGTTCCAGGCGCCGACAAGTGGTCGGTGTCGCGCACTCCGAACGCCTAGCCGGCGCTCCGATGGCTCTTCCGGACGCTGTACTTGGGCACTCGAAAATGAGCTTGCCAGTCCGGCGGGTCGCGGTTGGCCTCACCGCGGTACCCGGCGGTCCTGCGATCGCGGCTTCATGGCGCTGCCGAGGAACCATGAGACCAGGCTGACCAGGATCGCGCCGATCAGTGCTGGACCGAAGCCGGCTACAACGAAGCCGGGGACCAGGACGGCGGCCAGGGCGAAGACGATGGCATTGACGACGAGGTAGAAGAACCCGAGCGTCATGATCGTGACTGGCAGGGTCAGCAGCACCAGGATCGGCCGCAGCACGGCGTTGAGGAAGCCGAGGACGAGGGCGGCCACGATCAACGCGCCGAATGACGTCACCGCGATGCCGGGGATCAGGTATGCCGTCAGGCCGAGGGCTACGGTCATGACCAGCCAGTGCATCATCACAGGTCTCATCGCGCTCCTCCCTTGTCAGCCTCACCTATAAGCATGGATTCGCGGATGCGCCTGCTCGATCTGACCATCCCGGGTCGGCCGTGCGTGGCGCCGCCGGGCCGTCGTCTTTCGGGATCGCGTTGACCCGGGACCGGCGCGGGTGATATCCTCTTCTCATTCTTTGACATGGGGGAGGTGGTCATGCTGGCGATGTGGTTGATGGTTCAGCTCGGGGCCGGGCTGGCGGTGTCGGGTGATGTGATCGTGACATTGGGGCCGGAGCACGACGGTCAGGCATTCGGGCGGGAAATGGCGTGGCTCGGGGATGTCGATGGCGACGGGTATGATGATGTCCTGATCATGGATCCCTTCGAGACCGGGGCCGGGTATTCCGGGCGGGCCTACGTGTACTTCGGGGGGCCGGATGTCGATGACGTGCCGGATCTCGTGTTGCAGCAGAATGCTTCGGGGCGTCTGCAGAAGGCGGTGAAGGGGCCGTTCGACTTCAATGGTGATGGGTACGGCGACATTGCCATCAGTGCTCGCGATTACGACATCGACGGGCACGAGAACGCGGGGGCGGTCTTCGTCTATTTCGGGGGGCCGGATATCGATGCGGTGGCGGATGTGGTCATTCCGGGGCCCTGGACGCGGTACTACTTCGGGACGGGACTGGCGCGGGCCGGGCGGTTCGATGACGACGGCTACGACGATCTCGCGGTGACCATCGACACCATCTACGGGTGGGGGCCGCCGCCGACGGTGTACGTCTTTGCCGGCGGTCCGACGCCGCCCGGCGAGGCCGTGTGGCACCGCGTGCATGCCGTCTACCTCGATGGTTTCCCCAGCTACCTGGCGTTTGCGGGGGATACCAACGGGGATGGTGCGGGGGATCTCGTGCACGGGTTGCCGTGGACGGCGGGGTTTCTCATCGACGACGAGGGGACCCATCCGGCCGAGGCCGTTGGCGCCACCCTCATGATCCATGGTGGCTCGTTGCGGCTCGCCGCCGGACACGTCTACCAGCCGACCGATACCGGCACGGCGGCGCTGGGCGATGGCATTGACGGCGCCTTCGATTTCAATGGCGATGGTCTCGACGATGTCATCGCGGCGGCGCCGTCCATCGACGCCGGTCGCATCCTCTTCGGGTCGACCGACCTCACGGCCGATACGGTCCTCGCCCTTGCTCCCGGTCGGGACGTGGCGGGGCTCGGGGACGTCAACGGCGACGGGTTCGACGATGTCGCGGTCGTGGACAGCTTGCAGGTGGTCTGGATCTTCCAGGGTGGGGCGCAGCCCGATGCCGTGGCGGACCAGATGATCAGGCCGGATGAAGGCGAGGTGTGGGATCAGGTCCAGGTGGGCCGGGCCGGCGACGTCGACGGCGACGGCCGGGCTGACGTGCTCGTGCACATCCGCAGTGGGTACCAGGACCGCGTGCGCATCTATCGGGGCAGCGATCAGCTCACCGGCGTGGCGGAGCTGCCTGGCGGCACGGCTGGGGTGGTCTTCACAAGAGCGTCGCCGAATCCGTTCAATCCGCGGACCACGCTCGCTTTCCGCGCACCGGTAGCGGCGCGCATCCAGGTGCGGCTGTGCGATGCGCGCGGCCGGCTCGTGCGGTCGTTGTTCGACGAGGTGGTCACGGCCGGTGAGCACACCGTGCCCTGGGACGGGCGCGACGATCGCGGGCGGGATCTCGCCAGCGGCATCTACCTCGTGCAGGTACTCGGTCCGCAGGGCGCGAGCAGCGGAACGGTGACGTTGCTTAAGTAGCGCGACCTTTCTGCTCCGGTCCGAATGTGATCAATTCCGGGAGAGATGCCATGGCTCGTGACGTGCTCGAGGATGTGCTGGCGCCGGGATTGCGACTGGTCGTCTGTGGGGCGGCGGCGGGGGCGGTGTCGGCGGCGCGAGGGGCATACTATGCTGGGCCCGGGAACAAGTTCTGGCGGGTGCTCGGTGAGGTCGGTCTCACGCCGCGGCGACTCGAGCCTCACGAGTTCCGCGAGCTTCTGCAATTTGGTATCGGCCTGACGGATCTGGTGAAGGGGCAGTCGGGGAGTGATGTGGCGATCGACTTTCGGCGGGCGAGTGTGGCGCGGTTGAGGGGGCGGGCAATCGAGTTGCGGCCGACCGTCCTGGCATTTAATGGGAAGAAGGCGGCGCAGGTGTTCCTGGGGCGGCGCCGGATCGGCTTTGGTGTTCAGGAGGAGAGGGTTGGGGTGACGACGTTGTTCGTGGCGCCGTCGACGAGTGGGGCGGCGAATGGATACTGGGATCGCGGGTACTGGGAAGAGCTTGGTCGGCTGGTGCGGCGGTGAGGTTGGGACATTGGGAAGGTCGAGACCTGACGGCGCTCTTCCTCGCCTGCGAAATGCAGGCCACGCGGTGCCGGCTCGTGAAGGATGTGGATGGACTGTACGAGGCCGATCCCGCCGGTCGCTGGCCGACGGCGACGGCGGTGATGGCGGATCTGCTGGACATTGTCCCGGCCCATGGCCAGCGCGACGTGGCGGCTCCGTGTTCAATGACGGCCGGAGAGCTGACGGTGGGCTGAACTCTCGTGTACCTTTCCGGGGGGCAAGCGTCGCTACGTTTTGAGATCGCTTGTCGAAGAACGATCCAGCGAAAAGGTTCGCCAGTATGAAACGCACCTGGACGATCATCGGTGTCGAGGACGTGGGGCGCAGCTATCGCTGGTATCAGACGCTCTTCGGCCAGCCTGCCGCGGCGCCGGCGCACGACTATTTCGCGCAGATCCACGATGACGATGGCACCGTGCTCCTGTGTCTGCACCAGTGGGGGGCGCATGAGCATCCCACGCTGACGAGTCCGGATCGCGGCGACGTGGGGAATGGACTCATCCTGTTCTTTCGCGTCGATGACTACGAGGCGGTGCTCGCGAATGCGCGGTCGCTCGTGGCACGGCTCGCGGAAGAGCCGCACCGCAATCCGAATACCGACACGCTCGAGTTCGCGCTCCGGGATCCCGACGGCTACTACGTCATGATCAGTGCGGTGGCGTCGTGACGGCATGCGAGTGGCGGCTGGCAGATGGAATCGCCCGCCACCATGGTCTATTCGACGAGTCCCCAGCCGATTGGTGATCGCCCGTGATGAAATCCGTCATGTCCGTGGTCGCCTCGTCCTTCATTGGCCTTCTCCTGCTCTCTCATGGCGCCTCGGCCGCGACGAGGGTGGTTGCCGATGACGTGGCCCGGCTGGCCAGTGGCCTTCCCGAGTTCAAGACGGACCCTCACGTGAGGGAATCGGAGGGGAACCAGATCAGCGGGGTCGTGCGCACGATCTTCCAGGACCGGAAAGGCGATCTCTGGTTCGGCACGCAGGATGGTGTGCAGCGCTATGACGGGACCTCGCTGGTCTTCTACGACATTCGCGATGAATTCGCCAAGGGGTTCACCGTCAAGGCCATCACCGAGGATGGAGACGGCCACCTGTGGTTCGCGACGACGGGCGGTCTGCTCGCATATGACGGGGAGTCCTTCACCCGCTACACCGTCGAGGACGGTCTGAGTAGCAATGATGTCTGGAGCGTCCTCGTCGACGACGCGGGAACGGTCTGGGTCGGTAGCTTCGCGGGAGCCTGCCGTCAGGACGGACACACGTTCGTTCCGTTTCCGCTTCCCGCGGCGACCACGCGGGACGATCGCAAGGGTGTCTGGGGACCGCACGTCGTCTGGTCCCTGGCGAAAGATCGCGGGGGCGACCTGTGGTTCGTGGCGGAGTCCGGGGTGTACAGATATGACGGGGACACCGTTGCACGCGTGTCCGTCACCGATCGTGGCGTCGAGACGAGTGTGAGTTCCGTCCTCGAGGATCGCAATGGCGATATCTGGTTCTCGACGCGGTACACGGGAGTCATCCGCTACGATGGCGAGACGTTCACCAGCATCAGCCGGCAGGAAGGGCTGAGTGGCACCGCAGTGGGGCCCTTCTGCGAGGCCAGCAACGGAGATCTCTGGATCCCCGTCGGGCACGTCGGCGTGTATCGCTACGATGGAACGTCGTACACGAGGTTCGACGACGCGGACGGCATCGAGACTCCAGTCGTATTTTGCGTTTTCGAGGATCGCGACGGGCGGATCTGGTGTGGCGGCTGGAAGGGAGCCTTTCGCTACGATGGGACGTCATTCGTGAACGTGACGAGAAATGGGCCCTGGTAAAGGTGCGCTCGAGGAGGACCAGGTCTTCTCAGCCTCCGTGTCGATCGACGCCGCCAAGCACTATGGAAGGAGGGCGGATGCGACGGGAGGTCTCGCAGCCGCCCAGCCATGGCAATCGGGATGCGGTCGTCGCGGAAGGAAACTCTGGCGCTCACATCTGATCCGGTCTAGGTCGGATGAGTAGAAGGTTGACACAAGGGCGCGCCTTCGATCTCTCTTCAACAACGGGTGAGGCCAATCTCTTGAAATAGCTTGTTCTCGTCACAATTGTGATTTCCAGTGGAGCCGTCGACACGGCAAGGGGGAATCCAATGTGAGGTTGCTCGACGAGCTCGACCCAAGCGAGCACGGCCCGCAGCATTGATGGTGTTCTTGAGGATTATGCCTCGAAATTGCTTGCAGCGGAAGCCGGCGTCAGGCCCTGGAGGTAGAAAAGGGAGGGTAAGATGAGCAACGAAAAGGTGGCACCTGAGACAAGAGGTGTTACGGTGAAGTCCCCTGCGACGGTTGACCTTGGCCCTGAGATCGAGGGCATGACGGGGCGCCAACTTCGAATGCGTTTGGTGACCATCGAGCCTGGAGGTGTCTTCGGCCCGATTCACGACCATATAGGCAGGCCGGGCACCGTCTATATATTGCAGGGAACGATCACTGACCATCGAGATGGGGTCGCTACGGAGTATGGGCCGGGAGTGGGCTGGCCCGAGGATAGGAACACCTGCACTGGCTTGAGAACAGAGGAACGGTTCCGGCAGTGGAGATCTCGGTCGATATAGTCAGGCAAGAGTAGGCTCAGGCCCGACATCTAACAGGGTTGGACTGGCATGCGGCTCATCCCGACCCCGCTGCAGTCAGCTTCGCCTCCTTACGCTTGGCGGATGGCCACAGCGATTCATGGTTGCGGCGGGATGTGCAGGTGTACCCCTGTCCTGGCCGAGAGCGTTGGATTTTCAACACAATACTGTACCGTCTAGATTGGAGGAGAATATGAGGACTCTGGGCAACATCTTGTGGCATTTCCCGTTCTTTGGCTTCGTTCAAGCCGCGCTGACTTGGCTTCTTGGGCTGATTCTCACCGTGACGGTTATTGCTGCACCGATCGGGCGCGGCCTGATGGAATACGGAAAGTTTCTTCTTGCGCCGTTTTCGAAGGCCATGGTGAGCCGCAGTGCGTTGAATGAGAAGCAGAACGACGTATGGAAAGCGTATTCCTTTGTCGTGACTGTTGTCTACATTCCCTTCGGATTGATTCTCTCCATGATCTGCATATTACAAATAGCTGGCCTATTTGTCACCATTGCAGGAATTCCTTTGGCGATTGTGCTGGCGAAATCGCTTGGGACATTTTTTAACCCAGTCAACAAGAAGTGCGTGCCGCGAGCGGTGGCCGACGAGATCGAAAGGCGATCTGCCGCTGGTGAAGTAGGACGTCACCTGTCGTCCGAACAGACGCCTTAATTGTCATCAAGAGTCGCACGTTTGTGGGCGAGCACCATGGCGCCTTTGAAGCGCCACCCCGCGAGTAGACTAGCCGATCTGGTGACGATCCTGGAGGGCTCAGGCTCTGTGACCTGGAAGCAGATCGGCGCCCTCGTGTCGGCCCGCTCGAAGGTCGGAGACGTTGCTCGCGAGTCCGGACACGATGCCTACGTCGTCGGCGGGTCGGGGCGCAGTGCCCTGGTGGCCGCGGCGAGGGAGTCGTAGGTCGGCAGGGCGATGTCCAGGGACGTGATATGCAGGAGGTTCTTGACGCGGTCGTTGGCGGCGGCGAGGACGACGGTATGGCCCTGATGGCGGCGATGGCGGGCGAGGGTGACGACCCGGCCTGAAGATCCTATTCATGTCCGGTTACACGGCCAACATCATTGCCCATCACGGGGTGCTGGACGAAGGCGAGAATTTCATCCAGAAACCATTCTCGTTGAAGGAATTGCGGGACAAGGTGCGGGGGTTCTGGCGGGCTGACTGTCGCGAGTGTCGGTCATGGACCGGAGCCCGACTTCCTGGCCAGGATAGCAAGGGAGGCCTTTGTCTACCCGTTGCCAGCGCGGTCCATGGCCACGAGCGAGCCTGTGCTGCGGAACGCGCTTGCCTGGTATTTTGAGCCAGGCGACGATCAGCAGCAACTATTGCGGAGGGAATACGTCTCAGTGCGACGTGTCGCTGAGGGTGTGGTTGCCCTCGGCGCCGTTGCACCACCTACCGGCTCGTGAGGATGCTCCATGTCCCAGGCACTCGAGATCGAAGAGGCACCTTCCGCACCGCTTTCGCGATTCGTCTTCGCCCTCGGGGGCCTCAAGCTGCTGATGCACCTGGTGACGGCGACCCACTATCCGCTGCACCGGGACGAGCTGTATTACGTCATGTGCGGTCGACATCCGGCCTGGGGCTATCCCGACCAACCGCCGCTGGTGCCGTGGTTGGCAGCAGTGACCGAACGCCTGGCGGGCCTTTCGCCATTCTGGCTACGTCTTTGGCCGGCCATGGTGGGCGCGATCCTGGTCGTTCTTGCAGGCTGGATGGCACGGCGCTTCGGTGGCGGACGGCTCGCCCAGACCCTCGCTTCGCTGGCTGTCGTGGTTTCACCGTTGTTCCTGCTGGCCAATTCGATGCTCCAGACGGTTTCGCTGGATCAACTGGCGTGGGCGGCCAGCGCAGCGGTCCTGGTTGCCATCATCGGCGGCGGGGATAGGCGACTTTTTCTGCTATTCGGCCTGGTGCTCGGCCTTGGCCTCCTGTCGAAGTTGACGATCCTGGGCTGGGGACTCGGTGTGCTGGTGGGTTTGCTGTTGACGCCGCAGCGGGCGTTGCTGCGGTCTGGCTGGCTCTGGGCAGGTGCTCTTCTCGCGGCGATCGCGGCGGTGCCGACGCTCGTCTGGCAGGCAGAACGTGGCTGGCCATTGCTGGAATTCATCGCTCACAATCGCGACGGTGAAGCCGTCAGGCCGTGGACATTCCTGCTGCTGGCTGCCGCGGAGGCCGGACCGATCATGGGTGTGCTGCTGATGGTCGGCGGTTTCAAGTTCCTGGTGGGCCGGGGTGCCGGCAGTCGCTGGCGTAGCCTGGGGGTGGCCGTGGTGGTGGCCTGGGCTGTCTTCCTCGTGACGGGCGGCAAGCCCTACTACGTGGGACCGACGCTGCCGCTATTGTATGCCGGGGGTGCCGTCGCGGTCGAGCGATATCTGGCACGCAGTACGATCCGGGGCGCGAAGCGGGGGGTCGTCTGGTTGCTGGCCTCGCATGTATTGATGGTGCCGTTCTTCCTCCCTGTGATTCCCCCGGCGCAGCTAGGTAGTCTGGTGGAGCATCTTCCGCACGACGACTGGCAGAACATGTTCGGATGGGAAGAGCTTGCCGTGCAGACGGTGAACCTGTACGAACAACTGGCTCCGGACGAGCGGGACGGCCTGAGGATCCTGGCCAACAACTACGGAGTTGCCGGTGCCGTGGATGTCTACGGTCGCCCGCATGGCCTGCCGGCGGCGGTTTCCGGCCACAACGGCTACGCCTACTGGGAGGAGGCGCCCGCCCTCGACCCTCTCATCGTCATCGGGTACGATCGTGATTGGCTCCAGCGGCAGTACTCCGAAGTGAGGCCCCTGGGGGAAGTCGAGAGCGTCATGGGATTCCGGAACGAGGACACCGGGGTCCCGATCACCTACTGCCGCGGCCTGTTGCGGCCGGCTGCCGGCCTCTGGTCCGCACTCAGACACTTCGATTGAGACGCTCAGGGTCTGGCATTTGGATCTGAGTGCGACCCGCCTCACCCCAGCCCTCCGTGCTTGCCGCGGAAGGAACAGGCCTCGTTGGGGACCAAGCGCTTTCCAATGAAAACACCACTTGTCACGCACCTGGCTTGCGCCAGATCCGCGCGAGAAGAATATCGGGAAATGCTTGCCGGGGCGGGAATCCGGTGGCATCTTCGAGTTCTGCAGTCGGCTCGGCCAGGTCTGTTTCCTTCTCAACCTGGACGTTGTCTGGCAATCGACCGGTGTTTCGCGGTGAGGGATGTCATAAACAATGGAGGAGATGTCATGGAGGTTCTGGCGATCGTGGGGTCAATAGCGTCAATTGCGTCGCTTGTAATCACAATTCTCGTATTTCGAACGGTTTCCTCGATTAGAACTACGTTGTCGATCCGAGGCAGAAATAACGTCATGTCCGGTGGGGATATAAACATTCGCAGGTGAGGTGCCGCATGAAGGGCGACAAGCGTCAGCTGGGAATCGACGGGGATCAAAACATCGTGGCCGGCGGGGATATCTATCTGTCCAAGACACAGGTGACGGAAAGTAGCTTTGCGGATATGTTCCGGTGCGCGGACGATCTGTTTGCGACCAAGCTCAATACAGCAGGTAGGCTCGTGCGCGGCGCCCGTTCGATCGAATACTCATCGGAAATGCTTGTGACTTCCCTTATGCGCATCGGGATTCCATTGAAGGTGTCTATCGCAATTCCGTTTCGGGTTGTGAACATGCTCGCGCTGATGTTGGACGAGCGCGAGGATAAATGCGTGTTGACGACATCGGACATGAGAGTCGCGGTGGTGGCGGTCATTCGCGATCTCGAATGTGTCCACCCGGAGGCCGAATGGTGGTGTGCCGCATATATTCGTCGCTATGGTGACCCGAACCAGCAGTTCTTGAGAGTTGTCGACAATGATGTCGAATATGATCTGGACTATGAATATATTGAGAATATGATCTTGCCGCATCTTTTCCGCAGGATCCTGGGAATGGGGCAAGAAGATGATCCAAGATCCGAGTTGTCTCACCTTTTCAGTTCTTATAATCTCGGTAAGATGTCGCATGAGATCGTGCGCTTTGTTGGGACGCTTGATGTTTACGGCATCCGCTACAAGACTCTTTTATACCTACTTGAGGATATCGTCGTGGGGCCGCCGCATCCTTGGCTCGTCAACGACGCTACTCGCGTTCGCGTTACGGCTTACAATCTAGAGCGCGCGTGGCATCATCTGAAATGCGCCGAGTCGGCCCGGACAGCGGGAAAATCAATCAACTACATTCAGAGTCTACGCTCGTACTTCCAGCATGTGTGTGGGGCGATATTGTCGCAATATGGAGTTTTTCTCGGGATCGGATCGAAGTACGGACTCCTCGAGTTGAGAAGGTTGTTGGGGAAATGTAGGAGTGATCCCAGTCTGCGAGAAATTTGCGGTATCGCGCAACTCGAAAATGCTTTGCGTGGCGCGGGGTTTCCAATGACAACACTTACGTCGGTGCTCGATACGGTCGTTTTCAAGCTCAATCA
This sequence comes from uncultured bacterium, assembly GCA_963727525.1. Classification (GTDB taxonomy): domain Bacteria; phylum Krumholzibacteriota; class Krumholzibacteriia; order LZORAL124-64-63; family LZORAL124-64-63; genus CAVSGO01. The sequence goes on along the minus strand of CAVSGO010000007.1, from coordinate 1,504,028 downwards.
GCTTCAAAATTGTTACGATGACCAAGAGCGGGCCGTGGTCGAGGCCGGGTTGGTCGACAAGGCTCAATATATCGCGAGTATCGCTGCTGCCGTTTGCGTCTCTTGATATAACGTGCCACGAAGAATGTTGACGGGTCCAGCGCTTGCCTGGACCCGTCCTCATGAACACCAAAACCCTCACTTCATGCCCCTCGCTTCCTCCCCGCTGCCCCAACCCTAACTGCAAATACCACAAGCCTCAGCCCCAACCCTGGCCCTTCGCGCTCTTCGGCACCTTCTCCCGAAAGTCCCCGCCCTACACCGTCCAACGCTACCTCTGCCTGGCCTGCGGCAGGACCTGCTCCGACCAGACCTTCCGCACCACCTACTGGCTCAAACGCGCCGATCTCCTGCCCAAGGTCCACAAGCACGCCGTCTCAGGCGCCGCCAATCGCCAGATCGCCGGGTTCCTCGACACCTCGCCGACGACCGTCGACAACCTCCTCGCTCGCCTCGGACGACACTGTATCCTCTTCCATCGACACCTGGTGTCCCAGGCGTCACCCTTCGTGGACATCGCCATCGACGGGCTCGTCACCTTCGAGCACTCCCAGTACTTCCCCTACGAGATCGTCGCGACCGTCGATCGCCCCTCCAGCTTCATCATCCACTTCGCCGAGGCCGAGCGGCGACGCAGCGGGGCGATGACCGACGAGCAGAAATGGAAACGGTCCCTCTTCGAGCAATGCTATGGACGGCCGGACCCCACGCCGGTGCCTGTACGACGATTCGTTCGGCGGATGATGGTGGGAAGGCGGGGGAAGCGGGACGGGGCATGGGGCGCTATTCTTCCGTCTCGCGTTCCTGCACAGCGGATGCGCGACTGGGAAGGGCCAGTGGGCGATCTCGGCATTGTCTGACGGCGTGATCCTGTTGCGCATTCAATCCGTCTACGAGGAGGATTCACATGGCATACGGGATTGTCCATTTCTTTGCCGGTGGTACCAAGGAGCAGTACGAGGCGTCGATCGCGGCCGCGCACCCTGGCAAGGATGTGCTCCCGGCGGGACAGGTCTTCCATGCTGCCGGGCCGACGAACGGCGGCTGGATGGTCGTCGCCATCTTCGATTCCAAGGAGAACTGGGATTCGTTTCGCGACACGACTTTGTTGCCCGCGCTGCAGAAGGGCGTGTCCGGCGGCTTCACGACGCCTCCAACGGAGCAGACTTTCGAGGTCGACTACAAGCATCCTCTTTGATTCCCTGAGATTGAGGGCAGCGGACGATAGTCGTCAAGTGGGGCAGTCGTCAGGTGGGGCAGTCGTCAAGTGGGGCAAGAGCTTGGGATGACGGATTCCCAGGTCGTCTGCCGGGGCGGTTCCGTTCGCAGCTAGACGCAGCACGTTTACAGCAACGTTGTGAGGACTTCGAAACGGTGAGAGGATTCCGATGACGATGAACCGACTCATACCCATGTTGCCGGTGGCGAGCATGCCGCAGGCCGTGGAGTTCTATCAGAAGCTCGGGTTCGACGTGGAGCGGCGCGATGACGGCTGGGGCTGGGCCATGCTTTGCCTGGACGAGTGTCGGGTGATGGTGGATCAATCGATCAATCAACATCCGGGGTCGCTGCGTTCGTCGGTCCTGTACCTGTATCCAGAGGACGTTGAGGCGTATCATGCGCAAGTACGAGGGAACGGGCTGGCCGTTCCGGACCTCGACACCACATTCTACGGCATGGTGGAATTTCGGATCGACGATCCGGATGGCAATCGGCTCTGGATCGGGCAGGTGAAGCCCGCAGTCTCGGGATGAATGTGATGAAGCGCGGCAATGACGGGGCGCCGGTGGAGTTCCTGCAGTTCAGCGACCAAGGAGACCAGTATGCCGCACGTGATCGTGAAGATGTGGCCGGGGCAGACCGCGGAAGACATGGAGCGGCTTGCCGATCTGATCGTGAAAGACGTCGTAGCGGTGGTCGGGTGTCGCGAGGAGGTCGTGACGGTGGCGATCGAGGAGGTGCCGAAGGATGAGTGGGCGGAGAAGGTGTTCCGGCCCGAGATCGTCGGCAAGGCCGAGACATTGATTCGCAAACCCGGCTACACGATGTGAGCGAGGGCCCATGCGGCTGAGTCTGAAGGTCGCCGTCGGCGTGATGGGGATGGGGGTGCTGCTGTTCGGCGCCGCGGGGACGCTCGCGTGGTGGAATGGCTGGTTGATCCTGGCGGTGATGCTCGTGCTGGGGGCGGCCACGGCCCGTGCGGTCGAGCGCTTCGACGGGCTGGCACAGGAGCGGCGTACCGCCGGCGCGCAGGCACCGACCTGGGACCGCGTGGTCGTGGCGCTGCTCAACCTGGCGGCGCCGGCCATGGTGGTGCTGGCGGGGCTCGAGGTCCGGTTCGGCGCGGCGCGGAAGGTGGCCGACGGCATGTCGGCCCTGGCCTTCTTGCTGCTGTTGCCGGCGATCCTCCTGGCGTACCGGGCGATGGCGGTGAACGCGTTCTTCTCGAGCCATGCGCGCATCCAGACCGAACGCGGGCACGTGGTCGTGGCAGACGGGCCCTATGCGTCCGTGCGGCATCCGGCCTATGCGGCGATGATCGCCGTGAACCTGCTCACGCCGGTGGCGCTGGGTTCGTGGCTGGCGCTGATCCCGGGCGTGGCGGCGGCTGGGCTTCTCGTGTGGCGCACGGCCCGGGAGGATCGTTTCCTGCTGCGGGATCTGCCGGGATATGCCGCGTATGCCGCGCGCGTGCCGTATCGGCTCATGCCCGGGGTGTGGTGAGGAAGGGATACGAGGTTCCCACGATGCGAAGACCGCTCCTCGCGACGGGTTTCATCGTGCCGATCGTGTTCTGGATGACGTTGGGGATGTGCGCGGCGCGGTTCGGCACGTACAGCCACGTCGGCAACCTCGTCAGCGAACTGGGGGCCGCCGCGACGCCGACGCGGTGGTTGTTCGCCGGTGGTTTGCTCGTGTGCGCCGTGATGAGCGCGATGTTCGTCATGGGACTGTGGCGAGAATGTCGGCGAGCGCGGATCGATGCGGCGCCCGTGCTGTTGATCCTGTCCTTCACGTTCTCGATCGCGGGGGCGGCGATCTTCCCCATGCCCCATCGACTTCACGGATTGCTGGGCGCGCCGTCGGGGTTGCTGCTGCTGTCGCCGCCCCTGGCGCTCGTCATGTGGCGACGGGCACCGTTGCTGGTGGGGCTGCGGGCCATCGCCGTGGTCAGTCTCGTGGTCATGGCACTGGGGCTGACGGCCTTCGCGCCGGACCTGTTTCCGGCGTACCCTGGTCTGAAACAGCGGTTCTTTCATGCCGGCTGGTCGCTCTGGTTCGTGGGGCTGAGTGCGATGTTCCTGATGCGTTTGCGCTCGTGCGGCGCCAACGAGACCGCGAGGGATTGATTGGCGCCGGCACCACGATCGAGGAGGCGTGATGACTGACCATGACGAGCTACGTTATATCGAACCGACCGCGACGGCCGGGCGTGCATTCTTCTCACGGGGGCTACAGGGGCAGGTGGTGATGCTGAACCTGCTGCGTTTTCGCGCCGTGGCCGACTACACGGCGACACCGCACCTGGCGCCGGCAGAGCCGATCACCGGGGCGCAGGCCTATGCGCGGTACATGGCGCACACGCGGCCGTTCCTGGAGGCGTCGGGCGGGGAACTCGTATTTTTCGGCGACGGCGGACCCTGGTTGATCGGGCCCGACACCGAACGGTGGGACGCGGCGATGCTGGTGCGTCAGCGCAGTGCGCAGGACTTCCTGGCCTTCGCGACGAACGAGGCGTATCTGGCGGGGATGGGGCACCGGCAAGCGGCGCTGGAGGATTCGCGGCTGCTGCCACTCGTTGAGCGGCGCGACGACGAGGCATGACCCGGCGACGGGTTGCTCAGCCGTCCGGGTGCCGACTCTCCGCCAGTTTCACCGACCAGGCGGGCGGGTCGAACGCGATGTGGCGGAACGTGGTGGTCCCGAGAACGAAGGTGTCGTCCGGCCCGAGCGCCTTGTAGACGCGTGGGCCCGCGTGCTCGTGCGCGAAGCCGGCACCGCAGACCTGCACGCCCTCCGGCCGCATCAGGACGCGGCAGGTTCCGGCGGCGTCGTCATTGGCGATCGTGACCTGCTCATTGGGTGCGTGCGTCAGTACGAGCGGTTGCTCGCGATCGCGGATCTCGACGTAGGGCAGGTAATCGGCCGGGTCGTCGGCGTTCGTCAGCCGCCCCTTCTCAACCAGGAGGATCCCCCGCAGGAGAGGTGCGCCGTCGAATGCGGTGACCTCGGGCCACAGGTGCGGGCAGACGGGGCATTCCTGGGCTCCGGGCGGCAGGAGGTGGCCGCCCGCGCAGAACTCGAGGCGCAGTACGGCTTTGCCACAGTCCGTGCAGATCGTGGCCCACGGGGGATTCTCGGCATAGCAGGCGGAACATCTCATGAATGCGCCTCCTGGCGCGCACCGGCGCCGAGCCAGGCGAAGTGCAGGATCGAGAGGCGGTAGTGGCTGCGGCGATCGGCGAGGTCGGGCCGGGCCGGTTTGCCCTCGAGATCCATGAGCACCACATGTTCAGGCTCGGTGATGGTGTGCACGGCCGTCTTCTCGGTGGCGGGGAGGCGGTGCCAGGTCTCGGCGTTCTCCAGGTAGATCCCGTATCGCGAGTGATCCGCCAGGATGGCCTTGCCGCCGGGCTGCAACTCGATCGTGACGTGTAACCGCGAGACGCACCGGAATGGTTCCCCGTGCGGGAAGACATGGCGGTGGGTGGGAGCGACGGTGTCGCCGTCGCTTCGCGTCACGTTCTTCGGGACCGGAGTGCGGCCCACGGCGAGAACCTCGCCCTCGCGTAGTGGATACACGCAGCCGAGCCGCGTGTCGTTCTCGGCCGCCGATTCGTGGGTTTCGGAATAGATGACGACCACGCCGAGCACGGGCGGGACCGCGGGCGCAGCCTGGGGTGGCTCGACGGGTTCCAGCGGTCCCGGCGCATTCACGTGGGTCGAGTCCGGATCGTCTCGTTGGGGAGACGGCGGAGTGGGGAAGCGATCGTCACCGTCCATGGTACCCGCCCCTGATGTGGACCCGTTCGTCGCGGTGCATGCCGTCGATGTCCCGAGCATGACACGACCCCGCCCCAGTGTATCGCCACGATGGAGCGGTTGCAACTCCCAGGAAATGGCGCGCTTGGCTTCGCGACGCTCCGTTTCGGGTCGCCCGTCATCGATCCGCCTGGCCCCTTGACGGGTCCAGTCTTCGTTTGTTCTAATCTCGCTATCCGTCTCCGGTTGCGCGCGCATGCGCCTTGGTGCCGTTATCTCCGGGAGCTCCATGCCTGCCGACAAGGATTTTCCCTCGCCCATCCGGTTGCACGTCCGGGCCGATTCTGCCGCGGATGGGTCCATGCCGACGGATCCCTTCATCCGCCTGCTGGCCGACGCTCATCCGCTGCGCGCCTATCTCGCGTCGGTGGAGGTGGACGGTCGGGTGTTCGTGCCGCACGTCACGATCCTGATGGAGCCGAACGAGTACCCGGGGTCGCGTACCGCGGGCTCGCCGGCTATCGGAAACCTCTCCATCGAGCGCATCTGGCGGGAGGGGTTCCGCCGCTACCAGCGCACCGCATCGCGCTCCGTCGCGCAGCTCGAGAGGCGGGCCTTGCCGGCCTCGGCGAGCGATGGCGACTTGCCGAGCCATGCGCCGCTGGCGTGGTGCCGCAAGACCGGCGCGTACATCACGCCCCTCTGCCCGGCGTGCCTCGGTGTCATGCACACCTGCCGCGACGAGAATCTCCTGCGGCGCAGCGGCTTGCCGTCGTACGAGAACGGCCTCGTGCGGTTCCTGACCTGTCCGACGTGCTCCCAGGGGAAGGGCCGCGCGCCCGTGTTCTACACGTTCTCGCTGCGGCGGTTCGAGCGAATCGCCGACGGCATCTCGGTGCGGCGGCGATCGGAGCTGTACCGGGATCTCGGTGCCGTCATCGCGGGTTCCGAAGCGGCGGCGCGCGAGGATGCGGCCGAGCGGCATCCGTGCTTCCGGTGCGAACATCGGGCGGCGTGCTATCCCGCGAACCGTCACGTCGACGATCGCGTGCCGGCGGAGGATCTGCTCTTTCCGCTCGCCTACTACGATTTCCACTGGATTCCCCTGGAGCCCGCGCCCCTCGGGTTCCACGAGGCGGTGGCGTTCCTCGGCGGTGCCGATCCGGACGGGTTGAACGACGCCACGCGAGAATCCGCGCGCGACGTGCCGCTGCGGCGCGAGGCGCTGGCTGCGTTCGGGGAGGCCGGTCGTCAGGTCTACTTCGAGGGCGACGCCACCGGTCTATCGGCCCTGGAGGCGCTCTACCTCAAGCTGGCGGCCATGACCGATCTCGCGCGCGGCGCGCAGGACTTGCTGGAGGCGACGGGCGACCCGCATCTGGCCCTCACGCCCGATCGTCTGCGCGCCCGGCTCTTGCCCGGTCCGGCCATCGTACCGGTGCGCTGGGGGCTGGCGGTGGAGATCGCAGACCTGCTCACCACGGCGCGGCCCCTCGAGCTGGATGTCGATCGCATCGAGGGCGAACCAGGTGTCGCCGGGCTTCCCTATCCGTGCCCCGAAGCCTACCTGCCCGCCGCGATGGGGCGGCCGCAGATCGAGCATCTCTCGATGCGCCTCGCGCTCGAGAACCTTGATGTGAAGGAGACGTCCGGCAAGTGGCGCGCGCAGTTCACCGCGCGGCTGACGGCTCCGGATCTCTATCGCGCCGCCGACCATGGAAATCGCGATCTCGTGCGCGTGGTGCTCGTGGTCGGGTCCGCGGCCAACCAGCGCATCGTGTTTTCTGGCCGCAAGACGGCGTCGGTCGCCGGAGGCTTTCGGTTCACCGGCACGGCGGGCGCCCTGTCCGCGGATACGTGCGCCGCGTTGAAGTCGACCGACCTCGCGACGTCGACCAACGTCGAGGTGACCCTGGTGCATGTCTTCGCGGCGCCGGCCGACGTCATGAGCCTGGGCCTGGTGATGCTGCGGGTCCTCCTGGCGAACGACGGTCAGGATCTGAGCCAGGTGGACACGCGCCTGGCAGGCGAGCTCGCCGTTGCGGTGGCCACCCCGGGCGGCGGTGGGGTGAGCGCGGAGTATGCGCGGCTGCAGGCGGCCCTGCAGTCGGCCGGGATCGCGTCCGGCGCGCGCGAGGTCTTGTACCGGGCCATCGATCGCGACGCCGTCGACGCCGCCATCCCGGCGAGCCTCTGGAATGATGCGCTCCTGCTCGCCCTGCGCATGGCGTCGAACGTGGCGGGCTGGAGCATCTGTGGCGCGCAGGACGACTTCGATCCGGCCGACCCGGCGCAACCGTTGCAGACGGTGGTGCAGGAACTCGAGGAACTCGCCGAGCGCGCGCGCGGTTCGCTGATCGGGTCGGCGGGTAGAAATGCGAGCGTGCAGGCGGTGTGCGACGACTTCCTCGCCGACCTCGAGGAAGCCGCCCGGTCGGGCCAGACCCGGACCATGCCCGACAATCTCGACCAGACGATGGTGTTCCCACCCCGGGAGGCCAAGCCGTGATGAAGACGGTGACAGCAATGCGGACGGCCGCCGAGCGCGGTCTCACCGTCAGGTCGCTGGCGCAGAAACTGCGTGCCGTCCTGGGGAGCAGCGAGTTCGCAACCGAGGACCAGCGCAAGGCTGTGCTGCGCCTGGCCATCCACGAGCATGCGGCGGGTCTCACCCGGGACGAGATCCACGAGCTGGTGCGCAAGCTGCGCGACCGGTTCCCCGACCGGGTCTTCGAGACGGATCGCTCGAACCAGGACATGACGGAGCGCCTGGCCGCGCTCGAGGACCAGGTGGCGCAGCTCACGGCGCAACGCGACCGGCTCCAGCAACGGGGGGCCCTCGCCGACGACCACATGGCACGCCTCGCGGGCGCCGCCGCCGGTCCGTTGCCGTCCCGCGATGGCGCTGGCGCGCCCCGGACCAGGGACCTGTCGCCGGCCGCGCAGGGCATGTTGGTCGATGTCGCGGTGCTCCTCTTCGCCTTCGCCTTCAACCAGGAGGTGACGGCGAGGTCCGTTCAGGACACCGTCGGGAAGGGCTCGCCGAGCGATGCGCAGCGGAGCCTGGGGACACTCTTGCCCCGTCTGGCGGCGGGCGAGGCGCTTTCCCGGCAGGAGATGGACGCGGTGCAGCGGCAGCTACGGTTGCTGCAGATCCTGCCCGGCGCGCTGATGGCCGGAGCGCAGCAGTCGTGGAAGGGCGGCACCCGCGAAGTCCTCGAGCACCTCGACCCGAAGTCGGCGAAGACGAGCATCCTGAAGTACCCTGCCATGGTCAAGGAGCTGGAACGACGCTTCGAGGAGTTCTGGAATCAGTTCGATCGCAATATCGACCATTACTACCGTGGTCGGTTCGAGCGTGCCTACCGCGACAAGATGGAGGAGGAGCCTTGATGCCGGGAGTCAGTATGAATGAGGGGCGTCGTGCGGCCGCGTGTCGGCTTCGACTCTGCCTGCTTGGCGTCTGCCTGCTGGGGCTGGCCGGGTGTGGCGGCCGTTACATCCGCATCAACCTGGATCGACCTGCGGATCTGAACCAGCCGGCCTGGGTCGGTGCCTATTTCCTCAGCCAGGAATCCGCACTCAACAACATCGACAACATCCAGCTCGCCGACCCGAACGGCGTCTCGCAGCCGGGCATCGTCCACAAGGAAGTGTTCCCGCTCTATCCAGGTGATCAGGCGCATATGATCGACATGAGCAACTACGACCCGCAGATCCGGTGGATCGTCATCGCCGCGGGTTTTGCCGACGCCAAACCCTGCGCGCGCACCAAGATTCCGGTCGAGGACGGCGCCAAGCTGAAGATCGGCGTGAGGGTGCTCGACGATTGCATCGTGGTGACCCAGGACTGAGCACGGATTCGGCGGTACGCGGTCGGCATCGGACAGGAGGCCCTCGGCATGGCTCGGTTCCATCGGATTCTCTGGAGCGAGGGACTCTTTCTCACGCCCCATCACTTCCAGCAGGCCGGGCTCTTCCAGCAATACGAGCTGGCGGAGCGGGCGGCGCTGGGTTCTCCCCATCCGTGGGGCGTGCGCTCGCTGGAGATCGATCCCGAGGGCCTGGCCTCGGGTACGTTGCGCGTGCTCTCGTGCCGCGGCGTGATGCCCGGCGGGACCTCGGTGTGCTTTCCAGACATCGATCCGGCGCCGCCGAGCATCGACATACGGGATTCCTTCGATTTACGGATGGACTCTCTCGACGTGTATCTCGGCCTGCCCCTGCGGCGCACCGGCTGGCCGAACTGCCGGCTCGCCGAGGATGCCTCCGAGGATCGAGCCGAGGTGCGCTACCTCGCCAAGGCTTTCGCGATCGAGGACGAGAACACCGGACGCGACGAGCGGACGATCCAGCGCGCGGAGCTGAACCTCCGTCTGCTCACGGGCGTCGAGTCGCGCGACAATTTCGAGTGCCTGCGCATCGCTCGGGTGGCGAAGAGCGCCGCCGGCGGCTTTCAGCTCGTCGATGACTACGTGCCGCCGCTGCTCGCGATCGAAGGCTCGGCGCATCTGGTGCATCTGACGCGGGCGCTGCTCGAGCGGTTGGTGGTGCGCTCCTCCGGCCTGGCGGAGCGCTTCACGGAGGGTGGCGCCGATGGGCGCGACATCACGCCGGCCAATCTCCGGGAGTTCCTGCGGTTCCTCGTGGTCAACGGCGCCATCCCGCATCTCGCGCATCTGCGGGAGACGCCGGCCGCCCATCCGGAGCAGCTCTACCGGACGCTCGCCGGCCTCGTGGGGCAGCTCGCGACGTTCAATGCGCGCCGCATGCATCCGCGCGACGTGCCCGCGTACGTGCACGAGGATGCGGGGCCGGTCTTCGCGGAACTGCAGCGGATGATCGTGGAGCTGCTGGAGAGCGGGGCGAGCCACGGCTATGTCGTGATCCCGCTCACGACGACGGGCGAGGGCCGATTCCAGGCGCAGATCGAGAAGGACGCGCTCCTGCAACCCACGGCGGGGCTCTATCTCTCGATCGCTAGCGAGAGCATCGGGGAACGCGATGTCCTGGAGAGCGCGAAGCGCATCATCGTGGCGAGTCCAGATCGAATCGAGCAGAAGCTCAGCATGAATCTGCGCGGACTGCCGCTGCAGCTGGTGACGGTGCCGCCGCCGGCGATCCCGCGCCGCCGGAACACGTGGTACTATCAGCTCGACACCCGCGGCAGCACGGCCGAGGCGCAGAAGGACTGGGAAGCCATCGCGGCGGGCCGAGCGCTGGCGATGGACATCCCGCGGAATCTCCTGGCAGCGCAGTTCGAGCTGCTCGGGCTGGAGGGAGGCGCATGAGTTCGACTCCACAGCGCGACGTACAGCGGCAGGGCCGGCTAGCCCGGAGTGCGGCCTCGCTCCTCTCCCTGGCGATCGTCCTCAAGCGCAGCCACGATCTCGACGGCTTCCCCGATCTGCGGCGATCCGTCGATCGGATGTTCCACGAGTTTCGCAGCCAGGCTCGCGACGAGGGTGTGGCTGATGACGACATCCGCGACGCAAGCTACGCCATGGCGGCCTTCATCGACGAGACGTTGCTCACGGCGACGTGGAACGGTCGCGGCGAATGGCAGGCGGATGCTCTGGCCAAGCACTACTGCAACGACGAGTTCGTCGGCGACGGCTTCTTCGACAAGCTCGCGGAAGTGCGCCGGGCGGTGCCGCCTCGTCTCGAGGTCGTGGAGGTGTTCTACTACTGCCTGATCTCCGGTTTCCGGGGGCGCCTCATCGAATCCGAACGCGAGCACGCCGACCTCGTCAACGAGCTGTCCCACGAGATCGGCACCCGGATGTCCGTCCTTGCGCCGGACGGGCTGCCAGTGCCCGAGGGCGGACGCCTGCAGCCGATCAAACGGTTTCCCTGGCCCGCGGTGGTGCTCGTTTCCGTACTCGTGCCGATCGTGCTCTGGCTCCTGAGCTGGAACCTGCTGGACCGGCACGCGGCGCACATCGTACGGGCGCTGGGGGGGGATTAGGATGTTCTTCGCGATCCTCAAGAAGACCCTCGCTCCCTTCGGAGTGCTCCTGGTCATCGTCATCGCCCTCATGATGGCGCGGGCGCGGTTCCCCTTCCTGCGCGTGATCCCGCGCTGGGCCATCGTGCTGGCCGTCGTCGTCGTGATCGTGGCCTGGGCCGTGTTCCTCGGTGTGAAGTGGATGGTGGAACGGCGGCGCGCCAAGGCGATCGAGGACGGGATCATGGGCCAGGCCCAGGCGGGCGTCGAGCAGGCCGCGCCGGCGAACCGATCCAACGTGGAAGCTCTGCAGCGCAATCTCGCGGAGGCGCTGGCGCTCCTGAAGCAGGGCCCGCAGGGCAAGAAGGCGCTCTATACCCTGCCGTGGTACCTGATCATCGGTCCGCCGGCCATCGGCAAGACCACGGCGATCAAGAACTCCGGCCTCAACTTTCCCGGCATGACGACGGCGAAGCTGATGCGGGGCTCCGGTGGGACGCGCAACTGCGACTGGTGGTTCTCCTCCGACGCCATCCTGCTCGATACCGCCGGCCGATACGCCGAGGGTGTGGATCGTAGCGAGACCGAGGCCGAGTGGTTCGCGTTCCTCGACATGCTGAAGACATATCGTAAGCACGGGCCGATCGACGGGCTCATTCTCGCCTACAGCATGGAGGATCTGTACGAGAAGGACGAGATGGCTCTCATCAACAGCGCGCGCGACCTGCGTCAGCGCATGGACGAGATCCTCGACCGTCTCGGCTGGAATTTCCCGGTCTACGTGCTCTTCACCAAGTGCGACCTGGTTGCGGGATTCGCGGAATACTTCGAGCGCCTGTCGCCGGTCGATCGCTACCAGGTCTGGGGCGCGGTCTACACGCCGAAGCCGGAGGGTGATCAGGATGCGGCGGTACGGTTTGCCGGCGAGTTCGACCTGCTGATCGCGAATCTGCGGGCCATGCGCCCGGGCCGCATGTCCGCGGTCTCGCGAAGCGAGAACTGGGGCCGGGTCTTCATGTTTCCCGAGGAGTACGGCAATCTCAAGGATCGGCTGGTCCTTTTCGTCGAGACCCTGTTCGAGGCCAATCCCTATCGTCGCGACGTGCCGATCTTCCGGGGCACCTACTTCTCGAGCGGCATGCAGGAGGGCAAGCCGTTCGATCTGGTCGTACGCAAGATCCACGAGATGCTGGGCGCCCGGGCGGATGCGTCTGCGGTCGCCGAGCAGGAGCCGAAGGACGATGCGTACTTCGTCCGCGACCTGTTTGCCAAGGTTCTGAAGACCGATCGCGACCTCGTGCGGCTGACCAGCGTGTCAGCGCGCAAACGGTCGCGGCTCGCTCTGTTCGTGTCGGCGGGGTTCCTCGCGCTCGGCCTCCTCGGGTGCGTGTGGATCGGCACCTCCTACGTGCGGCTACGGACGCGGATGGACCGCACGCAGCACATCGCCGAGGAGTTGATGGAGCCCTCCTCGCAGGCGACACCCGTGGAGGAACTCACGCGTCTGGATACCCTGCGTGAGCGGATCCAGGGGTCATGGCGGTCGTTCCCCCTGATCGTGACGGATGCGGTCCATCGCGCGGCACAGGACGTCTACTACCGGGCCATCACGGAACGCATCCTCGGACCGGCGGAGCGCGCGATCGCCAGCGATCTCGATGGGTCCGGAGGGCTGCCGGCCAGCAAGGTGCGTAGCGCGCTGCGGACCGAGCTGATGCTCCTGATGCCCGCGAAGCACGACGCGATCGGCTGGGACGCCGCCGACCTGGCCGCCGGCCTGCGACCCTACATCCTGAATGGTCAGGAGAGTAGCAAGGCGATCGATCGGGAGCTGAAGGCCATGGCGGCCGAATTTCTCGCACTCGAGCGGCCGTTGCCGGGTCTCGAACGGTCGCGCGAACTCGGGCGCGGTGCGCGTCGACTCAGCGACACCCACGAGACGCAGGAGTTCTTCCGGGGCATCATCGTCGGGGCGAGCCAGGAGCAGGACGACCTCACGCTGTCGGCGCTGGTTCCGGGCCAGGACATCCTCGCGGCGAGCGAGGACGTGCGCTTCGGCTACTCGCGCGACGGGTGGCGAGAGTACGTGGGGCGGGAGATCCGCAACGTCAAGGACACCGTCGACGCGGACAACGCGATCATCACGCTCGCTGGCGGGGAGCCCACGGGCCGCGTTCCGTCCGCAGACGATCTGCTGAGCCTGTACATGGTGGGCTATGTCCAGGAGTGGACGCGCTTCCTCGATTCCGTGCGTCTGGCGAGGAGCTATGAGAGCTGCGACGACTACGATCAGGACCTGCGCAAGCTGAAGTCGACCTCCGAGTCGCCGCTCTTCCGTATGCTGCGCCAGGCGGCGTCGGCGGCCGATCCGCTGGCGGGCGGCCTGGACAAGGGCGCGACGCAACCGGAGGCGATCAAGAGCATCGCCAAGCAGCTCGAACCGCTGACGACGCTGTTCGCGAGCCCCGAGGGCAGTGAGCAGACGCCGGCCGGCAAATACGGCGACCTGCTCGCCGACGTGCAGAGCGAGGTTTACGCCTGCAAGGAAGGTGGCACCACGCCGAAACAGAACGCCGTGCTCGACGCCAAGAATTGGGTGGAGAACTTCGAGGCCGATCGCAAGGGCCAGCTCGCCGCCGCCATCTCCGGGTTGCTGGAGACGCCGCTGGATACCGCGAGTCGTGTGATCGTGGCGCACTCGCGCAGCGCCCGGCAACGCGACCTGCAACAGCACTGGACCGACACGTATCGTCTCTACGCGGAGCAGCTTGCACCGTATTACCCCTTCCGTATCGGCGGCAAGAACGCCGATCCCATGGACGTGATCGGGCTCCTCGGGCCGAACGGCAAGATGGCCGCGTTCCACAGCTTCATGGTCGGCAACGGCGGCAATCCGGGGCGCCGGGCCAACGCCGTCATCGAGAAGGCGCAGGACCTCCAGAAAGACCTCCGGATGACGGACAGCGGATTCCAGGCGCGCTTCACCCTCATGGCGCGCGGGGTTCGCTCCGATGGCACCCCGCGGGGCGACGCGAATTGGCGGAAGATCGACAAGGTCGTGCTGACGATCAACGGCGGCGAGCTGGTCGACTACATGAATAAGAGGGAGAAGAGCTACACCTGGCGCAGCGACGATCCGGATCTGACGTGCGGGCTGGCGCTACAGCGCTCGAACCCGCCGGAAACGGTGGCGAGTCTCCAGTTCAAGGAGTCGGTCTGGGACATCTGCAAGCTCTTCGATGCTGCCGACCAGATCGACGCGCAGAACGCTGTCCGGGTGGTGACGTGGACGTTCCCCGATCAGGGCGTTGCGGTCGAGTTCACGCTCACGCCGTTCGAGGACGTGGATCCGTTCTTCCTGCGCGGCTCGATATTTCGCTCGTTCTCGATCCAGGAGTCGGTATCCCAATGAGTCCCGGTGGCGCAGCTTACGAGATCATGGGTTTCGGTTGCTTCGGCAAGCTGCCGCTGAGCCGCGAGTTCATCGTCGAGGATGCCCCGGGGTTCGGCGAATCCCAGTTCGACCTGTGGATCGGCGAAGGGATCGGGCTGGCGAAGGCGCGATTCGGCCAGGATTGCGATCGGCGGCTGATGGACTTCCCGTGGTTGCGGTTTCTGTGGGAGGTCGGCGACGACCGCCGGCTCGCGGGCGTGATCTGTCCGAGCGGCGATGCCGCGGGTCGCAAGCACCCGTTCGCGGTGTTTGCCAGCGTGCGCGGCGGGGCGTCATCGGCGGTGCTGAACATGCTGCGGATGAGTGCGCTGCAGGAGCAGATCGCAGGCTCGCTCGCGGCGATCGTGGGAAGCGAAACGCGGGCCGATCTGCGTGGGCGCATGCAGTCGCTGGCGGCGCTGCCGCGACCGGATGACGCTGTGCTCCTTGGCGGTTACCGGCAATACGTGGCCACGCGGGTCGATCCCGCAGCCTTGTGCGGTGACGCCGGCGCGGCGGACGCCAGCAGGGCGTTCACGGTGTTCCAGGCTCTCGTCGAGACGCTCGCGCCGGCCAAGCGTGGCGACGCGCGCGCGTTCCGGGGCGGACTTCGCTATCCCCTCGCGCACGCGATCGGGGACGCCGGGGGGCGGGAGAGCTGTTTCTGGCTCGACCTCACGGAGCGATACCTTGGCCGCGCGCTGTCCCGGATCTGGAGTGTGCGCATGACGTCGGAGGCGGATGCGGACCGCGGCCACTATTTCTACTTCCAGTCGCGTCCGCTGGGCAGTCACTGGGTCAGCCTGCTCGATGCGCAAACCAGCCTGGAATCGATAAGCTATCTCGATCGCCCCTACGGCACGCAGCCCCCGGAGGCGAGGATGGCGCCCGATCTGCGTGCGGTGCTCGAGTCGCCGTCGGCGAGTCTCGAGGACTACCTGCGCTGGGCCAGTGGAGCCTGAGAGGTCACGCGATGAGGGACGATTCGGAATTTCGCTTCACGTTCGGACGCCCGGGACCCGCTGCGCGGAGTCGGCAGCGGGATGAGGCGCCGGGGCGCATCCTCGTACTCGGCGATTTTCGCGGGCGTGGCACGGGCAGTAACGCGGCCGCCCCGACGGTACCGATGCTCCATCCGGTGGATGTCCTGGGCATCGACGAGCTGATGGCGCGCCTGGCGCCCCGCATCAGGCTGGAGCCCGCGGATCCCACCGAACCCGCGACCACGATCGCCATCGCGGCAATGGACGATTTCCACCCCGACGCACTCCGCGACCAGGTGGGCGATTTCACGGCCTTGCAACGATGCCGCGACGATGGGCGCGATCGGTCCGTGTCCGGCGAGGGCGATGCCGAGACCCTGGCACGGCTCCTGGGGGAGCCCCGCGAATCCGGCGACGACCCGCCGTCCACGCCCGTGGACCGCATGATCCGCGAGATCGTGGCACCGCATGTCGCGCCCGCTCCGGATCCCGGACAGCACGCCAGCGACGCCGCCTGCGACCGCGCGATCGCCGACCGCATGCGCGCGATCCTGCATCACCCCGCGTTCCAGGCGGTGGAGGCCACCTGGCGGAGCCTGGCCTGGCTCGTGCAGAACCTGGACGACGGGGACGAGCACGAGGTGGTGATCTGCGACGTGACGAAGGCCGAACTGTGCGACGATCTGCGCGCCGTTTCGGGGCACCTGGACGAGGCCAACCTGTATCGTCGCATCATCGCGCCCGAGGTCGAGGTGCATGGTGCGCGCGGCTGGTCGCTCGTGATCGGCGATTACGCTTTCGGCGACAGCGACGAGGACGTATTCCTCCTGCGGGGCCTCGGGGCCATCGCAGCGCGGGTCGGCAGCGTCTTCCTGGCGGCCGCCGATCCTGCGGTGGTGGGTTTCTCGCCGCGCGAGGCGCGGCTGGATGACGCGCTGTGGGCCGCTCCGGAAGTCACGCTCCAGACCGACTGGGAATCGCTGCGCCGGGCCCCCGAAGCGGCCGGCGTGGGCCTCGCCTGGCCCCGGGCATTGCTTCGGTTGCCGTATGGTCCGGGCACCGATCCGATCGATGCCTTTCCCTTCGACGAGATGCCCGGGGCTCCGGTGCACACGTCATTCCTGTGGGGCAATCCGGCGCACGTCTGTGCGCTCATGCTCGTGCGGCGCCACGCAATGGCGACTGTATCGACACCGCGCGATCAACTCACGCTCGACGGCTTTCCGCTCTCCGTGCATGACCACGACGGGACCAGGATCATGCAGCCTTGTGCCGAGGTGTGGTTGAGTGAGCGCGCGATCCAGGGACTCGTCTCGCGGGGATTGATCCCGCTATGTAGCCACAAGGATCGCGCCGCAATCTCGGTTGCGACCTTGCAAACTCTTGCAGGCACCGGCGTATCTCTGCGAGGCGACTGAGTTCTCATGTCCCTCGCGCCACGGCGTTTACAGGTTATTCGATATTGACAGGACAACGCCCCTCCACTAGTCTGGCGCGGGAGGGCGCGGAGTCGGCGCCGGTTGTTTAAGTCCGCGCTTTTCAAGAAGTTGCCGCCGTCACTCCGGTCGGCGGAACGAACGGGCTCGCTCAAACGACGTGACACAATATGGCTCAGGTGCTCAATACCGACGAGATGTTGCAACCTTTGTCTGCCGAGGCGCCTTGCGGTGACGATCTCGAGTATGACGATGCTTTCGTCGCGATGGAGCAGCTGGCCCGCGGCAAGGAAGAACAGAAGGTCGGCGACTCGGTCCTGCCGGGCGAGGAGGCCGACTGGCGCGCAGTGGAGCGCAACGCGCGCGAACTCTTCACCAGGACTCGGGACCTGCGCGTGGCCGTCTTTCTCACGCGCGCGCTGATCGCCACGCACGGCCTGCCGGGTTTGCGCGACGGCCTTACGGTGGTCCATGGGTTGATCGAACGCTACTGGGAGACCTGTCATCCTGCGCTCGATCCGAGCGACGGCAACGATCCCACCCTACGCGTGAACACCCTTCTGAATCTGTGCAGCCTGGAAACTCTACGGTCGGTGCGGGGTTTGCAGGTGGCGAGCGCTCGGGGCATCGGCAACTACACGTTCCAGGACTACCTCGTCGCGACCGGCAAGATGCCGGCGACGGCGCAGGATGGAGCAACGGTGCCCGAGGTCTCGCATATCGAGGCGGCGTTTCTGGCCGGCGATGTCGACGAGCTCCGTGCGAATGCCGAAGCGAGCAGCCAGGCGCCGGGCCTCGTCGAATCGATCGAGACGACCCTCATGGAGAAGGTAGGGCCCACGCAGGCCGTGAGCTTCGCACCCTTGCAGGGCATGTTGAAGGACCTGAGCGAGTTGCTGGCGAACCAGGTGGCGCGTCACGGAGGTGGTCCGGTGACGACTGATGTCGAACAGGCCATGGTGCCGGCGGCGCCTGGCGAGATCCGATCCCGGGAAGACGCGATCCGGCTTCTGGATCAGATCTGCGACTATTTCCAGAAGCACGAGCCGTCGAGCCCGGTGCCTTTGCTCCTGCGCCGGGCCAAGAAGCTCGTCTCGAAGGGGTTCGTCGACATCGTCCGAGATCTCGCACCGGCAGGCGTTCAGGAGGTAGAGAAGATCATCGGTCGCGAATCCGAGTAGCTGGCCGCGCGAATGGCCGCGGTGACAATTCGAGTGTGCCGTCTTTCATTGCCGTAGTCGGAGGAGGTGCCCCGTGGCGAAACCTAGCAGTCAGAAATTTATCGGGAGGAATCGTGCCCCCCGGGTGCAGATCGAATATGACGTCGAGACCTATGGAGCCGAGAAGAGGGTCCAGTTGCCCTTCGTCATGGGCGTCATGGCAGACCTTTCGGGCAGCTCCAAGGAGCCACCGGGCGACGTCGCGGGCCGCAAGTTCCTCGCCATCGACGTGGACAACTTCGACGACCGGTTGAAGGCGATGAAGCCGCGGGTGGCATTCACGGTGCCGAATACGCTCACGGGCGAGGGCAATCTCAGCATCGATCTCACCTTCGAGAACATGGAGGACTTCTCGCCGGCGGCGGTGGCCCGGCGGGTGGGTGCATTGAAGGAGCTGCTCGATGCTCGCCAGCAACTGTCCAACCTGCTGACCTACATGGATGGGAAGAGTGGCACCTATCCTCTGATCGAGCGGATGCTCAAGGATCCGAGTCTGCTGCAGGCGCTGGCGTCGACGCCGAATCCGGCGGCGCAAGGCTCGACCGAGGCGGGCGACGGAGCCCAGCAACCTTCAGGCGAGGAGTGATCGAGATGGCCGAGGAAAAGCGCGAATCCGGGGCTCCGGATCAGGGTACGCTGGAGATGAGCGAGTTCGAGAACCTGCTCAAGAAGGAATTCAAACCGAAGTCGGACCAGGCGAATCAGGCGGTGAAGAATGCCATCGGCACTCTGGCGGCCCAGGCCGTCGCGGCCAGCACGCTGATTGCCGACGACGCGATCGAGACGATCGAGGCGATGGTCGCGGAACTCGACCGCAAGCTCACCGAGCAGATCAACCAGATCCTCCATCACCCCGATTTCCAGAAGCTCGAGGGGGCCTGGCGCGGCCTGCACTACCTCGTCAACAATACCGAGACGGACGAGATGCTCAAGATCCGCGTCATGAACATCTCGAAGAAGGATCTCGGCAAGACGTTGAAGAAGTACAAGGGCACGGCCTGGGATCAGTCGCCGATCTTCAAGAAGGTCTACGAGGAAGAGTACGGAATGTTCGGCGGTGAGCCGTATGGCTGCCTCGTCGGCGACTATTACTTCGACCACAGCCCCGCCGACGTCGAGCTGCTGGGAGGCATGGCGCAGATCGCTGCGTCGTGCTTTGCGCCGTTCATCGCCGGAGCCGACCCGAAGCTCATGAACATGGATAGCTGGCAGGAGCTGAGCGACCCGCGCGATCTCACGAAGATCTTCACCACGCCGGATTACGCGGCCTGGCGCTCATTGCGCGAATCGGACGACGCGCGCTTCGTCGGTCTCGCGATGCCGCGGTTCCTCTCGCGTCTCCCGTACGGCGCCAGGGGCGAGCCCGTGGACGAATTCGCGTTCGAGGAGGAGACGGCCGGCGGCGACCACAGCAAGTTCGCCTGGGCGAACTCGGCTTACGCGATGGCTGCGAACGTCACGCGGTCGTTCAAGGAGTGGGGCTGGTGCTCGCGGATCCGCGGCGTCGAATCCGGCGGTTCGGTGCTGAGTTTGCCGACACACACGTTCCCGACGGACGACGGCGGCGTGGACATGAAGTGCCCGACGGAGATCGCGATCGCGGACCGGCGGGAGGCGGAGCTGGCCAAGAACGGGTTCATGCCCCTCCTGCACCGGAAGAATTCGGATGCGGCGGCCTTCATCGGCGCGCAATCGCTGCACAAGCCGCCCGTCTTCGATGATGAGGATGCGACGAGCAACGCCAATCTGGGTGCGCGGTTGCCGTACCTGTTCGCGACGTGCCGCTTTGCGCACTACCTCAAGTGCATGGTGCGCGACAAGGTGGGTGCCAACATGGAGCGCGAGCCGCTACAGAAGTACCTGCAGACCTGGATCACGCAGTACGTCGACGGTGACCCGGCGAATTCATCGGAGGCGACGAAGGCAAGGAAGCCGCTGGCGGCGGCGGAGGTCCGGGTCGAGGAAAATCCCGAGAATCCCGGCTATTACAATTCGGCGTTCTTTCTGCGCCCTCACTACCAGCTCGAGGGGCTTACCGTCTCCCTGCGACTGGTGTCGAAGTTGCCGGCGGAGAAAGGAGCTTGATGGTGGCGGTGGCTGCAGGCGGCCGGTTGAGTCTCATACAGCGTAGCGAGGCCAGTAGACAGGTGATTGTCATTAGGTGATAGAAGCAAGGAGTCGAGTCATGGCAGTTGACATGTTTCTCAATCTGAAAGCCATCGATGGTGAGTCGAGCGACGAGGTTCATGCCGGAGATATCGACGTGCTCGCCTGGTCGTGGGGCGCGTCGCAGTCGGGTACGATGCATCTCGGTTCCGGTGGCGGGGCTGGCAAGGTCGCCGTACAGGACCTCTCGGTGACGAAGTACGTGGATTCGTCGTCGCACATCCTCCTCAAGCATTGCCACAAGGGTACCCACATCGAGGAAGGCACCCTGACGGTGCGCAAGGCGGGCGGCACGCCGCTCGAGTACATCATCTTGAAGATGCGGAAGATCATCGTGGCGTCGGTGTCGACGGGCGGCAGCGGCGGCGAGGATCGCTTGACGGAGAACGTGACGCTCAACTTCGGGGAGTTCGATTTCGCCTACACACCGCAGAACCCCGATGGCACGGGCGCGGCGGCGAAGGAATTCAAGTGGAACATTCCCGGCAACGTGGAGCTCTAGGCGCGCCGTCGGGCAACATTGTCGTGGAGGCGCGCGAGGAGAGGTGATCCTCTCTTCGCCGCGCTCTCTGCGGCTGGCCGTGCCGGCGCCGCAGCCGCGTAGTCGCCGTTCCTGGCGACGCCAGCGCTTTCGGGCTGCTCGCCTCCGCATACTGAAGGAATGACTCATGACGTCCGAACTTTCGCTGCACCCGGACGCCCTCGCGGAGACTCTGGCCCAGCTCGAGTCGCGGGTGCGCGGCGAACCGGCCAACCCGAAGCACCGGATCTTCCTCTTCCAGTTGCAGGTCGTGCTGGGCCAGTGGGACCGCGCTCTGAAGCAGCTCAGCGTGCTCGAGAACCTTGACCACGAGTCGTTGCCCATGGTCGGCACGTATCGACCTGCGATCCAGTGCGAGGCGCTCAGGGCCGAGATCTTCGCCGGCCGGCGCACGCCGGTCGTCTTCGGAGAACCCGATCCCTGGATGGCATTGCTGCTCGAATCGCTCCAACGCCTCGGGGCAGGCGACCAGCGTGAAGCGGATGACCTGCGCGCGCGCGCGTTCGCCGAGGCACCTGCGACCGGTGGCAAGGTGGACGAGTCACCTTGCGCCTGGATCGCCGATGCCGACAGTCGGCTCGGACCGATGCTCGAGGTCATCATCAACGGGCGCTACGCGTGGGTGCCGTTCCAGCGTATCGCTCGGGTCGAGATCGAGGCGCCCGCCGATCTGCGAGATATCGTGTGGATGCCCGCGCAATTCACCTGGGCCAACGGGGGCGAATTGGTGGGCCTGATCCCGACGCGGTATCCGGGGACGGATACGAGCGGCGACGGTCAGCTCCAGCTCGCGCGGCGGACGGAATGGGCCGCGTGCGGGGAAGACGCGTTTCGCGGGCTAGGGCAGCGCATGTTCGCGACCGACGCCGGTGATCATCCTCTCATGGATACCCGCCTCATCGTCCTCGATACGGTCCCGGCCGGCTCCGGCGACGCGGATCGGGAATCGTACCATGCCTAGGCTGCAGCCGCAGGATCGACTGCAGCCGTCCCTCCTCGATCGCCTCACGGACGACGAGCCGACGCAGCGACGGGAGTCGGCGGACCGGCAGGTCCTGACGATGCAGGAACTGCGCCAGTGCGTGTTGCGGGATCTGACCTGGCTGCTCAACACGGGTAATCTCGACGCGGTGGAGGATCTGGAGCGCTACCCTGAGGTGGCGGCCTCGACACTCAACTATGGCATTCCCCATCTCGCCGGGATACAGCCATCGCGGGTGGAAGCGCGGGAGATGGAAATACGGCTGCGTGAGGCGATCTGGCGGTTCGAGCCGCGGATCTTGCGGGATACGGTTCAGGTGAGACTCACGCGGGACGACACCGCCGGGATGCCGATGGCGCTGACGTTCGATATCGAGGGCATGCTGTGGGCCGAGCCGGTGCCCTGGCATCTCTACCTGAGGACGGCGGTCGATCTCGAGCTGGGGACGTTCACGATCACCGGTCAGGACGAGCGAGACGAGACCTGATGGATCCGCGCCTGCTCAAATATTACAACCAGGAACTCCAGCACGTCCGGGAGATGGGGGCGGAGTATGCCGAGGCCTATCCCAAGATCGCAGGACGTCTGAGCCTCGAAGGTCTCGAGTGCGCCGATCCCTACGTGGAGCGCCTGCTCGAGGGCTTCGCATTCCTTGCGGCGCGGGTGCAGCTGAAGATCGACGCCGAGTATCCCCGTTTCACGCAGCATCTCCTGGAGATGGTCTATCCCCAGTGCCTCGCGCCGGTGCCCGCGGCGGCGATGGTGGAGCTGGAACCCGATATGCTCGACGGCTCGCTCACCGCGGGCTTCCCGGTGCCGCGCGGGAGCGCGCTGCGGGCAAAGATGATGGCGACCGACCTCACGCCCTGCGAGTTCCGTACTGCCCACGACGTCACCCTCTGGCCGATCAAGCTGACCGAGGCCGAGTACATCAACAACCTCGGTGACCTCGGCAAGGTGGCGGCGGCCCGGGGCCGACAGGCGGCGGCTGGGCTGCGCCTGCGCCTGGAAACCACCGCGAGCGGCGGGTTCAGCGAGCTGGCCCTCGATCGCCTGGTGATCCACCTCGCGGGCCGGCACGGGCTGGCCATGCGGATCTACGAGCTATGCATCGCCAGATCCGTGGGCGTGCTCATCCAGCCCGGCGAACGGCCGGCGCCGTGGCACGATTCGCTCGACCGCACGTGTGTCCGGCAGTACGGCTTCAGTGACGAGCAAGCCATGCTGCCGTATGGCCCGCAGTCGTTTCAGGGATACCGCCTCCTGCAGGAGTACTTCATGCTGCCGGAGCGGTTCATGTTCCTCGAACTCGTCGGGCTGGCGCCCGCGGTCCGCCGCTGCGCTGGTGCGACGCTCGATATCGTCATCCTGCTGAACCAGGCGGATCCGAAGCTGAAGACCCTGATCGATCACAAGGCCTTCCGGCTGCATGTCACGCCGGCGATCAATCTCTTTCCCAAGCGCACCGATCGCATTCTCCTGACCGACGCGACGGAGTCGTACCAGGTGATTCCGGATCGCACGCGGCCACTCGATTACGAGGTCTATCGTGTCGAATCCGTGAACGGATACGGGGCGCAGAACGAGCATGTGCAGGAGTTCCGCAGGTTCTACTCGCTCGGACGTGGCCAGGGACGAGCGCAGGAGCGTGCGTATTACACGGTCCAGCGCTCGCCGCGCCGGCAACCCGAACGGGCCTCGAGTCACGCGGCGCGATCCAGCTACATCGGCAGCGACGTCTACCTCTCGCTCGTGGATGCTCACGAGCGCGTGGTCGCGCCCGAGGTAAAGCAACTCGCCGTCGAGACGCTGTGCACGAATCGCGATCTCGTTCTCTTCATGCAGACGAGTGATGACCAGAGCAGTTTCTCGCTGGTCGCGGGGGCGCCCGTGGTGACCGTGCGCTGCCTGCAGCCACCGAGCCGGCCGCGGCCGTCGCAGCCTGAGGGCGACACGGCGTGGCGCCTCGTCAGCCACCTGACCCTCAACTATCTCTCGCTCGTCGATCGCGACCAGGAGGTGGGAGCCGACGCATTGCGCGAGATCCTGACGCTCTACGGCGAGAACAGCGAGCCGGCGATCCGCAAGCAGATCGACGGGGTCGTGTCGGTCGCGTCGCGTTCGGTCACGCGCCTGCTCACGGGCGACGGCCCCAGTGCGCCGGGCCGCGGTGTCGAGGTGGGGATCACGTTCGCCGAGGAAGCCTTCGAGGGTACGGGCGCCTTTCTCCTGGGTTCGGTGCTCGAACGCTTCCTGGCTCGGTACGCCTCGATCAATTCGTTCACCGAGACCGTGATTCGCACGGTCGACCGCGGGGAGATCATCCGATGGCCGATCAGGCTCGGGCGGCGACAGGTCCTGTAGATTTCCTCGCGGCGCTCGCGGCGGAGCCGTACCGGTACGGCTTCTTCCAGGCGATTCGCCGGATCGAGGCCGAGTTCCGGGACAAGGCGCGCCTAGGCGAATCGACCACGGCGGCCGAGGATCCCGTGAGGCTGGGGCAGACGCCGTCCGCGGCCTTCGCCCCTGCCACCATCGCCGGGTTCCAGCGCGGTACGGCCGGACGCCCGGACCGGCTCGCGGTGTACTTCTTCGGCCTGTTCGGCCCCCAGGGGCCGTTGCCGTTGCACCTCACCGATTTCGCGCACGATCGGATTCGCAACGCGCACGACACCGCGTTCGCGAGTTTCGCCGACGTCTTTCACCACCGCATGCTCTCCCTCTTCTACCGGGCCTGGGCCAATGCGCAGCCGGTCGTGAGCTATGACCGGCCGCAATCGGATCGCTTCGCCATCTACGTGGGCTCGCTGTTCGGCCTCGGGATGCCCGCCATGCGTTCGCGCGGCGGTGTGGCCGACGAGATCCGGCTCCACTTCGCCGGCAGGCTGGCGCTGCAGACGCGGAATGTCGACGGGCTCGAGGCGATGCTCGCCGGCTACTTCGAGACCGGTGTGCGCGTGGCCGACTTCGTCGGTGATTGGCTGCATCTGCCGGAGCGCGCATTCAGCCGCCTCGGCAGCGGCGCCGACACGTGCGCGCTCGGCCGCACCACGGTACTCGGAAGTCGGATCTGGAACCGGCAAATGAAGATTCGCATCACGCTGGGGCCGCTCCCGTACGTTCGTTATCGCGCCTTCCTGCCCGGAGGCGAGGAACTGGCGGATTTGATCGAACTCGTGAAGACCTACAGCCACGACGAGTTCGCATGGGATCTGCGATTGCTCCTGCGTGGCGACGATGTCCGCCCGTTGCAACTGGGCGTGCACGGAGATCTGGGCCGGACGGCGTGGTTGCCGTCGACGCGGCCCCGCGAAAACGTCGACGACCTCGTCTTCGACCCTGTAGCAGCGGAAGCCTCGTCGACGCACGCATAGTCGTCGCGGAAAACCGGGAGGTGTGAATATGTCGGGAATCAAGCGAACGGCCCTATTCGGCAAGCTCAACGCGATCGGCTACAAGGCGATCGAGAGCGCGACCGTATTCTGCAAGCTGCGCGGCAATCCCTACGTGGAACTCGTCCACTGGATTCACCAGATCCTCCAGCTCCGCGACTCGGATCTGCACCGGATCATCAAGGAGTTCGAACTCGAACCTGCGCGGCTCGCCCGGGACGTCACGAACGACCTCGAGCGGCTCCCGCGGGGATCGACGTCCATCTCCGATCTCTCGTCGCACATCGAGGACGCGGTCGAACGCGGCTGGGTCTACGGGTCGCTGCTGTTCGGCGAGTCGCAAGTTCGCACGGGGCATCTCGTGGTGGGCATCCTCAACACCCGCGCGTTGCGCAACGTTATGATGGGTATCTCGCCGGAGTTCGACAAGATCCGGCTCGACGCCCTCACGGATCGATTTACGGAGATCTGCGCCGGCTCGCCCGAGGATGGCCTGCGGGCGTCGGACGGTTTCACCCCTGGCGAGGGCGCCCAGCCCGGCGAGGCCAGTGGCGCGATGGCGCCGGCCCAGATGGGCAAGCAGGACGCGCTGCAGCGCTTCAGCGTGGATCTCACGGCGAAGGCGCGGGCCGGCCAGATCGACCCGATCGTGGGCCGCGATCCGGAGATCCGTAAGGTCGTCGACATCCTCATGCGGCGCCGCCAGAACAACCCGATCCTCACCGGCGAGGCCGGTGTGGGCAAAACGGCGGTGGTCGAGGGGTTCGCCCTGCGGATCGCGTCGGGCGACGTGCCGCCGCCGCTCGCGAATGTCCAGTTGCGAACGCTCGACATCGGTCTGCTGCAGGCCGGGGCGAGCATGAAGGGTGAGTTCGAGAATCGTCTGCGGCAAGTGATCGACGAGGTGCAGTCGTCCGAGCAGCCGATCATCCTCTTCATCGACGAGGCGCACACCCTCATCGGCGCGGGCGGGGCCGCGGGTACGGGCGATGCGGCCAACCTGCTCAAACCGGCGCTGGCACGCGGCACGCTGCGCACGATCGCCGCCACGACCTGGGCCGAGTACAAGAAGCACATCGAGAAGGATCCGGCGCTGACGCGGCGATTCCAGGTGGTCAAGGTCGAGGAGCCCACGGAGGAGCAAGCCATCCTCATGATGCGCGCGATGGCGTCGACACTCGAGGCCCACCACCGCATTCAGGTGCTGGACGAGGCGCTCGAGTCGAGCGTGCGCCTCTCGCACCGTTACATCCCCGACCGCCAGCTCCCCGATAAGTCGGTCAGCCTGCTCGATACGGCGTGCGCGCGCGTGGCCATCAGCCAGTACTCCGTGCCGCCGGAGGTGGACGACTCGCGCCGGCGGATCGCTGCGCTCGAGACGGAACTGGGGATCATCGGCCGCGAGGAGGCCATCGGCGTGGAGACCCTGGCACGCGAGGCCGAGGCGAAGGCGCGTCTCGAGGAGGAGCAAACGCGGCTGGCGGGCATCGAGGCGCGCTGGACTCGAGAACAGGAACTGGTGAAGCAGGTGCTCGCGCTGCGCGCCGAGCTGAGGGGCGATTCGCAGGCGGTGGAGGGCACCGAGAGCGATCTCGAGAAGGCGGCCGATGCCGCCGTGACCGCGGAGCTGACGGCAAAGGAGCGAACCGAGCGGCTGGCGCGCCTGCGCGAGCTGCAGGGGGAACTCGCGCAGCAGCAGGGGGAGCATCCGCTCATCCTGCCGAGTGTCGACGCCCAGGCGGTGGCGACCATCGTGGCCGAATGGACGGGTGTCCCGGTGGGCCGGATGGTGCGCAACGAGATCGAGATGATCCTCAAGCTCGACCGCACGCTCGGCCAGCGCATCATCGGACAGGATCATGCGCTGCAGATGATCGCCCGCCGAATCCACACGTCGCGCGCCCGGCTCGATCATCCCGGCAAGCCGGTCGGGGTGTTCCTGCTGGCCGGCCCCTCGGGCGTGGGCAAGACGGAGACGGCGCTCGCGCTGGCGGAGACACTCTACGGCGGCGAACAGAATCTGATCACGATCAACATGAGCGAGTTCCAGGAGGCGCACACCGTCTCCACCTTGAAGGGGGCGCCGCCGGGCTATGTCGGCTATGGCGAGGGCGGAGTGCTCACGGAGGCCGTGCGACGCCGGCCTTACAGCGTGGTCCTGCTCGACGAGGTGGAGAAAGCCCACCCCGATGTCCACGAGATCTTCTTCCAGGTCTTCGACAAGGGGATGATGGAGGATGGCGAGGGGCGTCTCATCGACTTCAAGAACACGCTGATCCTGCTGACCTCCAACGTCGGCTCCGACCTGATCATGTCGATGTGCCAGGACCCGGATCTCATGCCCGATGCCGATGGGCTGGCGAAGACGCTGCGCGAACCCCTGCTGAAGACATTCCCCGCGGCGTTGCTCGGGCGTCTCATCGTGGTCCCGTACTACCCGTTGAGCGACGAGGTTGTCGGCAAGATCGCGCGCCTGCAGCTCTCGCGGGTCGGACGGCGCGTGCGTGAGAGTTACGGCGTCGACCTGACCTACGATGACGCCGTGATCGATCTCATCGTGAGTCGGTGCACGGAGCTGGAGAGCGGGGGCCGCATGATCGACGCGATCCTGACGAACAGCGTCCTGCCGCAGATCAGCGAGGAACTCCTGACGCGTATGATGGAAGGACGGCCGATCGCGAGGGTCCGTATCGAGGTGGAGAACGGCGCGTTCGCGTATCTCTACGACGAGGCCTGACCCGGCACGCAGGTGTTCGGGAATCGTTCGCAATGGACGGCATCCGGCGTGATCGCCGTTGCTCTTGCAAGGAGCCGAGACCATGCAATCCGATAGACCATTCTCCGTCACGACACCCCTGGGTGATGACGTCCTGCTCTTCTTCCGGATGACGGCGGCGGAAGCGCTCGGCCGGCTCTTCGATTACAACGTCGAGTTGCTGAGCGACGATCACGGGATCAAGCTGGAATCCCTGCTGGGGCAAGGGATGACCGTGCATGCTGAACTCCCGGACGGGAGCCAGCGGCATTTCCATGGTATCGTGAGCCAGCTCGCCGCGGTCGGATCGGTCGGTCGCTACGCACACTACGAGGTGAAGCTCCAGCCATGGCTATGGTTTCTGTCGCGCACGGCCGATTGCCGGATCTTCCAGGGCATGACGGTTCCGGACATCATCAAGACCGTGTTTCGCGATTTCGGATTCTCCGATTTCGAGGACACGTTGAGCGGCCAGTACGCGGCCTGGGACTACTGCGTACAGTATCGCGAAACCGCCTTCAACTTCGTCAGCCGCCTCATGGAGCAGGAGGGGATCTACTACTACTTCAAGCACGAGAGCGCGCGCCACGTCCTCGTGCTCGCCGATGGCTACAGTTCCCACGGCGCCGTGGCGGGATACGAGACCGTGCCGTTCTTCCCCGACGAATCGAGCGACAAGGCCGATCTCGATCGGTTCCTCGACTGGCGCATGTCCCAGAAGGTGCAAGCCACGGCTTACGCGCTCGACGACTTCGATTTCGAGTCGCCCCGAAGCGACATTGGCGTGACCGCGACGGCCCAGAAGAAGCACAGCGGTGCCGACTTCAAGATCTATGACTATCCCGGCGAGTACGTCGCGACCGGTGTCGGCAACGAGTATGTGAAGTATCGCATGGAAGAACTGATGGCCGCGTACGAGACG
Source organism: uncultured bacterium (assembly GCA_963727525.1). Lineage (GTDB taxonomy): Bacteria > Krumholzibacteriota > Krumholzibacteriia > LZORAL124-64-63 > LZORAL124-64-63 > CAVSGO01. The sequence goes on along the minus strand of CAVSGO010000007.1, from coordinate 1,475,229 downwards.
TTCCATGCGTCGGGAACGACCCGGGGTCTGGTCGCCGGGTGCTTGTTCAAGCTGACCGACCATCCCCGCCAGGACCAGAACCAGGAGTACCTCGTCGTCGGTGCCCACCACGTGCTCGAGGCCGGCGCGTACGAGTCGGGCGGTGGGCAGGGGGGCGAGACGTCCTACAGCGGCACGTTCGACGCCATCAACGCCCAGGTTCCCTACCGGTCGCCGCGCGCGACAGCGAAACCGATGATCGCCGGGCCGCAGACCGCGGTCGTGGTGGGGCCGTCCGGTGAGGAGATCTGGACGGACAAGTATGGTCGCGTGAAGGTGCAGTTCCACTGGGATCGCTACGGCAAGAACGACGAATCCAGTTCTTGCTGGGTGCGAGTCGCCCACGCGTGGGCCGGCAAGAACTGGGGCATGGTGCATATCCCGCGCATGGGGCAGGAGGTGGTGATCGAGTTCCTCGAGGGCGACCCCGATCGTCCCCTGATCACGGGGGAGGTGTACAACGGGGACCAGATGCCGCCGTATGGCCTGCCGGATAACAAGACGCAGTCGGGCATCAAGAGCCGGTCCAGCAAGGGCGGCGGCACCGACGATTTCAACGAGATCCGGATGGAGGACCAGAAGGGCAGCGAGGAACTCTCGATCCATGCCCAGAAGGACGAGACCATCGTCGTCGAGAACGACAAGACGGAAAGCGTTGGACACGACGAGTCCGTCTCCATCGGCAACGACCGCACGGAGACCGTCGCGCGCAACGAGTCGCTTTCCGTCGGCGGCGACCGGTCGCGGGTGGTCAGCAAGACGGAGACGGTGTCGGTGGCGCTCGCGCGTTTCCACAACGTCGGTGCGAACGAGGCGGTCAGCATCGGTGGGGCGCAGGAGGTCACGGTGGGCGCGGCGCGGTCCCTCACCGTTGGCTCACATCAGCGCACCACGATTGGAAGTAGCCACAACGAGAATGTCGGCAACGACCATGCCGAGAACGTCGGCAAGGACCACACGCAGTCGATCGGGAAGAACCAGACGATCGAGGTCGGCGAGGCGCGCACGATCACGGTGGCCGAGGACAACGTGCTCACGGTCGGTAAGAACGCGGTCATCGAGGCGGAGGACTCGATCACCTTCAGGACGGGCGACGCGACGATCGCGCTGAAGAAGGATGGCACCATCGTGATCGAGGGCAAGGACATCACGATCAAGGGCTCGGGCGCGATCGCCATCAAGGCCAGTAAGGATGTCGCGATCAAGGGTTCGAAGGTCATCCAGAATTGAGCCCTGGGGGCGAGCCTGCCGTGGGAAGCGCCCGGCGCTCGCTAGCGACGTCTGCGCAGCGCGAGGATGGCGAAGGAGATTCCGGTGGCCACGAAAATCAGGCCGCCGAGCCAGATGCCCCGGCGCAGGAAGACGGCGAACGCGACGAGGAGGAACCACGCCGCGGCGGCGCCGAGGAACAGGCTGGGGCGGCCCTGTTTCATGCTCGTTCCTTTCTTGTGCCTGCGCCCGAGGGGCCGGTGAGATGGTCGCATTCTACCACGCATCGCCGGGCGCGTCGTCGAGAGCCTGTTGTCACTGCCAGACGGTCGTGGTATCTTCGGCATTCCGGTAGCCGGGATCCGGCGCGGACCACGATACGCCACCCCTGACGGCCCTGGCGGCGAGAAATCGAGTCAGCCTCCCCATGGTGGAAGAGTTCATCGGCAAGTATCGCGTGCTGCACAAGCTGGGCGCGGGCGGCATGGCGTCCGTATTCCTCGCGGCGCATCGCGACGTCCCGAGCCTGCGCGTCGTCCTGAAGGAGATGTGCGACCCGCAGATGATCGAGCGCTTTCGGCTGGAGGCCGAGAAGCTCGCGGTGCTCGATGGGACCAGCGGCGTCTGCCAGATCAAGGATTTTTTTGACGCCAACGGGCGCTTCTACATCGCGATGGAGTACATCGACGGGCCCACGCTCGACGATCTCATCCGCTCCGACCAGCCGCCGGACCTGGATCGCAGCCTCGCGCTCGTCCAGTCCGTCCTGACGATCCTGGACTACGCGCATCGGCAGGGCGTGATCCACCGCGACATCAAGCCGACCAATGTGATGATCGCGCGCGACGGCCAGGTGAAGATCATCGACTTCGGCGTGGCCAAGGGGGCGACGGATCCCGAACTCACCCAGGTGGGCTCATCGGTCGGCTCGCCGCGGTACATGGCGCCGGAGCAATTCCGCACGTCGGAGACGGTCGACTGGGTCCGCTGCGACATCTACGCCGTCGGGGTGATGCTCTATTACATGCTTGCCCACAGGTATCCTTTCGAGGGTGCGGATACCTACGAGATCTTCGAGGCCAAGCGCGAGGGCACATTCATCCCGCTGGCGACGGTGAACCCGGCGATCCCGCCGGACGTCGAAGCCGCGGTGTCGCGCGCCATCGCCCGGGATCCTGCGCAACGTTTCCCGTCCGCGGCCGCGATGCGCGATGCGCTCGGCCGTGCCGGCGCCGGCACGTCGACCCGGCCCCGTCAAGGGGTGCTGAATCCCGAGGCAACGCTGAACCCCGATGCAGCGCTGGATCCAGGGCCGGCGGTGCTGCATCCGAGCCCGCTGCCGCAGGCCACGCTGCCGCCGACGGCACCGCCGCCGCCACCGAAGGCACCGACGCCACCTCCGCCTCCGACGATCCCGACGCCGCCGGCGGATGCCGCGGGCGGCGGACGCGTGCGGCTCCGCGTGGGGATCGCCGTGGTCGCGGTGCTCGCGGTCGCCGCCGTGGTCGCGTGGCGCCTGCTGACGCCGCAGAAATCTCCGGAACCTCCGGAGCCGAGGGCCGTGGCGCCCGTCGTTCTGGCTCCGCGAGGCGAGGTGATCGGTGATTCGCTCGTGAGCTTCCGCTGGACCGGTTCCGCGGCGGCGAGAGGTTATCGTCTCGTCGTGGCGGACAACGCCGACCTCGTGACGCCTCTGTTCCAGGCCGCGTGTCCCGGCACCACCCACGTCCTGGCGCGACCGGAGTCCGCCGGCACCTACTACTGGCGGGTCGGGACAGAAGCCCTGTCCGCCGGACCCCTGCTCTGGTCGACCGTCGATTCCTTCCGCGTCGCGGCCGCCCTGCCGCCGCCCCCGCCGGCCACGGCGCGCCTCGCGATTTCGCTGCCACCTGCGAGCCCCGGCCGCCTCACGGTCGATGGCCGCGGGATCGGCACGGTCCGGGGGGACACGACATTGACGCTCGGTCCGGGGGACCGCGTCGTCTCGGTACGCTATCTCGGCCACCCGGCGGCCACGGACACACGGAACGTCACCCTGGTCGCCGGCAAGCTCGGGCGGCTCACGTTCGACAGACCGTCACAGGACCGTTCGGAAGGCGACCAGGGAGAGGACGTGAGTCCGGTCCCGGTCACCGTCGTGGCACTCTTCGGGGGCCAGGGCATCCCGGGCGCCCATATCTCGATCGATGGCAAGGCGATCGGCTCGCTGACGCCGAGTCGCGTCCAGCTTCGCCCCGGCAAGCACACCTTCGCCGTCAGGGCGGACATCGACGGGGAGCAGTGGCGCGGCGAGATCGACGTTATCGTGAGCAAGGACATGGATTCCGCCGTCAAGGTTCCGCTTGCGCGGAAGTGACGGGTCGGCGACGATGCGTGATGAGATCGCACGGGATTCCAACGCGGGAGCCGAGCATGAGAACAACGAAACGCGCGATGACCTATCTGGCGGCGATGGCGGTGCCAATGGTCCTGATGCTGATGGCCGCGAGCCCGGCGCAGGCAGGCGAATCGATTTCGGAGCGGGTCGCGGCGGCGCTGCAGGTGTGCTTCGACGGCGACCTCGAGAAGAGCCAGGCGATGGTCGCACAGCTCCTGAAGCAAGACGACCTCTCGAAGGAGGATCGCATCGGTGCCTATGCCGCGATGAGCACGATCCAGTACTCGATGGGCGCCGAGCACCTCGGGCAGGCGCGGGCCTATCTCGAGAAGATCCGCGAACTCGGCCCCTGCCGCGATGAACTGCCGTCGAGTTTCTGGGTCAAGCCGCTGCGGGAGCAGTGGTACACCATCCTCAAGGACAACGACGCACTGACCTGCCAAAGCACGGAGTCGCCGCAGGTGCGGACCATCGCGATCATGGAGTTCGATAACTACTCGACCGGCAAGTACCAGGAAGAGCTCGGATTCCTCGCCAAGGGGCTGAGCGACGCGTTCGAGTCCGACTTCCGCGCCCTCGATGATCTCAAGGTGGTCGAGCGCGACAAGATCGACTTCGTGCTGAAGGAGATCATGATGTCGCAGGAAGGCATGGTCGACGAGGCCACGGCCGTCAAAGCCGGGAAACTGCTCGGCGCCCAGATCATGGTGTTCGGGAGCATCATGCAACTCGATGGGAAGACGGCCCGCATGATGGTGAAGGCCGTGAAGGTGGAAACGTCGGAGATCCTCGCCACCGCCGAGGAGAAGGGCAAACCCGACTTCTTCGCGATGGAGGAAGACCTGGTCAAGAAGCTGGCGGATAAGCTGGACGTGGCCATCTCGCCCGCCGCCAAGACCGTGATCGACACCAACGGCAGCGAGAACCTGGACGCCGCGACGCTCTACTCCAAGGGCCTCTACTACGTCGACCACTACGAGTACGCAAAGGCGTACGACTTCTTCAAGCAGGCCTACGCCATGGACCAGACGTACGCCGCTGCGAAGAGGAAGATGGACATCTACCGCCCGCTGGCGCTCTCGTCCTAGCGCGGGGAGGAACCATGGGCCGGTACTTCGCGATCCTGGTAGCCACGGCGTGCACCGTCCTGGCGGCCTGTGCGCCGTCCGTGTATACCCAGGCCCAGAAGCGCGCCCGCGCGGGAGATTACGCCGAAGCGCAGAAGCTGTACTACAACGCGATCCAGGCGCACCCCGACCACGCCGACGCCTGGCGGGAACTCGGCGTCGCGTTCTTCGATCAGGGAGACGACGCGCGAGCCACGGAAGCCCTCGAGCAGGCGGCCAGGATCCAGCCGGACGCTCGGACGCATCTGTATCTGGGCATGGTCGCCGAACGCGAGGGCGACACGGATATGGCGCTGCGCGCCTATGGCAACGCCCTGAGGCTGCATCCCGGCGGCGAGACGCACGATCTGCTCGAGGCCCGCGTGCGCGACCTCGTGCACGTGCGGATGCGCCGGCAGGTGGCGCAGGCCCTGGCGAACGAGCACGCGCTCGAGACCGCGGCGATCCCCGAGAGCACCGTCGCGGTGGTCGCGTTTGCCGGTGACGACCTGCCCCCGGACCTGCAGCCCCTGACGAAGGGACTCGCCGAGTTCACGGCCCTGGATCTGGCCAAGGTGCACGCGCTGCGCGTGGTGGAGCGGTTGAAGATCGAGACGCTGCGCAAGGAACTGGCGCTGAGCCAGTCCGAGCTGGCCGACCCGGCCACGGCGCCGCGCCTCGGACGGCTCCTGGGCGGCCGGCGTATCGTCACCGGGGCGTTGCTCGGGCTGGGCGACGACGAGGTCCGGATCGACGGGGCGGTGGTCAACACCGTCGACAGTTCAGTGGCGACGCCCGCACCCGCGAGCGGCTCGCTCAGGAAGATCTTCGACGTGCAGAAGGCGTTCGTGTTCGACGTCATCACTGCCATGGGCATCACGCTCACCGCCGAGGAGCGCGACGCGATCGCGAAGGTGCCCACAGAGAACTACCTGGCTTTCCTCGCCTACTGCCACGGGCTCGACGACCTCGATCAGGGCAACCTCGGGCCGGCGCGGGATCAGTTCCAGAAAGCGGCCGCGCTGGATCACGGGTTCACGCAGGCCGCCGTGCAGGGGCAGACGCTTTCGGCCGTGCTGTCGGCCGGCCCGCGCGCGCGCGGCGACATTCATCAGTTCAGCGCCGCGGCCGCGGCGGCTTCCGTGGCGGACGTCGCCGCGGGGAGTCTGGCGTCCTTCCCGGCCGCCGTCGCCGGCTGGAACGGCTTCGTGCCCGTGGGGATCGATTTCACGTCGTTCGGGCAATGGGTGCAGGCGCCACCGTACGTCGAGAACCAGAATCTGGTGGGCGTCACCGTGAGGGGGAACCTCGATGGGCAACCCTAGGCTGTGGCTGGCGCGATTCGTGTGCGGCCTCGCGCTCGTGTGCGCGCTGGCGGCGCCGGCGTCGGCGCAGATCGTGTACGGGCAGCCGCTGCGCGGCGACCTGAACCTGGTCGGCACGCACTGGAAGCTCTCCGGCAGCAGCGACGATGTCACGGTCGACCAGTTCGCCGCCGCGGCCACGGCGCTCGTTCCGTTGCGAGACAACCTGGAAGCGCGCGTCTACGTGGCGGCCGCGAAGACGCGGGTGTCGCAGCTCGGAGAGGACTACGATCTGAACGGTGTGACCGACATGCGCGTGCAGGTCACCCATAGCTTTGCCGCCGACCGCCTGTTCGTGGGGCTGGGGGTGAACCTGCCGATCGGCCAGCGCAACCTCTCGCTCGACCGCGAGTGGGTGGTCATGAACTACCTCGCGCAGAGTTTCCTGAGCTTCCCGGTGCGGCGTCTCGGGGCGGGATTCGGGCTCAACGCCACGGTGGGCGGCGCGCAGGCGTTTGGCGACACCCGTGTGGGCGTGTCGGCCTCGTTCGACCTGGCCGGCGCCTACGATGCCTATCGGGACCAGGGGAGCTACAAGCCGGGCAACACGTTCAACCTCACCCTGGGGGACAGCACGAGTGGCCCGCCTGGATATTGAACGGTGACGTGACGTTCATGGCCAACAGCAACGACGAGCTGGAGAGCGAGCCCGTCTTCAGCCGCGGCGAGCAGGTGGCTTTTCACCTCGGCGGTCGGGGCAAGCTCGCGACCACGCGTGTCTTCGGCGACGCGTACTACAACGTCCGCGGGCGCAACAAGGTCTACGATCCGCAAGGCATCCTGCTCGAGCAGCTCAAGATCTACGGCAACGAGCTCGTGGTCGGTGCTGGGGCCCAGTGGCAGCTCGTTTCCGGCTGGCGACTCGGCCCGCGTGCCGACTGGCACCACGTGGCCGGAAACGAGTACGGCTTCGGCACGTCGAGCGTGGTGGGCGTGGGCGGCCAGGTTGGCCACCAGCTCACCGCGCGCATCGGCCTGCGCGGCGCCGCCGAGTACTTCACGGGTTCCACGGATGGCGGGGCGATCGACCTCGCCGGCACCCAGCTCACGCTGGTGGGCAGCGGCACGTTCTGAGGAGGCCCGTCTTGGTGAGCTTGGCAAAGAGGCACCTCGTGATCGCCTGGGTGGCCGTTCTGGCGCTCGGTGCGCTGATCGTCACCGTCGGCGGGTGCGCTGAGAAGATCGAGGGTCCCGGCGCGACGGCGAACATTACCGTGCAGCTCGGAGCCAAGGCCGGGCCCCGCACGAGCTATCTCCTGACGGTCTTCGCCGACGACTTCGATACGCTGATGGTGCCGATGACGCCGGCCGCTGGTCAGGTGGTCGCCTCGCTGACGATCCCCAGCGGCGCGGACCGACACTTCCGCGTGGAGGCCCGCGATGTCCTCGGCACGGTCCTCTACCGCGGCGACGCGGTGCGGAATGTCTCGGCGTTCCAGCCCCTGGACCTGACCATCGCCATGGCTCCCGTCGTGCCCATGCTGTACCTGACTCCCCATTTCGACCAGGTGGCGCTCGGTGACGGCTTCTCGTTCACGATCCGGGCGCACGGGCTGACGGAGCTCACGGGGGTCGACGTCGCACTTGCACTCGCCGGGTTCCAGAAGCGCGTGACGAGTGCGATCATCGACACGGTGGAATTGCCGGCCGAACAGGTGGAACGCGGTACGACGCTCGCGTACGATCCGGGCGGTGATGCCAACGTCTTCATCACGCTGAGCAACTCGAATCCGGTCGTGGACGCCGGCGGCGATGCGGCGCTCGTCGTCGTGCGCTGCCGCACGCAGGATACCTGGGCCGCCGACGCGGACACCACGCTCGAACCGGAGATGAGCCTGGAGGCGCTCCGCGGCACGGCTGTGCCTCTCGATTCCCTGTACCTCGACACGGCGCAGGTACGGATCACCCGCCAGGGCGCGTTGCCGCGCTTCATCGGCACCAGCTTTTTCGACGAGGGCGCGGCGCTCGTTCCTGTGGGCGCCGGCGAGACGATCCTGGCGGGAACGCTGGCCGACACGGTCAATGACGCCATCCCGCAGCTCTTCCTCGCGCGTCTGGGCGATGACAGCGGCGTCGTGAGCACCCAGGTGGTGCCCTGGTTCGACGGCGAGATCACGACCGGATTCGCCAGTGGGACCACCGGCGGATCCTACGCCTGCGGACGGGCGGACTTCGGGACGAGCACTCTCCTGCGCCTCGACGCCGCGGGCGAAGAGAAGTGGCGGGAGAACCTCGCGCAGCGGGGCCTCGATTCGGCCTGGGACCTGGTGGCCCTGCCGGGCGGTGGCTGCGTCGTGGTGGGCAGCTACGATAGCGGCGACAGTGGCGGGCTGGGGTATGCGTTCGTCGTCTACGACGAGAACGGCTACGTTGCGGACGACAATGCGAGCACGTTCGGCGTCGACTCGGAGGCACTGGCCGTGGTGGCATTGAACGACACGACCTTTGTGCTGGCCGGCTACGAGCAGGGTTTCGAGTCGCTTGCGGCCGCCACATTGCGGCAATACTCCCTCAGTGGCGAGTACCAGCAGGACTGGGTGCACCAGTACGGTGGCGACGCCAACGCCATGGCCCACGCCGTCGTGAGAGCCGGCAACGGATTCCTCGTCGTCGGGTCGGCCGACCCTGCGGGAAGCGGGCTGGGCGATGTTTACGTGGTGCGGACGGATGTGGCCGGCGTGCCTCTCTGGACGCGCACCTTCGGTGGGGCCGCGGACGTCGATGAGGGGCTGTGCGTGACCGCCGCGCCGGACGGCGGTTTCGTGATCGCCGGCTCCACATTGTCACGGCGATTCGGTCAGGATCGCGACGTGCTGCTGCTGAAGATCGACGTGGATGGCAATCTGATCTGGCAGAACACCGTCGGCGGGGCGGACGACGACGTGCCGCACGACATCGTGCCCACGGCGAACGGTTACCTCGTGACGGGATCCTCCGCTCCGGGGCCGCGCGGCGGCTCGGATATCCTCATCCTGCCGATCGGACCCGATGGGCAGAAGTCCACGCCGTGACGCGGATATGAGGTCGTCACCGTAGGACGAAGGGCTTGCTGCATGCTCCAGCTCGCGAACAAGACCCCGTTCCAGGTCACGATGAACCTCTTTCCCGACACCGACGGCGTCGACACCGTGTTCGTCGTCATCAAGGCGACGTTCACGCTCGGCCCGTCGCTCGTCGTGGCGCCCGAGCAGCAGCCATTCCACGCGGCCGACGTGTTCTGGGGGGAGCCGGGCGCCTCGAGCCTCCGGTACAGCGCGGACTTCCATCTCGCGAAACCCGCCACCGACGTGGCCCTGGTCGGCAGCGCCCACGCGCCGGGCGGCCGACCTGCGGACGAGGTGGACACGGCCCTGGTCGTGGGCGAGATGCGCAAGGTGGTACGGGTCGTGGGCGACCGGCAGTACACGGGCCGGGCCGTGGGCTCGGCGACCACCGCGAAGCAACCGTTCACCCGGATGCCGCTCGTCTGGGAACGAGCGTATGGCGGCACCCATGTGATCGACGCCGAGAAGGGTAAGATCAAGGCCGTCGAGGAGAATCCGGTGGGGCAGGGTTTTCGCGCGCGCCAGCGTCGTCAGGAGATCAGCGGGCAGCTCGCGCCGAATCTCGCGGATTCCAAGGACGAGGAGACGCCGGCCTGCTACGGCTTCGTCGCGCCGAGCTGGCAGCCGCGCGTCGCCTTCGCGGGCACTTACGACGATGCGTGGCAGAAGTCGCGGGCGCCTTTCCTGCCGCAGGATTTCGATCCTCGGTTCTTCAACGCCGCGCATCCCGACCTGATCGCCAGCGGCTACCTGACGGGTGGCGAGCAAGTGGTACTGCTGAACCTCTCGCCGCACGGGCGCCTGCAGTGCACGTTGCCGCGGTGCACCTTCGACGTCACGATCCGCGTCGATGGGAGCGACGAGACACCCACGCCCAACCTCGAGACCGTGCTCCTCGAGCCGGACGATGAACGGCTGACCATGCTCTGGCGCGCCGGCGTCCCCTGCGACAAGAAGGCGCTGAAGGTGGAGACGCTGCACGTTGCGCTCGCCGATATGCAGCTCGACGGGAGGTCGGTCTGATGCCCGCCCCTGGCGCCCAGGTGCTGCGGACCGGCATGGTCACCGCCGTCGGCATGGGCGCGGCGCAGACCTTCACCTCGATCCAGGCGGGCGTGGCGGCGTTTGCCAACTCATCCGTCTGCGACGCGAGTTTCCAGCCCATCGTGATGGCGTTGTTGCCGGAAGACGCGCTGCCGGAACCGGTCGGCGACACGACAGGACTCACCAGCCGCGAACGGCGCCTGCTGCGGCTGGCGACGCCCGCGCTCCAGGAGGTACTCGCGGACCTCGAGGCCGCGGGGCTGGCCGAGCGCACCCCGCTCTTCCTCGCCACGCCGGAGCAGCACCCCGATCTGGCCGCGCCGGTCCGCGACGGGTTTCTCGACCGGCTCGCCGCCCAGCTCGAGCCGCTCGGCCTACGCTTCGACCGGCGCCGCAGCCACCGCGTGGCCGCAGGCCGGGCCGGGGGACTGCAGGCGTGCGCCGAGGCGCTGGCGTTCCTGGCCACGAATTCGGGCAACCACGCGCTCGTCTGCGGCGTGGACAGCTTCCTCGATCTCATGCTCCTGGGCACGCTCGATCGCGACCGGCGCCTCCTGGGGCCTCGCGTCATGGACGGATTCATCCCGGGCGAGGGCGCGGGGGTGGTGCTGCTCGGTCGGCCGGGCGCGCCCGCACCGGACGGTTTCGCGCCTCTGGCTCAACTCGTCGCCGTGGCACCCGGCACGGAGCCGGGCCATCGTTACAGCGAGGAACCTTACAAGGGTGAAGGGCTGGCTGCCGCCTTTGTGGGCGTACTGACGCAGGGACCGCAACTACGTGCCCCCATGGCCACGATGTTCGCGGGCCTCAACGGCGAGAGCTTCGGGGCCAAGGAGTACGGCGTGGCCAGCCTGAGGTCGAGCGCCGCGCTGGCGCCGCAGATGATGGTGGAGCATCCCGCCGACTGCTTCGGTGACATCGGCGCGGCGCTGGGACCGGTCATGCTGGGGCTGGCTGCCGAGGGCCTCGCGCGGGGGCGGTATGCCGGACCAGCCCTCGTGTGGTGCGCGAACGACGGTGCCGAACGCTGTGCGGCGGTCGTTGATATCGTGGAACCAGGACGCTGACGTCTCGACGTTGGCAGACCGAGCGGAATGCATTTAGAATCTCGCAGCAGAGGTAGGCCATGTCCCAGAAGACTTTCGCCAACGGACGCGGCGTCGCCCACAAGGGCAGCGGTGGCATGAGCATCGTCTTTCCCGACGTGTGCAAGACCCCGAGCCCGGGCGGCCCTGTCCCGATCCCCTACCCGAACACCGGCAAGGCTTCCGACACCAGCGGCGGCCCGACGAAGGTGAAGACCGATGGCCAGATGCCCATGGTCAAGGGCGCCAAGTACCAGATGTCGGCCGGCGACGAAGCCGGCACCGCCGGCGGCGGCGTCATGAGCAGCAAGTTCAAGGGCGCCTGCGAATTCATGCTCTACTCGTTCGACGTGAAGTTCGAGGGCAAGAACGTGTGCCGGCTGGGGGACTCGCTATTTCATAATGAGAAGAACATCATGGGGTGACGGTGATGGATATCCGGCCGAAGGAAGGCAGCCATGCCGCAACTCGGTGAAACCGCAGCCGTGGCACTCGCGGCCGAAGTCGCCGTCGAGTGCCCGTTTCCGCACAAGGAAGACAAGCGTAATCTCGCTAACGATTTCAGTAACAACGCCGGGACGCTCGGGACCAATCTCACCGGTGGCGATGACCGGACGATCACGATGGAGGTGCGTGGGGAGAAGAAGTCCATGGATCTGGGGCTTCAAGCCCATCATCTCATCCCTGGCGCGGCCATCAAGGGGGCGTCCGCACTGCGCAAGTACATGACCGCAGGCCAGACCGTGAAGGAGGATATCGGCTACCTGCAGAATGAGGTCTGGAACGGGGCCTGGTTGCCCGCCCTGCACAAGTACAAGGGCTGGGGCCAGCTCAGCAAGACCGGTGGCTACGAGATCCAGTTCGCCTACGCCTACGCAGCGATGAAGGCGACGGGGGGACAGTTCCACATGTGGGATTCCTCGCACGCGGATTACAATGCGTTCGTGCGCCGTACGCTGGAGGAGATCCGTCTCAAGATGCTCAGTGTGCGCTCGGTATGCGAGAAATGCGACAACAGCGAGAAGAAACCCTGGGATACGCCGTTCCCGTTGCTCGGCATGGTCAACGCCGTGGCGGGGCGCATGCGGGAGCACGTGACTGGCCCGACCTCGAAATGGAAACCTCCGTATTGCACCTCCGACTTCGCCGTGCTCGTCGGCGCGGGCTACACACCTGACACGATGGAAGGGCTGTAGGTCGTCCATGTATCACGTGTTGCACAGTTTCGGGCCGCTCTTCAAGCCCACGCTCATGCTCGGCGCGATTCCGGAGGTCGAGGGCATCGAGTCCTGGATGAGCGGACAGCCGATCACGGTCCCGGTCGCGGAACCGCTGGTGCTCGAGATCGATCCGGACGAAGCCGGAGAACCGCGAGAGATGTACGAGCTCGAAGCACTTGTGCTCTCGCGGCGGCTCGTCGACGCGCTGGTGGAGGCCGGGGTCGACAATCTCCAGATCTACTCCGCCGTGTTGCAGGGGCCGGAATCGGGCCGGGAATTTCCGCACTACTGTCTGGTCAACGTGGTGGGCGCGGTATGCTGTGCCGATCTCGAACAATCGGTGTACACGACGACATCGACCAGCCCGACGATCAACGTGGCCTTCGACGAACTGGTCATCGATCCGATCCGCGCGCGTGGCGCGTTGATGTTCCGGCTCGGCGAGAGCCTCGGGACGATCGTGGTGCACGAGGACGTGAAGCGTTACCTGCTGGATCGGGGCTTCTCGATGCTGACGTTCGAGGACGTCGGGGCCTCCGCCGCGGATGGCGACGCACGGTAACATGTCCGTAACGTGAGGTCGCCGGCGAGGGCGAGAGGCAACGCGTCTGTCGTCGCCGCATCGGCCGCGAGGCCTGCGTTCCACCGGGTGTCTGCCGCGAACCGTGAACCGTTCGCCTCCCACCACCGGCGTGCCAGCACCGGATCTGCCGGCACGTACTCATCCCAGAATGCCGCGGCGTCCTCGTCCAGTTCGGCGGGCGGTGGGACTGGCTCGCCCTGCACATTCTCGGCGCCGGTGATGCGCAGGAATGCCACGGCGGCGGGGTGGGCCAGCAGGGGATTCGCGAGCGCCTCGAGGATGATCGGGACGCCTTCCGGTGCGCCGAGGGCGCCCAGCGCGGCGACGGCGGCGGGGGCGAGGTCGGGGCGGGCGAGCGCGCGCTGCAATATCGGGATCTCGGCGGCGTCACCGATCACGCCAAGGAAGACGAGGGCCTCGAGCGACGGGTCGGAGTCGCGAGTGCCGACCTCGCGGCAAGTGTCGAGCAACTCGGGCAACGCGACGACGGCCGAGGTCTCGAGGGCTGCGCGATGGGCCGCCGGTGCGACGGCGATCGAGAGCTGGGCCCGCAGATCGTCGACGGTCCAGGGGCCGGCCCAGCGGCCGAGGGCGGTGATGGCGAGGGTGCGGGTTTCCTCATCGGCGTCGGTCAGCAACTCACGTACGCTTGGGACGTGATCGCGGTGGTGGAACGAGAGGATGTCGCACGAGCAGGCGACCACGTGGGGGATGGTCGAGGCGGTGAGTTCGCGCAGCAGTGGCTCTTGCTTGCCGATGTCACGGTGTCGCAGGGCGATGCGGATGCCGTGCGCGATCTCCGGCGTTGCCGTGGCCAGCGTGCGGACGAGTTCCTCCGCAAGGGCCGGGTCGCCCAGATCCATCATCACGAAACCCGCGGCCGTGGCGGCGCCGCGTTCATTGGCGGCGAGGGCGCGGCGGGCGAGGTCGAGCGCGTACTCCGGCGCCAGGAGCAGACCTTCGAGGTGGCGCTGGGCGCGCTGCTCGAGCGCGGCGAGATCGGCGGCGGTCAGCTCGGGATCGTGTAGGCTCGCCTCGCGGCGCTCCCACAGGATGTCGAGTTCGAGGAAGTGCTCGTCGACGATGCTGGTCAGGATGCGGAGAGGCGGCACGACGAGCTCCCGGTCTCTGGGGACGGATCAGTTGATCTGCTCAGTCGATCTGCTCAATTGATCTGCACGGAGGCGCCCTTGACGCGATTGGGGCCCTCGGAGCGGCTGACGATGTCGGTGCCCTTGACGAGAACCTTGCCGTCGCTGGTCAGAACGATCTTCGCCTTGCCGCAGCGGAGCTCGATGCGGTCGTGGCCCTCGATCACGGTCTCGCGGTCGTCCACCGTGACGGACGCCGTGAGCGCGGGGGACTGGAGAACGCCGATCACGATGGGTCGCGCGAGATCGTCGCCCTCGAAGACCAGCACGACCTGGGCGCCCACGTGGTGCGCGGCGAGTGCGACGGTGGTGCGCGCCTGGTCGGGCCCATCGCCGGAGCGACCGGGAACCTCGACCATCGGGATGCCCTCGTCGGTGATGCTGCAGAGTCGACCGACCACGACGCCGACGGCGTCGCGGGTGCGGGGTGCTTGCCGGAGCAGCTCGCCCAGCAGCTCGGGCGACATATCCTCGGCCTCGGCGTGTCCGGTCGAGGTGTCTCGTTCGCCGCGTCGATCCATGGTTTCTCGTTCCGTGCGTGGCGCATGCAAAGCTCCGGGCGCGCGTGCGCGCGGGCCGGGGAACACGTTCCACATACTACAGCCGCTGGTCGGCGGACGTCAACACGATGCCGGCGTCGTCCAGTCCCGTTTGGATATCTGTATCCGGCGGGGACTGCGTCGCCGGTGGCGGACGCGCGCGTTCCCTTCTGCGTTCCGGTCTGGTACCATGGTGGTCGCCACCCACCGCGAGATCAGAACCGGCCCACGAGGGGAGACCGTCTCATGAAATCGCGACTCCGAATCCCAGTCCGCATGACGATCGTGGCATGTCTCGGGCTCGCCGCGACATCGGCCCTGGCGAGCGACTGCGTCGACTACGGCGCCACGTTGCACTGGGCGGCCCGGATCGGCGGGCGCCAGCTCTTTGCCGGGACCCTGCGCGATGGGCTCTATTATTGCACAGGGTACACCACGCTGAGCATCGTCGACGTGCAGGATCCGCGGCACCCTGTCCTGCTGGGCGAGATCGACACTTCCGGAGTCGGCCATGGCGTCGCCGTGTCCGGCGATTTTGCCTTCGTGGCCTGCGCGGTTACCGGCTTCGAGGTGTTCGACGTGGCGAATCCGGCCGCACCGGCCAAGGTGGCCGTGCTCGATGTCGGGACGGGCGGGCTCGACGTCGCGGTTGGTGGACACGTGGCGTATGTCGCGGAGGGGCTCGACGGCTTCGGTGTCGTCGACATCAGCGACCCCACGCAGCCGGTGAACCTGGCCACGCTCGACACGCCCGGCTACGCGAAAGGTCTCGCGCTCGCCGGCGATGTGCTGTATGTGGCCGATGCTTACGTCGACCCGGATACCCCGGATATCCTGGTCTACGACGTGAGCGATCCAGGCGCTCCGGTGTTGCAGATGTCGCTCCCGGTGTGGGGCGGAGGTAGCGACATCATCGTGGACGGCAACCGCGGGTATGTCTCGTCGTGGAACTATGGCGTGATCGTGCTCGACCTGACGTATCCGCTCTCTCCGGGTGTGCTGGGCTTCGTGGAGACGACGTGGGGGACGCACGGGCTGGCGGCCGCGGGCGACCTGCTCTACGCCGCGGCGGCGCAGGGGCTAGACGTCATCGACGTGGGCGACCCGCTGCACCCCTTCTTGAGAGCTCAGGTGCGCACCATAGACGCCTTCCATGGCACCAGCCACGACGTTGCCGTCATCAATGGCTGTGCCGTCATCGCCAACTACGGCGCCCTGCTCGTGGTCGATGCCACGTACCCGCAGGAGGCCAGCCTGGCCGGTAGTTATGCGTTGCCAGATATCGCCAGGGGCGTCGCCGTGGCGGACGCGCGCCTCTACGCGGCCGTGGGGCGCGGCGGGCTGCACATCGCGGGCCTCGCCGATCCTCTGGTGCCGGCGCCATTGGCGACGCTCGCGACCGGCGACTTCGCCAGCGGCGTGGCCGTGAGCGGACCGCTGGCCTGTGTAGCCGATGGCGATGCGGGGCTACGGGTGATCGACGTGAGCGATCCCGCGAACCCGCAGACGGTGGCCGCCGTCGCGACACCCGACACGGCAGTGGCCGTGGCTCTGGCCGGCGACGCTGCGACCGGAGATCTGGCGCTGGTGGCCGACTGGCGCGCCGGATTGCAGATCGTGGACATTTCCGAGCCCGCCGCGGCGTATGTCGTGGGCTCGCTGCCTGCACTGACGTACCCCAGTTGCGTGGCCGGTCGAGGCCCCCTGGCCTTTGTCGGCGTGTCCAGCGGACTCGCGGTCGTGGATCTCGCCGAACCCGCGTCGCCGCAGCAGATCGGATGGGTGGCGACACCGGCAACGGTGAGAGGTGTCATGCTGGACGGCGATCTCGCCTATCTCGCTTGCTACGAGGCGGGCGTGCAGGTCGTCGATATCTCCGATCCCGCGGCGCCGCACGTGGTCGCCGTCGCCGACACGCCCAACCAGGCCATGGCGAGCTTGCGCGTGGGCGACGATCTCTACGTGGCGGACTATAGCTCGGGCATGCAGGTGCGCCGCGTCACCGATCCCCTCGCGCCGCTGATCCTCGGCTCCGTCGACACCCCCGCCGGAGCGACCAGCCTGGCCACGCTGGGCGACGTGCTCTACATCGCCGACACCAGCAGCACGCTGCAACTCGCCTGGTTGCAGTGTGCCGATACGGTGCCGACACTCCTCACGTTCTTCGACGCGACGGTCGACGGCGGCACCGTGCGCCTCGCCTGGCAGCTCAGCGCGGACGTGCCGGCGGCCGACCTGCACCTCGAGCTTCGGGCCGATGATGCGGTACGGGCCGTGGCTTTCACCGCGCAAGGGGCCGGCGCGTACGCGGCCGTCGACACGCCGCCGGCCGGCGCGCCGGTCGCATACACGCTCCGGCAGCGTCTCGCGTCCGGCGGCTGGACGACGCTTGATTCGCGTATGGTGCAGCTCGCGGTGCCGCAGGCATCGCGCGTGGCGAGCGTGCAGCCGAACCCTTTCAACCCGTCGACCACGATCGAGCTGCAGATCGCGCGCACGGACGAGGTCCAGCTCGCGGTGTACGATCTGCAGGGTCGCGAGGTCGCCGTGCTCGCGAGAGGTACAATGATGGCGGGCGCCCATCGCGTGACGTGGAACGGACGCGATGACGGCGGCCGCGCCGTGGCGTCGGGCGCGTACGTCGTGCGGTTGACGACGTCGGATCGCGTGGACACGCGGCGCGTGATGCTCGTCCAGTAGCTCGTTCAGTAGTTCGTCCAGTAGTTCGTGAAGTAGCCACAACGGCGCGCGTTCGGCTTGGACGCGCGCCTCTTCGTTCCCTATTATCAGATGGTGCTCTCGGTGCTCGACAGCGCGAAGAACGACCCCGACCTGGGCGTGTTCTGGACGCCGGAAGACCGGGCCTGGCTGTGGTATCACGATACGATCGAGGGCCACGCCTTCGTGTTGCGCGCCGTGAGTACGATCATGCCCGAAGACCCGCGCGTCGACGGTCTCGTGCAGTGGCTGTTGCTGCACCGTCAACTCACGCACTGGAAGTCGCCCCGCGCCACCGCCGAGGCGATCGGCGCGCTCGTGCAGGTGATGCAGGTGCGCGGTACGCTGGGCATTCGCGAGTCGGTACACGTGCAGGTGGGGTCCCATGACCGCACCTTCGTTGCCGATCCCGGCGATCCCACGGCGGGGCAGGAACGCCTGGTCCTGACGGGCGACGAGGTCGGCGCGTTGTCGCCGCCCGCGGTGACGGTGTCGAAGGCGACGCGCGGCCTGGCCTTCGCGTCGGCCACCTGGCACTACGCCACCGAGCAACCGCCGGCCGCCGCCGACGGCGACCTGCTGGCCGTCACGCGGTCGTACTTCCGCCACGCGCTCGTGAACGGCGCGTGGGTGCTTGCGCCGCGGCGCGACGGTGATACCGTGCACGTCGGCGACGAGATCGAGGTCCATCTCGAGGTCACCGCACGGCACGCCGCCGAGTACGTGCACCTTCGCGATCCCCGTCCGGCCGGTTGCGAACCCGAGTCGGCCACCTCGAGCTATCGCTGCGACCTGGGCGTACACTCCTACCAGGAGATCCGCGACTCGGGCGCGAACTTTTTTTTCGATCGCTTGCCCGCCGGCCAGTTCACGCTGAAGCACCGGCTGCGCGCCGCCATGGCCGGCACCTTCCGCGCCCAATCCGCCACGCTGCAGGCGATGTATGCGCCCGAGTTCGCGGCGCACTCGGTGGGTACGGTGGTGATGATCGCGCCATAGTGGCGCCGGCGGCAATCGTTTTAAATGCCACGATATCAAGGGGATGGATCGTTCGTCTCACAATGCGCTGGCATGCGGGCGCGCGCGGCGTTATAACCATCCAGGACGGAGTCACCATGGGTCGCATCAGGGAGGAATCATGCGGCGTTGGCCAACCCATCTTGGATACGCTTGGCTCGCCGTCGCGGGCCTGACGTTGTGCGGCAGCGTGAAGCCGGCGTTGGCCGGCGATTGGAACCGGGTCGACGATCCCATGCAGGGGGCCGTCGGGCTGCACGCGGGCAAGATCGGGGGCACGGGGCTGGCCTTCAAGGGGCCGCTGACGTGGTACCTGCAGCTCCAGGTGGCCGGCGGGATCTGGAACACCAGCAAGAACAAGCGTCACAACCTGGGCGGTGAGCTGGAACTGATCCTGCGGCAGGATCCGAACCTGCGCCTCTTCCTCGTCGGTGGTGTGGGCTACGACTACCACAAGGATGAACAGCGCCGGGACGACGGCACGCAGTACTGGCGCACGCGCACGCACACCAACTACGGCTTCGGCGTGGGCGTGGAGAAACTCATCGGCGAGCGCTGGGCCCTCAAGACCGACCTCGACTTCACCGTCGAGGGGGATACCGACAACATCAGGCCCTGGCCGCAGGTCGGATTGCTCTTCTACTGGTGAGCCAGCCGCAGCCGGCGAGCAGCGCGCCCGCGCCGAGCAACCCGGGCCAGAGCGGTCGGCGCCGCGGCGGCAAGGGGACCGTCGTGGCGCCGTCGCCCACCACCACGAAACCCGCCCAGTAGAACGGATGGCGCGTGGCCGGGTTCTGCCGGCACCGCGCCTGGGCGCGCGCGAGCGCATCGATGGCCGGCGCGCCGGTGGCCAGCGCCTCGTAGAAGTCGCCCATGAGCCGGGCCGTGGTGGCGTCGTCCACGGGCCAGAGCGTGGCGATCACGGCGGGCACGCCCGCGCTGAGGAAACCGGTGGCCAGGCCGAGCATGCCCTCGCCGGCCACGACCTGCGCCCCGGCGCTGGCGCAGCTCGAAAGCACGGCCAGGCGCGCGCCCAGGTGCAGCCGCGCGACGTCGCTTGCCCGCAGCACGAGGGAGTCGCCGCGCGTGGTCAGCTCGAGGTACGAATTCCAGGGGCGCTGCTCGTCGAGGCGGGCATGGGCGGCCAGGTGGATGACGGCATGGTCGGCGAGCCAGACGCCGGGGATCTCGTCGGTGACGGCCAGCTCGGCCGGGCGGGGGCGAGACACACCGCGGAATCGGTGGGCCAGCCAGGCGACCTCTGCGTCGGCGCCGTGCAGCGGTTCGCCCCGCGCCGTATGCGGCGCCGCCACGGCCAGCACGCCGCGCGGTGCGACCACCGTGTCGTCACCCTCGCGTAGCCCGGCCAGGACGGCCGCCGCCGGGACGCGCGCGCAGGGTGGCGCCGGCATCGCGGCGCCGGGGTCATGGAGCACGGCGTTCAGCGGCAAGTGGTGCAGCACGCCGTCAGGCGACCAGACCACCGAGGTCGCATGCGCCACGAGCGGCAGGACGGGTGCGGCGAGGGTGCGCCACAGGGTAGCGCCCGTGTGCACGAGCCGGTTCGCCTCCGACGCGGGCCCGGCATGCGAGAACAGATCCACCAACACGTCGACCCGTGTCGTGAGATCCTCGTCACCGGGCAGCGTGGCCACGACGCAGGTATCGCGTGCCACCGCGAAGAGCAGGCTGGCCCCGGTGCCGACGTACGCATCGAGGAAGACCTCGCCGGTGCGTAGCACGCGAGTTTGCAGTTCGTGCAACGTGACGAGGGTGTCGGCGTCGGCTGTCAGCCCGCGCGGCATTGGTCCCCAGATACGCTCCTGCAGCGTGCGGGCCTTGTAGCGCTGCAGCAGATCGAATGCGGCGGCCGTACCATCGCCGGATGGGTGGGACGCCGTACCCTCCAGCAGGAGAGACGCCGCATCGACGAAAACGTCGCGGCCCGCCGCACCGCGTTGCTCGCGCCAGCGAGGATCGGTGGGCAGGCTACGGTCGGCGTCCCAAGCGGCGATGGCGGCCAGGTCGTGGGCGAGGGCGGAGTCAGGGCTGGCGAGGGCGCGCCAGGCCTGAGCGGCGACCTGGCGCAGGTCGACTTCCTGGGCGCGCATCTCCTGGGCGTGGGCCACCGCGATGGCGGGCGTGACGAGCGCGAGCGCATCGTCGGGACGCGCGAGCCGTAGCAGCAGCCGGCCCCGGGCGAGGGCAAGATCCTGGGCGAGGAGCACGTTGGGGTTGCCCTGGGCCGACCGGGCGCACGCGTCGAGCACGCGAAGCGCGGCATCCAGGCTGTCCTGGGCGGCCAGCGCTTCGGAGAGCACGATGTTCCCGGTCACCCACGTGCGCGGCGGAACGCGATCCTCCAGCGCAAGCACCTCGCGGCCGGCGCCGGCGGCCTCGTGGTACTGGTGGCGCTGGAGACGGACCTCCGCCAGGCTGTTCAGCAGGTCGCCCTCGAGGTCGGGATACTGTTCCCGGCGACAGTCGGCGAGCGCGGCCTCGAGACCGGCGATGGCGTCGTCGAACTGCCCCAGCGAGGCAAGGGCCAGCGCGATGTTCATCGCCGCCGGCACGGCTTCGCGGGTGTGGAAGTGGGCGACGTGGATCTCATGCGCGCGGCGGAAGTACGTCACGGCCAGCGCCGGATCGCCGACCACGGACTCGAGGGTGCCCAGGTAGTTCCACGACATCGCCTCGTTCATCGCATCGTCGATGCCGTGCGCCAGCGCGGCACTGCGGCGGAACTCGGCCATCGCCTCGCGGAATCGTCCAAGCACGCGCAGAGCGAGCGCCCGGCCGTTGCGGGACCAGATCTCGCCGTGCGGCTCATCGATCTGGGCGAAGATCTTCGCGGCGCGGCGGTAGACGAGGGCGCAGGCGCGCAGATCGTCGTGCAGGAGGTGGGTGTAGGCCGTGCCCACGAGCGCCCAGGCGTAGTGCAGAGAGTCGTCCACCGCCAGCGCGAGGCGTGCGAGGCTGTCGCAGAGCACGGCGGCCTCGTCGGTGCGCCCCATCACCTGCACGGAGTTACACAGCCAGCGCAGAGACGCGATCATGTCGGACGTGTCGTCGGTGGCGACCGACAGGTCGAAGGCTTCGTGGAGGATGGGCTCGGCCTGGGCGGCGCGACCGTAGGCGGCGGCCGTGCCTCCTTCCTGAAGCAGCAACTCGCGCAGGAAGGCCCGGTCGCCGCGTTGCCGGGCGTGCGCGACGTGCGGAGCGGCGACGATGAACACCGAATCAGGCTGGGCAGACAGGTGCAACGTCACGAGGCTGTCCATCACCGCGGTCTGCGCCGGGGGCAGCGGCGGCGACGACACGGCCAGCGCGGCGGCGGCGATCGCGGCGGTGGTCAGGGCGACGAGGGCGGCGCGATGCATCATGCCTGTATTCTAGCGCGCCGACCGCTCAACGAAAAGACGCTATCGCCGGCCTTTGGGCATGCCCTCGACGCTGGTCCGCGCTAGGATGCGCCTGAAGGAGAAACGATGCCGACGCGCGACGGCCAGCAGGTAGCCGCCATCCGGGCCTGGTGCCTCTACGACTGGGGCAACAGCGCCTTTGCCTGCACGGTGATGGCGGCCCTCTTCCCGCCGTACTTCCGCGAGCTGGCGGTGGCCGCGGGCGTGGGCAGTGCCGACGCCACCGCCTACTGGGGCTACACCACGGCGCTCGCCCTCGCCATCGTCGCCCTTATCGGCCCGCTGCTCGGCGCGGTGGCCGATGCCACTGGATCGCGCAAGCGCCTGCTCGCGGCCACCGCTTTCGGCGGCTGCGCGTTCACGGCGGCGTTCGTCACCATCCCGGCCGGCGGCTGGCGCCTGGCGGCGTTGCTCTACATGGGCGCCAACGTGGGCTTCGCGGCATCGATCGTCTTCTACGAGGCCCTGCTTCCGCACCTCGCGCGGGGGCGCGATCTCGACACCATCTCGAGTCGCGGCTACGCGTACGGCTACCTCGGCGGCGGGCTGCTGCTGGTCCTGAACATGGTATGGGTGACCCATCCGGCGCTCTTCCATCTGGCGGGCACCGGCGCGGCCGTGAAAGCGTCGTTCCTCAGCGTGGCCGTGTGGTGGGCCGTGTTCACGGTGCCATTGCTGCGGCGCGTGCCGGAGCCCCACGTCGGCGCCGGCGTTCGTGCCTTCCGGCTCGGTACGGTCTGGTCGGACGGCTGGCGGCGCCTGCGCACCACCTGGCGCGCTGTGCGGTCGTACCGGTCCCTCGTGCAGTTCCTCGTGGCGTACTGGATCTACAACGACGGCATTGGAACCATCATCAAGATGGCCACGGCGGTGGGTTCGGAGATCGGCATCGGCACCTCCGACCTCATCATGGCCCTGGTGATCACGCAGTTCGTGGCCTGGCCGAGCACGCTGCTGCTGGGCCGCCTCGCGCGGCGCCTCGGGGCGCGGCCCGTGCTGCTGGCTGGTCTCGGCGTCTACGTGCTGGTGTGCGCGTTCGGCTTCCTGATGCGGACGGCCTGGCACTTCCAGGTGCTCGCCGCCCTGGTGGGCGTGGTGCAGGGTGGTTGCCAGGCGCTGAGCCGGTCGCTCTTCGCCACCATGGTGCCTCGCCACCGCAGCGCCGAGTTCTTCGGGTTCTACTCCTCGAGTGGCAAGCTTGCCGGCATCGCCGGACCCCTGATCTTCGGGTTGCTGAGCCAGACCACGGGCCAGGGGCGCGCCGGCATTCTCGTGCTGGGCGTGTTCTTCGTGGTCGGCGGCTGGCTTCTGGCGCGGGTCGACCTGGCAGCGGGGCAGGCGCGGGCATGGGCCGAGGAGTCGCTGGCCGCAGGTAGGGTATCAAGCGACGGCGCCGCCGGCCGATCATGAGGGTACCCGGAGCGATCACCCCACCACCCTGTGACGACGCGATTGCCGAAGGAAGCAGCGACCATGAAAGCCGAACGGCCACGGTTCCTCAAGGACAAGATGTACCAGTGTCTGCGCGTGGACGACACCAAGGGTTTCAATCGCCTGAAGGAATCGGGGCAGACCTGCGACCTGCGTGCGGTCGACCTGCGCGGCCTGGATATGCGCGGGCTAGACGCCGACGGCCTGGATTTCTCCGGTAGCTACTTCCGCGACACCGATCTGCGCGGCATCGACTTTTCGAATGCCGTCCTCGACGGTTGCAGCTTCTTCGGCGCCAAGATTTCGGGCGCACTTTTCCCCCCGGAGATCGCGACCGACGAGCTCCGTCTCTCGGTGGAGCTGGGCACGCGCATCCGTGTCCGCCGCTGACCCTGGTACCGCTGATTTCTCGCGGCGTTGCCTCCCCGCGACTATCCTGTCGGCGACTCCGACCGGGCGCGCCACGCCCCGACGCGCCGCAACGCCGAGGTGATCTTTCCGCGATGCTCGCCGCCATCCCGCAATTCCTGCTCGCCGCCTGGCACGTCACCGCGCAGATGGCACCTTACCTGCTGCTCGGGTTTCTGGTGGCCGGCCTGCTCTCGGTCTTCGTGTCCGCGCGCTGGCTCGAGCGCCACCTGGGTGGCCGGGGCATGGGGCCGGTCTGGAAGGCCTCGCTCCTGGGCGTTCCCCTGCCCCTCTGCTCCTGCGGCGTGATTCCGGTGGCCGCATCGCTGCGGCGCCACGGCGCCAGCCGCGCGGCGACGTCGGCCTTCCTGCTCTCGACGCCGCAGACTGGTGTCGATTCCATCGCCGTCACCGGTGCCATGCTCGGTCCGTACTTCGCCGTGTTCCGGCCGCTCATCGCGCTGGTCACGGGCGTCGTGGGTGGCGGCGCCGTGCAGGTGTTCACCGCGCGCGAGCCGTCCACTCCGCCCGCGGCCGCTGCCGCGACGCCGGCCAGCGCTGCCGGCCGCGTCGGCGCGGCGCTGCGGTACGGGTTCGAGACGCTGCCACGCGACATCGGCCGCGCCCTATCGCTGGGCATCCTGCTGGCGGCGCTCATCACGGTACTGATACCGGCGGGATCGCTCGCCCACGTGCTGGGTGGCGGCGTGTGGCCGGTGCTGGTGATGATGGTGGTGGGGGTGCCGCTCTACGTGTGCGCCACCGGATCCGTACCGCTGGCCGCGGGATTCATCCACGCTGGCGTGTCGCCGGGGGCGGCGCTCGCATTCCTGGTGGCCGGACCGGCGACGAACGCGGCCACGCTCACCACCCTGATGCGGGTGCTGGGCCGCCGCACCACAGCGATCTACCTCGCCACGGTGGCCGTGAGCGCCTTTGGTGGCGGCTTGCTGCTCAACGCCTGGATGCCGGCGTCGCGCCTGCACCTGGCGGGTTTCGCGCTCGCACACGACCACGCCGCGGGCGTCACCGTGTTTTCCCAGGTCTGCGCCGGCGTCCTGCTGGCGGTGCTGGCCTGGGCCTACCGACCACGTCGCGCGCACACTTGCGCATGCGAGGGCCCCGAAGGAGCGACCGCGATGTCCCCGTCCCACGAGACCGTCGAACTCACGATCAAGGGTATGAACTGCACCCACTGCAGCAGCAGCGTGGAACGGGCGCTGAGCGAGCAGGCGGGCGTGACGAGCGTGGCCGTGGACCTCGCCGGGGGACACGCGTCGGTGCGGGGGGAGAAGCTCGCGGTGGATCAGCTCGTGGCGGCGGTGAATGCGCTGGGTTTCGAGGCGACACCTGCCTGACGCGTCGGCCGTGTCAGGATACCATCGGTTCCTCGCCGAGCGGCAGGATGTGCACCTTGTTCTGACGCAGGGCCACGAGTCGGGGCTTGTCGAACGTGGTCAAGGCGCGATCGCGAAACGTGCCGAGCTGGAAGACGGTGCCGGCGTGGGTGGATCGATGGATGATCACCTCGCGCACGGCTTCGCGGATGATCTGCTGCCCGTCGTCCACCTGCTGTTGCGACTCGCGCTGCAGCACCGCGTCCACCTGTTGCACCTTCGTGCGCAGGGATTCGAGCACCTGCTTCTCCGCCGGTGTGAGGTTGTCGAGGCGACTCGCCGCCTGCTGCAGCGCCGCCATGAGCTTCTTGCGGGCGTCCTGGAGCTGCGTCACCCGGTGCCGGCGCTCGACGAGACGCTCCTCGAACTGCCAGTCCACGCCGGCGATGAGCACCGTCTCGCTCGAGCTTTCGGCGCCCGCGTGACCCACCTCGATGCCCTTGTAGGCCTGTACGGAGCCGCCGGCGATGCGCCCCTGTGGGATGAGCACGCGGCCGCGGGTGCGGACCTGGCAGTGGTCGATCTGGCTCTGCACCCGCAGGTCGCCGCCGGCGCGCAGCGTCACCTCGTTGAGGTAGCGTGCCTCGACGGTGCCTTTCACGTCCAGACTATGCTCGGCATCGCCCACGATGCCGCCGCTCACCGTCAGGCTGCCGCCGCAAACGATGTTGCTGGGCTCCACGAGTCCCTTCACCAGCACGTCGCCATCGGCCTCGATGCGGCACCCCGCCTCGATGTCGCCCATGATGATCACCGTACCGGTGTGGTGGATGTTGCCGGTCGCCAGATTGACGTTGCCCTTGATCGTGTAGACTTCGTCGATGGAGGCGGTGCCGTCGGTGAGGCGCAGGCGGCCACTGACCTCGGCGACGAAACGCTGGCAGGCGTCGCTCTCGGGCTCGATGCGTACACCCTTGCCGGCGCGCAAGCGCTCCTTGCGCGGCTTGTCGACGGCGATCTTGTTGCCGAAGATGTCGATCCCCGCCTGTCCATCGGCTGCGGTCCACAATCGCGCCAGCACCTGGTCGGCGGTCACGGCCCGGTTCTCCGCGCGCTCGCGGTAGTTCACGCGATCCTTCTCCTCGTCGGTCTCGAATCCCTCGGCAAAAAAGTCGACCGTCCACTCGAGGCTGCCGTGGCGCGGTTGCACGGGCGCGGTACCGGAGATCAGCGGATGGTCGACGAGGTGCTCGCCGGGTGCGCAGGCCTCGCCAATGAGCGCGGCCATGGTGGCGGTGTCGGTCGCGCCGGGAATGTCGTCGGACATCATGGCGGCGATGACGCGGGAGGCGGCGCCCTCGAGGTCCTCGTGGGGATCGGGCAGGCTGACGAGCACCGCCAGCTTGTCCGGTGAGACGCGCACGCGCACCGGGGGCGGCGCCGGCGTCGAGACGGTCGTGTCGTCGAGCATTTCGTCGTGCGTGACGTTCTCGGTCATCCCGTCCACTCCCCGCGGGCGCACGCGGCCCGCGTTTACCCTGCCATCCCGACCTTCGCCCTATCGGCCAGTTCCGGCGCGGCTTGACCGGTGATCAGCCCCGCCGTCGCGCCCGTGCGGGCGACGGCGCGGCGTTCGCGCGCCGTATCGCGCAAAGCATCGGCCGTGTCCGCCACCGTGGCCGCGGCCCGGTGCAGAGCCGGCAGACCGGTGGCGGCCGCGTTGAGCTGGCGTTCGAGATCGGCCGCGAGGCTGGCGACGCGATCGCCCGCGGTCCCGGCCGCGGCGGCGCTCGCCTGCGCGGCCTCGAGGGCGGCCGAGTAGCCGGCGAAGGCTGCGTTGGCTTGACGACCGGCCTGGCGCAGCTCGCTGGCCACCACCGTCATGCCCTCACCGTCCGTGTCGAACCGGGCCGCCTCGATGGCCGCGTTGAGGCCCAGCACATTCGTGCGGGCGGCCAGAGCGCGGATCTCGGCCATGAGGTCGGACTGCCGCGCGGCGGCCGACCGGACCCCGGCCACTGCGTGGCGCAGCGCATCGGCGGCGTCGGGGAGCGCCCGCGCCACGCCGCTGCCCTGGGTGAGGGCGTGGGTGGCGTCGTGGGCGATGCCGGCCACGGTACCGTCCGCCGTGGACAGTTCTTCGAGGAGTGTCGCCACGCGTTGCCAGCCGAGGGTGTCGGCCCGCGCGATCGTTGCCATCTCGTGACGGGCGGTGGCGAGCTCTGCCAGGTGTGTCTGCGACCGAGCATCGCCGGCCTCCCGGTCCGCATGGGCCCGCTCTGCGGGCATGGCGACCCGCTGGTCGAGCCAATTCACGAGTCCAATCGCGCCCGCCAGGGCGAGCGCCAGCGCCAGCGCGATGGCGCGCCTCCCCGTGCGGCCCGCGATCTGCGCGGCGGCGACCTGCGCCGCGGCATCGTGGGCGCAAGCGCGGGTCAGGTCGCCGGCCGCCACGCGGACGGATGCGCGCGCGTGCGCGATCGCGGCGGCCAGCGGGGCGGCGCGCACCAGATCGCGATGCAGCGTGGCGAGCGCATCGGCAAGCTGGGCGAGGTCGGAGGCGAGACCCGGAGGTGTGGGTCCGAGCAGGTCGCGCAGATACGCCGTCTCGGCTGGCACCGCCACGAGCGCCGCGGCATCGCCCGTGGTCATCGCCACGAGGCGCGCGTGCTCCAGGCGCTGCAGGCGATCGCCGGCAACCATGAGCGTCACCACGCAATCGGAGACCGCAGCGCGCGCCGCGTAGCCCCGCCCCTCGCGACTGTTCTCGGCTTGCTGGGCCTGGAGTGCGTCCGCCGACCTGGCATGCAACGTGGCACCGATCCGCGCTGACGCGTCCGCGGCGAGATCGCTGGCGCGTACGATGTCGCCCGCCAGCGCACTCGCGTCGCCCAGCGCGGTCTGCCAGGCGGCGAGCCCGTCGAGGACGCGCCCGGCAGTGTCTCCGACACCCGTGGTATCGAGATCGGCACTGGCTCCCACTGCATGAACCAGCGCCACGGCTTCGCGCGCGACCGCGAGAGAGGTGAGATCACGCGGCGACGCCGCGGGTTCGTCCACGAGGGCGCCCAAGCGCCGCGCGAGATCCTCTTGCGCTGCGAAGCGCGCGATCCGCTCGGCCGCGCGCTGCATGGGCGGTGCCACGGCGCGGGACTGCGTCACCAGCGCCACGACGGCCACGACCGCGGCGACTGCGGCCAGACCGCTGCTGGCGAGAATGATGATGCGTCGCATCGTCACGATCTGCGGGGAACCTCCTGACCGACGTGCTCCGTCGGCGCTCCGGCCTTTGCAGGTCGCGTGCCACGGCAGGAGGCGATGCGCCGGCATCGTGTCGTGTAAGTTATTTGAATATAAGGACATGATGGCGTGCTGGGCGCGCCGAGCGCCGGAAGGGGCGTGGATCGCGCAGCGACCGGCAGAATGTGCCGCCAGCCGGCAGACGCGACTCGTTTCAAATGCACCCTTGGCTACCGGGCTTGCCAGGTCCGGCGACCGGAGTGTAAGGTTGCCGCGAAGCACGTCACCCACCATGCAAAGGACGGCACCGTGAGCGAAAAAGGACACCCGCGCGGTCTCTATCCGCTCTTCTTCACCGAGATGTGGGAACGCCTGGCGTTCTACCTCATGCTCGGCATCCTCGTGCTCTACGCCACCGACACCGAACGCGGCGGGCTCGGTCTGACGCTCAAGCAGGCCGTGGAGATCTACGGAACCTACATGGCCTTCGTGTACTTCACGCCGTTCATCGGCGGCATGATCGCCGACCGCTTCATCGGCTTCCGGCGCTCGGTCTTCATCGGCGGTCTGCTCATGGCCTCCGGTTTCTTCCTGCTCGGCGTGCGAAGCGTGGTCACCATGAAGGCGGGGCTCACGCTGCTGTGTCTGGGCAACGGCCTGTTCAAGCCGAACATCTCGGCCATGGTCGGCAACCTCTACGCGCCCGGCGACCCGAAGCGCGACGCGGGCTTCAACATCTTCTACATGGGGATCAACATCGGCGCCTCGGTGAGCGCCCTGCTCTCGGCGCCCCTGCGCAACCTCTTCAGCTTCAACATGGCGTTCGTCGCCGCCGGCGTGGGGTTGCTGATCGGCGTGACGGTGCTTTCGGTCAACTGGAAGAAGCTCGAACGTGCCGATCGCCGCAGCGAGCCCGATCCCGAAGACATCACCTTCGGCCAGGTATGTCTGCGCATCCTGTTGCCGGCGGCCATTTTCGGCGCCATCGGCTACTGGCTCGGCGGTCGCTCGGGCGCCATCGAGGGCTCGATCGGCAAGACCACGTTCGCGTTCCTCGTGGGTATGCTCCCGATCATGGGCTACTTCCTGATGCTCTGGGTCAAGGCGAAGCCGGCGGAGAAGCCCGGCTTCGGGGCGCTCATCCCGGTGTTCATCGCCGGCGGTACGTTCTTCATGATCCTGCACCTCTCCGGCGGACTGATGACGATCTATGCCGAACGCGATACCGATCGCCAGGTCCCTGTTCTTGCGATCGGACCTTACGAGCAGCCGGCCATGCCCAGCTACTTCGTCAACGCCGCGGCGTCGACGCCACGGCCCGACGAGCACCAGCTCGTGCAGACCGATCCCCGCATCGAGGCGATGTTCGGCGCCCGGAGGCTCAGCCAGTCGGGTCTGGCCGAGGTGACGCGCACGGCCGGCGTCACGGCGCGGCAACCGGATGACAGCGCCGTTCCGGCCGACTGGAGCTTCCTGGCCTGCAAGGTCTATCCCGACGCCAATGTCGAGCTATCAGAGGGGCAGGATGCGCATGGCGTGCCGCTGGTCTCGGTGCAGATCAACCCGGAGACGACGAGTCCCGTGGATGAGGTGGTGCTCACGACCGACGTGGATGGTGCCGTGGTGCCGGCGATGCTCGTGACGCCCCAGATGTACGCCGAGGTCTTTCACCAGGCGGGCGACTCGCGACTACCGCCCGGCAAGTTCCTCGGCCTCGTGAACGCCGAGATGATCACGTCGCTCTTCAACCCCATCTTCGTGGTGCTGCTCACGCCGGTGGTGGTGTGGTTCTTCGGCCGCATGCTGGCGCGTGGGCACGAGGTGTCGACGGCGCGCAAGATCTTCATCGGCATGCTGCTCACCACGGTCGCGCTGTTGATCATGGCGGCGTCGGCGAAGGTGGGAGGCAACGGCACGATAAAAGTCTCGGCGGCGTGGCTCATCGTGTACTACGCCGTCATCACATTCGGCGAGCTATGCCTGTCACCGATGGGCCTGTCGCTCGTGACCAAGCTGGCGCCCAAGCGCTTTGTCGGCCTGATGATGGGCGGCTGGTTCCTGGCCACGGCCGTGGGCAACAAGCTCAGCGGCTTCATCAGCGGTCTGCCGCCGACGGCCGGCATGTTCTTCACGCTGGCCATGGCGACGCTCGCCGTGGCGGCGTTCATCTTCGTGCTGCTGCCGAAGCTGGATCGCGCGATCAAGCAATACGGGGCGTGACCAGGCGCCTGGCTCGCCGATGTCCTCGCCGCTACGCGGCTGCGGAGTTGGGAGAGCCAGGACCTGACTACGTCTGCACCTCGTGATGAGAGACGGAGGCGGGATGAGGCGTGGCGTCGTGTTGTGGGTGGTGGCGGTGGTGGTAACGCTGGTGTCGGGGGTGTACCAGCGGGTGACGGGGCCCACGTATCCGGTGCGGTTTCGTGAGACGCTCGCAGGGGTGACGGCGTCGGGGAAGCTGCTGCGCACGCAGACGGTGGGGCGCGCGTTGCCGATCACGGTGCGGGTGTCTGGCGAGGGAGATGTGGCGGGCTTGGCGCAGTGGCGTCGCTTTCCGACAGAGGAACCTTGGCAGATCGTGGTGCTACGGCGCGATGGCGATCGGCTCGTGGGGGAGCTGCCGGAGCAGGACGCGATGGCGAGCAAGGTGGAGTATCGCATCACGCTCACCGGAGGCGGCGTCACGAGGCACGTGCCGGCCACCGAGGCCACGGTGGCGCGATTCAAGGGTGCCGTGCCGCTGGCCGTGCTGCTGGTGCACATACTGGTGATGTTCCTGGGCATGCTCTGGTCGTTGCGTACGGGACTCGAGGCGCTCGCGCGCGGAACGCGCCTGCTGCCGCTGGCAACCCAGTCTCTCGTGATCCTCGCGATCGGCGGGCTGATCCTCGGACCGCTGCTGCAGAAGTATGCCTTCGGCGTGTTCTGGGCCGGCTGGCCACTGGGCGAGGATCTCACGGACAACAAGCTGGCGGCCGCCGTGCTGGTGTGGCTGCTCGCGGTGTGGCGTCTGCGCCGGGCTCCGGCCACTGGACGCTGGTGGGCGGTGGCGGCGACGGTGGTGACCTTCGCCGTCTTCATGATCCCCCACAGCCGGCACGGATCCACGTTCGACTACACGTCGGGTGAGCAGATCCACGCGCTGGCGACAACAAGCCGGTACCCACGCGCCTGACGTGGGGTTTCCTCGAACTGGCCGCGGCGCTCGTCACGGTCGTGATCATGCAGCGGCCGTGACGTTGCGTGGCAGGAAGGTGTGGTGGTCGGCCGCGTGGCGATTCGGCGCGACATTCCTCCCGATCGCCGCCGTCGTACGCCGACTCCAGCGCGTGGGACTTGTGTTCCGTGCGAGCCCGGCGCTGGCGCACGAGGTCCATGGACCCATGACCCCGCTCAGCGACTGGTGATCACCCAGATCGCATGGATGATCCCCGGCAGATAGCCCAGGATCGTCAGCAGGACGTTGATCCAGAATTGCTTGCCGATGCCCACTTGCAGGAAGACCCCAAGGGGCGGCAATACGATGGCGATGAGAATGCGCAAGACGTCCACGCCGGTCTCCTTTCGCGTGTCTAGCCCACGTTCGCAGCCGGGACGACTTCCCTTGGGGGCCACCTCCAGTTTCCGCGGGGGGGCCTCGTCGCTGCGGGATGTCCTGTCGATCAGAAACCGCATCCCTCGGTCCACGGTAGTTCCGCCCGCTCGAGACGCGCCACTACCCAGCGCAGCAGCAGGCCAAGGATGACCACGGTCGCGGCGGCAAGAAACAGTGTGCCTCCCGGCACCGCTGCCACCACCTCAGTCGTGAGGATCTGCAGAAACGTGGATATCCGGTCGGCGTGGACGGTGTGCGTCAACACCGTCGCGTATGGGGCGATGTGGAGTGCGAGCAACACCATGAGGATGGTGGTGAACACGAGGCCGCGTCGGCGATCGCCGACCGCCGCGCGCAGCCAGCCCAGGTAGATACCCAGCGCGATCAGGAAGAGGCTGCCTGTGAGCAGGGTCGCGAGAATCGGCGAGGCGGCCGGCGCAGCGAGCGATCCGCGCCAGGCGCCGATTGCGGCCCCCGTCGCGCTGCCCAGCACGAGGCATGCCACCTGGGGGAGAAGCAGGATGCCGAGCAATCGTCGGCGCGATAGCGGCAGGTGGTCGAAGCGAGCAGACCGCTGCAGCGCGGCCACCGTCATCGCGAAGAGGGTGTAGGCGGTGATGGCGGCGATGAAGTAGCCATGGAAACTCTCCAGCGGGCGCGCCGGGCCGCCGCCGCCGAGCAGCAGACCGAGGCAGGCGAGGATCGGGTAGGCGAGGACGAACATGAACGGGTTCTTGGCCGTGGTGCGCAGCACGATGAATACGAGACGCCACCACGGGATGCCCACGGTGGCGCGCGTGTCCGGCGCGGTGATATCACGACGACCGCCACCGTGATCCTCAGGCGCGAGCCCGGTGGGGGCGACCAGCAGCGCCCCGGGGATCCGCCGCCACGTCGCCGTCGTGATGGCGATGGCGAGGACCACGGGGAGCAGCGCGGCGGCTCGTCCCCAGTGTCCGAGGCCCACTATGGAGGCGGTCGTGATCACCACGAGACCGCCGGCGAACACGAGGTCATGGCGCGTCGCCACGGTCGGGCCGGCAAGCTGCGGGCGCCGGGCCTGCATCACCGCGATAGCCAGCAGCCACATGGCGACCATGTGCAGGCTTGCGACGGCCAGCAGGCGCACGATCGGGGCGAAACGACTCGCGAGCTCGGCACTGAGCGACCCGACCAGGATCACGCTGCCGAAGGCTGCCACGAGGATCGCTCCCAGCACGGCGCCGCTGGCCAGGAGCAGCGCCAGGCCGTGCGCCGCCCACAGCGAGCGGCCGGGGATCGGCAGCGCGAGCCACACGTCGCGGCTGCGTTCGAGGCGGCTGGTCAGGGCCAGGTGGCTGGCGGGGCCGAGCCAGCAGAGCGCCACGAGCAGCCAGGGTTCGATCCGATCGCCAAGGGCCGTCGCCAGCCCCAGCCACGTCGTGGCGAGAAATACCATGATGGCGATCCACTTCGGCAGATAGCGGTACGCGTCGTCATGTCGAGCGAGCGTGGCGATCATGGCTTTCCTCCCACCAGCTCGATGAACATCTCCTCGAGCGGCAAGGCCACGCAGCGCACGTCGCCCGTACCCAGTTCGTGTGCAAGCGTACGCTCGCAGATGTCGGGGGTGAGTGCGAAGACGGCGCGCACGGCGTCATCGCGTTCGCGCGCCGAGAGGCAGGCCGGCACGCCGAGCAGGCGCTGCGACGAGATGCCCGCCGTCCGCGGCACCAGGGCGAGACAGTAGCCCTCGCGCACGTCGTCCAGGGCGCTGTCGATCCATTTCTGACCGTCGTGCAGCATCACCAGGCGGCTGGCCATGCGCTCGACGTCGTTCATGTGGTGCGAGGAGAAGACGATGGTGGAACCCGATTCGCCCAGGAGCTGGATCGCCGTCTCCAGGAACTCGCGCCGCGTGGCGGGGTCGAGGCCGCCGGCCGGCTCGTCGAGCAGCAACAGCGGTGGCCGGTGCGCGACGGCGCACAGGAGCGCCACCTGCCTTGCCTGACCCTTGCTCAGCGACTTGACGCGCGCGCGGCCATCCATCTTGAAACGCGCGGCGAGGGAGTGGGCAAGGTCATCGTCCCAGTCGGGGAAGAGGCGGCGGTGCAGGGCGAGGGTTTCGTCGACGCGCAGGAACCCGGGCAGCACCTGGTCCTCACTCACGTAACCCACACGGCGTTTCACCGCGAGAGGGTCGGTGCGCGGGTCGCAGCCGAAGACGCGGACCTCGCCATGCTGGGGGGCCAGCATGCCCAAGGCCACGCGCAGGAGGGTGGTCTTGCCGGCACCGTTGCGTCCGAGCAGGCCCACGACCTCGCCCTCCTCTATCGTGAGGTCGATCCCGTCCAGGACGGGCGCGCCACGCTGATATCCGCGCCGGATGTCGCGCATCTCGAGGATCGCCATCGGGTCACTCCTTCGTCTCGTCGGCGGGCCGGGGACCGAGAAGCTTGCGCAGCAGGGCCACGGCGTCATCGGTCGGTATGGCCAGCTTGCGCGCCAGCACGGCGGCCGGACGCAGTCGGGCCTCGAGCTGCTCGAGGCGCCGTGCCTGGAGCTGGTTTTCGACGCCCGCGGACACGACGAGGGGCAGTCCGGGGCGGCGCTCGAGCACGCCCTCGCGCTCAAGCAGGTTGTACGCCTTGCTGATGGTCATCGGATTCACTCCCAGGGGTACGGCCAGGCTGCGGATCGATGGCAACGCGTCGCCGCCGCGGAGATTGCCCGCGGCGATGCCCAGTTTCACCTGGTCCATGAGCTGCCGGAAGATGGGCACGCCGCTATGTGGATCCACCACGAAGAGCATCGTTGCATATCCTCCCGACGCGGTCAGGATGGGTCGCGTGATCCGGGCGCGTCCCGTGTCCCATGAGCCTTAGTGCATTACGACACTAATGCACCATGACGGATCACGCCACGAAATGTTGCGGGAAAATTCAGGATCCCGGCGAGCGTGGCGCCGTGGCGAGACGCAGCAGGCTCGAGGGGTGACGCCCTGGGCGAGATAGGTGTGCAGGTCAGGAAGCGGTGTCTGGAGATCCGGCCCGAGAATCGAGGACGCGATGACGTGGTACTCGCGGTACGTGCCATCGGGTTGGGGCTGTGGACTCGGGCGCCGTCGCGCCCATGGCGCGCGGGTTCACCACCCGACCTTGCGCCCCTTGTTCTGCTCCTGCAGCCACGACTGCAACGGTGCGAAGTAGTCGAGCAAGGCGTTGGCGTTGAGCGGCTCGCCGGTGGCCTCGACCAGGAGCTGGTTCCAGTCGCGGGTGGCACCGGCG
Organism: uncultured bacterium; assembly: GCA_963727525.1. GTDB lineage: Bacteria > Krumholzibacteriota > Krumholzibacteriia > LZORAL124-64-63 > LZORAL124-64-63 > CAVSGO01. The sequence goes on along the minus strand of CAVSGO010000007.1, from coordinate 1,440,034 downwards.
GCCAGGATGGCATGCAGGTAGTCGCCCACCTCGTGGTTGCCGTAATAATTGGCGGCGTGCACGTCCTGGTGCAGGATGTTGCGGCAGATATAGCGATGGAGCTGGTGCAGGATGACCTCGCTCAGGGCGTAGTCGTAGTACTGCGCGGGGTCGTCGATGATGTGCGTCTTGGTTGCGGGGTCGCAGTAGTCCTCGCCGCGCTCGGACGGCGGCGCGATGCCCTGGTACTGGCCGGCCAGCGCCCACCAGCGCGTGTTCATCCAGTAGCGCGGCATGTCGTTCTCGTAGAAGTCATGCTCCCAGTGCGTCATCGTGCCGCAGGCGAAGGGCAGGAACACGACCGGGCCGGTGAGCGCCTGGTTCAAGAGCCAGCGGATCTGGTCGGGCGCCTCGCCGGGCTTGAGCAGGCCGATCTCCTCGAGGTAGGGGACCTCGTTGCTCGCCAGCTCGATGAGGGTGCCGATGCCCTCGTGGAAGGCACGGTTGGCGCCGCGTCGCAGGATGTACGGCACCTCGGGGCGGCTGTAGGCGAGGTAGTAATAGATGTGCCCCAGCTCGTGGTGCACGGTGGTGAACCACGAGAAGTCGCTGCGCACGCTCATGAGGGAGCGCACGTCCTGGTCGAGGTCGACGTGCCAGGCCGAAGCGTGGGTGTTCTTCTTGCGTGTGGCGTCGGGCGGCAGCTCGTAGAGGTCGCTGCGGCCCCAGAACGTGAGGGGCAGTGACGGCATGCCCATGCTCATGTAGAAGCGCTCGCCCTGCTGCACGATCCACTGCGGAGACCGGCCCCGGAGCATGGCGTCCAGGTCCACTCCCTCGACGATGCCGGGCCATTCCTGGCCCCAGCGGTTGCCTAGCCAGTGCGCCGGGATCATGTCCGGCACCACCTTCACGCCATAGCGTTCGGCCAGTTCGTAGCGTACCCAGCACTGGAGCTGCTGGTAGAGGGGCATGATGGAGGCGAGGATGTCGTCGATGAGCGTCATCATCTCGTCGCTGGTCATGCCGTAGTCGGCGCACTCCAGGTCGAAGAACGACGAGTAGTCCATCTGGCGCGCCAGGGTGTTGCGCAAGCCCTGCAGCTCGACGAGCTGGTCCTTCAGAGCGGCGCCGCCGCTCTTGCTGCACTCCCACACGGCGCGGCGCTCGGCCAGATTGCGACTCGTGCGCAGGAGCTCGTCGATCTGGTTGGGCGTGACGGTGCGCGCCGCCTTGCCCGAAAGTGCGAGCGTGTACTCGTGGCTGTACATCGCGGCGGTGGCGGCCGCTTCGGTGGCGAGGAGCTTGCTCACCGTGGCCGGTGCGGTGCCGGGGTAGTGGGCCGCCTCGATCCAGGCGCGGTCGAGTTGGCGGCGGTGCAGGTCGTCCAGGTCGGGCGTCCGCCGCAGATGGCGGAGCTGATCGATGACCTGGCGATCGCCCACGAAGTCTGCCAGTTCCTGCGCGGCGTCCACCTCCTGCTGTGTGTGCTCATCGGTGATGTCCGAGTTGGCGAGGAACTTGGCGCCCTCGGAACCCGTCCACAGCCGCCGGTAGTCGTGGTTGTATCGCACCAGGAAGGTATCGACCTCGGCCAGGGTGGCCGGTGGACCGGCCGGCACGACGGCTTCGGGCTGCGGACGCGACCTGGCGCCGAGTTCGTGCGTCTGGCGCAGGATCAGCCCGATGACCACGAGTCCGACGACGACGAGTGCGATCCCGAAGGTGGCGAGCGTCCGCGTGCGCATGAGGTTGTCCTCTCCCGGTACGACGGCGCCCATCGCCGTCCGGCCGAGCATAGGATCCGCAGCCTGATCCGTAAAGGCGCGACCCCGGAGCCTGAGCCCCGGGGTCGTGCCCTACCGATACTCGATCGATCTACTTCACCATGACGACCTTGCTGACGTCGTGCACGTCGCCGGCGGCGAGGCGCAGGAAGTACACGCCGCTGCCGACACGGCGGCCCTGGGCGTCGGTGCCATCCCAGGGCACGGTGTGCGAGCCGGCCGGCAGCTCCGCGTCCACGAGCACGCGTACGCGCTGGCCGCGGGCGTCGAAGATCGCGAGCGTGGTGTGGCCGGCGCGCGCGACGTCGAAGTGCACGTCGGTCTTCGGGTTGAACGGGTTGGGCGCGGCGCCGCGCAGCGCGGTGGCCAGCGCGGGCGTGTCCTCCACAGGTGTCTGGCCCTGCGGCTGCAGGCCGAGGATCTCGACGTCGTCGAGGTTCCATCCGCAGAATGTCCAGCTGCCATCCGTGGTGCCCATGGTCCAGCGCAGGTACACGGTGGCGTGGCCATCGGCGATGGCGCTGATGTCGTACTCCACGAGCTGCCAGGCCGTGTCGGAAATCTCGGCGCCGTTTTCCCACACGGTGGTCCAGTTCGAGCCGTCATTGCTCACCCTGACGTACGCGTGATCGTACGCCGGCTGCTCCACGCCGAGCCAGCGGCGGAAGCGTACCGACACCGCTTGGAGCTGGGAGCAGTCGATGGCGCCGGTGGTCACGCTGTACTCGGGCAGGTCGTTCGTGTAGCCGCCCGTGAGGTTGTAGCCCATGACATAGCTGCCGGTGTAGCCGTTGGTAGGGTCGGGACTGCCATGGTCACCGTTGCCGCCGGTGGGATGGCCCCATGCCCACTGGCCCTCCGTCGTCCAGCCGGGGTCGCTGTCCAGCGGGAAGCTGTAGACGACCTCGGGCACGCCGACCTGCAGGTGCGCCGCGCGGGTGGTGTCGCCGTCGCCGTTGGTCTGGTTGACGAAGCTCACAGACGCCGTGTAGGTGCCGTTGGGTAGCGCATTGGCCGCACCGTTGAGCGAGACGACAACGTCGGCGCTGTTGCCGGGCGTCAGCGAGCCCGAGCCGCCCGAGATCGAGACCCAGGGCTGGTCGACGGTCACGGCGAAGGTGAACGCTGCGTCGCCCTGGTTGATCACCGAGTACGTCTTCGACGACGGTGTGAACGGGCCGCCATGGTTGCCCTGGCTGTCGAGGGCCGCGAACGGGGTGACGGCCATGCCGGTGGCGTTGGGATCGTAGAGATCGATACTGCTGGGCGCCGTACCGATCGGATCGAGCCAGTCGCTCAGGCGGGAGGTCGCACTGCCGCCGCCGGTCCAGCTCAGCGAGAAGCGGCCGTAGTAGTCGGACAGGTCGTTGCCGCACGCGGCATAGCCGCCGTGGAGCTGACCCACGAGATGGTGGTTCTGGTCGTAGAGCGGCGAGCCGCTGCTGCCGGGCTCGGTGGTGCCGAGGTCCCAGTCGGTGATACGGATGTGGGTGCCGTCGCCCGGGCTGCTCGTGCCGAGGTAGCTGGTGGTCGACGTGGGGTCATACTCGAAGCTGATGCTCTTCTCGTCGCAGTTCGGGTGGTGGATCGCCACCGCTGACGTGGGGTCGTTGCTGGTGCGGTCCCAGCCATTGAAGGTGACATTCCACGCGGGATCCGGCGCCTGCTGCAGCTCGAGGAGGCAGAAGTCGCTGGTCGAGTAGCGCGCGCGGAAGATGGTGCCCGAGCTGTAATCGGCGAGGGAACCGCCGCCGTGCTGGCCGCAGGTGGGGCTCTGGAAGTTCCAGTAGATCACCACGCCGCCCGCGTTGCTCGACGTGACACCGCAGTGGTACGCCGTCAGGAAGTACGGCGTGCCGTCATCGGCGGTGTTGTTCACCATCGAGCCGGAGCAATACCAGGTGCCGTTGACGGTGTAGACGCCGTTGGCGTTGATCTCGCCGCGCCAGTCGTCGCCCTCGGGGCACACGACATCGATGTTGCAGGCGCCCGACTTCTCGCTGGGCTGCTCGCCGAAGACGCGGTAGCCCTTGTTGATGCTCGCGATGTGCAGGGCGAAGTTGTGGCGGAACTCGGCGGGCAGTGTCAGCTCGATGACGATGTCGCTGCCCAGCACCACGGGCGTCCACATCTGGCCGCCGTCGCGGTTGTCGAATTCGTTGAAGACCCGCGCCGTGGTCATGTCGCCGTCGACGGGATACACCACCAGGCGCGTCGACTTCGGCAACCAGAACCGATCGAAGCCGAGATTGAGCGAGAGCGCGTTCGGCGCCGTGACGTGCAGACGCCAGAGCAGGGTGTCGGGATCGGGAAGCGATTCCCACGTGCCGGCGTTGTCGGGCGTGATGTCGACCTTCTCCGCCAGGGCGAAGCGCGGCGGCGCGTCCTTGGCGCCGGCGTCCTCCGCCTTGGCGGCGGCGATGTCGACCGGGGGCAGGTCGAGGCGTGCGACACTGGAAAGGGGCTGGACGGACTGGAGCTGGGACGTGGGGATGACAGTAGCGGCTCCGGCCGACGCGATCACGACGAGCGCGATCGCCGGCAGGGCGATCTTCAGCAGACGCCAGTGCATGTGGGGAACTCCTTGTGGCAGGAGGGGGCTTACGGGTGCAAGGGCCAGACTAGTATACCCTTAGATCAAGGGAGGCGACAATATCTCTTATGGAGATGTCTGCAACCGACGCTGCAACTATCTGCTACGGCGCCAGATACCGAAGGCGACCAGGGCGACGCTCACGCCCAGGATCACGGCCCAGGGGAAGCCCCCATCGGCATCGTCGCCGGTAGAAGGCAGGGCGCCGGCGGGCGTGGTGCCGGTGTCGGCGCCGGCGAAGACGTCCGTCGCCTGGCCGACCCCGGGGGCCACGTTCACGTCCACGGGGACCCGCTGGCCGGCCGCCAGGGCGGCCCCGCGGTAGCGGGTATAGGTGGGGTACTCGTCGTCGTTGTTGCGATTCAGTTCGGCACAGGCCACGACGAGGTCCTGAGGAGAGACCAGCAGGCTCCAGGCCTCGACGGGCAGATTGCAGGCGATGTCGACGTGCGCCTTGCCCGCGGCGGCGAGGAAGCCGGTGGCGGTGATGCGGGTGCCGCCAGGCGGCAATGCGATGGCAGAGCCGGTGAAACCGTCCGCGGTGGCCTGCAGCGTGATGGGCTCCGATTCGGGTCCGCGAAAGACCTGTCCCTGCAGGTTGGCGACGCCGGCGGGCATGAGCATCCGCACGGGGACAGCGGCGGCGCTCACCGTCTTCTGCGGGCGCATCTTGTTCTCGATCGTCATCACGTACTCGAGTTCGTAGCCCGCGCCGCGGCGGCGCAGGACGGCGTTCAACCCCGTGATCGTGACGCCATCGAGGTCGTCGGTCTCGTCGAAGACGTAGACCGTGAGTGCCTCGCCGTCGAGGAAGTTCTGGCCGTTCATACGCGCCTGATAAGGGACGCCGTTGCGGATAGCGGTGGCGAGATAGGGCCGGAAGCTCAGCAGCTCGACGTTCGGGAACACGATCTGGCCCTTCACGTTGTCGGCCGAGGCCAGCAACCGCATGGCGTAGCCGATCTCGCGCACTTCCACACGATCGGCGGTGCCGGGCTTGCCGGTGGTGCCATTGGTGATCGTCACCGTGACGTCGGCTGACTGAGGCGCCATGGCCGCATCGTCCGCCAGGGCGCACGTGGCGCCGACGGCGATGGTCATCACGATCAGTACGAGTCGCGAGCGGTGCGGCACGGAGATCTCCTCCCGGATCGGGGCGAGCGAGGCGTCGCGCTTGTCGCGTCCCGGCTCGCGTCTTATGCTGAGCTGGAGTCTAGCCGCAGTTCACCGGCGAGGCAATGCCGGCTCCACCGCGAGGCCCGGGAATGACTTGCGACGACATGACACGCTCCGCTTCCCGGCACCGCTCCTGGCAAGAGGCGTGCCGGTTGAGCCTTTGCCTCGCCATCGTATTGCAGGTCGGCAGCCTCCAGGCCGCCGGCGGACCGCCGGGGCTCGTCTCCTGGACCTCGGAAACCGTCACTCTCGCCCCGGGCGAGGCCGCGGCATTGCATTTCGACTTCCCGCAGCTCCCCGTGCGCCGCTGGTCGCTGCTCGTGGAGAGCAACCGGACACCGTCGAACCTGAACGTGCTGCGCCTGACCGACGGAAGCCTGCTCTACGACGGGCGCGGGGAGACGCGGCACGAGGTGTCCGTACCCTGGGGCGAGGGCGAGTCGCTCAGCGCCGTGCTGACGGCGGGATCGACGGGCGGTGTCTTCACGATCTCGGCCTGGGGGCCGCCCAGGGACCTGAACGTCCGCGCGTACTCGTACCACGTGAATCGCGCTCTCGAGGCATACGCGGCGGGAGACCGTGCCGGGGCGATCGACCACTGCCGGGCCGCGCTGCTCGGTGACCGTGGCGACGCGGTGGCCGCGCTGTTGCTGCGCCGCCTCACGGGACCGACGGCGACGGTCGACGCTGATACCACGCGGTTCGCCGCCGACCGCGCCAGCGTGAGGGACCTGCGGCGGCAAGCCCAGGACCGGCAGGTCGCCGGACATGACTTCGAGGCTCTCGACATCCTGATGCGGGCGCTGGAGCAGGCGCCGGATGCGACAGCGTCGGCGCGCGTGCTCTACGATCTGGGCGTGCTGCACCGGGCGTTGCGCAACCCGGTCCAGGCCCGCGACGCCTTCTCATCGGCGCGCGCCCTCGGTTTGCCGCCCGACCTCGACGCCGCTGCCGGCGCCGCCCTCGCCGCCCTCCCCGACTCCACGCGGTAGTTCACACGCTCAGTTCTTCAGCCGATCGAGCTGGGCCTTCAACGTCATGTTGTCGGGCGCCAGCCGCAGCGCCGCCTCGAGCGCCTGCCGCGCCAGATCTCGGTTGTCGATGTCCAGGGCGATGGCCGCGGCGAGGGACCAGATTGACGGATCGGTCCAGCGCTCGGTGCCTCGCGGCAACGTGGCGACGAGCGCCGATGCGCGCTTCGCCTCGCCGCGTCGGCGGTCGGCCTGTAGCAGCAACATCAGCTCGTCCCGCGTCAGCTTGTCGGGCCAGAGCGGGCTAAGGAGTCGTTGCGTGACGTCCGCGCGATCGGCGGTGAGCGCCGTCCAGGCCAGCTCGTCGCGCCGCGCCGGGCTGGGCTCCTTCGCGTACTCAGCCTGCAGGCGCTGCAGCACAGGTTGCCGCTCGTCGGGTGCGAGGGCGCCCAGGTCGGTGGCCGCCGCGGCCACGCCCACCTTGGAGGCTTGCCGCGCCCGCGCCACCGCGGCGCGCTCCTGCGCGCTCATCTCCAGGCGCACGGGCGAGGGGGTGAGCTCGAGCTTCTGCAGAGGACCGGAGCGCGCGGCTTCGAGCATCTGGGTGATCTGGGGATTGTCTGGCAGCAGATCGTGGGCGCGCGCGAAGTCGGCCGTGGCGAGGTCGCGCTCGCCGGCACGGTAATGCAGCAGGCCGCGGTTATAGAGACCCGAGGGCGCGTCCGGCTCCAGGACCACCGCTTTGTCGATGGCCGCGAGCGCTTCCGTGTCCTGCCCGCTGTAAGCAAACGCGAGGCCGAGCGTACGCCAGCCGATGGCGGCGTCCGGCGACAGCTCCGTGAAGCGGCGCAGCCAGGGGATCGCGCCCGTGAAGTCGTGATCGTTGAAGTGCACCAGTCCGAGCATGAGCTGCACCTGGCCATCCTCGCGGCCGGCCTCGCTCAGCTCGGCGTGCGCCGTCTCGAGGTCGCTCTGCGCGGCGGTGTAGTTCTCCTGCAAGAAGCGCAGGCGGCCCCGCAGCGCGAGCGCGTCGGTGGGATGGATGTGCCGACGACGGCACGCGTCGAGCCCCGACAGGGCGATGTTGAATACCAGGTCGCGGGCGGGGCCCGGCAGCTCGGCCTCGCACGCCAGCGCCGCGTTGGCGGCGTAGCTGAAGATGCTCCCGGCGACGAAGAACGTCCGGTAGGCCAGCATGTAGTCGGCACCCGTATCCCTGACGCCGTGAACCTCGGGAATACCCCGTACCGACTCGAGCGGGAAGTAGATGAAGTAGGGGTGGTATACCGCCGCGCGCCCGTAGCAGCGCTGGGCGAGGTCATGCTCGCCGAGGGCCTCGAGGATCGTTCCCTGGTCCTGCCACCAGCGCGCGCCGAGACCGGGAGGATACTCCAGATCCCAGGTCGGCTCGCCGATCAGGCGACGCGCCTCGTCCTCGCGTCCCGCCGCGAAGGCCGACCATACCTGCACCCAGCGGCGCAGCATGTCGTTCTCGCGCCGCTCCCACGCGAGCTTGTTGAAGTTCAGTCGCATGATGTCGACGTTGGCGTCCGTGATGTTGTCATACGCCTCGGGGCTATAGCTGCTCAGCCCCGGTCCGGCCGACGTGGCAGGCAATTGCCAGGCCACGAAGCTGCGCACGGGCACCTCGAGCATTGGTAAGTTGTTGCCCAGCTCGCGGGCCTCGATCCAGCGCCCCTGCTCGGCGGCGCACAACGCCTGCAGCAGCCGCGCTTCGTGGACGGGTGCCACGCCCTCCACCTTCTTCGCCGAGTAGGGCATGTGCTCGGTCAGCCACGCCTCGCAATCATCGAAACGCCCCGCCTCGCGTAGCCCCCACGCCTCGTCGAGCACGGCGCGTGTGCGAAGCGTGACGAGCGTCTTCTGCTCGTCCCCTGGCAGGTCGGCAAGCTGGGCGAGGAAGGTCATGCGGGCGAGATGGGCCCGCTCGGTGTCGCCTACCAGGCCCAAAAAGTACCCGAGGTGGTACCACGCGACGACGTTCGTGGGATCCAGCGCCACCGCCCGCGTGAAGTGCGCGAGCGCCCGCGTGACCCCCACACCCATCGACGCGGGTGGTGGGCACGACCCCGCCAGACATGGCTGCTCGTTCTCCTGCGCCGCCTGGACGAGCTGCGACGCGGGATCGTACACCGCGAGGATCCCCTTGCGCACTTCCTGCCACGCCTTCCGGCTGCGGTCGAGCCGCAACGGCGCCGGCGCGCCGCGGAACTGGTCGGCCGTGAGCGAGTCGATGCCCGCGGGCGTGTGGACGGCAAGCTGGTAGTCGGCCCATGCATCGGACGTGGCGACGGACTGGTAGAGGAAGACCCTCACGAGCATGGCCCGGTCGAGCCGCCAATCCTCGTGATTCCAGTCCACGACCGCGTCGGAGAGATCCGACGCGGCGGCGCGGGCCCACGGGGCGAGCATCGGGATCGTGATCAGCAGACAGAGGGCGACGAGGACGGTGCGGGTGGAACGCACGAGAGCCTCCCGGTCAGATGCGGCGCTGAGCTTGGCGAGCGTACCTGGATACGTTACGGGACCAGGACGCGGGGGGGAAGTCACGAAAACGGAGTCACCTTACCGGATTCGCTCCGGTCTCCCTGGCCGTACGGTACATGACGTCGGCTTCGGCGCGCGAGATCGCGGTCCCGGTGGCGAGGGGATCCATGAGCGCGCCCGGATCCTTCGCGTGACCCTCGTCATCGCCGTAGAGGGCGGTGCGGTCGAACTTCGTGAGATGGTGGCCGAGTTCGTGCGCCAGTCGCCGACCCGTATTCTTGCCGCCGCCATCGCCGAAGAAGCAGATACCGTTGTCCAGGGTCTGGGCGCCGACGGCGTCGGAACCGATCGACTGGACCCGCCAGACGAAGAACACGTTTACGGCGCCGAATGTCTGGAGCTTGGCGATACGCGCGGCGCAGAGCGTGGCGATCTCCGGCGCCTCGGGATCCAGCGCATCGCCCAGATCCGCGTCGACATGAAAGCGGGGGGCCCCGACGGGCTGCTGTGCGAATGACACGCACGTCTGCGGGACCAGGATCTCGTTCACCCGCGCAAGCATCGGCGCCACCTCGCCCGGCGTCCGCCTCGTCTGCCGCGAGCGATCCTGGAGGAAGTGGAACGCGATCGGCGCCCGGAGCCTCTGGCGCACGGTGACGAGCAGGGCGCTCCAGCAGATACCGCGCCGATTCGCGGCGTGGATGCTCGACGTCCCCTCTCGCTGACCGCGCAGGACATACCGATCGCCATCCTCCGAGACGGAGACCACGTCCGGATCGGCGCTGAACACGACCTTCTCACGCACGCGATCGAACCAGAGTTCGACCTCGCGAGAACTCCCAAGAGGCACGAGTTGCCACTGGCTCCGGCGCATCGATCCCTGGTCGAAGCCCTGCGATTTTTCGACCGGGGACCAGTAGCGGAAGTGGTGCCGATGTTCGACGTCGGATGCAGAGCGATTCGCGGGCGCCTGGGCATCGCGTCCACGAGCGGCGCCGCGATCGCCCATTCCGAGCGGGCCCGGAGTTCGGCCCACCGCCACGGACCGGGCGTCGGATGCCTGGTTCCTGTCTTTCCGCATGGATCGTCCTTTCACGGGTGCTGCGCCTCGACGATGCGAGGGCGCGCCAATGAAACGGGAGCATATCGCACCATTATCGAATCTGCAACCGACGTGACGCCTCCCCATCTCGACATCGTCGAGGTGGCCCCCGAGCTTGGCGGGGCGTGAGCGATGCGGTACCTTGCTGGGGCGCAGAAGGATGCGCGGAGGTGGACATGCGTCTGGCCATGCTGGGACCCGCGCCGCCGTTTCGGGGCGGGATCGTCACGCATCAAGCGATGCTGTACCGGACGCTCGAGGGGCGCGGCCACGAGCTGTTCTGGTCGAGTTTCTGCAAGCAGTATCCACGGTTCCTCTTTCCCGGGACCGACCAGCGCGGGCAGACGGCGCATTGGTTGCAGCGGCCCAATCAGCCGCGGTTCGTGCCGTGGTCGCCGCTGAGCTGGTGGCAGACGGCGCAGGACATCATCGACTGGCATCCCGACGCGGTGCTCCTGCAGTACTGGATCCCGTTCTTCGCGCCAGGCTACATCGGGGTACTGCAGCGCGTGCGCAAGCGGGCGCGGGTGGTCACGATCCTGCACAACGTGGTGCCGCACGAGTCCTATCCGCTCGGGCGGTACTTCACGCGGGAAGCCCTGAGACGCAGCCATGGCTTCGTGGCACAGAGCGAGCAGGTGCGGCAGGAATTGCTGGCGCTGTTACCCCGTACGGCGCCCGGGGCGGTGATCACGGCGCCGCACCCCGTGTACGACTTCGGCGTGCCCGGGCGGCCGCGCAAGAGCCGCACCGAGGCGCGCGCGGCTCTCGGGTTGCCGCACGACGCACACATCGTGCTGTATTTCGGGTTCATCAAGCCGTACAAGGGCGTGCCCCATCTCATCGATGCCGCGCCGCTGCTGCGCGCGCGCTATGGGCGCGATGGCGTGCGCGTGCTCATCGTGGGCGATATCTACGGCGATGCCCTGCCGTATCGCGAGAGGATCGCGGCCAGCGGGGCGGCCGACGTGATCGACCTGGTCGACCGCTACGTGCCCGACGACCAGATCGAGGACTACTTCCAGGCCGCGGACCTCGTGGTGCTGCCCTACGTATCGGCCACGCAGAGCGGTATCGTACAGATCGCCTATAACTACGACCGGCCCGTCGTCACCACGCGCGTGGGCGGATTGCCCGAAGTGGTCAAGGACGGCGAGACGGGATTCATCGTGCCGCCAGGCGATGCCGGCGCCCTGGCGCAGGCGGTGGTGCGCTTCTTCGACGAGCAGCACGCCACGGCCTTCGCCGCGGCGGTGGCGCGCGAGAAGGCACGGTATTCGTGGGACAACGTGGCGCTGGCGGTGGAGACCCTCGCCGCGGGCGGTGCGCCATGAGCGCGCCCACGCTGGCCACGGTGCGCCGGCGCCTCGGGCGTGGGGAGATCGTGCGTCTTGCCGAGGCGCAGTGGCAGGCGCTGGCGGCGTCGTTCCCGGTGGCGGCCACGCATGACACCGGCCTCGCCGGTCCGTTGCTCATCGTACGCGACGACGCGAGCTGGGCGGCCGTGGAGTGCCCCCGACCGGGCGAGCGCGTGATCCGGCCGCTCGCCGACGGCGCGGCCGGGCGCAACTTCGTCCGCGAGCGCCTCGCCGCCTACGAACGCATGTGGGACGGCTGAGGCTGCAAGATTGATTATTTCGGCTGAGCCGGGCGCTCGGCCTCGCCGCAGGAGACCCACCGTGATCGACCCCAGCGTGCTGACCGGACTCGATGTGCTCATGGCCGAGGACTGCCGACGCTTGCGCGGCCGGCGCGTGGGGCTGCTCGTGCACCCGGCCAGTGTCGACGCGCGTCTGCGCCACGCGGCCCCGTTGCTGCAAGCAGCCCTCGGCGACGACCTGCGCGTGCTCTTTGGACCGCAGCACGGATTGCGCGGCGAGACGCAGGACAACATGATCGAGTGGCGCGGCTTCACCGACCCCGTCACCGGCCTCGTGGCACACTCGCTCTATGGCGAGGTGCGCCAGCCCACGCCGGCCATGCTCGCGGATATCGACACCCTCGTCGTCGACCTGCAGGACGTGGGGGCGCGTTATTACACCTTCGTGTGGACGCTGTTGCTCTGCCTACGCGCCTGCGCCGACGCGGGCCTGCGCGTGGTGGTGCTCGACCGGCCCAATCCGCTGGGCGGCGAGGTGGTGGAGGGCAACCTGCTCGACCTTGCCTACAGCTCGTTCGTGGGCCTGGCCATGCTGCCCATGCGCCACGGCCTCACCATGGGCGAGCTGGCGCTGCTGCTGCGCGACCACGACGAACTGGACGTGGAGATTGACGTCGTACCAATGGAGGGGTGGCGGCGGTCGATGATCTTCGACGTCACCGGCCTGCCGTGGGTGATGCCGTCGCCCAACATGCCGACCCTCGACACGGCGCTCGTCTATCCGGGGTTCTGTCTGCTCGAGGGCACGTCTCTCTCCGAGGGACGTGGCACGACGCGGCCGTTCGAGATCTGCGGTGCGCCCGGCGTCGATCCGGTCGCGCTGGCGGCCCTGCTCACGGCTCTCGAGTTGCCGGGCTGCGCGTGGCGTCCGCTGTGGTTCGAACCCACGTTCCACAAACATGCGCACACCGTCTGCGGTGGTGTGCAGGTGCACGTCACCGACCGTGCCGCTTTCCGCAGCGTCACCGCGGCGCTCGCGGTGCTGGCGGCAGTGCGTCGCCTGTGGTCCGACGTGCTGACGTGGCGCGAACCTCCGTACGAGTACGAGACCGAGAAGCGTCCCATCGACGTGCTGGCCGGGGGCCCGGAGCTGCGCGAGGCCATCGACGCGGGCGCCGATCCGCGGGAGATCGCTGCCCACTGGCAATCGCAGGCCGACTCCTTCGCCGCGGCGGCGGCGAGGTACCGCCAGTATGACTGAGCGCGTGCACGGTCTGGTGCTCGCCGCCGGTCACGGCGCGCGCCTGTGGCCACTCACGGCCCACCTGCCCAAGCCGCTGTTGCCGTTGCTGGGCCGCACCCTGCTCGACCGCGCGGTCGATGCGCTCCTCGCCGCGGGCTGCGCGCGCTGCGTCGTGAACGCGCATCATCTCGCCGACCAGGTGGCGGAGCACGTGGCGGCGCGCGATGACCCCCGCCTCGTCGTGAGCCGCGAGCCGCAGATCCTCGGCACGGGCGGCGCCCTCGCGGGCGCGCGCGTGCATCTCGCCGCTGCCGACACCATCCTGCTCTCCAACGGCGACGTGGCCAGCGACATCGACGTGTCGGCGCTCCTGGCGACCCATCGCCAAAGCGGTGCGCTGGCGACGCTCGTGCTCACGGACTGGCCACAGGTAAACACCGTCGTCCTCGGTGCGGACGGCACGATACGCGGCATCGCCGGACGGTGCGACGTGCCGGCGTGCGGCGACGATCGCTCTCTCACCTACACGGGCGTGGCCGCACTCGCGCGTGCCTTCCTCGATCTCGTGCCTGCGGGACCATCGGATCTCGTGGCGGCCCTCGTGAGCGCCATGCAGCGCGATCCTGCGCGTGTCCGGGGCTTGGTCCATGTCGGCGCCTGGATGGATCTGGGCACGCTCACCCGCTATCTCGACGCCCATGCCGCCGCGCTCGGACCGGATTTCGTCAGTTGCGGAGAGAGCGCGCAGGTCGCCGCGGGTGCGCGTCTGCGGGCTTGCGTCGTGCTACCGGGCGCGGCCGTGCCGGCGAACGCACAGGCCGAACGCGCCGTGCTCGGCCCGGACTGGCAGGTGGACGAGGACCAGAACCTCGCGCTGGCGCCGGCACCAGTGCGCGCCCTGGGCTTCGCGCCGCACAGTCGCGTGGTGCCGCTCACCGGCCACGGTTCGCCGCGCCGTTTCTGGCGCATCGTCGACCTTGATCGCCGCGCCATGGTCATGCGCGACGAGCCAGGGAGCGACGAGATCCGGCGCAGCGCGGCGGTCGCGCGCTTCCTGCACGCGCACGACCTGGGCGCCGCGGCGGTGCTGGCCGTCGACGAGGCGCAGGGCGTGCTCGTGAGCGAGGATCTTGGCGACGACACGCTGGTGGCCATCGCGCGCTCGCGCCCGCAAGACCGCGCCGAGGTCTATGGGCGAGCGCTCGACGTCCTGGCCGATCTCCAGACGCGCGGGACGGCGGCGCGCAATGATTGCCCATGCTGCAGCGACCGTGTCTTCGACCATTCCTATCTCCGCTGGGAGACCGATTATTTCCGGGCGCGCTTCCTCATCGGCCACGCCGGCCTGGGGGAGTCTGCAGTCGCCTATCTCGACGCCGAGTTCGAGGCCCTCGCCAGCGCCGCCCTGGCCCAGCCGCAAGTGCTGGTGCACCGCGACTACCAGGCGCAGAACATCCTTGTGCAAGATGGCACGATTCGCCTGGTCGACGTGCAGGGTATGCGCCTGGGGCCGCTCGCGTACGATGTGATGGCGTTGCTGCGCGACAGCTACGTCGCTCTGCCCGACGACCTGCGCGAACACCTCGCCGCCGGCCATCCCCGGCGATTGCAGCAACGAGGATACCCCGCGCCCGACGCGGCCACCTGGCGCGCGTGGTGCGTGACGGCGGGGCTGCAGCGCGTGATGCAGGCGCTGGGGGCGTTCGGCTTCCTCACGCACGTGCGCGGCAAGCGCCAGTATCGCGACGCCATGCCGACCGGCGTGCGCCATCTGCGCGCGCTGCTGGGGGCGGCGGCAGCGATCGATCCGACCATCCCCGGCGCGCCGCCGCCGTTGCCGGGATTGACGGAAACCGTCGCGCGTCTCGACGCGTAACATCGCCGTCTGACGTCACGGCGCCGACCCTCGATACGGGAGAGAGATCATGACCTGGAACCGACGCGACTTTCTCAAGACGGCCGTCGCCGCCGGCGCGGCCGCAGCCGCCGGCCCGCTGCTGTCGACGCGCGCCCGCGCCGACTTCGTCCACACCCGCGCCGACCACCACCTGCGCTTCCTGATCCTCGGCGGCACGGCCTTCCTCGGCCCCGCCGTCGTGGAGACGGCCCGCCGCCGCGGACACCACGTCACGCTCTTCAACCGCGGCAAGACCAACGCCGATCTGTTCCCCGATCTCGAGAAGTTGCGGGGCGACCGCGACGGCGACATCGCCGCGCTCAGCGGCCGCGACTGGGACGTGGTGGTGGATACGAGCGCATATTACCCGCGGGTGGTGGAGGCTTCCGCAGGCCTCCTCGCCGACCACGTGAAGCAGTACATCATCATCTCCTCGATCTCCGTGTACGCGGATTTCAGCCGGCGCGGCATCGACGAATCATCACCGGTGGGTACGATCACCCCGGACGAGGTGGCCGCGGTCAGTTCCGTGCGCGACATCACCGGCGCCAACTACGGTCCTCTGAAGGCGCTGTGCGAGCAGGCCGCCGCGAAGATCATGCCGGACCGGACCTGCGCCATCCGACCCGGCCTGATCGTCGGCCCTCGCGACCGCAGTGGCCGCTTCACCTACTGGCCCGTGCGCGTGAGCAAGGGTGGTGAGGTGCTGGCGCCCGACAGCCCCCAGGTGCCCACGGAGATCATCGACGTGCGCGACCTCGGCGACTTCATCGTCCACTGCGCGGAGCAGAACATCAACGGCACCTTCAACGCCACGTCGCCGCCCAACGAGATGACGATGGGCGAGATCATGGATACCTGCAAGGCGGTGTCGGGGAGCGACGCCACCTTCACCTGGGTCAGCGCCGACTTCCTGAAAGAGCACGGCGTCTCGGCCTGGACCGACATGCCCGTGTGGATCCCCCTCGACAGCGAGGACGGCGGCCAGCCCTTCGTGGAGGTCGGCCGGGCGCTCGGCGCCGGTATGCGCTTCCGCCCTCTCAGCGAGACGGTGCGCGACGCCCTCGACTGGTGGGCCACACTGTCGGCCGCGGACCAGGAACGCTTCGGTCTGGCGCGCGCTGGCCTGAAGCCGGAGCGCGAGGCGGAACTGCTCGCCGCCTGGCACGCGCGCTCGTAGCGTGATACATTGGCGCAGCTCTGAACACGATCCCTCGGTCCCCCGGGAGCTGCGCCAATGTCCGCTGATCGCGACCGCCTGCCCGAAGCTTACCGTGCGCCGTTGCGCACGCTGATCCGCTACGCCATCGTGATGGCCGTGATCGGCCTGCTGGTGGGCATCTCGTTCCAGGAGTCGGCGCGCAAGCTACCGTTCGCGGCCGCGGGTGCCGGCCTGCACCTCGAGTCCATCATCACGCTCGCCCTCGTCCACGGCCACATCTTCGTGATGGCGGTGATATTACCGCTGGTCCTCGCCAGCGCACTGGGCCTGGCGTGGCGCACGGGCAGCGCCGAGGTGCCGGCGTGGGGATTGCAGGCGCTCGTCCGCGGCTACCTCCCCTTCACCGCCGCCACCGTCGCCCTGCAACTCGTGAAGGGCTACCACATCCTCCTCGCCGTGCGCCACGGCCAGACCGACCTCGCCACCGTCGACGCTGCCTTCCTCGGCGGCGCTTCGCCTTTGCGCTACGGCGTGTATGGTGTCATCCATGCCGGCATGGGTCTCACACTGGGGCTCTTCTTGCTGGCGCTGTGGCGCAGCCTGGGTCGCAGCTAGATCCGAGGTATCCCGGCCTGAACAGCGCATCGACCTTGCTAGGGAAGGCGACCAGCAAAAGAGGGGTCGGCGGTCATGGGCTCGCCTCGCGCGGTTCCACTGGCCATCTGTCCGTGCTTGCGGTAGGTATGGTGCCAGGGAGCCCGGTAGGGGTTGCTCCGGGCTGAACCGACGGCGATGGGATGGACGATGACGGATACGCGCGACCTTTTTCCCCGCAGCAGCGGCATCATCCTGCACCCCACGAGTTTGCCGGGGGGGCAGGGCATCGGCGATCTCGGGGCGGCGGCGCGCCGCTTCGCCGACTGGCTGCAGGAGGCGGGGCAGAGCGTGTGGCAGGTGCTGCCGCTGGGGCCCACGAGCTTCGGCGATTCGCCGTACCAGACCCTGTCTGCCCTGGCCGGCAACCCGTTGCTCATCAGCCTCGACGCCCTCGTGGCGACGGGCTGGCTCGAGGCCGACGATCTGAGCGATACGCCGGGCGGCGAGCCCGACCGCGTCGACTTCGGGCGAGTGATCCCCTGGAAGAACGCCAAGCTCGACCTCGCGTGGCGCCGCTTCGCCGCGGACGCGAGCGCCGACGACCGCCACGCCTGGCAGAGGTGGGTGCGGGAGGAGGGCGAGTGGCTCGCCGATTTCACCCTCTTCGTGGCCTTGAAGGAGGACCAGGGCGGCAAGCCCTGGGTGGAGTGGCCGCCGGTGCTGGCCAAGCGCGACCGGGCCGCGCTCGCGGAGGCGCGCACCCGCCTCGACGACCGTATCGACGCCCACGCTTTCCGGCAGTGGCTCTTCCACCGCCAGTGGCAGGAGTTGCGCGCCTATTGCGCCGCGCACGACATCCGTCTGCTGGGCGATCTGCCCATCTTCGTGGCCCACGATTCTTGCGACGTGTGGGCGCGTCCGGATCTCTTCCACCTCGATCCGCAGGGACGGCCCACGGTGGTGGCCGGCGTGCCGCCCGACTACTTCAGTGCCACGGGCCAGCTCTGGGGCAATCCGCTGTACGACTGGCGCGCCATGGCCGACGAGGACTACGCCTGGTGGGTGAAGCGCGTGTCGGCCTGCCTGCGTCAGACCGACGTCGTGCGCATCGACCACTTCCGCGGCTTCGACGCCTACTGGGAGATTCCCGCGTCGGCGCCGACGGCGGTGTCCGGCCGCTGGGTCGCCGGGCCGGGCTCCGACTTCTTCGCGGCGCTGCAGCGCCAGCTCGGCGGGCTCCCCATCGTGGCCGAGGATCTCGGCGTAATCACCGAGTCGGTGGAGGATCTGCGCGACACCTTCGCGCTACCCGGGATGAAGGTGCTGCAATTCGCCTGGAGCGGGCCGAAGAGCCCCTTCCAGCCGCACAATTACCCGTCCAACTGCATCGTCTACACGGGCACGCACGACAACGACCCCACTGTGGCCTGGTGGCACGATGCCGCCGACGAAGACACCCGCCGCGCCGTGCGCGACTACGTGGGCGGCCAGGTGCACGAGGAGCCGCACTGGACGTTCATCCGTCTCGCCATGCAATCGGTGGCGCATACGTGCATGATCCCGCTGCAGGACGTGCTCGGACTCGGGCAGGAGGGGCGCATGAACCGGCCGGGCGCCGCGGGCGGGAACTGGAGCTGGCGCATGCAGGACCACGCGTTCACCAGCCCGGCCCGCAACCATCTCGGGCATCTCACATGGCTCTACCGCCGGCGGCCCGATCAGCGCACGTCGCTGTACGACGACGCGCGCGGCGAGACAACCGAAGACGCGGCCGAGCCCGGCGCCTCGTCGCCCTAGATCCCGGGTTGGGCGCGCGCCAGCGCGTCGTCGACCGAAGTGGCCGGCTCGAGGAAGTCGAAGAGCCGCATCACGGTCATCACTTCCTGAGCCCGGGCATCGGGATTGACGATGAAGACCCGGCCGCTGCGCCGGTTGGCGCTCGTGTAGATCGACGCCAGGATGCCGACGCCCGTGCTGTCGATGCGCTGGATATCCGAGAAGTCGATGATGACGTTGATCAGACCCGCTTCGATGTGCCGGCGTGTGTCTTGCAAGAACGCGTAGCAGTCTGGACGCCCGATGAGCTTGCCGCCGAGGGCGCAGACCAGCGCGTGCCGCGACGGTTCCTCGCGGAAGGTGATGGCGAAGCAGGGGGGTTGGGTCATCGCGGTCGCTCCTTCGTCTTGTGATGGCCTTCAGGAATCGATGGCACCGTAGCACGATCTCGCGTGGCGGCCAAGGTCGTCGTACAAGATGCGAGGAACTCGGCGGCGGCCAGGCGGTGACCCGCCGGTGTCCAGTGACCGTCGACCGGATATTCCAGTGCCTCGCCGCGGCCCCGCGCCTCGGCGAAGGCCGCGCGCAGATCCACCACGGCGAAGCCCTGTTGCGCGAGGAATCGATAGAGCGTGTCCACCTGCTGCTCTGCCGGACGGCTGCCGGGCAGGGCCGGCACCGGCATCACGACCAGGGCGGCGCCCTGCTGCTCGCAACGCTCCCGCAGGCGCAGCAGGAGCGCGTCTGTCAGCTTGTCCTCATGGGTGAGCACGGCATCCGACGGCGCCTCGCCGGACGCGCGCGCGGCGAGACGTTCGTGGTACCAGCGGGCGAAACCCTGCTTGATGGCGTTGAGCAGGTGGGACCGGGCAAAGAATGTGGTGTAGCCCGGCACGCGCCGCAGCCAGCGCAGGACCTGGAGCGTCCGGCTCTGGACCGCGGGATGCTGGACGAGCGTGCTGTCGGCGGCGAGGGTGAAGAGGGCGCTCGCCGTGTTGTCGGCAAAGTCGTTGGCGCAGGGGGTGAGCAGCACGAGGTCGGGATCGTAACGGCGACCCTCGAGGTCGAACCAGGCGAGCTGCTGGGCCGTACCGGTGCCGGCCACGCCGGCGTCGATGACGAGCGCGCTGTCGACGTCGGCATCGAGATCGTTCTCGATGAGGCCGGCGAAGGTCTCGGCGCGCGTCACGCCGAAGCCGCTGGTGAACGAGTCACCCAGGCAGAGGATCCGGGTTTGCCCCGCCGGCTTGGCGTACGGGATCTCGCGGTTCTCGCGCAGCCCGCCGCCGTTGGTGCGGATCTCCATGCGGTACTCGGGGCAGATGATGAAGCCGCGCGCATGGGGCTCCTGCCGGATCTGGCAGACCGGATCGAAAGTGTTGGGGATGTACTCGAAACGGTCGACCGGCGCGAGGAGGCGCACTCCGATCTCGAGGGCGGCCAGGGTGACGACCACCGCGAGGCCGAGGCGGATCATGAAGCCGAGGGCCCGCAGGCCGCGGCGCAGGGGACGCGTGGTCGAGGCTGGGGACGGTGCGGACGGCACGGCCGGTGCTCTTGCCTTTTTCCGGGGCCAGGGCGATACTAAGACCGCGGCTCAAATTAGCCGAGTTCGAGCGGGGAAGCCCGCTCTTTCTTTCAGGCGGGATACTCTACCAAGCGAGTTCATGACGCGGTGACGTCTACGGCGGGCAGGAGCATCTGGAACTGGCGCGAGCGTTCTGTCGACGCCGAACGCGCGCGCGCCCTGGCTCGTCTGCGACGCGAGGGCCTGCTGCAGGGCTTCGTGACGCTCGGCCTGGGCGTCGTGATGCGTCACCTCCTCGGCCACGTCACCCTCGGCAACGTGCTCGTGCTTCTGGGCGCCCTGCAGGCCCTGGTCGGACTGTGGCGGCCTCTGTGGCTGCGTCCGGTTCGCCGGTTGACGCGCGGCTTCGGACGCGGCGTCGGCTTGGTGCTGACCTGGCTGCTCCTGGTGCCCCTGTTCGTCATCGTCGTCGTGCCGTCGGCGCTGGTCGTGCGCCTGCGCGGCCTCGACCCGCTGCAGCGCCGGCCACTCGCGCCCGGCTTGACGGCGTGGATCCCGCGCCGGCGTGGGGCCACATCGGAGAGCTGTGCGCGGCAATTCATCGAGGAGGATCGCGCGGCACGAACCCTGGGGCGTGCCGAGGGCGCGGGCGTGGAGCCGGCGTTGCTCGCCGAGCTGGAGGCGCCGCGATGACCATCCTGGGCATCAGCGCCTTCTATCACGACAGTGCGGCCTGCCTGGTGCGCGATGGTCGCATCGTCGCCGCCGCCCAGGAGGAACGCTTCTCGCGCCGCAAGCACGACGCCGGTTTTCCCCGTCACGCCGTGCGCTACTGCCTGGCCGAGGCCGGCGTGGCCGCGGGCGGAATCGACGCGGTGGTCTTCTACGACAAGCCGCTCACGAAGTTCGTACGCATCCTCGAGACGGCCTTCGGCGTGGCGCCGCGCGGGATGCGCCCCTTCCTGCAGGCCATGCCCGTGTGGCTGCGCGAGAAGCTGTGGATCCCGGCCGAGATCGAACGCGAACTCCAGCGCGCGGGCGCGGGCAAGCCCGGCAAGATCCTCTTCACCGAGCACCACGAGGCCCATGCGGCGAGCGCGTTCTTCGCCTCGCCGTTCGACCGGGCGGCCATCCTCACGCTCGACGGTGTCGGCGAGTGGGCCACCTCGAGCCTGGGCGCAGGCCGCGACAATCGCCTGCGCATTCTCGAGGAGATCCACTTCCCGCACTCCCTCGGTCTGCTGTACTCGGCCTTCACCTACTTCACGGGCTTTCGCGTGAACAGCGGCGAGTACAAGCTCATGGGCCTGGCGCCGTACGGCGAGCCGCGCTACGTGACGCAGATCCGCGACGAGCTGCTCGACCTGCGCAGCGACGGCAGCTTCCGCCTCAACCTCGACTACTTCGGCTATGTCGATGGCCTCACGATGACGAACGAGCGCTTTGCCCGCCTCTTCGGCGGGCCGCCGCGGCAGCCCGAGAGCGTGATCACGCGGCGGGAGATGGATATGGCCCGGTCGATCCAGGAGGTCACCGAGGAGGTGGTGCTGCGCATGGCGCGCCATGCCCACGCGGTGACGGGCGAGTCGAATCTCTGCCTCGCCGGTGGTGTGGCCCTGAACTGCGTGGCCAACGGACGGGTGCTGCGGGAGGGCCCGTTCACCGACCTGTGGATCCAGCCGGCCAGCGGCGACGCCGGCGGCGCCGTGGGCACCGCTCTCTACGCCTGGCATATGCTCGAGGACGGCCCGCGGGTGCTCGACGGCCAGGACCGCATGGAGGGCACGTATCTGGGCCCCGAGTTCAGCGACGCCGACATCGCGGCCTGGCTCGACCATCTCGACCTGCCCTACGACACCCTTTCCGACGGCGAGCTCGAGCGCGACGTCGCCCGGCGCATCGCCGGCCAGGAGGTCATCGGGCTCTTCGGCGGGCGCATGGAGTTCGGGCCGCGCGCGTTGGGCAATCGCTCGATCGTCGGCGATGCGCGCTCGCCGGCCATGCAGTCGCAGCTCAACCTCAAGATCAAGTACCGCGAGTCGTTCCGGCCTTTCGCACCGTCGGTGCTGGCCGAGCGTTGCCGCGAGTGCTTCGAGCTGGACCATGACTCGCCGTACATGCTCCTGGTCGCCCCGGTGGCGCGCGAGCGCTGCTTTCCGACCGATCGCCCCGCCGCGTCCACAGGCAAGGCCGACGACGTGGTCACCATCGTCAACCAGGTGCGCTCGGATATCCCGGCCGTCACCCACGTGGACCGGTCGGCCCGCATCCAGACGGTGCACGCCGACACCAACCCGCGCTACCACCGTATCATCAGCGAGTTCGCGGCGCTCACCGGCTTTCCCGTGATCATCAACACCAGCTTCAACGTGCGCGGCGAGCCCATCGTGTGCACCCCCGAGGACGCCTACCGCTGCTTCATGCGCACGGAGATGGACACGCTGGTCATGGGCCATCATGTTCTGCTAAGATCGCGCCAGCCGGCGTGGGACGATCCGGACGACTGGCGCCAGGAATTCCCTCTCGACTGAGCGGAGGCTCCCGTGCATCGACTCAAGCACCTCGGACACCTGCTGGCCGAACTCGGCCGCTTCGCCGCGCGCAACAAGGCGTGGTGGATCGTGCCGATGGTTGTCGTGCTGCTGGTGCTGGGCGTGCTCATCTTCACGGGCCAGGCCGCGGCGCCGTTCATCTACACGCTGTTCTAGATCACCGCTCCCGAAGGACACCTCCGTGACCCATCCGTTGCGCCAGGATCTGCGTCGGATGCTGCTTGCGAGCATGTGCTTCGGTGCGGTCAGCGGCGTCTTCAACGCGTCGCTCAACAACTTCCTCGCCGAGGTCCACAGCTTCGATACCGAAATGCGCGGGTGGCTCGAGTTTCCGCGCGAACTGCCGGGCTTCCTCGTCATCTTCGTGATCAGCGCGCTGGTGGTGCGCTTCCGCGAGACGCGGATGCTGGCGCTGGCCGCCCTGGTGACGGCGGCCGGCGCGCTCGGCACGGCCTTCCTGTCGCCTGTGAACGCGCTCGTGGTGTGGTGGATCTTCGTGTGGTCGCTCGGCGATCACATGAACTTCGCGCTCAGCGGTGCCGTGGGGCTGAAGCTGGCCGCCCGCGGCGGCGAAGGCCGGCGCCTCGGGCAGTTCGGTGCGGCGACCAACGTGGGCATCCTGATCGGTGCGGGAGGCGTGTTCCTGCTGGCGAAGTTCCTGGGCGACCGCTACCGCCTGTTCTTCACCCTCGGCGCCGCGTGCGCCATCGTCGGCGCTTACCTGTTCTCGCGGATGGAGGTGGACCGCGGCCGCGCGCCGAGCCGCCGCCTCGTGCTGCGCCGCGAGTACGGCGTGTACTACGCGATCAGTGCGCTCTTCGGCATCCGCAAGCAGATCTTCTATGTGTTCGGCTCGTGGGTACTCATCCAGCTCCATGGGGTGAGCGTGGCCACCATCGCGTCGCTGTTCTTCATGGGGGCCGCGCTCGGCGTGGTGCTGCGGCCGTTGCTGGGCGACGTGATCGATTGGGTGGGCGAACGCGCCGTGCTCGCCGTCGATGAGCTGCTGCTCATCGTCATCTGTCTGAGCTACGCCTTCGCGAGCGATCTGCTGCCGGCACCATGGGACCTGCGCCTGCTCTACGGCGCCTATATCCTCGACCAGACGCTCTTCGGTCTGCGCGTGGCGCGCACCACGTACCTGCAAAAGATCGCCGTCGATCCCGCCGACATC
The DNA here is from genome assembly GCA_963727525.1 of uncultured bacterium. Taxonomy (GTDB): domain Bacteria; phylum Krumholzibacteriota; class Krumholzibacteriia; order LZORAL124-64-63; family LZORAL124-64-63; genus CAVSGO01. Next base: position 1,416,389 of record CAVSGO010000007.1, on the reverse strand, counting down.
ACGTCGACGATGAGCGTGGGACAGGGCATCGACCATATCGTCGCGATGACCCTGCCCATCCTCTCGGGCTACCTGTGGGAGAGCATCAACTTTCGCTGGGTCTTCCTGCTGGCCACCGCCATCGCCATGGCCGGCTTCTTCGTGTGCCTGCGCATCCGCGTGCCGCGGCCTCCGCTCGACTGAACGGAGGCCGCGGTGGGCGCAATGCGAGTGCGGTTACTCGCCGAACGGGCTCGCGAAGAAGGCGTGCGGCATGTCGTCGTAGACGAACATGGCGTCCTCGTCGATGAGGCCGGCACGGTCGGTCGGGTATTCGCCATCGACGTTCAGATCGGCATAGGGATTGTCGCCGCTCGGCCCGAACAGTTGCTCGAACGGACCCCAGGCATCGTACACGCCGCGCGTCCACGGTGCGCGGTACTGGTGGTAGCGCAGGCCGAAGCTTTCGTTCCGGTCGCCGCTGCCCTGCACACAGCCCAGGCCCGCGGCGTCACCCATGCCATCACTGTACCAGGCCATGTTGTAGACGAACTGGGTGTTGTCGTCGCCGGCGGTGCCGATAGCGTAGATCCAGGATGCCGTCTCGGCGGTAGTGACCTTGTAGAACGCGCCGCGGATCTCGATCTCGCCTGAAGCCACGTCCTTCGTCGCGTAGAAGATGCTGGTCGCCTCGGTGCCTTCCTGGTTCCAGCTGAGGATCGTCTCGCGCGCCTCGGTCCTGGTGTAGCCGAAATTCAATGCCATGGTGTCGCCGTCGGCACTCAGCCGGCAAACGTGCGCCAGCGTCAGCTCGTCGAAACCGAGCGCGCCCTGGCATTCGACCGGGATCGCGACGGGCGCGGTCAGGTCCTCGACGACGAGGTTGGCATTGACGGGGTTGCCGTCGGGGTCGTTCGCCTCCACCTGACCTTCGCCCTGGGCGAGCACCTGCTCGATGAGTTCGACCGTCGACTCGAGCGTGTTCAGGTTGCGATAGAGCGACATAGGCTCATCGGACTGCGCATTGCCGATCGCCTTGCCGAGCAACGGATAGTCGCCGTCGATCCAGATGCTGTAGTTGCCGGCTGCCTTGGCCCTGCCCGTGAACTCCGGCGGAACAACCGCCGCGAGCGCGGCGGCATAGTCGGAGAAGACCACTGTTTCGTTGTTGCCGGCCGGAGCCGTGGGGGTGCTGTCGTCTTGACTGCATCCGACGAACGCGATCAGAGTGAACATCCCCAGCGTGGCGATCATCGCCTTTCGATTCCTCGACATCTCGGCCCTCCTCGGTCGGTTGCACCGCGCCGACGTTGCCAGAATCGCGGCACGATCGGCGAGAATGCCTTGCCCATGGTCCATCGCGCCGAGGAGAGCAATCCCGCCGCCACGAATGCGGCGGCGGCTGGATTTGAAGGCAGATACTCAGTTGCGGGTTTTTTCTCGTCCGATTCGTTCCGCGACACGTGGGATAATGCCTGATCACGTTGCAGAATGCCCGGCTCGTCCCAGAGGCGCTCGGGCTAGCGCCCTGCTGCCGTCAACTCGGCGAGTCGCGTCACGTCCATAGTTCCTCAGGGTAGCGACCGGCTGCCGTGAGTTCCGCCAGGCGACGTCCCACCAGGAACCGGTCGTCGGGGTTCGTCAGGCCGAACCACTCGTCGGCGCCGGGGAGTACGCGCACCGTCGTCTGGCCGGCGGCGATGCAGGCGGAGACCGCGGTTGGCAAGTGGTACTCGTCGTGTTCCGGTGAGGCGTCGGCGCGGAAGCGCGTGAAGCCGTCATGTAAACGGGCGAAGACATCGGGCAGGAATGCCCAGGCATTCATGGACACGAGTGTCGTCGGCGGCAGCGCCGTCAACCGGCCATCCGCCAGCGTGGAGAGTGCCCCGCTGGCGTCGCGAGCCACTTCCTCATGTTCCCGCAGGGCTGTGAGCCACGGACCATCGGTACGGCATATGGCGCGCGACACACCACCACGCGGGGGCAGGGTCTCCACGAGGGAGAATCCGACCATCGCCCACCCAGGTGACGCGTCCGGCGGGGTGCGGCGCAGGAACCGCGCCAGGGAGGCCATGGCGGCCACGCCGTAGTGGTCGTCGGCGTTGACCACGGCGAATGGGCCCGCGACGTGCTCCGCCGCCGCCAGCACGGCATGGCCGGTGCCCCAGGGACGGACGCGTCCGGCAGGCAGGCCGCTGGGCGCCTGGACTGCGAGGTGCACGGGCACGTGGCGGCCGAAACGCGCGGCCGCCCAAGGCGCGAACTCCGGGGCCAGCTCGGGCGAGGTGACCAGGATCACGCGGTCGAAGCCCACAAGCAGCGCGTCGAAGATCGTGTACTCGCACAGCGCCTGGCCGCGCGGGCCGACGGGCGCTGTTTGTTTAAAACCGCCGAAACGCCGGCCTCGGCCGGCCGCCAGCAGAACCAGATCTAAGGCCACGCCCCACCTCCCATGGCCACCCAAGGTAACGGACCGGGCGGCGAATGGGAACCCGGAGCTGGCTCTGGCGTTGGCCAGCACTTAACGTTGGGGTCGCCCTGCACTTGGCGGATTCGCCCTGCCCGCCCCGCGACCGGTTCCGGGAGGACGCAAACCCCTTGAAGACGTCGATTCCATCCCCGAGTTCGCGACGCCTCGTCACGTTCGCGCTCGCCCTGGCGCTCGGCGGCTTCATCGCCGGGTTGACCGGCTGCGGGTCGAGCGATGTGACGCCGCTGGCGCCCGTCTCGTCCAATCCGTTCGACGCTTACCGTGTGGGGACCGACTCGACCTTCGAGGTCGTGACCTGGAATCTCCACAACTTTGCCATGAGCGCCGGCGCCACCACCGTGGCGCTCGCCGCCGAGGCGATCGGCGGGCTCGATGCCGATGTCGTCGCATTGCAGGAGATCGCGCAGCCGGCTCGCTTCGCCGATCTCGTCGGGGCCCTGTCCGGCTGGGACGGCGCGCTGGCGACGAGCAACAGCTACGGTCAGCAACTCGCCTACGTGTGGAACGCGAACCACGTGTCGCTCGGTCCGGATGGCGCCTATGAGATCTTCGCCCACTCGTCGCGGGAGTTTCCACGGCCGCCGCTGGTCCTGGACCTCGTGTGGAACGGCCACCCCGTGCTGCTCATCGACAACCATCTCAAATGCTGCGGCGACGGCACGCTCGACGCCGGCGATAGCGGCGACGAGGAGACGCGACGGCGCGACGCCTGCAACCTGCTGAGCGAGTGGATCGCGTCCGAGGCCGTCGGTCGCGCCGTGATCGTGATGGGCGACATGAACGACCTGCTCACCGATATGCCGGCGAACAACGTCTTCACGGCGTTCCTCGACGATCCGGCCAGCTACCTCTTCGCCGACATGTCGGTGGCCACCGGCTCGCTGGCCGGATGGTCCTGGGGGCCGGGTCGCAGCCATCTCGACCACTTCGTGATCACGGACGAACTGTTCGCCGCCTTTGCCGCGCCGGCCGCGACGTGTCACACGGCGCGGCTCGACCTCGCCCTCACGAGCGGTGAGTACCAGGCACAACTCAGCGACCACGCCCCGGTGGTGCTGCGGCTCGACCTCGACCCGTGACGGAATCCCTGGTGTGGTGACGTGCCTGGCTGATTGACGGCCTCGCGGGCCGCTGGTACCCTGCCGCGGGAGTTGAGCCAACTCGAACGGGAGGCGCCGTATGCCGTGGCCACGTCGGTTCGTCGCGATCATCGTTTTCGCCGCCTGCCCGGCCCTGCTGGCCGGTTGCGACGCCACGGGTATGCGCTCGAGCCTGCGCACGCAGGCCCTGGTCGAGGGCGATCTCACGGGGGCGCCCGCCTGGGTCGCGCAGCAGCGCGGCGACGACGCGCATACAGTGTGGGGCGTTGGCGACTGCCGCGGCCTCAACAGCGATGTCCTCGCACGCAAGACGGCCTTGGCCCGGGCCAGGGACACGATCGCCCGCGCCCTGGTCGAAGAGACGCATGCGATGCTGGCCGACTACCGGGCGCACAGCGGTGCCAAGATCGATATCGACGTCATCAGCGCCGAAGTCGGTCGGATCGACCTGTCGGATCTTCCGGAATCGGCCGCCTGGACCGCCCGTGACGGCGCGTGCTATGTGCTCGTGGGTTTACCTTGCGCCGACTTCAAGACGCGTGTTGCCGCCATGGATCAGCTCGCGCCCGACGTGCGCCAGGCGCTCGTGGAACGGGCCGACCGACAGGTTTCGGAGCGCAACGCGCGTGCGCAGAACACCGACAGCGGCGGCGGGGGCCTGCACACCGACGCGCCCGAAATCCACTGACAGTCAGTCGTTCGCGTCCCAGGGCAGGGCGATTCCCAGCTCGCGAGCCTTCGCCTCGCACTCGGCGCGCTCGCGGTTACGCGCGAGGCCGCCGGTCTTGGCCTTGCGGGCAAGCCAGCCCGCCTGCTCGGCGATGGCCAGAGCCGCCGCCGCATCGCCACGGCCGGTGGCCGCGAGCACCGCGCGCTCCAGGCGCGACAACGCCAGCGCACCCTCGCGGTAGTCGCGGAAGGCCTCCCATACCAGCGGCACCCAGCGGGCCACCACCTGCTCGCCGATCACGGCCGCGTAGGCGCGGATCTCGAGCTGGGCGTGCGTATCCATGCGCAGGGCGAGGAAATGCAGGAGGTTGTGGAGGTCGACCTTCCAGTAGGCTTCGGTATAGGTGCACAGCGGCAGGTCCTTGCGCGCCTGCTCGCGCGCCACGCCGCGCTCGAGACGGCCCTGATAGACCGCGCGGGCGCGCTGTTGCAGCGAGATTTCCTCCGCGCTGAGCGCTGCGCCGGTGGCGTCGTCGAGGTGGTCGCCGCTGCCCTGACGGTTGTTGGTGGCCTGGGTGCGCCAGGCGTCGGCTGCGGTGCGTTGCGCAGCGTCGATCGCCACGGAATACCGCGTGCTGTACTCGTTCACGCTGGCCGTGCGGTGGCGGATCCACTGGCGCCACGCGTCCATGGGCACGCGCACGTGCAGCTTCAGCTCGCACATCTCGAAGGGCGTGGTGTGGCGGTGGCGTAACAGGTAGCGGATGAGGCCGCGGTCGTCGGTCACCTTCTTCGTGCCGTCGCCGTAGCTCACGCGCGCGGCCTGCACCACGGCGGCATCGTCGCCCATGTAGTCGACCACGCGCACGAAACCATCGTCGAGCACGGGCAGGGAAAGGCCCAGAAGCGCGTCGAGGACGGGCACGGCGGGGCGAGCGAGGCGCTGGGCGCGGGGTTGCGTCATCGTTTCTCCTCGAACGCGTCGGCGATGCTCTGATCGACGAGCTGCTCGTCGGCATGCTGGGGCATGGTCACGTGCAGGCGCGGATCGCGGGACATGGCCCGCGCGATGGCGAACTCGGCGCCGCCGTTGCGGGCCCAGGAGCGGCGGGCGATGCCGTTGGTGACGTCCCAGGCGAGCATCGCCTCGAGACGCCGGCGCGCGTCGGCGCTGCCATCGAGCACCATGCCGAAGCCGCCGTTGATGACCTCGCCCCAGCCCACGCCGCCGCCGTTGTGCAGCGAGACCCAGGTGGCGCCGCGGAAGCTATCGCCGATCACGTTCTGCACGGCCATGTCGGCGGTGAACATGGAGCCGTCGCGGATGTTGGCCGTCTCGCGAAAGGGGCTGTCGGTGCCGGAAACGTCGTGGTGGTCGCGGCCCAGCACGATGGGGGCCGAGATGTCTCCGCTCGCGATGGCGTCGTTGAAGGCGGCGGCGATGAGCCGGCGGCCCTCCTCGTCGCTGTAGAGGATGCGCGCCTGCGAACCCACGACGAGGCGGTTCGCTCCGGCTTGCCGGATCCAGCGCAGGTTGTCGAGGTACTGCTGGCGCGTCTGCTCGGGCGCCGCGGCGGCCAGAGACTCGATCACGTCGCCGGCGATGCGGTCGCTCGCCTCGAGGTCGCGCGGATCGCCGCTCGTGCACACCCAGCGGAAGGGGCCGAAGCCGTAGTCGAAGATCAGCGGCCCCATGATGTCCTCGACGTAGCTCGGGTAGACGAAGCCGCCCTCCGGCCGCGCGATATCGCATCCGGCGCGGCTGCACTCGAGCAGGAAGGCATTGCCGTAATCCCAGAAGTGCAGACCGCGCTCTCGGCAGAGCGTGTCGATGGCGGCGAAGTGGCGCCGCAGCGAGGCCTGCACGCGTTCGCGGAACGACGCCGGGTCGTGCGCCATCATCGTGTTGGCGGCGTCGAGCGTCATGCCGGCCGGGTAGTAGCCCCCGGTATACGGGATGTGCAGGCTCGTCTGGTCGCTCCCCAGCTCCACGGCCAAATCGCTCGACGCGAGGCGTTCCCAGAGATCGACCACGTTGCCCAGGTAGGCGAGGGCCACCGTCTCCTTCTGCCGGCGTGCCTGCTCGATCCGCCGCAGCAGGGCGTCGCGGTCATCGTGGATCTCGCTCACCCAGCCCTGTGCATGGCGCTTCCTGGCGGCGGCCGGATTGATCTCGGCGATCACGCCCACGCAACCGGCGATCGTCGCCGCCTTGCCCTGAGCTCCGCTCATGCCACCCAGGCCGCTCGTCACGTAGACCTTGCCGGCGAGCGGATGGTCGCCCGTGCCGCCGAGGTAGCGTCGACCAGCGCCGAGGATGGTGATGGTGGTGCCGTGCACGATGCCTTGCGGGCCGATGTACATGTAGCTGCCGGCCGTCATCTGGCCGTACATCGTCACGCCGAGGGCGGCGAGGCGCGTGTAGTCGTCGCCCGACGAATAGTTGGGGATGACCATGCCGTTGGTCACCACCACGCGCGGGGCGTCGCGGTGGCTGGGGAAGAGACCCAGCGGGTGACCGGAGTACATCACGAGCGTCTGCTCGTCGGTCATCTCGCTCAGGTAGCGCATCGTGAGCAGGTACTGGGCCCAGTTCTGGAACACGGTACCGTTGCCGCCGTACGTGATCAGCTCGTAGGGATGCTGCGCTACCGCGGGGTCGAGGTTGTTCTGGATCATCAGCATGATTGCCGCGGCCTGCCCGCAGCGCGCGGGGTAGTCGCCCAGCGGACGCGCGTGCATCGCGTAGGACGGGCGCAGACGGTGCATGTAGATACGCCCCCACCGTCGCAGCTCGGCGGCGAATTCGGGCGCGGCCGCGGCGTGCAGGTGGGGCGGCAAGTAGCGCAGGGCATTGTGCAGGGCGAGACGCTGCTCGGCGTCGGTCAGCAGCAGGGGGCGCGCCGGCGCGCGGCTGACCGTGGGATCCTCGGCCGGGAGCGAGGGGAGTTCGGCGGGGATGCCCTGGCGAACGTGCGCCTGGAACTCGGCGAGCGTGGGATCGTGCGCCACGATGACGTCCTCCTGTTCGCGGTTTTCGGTGGCGAAGATAGCACGGGTGGCGGCAGCGCGACAGGTTTCGCTTGCCGGTTCTTCCCAGCCGAGTCTTCCTTGCAGAGGCCGGGGCCAGGCGCTTATCGTTGGGCCGACTGCCACCCCGGTCGTGACGAAGAGGATATCCGCGCATGCTCGCTGCCCTCGTGCTCCGCCCACGATCCGCCGCCCTCTTGTGCCTCGGCTGTTTGCCGATGATCGCATCCCTTGCGCGCGCCGACGTGGTCATGCCCACGCGGTGGGATCACATGACCGTGGAGACCTGGGACGGCTGGCTCTACCACGACGTCACCGTCGAGGCCGCCGAAAACGAGGGCTACCTGCGCGTGGTCCGCGGCGACGCGAGTCAGCGCGTCTTCGCGTACGCCGAGGTGCGGACGATCTGGACGGAGTCGGGCACCGACGTGACCGAACAGTTCATCCCCGACGACGCCGTGCTCTTCGAGCCCCAGGAACCGCCGCGCTGGGGCCGGCGCGTGCCGGACGATGCCCCCCCGCCGCAGATCGATCCCGAGGTGCCGCGGTTCCGCGCCGCCGTCAGCGCCGGCGTGGGGTGGGGGCTGCCGATGGGCGACTGGTTCACCGGCCTCGAGGACGGCGTCTCGTACGCGTTCCAGGTGCGCGCCGCGGTGCAGCGCTACGTCTACCTCACGGCCGTGCTGCGCAACCAGTCCATGGACGTGTCCGGGTACATGCCCAACTATCCCGGCGGCTACCAGGTCTTCAGCGGCACGGGCCACCTGCACCAGTTCGCCATGGGCGTGGGCTTCATGCCCGGACGCGCCACCTATCGCCAGCCGGTGCCCTACCTGGAACTGATGCTTGCGGCCGCGTCGCATGGCCTCGACTACGATGCGCGCGGCGACGTCGGCGACTACGTCGAGCAACTCAACGACGATCAGTTCGCCTTCGTCGGCCAGTTCGGCGCCCTCGTCCCCCTCAACGCCAACCTGGCGCTCGACCTCCAGGCCCACTGGGTGTACACGGGCGCCACCGAATGGGCGCACGGCTCCGTGCTCGGTGCGCAGGTCGGCGTCACGTTCATGTTCACCGAGTAGCTCGCGAAAGGATCCCGACAATGACCCTGCGTTCCCTCGTGGCGGCGTCCCTGCTGGTCGCGGCGCTGGCTTCAATGGCCACGGCCGACGACAAGCCCGTCTATCGTCCCGCCACTCGCTATCCTGTGCTCGAGGAGATGGACGCTCAGCGCGAGCGGATCGATGCGGTGCGCGACTCGCTGATCGCCGCCACCGACGCCCGCTACAAGGCCGAGGCCAAGGCCCGCGATGACTCGGCGCGCAGTCTGCGCGTCGATCTGAGCGCCATCGCCGTGCCGAAAGGACCCGAGGTCTTCGACGCCGTCTGGCACAATCCGCCGGTGCCGCAATACTACACGGGAACCTGCTGGGCGTTCTGTGCCACGTCGTACTTCGAGTCGGAGATCCACCGCCTGCACGGGCGCGACGTGAAGCTCTCGGAGATGTATACCGTCTACTGGGAGTACGTGGAGAAGGCCCGCCGCTTCATCCGCGAGTACGGCCACAGCCCGATCGCCGAGGGCAGCGAGGACGACGGTACGATCGAGGTCATGAAGCTTTACGGCGCCGTGCCGGCCAGCGCCTACGCCGGCGTGCTAAGGGCGGACGGGCGCTACGACCACGTGCCCCTCATCGCGGAACTCGAGGGCTATCTCGACTGGGTCAAGGCGAGCAGGACGTGGAACGAGGCGGAGAACCTCGCCGTCGTACGCACCATTCTCGACACGTTCATGGGGCCGGTGCCGGAGCGGTTTACCTATGAGGGCCGCGAGTACACGCCCGAGACGTTTCGCGACGAGGTGTGCCAGCTCGATCTCGACGACTACGTCGGCTGCGTCTCCCGCCTCGACGAGCCCTTCGGCACGCGGGTGCTGCTCGACGTGCCCGATAACTGGCGTCGCAACGACGACTACCTCAACCTGCCGCTCGACACGTGGTACCGGGTGCTACGAGAGTCGCTCCAGAACGGGTACTCGGTGTGCCTGGGCGGCGACGTCAGCGAGCCCGGGCTCGACGGCCAGCACGACGTGGCGGTCATCCCGTCCTTCGACATCCCGCACGACGCGGTCGACCAGGGCGCACGCGAGTTCCGCATCGTTACCCATCAGACCACCGACGACCACGGCATCCACGCCGTCGCCTTCAAGCGCTACAAGGGGCGCGACTGGTTCCTCATCAAGGACTCGAATCGCTCGAGTCGGCTCGGTCGGTTCCAGGGGTATTACTTCTATGAGGGCGACTACATCAAGCTGAAGATGTTGACGATCCTTGTTCACAAGGATCGGTTGCGTGGACTGCTGAACGGCGAGAATTGACGTTCGAAATTCCTTTGAAAATTCCTGAAACGACGCGCCGCGAAAAACGGGGCACGGTGGTGGACACCGTGCCCCGTCTTTTCGCGGTCCGGGAAGGGGTCTACTCCTTCCACTGCGTCACGAAGACGTTCGTCTCGCCGGGCTTGGTGTCGTGGCGGTTGGCGCAGAAGGCGAATGTCTTGCCGTCGGGGCCCCACATGGGGAAACCGTCGAAGCCGTCGGCGAAGGTGATCTGCTCGAGGCCGGTGCCGTCGACGTTCACCATCCACAGGTTGAACTCGCGCCCGTGCGGATCAGGGTAATTGCTCGAGAAGATGATCTTCTTGCCCGAGGGATGGAAGTAGGGTCCGAACGACGCGCAGTTCAGGTGGGTCACCTGCCGTTGATCGCTGCCGTCGGCATTCATCACCCAGATGTCCATCACCGTGGGGCGCACGAGCCCGCGCGAGAGAAGGTTCTGGTAGTCGGCGAGTTGCTGCGGATCCGTGGGGTGGAAACCGCGGTAGCAGATGAGCTTGCCGTCGGGCGAGAAGAACGGCCCGCCGTCGTAGCCGGGCGTGGTGGTCAGGCGCTTCACATGCTTGCCATCCATGTCCATCGTGTAGACGTCGAGGTCGCCGTCGCGATCGGACGTGAAGACGATCGTGCGCTTGTCCGGGCCCACGGTCGATTCCGCGTCGTAGCCCGGCTGGTCGGTGAGCCGCACCAGTTCGCCGCTCACGCGGTCGAGGCGCACGATGTCGTAACTTGGATACACGGCCCACACGTAACCCTTGGACATGTCGGCAGGCGGCGGGCAGGCGGCATCGGCAAGTGCGGTGGTGGAGTAGATGATGTAGCGGTCGGCGTCACCGATGAAGTATGAGCACGTGGTGCGGCCCTTGCCGCTGGAGATGAGCTGCGGTGTGCCGCCCGTCGTGGGCATGAGATAGATCTGGTCGCAGCCGTACGGTGGCCGGTTGCTCTGGAAGAGCAGATGCTGACCGTTGCCGCTGAAGTAGGCTTCGGCGTTCTCGGCGCCATCGGTGAGCATATGGAGGGTGGAGAAGTGGACCTCGCGCGGATCGGGCGCGAATTCCTTGCTCGAGGTGCCGGCGGGTAAGGCCGCCGTCGCGAGGGCGGCCGTCGCCACGATGGCAGCCGCCACGGTCGTCGCGGTACCTAGGGATCCGGACAGCTTCAAGACACACATCCTTTGGCTCGAGGTCTAGGCCTTGCGCGGTTCGCTCTGCCAGGACTCCACCTGCACGCCGCGGCGCTTCAGCTCGTCGAGCATGCGCTCCGCGGGCACGATCAGCTCCTGGGGGCGGGCGCCGGGGGCCGCGATGTCGCCCCGGGCGAGCATCTGGGCGATGATCGCGGCCGGGAAACCGGTCATGCGCATCATGGCCGAGAGCCGCGTCCGTACGTCGTTGCGATCGATGATCCGCACCGAACGCCGGATCGGCTGCGGCGGCAAGTTCCCTCCCGCCGCGACGGTTCCCTCGGCCTCGACGAGTATCAAGACAACATCGTCCCCGCTGGTCGGCAAGGTGCGCGTGAGCATTTCGGCCAGCACGTCCCGGGGTTTCACCTCGGCGCCGGCCACCATCACCGGGTCGTTGCCGAAGAGCCCGAGGCTGTGGAGCGTACGCAGCTGGTCGCAGTGCCCGCGGTAACGGATGGTCTTGTAGTCGAGTTGCTGCACACGGCCCTCGAGGGTGTGCGGCAGGGTCGACGTGCCGCCGCTGGTCTGGAAGGCCTCCAGCTCGCCGAACGGTGGGGGAAAGGCGATGGTCTCCAGCTCCGTGAGCGAGGGCACCGTCCGCACCTTGCCATCGCGGATCACGAGCGCCGGCTCGAGGTACTCGTTGATCAGGCCCTGCACGGAGAACGCGAGCTGGTAATTCAGGGGCGGCCGTGGCTGCTGGGGCAGGCCTCCCACCCGCAGCCGCACCGTCTCGCAGGTGGTGAGCTGGCTGGCGACCCAGTAGCCGAGGATATTGGCCAGGCCGGGAGCGAGCCCGCAGTCGGGCACGACGGACACGCCGGCCGCCCGGGCGGCCGCGTCGAGGTTCAGTTCCTGGGCCACGACGTCATTGTTGCCGCCCAGATCGACGAAATGCGCCCCGCCGGCCACCGCGGCCTGGGCCAGGTCGACGTTGTACCAGTAATTGACGGCACTGATCATGCAGTCGGCGGCCGCGACCAGGGGAGCCAGGAAAGCGCCGTCGCTCACGTCGCCCTGCACGCAGCGCAGGCGCCTATCGTCGAAACGCGTGGCGAGATGGTCCAGCGCGTCCGCGCGGGAATCGACCACGACGAGCGAGGTCGTGTCGGGCGCCTGCTGGAGCAGGTCGAAGGCGATGGCCGTACCCTGCAGGCCGGCACCGAGCAACAGGTACTTCATGGCGGTCTCCTCTGACGTTGGCGCGGTCGCCTGACGCGATCTGGCTGTGAACCCACCTTATTCATGCTATCGCTAATGCGGCGGCGTAACGGTCTCTGTGAGCGGGCTTTCTCGGGTTTGTTTCGGTCACCGTACCCCGGCGGGTACGGCTCCCTCACAAACCCTGCGAGATCCCGCTCACAGAGACCGTTCCACTCGCCTCGCTACGCGATAGCATGAATAAGGTGGGATGAAAACTATCACGACCGGTCCCGGGCCGGCAAGTCGGCATCCCGGGGCCGTGTCCCGTCGCCCTGATCTGCGGGATCTCGCCGGAACGGGGCGCGCCGGAACTGGGTTTGACCGCGCCAGTCCCGCCCGTTACCATCGGTTCGGCCGCGTGGCCACCGGGGATCACCCGTCGTCGCCGTCCGTCCCCTGCCAGCGCAAAGGAGCGAGCATGGACGCCAAACTCTTGGAGAAGCACCTGCTGGAGCTCGTCCGGCGCACCTCTTCCGAGCTGCCTGCCGACGTGGTGCGCGTCATCGAGAAAGGGCACCGGCGGGAGGCCAGGGATTCCACGGCCAAGTACGCTCTGAAGGTCATTCTCGACAACATCGTGCTCGCCAGGGACAAGAGCCTGCCGCTGTGCCAGGACACCGGCACCATCATCTGCTACGCCGACCTGCCGGCGTGGCTCGACGAGAAGACGTTCCGTCGCGTCTTCGACAAGGCCGTGGTCGAGGCCACCCGTGTCGGCTACCTGCGCCAGAACTCCGTGGACTCGCTCACCGGGAAGAACTCGGGGACCAACCTCGGTCCGGGCAGTCCGTCGTACCATCTGCACCAGACCACCGGCAAGAGCCTCACCGTGCGCCTCATCCTCAAGGGTGGCGGCTGCGAGAACGTGGGGGCGCAGTACAGCCTGCCCGATACCCGCCTCGGGGCCGGGCGCGATCTGGAGGGCGTGCGTCGGGCGGTCCTCGATGCCGTGATGCAGGCTCAGGGGAAGGGTTGCGGGCCAGGCATCCTCGGCGTGTGCATCGGCGGCGACCGCGGTGCCGGTTACGTGGCGAGCAAGGAGGAGTTCTTCCGTGCGCTCGACGACGTGAATCCAGAACCCAGCCTCGCCAAGCTCGAGAAGCGCATCGTCAAGGAAGCCAATAGTCTCGGCATCGGCCCGATGGGCTTCGGCGGCGCAACCACGCTGCTGGGGTGCAAGATCACGCATCGCAATCGCCTCCCGGCCTCGTTCTTCGTCTCGGTGTCCTACATGTGCTGGGCGTACCGGCGCAACGGGATGCGCGTGTCGCCGTCGGGCAAGATCACGAGCTGGCTGTACGAACCCTGAGCCCACTCGTCACCCGAGTTCGAGAGGTACCGACCATGTTGCTGGAAGCGCCCTTCACCGAAGCAAAGATGCGCGAGCTGCGCGTGGGTCAGATGGTCGAGATCACGGGCCTGTTGTACACTGGCCGCGATGCCGTCCACAAGTACCTGCACGACGGCGGCAAGCCGCCGGTCGATCTGAAGGACAGCATCATCTACCACTGCGGACCGGTCGTGGTGCGCGAGGGCGATCGCTGGGTGGTCAAGGCGGCCGGCCCGACGACGAGCATCCGCGAGGAACCGTACCAGGGTCCGCTCATGGCGCAGTACGGAATCCGTGGCGTCATCGGCAAGGGCGGCATGGGGCCCAAGACGCTGGAGTACTGCCAGAAGGTGGGTGCCGCGTATCTGCACGCCATCGGTGGCGCCGCCCAGGTGCTGGCCGAACGGGTGGTGGCGGTCGAGGGCGTGCATCTGATGGAAAAGTTCGGCTCGCCCGAGGCCATCTGGATGTTCCGGGTGGATCGGTTCCCGGCCGTGGTGACGATGGACTCGCACGGCGGGTCCTTGCACACGCAGGTGCTCGCCGACTCGCAGGCGGCCCTGGGCAAGCTCTTGTAGTCGCGCGAAGCTCGTGGAGTCGCGCGTAGGTACTCCAGATCAGGGAGGATCGGGTTGACAGTGATCCAGGAACCGGCGTCCGAGGCGACGCTGGCGTCGCTCCTCAACATCCTGTGGCGCCGCCGGCTGCTGGTCATCCTGCCGCCCGTGTTCGGCCTTCTCGTGGGCGTGCTCTACGGCCTCTTCGGGACGCGACGCTGGGAGGCGACCGCCACGGTGCGTCCGGGCATCACAGCCTTCAGTCCCGACGGTGGCCCGTACCGCCAGTGGCAGCTCAAGGACATCACGAAGTATTACGAGAACATGCTCTACCGGCGGGAACTGGTGAAGCGTCTCGACCTGCCATCGGCCGCGCGGCCGGTGATCAAGGCCGACTTCGTGGCGCAGGGGTTGCAGAATCTGCAAGGCGGCGACGTCGTCACCCTGTCCACCACGGCCGCGAGCCCGGAGATGGCCACGGCCACCCTCGATACCGGGATCACGCTGTTCATGGAGTTTGCCGAACGCGATACGCTATCCAGTGAGCTGAACCTCACGCGCGATGGCCTCGAGCTGCAGATCGAGAACCTCGAGACGCAGATCGCGGGCCTCGAACAGGATACGGACAACGCCGCGTTGCGTCTGGAAGCGGCCATCGCCGACTCGGCCCAGATCGAGGCTCAGGCCAAGCAGCTCGACATCGACCTCGCCATGGCCACGGCGCAGCAGGCGCGCTGCGAGAATCAACTCGAGGTGCTGACCGACCAGGAGCCACGTCTGGCGAACGACCTCGACTCCCTCAAGGACGCGCTCGCGCGAGTACAGAACGAGGGGTCCAACGCGCGGGATGCGGAGATCCCCGCCTGGGTCAAGCGCGATGCCGTGCTCGACCGCAGCGATCTGCAGCACAACCTGGTGCTGGCCAAGGTGACGGTGGAGCAGGCCCTGTGGCGCAACCAGTCGCGGCAGGACAGCTTCGCCCTCGAGATCAAGCGCCTCGGATTCCAGCAGGAGCGCCTCGGTATCGACCGCACCACCGTGATCGCCGCCAAACGCTCGGATGCTCACCGCAAGATCGGCGAACTGAAAGCGCAGATCCGCGTGGAACTGCCCATGAAACGGCGCGACCTGAAGACGGAGATCCGGGGACGCCTCGTCAAGCTGGGGACCCTGGCGCCATTGCAGCGCGTGGGCACGACGATCGTGTCATCGAAACCCGTACGGCCGCGGCCCCTGCGCGCCATCACGATCCTGGTGTTCCTGGGTATATTCGGCGGGCTCGTGCTCGCCTTCGGCTGGGATTACGTCGATCGGCACCGGCGCGAGATCTTCCACGACTGATCCCGCCACGCCCATGCCCCGACCGTGCAAGCGGCTCGCGGCCACGATGAACCAGCTCGCGAGGATCACGAAGCTCGGGTTGTTGAGGTGTTCCTCGAACAGGAAGAGCCCGGTCGTGTGGAAGGCGAGCAGGGCAAGCAGCAGCAGCGTCGGACTGCCCCCGCCGGCGATGCCGCGGGCGATGAGCGCGAGCATCGCGGTGATGAGCGCGAGCGCGAGGGGAAGGCCGAGGAAGACGGCCGCCTGCAGGAAGGCGTCGTGCGTGGCGGAAATCCCGGCGGCGTCGTAGAGCGCTTCCTTGCCCTGTGTGACGCCGAGCCCGAGGGGATGGGCGAGCGCCAGTCCCACCGAAGCTCGGTTCGTCTCCAGACGTTCGCTCGCGTTCACCTGAATGGCCATGGTGTCTTCCCAGCGGCTGCGTCCACCGGGGGGGCCGAAGACGAGCAAGGCCGGCACGACCAGGGCGATGACGAGGGTGCCGATCAGCAGGGCGCGCCCCACCTCGCGGGCGACGACGAAGGCATAGGCGAGAAAGACCACGGTGACGAGGAGGGGGCTGCGCGTGCTCGTCAGGCTGAGCGCGATCGCGAAACCGCCCAGGGCGGCCAGGGGGATCAGGAGCGAGACGCGCTTGCGGAAGTAGAGGTAGAAACTCGCCGGCACCACCAGGCTGACGATGGCCGCGCTCGCGTTCGGTGTGCCGTGCAGGCCGGGGATGCGCACGGTGTTGTAGACGTAGTAGTAGAATACCGACTGGTTGCTCGATAGTCCCGCGCGCCGCAGGAGCCCCTCGAGGCCCACGAACTGGGCGATGATCACCGCGATGTTCGTGGCACCGCCCCACACCAGGCCCCAGGCGAAACGCTGGCACGCGTCCTCGTTCTGTACGAAGACGAGAAGCGCCAGGGCCCAGGGGGCTGCCAGCAGCCAGCGGGCGCTCTGCGCCAGGGTGGCCTGGTCGGGGTTGAGCAGGCTCATGAACAGCCAGCCGATGGGGCCGAGGTCGACGAGGGCGAGCACGGCCAGGGCGGCCACGGGCAGGCGGCCCATGGCGAGGCGCCGCAGGGCCCACAGGCCGAGCACCATGCCCACCAGGTCCGTGGCCCGCGGCGAAGCGGCCAGCGTGGGCACGAGGTAGAGATTGGCCATCAGCAGGAAACCCAGCAGCCAGACCAGGTGTTGACGGGCGCGTTCGAACATGGACAGTCCTGCGAAGCGTGATGGTGGAGCCGGATGCCCGGGCGATCGGCCGCCCGCCTGAACCTTGACTTTTCGCGCGAGAATGTCAACCTCAAGGCTGTCCCGAGACAATAGACCCATACAGAAGGGGATTCCATGCGGTGCGACGCGAGGATCTGGTGGCTGGTTCTGCCGGCCATCATCCTGGTGGCCGGATGCGGCAATCCGGTCGAGAAGGCCTTGAAGAGCGACTACATCTTCGTCGAGGACGAGGTGGTCGGCACCGGTGAGACGGTCCAGGACGGCGACTTCGTCCAGGTCAACTACATCGGCTGGCTGTACGACGGCGGCAAGCAGGGTGAGGAGTTCGATCGCAGCCACGATGCGCCATTCGACTACCAGGTCGGCCACGGCGCCATGGTCGAGGGCTGGGACAAGGGCCTCATCGGGATGCGCGTCGGCGGCAAGCGCACGCTCATCATCGGCCCCGAGCTGGGCTACGGCGAGCGCGAACTGCCCAAGATTCCCGCGAACAGCACCCTGAAGTACACGATCGAGCTCGTGAACGTGCCCCGCGTCGACATCCATGACATCACCGTGGGCGATGGCCCCGAGGTGGCCGATGGCGACTTCGTGAAGGTGAACTACACCGGCTGGCTCGACGACAACGGCCAGAAGGGCGAGAAGTTCGACAGCTCCTACGACCGCAACGAGCCATTCTCCTTCAAGGTGGGCTCGGGCATGGTGATCAAGGGCTGGGACCGCGGCATCGTGGGCATGCGGTTGGGCGGCAAGCGAGAGCTGGTGATCCCACCGGAGCTGGGATACGGCGAGCGCGGCACCACCAACATCCCCGCCAATGCGACGTTGCATTTCGAGGTCGAGGTCGTGGGGATCCCGCGGGTCGGCATCAAGGTGCTCAAGGAAGGGGAGGGCCCGGCTGCCGAGGTCGATGATATCTGCACGGTGCACTACGACGGGTACCTCGCCGATGCCGACGGCAACAAGGGCGACAAGTTCGACAGCTCCCGCGATCGCAAACGACCCTTCACCCTGAAGCTGGGCCAGAAGAAAGTCATCCCGGGCTGGGAGGCCGGTCTGCTGGGCATGAAGAAGGGCGAGCTGCGGGAGCTGACGGTCCCGCCCGATCTGGCGTACGGTTCGCGGGGCATCCACATGGGACCTAAGGAAGTGATCCCACCCGACGCCACCCTGATCTTCGACATCGAGATGCTGGAGATCAAGGGGCGGTAGGCGGAGCGGGTTCAACCCGACCTTGCGTGTCCTGGCGAAGCAGGGTACCTTTGGGCGCGTTTCCGGCGGACTGATACGCCCTTTTCTGCTTCCAGGCAGGCCCCGACGATCGCGATCCACGTCGGGGCCGCCTGCCATGAAACAAGGCTGGACGACCCCACCAGTCCCGACCGTGAGGAGCTAGCGCTGATGATCTACCTCATTCCTCTCGCCGGTATCCTGGGCCTCGCATTCGCTGCCTACAAGGCGGCCTGGGTGCGCAAGCAAGACGCCGGTACGCCCGAGATGCAGACCATCGCCGCCCATATCCAGGAAGGCGCCATCGCGTTCCTGACCCGCGAGTACCGCGTGCTGGCCGTCTTCGTGGTCGTGGTCGGCGTGCTGCTGGCCGTCGGCAACGCTCACCAGGCCGAATCGTCGATGCTCATCGGCCTGAGCTTCGTGGTCGGCGCCGTGTGCTCGGCGCTGGCCGGGTACTTCGGCATGAAGATCGCGACGGTGGCCAACGTGCGCACGACGAACGCGGCGCGCACGGGGCTGAGCAAGGCGCTCGTCGTCGCCTTCAGCGGCGGCACCGTGATGGGCTTCTGCGTGGTGGGTCTGGGTGTGCTGGGGCTCAGCGTACTCTTCATCGCCTACGATCATTTCTTTGGCGGTACCTGGGGAATGCAGCGCATCCTCCAGGTGCTTTCCGGCTTCTCCCTCGGCGCCAGCAGCATCGCGCTCTTCGCGCGCGTGGGCGGCGGTATCTACACCAAGGCGGCGGACGTGGGCGCCGACCTGGTGGGCAAGCTCGAAGCGGGCATCCCCGAGGACGATCCGCGCAACCCGGCCGTGATTGCAGACAACGTGGGCGACAACGTGGGCGACGTGGCCGGCATGGGCGCCGACCTCTTCGAGAGCTACGTCGGCTCGATCGTGGGCACCATGATCCTGGCGGTGGGCTTCGTGCCGCAGAACCCGCTGCCGGCGGTGCTGTTGCCGCTGGCCGTGGCGGCGATCGGCATCGTCGTCTCCATCGCGGGCACGTTCTTCGTGCGCACCCGCGAGGGCGGCAACCCTCAGACCGCGCTCAACACCGGCACCTTCGGCGCCGGAATCCTGATGGTCATCGTCACGCTCTTCCTCGTGCGCAACATGCTGCCTGCCGACAAGGCCATGGGCGTCTTCTGGGCGACAGTGGCCGGGCTCGCCGGCGGCATCGCCATCGGTATGCTCACCGAGTACTTCACGGCGGAGAATCGCCGCCCGGTGCACAACATCGCGAAGGCTTGCGAGACCGGGTCGGCCACCAACATCATCACCGGCCTGGCCACCGGCATGCTCTCCACCGCTCTGCCCATCGTGGTGCTCTGCGGTGTGATCCTCGCGGCCTATGCGACGGCGGGCCTCTACGGCATCGGTATCGCAGCACTCGGCATGCTGTCGACGACCGGGATCCAGCTCGCGGTAGACGCGTACGGTCCCATCGCCGACAACGCGGGGGGCATCAGCGAGATGGCCGCCCTCGGGCCGGACGTCCGCGCGCGTACCGACAAGCTCGACGCCGTGGGCAACACTACCGCGGCGATCGGGAAGGGCTTCGCGATCGGTTCGGCTGCCCTCACGGCGCTGGCCATGTTCAGCGCGTACCAGCAGGCAGTCCACCTCGAGAAGATCGACCTGCTCGAGCCTCACGTGCTGGTGGGGCTGTTCTTCGGCGCGATGCTGCCTTTCCTCTTCTCGAGCCTCGCCATGCTCGCCGTGGGCAAGGCGGCCTTCTCGATGATCGAGGAGGTGCGGCGCCAGTTCCGCGAGATCCCCGGCCTGCTCAGCGGCGAGGCCAAGGCGGACTACCGCACCTGCGTGGACATCTCGACGGCGGCGGCCATCAAGCAGATGGTGTTGCCGGGCCTCATCGCCATCGTCACCCCGGTGGCCGTGGGCTTTCTCGGCGGCGTCCAGATGCTGGGCGGGTTGCTGGCCGGCGTGACCGTGTCGGGCGTGCTGATGGCGCTTTTCCAGTCGAATTCGGGCGGTGCGTGGGACAACGCCAAGAAATACATCGAGGGCGGACATCACGGGGGCAAGGGCAGCGACGCTCACAAGGCCGCCGTGGTTGGCGATACCGTGGGCGACCCGTTCAAGGACACGAGTGGCCCGAGCCTCAACATCCTGATCAAGCTCATGTCCGTGATCTCGGTCGTGGTGGCGCCGCTGCTAGTTCGGTAAATGATTTATTCGCAATGCATGACGGCCCGTGGCGCGCGCAGCGCCACGGGCCGTCGTCGTCTCGCTGGTATCGCGTTTCCTGATATCCAGACCGCAGTGAACAAAAAAAAATGGATTCTGTAGTATTTTCTTCTAGAAATTTAGTCGGAATTCGTGATACAGTCCGATGTGCGAGTGATTTGGACCTCGTTCAGGGCGGCTGGCCCGACCTGGTCCGGATAGACAAGAGAGGTTACCACTCGCCAACGATTGGGCGGCCCGGCAAGCCCGGATCCGCCCTCGCAACTCAGGTTGGCCCACTTAAAGCGAAGGGAAAATGAACCATGCGTAAGTTGCTCACGATTGCCTTGGTCCTGTGTATGGTCGGCGTCGCCGCCGCCAACGACCTTGGCATTCAGGCTCCCGTCAAGGCTACTCCCGTGGTTCCCGAGAACGTCCCCAACCCTGAACTCCAGGGTGGCGACACCATCTTCTCCGCGACCGTGATTTCGAGCGTGCCTTATAGCGACAGCGGCACGACCTCCGGCTACGTCAACGACTACGACGAGGCTTGCCCGTACACCGGCTCGACCGCGCCGGACGTGTGCTACTCCTACACCCCGTCGAGCAACGTCGCCGTCGACGTCGACCTGTGCAACTCGAGCTACGACACGAAGGTTTACGTGTACGACAGCTCGCTCGCGCTGGTCGCCTGCAACGACGACTTCTACCTGAGCGCTCCTTGCTTCGTGTACTCCTCCAAGGTCGAGAACGTGGCCATGACGGCCGGCCAGACCTACTACATCATCGTCGACGGTTACGGCGGCTCGTTCGGTGACTACTCCATGGACGTCACCGAGAACGTGCCCTGCATCATCAGCTGCCCGGCCGGCTCCGTGGCCGAGGGTGAGCCCACGCTGCAGGACGGCTACGTGGACCACTGGAACGGTGGCTGCAACTCGGCCGGTACCCCGTTCCAGACCCTCATTGGCGACAACTCCGGTAACCTGACCCTGTGCGGCGTTGGCGGCTGGTACAGCTCGCCGGGTGGCGCGCAGTACCGTGACACCGACTGGTACATCCTCACCATGGGCCCCAGCGGCGCGATCGACGTGACGCTGGACGCCGAGCAGGCGACCTACATGTTCGAGCTCAGCCCCCAGGACTGCGCCTCCGTCGCCGTCGCTCAGCAGGCCACCGGTGGCCCGTGCCTCGAGGCTTACATGACCATCACCGGTTACGCCGAGGGCCAGACGGTGTGGTTCTGGAACGGCTCGACGGTCTTCGCACCGCCGTCCGGTGCGGGTAACGAGTACAACTACGTCGACAGCTTCACCGGTCTCGAGCCCGATGTGGCCACCGAGTCCGCGAACTGGTCGACCGTGAAGGCCCTGTTCAACTAGGCCTGATTCGAGAACCAGATTTCTGGTCATGCCGGGGCCGGTGCGCAAGCGCCGGTCCCGGTTTTTTGCGTGTCATGGCGTTCCGGGCCGTTCGGTTGATGGGGCGGGGCACGGCCAACGCGATCCGCGCCTTGATGTTCCCGCCGTTCCGGGAGGTCCTGACTGGCGGTGGCCTGATTGAGCAATTACACCGATGATGTCTCTATAAAAACGGATATCTTTATTCTTTTGTGATGGAATCGTGATATCCCGATGTGATAGGATCTCGTCATTGACGAGTGATGGGGGCAGCGGGGACCCGCCGGCCGCTGATTGAAGACGCAGCATCGCGAACACGCATCGCCCCCGTTCTCGAGACCCTCGGATACGATCGCCCGCATTTCTACGAGCGACCGATATGGAGTACACAGATCTCAAGCGAAGGGACAGCAGCCATGTGGAAGTTGTTCACGATTGCACTCGTACTTTGTCTGGTCGGTGCTGCATCCGCCGCCGATGTCGGTAACCAGGCTCCCGTGAAGGTCCCGTCCGTCTATCCCGTGAATATTCCCAACCCCGCGCTCCAGGGCGGCGACACCATCTTCGACGCGACGGTGATCTCCAGTCTGCCCTACAACGACGCGGGCACCACGACAGGCTACGTTAACGACTACTCGAGCGCGTGCGTCTATGACGCGGGGGCACCCGATGTCGTCTACACCTACACGCCGACGGAGGACGGAGCCCTGGACATCTCGCTCTGCGGCTCCACCTATGACACCGGCTTGTATGTCTTTGATGCGGGCTTGGTGGAAGTCGCCTGCAACGACGACTTCTGTGGCTTGCAGTCACAGCTCACGGCTCCGGTGATGGCCGGTGTGCAGTACTACATCGTCGTCGACGGGTACTCCACCGCCAATGGCGACTACACGATCACCGTCTTGTGGCACCAGCCCTGCATCCTCGAATGCCCGGGCGGCGACGCTGTCGCCGAGGGTGAGCCGGACCTGATGGACGGCTACGTGGACCACTACAACGGTGGCTGCAACTCGGCGGGCTTCCCGTTCCAGAACCTGATCGACAACAACAATGACGGTGCGCTCACGTTGTGCGGCGTCAGCGGCTGGTACAGCTCCCCCGGTGGCGCGCAGTACCGCGACACCGACTGGTTCATCTTGCTCATGGGGCCGGATCTGGCGATCGATGTGACGCTGGATGCCGAGCAGGCGACCTACATGTTCGAACTCAGCCCCCAGGACTGCGCGAGCGTCGCCGTTGCTCAGCAGGCGACTGGCGGTCCTTGCCTCGAGGCCTATATGACGATCACCGGCTACGCCCATGGCGCAGCGGTGTGGTTCTGGGTCGGCCCGACGGTGTTTGCGCCGCCAGCCGGTGATCCCAACATGTACGACTACGTGGCCAGCATCACAGGCATCGAGCCGGACATCGCCACCGTGCCGACCAGCTGGTCGACCGTGAAGGCGCTCTTCGAGTAAGCTCGAGCTGAGTACGCTGCGGCGGGACGTTTGGGGCCGGGGAGAGATCCCCGGCCCCGCGTTTCTTGGGCCTGACCGCGCGGTGGCAGGCTACTCGGGCATGCGGGCCACCTGGCGCACCGTCTCGATCACATGGTCGATCTGGTCGCTCGTCAGATCGCCGTGCATGGGCAGGCTGAGGATCTCGGTCATGGCTCCGTGGGCCACCGGGAAATCCTGCGGCCGGTGGCCGAGTCGGGCGAAAGCCGGCAGATAGGGCAGCGCCACGGGGTAGTGGATACCGGTGGCGATCCCGGCCTCCTGCAGGTGCTGGCGCACCTCGTCGCGATTGGCCACGCGGATGACGTAGAGGTGGTAGACGTGCCGCACGCCGGGGGAGACGGCGGGTGTCACGCACACGCCCTGCAGCCCCGCGTCATAGCGGCGGGCCGTGGCGATGCGGGCCTCGGTCCACGTCTCGAGGTGGCGCAGCTTCACGGCGAGGACGGCCGCCTGGAACCCGTCGAGGCGGCTGTTCACGCCCTCGATGTCGTGGAAGTACTGTTCGCTGCGGCCGTGGTTGGCAAAGCTGCGCGCGAAGGCGTCGAGCTTCGCGTCGTCGGTGACGATAGCTCCGGCGTCGCCGTAGGCGCCCAGGTTCTTGCCCGGATAGAAGCTGTAGCAAGCGCAGTGGCCGAACGTGCCGACGTTGCGGTCGACCACCTTCGCACCGTGGGCCTGTGCCGCGTCCTCGATCACGAGGAGATCGTGCTTCGCCGCGATCCTCATCACGCCCTCGATGTCGCAGGGCTGGCCGTAGAGATGCACCGGGACGATGGCCCGCGTGCGCGGCGTGATGGCGGCCTCGATTCGGTCGATGTCCAGGTTGTACGTGAGGGGATCGTTGTCGACGAAGGCCACCTCAGCGCCGGTGTGCGTGATGGCCTCGGCAGTGGCGATGAACGTGTTGGCGGCGGTGATGGCTTCGTCGCCCGGGCCGAGGCCCAGCCCCTTCATGGCCACGTAGAGTGCGTCCGTGCCATTGGCCACGCCGACGCAGTGCTGCCGACCGATGTACGCCGCGAAGTCGTTCTCGAACGCCGTCGCATACTTGCCTGCGATGAACGCACAGTCGCCGACCACGGCAGCCAGGGCCTGATCGATCTCGGGCTTGATGCTCGCGTACTGGGCCTTGAGGTCGACGAACGCCACTTTCATGTCTCACGCTCCGGGTGCGGGTGTGTCTCGCGGGTTCGGCCTGCCCTCACGGGACTGAAGGACCAAGATCGCCGCGGAACGCGAAATCGCCGCAAACGGCGAAATCGCGCCAGAAGGATAGTGCCTCGTGACCATCGATGGCAAGGCCATCACGTTGCTGACCGCGGGGTTCAGCGACGTCCACGTTCTCTCGCCGGCCGTCCGCGCCCTCGTGTGGGACCCTGGCGAGGTTCTGGAGGCGCTTGGGAACCTGGCAACGGTTCGTCTCGTCGGCCACGACAACCGTTCCCGCGAGCGCCATGTATTCCATCAGAACGTGGGAGAGCCTCGGGGCGGGTGAGCCCGGACAGCCGCCTCGAGAGGTCCTTTGGATCGCGCGATCCGCGTTCGCAACTGTATAATATTTCAAGCGATTACCATACTATCGTTCGGGTTCTGCATGAACTACGGTGGCCGTACGGTCGCGGGGGTTGGGGAGTCGATCGCCGATTTCGGTGTGCCGGCGTGTGCTCCCGGTCTCGTGGCGCCTTGCCGATGGCGACGGCATTGACCAGATTCGGGGTCCGGCACCCGCGTTTCCAAACCCCGCTGAGGAGTCGACCATGGCCGAGGCCACGCTCTCCGCGCACTACGCCAGCCGCCAGCCCAGCGTCATCCGTATGGCTCAGATCGAGTTCGCCAGGCGCACCGATCAGGTGGAAGCCATCAACGTGGCGATCGGCAACGTCACCTTGCCGATGCATCCCGCGATGACCGATCGGCTGCGCCATCTGGGCACGCCCGGCAGCCCATTCGCCGACGGTGTGGTGAAGTACACCGCCACGGTGGGGCTACCCGAGACGATCCTGGCCTTCCGTACGATCATCGCGGCCAGCGATCTGCCCGTGGATGGTTTGCACGTGCAGATCACCGACGGGGGCAGTCAGGCGATGGAACTGGTGATCGTGGGCTGTTGTGGTCCAGCCGGCAGCGCCGAGAAGCCGCTCATGCTCATCGACGCGGCCTACACGAACTACAAGAGCTTCGCCGATCGCCTGGGCCGCGCCACGGTGTCGATCACGCGCAACCTGCAGGAAGATGGTCGCTTCACGCTGCCGAACATCGCACAGATCGAGGCCGTCATCCGCGAGCACCGCCCCGGCGCGCTCGTCGTCATCCCGTATGACAATCCCACCGGCCAGCTCTACACGCGGCAGCAGCTATGCGACCTGGCGCGACTGTGCGTGGAGCACGGCATGTGGTTGATCAGCGACGAGGCCTACCGCGAACTGTACTACACCGGCGATGGCCCGGTGAGCATCTGGGGAATCAGCGAGGACGAGGTGCCCGGCATCACCGGGAGGCGTGTGAGCATCGAGACGACGAGCAAGGTTTGGAACGCCTGCGGCCTGCGCATCGGCGCCCTGGTCACCGACAACCCCGAGCTGCATGCACGCGCCGTCGCCGAGAACACGGCCAGCCTGTGCAGCAGCCACATCGGCCAGTGGATCTTCGGAGCCATCGCCCACGAGTCGCGCGACGATCTGCGGCGCTGGTTCGCAAGCCAGCGCGAGTACTACCGCCGTCTGCTGCTGCGAGTGACGGAGGGGCTGCACGGCACGATCCCCGGGATCATCGTCTCGAATCCGGACGCAAGCATCTACTCGGTGGTGGACGTGCGCGACATTGTGCAGTCCGGCTTCGACGCGAAAGCCTTTGTCTCCTGGTGCGCGCGGGAGGGGGCCGTGGACGTCGACGCGCGGCAGCTCACGTTGCTGACGGCCCCGATGGCCGGCTTCTACAGCCTGCCGCCGGGCGCGCCCAATCCAGGGGCCACGCAGATGCGCATCGCGTACGTGGAAACGCCGGAACACCTGGCTCTGGTGCCGCGGCTGCTGGCGGAGTTGCTCGAGCAGTACGAGACCGGGCGCGTCGCGACGGCGAAGATCTCTGAAAAGACGATCTAGAAGACGATCTATGAGAAGAGATTCAGCTGCCCCGGCGGCGTGCGGTGCTGCGGCACGATCAGTTCCGGACCGTCGTTCGCCGGCTTGTTGACCAGGGACGCCACCGGGTGGGCCGCCAGCCACCCCTCGCGCGCCGGCTGCAGCAGGGGAAGCAACGCCGCAGCGGCGTCGGGCGGTGTCCTCAGCCACGGTTCGCGGGACGCGCGGTCCAGGATCACGGGCATGCGGTGGTGGATGGGACGCATCAGATCGTTGGCGGCGGTTGTCAGGATGCTGCACGACTCGATGACCTCGCCGCCCGGGTACTCCCAGTGTTCCCACAATCCGGCCAGCGCCAGCAGCCGATCGTCGCCGGCGTGAAAGTAGAGCGGCAAGCGTTCACGTCCCTGCTTGCGCCATTCGTAGAAGCCGTCGACCGGGATCAGGCAGCGGCGGTGCGCAAAGGCCTCGCGGAAGGCCGGCTTCTCCATCACCGTCTCGCCGCGCGCGTTGAACATCTTGGCACCGTTGCGGGGGTCGCGACTCCAGGGCGGAACGAGGCCCCACTTCAGGGCGCGAGGCGTCCGCCGGCCGTCGGAGTCCAGGAGGACGGCGAGCACCGGTTGCGTGGGGGCGATGTTGTAGCGCGGGATCAGCTCCGGCACGTGGGCGAGCTGGAACTCCTCGGCCACGAGCTGAGCGGGCGACTTCAGAGTGATGCGGCCGCACATCGCGAGACTCCTCCTGCCGGCGCCCGATCCCCTCGACGACGAACCCGGCCACCCATCGGACAGGCACCAGCTTAGCCGCCCGGCATGGCCATCGCCAGGGGGAATGGTCTTGGACAGCCGGCGTCGCGCGGACTATGCTGGGGAGCGCGGAAGGAGTGGCCGTGGGACGCGAGATCGAGCGCAAGTTCCTGGTGGCGGACGACGGCTGGCGTGCCGACGTCGTCACGAGTACCGAATACGAACAGGGCTACCTCACGAGTGGCACCACGCCGACGGTGCGCGTGCGCCGGGCCGCCGAAGCCGCCTGGCTCACAATCAAGGGTGCGTCGCGTGGACCCGAGCGGTTGGAGTTCGAGTACGCGATTCCGGTGGACGACGCGAGGCAGCTCCTGTCGCTGTGCCCCGGACCGATCATCCGCAAGGTGCGCCACCGTGTGGCGCACGGTGAGCGGGTCTGGGAGGTGGACGTGTTCGCCGGCGAGAACGCCGGTCTCGTGCTCGCCGAGCTCGAGCTGGAGCACGCCGCCGACACGTTTCCGCGGCCGCCCTGGGTGGGTGCCGAGGTGACCGACGACCACCGTTACAAGAACTCGCAGCTTGCCGTGAACCCCTACTCGCGCTGGTGAACGCCGGGAGGTAGACATGCCGTTCTTCGGCAAGACGATCGTGGTCGAGAAGCAGATCGACGATTTCCTCGACACCATCACGAAGGGCATCCTCATCTTTCGCGACGGCATCGACGACTACCTCGGCGATCGCGAGCGCGATTTCGCGGCCAAGCTGGCGTTGATCGACGAACTCGAGCGCAATGCCGATCATCTGAGCCGCGAGGTCGAGTCGTTCCTCTACAGCCACTCGCTCATCCCCGAGCACCGCGGCGACGTGCTCGGCCTGCTCGAGCACACCGACGACATCATCGACCGCGCCAAGAGCTGCCTGCACCGCTTCGACGTGGAACGGCCGCAGGTGCCGCATCCGCTGGGCGACGAGTTCCGGCGCCTCACCGAATCGGCCGCCGAGGCCGCCGAGGCCGTCGTGCTGGCGGCGCGGCGATTCTTCCGCGATCCCGCCGCCGTGTCGGACCACCTGGTCAAGGTATACCACTTCGAGGGCCAGGCGGATCATATCGGCCTGGAGCTGAAGCGGCGCATTTTCGCCGGCGATCTCGAACTCGCGCACAAGGTGCAGCTCCGGTACTTCGCCGAGTCGGTGGACTTCGTGGCCGACACGGCCGAGCACGTGGCCGGACGCCTGGCGATCTACGCCATCAAGCGGCAGATGTAGGCGGCGCGATGAACCTGGGCCTGGGAATCCTCGTCTTCCTCTCGAGCGGCCTCTTTCTGGGCTGGTCGCTGGGCGCGAACAATGCGGCCAGCGTGTTCGGCACCGCGGTGGGCAGCCGTATGGTGACGCTGCGCATGGCGACGATCATCTGTTCCGTGGCCGTGGTGGCGGGCGCCGTGATCGGCGGCTCCGGCCCGACCGGTACCCTGGCACGGTTGGGGTCGGTGACGGCGATCGGTGGCTCGTTCACGGTGGCGCTCGCGGCGGCGCTCGCCACGCTCATCATGACGCGCGCCGGACTGCCCATCTCCACCGGCCAGGCCGTGGTCGGCGCCATTCTCGGCTGGAACCTCTACACCGCGTCGCTCACCGACACGAGCGTGCTGCTGATGATCCTCACGACCTGGGTGCTCAGCCCGGCGATCGCCGCACTGGCGGCGGCGCTCCTTTACCTGTTGATGCGGTGGTTGCTGCGCGCCACGCGGCCGCACATGATGCGCCAGGATGCGTACGTGCGCGCGGCGCTCATCGTCGTGGGCGCGCTGGGCTCGTTCAGCCTCGGAGCCAACAACATCGCCAACGTGGTGGGTGTCTTCGTGCCCGACAACCCGTTCCGCGCCGCATCGGTGGGCGGACTCTTCACGCTCTCCGCGGACCAGCTTCTGTTCCTGCTCGGCGGACTGGCCATCGCCTCGGGCGTGCTCACGTACTCGGGGCGCGTGATGCGCACCGTCGGCGGCAGACTCATGCGCATCTCGCCGGAGGCGGCCATCGTCGTGGTGCTGGCCACCGCGCTGGTGCTCACGCTCTTCGCGAGCGAGGGGCTGCAGGCGTGGCTCGCCCAGCATGGCTTGCCCACCTTCCCGCTCGTGCCCGTCTCGGCGAGCCAGGCGGTCGTGGGGGCGATCATCGGACTCGGACTGCTCAAGGGTGGACGCGGCGTCCGCTGGCGTGCGCTCGGCGAGATCGGTCTGGGCTGGCTGATCACGCCGATCGCGGCGGGAGCGATCGCGTTCTTCCTGCTATTCTTCGTGGAGAACGTCTTCGACCAGCCGGTGGCGCGCGCGGTGACCTACCGTATCGACAGCGCAGTCGTGGCCCACCTCGAGGCGCGCGGCATTCCTGGCGCGGGATTCGACGCCCTCGCCGGGCGGGATTTCGACAATGCCGTGGCTCTCCAGTCGCGCGTGGAAAAGGTGACGCACCTTTCGGGCGACCAGGCGCGGGCCGCGGTGGAAGCGGCCGAGGTGTTGCCGCTGAAGGTCGACCTCGGGCGGATCAACCTGAGTGTCGACGCGGACTGGCTCAGCCTCGATCAGCTCCGGGCGTTGCGCGGG
This sequence comes from uncultured bacterium, assembly GCA_963727525.1. Lineage (GTDB taxonomy): Bacteria > Krumholzibacteriota > Krumholzibacteriia > LZORAL124-64-63 > LZORAL124-64-63 > CAVSGO01. The sequence goes on along the minus strand of CAVSGO010000007.1, from coordinate 1,387,130 downwards.
CTCGCCGGGCGGAGTTTCGAGCACCGCTGGCAGCTCGAGGCCGCGCTCGCGGATGCGTCGCCCCTGTGGCGCCGGCGCGCTGACACGGCCCTGAATCGCATCTGGAATCGGGAGCTGGAAATGAAGCTCGCCCACCTCGAACGGACCTTCCGCGGAGAGCCGTGATGGCGATCACGCCCGGACGCGCGATCCTGCACGTGGACATGGACGCGTTCTACGCATCGGTCGAGGTGCTCGACGAACCCTCGCTGCGCGGCAAGCCCGTGATCGTGGGCGGCACGCCCGAGGGCCGCGGTGTGGTGGCCGCGGCCAGCTACGAGGCGCGTCGCCACGGCGTGCACAGCGCCATGCCCGCGGCGCGTGCGGTGACGCTCTGTCCCGAGGGCGTGTTCCTGCGCCCCCGCATGGCCCGTTACCTCGAGGTGTCGCAGCAGGTCTTCGCCATCTTCGCGCGCATGACGCCGCTGGTGGAGCCGTTGAGCATCGACGAGGCTTTCCTCGACGTCACCGGTTGCCAGCGCCTCTTCGGTCCGGCGCCCGCGGTCGGCCGCGTCATCAAGACGGCGATCCGCGACGAACTGGGACTGGCGGCCTCGGTGGGCGTGGCGCCGAACAAGTTCCTCGCCAAGCTCGCAAGCGGCCTCGAGAAGCCTGACGGTTTCGTGGTCTTCACGCCGCAAGATGCCCGGGCGCGGCTGGCCGCCCTGCCGGTGGAGGCACTTTGGGGCGTGGGCAAGGTGACGGCGCGGGAACTGCATGCTCTCGGCATCCGCCGCGTCGCCGACCTGCTGGCCACGCCGCGGGACGTGCTCGCCTTCCGCCTCGGTGATCAGGTCGACCATCTGTTGCAACTCGCGGTGGGCGAGGACGAGCGCCCGGTTGTGCCGGAGCATGAGGCCAGGTCGATAGGCAACGAGCTGACGTTCGCGGAGGATATCGCCGATGCCGCGACGCTGCAGGAGATCCTCGATGGCCTGGCCGAGAAGGTGGCCTGGCGCCTGCGGCGGGCGGGCTTGAGCGCGCGCACGGTGACGCTCAAGGCGCGCTATCCGGATTTCACGACGCACACGCGGGCCCAGACGTTGCCGCAGCCCACCGATTCCACCATCACCATCCGCGCCGCAGCGCGGAGGCTACTCGCCGAGCGGCTGGGCCGGCGCGGCCGTCCCCTGCGGCTCATCGGGGTGACCACCTCGGGTTTCGACCATGCCGGCGCGAGCCAGAGCGAACTCTTCGGCGATCCCACGCGCGAGCGGGAGCGCACCCTCGATCGCATCGTCGACCGCGTCAACGAGCGGTTCGGCACGATGCTGCGACGTGGCGGCCCGCCAAGGCGCGACGAACGCGACTGAGGCGCGGCTCAAGTCCCACTGCCGCCGGCCGATAGCCCTACGGATCCTTCAAGCCTGACCCGCGCCCGGAGGCCGGCCGTGTCCAATATCAAGGCCAAGGTGATGACGGCGATGCGCACGCTGCCGCCGTTGCCGATCGTTGTGTCGAAGCTGCTCTCGGTGATGAACGACGAGGACAGTTCCGCGGACGATGTGACCAGGGTGCTGTCCAGCGACCAGGCCCTGGCGGGCAAGGTGCTCAAGCTCGTCAACAGTCCCTTCTACGGTCTGACCGGCGAGATCTCGACGATCACGCGTGCCGTGGTCGTGCTCGGCTTCAGCGGCGTGCGCAACGTGGCCATGGGTTTCGGCATGGTTTCGGCGCTCAAGAAGCTGGGCGGCGGCCGCGCGATGTCCGACTTCTGGGACCACGCCCTGGCCACCGGAGCCGGCGCGCAGGCCCTGGCCGAGATGACCGACTGCCTGCGCCACGATCCCGAGGAGGCCTTCATCGCGGGTCTCATGCACGACATCGGTCACCTCATCCTGGCCAGTGCGGCACCCGGCGCCTACACGCAGGCCTGCGAGGCCAGCGGTGACGCCGATGATCCCCTCCTGGCCGAGAAGGTGGCCCTCGGCATGAGCCACGCCCAGGTGGGGCAGAAACTGATGGAATTCTGGCAGCTTCCGGCGGCCCTCCAGGACGCTGCGCGCTACCATCACTCGCTGCGGATCACGGCGAGCCGCGAGCAACCGCTGACCACGCTGGTGGCCCTCGGCGACGTACTGGCTTGCATCCATGGCGGTGCATTCGAGCGCCCCGCGAGCGAGAACGCGGTGAGCCGCTTGCTGCGGCTGTGGTGCCTGGAGCCGGACCAGCTCCGTGGCGCTCTTAACCGGATGCACGCCAAGATCGACGAGATGAGGATCTTCCTGCAGATCGCCGACGAAGACGGCACGATCGGGCAGGCCAGGTCCGCGAACGACGATGCGTTTCCGGTGGTGCTCGTCTCGACCGACCCCGAGACTCAGCGCTGGGTGGGTGGTCTGCTCGAGCACTTCGGACATACCCAGTATCCGGCGCGCGACTTCTTTGGACGCGAACAGAGCGCGCGCCACGTGAAGCTGGTCGTGCTGGATCCCAGCGGCGTGACGCGGGAGCAGCTCGCGCGCTTGCTCGCCTTTCTACGCCAGCAGCCCATCGTCACGGCTGCCCTGCGCACCGCGGATGTGCCGACGTGGCCGCCCGAGCTGCTCGCCGATCTGCCTGAACTGCCGTACGTTTTCTCCCGCGCCGATATTCAGCGTCTGGCGTCGCTCGTGACGGTCTAGCGCCGTCGGCCCATGCTGGCCTCCGCTTGCGCCCTGGCCCCCGCGATGCCATCCTGGGAGCGGCCGGTGCGCGACGGGTGCGCCCCGGTATGGTCCCGAGGAGTGCCGGTGTGTCGAATCTCCTGATCGGTTTTGGCGGGGGGGTACTTCTGGCCCTGGCGACGTTGCTCACCTGGCGCCTGGCGCGCCGTGGGCGCCGCCGTGGGTCGCGTGCGCCGCAGGTGGTCAGCATCGAACATTTCATCACCTCGATGCGGGCCGTCGGCGAGCTGTCGGTATTTCGCGTGATGACCAAGGAGGTCATCACCGCGAGCGACCACTGGCTGGGCGAGTTCGGCAAGAAGTACCTGCACTGGCTGCTGTCGTCGCGCCGGATCACGTTGATCATCGAGTTCGACGTCGACTTCCGCTACGACCTCACCGACCCCACGTTCCAGATCCAGCAGCGCGGTGCCGATGCCGTGCGCTTCGTGCTGCCGCCGTGCCGCCACGAGGTGCTCATCCGCGACATGCGCGTGCACAGCGAAGACAATACCGAACTGCTGCCCTGGCTGATGCCCGAGATGGTCAATCGGTTCTTCACGGGCGGCTTCTCGGTGGAGGCGAAGAACAAGCTCATCCAGGAGACGCGTCAGGAGGCCACGCGCTTCGCCGGCTCGCTCGTGGGCAAGGCGACGGCTGCGGCGCAGGCCTCGGCACGCCGCACGCTCACATCGCTCGCGCAGAGCCTGGGCCGACACCATGCCGAGTTCGAGTTCAGGACGACGCCCACGTTCCAGCCCACGGTCGACACGTCGCGGATCGAGGCAGCCATTCCCGAGATCGGGGCATCCGCCGGGGACGGATAGGTTGCGGGAGCCGAGACAGAGGAGACATCGGAAATGCGACGCACGATCATCGGCGTGATGGGCGGCACCGAGGCCGATGCGCGCACCACCGACCTCGCGTACCAGCTTGGCCGCCTCATCGCCGAGCGTGGCTGGGTGCTGCTCAACGGCGGCCGCCCCACGGGCGTGATGGGGGCTTCGGCCCAGGGCGCGCGCGAGGCGGGCGGGCTCACCGTCGGCGTGCTCTTCGACGATGCGCATGACGCCGCCAGCCCCGACCTGGACATCGTCATCCCCACCGGCATGGGGGCCGGACGCAACGTCATCAACGTACTGGCCAGCGATGTCGTGGTGGCTTGCCGCGGCACCGGCGGCACGCTCAGCGAGATCGCCATCGCTCTTCGCTTCGCGCGCACCGTCGTCTTGCTCGACTTCGACCCCGGCGCGGCTTTCCTCGATGCCTGTGGACCGGGCCGCTGGATCCTCGCGCCCACGCCCGATGCGGCGGTGACAGCGGTGGCGGCGCGGCTCGAGGAGCTCGGTCGCGCATGAACGGTGATGGCGCCCACGAACACTTCGATTTCGACCGGCCCATCGAGCGCCGGGGCACCGACAGCCTGAAATGGGGGCGTTATGCCGGCCGCGACGTCTTGCCGATGTGGGTGGCCGACACCGACTTCGCCGCGCCGCCCGCCGTGCTCGAGGCACTGCGGGCCCGGGTGGACCACGGCGTCTTCGGCTACGGGTTGCCGCCGGACTGCCTGGTCGAAGCGGTACTCGCCCACCTGCACCGGGACTTTGGCTGGCGCGTGGAGCCCGACTGGCTCGTCTGGCTGCCGGGACTGGTCACCGGCCTGAGCGTGTGCTGCCGCGCCTTCGCGGCCGCCGGCGAGGCGGTCCTGACGACCACCCCAGTCTACCCGCCCTTCCTGTCGTGCCCCACAGCGATGGACCGGCAGCTCCAGACGGCGGCGCTGGTCCAGGCGCCGGACGGCTGCTGGGGCTGGGATTGGGACGCCCTGGCCGCGGCGATCACGCCGCAGACACGGGTGCTCCTGCTCTGCTCGCCGCACAATCCGTGCGGGCGCGTATGGACGCGAGACGAGCTGGCGCGCCTGGCCGACGTCTGCGCCCGGCATGACCTCGTGATCGTGTCCGACGAGATTCACAATCAGCTCGTCCTCGATGGCGACCGCTCGCACGTGCCGACGGCGACCCTCGATCCGGAGGTGGCCGCGCGCACGGTCACCCTCATGGCGCCCAGCAAGACCTACAATCTGGCCGGCCTAGGCTGCGCCTTCGCGGTGGTCCCCGACGACAGTATGCGGCGGCGATTCGCGCGGGCCATGGCCATGATCGTACCTCACGTGAATGCCCTTGGTTACATGGCGGCCTTCGCAGCTTACGAGAAGGGTGGGGACTGGCTGTCCGCCCAGCTCGTACATCTGAGACGCAACCGCGACCGGCTTGAGAATGCGGTGGCGAGCCTGCCGGGGCTGCGCATGGCTCACGTGGAGGCGACGTACCTGGCATGGATCGATGCGCGGGGGCTGGGCGCCGTCGATCCTTGCGCCCACTTTGAGGCCCACGGCCTGGGGCTGAACTGCGGCCGCGAGTTCCGGGGAGAGGGGTTCGTGCGGCTGAACTTCGGCTGCACCGGCGCAACCCTCGACCTGGCGATCGCAAGACTGCGGCGTGCCGCAACTTGTGCCAAGAAGAATGTTGACGAGGCTTCGCACCGGGATCTCGCCCGCTAGGCCCGACTTTCTCACTACACGGCGTACGTCAGCTTGTGCCTCCGGTTCACCTTCAATGGCCGCGTCTCGACCCGTCGCCAGTAGTAGTCATCCCACAACGGCGGCAACTCGATATGCGACACGAACAGCCGCCGCGACAACACCTCCTCCTCGGTCAAGGGCTTCGTGGCGATCCCGATCTGCATCGCCGGCGTGCTCCAGCACCGCTTCTCCCGACGCAACTTGATCGTGTTGCGCCACACCAGGAAGATCGCCAGCCGGTAGATCGAATGCTGGCGTCGCTTTCCGAACGCGATCGTCTCCCGCGTGTGGTCTTTCAGACAATGCCGCAGCAACATGTCCAGCAAGTTGACCTCGAACAACGGGTTGCGACTCGTCCGCGGCTGACGGGAGTCGATCGTCTCGTGGATCACCTTGCAATACCGTAGCTTCGCGATCGCGTAGGGATAGGTCTTGTGCTTGTCGCTCCAGATGTGGGCCTCGGTGGCGCCGTCGAGCGAGACCGAGAGCACCTCGAGCAGCGCCCGCATCAACGACCTGGGGTCCGGCCGGCCATAGTTTTGTTCAAAGAGGGACCGTTTCCATTTCTGCTCGTCGGTCATCGCCCCGCTGCGTCGTCGCTCGGCCTCGGCGAAGTGGATGATGAAGCTGGAGGGGCGATCGACGGCCGCGACGATCTCGTAGGGGAAATACTGGGAGTGCTCGAAGGTGACGAGGCCGTCGATGGCGATGTCCACGAAGGGTGACGCCTGGGACACCAGGTGTCGATGGAAGAGGATGCAGTGCCGGCCGAGGCGGGCGAGGAGGTTGTCGACGGTCGTCGGCGAGGTGTCGAGGAGCCTGGCGATCTGGCGATTGGCGGCGCCTGAGACGGCGTGCTTGTGGACCTTGGGCAGGAGATCGGCGCGTTTGAGCCAGTATGTGGTGCGGAAGGTCTGGTCTGAGCAGGTCCTGCCGCAGGCCAGGCAGAGGTAGCGTTGGACGGTGTAGGGTGGGGATTTTCGGGAGAAGGTGCCGAAGAGCGCGAAGGGCCAGGGTTGCGGCTGAGGCTTGTGGTATTTGCAGTTAGGGTTGGGGCAGTGGGGAGGAAGCGTAGGGCATGAAGTGAGGGTTTTGGTGTTCATGAGGACGGGCCCAGGCAAGCGCTGGACCCGTCAACATTCTTCGTGGCACGTTAAACGGCCTGCGCGAGCTCGGGTTGGACGTGAAGCAGCGGCGGCAGATCAAAGGTCGCCCATACCGGACGGTGGTCGCTCGCCGCGGTGGCGGGCGTCGCCGTATCCGCGTGTGGGCGCAATCCCCGATGCAGGACGTGATCGAGCACGAAGCGGCGCAGGCGCAGGCCGGCCGCGCGCCACTCCACCGTGGGGCCGTAGCCGCCGAGGCGGTGGAAGCCCGCTACCCTGCCTGCTCGTGCCAGGTCGAGCACGTTGGCGCGGGTGACGGTATTGAAATCGCCGGCAACGATCGCCGGGCCGTGCCAGTCGTCCAGGGCGGCGAGGGCCGTGGCCACCTGCTCGCGTCGGCAGGACGCCGGCAGCAGGGCCGTCTCGGTGTGGACGCTGCACGCGCGCACCTCGCGACCCGCTACCTCCGCGGTGACGATCAACGCGATGCGTCGCTGCCCGTTCAAGGGATGCTTGTGGGGCAGGGGGACGATGTTCACGTCGCGCAGCGGCCAGGGCGAGAGCACGGCCTGACCGAAAAGGCGGCCATGGCGCGAGTGCACCACCGCGGGGGCGTAGACGTAGTGGTAGCCCAGACTTTCGGCGATGCGCGCCGTACCCACCGGATCCATCTCCTGGAGCAGGATGAGGTCCGGGCGTCGGAACCGGCTCATCTCGGCCAGCTCCTGTGCCGCGCGGCTCGCCGCCAGGCCGAACTTGATATTGAAGGTGGCAATGGTGAGCGTGTCCTGGGTGTCGTCGCTGCTTGTCGCGCGACCAATCCCGGCGACCACCTCGTCTGCATCCACAGGCACCATGGCGCGCCGAGGGTGGCCTGTGAGCGTCTGGATGGCGGCGATGGTGCGATGGGCGGCTCGGCAGAATCTATGGGAACGCACTTTTGGCAAGGTCCTCCAGTTCCAAAAACGGGATCGGTGTAGGGAACCGACCCCGTTTGAAACGATCGTAGGATCTTTAAGTTCCCGCCAGGTATTTTTTGAACCAGGCTAGGTCCCATGTCATCTTGGCCACGCGGTTCTTCGCCTTCGTCAGGCCGTGCGGTTCGCCGGGGTAGATCACGAGTTCGCACGGCACGCCGAGATACCTGTGCAGGGCGCGAAAGAGGGCCTTGCTGTGGGCTGGCGGCACGCGGGGATCCGCCCCGCCCACGTGGATCAAGGTGGGGGTTTGAACCCGGTCGAGGTGGTAGAGCGGCGACGACGCCCGGTAGTGGTCGGGCACCTCCCAGGGCAGGCCCTCGGCGAAGTTGATGACATGGCCCGGCGTGTCCTCGGTGCCCCACTGGATCACCATGTCGAGTACGCCGGCGCCGCTGCTGGCAGCCTTGAACAGGGTGGGTTCAGCCACGATGACGCAGTTCGTCAGGTAGCCGCCATTGCTCCAGCCAGACACTCCCACGCGCTGCGGATCCACGAGGCCGGTGTCGATGAGGTGATGGACGCCCGTCAGGAGATCCTGGACCTCGATGTCGTTCTCGCGGCCGATGAGCTTTTCCATGAAGGCATCGCCATAACCTGTTGATCCATGATAATTAGGGCTCAGCAGGGCGTAGCCGTTCGCCGGCATCAGGGCGCGGCCGTAGCTCCATAGGCGCAGGCGGTAGCGGGTCGACGCCGTGGGCCCGCCGTGGATCTCGAGGATCATGGGGAGGGGGCCGCCGGACTTGCGATCGTAACCTGGCGGCAACTCGAGGATGCCGCTGCACGGGTCGCCGTCCCCGCCCTGCCAGGTGATGCGCGAGATCTGCGGCAGCTTCCAGGTGGCCACCTGCGGATTGAGGTCGGTGAGCACCGTGGCCGACTCCATGGTGTCCGAGCCCTTGGCTCCGCATAGGTAGATGTCGTTCAGGCGCTTGGTGGTCGCCAGGGACGCCAGCAGCACCTGGCCATCCCGGGAGAAGCTGAACGGCCCGGCCACCACGTCCACGGGCGTGAGCGCCGTCGTGCGGCCCTGGCCACCCATCTCCACGCCGGCGGTTGCCAGCACCCGAACACAGGCATCGCGTTCGCCGCGCCAGCAGAGCACACGGTCCTTGCCGCGCCAGCAGAGCCCGCCGTCATAGTGGGCCTCGTCGTGGCGAACGATCTCATGCAGTGGCCAGCCGTCGCCCACCTGTTCGCCGACGTAGATCCGGGTGGGGTAGCCGTCGTAGCTGATCGTGAATGCGAGAGCGCGGCTATCAGGGGCCCAGGCCAGATCATCGAGCCAGCCATAGGGCGAGGGATGGTCGGCGCGCCAGCCCTCGTCGGTGAGCACGGTGACGTCGCCGGTGGCGACATCGAGCAGGTCCACGCGCGACCAGCCCTCGCTGGTGATCGTGGCGGCGGAGGGCGTGGTGATCAACGCCAGGTGGCGCCCATCGGGCGATACGGCGAGGTCGCGGATCGAGCGGCTGGCGGGAGCCAACTCGTGCACGCGCCAGTTCGTCAGGTCCAGGCTCTCCACGGCGTCCAGGTGATCCACGCCGCTGCCGTACTCGAGGTCCTTGTACGTCTCCTTCATCTCACGCCAGGGATCCTGCGTGACCTCGTGCCCCACGGTGTAGTAGAGGGTGGCGCCGTTGGGTGCAAGGACGAAGTGGCCCACTCCTTCGGCGGCGCGTGTCACCGGTTCGAGCCGGCCTCCATCGGGAGCGATGCGCCACACCTGGGTGGTCCCGTCGTAAGGTGGCGCGTCGGCATCGGCGCGGGTCTGCTTGCCGGTCATGTAGATCCAGGCACCATCGGGCGACCACGTCGGGTCATTGCCGCCGAAGCCGTCGAAGGTGAGGCGGCGCACGGTCGCCGGCGCGTTGGTCCGGCGGTCGAGCAACCAGAGGTCATTCTCGCGGGCCTCGCCCCAGCGGCTTTCCGTCCAGGCGGCGCGGGTGCCGTCAGGGGACGCGGCGAGGCTGGTCAAGGTGGCGATATCGAGGTAGTCTTCCGGGACGATATCGTGGTTGCGGGCCGGCATATCGGCCGCCATGGCCGGCGGCGGCGCCGCGACGAGAGCGAGTAGCAGAGCGAGGATCGACGCGCGCAAGGGATTCACCTCCGAGGCTTGGTCCGACGGTGACGAGCAGGATCCCTCTAGCATAGACCACGATTCCCCGCGACACACGCCGGAATCCGTCACCCGGGCCGGGCTTCAGATGCCCCCTGGATTGCCGATATCGTGAATCGACCCCGACGACGCCGGAGGCGCGAAACTGTATGTGTGGCATTTGTGGTGCGATGGCCCTGCGTGGCCGCCTCGAGCTTGCGCCCGGCACCCCCGAGCGGATGATCGGGGCGATGCGTCACCGTGGTCCCGACGAGTTCGGGGCCTGGCGAGACGACACGACGTTTCTCGGTCACGCCCGCCTGAGCATCATCGACCTGGCTGGGGGCCAGCAGCCTCTGAGCACGCCCGACGAGCGCTACTGGGTGACGTTCAACGGCGAGATCTTCAATTACCCGGAGCTGCGCGACGAGCTGGCCGCGCGTGGCCGCGTGTTCCGCACGCGCAGCGACACCGAGGTGCTGGTGCAGGCCTTCGCCGAATGGGGCGAGGGCTGCGTCGATCGATTCAACGGCCAGTTCGCCTGTGCCATCTGGGACCGCCGGGAACGGTGCCTCTTCCTCGCGCGCGACCGCTTCGGCATCAGGCCGCTGTTCGTGGCCCGACACGGCGACGTGCTCCTCTTCGGCTCCGAGGTCAAGGCGATCCTCGCCTGGCCGGGCCTGGCGCGGACGCTCGATCCGGCGCGACTCGCCGAGGTCTTCACGTACTGGGTGACGCTGCCGCCTGCATCGGTCTTCTCCGGCGTGGCCCAGCTGCCGCCGGGCCATGTGGCGACCTGCCGGGGGACAGATCCCGAGACCACGGCCGGTCCGGCGCCGTTGCCGGCCTGCCTCGCTGTGCGGCGCTACTGGACGCCGGACTTCCTGCCTGCGGACGAGGATCGTCGCTTCGTGGATCGCGTCGAGCGGGCCGCCATGGCGCGGCAGGTGCGCGACGCGCTGGAGGCGGCGTCGGTGATTCGTCTGCGCGCCGACGTGCCGGTGGGTGCCTATCTCTCGGGCGGGCTCGACAGCTCCGCCACCGCCGCGCTCATTCACAGCACCACCGATCGGCGACTCGAGACGTTCTCCGTCGGCTTCGTCGACGGCGATTTCGACGAGAGCCCGTGGCAACACGCGATGTCCGCGCATCTGGGAACGGACCACCGTTCCGTGCGCGTGGACGGCGATGCCATCGCGGAGCGTCTGGTCGACGTGGTCTGGCACGCGGAGATGCCGATCCTGCGCACGGCGCCGGCGCCCCTGCACGTACTTTCGCAGCTCGTGCACGATGCGGGCTACAAGGTCGTCCTTACCGGCGAGGGGGCCGACGAGGTCTTCGCCGGCTACAACATCTTTCGCGAGACGAAGGTGCGCCGATTCTGGGCCCGCGATCCGCGCTCGCAGGCGCGCGCGCGGCTGCTGACGCGCCTCTACCCCTACCTCGCGCAATCGTCGCCGCAGATCCTCAGCCAGTTCTACGGCCATGGCCTCGACGACCCCGACGAGCCCTTCTTCAGTCATCGTCCGCGCTGGCACAACACGGGCATGATGACCACCTTCCTCGCGGAGGACGCCGTGGCCAGGTTCCATGCGAGCGCGCCCGAGGCGCGGCTTGCGGCCGGGTTGCCGGCCGGGTTCGCCGGCTGGGGACCGCTCGCGCGCGCCCAGTACCTGGAGATGACGACATTTCTGGCCGGCTACCTGCTCAGCAGCCAGGGTGACCGCATGCTCATGGGCAACTCGGTGGAGGGGCGATTCCCCTTTCTCGACGTGCACGTGGCCGAGCTGGCCGGCTCGCTGCCCGCCAGCGTGAAACTCCCGTGTCTGGCCGAGAAGGATATCCTGCGCGCCGCCGTCGCCGATCTCCTGCCGCCGGCCATAGTCCGCCGTCCCAAGCTGCCGTACCGGGCGCCCGACCTCGCGTGCCTCGGCAGCGATGCGGGGCGCCGGCTCGTGAAGGAGCGACTCGCGCCGGCCACTGTGGCCGGGGCGGGCCTGTGGGAGCCGACCCGTGTGGCCAGTCTCCTGCGCAAGTGGGAGGCCGGTCGCTTGACCAGCGCGCGCGAGACGATGGGTTTCGTCGGCGTGCTCACGGGCCAGATTCTTGCCGACCTCTTCGGTGCCGATTACCATCACCGGATTGATGACGCCGCCCTGGCGCCGATGGCGCTCGCCTGGCGCAATCCGACCCCCTGCGAGGAGCCCCATGGACATGCGTGAGAGTATTCGAGCCTACATCATCGAGAACTTCCTCTTCGGTGACGGCGCCCCGATGCAGAACGACACCATGTCGCTGCTGGACAGCGGCATCATCGATTCGGTGGGCGTGATGGAGCTGGTGGCGTTCCTGGAGAAGGACCACGGTGTCCAGGTGGCCGACGAGGAACTGGTGCCGGAGAACCTGGACTCGGTGGACAACCTCGTGAACTTCGTCACGCGCAAGCAGGCCGCGGCGTAGGTGGACTCATGTCGTCCCCCCGCACGGTCGCGGAACTGCTGGAGACGAGTGCCGGTTCGGCGTCCGGCGTCGTCGCCTTCGAGCACGGCGATACCCATCTCACGTACGGTGACCTGGATGCGAGTGCCAACCGCGTCGCCAACCGCCTGCTCGCGCAGGGCGTGGATCGCGGCGATCGGGTCGGGCTGCTCGCGGAGAACGGCCGCGCCTACGTCGAGGGTTTCTTCGGCATCCTGAAGGCCGGGGCCTGCTGCGTGGCCCTCAACAGCGCGAACAAGGCGCGCACGACGGCCGAACTCCTGCAGGACAGCGGTGCCGTGGGGCTGGTCACCGTGGCTGCCCAGGTGCGGCGGGATCTGCCGGCCCTGATCCAGGGCGCGCCGAACCTCCGTTTCGTGCTGCTGGATCGATTCAATCCCGCATGGGATCTGCCCGAGTCCGTGACACTGCTGGGACCGGCCGAGCTGGCCGCGTGCAGCGACGCGTGTCCGGCGCCGCGGTGCGGCCCCGACGATCTCGCGGCCATCCTCTACACGAGCGGTTCCACGGGACGGCCCCGCGGCGTGACTCTCACGCACGGCAACCTCGTCGCCAATACGCAGCAGATCCTGGCCTACCTGGAGCTGACGGCTCGCGACAGCGTGCTCTGTGTGCTGCCCTTCCACTACAGTTTCGGCAACTCCCTGTTGCTGACCCACGTGGCCGTGGGCGGGCGGATCGTCGTGGACAACCGCTTCGCCTATCCGGCCGCGGTGGTCGATGCCATTGCGAGCAGCAAGGTGAGCGGGTTCTCCGGCGTGCCTTCGACCTACGCCATCCTGGCGGCACGCACCGATTTCCTGCGGCGGCCGTGGCCCGATCTGCGTTACCTCACCCAGGCCGGTGGTGGCATGACGGTGCCGTTGAAGCGACGCCTGCTCGAGGCGCTGCCGGCGCACGTGCGACTCTTCGTGATGTATGGCCAGACGGAAGCCAGCGCGCGCCTCAGCTACGTGCCCCCCGAGCGGCTGTCCGACAAGCTCGGGAGCATCGGGCTGCCGATCCCCGGCGTGCAGCTCATCATCCGTGGCGAGGGCGGGCGTGAGTGCGGCGTGGACGAGGTGGGCGAGGTCGTGGCCACGGGCGACAACATCATGCAGGGCTACTGGAACGACCCGGCCGAGACGGCCCTCGTTCTCGACCGCGACGGTCTGCACACCGGCGATCTCGGACGTAAGGACGCCGAGGGCTACATCTTCCTGGTCGATCGCATCAAGAATATGATCAAGGTCGGTGCCAATCGGGTGAGCCCGCGCGAGATCGAGGACGTGATCGCCGAACTGCCCGAGGTGGCGGAGATCAGCGTGATCGGCGTGCCGGACGAGTTGCTCGGCGAGGCGGTCGAGGCCTTCGTCGTGCCCATTCCCGGCGCTGCGCTGCCGGCCGAGCGCGTACTCGCTCACTGCCGCGAGAACCTCGCCATGTACAAGATTCCGCGGGGTGTGCACTTCCTGGCGAATCTACCGCGCAGCGCGGCCGGCAAGGTGCGCAGGGACGCGCTGGCGCGGCTGCTCTAGCGGTGGTGAGACGACGGCCGCGGTATGGTGGCCGGGCATTCTGGCCCGGTGGCCGTTCCGTCCTATCATAGGCATGGGAACCAGCCAACGAGGAGGTCAGCATGAAGACCGTCGTCATCACACTGGCCGTGGCCGTCGTGATCGCGGGCACATTCGTGGCGCTGCGTGTCGCCAGCGCCCTCGCTGCGGACGTGCAGGAGCCGTCGCGCGAGGTCCCGGGCACGCTGTACGGCATGGTCGCGCGCGCGATCGACGGACACCCCGTGAATCTCGACAAGTACGCGGGCAAGGTGATGCTGGTGGTCAACACCGCCAGCAAATGCGGCTTCACCCCGCAGTACGAGGGACTGGAGAAGTTGTACCAGGAGCTGGCACCGCGAGGCTTCGTGATCCTTGCCTTTCCCAGCAACGACTTCATGAATCAGGAGCCGGGCACGCCTGACGAGATCCGCACGTTCTGCGACACGACGTACCACATCACCTTCCCGCTGATGTGGAAGGATCACGTGAAGGGCGAGAAGCGCTCCAACGTGTTCCGGTACCTCACCCAGGCGCTGGACGAGCCGAGCTGGAACTTCACGAAATATCTCGTGGACCGGCAAGGACACGTGGTGGCCCGTTTCGGCCCGAAGACGACGCCGGACGATCCGGAGCTGCATCAACGTATCGAGGCCGCCCTGGACGCCGACTGATTCCCGCTAGCGGGTGAGCAGGTGAATGATCACGCCGATGCTCGCGAGCCAGAGGTTCGTGATGTTCGAGACCGTGATGTTGAGCACCGAGGCCAGCGGCCGTCCGCGGCGCAGCAGCGTCAGGCAGGACTTGAACTCCGGCCAGCTCGTCAGTGTCGCCAGCACGAAGAAGCCGATCACGCCCTTGGGCGCGTGCGACGCCGCGGCGGCGTAGCCGACGACCGGGTCGAGGAAATATCCCGCCACCACCAGCAGGAGCGCGGCCGGCAACACCGCCCAGCGCGGCATCTGTCCGGCGGTGTCCACCGTCTCGGACGGTTCGGGCGGCCGGCGCAGGAAGAGCACGACGCTCACCGCCACCGTCGCCGCCAGCCACCAGGGGTAGATCGCCGGGGGGATGAGGAAGAAGCTGCCGGCCAGGATGGCGGTCACGCCCAGGGTGATCAGGGTCGTGGCTCGGTGCTGGCGGAAGATCAGTGCCGTGCTGCCGGTGATCAGCCCCGCCACCAAGAGCAGCAGCGGATTCATGAAGTTCGAGCCGAGGGGCGTGCTCGCGGCGAAGAGCACGTCGCCGGCGGCCAGGCCGACGATCAGGCACAACGCCTCCGGTCCGTTCGTGATGAACCCGATCACCGTGCCCAGGCCGGGCAAATCGCGCAGAGCCTCGATGATCACCTCGATCGTGGCGCCGACCACGAACATGATCCCCATCACGCCCATGGCGCCGACCAGGGCACCCGACACGTCGCCGTCCTCGATCAAGGCGCTGATCAGGAAGAACAGCAGGACGAGCGCGCCGATCACCAGGTCCAGCGTCTGTAGGATCGGAATACCGGCCACCACGAGACCGCGCGGGCGAGCCGGAGAGGGGACAGGGGATGGATCGGCACCGGCATCGGGTCAACCTCGGGACGGCGTGATGTCAGGACTGGGCCGAAAGGGGCGACTTCGGCTATTATTCCCGCCACGTGTCCAGTGGCAAGGCGAGAATATCTAGGGGAGGCGTCCGTGGATCGCAAACCCGAGCGACGCATGGGCTGGGAAGTCGCGCGCGATCTCGAACGCGAGAAGGGTTCGGTCTGGCAGCGCATCGTGCCGGAGTGGCGGCAGGTGCGTGCCGCGCTCGCGAGCGTCGTTCTCTTCTTTCTGGTCTTTCTGGGTGGGTGCTGGCTGGCCTCCCACAGCTCGCGCCTGCCAGGTAATCCACTGATGGCGGAATACGGGTGGGCCGGCACCCGCGAATGGGGCATCATCTGGGGCGTCGTGGTCCTGGCGCTCGTCTTCGAGTTCATGGACGCGGCTGCGGGCATGGGGTTCGGTACGGCGCTCACGCCGGTGCTCCTGGTGATGGGCTTCGATCCCCTCCAGATCGTCCCGGCCGTGCTGATCCAGCAGTCCTTCGCCGGCCTGATCGGCGCCTTCCTGCATCGCGAGTTCCAGAATGTCGAGTGGAAGTTCCGGCCGATGAGCGAGACGGTGCGGCTGTGCCTGATCATCGCCGGCGTCGGCACGGTCTTCGTGCTCGCAGCGACGATCGGGATTTACGGCGTATTCGAGGTGAATCGCCTGTGGATCAAGCTCTACGTGGCTATTCTGCTGCTGGCGATGGGTCTGATCTCGCTCAAGCAGTCGCGCCACGAGCGGCCGTACCGGCCCAATCGCATGATCGTCTTTGCGGCGCTGGCAGGTTTCAACAAGGGCGTGGGCGGCGGCGGCTACGGGCCGGTGGTCACCGTCGGCGGCCTGCTATCCGGCGTGCCGGTGAAGAGCATGCTCGCGGTGACGGCCCTCTCCGAGGGCGTGGTGTGCGGCTTGGCGGCGATCGCATGGTTGCTGATGGGAGCCAGCGGCGTGCCGGCCGACTACGTGCTGTTGCCGAGCATCATGCTAGCCACGACGTTCTCGGCGGTGATCGCCCCGTATATCACGCGGGTGTTCCCGGAACGTGTCTGGCGCCTCGTGGTGCCGGCCTACAGTCTGGTGGTGGTGGCCCTCACCTTCTGGAAGCTCTGGCCCGACCTGCAGACGCTCTGGACATCATGATCGGCCGTGACGCATTGCAGCAGGCGATCGGCGAAATCGCCGGGCACGACGCCGAGGCGGCCCATACGTTGACCGAGATGATCACCTGGGGTCTGCTCGCGCCGGTGCCCCCCGATGACGACGTGGCGTCGGGGTCGGGTCAGGAACCCGCGTTCGCCTTCAATGGCGAGAGTATCCACGTGCGCCGGCATCAGTACCTGCACCAGGGGCTCCCTGCCCTCGTGGAGCGCCTCCTGCTGGCCTACGGGACGCTGCGCGAGCAGAGGCGGCAATCGTCACCCGACTTTGGCTGGCAACGGTCCCGTCAGCGTCGCGAGGCACGGCGCGCCGGTCTGGCGTACCTGGTCGACTACCGCCTCAACGAGGAGTCGGCTCACTACGAGGCTCAGCTCGCGCAGGAGCCGCTCGACGAGACAGCGAGCGCTTGCCTTACCCTGCTCGAGGATCTGCGGGGCGACTTTCCCGGGGATGCGTTGCCCTGGAATCCGGCCCATGCCGCGGTCTACTTCAAGGGCGTGGTCGAGGTCGACACCTCGGCGCTCTTCGTGCAACTCCCGTTGACGCGTGATTGCCTCCTGCAGATCGCCGACCGCGACCTGGAGTTCTTCAACCTGCGACACGTGCTCGACGTCGTGCGGCATGGCGAGCACAGGCGCCTCTTCGCCTGCATCGTACACGGTCGTCTGGCCGGCATGATGGAAGTGGGCCTCACGGCCGGCGCCGGGCCGCAGGAACTGGAGATCCGGTACCTCGCCACCTCGCAGGGCGGGCCCCACGGCCATCCCGTGAGGGGCGAGTGGGTGCACCGTGGGGCGGGAGCGATGCTCCTCGCGGGCGCGTGGCTCCTCTGGAAGATCTACGAACCGACGCTGGCCAATGTCGTGGCGCGCGCCGAGCCCGGCGCCGTGAATTTCTACGAGTCGCTCGGGTTCGTGCATGCCTTGCCCTACGTCTACCGGCTCGAGGACCCGCGCGGCCACTTCCTGCGCAACATCGTGGCGATGGCGAACCGGCTGCCTTCGCTGCCCGAGTCGACGCAGCGCGAGATCAGCTTCCTCGTGCGCCGCCAGGCACGGGCCCTGATCGCGGCGGAGATCGGCGACCCGTTCCCGCGGCCGGATACCGAGTCGCGCCGCGTGGCCGGCGCGTTCTTCTTCGAGGAGTGTTTCCGGGCCAAGCGGTCGTTGCCCTGGGCCGGCGAGGCGGCGGCCGCGCTGGTGGAACGCGGTCAGGGCGTACCCTGGTGCGAGGAACTGCTGCGGTACGCGCACGAGTACGGCCTGGTACGCGAACGAGGCTCGGCCCCCGACACGCCACCACTGCTCCTGGTCATCGACGATCGCTTCGCTGGTCATCTCGAGAAGATCCTCTCGTTCGAGAGCGGCAAGCGTCTGCGGGCGCTCCTCGAGGTCCTCGACGATCCCGAACTCGAGGGTCGCTGGCGCAAGGTGCCGGTGCGCCAGGCCACGGTGGCAGAGTTGCAGAGCGTGCACACGCTCCAGCACGTGCAGCGTTGTGCCGGCACCTTCGGCCCTCGCACCGTGCCCGAGGGCGAGGAGATCCTCGCCAGCGAGCGCGTGCAGGACACCGCCCTGTTCGCCGTCGGCGGTCTGCTGAATCTGCTCGACGAGATCATGGCGGGCCGCGGCCGGCACGGGTTCGCGCTCGTGCGGCCGCCCGGACACCACGCCGAGCCCGACAAGGCCATGGGGTTCTGCTACTTCAACAACGCCGCGCTCGGGGCTCAGCACCTGCTCACGTATCACGGCCTGCAGCGCGTGCTGATCGTCGACGTCGACGCGCACCATGGCAACGGGACACAGGCCGCGTTCTGGCAGCGGCCGGACGTGCTGTACTTCTCAATTCATCGCGATGGTGCCTACCCGTTCACCGGCGCCGCCACCGAAGTTGGCGAGGGGCCGGGACGCGGGTTCAGCGTGAACGTGCCGATCGATCGTCGCGTGGGCGACGACGAGTACGCCCGCCTGCTCTGGGGGCTGTTGCGGCCGATCGCGCAGCAATACCGTCCGCAGTTCCTGCTCGTATCCTGTGGTTTCGACCTGCACCGTGACGATCCCATCGGCGAACTGCAGCTCACCGAGGCGGGCTACCGCTGGATCGCCGACCTGCTCGGACGCATCGCGGCCGAGGTATGCGACGGGCGCATCGCCTGGGTGCTCGAGGGCGGCTACAGCGTGGCAGGCATCAAGGCCGCCGGGCGCATGGTGTTGCGGCGACTCGCGGGTCTCGACGCACTCACGCCGGCCGAGCTGTCACGGCTCGAACACTGCCGGCTCGATCACTTGCCTGGGCTGAAGAAGGTCCTGCAGATCCAGACGGAACACTGGCGCCTCGATTGAACCGGAATGTTTACCACTGAACCGGGATGTTCACCACCAGGCGCGGCCGGGCGCTGGCGAGTGACGCCGCACCGCGCGATACTGCCGGTGAGGTGATCCCATGCGACCCATCTGCGAACAGGTTGTTCTCGTGACCGGGGCGACGGATGGTCTGGGCAAGCGCATTGCGCGCGACCTGGCCACCCAGGGGGCGACGGTGCTCCTGCACGGCCGTGATCGGACGAAGGGCGCCGCCGCGATCGCGGAGATCCAGGAACAGACCGGTAACGCGAATCTTCGCTACTACAGCGCCGACTTCGCGTCGCTGGCCGAGGTGCGCCGCCTCGCCAGTGCGGTGACCGCCACGCACGATCAGCTCGACCTGCTGGTGAACAACGCGGGCATCGGGGGCGGCTACCGCGACCAGCCGCGCGAGATGAGCGTCGATGGTCACGAGCTTCGCTTCGCCGTCAACTACCTGGCGCCGTTCCTGCTGACGTATCAGCTCGTGCCCTTGCTGCGCCGGTCGGCGCCGGCGCGGGTGGTAAACGTGGCGTCGGTGGGACAGCAGCCGCTCGATTTCGATGATGTGATGCTGGAGAAGGCGTACGATGGCCTGCGCGCGTACCGGCAGAGCAAGCTCGCGCAGGTGATGTTCACCTTCGACCTCGCGGACAAGCTGCGCGGGACGAGAGTCACCGTCAACGCCCTGCATCCGGCGTCGCTCATGGACACGCGCATGGTGCGCGACACCGACTACTTCGCCGAGCCGCTCACGAGTGTCGACGATGGCGCCTATTCCGTGCTGTACCTTGCGGCGTCGCCGGACGTGGAAGGCGAGTCGGGGGAATACTACGACGGCAAGCAACGCGCGCGGGCCCATCCGCAGGTCTATGATCGCCAGGCGCGTCGCAAGCTGCGCATGCTCAGCCTGCAGCTCGTGGGCCTGTCGGAAGCCACCGGCTGATCTCAGCGGCGCGGCTCTCGCGGCGCCGGTTTCACCAGCAGCAACGCCACGACCGCCAGGATCGCGACCATGGCCACCGTCAGCACGGCCGGGCGCCGCTGCAGCCAGGTTGCCCCGAGTGTTCGCTCGCGGAACCATGGGTTCGCCGTCGCGGGACCGAGGACCACCGGCACCAGCCGAGCCGTGGTACGCAGCATGGCCGGGGCGATGCCTGGCGCGCCCACGGCGGCGAACGCGCCGTATGCCAGCCAGACCTGGGTTCGCGCGCCCGGTGCGAAGGCGAGGGCCGGCGGCACCTCGCTGATCTCGCGCAGCGTGAACGGAGGATTGGGCGGTTCGGCGTGGGCGTAGCTCAGACGCACCGCCGTCGCCAGGCGTGGCTGTGGGCGCACGAGAAGCGTCTCGGCTCGCGCCTTCGCGGCCGCGACCTCCGGGCGGACATCCGTACCGCGATCGGCCGCGACCCGCCGCCACGTGCCATCCGGGCCGCGCAGCTCCACCGCAACGAGTCCGCTGCGGGCGTTCGGGGCCCGTTCGACCACCAGCCGAGCCACGGCCCGGGGGCCGTTGGCCAGCAGCACGCTCGCCGTGAAGCGGGTACCCTGATAGGTCACCTCGGGCGGCGCGAACGACACGGCCCGCAGGCGTTCGGTCCGTTCCCGCAGGCGACGGATGACCACGGCCGGCGGTGCGTGGCCGTCCGGTACCCGCACGCTGAGGATGGCGGTCGTCGTGTCGGCTTCGCGATAGGTCCATACGCGCTGGCCGCCAGCGGGCCATGGCCGCGGCAACTCCTCATCCGTCCACAGCGCACCGAAGGGATCCAGGGGATGGCCCGGGCGTGCCGGCCGGACAGCCCGGCCGCTCAGATGGACGTCGCGCACGTCGTTCGCATCCCAGGCCACGGCCACGTGGTCGCCGGCGGGGAGTGCCACGACGGTCGAGAACAGGCCCGGCGTGCCGGGCGACGGTTGCCACGTCAGGGCGGCCGTGGCCACCGGGACACTGCGCAGCTCCGGCCATGTCGGCTCGAGATAGGAGGTCGGAACCGGTTCGCCGTCGGTATCCACAAGGCGCACCTTCGCGAGGTCGCCGTCCGTGACCGCCGCCAGGAGGGAATCGGCCTCGATGAGGTACCAGGTGTCCGCCGTGTCGCCCGGCGCGATCCGCGGAACGATCACCTCGCGGCGCCACGGCATGCCCCGCACCGCGTCCGGGACGGCTGCGTGGGTGCGCACGCTTCCCAGCATTCCGATCACGACGGCGAGCAGCCAGAGGCGCGGGTCGGGAGCGCGCCTCATGCCGACCCCCGACGCCGCTGGAAGAGCATCGAGACCACCAGCATCAGCACGCCCACGCCCACGAGCGAGGCGATCCGGTACCCGCGCTCGAGGGCTTGTAGATCGATGAGGAACACCTTCACGACGAGCATCCCCGCGAACACCAGACCGAGCGTGCGCAGCGCGGCGCGGCGCCAGATCAGGCCGCACGCCGTCACGGCGAAGGCGTAGAGCGCCCAGACCAGCGACCAGGACAGCAGCAGTCTCTTGTTCTGGTCGGTGCCCATGACGTCATGGCGGATGTCGAAGTAGAGGGCCATCTCGAAGGTGATCTTCCACAGGAGCAGCACCAGAGCGACGACCAGGACGAGCGTGCTCAGCGTCCGGTCGCGTGCGTCCCGGGGCCGGCGTCCGTACACGACGCACACGAGCAGCATGAGCGCCACGATAGCGAGGCCGGCCAGGAAACCGCCGTTCATCACGGCGTCCGGGCGATCGCTCCCCGCGAACAGCGCCGCCGTATCCACGGTGACGGTCTTGCCCAGTGCCAGGAGGACAGCGCCGCACGCGAGCGGAAGGTACCATGCGCTCGTACCGCGGCGATCGGTCCAGAACAGCACGGCGGCCAGCACCGTCCAGCCGAGCGTCACCCAGCCGCGGTCGAGTTGCGCCGGTACGGCGAGCGCCGCGATCGCCACGCCCGCCACGCGCGTCAGCTCCAGCCCGAGGCTGGCAGGCAGGTGTCGTCGCGCCAGGTGCTCGCTCGCGACGTAGATGAGAGACAGCCCGGCGAGCGTCGCGCCGCGCAGCCCGGTCAGTTCGGGCCCGAGCAGGAACCAGAGCGTGCCGGCGAAGGCAAGGCCGTCGACCAGCACCACGATACCGCGCGCCACGCTCCAGAAGCCCGGCTCCGCTTCGCCGAGCAAGGGGGTGATCGCGTAGAGCAGCCAGAGCCAGCTCGCCACGCTGAGCAATGCGAGGCGCTGCTCCGGCCCGTAGTGAGCATCGGCCCAGGCAACCAGCAGGATCGCACTGCCGGAGAAGGCGGCCAGGGGCAGACCCGCCCAGCCCGTGCGGCGCCCCACCAGCACGGTACCCAGGTTCA
The DNA here is from genome assembly GCA_963727525.1 of uncultured bacterium. GTDB lineage: Bacteria > Krumholzibacteriota > Krumholzibacteriia > LZORAL124-64-63 > LZORAL124-64-63 > CAVSGO01. The sequence continues at coordinate 1,365,233 of CAVSGO010000007.1, read as the reverse complement.
CGGCCGCGAGGTAGGGAAAGAGCGCCGCGGCCGGGTCGCCCCGTACGGACAGGATAAGCGGGGCGAGGAGCGCCCCCGCCAGCGTGAGTGCGGCGATCACCGCCGCATTCTGCCGCAGGGCGAGCAGCGCACCCAGCACGGCGATCGCGGCGAGAAAGGGGTATACCGTCGCGGCGCCGATCAGATGGTGGAAACCGTACGCGCCGTAGGCGCCCAGGTCGAGGAGCGCCAGGCCGCCGCCGAGCAGGCTCAGACCGAGGAAACGCCCGGCCCGTCCGGAGAACCAGCGACCGGCGAGCACGAAGAGCAACGCCACCGCGAGTTCGACCAGCACCTGCACCACACCGGACAGCGGGCTGCCCGTGAGATCGAGGGCCACGAAGTACGCGGTGCCGAAGAAGATGGCGAGCACGCCCACCCAGGTGAGTCCCCGCGCGCCCACCAGCGTCTCGAGACCCCCGGCGTCCGCGCGCGGCGGGCGGGCCACCGTGCCCGGTGAGCCAGCGGACGCGGGGCCGGGCGATGCGGGTAGCGGGGCGGCCAGCGGACCGCGCAAGGCGAGGCGCTGCTCCAGATCGCGCACCCGCCGTCTTAACAGGATCACCTGGAAGATGACCAGGGGGAGCCCGACCAGGTAGAAGAGGCCGAGGATCGCGACGATCAGCCACGGCATGGGCCGGTCCTTTCGGCTGCGAGGCGCGCCGGCGGTTCCCGGCGAGCATAGGGAGTGGCGGTGTGTCTGTCGAGAGCGAGGATCCCGGGCCGATAGCGGACGATCGGGCGCTGCGAGGCGCGCACCGGGGATTTCTGGTGTCACGACCGCGCCGTCGGTGCTAGCTTGTCGCAAGACTCGAGGGGCTCCGGACAATATGGTACGTGATACCTTTTATGATCGACCTTGGGAGGGCGCCGGTCAGCCGTCCGGTGCGGGCGAGTCCGAGCGCCGCTTCCAGAGTATGGTGGAAAGCGCGCCCGACCCCATCTTCATCCAGACGCGCGGACTCTTCGCCTACATGAACTCCGCCTGCTGCCGTCTCTTCGGACTGGCGGAGCCGGCGCGACTGGTCGGCACAGCCGTTCTCGAGCGCATCCATCCGGACGACCGCGCCGCCGCCGCTCAACGGATCCGGCTGCTCAACGAGGAACGCACTTCCATCACCGAATTGCGCGAGATTCGCTTTTTGCGCCCCGACGGCGGCGAGGTCTGGGTGGAGACCCGGGGCGAACCGATCACGTACCAGGGCGAGCAGGGGGCGCTGGTCTTCGTGCGCAACATTTCCGAGCGACGCGAGGTGGAGGCGGCGCTGCGACGCAGCGAGGCGCGTTTCCGCGCGTTCGCCGCGTCGGCGCCGCTTGCCATCGCCATCACCGATGGGCAAGGGCAGGTCCTCTACGTCAGTCCGCGCTTCACCGAATTCTTCGGCTACACGCTGGCCGAGATCCCATCGATCGCCGAATGGTGGGAGCTGGCCTACCCCGACCCTCCGTACCGCGAAGTGGCGCGGCGTCGCTGGGACGAGGTGGTTGCGCGGTCCAGGGCCACTGGCGGCATCGCCGAGCCCTTGGTCTATGCCGTCACCTGCAAGGACGGCACCGTCCGCGACATCGAGTTCCGCCAGTCGTCGGCCGACGGGATGGATTTCATCATCTTCACCGACGTGACGACGCGCCGACGCATCGAGGCGGAAGTCGAGCACAGCGAGCGCATCCTCGGCCTCTTCGTCGAGCATGCGCCAGCGGCCATCGCGATGTTCGACACGCAAATGCACTACATCGCGGCGAGCCGGCGTTTCGCGAAGGACTACGGCATCGAGGATCGTGCCATCATCGGCCGTTCGCACTACGACGTGTTTCCCGAGATAACCGACAGATGGAAGGAGATCCACCGGCGTTGCCTTGCCGGCGCCACCGAGCGGAGCGAGGAGGATCCGTTCCCGCGCGCGGACGGCTCGGTCGACTGGGTCCGCTGGGAGATTCGCCCGTGGTATGAACCCTCGGGGGAGGTGGGGGGTATCATCATTTTCTCGGAGGTCATCACCGCGCAGAAACTGGCGGCCCAGGCGGCCCAGGAAGACGCCCAGAAATTCCGCGACATGTTCGAGAAACATAGCGCGGTGAAGCTGATCTTCGATCCGCAGGACGGCGCCATCGTCGACGCGAACGCGGCGGCGGCCGCATACTATGGCTGGCCGGTCGAGACACTCGTGACGATGCACGTGCGCGATATCAATCCCATGGCGCCCGAACGACTGCAGGAGGCGATCAGCCAGCTGGAGAGCGGCGAGGCCTCGCGTTTCGAGGTGCAGCACCTCAAGGCCGACGGTGCGCTGCGCGACGTCGTGGTGGACTCCACGGTCATCGAGATGGAGGGGCGCTCGTACGTGCACTCCATCGTGCACGACATCACCGAGCAGAAGCAGGCCGAAGCGGAGCGCGAGGGCCTGCGCCAGCAGCTCCTGCAGGCGCAGAAGATGGAGACGGTGGGTACCCTGGCCGGCGGCGTGGCCCACGACTTCAACAACATGCTCAGCGTGATCAACGGCTATGCGGAGCTGGCCCTGGCGCAGGTACCGGCCGGCGATCCGTTGCGGGCCGACCTCGAGGCCATCCTGAACGCGGGGCTCCGCACGGCGGATATCACTCGCCAGCTCCTGGCCTTTGCGCGCAAGCAGACCATCGCGCCGCGGGTGATCGATCTCGACGCGAGCGTGAGCAACCTGCTGTCCATGCTGAAACGCCTGATCGGCGAGGACATCAACCTGGCGTGGCTGCCCGGCAACGATGTATGGCCGGTGAAGCTGGATCCGTCGCAGCTCGACCAGGTCCTGGCCAACCTCTGCGTCAACGCGCGCAATGCCATCGAGGGCGTCGGCAAGATCACCATCGAGACGGCGAACGTCGAGCTCGACCAGGACTACTGCGACGACCATATCGGTTTCGTGCCCGGCCAGTATGCCGTGCTCACCGTGAGCGACGACGGTTGCGGCATGACGCGCGAGGTGCAGGGGCGCATCTTCGAGCCCTTCTTCACCACCCAGATGCTGGGGGAAGGCACCGGTCTCGGTCTCTCGACGGTATACGGCATCGTGAAGCAGAACGATGGTTTCATCAACGTCTACAGCGAGCCCGATAACGGCACGACGTTTCGCATCTATCTGCGTCGACACCGCGGGGCGGTCACGGACGCGGACGTCGTCGTCGACGAGGCACCCCCGGTCGGCCACGGCGAGACGATCCTGCTCGTGGAAGACGAGCCATCGATCCTCGCGCTCGGCGCTGTGATGCTGGAAGGACTCGGGTACGTCGTGATCACCGCCAGCACGCCGGGCGAGGCACTGACGGTGGCGGCGCACCAGGACGGCGCGATCGATCTGCTGATCACCGACGTCGTCATGCCGGATATGAACGGGCGCGAGCTTGCGAGGAGGCTCGAGGCGCAACACCCGCGGGTACGGACGCTGTTCATGTCGGGCTATACGCCCAACGTCATCGCCCACCGCGGCGTGCTCGACGACGGCGTCAACTTTCTCCCGAAACCGTTTTCGCGCGCCGAGCTGGCCCGCAAGGTACGGAGCGCGATCGAGAGCGCGCCGCCGTCGGCGTGAATCGGCCCGCGCTTCAAACCAGCAATCCGCCCCGCTGGTAGATGTCCATCTGCACCTTGCTGAAGGGTTCGGTCAGCATGGTGCCACCGTCCCAGCTGATCGTTCCATCCGCGAGATCGATCGCGATCTCCTGGCCGTTCGCCAGACCGGCGGAACGCAGGTCGGCCACCAGCACGGGCAGGCCGGCATTGATCGCATTACGCTCGTAGATGGCGCCGTAGCTGCGCGCCACGAGGGCCGCCACGCCGAGGGCGCAGAAGCAATCCACCGCCTGCTGCCGGGAGCTGCCGCAACCGAAATTGCTGCCCGTGATCACGATGTCGCCGGGTTGTACCTTCTGCGGGAAATCCTCCCAGCCGGTCAGGTTGCCGAACGCGTGTGGGCCCATCTGACCGCAGTCGGTGATCGCGAGGTGCCGGTTGTGGAAGATCATGTCGGTATCGACGTTGTCGACATCGACGAGCCAGGCGCGGCCGTGCAACTGCGTGGGGCGCACGGAGCGGGCCGCGGGTGCGGCGGCCGCCACGGGCGGGTCGATTACGGCGGCAGGTCGGGGCGCGACGGCTGTCTGGTGGTCGGCCGCATCCATGCTCGTGATCACGCCCGCCAGGGCGGAGGCGGCGCAGGTGGCGGGACTGGCCAGGTACACCTCGCCTTTGCCCTGCTTGCCCGCGAAGTTGCGATTGCCGCTGCTGACAGTGACCTCGCCGGGCCCGTTCTGGCCGATCTGACCGGCGGCGCAACCAGCGCAGCCGGCATTGCCGACGAGGGCGCCGGCCTCCATGAGTTCGCCGATGAGCCCCTCGGCCAGGGCCTGCTCCCACACCTGGCGGGTGGCCGGCACCACCTTCAGCACCACGTGGGGGGCCACGCGCTGGCCGCGCAGTACGGCGGCGGCGATGCGCAGGTCCTCGAGCCGTCCGTTGGTGCAGCTGCCGAGGAAGACGGAATCGACGGGACGCCCCGTCACCTCCGCCACCGGCACCACGTCCTCCGGATGACCGGGCCGCGCGATCATCGGGCCGAGGCCGGCGATGTCGATGGTGATCGTGTCCCGATAGGTGGCGCTGCGGCTCGCGGCGAGGGGCTCCCAGGGGTGGCCGCTGGCGGCGCGGCAGAAGTCGAGGACCGCCTGGTTCGGTGCGAAGAGGATCGTGATTCCGCCCATCTCGGTGGCCATGGAGGCGATGGTGATGCGGTCGGCCACGTCGAGGGTATCCACGATGTCGCCCTCGATCTCGGCGGCGCAGCCCAGCAACCCGTCGGCGCCGAGATGCTGCGCCATGGCCAGGGCGATGTCCTTGGCCGTGGCGTACGGACCGGGCTTGCCCTGGAGCACCACCCTCACCGTGGGCGGCACCTTGAACCACACCTTGCCGTGGGCCCACGCCGCGGCGATGTCCTGATCGCCCATGCCTTGCCCGAAGGCGCCCACAGCGCCCATGATATTGGCGTGGCTGTCGGTGGAGACGAAGGTCTTGCCGGGGCCCACCAGTCCTTCCTCGATGGCGACATGTGTGCCGATGCCCTGGGTGACGTCGCGCAGGATCACACCGGTCTCGCGCGCGAAGGTGCGGCAGAGGTGCTGATTGGCGGCGTAGCCCTGGTCGCTCCCCCCGGGATTGCAGTCAAAGGAGAAGAGCGTGCGGCGTGGGTCGGCCACACTGAGGCCTGCGCGTTGCAGGTTCTTCACGACGTTGGCGCCGCCGAAGTCCCGGGCGGCGCGCAAGTCGATCGCGACATCGACGATTGCGCCGGGGCGCACGGGCTGGTCGGTGTGGCGCGCGATGATCTTCTCGATGAGGGTCTGGCCCATGCCTCGTGGCCTCCTAGGCGTCGTCGTCCTCGGAATCCGACTGCGGCGCCTGGAATACGGGGCGGCGCCCCTCTTGCCAGGCCGACAGTCCTTCCAACGTCTCCTGCGAGTCCCAGCATTGCATCTGGGCCTCGAACTCCAGGCTGAGCATGCTCGTGAGGTCGAACTGGCCGGCCTGCTGCGTGGCCAGCTTCGTGAGGCGCACCATCGGCTGGGGCAGGTGAGCGAGGCGTTCCATGAACACGGCCAGCTCCTCGTCCCAGCTCGCGTCCGGGATGACCCGGTCGACGAGCCCCATCCGGGCCGCCTCGCCGGCGGACACGGTACGACCCGACCATAGGAACTCGAGACTCACGCCTGAGCCCGCCTGCCGCGGCAGCGTGAAGGTGAGTCCCCAGTCGGGCATGAGTCCGGCCGTCACGTCGGGTGCCGTGAAGCTGGCGGCGCTGCCGGCCAGGTGGACGTCGCCGGCCATGAAGAGACCCAGGCCGGCCCCGCGCACGTCGCCGCGTGCGGCGATCACCATGGGCTTGATCAGCTCCTGGAGGAACGTGACCACCTGGCGGATCTGATCGAGGTCGGCGGCCACCAGGTCGAAGTCGTGCGTGCGCTGGCGCTCCGCGGCGAGGCCATGGAGGTTCGGCTGCTGGTCGAAGAGGCATTCTCCGTCGGTGAGCAGGATGGCACGCACGGCGCGGTCTTCTTGCAGGCGCAGCATCAGGTCGAGAAACTCGCTACATAGGTCGGCGAGATTGGGGTTGCTATCGCCGATGAGACGGATATGGGCGACGCCGGACTGGATCTCGGTGTCGAAGTGCTCGTACTGCACAGGCGGCCTTTCGGATGGGGACGCGGTTTGCCCGACAAATCTAACGCGTCGCCGCCGGCCAGCCAACCCGGTCGTCGTCGGATGTCCTCGATGGACAGCGACGGCGGGAACCTCTAGCTTGTCTGCAATCGAAGGGGTGGGCATGAGAGTCCTGGTGGCAGGCGGAACGGGCCTGATCGGCCGTCACGTGATCGCGGCGCTGCTGGCCCGCGGGGACGAGGTCGTGTGCCTGACGCGTGATGCACAGCGTGCGCGCGCCGTCCTGCCGGCGGACGTGGCCATGTGCGAGGCCGATACCACCGAGCCGGGAACCTGGCAAGACGAGGCCGCGGCAGCGGATGCCGTGATCAACCTGGCGGGCGCGAGCGTGGCCGAGGGCCGATGGACCGCCAAGCGCAGGCGCCAGCTGCGCCGCAGCCGTGTGCGCCCCACCGCCTACCTGGCGGAGGCGGCGCGCCGTGGCGGCGATTGCGTGTTCCTGAGCGCGTCGGCCAGCGGCTACTACGGCGACGCGGGGGATCGCGCTCTCACCGAGGATGCCGAACCGGGCCAGGATTACCTCGCCCGCCTGGCCGCGGAATGGGAGCACAACGCGCTGAGCGCCGATTCGGAACGTTGCCGCGTGGTGTGCCTGCGCCTGGCGGTCGTGCTCGCGCGCGAGGGTGGGGCATTGCCGCGCCTCGTCGGCCTGTCGCGGCGCCATCTCAACGGCAAGCTCGGTTCCGGACAGCAATACTTTCCCTGGGTGCACGTGCGCGACGTGGTGAATATCTGCCTCTTCGCCATCGCGACGCCCGCCCTGCGCGGGGCGGTGAACGTGGTGGCGCCGGATCCGCCGCGCCAGCGCCAATTCGCCCAGGCACTCGCGGCGCGAGCGGGCGTGTCCTTCGAACTGCCGGCCCCGGCCTGGGGTCTGCGGCTCGTTCTCGGCGCGCGGGCCTCGATGCTGCTGGCGAGCCAGCGCATGGTGCCCGGGGCCCTGCGCGCGCAGGGGTTCCGCTTCACGTTCCCGGACCTGGAGCGCGCCTTCGACGACCTCCTGCCGGCCTGACTTTTTCTTATCAACCGCGCCCTCGCTTCCTATATTGGTATGGCTGCGCACCGGCCGCGCCGGCGCCATACAACGTCTCGCTTCACACCGTCCCCGAGGTCGTCGCATGTCCAGGGATCTCTTCGCACAGGTTCGTCAGGAAGCCGGAGCCAAGGGGGTCGAGTTCATCGACCTGAAGATGCTCGACCTCACGGGCCGCCTGCACCATCTCACGCTGCCCTTCGATCGCTTCACGCCCGACGTGTGCCAGGAAGGCGTCGGTTTCGACGGCTCGAGCTACGGGTTCCGCAAGGTCGAGAACAGCGACATGGTGTTGATTCCCGACCTGACGACGTCCGTCATCGACCCCTTCCGTGAGCACCCCACGCTTTCTCTGCTGGCGGAGGCCTACCTGACGGATCACGAGCGCACGCCGTTCAACCAGGACAGCCGGCACATCGCGCGTCGCGCCGAGCAGACGCTACGCGAACTCGGCGTGGCCGATACATCGTCATGGGCGCCAGAATACGAATTCTACATCTTCGAGGCGTGCGAGTTCGAGTCCAATGCGAGCCAGGGCAGCTACCGGGTCACGAGCGCCGAACGTTTCTATCAGAACGCGTATCACGCCTGTAATCCCTTCGACCTGTACGCGAACTTCCGCGACGACGTGAGTCGCGTGATGCGAGACTTCGGCATTCCCGTGCGCTACCACCACCACGAGGTTGGGGCTAGCGGTCAGCAGGAGATCGAGGGCTGGTTCGCCAGTCTCCTGACCACCGGCGATCACGCGGTGCTCACGAAGTACATCCTGCACAATCTCGCGCGACGCCATGGACTGCGTGTGACCTTCATGCCCAAGCCGCTCTACGAGAATGCCGGCAGCGGCTGGCACCTGCACCAGTTCCTCACCCGCGAGGGGCGCAACGTCTTCGACGACGCTGGCGGCTACGCCGGTCTCTCGCAGACGGCGCTGTACTACATCGGTGGAATCCTGGAGCATTGCGCCTCGCTGAGCGCGTTCACCAATCCCAGTACGAACAGTTACAAGCGTCTGGTGCCGGGCTTCGAGGCGCCAACCGTACGCACCTTCGGACGCAGCAATCGCGGCGCCGCGATCCGCGTGCCGAGCTACGTGACCGATCCGCAGTTCCGCCGCGTGGAGTACCGCCCGCCCGACTACACCTGCAACCCCTACCTGGGCACCACGGCGATCCTCATGGCGGGGCTCGACGGCATTGTCAACAAGATCGATCCCATCGCGCGCGGATGGCAACCGGCCGACGCGCCGAGTCAGGGCACGCGGGACAATCAAGTGGAGTTCCTGCCCCGCAACCTCGACGATGCGCTCGATGCCCTCGAGTCCGACCACCAGTACCTCCTGCGTGGCGAGGTCATGCCCGAGGCGCTGATATGGCGCTGGCTGGAGATCAAGCGGGAGGAAATCAACCGCATCAACAAGCGGCCGCATCCCTACGAGTTCTCGATGTACTTCGATTTCTAGCCGGTGGCCGACGCCGTCCGCGGTGCCCGGGCCCCACCGGGCACCATTGCCGGGCGGGCGCGCTGGATGTTCCTTGTTGGTGGTCGTCATCCCGATCGCGGCCACGGAAGGAGCGCCATGTTCTCCATGCAGACCATCCTCATGCCCACGGACTTCTCGCGCTGCGCGCGCCAGGCGTTCGAGCACGCCGTCGAGCTCGCCTCGCAGACCGGCGCCACCCTGCACCTGTTGCACGTCCATGCCTGGATGGGACAGGGTGCGGACGGGCCCGAGTCGTTCGTGACCACGCTCGAGGACGAACTCGCCCAGGCTGCCGCCTCGCGCACGGACGAGATGGAACAGCATCCGGTGCCGCCGCAGGTCGAGACGGTGCGGGTGGAGCGCCGGGGCCTGTCTGTGGCGGAGGAGATCCTCACCTATGCCGGCGAGATCGAGGCCGACCTCGTGGTTATGGGCACGCACGGCCGGCGCGGTCTGGGGCAGCTCTTTCTGGGGAGCGTTGCGGAGGAGGTGGTGCGCCACGCGCGCTGCCCGGTGTTCACGGTCAAGGAGCGCCGGCATCCGCGTCCGCTGCGCGAACTGCGTCGCATCCTCGTGCCGGTCGACTTCGGCCCGCCCAGCCGGCGCGCGATCGCCAAGGCGCGCCGGCTCGCCGCCGGGTCCGGGGCCACCGTGCACCTGTTGCACGTGGTCGTGCAGTCCGTGCCGCCGCCGTTCTACGCCGCAGGGGTGGAGTCGATGTTGCGGGTCGATCCCGACATCGTGCCGCGTGGACGCGAGGAGATGCAGAAGCTCCTGCGAGCGGCGGGTGGACCGGAGGTGCCGGTGGAGATGCACGTGCGCGAGGGGGAGCGGCGGCCGTGATCTGCGACTTCGCGGCCGACGAGGACATCGATCTCATCGTCATCGCCACCCACGGGCTCACTGGTCTGCAGCGATTCCTGCTCGGGAGCGTGGCGGAGAAGGTCGTGCGCTGGGCGCCCTGCCCCGTGTTCACGATCCGGGCATTCGGCAAATCGTTGCTCGACGCGGGCGACGCTACCCCGGAAGGAACGGAATCATGACCTCACGTCTGGCTCTGATCATGTCCGCGACGGTGGCCGTGTGGCTCGCGGCGACAGCGATGCCCGCGAACGCCACGTCGGTCGACTTGCCGGTCGGGGGCTTCGGCTTCGAGTTCGCGGTCACGCTGCCTGGCGCGCCGGCGGCGATCTACGACGCGGCGACCGGCGACATCAGCGGCTGGTGGGACCATTCCTTCAGCCCGAATCCCGTGCGGTTCGAGCTGGAACCGCGGCCGGGCGGGGGCTTCTGGGAGATCTTCGACGATTCTGGCGATGGCGTCCGTCACGCCGAGGTGACCTATGCGAAGCGCGGGGAACTGCTCCGCTTCGAGGGGCCGCTCGGTCTGACCGGACACGCCATCACCCTGGTCACGACCTGGTCCTTCTCGCCCCAGGGGGCCGACAGTACGAAGATGACCGTGGCCGTGAACGCGGCCGGCGAGGTGCAACCCGGCTGGCCCGGGGTGGTCGAGGCCACGTGGCGTCACTTCATCGTCGATCGGTTTCGCCCGTACGTCATCGGTGGGTGCCATCCCCTTGCGCGCGCCGAGGGTGGAAAGCCGTGAACCGGGCGGCACCCTCGCTCACCGCAGGCGGCATGGCCACGTTCGGCATGCGGGTGCTGCTGGCGTCGCTGACGATGCTCTTCGCGGCGAGCCTCCTTGGCTACGTGGTCACGCGAAGGCGGCTCGGCGATGCCCTCGCCTTGCCTCTGCCGGGGCTGCTGTGGGGCAGCACGGCCGTGCTCCTGGCGAGCGCCGTGGTGGTCGAGGTGGCGCGCCGCCGCCTCTGGCGGCGCGACGTGGCCGGCTTCCGTATGTGGATCACAATCATGGGCGGTCTGGCCATCGCGTTCATGGCGTTGCAGATCCCTGCGCTGGGACAGCTCCTGCACACCCACCGGACGCTGCGCCCGGAGGGCAACCCCCTGCTCGGCTTCGTCTTCTTCCTGGTCCTGTTGCACGCGCTGCATGTCGTCGGCGGGCTCGTGCCTCTCGCCTTGCTGCTGCGCCGCGCCTGGGGTGGCGGCCGGCCCCTGGTGCCCGACGACCATGGCGGCGTGCGGCTGTTCGTCCGCTACTGGCACTTCCTGGACATCGTCTGGGTGGTGATGCTGGCGGTGTTCCTGCTTGCCTGACCGGCAAGGTCGCTCAATCGCCCTCGGGCGGCCGCCGGTCGCGCTTGCGCTGGGCGCGCTGCTTCTTCTGCCGCAACCGTTCCTCCCGGGCGGCCCGGGGCATGGTCGTGGCCCGGCGTGGTCGCGGACGCTGGAGGCCCTGCTTCACCAGGGCTGCGAGCCGGGCCAGCGCCTCGTCGCGGTTGCGTCGCTGGCTGCGGTGCGTGTCGCAGGCCACCAGCAGCGCGCCGTCGGCAGACAGGCGTGCGGCCAGCTTCTCCTGCAGGCGGGCACGCTGGGTGTCGCTCAGGACCGCGCTCGTCGCCACGTTCCAGCGCACCTGGATCCGGGAATCCGTGGTATTGACGTGCTGGCCGCCCGGCCCCGAGGCGCGACTGGCCGTGATCTCCAGCTCGGCGGCGGGGATGACGAGGCTGGCGTTCACGGGAAGGTCGGCGGGCATGGCGGCTCGCTCCGGGTTGCAGGTCCGCAGGCATGATGGCCCCGGGATCCGCCTTACGCAACCCCGCGTCCGGACCCCACGCGTCCGGACCCCACGCGTCCGGACCACCGGTTGACCCGATCGCCGTCCATCATTAGAATTCCGCACTCCAGGCCGCTGAAAAGACGCTCACGAGATCGTCCAGGAGAGGATCACGCACCGTGGATGCCAAGCAGATCCGAGCTCGTTTTCTCGATTACTTCGCCGCGCGCGGTCACACCGTCGTGACGTCGTCGTCGCTCGTGCCGCACGATGACCCCACGCTCCTGTTCACGAACGCGGGGATGAATCAATTCAAGGGCGTGTTCCTCGGGCTGGAGAAGCGCGACTATGTCCGCGCGGCGTCCGTGCAGAAGTGCATGCGCGTGAGCGGCAAGCACAACGACCTGGAGGAGGTGGGCAAGGACGCGCGCCATCACACCTTCTTCGAGATGCTCGGCAACTGGTCGTTCGGCGATTATTACAAGCGTGAGTCGTTGGCCTGGGGGCTGGAGTTCCTCACGCGCGAGATGGGTCTGCCGCTCGACCGACTGTGGTTCACCGTCTACAAGAACGACGACGAGGCCTACGCCATCTTCCACGAGGAGCTGGGCATTCCTGCGGAACGCATCATCCGTCTGGGCGACATCGCGCAGGGCGACGAGGAGAACTTCTGGTCGATGGCTGACACCGGCCCATGCGGACCCTGCGCCGAGATGCACTACGACCAGGGTGCGCAGATGGCTTGCGACCACCCCGACGGTTGCGCCTGTGGCGTGTGCGACTGCGACCGCTGGCTCGAGTTGTGGAACCACGTCTTCATGGAGTTCAATCGCGACGAGCAGGGCGTGCTGCACCCGCTGCCCATGAAGAGCGTCGACACGGGGCTCGGTTTCGAGCGCCTGGTTGCCGTCAAGCAGAAGGTGGGGTCGAACTACCTCACGGACCTGTTCACCCCGCTCATCGCGAAGGCCAGTGCACTCAGCGGACGCGAACCCGCGGGCGAGGACCGCATCTCGATGCAGGTCATTGCCGACCACGCGCGCGCCGTCACCTTCACCGTCACCGACGGCGCCATCCCCAGCAACGAGGGGCGCGGCTACGTGGTGCGCCGCATCCTGCGCCGCGCCGCGCGCCACGGCCATCGCCTGGGCCTCGAGCGACCGTTCCTGCACGAGATAGCCGCTGTCGTGATCGACGAGATGAGCGAGGCGTACCCGGAGCTGCGCGAGCGCCGTGAGCGCACGCTCGGCGTCATCCGCCAGGAGGAGGAGCGTTTCCTGCGCACCCTGGCCGCCGGCCTGAAGATCTACGGCGAGTTCCGCGACCGCATGCGCGCCGAGAGGCGCACCGAGCTGCTGGGCGAGGAAGCCTTCAAGCTGCACGACACGTTCGGCTTCCCGGTGGACCTCACCGCGGTCATGGCCGAGGAGGACGGCTTTACCATCGACACCGCCGGGTTCCAGGCGTCCATGCAGAGGCAGCGGGAGCAGAGCGGGCGCGTACGCGTCTACATGGCCGGCATCGGTGCCTGGGAGCCGGTGAAGGGCGATGGCGACCTGCCGAAGGCGCGCTTCGTCGGCTACGACCTCCTGCATTGCGAGGGCGAGCCGCTGGCCGTGCGTGCGGCGGGTCACGATGCCGACGGTGCGATCAGCCACGTGCTCTTCACCCCGTCGCCGTTCTATCCCGAGGGTGGCGGTCAGATCGGCGACACCGGTACCATCACCCTGCATCCCTCGGGCGTCGTGCTCGACGTGCTCACCACGCTGAAGACGGAGGAGGGGCCGGCCTTGGTGGTGCATGGCGACGCCGCGGATCTGCGCGACGATCTGCGCGCCAATCCGCGCGCCACGCTCGCCGTGGATGCCGCGCGCCGCCGGGCCACGATGCGGCACCACACGGCCACCCACCTCTTGCACGCGGCGCTCCGCCGGGTGCTGGGCAACCATGTGGAGCAGGCGGGCAGCGAGGTCACGCCGCACCATCTGCGCTTCGACTTCCGGCACGACAGAGCCATGACGCCGGCCGAGGTCGCGCAGGTGGAAGCGCTCATCAACGGCGCCGTACTCGACAATCGCGCCGTGATCCGCCGCGATGACGTACCCCTCGCCGAGGCCAGGGCGGCCGGTGCCATGGCGCTGTTCGGCGAGAAGTACGGCGAGCGCGTGCGCATGATCGAGATCCACGGCGGACCGGTCGCCACCCTCGATGCGCCGGCCGACGCGGGACCGACCTTCTCCCTGGAGCTGTGCGGCGGCACGCACTGCATGCACACTGGCGATATCGGCTACGTGCGCATCATGAGCGAGAGCAGCGTGGCTGCCGGCGTGCGCCGCATCGAGGCGGTCGCCGGCGATGTGGCCCAGCGGCTCGTACGCGATGACCAGACCATGCTGGGCGAACTGGGGAGCGTGCTACGCGGCGATGGCGGGTCGTTCGCCGACCAGGTGCGCGAGCTGCAGGCGGAGCGAGACCGCCTGCGCCGCGAACTGGCCGACACGCAGAAGGCCGAGGCGCAGGCCTCGCTCGCCGCCCACCTCGCCGAGCCGCAGCCGGTGGCGGGTCTCAAGGTCGTGGCCGCGGAGGTCGGGGTCGACGCGCGCGATCAACTCCTGAGCCTGGGCGACCACGTGCGCGACAGCCTGGGCGACGCCGGCGTGGTGGTGCTGGGCGCGGTGCTCGACGGCAAGGCCACCGCGCTGGTGACGCTCACGCCCGACCTGGTCGCGAGCGGCCGCCTGCACGCGGGGAACCTGGTCAAGGCCCTGGCTGCCGCGGTTGGCGGTCGCGGTGGCGGCAAGCCGGGCACGGCTCAGGCCGGCCTGCCCGACGCCGGCCGCCTCGGCGAGATGATCGCGATGGTCCCGCAGGTGGTGGCGGAGCAGGCGCGCTAGAGATCATCGACGCTGGGCGGAACCCCGACCAGCTCGAGTAACAGGCGCGCCATGCCCTCGGCGCAGCCGACGCAGGGGGCCGTGCGCATCAACACGTCCGGATGCGCCTTCTGGCGCGACTGCACCGCGGCCGGGATGTCGTCGTTCAGGTGCTTGCCCGGCGCCAGCAGGTAGGGCAGCACCAGGACCTCCCGCGCCCCCAGCCCGATGCACTGCTCGATCGCCTCGGCGGTGGTGGGCGTGCCGTGCTCGATGAACGCGCTGGTCACGTGGACGAAGCGTCCGCTCGCCTGCCGGCGCACGCGCGACGCGAGTCGCCGCACGAGCTCATTGCCCTCGGGCAGGCGGCTGCCGTGCGCCACGATCACGAGGGCCTTCATCGCATCCCCTTCGCCACGAGCATCGGACCCGCCACGGCCTCGCGCTGCGCGGCGCCGTAGAGCAGTTCCACCAACGCCAGCGCGAATTCGAGGGCCGTGCCCGGCCCACGGCTGGTGACCAGCGATCCGTCCACCACGACACGGTCCTCGCGACGCGTCGCCGCGGGCAGCGTCTCGAAGACGCTGGGGTGGCTCGTCACCTGCCGACCGCCGAGCAGGTCGTGGGTGGCCAGCACCACGCCGGGCGCTGCGCACACCGCGCCGACCGGAGCATCGCGCGCCACCTGGTCGCGCAGCAGTGCCACGAGTCCGTCGCTATCGCGCAGGCGCTCGGCGCCGCGTTGCCCCCCCGGCAGGGCGATCAGGTCGAAGCGCTGATCGCGGACGCGCGCCAGGAGCGTGTCGGCCACCAGTCTCACGCCGCGGGAGCACTGTACCTCGAGACGGTCGCCGACGGCAGCGACGGTGACGGTGGCGCCGGCGCGCCGCAGCGTGTCGACGATCGTGACGGCCTCGATCTCCTCGGAACCGTCGGCGATGGGAACGAGCACGGTCTTGCTCATGGCGGTCTCCTCGCTGGTCATGCCGCCATGGTAGGTGCGGCACGCACCGGGGCGCAAGGGGCGCTGGCGCGAGGTCGCCGATACGGTTTACGTGCCATCCTCGGCAGCCACGGCTCCGTCACGCCACCGGGAAGGACATGACATGCGACGCCCGACCCTCGCATTCCTCGCCTTGCTGCTCGCGGCCATCCCGGCCAGCGCTCGCGACTGGCGCGTCGTCCTGGACGGCACGGGCGACTTCACGACGATCCAGCCCGCGCTAGCCGCGGCGTCCGCGGGCGACACCATCAGCATTGCGACGGGCCATTACCAGGACTATGCCACGGTGGACATCGGCGGTGTGGGCACGGACGTCTACGCCCTCGTCGAGACCGACGATCTCCTAATCCGGGGCGCTGGCGCGGGGCAGACGATCATCGGGCCCGACCTGTCGGGCACCCACGATCCCGGCACCGTACGCGCCATCGTGGGACGCGGCATCGCGCACCTCACCCTGGAGACGCTTGCGGTGAGCAACGTCGTGGGGATCGCCCTGGACGTCGACCACTACGCCGCCAGCGTCGCCGCGTGCCGCTTCGCGGATTGCGGTTACGGCATCCGCGGCGATTTCGCGAACGGCAGCGACATGGTCGGCTGCGTATTCGTGCGCGGGAACATCGGGTTCCAGGCGTCGAGCACCGATGGGCCGCTCGCGCTGCGCTCGTGCCTGTTCCAGGATTGCGGCAGCGGTGTGCGCCTCGTCGGCGCGGGCGTGACCGAGGCGACCGTGGAGGACGCCATCCTCTCCGGTGGGATGCACGGGGCGATGCTGCTGCAGGGCAGCCAGGGCACGTTCCGGCGCTGCTATGTCCATGACCACACCAGCGACGCCTTCTTCGTGTCCGACACGAGCGCGGCGATAGTTGTCGATTCCCATGTCGACGAGCCGACGGCTTCGGGCATCGTCATGGTGGGACACGACGCACGGCTCATGGCCACAGGCACGGTGGTCAGCAGCGGCGTGACGGCGATCGCGCTCGACGATTGCGCCGACGTCTCGTTCACGGCCGGGCACGTGCTGCGCACCGCCCCGGATGCCTGGTCCGTCCGCGCTGGCCAGGGCTCGCCAACCGGCGACGACCACGCCGACCTCACCGGCAACTGGTGGGGCACCACCGACCTGGCGACGATCTCCGCCTGGATCCTCGATCACGCCGACGATCCGGATGTCCGTCTCGTCGTGGATGTCGTTCCGGTGGCCGGGGGCGAGGTGGCCACCGAGCCACGCACCTGGGGCACGGTGAAGGCGCTCTTCCGCTGAGACGGCCGCGAAGACTATTGACGATGTCCACATACGGCTGATTCAATGGCCCGACGCCATGCCCTCAGCTGCACGAACCCCGAGGACGTCGCCGTGGCCGATCTGCATCTGCTCGACTGGATCGTCATCGCCCTCTACCTGGTCTTGACGCTCACCCTGGGATTGCTCTTTTCCCGCCGCGCGAGCCGGAGCAGTCAGGAGTACTTCCTCGCGGGGCGGTCGTTGCCGTGGTGGGTGCTGGGGACGAGCATGGTGGCCACCACGTTCGCGGCCGACACGCCGCTGGCCGTGACCGGCTTCGTTCGCCACGACGGCATCTGGTACAACTGGTTCGGCTGGCATTACGTACTGAGCCAGACGATGGCGGTGTTCCTCTTCAGCCGCTTCTGGCGGCGCGCGGAGGTGGTCACCGACAACGAGCTGATCGAACTGCGCTATGCGGGCCGGCCGGCGGCGCTGCTGCGCGGATTCAAGGCGGTCTATTTCGCCGTCCTCTACAACTTCATCGTGCTGGGCTGGGTGCTCAAGGGCATGGCCACGGTGGCGCAGACCGTGCTGGGCATCCCGTCCACGGTCGCGGTGGTGGGCGGCGCGGCGCTGGCGCTGAGCTATTCGCTGATGGCCGGCTTCTGGGGCGTGGTCGTCACCGACGTGGTGCAGTTCGTGCTCGCGATGGCGGGATCGATCACCCTGGCGGTGGTGGCCGTGGGGCGCGTGGGGGGGATCGCGGAGCTTCAGGCGAAGCTCGCGGCCTCGCCACTCGTGCATCCCGACACGCTGGCGTTCATTCCCGGCCACGCCAACTTCGGGAAGTTCCTCATCTTCGTGACGGTGATGTGGTGGGCCAGTCACAACGCCGACGGCGGCGGCTACCTGATCCAGCGCATGGCCGCGGCCCGCAACGAACGACACGCCCGCGGGGCCACGCTGTGGTACGCGGTCGCGGTGAACGCGGTGCGCTACTGGCCGTGGATCGTCGTGGCACTGTGCTCGCTCGTGCTCGTACCGAACATGCCGGCCGGAATGAGTGACGAGGCGGCCTATCCGCAGGTGATGGCCATGGTGCTCGGCCCCGGACTGCTCGGCATGATGCTCGTGAGCTTCCTGGCGGCCTTCATGTCCACCGTCGACACGCATCTCAACTGGGGGGCGAGCTACCTCGTCAACGACGTGTACCGGCGCTTCGTGCGGCCGCAGGCCGGGGAACACGAGGCCGTGGCTGCGGCCAAGGTGGCGGTGGCGGTGTTGATGAGCCTGGCCGTCCTCGTGGCGTATTCCCTGCAGAGCATCGGCAAGGCCTGGCTCTTCGTGTGGGCGATGGGGGCGGGGATCGGTCCCGTGCTCATCCTGCGCTGGTTCTGGTGGCGCATCAACGCGTGGAGCGAGATCGCGGCCCTGGCCGCGAGCGTGGTGGGGGCCGTAGGATTCGAGGTGGCTGCGGGCATCCAGGCGGGGCGCGCTTACCAGCTCTTCTCGTCGCCGCTTCACCTGCACGGCATGGTTCTGCAGACCCACCACAAGGTGCTCATCCTCGTTCCCTTCACCCTGGTCGTCTGGCTGACGGCCACCTTCCTTACCCAGCCGGAACCGATCGCCCGCCTCTCCGGATTCTACCGCCGCGTCCGTCCGGGCGGGGCCTGGGGGCCGGTGGCAGCTGCCTGCCCGGAGGTGCGGTGCGACGGGCTGTCCTGGGGGATCGTGGGCGTGTGGCTTGCCGGTGTCGTGATGGTGTACGGGATCCTCTTCGGGATCGGCAAGCTCGTGCTGGGAAGCACAGGCGCGGGGCTCGGCCTGCTGGCCATTGCGGCAGTGGCAGCGGTGGTGGTGGTGCGGGAGCTGCGGCGCTGACGCGACGACGGCGGTGGCGCTGGCCTAGCCCTTGGCGGCATCCGATTGCAATGCCTCGGCCGCCGGCAGCTCGAACGTGAAGATCGAGCCCTGATTCTGCTGGCTGGTCACGCGGATCTCACTGCCGTGACCCTGCACGATCTTCTGGCTGATCGCCAGGCCCAGGCCGTTGCTCTCGCCCTTGCGGTGGCGGCTCACGTCGGCGGTGTAGAAACGGTCGAAGATGCGCGGCAGGATCTCCGGCGCGATGCCCTCGCCATTGTCGCGCACGGCGACGCTCACGCGGCCGGCGACATTCGCGGCCGAGACCACGACCTCGCCGCCCTCGTGATTGAACTTGGTACCGTTGTCGACCAGGTTCTGCAGCACCTGCGCGATCTGCAAGGGGTCGGCGTGCACGAGGGGGAGATCGTCGGGCACGTCGGCGCGCAACGTGAGCCCCTTGCGCTCGGCGAGGGCGGCGCAGCGCGCCAGCACGCCGTCGAGCAGTTCGGGCAGCGAGAATTCCTCCATCTGGAAGCGCGCCTGTCCCGCGTCAAGCCGCGAGAGCTGCAGGAGATGGTCGACCAGATGGTCGAGGTGGTCGAGGTTGCCGCTAATGATCTCGAGGTAGCGGTCGCGTTCCTGGGCGTCGAGACGATCGCCGCGCAGGACCAGCGTCTCCACGTATCCGCGCAGGGCGGCCATCGGCGAGCGCAGATCGTGGGAGATGTTGGCGATGAGCTGGCGCTGGAACTGCTCCTTGTTGCGCAGCTCCTGGATCAGCGTCTCCAGATGCGAGGCCATCGTGTTGAAGTTGCGGCCGAGGCGTCCCAGGTCGTCGCCGCTGGTGGCCGGCACTCGGCGGGTGAACTCGCCCTCCGCGAAGGCGGCCACGCCATGACTCAGTGTGCGCACGCGTCGGCTCAACCAGACCATCACGATGAGACCGCTGAGCGCGCCGGCGGCGAGCATGATCACGATGGCCTGGACCCAGAGCTGGCGGAAATTCGTCTGCAGCTCCGCCGGCGTGATCGTGACCGGCATGAAGGTTGCAACCAGGTAGCCCTGAGCGATGGTGCTGTCGCCGGGCGAGGGCAGTGCCTCCACCTGGAAGATGCGGTTGACGTACGCGTCGAAGGACGTGGGGTCGGGATAGCTGTCGAAGTCCCAGTCGGGCCGGGCCATGGCGGAAAGCAGCTGCGGATCGATCTCGCCGATGGCCGCAGCGAGGCTCTCGGGCGCACTCGTGGCCATCACCTGACCGCTGCTGTCGACCACGGCCACCTCCGCCTCGAACGCCCGCACCCGCGCACCGTAACGGGTGAGGTCGGTGGACAGCCGCACCGGATCGTCGACATGCGTGGCTACGGCCAGTCCGAGGCTGTCGATCTCGCCCTCGGCGAGATCGTTCCACCAATGATCGGCCACGGGATTGCTCGAGGGCCTGAGGATCGTGGTGTTCACCCACCACGCGTAGGCCCCGCCGCTCAGTGCGAGCAGCAGCAGGAACAGGGCCATGACCCGTATGTGCAGCGAGTGCGTGAAACGGGGGGCGCGCATGGTCACAGGTACTCTTCGGTGAAGCGGTACCCGATGCCCCACACTGTCAGGATGAGCCGTGGACGGTTCGGATTCTTCTCGACCTTGTTGCGCAGCCGATTGATGTGCGAGTTGACGGTGTGCTCGTAGACGTCGGAATCCTGATCCCACACCAGATCGAGGAGCTGGCGGCGGCTGAACGTGCGGCCCGGCCGGGACGCGAGCGTATAGAGCAGGTCGTATTCCTTCACCGTGAGCTGGATGGGGGTTCCATCGACCTGCACCTTGCGCTTGCTATGGTCGATCTTCAGCGGGCCGATGTCGATGATGCGGTCGCCGGCGGCGATGCGGGCCAGTTCCTCGGCGCGCTCGATCCGGCGCCGCAGCACCTTGATCCGCGCGATCAGTTCGCGCACGCTGAACGGCTTGGTCATGTAGTCGTCGCAACCCAGCTCCAGGCCGAGCACGCGGTCGGCCTCCTCGCCGCGGGCCGTGAGCATGAGGACGGGGGTGCGGGTGTCGCCGAGGCGGATCTCCCGCAGCACGTCCAGTCCGCTCATCGAGGGCAGCATCCAGTCGAGAATCACCAGAGCCCAGGGGCCCGACTGGAAGGCCCGCAGACCGGCTTCGCCGTCCGCGGCCGCAGCCACGTCGAATCCCTCGGATTGCAGGTGCAGACTGAGCAAATCGATGAGTTCGCGGTCGTCCTCGATGATGAGCAGGCGGCGGGATTGCGGTTGCAGACTTTCCATGGTGCGCTCCTGAAGCTATCCCTGGCGAAATGCCGATCGTGATACTCTTTGCTAACTGCAATTATATCAGTTTGATAGATCGTGGCCAACTATAATATTCATCCCGATATCGGGACTTTTATCAGCGCATAATATCGTATTTTAAGATAAAATCGGGGCTATCCAGAAAATAGACACTTCTTGTGATGGAATCGTGAGAGACGCGCGGCATCATGGCCCCGGGTGTCACGGCGGACGCCTGCTTGTGGACAAACCTGCGGCCGTCTTCGGACATGGCCAGTGCCGGGGCGCTCTCGAGCAGATCGAATACGCACTATCCTATCTGCGGCGTACTGGCGCAACCTGATCGGAGGATGCGATCGCAGGTTGCTTCGGGGTCGGCCCCTCGCTGGGGGCCGACCCTTTTCGCATTCGTGTGCATCGACCTTGCCTGGCTGCGGTCGGGAGGCTAACCTGTCGCGCGTCACGCCAATGGAAAGGAAAGGCGATGCCTGCACCGACAACGCTCGCTCCGGCGGAAACCGCGCTGCGCGTCGAGCACCTGACGAAGCGCTACGGCGAGCAGGTCGCCGTCGACGACGTCAGCCTGGCGATCCCGCGCGGTAGCATCTACGGCTTCCTCGGGCCCAACGGTGCCGGCAAGACCACCACCATCCGCTGCATCATGGGCATCCTCCTGCCGGATTCCGGCACGATCACCCTCGGAGGCGAGCCCTTGCGCGGCAAGGTGCGCGACCGCATCGGGTACCTGCCCGAGGAGCGCGGCCTCTATCGCAAGATGAAGTGCCTGGACCAGCTCGCCTACTTCGCCGAGCTGAAGGGCGTGCCGCGCCGCGAGGCGAAGCGGCGCTCCGGCGAGTGGCTCGAACGTCTCGGTCTGGGCGACTACGCCCAGCGCAAGGTGGACAACCTGTCCAAGGGCATGCAGCAGAAGATCCAGTTCGCGGCCACGTTCATCTTCGAGCCCGAACTCGTGGTGCTCGACGAGGTCTTCAGCGGGCTGGACCCCCTGAACATCGAGCTGATGCGCACGATGATCCTCGGGCAGCGCGAGCGAGGCACAACGATCCTGTTCTCCACGCACATGCTGGCCGAGGCGGAGAAGATCTGCGACGCCATCTGTCTCATCGACAGCGGCCGCAAGATCCTCGACGGTCCGCTCGCTCAGGTGCGCGCCGAGTTCCCCTTCCAGATGGTGCGCGTCGCGTACGTCGACGGCCACGAGCCGCCGGCCGACTTGCCGGGCGTCACCGACCGGCTCTACGACGAGGGTTCCTGGCGCCTCACGCTGGCCGCTGGACGCGATGCGCAGGCGCTCCTGCAGACGTTGAACGCTGACGGGTCGCTCAGCCTGTTCGCGGCCAACCGCCCGTCCCTGGGCGAGATCTTCCTGACCGCCGTGCGCCGCCAGCGCGAGGCCGTCGTCGGCGCGGGAGGCGCGGCATGAACAAGATCCTGACGGTGGTTCGCAAGGAATACCTCGAGCGCGTGCGCAGCCGCAGCTTCGTCATCGGGACGGTGCTGGGACCGGCGGTGATGGCGCTGTTCATCCTCGGGCCGGCGCTGCTCGCCGGAGCCGGGGGTGAGAAGGAGCGGCAGGTCGGCGTCGTCGACCTCTCGGGTCAGGTGTACGAGAAGCTCCAGCACGATCTCGACGCGCGCGGCGACAGCCACATCAAGCTCGTGCCCATTCCCTGCGGGGACCAGCCGCCCGAAGGGTGCGCCGCGACGCTCAAGCAGATGATCCTCGACGACTCTCTCTTCGCCGGCATCGTCGTGCCCGCCGATTTCATCGACTCGCGCAAGGTGACCTATTACAACACGTCGGTCAGCGCCTCGGTCGTCAGGGAGGAGGCGCTCGAGCCGGCTCTTGACCGCGTACTGCGCGAGACCAGGTTCGACGAGGCCGGGGTGCCGTCGTCGCTACACGACTACGTGCTGGCGGGCAGCGACTGGACCAGCATCTCCGTGAAGGCCGGGGCGGAGACGGAGCAGAACGAGGCGGTGTCGTTCGCCGTGGCCTTCGTCCTGATCTTCATCCTCTACATGATGATGCTGCTGTACGGCAATCAGGCGCTGCTGGCCGTGATCGAGGAGAAGGGCAGCCGCATGGCGGAGATCCTGCTCTCGAGCCTGCAGCCGGGGCAGCTCATGCTCGGCAAGGTGCTGGGACTGGGGCTGGCGGGTATGACGCAGTTCGGCGTGTGGGTGCTCACCTTCATCATCCTGTCGGTACAGGGCGTGTCTTTCGGCGATTTCCAGCTCGACGTCAGCGCCTTGACGCCCATCATACTGGTGTCGTTCGTCGTGTTCTTCGTGCTCGGATTCTTCCTCTACGCCATGCTTTTCGCCGGCGTGGGGGCCATGTGCAATTCGGTGCAGGACGCGCAGCAATTCAACTCGGTGCTCATGATGGGCAACATCATCCCCATGGTGATGCTCAGCTTCGTGATGCGTCAGCCCGACGCGCTGGCCTCCGTGGTGCTCAGCCTCGTACCGCTCTTCGCACCGGTCCTCATGTTCATGCGCGTGGCGATCCAGACGCCGCCCATGTGGCAGATCGCGCTGTCATGGGCGCTGCTGCTGGTGTCGATCGTCATCGCCAGCCGCATGGCGGGCAAGCTGTTCCGCGTCGGTATCCTGCTCTACGGCGCGTCGCCCACCTGGGGCTCGCTGGTGCGGGCGCTGCGCAGCTAGTCAGTCACGACTTCGCAGCGGAAGTGGTCGCCCACCTGGATGGCGTCGACCACGGCCATGCCGTCCACGACCTCCCCGAAGAGCGTGTAGAGCCCGTCCAGGTGCGGCTGCGGGGAGTGGCAGACGAAGAACTGGCTCCCTCCCGTGTCCTTGCCACTGTGGGCGAGACCCACGGCGCCGCGCGCAAACGTGGCGCGCGACCACTCGCTGCGCAGCGTGTAGCCGGGTCCGCCCCAGCCGTCGCCGCGCGGGTCGCCGCCCTGGATCACGAAGTCGGGCACCACGCGGTGGAAGACCTGCCCGTCATAGAACCCGTCCCGGACGAGGTGCAGGAACGTGGCGCAGGTGTTGGGCGCGCGCTCGCCGTCGAGCTGGATGGTGAAGGTGCCGCGATCCGTCACACAGCGCACGCGCGGAGCATGATGTGGCAACGCCACCGGCGGCTGCGCGGGCGCGCGTAGGAACGCCGGCAGGGTGGCGCGCAGGCTCGCCTCGGTGGGGATGAGGGCGGCGGGCAGCAACGCCGCTTTCCCGGCCACCTGGCGAGCGCGCAGGCGCACCCTCAGGTCGTCGTCGTCGAAGGCGCCGCGCAGCAGCGTAGCCATGGCCCCGGCATGGGGTGCGACGTCGAGGTTCCAGGCGCGCAACGAATCCCTCGTGGCCTCGTTCGTGCCTGACGGCAGGCGTTCGTGCGTGAGCCAGGCGGGTGCGCAGCGCAAGCCGCCGGTGGGCGCGGCCAGGGCCGCGGGCGCGGTAGGGGTATCACGACGGGCCACGGCGATCGCACCGATGGCGTCGAGACAGGCCAGCCGCAGGTCGCTCACCTCGGCGGCCGCAAGACCGTCGCCCGGGTAGGCGCGGCGCAGCTCGTCGAGGGTCCAGCCCAGCGGGAACTCGCCCAGCAAGCCCGCACAGGTGGCGCGGACGGTGAAGTCGGGATCCTCGCGCGCCGCCGTCGCGAGGCTGCCCAGCGCGGCGATGGCGGCATGGGCCTGCAGATCCGGCTGGTCGGGGAAGGTGGCCTTGCGATCGCGGTAGCAGGCGGCCAGGGCCTCCGCGGCGGCCACGCGCACGACCGGTGACGGAGGCTCCGTCCCGCGGTCGGTGAGTGCCGCCACCGCGCCCACGAGCGGCGAGGCCGGCGCCGCGGCGCTGCCGGTATGCGCCAGCGCCCGCAGCCAGGCGGCCTGGACCAGGTCCGACGCGTCGGCGAGCGCTTCGCGCAACCCATCGCGATCCCAGCCACGGCCCCGCAATGCGGCATAAGCCTCCACGGCCGCCGACCGGACGGCCGGGGACGTGCCAGATTCTAGCTTCTCGCGCGCCGTGCGCGCCATGCGGATGCGCCACACCGGCAGCAGACTCTCCTGCGTGGCGGCCTCGGGCGGCAGCGGTGCGGTGGCCACGACCCGCGCCATCGCCCGCAGCGCTTCCTCGCTGGCAAACGGCTCGGCGGCGCCGGCCGCGGCGGTCAGGAGGGCCGCCGCGCGCCCGGACAGGCTGGTCGGGGCGCCGGTCGTGTCGGCGGCCAGCGCCGGTCCCGCGAGGTCGCCCAGCGCCCGCATCACCGCCACCTGGCAACGCACGCGATCGTAGCTGCGCAAGCGGGAGAGTTGCTCGCCGCTGCCCACGACGGCGGCGAGGGCGGCGTCGCCGCCGATGTGTCCGAGCGCCCGCAATGCGTGGGTGCGTACGAGCAAATCGCCGTCGTGCGCCAGCGGCACGATCACGTCCACGAGCGACGAATCCGGCGCCCGCTCCACGCAGCGCAGCGCGCGCCAGCGGATCGCATGCTCCTCGCGTCGCAGTCCGGCGGCGATGACAGGTGCGAGACTGTCGCGGTCGCAAGTCGCGGCCACGTGGATCAGCGCATCCCAGGCGGCGAGGGCCTCGCGAGAGGTGCCACCGCCGGCCGGTCCGAACAGTGGTGACGGGAGTGCGACGCCTTCGCCGGGCAGCAAGGCGAGTCCCTGCATCGCCGCGATGCGCACAGCGCGGCGGTCGTCGGCGACGCGCTCGCCGAGCGCCGTGACCGCCGCCGGATCGCCCAGCACGCCCAGGCTGAACGCGGCCTCGCAGCGCACGGCCTGGCTGCGGTCCCGGAGCGCGGCGAGCATGGCCGGCAGGGCGCTGCTGCGGCCGATGAGGCCGGCGGTGCGCAGCGCCGCCACCCGCACGTGGGCGTCGGGCGAGGTGAGGAACCTGGAGAGCGAATCCTGGGGCGCCAGCCGACGGTCTTCCCAGCGCGCGAGGGCGCGGCGAGCCTCCGTGCGCTCCGCGGGCGGCGAGCACGCGGTCACCATCGCGATCATCACGATCGCGATCATCACGATCCCGCGCGTCGGGATCCGGAGCACGGTCAGGGCGTTGGGTGCCAGATGGCGAAGTTGCGATGCCAAGCGCAGACCTCCGGGTTGGCGTCGCCGCGACCTTACCACCCCGGCCCGGCCGGGGACAATCGCGGACCTCCGCCGGGGACCCCGCCGCCTTTGACCGGCAAGTCCAGTGCTGCTACCTTCGCCATAAGCCTTCACCGCCAAGGAGACCCTTAGTGCGCACCGCGATCCTCGGCGCCAGCGGCCTCGTGGGCCGCACCATGCTCGCGCTCCTGGCCGATGCCCCGTGGGTCACCGCGTCCCCGCGCCTGCTGACGTCGCCGCGCTCGGCCGGGACCACGCTGACGTTCCGGGGCGAGGCTCTGGTGTGCACTGCCGTGGGCGCTGGGAGTTTCGCGGGTGTCGACCTCGCGCTCTTCTCTGCCGGGGCCGGCCCTGGCCGCACGTGGGCGCCGCTGGCCGCCGCGGCGGGTGCCTGGGTCGTGGACAACTCCTCGGCCTGGCGTCTGGACGCGCAGGTTCCCTTGGTGGTGCCCGAGATCAATGGTGACCGTGTGCCATCCGGCCGCGCCGGCGGTGGCATCATCGCCAATCCCAACTGCTCGACGATCCAGATCGCGCTGGCCCTCGCGCCGCTCGCCCGCGCCTACGGCCTGCGCGAGGCCCACGTCACCACCCTGCAGGCGGTTTCAGGGGCGGGCCAGAACGGCCGTGACGAGCTCCTGAAGCAGGCGGCCGATCTCGCCGCCGGCGAACGAACGGGAGCCGAACGGGGTTCCGTGTTCCCGCGCCGGGTGGCGGCCAATGCCGTGCCGGTGATCGGCAGCATCGGGGACGACGGCGTCACGCTCGAGGAGCGCAAGGTGGGGGACGAGCTGCGCAAGATCCTCGCGCTCCCGGACATCGCCGTCACCTGCACGGCCACGCGGGTGCCGGTGTGGAACGGTCACGCGGCGGCCGTGCGCGCCGTGTTCGCACGCCCTGTGCCGCTGGCGGAGGCGCACGCGGCGCTCGGCGCATGGCCCGGCGTCGCCGTTGGCCCCACGCCGGACGCGTACCTCACGCCGGCGGAGATCTCCGGGCGGACCGACGTGCATGTGGGGCGCCTGCGGCACGAGGCGGGACGACCCGACGTCGTGCTCATGTGGATCGTGGCGGACAACCTGCTCAGGGGAGCGGCCTGGAACGCGGTGCAGATCGCGGCGCAGATCGCGGCGACCCTGGCAGGGCGCGCGTCGCCATGAGGCCGCTCGCGGCCACGGCCTACCGTCCCGTGGCGTCGCTGCCATTCGCGGGAGTCCATCCGGCGGCGCGGCTGGCGGCCGGTATCCTCCTCGTGGC
The DNA here is from genome assembly GCA_963727525.1 of uncultured bacterium. Lineage (GTDB taxonomy): Bacteria > Krumholzibacteriota > Krumholzibacteriia > LZORAL124-64-63 > LZORAL124-64-63 > CAVSGO01. Next base: position 1,338,152 of record CAVSGO010000007.1, on the reverse strand, counting down.
CACCGTCCTTGTGGCACCGGCGCGGGGGCTCCCGATCGTGCTCGTCGTCGAGGGCATCGCGCTGGCGCGCGCCGGCTACCTCTGGCGCCATCTGGGTACGGCGCTGCGGCCCTGGCTCTGGCTGATCGCGCTCGTGCTCCTCGTGCACATCCTGACCACGCTCGACGCGGCGCCACTCGGCCATCCGTCGTGGACGGGCTTTCTGCGCGGTGTCGTCACGCTGACGCGGCTTGCCGGCATGGCGGTGGCCGTGGCGCTCGTGCGCCGCCTCGTGCCGCTGCCCGAACTCGCAAGTGCGCTGGCCTGGTGGCTGCGCCCCCTGCGTTGCGACGTGTCCCACGTCGCTCTCGTGCTCGCGGTGGCGCTCGGCACGGCGGGGCGGGTGCTTGACGACGGCCGCCGCGTGCGTGCCGCGCTGCGCCTGCGCCGGGGTGGCGCCCGCGGACCCGCATGGCGCGACGCGATGGCCGCGGCCGTACCGGCGCTGGAGAGCCTGCTGCGGCGCGCCGAGACGCTGCCCCTGGCTCTGCACGGGCGCGTCGTCCGGCCTGTCCGCGCGACCCCGCTGCCGTGGTGGCAGGGGGCGGGTCTCGTGGTCTGGCTCGCGGCTCTCGTGGTGGTAGCGCGATGACGGTTGACGCCATGGGGATGCCCGGGCGGGGGCCGCGCGTGCGGCTCGATGTGGCCTACGTCGGAGCCGGGTTCCATGGCTGGCAGATCCAGCCGGGTTTGCGCACCGTCCAGGGCGAACTGGCCGGCTGTCTCGAGCGCCTTCTGGGCCGCCGTTGCGTGCCGGTGGGGGCGGGTCGCACCGATACCGGCGTGCACGCCCGCGGGCAGGTGGCGCATGTGTCGCTGGACGACCTCGACGAGGTGGTGCGCGTGGTCCGCGCCCTGCCACGCATGGTGCCCGACGACATCCAGGTTTGCGGCGCGCGCGAGGTGTCGCCCTATTTCGACGCGCGACGCTCGGCCACCGCGAGGCGCTACGCGTACCATCTGCAGCTCGAGCGGAACCTGTTCATACCGCACGCATTTCAGGTGCCGTGGCATCTGGAGACCGCGGCCATGGACGCCGCCTGCGCGCACCTCGTCGGCACCCACGATTTTGCGAGCTTCTGCCGTGCAACCTCGCTGCGCGACGACAACGTGTGCCGCGTGGACCGCTGCGGCTTTGAATGGAGCGACACCTGGGGTATCTTCCACGTGCGCGCCGACCGATTTCTGCACAACATGGTGCGCAACCTCGTCGGCGTGCTGCTCGAAGTGGGCGCCCGGCGACGCGACGCCGCCTCGCTCCCGGCGGTGCTTGCGGCGCGCGATCGCCGTGCGGCCGGCATGCGGGCGCCGGCACACGGGCTGTTTCTCGAGGAAGTGAGCTATCCTCCTGTGCTGGAGGATCCTCTGTACCGTCCAACGGACGAAGGAGACAGGGCATGAAGTTCTTCATCGACACCGCGAATCTCGAGGCCATCCGCGAGGTCAAAGCCATGGGAATGTGCGATGGCGTCACCACGAACCCCAGCCTCATGGCCAAGGAAGGGCGCACCGACACCGATCAGCTGCTGCGCGAGATCTGCGACGTGGCGCAGGGGCCGGTGAGCGGCGAGGTGGTGGCCACGGAGGCGGCGGGCATGATCGCCGAGGGCAAGCGCCTCGCGAAGCTCGATGATCACATCGTCGTCAAGATCCCGACCACCTACGAGGGGCTCAAGGCCATCGCAGCCCTCGCCGCCGAGGACATCCCCGTCAATTCCACCCTGGTCTTCTCGGCCAGCCAGGCGCTGCTCGTGGCGAAGGCTGGCGCCGCCTACGTGTCGCCCTTCGTCGGGCGCCTCGACGACGTCAGCGAGGACGGCATGGCGCTGATCGAGCAGATCGTGACCATCTATCGCAATTACGATTTCCTGACCGAGGTCCTCGTCGCCAGCGTGCGCCATCCGCTGCATGTCGTGCAGGCGGCTCTCATGGGCGCCGACGTCGCGACCATTCCGCCGTCCGTGGTCAAGCAACTCGTCGCGCATCCGCTCACCGACAAGGGCCTGAGCAAGTTCCTCGCCGACTGGGACAAGCTGCAGGGAGCGCGTGGATGAGCGGACCCCGGTTGCCGATCTGGACTGGTATCGTGATGGGGCTCCTGCTGGGAGCGCTCACCGGCACGTTGCTCCTGCTGGTTCGCGCCCGCAACGCGGGCCCGCCGGCGTACCAGGCCGCCACCGAGTTTCCGCCGACCGCGGTGGACACGGCACTTACGGTGGCGCCACCAGGTACGACGGCAGCCGCGAATCCGTCATTCTACGATCCCGTAGCCGGCTCGCGTCGCAACGCCATCGTGCTCGCCACCCGCAAGGTGGCCCCGGCGGTGGTGTCGATCAGCGTGACGCAGCAGCACGCGGTGACCGATCCCCGGTTGGAGTTCTTCAATCGCTTCATCCCGGGTTTCACGCCGCGGCGTCCGCTCGTCCAGCAGACGCAGAGCTATGGCTCGGGCGTCATCGTCTCCGCCGACGGCTACGTGGTGACCAATGCCCACGTCATCGGCACGCCGGTGGACATCCTCGTCACGCTCTCCGACGGTCGCGAGTTCCACGCCGATGTGGTCGATGTCGTGGGGCACTTCGACCTCGCGGTGCTGAAGATCGACGGCGATCATCTGCCCGTCGCCAAGCTCGCCGACAGTCGCGATCTGCAGATCGGCGAATGGGCGATCGCCATCGGTTCTCCCTTCGGCGACCTGCTGGCCGACACGCAACCGACCGTGACCGTCGGCGTGATCAGCGCGGTGAATCGCGACATCGTGCGGCAGAACGAGGATGGTCCCGCCTATCTCGGCATGATCCAGACCGATGCGGCCATCAATCCGGGCAACAGCGGCGGGCCGCTCGTGAATGCTCTGGGCGACGTCGTCGGCATCAACACCTTCATCTTCACCGAGACGGGCGGCAGCATCGGCATCGGGTTCGCGGTACCGAGCGAGCGCGTGAACTGGGTGCTGGAGGAGATCCGCGAGTTCGGCCACTATCGCGAGGTCGACTGGGGCATGGCGCTACTGCAGCTCTCGCCGACCATCGTCCGCAATCTGCACCTGAAGGATCCGGTCGGCTTCATCGTCTACCGGATCGCCGACGGGTCGCAGGCCTGGAAGGCGGGTCTGCGCAAGGGCGACATCATCCGCACCATCAACGGCGTCACACTCGACTCGCGCGATACCGTCACGCGCGTGACCTACGAGGCCACCGTCGGTGATCACGTGCCGTTCACGGCCGAACGCGACGGCAAGACCTTCAATGGCATCATCGAACTGAAGGAGGCCCCATGATTGCCGTCACCGGAGCGGCCGGGTTCATCGGTTCCGTGTTGATCTGGCTCCTCAACCAGCGCGGCGAGGACGACATCCTCGCCGTCGACGTGCACCCCGATGCCAGCGCCTGCGCCAACCTGGCGCCGCTGCGCACGCGTGGCTACCAGCCGCACATGGCCTTCCTCGACGCGATGATGGGAGGCGAGTACGAGGACGTGTTGCGCGGCGTGCTGCACATGGGCGCTTGCTCCTCGACCACCGAGACCGATTGGGGCTACCTGCAGCGCAACAACCTCAACTACTCGCAGGTGCTGTGCCGGGCCACCCTCGACGCCGGCGCGCGCTTCGTGCATGCGAGCAGCGCGGCCACCTACGGCGACGGCAGCCGCGGGTACAGCGATGACCATGCGCGCCTGCGCGACCTCGAACCGCTGAATCTCTACGCGCGCTCGAAGCAGGAGTTCGACCTCTGGGCGCTGGGCAGCGGTCTGCTCGATGCGATCGTGTGCCTGAAGTATTTCAACGTGTACGGTCCCAACGAGTGGCACAAGGGCGATATGCGCTCGATGGTATGCAAGGGCTACGAGCAGATCCGCGACACCGGCAGTGTGAGTCTCTTCAAGAGCGACCGGCCGGAATACGCCGACGGCGGTCAGATGCGCGACTTCGTCTCCGTGCAGGATGCCGCGGCCATGACGCTGTGGTGCCTCGATCATCCCGAGACCAACGGCGTCTTCAACGTCGGCACGGGGAAGGCCACCGACTGGAACACCCTCATCGGCGCCATCTTCGCCGCTCTCGACCGCCAACCCGACATCGTGTACGTCCCCATGCCGCAGGAACTGGCCGGCAAGTACCAGTACTTCACGGAAGCGGAGATGGCGAAGCTACGCGCGGCAGGGTGCGATGTGCCCATCACGCCGGTTCGCGAGGCCGTGGCGGAGTACGTGACCCAGCATCTCGTGACCGGACGGCATCTAGGAGCGTGAACCGCCACGGATCGTGAGCCGCCACGGATCGTGAGCCGCCACGGATCGTGAGCCGCCACTTGCGGGGCCACGATTTTTCGGGCATCCTACCCGGCGATCCCGCAACCCGCGAAACCCCCGGACGCCGCCGGCAGGAGGCCCGCATGATCCCCCGCTACGAGACCCCGGAAATGATGGCCATCTGGTCGGACGAGGCGCGTTTCCGCCACTGGCAGGAGATCGAGACGGTGGTGTGCGAGGTGCGGGCGGCGCGGGGCGAGATCCCACGCGAGGCGGCGCAAGCCATCCGCGCGAAGGGCGGGTTCGAGGTCGCCAGGGTGCTGGAGATCGAGAACACGGTCCAGCACGACGTCATCGCCTTCCTCACCAACCTTGCGGAACACGTCGGGCCCGAGTCGCGCTATGTGCACCAGGGTATGACGAGCAGCGACCTGCTCGACACCACCTTCGCCCTGCAGATCAAGGCCGCCGGCGTGGTGTTGCGCACAGCGCTCACCGAACTCCTGGACGCCGTCGAGGCGAAGGCGCGCGAGCACCGTGACACGGTCATGATGGGCCGCAGCCACGGCATCCACGCCGAACCCACGACCCTCGGGCTCAAGTTGATCGTCTACTGGTCGGCCCTGCTGCGGGCGCGCAAGCGCCTCGATGCGGCGATCGCCGAGTGCAGCTATGGGTTGATTTCGGGCGCCGTGGGTACGCACGCGCACCTCGAGCCCGCGGTGCAGGACGAGGTGTGCCGGCGCCTCGGCCTGGGCTCGGCCACCGCGACCACGCAGGTGCTGCAGCGCGACCGCCACGCCGCATTCCTGTGCGCTCTGGCTCTGGCGGGCGCCACGCTCGAGCAGGTGGCCGTGGAGATCCGCAACCTCCAGCGCACCGACGTGCACGAGGTGGAGGAACCGTTCGCCAAGGGGCAGAAGGGCAGCAGCGCCATGCCCCACAAGAAGAACCCCATCGTGAGCGAGCGCATCACCGGCATGGCGCGCTTGCTGCGCGGCTACGCGCACACCGGTCTGGAGAACGTGGCGTTGTGGCACGAGCGCGACATCAGCCACAGCTCCACGGAGCGCATCATCTTTCCCGACGCCTGCCATCTGCTCCATTACATGCTGCGCAAGATGACGTGGCTCATCGGCGGGCTCGTGGTGTATCCGGAACAGATGCGCACCAACATGGACAAGGTGCGGGGCATGTACTTCAGCCAGGCCGTGCTGCTGGCGCTCACCGAGACCGGCGTGACCCGCGAGGACGCCTACCTGTGGGTGCAGCGCGCATCGATGCGGGTATGGAACGAGGACGTGAGCCTGCGGGAGGCCCTGGCGGCGGATCCCGACGTGAGCCGCCACCTCGACGCCGCGACGATCGAACGCTGCTTCGATCTGCAGCATCAGCTCCGTCACGTGCCACAGATCTTCACCCGGACCCTGGCCATGAAGGGCGCGTGACCGATGGCCGCGATCGACCCCGCGCTGCGGCGCAAGCTGCTCACCGCCCAGCGCGACGAGATCACCGAGTGTCAGGTATATCGTCAACTCGCGCGCATCGAGCGCAATCCCGAGAACCGGCGCATCCTCGAGCGCATCGCGGAGGATGAGCTGGAGCACAACCAGACCTTCGCCCGCCTCACCGGCCGCAAGCTGCGCCCCAACCACTGGCAGGTGAGCTTCATCGTGCTGGTGGCCCGCCTCTTCGGGCTGACGTTCGGCGTCAAGCTCATGGAGAAGGCCGAGGAACGCGCACAGGCGAGCTACCGCGAGCTGGAGGCGGCTTTCCCGGACATCCAGGACATTCGCAAGGAGGAGGAGGAGCACGAGGATCGCCTCCTCAGCATGCTCGACGACGAACGCCTCACCTACGTCGGCTCGGTGGTGCTCGGGCTCAACGATGCGCTCGTGGAACTGACGGGCGTGCTCGCCGGCCTCACTTTCGCCCTGCAGAACACGCGGCTCATCGCCCTCTCGGGTCTGGTGACGGGGATCGCGGCCGCCATGTCGATGGCGGCGAGCGAGTACCTGTCCACGCGCGCGGAGGGGGGCGCCAATCCACTCAAGTCGAGCTTCTACACCGGGATAGCGTACATCGTCACCGTCTTCCTGATGACGCTGCCGTACCTGTTGATCGAGAATTACGTCGTGTGCCTCGCGCTGGCTCTCGGCGCGGCCATCCTCATCATCCTGGTCTTCGCGTTCTACCTGGCCGTCGCCAAGGATCTGAGCTTCTGGGTCCGATTCGGTGAGATGGTGAGCATCAGCCTGGGGGTGGCGGCGCTGTCGTTCGGGATCGGCGTGGTGGTCAAACATCTGCTCGGCGTCGACGTGTAGCCGTCGCGCGCGACCCGGGGTACCATGTCCGCGATTCTGGCGACATTTTATCGACGAAACGGAGCGACCATGAAACGACTCGTTGTGCTCGGCCTGCTCGCGCTGGTCGGCGCGATCCTGGCCACCGCCGCCTCGGCGCAGGTGCCGGACAAGTTCACCAACCTGCAGGTCTTCCCCAAGGACACGGGCAAGCAGGAACTCATCGGCGCCATGCGCAACGTCTCCGGGGCTCTCGGCGTGCGCTGCACCTATTGCCACGTCGAGAAGGTGCCGGGCGATCACAGCACGATCGACTGGGCCAGCGACGAGCTCGCGCACAAGAAGGTCGCCCGCGAGATGATGAAGATGGCGCATACGCTCAACGCGCAGCTGCTGCCGCAGGCCACTGGTGAGGACGATGTGCAGATCTCCTGCGTGACCTGCCACCGGGGTCTCACCGATCCGGCTACCCTCGACCAGGTGATGGTGCGGGTGGCGGGGAAGGACGGCGTCGACGCGGCGATCGCGAAGTACCGCGAGCTGCGCGATCAGTACTACGGCAGCGGCTCGTACGACTTCAGCCCCGAGACGCTCGGTACGGTCGCCGAGACCCTGGCACAGAAGCAGGGCGACATGGCGGGCGCGACCAAGGTCGTGGATCTGAACATCGAGATGAATCCGCAGGACGCCGAGGCCTACGTGATGAAGGCCCAGCTCCAGCTCGCGAGCGGCGACCAGGCCGGCGCGACGGCCAGCCTGGACAAGGCGCTGACGATCGATCCGCAGAGCCGCGCGGCGCAGCAGATGCGCAAGCAGCTCGGCGAGTAGGGGCCGCAACTCGTGCGACGGATCGGGAAACGCCCCGTCATCGGGAGCACGGTCATCCTGGCCGTGCTCCTTCTCGCCATCCAGCTCGTGCCCGTGGCGCGGACGAATCCTCCGGTGACCTCCGAGATCCACGCGCCCGTGCCGGTGATGACGATCCTGCGCGCCGCGTGCTACGACTGCCATTCCAACCTCACACGCTGGCCCTGGTACAGCCACATGGCGCCGATCTCGTGGTGGCTCGTCGATCACGTGGACGAGGGGCGCAAGGATCTCAACTTCACCGAGTGGCCGGTACTCGACTTCGCAGCGCAGCGCGATGCCATGGGTGACATCGCCCACCAGATCGAGAAGAACAAGATGCCCCTGCGCAGCTACCGCCTCGGCCATCCCGAGGCGCGTCTCGACGCGCAGCAGAAGCAGACGCTGCTCGACTGGGCCGGCCAGGGCTCCCGTTGACGAGATATCACCGAGCGTGACGTCGGCGCCCCCGCGTGGTACGATCTTGATACCGTGATTTCGAAAGGGCCCAGCTCGGGGGTGCCGCCATGCGAGCCATTTTCGTCGCCGTACTGGTCGTGGCCGCGACCGCGACGCCCATCACCGGCCTGTCCCAGCCGTGCTTCCCCTATGCCAACACCTCGGGATTCACCGGTCTCATCTCCAGTCCGACGGACGCGGAGTGCGTCGCCGCGCAGGGCAACACGGTCATGGTCGTCGCGGCCACGTCGCTCACCGTCTTCGATGTGACCGATCCCGATGCTCCGCATGTGATCGGTCAGCTCGCGCGCAGCGGCGGCGCGACCGCGTGCCAGCTCGTGGGCGACCGGCTGCTCGTGGCGCTCGTCGACGGCGGCCTGCAGGTGGTCGACGTGAGCGATCCGGCCCAACCGGTGGCAGGCGCGCTCATCGCCACCGCGGCTCCGCTGGAAGACCTCGCCCTGGGCGGCTCCCTGCTCCTGGGTATCACATTCTCCAGCGGTCTCCTCGTGTACGACGTTGCCGCCCCCGATACGCCCACGCTCGTGGGCAGCGCGACGCAGGGCCTGATGTTCGCCCACGGCGTGGCCGCCTACGGCGCCGACCACTGTCTCGTGGCGACGGAAGAGGTCCTCTGCGATGTCTCGCTGGCCGACCCCGTCCAACCCGTCGTCGTGGCCGAGTACCACCCCGCGAGCAACCCGGCCAACTGGCCGATGTACTTTGGTGTGCGGGTGGTCGGCGACCGTGCCGTGCTTGCCGTGATGGAGTCGCTGCCGGTCCAGAAGCAGGACGATCGCGTCGACGGTTCCGACCCCTGGGTCCTGCTGCTCGTCGACCTGTCGGTTCCCGATCCCACCGACAGTGTTCTGGGGGTGTGGCGGGGTACGTCGGTCGGGGTCGATGCCGTGACGGATGATCTCGTCCTCGCGCACGACATGTCCATGAGTCTGGCCTTCGCGTTGCCCGAAGCACCGCTGGCCTGGCCCGAATCCTGGCAACCGCAACTCGCGCTGGCGGCCGGATCCACGATCGTGGCCGGGGCGATCACGCCGGCAGCGATCGCCGTGGCTGCGCATGCTCCGGTCCTGAGGACGCTCCCCGCAGGACCACCCGAGGTGGTGCCCGCGCTGGCGACGTACGCGTCGGGTCAATCGGTGCGGCTCTGGGGCGACGGCTGGGCCGAATCGTTCACGCCCCATGGCATGTACGCGGACACCGGATACATGGAGTACGTCTGGGATCTGCGCGACCCGGTCCAGCCCGCAGTCGTGGATAGCGCCTTCTGCAACGACGGACTGGCGTACCCGAACATCACCCATATCAAGGCCGTGGACGGCGCTCTCGTGCTGCGTGAGACGTACATGTTCGGGAGTTCCAGCTGGTCGCTCGCCGACCATGCGCATACGCCGGCGACCCATGCGAGCATCGCGCCGGTGCGCTGGGACGCGGTTTTCAGTGGCGATCTGCTCCTGGCGATCGGGAGCGAGGTCGAGACGTACCCGTCAGTCGAGGGCGTGGAGGTCTTCGACGTGTCCGATCCGGCCGCGCCGGTGACACGCGGATTCCTGCCCCTGGACCATGTCTCCACGTCGTACGGGTTCTGTGCCCTGCCCGGACGGCGTCTGGCGATCGGCGCGCTCGCGCCCACACAACTGCACATCGTGGACGCCTCCGATCCCGATGCGCCGTTCGTGGTCGGCAGCCTGCCGCTGGGCTCCATCCTCAGTGACCAGCAGGTCGTCGGCGATCGGCTGATCGGTGTGGAGGGCGCGGGGACCCTGCGCGTGATCGATCCCCAGACCGTACAGGTCGTCGGCACGCTGTCCGGACTCGGCGCCGTGATCGACATGGCCGTGCAGGGCGACCTCGCGTGGCTGCTCCGCTCGGGTGACGAGTTGCTGGCCGTCGATCTCCAAGATCCTACGGCGCCTGCCCTGGTCGGCCTGCCGTGCAGCGTGCCGATCGAGGCGCGGCGGGTCATGCTGGGCGATGGCGTGGCCTACGTCGCGTGCGGCGCTCTGGGCGTGAAGGCCGTGGATATCAGCGACCCCGCCCGTCCCCTGCTGCGGGGCGGGGGCGGCCTGGCCGCCAATGATGTCCGCTGGCGCGGCGGGGTGATCGTCGTCACCGGCGCCGTGCTGCCACACGATTGCAGCGAGCTGACGGCGGCGCCGGAACCGCAGCCCGTGGTGCCGCCGCAAGCCTCCCTGACGGCCTGTCCCAATCCGTTCAATCCCGTCACGCACCTGCGCCTGTCGGTGCCCGCCGCGGGCCCGGCCGAGGTGGCGATCTTCGATGTGCAGGGCCGGCGCGTCCGCGCCCTCTTTGCGGGTGTGTGGTCGGCCGGCGCACAGGATCTGGTCTGGGATGGACGGGCCGACGATGGGCGCCAGGTGCCGTCAGGCCTCTACCTGGCGCGTCTCCGCGCTGCCGGGACCACGACGACGGCGCGGCTGGTCCTGACGCGCTGAATCCGGTTTCCGCGCGGACGTTCACGGGGAAGGCCGCCGCCTTCCCCGTTTGAATTCCCCTGCGGGGGCGTTACATTGGGGACCACTTCGGGCTCCCTTACGCCGTCCAGGGAGGGATCGTGGCGCCGCACGACGAGAGTTTCGCCCCCGTACCGGTCTTTGCATCCGACGACGACACCCTGCGCACCTGGTTGCGCGCGCGCGGACTCACCCTGAGCTCCGCCGAGGCGCGTCGGGTAGCCGAGCTGATCGGACGCGAGCCGACACTCTGCGAGATGACCCTCTTCGACACCATGTGGAGTGAACACTGCTCCTACAAGAGCAGCCGGCCGCATCTCAAGGCGAACCTGCCCAGCCGGGCCGCCAACGTCGTCATCGGCCCTGTTGAGGATGCCGGGGTGGTCGACTTCGGCGAGCACGACGGTCGGCGCTGGGGCATCGTCATTGCCCACGAGAGCCACAACCATCCCAGCCAGGTCATGCCCGTCGAGGGCGCGGCCACCGGCATCGGTGGTATCGTACGCGATGTCTACTGCATGGGCGCCGAGGTCATCGGCGTGCTCGATCCGCTGCGTTTCGGCTGGCCCCTCGCCGAGAGCGCCGACGACCATGGCGCGGCGCACCGCCTCGACATCGCGCGCGAGGTCGTCAACGGCATCTGGGAATACGGCAATGCGCTGGGCGTACCGAACCTCGGCGGCGACGTGGTCTTCCATCCGTCGTTCGACGAGAACTGTCTCGTGAACGTCGTGGCCCTCGGCCTGGTGGACCAGGCGCGCATCACCCACAGCGCCGTACCGTCGCAGGCCAATGACGAGCCTTACGACCTGATCCTGGTGGGCAAGCCCACCGACTGGTCGGGCATGGGGGGCGCCGCCTTCGCCTCGGCCACCCTCGACGCCGCCGCCGCCACCGAGAACAAGGGTAGCGTCCAGACGCCCGATCCGTTCCTCAAACGCATCCTCAGCGTCGCCAACCGCGCAGTGCTCGATCTCGCCGCAGCCGAGCAAGTGACGATCGGCTTCAAGGACCTCGGCGCCGGCGGTATCGCCTGCGTCACGAGCGAGCTGTGCGATGCCGGCGGCTTCGGCTGCGACGTCGATCTTGCCCACGTGCACGTGGCGCCCGGCGACGTGCCTGCGCGCGTGATCGCCTGCAGCGAGACGCAGGAGCGCTACGGCCTCGCCGTGCCGGCCCGCTTCACGGAGCGCGTGCTGGCCATCTACAACGAGGATTTCGCGCTGCCCGATCTTTACGACGGCGCCTGCGCGCGGCGCATCGGCCGCGTCACCGCCGAGACGCGCTACGTGCTGCGCCTCGGCGATCAGATGCTCTGCGATGCGCCGGTGGCCACGATCACCGAGGGCATCCGCTACGATCGCGCCGCCGAGTCGCCGCCGCGCCTGGAGGTGCCGGCCGACGCACGCTTGCCCGAGGCGCCGGAGTCGACCATCGCCGACGAGTGGCAGGCCCTGATGGGGCATCCCAACGTGGCGAGCCGCGAGTGCGTTTTCCGGCACTACGACAGCGAGGTGCAAGCCAGCACGATCCTGCGCCCCGGCGAGGCGGACGCGGGTGTGACGGCCCCCCTGCCGGGCTGTGCGCGCGCCGTGGCGATCGCGGCCGACGGCAATCCCCTGCTGGGCCTCGCCGATCCCTGGACGGCCGGGGCCATGGCCGTGATCGAGGCCTGCCGCAACGTCGTGTGCGTGGGCGGCGAACCAGCGGCCATCACCGACTGCCTCAACTACGGCAACCCGGAGGAGCCTCGTGCGATGGGCGCCTTCGTCGAGGGCGTGCGCGGCATCGGCGATGCGTGCCGCGGTCTCGGCCGCCTCTCGGCGCCGGGCGAGCCGCTGCCCGTGGTGTCGGGCAACGTGAGCTTCTACAATCAGAGCGCGTCGGGCCGCTCGGTGGCGCCGTCGCCGATCGTGGCCTGCGTCGGCGTGGTGGACGATGCCGCGCGCTGCCGGAGCCTGCGCCTCAAGGAGGCTGGCGACCGACTGTACCTCGTGGGCCGTCCCGGCGCGGACCTCGGCGGCAGCCTCTACCTCGACGCCGGCTACAAGGCCGGCCGTCCGGCGGTGCCCCCGGTCGACTTCGGCGTCGTACGGGCGGAACTCGACGGCGTGCTCTCGCTCGTCCGCGCCGGCATCGCGAACGCGGTGCACGACATCAGCGACGGCGGGCTGGCCGTGGCGCTCGCCGAGATGGCCATCGGGCTCGAAGGGCAGATGCGGCGCGGCGCCAGCCTCACGATCCCGTCCGATCTCGACGATCTCAGCCTGCGCGAGATCCTGTTCAACGAGCGCGGGGGATTCCTCCTGACGGCGCCCGCGGTGGCCGCGCCCGAGGTGGAGAAGCTCCTGTCCTTCGCGGGCGCGCCGTGGTGGCCGCTCGGTGCCGTGACGGAACAGCCCACCCTCGACGTGACGGGCCCGCGGGGCGAGCGCGTGACCGTGGCGGTGGACGCGCTCGCGCGGGCATGGCAGACCGGCCTGCCCCGGCTATGGGGCGGTGAGGACGCCGTGCGTCAGGTCCCGGAGGCGGCGCGGGCGATGCCGGCGCCCGCCGCGGAATCCGCACCCCTCATTAATCTGGGCCGCCGGCCGCGAGTCGCCGTCGTGCAACTCGCCGGCGTGAACTGCGAGGACGAGTCGGCGCGGGCTCTCGTGCATGTGGGCGCCGACGCCGAGATCTTCCGCTGGACGCGATCGGCCGCACACCTGGCCCGGTTCGACGGCTTCCTCGTGCCGGGAGGCTTCAGCTACCAGGATCGCGTGCGTGCGGGCGCCGTCGCGGCGAAGGATCCGCTGCTCTCCGTGTTGCGCGACGCCGCGTCCGGTGGCAAGCCCATCCTCGGCATCTGCAACGGTTGCCAGGTGCTCGTGGAGGCCGGCATCGTGCCGGGAATCGAGCCGGGCGCCGTGGAAGTGGCGCTGGCGACCAACCGCGTGCCGGGGCGTCGCGGCTACTACTCCCGGTGGGTCAACCTCGCGCCCGCAATGGGCAGCCGCTGCGCGTTCGTGGCCGGTCTCGACGGCGAGGTGCCGCTGCCCATGGCCCACGCCGAGGGACGGTTCACGCACGAGGATCCGGCCTTCTTCGCGCGACTCGCGGCCGAGGGCTACGTGGCCCTGCGCTACCGGGGATTCGATGGCGGCGCGGGTGGCAATCCCAATGGATCCCTCGACGATGTGGCCGGCCTGACGAACGCCGGCGGCAACGTGCTCGCCCTCATGCCGCACCCGGAACGCGCCCTGCTGCTGGCACAGGTGCCCGAGGATCTCCCGTCGGCCTGGGGCAGTCGGCGCCGCCTTGCCGCGGGGCGGGCGGAGTCCCTACGTGGGGCAGGCCCCGGGATGCCGTTGCTGCGACGCCTGGTGGAACTATGCTGACGAGGACGGAGTGGGAGCACCCATGAGCGCACAGATCACGTTGCTGACGAGCCACAAGGGCATCGACCTGCACGCGGCCACGGCCGTGCGCGTGATGCAGCGCCATCTCGGGGGCGGCGACGCGCTCGTGGCGCTGCGTCGCTGCGAGATGCACACCTTCTGGGAGGGAGCCGACGCTCCGGACGTGGCCGCGTTGCTCGCGATCGGGCGGTACTTCAACCCGAACAAGCACCACTTCGGCCATTTCCGTCTGGCCGATGGGGGTGATCCGTGGTTCGCGCGTGGCGCGCTCGCGGGGGCCGATCTCGACGCGAGCTGGCCCGGTGTGCCGGTCGCCAGCTCCCTGAGCGCGACGGACGATGATCTCCACGAGAGCCTGCTCGGTGGCGCCGTGGCGGACGATCTCGTGGCCGTGGACGTGGCGTCGTTCGCCCTCGGCGAGCCGGGGCCGCTGCTCTCGGGCGTGCTGTGGCGACTCGTGCTGCGGCCCGAGGGCCGCGCGCCGCGGCGCCTCGCCGATCGCCTGGCGGTGTCGCGCGCAGGCGATCAGGGGCTGCTCGTCAATCCGCATTTGCATGGCTGGCTGACCGCGGTACGTACCGCCGCAGCCGTCGGAGGCAATCATGAGTGAGGGTCGGCACTGGCGCGAGGAGTGCGGGGTCGTCGGCATCGCCGGTGTGAAGGGGGCGGCGGAGCTGGCGAGCCTGGCGTTGCACGCGCTGCAGCATCGCGGGCAGGAGAGTGCCGGCATCACGGTGGCCGACGGGCTTCGCATCACGACGCACAAGCGGATGGGCCTGGTGGCCGACGTCTTCGACGAGGGCACGGTCAAGACGCTCACCGGCAACTTCGCCATCGGCCACGTGCGCTACAGTACGTCGGGTTCGAGTCAGCTCATCAATGCCCAGCCGATCCAGGTGGCGAGCGCGAAGGGGGCCATCTCCCTCGCGCACAACGGCAACCTCGTGAACGCGCCCCAGCTACGCAAGGCGATGGAGGCCGACGGATCCATCTTCTCCACGACGAGCGACAGCGAGGTGATCCTGCACCTGGTTGCGCGCAGCCACGCCGACACCGTGGCCGATGCCCTGGCCGAGGTGCTGCCCCGGGTGCAGGGCGCTTACAGTCTGGTCGTGCTGACGTGTGACAAGCTCATCGCTGCGCGCGATCCCCTCGGGTTCCGGCCGCTCTGCCTCGGCCGCTATCGGGACAGCTACGTCGTGGCCAGCGAAAGCTGCGCCTTCGACATCATCGGCGCGCGGTACCTGCGCGACATCGAACCCGGCGAGCTGGTCGTGCTTGGCGAGGGCGAGCTGTCCAGCCGGCGGCTCGCGCCGTCCCAGCCCGAGAAGTTCTGCGTCTTCGAACATGTGTATTTCTCGCGGCCGGACAGCCGCGTCTTCGGCGTCAGCGTGGAGTGGGCGCGCCGACGCAGCGGTGAGATCCTGGGTCGCGAAGCTCCCGTCGACGCCGACCTCGTGATGGCCGTGCCCGATTCCAGCAACACCGCAGCACTCGGCTACGCCCGCGCCACCGGTCTGCCCTTCGAGCTGGCGCTCATTCGCAACCACTACGTCGGACGCACATTCATCTCGCCGGCGCAGAAGGTCCGCGACATGTCGGTGCGCATCAAGTTCAATCCCGTGCGCGAGGTGCTCGCCGGCAAGCGCGTGGTCGTCGTGGACGACTCGATCGTGCGCGGCACCACGATGCGCAAGCTGGTCAAGCTGCTGCGCAACGCGGGCGCGCGCGAGGTGCACCTGCGCATCGCCTCGCCCCCCGTCACCAATCCGTGCTTCTATGGCATCGACACGCCGCACCGGCAGGAGCTGATCGCCGCGACCCATACGGTCGACGAGATCGCCACATACCTGCGCGTGGACTCCCTGCACTATCTCTCGCTCGAAGGACTGCTCGAGGCGACGGGGGAAGGACATCGCTACTGCAATGCTTGCTTCACCGGCCAGTATCCGGTGTCGTTCGCGGAGGAGCCGCAGAAAGACGTATTCGATCGCCATGCCGCCGGAGCGGAGATCAGCCTCGAGGCTCCCGCGGTGCGCGGCGACCAGGCCGATCGCGCATCCTACGACAGGGACTGAATGAACAAGCTCGCAACTGGCGAGGGCGGTCCGTACCGCCCCGCATCCCGCTTCGACGACCCCGCCACCCTGTCGCGCACCCTGCTCGACCGCGTGCTACCGCTCGTGAGCCGCCCGGGCCGGTACATCGGCGGCGAGGAGGGCGCCACGCCTGGCACGCGCTGGCGCGAGACGGGCGCCAACGTCCTGCTTTGCTTCCCCGACGCCTACGAGGTGGGCATGTCCCACACCGGTCTGCGCGTGCTGTACGGGCGGCTGAACGAATGGCCCGACACCTTCTGCGATCTGGGCTTTGCGGTCTGGCCCGACATGGAGGACGCGCTCCGCCGCGAGGAGCTGCCGTTCTTCGGTCTGGAGTCGCGGCGTCCGGCGCGCGCCTTCGACGTGATCGGTTTCTCGCTGGGTTACGAGCTGGGCTACACGAACGTGCTCACGATGCTTGACCTCGCCGGTCTGCCTCTGCGCGCCTCCGCCCGCGGCGAAGGCGATCCCCTCGTCATCGCAGGGGGCTCGTTCGCCATGAATCCCACTGTGATGGGGCCTTTCTGCGATGCTGTCCTGCCCGGCGATGGAGAGGAGGCGATCACCGACGTGGCGACCCTCGTGGCCGATGCCCGCGCCCGTGGCTGGGACCGCGCGCGCACGCTCGCCGCTCTGCACGCCATGCCTGGCGTGTGGCATCCTGGCGTCTCGGCGCCCATCGCCGTACGTGTGCTCGCCGACCTCAACCAGGTACCGCCGCCGGACGGGCTCGTGCCGGTGATCGAACCCGTGCACGACCGCGTGGCCATCGAGGTGATGCGCGGGTGCGCCCGCGGCTGCCGCTTTTGCCAGGCCGGCATGATTCAGCGACCCGTACGCGAGCGCGACGTCGATGCCGTCGTTTCGGCGGCCGAGCGCACGGCCCGGCAGACGGGACATCTCGAGGTAGGCCTGCTGTCACTCTCCACGTCGGATTATAGCGCCCTCGGTCCCGCGGTGGCCGGCATCCAGGACACCCTGGCCGGCACGCGCACCAACCTGGTGTTACCGAGCCTGCGGGTCGACTCGGTCGACGCCGAACTCTACGGGCGGATCAGTCGCGAACGTCCGGCGAGCTTCACGTTCGCGCCGGAGGCGGGCACGCAGCGCCTGCGCGACGTGATCAACAAGCGCATCGCCGACGAGGACATCGTGCATACCGCGAAGGAGGCGTTTCGCGGCGGCGTCAAATCCATGAAGCTGTACTTCATGATCGGTCTTCCCACCGAGACGAACGACGACCTCGACGGCATCGTGGCCCTGGTGGGCCGGCTGGTGGGCTTGGCGCCACAGGGCGGGGGGCAGATCCACGTCTCGATATCACCCTTCGCGCCCAAGGCGCACACCCCGTTCCAGTGGGCCGGACAGATCCCGCGCGAGGAGATTGCGCGGCGCAACCTGTATCTCGCGAAGCGGCTGCGCCGCTTGCACGTGAAGGTGAGCCTGCGCGAACCGGAGGTGAGCTTCCTCGAGGCGTTGCTCGGCCTTGGCGACGAGCGACTCGCCGACGTCGTGCAGGACGCGTGGCGCCGCGGCGCACGGTTCGATGCCTGGGACGAGTCCTTCGACTTCGCCCGCTGGGACGCCGCGATCACGGCGTGCGGGATCGACGGTGCCGCGTGGTTGGCGCCGCGGGATCCAGGATCGCCCCTGCCGTGGGCGACGATCGCCGGCCCGGTTTCGCCCGAGTTTCTGCGGCGCGAATGGGAAGCTGCCCTGGCGGGAAAGACGACGCCGGACTGCCGTCTGGAGGGCGACTGCGTGGCCTGTGCCGCCTGCGACGAGGGCCTCGGGCATGTGATGGCCACCTTACAGCCGCTCTCGGTGGCCGCCCAGGCCCTGGCGGACCACGCGCCGGGCGCGGAGCCGGACGGCGGGCGCGGCCCAACCTATCGGCCTCCCGAGACAGACCCGGCCCGTGCCG
This sequence comes from uncultured bacterium, assembly GCA_963727525.1. Classification (GTDB taxonomy): domain Bacteria; phylum Krumholzibacteriota; class Krumholzibacteriia; order LZORAL124-64-63; family LZORAL124-64-63; genus CAVSGO01. Next base: position 1,320,338 of record CAVSGO010000007.1, on the reverse strand, counting down.
ACCGCTGGCGCCACTGGCGCGAGCAAGCCTCGGCCAAAGTGTGGTATCGCCTGGAGTATGCCAAGATCGGTGCCATGGTCACCCTCGGCCATCTCGATTTCCAGCGCCACCTTCAGCTCGCCCTGCGCCGTTCTGGCTTGCCCGTTGCCTACAGCAAGGGCTATCATCCTCATCCGTTGATGAAGTTCGGTCCGCCACTCGCGGTCGGCGTTGCCGGCGAGCACGAGGTCCTCGATGTCGCGTTCCAGTGGGACGAGGCCGGCGTGGGGCCGCGGCTGGACCGGGCGCTGACGGCCGGGCTCGCGGTGAATCGTGCCGTGATCGTGGGCACCGTCACGCCGCCGTCCATCGAGGCGAGCGCCCAGCGCCTCGATTACCGGGTGGCGTTGCCGACGCGCGCGGACGGGGGCCCCGATCCCGACGCGGCACGGGCCGCGGTGGCCGCGTTTCTTGCGGCCGACCGCTGGCCGTTCCTGCGCCGGCGTCCCAAGGGGGACGTCGAGGTCGACGCGCGGGCGATCGTCTGGGCGCCGGGTCCGACCTGGGAGCCGTCGAACACCCGGGGCGAGGAACTGCCCGCCCTGTGCGTGAGCTTGCGACATGGTGCCGAGGGAGCGGGGCTGCCGATCCATGACTTCCTCGCGGCCCTGTTCGGAGATCTTCTGTCGGAGCCGCGTTTCTGCCGAGTGACGCGCACCGGCATCTACGGCCAGGACGCACGAGGGCAGTGGCTCTCGCCCGTCGAGGACATTCTGGCGACCCGCGCCCACATGTGGTTGCGGGCCCACATGAACGACTAGCGTTCGCGCCTGAAAGGAATCATGCGCAAGGATATCATCATCAACTCGTCGCCCCACGAGGTGCGGGTGGCGATCCAGGAGGACGGCGAGCCCGTCGAGCTACTCGTCGAACGAGCCGATTCCCGCCGCATCGTGGGCAATCTCTACAAGGGCAAGGTCAGCTCCGTCAAACCTGGCCTGCAGGCGGCCTTCATCGAGATCGGTCTGGAGAAAGCCGGCTTCCTGCATGCGTCGGATATCCAGCACGCCGGCAACCTCGGCGACGTGGAGGACGACGACGAGGAACCGACGGCGCCGGGACGCCGCGGCCGCCACGATCCCATCCCCGACATTGGCACCATGCTGAAGGTGGGCGACGAGATCATCGTGCAGGTGACCAAGGAGCCGATCAGCACCAAGGGGCCGCGCCTGACGGCGGACATCAGTCTGCCCGGTCGCTATTTGGTGATGATGCCCAAGGGGCGCCACATCGGCGTGTCGCGCAAGATCGCCGACCGTCGCGAGCGCGTGCGTCTGAAGCAGCTCCTGCAGAAGAACCGCCCCGACAAGGGCGCCTTCATCATCCGCACGGCCGCCGAGTCGGCCAGCGAGGAAGCCATCGCCAACGACGTGCGCTATCTCAGCGATCTCGCCGCGCAGATCAGCGAGACGGTGGCCAAGGAGGTGCCGGCGCCGTCACTCGTGCACGAGGACGTGGGCCTCGTTGTCGCCCTGATCCGCGACATCTTCAAGGAAGACGTGCAGGAACTGATCATCGACGACGCTGACGATCACAAGCGCCTGGTCAACTACGCCAAGATCTTCGCACCGGAGCTGCGCGAGCGCATCCGCCTCTACCGCGGTGACCTGCCGATCTTCGATCAATACGAGATCGAGGCGGAGATCAAGAAGTCGCTCGACAAGCGGGTCTGGCTCAAGAAGGGTGGCTATCTGATCATCGAGCCCACCGAGGCGCTCGTTTCCGTCGACGTCAACACCGGCCGCTTCACCGGCAAGCGCAACCAGGAAGAGACGATCCTGCAGACGAACCTGCTGGCGGCACGCGAGGTCACGCGGCAGCTCCGCCTGCGCGATATCGGCGGCATCATCGTGATCGACTTCATCGACATGGAGAACGAGGCAAACAAGCGCCGCGTGCTGCAGGAGATCCGCAACAACCTCAAGCGCGACCGGGCCCGCACCAAGGTCTTCCAGATCAGTGGCCTCGGCCTCGTGGAGATGAGTCGTCAGCGCGTGCGGCCGTCGCTGCTCAGCCAGCTCAGCGACCCCTGCCCGTATTGCACCGGCACGGGCAAGGTGCTCTCGCTGGAGACGCTGGGCAATCGCATCGAGCGGCTCATGCACCGGATCGCGATCGTCACGCGCGAGAAGCGCCTGCAGATCCAGGCCAACCCGCTCCTCGCGCTGCACCTGCTCGAGGAGCGCCCCGAGCAGTTCCGTGAGATGTGCCGCGTGTTCGACCTCGAGATCACGGTGCTCGATGACGCCGCCCTGCACGTCGAAGATTTCCGGGTCATCAGCCTGGACACCGAGAAGGACCTCATCGCCGAGTTCGAGCGCCGCGCGCGCAGCAACGAGGGGCGACGCCGGCACTAGTCGTCGACGCGAGCGGGGGGGCCGGTGCGATATCCGTGTGCAACTGCAGCAGGGCGATCGACCAGAAACGCCGCGCGCGCGCACGATTCCGCACGCGATCGGTCGGCAGCAGCACGCGCAGCGCTGCCTTGCCGGCGTATTCCCAGAAGAGAGCGGCCCGGAAATTCCAGACGGCGAGCCGTCCGTGGTGTTTGCGGGCATAGAGACGCAGCGAGTGGTGGAACTGGCGGACGCTGAACGCGGACGCCTGCAGCGCCGCTTGCCCCTCGAGATGCACGACCTCCGACGCCATGCAGAGACGGATCGGGAGGTTGCGCTCCCACGCGCGACGGCACCAGTCCGTCTCCTCGAAATACAGGAAGAATTGCTCGTCGAGGTCGCCCACGGTCGCCAGCATGTCGCGCGGGATCAGCATGCAGGCACCGGCGACGTAAGGCACCGTCCGGTCGTGCTCGCCTCGCCGCGGTACGTACACGAACTGGGTCAGACGCGCCCACCTGGGGCCGATCGTCAAGAGGCCCAGGGGCCAGATCCAATGATAACGGGCCGAGGGGAAGTGACCGTAGGTGATCGTCGGTCGCCCCTCGGCGTCGATCAGTAGCGGTCCGTAGCCGCCGTGGCCTGGATGCCGATCGGCGTGATCCACGAGTGCCGCGAGCGATCCCGGCGGACACACGGTATCGGGGTTGAGCATGAGGATGTAGCGACCCGAGGCCACGCGGAAGGCCCGGTTATTGGCCCGCGCAAACCCGAGATTCTCACCGGCCTCGATGAGCGTCACCGAGGGGAAATCATGCCGCAGCATCGCCGGCGTTGCGTCCCGCGAACCATTGTCGACGACGAGGACCTCGTATCGTAGCGGCGCCACAGCCTTGGGGAGGCTCGCGAGACAGGCGCGGAGCAAGGCCTGCGTGTTCCAGCTCACGATAACGATGCTCAGATCCACGACCGTCATACCACCCCGATGGACGAGCCAAACTCCCTCCTCGCCGCGGGAGGAGGGAGTTCCCTCGGTGCCTGATCAGCAATGTTACTCGAATAGCGCTTTGACGCTACCCGACAAACGTCAATCATGGAATCCGGCGCGCACGCGCGAGCAGGAAGATACCGGGACCGGATACATCGGGCTTCGCCTCGGCCTTGCGGAGCGATGATGCGAGCACACTGGCGCGGATGCGTCCGAAATTGAAACCGCGGCGGATCCCCTCCTCGAAGTAGCGTTTCGCGAAGGCACTGCGGAAGATCGGATGCACCGAGACGCCGCCGAACCCGATACTCTCGAGGGTGTGCCGGAGTTCATCGGGCCGGTAATAGTGGACGACCTTGTGCTGGGCCGTGTGCGACGCAACGAGCGCGGGAGCCGTGATGGGTTCGAGAGAATCGACGGAGAAGTGGATCTGCCCACCCGGTTTGAGGATCCGCAGACACTCGCGGAGGATGTCCTCGTGTTCCGGAATGTGCTCGAGCACGCAGACGCTGAAGATGTGATCGAAGGTGGCGTCCGGATACTGGATCATGTGCAGATGGCGATCGTCGAAGTCGATCGTCCCGCGAATGCGTGCGTGGGAGGCACGGCGCCGAGCGTCGGCGATGAACGCTGACTCGATGTCGAGTCCCGTGGTGTGACCGGCGTGCCGGGCGATCAGCATGGTCTGCAGTCCGGCGCCGCAGCCAATGTCGAGCACGCGCTCGTCGCCCCGCCAGTGGATAGGCGCCAGCAACTCCTCGAACTCGACGATCTTGAACGGGCTGTAGGTGAACGCGACGTGGGGGTACAGGCCGCAATGCATCAAGATACGGAGCGCTAATTCGCGAGGCCGAATCGCCATATCAGTCCTTCTTGCTGGCGCGGCGCAGGATATCCTGCTCCTCCGGTGTGAGGCTGGCGAGCCCCTCGCGCGAGATCTTCTCGAGGATCTGGTCGATGCGGGCCTGGTCATCGCGGTTCAGGCCGCCGTTTCCGGAGCCGGCGTCGCCCCCGCGGGTGCGGCGGCTGTCCACGACCTTGATGCGCGCTCGGGTCCGCCAGCGGCGGAAGGCCCCGGTCAGACCACCGCTGCCGCTACCACCGCGGTTGTTCCAGGGATCGCCCCCGCGCTTGCTGCTGGCGCCACCAACGCTGCCGCCCGGGCGCGGCACGCGCGGGATGCGTCCGAGGCGCCCGCCGGTGGACCACAGCAGGAAGAGCCAGCCGAAGAGCATTCCGCCCAGGTGGGCCAGGTGCGCCGTATGACCACCGCCGGGCACCGACATCAACTCGATCAGTCCGAACACGATCACCGCGTACTTCGCGCGCAGCGGGATGACGAAGAAGATGTAGATGAGCGAATCGGGGTAGGTCACGCCGTAGGCGAGCAGCAGGCCGTAGATGGCCCCCGACGCGCCGACCATGGGGGTGAGCGCCTTCATGCCCACGAGTGAGAACATGCCGTACGTGAGCGCGGCGCCGATGCCACACACGAAGTAGTAGATCAAGAAGATGCGCTTGCCCCAGATCTCCTCGATACGCGGTCCGAACATCCAGAGCACGAACATGTTCAGGGCGACGTGCCAGAAGCCGCCGTGCAGGAACATGTAGGTGACGAACCGCCAGAGTTGCACCCTCTCGATGGCGAAGTACGGCACGAAGGAGAACCACTCCATCGTCGGGCCGCCCATGCCGCCGAATCCCCGCGCGGTATTGGTGAGCATCTGAAAGATGAAGATGACCACGTTGAGCGTGACCAGCAGCGTCACGGCTGGACCCATGCCGAACTGGGCCCCCCAATCCTCCAGACGACTACGACGGCGATATGGCGACACCGAGCACTCCCCTCGAAACATCAATTCCGGTGATCTGCGGCCCGCAGACGGTCGCGTAGGCACCCGCAGATGAAAACACCCTTTGGGTTCCAAAGCAAGGCGGGGGAGCTGCGGCTCCCCCGCCCGTGTGCGCATTTCTGTGCCAGATCAGCGCTGCATACCGCGCAATGCGGCCGCGGCCGCCGCCGAGAGCCGGGGCGCGGCGCCGGCAGCGGCCGGCGATCCGCCCACGGCATACGTGGGGTCCCAGGACAGCGCGGGATCCACGTGCGCAATGACATCGGCGCCGGTCAACGCCAGCTCGGCGTTGATCGCATCGATGAAGGCGTTCGCGACCAGACTGTAGCCATGGCTGTTGAGGTGCAGACCGTCGAGCGAGAACAGCGTGGCGGCCGCCGCCTGCGATACGGTCGCGCCCTGGCCGAGCAGGAACAGAAAATGGGTGACCGTGGCCGGATTCGCCTGGGCCTGCGCCCCCAGGAGGGCCGCCACGTCCACCACGGTCACGCCCGGTAGGGCGTCGAGACCCATGATCGCCGTGTTGTAGTCGGCGAGTGCGCCGCTGACCACGGCGGCCTCGCTCGCCGTCAGCGTGCTGGTGGCCGGGATCGGAGGTGTAAATCCCGGATCCTGGACGTCAGCCAGCGTCGGGAAGAGCACGTAGGTCACGCCGGTCTCCGCGGTCGGGATCGTGGCGCCCACGACCGTGTCGAAAACGGCCTTCGGTACGAAGTAGGGCAGCAGCTCCAGCGGTGGCACCGTGGCGACGATGATCGTCGGGTCGTAGCCGTACCTCGTGTTCACCAGTGCCTGCAAGTCGTTCACGAGCTGCGTGAGCAGTGCGCTGAAGGCTGGCCCCGGCGTCACGTTGGTGCCCAGTACCGGGGAGCCGGTCCGGGCCCCATTGATCGCATCGCCCTCGCCGATCCACACCGTGACGAGCGTCGGGCCCCGGGCCGCGGCCTGACCGCGCATGGTCACGTCGCCGAAGGTCGGATTTCGCAAGACCACGTCGAAGAAGCTGTTGTCGGGCACCGCGCTGGTCATGCTGTCAAGCGCCTGGCTGACGTCGAGCAGCACGGCTCCCGGCACGCCCAGGTTGTTGTAGGGCACCGGCACGGCCGACGCCAGGAGCAGCGACGGCACCTGGTCGCGCGGCGTGGTGCCGCGCAGGGTGATCTCCTGGGAGACGGTGTCGAAATAGAGCACTCCCGCCACGACCGCAGGATCGCCCGTGTCGGCGCTGCCGAGCCCTGGCGTGCCCACGAGGGGCTGATAGAACGGATGGCTGCCGCCCGTGCCGGTGTAGCCGAGCTTGCCGGCGATCTGGAACGGTACGCTGGCGAACTGGCCGTTGCTCGGGGCGGTCGCGGTGGCGATGAGGCCGCCGTCCATGAAGCCCGCCATCAGGCCATCGCCAATCGCGACGTAGTTGGCCAGCACGCCGGATCCTGTGGGCTGGTCGACCTGTAGGGTGAGCTGCTGTGGATCGCTGGGGCTGCAGCCGGCGGCGAGTAGCCCCGCGATGGCGGCGCCGACGATGGTGGTTCGCACGAGAGTCATCACGGCACCTCCCTAGAACTGGTAGCCCACGCCAAAGGCGAGGACTGTGGTGAGCGCGGTGTACGATCCGGCCTCGAGTTGCTTGCGGGCAATCTCGTCAGGATCGGCGGCTTCCTCGGGGAAGAGGGCGACCTGGCCGTTCACCAGGTTGTCGCGCTCCTGGTTGACCACGAACATCGCGCTGGCGGTGTAGGTCCAGGCGCCACGGCGATGCTGCACGCCGAGCGACCAGTCGTTGCGATCGGCGTCCGGCAGCAGCGGGCTCATGCTGGCCTTCGGCTGCGGCGTGTTATCGCGCACGTAGCCGAGCAGGCCTTGCCAGCCGGGTGCCAGGTCGAGCTGGGCGCCCGCGCGGATCTGCCACACGTCCTTGTACTTCTCCGGTACCACGGTGCTGAGCTGGCCCGTCACGTCGGGGAAGAAGGTGATCGGCAGCTCGGCGAAGTTCGACCACGAGAAGTGCACGGCGTCCACCTCGATGCGCGCGCGCGGGTGCACCTGGTAGGCGGCGCCCAGGCTGAGCATGTGGGGCAGGCCGATCTCGGTGGTCAACGCGTAGTCCGTGCCGCCGAGCGCCGCGATCTGAGCGTCCACGGCGTCGCGCAGCGCGTCCGGCGCCACGTTGGTCAGGGTGCCGGTGCCACCGGAGTATTTCAGGGTCTTCTCGTGGTGGTACATCGCGCCGAGCGAGAGCTTCGGCGTCGGGCGGGCCATCACGCCCACCGAGGGCACCACGTTCAGATCGCTCGTACCTTCGAGAGCCACGTCGATGACGTTCACCAACTCGTTGTTGCCGCCGAACTCGGTGCCCTGGTAGCGGTTCAGCGTGATGTGCTGCCACGACACGTCCGCGCCCACACCGATGGCGAGCTTGTCGCTGAACCGGTAGGATACGGCAGGTACGATGAGGTACGTCTGCAACTCCACGTCATAGCTCGTGAAGCGGCCGACCCACCGTTCGGGATCCTGCCACTTCACGCCCAGGCCGAACGGCGCGTAGAAGCCCAGGCCCACGGTCCAGTGCTCGTTCAGCGGATGCGAAGCGCCGAAGCCAGGTGAGAGGTAGAGATCGTGCTTGGTCTCGCCGGAGGCGTTCGGGAAAGATGGAGTCACGCCGGTGAACTTGATCCGCGGCGCGATGGGCATGAGACTGAGATCGACCAGGTTGCCCTGGAGGAAGCTGATGCCGGCGATGTTGTAGAACATGGCCGACCCGTCGTCCGCCGTTGCGGTGAAGGCGCAGCCGAGTCCCGTGGCGCGCGCGCCTGCCTCGTAGATGCTGAAGCCACCGGCCCAGGCGCTGGTGGTGAGGGACAGGGCGAGCGCGGTTAGCGCGAGCTTCGTGAACCCACGCGTCATCACTCCACGCGTCATCACTCCACGCGTCATCACTCCTCCTTGGCGTCAATCACAGGGCGTGCCATCATGCACACGTCACCGCGGGTCCAGAACACGGGAGCCGAGTCCCATGCGGATACTGACCGATACAACTGACCGGTCGTGGGAGTGGCTAGCGTCCCTGCTGGCGCCCGAAAGCGTCAAGCAGTCTTTTTCGCTGGTCGACGATCGGATTTCCCAGGCGTGGTGGGCGCGGCTAGGCGCGCAGACACCGCAGGCATGGCACGTGGTGCCGGCCCCGGGGCTGGACGCCTGGCGTCACGTGGTGCTCGTGTCCGACGCCCCGCGCTCGCAGTACGACGTGCTGGTGGAGTCGGCGCGTGCCGAAGCGCATCTGGCCGGTCCTGTCGCGACGCTCGCCCTGACCGGCCGCGGTTTTCACGGCAACCGGGGGCGGCCGTGGCGTGCGGTCGCGGGCAACCTGCATCTCAGCGCCGCCCTACCGGTCGATCTGCCGGCGGCGCGCGCCGCCGGCGGCGTGTCCGCCCTGGCCGCCGTGGCGACCATCTCGGCGTTGCGCGCCGTGTGTGGCGAGGGGCTCGACACCCGCCTCAAGTGGGTGAACGACGTGCTGGTCGGCGACGCCAAGCTCGCCGGTGTGATCGCCGCCACCCAGAGCCGGGGCGACCGGCTGACCGCGATCGTCCTGGGCATCGGCGTGAACATCCGGGTGGCGCCGCCCGTCCCGCCCACGCTCTGCGTGCCGCGGGTCACGTGCCTGGCCGACCACCCGGCCGGAGCGACGGCGGCGGCCCAGCCCGGCCGCCTCGTCGCGGCGTTGCTGGCGGCGATCGCCGGTCACGTCGCCCAGCTCCAGCGAGACGGCAGCGCGGCGCTCGTGGACGCGTACCGGAACAGTTGCCGGGACGTCGGGCGGACGGTGCGGATCTGGGCCGAGGGTCTGCCCGACGCGGCGCGAGCCGACCAGTTGCCGCCGCCGCTCGCGGCCGGCAAGGTCGTGGCCATCGCCGACGATCTTTCGCTGCGCATCGCGGGGCACGAGGACCCGATCGTGGGTGGCCGTATGGCCTATGATGACCGCGGGAACTCGCACGGCCGCCCGGCGTAGGTGCGCCATGCCACGCCACCGTCCCCGACCACGCCCACCGTGGCTCGGCTGCTGGATCGCGGCCGCGCTCGTGATCCTCGCCGTGGGACGCATCCCCGAGTCGTGGTGGGCGCACTGGCTCGCCGGGCGTGGCCCGATTTCGGCCGACGTGTCCTCCTCTCCCGACATCGCCTTCGAGGTGATCGCGTGGCCGACCGCGCCGCCGCCACCGGTCATCCGGCCCCAGGTGGGGCCCGAACCCGTCAAGCCACATCCCAGGCTGGACGATGCCGCGTGGTGGGATCGCGCCTGGGATGTGCGCATCGCCACCGACCGTGACGCATCCAGGCCAGCGACGTCTGTCGTCGACAGCCTCCTGTTCCTGACGCTGCCCGAACTGGCGCTGCCCACCTCCGTTTCGGCCGTGATCGCCCGGCCCGACAGCGCCGCGCAGTACGCCCTGTGGGAGATGATGGCCGAGCGCGCCGTCGATCTCTCCGCTCTCCGGCGACTCTTCCACGCGCAGGCTCTGTGGCACGCGTACCAGGATCTGAAGTCGCGAGAGGCGGCCATGTACGACGAGACGCCGCTCGAGACCATCATGGTGCCGGACCCCGATCGCGAATGACGCGCTGGCGGTTGCAGCCTTGTTATTCCTGAGTAGATTGGACGATAGTTGATCGTAAACGTCGACGTTTATCGCCGTCGCTGATAGGACCAGAGTCGGGGGTAGCCCATGCCGTTTGATAGCCTGCTGACACAACCCATGCGCACGGAAGTGACCCGTCTCGGCCTGTGCGAGCTGCGCACCCCGGCCGACGTCGACCAATTCCTCGCCGGTACCACCGGCTCCGCCGCCCTCGTCTTCGTCAACAGCGTGTGCGGCTGCGCCGCGGGCAACGCCCGCCCGGCCCTGGCGATGACGCTGGGCAACGGAGCGCCGCGTCCCGCGAAGCTGGCGACTGTCTTTGCCGGCCAGGATCTTGAGGCCACCGCGCGTTTTCGCAGTCATTTCCCGGAGTTTCCGGCGAGCAGCCCCAGCGTCTACCTGCTCAAGGAAGGCCGCGCCGTGGCGTACCTGCCGCGGCTGCAGATCGAGGGCCGTACGGCCGAGGCCGTGGCCGCCGATCTGAAGGCGATGATGCACGAGTATTTCAGCGATCTGCCGACCGCCAACCAGGGAGAACCTCGATGAGCGACCTCGCCCAGAAGCGCTGCATCCCGTGCAGTGGCGGCGTGCCTGCGCTGGCGCCGGCCCAGATCGCCGAACTCGCCTCCCAGGTGCCCGAGTGGGACATCGTCGATGGCCATCACCTGCACCGCCGCTGGAAGATGCCCGATTTCAAGCTCGCGCTTGCACTGGTCAACCGCATCGGTGAGATCGCCGAGGCCGAGAACCACCATCCGAACATCAGCTTCACATGGGGCGACGTCGAGGTGGAGATCTTCACGCACAAGGTGAACGGGCTCACCGAGAGCGATTTCATCCTGGCCGCGAAGCTCTCGGAACTCGGCCGCTGATCCACGGCGCGCGCCGGGCCGCATCGACCGTGAAGAGCACGAGCGCGGCCCAGATGAACCCGAAGCTCACGCCTTCATGGAGGCTGAACGCCTCGCCGTAGGCCAGCACCGCGAGCAGGAACTGCCCGCTCGGTGCCAGGTACTGCAGGAACGCGAGCGTGCCGAGCGGCAGCCGACGGGCGGCATTGGCGAACCATACCAGGGGCAACGCCGTCACGACGCCGGCCGCCACGAGCAAGCTGTCGGTGGCGAGCGAGGCGTGCGCGAAGACGAGGCGATCGCCGCGGCCCAGCCAGACCAGGTACCCCAGCGCCGCCGGCGCCAGCATCGCCGTCTCCACGGTGAGTCCCACCGTGCCGGACACCGCGGCACGTTTGCGCAGCAGCCCGTAGAAGCCGAACGAGAAGGCCAGGATCAGCGAGACCGCCGGCAGGCCGCCCACCTTCATCCCCATGACCACCACGCCCACGAGGGCCAGCGCCAGGCTCGCCGCCTGCAACGGCCGCAACCGCTCCCGCAGGACGATCATGCCCAGGACCACGTTCACGAACGGGGTGATGAAGTACCCCAGGCTCGCCTGCAACAGGCGGGCATGGGCGACGGCCCAGATGAAGGTGAACCAGTTGGTGGCGACGAGCAGCGTGGAGCACACCAGCGTGGCGACCAGCCGGCGGTCGCGCACCGCCGCGGCTACCTGGGCGAGCTGGCCTCGCCGCGCAAGGATGAGGAGCAACAGCAAGCACGACCAGATCACCCGGTGGGCGAGGATCTCGCCGGCGGGCACGTGGGCCACGGCCTTGAAGTACACGGGACACAGGCCCCACCAGAGGTACGCGGCCAGGCCGTAGACCACACCAGTGGAGGCGCGCTCGGTGGTCACGGGAAGGGACGCCTGGGCATGAGGTCCTCCGTCTGCGTGGTGCCGCCAACTTAGTCGCAATGGGCGCCGGAACCAAGCTCGCGGACCGAACCGGCTCGATCCGGTCCACAGCTGATTCGGTCCGACTTGGCTTTCCGGTCGGTTCGCCAGGTATTATCATGGCCGCTACGGTCACCGGCGTTGCCTTCGACGCGCTCGCGTGGCCAGGCAACGACTCGGCGTCAGCACGAAGGGGCGGACCATGAAAAAGGTTGTCGATATCGTCAAACTCGCCATAGCGAACGAGGTGCGCGCCAAGGTGTTCTACGCCAAGGCCGCGGACATCACGAGCGACGGCGAATCGCAGATGGTCTTCATTGAACTCACGGAGATGGAGAACGGACACGCGGAACTGCTCGTGGACCGATTCGGCGTATTGCTGCAGCACGAGGGCGTGGACGGGGCGCAGTATCTCGCCACGCTCGCGGAGGACACCGAGCGTACGCTGGGCGTCGAGGCCACCGATCTCATCGTGCGCGGAGAGATGCGCGCCGTGATCGAGTTCGCCATCGGGATGGAAACGCGCGCGCGCGATAGCTACATCGAGCTGCGTGACTCGCTCACCGATGTGGGTCTGCAAGCGGTCTGCGAGGATCTTGCGCAGCAGGAGCAGCAGCACCACGACATGCTCAGCGCCCTGCGCGTGGATGTCGATACGCCCATCGACGAGCGGCCGGCGCTGTAGCCGCGCGGATCCCGAAGATCGTACTGGCGGCGCCGTCCCGGTCGGGCGGCGCTGCGATTTGATTGGATCCGGAAGTGAGACTATGGTGTGACGATGCGTGATCCTCAGGACATCACAGCCATCTTGCGGCAACACGGGATCCAGCCCTCGACGCAGCGGGTGGCGGTGGCGCTGGTGGTGCTACGTCGCGATCGCCACCTCACGGCCGACCAGGTGTGGCAGGAGGTGCAGGCGCAACTTCCGGTGATCTCGCGCGCCACCATCTACAACACCCTCAACCTCTTCGTGAGCAAGGGCCTCCTGAGCCCGCTGCAGTTCGACGACGGCCCCACCGTCTTCGACGCCAACGTCGACGCCCATCACCATTTCGTCGACGAGCAGACAGGCGTCATCCACGACATCCCCTGGGACGCGCTCGAGGTGCGCAACGTGGATGGCCTCGCCGGCTTCGCCGTCAGCTCCTACACGGTGGTGCTGCGGGGGAGGAAACGCACCGGGGGCAAGGTGCGCGGCCGCTGAGGTGGCGTCCCCTACGGGGCTCGAACCCGTGTTGCCGCCGTGAAAGGGCGGTGTCCTAACCACTAGACGAAGGGGACGCCTCGAGGGAGACGGCGAAAATTACCTGCTTTCCCGGGTCCTGTCAAATTCCCCGCACGTTCAGCTCGCGGCCTCCTGGAGGAGATGGGCGGTGGTTCGCGCGCCCGCGCGGAAATTCACCAGATCGAACTTCTCATTTGGACTATGGATGTTGTCGGTGGAGAGGCCGTATCCGAGCAGCAGGACCGGAACCCGCAGGCAGGATTGGAACGTCCCCACGATCGGAATGCTGCCGCCCTCGCGGATGAACACGGGTTCGGCGCCGAAGCCGTGTTGCAACGCGCGTCGACCGGCCTGCATCAGGGACGAGTCGCGCGGTACCAGCACCGGGCTCGCGTTGTGCAGGTTCTCGATCTCGCAGACCACGCCCGGAGGGCACACGGAGCGCACGTAGTCGGTGAACGCGGCCGCGATCTTCTCGGGATCCTGATCGGGCACCAGGCGCATGCTCACCTTCGCCATGGCCGTGGCAGGGATGATGGTCTTGGCGCCCTCGCCATCGTAGCCGCTGGCGAGGCCGTTGACGTCGCAGGTCGGCCGCGCCCACATGCGCTCGAGCGTCGTGAATCCGGTCTCTCCGAATGCGGCCGGCGCGCCGGTCTCGTCGCGCAGGATGTCGTCGGTGTAGTGCAGCCGCGCGAACGCCGCGCGCTCGTCGTCATCGAGCGCGACGACGTCGTCGTAGAAGCCGGGGACGCGGCATCGCCCTTGCCCGTCCTTCAGCGCTGCGATGATCGTGCTCATCGCGTTGGCGGGATTCTGCACCACGCCGCCATAGCTTCCGGAGTGCAGATCCTTGGCGGGACCGGTGAGGCGGACCTCCATGTACGTGAGGCCCTTGAGCGAGTAGCAGATCGCCGGCGTCTTCTCGTTGTAGAGCGTGGTGTCGCTGATGACCACGGCATCGCACGCGAGGCGGTCGGCATGCTGCTCCGTGTACGCGTAGATAGTATGGCCGCCGCACTCCTCCTCGCCCTCGATGATGAACTTCACGTTCACGGGGAGCTGGGTCCCGGTCTTCACATACGCTTCGACCGCCTTGACGTGCGCGTAGAGCTGGCCCTTGTCGTCGCTCGCGCCACGCGCATAGACGATGCCGTCCTTCACCACCGGTTCGAAGGGCGGACTGGTCCACAGCGGTAGCGGATCGACGGGTTGCACGTCGTAGTGTCCGTAGAACAGCAGGGTGGGCCGGTCCGGGCGTTGCTCGGTCTCGGCGTACACGAGGGGATTGCCGTCGCCGGTGATGACGTCCACGCCAAGGCCGAGCGCACGCAACTCATCGGCCACGAAGGCGGCTGCGCGTTCAACGTGCGGTCGGTGGTCGGCGAGCGAACTGATCGAGGGGATGCGCAGCCACGTGCAGAGCTGATCGACGTGGCTGTCAGCGTGGGTGTCGAGATAGGCCAGGACCTTGTCGATGCTCATCTTGAGGCTCCTTGCGGGATCGTGCGGCGAATGTCGGGTGCACGGTCACAGGATGCTCCAGGCGGCGCGGATTGGCAAATGGTGCCTTGACAGCCCCAGAGGTCGGCGCGATCGTGTGCCGGCACGCTTCTGGCCGGCATTGCGCCGATAGCGCCCGGAATCACGTACAAAGGGAGGATCCCTCATGGCCGAGATGATCATCAGCAAGACGAAGACGAAGGAAGCAGTTCGCGAGTGTAACGTGTCCGGTGAATTCTACGATGCCCTCGACGCCAAGGTGCGTCAGCTGATCGCCAAGGCCGAGGAGCGCGCAGTCGCCAACGGTCGCAAGACGGTGCGCCCGCAGGATCTCTAGACCCGCAGCCGGTGCTCGTCGGTACGCAGGATCACGGCGGGGTTCCCCCTGGGAGCCCCGCCGCGACGTTGACGATCCGGACCGGCCGCGTCGCCCGGCGGTGACGGCGCGCGTCGCCGCGCCGCGGATACGGCCCCGCGCCCATCGCCTCCCGCTATCGAGCCTTCCCGCCCCTCCATCGCCGACACGCGCAACTGGACCTCGCCTTGCTCCGGGCCGTCGGATCTGGGAGGTGAGCGTGACGTGCGACGTTCGATCCGGTGGACTGGTGGGGATCACGGGCTACGCCGTGCGGGTCGAGGTCGACATCGCGCGCGGGCTACCGGCCTTTCATCTCGTCGGCCTGCCCAATACGGCCGTCAGGGAAAGCCGAGAGCGCGTGCTGGCCGCCATTCGCAACAGCGGCTTCGCATTTCCATCGGGAAAGGTGACGGTGAACCTCGCGCCGGCCGACGTGCGCAAGGAAGGCGCGTGTCACGATCTCGCCATCGCTCTGGCCGTGCTTGCGGCTCAGCGTCGGCGGGAGCACCATCAGCCCGTCCCGGACCTGTCGGCGCTCGTCGTGGGCGAGCTGTCGCTCTTCGGCGACGTGCGTCCGGTGCGGGGGCTGCTCGGAATCGTCCTCGACGCGGCGGCTCGCGGCGATCATGTCGTGGTGGTCCCGGCAGCGCAGGCCTGGGAGGCAGCCCTGGTGCCCGGTCTGCAGGTGCACGGCGTGCGCACGCTACGCGAGGCCGCATCCTGGTGGTTCGACGGCGTACCGCCGGCTCCCGCGGCGCACCGCGAGCCGACGTCGCCGCCTCCGTGGCCGCAATTGCCCGCCGATCTCGATCTGGCGGCCCAGCCGCTGGCCGCGCGGGCGGCTGTCCTGGCGGCTACCGGCGGCCATCATCTGCTGCTCGTGGGGCCGCCCGGCGTGGGCAAGACGCGCCTGGCGCGCTTCGTGGCGGCATTGCATCCGCCGCTGGATATGGATGCGGGACTCGAGGTGACCCGCATCCATAGCGCGGCCGGATTGCTGCGGGCACCCGGCCTCGTGCGGCGCGCGCCGCTCCGGGCGCCGCATCACTCGATCACGGTGGCCGGCCTCGTCGGAGGCGGCACCCGTTTGCTCCCGGGCGAGGTGACGCTCGCGCACCGCGGAGTGCTCTTCCTCGACGAGACGGCCGAGTTCTCCGCCGCGGCGCTGGATGCGTTGCGCGAACCGCTGGAGGAGGGGATGGTCCGGGTGGCCCGGGGACCGGGGCGGCGCCGCTACCCGGCGCGCTTCCAGCTGGTCGCGGCGATGAACCCCTGCCGTTGTGGGTATTTGGGCAGCCGGATCCGTGCCTGCACGTGCCCGCCCGCGCGGGTGGCCCGCTACCGTGGTCGCCTGTCCGGACCGCTCCTCGATCGCTTCGATCTCTGTGTCGACATGGGGGACGAGCCGATCGGCGACGCCTCTGCGCCACCGCTGGACCTCGCCCGTCTCGGGTCGCGTCTCGTGCGCGCACATCGACTGTTGCAGGCGAGCGGGGAACCGCCGGCTCACTGGTCGCTACGTCGCCGCGTGGCGTCCTACGGACTGGACGCCGAAGCGCTTGCCTATCTGGATGCGGCACGCCGCCCTCTGGGCCTGTCGCCACGCGCGGTACTCCGGGCGTGCCGTGTGGCGCGCACGGCGGCGGCTCTCGAGGGGGAATCGCTGGTCGGAGCCGCACACGTGCGAGACGCGCTGCAGTTCCGCCGCGAGGCGTTGCCGGGGTGGGCCGGATCGGCGGGAAGCTAGAAGGATCCGACGATCCCCACGGACCAGACCAGGCTGCCGAGCGACTCCGAAGGGTACGACGTCACGCGCGAGTAGTAGCCGGCCTGATCGAACTGATAGTTCGGCACCTTGACCGTGCCCGAGTTGCGTATATCGAAGTACTCCGACGGTGCGAACTCGATGGTGTGGAAGTGCTGCACGATCTCGAAGCGCAAGCTGATCAGGTCATCGGCGATGAGGCGAATGCCGCCTCCGAGGTTGGCGTCGAACGCCGTCGCGGGATCGCTGGTGTAATTGGAGTCCATGGTATAGCTCGCGCGACCGACACCGCCCGTCAGGTACGGTTGCCAGTGGCTGATTCGCGAACCATGCAGGTTGAGCGGATAGACGATCGCGTTGAGATCCGCGATGACGCCGAGGACCGAACGGTGCTCCGCGTCGTAAGCGCCCGCGTCCGGACCGCTGGGATCGACGAGTTGGGGACCCGTGCTCCCGGGCCCTTCCGGACTGACCTTGTAGCGATTCGTCAGCGTTGCGTCGTAGTCCGAGAACGTGAAGTTCAGTTGACCCTCGAGCGCGAACCAGGAGTTGAGATTGTACGCCGCACGGATCACGGGCGTGAACGCCGACTTGGCATTGATGGTCACGTCGGCGTAGAAGAACGCGTCATCAGTGGTCTTGTAGATGAGGCGATCGAGCGCGAGAAGCTGCTTGTTGAGGTTCATGAAGCCGAGGCTGAGGCCGATCTCGAGCTTGCCGGCCTCGATCTGAGGGGCATAGCGCTCCCTGGGCGTCTCTTCCTTCTCGGCCTCGACCGCGGCGGTCTGCGACGTCGAGAGATTGAACGTCTTTTCCCTGGTGGTGTCCTGGGGCGCCGCATTCGCCTGGGGAGCAACCGGAGCAACCTGGGCAGCAGCGACCCCGACCACCGCGATCACCACGCACCCGATCACCGTGCACGCAATCACCATACGACGGACCAGGGTCAGGCGTTGCTTGTCGAACATCAATTCAGCTCCTGTCGGCTCGTTCGCCGGCGGATCGAACGGTCCCCCTGGCGATGGCTCGGGCGGGTCAATCCGGTCGTGCGCCGTATTAATGTCAGGTTCGCCCGCGGGAGTGTCAACCGGAACTTAATCGGCGCTGGGAAGCCAGGTTGGCGCTGCCGGCAGGTGCAGGTGCCGAACCTCGGGCTCCAGGTCGATGCCGAAGCGTGTCTGCACCGCATCATGCATCCGTGTCGTCAGGCGCAGAACATCGGCACTCGTCGCCTCGCCGAGGTTGACCACGATGTTGGCATGGCGGGGAAAGACCGCCGCGTCGCCCTCGCGCATGGCCTTGGCGCCCACCGCCTCGAGCAGGGCGCCCGCCGGTTGACGCCGTCCTCCGGGCGTGCTGCTCGGGAGATTCTTGAACCAGCTGCCGGCGGTGGGCTCGTGGTTCGGGTGCTTGCGCTTGCGATCGGCGATGAGCTCGTCGCGGGTCTCGCCGGCACGAGCGGCGTCGCCGCGGCGCAGGGCGAGGCAAACGTCGAGCACGATCGCGCCGCTGGTCTTCAGGGCCGACGTCCGGTAGGCGAAACCGAAATCTTCCGTGCCGATGCGCACCAGGTCGCCCGCGGGCGTGAGCACGCGCGCCTCGCGGACGAACTCGCCGATCTCGTGTCCGTAACACCCCGCGTTGCCCACCACGGCGCCGCCCACCGAGCCGGGGATGCCGGAGGCGAACTCCAGTCCCACGAGGCCATCACCCAATGTGCGGGTGATCATGGCGTCGAAGGGCAAGCCCGCGCCCACCCGCACCATGTCGCCATGGACCTCGTAGTCGCGCGTTGCGACCACGAGGATGACGCCGGGGTAGCCCGCGTCGTCACCTAAAACGTTGCTCCCGCCCCCGAGTCGATCCCAGGGCAGACCGGCGGACGCGATGTCGGCGTGGAACTTCCGCGCCAGATCGGCGTTTTCGACGCGGCACACCACATCCACGGGACCGCCGATCCGCAGCGTCGTCAGGGTGCCCAGCCGGACGCCGGTCTGCACGGCCCCGGGTGCGACGGCTTCCAGGCGTCGCACGAGCGTGGCGACGGTCTCCGGCCGATGGGAAAAGGACGCGGGTCCCGATGCGGACATGCCATCCTCGCTGGTTTCACCGATTCTGTGCGTTACCTTGGGCGGGCATGGCACAGGGTACATTCACTGGTACTGCGTGGCTCGCACCGGCGCCGGCGATCACGCCGGCCGGGCGCGAATCCGGCAAGGCGTGGTCGTGACCGATCGCAAGCTGATAATCAGCACCACTATCGCATCGTTGCTACTGCACGTCATCATCGGTGTCCTCACGTGGAACCTGCCCCTTTTCGGCGACGGGAAACCGCCGCGCGAGGCGGCGGCGAACGAGGTGGAGGTGATCTTAGTCGATCCCGATAAGCCGGTCGGCGCCAAGGATTCGACTCTGCCGACGGCATACACCGAGATGCCCGAGCGTCTGGCCAGCGACACGCCACCTGACCACCCGGACTATCTCGCCCTCATCAATGCGAAGGCGGCTGACCGCGTGCCCGGCGGTCAGGACGCCAGCCAGCCGGCGGCAACGATGGACGCCGAGTTTCCGCAGGTCGCCATCGCGCCCGAGAACCTGGCCGGGGCCGAGGGCGTGGCGGTGGACGCCACACCGGTCGAGCCCGCGCACCAGAAACCCCGGCAGGTGAAGGAAGGGCAGACGGGACCGGATCTCGAGCGGCGGCCAGGCGACGAGGCGACGCCCGACGGCACCTGGACCTTGCCGGAGCCGCGTCGGGGTGGGGAACCGCAACCCCGTCAGGGCGACGACCAGGGCGCGACCGAGAGCGACGACACCAGCGACTGGCAGGGGCAGGATCGGACGCCCTCGATCCTGAAGCAAGGCGAGCGCAGCCCCGGCGGCGATCGCGGGTTCGAGTTCGACCAGCAGGCTCAGGGCAACGTCACCGGCAATGCGAGCATCGAGGGCGATTTCTCGCTCAGTACCTACGAATGGAACTATGCGCCCTGGATCCACCGCTTTTCCCAGGATCTCCAGCGCAACTGGCTCGCGCCCTACGCCTACCGCCTCGGCATCATCTACGGCTTCACGCGGATCCGCCTGGTCGTTGAGAAGGACGGACGGCCCAGCGTCATGGAGATCATCGAGACCGAGGGGAACGAATCGCTGCACCGGGCGAGCCTCGCGGCCCTGCAGTCGTTCGCACCCTATCCGCCGCTGCCGGCCGACTTCCCCGATCGCAACCTTGTGATCACTCTTTCCCTGCACTATCCTCAATGGAAGCCGTGACCGCGGTCGCCGGCGTGCTGTGCACGGCCGGTCTTTTTTCGGTCCGCGCCACCGCAGAAGGACGAACACGATGTGGCAGATGATTCTCGCCGGCCGCTACATGATGATCCCGATCGTGCTCTGCTCGCTGATCGGGGTGGCTGTCTTCCTGGAACGCATCTTCACGCTGAGGCGCAATCGCGTGGTGGTCCCCGAGATCGCCGAGGCGGTGGAGACGCTGCAAGCCGGGAGCGACTACTCCGTGGCCTATGCCATCTGCCAGCGGCGGCCGGGGCCGTTCGCCAGCATCGTATGCAGCGGCCTCGACCACGCGGACGATTCCTGGGAGATCACGCGGGATGTGCTCCAGGAGACGGGCCGCCAGGAGGCCAAGCGCCTGAATCGCCATCTGAACATCCTGGAGACGGTTGCGGCCGTCGCGCCGCTGCTCGGCTTGCTCGGCACCGTCACCGGCATGATCCGCACCTTCGCGGTCGTGTCTCACGTGGGCATCGGCAACCCCGAGGAACTGTCGAGCGGTATCAGTGAAGCTATGATCACCACGGCGGCCGGTCTCATCGTCGGCATCCCCGCCCTGGTGGCCCACAACTGGCTGGCCGGCCGGGTCGACGGCCTCGTCTTCGACCTCGAGGTCTACGCCGGCAAGGTGCTCGACACCCTGCGCGCGCGCGCGAAGGCCAGGGTGTGACCATGGACTTCAGTCCGGAGCGCAAGCGGCGGTCGGCCCTGATCAACGTCACCTCGCTGATTGACGTGATGTTCCTCCTTGTGCTCTTCTTCATGCTCAGCAGCACGTTCAAGAACCAGCCGGCCATCAATCTGGTGCTCCCGCGATCGTCCACGGCGCAGGAGGTCACCGACTCGCCGGCGATCGTCTATCTGACGGCGAGCGGCGACGTGTACCTCAACGACAAGCCCGTGGCCAGGGAGCAGCTCCGCGACGCGCTGCGCCAGTTGCAGGCGGGAACCGGTGACGACCGCATCGTGTTGAGGGCCGACGAGAATGCCTCGCATGGGGCCGTCGTCGGCTTGATCGATATCATCAAGGAGAGCGGGTTCACGCGGGTGAGTCTCTCGGCTCGGCCGCCGGCCGGACCCTGATGCCAGACTGCAGTTGGGAAGGAACCGAGTTCATGACGCGAATCCCGATTCCGCGACGGCCCTGGCGCTGGCATGCTGGCTTGCGCGTGGCCGCCGGCTTGCTCCCTCTGGCCCTCGCCGGCCTGACGGGTGTCGCTTCGCTCGACGGTTGCTCGAGCGATGATCCCAACAGCGTCGGCGGAGGACTCGGGGGTGTCGAGTTCGACACGCTCCTCGTACCGCTGACGATCCGGCAGGTCGATCACTACGGCGTGCTCGACGTCACCGACAGTGCGCACCCGCTCGACCAGGCCGAGACGCTCTACCTCGGCAGCGATGGCGACGACGCCTCGTCGATCCTCGTCACCTTCGACTTCTCCGCGTATCCCGACAACCTCTGGACCGCGGAGTACCTGCGGGCGAGCAACATCAACCGCGTCGATCTCACACTCAACATGCTCACGTGGTATTTCCCCAATCACGGCAACGCGATCTCCGATTCGATCCCGAATCCGCGCCCCTGGACCGGGGCCCAGAAATACTACGACGTGCATCAACTCCTGGCGCCGTTCGACACGCTGAGCCATCCGGGGCCCGAACCGGCGTTCGAGGCCGCGACGCTCGACGTGGCCGGTGAACTCGAACCGGCCAGCGGACCGATCTTCGTGCAGCTCTCGACGTCACGCGTCGCCACGTGGCTCGCCAACGGTGAGAAGGTCAGCATCATCATTCGCGAGGGTTCGGGATCTCAGCCGGGACTGCTCGGATTCGCGAGCAAGGAGATGGTGCATGGCGGTAGCACACTGCCCATGGAACGACCGTCGCAAGTCCTGGGGCCGGCCCTCATCATCGAGGTCAACGAAGCGCCCGCATCGCTCCCATCGGATTCCACCAATCTCGTGATCGGTCCCGTGGCCGACGTTTCCACGTGGCACAGTGTGGGCACGCCGCCGGCCACGGCGGCCGACGGCATCGAGTTCCGCACGCCCGTCCGCTCGTATCCCGCGTTGAGCTTCGACCTCGCCGCTCTGCCGAACAACGTGCACGTGAATCGGGCCGACATCTTCCTGACGACGGATACCACGCGCACGGTGGGACCCAGCCACGCCATCGTGGTGTCCGAGATCCCGCCCGACTTCGCGCCCGCCGGCGTCACCCATGTCACGCTCGGCGATCTGGGGTCGCAGGTGTATCAGATCTCCGGGCGCACGGGGCTCGATCCGGCAGACTCGAACAGCGACGTCGTGAACTTCAACGTGACCACGTCGATCCAGCGGTATCTCAACGGCGTGTACAGCGGTGAGCGCGCGTTCCTGCTCGCGGGATCGGAGAGTCTGTTCCCGTCCTTTGCGACGTCGTACAAGCCCGACTTCTGGTACGTGCGCCGCGTCTTCCATGGGACGGCGGCCGACAGCGCCCAGCAACCCCGGTTGCGCGTGATCTACAGCCGTGACAACGACGTGACCGAGGTGAGCCGATGACCTGGAGGACAACCGTCGCTCTGACCCTGCTGGGGGCGCTGCTCGCGGTGCCGGCCTTGGCCCAGTCGCCTATCGCGCTCGTCGGACCCGGCGCCGACATCGTATCGGGTTCCGCGCGCGACGCGGGGCGCGGCGGCTGGGGCGTGGCCGACCACGACACGCTGGCGCCCGGATTCCTCAATCCCGCATCGCTCGCGGATCTGCGGCACCTCTTCGTCTATTTCAGCGGCTACGGGGAACGCACGCGGTCCGAAGGTGACGCCGCGGTACGCACCACGACCCGGGTGTTGCTGCCGCAGGCGCGCCTGGCCCTGCCTCTGATTTCGGGGCGCCTGGCGCTCCACGGCGGCTTTGACCTCAGGCGCTCGCTGCAGTACGATCTGCGCGTCCCGGCGACCTGGGACGTCGAGGGCGACACGCTCGTCGGATACTCCACCCTCACGCGGGAGGGCACGCTCTTCCGCGTGCCCGTCGGTCTCTCCTGGCGGGCGACATCCGCGCTGGCCGTCGGGGCGAGTTTCGATTTCGTGCGCGGTCCGATCAACGAGGAACGCACGTCTGTCGTCACGGTGCCGCCGAGCACGTACGTGGCCAACAAGCTCGATCAGGAGGACGTGCTCGACGGCGTCACCGGTACGCTGAGCGCGCTCATCACGCCACCGGGCCGGGTCTCGCTCGGTGTGACGTTCTCGCCCGGTTTCTCCGCCGATCTCGAGCGTACGTCGAGCCTCGGCGGCGTGGGGCAGCAGCAGCGCCAGACGTTTCGTCTGCACCTGCCCGCGGAATACATGGCCGGCCTGAAGGTGGCGTTCGCGCCGAACTGGAATCTGGGTGTCGATGGGCGTTTCGCCCACTGGAGCGCGTTCCGGGGCTTGCCGGATTGGGACGGTATCGTCCGTGACGAGGTGATGATTGCGGCGGGCGTCGAGCGCAATCTGCAGTACCTTCCCACGGGGCACCACCATCGGCTGCCCTTGCGGGCGGGATTCGCCTGGCGGCGGTGGGCGTACGAGGTGGGCGGCCACCCGGTCGACGAGCGGATCTTCGCGGTCGGCACCGGTTTCCCGTTCCAGAATCGCCTCGGGCAGATCGACCTCGGGCTCTCGTACAGTCTCGCCGGGAGCCTGGCGGACAATGGTTGGTCCACGCGGACCTGGCGACTGAGCATCTCGGTGAGTGGGCTGGAGCGGCTGGTCTTCTAGGTCCGCCGGTCGCGATCGAAGCCCAGACAGAGGACCGGACGAGGACAGGAGAGGAACACCATGAAGCGGATCGCCAAGTTTGCCTGGCCGCTGTTGCTCGCGGCGCTTGCTGTCGCGGCGGCGGGATGTCGCGAGACGAAGGTGCCCCAGAGCGATCTGGATCGCTTCGTCGATGGTATTCGCGACCTGCCGCAGCCCGCGGCGATGGATACCCTGCGCGCGATCGCCGACCGCGGCGGGGAGCGCGCGACGTTTGCGCAGTACGAGCTGGGCAATCGCTACTATTCGGCCGCCGAGGACACGGCCAAGGCGCGCGGTTGGAACGATGCCGCCGCCAAGGCCCTTCTCGATTCGTCGGAAACCTGGTTCCTCAAGTCGGTGGCCGCCGATTCCACATTCGTGGAGGGCTGGGTCAATCTCGGTGGCGTCTGGGACACGCGTTCGGACATGATGGCGCCCCAGAAGGAGCGCGATGCCCGCGTGGAGCAGGCCGCCACCATGTACAACCATGCCCTGGAGCTACGGCCGGATGACGAGAAGGCGCGCTGCAATCTCGGCGCCCTGTACCTGCGCCAGCGCGAGACGGAGAAGGCCAAGGACGAGTTCATGAAGGTGCTCGACCGGGACCCGAAGAGCGCGCTGGGTCACTATCACCTCGCGGTGATGTTCGCCGAGGCGCGGATCTATCGCGAGGCCGAGCGCGAGTGGAAGCTCGCCGTGAAGTACGATCCCGACGGCGACGTCGGGGAACGTTCGCAGGCGAATCTGAAGATCCTCGATGATCTCCAGAAGGCGCCGGCCCAGCCCGCCACGCAGTAGGGGGTCTCGAAGGAGCGCATGCCCGTGACGTTGCCCATTGCCGAGCCACTGCGCCGGGCGTTGTCGCCCGGCGCCTCCGTCTTGCTGGCGCTCAGCGGCGGGGTCGACAGTGCCCTCGCGCTGGCGATCCTCAGCGAGCTGGGCTGCGACGTGCGCACGGTCACGTTCAAGAATTTCTGCTACGGCGAGCACGCCGATCCCGGCGGCAAGTCGTGCTGCTCGCTCGAGGCGATCGAGGATGCGCGCGCCCTCGCTCATCGCTTCGGCGCCCGGCACTGGGTCACCGACGTGAGCGAGGCGTTCCGGGCGCAGGTGATCGCGCCCTTCGTGCAGGAATACCGTGCGGCGCGTACGCCCAATCCGTGCCTCGCCTGCAACAGCCAGGTCCGCTTCCCGCACCTGCTCACCCTGGCCGACCGCATGGGCTGCGACTACGTGGCCACCGGCCACTATGCGCGCACGGACCCGATCGGCGGCGATGATAGCGCGCTCCTGCGCGGCGTCGACATCGAGAAGGATCAGGCCTATTTCCTGGCGCGCGTGCCACGGCGGGTGTGGTCACGTGTGGTGTTCCCGCTGGGATGGGCCACGAAACCGGCCGTGCGCGAGGCGGCGCATGCGTTGGGTCTGCCGGTGGCCAGCAAGCCGGAGAGCCAGGAGATCTGCTTCGTGCCCACCGGCGACCGCAGCTTCCTGTTCGCCGATGACCCGGCGTCCACCCGGCCCGGTCCGATCGTCGACCGGCAGGGCCGGACGCTGGGAGAGCACCGCGGTCTGGTCCACTATACGGTGGGGCAGCGGCGCGGGCTGCAGGTGGCGGCTGCTGAGCCGCTCTACGTGCTCGCGCTCGAGCGCGGAGCCAATCGCCTCGTGGTCGGCAGGCGTGAGGAACTGGCGGCCACTCGGCTTCTTGCCGACGATTTTGTGGCGGCCGTGCCCGACCTGCCGACGCAGGGGCCGATGCTCGACGGGAGCACGGGCTGGACCGCACGCATCCGGCATCGCCACGCGGGCGTACCGGTGCAAGGCGCGCTTTTCGCGCCGGATGGAACGGTCGAGGTGACGCTCGCCGCCCCGGTCCACGGTGCCGCCCCGGGTCAGGCCGTCGTCCTGTACGACGGCGACCGTGTCCTCGGCGGCGGCCGGCTGGTGGCGGCACGACCCTAGGCACGCAATGTCTCGAGGCCCATGATGTCTGGGCACACGCGGGCGAAGGAGGAACCATGGCGCGTTCGCGACGACGCACGATCCTGACGGTGCTCGTGGTGGTGGTGGGCCTGCTCGTGTTGGCGACGGTGCTCCTGCCGCGTCTCGTGCCCAGGGACAAGCTGCGCGCCATGGCGGTAGAGCGCCTGCGTACTGCCACGGGCGGAGATGTGAACCTGGGCGAAGTCTCCGTGCGCTTGTGGCCGCGGCTGCGGCTCGTGCTCGGTGAGAGCCGGCTCACCGTCACGGCAGAAGGGTTGCGCCGGGCGGGACAGCAGCCCGGACCGCTCGTGCGCGGATACGTGGGGCTGAAACGCTTCGAGATCGATCTCGCCCTGGTGCCTCTGCTCAAGAAACGGCTCGAGTTCGGCGAGATCCGGCTGATCGGACCAGATCTCAATATCGCCACCCGCACGGCGCCGACCGACACTGGTGGCGTGCCCGGTGGCGGCGGCGGTGGCGGTGGCGGCCAGTCCGCTGCCTGGGGTCTGGCGTTCGCCGGCGTGGAAGTGCGCGACGGCACGGTGACGTGGCAAGACGCGGACAGCGGCCGCCGCGTCGCCCTCTCCGGCTGGCAGCAGGATCTCACGGCGCCGGACCTGGGCCTGTTGCTGCGACGCTTGCAGCGCCTGTCGGCGCCCGGGAAAGCCGATGCGTCCGCCGATGCCGCTGGCGACGCCTCCCTCGCCCTGGACGCGACCATCGCGAAGATCGAGCTGGTCGGGTTCGGCGCCTCACCGCTGCCGCCGCTGACCGATGTGACCCTGAAGACGACGGTTACCGTGCCGCCCGCGACGGACCGGATCGCATTCGACGTCTCCGAGCTGAGCCTGCCCGGCTGGCGGGCGACGGCGGTGGGCCAGGTGGCGCTGGCGCCGGCGAGTGGCAAGCAGCTCAGCATCGAGAATCTCACGCTCACCGGGCCCGACGGCGCCGCCGAACTCGCGGGCCAGACGAGTATGACGCTGCCGCCCACAGGTGGGCCTCTCGCGGCCGACCTCCACGGGACGGTGGATCTCGCGACCCTTCCGGGCGCTCTGCTGGCGTTCCTGCCGCCGCGGCCACAGGGGGCCGCTTCGCCGCCATCCCTGACGGGCAAGCTCACAGTCTCGCTGGAGGCGAAGGCGGCCCGGGCACCGGCGCTGAGCGACAAGGCGGCGTGGCAGGCAGGTCCGGCGAAGGGTCTGCTCGATCGGTTCCGCCTGCACGCCGAAGGTCAGCAGCTCAGCCTGGCCATGCCTCTGCTCGGCGAACCGCTGCAGATCCCGCGGCTCGACTACACCGGCGATCTCCACCGCGCGGGCTGGCCGCAGACGCTCGTGCTGAGCGACCTCGCGCATCCGGTGGTGCAGGGGACTGCCAAGATGACCATCGCCCTCGGCGCGAAGGGTCGGGCGCACCATATCGAGGCGGCTGTGGAGAATCTCGACCTCGATGCGTTGGCGGCGGCGATGCAGAAGCAGGCGGGCGATCAGCAAGCGCGCCGCAGCGGCTGGTCGCTCGTGGATGCCGCCCATGCTGCCGAGGCCAGGGGGACGACCGCGCCTGGCGATCTCATTCCTGCCGATCTCGAGCTGGTGGTGAAAACCACGGTGGCGAAGGTGATGCTCATGAAAACGCCTTACACGAGCGTCGGACTCAGCGGCAACCTCGCCCACAAGGTGCTCACGGTGACGGCCCTGGACGCCGACCTCGGAGGTGGCGACATCACCGGAACCGGCAACGTCGACTATGCGACGGATCCGCAGGGTGTGGCCACGTTCACTCTCGATGCTTCCCAGGTTCCGGCGAGCGCATTGCTTGCGCCGTACGTGCCGCAGCTCGCCGCCATCTGGACCGGCAATCTCCAGGCGCATACCTCGGGGTCGTGCCGCCTCGGCGATAAGGCGCGCATCACGTCGTCGCTCGCTATGACGGGCATGCTCGATGGTGCCAATGGACGCATCGACCTCAAGGACATGCTCGGCGGTCTCGAGCCGTACCTCGGAACGCGCGCCGACTTGCTGCACGTGGTCTACAACAAGTGCAAGGAGAGCTTCCGGATCGAGGACGGCAAGATCAAGCTCTCGAACCTGGACATCGACGGCAAGGACACGGACTGGACGGGTTCCGGTTCGGTGGGGCTCGATGGCGCGCTGGACCTGGAGTTCCACGTGAAGCTGCCACCCGGATTCACGCCCGATCTCGGCGACGCCTCATTTCTCGCCGACGGATTGCGCGACGGCGACGGGCGGATCGGGCTGGACGTGAAACTCACCGGGAACTCGCGCGACCCGGAGGCGAGCCTCGACCTGGATACGAAGAAGATCCTGCAGAATCCGAAGGTGCAGGAGGAGGCCAAGGACAAGCTGAAGAAGGCCGCAGGTGGTTTGCTTGACAAGCTTAAGGGCAAGTAGTAACGTGCCGGTTCGCTCCGGCGGCCCTCGGCTTGCGGAGCGGTCCTGACACGTGGAAGCGTGGGCGGGCGGCGACCGCACGAGACTGGCAAGCCTCAGGATTCTGTGAACCTCGGGATTTGCGAGTCTCAGGACTGGGACCTTGGGAGGGCTAGTCCTAACTGGTAAGGCAGCGGTCTTGAAAACCGCCGGGTGAAAACCCTTGGGGGTTCGAGTCCCCCGCCCTCCGCCAGCATAGAGGCCTCGGAGAGGTGGCCGAGTGGCTTAAGGCGTACGCCTGCTAAGCGTATGTGGGGCAATACTCCACCGAGGGTTCGAATCCCTCCCTCTCCGCCAGATAGCGCGCTTGCGCGCGACCACAACGAGATCGGTGCGCCCATAGCTCAACTGGATAGAGCATCTGGCTACGGACCAGAAGGTTGGGGGTTCGAATCCTCCTGGGCGTACCACCCTCGCACGAAGCCCGGCCGTACGGACGGGCTTCGTCGTTTCGTGGTTTGCCAAAAGAAAAGCGCGAACCTAACCTCCGCGTCGGTGTTCCAGCGCCACCCAAGCTACCTCCTGTCCCTCAACAAGGCGGTCACGCCCTCGTGAAGACCCTCATCGCGAGCCTGACGGGGTTTCTCGTTCCGAGCATGCTCGTTGCCGCCGCGGCGGCCGCGCTACCCACGGTGTTTCCAATCGACGACGTGCATCCAGGCCTCACCGGCTACGGTCTCACCGTGTTCGCCGGTGCGAGCATCGACACGTTCGGCGTCACCGTCCTCGGCGTGCGACGCAACGTGAGCCCCGGCGCCGACCTCATCATCGTGGAGCTGTCCGGGCACGACCTCGAGACCTCGTCCGTCGCGCAGGGCATGAGTGGAAGTCCAGTGTACGTCGACGGCAAGCTGCTCGGCGCCGTGTCGTCCGGATGGCAAGGCGCGCTGCGGCCCATCGCCGGCGTCACGCCGGCCGCGGAGTTGCTCGGCGTGGCGGCGAAGGACGATCGCCAGGCGGCGAACGCCGGGTCGCCCGACATGGGCGATGTCCCGGCCGCCGGCGTCTTCGGCCCTGGACACGGCGTTTTCGCGGCCGCGGTGCTCGGGCAGTCGCCGCCGCCCGGGCTGGCGGTGGCGCCGACCGGTGATCCGTGGCCCACGCCCGCCGCGCTGGCAGCCCGGCTGCTCCCGGGAATTCTACCGCGCGACACGGTCGCGGGACTCGCGAGTCTTCCCCTGGGGCTGGCCGTGACCGCGCCGGGCGGGCGCGCGTCCGCACCGTCGGCCATAAGCGCGACGACATTGCAGGCAGGCAGTGCCTGCGCAGTGGCACTCGTATACGGCGATGGTCAGATCGGCGCCATCGGTACGACGTGCCTGCGCGACGGCGACCAGGTCGTGATGATGGGGCACCCATTCCTGCAGCTGGGACCGGTGGATCTGCCGCTGGCCACGGCCGAGATCACCACGACCTTTCCCAGCCGGATCATGAGCTTCAAGCTCGGCGGCACCGGCGACGTGGTGGGGCGTGTCACGCGCGACCAGCGCGCCGGGCTCGCGGGTCGGCTAGGCGAACGGGCGCCCACGGTGCCGGTGGACGTGCAGGTGGACGTCGCGGGCAACGCGCGCGCCTACCATTACCAGGTGGCGCTCGAGCCCCAGCTCACGCCCCAGCTCGTGTTCTGGTGCCTCTACAGCTCGCTCCTGGCCGACGGCAACGATGCGAGCCTGCAGACCGTGACCTATGACCTGCAGACGCGCTGGCGAACGGCGGACGGCCAGGACCTGCCGCCGCTCGGGGCCCACGGTGTGACAGGTGGCCCCGGGGGCGCGGCCGCCATCGGCACGGAGTGGATGCCGATCCTGCGCACGCTCATGACCAACCGCCACGCGAAGCTGGTACCGATGAGCGTGATGGCGCGCCTGACCACGACTTCGGGCGTCGCCGCGGCGAGGATCGTGACGGCCCACGCGCCGGCCGTGGCCGAACCCGGTGCCACGATCCCCGTGGTGGTGGATCTCGAGGACTGGCGCGGCGGCACGCGGCGCGAGAAGCTGACGCTCACGTTGCCGCCGGGTCTGGCGCCCGGTTCCTACCGTATCGGCGTGGCGAGCGCGAACGAGTTCTTCACCCTCGATGCCCAGCGCGCACCCGGACTCTTCGCGGACGACGATCTCGAGGCGCTTTTCTCATTGCTCTCGCGACCGCGTTCCACGGCCACGCTCGTGGCCGCTGTGATCACACCGCAGACCGGCTACGTGGCTGGCGGTCACGAGCTGGCGCACCTGCCCGGCAGCATCGGTCGGGCACTTGCCGCGAGCCCCGACGATGACGCCACGCCCACCGTTGCGTCCTACGTGGTGCGCGTGCACCGCGATCTCGATGTCATGCTGAAGGGATACGCGATCCTGCCAATGGACGTGCGCCCGCCCCGCCAACCCGTTCCTCAGGAGACGCGACCATGACGCACCGCGCGCTGCTACCCCTCTTCGCTCTCGCCGTCATCCTCGCCAGCCGCGCCGAGGCGGCCGGTCCCGTGTACTGGGACTATCCGGATGGACGCCCCTTCGCCGAGACGGAACTGCATGGCGCGGCTCTCGATGCGCAGGGACGACTCATCCCCGGCGTCACCGCCCAGGCGGCGCTCGCCGACAGCAGTCGCGTGTACTGGCGTGCGGTTTCCGACGGCGACGGCGGCTACCTGGTGGCCAGTGGACACGACGGGCAGATCTGGAGGCTCGCGTCCGACGGCAAAGCGCGTCTGCTCGCCAAGGTGCCGGCCACCGAAGTCTTCGCATTGCTCGCCGACGATGGCGGGGTGATCGCCGGTTGCGGGCCGCAAGGCCAGGTCTATCGGATCGATCACGATGGCACGGTTACCGAGCGCGGCGCGGTAGAGGGCGGCTACGTATGGGCCATCCGGCGCGCGGCCGATGGCGCCGTGTACCTGGCCACGGGTTCGCCGGCCGCCGTGTACCGCTTGCCGCGCCAGGGCGATGTGGAAAAGGTCGTCGCGTTGCCCGCGACGAACGCGCTCGATCTCGCCGTCGACACGGACGGGCGTCTCCTCGTGGCCACGCAAGGCCCCGGCCGCGTATTCGCAGTGGATCCGCATGCGAAGAAGCCGGCGCCCGAGCTGCTCCTGGAGGTCGAGCAGGACGAGGTACGCCAGATCCTGCGCGGGCCCGACGGCTGGTACGTGCTCGGTCTCGCCAGCGACGACGATCAGGCGTCCGACCCGGGTCAGGGCAGTGGCAAGAGCAAGCCCACCGATGCCAATCCCTTCGGGTCCGCGGTCGCGATGGTCGTCACGCCCGACAACGGACTGGGGCCGGTGCGTTCGGCGCTCTACGCGCTCACGGCGGACGTACCGCGTCGCATCTGGGCCAGCGATCGCGAACTCATGATCGCGGCCTGGAGCGCCACCTGGGGCTGGGTCGGTGCGGGCAAGCGCGACGAAGGGTTGCCCACCACGGTGATGGTGCTCGATCCTCCCTCCGCCGTGCATCCCCTCGCGACGTGGAATGGCGGCGACATCCTCGATCTGCTGGCCATCGGCAAGCAGGGCGCGACCCTCGTCGTGAGCCAGGCCCATCCGGGCGAGGTGTCGCTCCTCACGCCGACGCGCCATGATGCCGCGGCCTTCAGCGAGCCGCTCGACGGTGACGTGACCGTGCGCTGGGGGCGCCTGCGTGCGCGCACGACGCCGCGCGACGCCGGCGTCCGCTTCGCCGTGCGCACGGGGGCCGGCGCGCATCCCGACACGACGTGGTCCGAGTGGGTGGACCTCGATCGCGGCGACGATGTGGCGATCCCGGTGGCGCCGAGCCGCTATCTTCAGTGGCGGGCAACCTTTAACGGGAACGATCCGGATGCGCGTGTCGATGCCGTGTCGGTGAGCGCCTTCGCACCGAACTTGCCGCCCGAGATCACCATCTTCGAGCCGCAGCCCGGTGGGGAGATCGTCAGCGGCGGTATGCTCGGCGGCAACGACAACGCCACGCAGAAATTCGACAGCGGCCTCAAGGTGGAGTACAGCACGACGAGCCGCAGCGACCGCCGCCTCGATCGGGAGCGCGCAGCGGCGCTGCGTCCGTTGCGCACCTTCGCCTGGCACGCGATCGACCCCAACCACGACCGCCTCGAATTTCAGCTCGAGTATCAGCGCCACGGCGATGCAACTTGGCGTCCGATCGCGGATCCCACGCCTGATCCGGTACTGACCTGGGATACCTCCGACGTGCCCGACGGCGACTACGCCGTGCGTCTGCGCGCCAGCGATCGGCCGGACAACCCGGCCGCCCTGGCGACCGAGGCGCAGCGTACGCTGCCAGAGATCGAGGTCGACAACACGCCGCCCGTCCTCGACGGTTTGACGCTGGAGGCGGTGCCGACCGGCCTGCGCATTTCGCTGCGCGCGCGCGATGCCGGTGGGCCGCTGGCCGGTGCCCAGGTGATCTTGCCGGACGGAACCAGCGAGCGTCTCGATCCGCGTGACGGAATCTGCGACAGTGCGACCGAAGAATTCCGTGGCGATCTGGTGTTCCCGCGACCCGATTCCGGCTCGACCGTCAAGCCCTGGCGCGTGCGCGTGCAGGTGTGGGATCTGGCCGGCAACGTGGCCACGGCCGAGGGCACGGTGCCGTGACGGACGACGAGTTGCTCGCCAGCTTCCGCAGCCACGAACGCTGGATGGCCGAGGCGATGCGCGAGGCCGTCGCCGCGGCGGAGGCGGGGGAGGTGCCCGTCGGTGCCGTGGTGGTGCGCGAAGGACGCGTGCTGGGCCGCGGCCGCAATCAGGTGGAGGGACTGTGCGATGTCACGGCGCACGCAGAGATCCTCGCCATCGGCGCGGCGGCGAGCGCGGCGGGCGACTGGCGGTTGGACGGCGCCACCCTGTATGTCACCCTCGAGCCGTGCACCATGTGCTGCGGCGCGATCCTGCTGAGCCGCATCACCACCCTGGTCTTTGCCGCTCCCGACCCCCGGGCCGGCGCCGTGGTCTCGACGTCCCGGCTCCTGCAGGGGCATCCCTACCGGCACGCGGTGGAGGTTGTGGGGGCGATCGGCGCCGAAGCGGCGGGCGCGTTGCTGACGGATTTCTTCCGTCGGCGCCGCGTTTGAGGGGCGGTTGCCAGGTCGTTGTGGTCGTGTTGATTTTCGTGGGGGTCAATGTTATATTGCCGCGTCCGCTGCGGCGGAGAGGTGCGAGAGCGGTCGAATCGGCACGACTGGAAATCGTGTGTGCCTTCGGGTACCGTGGGTTCGAATCCCACCCTCTCCGCCATCTTGTCAGCAGCGCCCAGATTGCGGAGAGGTGCCGGAGCGGTTGAACGGGACGGTCTCGAAAACCGTTGAACCCGCAAGGGTTCCCAGGGTTCGAATCCCTGCCTCTCCGCCACGAAAATCCCGTCGGAAGCCGCTCAGGGATCCGGGCGTCATTGAAATTTGGACGTTCGTGGCGACCGGTGCTAGATTACGAACACATTCGCCATCGGTGGGGATGTAGCTCAGCTTGGGAGAGCGCCTCGTTCGCAACGAGGAGGTCGTGGGTTCGAGCCCCATCATCTCCACCACCGAGTTCAGGGACGCCGATGGGCCAGGCCCGGCGTGACGACGGAGCGCCAATCCCGCCAGGGCCGGAAGGCAGCAACGGTACGCTTCCTCCGGCGTGTGCGTCGTAAGCCTGGCCCTCCCTTTTTGCTCCCGGCTCCGGTCTGCCCTTCCCGCTGGGGAGCTACACCGCATGTCCTATCGCGCACTCGCCCGCAAGTACCGGCCCGAGACCTTTTCGCAGGTCGTGGGCCAGGACCACGTCACCGGCACGCTGCGCGCCGCGATGCGCAAGGGCAAGCTGAGCCACGCGTACCTGTTCAGCGGTCCGCGCGGCTGCGGCAAGACCACCGTGGCCAGACTCCTTGCCAAGGCCCTCAACTGCCGCCACGTGAGCGATGGCGATCCCTGCGGCGCGTGCGAGACCTGCCTGGCCATCGCGCGGGGGGGCTATCTCGATGTCCTGGAGATCGACGCCGCGTCGAACACCGGCGTGGACAACGTGCGCGAACTGCGCGACATGGCGCAGTACACGCCGGGCGAGGGCGGCAGCCGTGTGTTCATCATCGACGAGGTGCACATGCTGTCCAAGGGCGCGTTCAACGCGCTCCTGAAGATCCTCGAGGAGCCGCCGGCGCGCGTCTTCTTCTTCTTCGCGACCACCGAGCCCAACAAGATCCCACGTACGATCCTTTCACGTTGCCAACGCTTCGACTTCCGGTTGATCGGCCGTCAGGAACTGGGTGCACGCCTGCGCGAGGTGGCCGCAGCCGAGGGGGTGGTGCTCGAAGACAGTGGCCTGCGCGTGCTCGTGTCTCTGGCCGAGGGCAGCGTGCGCGACGGCCTCAGCCTGCTCGACCAGGCCATCGCCAGCAGCGGTGAGACGATCGACGAGGCGGCGCTCGTCACCCTGTTCGGCCTCGTGCGGTCGGAGCTCTACCTGGAACTGAACGAGGCTCTCGTCACGCGCGACGCAGCGCGCGCATTGCGCCTTGTGGATGGGCTCGCGCAGGCGGGCCAGGACCTCGACGTCTTCGCGCAGGGCATGATCGCCGACTTCCGTGATCTCCTGCTTCTGCGCACCGATCCGCAGCTCGCCAGTGCCGTGGATCATCCGGCCGATACCGTGGCCAGGCTCCAGGCGCAGGCCGAGCATTTCGCCCTGGCCGACCTGCTCGCCATGCTCGATCGGGCGGCGGTCCATTTCGATCGCATCCATCGTAGCACCCAGCCGCGCCTGCTCCTCGAGGCCGCCGTGGTGGAATTCGCGCTCTGGGACTCGCGCGTGGAACTGAGCGATCTCGTCGCGCGGATGCAGGCCCTGGGCGTGGTCGGTGGTGCGGACTCGGGTGGAATGCTGGAACGGCGGTCGGCGGCCCCGGCGCCACGTCGGGCGGGTAAGCCCGGACCGAGCGCCGCCGGAGGCGCGGCCACACTGAGCGCGTGGACGGCGTTCATCGACGGACTCATGCGCACGCATCCGCGCATCGCCGCCTGCCTCATGGAGGGCCTGCCCTCCCTCGATGCGCCGACGGGGCGCGTGGCCGTGGCTTTCGCGCCGGACAAGGCTTTCGTGATGAAGAACCTCGAGGCCGAGCGCCCGCTCCTCGAGGAGCGGCTGGGCGCGTTTCTCGGCCGCAAGGTCTCGCTCTCGCTCGAAGCAGCCGGGGCGGAGGTGCGGCAGCAGGAGAAGGTGCAGGAGACGATCCGTCGCCAGGTGGCGCCCACGGCGCGCGAGGAACTGGCCGACGAGTGTCGTCGAGATGGTGAGCTCGGAGCTCTCGTCGACCTGCTGAAGGGTGAGCCTCTGCCCGAGAGCGAACGCGACCACTGGTCCGAGCACGGCGACGAGACATGAACCCGCGCGCCTGACACGCGCCGGCAGGAGGAAAGATGGATATCCGTGCCCTGATGAAGCAGGCCCAGCAGATGCAGGCCAAGATGGCGAAGGTCCAGGAAGAGCTGGCTGGGAAGACGGTCACGGCCGAGGTCGGTGGCGGCCAGGTCAAGGTGACGATGAACGGCAAGCACGAGGTCGTGAGCGTGGAACTGCAGCCTCAGGTCGTCGACCCCGGGGACATCGAGTTCCTGCAGGACCTCGTGGTCTCGGCCATGAACGAGGCCGTGCGCAAGGTGGATGCCCTGACGCAGACCGAGATGGGCCAGGTCACGGGCGGTCTCAACATTCCGGGCATGTAGCCATGGCCACCGGTGGGGCCCAGCGCGATGGCGGCGAATTCCAGTCGCCGGCTCTCGAGAGCCTGGTACGATGCCTGCAGAGCCTGCCCGGCCTGGGACGCAAGTCGGCGACACGCATCGCTCTGCAACTCGTGCAGGACAGCGAGACGGCGCGGCAACTCGTGGCAGCCGTCGACTCGGCCGGCCAGCAGGTACGCAGCTGCTGTCGCTGCGGTGCGATCACCGAGGCGGATCCCTGCCCCATCTGCACCTCGCCCGCGCGCGACGGCGCCTTGCTATGCGTGGTGTCGTCGCCCGTGGACATCCTGCCCTTCGAGAAGGCCGCCTTCTTCCGTGGCCGATACTTCGTTCTGGGTGGGTTGCTGTCGCCCCTCGATGGCGTGCGGGCGGAGGACCTGCCATTCGGCCGCCTTCGCCAGCGGGTGGCGGACGACGGTGTGCGCGAGGTGATCCTGGCCCTGGACACCAGCGTCGAGGGGGAGACAACGGCGCTGTATCTCCAGCGCCTGCTCGAGGATCAGGAACTGAAGCTCAGCCGCCTGGCTACCGGGATCCCGGTGGGCGGCGCCCTGGCCTATACTGACGAGGCCACGCTCCAGCGCGCCTTCCACCACCGTCAATCGGTGTGACTTCGGGTCTCAAGCGGTCAGGTCATCTGCCGATATCCTTACCCGGAGTCACGCTGGATCCACAATTGCGGGCCGTCAGGGCCGGGAGTCGCTTCCATGGTACGAGCCGAATGGGCGATCTTCGAAGAGGACTACTGGGCGATCACCAACGCGCTCGACGCCCTCGTGCAGAGCAGCGACGCCAAGCACGTGCTGTTGATCGACCGCACGGGCCAGATGATCGCGCAGACCGGTGAGACGCCCCAGTTCGACATCACCAGCTTCGCGTCGCTGTGCGCCGCCGATTTCGAGGCCAACTTCCAGCTGGCCAAGCTCATCGGCGAGGAGGATTTCAGCTCGCTCTATCACCAGGGCGTCAACGACAGTATGTACCTGGGCAAGATCGCCCGGGGCGTCGTGCTGGCCGTGATCTACGACAAACGGACCACGCTGGGGCTGGTGCGCCTGCGCATGAAGAAGGCCGTCGAGGAATTGAACGTGGTGATCGATGGTCTCTACGGGAAGCTGAAGTACCGCAACGAGGAGTACGATACCTTCGACAAGGAATTCTCCGAAGGTGTCGAGGCCGAGATCGACAATCTGTTCGTGGACTGAGCCGCCCTGGCGGGGCGGGTGCAGGGAAGGGGTTCGGACGTGTCGCTGATCAACTACTCTTCGCGTGAGATCAACTGCAAGATCGTTTACTACGGTCCTGGTCTCGGCGGGAAGACCACGAACATCCAGTATATCTACGACAAGCTCGCGCCCGAGACGAAGGGCAAGCTGGTCAGCCTGGCCACCGAGATGGACCGCACACTGTTCTTCGACTTTCTCCCGCTCGAGCTGGGTGAGGTGAAGGGCTTCAAGACGCGTTTCCATCTCTACACGGTGCCTGGCCAGGTCTATTACAATGCCAGCCGCAAGCTCATCCTGCGCGGCTGCGACGGCGTGGTCTTCGTGTCCGACAGCAGCGAGGCGCGTTTCGACGCGAACGTCGAGTCGCTCTTCAACCTGCACGAGAACCTCAAGGAATACAACCTCGCCCTCGACAAGCTGCCCTTCGTGATCCAGTTCAACAAGCGCGACGTCCCCGACGCGCTGCCGGTGGCCGAGCTCAACGAGGAGCTCAATCCCGAGGGCTATGAGTTTTTCGAAGGTGTCGCCTTCAAGGGCGTCGGCGTCTTCGACACGCTGAAATGCGTGGCCAAGCAGGTGCTGCGGCAGTTGCAGGCGCAGCCCGCAGGCGTCTAGTTCCCCAGCCTCGGCGGTGCCGGGGTGTGACACACGAATGCCCGCTGAATGTCCTCGCAGAGCCTGCGGATTTTCAGCGGGCATTCGTGTGTCACACCCCGGCGCGTCGAGGGTGAGGGAACCCGGGGGGTCACACCCGCGTCCGTCCCCGCCAGCTCTCGAGATCACCGTGGTCGCGGTAGCGGTCGTGCGATGTCGCGTGAGAGGGGGTGTGTCGAGGGGCGGGCCGCAACTCCGCAGGCCCTGCGAGGACATGCGGCCCGCCCCTCGACACACCCCCTCTCACCCGCACCATGGATTTGACCGCTCCCCGCGTCCACGGTATCTTGCCCGCCGGATTCGAGTTGCGGCGCCTATCCGAAAGAGATCTCCGATGCGACGGTTCATGGTGCATGCGCTGGGGACGGTGGGGGGCGCCGGGTATGCGCCCGTGGCGCCGGCGACGGCGGGGAGTCTCGTCGTCACCGTACTGTGGGCCGCGGCGTGGCGATGGCTGGGGCCGGTGCCGTTGTGGCTCCAGGGCGCGCTCATCGTGGTGGTGACGGCGGTGGGCATCCCGATCGCCTCGGCGCTCGAGCGCGAGCATGGGGAGGATCCGCACCTTTGTGTCATCGACGAGGTGGCGGGCATGCTCGTGACCTACCTCGCGGTGGCCACCAACCTCGGGGGCTGGCTCGTGGGCCTCGTCTGGTTTCGCGTCTTCGACATCGCCAAGCCGTTCGGCGTGCGCCGGCTCGAACAGCTCGGCGGCGGCGGTGGCATCGGCATCATGGCTGACGATCTCGGGGCCGGCGTGCTGGCATGCATCGCCACGCACGTCACCGTGCGACTGCTGGGATGGGGGGTGTGACCATGGCGGTCGGTATGCATCTCATCGCGGTGGGGGACGAGCTGCTCGAAGGGCGCACGAGCGACACCAACTCCACCCGCGTGCAGCGCGCGTTCGGCCAGCATGCCGTCGCCGTGCGCGATGTCCAGGTCGTGCCCGACGCGCAGGCGGCGATCGTCGCGGCGCTGGATCGCACCTCGCCCGATGCGGTGGTCATGCTTTCCGGCGGACTCGGTTCCACGGCCGACGACCTCACGCGCGAGGCGGTGGCGGCCTGGGCCGGCGTGCCCCTCGAGACCGACGCGACCACCGCCGACGCTCTCATCGCGCGTCTCGCGGCGCGTGGCATCACCGCGTATCCCGACACGTTGAAGCAGGCGCAGGTGCCACGCGGGCTGACGCCCCTCGGCAACCCGGTGGGGTCGGCGCCGGGTCTGATCGGGCGGCTGCGCGACCGCTGGGTCGCGCTGTTGCCCGGCGTGCCCGCGGAACTGGACGGCCTGCTGCCCCTGGTGCGCGCCCACCTGCACGCGCACGGCGTGCTGCCGGCGGCGCGGGTGATGCGGCTCTGGCGGGTGGCCCAGGTGGCGGAGCTGGCCCTGGCGCGCGAGTGCGAGCCGGTGCGTAGTGCCCATCCGGGCCTCACCTGGTCGTGGTGGATCGGACCCTGGGGCGTGGACGTGCGCGTGGCGGCTGCACCCGGGCAGGAGATCGCGCTCGCGGCAGCGGTGACCGCACTGGCGCCGATCCTCGGCGACCGCGTCTTCGCCGAGGATGCCGTGAGCCTACCGCGGGTGGTGCTCGACCGTCTCGTGGCGCGCGGTGCCACGGTGGCCGTGGCCGAGTCGTGCACCGGGGGGCTGCTCGGAGGTGCGCTGACCGAGGAGCCCGGCAGCTCGCACGCCTTCCGCGGCGGTCTGATCACTTATGCCGACAGTGCCAAGCAGGACCTGCTCGGCGTGC
Organism: uncultured bacterium; assembly: GCA_963727525.1. Taxonomy (GTDB): domain Bacteria; phylum Krumholzibacteriota; class Krumholzibacteriia; order LZORAL124-64-63; family LZORAL124-64-63; genus CAVSGO01. The sequence continues at coordinate 1,281,001 of CAVSGO010000007.1, read as the reverse complement.
CGGCCGCGATGCTCGCGACCCACGGAGCCGTGAGTCGCGAAGTGGCCGGGGCGATGGCGGTGGGGGCGCGCGCTCGTCTGGGCACCGACTATGCGCTCGCGATCACCGGCATCGCGGGGCCTGAAGGCGGCTCCGCCGATAAGCCGGTGGGTACAACCTGGATCGCGCTGGCCACGCCCGCGGACGTGCTCGTGGGACGTTACCGTTTCCCGGCGACGCGCGAGCGCAACCGCGGCCTCGCCGTCGCGGCGGCCCTCGATACCCTGCGGCGCGCGCTCGACGGCGTACCTGTCTTCGCGCCGTCGCGGCTGAGCTGGGGCGTGCTGGCGTGAGGCTCTTCGTCGCCGTCAACCCCACGGAACGGTTCACGCACGACCTGGACACGTGGCTCGACAGGTGGCGGCCCCGTGTGCCCGCGGCCTGGACCAGGCGGGAAACGTGGCACCTCACGCTCGCGTTCCTGGGCGAGTGGCCCGCCGAGCGGGCGGAATCCCTGGCGCTTGCCCTGTCCGACGAAGCGCCGCGGCATCCGGGCTTCCTCCTGCGGCCGGGCGAACTGGGTGCATTTCCGAACCTGCGGACGCCGCGGGTGCTCTTCTTGCAGATGGACGGGGGCGAGGCGCTGGCCGGCCTTGCCACGGCGGTGCGCGCGAGGGTGGAGGCGACCTGGCCCGAGGGGCCGCAGGACCGCAAGGTCTTCCGTCCGCACCTGACGCTCGCGCGGTTCAAGGCGCCGCTCGAAGCCGAGGCGTCGGCTGCTCTCGCCGGGATCGATCCCGGCACGTGGCCGCCGCAACCGGTCGCCGAGGTCCGCCTCGTGCGCAGCACACTGCGGCCCTCCGGGGCACGGTACGCGGACGTCGCCGTGTTCCCTCTGGGCCCGCCTCCGGTGGCGTGAGGCGAAAATTTAGCAAAAGCCTTGCCTCCCCCCTCGCGCTCGTGCTATCTTGCTGGCCGGTGGTCAGTTGCCATCGGTGCCGGTGAAGCCGGCATGGGTCAGTTTGATTCCGCAAGCGAATCTCCCACAACCAGTTGCACAGGAGCAGGAAGCCATGGCGCAAAGCAAGTCCGACGACAAGGCCAAGGCCCTCGAGCTGACCCGCGCGCAGATCGAGAAGCAGTTCGGCAAGGGTTCGATCATGGTGCTCGGGGAGAACAGGATCTACGACGAGATCGAAGCCGTCTCCACCGGCAGTATCTCCCTGGACATCGCCCTCGGAATCGGCGGTCTGCCACGCGGTCGCGTGGTGGAGATCTATGGTCCCGAAGGCAGCGGCAAGACGACGGTGGCGCTGTCGACCGTCGCCAACTGCCAGCGCGGAGGCGGTGTGGCGGCGTTCGTGGACGCGGAGCACGCCCTCGATCCGATCTACGCCCGCAAGCTCGGCGTGGACATCGACAACCTCCTGGTGTCGCAGCCCGACACAGGGGAGCAGGCGCTGGAGATCACCGAGATGCTCGTGCGTTCGGGTGCCGTGGACATCATCGTGATCGACTCCGTGGCGGCGTTGGTGCCGCGCGCCGAGATCGAGGGCGAGATGGGCGACTCGCACGTGGGACTGCAGGCGCGCCTCATGAGCCAGGCGCTGCGCAAGCTCACCGGCGCCATCTCCAAGACCAACACGCTGGTGATCTTCACGAACCAGATGCGCATGAAGATCGGCATCATGTTCGGCAACCCGGAGACCACGACCGGCGGCCAGGCGCTCAAGTTCTACGCCTCCATCCGTCTGGACATCCGGCGCCTCGGGGCGATCACCCAGGGCGAGGAAGTGATCGGCAACCAGGTCCGGGTGAAGGTCGTGAAGAACAAGGTGGCTCCGCCGTTCAAGAAGGCCGAGTTCGACATCCTCTACGGAGAGGGCATCAGCAAGGAAGGCGACCTCATCGACCTGGGCGCCAACGCCAACGTGATCCAGAAGTCGGGGGCCTGGTACAGCTTCGGCGACGAGCGGCTGGGGCAGGGGCGCGAGAACGTGCGCACGTTCCTGAAGGAGAATCCCGACATCTACGTCAAGATCCGCGACCTGGTCTTTGCGCACTATGGCATCCGGCGCAAGGCAACGGAGGCTGCGGCGACCGCGGCGCCGTCGAACAATGGCGGCGAGGCCGCCGAGTCGGCGTCGGGCAAGACGCGCAAGGCCGGCGCGGCGTGAGGTGAGCGAGACCGAGCGCACCCTCGTGAGCCTCGATCGATTGCCGCCGATGGCGGTGGTCACGCTCGATGGCGGCGAGGTGCTCGAGGTGGCGAGCGAGGCGCTGCCCGATGGCCTGCCGGCCGTGGGGCAGCGCCTCGACGCATCCGTGGTGGCGGAGCTTCGTCTGGCCGCGTCACGCAAGCGCGTGGCGCGCCGACTGTTCCAGTTTCTCGACCGGCGCCTGCAGACGGTCGCGCGTCTGCGCGACAAGCTCCTGGCCGAGGATTTCGATCCCGCCGCCGTGGATGCCGTGCTGGCGGACATGCAGGCCCGCGACATCCACAGCGATCGTCGTTACGCCGAGGCGTGGGTCCGTGATACCCTGCGTACACGCGCAGTGGGCCGCCGGTATCTCGTGGCGCGGCTGCGGGAGAAGGGTGTCGCCGGTGGGCTCGCCGACGAGGTCGTGGCCGCGCAGCTTCCGGCGGAACTGGAGCGGGCCCTGGCGCGGACGGCGGCTCGCCAGCGCTGGGCGCGCACGCGGGGGCGGGACTGGCGCGCCCAGACGCGTGTGGCGGCCTTTCTCGCCGGGCGCGGTTTTCCCACGTCGCTGTGCGCCGAGAGTGCGCGTGCGATGCGGCCGGCGTCCGACGAGATGGAGGACGAGGCGACGTGACGATCCTGGTGACCGGTGCGGCCGGCATGCTTGGCACGGCGGTGGTGGCACGTATGGCGTGCGATCATGATGTCGTGGGCGTCGACCTCTCCGACGGCGATCTCGGCGACCCCGCCGTGTCGGCGGCCCTGCTGCGGGCGCACGCGCCGCGGCACGTCATCCATTGTGCGGCCTACACGGCCGTCGATCGCGCCGAGAGCGAATGTGGCCTCGCGATGCGTGCGAATGCGGAGGCCACAGCCCACCTCGCGCGAGCCTGCGCCGCGCAAGGGGCGGTGCTCACGTACATCAGCACGGACTACGTGTTTCCCGGTACGGCCCGCGATGGCTATTGCGAGGACGATGCCCGCGATCCCGTCAATCATTATGGCCTGACCAAGGCTCGCGGCGAGGAAGCGGTTGAGAACCTGGCCGGGTCGTGGCAGATTGTGCGCACGAGCTGGCTCTTCGGCGCGGGGCCCGTGAACTTCGTGCGCACCGTGCGCCGGTTGCTCGACGAGCGGCCGCAGCTGCGGGTGGTCGACGACCAGCGCGGATGCCCCACGTATGCGACCGACCTCGCGGAGGTGCTGGCCTGGCTCGCGACGAGCGACGCGCGCGGGCGGTTCCATGCCACGAATCGTGGGACCACCACCTGGTGCGCGTTCGCCCGCGAAATCGCCCGGCAACTCGGTGCCGATCCGCAACGCGTGCAGCCGTGCACGACCGCGGAGTTTCCCACACCGGCACGCCGACCGGCCTGCTCGGTGCTGCACGATACGCGGCTGTCGGCGGCAGGCTGTCCGCCGCGGCCGACCTGGCAGGATGCGGTCGCGCGCTATCTCTCGCAGCTGCGCGCCGACGAGACCGAGGAACGAGGAAGGACGCACGCGCCATGACCGCCAATCCGTCCGTCGCCGCCGAACTCTACCAGCGCACGCTCGCGGGGCTGCGGCTCGCGCTCGACCGCCTCGGCCCGGCCCATCAGGTGGCGCTCGTCGCGCTGGCCGACGACGTCCTCGACGCCTGGTCTCGCGGCGGCAAGCTCATGGTGTGCGGAAACGGCGGCAGCGCGGCCGACAGCCAGCATCTCGTGGCGGAGCTGGTGGGTCGATTCGAAACCGAGCGGCCTGGCTGGGCGGCTGTGGCGCTCACCGTGAATCCCTCCACGTTGACGGCGGTGTCCAACGACTACGGTTTCGACCACGTCTTCGCGCGCCAGGTGCAGGCTCTGGGCAAGCCCGAGGACGTGCTGCTCGTGATCTCCACCAGCGGGAACTCGCCGAACTGCCTAGAGGCCGTCGCCATGGCCCGCCGCCTCGGACTGCGCGTGCACGGCCTGCTCGGGCGTGACGGCGGCAAGCTCATGCCGCTGCTCGACGGCTCCGTGGTGGCGCCGAGCGACCATACGCCGCGCATCCAGGAGATCCACATCGCGATGATCCACGCCCTGTGCGCCATCCTCGAGGCCACGCGGGGCGGGGCACCGGCGGTCGATCGTGGCGATGCCTGAGGTTGCGGAGATCGCGTCGTCCTTCCCGCGCGACTTGCGCGTGGCGCTGGTGCACGACTGGCTCACCGGCATGCGCGGTGGCGAGAAGTGCCTCGAGGTCTTCTGCGAGATCTTCCCGCAGGCCGATATTTTCACGCTCCTGCACGTGCCGGGCGCGGTGAGTGCCTCGATCGCGCGGCATCGCATCGTCACCGCCGGTCGTATCCAGCACCTCCCCGCGGCCGCGCGTATCTATCGCTGGGCGCTGCCGCTCATGCCATCGGCCGTGGAGTCGTTCGACCTGGGGGGCTACGACCTCGTCCTCTCGAGTAGCCACTGCGTCGCCAAGTCTGCACGGCCGGCGCCCGGAGCGCTGAGTGTCTGTTACTGCCACACGCCGATGCGCTACGTATGGGATCGGTTCGACGACTACTTCGGCCGCAAGCCGCAGCCGCTGCGCTGGCTCATCGCGCGCCAGGCCGCCTGGCTACGCGCCTGGGACCGGCGCACCGCCCACCGCGTGAATCTGTGGCTCGCCAACAGCACCTGCGTGCGCCAGCGCATCGTCGACTACTACGACGTTGCGCCGCCGCACATCGCCGTGATCGCGCCGCCGGTGGACGTGGACATGTTTCTGGGCGACGCGACCACATTGCTGCCGCCACCAGGCCTGGCGAGCGGCAGCTACGACCTCGTCGTATCGGCGCTCGTGCCGTACAAGCGGATCGACATCGCGGTACGGGCGGCCTGCATGGCGCGGCGACCGCTCGTGGTCGTGGGCAAAGGCAGCGAGGCCGCGCGCTTGCGGGCGCTGGGTGCCGAAGGGCCCGTGACCTTCCTGGGCGCCGTCGCCACGCCACAGCTCCCATCTCTGTATGCGCACGCGCGGAGTTTCGTCTTTCCCGGCCACGAGGACTTCGGCATCACCCCCCTGGAAGCCACAGCCTGCGGCACGCCCGTGGTGGCCTACGGCGCCGGCGGCGTGTTCGACACCGTACGCGAGGGCCTCAACGGCATCTTCTTCCCGGAGCAGACGGCCACCAGTCTCGCTGCGGCGCTCGACGACCCCCGGCTCGACGAGCCGTGGGATCGGGTGGCGATGAGGCGCCATGCCGAGGCGTTCGGCCGCCAGCGATTCCGGGAGGAGATCGCGTCACGGCTGCGGCAGGCATGGGCGCAGCACCGGCCGCGGGAGGCGCGCCATGGTTGAGACACGTCGGCGCGATGATCTGCTGGAACCGGCCGTCACGATGATCATCGACGCGGTGATGCTCGAGGTGGCGTTCCTGCTCACCTACTGGTGGCGTTTCCATAGCGGGGTCTGGCTCGTGCCGCTGGGCATACCGCCCTTCGGTCCGTACCTCGTGGCCAGCGTCGTGACCCTCATGGTGTTCCTGGCCATCTTCTATGCGCTTGGTCTCTATGCCGACCGCGGCGGACGGCGCATCGAGTACGATTTTGTGGGGCTCTTCCGCGGAATGGTGGTGAGCAGCCTTCTCGTGCTGGCTCTGGCGTTCTTCGTGCGAGCGATGACCTTCAGCCGTTCGTTCTTCGGGATCTTCTTCTGGACGAGCTGGGTGTGCCTGTGCGTCGGCCGCATCGTCACGCGGCGCGTGCTGGCGCGCGTGCTCCAGCGCGGCATGCGGCGCTCGCGGGTGCTCCTGGCGGGCGATACGCGCATGCGTATGCGGCTGCTGCAGGCGGTGCGGGACCTGCCCGGACTGGCGCTGGAGATCGTCGGCTGGTTGAGCATCCCGGGGGAGCTCGACCCGGGGCCGCAGCATGTGCAGATCGTGGAGTCGCCCCTCGATGCCAGCGGCAACCCGCATCGCGAGGTGGCGCCGCCGCCGCCGATCCCCTGTCTGGGTGGCATCGCCGAGATCCGCGACGTGGTCGTCGCCCGGCAGATCGATCGCGTGGTGCTCACGTTGCGATTCGACCAGTTGCCCCTGATCACCGACATGGTAGCGGCGCTCGCGAATCTGACGACCGACGTCCAGTTCGTGCCCGACCTCGTGGAGCTACACACGAGCAAGATGCGGCTGACGGAGGTGGCCGGCCTGCCGCTGATCTCCGTGCGCGAGGTGGCGTTGAGCGGGGCCGACCGCATCGTGAAGCGGACCTTCGACCTGGTGCTGTCGGCCGTCGGGCTGGTGGCGCTCGCGCCCGTTCTGCTCGCGCTGGCCCTGGGGATAAAGCTTTCGTCACCCGGTCCGTTGCTCTACCGGCAACGCCGCGTCGGACGTGACGGGCGCGAGTTCACCATGCTGAAGTTCCGTTCCATGCGCACGGACGCCGAGAAGGCTTCGGGGCCGGTGTGGACGGTCGCCGACGATCCGCGCGTCACGCCGCTCGGCCGCTTGCTGCGGCGCTGGAGCCTGGACGAGTTGCCGCAGCTCCTGAACGTGCTGTCCGGCGACATGAGCCTGGTGGGACCCCGGCCGGAGCGAAGGGTCTTCGTCGAGCAGTTCAGCCAGGAGATGCCGCGCTACTTCGAACGGCATCGCGTGAAGTCGGGGCTCACCGGTTGGGCTCAGGTGAATGGACTACGGGGGAATTCGAGCATCGAGACGCGGACGCTGTACGATCTGCATTACGTGGAGAACTGGTCGGTGTGGCTCGATGTGCGGATCCTGCTGATGACGGTCGATCATATCGTGCGTGGGGAGAACGCCTACTGACCCGTGCCCAACCGCTGCGAGGGAACCCGAACCACCAGCCGACGTTGGCAGCGGTCGGAGGTGACCATGGATGCGCATGTTGCTCTCGTGAATACGCGGCCAGAAACGGTGACGGCCGATCTGGAACGCGCCGCGCGCCTCGCGGGATTCGCGGCCTACGCGGATGCCGTCGGCGAGGCCGGGCACGTCCTCGTCCTCGACGTCGCATGGCCGCGGCGCCTGCCGGCGGCCGGAACGGCCCCGTGGCATCTCGACGGCATGGCCCTGGCCCTCGCGGGCCGCGCGGATGTGCGGGCGGTCGCGGCCGGCGTGCCGGGGGCGGCGCCGCGCCGGGCAGGCGCGGAGCTCGGCTGGGATGGCGTTCTCCGTACGCGCGGCCTGAAGCTGACCGATCTCGATGCGGCGACGGCGCGCGGTGAGGCGCCGCTGCAGGGGCGCGGGGCGGTGCTATTGCCCGTGCTGCGCACGGATTCCCGCTGGGGTCTGCGCGGGGCGGTAGCGGCGCACCTCGCGTGGCTGCCGCCACACGCCCGCGCCACGGCCATGGCGACGCCGGATGCCTGGTGCGATCTGCTTCGGTTGCGCGCGACGGTCACGCCCGCCACCTTTGTGGTGATGGACGCCACCGTCTGTGGTGACCGGCCCGGCCCGGGTGGTCGACTTCCCGTGGTGGCCAACGTGCTGCTGGCGGGATACGATCCAGTCGCGGTCGACGCTGTGGCGGCGCGGTTGCTCGGGCTCGACGCCTGGCGCCTGCCCTGGCTGCGGGCGTGTCAGGCGGCGGGGTTGGGGTCGGCCGATCTGCAGGCCATCACGGTGCTCGGCGATGCCGACGCCGGTGCTCTGCGCCTGCCGCACGTGGCCGCGTCGCGATCGACTCCGATGGCGGGACATCGCTGGACCCCGCGAGTCGGTGCGGCGGTGCGAGATCTCTTGTGGTACCCCACGGTCGGCCGTCGATCGTGGCGACGGGTGGCGGACACACCCTGGGGCCGACTGTTCGCGACCTATGTCGCCAAGGAGAATGCGTGAACAACTCGCCGCACCAGCAACCGGGCACGCGCCGGCTCGCGCTGCGTGCCCCGGCCAAGGTGAACCTGCACCTCGAGGTGCTGCGGCAGCGGCCGGACGGTTACCATGAGATCGAGACTGTTCTGCAGACGGTGGCACTCTTCGACCACCTGCGCGTCACGCTCGTGCGTACCCAGGCCGGCGGCGTGCCGTTGATCGAGCTGCTCGTGCGACCGCACGGCCGTGTGCCCGATGACGAGACGAATCTGTGCTGGCGTGCCGCGCGTCTCTTCTGCGAGACGCAGCGCGTGAGCGGTCACCTGCAGATTGAGCTGGACAAGGAGATCCCCGTGGGCGCGGGGCTGGGAGGCGGCAGCAGCGATGCCATGGCCGTGCTCGTGGCCTGCGATCGGCTTTTCGGGACGGCCCTCGACACCCCGGCGTTCGTCGCGATGGGGGCACGCCTCGGCTCGGATGTGCCGTTCTTCCACCGCGGCGCCACGGCGCTCGGCCGAGGCCGCGGCTATGATCTCACCGCATTGCCGACCATCCGAGCCGGTTATTTTCTCATCTTGAAGCCTCGCTTGGAGTTGGCGACACGTGAGGTTTATCTCGGCCTCAAAATGGGATTGACAGTACGATCGGCGGTCGCTAACATCCAGGTAATTAAGCCCTTAATTGCCAGGTTTCCAACAGGTTCCTGGTTCGGCAGCAACAGGTTGGAGGAGGTGGTTCTTCCTTCCCATCCGGAGTTGCAGCGGGCCCTCTTCAAGTTGAGAGAGCTGGCGCCCGTGGCCATGCTCACCGGAAGCGGGTCAGCGATCTATGGCGTATTCCCGGATGCGCGTCAAGCCGAGGAGAGCGTGAGCATGCTGGGAACCGACTTCGCCTTCGCCCGGTGCGTCGCTCCTCACCCCGCAGGGGTGCAGGTCTTGGAGGGGTGAGTTGCCGATAGTCTGTTGATATTGCGGCAGCAGCCGAAAGAGGGATAGCGTGGAGATTTCCGAGATCAGGATCACCTTGCGCGATGACAACAAGCTCAAGGGCTTTGCAAGCATCACCCTCGACAACTGCTTCGTGATCCGCGGTTTGAAGATCATCGAGGGCGCCGCCGGGCTGTTCATCGCCATGCCGAGTCGCAAGCGCAAGGACGGGACGTTTCAGGATATCGCGCATCCCATCAACATGGACACGCGCGAGTGGATGGAAAACCAGGTCATTGCGGCGTACAGGATCGAGATGCAACGCGTGGAGAAGGGCGAGATCCCGCCTCCATCGGCCCATGGGCCGTACGATGACGACGGTGGCAGCGCGATGGAGGAGAGTTACTGACGCGAGCGCTGGGGCGTCGTCAAGTGGTAAGACACAAGGTTTTGGTCCTTGCATTCGCAGGTTCGAATCCTGCCGCCCCAGCCAGCGTTTCGTTGCGCCCCAGAAGCTGGGGCGTTTTCCTGTCAGGTGACACGCTCGTATTCGAAGAGGTTGGTCGATGTACAACGAACTGGTGTTGATCAGCGGCAATGCCAATCCCGAGATCGCGCGGCGCATCGCCGATTGCCTCAATGTGGAACTGCGCGACGTCGAGGTCGATCGCTTCAGTGACCAGGAGATACGCGTCAAGATCAAGGAGAACATCCGCGGCACCGACGTCTTCCTGATCCAGCCCACGATGCCGCCCGCGGAGAATCTGATCGAACTCCTGCTTCTGCTCGACGCGGTGAAGCGCGCCTCGTCGCGCCGGGTGACAGCGGTGATCCCGTATTTCGGCTACGCCCGCCAGGATCGCAAGGACCAGCCACGGGTGCCCATCGCGGCGAAACTCATGGCCAACCTCATCACGGCCGCCGGAGCCCAGCGCGTACTCACGATCGACCTGCACGCGCCGCAGATCCAGGGCTTCTTCGATATCCCGCTCGACCATCTCTACTCGGCGCCCGTGTTACTCAAGCACTTCGAGAACATCGACCGCGGCAATGTGGCAGTGGTCGCGCCGGACGTGGGTAGCATCAAGATGGCGCGAGCGTTCGCCAAGCGCCTCGACGCCAGCCTGGCCATCATCGACAAGCGACGCCCGCGGCCCAACGTGCTGGAGGTCATGAACTTCATCGGCGACGTCGAGGGCAAGGACGTGATTATCTTCGACGACATGGTGGACACCGCGGGCACGCTCACGGATGCCGCGCGCGTGTGCGTCGAGAAGCAGGGGGCGCGGTCAGTGCGGGCCTCGGCAACGCATCCCATCCTTTCGGGACCCGCACTCGAGCGGATCACCAACTCGCCGCTGCAGGAACTCGCGGTCACCAACACCATCCCCTTCCAGCGGACGGACGAGTGCCCCAAGATCCGGGTGCTCGACGTGGCGCCACTTCTCGCGGAAGCCATCGAGCGCATCCACCTGGAAAAGACGGTGAGCGCCCTGTTCGTTTAGCCGGTCGGCTTGACAGCAACTGGCGGGCGTGCTTTCTTCTACGGTCCTTTTTGCACAATCGAAGGACGTGATCGTCCCGGACCATCTGGCCCCGGGGGGCGCGGGGCGCTTGGTGCGCTCCCCGCAGAGGATCCTTGCCGCAACGGGCGGCGAGCCCGACGGATCGCGTCGAACGCGGAGGCTTATCATGGCCCTGGTCAATTTGAACGTCTATGCGCGCCACACCACCGGCAAGAACGAGAACCGACGTACCCGCGCCGCGGGGCGAATCCCGGCCGTGCTGTATGGCGAAGGCCGGCCCGCCGTGAACGTGGCGCTCGACGTCGCGGAATTCACGAAGATCAAGTCGCACCTGCACGGTGGCAGCGTCATCTTCAACCTGGCGATCGAAGGCCAGAGCGATCAGCCGCTGGCGCTGATGCGCGAGATCCAGCAGCATCCCGTGAGTGACATGGTCTACCACGTCGACCTCTTCGAGATCCCGCGCGGCGAGAAGGTCACGGTCGAGGTGCCGCTGGTGCTCGTCGGCGAGCCGCAATGCGTGAAGTTCGGCGAGGGCGAGGTCCAGCAGATGCTCGACGAGGTCGAGGTGTCGTGCTTGCCGCGCGAGATGCCCGAATCCGTCACGCTCGACGTGAGCGAGCTGAAGCTGCACGACCGCCGGTTCGTGAGCGACCTAGCGCTCTCGATGGGCGAATTCGTGACCGACGCCGAGACGCTGGTGCTTGTGGTCAAGCCCGTGATCGTGCTGGCCGAGCCGATCGAGGAGGAGGATGTGGCTGAGCCGGCGCCGGCCGAGGGCGATGCCGACACGAAGGCCAAGGCCAAGGAGCCCAAGGCCAAGGAGCCCAAGGGCAAGGACTGATGCCGGTGCTGATCGTCGGCCTCGGCAACCCCGGTCCCCGGTACGGCGGGAACCGTCACAACATCGGATTCCGGGTGGTCGAGGCGCTGGCCGCACACCTCGGGGTCTCGTGGGCGACGAGGGACCCCCGTTTCCGGGAAGCCCGCCACGACGACGCGGTGCTGCTCGAACCGCTCACCTACATGAATCGCAGTGGCGACGCCGTCCGGGCCTGGTACGACCAGGCCCCGGACGGCGCCGATGCCCCTCTGGTGGTCGTCTGTGATGACCTGCACCTGCCCCTGGGGTCGCTGCGCCTCCGCAACGGCGGCAGCGCCGGCGGCCAGAACGGCCTGGCCTCGATCCTCGCGGCTCTCGGGCACGACGCGGTGCCGCGGCTGCGTCTGGGGGTGGGGCCTCGGGACGCCCCGGTGCCGCCCGAGGACTGGGCCGACTACGTCCTCGACGACTTCCCGCCGGACGAGGCGGATGCGGTGGCCGACCTGGTGGGGCGGGCCGTGGCGGCCCTGGTCGACGTCCTGGCCGTGGGGCCGGATGGGGCCGGATCCCGCCACAACCGGACCATCCGACGCGAACCGGACTTGCCCGCGGCCGACTGATGGGGTATATTCTGCGGCCGCGGACATGAGAAGCCGCGAGACAGCGCAACAACGGAATCGTTGGGGCCACGTGCCATCCCTACCCGGGCTGACGACGCACAGTCGCGTCGAATAGGGCACCGGGTCGTTCTGACCGAAGGGAGGTGTTCCCATGCAGAAGTACGAGTGTATCTTCATCCTGCGCACCGATCTGCCGGAGCCCGAGATGGGTTCCCATGTGGATCGGATCCGCAGCATCGTGTCCGAGCACGGCGGCGAGATCACCCTAGAGAATCACTGGGGCGTCCGGAAGCTGGAGTTCGAGATCGAGTTCCAGAACAAGGGCGATTACATGCTGCTGCGCTTCGTCTCGGGCCCGCAGGCCGTGGCGGAGATCGACCGCTACCTGCGCCTCGATGACAAGGTGCTTCGTCACCTGGTCGTGAGGGATGAGGAGTGGGAGGATCGCAACCGCGCGGCCATGGCCAAGCGGCGCCAGGCGCACGCCGAGGACGATGTCGCCGACAATCAAGACTGACGGCTGACGTCGCCGCCGGGGCACGAAAGGAAGGTACGTCATGGCGCGCAAGAACATGCGCATCAAGAAGAAGAAGAAGAAGAGAAGGGCAGCGAAGCAGAAGCCCTGCTACTTCACGAAGATGGGCTACGTCTGCATCGACTACAAGGACGTCGACCTGCTGCGCCGTTTCGTCACGGAGCGCGGCAAGATCGCGCCGCGGCGCAACACCGGCACGACGGCGCGCTACCAGCGCATGCTGGCTGTGGCCGTCAAGCGGGCGCGCCATCTGGCGCTGTTGCCGTTCGTGAGGGAATATTACCGGTAGCCGGGAGGCACAGTGAGTTCCTGGGTGCCGGTGGCGGCTGCGATGGCGCCCCTGGTGTTGCCAGGGCTGTGGCTGGCGGCGTGGCTTCGGAGCGATCGCCGCGGACGCGTGCTTGCGGCGGCTGCCGCGACCGTCGTCCTCGCGGCAGCGGTGGGTTCGCGGGAACTCGCGATCTATGGCAGCAGCTACGTGGCTGCCGGGCTTCTCGGCGGCTGGGCGTGGCAACGCGGGGCGCGTGTCGCCGCGGTTCTGGCCGTGATGGTGCTGGCGACGCTGCCGACAATCGTCGCAGCCCTCGATGGCGCGACGATCGCAGCGAATCTCGATGCGATGCGGGATGTGGCGCGCACGAGTTTCGCGCATCAGCTTCCGGCCACGGCCACGGAGGCGCAGAGAGAGGCGTGGCGCGCGGAGTTTGCGCGGCAGATCGACGGCGTCGTCCGGATCATGACCTGGATCTGGCCGAGTTTCGTGGTCCTGGGTCAGGTGACCGTGGCGGCCGTCGGGCTGATCGCGGGGCTCTGGCTGGCGCGTCGCAAGGAACGGATCTGGCGGCCGGTGCGCACATGGGCGGTGCCGGCGGCGACGGTCTGGGTGCTCGCGGTGGGGCTCGGCCTCGTCCTCGTGGGAAGCCACCCGCTGCGGCTCGCCGGCGTGAATATGGCGCTCCTGGCCACGCTCGCGCTGGCGGTGCAGGGCACGGCCGTACAGGTGTGGTACATCGGCAAGGTGTTGCCGGGACCGCTACGTGTGGTGTACTGGTTGATGATGACGGTCCTGTTCTGGCCCGTGGTCATCGCGGGCGGTGCGGCGATCGGGCTGGTCGATCAATGGCTGGACCTACGCCGTCATCATGGAGCGATTCGCGAAGATTGAGGTGCGAGATGCAAGTGATCATGCTCAAGAACGTGGACAACGTGGGACGGATGGGCCAGACCGTGTCCGTCGCCCGCGGGTTCGCGCGCAACTACCTGGTGCCCAACGGTCTCGCTGTCGAGGCGAGCGAGGGCTCGCAGAAGCTGGTTGCCGAGAAGATGGTTCTCGAGAACAAGCACGACTCGAAGCGAAAGGACGCCGCGGAGGCCGTCAAGGCGCAGTACGCGGGCAAGGAACTGGCGGTCCGGCTCGACGCGAAAGCCGGCGAGGATGGTCGCCTGTACGGCTCCGTGTCGGCGCGCGACATTGCGGACGCGCTCACGAAGCAGAACTTCGCGCTGGATCATCGCCAGGTGCAACTCGTGGAACCCATCAAGCAGGTGGGCGAGTACGAGGTCCCCGTGCGACTCCATCCCGAGGTCGAGATCGTCGTCAAGGTCCATGTCGGCGGCACCGAATAGGTTCTGCGTCATCATGGCCGGTGGCCGGGGTACCCGGTTCTGGCCGCTGAGCCGGACGCAGCGACCCAAGCAGTTGCAAGCCCTCGCCGGGGACACGTCCCTGCTGAGGCAGACCTACGACCGCGTGGCGCCCCTGGTGGGGGCCGAACGCGTCCTGGTGGTCACGAGCGCCGTGCTCGCGGAGGCTGTGCGCCAGGACCTGCCCGATTTGCCGGCCGACCATGTCATCGGCGAGCCCGTGGGGCGCAACACCGCGCCCTGCGCGATCCTCGGTGTCGGCATTGCCGCCCGGTGCGGGGGCCCCGGTCCCGTCGCGCTGTTGCCGGCCGATCACGCCATCCCCGATCCCGACGTTTTCATCCAGCAACTGGAGACGGCGTTCGACCACGCGTCCGCCACGCGCGAGGCTGTCACCTTCGGCATCCCGCCCACGCGTCCGGAAACCGGATATGGCTATCTCGAGGTCGATCCCCAAGCGGCGCGGGGCGACGTGTTGCCCGGTGTGGCCTTCGTCGAGAAGCCGGACCGTCCGCGCGCCGAGGCATACCTGGCAGGCGGACGGCATCTGTGGAATAGCGGCATCTTCGTTTGGGAAGCCGACGCGTTCCTAGCGCAGGCCCGGCAGCATCTTCCCGGGGTGGTCGCCCGCCTGGAACACGCCGTCGCATCCTGGGGTACGAGGGGTTTTGCGGCCGCGCTCGCATCGGCGTATGCCGATTGTCCGGCCGATTCGATCGACTATGCCTTGATGGAGAAACTGCCGCGTTTCGCCGTGGTGCGTGCACGGTATCGCTGGTCCGATCTCGGGAGCTGGTCGGCGTGGGGTGAACTGGCACCCCGGCTGACGGACGGCAATTGCGGCCTGGCCGATCTCGTGGCGGTGGCGAGCACCGGCAACGTGGTCCACGCCCCGGGGAAGCTGGTGGCCCTGGTGGGCGTCGCGGGGCTCATCGTGGTGGACACCGGTGACGCGCTGCTCGTGTGCCGTAGCGATGACGACCAGCGTCTCAAGGACGTCATCGGTCGGCTCGAGGCGGGCCGACGATCCGAATTCCTCTAGCTGGCAGGAGTGTCCACGTGATGAAAGGTCTGACTCTCTCCCTGATCGTGTTCGCCCTCGGCATGGGCGGTTGCCAGGGCGCGGGCTCGAGCGAGGCGTCGCGGCTCGACGGCGCCGTCTTCGGGGACGGCACCAAGGATCCATCACCCGTGATCGCCACCGTGGACGGCTACGACATCACCCAGCACATGCTCGACATGCGCTACGAGGAACTCGACAAGGACCTCAAGGCACGCTACGCGGGCGACGACGGCAAGCGCCTCTTCCTGCGCGAGATGGTCGCATCCTATCTGCGCGTAAGGGAGGCGGAGAAGCGCCGCCTGCAGGACGATCCGACAGTGGCCCGCGTGCTCATCTCGCAGCGGCGCAACGCGATGGACCTGGCGCTCGTCAACGATGTCGTCAAGGGCAAGGAGCCCGGCATCGAGGAGATCCGTGCATACTTCCTCGGACACCGCGACAAGTATCAACGCCTGGGCTCGATGCACGCCGCGCATATCGAGTGCGCGACCAAGGAGAAGGCTGACAAGGCGTACGCTGAGGCGAAGGCCGACAAGCGTCCGTTTCCGTACATCGTGCATGATTACTCGATCGACGAGAAGACGCGGGACAAGGACGGTGACCTCGGCTGGTTCAACGAGGACGGTTTCATTCCCGGCATCCCGAACAGCAAGGCGTTCACCAAGGCGATCTGGAACTTCGAGGTGGGCGTGAATCCGCCGATCAAGTTCGATGATCACTGGCACGTCGTGAAGGTCTTCGAGCGGCAATACGGGCGGCCGCAGACGCTGGATGAGGCGTACGATCGCGTGCTGGCCGACATGAAGCCCGATTTCCAGCAAACCCTCATCGATGCCTGGAACGACGATGCGCGCAAGAACGCGGATCTCGAATACTTCGGCGATTACCGCCCGGGAAAGGGGCAGACGCCGCAGGAGATCTTCGCGCGGGCGCAGGCGGCGGCCGACGCCTCGCAAAAGCTGGAACTGTGGGCGATGCTCGTCGACGATTATCCGCAAAGCGACCGCGCCGATGATTCCCTGTTCCTCGCGGCGAATCTCGTACTCGACACCTGGGGCGATCAGCTCCGCGCAACGCGGCTGCTCCGGCGCCTCGTGACGGACTATCCCGACAGCGAATTCGCATCCGATGCGCAGTACATCATCGACAACATGAGCCGCCCCAACTTCGTGAAACCGAAGTCGGTCGAGGATCTGCGTTCGGCGAATTGACACCTGGCTGCCGTTTGTTAGACTGCCGGGGTACCCGAACCGGGAGTGAAGCCATGGTCAAGGTTCTTGCCGTCGCCTGTCTCTTGATCGGTGCCTCGTGTGCTCTGGCCCAGACCGAAACCACGCTCGCGGTGGCCGACATGGCGTTCGGCACCGGATACGACTACGCCCAGCGGCAAGTCGTGGGCGAGGCCACGACCTTCCCGGCCGGCACCGAGCATATCTTCTGCGCCACGCGCCTCACCGGTGCGACGACGCCGACCGAGATCACCCACGCCTGGTATCACGAGGGCAAGACCATGGCCAAGGTCACGCTCGCGGTGGCATCGAGCGATTGGCGTACCGTGTCGTCGAAGACGCTGCTGCCGGCCTGGACCGGCAATTGGGAAGTGCAGGTCCTCGACGCCGCCGGCAACGTGCTGAAGACCATGTCCTTCACGGTGGAGTAGGGACATGATTCGCGTGCGCGTGGCCGGCATGTCGCTCGACGAGCGCACGCAAAGCCCCGTGGTGCTGCTGCTCGTGCCGACGGTGCAGAAGTTTCTGCCCATCTGGATCGGTCCGTCCGAGGCCGCGAGCATCGCCCTTGCCTTGCGCGGAGAGAAGTTCCAGCGTCCGCTCACCCACGACCTGATGTGCATGGTCGTCGACGGCTTGGGCGGCCGGCTCGACAGGATCGTCATCAACGACCAGCGCGACGGCACCTACTTCGCCAAGCTGTACCTGGCCCGCGACCACGACGTCGTCGGCATCGACGCGCGTCCGAGCGACTGCATCGCCTGCGCCCTGCGGACGGGGGCGCCGATCTTCCTGGCGCCGAAGGTGCTCGATGCGGTGCAAGACAGCCTGCTGCCCCTGGACGCGCTGCAGTCGGACGCATCCGAGGAGGACGAGGGCGAATGAGCCGATCCATCGCTTCAGTAGCCGGGGCGTTGAGCCTCGCCGTGTGCGTGCTGGTCGTGGTGGGTTGTGGCGGGTCGCGACCGGCCGCGCCGCCCGGTTCCCAGCCCGAGGCCGCAGACCGCCTCTTCGCCCAGCTCGCGCGCGAGCATGCGCTCGCGCGCGATCGCCAGGCCCTCGGCTACGGACGACGTCTCCTGGCGGCTGCGCCCGATTATGCGCGTCGCGACGAGGCCGTGGCGCTCATGGTCGGCTCAGCCCGCCGGCTCGGCGACGGCACCACGGCCGTGAGCCTGGCGCGCGATCTCGCCGCCGTGGCGCCGGCCAGCCCGCAACTCCCGGGCGTGTTCGCGGACGCGGCGGCCGCGGCGCGTGCCGCGGGGATGCCGGCGGCCGCCGTCGAGATGGATATGCGGCGGCATGCGCTGGAGGGTGGTACCGCTCTCGCCGACAGTGTGACGCGCGACATCGCGCGCCTGAACGCCGCCGCGGCGGAACAGCTCTACCAGCACACCCGTGGCCTCGACCTCTGGTCGCTGGCCGCCCAGCGGGTGGTGGTGGTGCGTCTGGAGGGCGGCGACCGCGCCGGCGCCGAGGCCGTGGTCGGTGATCTCATGCAGACGGGCGTCACCGGTCCGGCGCTGCAGGCGGTCCAGCAGCAGCTCACTGGCGCCGTCGGTGGCCGCGTGGCGGTGAAGGTGGGTGTGATCTGCCCGCTGACCGACCGCTATGCGTCGCTCGGCAACGCATTCTACGAGGGCGCGCGCCTCGCGCTGGCGGCGGTGGATCCGGACAGCCAGCAGGCGATCACCTTGCGCGTGGAGGATACCGGGGGTGACCCGGTGCTCGGCGCGCTCGCGGCCCGCAAGCTCTGCGACGATCCCGCCTGCGTGGCTGTGGTGGGCGGCCTGCTCTCCGCCACCACGGCCAGTGCTGCGGTCGTCACGGGGTATTGCGGTTTGCCGCAAGTGTCGCCCACGGCCACGAACAATCGCCTGGGCAGGCTCGGTCCGCACATCCTGCAGACCAACCTCACCGGACCGCTCGAGGCGCGGCTGCTGGCGAGTCTGGCTGTGCGTGTGCTCATGAAACAGCGCTTCGCCGTGCTCTACCCGCAGTCGCCGGAGGGCGAGGCTCTGGCCGACGCGTTCCAGACCGCGGTCGCGGAGCTTGGCGGTGCGTTGGTCGTCTCGCGGACCATCGATCCTGCGGCCACGGATTTCCACAGCGCGTTGCGCGAGATTCGCGCCGCGCACCCCGAGGTGCTCTATGTGCCCGCCACGGTGGATCAGATGCTGTTGCTCGGACCGCAGATCGACTTCTACCATGTCGGCGCGCTGCTCATGGGACCGAGCACGTGGATGGCGCCCAAGCTGTTGCGCGGCGCCGGCACCGTGATGGAGGACGCGCTATGCGCCGCCGACGAGATCATCTACCCCGAGACCTGGTCGGCCGATTTCCGCGCGCGCTGGAATCCTGCGAACTACCCGGAAGATGCCACGCCGCTGGCGCAGCGGGCCTACCTGGCCACCAGGCTCGTGCTGGACACGATCGACACCACCGGCCTGCGCCGACGCGATCTGCTGCTGGCCGCCCTGCGTGATCGCATGCCCGGCGCCGAGGTGGCCGCCGAGGACAGCGGGAGCCTGGCCGCCACCGTGCGCCTCGCGCGCAACGGCCACTGGGTGCCGTTCCCGGAGTTTCTCTTCGATGCCACCTCCGATAGCCTCGCCATGGCACCGTTCGCTGCACCGGACACGCTCGTCGTCGAGCCGGAGCCGCCAGAGGAAAGCGACACCGAGATCCTGCACTAGCCGGTATGGTAGGGGCTACGGAAACGCCAGCTCATCTCGAGCCAGCGCGGCTGCGGGGGCTGGCCGTTCTTCATCACGGGTTCGAAGACCCAGTGCGTCAGAGCTTCCCGCACGACGGCGTCAAAGGTGTCGCTGCCGTCGGAGTGCGTGATCATGACAGCGCCGATCGTGCCGTCGGCGTTCAGGAAGATGGCCGCTGTCACCGTGATGATGGGCGTACGGCGCTCGTCCTCCGTGGCGTCCACCGGATACAGCGGCCGCACCATCTTCTTGATGATGAAGCTCTGATCGGCCGTCTGGCGCGGCAGGAGCAGTTCCACCGAGCCGGCGCCATCGACGACCACCGCCTCGTCGGGGTTGACCTCGGGTTCCGTCTCGGTCGACGTCGCCTGGATCGGGGTTTCGACCCTGGGCTTGGGGCGGGACTTCTCGGCCAGGGGATCCTGCGTGTCCGGTTCGATCTCGTAGCTCGGCGCGGGTCGGTTGGGGGAGAGGCGAGGGAGTTGGTGCGCGGCGTCGCGGCCATCGTCGATGGAGATCTCGGGCATGATATTCAGGGGGCCTTCGGCGCCGTAGGGCGTGAATCGCTTGTCGATCTCGCGCCCGCTCGGTCCCAGCCACACCAGGATCAGGAGCAGGGCGACGGCGCCGAGCAACGCCCAACCGAGACGGCGGCCGCTGCGCGCCCGATCAGCGATGCTGGTCGGAGAGATCAAGGTGTGCGGCGACTTCGCGGCGGGACGCATGGTCGACAAGGCTTCTCCTACGGACCGTGGAACACGAGCCTGGGCTGCCAGGCGCCGGCATCGGTGCGCACGAGCGTGAAGAGTCGCCACCGCGCTCCCTGGTGGACCTCGAGCATGTGCCGCGGCCCGCGCGCCGGTAGCGTTAACGATACGGCGTCGGTCTCCTGGAGGCCACGGGACGGCGGGATCCAGTCGAGGTTGCCGTCCCAGCGGACCCAGTCGACGGTGGCGGTATCGATGCCCATGGCGGCGAGGAGGGCCGGGAGCGAGACGGCCGATGTGAGCACGCCGTCGCCGTCCCAGGCGGCCGCGATGGCCAGCAGCATACTGCGGGCGCGCGCGTTCTGAAGGGCCGGATCGGTGAGTCGCTTCTCGTCGCCGGTCACCGGTTCCAGATCGATGATGAGCGCCGGACAGGCCGTGTGCCGCAGCACGTAGTCCCAGCCCTCGCGCACCTGTGCGCCGGTGAGCTGGGCGACGCGTGCGGCCAGCGCGCGCCCGGCCCCGCTGCCGGGATGGTGGATGGCGGCGAGGGTGTCGCCGCGGGCGAGGGCGAGGTAGAGGTCGGCATGGGCATCGTTCGCGCGCTGCACCTTCACCTCGTCGGGCCACCAGGTCTCCGCGCTCCGGGCGAGCGTCACCGTGCAGCCGACGCCGCGCAGCAAGGCGGCGAGGCGCTGGGCCACGGCGAGGTTCACGTCGCTGCCGCGGGTGCCGAGCTTGCCGCGGCCCTGCTCGTCGCCGCCGCCACCACGGGGGTCGATCACCACGTGCTTGCCCAGGCAGGCGGGGAGCAGGGGTTCCCAGGCGAGGGTCGCGGTGTCCGGCGACGCGGCGACCAGTGGCAGAGCACCGTCCGCTTCCAACCACAACGATGCGCCCGGCAGCACGGGCACGGCGGGCGCATCGGTGCGCACCAGCGTCGGGTCGAGGGTGATGAGCGCCGAATCGAGGCGGGCGCGCCATTGGCCGCCCGGGACGAAGTCCGCGGGCCACGCCGTCGTCGGTGCCCGCAGAGGCTGCCAGCGCCATGGCGAGGGTAGCGTGTCGCGCGACGTCGTCGCTGGCCAGGGATGCCACTGATACGTCACCAGCGCGCGCGACTGCGGCAGGTCGAGGCCGGCGATGCGCACCAGCGTCTGGCCGGTGGCCGGGGCGAAGGCGGACGCGATCTCCAGGTGCCGTGGACGCCAGGCCAGGATCGTCACCGCGTCGGGGGCGGCGCGTCCGCGCAGATTGCGGGCCCTCAACGTCACCACGTGGTCGCCCGGCGCCAGATCGGGCGGCGGCGACCAGGTGATCGCGACGGCGTCGGCGCCCAGTGTGGGGTCGGTGCGTGCGCCGTCGAGCAACAGCGTGAGGCTGGCCGGATCGAGGGCCGGGTCGCCTTCGCGCCCCGCTGCGAAGCGCCAGCGCAGGGGGCCGGCCGCGGCGGTGTCGGGCTGATCGGCGAACAGATGCGGGGCGCCGCCGGCGAAGTACTCGAGGAGTCCGAGGAAGTACGCCTTGGCCTCCAGATCCTGGCTCGCCGCGAGGGTGAGGCGGCCCTCGATCACCGGATTGCTGATCATGGCCGGTTCGCCCAGCACCGCGGGTACCGGCGCCTCGCGCAGCACGTGGAAGTTCCCGGCCATGATGCGCGCGGGCGCGATGTCGAGCGCTTCCACGAGGTGCTCGTGGATGCAGCGGGCGAGGTCGAGGTCGGCGCCCTCGCGACCGGTGGGGTAGTAGGTCTGCGTCTCGTTCACCCGGGGATCGCGCGAGGCTGTGCTGTTGTGGTGGATCGACAGGAACACATCGGGTCGCAGGGAATCGGCCATGGTGACGCGGGCCTGGAGGTCCGACGCGAGGGTGCTGTCGGCGGAGGTGAGCAGGTCATGATCGGCGGTACGGGTCATGAAGACGGTGGCACCCGCCCACTCGAGCAGACCGCGCAGGTAGAGAGCCACGCCCAGGTTGACGTCGGCCTCGGCGAGTCCGGACGGTCCGATGGCGCCGCGGTACTTGCCGCCGTGGCCGGGATCCAGCAGGATGCGACGGCCAGCGAGGGGGGTGAAATCGCGGTCGCCGACGGCCAGAGCCAGGCGGTCGAAGCCGGGGACGGGCGTGACGGCGGGCCGGGGAGGCCCCCCGCAGGCGAGGATGGCGACCGTGCCGGCCAGCGCAGACGGCAGCAGGAGTCGTAAGCGACGTATCTTCAAGTGTATGACCTCCGTGGCTTCGTGCAACCTACCAAGGGTTGCCGGGGTCTGGCAACACCCATGCGGTCGCCTGGACAACCGGGGGAGTGTCTGGTACCTTTTGCGGCCACGATCCACTCACGCCGGACGAGGTCAACTCGATGTCCCAACCCTTGCTGCGCGAGCTGCCTCCCGTGGGAGCCCTGCTCGAGCATCCCGACGTGGCGCCCCTGGCGGCGGGGCAACGCCGCACCTGGATGACGCGCGTCGTCCAGCGCGTGGTCGACCGTCTGCGCCGGGAACTGGTGCGCGGCGACCTCGCCGTGAGCGATCGCGACGGCCTGGTGCGCGAGGCGGTGGCGCGGGTGCGCGGCGAGCATGCGCGCCTGCTGCAGCCAGCGCTGCGGCGTGTGATCAACGGTACGGGCGTGGTCGTGCACACCAACCTGGGCCGCTCGCCGTACCCCGACCAGGCCGTCGCGATGATGGCGCAGGCGGCGCGCCACGGATGCGACCTCGAGTTCGTCCTGGCGACGAACGCGCGCGGCCATCGCGGGCGCAAGGTGGAGGAGAAGGCGGCGCTCCTGGCCGGAGCCGGGGATGCGCTCGTCCTCAACAACAACGCCGCGGCGGTGTGGCTGGCCACCCGCTACCTCACCCAGGGTGGGCCGCTCGTGCTCTCGCGCGGCGAGGTGGTCGCCATCGGCGGCAGCTTCCGCATGCACGAGATCCTCGCCGAGACGGGCTGTCGCCTCGTGGAGGTGGGCACGACCAACCGCACGGGTCTCGCGGACTACGAGAAGGCGCTCACGCCCGGCGCCGTCGTGCTCAAGGTGCACCGCAGCAACTTCGCGGTGACGGGCTTCACCGAGGAGGTGCCGCTGGCCGAGCTGGCGGCCCTGTGCCGGCGACGCGAGGCTCGGCTCATCTACGATGCGGGCAGTGGCGCGCTCGTCGATTTCGCGCGCTTCGGGTTGCCCGACGAACCGACGCTGACCGACGACGTGGCGACCGGTGCCGACCTCGTGACCTGCAGCGGCGACAAGCTGCTGGGCGGTTGCCAGGCCGGGCTGATCCTGGGCAGCGCGGCCCTCATCGCCGGGTTGCGGCAACACCCGCTGCGGCGGGCGTTGCGCGTCGACAAGACCACGCTGGCGGCACTCGACGCGGTGCTGACGCTGTACCTCGAAGCCGAGGCGACGCCGGCGCTCCCGACGCTGGCCGCTCTGGGGCGTGGCGAGGAGGAACTGGCCGCGGCCGCGCAGGGACTTGCCGACGCGTTGCAGCCGCACGCTCCGTCGGGCTGGCAGGCGCGCGTCGCGGCCGACGTGGCGAGCGTGGGCGGCGGTTCGTTCAGCGATGCGGAAGTTCCCACGCGCCTACTGCTCTGGGAGGGGCCGAAGGCCGACCTCGAGGCGGCTCATGCGGCGCTACGCACCGGCGATCCCGCACTGGTCTGTCGGATTTCCCAGCAAGGCCTGGGCGTCGATCTGCGCACGATCGCACCGGATGAGATGGACCTCGTGATCATGGCGTTTCGCGCCGCCTGGGCGTGCGGAAAGGACTGATGAAATGGCGTCGTTGCCTGGTGACCTGCCGTTGTACTCCACCGGTCTCAACCTGCCGGAGCTCGATCTGCACGGTGGCGGCGGATTCTGGGACGAGGTGGCCCATATGGTCCAGCACTCGGTGCTGGACGCGGACCTCGATGCCATGCTCGGCGGCCGTACGTCGCCGCGGACGTGGGTCTTCCTCGACGCTCCGGATCAGGGACCCACGGCGGCGGCCGCCGCTCTCGTCGTGGCTCGCATGCTGGCCGATCGCGGGCAAGCCGTGGTACTCGTCGACGGGGACGATCGCGATCCGCAACTCACGCGCTGGATAGGGCGCGCCGAGCAGGAAGGTTGGATCGACATGGTCCGCTACGGCGCGTCGCTGCACATGGCCAGCGACGTTCTGCCGTCGGCGGGCCGTCGCGGTGCCGCGGTCGGCGTGGGCTCCTTCACACCCACGGGTGCCACGCCCGACGAGATCACCGAACTCGTCGGGCGCCTGCGGCGTCAGGGCGACGACCTCGTGATCGTGGCGCGAGCCACCGCGGCCGCGCGGCCGTGGTGCGACGGCGCCGACCTCTGCCTGCTCGGCTGGGATCGCCTCACGCGAGATGACGAGGCCACGCAGCGGCTCATCGACGAGCTGCACGCCGCCGGCATCGCGCCCTGTGGACTCGTGGGGTTCGGCGTGGAGGAGTACGCGGCCGTCGAGCGTCTGGAACCGGACGAGGTCAAGATCACGGTGAGCGAGGCCACCGCGCCCCCGATTCCGAGCTTCTCGATCGACGACACCGCCGCCGACGCCGAGCCGTCGCGCCGCTCGTCGGGCATCTTCTGGTTCGTGGCGATCGCCGCCGTGGTGTGCCTGCTTCTGCTGGGCTACTTCTACCTCGACTCGCGGCACGTCGCCGAACCCGTGGCGGTGTCGCCGGCGGTGCGCGAGCTGCCGCGCGCCAGCGCGTCGTCGTCGACCACGCTGGTGAGCGCGCCGCCAGAGACGGTCGCCCAGTCCACGCCCGAAACCGTGGTCACGCTCGCCGAGACGGCTCCCGCCGTGGTCGACACCACGGCGCTACCGGTGGCTGCCGACGACTCCCTCTATACCACGCCCGTGGGGCGCGACGGCTGGGCGGTGTGGGTCTACTCGCTGGCCACCGAGGATCTCGCCGAGCGCGAGCTGCGGGAGCTGGCGCGCAAGCACGTCATCGGCACCTACCGCGCCGTGCCGGTCAAGGACAAGGGCACCTGGTATCGCGTCTACGTGGGGAACTTCCCCAGTCACGCCGCCGCGCGGGAAGCCGTGCCCGCCCTCAAGGAACGCCTCGAGACCGACTGGGCCGCGCCAGTTCGATTCTAGAGAGAAGGACCATCCGTGAAACTCAAGCGCCTCGAACTCCAGGGATTCAAGTCGTTCGTCGATCGCACCGTGCTCACCTTCGACGAGGGCATCACGGCGGTGCTGGGGCCGAATGGCTGCGGCAAGTCCAACGTCGTCGACGCGTTCCGCTGGGTGCTCGGCGAGCAGTCGGCCAAGACGCTGCGTGGCGACCGCATGGACGACGTCGTCTTCAAGGGCACGACGAAGCGCAAGCCCGTGGGCATGGCCGAGGTCACCGTCACCTTCACCAACGACGACGGCCGCATTCCCATCGACTTCGACGAGGTGGCGATCAAGCGTCGCGTCACTCGCGACGGCACGAGCGAGTACTATCTGAACGGGTCGCCCTGCCGGCTCAAGGATCTGCGCGACCTCATGTGGGACAGTGGCGTGAACAACGCCAGCTACTCGATCATCGAGGAGTCGATGATCAAGCAGATCCTCAACGAGAACAACCAGGAGCTGCGCCACCTGCTCGAGGAAGGCTCGGGCATCACGAAGTACAAGGCCCGGCGCAAGGAGACGCAACGCAAGCTCGACCGCACGTCGCAGGATCTGCTGCGACTCAACGACATCATCGACGAGATCGGGCGCGAGGTGCGGTCGCTGGCCAGGCAGGTGGGCAAGGCACGTCGTCACCAGCGGCTATTCCAGGAGATCCGCGCCCTCGATCTGAGCCTCGCGTCCCGGCGACGCGAGCAGCTCGACCAGCGCGACCGCGAGATCCATGGGCGCATCGACGAGCTGCGCACGACGGCGGAGTCCGACAGCGGCGAGCTGAACACCCTGCGCGCCAGCATCGAACAGCAACGGCCGCTCATCGACGAGCGCGAGGCCGAGCGACGCCAGCTCGAGGAATCGCTGCAAGCGTTCGAGGAGGAACTGCAGGAATGCGAGCGCCAGGTGGTGGTCATCGAGCAGCGCATCGTGGAGCTGCGCCGGCGCAGCGAGGAGGCGCAGCAGGGCGGCAAGGAGGCCGACGCCCAGCACACAGACGTTGACGCCCGCATCACTGGCATGGAGCAGCACCTGCAGGACGTGGAGCAGGCCATCGCCGCCGCCGCGACCGAGCTGGCCGAGCGCACCGAGGAGCTGCAGCTCATGGATCAGGCGCTGGCGAGCGATCGCGCGTCCCTCGAGGACGCCGTGCAGCTCAACATGCAGGTCATCGAGACCGATGCCGGCTTCCGCAGCGAGGTGCGCGAGCTGCAAGTGAAGCGCGAGAACCGGCAGGAGCGTCTCACACTTCTGGAAGAGGAGCGCGAGACGCTCGCCCGCGAGGCCGCGGCTGCCGAGAGCGAGGTGACCACACACCGCGAGACGCGCGATCGCCTCGGCGAGCGGCGGCGCGACCTGCTGCATCACCTTGCCGCCACCGAGCGCCAGACCACCGACCTCGAGGTGCGCGGGCAGGACCTGCAGGCCGATCTATCCATGGCCACCGGCCGCCGCGAGTCGGCCGTGGGCCGCCTCGACATGCTGCGGACCCTGGCCTCCGAGTTTCAGGGTTATGGCGAGGGCGCCAAGCACGTGCTGACGCACCACGGCCACCGCGACGAGGTGCGTGGCGGCCTCGGCGATGCCTTGCGCGTGCCCGAGGCGTGGACACTCGCCTTCGAGATCCTCTGCGGGGAGATGCTCGACGCCGTCGTGGTCAGCGATCCGGGTCTCGCCTCGTCCCTTGCCGGCGAGCTGCGGGAGGGTCAGCATGGCCTGGCCACTTTCCTGTGCGACGTCGAAAAGGGGCCTGCCGGCGAGATCGTGCGGTTGGATGGCGCCACGCCGGCTCTCGATGTGGCCACCGGTCCAGCGGTGGCGCTGCCATACCTGCATCGTCTGCTCGCGCGCACCGTGCTGTGCCGCGACGACGACGCGGCTCTGGCCGCGGCGCGCAACCATACTGGCGAGGCGCCGCTGGTGTGCCTGTCGCCGAGCGGTCTGTTGATCACCTCCGATGGCCTCGTGCGCGGCGGCGCGCGGGAGCGCGGCGAGGTGAGCGTCCTCGGGCGCGGCGACAAGCTCGACCAGCTCGCGGCCGAGGTGGAGTCGCTCGAGGCGCGCGTGGCCGCGGCCACCGCTGCCGTCGCCGCCAACCAGACCCGACGGGAGGAGCTGCGGCGGCTGCTGCAGCAGGGGCGCGAGGATCTTGCGGCCCTCGACGCCGAGCTGAACACCGCGCAAGTGGCCCTTGCCCAGCTCGATGACCGTCGTCAGGCGGCCCTGCGCCGCCGCGACGACCTCCAGACCGAGGGCGGACGCCTTGCCACCGCCATAGCCGAGCTGACCGAACAGGAGCAGGCGCTGCAGGACCGCCTCAGCGCGTCCACGCAGCAACGGCAGGACACCACCGTGCGCCGCGACGAGCTACGCACCCGCGTGCAGGAGGCCGAGGCGCGGCGCGACGAGCTGCGATACACCCTCGAGGAGCAACGCCTGGTGCAGCAGCGCCGCGAGGGGGAGCGCCGCCAGGCCGAGACCACGCTGTCTCACCTGCGTCAGAATCTCACCGAGCTGCTGGGACGCCGCGAGCGTCTGGTTCAGGAGGGAGAACACCAGCGCGCCGAGGCCGAGAAGCTCGACACCGACCTCGCCGAGCGCCGTGACGTGCTGATGGGCCAGTTCCAGGAACGGGAGCGTCGTCGCTCCATCCTGCGCAATGCGGCGGCGGCGATCCAGGAGCTGCACCAGCAGACGGCGCAGTGGCACGACCGTACGAAGGCCATCGAGGACCAGCGCACCGGCTGCCGCGATCAGATCCACCAGCTCGAGACCGAGCTCGCCACCCTCGACCTGCGCCGCAACAACCTCGAGGAGAGGATCGAGGAGCAGTACACTGGCGGGTTTGCCGAGCTGGTCGCCCAGGTGGATCCCGAGCACCTGCCGCGAGAGCTGGAACGCGAGGAGGGCGTCTTCCAGTTCAGCCAGGCCGAATCGCTGCTGAACGACAAGAAG
This sequence comes from uncultured bacterium, assembly GCA_963727525.1. GTDB lineage: Bacteria > Krumholzibacteriota > Krumholzibacteriia > LZORAL124-64-63 > LZORAL124-64-63 > CAVSGO01. The sequence goes on along the minus strand of CAVSGO010000007.1, from coordinate 1,253,156 downwards.
CAGCAGCTCGCATCGCTGGGGCCGATCAACCACCTCGCCCTCGAGGAGTATGACACCAAGAAGGTGCGCCTCGAATTCCTCACCGGCCAGCAGACGGACGTGTCCAAGGCCCGGGCCGATCTCGAGAAGGCGATCGGCGAGATCAACCGCACGGCGCGCAAGCTCTTCGCGGATACCTTCGAGGAGGTGCGCCGCAACTACGTCGCGGTGTTCCAGACGCTCTTCCGCGGCGGGCGTGCCGACCTCATCCTGCAGAAGACCGACGACCCGCTGGAAAGCGAGATCCAGATCGTGGCCCAGCCCACGGGCAAGGTGATCGACCACGTGTCGCTGCTCTCGGGCGGCGAGCGTTGCCTCACAGCCCTGTCGATCCTCTTCGCCGTGTACCTCGTGAAGCCGTCGCCCTTCTGCATGCTCGACGAGGCCGACGCGCCCCTCGATGACACGAACATCGGCCGCTTCGTCACCATGCTGCGCGAGTTTTCGAAGAACACGCAGTTCCTCGTGATCACGCACAACAAACTCACCATGGAAACGGCCAACCATCTCTACGGCGTCACCATGATGGAGCAGGGCGTCTCCAGCGTCGTGTCGGTGTCGTTCAAGGACGTGGCGCAGACGCAGAGCGACGCCGAACTGGCGGGCGCGATCGCCTCGCGGCGACAGGACATCGACCGGACGGAGGACGCGAAGGCGCCGGCCGCCGACGAGTCCGACGACGAGATGGCGACCGCGGAACCCGAGACTGGGGAGGCCACCGGCTGATGGGGCTGTTCGATCGCTTCAAGCAGGGTATGACCAAGACCCGCGACAACATGGTGGGTGGGCTGCAGAAGCTCTTCCGCGGCGGCGTGAAGCTCGACGAGGACACCCTCGACCAGCTCGAGGAACTGCTCATCTCCGCCGACATGGGCGTGCAGTCGGCCGTCGCCATCACGCGCAACATCGAGAAGCGCGTGCGCGAAGAGAAGGGCGAGGCCACGCTGGCCTCGGTGGTGGGCATCATCCGCGGCGACGTGCGCAAGATCCTCACCGAGGCGAAACCCAAGGTGCATCCGCCGCGGTGGGAGGATGCGCTGGACAGTGGCGGCAAGAAGTCGAAGAAGAAGCGCGACGCTGCCGCCGCGGAGGCGCCCGCCGTCGACGCGGCGGCGGCTGCGTTGCAGGTCATCTTCGTGGTCGGCGTGAACGGTACCGGCAAGACGACCTCCATCGCCAAGCTCGCCAAGCTGTACAAGGACGAGGGTCGTTCGGTGCTGCTGGCCGCGGGCGACACGTTCCGCGCTGCTGCCGTCGAGCAGCTCCAGGTCTGGGCCGACCGCGTGGGCGTGCCCTGCGTGTCCCAGGGGCACGGCGCCGACCCCGCGGCCGTCGTGTACGACGCTCTGAACGCGGCCGCGGCGCGCGGTTGCGACGTGGTGATCGTCGACACGGCGGGGCGATTGCACACCAAGACCAACCTCATGGATGAGCTCGCCAAGGTCGCTCGCGTGATTCGCAAGCGCACGGGCCGCGATCCCGAGACGTTGCTGGTGGTCGATGCGAACACCGGGCAGAATGGCCTGCAGCAGGCAAAGATCTTCGCGGAGACGATCCCGGTGGAGGGGCTCTTCTTGACCAAGCTCGACGGCACCGCCAAGGGCGGAATCGTGGTCGCCATCGCCGAGTCGATCGGGCTACCCGTGAAGTACGTCGGCATGGGGGAGACGGTCGACGACCTCGCGGTGTTCGACGCGGATGCGTTCAGCGTGGCGCTGGTGTCGGAGATGGTGCCCGAAGAGGAGGTGCGGGAGTAGGGGCGTTGCGTTGCGGGGGACGATGGCCATATACCTCGTCGTCCGCGTCGCGCCGGCGTTGCCGACGGTGAGATACGGGCGGCACGGACGTGGTGCGCAACCGGGTCGTAGGCATTGATCCGCGGGGAATCCGCCAGCGCCGTGGTGGGCGACCCGAGCAATCCGATCGCGGTGTGCAGTCGCTGTCACCGATTCGGGCACGAGCAGTCGGCTTGACCGCTCGAACACTGCCAGCTATTTTGGGGCAGCCAGATCCAACTTCAGGGCGGGGTGGAAGTCCCCACCGGCGGTGAAAGCCCGCGAGCCCGCAAGGGCACGATCCGGTGAGATTCCGGAGCCGACGGTCACAGTCCGGATGGGAGAAGTTGGGGCCAGACCCCCGCCTCTCCCTTCGTGCCGGCACGGACGAAGGGTCTACCGTCTTGCGCGATGCGCAGTATATGAACGAGGCTTTGCAACTGGCGGGGCGGTTGCCGCGACGGACGTGGCCGAACCCGCCGGTGGGCACACTCGTCGTAAGCGACGGCGAGGTCGTCGGGCGTGGAGCCCACCACGGGCCCGGCCGACCTCACGCCGAGCGCGTGGCCCTTGGCGAGGCCGGCGCGCGCGCGCGCGGCGCCACCTTGTTCTGCACCCTCGAGCCCTGCAATCACCACGGGCGCACGCCGCCGTGCACCGAGGCGATCCTGCAGGCGGGCATCACGCGCGTCGTATGCGGAGTGCGGGACCCCAATCCCACCGTCAAGGGCGGGGGACTGGCGCGGCTGGTGGGCGAGGGCGTGGAGGTCATGCTCGGCGTCGAAGCCGATGCCTGCCTCGAACTGGTGTGGCCATTCGTCGTCACCGAGGGCTTCGCCCGGCCCTACGTGGAACTGAAGACGGCGCAGAGTCTCGACGGGCGCTTCGCGCCGGCGGCCAAGCTCGCGGCCGGGCCGGTCTACCTCACCAGCGAGTCGGCGCGCCGGCGCGTGCACGAGAGGCGCCGATGGCTCGACCTCGTGCTCGTGGGGCGCGGTACGGCGGAGGCCGACCGTCCGCGCCTCGACACGCGGCTCGTGGTCGACGACGCGTGCTGTCCGCAGGCGCTGCCGCTGGTCGGCTACGTCGACACGCGGCTCGAACTCGAGAGTGGGCTACGGCGCGAGAGCGGTCTCGTGTTCTGTGCGCACACGGCCAACGGCACGCCGCCTGCGGGTTTCGACGTGCTGCGCTGCCCGGCGGGGCGCAACGGGATCCATCCGACCGCGCTGCTCGAGGCGTCGTCGTCGCGGCACGTGCACACGGTGCTGCTGGAGGGCGGGCCGCGGCTGGCGGCGAGCTTCCTTGCGGCCGGGCTCGTGGATCGCTGGGTGCAATACACGGCGCCGGTCGTGCTCGGCGACGGCCCGTCGTGGCCGTCGAGCACGAGCGGCCCGGTCGAGGCGTTCTCTCTCACACGCACCGACCAGGTGGGCAACGATCTGTGCGCCGTCTGGGACCACACCGACTTCGCGGCCACGCGTCGCCAGCTTGCGGGAGGGGAGTGACGTGTTCACGGGCCTCATCCGCGAGATCGGCACCCTGCGCGCCATGCACACGACGCGGCAGCTCGCGCGTCTGACAATCGGCGCGCCCCGGACGGCGCCGGCGCTGAAGGCCGGCGACTCGCTTGCCGTCAATGGCATCTGCCTCACCGTCACGGATCATGCGCGCGACGCCGTCACCGTGGAAGCCGCGGCCGAGACGCTGCGGGTCACCACGCTGGCAGGCTGGCGCGCCGGCGATCGTCTCCATCTCGAACCCGCGCTGCAGGCCGGTCAGGCGCTGGACGGGCACCTCGTGCAGGGTCACGTGGACGGCACGGGCACCATCGCGGCCATCAGGCCGCAAGGCGCCAGCTTCTTGATGACGGTGGCATGCGGCGCGGATCTCGTCCAGTGGCTCATGCCCAAGGGGTCGGTCGCAGTGGACGGTGTCAGCCTCACGGTGGATGCCGGTCCGCATGTCGACCGCTTCACCTTGAACCTCATCCCGCACACGCTTCGCTGGACGACGTTCGCGCAGGCCCGGCGGGGGCGGCGCGTGAATCTGGAGATGGATGTGCTTGTCAAGGCCGCCCGCACGGGGCGGCGGGCGGAGGTCGCGGCCCAGGTGCCCGACCTCGGCTTCATCCTCGCGCGCGGCTGGAGCCGCGACTCAGGGGAGAGATCATGACCCTCGACACCATCGATTCCGCTCTCGAAGCGTTGAAGCGCGGCGAGCTCATCATCGTGGTCGACGATGAGGACCGCGAGAACGAGGGCGATTTCGTCATGGCCGCCGACAAGGTGACGCCCCAGGCGATCAACTTCGTCGCCAAGCACGGGCGCGGTCTCGTGTGCCTGGCCGCCACCGGCGAACGTATGCGTGAGCTGGAGCTGCAGCCCATGGTGGCGCGCAATACGGCCAGTCTTGGTACGCAGTTCACCGTGAGCGTGGACGCCGCCACCGGCACCACGACGGGCATCAGCGCGCACGACCGTGCGCGTACGGTGCAAGTGTTCATCGACCCGCAGACGCGGTCGCAGGATCTGGCGCGACCCGGGCATGTCTTTCCGCTGGAGGCGGTGAACGGCGGCGTGCTGCGGCGGGCCGGGCATACGGAGGCCGTGGTCGATCTCTGCAGGGCGGCCGGGCTCACCCCGGCGGGCATCCTCTGCGAGATCATGGACGACGACGGCAGCATGGCGCGTCTGCCGCGCCTGCTGGAGCTTGCACGGGAGCACGACCTTAGGCTCATCTCCATCGCCGACCTCATCCGCTGGCGGCGTGGCCATGAGCAGCTCGTCACACGCGCGGCCGACGTGGCCATGCCCGCGCGGCACGGCAACTTCCGCATGATCGCCTACACCACCAGCGTCGACAGCCTCGTGCACCTGGCGCTGGTCAAGGGCGACATCGTGACCGAGGAGCCCACCCTGGTGCGGGTGCACAGCGAGTGCCTCACCGGTGACCTCTTCCACAGTCTCCGCTGCGACTGTGGCGAGCAGCTCGAGGCGGCGCTCACGGCCATCGAGGCCGAGGGGCGCGGCGTGCTGCTGTACATGCGGCAGGAAGGGCGCGGCATCGGCCTGCTGAACAAGCTCAAGGCCTATGATCTGCAGGACGCGGGCCTGGACACCGTCGAGGCCAACCACCGCCTGGGCTTTCCGGCCGATCTGCGCGAGTATGGACTCGGCGCCCAGATGCTGCGCGATCTGGGCGTGCGCGAGATGCGGCTGATGACGAACAATCCGCGCAAGATCGTCGGGCTCGACAGCTACGGTCTGCACATCGTCGATCGGGTACCGCTGGAGATCCGACCGAATCTGCGCAACCTCGAGTACCTGAAGACCAAGAAGGCGCGCCTCGGCCACCTGCTGGATCATCTGTAATCGCACAGGAGGAGACATGGGCAAGACGTACGAGGGACGCTTCGATGCGCGTGGGCAGAAGATCGCCATCGTCGCCAGCCGCTTCAACGATTTCTTCACCAGCGAGCTGGTGGACGGCGCGCGCGACTGCCTGCGCCGCCACGGTGTGAGCGACGACCAGGTGGACCTGGCGTGGGTGCCTGGAGGTTTCGAGATCCCGCCGGTGGCCAAACGCTTCGCCGGCAGCGGCCGGTATGCGGCGGTCATCTGCGTGGGTTGCGTCATCCAGGGCGACACGCCCCATTGGCACTACATCAGCAACGAGCTGACGAAGGGCGTCGCGCAGGTGGGGTTGGAAGCGAGCATCCCGGTCGTCTACGGTGTCGTCACCGCCGAGACTCTCGACCAGGCGATCGAGCGGGCCGGAACCAAGGCGGGCAACAAGGGGTTCGATGCGGCCATGACCGCCCTCGAGATGATCGATCTCTACGCCACCATCGACAAGGGGTGACCGTGGGCAAACGCAGCAAGGGGCGCGCGATCGTTCTGCAGGCCATGTACGCCTCCCGCGTGAGCGGCGGGGGGCTGCTCCAGTGCCTCGATGATCAGCTGGACCGCCGCGAATCGAACGACGAGACCAGCGACTTCGCCCGCGAGCTCGTGCGCAAGGTCATCAATCACGGCGCGGCCCACGAGCGCGAGATCGCGCCGTTGCTCGCGAACTGGGACCTCGAACGGGTCGGGCTGCTTGAACGGCTCATCCTCACGCTGGCCATCACGGAGCTGCATCACAGCCCCGAGGTGCCGTACAAGGTGGCCATCAACGAGGCTTGCGAGCTTGCACGCTTGTTCTGCGACGAGCACGCGGTGGGGTTCGTGAACGGCGTGCTCGACCGGGCGGCGGCGGGGCTGAAGCCGTGAGGGAATCGACGCCGCGGCACTGGCAGCAGTTCTGGGAGCAAGCCGATGCGCACGGCCTGGACGACGTCTACGGCAACGACGGTCGCCTCGTGCGCGAGATCACCGCGCTGGGCGACCTGCGCGGCAAGCGCGTGCTCGAGGTCGGCGCGGGTACGGGGCGCGACGCCGTCACCCTGGCAGCCGCCGGCGCCGAGATCATCACCCTCGATTACGTGCCTGGCTCGCTACTTTTGACCCAGCAGGCGGCCCGGACGGCGTCGGCACCCGTGGCGCCGGTGTGTGGCGACGGCCTGGCCATGCCCTTTCCCGACGGCACCTTCGACGTGGTCTTCCATCAGGGCCTGCTCGAGCACTTTCGCGACCCCTTGCCGCTGTTGCGCGAGAACGTGCGGGTCCTGCGCGATGGCGGCGTGCTCGTGGTGGACGTGCCGCAGACGTTCCACTACTACACCGTGGGCAAGCAGGTCCTCATCGCCCTGGGCAAGTGGTTTGCGGGCTGGGAGACGCAGTTCACGATCGACGAGCTGGAGTCTCTGGTGCGCCAGGCCGGCCTGGTGCCGCAGCGAAGCTACGGCGACTGGATGGTCCCGGGGCTCTGGTACCGCGCGTTGCGAAAGGTCGTGCTCACGCGCACGGGCGCCCGGCTCCCCATGCGCCCCTTCGGTACCCTGGGCCAGGGCTGGCGCGACTGGTTCGGCCGACGTCGCCTGGCGCTGTATACCACCCCCACCATCGGCGTCGTGGGGCGCAAGCCGTGAGGATCCTCGCGGTGAACTGGCGCGACATCGGCGACCCTCTCGGCGGTGGCGCGGAGCAGCATCTGCACCACCTGCTCAGCGGTGCGGCAGCCCACGGTCACGAGGTGGAACTTATTTGCGCGGCCTATGCCGGCGCGCCGGCCACCGATATGCTCGACGGCGTCCGGGTGCGGCGCCACGGCGACTGGCGCTTCGCGAATATCCTGCTGCCGGCCGTAGTGCGTCGGCGCCTGCGCGAGGAGAGCTGGGATCTCGTCGTCGAGGACATCAACAAGATCCCGTTCTACACGCCGCTCTATGCGGGCAAGGTACCGGTGCTGGTCATCGTGCCGCACCTCTTCGGGCGGACGGTGTACCGCGAGACCAACCCCCTGGTTGCCACCTACGTGTGGGCCGGCGAGTGGCCGATTCCGCTGGTCTACCGGCACGCGACATTCGAGGTCATCAGTCAGTCCACTGCCGACGATCTCGCGCGGCGCGGCGTCGCGCGCGAGCGCATCGCCGTGATCCACTGCGGTCTCGCGCACGAGCGCTTTGCCCTCGACGACCCGCCGCCGCGCACCGAGACGCCGCTGGTGGTGTGCTGGTCGCGGCTGCGACGCTACAAGAGCAACGACGTGGCGATCCGTGCCTTCGCGCACATCCGAGAAGAGCTGCCGGAAGCGAACCTGATCGTCATGGGGCGCGGACCGGACGAGCCGCGGCTGCGCCGGCTCGTGGCGCGGGTCGGCCTGACCGATGCCGTCACCTTCACCGGCCACCTGCCCTGGGACGAGCTGGTGCGCACCCTGCACCGGGCTCACGTGTGCCTGAACCCCAGCCCCAAGGAGGGGTGGGGATTGACGGTGGTGGAGGCCAACCAGTGCGGCTTGCCCGTGGTGGCGAGCGACCGGCCCGGCCTGCGCGACTCCGTGCGCGACGGGCAGACCGGGATCCTCGTGCCCTACGGCGATGCCGAGGCCATGGCTCACGCTGCGCTGAGCCTGCTGCACGATCGCGACCTCTGGGCCTGCTACAGCGACGCCGCGCGGGTATGGGCTGCGAGCTTCGCGTGGCCGACGTGCGTGCGTGAATCGCTCGACCTCTTCGCGCGGGTGGCGATCGGAGCGCAACGGTGACCGCGAAGCAGCTGGCGAAGATCGTCGTCAGTCTCGCCCTGCTGGCCTGGTTGCTCTCGCGCCAGCCGCTGGCCGAGATCCAGGCCGCGCTGCGCCAGCCGATGTGGGGGTGGCTGGCGGTGGCTCTCGCGGTCTACGGGCTCTCCGCGATCGGGGGCGCGCTGCAATGGGGCTGGTTGCTGCATGCCGCCGGCCTCGGCACCCGCATGCGCGTGTGTGTGCGGCTGTACCTGGTGGGGCTGTTCTTCAACAACTTCCTGCCTGCCAACGTGGGCGGCGACATCTACAAGGTCGTCGATCTCGGTCGCCGGGAGCAGGATGCGGCGAAGGTCTTCGCCGCCACGCTCCTGGATCGGCTGCTCGGCCTGAGCGCCCTGACGATGGTGGCGGTGGTCGCCGTCGCGGTCGCCGTGGGGGCCGGGATCCCGTTGCCGCCGGTGACGTGGCTGCTCGGCGGGGTGCTGCTGGTCCTGGGTGGCGCGGTCGCCGCCCTGCTGTCGCGGCGTCTGGGTACGCGGTTGCCCGGCTGGCTCCGGCGGTTGCGGATGCCCACGCTGGCCGAGCAACTGGCGATGGTGGTGGCCGATTTCCAGGCCTTCCGCCGGCGCCCGCGCCTCCTCGCGCGGCTCTTTGCCTACAGCCTGGTCGTGCAGGCCCTGCGCATCGTCACGCACCTGGCCGTGGCCTGGGGCCTCCATCTGTCGCTCGCGGGCGCTCAGGTGCTGCAGCTCTTCGTTCTGGTGCCGATGCTGGCCATCAGCCTCACACTGCCGGTGACGATCAATGGTATCGGGCTGCGCGAGACCGTGTCGGCCTACCTGTTGCCCTGGTCGGGGCTCGAACCGCGCGCCGTGGTGGCCATGGAGATGATGGCCTTCCTGGTGATGGTGGCGTTCAGCCTCGTGGGAGGGGTCGTGTTCTGGAGCCGCCGCCCGGCGGGAACCGACGCCACCGTCAGGGGTTGAGGGTTGTCGCCCATTTGACCGTGTGTTACCTTCTGCGGCCTGAAGTGCGCGTATTCATTCCGCTTACGTAAGGGGACAGTTTGGACCGCAAGTGGTACCTGCGCCCGGGGAACCTCGTGGCGGGCGGCGTCTTCCTGCTTGCCCTGGGTGTCTACACCGCCACCATGGCGCCGACCATCAGCTTCTGGGATTGCGCCGAGTACATCACGACTAGCCATATCGTCGGCATCCCGCACCAGCCGGGCACGCCGCTCTACGTGCTTGTGGGCCGCGTATTTGATTGCGTCCTGGGGCAAGCCGACACCACGACAGCGTCCACGCGTACCGCCGCCGCGGTGAACTGGATGAGTGCGTTCTTCAGCGCGCTCGCCGTGATGCTGAGCTACCTCGTGATCGTGCGCTTGGCGCGGCGGGTCGATCCCGACAGCGGCTGGATCGCCATCGCCGGCGGCGTGGTAGGGGCGCTCTTCCTGACGTTCTCGGAAACGTTCTGGAACAATGCCATCGAGGCCGAGGTCTATGGTCTCGCCGGCTTCATGATGGCGCTGCTCACCTGGCTCGGACTGCGCTGGTACGAGACCCGAACGGAGGAGCGTAGCAACTGGCTGCTGCTGCTGCTCATCTACCTCTTCGGCCTCGGCGTCGGTTTCCACCTGGGGTCGTTGCTGGCCTACCCGGGCATCTTCTTGCTGATCTGGATGACCACTGATCGTCAGCTTCCGGTCCTCGACCTCATGCTCGTGTCGGTGGGGCTGGCGCTGTTCCTGGCCTCGACCACCTTCGTCACGAATGGTGGCATCCTGCTGGCGCTGATCATCGTCTACACGCTGGCGTGTGTCGCGCGGGCCATGGCTCGGCGGCCGCTGGCGCTGCTCGCCCTGCTGCTCTTCGTGGCGGGCCTGTCGGTGCACCTGATGATGATCATCCGCGCCGGAGCGCATCCCGAGCCGGCGATCAACCAGACGACGCCGGACAACTTCAAGACCCTGCTCTCGGTGCTGCGCCGCGAGCAGTACCCGGCGCTCAATCCGCTCCAGCGCCAGGCGCCGCTGAGCTTCCAGTTCCGCTACTACTACGACTTCCTCATGCAGCAGTTCGTCTTCCTGTCGCAGAAGCACGGGATGGCGGCGTTCCTGGGCACCCTCATCGGGCCCATCGCGCTGGGGCTCCTGGGGCTGGTCAACGGCGTGCGTCGTGCGCGCCCCGTGCTGTGGATGCTGGTGGCGCTGTATCTCGTGAACGCCGATCTGTTGACGCTGTACCTCAACTTCACGGACCACGAGGTCCGCGCACGCGACTATTTCTACTTCGCGGCCTTCATGTATTACGCGGTATTCATCGGACTGGGGGTGGCCGCCCTGCTGCGTTTCACCGCCGGTCCCGAGGGACCGAGCCTGGGCCAGCTCGAGCGCGAGGCCAACCCGCCGCCGCCGGCGCGTCCGTTCCTGCCGCGGGGATTCCTGTTGCGCTGGGGTGCGGCGTTCATCGTGGCGATGGTGCTGCTCGTCTTCACGCCCGCCGGCGCGCGTCCGGGCGTGCTGCCATTCATCCTCTTCGGCGGCCCGTTCCTGGGACTTTTTCTCTGCCGCTTCATCGACCGGCCTGGCGAACCGGCGCGAGGTCGCGCGGCCGCCCCGCCGCCGGCGGCCTGGAATGCGCGCTCCTGGGGCGCGCGGCTCGGACTCGGACTCATGTTCATCGCGTTGATGGTGGTCGGAGGGCTCATGCTCTCGCTCTTCGCCGCGGGGCAAGATCGGCTCTTCGTCATGGTGTGCTACGGGGCGGTGCTCGGCGGCGCGTTGCTCGCCTATGGCGAGCAACGGGGCATGCCGCGGCGCCTGGCGCCCGTGGCGGCCGTGCGTGCCGTGCCCACTGGAGTGCTGGCGAAGGTGGCGGCCGCCTTGCTCGTGCTCATTGCCGCGCTGCCGCTCATCCAGCCGCACCATGTGAAGTGGTTCGAGCACGACCGGCACGAGAACCGCATCCCCTACCAGTACGCGTACAACATCCTGGCCGGCCTCGACGAGAACGCGATCGTCTTCACCAACGGCGACAACGACACCTTCCCGATCTGGTACCTGCAGGAGGTGGAGCACTTCCGGCGCGACGTGACCGTGGTGAACCTCTCGCTGGTCAACCTGCCGTGGTACGTGGAGCAGCTCCGCGGCAGGAATCCCGGTATCCCGCTCAGCTTCACCAAGGCGCAGGTCGAGGCGCTGCGGCCACGTGCCTTGCGCGACGCGGACACCGGCAACATCACCTATGTCTACGTGCGCGACTACGTGGTCCAGGACGTGGTCGACACGAATCGCAGGTCGGCGCACCCACGGCCCGTGTTCTTCGCCGTGACCATCCCGCGCGAGAACATGGCCACCTACTTCCCCTTCCTGCAGATGGAAGGGCTGGCGTACCGGCTCCTCGAGACCAAGTCGCCGGACAACCTGCCCACCACCGATGGCGAGCGCCTGCTCGCCAACGTCCTGGGCGCGTACGAGCTGAGCGCACTGCTCACGGGTGACGACGCACCCCGGCACCAGCGCTTCGCCGAGGCTGTCGGCTGGCAGAGCGATACGCCGCCGGCGCTGAACCTGGAGAAGTACGGCCTGCCGACGCGGCTCGACCTCGCGCCGGTCCTGGAGCTGGTCGGTCACGACCGCACCGACGTCTATCGCGACGCCAATACGTTGAACCTCCTGGGCAACTACCCGGTCTCGATCGCACGCGCCGGCTTCGATTACCTGCGGGATTCAGAGGAGCTGCGTACCAGCAACGGCGATCTCGCCGCGGCCGATACCACGGCGTACGACCACCTCACGGACCGCGCCCTGACCTGCTACGAACTGGCGTTACGCTTCGATCCGACCAACGCGCTCGTCGCCACCGGCTATTACCCGGCGTTGCTGATGGAACATGGCCAGATCGCCAAGGCGCTCGCGTTCCTCGAGTCGCTGCACGGCCGCATCGATCCGGCCATCGAGGAGCAGGCCATCCTGGCGGGCGTGCGCGGTCTGCTCGGCCTTGACCGCGCCGACCAGGCAGCCGCCTGGCTCGAACAGCAGATCGACCGTGCACCGCAGTGGACGTTCGCCTATGATCTGCTCTTTCGCGTGTACGAGTCGGCAGGCGAGGTCGGCAAATGCCGCGACCTCGTGACGCGGTACGAGACGGCGACCGGCAAGCCCGATCCCACGCTGCGCGACCGCATGCAGAAGCTCGACGCGAAGGCGCGCGATCAGGAGAACAGCCGCATGAAGGAGACCATCCAGGGAGGCGGTCAGTGAGCGCGGCCTGGGAGCATGACTGGTCAGCCCTCACGGCCGACTTGCCCGCGGCCGTGCGCGATATCCTTGCGCCGGGCGCCCGCGTGGTCGTCACGGGGTGCGCGGGCTTCATCGGCAGCCACCTCACGGAGGCCCTCCTCGCGCTGGAATGCGACGTGGTGGGCGTCGACCGGCTTACCGACTACTACGATCCGGCCCTCAAGCGCGAGAACCTGGGCACGGCCCAGGCCCATCCGCGGTTCACGTTCCTGGAACGCGATCTGAACGACCTCGATGCGGTCGACCTCCTGGCCGGCGCTCGCGCCTGTTTCCATCTGGCCGCGCAGGCGGGCGTGAGGGCGAGCTGGGGACGCGAGTTCACTCACTACCTCGACTGGAACGTGCTGGCGACCCAGCGGCTACTCGAAGCTTGCCGCGATCCGCGTGTGGGCGGCGACCTCGCGCGCCTCGTCTACTCAAGCTCCAGTTCCGTGTACGGCGACCAGCCGCAGTATCCTGTGACGGAGGACATGCTGCCCATGCCGCGCTCCCCTTACGGCGTGAGCAAGCTGGCGGCCGAGCATCTCTGCGTGCTGTACGCCGAGGGTTTCCAGGTTCCGACGGCGAGTCTGCGATACTTCACGGTGTACGGCCCGCGGCAACGGCCCGACATGGCCTTCCGCAAGTTCTGCGAGGCGGCGCTCGACGGACGGCCCTTCCGCGTGTATGGCGATGGCCGGCAGACGCGCGATTTCACCTACGTCACCGACGCCGTGCGCGCCAATCTGCTGAGCGTGGCGGCGCCGGCGGGCGGGCCGGTGTTCAACGTGGGCGGCGGCTCACGCATCGTGCTGGCCGACGCGCTCGAGCTGATCGCGGCGCTTCTGCGCAAGACCGCGCCGCACACCCAGGCGCAGATCGCCTACACCGAGACGGCCAAGGGCGACGTCCGCCACACCTACGCCGACCGCTCGCACGGCGAGGCGCTCATCGGATACGCGCCGCAAGTGCCGTTCGCCGAGGGGATCGCACGCGAGGTCATGTGGACCGTGGCCAGGAGGCGTCAGGGTGGTTGATGTCGCCATCGTGGTGCCCGCGTTCAACGAGGCCGAATCGCTCCCCGAACTGGTGGCGCAGGTGCGCGACGTGGCGGCGGCCGCCGGCCTCGCCTGGGAGATGTGGATCATTGACGACGGCTCGCGCGATAGCACCTGGGAAGCGATCCAGGCCCAGGCTGCGGCCGACTCCCACGTGCACGGCATCCGCCTGGCGCGCAACTATGGCAAGGCGGCGGCGCTAGCGGCGGGTTTCGCTGCCGCGCAGGGGCGCATCGTCGTCACCATGGACGCCGACCTGCAGGACGATCCTGTCGAGATCCCGCGCTTGCTCGCCACCCTCGACGAGGGCTGGGACCTCGTCTCGGGCTGGAAGCAGGATCGCAAGGACACGTGGGTCAAGAACAACACCTCCAAGATTTACAATTGGGCCACGAGCCGGATGTGCGGACTCGCCCTGCACGACTTCAATTGCGGGCTCAAGGCGTACCGCCGCGAAGTCACCCAGCGGCTGCCGCTCTATGGCGAGATGCACCGCTACGTGCCGGCGCTCGCGCATCTCGATGGCTTCCGTGTCACGGAGATCCCGGTGCGCCACCACCGGCGGAAGTACGGCGTCACCAAGTATGGCCTCGACCGTTTTCTGCACGGCTTCCTCGATCTGCTCACCGTGTCGTTCCTGCACGCGCGCGGCACCTCGCCGCTGCATTTCTTCGGCCGGCTCGGCGTGGGCACGGGGACGGCGGGGTTGGCGATCTGCCTGTACTTCCTCGTCACCTGGCTCGTGGGACACGCGCTGCGCGTGCGCCCGATGCTGGTGCTCGGACTCGTGCTCGTCATCATGGCCATCCAGTTCATCAGCCTGGGGCTGATCGCGGAACTGATCGTCAGCCAGCGCCGGCCGACCGAGGCGTTCCGGGTGCGCGATCGTGTCTGATACCCTGCCGAGCCTGGTGGTCGTGGTGGTGAACTGGAACGGCCGCGAGGTCCTGCCGGACTGCCTGCGCTCCCTCCGGGACGCGGGCTATCCCGATCTGCGAGTGCTTCTCGTCGACAACGCGTCCACGGACAGCTCGCTGGCCTTCGTGCGCAAGCACCATCCCGAGGTCGAGATCATCGAGTCGGACCGCAACCTGCGGTGGGCGGCGGGCAACAACCTCGCCCTGCAACGCCTGCTCGAGGAAGGGCTGCCGCAGGACCAGGTGCTCCTGCTGAACAACGACACGAGCGTGCCCCAGGGCAGCCTCGAACGGCTCACCACCGCGCTCGCGGCCGAGCCGCGCGCCTGGGCGGCCACGCCGCGCATCTGCTACTTCGACGACCCCGCGCGCGCCTGGTACGACGGTGGGCGTGTGGGCCGCTGGAGCGGCTGGGTGAGCCACGAGGGGATCCGCAAGCTCACCGGCAAGCTCTCCCTCGAGCAGCGTTTCGTCGACTACGGCACGGGGTGCGCCTTGCTGCTCGCGCGTGAGAACCTTCAGCGGCTCGGTCTGCTCGACACCGATTTCTACTTCTACGGCGAGGATGCCGACTACAGCCTGCGCATGCGCGAGCGGGGCGGCGAGATCCTGCACGTGCCACGCGCGCTCATCCTGCACCGTGTGAGCGCCAGCCTCGGCGTCGGCAGTCCGCGGAAGGCGTACCTGCGCAGCCGCAGCCACATCAAGCTGCTGCGCCGCCACTGGCCGGTCCGCGACTGGCCCGCGCTCGCCCTGGGCCAGCTCGCCTACTTCGGCGGCCACTACGTGTGGCATCTGTGGCACGGCCGCTGGGCGACGGCCCTGGCCCTGGTACAAGGTGCCCTCGACGAGCTGCGGGCGGCGCCGGTGGACAATCCTGCGCCGGGAATGCTAACCTGAATCGCGAAGGAGGGCCGTGTGACCATGCCGCCGCTGTCCCGACTGCGCGCCTGGGCGCCCGCCCTGGCCGTGGTCCTGATACTGGCATGGCTCTATCCGGGGGCCATGTTCCGCGGCCACGTGTTCCAGAGCGCCGACGCCGAGAGCTCCGACGCGTTCCGGCTGGCCGGCGACGCGGCGGGCGGCTATCCCCAGTGGACTCCGTTCATCTTCATCGGCATGCCCACCTTCGGTTCGCTAGCCTACACACCAGGGCTCTATCCGCCGGGCCTGATCCTCGAGTTCCTCCAGCGCCAGCTCCATTTCCCGCCGCTGACGTGGCTGCTTGCCCATCTCGTCTTCGGCGGTCTGGGCATGGTGTGGCTGCTGGGCCGCTGGCGCCTGCCGCTGGCGGCGCGGGTCGTGGGCGCCGTGGGCTGGCTCATGTTCGCGCGCATCGTGGCGTGGAGCGTGTACGGACACGGCAGCAAGCTGGGCGCGGCGATGTACCTGCCCTGGCTGGTGGGGTTGACCTTCGACGTGCTCACGCGCGGGCGCCTGCGTTCTGTGGGCTGGCTGGCATTGCTGCTCGGACTGCAATTCCTGCGCGGGCACGTGCAGATCACGTACTACACGCTTCTGCTGCTCGGATTCATCGTCGTGTGGCACGTCGCCTGGCCCCTGGGTGACGTCGTGCCGATCGGCGCGCGGTTGCGGCGCGCCGGACTGGTGGCCGTTGCCCTGGCGCTCGCGTTCCTGGTGGGCGCCGTGATGCTGCTTCCGGTGCACGACTACGCGGCCATCTCGACCCGCGGCGGGAGCGGAGCGGGAGGCGGTGTGGGCTTCGACTACGCCACGGCCTGGAGCCTCGGACCGCAGGAGATCCCGACGCTGGTGCAGCCCGGCGCCATGGGCTTCGGCAAGGCCACGTACATGGGACCGATGCCCTTCACCGACTATCCCAATTACCTCGGCTGGCTATGGCTGGTGCTGGCCGGCGCGGCCTGGTGGACGCGGCGGCGCAGCCTGGTGCTCTGCTGCGCGGTCGCCGGTGTGCTGGCGCTGCTGGTAGCCCTGGGAGGCCGCAGTCCGGGCCTGTACCAGGCGATGTATGCCGCACTGCCGTATTTCGACAAGTTCCGCGTGCCCTCGATGATCCTGGTGCTACTGGCCTTCGTGGCAGCGGTCCTGGCGGGCCAGGGGGCGGCGGCGCTGGCCGAGGATGCCCCCGGACGTGACCGGCAACGGCGCATCGTGCTCATCGTGCTCGCGGCGCTCGGCGCGCTCACGCTCGTCGCCGGCGCGTCCGGCGCCACGGCCGGCGCGTTCCGCAGCCATCTGCGGGACGTCGCCGCGGGCACGGGCAAGCAGGCGGTCGACGTGCTGCTCGACGGCGCCTGGGCTCTCCAGAAGAGTTTCCTCGTGCGCGACGGCCTGGTGCTGCTCGCGGCCGCCGGGGCGATCTTCCTGGCCACGCGGCACGCGGTCTTCCGGGCGCGGGCGCTGGTGTGGGTGCTCGCGCTGCTCCTGTGCGTGGACCTGGGTTCCGTGGCGAGGCTGGTGACGGCACCGCAGACAGCCCTGCAGCAGGTCGTGGCCGACTCGCAGGGACGCGGGCGCCTCCTGGCCGCCGCCCGGCTCGAGCATCCCTATCGTCGCCAGCGCGCCCCGCTCGTCGATCCGGCTCTGGCCGCCGCGCTTCAGGCCGGGGTGGGGCACGAGCGCGTGTACCCGCTGGCGCGCGACAGCCAGAGCAATGCCTACATGACCGTGGGTGTGCGGTCGCTCGGCGGCTACTACCCGGCCAAGCCGGCGGTGGCCGAGGAACTGCGCCAGCGGCTCTTCGGGCAGATGCCCAGCGGCCACCTCGCGAACTGGCTCGGAGCGACGACGGTCACCTTCGCGCGCGCGCTGCCGGCCGAGGCGTTCGACGTGCTGCGCCAGGTCGGGCTCGACCTCGAACCCACGCCGCAGACTGTCGGGAACATGTGGCTCTACCACAATCGCGCCGCCTTGCCGCGGGCCCGGCTGGTCGACCGCTTCACAATCGCGGCGAACGATTCGCTCGGTCCATTCCTCGATGCGATCGTCGCCGGTCGTCACGACGCGAGCGCGGCCGTCGTGCTCGACCAGGTCCCGGAACCGCCGCCCGTGCCCGCCGAGGCACCACTGCCGCGCCCGACGTTCGTGAAGGACGGTCCCGACGAGATCGTGCTGGCGACCGAGGCGCCGTCGCCCGCGGTGCTCGTGCTTGCCGACCTCGCCGCTCCGGGCTGGATCGTCCACGTGGACGGCGCGGCACAGCCGTTGCTGACGGCCGACCACGCGTTGCGGGCCGTGGCGTTGCCGGCGGGAAAACACGAGGTGCGGTTCGCCTACCACACGCCTGGTCTGCGCGCGGGATTCGTCGCCAGCCTGATCGGACTTTTAGGCATCGTCGTACTGCTGGTGGTGGGGTGGAGGCGACATGAGTGAGATGCGGCCCATCGTGGTGGTACCGACCTACAACGAGGCGGAGAACATCGCGCGCATCGTACCCGAGATCCTCGCGCAGGATCCCCGGCTCGCCGTGCTGGTCGTGGACGACAGCTCGCCCGATGGCACGGCCGACGTGGTGCGCGGTCTGCCCGGCTTCGGCACGCGGCTGCATCTACTGCTGCGGCCCAGCAAGGCCGGCCTGGGACAGGCCTACATCGCCGGCTTCCAGTGGGTGCTGGCCAACACCGAATGCGACGTGATCTTCGAGATGGATGCCGATCATAGCCACGACCCCACGGCGCTGCCCCAATTCCTGCGCGAGATCGCCGACCACGATCTCGTGCTCGGTAGCCGCTATCTGCATGGCATCACGGTGGTGAACTGGCCGCTGAGCCGGCTCATCCTCAGCGTGGGCGCCAATCACTACGCGCGCTTGATCACGGGCCTGCCGGTCAGCGATTGCACGGGCGGCTTCAAGTGCTTCCGCCGCTCGACCCTCGCGGCGCTGCCCCTCGACCGGATCAAGAGCGACGGCTACAGTTTCCAGATCGAGGTGACGTACCACGTGTGGAAACGCGGGATGCGCATCAAGGAGATTCCGATACTCTTCGTCGATCGGCAGGTCGGCATGAGCAAGATGTCGCGACGGATCATCTTGGAAGCGGCGTGGGTGGTGTGGGCCCTGCGGCTGAAGAAGATTCCGTGATGTCGGTGACGCTCGGCATCGTGATCATTCATTACAACACGCCCGACGATCTCGAGCGATGCCTGGCCTCGCTGCACGAGCAAGCGCCGGCGTGTGCCCACGAGATCGTCGTCGTGGACAACGCGAGCACCGCCCCCGATCTCGATCGTGTGCGCGATCGTTTTCCGGCCTGCCACTGGCTCATGAACACCGAGAACCGGGGCTACGCGCGCGGGTGCAACCAGGGACTCGCGCAGGTGGCGGCCGACTATTACCTCATCCTGAATCCCGACATCGTGGTGCTGCCGGGCTCGCTCGACGCGCTCGTGGCCTTCGCCGCCGCACGGCCGCGCGCCGGCATCATCGGTCCGCAACTGCTCAACGACGACGGCAGCGTGCAGGAGTCGTGTCGGCGCTTCTACACCCTGCGCACGCTGCTGCTGCGGCGGACGCCGCTGGGACGCGTCGTTCCCCGCAGCCGCACGGTGAGTCGCCATCTCATGCGCGACTTCGACCATTTGAGCGAACGTCCGGTGGACTGGGTGCTGGGCGGCTGCCTCCTGGTGCGGCGCGACGCGCTGGCGCGGTGCGGACCGATGGACGAGCGCTTCTTCCTGTACTTCGAGGACGTCGACTGGTGCTACCGCATGTGGCGCTGCGGGTATGAGGTCGTCTACACGCCCGCTGCGCGTTTCGTGCACCGCCACCGGCGCGCCAGTGCGCGCGGCCCGCTGACGCGCAGCTACTGGCTGCACCTGACGAGCCTGATGTCGTTCTACGAGAAGTGGGGCGTGCTCGTCTACCTGCTCAAGAAGTGGCGGCAACCGCTCGACCAGATCGGGCTCTGGCTGCTGGACATGGTGCTGCTTCTCGTCGCCTTCCTCACTGCGTACGGGGTGCGGCGTGCGTTCCAGCCATTGTTTCCCGAGACCCTCTTCCCGCTGTCCTGGTATCGCGGCTTCCTGGCGTACGCCGCCCTGCTCGTGACGGTGACGTTCCTGCTCCTGGGGCGGTACCGGGGCGAGCGGCTGCGCCGACTCACGCGACTGGGCGAGTATGTGCGGCAGCAGGGCCTCGTGGGGCTGCTCCTGCTGGCGACGCCGTACCTCGGTCGACAGGACGTCGTGAGTCGCGCGGTGCTCGTGCTCTTCCTGGCGCTGTTCACCGGGCTGACCATCCTGGGTGAACAGATCTTCACCCGCCTGCGGCGTCGCATGGAGCGCGGCTACTTCTCCCTGGAGCGCACGTTGCTCGTGGCCACGCCCGCGCAGCTCCAGCAGTGGTTGGGCGGCTGTCCGGACCCGCGCCGCGAGGGGATCGATCCCGTGGGCTACGTGACCGATGCGCCCGTCACGGACCAGGAGCTGGAGATCCCGTGGCTCGGGCCGGTGCAGGAGCTGCCGGCACTCGTCGAGCGGCTGCGGGTGTCCCAGGTCGTGTTCTGGCAGGCTCCCCGGGGCGATGCGGCCGAGCTCGCGCAGCTGCGCCGCGCGCGCATCCGACTGCGTTGGCGCATCGACGAAGCCTGGATGCTCGAGGCCGGGGCCCGGGCGGAGACTTTCGGTGCGGACGTGAGCGGCGTGCTCGACCCGGACGATGGACAGACTCTGCGTCGCGCCGGCCTGAGGGTGCTGGGGCTGGTCGTGGGGGCGGCCCTGGCGGTGGTGGCGGTCTGGTCGCGCGGTCATTCGGGGCGGGAAATCATCGACTGGCGCGGCGCGGGCGGGCATAATCTCCGGGTCACGATTGCGACCGGCCGGGATGGGCGCATCTTGCCCCTCTGGAGGCAGTGGCCGCTGGTCGTCGCACTGTTGCGGGGGCACGTGTCCCTCGTGGGGCCGCGGCCGAACGCCTGGGACGCCGATCCGTTCTGGAACGCGATCTCGGCGCCGCCGGGACTCACCGGCGCCTGGGCGGGCGGACGCGGATCTACCTGGCGGACGCTCTGGTTCCAGCCCGGCGGCAGTCGCGAATCGGGAAAGGACGCTCGTTGACCACCAAGGCGCGCTTGCTCATCGTCGGCGCCGGCGAGGCCGGACGCTCGCTGGTGCGGCAGATCCGCGAACAGGATCTGGCCGTCGAGCCGGTCGGTTTCGTCGACGACGATGCCGCCCTGCTGGGGAAGGAAGTGGTCGGGCTGCCGGTGGTCGGCGATACGACCCACCTGGTGGACGCGGCCCGCGCGGTCAGCGCGCAGGAGATCCTGCTGGCCATCCCGAGTGCGCGCGGGGCGCTCATCCGCCGCTTGCTCATGCTGTGCCGGCGCGCGAAGCTGCCCTTTCGCATCGTGCCTGGCCTGCGCGCCATCATCGAGGGCGACGTCAGCTTCCAGCAGGTGCGCCCCATCGCGCCCGAGGATCTGCTCGGCCGCGAGACGGTGACCTTCCAGACCGGTCCGGCGCGCGACGTTGTGGAGGGGCGCACCGTACTCGTGACCGGTGCTGGCGGATCGATCGGTGGCGAGCTGTGCCGCCAGCTCCTGACACTGCAGCCGCAGGAACTCATCTTGCTCGGCCGCGGCGAAAACAGCCTCTTCGAGATCCACGGCGAGCTGGCGCCGCGCGCCGGCAAGACCCGGCTCACGACGGTGGTGTGCGACGTGCGCGACGCGGCCCGTCTCACTGTGCTCGCGCAGCGGCACCGCCCGCAGCTCATTCTGCACGCCGCGGCCCACAAGCACGTGCCCCTGATGGAGGCGAATCCCGAGGAGGCCGTGGTCGTCAACGGCGGCGGCACGGCCAATCTCATCGCGTTCGCGCGGGAGGTCGTCGCCGAGCGCTTCGTGATGGTGAGCACCGACAAGGCGGTCGCGCCGCAGAGCATCATGGGCGCCACGAAGAAGCTCGCAGAGCTTCTCGTACGGCATGCCCAGGCCGGTCCCGGGTCGACGCGCTTCATGACGGTGCGCTTTGGCAATGTGCTCGGCAGCCGCGGCTCGGTGGTGCCGTTCTTCCAGCGGCGCATCGCTCAGGGCTTGCCGTTGCCGATCACGGACCCGCAGATGACGCGTTACTTCATGACCATCAAGGAAGCGGCGCTTCTGGTCCTCGAGGCCATGGTCCTGGGCGAGGCGGGTGCTACGTACATCCTCGAAATGGGCGACCCGGTGTCGATCCTGGAACTGGCGCGCACGCTGCTCGCGCTGTCGGGATTCGACGTGGAGAACGACGATCTCGGACCCGGGATCGAGATCGTGGGCCTGCGGCCCGGCGAGAAGTGCCACGAGTCGTTGCTGGATCCCGGCGAGGTGCTCGAGACCAGCGCCAACCCGCTGATCAACCAGGCGCGTTGCCGCACCGGTGATCCCGACGCGGCGGCCCGCCTGATGCCGCACCTACTCGACCTCGCGGCGCTGGGCGACCGGCGCGGGGTCCGTGATGCTCTGGCCACGTTGCTCGAGCGACCATGCCTGCGGTGATCACGGTCACGAGCGGCGGTACGGCGCCCGCGGGCTGGGATGCGTGGCTCGACGGTGTCGCGGCGACCGACTTCGCCGCGTCCGCATGGTGGAACGACGCCGCGGCCCGGTACTACCCGCATGCCGCGCAGCGCTGGTGGGCGGCCCACCGCGAGGGCGCTCTCGTGGGCGGGCTGGTGGCGCTCAGCCGCCGTCGCCACGGTTTCGATCGGCTCGAGAGCGGCCTCGAGGGCAGTCCGGCCGGCCCCCAGGTGAGCGACGACCTGACGCCGGCCGAACGGAGGCGCGTGGCCGGGGCCCTTCTCGACGCCTGCGGCGCGAGTGTGCGCGGCCGCACGATCACCGCCGCGGTGACGCTGAGTGCGGCGCAGTCGGCGCTCGTGCCGGCGGCGTCCGGCTGGCAACGGGAAGACGTGGCTACCGCCGTGATCGATCTCTCGGGCGGCCTCGCCCACATCGAGCGCACCGTGCTCTCGAATAACCGCCGCAACGAACGCAATCGCGGGCTGAAACGCGGCTGCACACTGCACACGAGCACCGATCCCGACGACGTCGCCGCCTGGTATGCCATCTATCTGGACGTGGCCGCCAGCTGGGCGCAGGCGCCGGTGCCGCTCGAGTTCATGCAGGCCCTGTTGCGCGAGCGTTCACAGCACGCGTTCTTCGCCCTGGTGCGGCGGCGGGGAGTGATCGTCGGCGGCCATTTCTGCATCGCCTGGCGCGACCGCGTCGCGGCGCTCTACGGCGCGAGCCGTCCGGATCTGGCGCGCGAGGTCTTTCCCTCGACCCTGCTCTACTGGCAGGACATCGTCGAGGGATGTGCACGCGGCGCGCGGGTCCTTGACTTCGGCGGCTACGCGGGGCGCACCGGCCTGCGGCAGTTCAAGCGCCTGATGGGGGCGGCCGAGGAGGTGCGTTGCCAGCTCCGCCGCTCGCATCCGCTGTGGACCGTGGCGGCGGCGATGCGGCGGACGCTGCGGGGTGGGCCGTGACAATGGTCGGCACGGGTTCGCGCATCGTCGTCTGGCGCATCGTGCAGAAGGCGGCGGGCGCACTCGTCGTGGTTCTGCTCGCGGGCCATCTCGGTCCCGCGGGGCAGGGATACTTCAGCCTCACGATGATGGTGGCCATGGTCGTCGCCGCCCTGCTCAACGGCGGCATGGGCCTGGCCGCCGTGCCGCCGCTACGCCAGCGCACGCTTCCCGCGCGGCGCCTGCTCGTGGCGCAGGCGTGCTGGCTCGGACTGCTGGCACTCGTGCTCGCCGCGGTCGTGCTCGCCGTGCAGCGGGGGCACGCCTGGTCCGGGATCACGCGGCACCTGGGGTGGGATCGCTTCGGCCTCGTCGCCACGGCCGCGGCCACGCTGGCACTGGTGGCCTTCGATATCCATACCTACGACCTGCTGGCCACCGGTCGGCTCGTGACCGGCACCATCGTGAACGCCGGCCGCGCCATCGCCCAGCTCGCTGGTGTGGCGGTCCTCGTCCTCGTCGGTTCGCTCAACCTGCGGGGGGCGATCGGCGTGTACGCCGCGGTGCAGGTGGGGGCGGCGGTCGCCCTCGCGATCCTCGCCGTACGCGCGCTGTCCGGGCGTGCGGAGTTCGCGTCGGCGCCGTCGATCCCGCGCCTCGTGGGCTGGTGTCTGCGCCACGGCTGGCTCGGTCAGCTTTCGGCGGTGGCGTATCTCCTGCTCCTGCGCGTGGACCAGGGCTTCCTCGAGTTCGATCACGGCGCGGCGGCGGTGGGGATCTATAGCGTGGCGGTGTGGGCGGGGGAGATGCTCTGGATGCTGCCCGAGGCGCTCAATCCGTTCCTCGTGCATTCCTCGGCCGACGTCGGCGATCCGCACGTGCGCGACGCCACGGCCGCGCGCGCGGTGCGCCTGGGCTTGACGCTCACGGCCGTGGGGGCGGTGTTCGTGGCGTTGCTCGCTGGACCCGTGTTCGGGTGGCTCTTTCGTGGCAGTTACGCGGCGTCGGCCGCGCCTCTGCGCGCATTGCTGCCTGGCATCGTCTGCTTCGCCCCGGGGGCGGTGCTGGCGGGCGATTTCATCGGCCGCGGCCGGTCGGGCTGGAATACCCAGGCCAGCGCCGCGACGGTGGCGGCCAACGTTGCCCTCTGTCTGGCCTGGATCCCGACCCATGGCGCCGTGGGGGCCGCCTGGGCGTCGAGCGTGGCCTACGCCGTCGGTAGCACGATCATGCTGGTGCGTTTCCGGTCGGTGACGCAAGCGCCATGGCGCGATCTGCTGGTACCACGGATGGGGGACCTGAAGCTCTGACGTTATAATTCGTTATCGGACAATATCTTGCGACGGAATCGCGGTCCCTGGACAGGGACCGCACTTTTTTTTGCGCGAGCCTATTGACTTTGTGGTGGGGAAGAACTACAGTCCAGTGGTTGGCAGTGGGGTCTTATGGTGAAGATTGGTGAAAACAGGTTTCGATGATGAGCGAATCCACATACTTCGGCTCCTACGAGCGCGCGGTGGACCCCAAGGGGCGGTTCAACCTGCCGTTCAAGCTGCGCCGGGGTGCGAAGGCCGCAAAGGACGACGGATTCGTGATCACCAAGGGACCCGATGGATCGCTGAATCTCATGCCCCGGGATGCCTTCGTCGCGGCCTTCGACAAGGTGGCGCAGACGGGCGAGGCGGGACGCGACAAGCGCATGGTGCTGCGCGGACTCAGCAAGGTGAGCCAGCTGATCGTGCCCGACAGCCAGGGGCGCGTGGCGGTGCCCAACGAGTTGTTGCAGACCGTCGGCGTGACGGGCCGCGTCCTGTGCATCGGCATGGGGCACTACATCGAGCTCTGGGATCCGGAGCGCTACGCCATCGTCGAGGCCACGCTGGGCGCGCCGGCGTCCGCGCACCTGGATACGTTCTTCGGTTGATCGCCCATGGAGGGGTGACGTCATGGGAAGGAGCCCACATGCCGCGAGGTGAGATCCGGCCGGCCGCTGCGAAGGCAGGGGCTCTCGTGTTTCGCATCAATCAGCGTGGCGACCTGGTCCGGGTTTCCCTCGCCGGCATCCTCGATCGTGACGGTTGTCAGGAATTGATGCGCCAGGTGAGCCTGGCGTTGCCAGCGCGCAGCTGCCAGCTCGTGTTTGACGGCCGGCGTCTCCTGCACATGGACTACCGCTGCGTCTCGCCGCTGATCCGCTGGAGCCGGGGCCTCCGGTCCTTCGGCCACTGCCTGCGGCTCGTCGGTTGGAGCGCGTATCTCGATGCGATCCTGGCCATGGAGGACTGGGATCGCGAACTCGAGCGCGGCACGTGGTTGCCGCAAGGTTGGAAGGTGGTGGCAGGCACTCAGCCCGTCCAGTCGGCATGAACGAGCCGCTGCATGTCCCGGTGCTCACGGATGAGGTCCTCGGCTGGCTCGAGCCGGGACCGGGCAAGCGGATCGTCGACGGGACCTTCGGATTCGGCGGGCACAGCCAGGCGCTGCTGGACGCCGGAGCCACCGTCCTGGGACTGGACCTCGACGAGGAAGCGGTCGCGTCATGCAGACGGATCTCGGCCGACCGCTCCGGGCTGAACTGCTGGCATGGGAGTTTCCGCCAGATCGCGCAGGCGCTGGCGGATACGCACTGGCAGGGTGCGGATGGTCTGTTGCTGGATCTGGGTGTCAGCTCGCGGCAGCTCGACGATCCCACGAAGGGGTTCACGTATCGCGCCGACGGCCCGCTGGACTTGCGCTTCCACCAGCATCGAGGCCAGCCCGCTCACGCTCTGCTCGAGGAACTGGACGAGATGGCACTCACCAGGATCCTGCAAGAATACGGAGAGGAGCGCGGAGCGCGGCCACTGGCAAGGGCCATCAAGGGTGCGGGTCGGACGGAGCCGATCCGCACCACGGCGCAGTTGCGCGAGGTCGTGACCACGGCGCTCCCCAGGGGGGCGCCCGTCAACGCCGTGCTCAGCCGCGTGTTCCAGGCCCTGCGCATCGCCGTCAACGACGAGCTGGGGGCCCTCGCCGACACCCTCGATGCCCTGCCCGCGCTGCTTGGCGGCGGCGCGCGCGTCGTCGTCATCGCCTACCACTCGCTCGAGGATCGCATCGTCAAGCGCTGGATCGATCGCGAGCGGCGCGACTGTCTGTGCCCACCGTCGGTGCCGGTGTGCATCTGCGGACACACGCGCACGCTCGAGCCGCTCACGCGCCGCCCCGTGACACCCGGTGCGGCGGAGATCGCCGAAAATCCACGCGCGCGCAGCGCCAAGCTGCGCGCGGTTCGCGTTCTGGCCCCGGCCGCAAGGAGCTCGCCGTGACCACCCAGACCGTCGCCGGGCTCTTCACCGGTGCCACCCGCCAGATCCCGCGCACGATGGCGCGGCGACGGGCCACCCTCGGCCGCCCCGTGATGTGCGGCGTCATCGCCGGGATGCTCGTCGTGGCCGGTCTCGCCGCGGCGATCTTTCTCGGCAACCAGGTCACGCGCGCGCGCAGCGAGATCGGCGCGCTCACCCGCGAGCGTACCGCGCTCATCACCCGGCATGCGGTGCTCACCGCGCGCTGGAACGAGACATCGTCGCGCCTCGTCGTGGTCGACCGTGCGTGCCGCGAGCTGGGTATGATCAATCCCGACGACCCGGGGCAGGTCCTGGTCATGGTCACGCCTAACCACCATGGTGGTGGTCATCTGTGGCGACGCGTACTGCGCAACGTCGGCGGCGGTGATGCTGTCGCGGCCGCCACCGCAGGGGTGGAGCGGCCATGACCACACGCGCGCGATTCGGCGTGGCCCGCGGACTCGTGCTGCTCGGCGGGCTCCTCCTCGTGGCGCGCCTCATCCAGGTCCAGGTCCTCGAACACACGAACTACCGCGAGCTGGCCGATGCGCAGTGGGTGAAGGCCCACACGCTGGCGCCGCGCCGCGGCGACATCTTCGATCGCCACGGGCGGCCCCTCGCGCTGTCGGTCACGGCCACGACCCTGGGCGTCGCCACGAGTCGAGTGGAGGATCCGCTGCCGCTCGCCAGGGTGCTCGGCCCTGTGGTCGGGATGGATCCGGCGGCGCTCGCGCGGCGTATCACGAAGGCGCATGGCGCGTTCTTGCCGCTGCGGCGCGATGCGTTCCTCGAGCCTGCGCAGCAGGAGGCGTTGCGCCGCTTTCCCGCGATCACCATCGACGAGGGCAGCGCGCGCGTGTATCCGCTGGATGGTGTCGGGGCGTCTCTCATCGGCTTCTACCACCAGGATTCCCGGGGCGACGAGCGCACCGCTGGCCTCGAGTGCGGCCTCGACGCGCTGCTGGCCGGTCAACCCGGACGCGCGATCCGTCTGCGTTCAGCCGATCCGCGCCGCAACCTCGGTGACGTGGTGGTCACGCCGGCGGTACACGGTCACGACGTCGAGCTGACGATCGATGCGGACCTGCAGGAGATCTGCGAGTCGCAGCTCACCCGCGCGGTCAGCGAGTACGGCGCAGCCGGTGGTTCGGTGCTCATCATCGATCCGAGCTGCGGCGACGTGCTGGCCGCAGCGAGTTGGCCCACCCTGGCCGACCGCACCGCACGCGTGACGGATGCGGCGATGTGGAACAACCGCAACTTCAGCTTCCAGTACGAGCCGGGCTCGGTCTTCAAGATCTTCACCGCCGCCTCGCTGCTCGGAGCAGGCGCCATCGACACGGCCACCACGATCGACTGCGCCGACGGCCACTTCGACCGCTTCGTCATCCGCGAGGCGGATGGCCACGAGTTCGGTCGCACCAGCTTCATGGACGCCTTTGCGAAGTCGAGCAACGTGTTCTTCGCACGGGCCGTGGCCAACCTCACACCACGCGAGTTCTACCGCGACCTGCAGACCTTCGGGTTCGGCCAGCGCACGAACGCGCCCTACCCGGTCGAACCGGCCGGGCTGCTGCATGCGCCTGCGCAGTGGTCGGGACGGTCGCAGGCGACGATGGCGATCGGTCAGGAGGTGGCCGTCACGCCCCTGCAACTCGGCCTGGCCGTGGCGGCGGTGGCGAACGGAGGCACGCTCTTCGCGCCACGCCTCGTGCGCGAGATTCGCGATCAGGACGGCAGTCTCGTGCGCCATTGTCCGCCCACGCCGCTGCGCATGGTGATGCCGCCGGCACTGGCACGCACGCTGCGCACGGCGATGGCGCGCGTCGTGTCGTCGGGCACCGGCGTGGCCGCGCAACGGGACTGGATCGCCCTCGGCGGCAAGACGGGCACGGCGCAGAAGAGCGTCGACGGCCGCGGCTACGCGCCGAACAAGTACGTGGCCACGTTCGCGGGAATCGTGCCATGGGACGCCCCCCGTCTCGTGATCCTCACCGTGCTGGACGAGCCGCGGGGCTGGCATCACTACGCGGCCCAGAGCGCCGTGCCGCTCTTCGGCCAGGTGGTGCAGGAGATCCGCCGCAGCACCGATTGGCTCACCGATCTCGACCGTGGGAGCGTCCGCCTGGCCATGGATCCGCCTGGCGCGCGGCTCACCGTCCCCGACGTGCTCTATCTGAGTAGCCCGGTCGCCACGGCGCGGCTCGTCGCCGCCGGCCTGCTGGTGGACGGCGCCGACAAGAACGGCATCGTCCTGCAGCAGGTTCCAGCACCGGGCACCCGCATCGCAACCGGCAGCACCGTGGTGCTGACGGTGCGCGGCACGACCGTGGCGCCCCAGACGGCGGCCGTGTGCCCCGATCTCGGCGGACTGAGCAACCGCCAGGTGCAGGCCCTCGCCGCGCGACTCGGCATCGCCGTGCGCATCGACGGCGTGGGCTACGTGGTGTCGCAGGCGCCGGCTGCGGGCGAACCGCTGCCGTCCGACGGACTGGTCGTGACGATGGAGTCGACGTGGGCAGCGCGTTGAATGCGCTGTGCGCGCCCTGGCCAGACCTCGAGATCTTCGGGCGAGCCGATGAGGCCATCGCCCGCGTCACCGAAGATTCCCGTCAGGCAGGTCCTGACTCGCTCTTCGTGGCAGTACGGGACGGTCATCGCTTCGTGGACGCTGCGCTTGCCCAGGGCGCGGCCGCCGTGGCGATCGACGCCGCCCGTCACGAGGAGGTCCGGTCGTCCCTGACCGACCGCGAACCCGCCGCCTGGGTGGTGGCCCCCAGCACCCATGGGTTGCCTGCCCGCCTGGCGCGCGAGTGCGAGGGACGACCGGACTCCCGGCTCACTGTCGCCGGTGTCACCGGTACGAACGGCAAGACCACCGTGGCGTTCCTCATGCGAGACATGCTGGCCAGTCTGGTGGGACCGTGCGGCCTGCTCGGCACCATCCGTTACGATGATGGGCACACGCAGCTTCCTGCGCCGCTCACCACGCCGGGAGGCCCGGTGCTCTTCCACTGGCTCGGGCGCATGGTCGCCGGCGGCTGCCGCGCCGCGGCGATGGAGGTGTCGTCGCACGCCCTCGACCAGGAGCGCACCGGCGAGCTGGCCCTCGACGTGGCGGTCTTCACGAACCTCGGTCGCGACCACCTCGACTATCACCACGACCTCGCGAGCTACCTCGCGGCGAAAGCGCGGATCCTCGAACTATTGCGCGACGGTCCGCGGCGTGGCAAGGCAACGGGCATGGCCGTGATCAACGCCGGTGACCCGGCGTTCGCGGCTCTCGACACCACAGGGCTCGAGGTCGTGCGTTTCGCGACCGGCTCCCACGTGGACGCCGATCTGCGCGTCACCGACGCCCGGCTGGACGCCGGCGGCATCGCCCTGCGCCTCGACTGGCGTGGCCGGGCTCTCGCGCTGCGCAGCCCGCTGGTCGGCCGGTTCAACGTGGAAAATCTCGCCGCGGCCCTCGCCGCCGGACTCGCGCTCGGCCACGCGCCCGACGCCTGCGTCGACGCCCTCGCCGACATGCCGCAGGTGCCCGGTCGGCTCGAACGCTTCGTCCTGCCCGCCGGCGGGCTCGCGGTGGTCGATTACGCGCACACCCACGACGCGCTGGCGGCCGTGCTCACCACCTGCCGCGAGCTGACGCGCGGCCGGCTGCTCGTGGTCTTCGGCTGCGGGGGCGATCGCGACCGCGGCAAGCGGCCGCTGATGGGCGGCGTTGCCGCCGAACTCGCCGATCTTGTCTGGATCACGTCCGATAATCCGCGCAGCGAGGATCCGGCCGCCATCGCGGCCGAGATCGTCGCCGGTTTCGATGCGGCGTCATCGACACGTGCGCGCGGACGGGTCGTGGAACTGGACCGGCGTAGCGCGATCGCGGCCGCCCTCGCGGCGGCGGCAGCGGACGACATCGTCGTCATCGCGGGCAAGGGCCACGAGGACTACCAGCTCATCGCGTCGCGCCGCCTGCACCTGGACGATCGCGAGGTCGTCTCCGATTGGATCGAGAATCATGCCTGAGACACGCTACCGCCTGCGAGAGGCCGCGACCGAACTGGCCGCAGCCGGGCTCCTGTCGCGGGCCCTCGCCGGTGGTCGCGAGGTGCACGCCGCGGCGCTGTGCGGAGCCTTCGCCGGCGCGGTCCTCGACTCGCGCCAGGTCACGACCGACGTGCTCTTCGTGGCGCTGCCGGGCGAGCACGTCGACGGGCGCGCGTTCATCGCGAGCGCGCTCGCGGCGGGTGCCTGCGCGCTCTCGGACGAGGTCGACCCCACCACGCTGCCCGACCACGGCACCGTGCTCGTGAGCCCGCGGCCACGCGCCGCGCTGGCCCGCCTGGCCGCGTGCTGGCGCGCGCGTCAGACGACGGTGCACGTGATCGGCGTCACCGGCACCAACGGCAAGACCACGACCAAGGATCTGCTCGTTGCCTGCCTGTCGGCGGCGGGGCCCGTGCACGCGACGGCCCGCAACCTGAACAACGATCTCGGGGTGCCCCTCACGCTCCTTGGCCTGAATGCCACCCACCGCTACGCCGTGGTCGAGATGGGCGCGTCCGCCGTGGGCGAGATCGCTGCGCTCGGCGCCCTGGCGCAGCCGGCGATCGGCATCATCACCAACGCCGCGGCGGCGCACCTGGCCGGTTTCGGCTCCCTCGCCGGAGTGATCCGCGGCAAGGGGGAGATGCTCGACGTGCTGCCGCCGGACGGCGTGGCCATCCTCAACCACGACAGTCCGGGTTTTTCCGACTGGCAGGAGCGGGCGCATGGGCCGGTCGTGACCTTCGGCCGCGACGGCGGCGATCATCGCTGGCGCTGGGAACCGGGCGCCGGCGAACCGGCCGGCTGGCTGCACCTTGACGACACCACCTGGGCGGTGCCGCTGCCGGGCGAGCACAACGCCGCCAACCTCGCCGCCGCCGTGCTCGCGGCGCGCGCCGCCGGCGTCGACGACGCCGCGATCGCCCGCGGCCTGGCGTCCTTCGCGCCGTCGCCGCACCGGGGCCATGTGCGGCGCCTGGGCGGGCGCGTGCTGCTCGATGACTGTTACAATGCCAACCCGGAGAGTCTACGCGGAGCCGCCGCGGCGCTCCTCACCCTGCAGGGCGGCGTCGCCTGGGCGGCCGTGGGCGCGATGGGCGAGCTGGGCGACCGGAGCGCGATACTGCACCACGAGACCGGACACGCCCTCGCGGCGCTCGGCATCGCCCGCCTGGTGGCCGTGGGCGAAGCGGCGCGGCCGCTCGTCGCGGGGTTTGACGAGGGCGGCGGGATCGCCGAGTATTGCGCGACGCATGCCCGGGCGGCCGACGTACTGGCCGCCGCGACATCGCCGGGCGATCGCATCCTCGTCAAGGGTTCGCGCTCGTCGGCCATGGAGAAACTCATCGACGAACTGGCGCGGCGCTGGCCTGGCCCCGACGCCCCGGAGTGACGGCCGATGTTCTATCACCTGCTCTATCCGCTACACACCCAGTGGTCGGTGTTCAACGTCTTCCAGTACATCACCTTCCGCGCCGCCTATGCCACCATCACGGCGTTGCTCATCGCCTTCATCTTCGGTGACTGGCTCATCCGCAAGCTCGCCACGATGCAACTCGGCGAGACCATCCGCGAGGACGGGCCGGCCCACCACAAGGCCAAGGCGGGAACGCCCACGATGGGCGGGCTGCTGATCCTCACCGCCATCGTCGTGCCCACGGCGCTGTGGGCGCGGCTCGATAGCACCTACGTGCGGCTCGCGTTGCTGGCCACGGTGTGGATGGGGGCGCTGGGCTTTGTCGACGACTACCTGAAAGTGGTGAAGAAGCGGCCCAAGGGCATGGTCGGCCGCGTGAAGATGGCGGGTCAGGTGGGCTTCGGCCTGGTGCTCGGCATCATCCTGATCACGAGCGACGGCAGCGCCGTGCTCACGAAGACGTCGGTGCCGTTCTTCAAGGATCTGCTCATCAACTGGGGCTGGTTCTATATCCCCCTCATCGTGCTCGTGGTCAGCGGCACGAGCAACGCGGTGAACCTGTCCGACGGACTCGACGGCCTGGCCATCGGGCTGAGCGCGCTGTCGTTCGCGGCCTTCGCTGCCGTGTCGTACCTGTCGGGCAACAAGGTTTTCGCCGACTATCTCAACATCCTCTACCTGCCCGGCGCCGGCGAGCTTACGGTGTACTGCGCCTCGGTCGTGGGCGCATCCCTGGGATTCCTCTGGTTCAACGCGCATCCCGCGCGCGTGTTCATGGGCGACACCGGCAGCCTCGCGCTGGGCGGCGCGCTCGGCACGGTGGCCATTCTCGTGAAGAAGGAGCTGCTGCTCGTCATCGTGGGCGGTATGTTCGTGATCGAGGCGGTCTCTGTGATCTGCCAGGTGAGCTTCTTCCGCTGGACGAAGGGCCGGCGTCTCTTCCGCATGGCACCGCTGCACCATCACTTCGAGCTGAGCGGCTGGTCGGAGACGCAGGTGGTGGTACGTTTCTGGATCGTGGGCATCCTGCTCGCGCTGTTGAGCATGAGCACCATCAAGTTGCAGTAGGAGCGTGGCGTGATCGACGTGCGCGGCAAGACGATCCTGGTGGTGGGCCTGGCCCGCAGCGGTTGCGCCGCGGCGGCCATGCTGCGCCGGCACGGTGCGCGCATCGTGGGTGTGGACGACGCCCCGCAGGACAGGGTCGACGCGCGCTGGCAGGCCGACGACCTCGCGGGCGACGCCTTCGACGCGCTGCACACGGGCGGCGACTGGGACGGTGCGCTGCGCGCGAGTATCGACGCGGTCGTGCTCAGCCCGGGCGTCTCCCTCGCGCATCCGCGTCTGCAGCAGCTGGTCGCCCGGGGCGTGCCCGTGCACGGCGAGCTGGAGTGGTCGGCCCGCGTCTTCGGCGGCCGCAGCGTGGCCGTCACCGGCACCAACGGCAAGTCCACGACGACGGCCTGGATCGCCCACCTGCTGTGTACGGCCGGCTTCGTGTCCGAGGGGCTCGGCAACCTCGGCAAGCCCCTCGCCATGGTCGCCGATACGCTCCCGCCCGAGGCGATCCCCGTGATCGAGTGCAGCAGCTTCCAGCTCGAGACCATCGCCACCTACCGCCCGACCGTCGCCGTGGTGCTGAACCTAGCTCCCGACCACCTCGACCGCTACGCCGATCTCGCCGCCTACTTCGCGGCGAAGCGGCGGCTCGTCGAGCACGTGGCCGATGACGGCGCCTTCGTCACCTGGACGGCTTGCCCGGAGGCGCTGGCCTGGTCGCACCGAGGACGGCGCGTGCTCTTCGGCGCACGCGACGCCGGTGCGACCGTGCATCGCCGCGGCGACGACCTCTTCCTCGAAGACGTACGCCTGCTCGCCGTGTCCGAACTCGCGTTGCCGTCGCCACCCAACGTACTCAACGCGCTGGCCAGCGCGGCGGCGGTCCTGCCGCTGGGCCTGGCGCCCGACGTCATCGCCGAGGGGCTGCGGTCGTTCCGTGGTCTGGCGCATCGCCACCAGCCGGTCGGTCGGCTCGGCGGCGTGCGCTTCGTGGACGATACCAAGGCCACCAACGTGCATGCGGTGTGCGCCGGCCTGCGCGACTACCCTGGCGACGTGGTCCTCATCGCCGGCGGGCGGGGCAAGGGCGAGGACTATACGCCCCTGCGCGACGCCATGGCCCAGGTGCGGGCCGTCGTCACGATCGGCGAGGAGGGGCCCGCCATTGCGGCCGCCGTCGGCGATCTGGTGCCCACGCATCCGACCACGAGCATGGAGGAGGCGGTGCGCCTGGCTGCCCTGCTCGCCGCGCCGGAGGCGACGGTGCTGCTGAGCCCGGCGTGCGCGAGCTTCGACATGTTTCGCGACTACCGCCACCGCGGCGAGGCCTTCGCCGCGGCGGCGCGCGCCCTCGGCGCGAAGGGAGACTGACGTGGGCGGACGCTTGCTGCGCATCTTCCGCGACGGCGATCGCATGCTGCTCTTCGCCGTGCTTGCGCTCTGCATCCTCGGCACCCTCGCCGTATACGGCGCCGGGAGCTTCCGGCCCGAGGCTCAGGCGGGTTCGCTCGGGCAATATTACTACCTCGTCAAGCAGCTCGTGCGCCTGGCGCTGGGTCTGGTGGCGCTGGTGGTGCTCGCGAGCCTCGACCTCGGGTTCCTGCGGCGGCCTTTCGTGTACTGGAGCGTGCTGGCGGTGGGGCTTTTGCTCACGGCTATCCCGGTGATCGGCAAGCAGGCGGGCATCGAGCGCTGGTTTTCCTTCTTCGGACTCTTCCCCGTGCAGCCGCTCGAGGTGGCGAAGATCGCCGTGGTGATTTTCCTCGCCGCGCGGCTCGGCGCGCCAGCCGTCACCGAGCCCCTGGCCTGGCGCAACCTGCTGCGCACCCTCGCGGCGGGACCGGGCGTACTCATGGTGATCCTCATCCTGCAGCCCAATTTCGGCAACGTGGTGGTGGTGGCGATCAGCACTCTGCTCGTGGTCTTGCTGGCGGGTCTCTCCTGGCGTCTCCTCGCGCTGGTGCCGCCGGCGGCGGTGCTGTGCACCACTGCAGGCTACCTCGCCGTGTCCAAGCTGCACACGCGCATCGACGCCTGGCGCCTCGGCTGGCTCGGCGAGGGCCGCGGCGACGAGCCGCCTTTCGGCTACCAGGTGCACCAGTCGCTCATCGGCCTGGGCGCCGGCGGCTGGCACGGGCTGGGTCCGGGCAACAGCCACAACAAGTTCTCCTTCTTGCCGGAGCAGCACACCGACTTCGCATTCAGCTACCTCGGCGAGGAACTGGGTCTCATCGGCACCGTCATCGTGGTGGTGGCGCTGCTGATCTTCGCGTGGCGCGGCCTGGGCATCGCGCAGCGCGCGCAGGACACCTTCGGACGCCTCGTCGCCGCGGGCCTGAGTGCCATGATTGCCGTCTACGGCTTCACGAACATCGGCATGGTGACGGGCATGATCCCGGTGATGGGCGTGCCGCTGCCGTTCGTCAGCTACGGCGGGTCGGCGCTGGTGTCCAACCTCGCGGCCGTGGGCATCATCCTGAGCATCGAGCGCCAGGGACGCAGCTACCAGCAGTGGCGCCAGAACTGGTTGCCGGGCCGGTCGTGACCGCGCCGCGCGTGCTGCTCACCGGTGGTGGTACGGGGGGGCACGTCTACCCCGCGCTGGCCATCGCAGAGGCGCTGCGCGCACAGGCGCCGACCATCGAGATCCGTTTCGCGGGCACGCCGGGGGGTATCGAGCGCCGCCTCGCCACCGACGCCGGTCTGCCATTCCATGCGGTGCCGGCTTCGGGCTTTCGCGGCCTCGGTGCGGTGGCTCGCACGCGGTTCCTGGGAAACTTCGGCCGCGGGGCGCTCGCGGCGTGGGTGCTGCTCGGCCGCTGGCGTCCGCAGGTGGTGCTCGGCACCGGCGGCTACGTCACCGGCCCGGTGATGGCGGCGGCGCGTGCGCGCGGCATCGCCTGCGCGATCCAGGAGCAGAATGCGGTGCCCGGATCGGCCAACCGACTCGCCGCGCGATGGGCGCAGCGCATCTATCTGGGGGAGGAGGCGGCGCGGCGCTGGCTGCCGGCCGCACGTTGCGTGCTGACCGGCAATCCCGTGCGCGCGGCCTTCAGCGCGGGTACGGCGACGGCGCCTGATCTGCCGCAGGGCGATGTGCGCGTGCTCGTCGTCGGCGGCAGCGGCGGCGCCCGCACGCTCAATGAAACCCTGGCGGCGATCGCGCCGCGGTGGCGGCAACGAGGCGACCTCGCGCTCGTCGTGCAGACGGGCCCCACCGCCCATGCGGAGGTGGCGGCGGCATTCGCCGCCTGGTCGCCGGCGCGGGTACGCGTGATGCCCTACATCGATGCCATGGCGCCCGGGCTGCGCTGGGCCGACCTCGTGGTGTGTCGGGCTGGCGCGATGACGCTGGCCGAGCTGGCCGTGACCGGCCGTCCGGCGGTACTGGTGCCCTTCCCGCACGCGACCGACGATCACCAGCTCCGCAATGCCCGCGCCCGCGAGGCGGCCGGCGCCGCCGTCGTGCTGGAGGACCGCGATTGCCGCGCGGACACGCTGGCGCCCATGGTCGAGGCCATCGTCGGCGATCGCGCCCGCCTGGCCGCGATGGCGACGGCCGCCGCCAGCCTGGCGCGGCCGCGCGCGGCCGCCGATATTGCCGCCGACGTTTTGCGGCTGGCATCGGGAGCGCCGGCGGCGTAGGATCGAGGGGCACGGAGGCATCATGTTTCGCAACACCCGTCACATCCACCTGGTAGCCATCGGCGGCGTCGGGATGAGCGGCATCGCCGAGATCCTGCTCAACCTTGGATTCCGCGTGAGCGGCAGTGATCTGCACGAGACCGCCACCACCCGGCGCCTGAGCGAGCTCGGCGCGCGCGTGTTCGTCGGTCACGGCGCCGACCGTGTCACGGGGGCGGATGTCGTCGTCTACTCGTCCGCCGTCACCGATGCCAACCCCGAGATCCGCGCGGCGCGCAATCGCCGCATCCCCGTGATCCGCCGCGCCGACATGCTGGCCGAGCTGATGCGTCTGAAGTACGGCGTGGCCATCGCCGGTTCGCATGGCAAGACCACCACCACGAGCATGGTGGCGGCGGTGCTGGGCGAGGGGGGGATCGACCCCACGGTGATCGTGGGCGGCAAGGTGCTGGCCACGGGCACCAACGCGCAGCTCGGCAAGGGCGAGTACCTGGTGGCCGAGGCCGACGAGAGCGACGGTACCTTTCTGCGCCTGAGCCCCACCATCGCGGTGGTCACGAACATCGACCTCGAGCATGTCGACTTCTATCCCGATCTCGACCATCTGCGCGAGGCCTTCTCCGCCTTCCTCGCGCGCGTGCCGTTCTACGGCACCGCCGTGCTCTGTCACGACGACGCCGAGGTCCGCGCCCTCGCCGCGCGCCTGGATCGCAAGGTCCTCACGTACGGACTGACGACCGAGGCGCAGGTCCGCGCCGAGGTCACGGCGCAACGCACCGTGGTGCATGCCTTCGGCGAGGAACTGGGGACGATCGAGCTACCGGTGCGCGGAAGCCATAATCTGCGCAATGCGCTCGCGGCTGTGGCCGTGGGACTGGAGCTGGGCGTGGATTTCGCGTCCATCGCGCGCGGACTGTCCGGGTTTCGCGGCGTGGGTCGCCGCTGCGAGAATCGCGGCGTGCACGGCGACGTGCTCGTGCTCGACGACTACGGGCACCACCCCACCGAGATCCAGGCCACCATGGAAGTGGCGCGCAGCTTCGACCGGCGCGTGGCCGTGCTCTTTCAGCCCCATCGTTACTCGCGCACGCGGCGGTTTCAGCGCGAGTTCGCCGATTCCCTTGCCGGTGCGGACACCGTGGCCCTGCTGCCGGTGTATGCGGCGAGCGAAGTCGACCCAGGCGACGTGACCAGCGATCTCATCGCCGACGGCCTGCGCGAGAAGGACGCCGGCGTCGTCACCGTCCTCGCGAGCCCGCGCGACGTGCCGGCGTGGCTCGACGATCAGGTGCAGTCTGGCGATCTGCTACTCACTCTCGGCGCGGGCGACATCGGTCGCCTCGTGGACACGATCACCTCGCATCTCGACGAGCGGGCCACGCCATGAGAGGACCGGCGCTCATCATCGGCGAATTCGCCGATACGAGGACGCGTGGCATGGCGCGCCGCAAGAAGCGCGGTGCCTCGCGCCGGCGCCTGCTGGGGCGTGGGGCAGCCGCCGTCCTGGTCGCGGCGGCCCTCGGCGTCGCCGTGTGGTGGCTGCTCACGGCACCCCTCTTCGCGGTCACGCGCCTGGAGTCGGGACCTTATCGCTACACCGAAGAGGCGGCGCTCCAGCGCGCCCTCGCAGGCTGCCTGCACCACAACATCTTCCGCCTCTCCACCGACGAGGTCGCGGCGCAGCTCCAGGCTCTGCCCTGGGTGCGCGACCTGCGCGTACGGCGGCGGCTGCCCGGCACGGTGGTCGTCGATTTCCGGGAGTGGCGCCCCGTCCTCGAGTTACCCGCCGCCAAGACGGGAGGCCGACCGCGCTTGCTGCTGGAGAACGGCCGCGTGCTCCCGGTACCGGCGCACCTCGAGGCGCCGGGCCTGCCCGTGCTCGTCGACGCGCGGCTCGCGAGCGACGGGATGCTGCAGGAGCCGGCGGTGAGCGACGTGCTCGCCCTCGTCGACGCGCTCGCCGCCACCGGCCTCGAGGCGGTGGCGCCGGTCGACTTCGTGCTCTGCCGGCGCGAGGGCTTCGCGATCGTGCTCCAGGACGGACGCGGTAGCCTGCGCGTCGGCCGCGAGGACTACCGCGCGCGCCTCGACCGCTATATCATGGCGCAGGCGCAGGTGCCCGCCGGAAGCGACGTCGACCTGCGCTTCTCCGATCGTATCACCTTCGTACCCCCGGTCGCCGACGCGAGGTAGATCATGGGCCACGTCATCGTCGCCTGCGACTTCGGCACCACCGTCTTTCGTGCGGTGGCCGTCGAGGTGCTCGACGATGGTCGGCTGGCCGTGCTCGGCGCCGCAAGCGAACGGGCCGCGGGGTTTCAGGACGGCGACTTCGTGGATCTGCGCGCCGGCAGCCGCGCCATCCAGCGCACGCTGCGCGCCCTCGAGTCGGCCGCCGAACTGGAGGTGGAGGCGTTCTTCCACAACGTCGCCGGTCCGCACCTGCGCTCGGTGTGGGCGCGCGGCCAGGTGCAGGTGGGCTCGGCGCCCCGCGCGATCCGCGACCGCGACATCGAGGCCGTCATCGCCAAGGCCCGCAGCCTCGCCATCCCGTTCGACCACCAGATCCTTGCCGTGAATCCTGTGTCCTACACGGTGGATCGCGTCGGCAACATCGTGGATCCGCGCGGCCGTACCGGCAGCCAGCTCGAGGTGCAGGCGCACCTCATCACGGGCTCGCGCTCGGTGGTGCGCAATGTCGAGCAGGCTATCGACGCGGCGGGTTACACGGCCGCCGGCCATGCGGTCGACGTGCTCGCGGCCGCCGCTTGCCTCGTTTCCGAGGCCGAGAAGGATGCGGGCGTGCTGCTCGTGGACATTGGCGGTCTGGCGACACACTGGGCCATGCTGCGCGCCGGCCGCCTCGTGGGCGTGGGTAGCGTGCCGTGGGGTGGCATGCACCTGACGCGCGACCTCTCGCATGGCCTGCGCGTGGAACTCGACGCGGCCGAGCGCCTCAAGTGCGCCCGCGGCGTCGCGCTGCGCAGTCTGGTGGAGTCGGCATCGCTGGATGTGCTGTTCGATGACGATCGCCCGCAGGAGACGCCAGGGCTGGTGGCCGCCATCCTCGAACCCCGCCTCGAGGAGATCCTCACCCTCGTCAAGTCCGACCTCGGCAGCGATCGCCCTCTCACCGACCTCGCCGCCGGCCTCATCCTCACCGGCGGCGGCAGCCGCTGCGACGGCAGCGTGCCGCTGTGCGAGGAGGTCTTCGGCATGAGCGTGCAGCCGCGGTTCCTGCCCGATGATCTGCCGGGCGCCGAGCACCTTGGCGAGGGCCAGTGGGCCACCGCGCTGGGGCTTGCGCTGTGGGCGGGCGCCGGCGCGGTGGAGCCGCAAGCGCCGTCGGTTCCGGAACGTTCGACGCGCGTCGTCGACCGGTTGAAGAACTGGCTGGGTGGAAAGAAGCGCTGAGCATTCCCAGAATCCCCTTGGCCAATCGCTCCGTTTGTGTTAATTCAATCAGATGAGACAAGGAGTCTCTGCGGCTGGACCTTTCTCAAGGAGGAGGCGGTCCAATATGAATATCCAGTTTGCCGACAACCCCGAGCGGCTGGCTAATATCAAGGTGCTCGGCATCGGCGGGGCAGGCGGCAACGCCGTCAATCGTATGATCGAGGCTGGGCTCTCCGGTGTCGAATTCCACGCCATCAATACCGACGCGCAGGTCCTGAAGGACTCGAAAGCCCATCAGGTTACGGCTATCGGTTCACGTTTGACGCGAGGCCTCGGCGCGGGCGGGAATCCCGAGATCGGGCGCAAGGCGGCCGAGGAGGATCGCGAGCACCTCGCGTCCATCGTCGACGGGGCCGACATGGTCTTCGTCACCGCCGGCATGGGTGGCGGCACAGGCACGGGGGCCGCGCCGGTGGTGGCAGAGGTGGCGAAGGCGGCTGGCGCGCTGACCGTGGCGATCGTCACCAAGCCATTCCTCTTCGAGGGCGACGTGCGGCGGCGCCAGGCCGAGGCCGGCATCGCCGCTCTGCGCGAGCATGTGGACACGCTCATCGTCATTCCTAACCAGCGGCTGCTCGAGGTCGTGTCGCCCACGGCCACCATGCAGGAAGCGTTCCGCACCGCGGACGACGTGCTCTACCAGGCCACGCGGGGCATCTACGAGATCATCTCGCGTCCGGCCGTGGTGAACCTCGACTTCGCCGACGTCCGCACTGTCATGCAGGGCATGGGCGTGGCGCTCGTGGGTACCGGCACGGCGACGGGCGAGGAGCGGGCGATCAAGGCCGCCCGCGCGGCCGTGGCCTCGCCGCTGCTCGAGAACGTCGACATCCACGGCGCCCAGGCGGTGCTCGTGAATCTGGTCGGTAAGCAGGTCACGCTCATGGACACCTCGGGTGCGATGCAGCACATCCAGGAAGCGGCGGGCCCGCAAGCCCACGTCATCTTCGGCTACGGCAACGACGACAGCCTGGGCGACGAGCTGCAGGTCACCGTCATCGCCACCGGCTTCCCGGCGAGCGCGCAGACGACGCCGGCGTACCGTCGGCCGTTCGTGGCGGAGCCGGAGCCTGTGGTGTTGGCATCGGTGGAGCCCGAGCCTGTCGTCGAGGTCGTGCCCGAACCGGTTGCGGCGATCGCTCCGGACCCTGAACTTGTGCAGGAAGCTGAGCCCATGGCGGCCATGGCCGCGGCCGGAGGCAGCGACGAGCCCGAGGTGGTGATGCCGCAGGCGCCGACGGAGTCGTCGAACGAGACGTCGCAGCGGTACCTCAGGCCGGTGGGCGAAGCGCAGGAACTGCGTCCTGCGCGGCCGAAGAGCGGCGGTTTCCGCAGCGATGCTCTGCTGGACGACCTGAATGCGCCAGCATACACGCGCAAGTACATGGACTGAGATGACCATCTTCAGCAAGCTCTTCGGTGGTCGGGGCGGTGATCCCTACGCGGAGGGCATCGCGCTCTTCGAGGGGGGGCGTTACGCCGAGGCGGCCACGCGGCTGCGGGAGGCAGGGGCGCTCGACGATCGCAGCCCGCGGGGGTCCCTCGCGGGCTTCTATCTGCGCAAGGCGCTCATGTCCGAGGGGCGCCGGCTGCTACGCGCCGGCGAACCGGCGCGTGCGCTCGACGACCTGCGGGCTGCTGCTGACGCCTGGCCCGAATTTCCCGACCTGCAATTCTTCTGCGGCGCGGCCGCCGGTCTGGCGGGCGACTGGTCGCTCGCGCTCACGGCGGCGCGCGAGGCGCTGCGTCGCAATCCCGACTACTGCGAGGCGCGTTTGCTCGAGGCGACGGCGCTGCAGGCGCAACACCGCGAGCGCGAGTCCGCGAATAGCCTCGACGCTCTGGTGGAGTCGGGTCGGCGGGTGCCGCACCGCCTGCTCGACGTGCTCGCCCGCGATGGCGGATTCGACGCCACGACTCTGCCCAACGATCTGCCGCGACTCCTGCGCCAGGAGGTGGCAGGAGACGCCCTGAAAGATCGGCTCGCCGATGCCGTGGCGCGTTGCCAGGCGGGGGAGTGGGAGCAGGGGCTCGCCC
This sequence comes from uncultured bacterium, assembly GCA_963727525.1. GTDB lineage: Bacteria > Krumholzibacteriota > Krumholzibacteriia > LZORAL124-64-63 > LZORAL124-64-63 > CAVSGO01. The sequence continues at coordinate 1,211,532 of CAVSGO010000007.1, read as the reverse complement.
GGCTGGGCGAACTCGCGGCCGAGCACCCGCGGTATCCGGACATCCGTGCCAAACACGCTGCGGCACTCTTCCAGGTCGGACGCGATGACGACGCCTTGCGCGAGGTGGACGCGTCGCTGGCCATCAATGGTCGCTATCGCACGGCCGTGTGCCTGAAAGGCCTGATCCTCGCCGATCAGGGCGACGTCGCGGCGGCGCACGACTTCCTCGCCGACGCCATGCCGCGCACCGAGGGCGCCGCGGGCCGGCACGAGGAGATCTTCCTGGCCTATCTGCGCGCGGTGGTGGCGTTCCTGCTCGGCGATGTCGACGCGAGCCGCAGGCTTCTCGCGGGCTGGGACGATCTCCCGCATCACTTCGCACGCGCGGCCCTGCTACTGGCCGCGTGCGACGACGCCGACGAACGTCCCGATCGTTGCCTCGCGCGTCTCGACGAGCTGATGGAGCTGTGGACCGGCGACGTGGAGTTGCACTTTCTCGCGCTGGCATACGCGCTCACGCTCGGCCTCACCGATCGTGTGGAGCACGGCGTGGCGCACTGGCCCGGCAGTGCCGGGCAGGACCAACGTCTGCTGCTGCTGCGCGCGCGACTCGCCGTGCGGATGGGGCTGGCGCCCGAGGCGCCGGACGAGGTTCCGCCGGAGGCGGCCGCGGACCAGCCCGGAGCGGCGGCCTGGCAGCAGCTTGCCATTCATCGAGAGCTGCGCGATGGGCAACCTGACACCGCCCTGTCGCTGGCGCAGTCGCTGATCGACGTGGGAACGGCCGACGAGGAGACCGGAGCGCTCTGGCTCGTGGCTGCGGCGGCCGCGGGTAGCGCGGCGGCGCCGCCCGCCGCGGTGTGGCCGGATGCCTGGATCGTCCCGCTGGCCGGCCTCTGGCGTCGCCAGGGCCGGGGCGCCGACGCCGAACGGTTGGTGGAGGCACGCCGCGCGGTGAGACCCGATCAGCCGCGCTGGTGGTGGGCCAGCCGCGGATTCTGGCTCGGACCGGTGAGGCGCTGGATCGCTTAGGGGAACCCGGAGCGGGATCCGGGGTTGTTTGCAGCGCGTCACCGTCGCGAAACCCGAGAGGATGTCCGTGAACCGTCTGTCCGTCCTGCTCCTTGCGCTCTGCCTCGCCGCCACCGCCGCCCGTGCACAACCCATGGCTCCCCTGGCCGACCCGTGCGGCGAGGGGGTGCGGCTCTTCAAGGCTCAGGATTACGCCGCGGCGAAGCCGGCACTGAAGGAGTGCTTGCAGCGCTCCGGCGACTCCGTGGACGCACTGCTGCCGCTCACCGTGATCGCGGTGTCGCAGGATGACAACGCGGCGGGCGTGGACTACGGCGAGAAGGCGGCGCGGCTGGCGCCGGACAATGCCGACGCCCATTACTGGTACGGCCGTGCGCTTCTGGGCACGGGCAAGCTCGACTCCGCCGAGGCCGAGTGGGAGAAGGGTCTTGCGCTCGACCAGCGCCACGCCGGCATTCTCGAGGGTTTGGCGCGTCTGGCGATGAACCGGGGCCAGGACGCCAAGGCCTACAACTTGCTCAACCAGCTCCAGATCCAGGGTATGGACGAACCCTGGCTGCACCGTCTGCTCGCGAATCTCGCCAAGCGCAAGCAGCTCTGGGGCCAGGCGGCGGAGCATCTCCGCGACGCCATGGATGTCGAGGGGGAGAATGCCGGGGACCTGGTGACGCTGGGCGAACTGAAGATCATGGCGCACCAGTCCAGGCAAGCTGTGGGCATTTTCCAGCGCGCCGTGGCGATGCAACCCAGCGGTGAAACCTACGGAGGCCTTGGCGAGGCGTGGTTCTCGGCCAACAAGCCCGATTCGGCTCTCGCGGCACTTCGTCAGGCGGTGAAGATGGCGCCCGAGGAGCCGCGGCACCGCTTCAACCTGGCCAACGTGCTCGAGATCCAGGGCCACGTCGACGAGGCAGGCGAGCAATTCGCGCGCTACGTCACCCTGGCGCCCGACGATCCGATCGGCCACCTCAACTATGGTATCCACCTCGAGGGTGTCGGCGAGCTGGAGCAAGCCCTGTCCGAGGTCGACCGCGCGGTGGCGCAGGATTCGTCACAGCTGTCGGGTCTGGTGGTGAAGGGGCAGATCCTGGAGAAGCTCGGCCGCTACGACGATGCGCTGCAGGTCGTCGGCCTACTCGACCGGCGCGACCCATCGAGCCAGGGCGAGCTCGCGCAATGGCGCCGGGAACTGACGACGGAAGGGGCGCAGGTCGCCAGCGCACGCGAGACCGGCAAGGTGCATCTCATGCATATCGTCACCGGTGACCCGCGGGCGGCCGACAGCCTCAAGGTCGCGCTCGCGCGCGGCGACGACTTCGGCTCGCTGGCCGTGCGCTTCTCGACAGGGCCGACAGCGGCGCAGGGGGGCGATATCGGGTGGGTGAATCCGAAGGATATGGTCGAGCCACTGCGCTCGACGATCGCCAAGCTCGATATCGGCGCCACCAGCCCTCTCGTGGAGTCGAAAGGGCTGACGCACGTCTTCAAGCGGGTTCGCTGACGCAGGGGACTCAGACGACCTTCTTGACGGTGCCGGCGCGGATGCATCGTGTGCACACGTACCCGCGGACGACCTTGCCGCCCTGCTCGAACTTGATCTTCTGAAGGTTCGGCATCCAGCGGTGCCGGGTCAGATTATGCGCGTGGCTGACCCGGTTACCGTACTGTGGACCCTTGTCGCAGACGGAGCACTTGCGGCTCATGACACCCTCCGATGGGCATTGAATTCCAGGGCCGGGGAATTTAACATGCGGACGCCTGGACGGCAAGGTCTTTTCCCGCAATCGGATGGCCCATGAAACCGCCGCTCTCCCTCGACAGCCCGGTCCAGTACCTGCGCACGGTGGGTCCAGTGCGATCCGTTGCCCTGGCGCGCCTGGGCCTGGAGACGGCCGCCGACGTGCTCCGGCACTACCCGCGGCGGTTCTTCGACCGCACGACCGCCATCCCCATTCGCAGTCTCCGCGTGGGAGAGGAAGCCACGATCCTGGGCGAAGTGCTCACCTGCGGGGACCGGCGCACGCGGCGCGGCGGCAGCCTGCAGACGGTCACCGTGGCCGACGACAGCGGGGTGATCTTCTGCGTCTGGTTCAACCAGCGCCAGCTCCTCAAGCAACTGCGCAGCGGCCAGAAGGTGATGCTCAGCGGCCTGGTGCAGGTGCACGGCGGCCGTCGCCAGCTCACCCATCCCGATTGGGAGGTGCTCGAGGCCGAGAACGAGCAGCTCCACACCGGTCGGCTGGTGCCGGTGTACCCGCTCACCGCGGGCATCGGTCAGCACTGGCTGCGCCGCCTGGTACACCAAACGCTCACCGACCTTGCACCCCAGGTGGTCGATCACCTGCCCGACGCCCTGCGCCGCCGGCGCGGTTTCGTGGATCTGCGCACCGCACTGCGCGGCATCCACTTCCCCGACGACCAAGCCCAGCACGACGCCGCCCGCCGCCGTCTGGTGTACGACGAGCTGCTCGCCATCCAGCTCATCATGGCTCTGCGGCGCGGCGCGCAGGTCGACCAGCCCGGCATCGCGCTGGAGAAGCCGGGCGACCTCACCACGCGTCTCGTGGCAGCGCTGCCCTTCGCGCTCACCGGCGGCCAGCGTCGCGTGCTGGCCGAGATCCTGGCTGACCTGCGGCGGGGCCGCGCCATGCACCGTCTCCTGCAGGGCGACGTGGGGTCGGGCAAGACGCTGGTGGCGCTCATCGCGGCGCTCTTCGTGATCGAGCAGGGATACCAGGCCCTGCTCATGGCGCCCACCGAGGTGCTTGCGCAGCAGCACGGCCGCACATTGCAGCGCCTGGCCGCGCCACTGAACGTATCGGTGGAGGTGCTCACCGGTTCCCTGCCCGCTGCCGAGCGCCGCCGCCGCATCCGCGCCGCGAACCAGGGCGAGGTGGATCTGCTCGTGGGTACGCACGCCGTGATCCAGGACCAGGTGCAATTGCCGAACCTGGGCCTGGCCATCGTCGACGAGCAGCATCGTTTCGGCGTACGGCAGCGCGGGCGCACGGCGCGCGGCGACGGCGAGGTGCCCGCGCACCTGCTCGTGATGAGCGCCACTCCCATCCCGCGTAGCCTCGCACTCACGCTGTACGGCGATCTCGATCTCTCGCTCCTCGACGAGATGCCCGCCGGCCGCCAGCCCGTGGACACGCAGGTCGTGAACGCGGGAGCCGAAACGCGCGTGTACGCGCAGTGCCGCGACCTCGTGCAGGCTGGGCGCCAGGGCTACGTGATCTATCCCGTGGTGGAGGAGAGCGAGACGCTCGACATCAAGGCCGCCGTGAGCGAGGCCGCGAACCTCGCGTCCGGCGCCTTCCGATCCCAGCGCGTGGGATTGGTGCACGGCCGGCTCAAGCCGCGCGAGAAGGAGGCGGCGATGACCGCCTTCGCTGCCAACGAGATCGACGTGCTGGTGGCCACCACGGTGGTGGAGGTCGGGGTCGATGTGCCGAACGCCGCCTGGATGGTGATCCACCATCCGGAGCGCTTCGGCCTGGCGCAGCTCCACCAGCTGCGCGGGCGCATCGGCCGCGGCGGCGGCGCGTCGTGGTGCTGGCTCATGGCCGACGACCACCTCGCCGAGGCCACGTGGCATCGTCTGCAGTTCTTCGCGCGCACCACCGACGGCTTCGAACTGGCCGAGGAGGACCTGCGCCTGCGTGGTCCGGGCGACCTCTGGGGCGAGCGTCAGCACGGCGTGCCGGGCTTCCGCCTGGCCAACCCGCTACGCGACGGCGACCTCGCGCGCGCCTGCGCCGAGGATGCGCGCGCCCTGCTGGCCGGGGATCCCCATCTGGAGGCGCCCGCCGTGGCGCCCCTGCATCGCCAGCTCCAGCTGGCTTACGGCAAGCTGGTGCCCGTGGCGGCCGGGTGAGGCTATTCAGGATTAAAGATCGACAGGTAGCGGCCGAAGATCCTCACGTGTTCCTGGAGCGCTGAACCTGAGAGGAGAGGATTCTGGCCATGATCACCACCTGCACCGGTTGCCGCGTGCGGTACCGCCTGAACGACGACAAGGTGCCCCGGCGCAAGGTGCGCGTACGCTGTCCGAACTGCAAGACCGTCTTCACCCTCGATGGTACGGCGCCGGAGACCGCTGCGCCCTCGCCGCGTCCGGCAGCCGCCGTGACGGGGCTCGAGAGCCTCGAGAGCTTCGAGAACTTCACGTCGCCCGTCGAGGCGCCCACCGCGCCGGCGACACCGGCGCCGCGTCCCGCCGCAGCGCGTACCGAACCGGCCGTGGCCGTGGCGGAAGCGCCTACGCGGTCGACGGCCCGACGGCGTCGCGACAAGACCGAGATGCTCGCCCGGGCGCTCGTCTCGGATATCGTCGTGTACAACCGCGAGGCGCGCGATCGCGCCCTGGCCGACGGCAATCTGCTCGAGGTCCTGGGGCCGGAGATCAAGAAATCGTGGGAGCTGTACAAGGAGAAAGTGGGGGCCGAGGCCGCCAGCGGCACGACGTACTTCAAGGACGCGCTGAACGAGATCCTCGCCGAGGGCCAGAAACTCTTCTAGATCTTCAAGACGACGCGCGATCGGGGGCCCCCTGGTCGCGCGTCGTCCATGGGCGACCTATTCGGACCACTTGGTCGCACTGATCTCGCCGAGGATGTCGTCGATCTGCTGGCGGATCCGGGTGTTCTGATCGGGTTCGAAGAGGGCCTTCCTGACCCGCCCTTCCGCATCCTTCTTCACGTACCGCAGCGACTGCAGATCAGCCATCTGCATCAGGATGTCCTTACTCACCCGCACCTCGATGGGCTGGCCTTCGAGGTCGTTCTCAGGGTTGTGGAAGGGATGCATCCCGTTGCCCCAGCCGTGAACGACCATCGAGCACAGCAGTGCCCGGAACGTGTTCTGGCCCTGGACCGTCTCGAGGTCGAAGTTGTTGCCCACCCGCTCGGTCACGCTGTCGATGACCGCGCTCAGCTTGGCGGCGAGCGCCGGTTCGACCTCCACGTTCAGCAGCCGGGAGAACATCGTTTTGAGGATCTGCGGGGTATTGCTGGCCATCGTTCGCTCCCGTATGGGGGTCCGTCCCGTGGTGCGGTGGCGGCGCGTACCGCCTGATCTCGCGGTGGGACAGCAAGATCCTTGCCTCACCCATCGGGACTGAGCAGAAACTTCAGGAACTCGCCGCGGGGCCTTCCGCAATGCCATGGCGAAGTCCCCGCTGCCGGGGCGCCTCCAGGGTGCATTTTGCCGGGTCCGTATCGGCGGACGACGTAACCCGTTGCCCAGGAGTCGCTTCAATGACCATTCGAATGGCACGGATGTTGCTGCCAGGTGTTGCTCACAAGCGATGGTTCGCGACGGAGGCGCAAGGTGCTCACTGCCCAGCATACGGCCACACGATCTTGCCGGATCCTGTACTATGGTCCGGCAGGCGTCGGAAAGCGACAGACCCTGGCGCGAATCCAGCAATCGCTCCCCCCGGAGCACCGGCTGGCCGTCGCCACGGAGGACTCGAGTCGCCAGATCGCCTTCATGCTGCGCAATGGCCAGCAGGGCGACTGGCAGGTCTTCGTCCAGGCCGTGGACGTGGGGCGCGAGAACCTGGCGCTGGCGCCGACACAGCGTCCGCCCTTCGATGGGATCGTCTTCGCTTGCAGTTCGGGCCCCGACGAGCTCGACCAGGCGCTCAGTGCCATGGAGGCGCTGAAGGGCTTCCTCGATACCTGGAACCGCGATCTCATGTCGGTGCCGGTGGTGCTGCAGTACAACAACCGCGATGCCGCCGCGGTGCTGCCGGTGGACCGCCTCGAGAGCCTGCTCAATCCGTGGGGCTTGCTGTCGTTCCCGGCGGACGTGACCAACGGCGAGGGGGTGCGTGAGGCGCTCAAGGCCATCCTGAGCCTCACCATCGGGCAGATCCTGCAGCAGCAGCTCGCCGCCCAGAGCCCGGTTCCCGGCCCCGACGGCAGCCCGGCCGGATTCGACTCCTCGCCACCCGTGCCGGGAACCCCGCACACGCCCGGCTACCACGAGGATGGCCCGCGGTCCGATGCGCCGGTGGCGCTGGTGGTCCCGGTCCGCATTCCGCGTAGCGCCCTGGGAACGAGCGGCGAGACGCGGATCCTGCTCGAGGTGCACATCGAGGATCGTTGACCGACCGACCCGCCTCGACTACCATACCGCCCATGTGCGCCCAACCCGAAGCCCAACCCGATGCCGCCGCGTGGTACCAGGCCGGTCGCGATGCCGAGCTGAAGCGCGACTGGGCCGAGGCTGTCCGCGCCTACCGGCGCGCGGTCGTCCAGGAGAGCGGACACTGGGACTGGTACTACCGCCTCGGCTGCGTGTGCCTGAAGGCGGGCGACCTCGAAGACGCGGAGCGCTGGTTCCGCGACGGGCTCGCGGTCAATCCCACCAGCGGCGCGTTGTTGACCAATCTTGGCGTCACCCTCGACCGTCGCGGACGCAGCGACGACGCGGTGCGCGCCTACCGCAAGGCGATCTTCCACGAGGATGCATCGGCGGAGACGTATTACAACCTCGGCGCGCTGTACGCGGAGGAAGGGCGCACCGACGAGGCGGTGCGCGCGTTCGAGGCCGCGATCGCGAGCAAGCCGGATCGTGATGCCTACCACGGGCTCGGGATGGTGCATCTGCGGGCCGGCATGCTCGATCGGGCGCTCAACTGTTTCGAGAAGGCCGTGGCCGCCGATCCTTCCGACGCGCGCGGAAGCTATTACGCGGGCATGTGTCTGCTACGTCAGGGCTGCTATGGCGACGCCCTCGAACGCTTCGATCGTGTGCTGCGGCAGGCGCCCCAGCTCACGCGAGCCCAGTTCTATCGCGGCACCTGCCTGCACAAGCTCACGCGCTTTCCCGAAGCGCTCACCGCGCTGCAGGCCGCCGAGGCGGCGTTCCCCGAGGATAGCCGCCTGCAGTATCAACTCGCCCTCACATACGACGCCCTCGGCAGCACGCCTGAGGCGCGCCACCACTACCGGCTCGCGCGCCTCGCGCGCGAGAACGCCTGAGCGTCCCAGGAGAAACCATGTCCCCGTTGCTGGAGTCGCTGATCCTCGCCATCGTGCAGGGTCTGACCGAGTTTCTTCCCGTCAGCAGTTCCGGACACCTCGTGCTCTTGCAGCATTTGTTCGGCGCATCGGCGGACGATTTCTTTCTCGACGTGGTGCTGCACTGCGGCACGCTGGTCTCGGTGCTCGTGGTGTACCGGCGCGAAATCCTGCGCTTGCTGCGCTTCGACCGTCCAGCCATCCAGTACCTCATGGCTCTGGCAGTGGGCACGGTTCCGGCGGTGATCGTGGGGCTCGCACTCAAGGACACGGTCGAAGGGCTGTTCGGCGCACCGGTGTTCGCGGCCGGAGGGCTCATCTTCACCGGCCTGGTGCTGCTGTCCACGCGTGCCGCGCGGGATCAGGCCACGGAGCTGGCGGGGATCTGGGAGCCGCGGCCGCCCACCCTGGGCAGGGCGCTGCTCGTGGGTTGTGCGCAGGCCGTGGCCATCTGTCCCGGCGTGAGCCGCTCGGGATCCACGATCGCGGCGTCGCTGTGGCTGGGTCTGGCCCGGGCGGAGGCGGCGCGCTTCAGCTTCCTGCTCGCCGTGCCGGCGATTGCCGGGGCGCTGGTGCTGCAACTCATGGACGGCAACCTTACCTCGCGCGTGGGCGCGACGGGGCTCGCACTCGCCGCCTTCACGGCGTTCGTCGTGGGGTTGCTCGCGATCCGCTGGACGGCGCTGGCAGTGGTGCAGCGCCACTTCTGGAAGTTCGCGCTGTACTGTCTGCCCCTGGGCGTGGTCGCGCTCGTGTTGCTGAGCTAGGCCACGGTCACGGGCAAGCGACCGAGGATCTTCTGCAAGGTGGCCTCGACCCGGTCGGCTTCGAACGGCTTGATGATGAAGTCGAGCGCGCCGGCCTTGACCGCCGCGAGCACGGCGTCCTTCTGTCCGAGCGCCGACACCATGACGAGTGCGGCGGCGGGGTCATGAGCCACGATCTGTCGCACGGCCTCGACACCATCGACGCCGGGCATCGTGAGATCGATCAGGGCGAGGGTGGGGGCGTGTTGCCGGTAGAGCGCCACGGCCTCGGCGCCGTCGGAGGCTTCGCCGGCGACCTCCAGCCCGAGGTCGGTCACGATCCCGCGCAACATGGCCCGCATGAAAGGTGCATCGTCCGCGATGATGACGGTTCCCAGCATGTATGCCTCCGCGTCGTGGCACTTTCCGGCCCGCTGATGTGTTATGGGAGGGATCGTCCCGCCGGGGCGCCTCTTTAGCGTTGACTGCATGACCTGAACAAGGAGTGACGATATGTCCAACCGCTTGCGAATCCTCACGCTTGCGGCGCTGTCCGGGGCGATGCTGGCGGCCGATGCGCCCGCCGGCGCGGCTGGTGACGCACCGGCCACCGTGGTGTCCGAACCCACGCAGCGCACCCAGCTCGAGCTGACAGTCTACAACCAGAACCTCGGGCTTGTGCGCGAGGTGCGTCGGGTCGCGGTGCCCGCCGGCGCTGTCGCTCTCGAGTTCCAGGGCGTGCCGTCGCAGATCCAACCCAAGACGCTGGTGCTCGCGATCGGCGGCAAGACGGGCTTGTCCGTGCTCGAGCAGAACTACGAGTTCGATCTGATGTCGCGCGAGAAGATCATGGAGAAGTACGTGGGCCATGACGTCGCCTGGCAGCAGGAGACCGGCGGTCGCATCACGGGCAAGCTGCTGGGCATGGCCAACGGGCCGGTGTACGCGGTGAATGGTGAGATCGTCTTCGACATGCCCGGCCGCATCGTGCTGCCATCGCTGCCCGCGGATCTACGCGCCCGCCCCACCCTCGTGTGGCGTGCGGAGGCCAAGCGCGCCGGCGATGCCGAGATCGATGCATCCTATCTCACCGGTGGCCTGAGCTGGGCCGCGGACTACATTCTGCAGCTCACGCCGAAGGGCGACCAGGCGAGTCTGCAGGCGTGGGTGTCGGTCGACAATCGCAGCGGCGCCACCTACGACGACGCCAAGCTCATGCTCGTCGCCGGCGACATCCATCAGGCCGCCCGGCCGCCCATCGCGATGAAGGGGCAGGTGTACGCGATGGCTGACGAGGCCCGCGCCGTCACCGAGGAGGCGCTCTACGACTACCACCTCTACACGGTGAACTGGCCCACGACGCTCAAGGACAACCAGACCAAGCAGGTGTCGCTCTTCGACGCGGACGGCGTGACGGTGACCAAGCAATACACGACGCGGGCGCAGGGGCAGTTCTTCAGGCGCGGCGGCTGGGGCGAGATGCCGCAGGACGTGACGGTGACCTACGCCTTCGAGAACCGCCAGGACAACCACCTCGGTCTGCCCATGCCGGCGGGCGTCGTGCGGGTCTATGGCGAGGCGCAGAGCGGCAGCCGTCAACTTCTGGGCGAGGACCGCATCGACCACACGCCGAAGGACGAGCGTGTGAACCTCGAGGTGGGCAAGGCCTTCGACGTGGTGGCCACGCGTGTGCAGAAGGACTTTCGCAAGGTCGCCGACACCGTGAGCCGTTCGACGTTCGCGATCACCCTGCGCAACCACAAGGATGAGGCCGTGTCGGTGCACGTGCAGGAGATGGTGGGCGGCGATTGGGAGGTGCTGGAGAGTTCGCAGCCGTTCCAGAAGCTCAGCGCGCAGGCGCTCGAGTTCGTCGTCGACGTGCCGAAGGATGGCGAGAAGACGGTCACCTACACGGTGCAGGTGTCCTCCTAGCCGGGCATCACTGGCCAAGCGACCGGGCCCTGGCGCGCAGACGCGGATCATCGCGCAGCGCCAGGGCCTTCCTGTAGGCGGTGGCCGCGCCGCCGATGTCGCCGACCGCGCGCCGCACCTCGGCCAGGTTCGCCCAGGCCTCGAAGCGCCGCGGATCCACGCGGGTGGCCTTGCGCAGGGTAGTGGCCGCACCGCGCTGGTCGCCGAGTCGGAATGCGCACACTCCGGCATTCACCAGCGCGCCCGCCGCGCGCGGGTTGATGCGCGCGGCGCGCAGGAAGAGGGTGCGGGCCCCGCCGAGGTCGCCCGCGGCCATCAGATGGTTGCCGAGATTGTGCAGGATGGCGGGGTGGTCGGGTGCGAGCGCCTGGCCGCGCCGTAGCAGAGCGGCTGCCTCGGTGCCGAGATCCGCCGCGTCGAGCAGACCGGCCCACGCTGCGCAGCGATCGGCGGCGCGCACGGACGCCGAGGTGGGCAACGTGGCGGCGAAGGCGTCGCTACGCGCGCGCAGGAGCGCGCGGTTCGCGGCTGTCGCGTTCGTGTCGTCGGCGCCGGGGGCGAAGAGAACGCCGGCGTCGTCGGCATCGACGAGGTGCCAGTCTGGCGCTTGCAACAACGTGCGGAGCAGGCGGTCGGCCGCGGTGCTGCGATGTGCGATGACCACGCGATCGGCGCGCCACGTTCGCAGCTGCGCGAGGGCATCGGCGCCGCCATCCTTGAGGGTGGCGTAGTCGCGCCACGCGGACGCGGGATAGGCCTCGGTGCGGCCGTCGATGCACACGCGGCCGGCCGTGGCGTCGATGAGCGTGGATGCGGCGTCGATGGTGTTGGCGAGGCGCAGCTCGCCGCCCAGCCGTGCCGCCTGCGCGAAGGGGTAATTGGTCGGCGTCACGCCGCCGCCCCAGCGCCGCGCGACGCCTTCCGCGAGGTAGAACCGGTTGCTCGTCAGGGCCGGCAACCAGAGCCCGACGACGGCGAGTGCGAGCAGCGCGGCCGCCGCCGCCGCGGCCGGTCGCCAGGTTGCACGAACCCGTCGCGCGAACCACGCCGGAGGGCCGTCGAGTCCCGTGTGCAGCAGCATGAAGGCCACTGCGTACAGCGCGAGGTTGCGCTGCGTCTGCCACGCCGCGACGGCGGCGACCAGCCAGAAGAGCACGCGTCCGCGCGGCACGCGGCCCCACGTGGCCACCACCCATATTGCACCCCAGACGTAGCTGAAAAGCGTGACGCGGATCGTCCAGGCGAGGCTGTCCGGCGAGCGCAGCAGGGGCACGAGTTCGCTGACGAGCGATGTCAGTTGCGGACCGGGGCGCGTGAACTGGGTCAGGGCCCGCAGCGGGTAGAGCAGGCCCTGCACGAGCGACGGCGTGGCGAGTCCGGCCAGGAGCGCGAGGGCGCCACCGGCGAGGGCGAGACGGCGCGGCGAGATCCGGCCCGCTGCCGCGCGTGGCGCCGTGAGTCCGACGAGGAGCCAGACGAGGGCCGCCAGCGCGTAGAAGCCGTGGCACTGCGCCCACACCAGTGTGAGCAGCACGGCACGACCGGCCGGGCGCCGCGGATCGAACATGTCGCGCCAGCGCGCGGTGCCGGGTGCGCCCGTGGCGCCTTCCACCGCGTGCCACACCAGGACGAGGAAGAGGTAGCTCAGCAGCTCGGGACGCAGCGTGAGGCGTGTCCACAGCATGCCCAGGGAGACGGCCGCCGGCAGCAACAGCCAGCCCGCTGGCGCACGCCGCCGGCGCCAGGCATCGCCCAGCACGAGCACGGTGACGAGGGCGACGGCGAGCGCGATGCGCAACGCGTTCCAGGCCGGCGCCCGCGCGACGAGGTCGGCGCCCCCCGCCACGGCGGCGACGAGCGTCTGGAACAGCCACTCGTGGTCCACCCAGCGCTGATCCGGCGCCGTGAACGAATAGGCGTTGGTCGCCGGCACGCCCTCGCCCGCCAGGATGTCGCGCCCCGCGCGATCGTGCAGGAATATGTCTCGATCCGACAGCGAGTGGTGGGCCAGCGCAGCCCCGAGAATCAGGATGCTGAGCACGCCGAACCACGTCAGGGCGCGCACGGCGGTGGCGGCGGCGGGTGGCGAACCAGAGGTGTCGGGCGGTCGGTGCGGCATGCCGGAAGTCTAGTCATCGGGCCCGGCGTAGACCAGCGCGAAAGGTGCGATCACTTTGACAAACTGACCCCCGAATTGACGCCATTTTGACAATATGGCATAGCTGGACGATTGATCTCATGTATTGCCAGGCGAGAGGTGTTCGGTCGACGTTGTAAGTCATTGAATAATAACAGCTTCAAATTCCGCCTGGAGTTCTCGGAAACCCATCCAAGTGGTCCGGATCTTGTTAGTAAGGAAAACAACAAAGACCCAATGAACCCCACGCGACCCCGGGCTGACGAGGTGATCCATGGCCAACGTGAAGAAATTCAGTGAGAAGCAAAGCGGTGCCACCAACCAGCTGATGAGCAACCTCGACCTCTACTTCCAGGAAGTGAAGGCGTACCAGTTGCTGACCCGCGAGGAGGAGTGCGAACTCGCCCGCGGCATTCACGGGAACGACGCGGCCGCGCTGCATAGATTGGTGAAGGCGAACCTGCGCTTCGTGGTCTCGATCGCGAAAGAATACGCGCACTACGGCGTGCCCCTGGAGGATCTGATCAACGAGGGCAACCTCGGATTGCTGAAGGCGGCCCAGCGCTTCGACGAGACGCGCGGCTACAAGTTCATCAGCTACGCCGTGTGGTGGATCCGCCAGTCGATTCTCGCGGCACTGGCGAACCACAGCAAGATCGTGCGCATGCCCCTGAATCGCGCGCGCGTGCTGAACCAGATCAAGAAGGTCAGCGGCGAGCTGCAGCAGCGCCTGCGCCGCAAGCCGGAGCCCGAGGAGATCGCGGCGGAGCTGAAGCTCTCGGTGGACGAAGTGAAGGACACCTTGCCGCTCATGCAGGACAACTTCTTCCTCGACGACTTCGTCGGCAATGACGAGGACAGTACGTACCTCGACTTCCTCGAGGACACCACGAGCGCCGGTCCCGACGCCCAGGTGCTGGAGGACGACCTGCACAGCTCGATCCACCGCATGCTCGGCGACCTCAAGGAGCGCGAGGCGAAGGTTCTGCGCCTGTACTACGGCCTCGGCAGCGAGCGCGAGATGACGCTCGAGGAGATCGGCCAGATCATGGGACTGACGCGCGAGCGGATCCGTCAGATCAAGGAAGAGGCGTTCGAGAAGATCCGGTCGAGCAAGACGTTCCGGTACATGCAGGATTACGCGGAAGCGAGCTAGGACACCCGCACCTCTTGACCGCGTCGCGCGAGGGCCCCGCTCAGGCGGGGCCTTCGTCATGCCAGGCCGCGGCCACGGCGCCGGCCGTGGCTTCGCACACGGCGGTCGTGAATGCGTCCACCGTGGCCAGGGGCAGCCATACCCGCCAGCGGACGTCCGCCCCGTATTCCTCGCCGACGCAGTGGCCGCCGCATTGCTCCAGGACGTGTCCGACCGTGCGTTGCCAGGCGTAGCCGAACGCCAGGGCGGCCATGCGGCCGAGGCGCACCTCGCGGCGTGGTGCGGCCGTGAGCGCACCCTGGGCGGCGTCGCCATACGCGCGGGCGAGGCCGCCGGTGCCCAGCTTGATGCCCCCGAAATAGCGCGCCACCACGACGACGGTGTCCACCAGGTCAGCCTGGCGGATCGCCACGAGGATCGGCTCGCCGGCCGTGCCCGCCGGTTCTCCGGCGTCCTGGCGGGCCTCGATGGTATGGGTGGCCCGGCCGAGCCGCCAGGCGTGGCAGACGTGACGGCAGTCGTGGTAGCGCTGCTGCATCGCGGTGACAGCGGCACGGGCCGTGGCCTCGTCAGCGGCCGGCGCGGCCAGCGCGAGGAACCGCGAGCGCTGGATACGGATCTCGGCCTCGGCCGGCCCGGCGAGCGTGAGGTAGGCGTCGTCCATCTGTGGGAGTTTAGCGATCCCACGCGCCTGAGACAACGTCCTGGTCGATTCCGGCCGGCGGCAGTATCGTCAGGGGCATCCCCTGCACCGCTGTCCCGACTCCGTGAGGAAGAGACATGAACCCGACTCGCTGCAACTGCTGGCGCCTGCTGGTCCCGGTCCTGCTTATGGCGGCCTCGCTCGCCGCCGCGCAGGACGAACTCTCTTACGATCAGTACCGCGCCATCGCCGAGACGTCGGCGCGGCTCAAGCACGTGGCCATGTTCGAGCCGCTGTCCGGAGAAGCGGGCATGAACATCGTGGTGGGCGACCGCTACGGCAAAGTCGACGTGTTCGCCCTGCAACCCGACGGCGAGAGCAAGCCGGTGTGGAAGAGTCGCCAGCTCGCCGGCAACGCCGACGAGGTGCTCTGCGTCGACCTCAGCGGCGACGGCCTCGACGACGCGATCGTGGCACGCACCTCGGGTGGGCGACTCTACGTGTGGTCGCTCGACGGTTTCCAGCTGCTCTTCGAATCGCTGTCCAACGACTACCAGCAGATCCAGGCGTTCGCCGTGGCCAACGTCGACCAGGATCCGCAGGCGGAGATCGTGCTGCTTGCCGACCACAAGCTGAATTACGTGGACGGCCAGAGCTTCTCGCGCGACTGGACGAGCCTTCAGGACTACGACGCCACGCGCCTCGTCGTGGGCGACGTCGACGGCGACGGCCGCCCCGAACTGGTGCTGAACACCGGCCAGATCCTGGACTCCGGTTCGGGGGCCGTGAAGTGGGAAGACGAGGCGTTCGGCAACCGCGTGCAGCTGCTCGACATCGATGGCGACGGCATCCTCGAGGTGCTCACCGAGAGCGACGGCCTGCCGCTACGCGTCTTCGACATCGACTACCGCAACGAGAAGCGTTTCCAGTAACCGCGCGCTCAGCGGATCGACGCCATCAACGCCGCCATGTCGGGAGCCGACTTGAAGCCCCGTACCGTGCGGCCGTGCAGGATCTCGCCACGGCTGTCGATGAACGCGACAGTCGGCAGTCCGCTAATGTTGAACCGGTCCCAGATGGCTTCCATCTCGTCGTCCATGTCGGTGCAGTCGACCTTCAGGCAATGGTAGCGCTGGCTCTCCTGGATCACCGCGGGATCCACCCAGACCTTCTCGTCCAGCTCGTGGCAGATCTTGCACCACGTGGCCCAGAAGTCGATGACGATGGGCTGGCCGGTACGCTTGGCTTCCGCGATCTGTGTGTCGAGGAAGGCCTGTACCTGTTCACCGGTCTGGACCTTCTGGAAGGGCACCTCCGGCTCCATCGCGGCCGGCGCGGTGGTCCGCAGTGGGGCGGTGGTCATCGCGTCGCGGAGGCCGGCGTCGCCCGCCTCGGTGACGATGACGGGCTCGCCCTTGAGCGGGGGCAGCAACCAGCCGTGCTGGATCCAGGATCCCACGAGCAGCCACATGCCGGCGGCGAGGGCCACGAGACCCAGGGCCTTGCGCGTGCGGTCCCACCAGGTGCTGGTCTCGCCCAGGCGATCGAATGCACCCAGGAACGTGGCGACGATGATGGTCACGATGCCGAGCAGGGGGTAGAAGATCCCGGCGGGTAGCACCATGCCCGGGCGCAGGAAGAAGAACGCCATGTAGAGCAGGAGCAGTCCCATGCCTCTCTTGACGGTGTCCATCCAGCCGCCGCTCTGCGGCAGCGAGCCCATAGCGGCGGGGAAGGTGCCCACCATCACCAGCAGCAGGCTGAGACCGAGGCCGAAGACGAAGAGCGTCCAGAAGCCCAGAAACACGCTGCCCGTCGTGCCCACCCACAGGAGCAGGGCGCCGAGGAACGGTCCCACGCAGGGCGAGGCCACGAGGCCGGCGACCATGCCCATGACGAACGCGCCCGCCACTCCGGCGCGGTTGCCGCCGGGGCCGGTGAGGCGATCGCGCAGGAACGCCGGAGCCTGCAATTCGTAGGCGCCGAACATCGCGAAGCTGAGCGTGATCATGAGCACCGCGATGGGAATGAGCACCACGGGACTCTGCAAGAAGGCGGTGATGCCGCTGAACACCGTGGCGCTGACGGCGCCGATCACCGCGTAGACGATGGCCAGTCCCAGACCGTAGGTGAGGGCGATCAGGAAGCCCTTGACCAGGCCCTTGTCGGTACTCTGCGCGCCGATGACGGCGAGGGTGATCGGGATCATCGGATAGATGCAGGGCGTGAAGCTCATGAGCACGCCGAACCCGAACACCACGAGCAAGAACAGCGGCAGACCCTTGTTGGCGATGAACCACGTGATGCGCGCGCTCGTCCACTTGCCGCCGAAGTCGAGCACCACGTCGCCGGTCCAGTTCGCCTCTTGCGGGCCGTCGCTGCCCGGGTAGCGGACGGTGAGCGTCAGCGGGTACGTGCCCGGAGCGGCGTCGGCCATGGTGGGCGACGCGAACTCGTAGCGGCCGCCGCCAAGATCCTTCACCGGATAGGCGGAGGCGAGGATATCATCGGTGTTCTCGCCCGAGACCACGATCTCGAGGTCGGTGGCCGGCACCACGGCCCCGTCGGGAAGGCGGAATTCCAGGATGAGATCCTGCCCGATCATCACCGTCTCGTCGCGAGGCGTCACATCGAGGTCGGCGGCCAGGACGGATCGGGATCCGACAGCTGCGAGGAGGGTCAGGCCGAGGATCGCGATTCGGGACCAGCGAGGCTTCGGATGCGGGGGCATCGGGGCTGTCCTTTCCGGCGGGGACTGCGAGCGAGACCTTTCGGATGCTCGCGCCAAGGTATACCATAGAGGGACGACGGGCCAAATGAACTTGTGTGGTATGGCAAGAGTTCCGGCCCCGTGGCGAATCCCTGGACCCCCGATGGAAAGGACCGAATCGTGACCCGCAAGTTCACCCTGCTGGCCTTCTGCGCGTTGCTCGTCGTCGCCGGCTGCGGCGGCGAGAAGGACTCCGGTACCGCCGACAAGGCGATGGCGGCCACCGGCGGGTTCGGCATCGGGAAGCTGGCGCCCGATTTCACGCTCAAGGATGTGGCGGGCAAGGCCGTGTCGCTGAGCGACTACCGCGGCAAGGCCGTCATCGTCGACTTCTGGGCGACCTGGTGTCCGCCCTGCCGGGCGTCGATGCCGCATCTGCAGGATCTGAGCGAGGAGTACGCCGATAAGCTCGTCGTCCTGGCCGTGTCCCTCGATCAGAATCCGGCCGCCGTGGTGCCGGCCTTCGTCGACAAGATGGGGCTCACGTTCACGGTGCTCGCCGATCCGCGCGGACCCGAGGTGGCGGCCGCGTATGGCAACGTCCAGAGCATTCCGACCACGTATCTCATCGATCCGCAGGGTACGGTCGTGAAGGCGTGGGTGGGATTGAATGCGAAGGAGACGTACGAGAAGGAAGTGAAGCAGGTGCTCGCAATCTGAGCGGCGGAACAGAGGAAGTCCCTAGCCGGCGAGCGAGGCCCGACTAGGGACTAGCAGGCTGCTGGGATCATCGTCTCAACCACCAGAAGAGATCGATGAGCATGAGTACGATCACGATGGTGTCGCCGTCCATCTCTCTCCCCCTTTCCTGGGCTAGGGTCCTCGGTTTCGGACGTATCGATGTCATCGGCAATCCGGGCCGGGACTTGATCCCGGACTGAACGGCCGACAATTCTGAAGCAAGTCCGGGGCCGGTTTTTCTTTAGCCGTTCTTATCCGTGGAATTTCAAGACCATGGCGGTCTCATCGTCGGAGGCCTCCGGCCCGCCGAACGCGGCGACAGCGCCAAAAATCCTGACACAGAGATCTCGCGGCGACAGGTTCCGGGCCTGGTTGGCGAGGGCCTCGAGGCGGGGCAGGTCGAAGAATTCGCCGTCGGGGGCCGTCTGCTCGGTGATGCCGTCGGTGTAGGCGAGCAGCAGGTCGCCGGGCTCCAGACGGACCGTCCCTCGACGGTAGGTGTGGTCGGGCGCCACGCCAAGCACGGGCCCGCCCTTGCGCAGGACCTCCCGGCTCCCGTCGGCACGCAGGAGCAGTGGCGGATCCATGCCCGCGTTGCTGTACGTGATCTGCCGGGTCTCCGGGTCGAAGATGCCGTAGAAGAAGCTCACGAATTGGTCACTGGCCAGTAGCTGCGACAGGCTGCGGTTCAGGGCCCCCACCACCGCGTCGGGCGCGCGGCCGGGCAGGGCTTCGGCGCGGAACGTCACGCGCACCGTCGTCATGAGGAGCGAGGCCGGAATGCCCTTGCCGGCGACATCGGCGATCGCCAGGCCCAGCGTGCCGTCGTCCAGGAGGAAGTAGTCGAAGTAGTCGCCACCGATCTCCGTGCACGGTTCCATGTGGCCGGCGATGCTGAATCGCGCCGTGTCGAGCGGGGCCGTCGGCAGGAGCTGGGACTGGATCTCGCGGGCCACGCCCAGCTCGGTCTCGAGCTGGCGCTGGCGCAGGCTCTCGCGATACAGCCGCAAGCTGCGCAGCGCGGGCGCGGCCTGCAGGGCAAGGGGGCCGAGGTTGGTGAGATCGGTCTGGCTGTAGAGATCGCCGCTGCGCTTGGCCCCGAGCACGATCATGCCCTGCAGGGCGTTGCCCGTCACGAGAGGGACAAGCAGCACGGCGCCAAGGTCGTCGAGTACGGTGCGGGTCTCGTCGTCGTGCGAATGCGCGGGCAGCGCATCCTCGTACTCCTCCCGGTACACAGGTCGCCGGATGCGGTTGAGGAAGCCGGGCAACGCGCCATCCGGGGCGAGCGCGCAGTCGACCGGCCGCACCTTGCCGCCAGCGAGGGCGTGCACGCAGCGCAGCGGCGCCGGGAAATCGTTCTCGGCCAGCATGAGGGCGACGTGCCCGGGCCGGTAGAGTGCGTGCAGGCGGGCGAGCAGCAGTTCGTGGGCCGCCGTTTGATCCATCTGGTCGGACAGCTCTCGCGCGAGTCGGGCGAGAGCTTCCCGATCGGCGCGGCGCGCCGGGTAGAACATCGAATCCACCCAGCGCTGGATGGCCCGACGCAGCGGCAGCACCGCGAGGCTGCAACCGGCGATGGCGAGCACCATGACCGGCAACTCGTCGAGCCCGTATGTCTGTGTGATGAGGTGCCCGAGTCCAGCCACCGCGACGACGTATGCCGCCACGATCGCCAGCGTCACGAGGCCGTAGACCAGGCCTATGCGTACGACGAAGGCCGTGTCGAGCGCGCCGTAGCGCATGATGGCGAGGGCGAAGCTGGCCGGCACGAGCAGCAGGGAGAAACCGAGGTACTCCGTGTGGG
Organism: uncultured bacterium; assembly: GCA_963727525.1. Taxonomy (GTDB): domain Bacteria; phylum Krumholzibacteriota; class Krumholzibacteriia; order LZORAL124-64-63; family LZORAL124-64-63; genus CAVSGO01. Next base: position 1,191,616 of record CAVSGO010000007.1, on the reverse strand, counting down.
GGATCGGCGGCTCCGGCAGGCCGGCCATGAGGTGAGCCGTCAGGAACGGCACGAGGCCGCAGACGAGACCCAGCAAGATCACGCGCAGCTTCGAGTGCAGCACGGGCCGGTCGCGTCGCCACACCTTGCGCGCGAACGCGACGAGGCCTGCCACGAAATAGACGACGAAATAGAGCAGCGTGATGCCTGTCAGCACGCGCACAGCCGGCGAGGTTTCGCGCTGGTGGGTCAGGTACATCGCCACGGTGAGCAGGAAGAGGACGAGCGGCGGCAACATGAGGATCCGCGGCTTGCGCGGCGCGGGGGCACCGGGCAGCGTGGTGGGGAAGAGCCGGAAGAAGCGCAGGAAGAACAGGGGGAGCAGGAGTTGCATGACCTCGCGCACGAAATCCTTCACCGTCATGTACGTGGCGTTGGGCAGATCCGGGACGTCGAGCAGGAAGAACGCGAAGACCAGGCAGAGGCCGAAGAAGTTGCGCCCGACGGCGTCGTGCCGGCGGGTGAGCACCCACCAGCCGATCATCAGGAACGCAAGTCCAGCGAGCCACATGCTCAGGCCCCAGACCAGACGCGGCTGCGACACGCGGCGCGGCACGAGTGCCACGTCGCGCACCACGCCGCCGCGTTCGACCGTGAGGATGCGCGGCTGCAGGCTGTAGGTGGCGGCCTGGACGGCGTAGAACTCGGTCGTGAACGCCAGCACGTGACCGTCGAGGGCACGGACGTGGTCGCCCACGCGCACGCCGGCACGATCGGCCGGACCGCCCGGTACCACGACAGCGACCTCGAGGTTGTGGATGCGCAGACCGAGGTCAGGCTTCTGGATGGTGCTCACCGCAGTGGGGATGGACAGCAGACACAGCAGTGGCGCCAGCACCATGACACTGAACCGTCGCATGGCCCGCGCAAGGACCGACTCCTGATGCACGACGTCCCTCCCCGGTTGGCCGGGTCGGTGGGTCACCGCCCGCCGTCGGCGCAGCCCACGGACCGTGCGCCGACGGGCCGATCCGCATGATGCGGCGCGCGACCGGGCAGACACGGCGACGATTCCTGGAGGCTGTAGTCGCCCTCGCTCTGTCCGCAGAAGCGGGGATCGAGAGAAAAGTTGCCCGCCTGGTTCTGCATGCTGGCGAGTGGGCCGGCCCAGTCGCCGCCCCGGTTGCCGAAGAGATCGCAACCCAGGAGGCTCGGCCAAGGCGGACCCTGGCCCGCGATGGAGGCCGTCGAGTTGTAGGCCACGAGGCAGTGATCCAGCGTGGCCGCGGCTTTCAGGCTGAGCAGGACCCCGCCGTCGGGCTCGGCTTCGTTGCCGCCCAGCGTGCACCCGACGACGCGGGTGGACGACGCTGCCAGGACCAGGGCGCCACCGCCGATGCCGCCCCAGTTGCCGGCGAGGACGCAGTCCTCGAGGCTCCCGGCCGCATTGCTGATATACGCGGCGCCGCCCGCGTTGCCGGCCTCGTTGCCGACGCAGGTGACGTTCACGAGCCGCAACCCACCGCACCCGTCGCCGAATATGGCACCGCCGCGCAGGGCCGCGTTGCCCCGCAGTTCACAATTGCGCAAGCCACCACGCCCAGCGGCGCGCCAGGACACGGCACCGCCATCGTTGCTGGCCTGGTTGTTCTCGAAAAGACAGCTCTCCACGGTCGGTCCCACCGCGCCCACCACGGCGAGGGCGCCGCCCTCGGTCGCCGTGTTGGCACTCAAGGTGCAGTTGGCGAGCTTCACCGCGGCGTTGCGGCATATCACGGCGCCGCCCGGTCCCTCCGCGCGGCCTCCGGTGAGCGTGAATCCGACGACGGCCGTGGTGGAATCGGCCGCCTCGCACACGAGCACGCGGCCACGGCCGCCGGCGTCGATCGTGGCACAGGCGGACTGCAAGGTGCCGCTCCACAGCGACACGCCGGAGGGGACGCGCAGGTCGTGCTCGTAGTAGGTGCCGCAGGCGACGAGGATGATGTCGCCGGAACTGGCTTGCGCCAGCGCGGCGCCGATCGTCGGGGCTCCGCCCGGAACGGCGATGGTGCTGGCGATCGCGGGTCCAGCGGCAAGCAGAACACCGCCGAGGACCAGAAAGCCAAGGCGGGCCCAACAGAGGCGATCCCAGTGAGTTATCTCGAAAGACATCGAATCCACTTCATCCCTCCGCAACGGAACGCCCCCCGCGCACACAACGGCCCAACGCCCGGTCGCGACGGGGTAGACCGATCCCATTCAGGATCGACCAAAGTGGCGGTAAAGGCCACAGAAATTTACAGCTAGCGGCTTCGGGGCTCGTGTTGAGCTTCCGCGCAACCGGTGTTACATTGCTGCCCAGCCAAGCGGTTGGCAACTCCGGCGTTCGATGACTTCGTGAGGGAGATCAACGTGACCGACATCCGGCAGAAGGCCCAGTACGCGCCCCAGGGTATCGAGAAGGCTTGGTATGCCCGCTGGGAGGGCGAGGGGCTCTTCGCGCCGCTCCCGGCCGCCGATGGCCAGCGCTTCGTCATTACCCTTCCGCCGCCCAACGTGACCGGTATCCTGCACATGGGGCACTGCCTCGGCAACTCGATCCAGGACACGCTGATCCGCTGGAACCGCATGCTCGGCCGCGAGACCTTGTGGGTACCCGGGACCGACCACGCGAGCATCGCGACCGAACAGGTCGTCTCCCGCCTGATGCGCGAGGAAGGCCTCGACAAGCGCGCCGCTGGCCGTGAGGCCTTCCTGGAGCGGGCCTGGATCTGGAAGGAGAAGACGCACGGGCGCATCACCCAGCAGCTGCGGCGCCTGGGCTGCTCCCTCGACTGGCCGCGCGAGGCATTCACGATGGACGCGGCGCGCAATCGGGCCGTCACCCGCGCCTTCGTCGATCTCAAGGCCAAGGGGCTGATCTACCGCGACGTCTACCTCGTCAACTGGTGCCCCCACTGCCTCACCGCGATCAGCGATGACGAGGTGGAATACCGCGAGGTGAACGGCCACATGTGGCACATCCGGTACCCTCTGGCCGACGGTGACGGGCACATCACCGTGGCGACCACACGGCCGGAGACCATGTTCGGCGACACGGCCGTGGCCGTGAACCCTACCGATCCGCAGCGCAACGCGCTCATCGGCAAGCGCGTGCGCCTGCCGCTCACCGATCGGGAGATCCCGATCATCGGCGACCCGCATGCCGACCCGGAGAAGGGCACCGGCACGGTGAAGATCACGCCGGCCCACGATCCGAACGACTTTCTCGTGGGCAAGCGGCACGAACTGCCGCAGGTCGTGTGCATGGACGAGCACGGTGTCATGAACGACGCCGCCGGCCGCTTTGCCGGGCTCGATCGCTACGCCTGCCGCAAGGCGACGGTGGCCGCCCTCGAGGAGCAGGGACTGCTCGACAAGGTCGCGCCGCACGTGCACCAGGTGGGGCATCACGATCGCTGCGGCACCGTCATCGAACCGTATCTGTCGCGCCAGTGGTTCCTGCGCATGGAGAAGCTCGCCGGTCCCGCGGTGAAGGCGGTGGAGGACGGCACCGTCGTGTTGCAGCCGGAGCGCTGGGTAGGGGTGTACCACAACTGGATGCGCAACATCCGTGACTGGTGCATCTCGCGCCAGCTCTGGTGGGGGCATCGCATCCCCGTGTGGTACTGCGACTGCGGCGAGGAGATCGCCGCCATGGAGCCACCCACGCGATGCCCGGCCTGCGGTGGCCAGGCGCTGGAGCAGGACCCCGACGTGCTGGACACCTGGTTCTCGAGCTGGCTGTGGACGTTCTCGCCGCTCGGGTGGCCGCAGCAGACCGACGATCTCGCGCGTTTCCATCCCACGTCACTGCTGGTGACGGCGGCCGACATCATCTTCTTCTGGGTCGCGCGCATGATCATGGCGAGCTACGAGTTCCTCGGCGAACCGCCCTTCGGCGAGGTGCTATTCCACGGCATCGTGCGCGATGAGCAGGGGCGCAAGATGAGCAAGTCGCTGGGCAACAGCCCGGACCCCATCGACCTCATCGACAACTATGGCGCCGACGCGTTGCGCTGTTCCCTCGTCATGCTCACGCCCACGGGCGCAGACATCTTCTTCAGCGAGTCGTCGCTGGAGGTGGGGCGCAACTTCTGCAACAAGATCTTCCAGGCCACCAAGCTGGTGCTCGGCGCCTGGGATGCGGCGGGTCTGCCAGCCGCCGATCCCGCGTCGGCGCCCACGGCGGGGCATCTCGAGCTGGGCGCCGGTCGCGACTGGGAGCAAGCGCCGGCAGCGACCCTGGCGGCGGTGTGGCGTGACACCTTCGGCGGTGAGTTGCCGATATCCGTGGCGGACGCCGACCTCGAGCTGGAGGACCGCTGGATCCTCGGGCGACTCTGCCAGACCGCGGCCGACTGCAACGACTGCTACGCGAAGCGGCGCCTCAACGACGGCGCCTACGCGGCCTTCAACTTCTTCCGGCACGAGCTGTGCGACTGGTATCTCGAAGCCATCAAGCCTCGCCTGCGCGATCCCGAGCGCGCACGTCCCGTGCTGCTGGTGGCGGTCCTCGATCTCGCCATCAGCTACAAGCTGCTGCACCCGGTGATGCCCTTCATCACGGAGGAGCTGTGGAGCTGGTTGCCGCCGGCTCATGGCTACGTGATGACCTCGCCCTACCCCGTGTGCACGACGATGGCGCCCTTCGCGGCCGCCCAGGCCGATTTCGCCCGGGTCATGGAGATCACCGGCGTGTTGCGCAACCTGCGCAGCGAGCTGGGCGTGGCTCCGGGCAAGCGCGGCACGGCCGTGCTGCGCGTGCCGACGGCCGCCGAAGTGGAGCCACTGCGCGAAGCGGTGGCCGAGCGCGTGGCCCTGCTCACGAAGCTGGAGCGCGTTTACGTGGTGCACGGCGGACCAGACCCGAAGCCCGCCGGTGTCGGCGTGGTGGGCGAGATCGAGGTCTTTCTGCCGATGGCCGGCCTCGTGGACCTTGCGAAGGAACGCGAAAGACTGGCCAGGGAGCTGGCGAAGGTCGACGGCTGGATCCGTGGCTGCCACGCCAAGCTGGCCAACGAGAAGTTCGTCGCCAACGCGCCCGCCGATGTGGTGGAGCAGCAGCGGCAACTCCTGGCCGAGAACGAGGCCACCGCCGTCAGACTGAGGGCGCGCCTGGACGGATTGGCGACATCCGGATGAGGAGCATCCATGTCTGAGGCCATGCCCCCACGCACCCCGGGCGAGATGCTGCGCGAGGCCCGGCAAGCCCGGGCACTCAGCCTGGAGCAGGTGCACGAGCGCACGAAGATCCCGTTGCGCATGCTGGAGGCCCTCGAGCGCGACGAGTATCAGAAGCTCTCGGGGCCGTTGTACGTCAAGAGCTTCCTGCGCCACTACGCGGCGAGCGTGGGCCTCGATCCCGAGCAGGTGGTCGACGTCTATGACCAGGCTGCTGGACCGCATGTGGCGCCGGTCGCGGAGATGGCCGACGTATGGACCGAGGAATCCGTCGAGGTGCGTCGCGTCGGTGTGCAATACGGTCCCTTGCTCTGGCGCGTCGGGATCGTTCTCGCGGTGGTGGGCGTGGTGGTGCTCGGCGTGTGGCGCCTCGTGACGCACAAACCCGCGCCGCCGGCGGAGCCGGCGCTCCCGATGGTCGAGACCGTCACGCCGGCGGAGACGACAGCGACCGTGCCGGACAGCGTCGCAGCGCCGCCCGACAGCGTGCGGGTCCTTCCGCACGCCATGGCGGGCCGCGCGGGCATGGGTCTTCAGGATGGCAAGCGCTGGCCGCTCATTCTGCGCGTAACCTTCCCGCATACGCAGAACTGCGCGGTGCGCGCCGACGGCCAGGAGTCGCGCCCGCTGATCTGGGCCGACCCACCGCCGCCCCTGCCGGTGACGGGACCGGCGGCGGGCCGCGTGTACCTTACCGCCAACGGCACGGTGGCGTACTGGGGCGCTGCGGATCATCTCACGATCACGCTCGACGACCTCGCGGGCGTGGAGGTGACACTGAACGGCCAGCTCATCGACACCGACGGCTGGCGTGCGGGACGTCCGGTAAGCCTCGACCGCGACGCCCTCGGCGCCGGCGGACCATGACCCCGTGAGCCTCTTCGAACTGCATGCGCCGTTCAAGCCCACCGGCGACCAGCCGGACGCCATCGCCACGCTCGTGTCCGAGGCCCGGTGCGGCTCGCGCTTCCAGACGCTGCTCGGCGTCACCGGCTCGGGCAAGACGTTCACCATCGCCAACGTCATCGCGCAGTACGAGCGGCCCACGCTCGTATTCAGCCACAACAAGACGCTCGCCGCGCAGCTCTATGGAGAGCTGAAGGCATTCTTTCCGCACAACGCGGTCGAGTTCTTCATCAGTTATTACGATTATTACCAGCCGGAAGCGTTCATCCCGTCCACCAACACGTACATCGAGAAGGACGCCAGCATCAACGACGAGATCGAGCGCCTGCGCCTGCGTACCACGAGCAGCCTGCTGGCGCGCCGCGACGTGATCGCCGTGTGCAGCGTGTCCGCGATCTACGGCCTCGGCAATCCGCGTACGTTCAAGGAGGGTATCATCGCGGTGGCCCGTGGGGAACGTTGCGACCGCGATGACCTGCTTGCGCAACTCATCGACGCGACCTACCAGCGCAACGACGTCAATCCCACCTACGGCACCTTCCGTGTGCGTGGCGACGTGGTGGAGGTGCGTGCCGCTCACGAGGAGCGCACGCTGCGCATCGAGTTCTTCGACGACGAGATCGAACGTCTGGCCTGGATCGAACCGCTCACCGGCCGCACCCTCGAGACGGTCGATCGCGCGGCCATCTTTCCGGCGAGCCAGTTCATCATCGACCGCTCGCAGAGCCAGGCCGTGGTGGATGCGATCGGCCGCGATCTCGAGCGCCGCCTAGACGAGCTGGACGCCGCCGGCAAGGTGCTCGAAGCGCAACGTCTGGCCTCGCGCACGCGCTACGACATGGAGATGATCCTGCAGATCGGCCATTGCCCAGGGGTGGAGAACTACTCGCGCTACTTCGACAACCGCCAGCCGGGCGAGCGCCCGGCCTGCCTGATCGACTACTTCCCGCGCGAGTTTCTGCTGATCATCGACGAGTCGCACGCCACGGTGCCGCAGATCGGCGCCATGTACAACGGCGACCGCTCGCGCAAGCTCTCCCTCGTGGAACATGGCTTCCGCCTGCCGAGCGCCCTGGACAACCGACCGCTGCTCTTCGAGGAATTCGAGGATCTGATGCCCACCACGGTCTTCGTGTCGGCCACGCCCGGCGACTACGAGCTACGCAAGAGCGAGGGGGTGATCGTGGAGCAGGTGATCCGGCCCACCGGTCTCGTGGATCCGCCGATCATCCTGTCACCGGTGGCGACGCAGGTGGACGATCTCATCGATCGCTGCCGCACCGTCACCGCCCGCAGCGAGCGCGTGCTGGTGACTACCCTCACCAAGAAGATGTCGGAAGACCTCACGGAGTACCTCCAGGCGGCGGGGCTCAAGGTGAGTTACCTGCACTCGGATATCTCGGCCCTCGATCGCATCGAGATCCTGCGCAACCTCCGCCTGGGCGAGAGCGAGGTCCTCGTGGGCGTGAACCTGTTGCGCGAAGGCCTCGATCTGCCCGAGGTCTCGCTCGTGGCCATCCTCGACGCCGACCGCGAGGGCTTCCTGCGCAGCGCCCGCTCGCTGATCCAGACGGCCGGCCGCGCGGCCCGCAACGTGAACGGCGTGGTCGTGATGTACGCTGACACCATCACGAATTCCATGCGGCACGCGATCGACGAGACGGAGCGGCGCCGTACCAAGCAACTCGCCTACAACGAGGAGCACGGCATCACGCCGCGCACGATCACCAAGACGCGCGAGGAGATCCTCCAGCAGACGCTCGCCGCCGGCGAGATGTCCGCGCCGCGCGAGGAGTCAGCGCGTCCGTGGGAGATGGTACTACGCGACGATCTCACGCCACGCGACATGATCACGATGCTCGAGACGGAGATGGTCCGCGCCGCGGCCGACCTCGAGTTCGAGAAAGCCGCCGCCATCCGCGACCGGATCGACGACCTCAAGGCCCAGTGGGGCCTCACCAGTGGCGGTGGCCGGAAGGGCAAGGCATGAACGACCACGCGTTTCCCCACGACGACTGGACCGCGACCCTCGTGGCGCGCGCTCTGGCGGAGGACGTCGGCACGGGTGATGTCTCCACCGCTGTCACGGTGCCGGCCGCCGCGCGGGGGCGGGGGCGGATCGTGGCGCGGCGCGCCGGCGTGGTGGCCGGCCTGCCGCTCGTGGGCCTGGTCTTTGGAGCGCTCGATGCGTCCGTGACGGTGACGTCCGCCGTGGCCGACGGCGCGCGCATCGTGCCGGGCGACGTGGTGGCGCGCGTGGCCGGTCCGGCGGCCGCACTACTGACGGGGGAGCGTACGGCGCTCAACTTCCTGCAGCAGCTCTCGGGCATCGCCACGCTCACGGCGACCTACGTGGACGCGGTGGCGGACACGCGCTGCCAGGTGCTCGATACGCGCAAGACCACACCCGGTTACCGCCACCTCGCGAAGTACGCGGTGCGCTGCGGCGGTGGTCACAACCACCGCCTGGGACTGTACGACCGGATCATGCTCAAGGACAACCACTGGGCGGCGGGCGGCGACGCGGTGGAGGATCTCGTCGCGCGCGCGCGACGGGATTATCCGCAGCTCGGCATCGAGGTGGAGGTCGACTCGGTCGACCAGTGTGCTCGGGTGTTGCCTCTGAATGTTGAATGGATCCTGCTGGACAACCTGTCCGCGACGAGCGCGCGTGAAGCGGTCGCGCAACGCGACGCCGCCGGTGTCGCCACGCGGCTGGAGGTGTCGGGCAACGTCACGCTGGAGACGATACGCGACCAGGCCGAGGCCGGGATCGACGCCGTCTCGGTGGGCCGGCTCACGCACTCCGCGCCTGCGCTGGACCTGTCCCTGGAACTGGAGTTGCGGCTGTGAACCTGCTTCTGGTCAACATCGGCAATTCCCAGGTCGTGGTCGCGCGTGCCGGCGATAGCGCGGCGGATCCCGACGTGGTCTGGCGCGGCGACACGACCCCCGCCGCGGCGGCGGCGGTCGCGGCGCTGGCTGGGCCCGACGTTGCGGTGGCGGTGGCGTCCGTGGTCCCGGCGGTGGCCGTCGCGGTCCAGGCCGCCGTACCTGCAGCGCAGGTTGTCGACCACACATGGCGGTTCCCCTTCGCCCACGAGCTACGGCATCCGGACACCGTGGGCGCCGATCGCTGGTGCAACGCGGCCGCCGCGGTGGTCGGCGGTCGGCGCGATGCGCTCGTCGTCGACGCGGGCACGGCGACGACCCTCGACGTGGTGCGGGACGGGGTATTCCTCGGCGGCCTCATCGCGCCGGGCATGGCCTTCGCCGCGCGGGCTCTGCAGGAGCGCGCCGCACGGCTGTGGCCGGTCCCTTTCGCGCCGTGCGACCTGCGGGCGGGGCGCGATACGGAGGAGGCCCTCGCGGTGGGCGCCTTCCACGTGGGTGTGCACGGCGTCACCGGCACGATCGAAGCCCTGCTGACGCGCTATCCCGGGCTGGCGGTCGTCCTGACGGGCGGCCTGGCCGGGTTCGTCACCCGACCAGGCTGGTATCACGATCCGCTCTGGACGCTGCGCGGCCTCGCGGTGCTCGCCGCGACGCGCTAGGGCGTCGGGACCACGGAGACGTTGTCGATATAGAAGGTGCCGGCGCCGTCGTTCCACGAGGCGAAGCACACGTGCGTCAGGCGCTTCGGCGGCGTCCCGCCCGTGGCCTTGAACGCCTTGAGGTCCTTGCTCCAGGGGCCTCCGTCGACCCGCACGCGGTACTTGCTCGCTTTCACGTCCACCTGGGCCTCGATGTGGTGCCATGCCATGGTCGTGAGCTCGGGCGCCAGGACCGTGCGCGACGGCCAGTCCTTGTCGCCCTCGCGGGAGAAAAGAGCGAGCTTGCCGGGCGCGGTGGCGGAGTTCTCGAATCCAAGGAAGAGGAAACGCTCCTTGGCCGTGGAACAGGGCCCGCCCTTGCGATCGTAGCTCGCGCCCACGAAGCAGAATGCCGAGTGGTTGTCGTCAGGCAGGATCTCCTTGACGCACACGTCGTAGCTCAGCGCGAAGCGGCCCGTCTGCGGCGTGGCGAGCTTCTGCGTGAGATACGTGTTGAGATCGGGGTGGGCCTTGATCATGGCCTTGCGCGTGGCGTTGCCGGCGATGGCCTTGCTCGAGAGGATGAGCAGCTTCGGCCCCTCCTTGCCATCCTTGCGACTCTCGTACCAGTCCTGACCCTTGTCGTCCCGCCGCAAGGCGGAACTCTTCTTGAGGTGCTCGAAGCCGCCATCCTTGATCAGGTCGCCGCCGGCCGCGCCCAGCATGGCCAGACCACCAGCGATCATGAACAAGAACGGCAAGAGATTGCGTGTCTTCATCCCGACCTCCCCGCTAGATCATACGGACGAACCAGTTGCGGTGCTTGCGCTTCACACCGCCGAACCACCATGCCAACGGCAGCATCACCGCCAGCAGACCGAACCACGTGTACAGGCTCTCGGCCACCTCGCCGCTGCGGTACGGCAGCCACGCCAGGCGCCGGAAGACGAAGGCCAGGATCGGGATGTGCAGGCAGTAGTAGAAGAGCGGCACGCGGCCGACGATGGCCAGAGGGCGCAGCACCGGCAGGCGATTGTCGATCCAGGCGAAGAGACCCACCATGAAGATCACCGCGCCGCCGAACCAGATCTGGTGCGTCAGGCTCGGCGGATACTTCTGTACCATGAAGAAGCTGTAGGTGAAGAAGCCGTTGTGGGGGAAGATGTTGAAGTAGGAGTTGCCCCAGTCGCGCAGGCCCACCGCAAACACCACCATGAGCACACCGATGAGCATCGATTTGATGGCGCGCTCATCGGGCTTGCGCCGGTCGACCCAGACCGAGAACCAGAAGTGGGCCATGACCGAGCCCAGACAGGCCAGCGAGAACCAGGGAATCACCGGGTAGAGATTGAACTCTCCGCTGTCCACGAAGAACTGCATCGGATAGTGCAGCCAGGAACTCTGGTCGTAAGGGATACGAAGCAATAGCGGGTGGATCAGGAAACCCGCGATGGTCACGAGCAGGCGGTAGCGCCAGTCCCAGTGCACCATCCACACCAGGATGATCATCGAGAAGCCGATCGTGGCGATGATCCCCAGGTGATCCAGGCGCAGGCGGGTGAATCCGCCCCAGGCCGCGTTCACCCAGATCCACTGGACCGCCATGAGAAAGAGACCGCGCTGGATGAAATCCCAGCGCGCCCGGCCCACCGATTCGCCCCTCTTCACGCGCACACGGAACGCCCAGTAGACCATGGCGCCGTTCATCACGAGGAACCCGGGCGCGCACAGGTACCCCATGTAGCGGATCAGGAACTGCGGCAGGTTCGGGTACAGCGGATCGACGTAGTCGAAGCTCAGCCAGGCCGAGTTCATGTACTCCTGCGCATGCCCGAGGGCCATCATGATGCCGATGAGTCCGCGGAACTCGTCGATGAACGTGAAGCGCAGCTTCTTGCCCGGGATCTTGGCCATCTCGGCGCCGGGTGGCAGCTCGGGGGCGTCCACGACCGCGGTCTCGGCGGCGATGCGCGCCCGGACGGCTGTGCTTCTCTTCTTGGTGGCCATGGCTCCGTTCCTCAGTTCTCGAACACGGTGCGCACCGCGCGCATGCCGACGGTGTTGTCGCGGCTCGTGGGATAGTACGTTCCGCGCGCCGCACTGCGGCAATCCTGGCTGCTGTAGTACCAGCTCCCGCCGCGGCACACGCGCTGCGTGCCCGTGTCGGGTCCGGCCGGGTCGAGGGCCGCGTCGGGCAGCGCCTCGCCGTACCAGTCCCAGCACCACTCGCGCACGTTGCCGGACGTGTCGTAAAGGCCCCAGGCGTTCGCCTGCTTCTGCGCGACGGTGCTCGTGCCGGTGCCGGCATTGCCGCAGTACCAGCCGATCGCGTCCAGCACGGGATCGAGGCGGCAATACAACTCGGTGAGCGCTCCCGTATAAAACGCAGTGGTGGTGCCGGCGCGGCAGAGGTATTCCCATTCGGCCTCGGTGGGCAACCGCCAGCCATCGGCATCGCGATTCCACGTGACCTGGTTGTCGGCGTCGATCGTGTAGCACGGCGTGGTGCCGTCAGCGGTGCTCCGGGCGTTGCAGTACATGATCGCGTCGAACCAGGTGACGCTGTCGACCGGGCGATCGGCGCCCGGGAACTCCGACGGGTTGGAACCGGCCGGCATGACGGCATCCCACTCGGCCTGAGTCACCTCGGAGGTGCCACCTTGCACGTCGTGCGAGAACACCGCGACGTGTCGAGCCTCGTCAGCACGGCGTCCCGACTCGCTGGCCGGGCTGCCGAGCGTCACCGCGATCTCGCCGACATACGGGCCTTCGAACTCCTCGGTGGTCGCGTCGCCCACGCCGTCGCCGGCGAAGTGGAAGTGATACGAGTGGACACCCGGAGCCAGCGTGGTGGCGTAGGAGTAGAAGCCGTCCGCCAGTGTCATCGCGTGCGGCGTGCCGTCGATCACGACCTCGGAGGCTGTGAGCGTGCCCTCGAAGAGGGCTTCCACGCTGAAGGTATAGGTGTCGCTCGTCGTGCCGCCGCCGACGTCCACCTGGGGATTCACCAGGATGATACCCTCGGCCGTCGCCGTGCTGGCGTCGTTGGAGAGGTCGGAGACGTTTCCCGCGTCGTCGGTGACGCGCAATGCGAAGTGGTAGGTGACGCCGGGGGTGAGGCCATCGGCGACGAGCGACATCGCTGTGCCCGGCGCCTCGGGCGCCGGCGCGCCGGCCACCGGCGTGGCGGCCTCCCACGTGGTGTCATCGACGATGGGAGCGTCGCTGCGCCGCACCTCGAGGTTGCTGGCGGTGCCGACCATGCGGTCGTCGCCCGTCATGACCCACGACAGACGGATGCTGGAGGCGCCGGCCGGGGCGGCCGCGAGCGTCGTCACGGGCGATGGCGCCGTAAGATCCCGGAACGGGCCGTGGCCCGTACAGATGAGCAGGCCGTCGTCCTCGTCGCAGATGACGCAGGTGCCGTCCTCGGCGAAGGCCACGCCGGTGGCGTATCCGGACGGGATGGTGCCCAGGTAGACGGGCGCCGCGGGATTGCGGACGTCCACGAAATGGGTGCCGGCACTGTTCGCCGACAGCGCCATCAGGCCGTCGCGCAGGGCGATGGCCTCGCTGAAGCCGGAGAGGTCGAGTTGAGCCACCTTCACGGGCGTGTCGCCCTCGTGGATGCGGAACACGGCAAGACCCGCGACCCCATCGGCGACGAAGGCGTAGTCGCCCCACAGCGCGACGGCGCGCGCGTTGCCCGGCGTGTCGGCCCAGGACGCGATGGACACGGAATCGAGGTCGAGCACGCGCAGGTCGAGCACGACCAGGCCCATCTCGTCGTCGGCCACGTAGCCCCAGCCGTCGCGCACCTCGATAGAATAGGCCTTGCCGAGGGTGCCGACGAAGACGCCGTTGTAGGCCAGGATGCCGGGGTCGGCCGGGATGGAGTCGAAGATGCGCACGCCTTTCCAGTCCTCGGCCAGGAACACGGTGTAGGCGGCGGCGGGGTCGGCGGTCTGTGCGACGTACGCGCTCTGGCCCACGACCGCCGTGGTGCCGGTGTGGAAGTCGAAAACGCTGGCAGGATCGGTCACATCATACGACGTGATGCCCTCGGTGCCCTCGACCACGTGGGCGATGTCGCGCACCCGGCCGCCGGAGTAGATGCGCACCACGTTCACGCCGTCGGCCGACTTGGTGGTATTGGTCATCGACAGGAGCTGCGGCGCGGCATGGTTGCCGAAGTCGACGCCATACAGGCCCGCCTCACCGCCCGCCACGAAGGCATGGGTCCCGAGGACGGCCACGGCCTGGCTGGCGCTCGGCAACGGGAGGCGCCCCGTCACCTCGTAGGGCGCGCCGGGCGGTTCGTAGAGGTCCTGCTTGCCACAGGCCGCGAGCAATACGGCGGCGGTCGCCAGGGTCACGAGAATGCGGGTGCGCGAGGTCGCCAACATGTCAGCTCCTTGTCAGAATCGGTAGTCGGCACCGACCGAGTAACGGTGCTGGATGTAGTTCTTGTCGAGGGTGATGTCGCCGTACCACGGCGACTCCACGGCGCGTTCGGAATAGGTGAAGCCCACGTCGAGGCTGATCCGCCGGTTCAGTCGCTTGTGCAGCGTCACGAAGACCTTGCCCCACTTGTCTCGCCGGCCCCTCTGGAACGGGGCATCGAAGATGGGCTTCTTCGTGGTGTAGTAATAGTCCATGAAGAGGCCGGCGACGTCGAGGCCGTCGACGACCGGATCGAGGAACGGGGTGTCGATGCCGAAGCCGAGGCGATAGAGGTCGCGCTCGTAGCTGGGATCGCCGTCGTCGCTGGTTTCCGGGGTCTCACCCACGGTGTCGTAGCCGCGGCCGGCCGCGTCTTCCCAGCCGTAGTCGACGTCGATATCGAGCCAGCGGGTCGCGCGGAAGCGCACATTGCCGCGCAGTTCCCAGGCCTCGATGTCGTTCTCGATGAACGGCTTGTTGTAATAGCGGCGGTTGGTCTCCAGCGAGAGCTTGGTGGCGACGCGCCGGCTGACGCTCTGGCGCCAGGTGAGATTCACGACGTTGCGCGTGAATCGGAATTCCTTGGATTCGGTCGGCGTTTCCGGATCCTGGAACGGCGCGAAGTCGTTGAGCTGCCGGATGTATTGCTCGGGCGCGTGATTCACGTAGAGTTCGAACGACGTCTTTCGGCCCCAGTACTGGCGCAGGTAGAAGTCGAAATCCGTGTTCGTCTTGATGGGGTTGTAAGTGTAATGCCAGTACTTCACCCGGAAGCGAACGCGGGTCTGTCCGAAGTCGAAGAGATTGCGCCGCACCTCGAGATCGACGCTCGGCACCACGAGCAGGTCGTCCGTACTGTGGATGCGGAAGGCCGCCGGATCGGAATTGTTCTCGAAGATGATGAACGCGTCGGGACTCTGCGTGAGGATGTTGTCATCGTAGATCAGTTCGAGACCGGCGCGGTTGTGCCAGGACCAGGGTGACGACTTGGCGCTGGCCGTACCCTTGCGCGAGGTCTGGCGCGGGCCGTCATAGTACAACGTCACGAAGATCTCGTCGGCGCCGTCGGTGGGCGCGTCCACGTCGCCGCGCAGCACGAGCGTCCAGGCGCCGTCGGGCACCTTCACCTCGAAGCGCGCGCCGGCGCTCGCCTGGCCGGGGCGACCGTCGTCGAAGTCGCTCTCGGTCGACGGCTCGAAGGTGAGCGGGAGCGTGATCGGATCGCCCGGCAAACCGCTCACCTGGAGGCGGCCCTGCTTCTTGCCCGCCTCGCCGGGGAGGAAGGTGGTGCGGGCGTAGCCGTAGAACGTGCCCGGGCCCCGCAGCGCCAGCATCACGGGCACCGCGCCCACGCGCAGGTACGGACGCCCGCCGATGCCGACCTCGTAGGTGAGGCCGAGCGGATCGGGTACGTAGGCCGCGGCCATCGCGGCCGGCAGGAGTGCTGCAACGAGGCCCATTACGACGATGCGATTGGTACGTTTCCGTCTCATGCGCCATCCACCCTAGTGTTGCAGATCCGTGCGCGGGATGCGGATCTGCACCGCCACCCCGCACCGTTCGGGCCGCAGGCAGCGGATCTCGTAAACATGGCGGCCACGGGCCACCGCGATCCTGAAGTCGTTGCGGCTGCCGGGCAGCACGTCCGGCTGCGTCACGTACACCGCGGTGTCGAGCTTGCGACTGTCGAAGACGAAGGTCTTCCACTCTTCCCCGTCGCAGCGCACCGCGAGGGCGTACGTCTGGCTGCCGTTCATCGTGTGGTCGAAATCGAGGCGTGCGTAGAGCTGCAGGTCGGTCGGGCCTCCCACCGTGAATCGCACGGGCGCATCGGCGGTGAGATGGTAATACGTGGAATGGCTGCCGCTGGCGAATTGCAGCTCGCGCACGTCGTCGTAGCCGTCGGGTGCGTAGAGGACCGTGCGCACGCGCCGGTTCTTGACCTGCCGGTATACGCGGCCGGCCACGTGCCCCTTGCCGGACGTGAGCGCCGTGACCCGCACGGTGTGCTTGCCTGGGCCGATATCGAGGGTGGCCTTGCGCAGCGTACCCACGCGGCCTGCCTGCCGGCACAGGCGCACCTCTCCGTGCGGCCGCCCGGTGTGGGTCTTGCGCAGGCGTTCCTGCCCGTCCACCGTGACGACCATGGTGTAGGGGACCTTGGCCGGGTCGTCCTCGCTGAAGAGATAGCGGCTGCTGACGCGGAGCTGCCGCGGGCCGGTGACGGTAAACGTGGCCGCATTTTCGGGGCGGAACACGGCGTAGCTGTATTCGCGCCCGCCGACATTGATGCAGGTCTTGTCCGGGGCGTGCAACGTCTTGATCCGGACCCAGCCGCTCGTGGCCGCGGTGGCCGCCGAGGCTCCGAGCAGCATGACGAAGACCAATCCCGCCGAAGCCGCCCCGCGCGGCCGCGAAAGCCGGTCGAAGATGCCGCGCCGGACCTCGGGCGCGAGAATCAACACGCACAGCAGCGTGTAGGCGGCCAGCACCGCGGCAGCCAGCGGCAGGCGGTAGGCATCGCGCACGAAGATCTCGCCCTCGCCGGGCGCCGGCATGTAATCCGGCGCGATCGGCAGGCCGAATTTCCTCGCCAGGCTCTTGATCTGGAGCATGTGGACCACGGGAATACCCTTCTCCCCGAAGAGGATCATGGTGCCCTTGCGCGGGAAGTTGTGCATGCCGAGATCGAGCGTCAGTCCGTGGGGTACGAGTACTCCGTTGTGACTGCTGCCCAGGCTGGCCACGCCGCCGCCCACGTTGATGTAGAGCTTGTAAGGACGACCGCGCGCCTCCTCCTCGTACACGGCCATGCGCTTGGCGATCGAGTACTCGATGTTGCGCGGCTCGAGGAACTCCACGTGGTTGCGCTTCGCCGCCTCGCGGATCAGGCGCCGCCCCTCGGGACTCAGGCCGCGTCCCATGTCGCTGCCGCCGCCGTAGGTGGCCATCACGGTCCGGGTGGTGAAGATGCCGGCCTCGTGCAGGATGGACTCCATGTCGAGCCAGGTGAAATCGGGATCGTTGGCACCCCACATGGACGCACCCACGGATGTGAGCAGCACCGGCCGTAGCCGCAGCGTCTCGAGGGCGGAGAGCACGGCGATGTTCAGTCCGGGGAACGATCCCGAGACGGCCACCGCGACGGGGTCGCCACGTTTGAGTCCGGCTTCACGGCAGAAATCGACGATCACGGCGGCCCAGTTCGGATTCAGGCTCGTCAACTTGGACGCGTGGTCGCCGCGGGCGTTGGTGATGCGGCTGAACTCGGGTCCCACCAGTCCGGTGCCGGCCGGATCGTTCAGCATGTCGAGCACGGCACCCTTGTGCAGCCGGTAGTCGCGCAGGACACCGAACGCCTCGGCCGCGCGTTCGGTGGCGGCAAGCTTGAGGTCGTAGTTGCTCTGCCGCATCGGCGCGCGCGTGACGTCCAGCAGCACCTGCAGCGCGATGGCGAGGGCGGCGAGTCCCGCGAGAACCCACTTGCGACGGCTATCCAAGCGCCAGCTCAATGAGCCTGCCTCCATGGACGACGACCAGAGCGACGCGGACGATGAAGGCCGCGATGGCGAGAGTGCACAGGGTCTCGATGATACCCTGCCGCATCATCCAGTAGGCCATGAGGCCGGGGATGATGTAGCCGATCGAGCGCAGTACCGCGGTGTCCACGCCCAGAGCAAACGTTTCGTTGAAGACCAGCAGGTACCGCGTGAGGTAGCCGAAGAGGAACCCCGCCAGCACGCAGAACACCATCGTGCGCCGGCCGTAGAGAAGGATCACGCGTCCGAGCAGGTTCACCGATGCGAAGGTCACGAGGGCGGCGAGCACCGTCGCGGCGATGCGCAGCGGCTGGTCGAGGTAGAGCGCGATGTAGCCCGGCACCACGAGGCCGCCGGCGGCGAGGCCGAGGATCTCGGAGAATACGAGGCTGACCACGAGACCCAGGCCGATGGCTTGGTACAGCATCAGACCAGCTCCTGCTGCATACGGGACCGTAGATGGTCCAGCAGTTCGTTGCCGATGTTGGCGATGTTGCCGATCCCCACCACGAGGCACCGCGGCGGGGCGAGTTGCACGAGTTTATCCCAGAGCTCCGGTGCGGGACGTCCGGCGAGGTCCTCGACGCGGTCCATCGGTAGCCCCTGACGGCGTAGCATGTCCGCCAGCACGCGGGTCTGCTCGCCGATCAGTACGTAACGGCCGGCCACCAGCTCGCGGCCGAAGAGGGGCGCGAGGTCCTTGGCGCGCCGCATGCGGTCGCCGCGGTTGTTCATTAGCATGATGACCTCGTCGCTGCGGTCGGCCAGGCGCAGGCGATCCCACACGTGGACGTAGCTCACAGGATCGTTGGCTGCGAACGCATTGACGAACGTCACGTCCTTGGTGCCCTCGATGAAGCGCCAGCGCGTGAGCGCGCCCACGTCGGGCACGACGTCGTACATCGCGCGCAGGGCGGCCTCGCGTTCCACGCCGGCGCCCACGCACGTGGCCAGGGCCAGCGCCACATTGTCGGGGAACTCGACGTACCGGAAACCTTCCATCTCCTGCGGCGTGATGGTATCGGCACCGGCGTGCGTGAACGATGTGCCCTGCCCCGCGGCCCGTCGTTCCAGGTAGGGCGCGAACTCGATCTCCGCCGTGAAATACCGCGCACGCCGGGGGATGGTGTTCGCCAGGCTCGCGGCGACATCGTCCATCGTCGGTCCCATCACCTCGAGATGGTCGGGCCGCACGTTCGTCAGCACGCCGTGAGTGGCGTGCACGATCTGGTGCTCGCAGGTGCGCTGCAGGTCGGGGCGTACGGCCATGCACTCGATCACGAGGGCATCGCACCGTTCGCGCACGGCCTGCCGCATGACGCCGAGCTGCTCGCGGATGTTCGGACCGCCGCGGCGCGCCACCGGGGTCTCGCGGCCGTCGGCATGGATGAGGGCCGCTGCCGACCCCGTGGTCTTGGCCACCACCCGTAGCCCACCGCCACGCAGGCCCGCGGCGATCAGGCGCGTCACCGAACTCTTGCCGCGGCTGCCGTTGACGTGCACGCGGATGGGGATGCGCCGACGATACCGCGCGTGGCGTGCGGTTTCCCACACGCCGAGCGTGGCAAGGAGGAGCAGCAGGATCACGATCAGGGTCATGGTCGTCAGCGCACCAGCAGCAACTTGCGAGTCAACGTCCGACCCGCGGCCTCCAGGCGATAGACGTAGACGCCGTCGGGCAATGCCCGGCCCGCCCCGTCACGTCCGTCCCACGTCACGATCGCGTCACCGGCGGTCGCGTCGCCGTCGACGAGCGTGCGCACGCAGCGCCCGCGCACGTCGTAGATCCGAAGCGTGGCCGCACCGGCGCGCGGTAGGGCGAAGGCGATCGCCGTCTCGCCGCCGCGCAGCGGATTGGGCGAGGCCGCGCCGAGGGCGAGCCTGGCCACGGTTCCGGTGGCCGTCACCGTGCCCACGCGCGAGGTCGCTCCGTAGGGGTGGTGCGCCACCAGGGCGAACTGTGCGGCCGCATCGGCGCCCGCGACCACGATGCTGCGGGCGCTCGCCGGCAACAGCGTGGGCGTGACGCTCGCCGGGGCGGCGCCATCCAACCGCAGGACCTCCCACCCAATCACCGGGCGTTCATCCACCGTCCGCCAGGAGATCCGCACGCCGTCGGGCGCGGTCACCGCAGCGAGGTCGGCCACGGTGTAGGGCACGCGCACCGGCGCTTCCGTGGTGATGCGCACCGCGAGGCCGGGGCCCAGCGCCGGCATGCCGGGGGTGTACACGTTGTCGTAGGTGAGCTGCAGCCCCATGGTCTCGTCGGGCGATTCGATGCCCACCGAGGCGAACATGCGCAGGTAGTCGCTGTTGGCCACCTGCTTGTAGAGGAAGAGCATGTCGCCGTCGTCGCTGCCGTTCGGCGTGAGCACGACCTGGAAGGTCTGCAGGTCGGCGATCTCCTCCTTGTAGTTGCGCATGCGACTCCACTCCACGGTGAACGTCCCGGCAGCGATGTCATAGCGGTAGTACACGCCATCGGCCTCGAGGCCCGTGGGATTCTGATCTGGATCCGCGAAATGCTCGGGGGAGAGGTTGTCCCAGAACGGGGCGACCAGGGCGCCGTTGCCCTCGTCCGAGGGCAGGGGCCAGTTGTAGAAGTTGTAATGGGCGTCGGCGGCGTCGAAGCTGATCCAACCGTTGTCGCTGACGCGGATGCTGGTGAAGGCTTGTCCGTAGTACGTGAAGCTGAATGGCAGGTCCACCGTGATCTGGGTCTCGATATTGTCGTACTGGAACGGCAGCCGCGTACCGTCCCCGCCCAGGTCCGTACTCAGTTCTTGCCACGCGTAAGTGGGCGACTGGCCGGGATAGAGGATATCGGCGCTGTCGTAGGCATAGTAGCCGTAAGCGTCGGGGCCTACCGGCGCCGTCACGTCCACGTCGCCGACCACGAGCGCGACCGTCGTGGCGGACGTGCCGCCCTCGGTGGTGGTGACGTCCACGTTGAAGGTCAGGCCGGTGCCCACGGCCACGTCGGCGTCGATGGTGAGACCGAACGTGGTGGCGACGGTGTCGCCCGACGCGGCCGCGAGGGCGTCGAAGGGGCGCGGACTGCCCGATACCGTCGCGCCGACCGGGTCGTCGAGGGTGATGGCGAGAGTGCCGCCCGCCGTGGCGGCGCTTCCCGCGTTGGTCAGGTACAGCGTCACGTCGCGCGTGGCGCCGGGCTGCGCGGTACCGCCGGCGACCTGCGCGGCGACGATCTGCACGGAAGGCGCGCGCACCGGTAGCGTGAACTGCGACCAGTCGCTCGCCCCGCTGCGTTGCACCTCGACGATGCCGAGAATCGTGTCCCCGTCCTGGGCATCGGTCGCCACGGTGAAGGTGAAAGGCTGGGCGGGCGTGCCGTCGGCCCCGGCGGGGATGGCGGGTACCGAGGTGGTGCCGATCACCACAGTGGCCGGTCCGGTCAGCGTGAGCGTGGCGCTCGCGGCGTCGCTGGCCGCGGCGCCCCCGTTGTGCAATGTGGGGGTGACCTGGACGGTTTCGCCCGGGCTCACCACCGCGTCGCCGCCCGCGTCGATCGCGGTCTCCGTCACGGCCACGAAGGCGCCGCCCGACGTCACCGGCAGCGCATCCTCCACCGCCAGCCGATCGGGGTGCGTGATGGTGACGGTCACGTCGTCGCCGGCGCTCACCGGCGTGGTCAGAGCCACGCGGGCGATACCGTCGTCGCCGGCGTAAGCGCTACCGAGCAGGGTCGTACCCTGCACCACGCCGACCAGGGCGCCCGGACGCGGTGTCACGCCATCGGCTTCGTGCACGTCCACGGCCAGGTAGCTCGTGCCCGCGTGCACGTCCAGCGCGTGCGCCACCGTCAGCGCGGTGGGGACGGCCTTGTGGAAGTTCAGCTCCGGATCGCCGAGCAGGTTGTAGATGTGCAGGTAGAAGATCGCCGACTCCTCGGGATCGACGCCGATCGACTGCAGCTCGCCGGGGTAGTAGTCGAGGAAGCGCAGCTTGCCCGCGGTCATCAGGCTGCCGAGGTCGGTGATGCCGGGATCCACGACGCGCTCGAAGAAGCTGATGGCCATCGCGTCGTTGAAACGCGTGTGGGACCAGTGCTCGCCGTTACCGATGAAGGCCACGGCACCCTTGAAGGGACCGGTGGGCTGACCCTGGCGCGTGAAGACCTCGCCGAAGCAGGGGATATCGGCGGCGAAGTTGCCATTGAGGCACACGAAGCTCATGACGACCGGCAGCATCGAGCCGTTGGCGAGCCCGGGGATATCGTCCACGGTGTAGGTGGGCGGTTGCCACCCGTTGGGGCCGTAGGCCCAGCCGCGGTAGACCACGAAGCTGCACCCTGTGTCGATGGCCTCGTCCACCATGTCGGGGCCGTCACCCTCGGGGATGCCGATGTCCTCGTCCTGCTGGTACGGCGAGACGATGTAGTTGCCGTAGTGCACGAAGATGGGGTTCCCCTGCTGATCACGCACCGAGATCGAGGGATCGATGGGGTCGAATCCGAGCGTGCCGAGTTGCTCGCCGCAGAACGCCACCACACGCTTCGGCGTCGTGGCCGCCGACTGACCGGCCACCAGCAAGGCGCGGGTGAACCAGTCGGGCTGTCCCATGTCGGGCGTGCGCTCGTAGGCCACGGTCTTGGCGACCAGGGTCTGCGCTTCGGTCTGGTTGGAGACGGAGAAGCGGCCCACCATGAGGTCGGGCAGGAAGTCGTCGCCGTCGAGCAAGGCGAAGGGGAGGTCGGTGACGTTGCCGGAGTAGTTGTACGTGGGCAACGTGTCGACATCGCCCACGAGCAGGACGTAGGCCGGCGGAAGATCCCACGTGTCGTACGCGTTCTGCAACCAGGCCTTGATCGCGGCCGCCGAGGTTCCCGTCTCGTTCGTGGTGACGACGGTCACGTGCAGGCCCTTGCGGCGTTTCCAGTCGGCCAGGGGCTGCACGGCACTCGCGAACTGGGGGGCGGTGACGATGACGTAGCCCGCCGCCGTGACGTCGGTCATCGCCTTGTCGGCCGGCGGCATTCCCGTCGCGATCGCCGGCAGTCCCGGCAACGCCAGGTTCTGCGCGCGGGCCGACGGCCGGCTCCAGTCGCCATCGTGGCGTACCGCCACGGTGACCGGTCCAGACCCCGGCTCGTCGACCGCGACGAGCACCATCGCCACGCCGCGCATCACCATGATGTCGCCGACGACGTGGGCGCCGCGGGCCGCGCCGCCGACCACGCTGGCGGTGACTGTCCGCGCGTCCGCCGGCACGGCGACGAGGACGCCGCGGGCCGCGGGGAGCTGGCCCTGTGCCGGCTCCGGCGACAGGGTGACGAGGGTTTCCTGGGCGTGAACCGCGGGCGCGGGGGTCGCGACGGCCGTCCCGACCGCCGCGAAGGCGACCGGGACGAGCAGAGCCGCAACCAGGCCCGGCAAGCTGAACTTCGTCATCGGATCAGACTCATCCTCTTGCTGGTGGTCAGGCCGTTTGCCTGCAGGCGGTAGAGATAAACACCACTAGGCAGGTCCAGGCCGGCGTCGTCCTTGCCATTCCAGACGATCTCGTGCCGTTGACCCGCGCGCACCTGGGAGAAGTGGAAGGTGCGGAGCGCGTGGCCACGCAGGTCGTAGATACCAAGCACGGCGTCGCCGGGCGCGTCAAGGATGAAGTAGATGCTGGTCAGTGGGTTGAACGGATTCGGCGCGTTGCCCAGCACGAGACCGGCCGGGTCCGGCAGATCCTCCACACCCACGTCGCCGCAGCCAACGGCGTACGCTCCACAGTAACTCGCACCGCAGGCGCCGCCATCGGGATGGTTGCCGGCCGCGCAGGGGCTGCCCGGCTGGATGTTGTACTCGTGGCCGGTCGTACCGCAGAAGACGGGGTCGGCCGAGAAGTTGCAGCCGCCGTCGGTGCCGCAGATCGCGTCGCCCCCGGCATTGCCCCACAGGTCGCAACCCGTCACCGTGGGGTTCGCGGCGATGAGGCAGACCATCGCTTCGCCCACGGGGCTGCCGGCGATGATGCAATTGGTGAGCGTCGGCGAGGCGCCGAGCTGGCAGGAGATGCCGCCGCCGCTGCCCGAGGCCTCGCAGGAGTTGCCCACGATCGTGCAGTGCTCGATCGTCGGCGACGGCGAGAAGCTCACGTCTATGCCACCGCCCTTGCCCGACAGGCCGGTGACGGCGTTGTTCGCGATGAGCAGGTTGCGCAGGGTCACCGACGACTGCTCACAAGCGAGGCCGCCGCCCTTCGTGAAGGGCGAACTGCAGGTATTGCCGCTGATCACGCTATTGGCGATCTCGCCCGAAGTGGCACTCATGGCGATGCCGCCACCGTTGCCGAGACTGACGTTGCCGGCGACGAGGCAGTCGCTCATGTGGATCTCGGCCTCGTTGACGAACAAGCCCCCGCAGTTGCTGTTGGGCGCTGTGCCCACGTTGTCGATGATCTGGCAACCGGTGAGCGTGGCCACGCTCTGGTTGCGCACGAACACGCCCGCCGCCGAGGGGGCGCTGTTGTCGTCGACGATGCAGTCGATGACCTGGACAGAACTCGTATCTTCAATCGACAGTCCACCACCCTGCTTGGCGACGTTCTGCGTGAACGTGACGCGGGTCAGCACCGGGTCGGCGTGGCTGGTGCAGATGATCCCGCCGTCGAGGTTCTGATCGATCGTCACGTCCGTCATGGTGACGGTATCGCCGACGCGGCGTACCAGGATGCCGGCCCCGTAGACGTCGGCGAAGGCGCCGGTGACGGTGAGGTTCTCGATGCGGCAGTTCGCCACGTTCTGCACGAAGATGCCGCGGCCGAGGCCCTCGGCGTCGATGACGGTGCCGCTCTGGCTCACGCCCCGCAGCGTCACGCCCGAACGCATGATGACGCAGGCCGGGGTGGTGCCCGGCCCTTCCGTCTCGTGGGTGCAATCGTGGTAGGTCCCGGCGGCGACGAGGACCGTGTCGCCAGACGCCGCGGCCATGACGGCATCCTGGATCAGGGAGTAGTCGCCGGGTACGTTGATCACGCCGGCCGTGGCCGTGGCGGCGACGAGAAGCACGAGCAGGGCTAGGGGTCGGGTCAAAACGCGGATCATGGGCGACAACCTCCGGCATACGTCGGGTTACGGTGTTTCAGTACGGGCGAGTATAGCACGGCGCCGAATGCCCTCGCCATGGGTCGAAAATCATATTTATGAGACAAATCCTGCAGAATGCGCGCTCTACAGGACAATTTGTCGGGATTAATCACGGAATCGTTAAGAAAACGGACGTACTTGAAAATATGCAATCTGCTATAATGAAATGCGAGAACTCAACCGACCTCGGACGTCGCGCCGCAGCGTGCGGCTGCGTGCCCTTGAACGAGATGGAGGCGAGAAGCATGCGCTGGCAAAAGTGGGCCGTGATCATCCTCACGCTGGTCGTGGCCGTTACCCCGGCCTGGGCCGCTGACGACGCGACACGATCGCTATCGTTGTCGCCGCAGGGAGATACGGGGGACGCCGCCGTCAAGGTGCTCGCCGAGCGCCTGGATGGATTCACTCTGGAACTGACCGTCCCGAGCCTCGACGTCACGGACATGACGATCGACGGTCGTACCTATCAGGCCCTCGCCCTGGCCGATGGCGGTGTCAGCGGGCAGGTCGGCCAGGCCGCCCTGCCCACCATCACGCGCCTGGTGGCTCTGCCGGCGGGCGTCGGTGCTCGCCTGCGCGTGGTCGACAAGGAGATGACGCCCTTGGCACCGATGGCCATCGCGCCCAACTTGCCCCTGCGCGACGCCTTCCAGGCGGACACCCCGTTGCATCTCGACCTGACGCAGTATGCGGCGGCGCCGCGGTCCGAGGCCACGGTCGCCCTCGGGGAGCCCGCGCTGATGCACGGCCTGCGCGTCGTGCCAGTCACCTTTGCACCGGTCAGCTACGATCCGAGCACCGGCGCCATCGCCGTGGCGCACAAGCTGACGGTCGACGTGACGTTCGCCGGTCGCGACACCCGCAACGACCCGGTGATTGCGCACCATCGCATCCCGGAATCGTTTGCGCGCATATACGAGCAGGAGATCATCGGCTATGTCCGCGACGCCGATACGATGGTCGGACCGGGGACCTACCTGATGATCTGCCCCGATAACGCGTCCGTGACGGCGGCCGCGCAGCCGCTTCTGGATTGGCGCCGCCGTCAGGGCTATCACGTGCTGCTGGCGACCACGGCACAGACGGGCACCTCGAACACGGCAATCAAGTCCTACCTCCAGTCGATTTACAACAACGTCGATCCGCCCCTCGAATTCGTCGCGCTGGTGGGCGACGCGTCCGGTTCCGTCTCGATCCCGACCTGGCAGGAGAACCTCTCCGGCGCTTCCGGCGAGGGCGATCACGAATACACCCTGCTCGAGGGTGGCGACGTGCTGTCGGATGTCCACATCGGTCGCCTGTCGGTGATTAGCGCAGCGGAGCTGACGAACGTGGTGAACAAGGTCGTACAGTATGAGACCAATCCCGATCTCAGCGATCAGAGCTGGTTCACCACGGCAGGCTTGACGGGCGATCCCGGCAACTCCGGCTACAGCACCGTCTGGGTCCAGCAGTTCGTGAAGGAGTCGCTGCAGAGCCTCGAATACACGCGCATCGACACCATCTTCAGCGGTGATTTCACGACGCAGATGTTCAACACGATCAACCAGGGCGAGTCGATCTTCACGTACCGCGGCTGGTGGGGTATGAGTGGATTCTCCAATTCCTACATCAACTCCCTGTCCAACGGCCGCCAGTTGCCATTCGCCGTCATCATGACCTGTGGCACGGGGTCGTTCCTATCCGAGACCTCGCAGAGCGAGGCTTTCCTGCGCAACACCGGCGGTGGCGGTGTCGCGGCGATCGGGACCTCGACCATCCATACCCACACGCGTTACAACAACTGCATCTTCCTTGGCGTGTGCAACGGCGTCTTGAACACGGGCGACTACCGCGTGGGTCCCGCCCTGACCCGCGGCAAGCTTGCGCTCTACAAGAATTTCATCGTCAACGAACCGAGCAACGTCACGATCTGGTCGACGTGGAACAACCTGATGGGTGATCCCGCGACCGAGATCTACACGGGCGTGCCCGTCGCGGCCACGGTCAGCTATCCGGCGACCCTGTCCAGTGGCGCCAATGCCATCCCCGTCACGGTGATGGTGGGCGGCATACCGGTGGCCGACGCGATGGTGACCGTCTACCAGGCCGGGAACGTTCAGACCACGGCGTACACCGACCAGGCCGGCCAGGCGGTGCTGTCGGTGGCGGGCGTCGCCGACGGCACGCTGCAGGTCACGGTGACCAAGCACAACCTCAAGCCGTTCCTCGGATCCGCGACGATCGGCAACGTGAGCGCATCGCTCGACTACAGCGCGCTGCAGTTGAGCGAGGCGAGCGGCAACGGTGACGACGTGCCGAATCCCGGCGAGGCGCTGGATCTCACGATTCAGCTCGCCAACCACGGGAGCAACGGGCTGGGCAGCGTCACGGCGACGCTCAGCAGTCCGTTGCCCTATGTGCACGTCACCACGGGCACGCAGGCGTTCGGGACGATTGCAGGCGGCGCATCGGCCTGGAGTCAGGGGGCGTACGCGGTGAGCCTCGACGCCGATGCTCCGGGCGGCCAGACCATCTCGCTGCGGCTGGATGCCAGCAGCGGCGCCCAGACCTGGACCAGCCTTGTCGACGTGCTCGTCACCGGTCCGCGCGGCAGCCTCAGCCGCGTGAATTACAGTGGGCCTGGCGGCACCATGGACCCGGGAGAAACGGGCAACGTGACGAGCGACCTCGTCAACACGGGCAATCTGGCCTCGAGCGGGGCCACGGCGACTCTGTCCACCACGAGCAACTGGGTGACGATCACGGACGACACCGGCACGTTCGGCGCCTTGCCGATCGGGCAACAGGTAAGCCAGAGTGACCCCTTCGCCGTGAGTATCTCCTCCGACTGCTATCCGGGCCATCTGGCGAACTTCACGCTCACGCTGCAGTTCGCCGAGGGTGGAACCAGCACGCTGGAGTTCCAGAAGGTGATCGGCACGGCGGTCGCCGGCGATCCGGCCGGTCCCGACGCATACGGCTACTACGCGTTCGACAACACCGACTCCGATGCCAATGCGCCGGTTTACGACTGGATGGACATCTCCGCGATCGGCCAGAACACGGGCCTGTCGGACAACTCGTCCTACGACGACGACACCGGCACCTTCGCGCTGCCGTTCACCTTCGAGCTCTACGGCCAGCCGCAGACGCAGGTGTCGATCTGCACCAACGGCTGGCTCGCGTTCGGCCACACCTACCAGCGGTTGTACCGCAACTGGTACCTGCCGAGCGACGGCGGCCCCGGCAACATGATCTGTGGGTTCTGGGACGATCTCGCCAACGGAACCGTCCACACGTACAACGACACGGCTCAGCATCGATTCATCGTGCAGTGGACGGGCTGGCGGGCCGAGACCGGCGGCGGATACAGCGGCAACAACACCTTCCAGATCATCCTCTACGATCCCGCCTACCATGCGACCGAGACGGGCGACGGCCCCATCGAGATCCTCTACAACAGCGTGTCGATCTATGGTGACGAGTCGACGTACTTCACCGTCGGCATCCAGAACGAGGACCGCACCGACGGCCTCACCTATGCGTATGGCAATCACTACGCCGGCGGCGCCGCGACCGTAGCGGCCGGGCGCGCGATCCGGATCGTGCCCATCGTGCCGCAGATCCAGGGCAGCCTGGGTGGCGCGATCACGAACGCCTCGGGCGGCGGCGCGCCGATCGAGGGCGCACTGGTGACGGTCGTCGGCGCCGGCCGCCAGATCGCGTCCGATGCGAGCGGCCACTACGAGGGCAGCGTACCGGTGGGCACCTGGGACGTGGCCGTGTACCACGACAGCTTCGCGCCCGACACCACGCGCAACGTGGTCATCACCGAGGACCATCTCACGGTGGCGGATTTCAATCTCGTCGACATCCGAGGTCCGTACATCGCGAACACGACGATGCTGGGCAACACCACCGACACGGCGGGTCCGTACGTCGTGGAAAGCAACATCACCGACGTCACCGGCGTGGCTTCGCGGCACCTGTATTACACGTCGTCCACGAACGGCGGACCGTTCGAGGTTCCGCTCACCGTGGTTGACCCGCCGAGCGGCCTGGTGCACGGGGAGATTCCGGGCCAGCCGGTCGGCACCCGGGTGCAGTACTGGCTCACCGCGGCCGACGTGGTGGGCAACGATTCGGCCGATCCAGTCGGCGCGCCCTGGCCGGTGTATTCGTTCCAGGTGGCCGACGTCACGCACATTCTCGACGACGCCATGGAAACCGACACCGGCTGGCAGGTCAACGTGGGCGGCGGCGACACCGCGACCACGGGCATCTGGACTCGTGTCGATCCCAATACCGTCTACGTGTCGGCCGGCGGCGAGATCCTCGTGCCGAGCGACGACCACACCCCGACGCCTGGCACGCTCTGCTGGGTGACCGGCCAGGATTCCGAGGGTGCCGTGGAGGGCGGCGACGATGTCGACAACGGGGCGACGACGCTCTACAGCCCGGTCTATGACCTCTCGGCTTATGCGGGCGCCACCGTCAGCTACTGGCGCTGGTTCAGCAACGACACGGGCAACGCGCCAGGCGAGGACGCCTGGGTTGTCCAGGCCACCGACGACGGCTCGTCGTGGGTCACGCTCGAGAACACCACCACGAGCAACCGCAGCTGGGTGCAGCAGAGCTTCGTGCTCGAGGACTACATCGCCATGACGCCCAACGTCCGCCTGCGCTTCATCGCCCAGGACACGGGCTCCGGTTCGATCGTCGAGGCCCTGGTCGACGACCTGTCGCTCGACGCGAACGTTCTCATCGCCGACCAGACGCCGCCCACGGTGGCGCTGACCTACCCCAACGGAGGGCAGACCTTCTCCACGAGCACGCCGGTCAATGTGACGTGGAACGCGGCGGACGACATCGGCGTGGTCGATGCGGAGATCGCCTTCGTGGTCGGCAGCGACATCTACCCGGTGGCGGAAGGCGCCTTTGCCGGCAGCTACAGCTTCGTGTGGAACGAGCACTTCGCGGGGCAGCCGGGGCTGAACACCGGCCGCTTCCGCGTGACCGTGCGCGACGCCGCGCAGCATCAGGCCGTGGACACGGCCGATGGTGACGTCACCTTCGACATCTCCACGGGCGTGGACGCGGAGATCCCGCTCGCCGTGGGGCTGCACCAGAATCACCCGAACCCGTTCAACCCGCGCACCACCATCACGTATGCGGTGCCGCGGGCGCAGGAGATCTCGTTGCAGATCTTCGATGTCCAGGGCAAGCTCGTGCGCACGCTCGTGCATGGACTGCAGGCGCCGGGCACCCACGAGGTGACGTGGCAGGGGCAGAACGACCAAGGCGGCCTGGTGGCCAGCGGATTGTACTTCTACCGCTTGACCAGCGACGCGGGGCAGCTCACGCGCAAGATGCTGCTCTTGAAATAACGGTGGCCCCGTGCCACTGTGACCACAGGCGGCGGCCGGGCTCGCGCCCGGCCGCCTCTGCGCTCGTGCAGATCGCGGACAGCTGGAGGCACCATGGTATCCTGGCGCATCGGAATGATCACGCTCGCGCTCATGTTATTGACGGTGGCCCTTGGTGGCTGCGACACTCGCGAGGCCCAGCAGCAGGCGGCCCATGAGCAGGCGCTGGCCGCCGGCGAGAAAGCGCCCGCCGACCAGTTCCACATCACGACCACCTTCTCCCGCCGCTACACGAAGAAGCACTGGCTGCGCGACAAGGACCTCGAGTTCCGCATCAAGAAGACGAGTCGGGTGCGCGCGCGTGTGACGTTCCATGACGTGCGTACGGATCGGCTGTACTCGGCCCACCTCGTCTGGATCCGCCCCGACGGTCGCGAACTGTATCGCCGCTACGCCGAGGTCGCCGTCACGCCGGCCGACAGCGGCGGGTACGACATCGACATCGCGTGGAAGAAGGCGGTCGACCTACATCACTCCCGGCACGAGCTTCAGCACGTGAAGGCGCCGTCGTTCATGCTGGAATCGATCTTCGACATCTCGCGCGCGAAGCATCGCGAGACGGGAGAGTACCTGCTGCGCATCTATCTCGACCGCCAGCTCCTCAAGGAGGAGACGATCACGATCGTCGGCTCCTGACCCGCTGGCAGCGCCCAGCACCCCGGCTCCGGGTCCGGCCCTCTTTTTGGGCCGGCTCTCATATCAGCACATCACATCAAATCATGGAACATCATGAATGACTGCGCTGTCAGGATGGCAGCCGCTGACATATCCTGCCGCGATAACGCGAAATTCCGCCTTGCGGAAGGGTGTATGGCCACTATATTCCGCCCGCTTAGCAATCACGCGGTGAGACTGCTAGCGGCAGTGTCCCGCATTCACCCCAGATCGAGGAGGCAGGCAATGGCCATTTCCATGAAGCCCCTGGCCGACCGGGTCGTCGTCGAGCCGATGGCGCAGGAGCAGATCAAGGGCGGGATCATCATTCCCGACACCGCCAAGGAGAAGCCGCAGCAGGGCAAGATCATCGCTGTAGGACCGGGCCGGGTCAGCGACAGCGGTGAGCGCGTGGCGCCCGAGGTCAAGAAGGGCGACGTGGTGCTCTACGGCAAGTATGCGGGCACCGAGGTCACCGTCGAGGGCAAGGACTACCTGATTCTGCGGGAGAGCGACGTCCTCGCGATCCTGTAAACCCGACTTGCGCTGACGGGCGATCCCCGCAGCTACCGCGGAAGGAGCAATGACCATGGCCAAGCAGATCAAGTTCAACGAGAGTGCCCGCGATGCCCTCAAGAAGGGTGTCGACGCGCTCGCCAACACCGTGAAGATCACCCTCGGTCCTCGCGGCCGGAACGTCATCCTCGACAAGAAGTTCGGCGCGCCCCTGGTGACCAACGACGGCGTCACCATCGCCAAGGAGATCGACCTCGAGGATCCGTTCGAGAACATGGGTGCGCAGATGGTGAAGGAAGTCGCCAGCAAGACCAACGACGTCGCCGGTGACGGCACCACCACGGCCACGATCCTGGCCCAGAAGATCGTGCACGAGGGCTTGAAGAATCTCGCGGCCGGCGCCAACCCGATGTACGTGAAGCGCGGCATCGAGAAGGCCACCGTCGCCGCCGTCGACGCCATCAAGAAGCAGGCGAAGCCGGTGAAGGACAGCAGCATCATCTCCCAGGTCGCCACCATCTCGGCCAACAACGATCCCGCCATCGGCGAGATGATCGCCCAGGCCATGGACAAGGTCGGCAAGGACGGCGTCATCACCGTCGAGGAAGCCAAGGGCATGGAGATGGAGCTGGACGTGGTCGAGGGCATGCAGTTCGACCGCGGCTACGTGAGCCCCTACTTCGTCACCAACCCCGAGCAGATGCGCGTCGAGCTGGACGAGCCTTACGTCCTGATCCACGACAAGAAGGTCGCCAGCATGAAGGACCTCCTGCCGATCCTCGAGAAGATCGCGCAGATGGGTCGGCCGCTCCTGATCGTCGCCGAGGACATCGAGGGCGAGGCCCTGGCCACGCTGGTCGTGAACAAGCTGCGCGGTACGCTGCAGATCGCGGCCGTGAAGGCGCCGGGCTTCGGCGACCGCCGCAAGGCCATGCTCGAGGATCTCGCCATCCTCACCGGTGGCCGCGTGATGAGCGAGGACGCCGGTCTCAAGCTGGAGAACACGACCACGGCGGACCTGGGTCGCTGTGCCAAGGTCACCATCGACAAGGACAACACCACGATCGTGGGCGGCAAGGGCAAGGCGGGCGACGTGAAGGCCCGTGTCGCCCAGATCCGCACGCAGATCGAGGAGACCACGAGCGACTACGATCGGGAGAAGCTGCAGGAGCGTCTGGCCAAGCTGGCCGGCGGCGTCGCGGTGATCCGCGTGGGCGCCACGACCGAGATCGAGATGAAGGAGCGCAAGCATCGCGTCGAGGACGCCCTGTCGGCCACCCGCGCGGCGGTCGAGGAGGGCATCGTGGTCGGCGGCGGCGTGGCCCTGTTGCGCGCGGCCGAGTCGGTCGCCAAGATGGACCTCGTCGGTGAGGAGGCCGTGGGCCGCGACATGGTCGCGCGCGCCATGGAGGAGCCCCTGCGCCTCATCGCGGAGAACGCCGGCGTCGAGGGTTCGCTCGTCGTCGCGCGCCTGCGCGAGGAGAAGAAGGGCAGCACCGTCGGCTTCAACGCCGCGACGATGAAGTACGAGGACCTCATGGCGGCGGGCATCATCGACCCGGCCAAGGTCACGCGCTCGGCGCTGCAGAACGCGTCCTCGATCGCAGCCATGCTGTTGACCACGGAAGCCTGTGTCACGGACAAGCCGGAGAAGGATGCCGGCGCAGCGATGCCCGGCGGCATGGGCGGCATGGGCGGCATGGGTGGCATGGACATGATGTAGTCCGGCGCGCTTCGCGTGTCTCGACTGACAAGGGGCGGCCCACGGGCCGCCCCTTAGTCGTGGGTGGCGGGATTTCCTCTACCGCCGCGTGCCGTGCTTGGCTAAAGTGGCATCCATGCGAATCCTGCAGGTCGGCAAGTATTATCCCCCCGTCAAGGGCGGCATGGAGACGGCGCTACGCCACATCTGCGAGAGTCTGCTCGCTCGCGGACACGACGTGCACGCACTCACGGCCGGCGGCGGTCTTCGCTCACGGGAGGAGCCGCTCGTCGGGCGCGACGACTCCGCGCGCGGCGTCCTCGTGCGCGCCGCCACCTGGGGAACCTGGAATTCCCAGCCTCTCACCCTTTCGCTGCCGGATCTCCTGGCGCGCGAACTGAGAGATTTCCGTCCGGATGTGGTGCACCTCCATCTGCCAAATCCCGTTGCGTGCTGGGCCTGGCGCGCGGCGGTGCGGCGCGGCACGCTCCCGCGGCCTCCGCTCGCCGTCTGGTACCACGCCGATATCACGCGACAACGTTTCACCCGCCGCCTGATCGCACCGATCGTGCGTGGGTGTCTGGCTCAGGCCGACGGCATCAGCGTGTCCACGGGGCATCTGCGGGAAACGTCGAACGTCCTGGCGCCGTGGCGCGCTAAAGTGCGCGTCATTCCGTTCGGCATCGAGACCGCGCCCTGGTTCACGTTGCCCGTGGGCGGAGACGGGCCCTTCCTCTTCGTCGGCCGGCTGGTCCGCTACAAGGGGCTGACGACGCTGATCGACGCGGTGGGTGCCGTGCCCGGGGCCGAACTCGTGATCGCCGGAGCCGGTACCCTCGGTGCCGCGCTGGCGGGCCAGATCGCCCGGGCCGGCTGGTCCGCGCGCATCCGTCTGCTGGGCGAGGTTCCCGACGCCGAGCTACCGCATCTCATGCAGAGGTGCCGTGCCGTCGTCCTGCCCAGCCTGGATCGCAGCGAGACCTTCGGCCTCGTCCTGCTGGAGGCCATGGCGGCGGGCTTGCCGGTTGTGACCAGCCAGCTCGATACGGGGGTCCTGGAGGTGAACGAGGACGGTGTCACCGGCTGGAGCTGTCCGCCCGGCGACGTCGGCGCCCTGGCGGCGGTGCTCGCGGCGATCCTGGCCGATCCCGAGGAGGCCCGCCGGCGCGGAGCCAAAGGACGGGGCCGCGTGCAGGAGCGTTTCGACCGTCGGCGCCTCGCAGTGGATCTCGAAACCTGGTACGGTGCTTTGCGGCCCGCCTGAGGCCGCGCCGGCGGGAACTGCGACGGTCGCGGGGAGTTCAAGCCGGGGCGGTTGCATCGTGCGACCGTCGTGGGGGTTGGATGCAATTGACAGCGACCTGCCGAACGCGTTTCTTGTCTACGCGCCCGGCCGTCCGGGCCCGATCTTTTTTCACCCGGTTCGCTGTGCCAGACGGAGGTTGTTCCCGTGCGCCACTCGATCCTCACCCGACAGTCCGTGATCGCACTGGCCGTGCTCGCCAGCCTGCTGGCGCTCGTTACCCCCGCCGCCGTGGTGGCGGAATGCAGCCCGGGTCAGCAGAGCGAGGCCAACCTGCAGTTCGCGTCGGCCCAGAAGCTTCTCGACGCCAAGCAATGGAGCCAGGCGATTCCCCAGCTCCTGTCGATCAAGGACTTCTGTTCCGAGTTCTTCCCGGCATGGCGCGGTCTGGGGATCGCGTACATGAATACCGAACAGCTCGATCTCGCGGCGCAGGCGTTCCAGAAGGTCGTCGCACTGCGCAGCGCGACCCACGACGTCGAGGCCGGCGATTTCGCCTACCTGGCGCGCATCTACACGATGCAGAAAAAATATGACTTCGCGCGGGCCGAGTACGTGAAGGCGCAGAACCTCGAGCCGGACAATTGCGGGGTGCTCGTCAACCTGGGCATTCTCGAGAAGGCGGCGAAACAATCCACGCGCGCCGTGACGACGCTGGAACGCGCCTATAACAACTGCGAGCAATACCGGCCGAAGATCATCAAACAGCTCGCCGAGGCTTGCGAGCAGGCGGCGGCCCAGCAGCGTCAGATCGGCAACAATGAGGCAGCCGACCTCTACGCCCGGAAGGCCCAGCAGTACGCGGTCGACGCGGGCGGCTCGACGACCTACGATCTCGTACGCAAGGCCATGAGCAGCGGCGACTACGCCAAAGCGGTCACGCTGTGCAACGACATCCTGGCCAAGGATCCCATGCATGGGCCGGCGCTGCTGACGAAGGCCCGCGCGCTCGATGCCCAGGATCAGAAGGCGGCGAGTGCCGAGGCGTACCAGGCCTATCTCGCCGTCAGCCCGGACGACGTGCAGGCGACGTCCGCCATGATCATCGTGATGGCCGAGGCCGAACAGTGCGACGTCGCGCGCGCAGAGGCGGCCAAGGCCGCCAAGAAGTTCGAGTCGCTCGGCAAGCAGGAGATGGCCAAGGTCAACTTCGCCTGGGGCAAGGCGCTGTTCTGCGCCAAGGACTATGCGCAGGCCAAGGTCAAGTTCCAGGATGCGGCCAATGGCGGCGACCCGCACTGGACGGGCCCGGCCCAAGAAGGCATGAATGCCTGCCAGGAATACATTGATTACGAGGCCCGCAAATCCGCTCAACACGGCGGTTGACGTCGCGCTGATCGATGAACGCCCCGTGGGCCGCCGCCCGCGGGGCATCCCCTTGACCTGACCCGGGGTTGCCGCGGATGGGACGACTCGATCGCCTGCCTCCGTATCTCTTCTCCCAGATCGACGCCGCTCGTCAGCGCGCCGTGGCGGCTGGACAGGACGTGATCGACCTGGGCGTGGGCGATCCCGACCGGCCGACGCCGGCGCGTCTCGTCGAGCTGGCGGGCGTCGCCGTCAAGAACCCGTCCCATCACCGCTACCCATCCGGTCGCGGCAGCCAGCGTTTGCGGGAGGCGATCGCCCGCCGCATGCACATGCGCTACGGCGTCGCCGTGGACCCCGAACGCGAGGTCGCGGTGCTGATCGGCAGCAAGGAAGGCATCGCGCACCTGCCGCTGGGTGTCGTGGAACCGGGCGACAACGTGCTGGTGCCTGATCCTGGCTATCCCGTCTACACACAGGGCACGGTGCTGGCGGCCGCGGATCCGCGACCCTTCGCGCTCTTGGCCGACCGCGCCTTCCTGCCCGATCCCGAAACTCTGGATGCGCTCGGCGACGCGCGCACGCGCCTGCTCTGGCTGAATTACCCCAATAACCCCACGGGCGCGGAGGCCGTAGAGGGCCTGCTGCGGCCGCTGGTGTCCCTGGCCGCTCGGCGCGGCTGGATCCTCGCCAACGACGGGGCTTATCTCGAGGTCACGCTGGACGAGCATCGCGCCGTGAGCCTGCTCGAGGTGGCCGACCACCGCCGCCAGCCCGTGGTCGAGTTTCACAGCCTGTCCAAGATGTTCAACATGACGGGCTGGCGACTCGGGTTCGCGGTGGGCCACGCCGACCTGATCGCCCGCCTGGTCCGCGTGAAGGAGAGCATCGACAGCGGCGTGTTCGGAGCGCTGCAGGAGGTTGCGGCGTTCGCCCTGGGGGAGGTCTGCGACGGCCTCCTCGCGGAGGTGCGCGCACCTTACCCGCGACGCCGCGAGGTGATTGTCGACGCCCTCACGGCGGCCGGGGTGCGGGTCTTTCCGACCCGGGCGACATTCTACGTATGGGCCCGCGTGCCCACCGACGAATCGAGCCTCGATTTCTGCGCCCGCTTGCTGCGCACCACCGGCGTGGTGGCAACTCCCGGCGTGGGGTTTGGCGAAGCCGGCGAGGGCTGGTTCCGCCTCAGTCTCACTGCCGCGGATCGACACATCGATGAGGCCGCGCAGCGACTGCGAGGGATGTGATGGATCGGATCACGCTCACCGGCATCGACGTCTACGCGTACCATGGCGTGCATCCGGCCGAGCGCGAGCTGGGGCAGCGCTTCGTCATCGATGTCGAGCTGGTCGGCGACTTCTCCATGGCTGCAACCACCGACTCCCTGCGCCATGCCCTCGACTATGTCGAGGTGCACCGGTGCATCCGCGACGTCACGGCGTCGACGAGTTTCCAGCTCCTGGAAGCTCTGGCGGATGCCATCTGCGCGGACCTGCTGGGACGGTTCCCGGTGGAACGAGTGGTCGTGGGCGTGCACAAGCCCAATCCGCCGATCCCCAATTTCCTCGGCGACGTGGCGGCCACGCTCGAGCGCGATCGCGCCTGGCTGCGCGCGCGCGATGACGAGCGCTCATGAGCGATATCGCCGCGCACCTGCGGCCACCCGTCGACCCCGAGACCGTCTTTCTCGGCATGGGTGGCAACATGGGCGACCGGCTGGCGTGCCTGCGCCACGGACTCTTTGCCCTGCTCACGCACCCCGAGATCCGCGTGGATGCGTTCAGCCGGGTGTGGGAAAGCCAGTACGTCGGCCCCGGCACGCAGGCGGACTACCTGAACGCCTGCTGCAGGGTGCGAACCACCCTCGCTCCGGCGGCGTTGCTCGCGGTGGTCAAGGGCATCGAGCAGAGGCTGGGCCGGGCGCCGGCTGGACACATGCGGCCTCGTCCCCTCGATCTGGACATCCTGCTCTACGGGGAGCGCCGCGGGCACGACGCGCTGCTGACCTTGCCGCACCCGCGGCTGGCGGAGCGGGCCTTCGTACTCGCCCCCCTGCAGGAACTGGCGCCGGATCTCGTTCTGCCGGATTCCGGGGAGACGGTGAGCGCGGCCTGGGCTAGAATGCAGCGCGAGCAGGGGCCGTGGGTGCGCCTCTGTGTGGAGCGACTTCTGAAGACGGACCACCCGGACACGGGTGAGGAGGGCTGGCGTGCTGCCCTGGCGATACATTGTCGTTGAAGGCGTCATCGGGGTGGGCAAGACCAGCCTCGTCAAGCTTCTGACCGCCCGCACCGGCGGCAAGGTGAACCTGGAGGTCGTCGAGGACAACCCCTTCCTGGGCAAGTTCTACCGCGACCGTGCGGCCTACGCCTTCCAGACGCAGATCTTCTTCCTGCTGAGCCGTTTCCGGCAGCAGCAGGATCTCTTCCAGCACGACCTCTTCAGCCGCGTACTCATCTCCGACTACCTTTTCGCGAAGGACCGCATCTTCGCGAACCTCAACCTGAGCGACGACGAGCTGGCGCTCTACAATCAGCTCGCGGTGATCCTCGAGCAGCGCATCCTCAAGCCCGATCTCGTGATCTACCTGCAGGCGAGCACGCCCACGCTGATGAGGCGGATCCGCGGTCGGGGGCGCGCGTTCGAGCGCGACATGGACAAGGAGTACATCGAGGCGCTCAACACGGCCTACAGCTTCTATTTCCACCACTACGAGACCGGGCCGCTGCTGGTGGTCAATGCCGACGAGCTGGACTACGTTGGAGTGCCGCAGGATCTCGACCTGCTCATCGATGCGCTGGGCGAGGTCTTCACGGGCATCCGTTACTTCGCCCCGCAATCGCGGGGCGACGAGGAAGGTCGCGCATGAGTCCCCTCGCCAGTCTCGACCTCTTCGCGCGCAAGAAGCGCAAGGCCGAGAAGATCGTCGTGATCACCGCCTACGACGTGAGCAGCGCCACGCTCGCGCAGGCCGGCGGCGTGGATGCGCTCCTCGTCGGCGATTCACTGGGCAATGTCGTTCAGGGGCACGAGTCGACACTGCCGGTGACCCTCGATGCCATGGTCTACCACACTCGCATCGTGCGGCGCGCGGCCGGCAGGCTACCCGTCATCGCCGACCTTCCGTACGGCACGTTCCACACCACGCCGTCGGCGACGGTGGGCGCGGCGCTGCGCCTGGTGAAGGAAGGCGGCGCCCAGGCCGTCAAGCTGGAGGGTGGCCGCGTGCGCGAGACGCATGTGCGCGCTCTCATCGGCGCGGAGATCCCCGTCATGGGGCACCTCGGCCTCACGCCGCAGAGCGTGCAGCGCTTCGGCGGCTTCAAGGTGCAGGGCCGTGGGACGGCGGCGGCCGCCCACCTCGTCGAGGATGCGCAGTTCCTCGCCGATGCCGGATGCTTCGCGATCGTGCTCGAGTGTATCCCGCGCGACCTCGCGCGGCGCATCACAGCGAGCGTTCCGGTGCCCACGATCGGCATCGGTGCCGGTCCGGACTGCGACGGCCAGGTGCTCGTCTTCCATGACATGCTCGGGCTCTTCCCCGACTGGCAACCGCGGTTCGTCAAGCGGTATGCCGAGCTGGGGCGCGAGGCGACGGCGGCCATCGCCGCCTATGCGCGCGAGGTGCGTGAAGGCGCTTTCCCGGCGGTCGAGCACAGCTTCGACGATGCGGCCGACATGGGCGGACAGGAGTGACCATGGAGCTGCTGCGCACGCCGGACGAACTGGTGCGGCTCGACGCCTGGCGCGGCGTGCGCCCGCTGGTCCTGGTGCCCACCATGGGCGCGCTCCACGCCGGCCATCTGGCACTTGTACGCCGCGGTGCCGAGCTGGGGCGCGTGGTCGTGTCGATCTTCGTGAATCCCGCGCAGTTCGGTCCCGGCGAGGACTTCCGGGCCTATCCGCGCGACCTGGAACGCGATCTCCATGCACTCGGCGAGCTGCCCGTGGCGGCCGTATTCGCCCCGGACGTGACCACGATGTATGGCGAGGGACCGGGCGTGACTGTCCAGCCCGGCCCGCGCGCCGAAGGGATGTGTGGGGCGAGCCGGCCGGGCCACTTCGCCGGCGTCCTCACTGTCGTGGCCAAACTCTTCAATCTCGTGAGGCCCGATGTCGCCGTCTTCGGCCGCAAGGACGCTCAGCAATGCCTGGTCATCGCAGAGATGGTGGCCGACCTCGACTTCCCGGTACGGCTCGTCGACCTGGCGACCGTCCGCGAGGTCGACGGGCTGGCCATGTCATCGCGCAATGCGTACCTCGACGGCGATGCCCGGCAGCGCGCGCTGTGCTTGAGCCGGGCGCTCGCGGCCGCGCGGGCGCAGATCGAGGCTGGCGAGCGCGACGTGAACGTGCTGAGCGCGCTGATGCGGACCCAGCTTGCCGACGCCGACGCCATCGAGTACGCCGAGGTACGGCGGGTGCCCGACCTCGCGTCCCTCACCAGAGCGGCTGGCCACGTGCTGCTGGCGGTGGCGGCGCGGGTCGGACCGGCGCGCCTCATCGACAACATCGTGCTGCATGTCGCGGACACCCTGGTCCGCGAAACGGCGCTGCTCGCATCCACGCGCGACGAGAGCTGACGGGAGTGATCATGCCAGGCAATCCAGCCATCGACGCGGTCGTGCTTGCCGCCGGCAAGGGCACGCGTATGAAGTCGGACCTCGCCAAGGTGCTACACCCGCTGGCCGGGCGCCCCCTCATCGCCCATGTGCTGGACACGGCGCGGGCGGCCGGCGTGGAGCGCATCGTCGTGGTCGTGGGGCACCAGCGCGAGGCCGTGCAGGCCGCGGTGGCGGCCGACGATCTTGCCTTCGCCGTTCAGGAACCCCAGCTCGGAACCGGCCACGCGGTGCAGATGGCGGCGCCGCACCTGCGCGCCGGCGGTTACACGGTCGTGCTCAGCGGCGATGTGCCGTTGCTTGGCGTGGAGACGCTGCGCCAGCTCGTCTCGGCAACCATCTCGTCGGGCGCCGCGGCGACGGTGCTGACCTGCCTCGTCACCGATGCCGGCGCTTACGGGCGTGTCGTGACGGACGACGCCGGGCGACTGCAGCGGATCGTCGAGGCCCGCGATGCCACGCCTGCCGAGCTGGCGATCGGCGAGTTCAACACCGGGGTCTATTGCTACCGCACCGACCAGCTCGTTCAGGCCCTTGGGGGGCTGACGACGGACAATGATCAGGGCGAGTATTACCTGACCGACACCGTGGCGTACCTCGTGTCGCGCGGACACGATGTGCGCACCGTGGTGACGCGCGACCCCAACGAGGTGCGCGGCATCAACACCGTAGCGGAGCTGGCCGAGGCCGAGGCCCAGTACCGCCAGCGAGACTGAGATGGATCGCCTCTACACTCCCTGGAGGTTCGCCTACGTGACGGGGGCCACCGGCAAGAACGACGGCTGTGTGTTCTGCGACGTGCTCGCGGCCGGCGACGATATCGCGAATTACGTGCTCCACCGCGGCGAGCACTGGCTCGTCATGCTCAATCGCTATCCCTATAACAACGGGCACCTGCTGCTGGTGCTGGCGCGCCACGAGGCTCTCCTGGGCGACTGCCGCCCGGACGAGCTGGCGGAGATGGGACGACTCCTCGCCGTGATGGAGCGCGCTTTGCGCACGACGCTTCGTCCCGGCGGGCTGAACTGCGGCTACAACGGCGGTGCCAGCGCGGGGGCCGGCATCCCTCAGCACCTGCACTTGCACATGCTGCCGCGGTGGTCGGGCGACACGAATTTCATGACCACCGTGGGCGACACGCGCGTCATCCCGCGCACCCTCGACCAGGTCTACGCTGAACTGGAGCCGGTGGTGGCGCAGCTGGCAGCGCGGTCGTGAATCGCGGTCGCAATCTCCTGCTCGTCCTGCTCGTGCTGATCTGCGGGGTGTCGTTGTGGCTGGGGCAGGGCGGGCGGCTGACGTTCCCGGGGCGCGGGGCGCCGCGCGCCGCCGCCAGGTCGCCCGCGGCGCGGCTCGCGAATCCGGTGCACCTGCTCGTCCTCAACGGCACCGCCGAGCCGGGTCTGGCGCGCTCGGTGGGGCTAGCGCTCTCGGCCGCCGGCCTCGTGCCCGAACGCGCCGCCAACGCTCCGCGCACGGGCTACGCGCACAGCTTCCTCGTGAATCGC
Source organism: uncultured bacterium (assembly GCA_963727525.1). Taxonomy (GTDB): domain Bacteria; phylum Krumholzibacteriota; class Krumholzibacteriia; order LZORAL124-64-63; family LZORAL124-64-63; genus CAVSGO01. The sequence goes on along the minus strand of CAVSGO010000007.1, from coordinate 1,149,891 downwards.
CGTCTCGACGAGACCGCGGCGGGCGCCCTGGCCGTGCGCCTGGGAGGTCTGACGCTGCTGAAGGAGTGGGACGCGCGCGCGAACGAGGACGCCGTGCTCGTGCTCGGCGAGGACCGCGACGCCCTGCTGGCGGCTCTGGCGCGTCAGCCCTGAGCCCACCTTAATCATGCGATCGCTACTGCGGCGGCGTCACGGTCTCTGTGAGCGGGCTTTCTCGGGTTTGCTTCGGTCACCGTACCCCAGCGGGTACGGCTCCCTCACAAACCCTGCGAGATCCCGCTCACGGAGACCGTTCCACTCGCCTCGCTACGCGATAGCATGAATAAGGTGGGCTGAGGCGTCAATCGCGGCTTGGTTCCCCGAGTCGCTTGTACCACACGTTCATGCTCTCGATGCTGCCGCCGATGTTGGTGTTCGCCGTGAGCGTGCCCCCGTACTCGTAGCCTGCCTTGGCGAACGTCACGTTCATGCCCGCGGAGTAGGCGCGGGCGATCGTGAACAGCGTTGCCATGCCACGCGCGTCCATGTCGTCCTCCATGGCGGTGAGCAGGCCCTGGGCGGCGCCCTTACCCCGCAGCGGGGGCAGCGTGGCGAAGTCGGTCATCTCGGCGTTCGCGTCGGCCGGCGTCATCTCGGCGGAGGCGAGGGCGAGGATGGACTCGTGTCGCTCCACCTTGAAGAACGCGACATCCTCCTGCATGCACTGCTCGAGGTAGCCGGGGTCGTGGATGGGGAAGGGGTACGTGGGGAAGACCTCGCGGTACACCTGGCTCATCGCCTCGACGTCCTCCTCCGTGGCGGGCATGACGACGGCGTCATCCCACGACGGCTCGCGGGGGGGCTCCCCCGACGCCTGCTTGGCGAGGGCGAGGGCGAGGTTGGCCGCCAGGACATCGGGACGGGGCTCGTCGGCCCGTGCGGTGTCGAGGTAACGGCAGAGGAAGTGGATGTCCTCGCGACCCTGGACCAGCCCGGGGATCCGCGCCTCCTCGGCATAGCCAGCCTCGAGGAACGGTGCCCGCAGCGGGGCCGGCACCTTGGCCACGATCTTCCCGTACTCATGCTGCCGGGCGAGCGCGGCAAGGTCGTCGACCAGGCCGGGCATGTCGTCGGGATCCAGGTGCATGACGTAGATCCGGTCGTTGTGGGGACCGTGGTGCACGAGCGTGTTGCCCAGCGTCGAGAGAGAGTCGGCCATGTCAGACCACCTCGAGTTCGGCCGACGCGCGCGCCGGCATCATCAGGGAGAGAGCCACGAAGACCACGCCACTGGTCGCGAGACCGTAGGCGACGGGCGCGAGCCCGCCGAATCGCGCCCAACCCGGCAGCGAAAGCAAGTGGAACTCCAGGGCCAGCGTCACGCCGCCACCCGCCAGGATCCCGCCCAGTGCGCCGGCCGGACTGCTCCTTCGCCAGAAGAAGGCGCCCAGCGTGGGGAAGAAGAGTCCTGAAACCATGAAGGCATAGGCGAAGAGGATCGCATCGAGAACCTTCGTGAAGCGGGAGGCGAGGAGCAGGGCCCCGAGGCCGACCGCGAACGTGGCCGCCTGGCTCATGCGCAGCAACATGCGCTCGTCCCAGGTCCGGAAACGGCGAGCCAGCACGTCGCCGACCAGGTTGCCCGAGGCGGCCATCAGGCAACTGTCCGCCGTGGACATGACCGCCGAGAAATACGCGGCCGCCAGCAGCCCCGTCACGCCCACCGGCAGGGCGTGGCTGATGAGCATGGGCAGGCCCATCTCCGGCTCAACCTCCGGGTAGAGCACCCGCGCGCACATGCCGAGAAACACGCCGAGGAAGGCCATCACGGGGTACTCGAGGAGCCCGGCCGTGTACCACGCGCGCTTCGCCTGCGTGAGGTCGCGGGTGGCGTAGATGCGCTGGTAAAGCGTCATGCCCACGAGCCAGATCGGGATGATCGTCACGGCCCAGTTCACGAGCTGGATCGCCGACACATTGCGCAAGGAGAAGAACTCCGGCGGCAGCGTGCGCCGCAGCTCGGCCAGACCGCCCAGCTCGTTCGTCAGCACGACGGGCACGACGACGACGAGCAATCCGCCCAGCAGGACGATCCATTGCACGGTGTCGGTGTAGATGACGGCTTTCAGCCCACCCAGCACGGTGTACGAGACGGTGACGACGGCGATGATCAGCAACGCGAATTGCAGCGGGGGGATGCCCCATGGCGCCGACGTGATGATCGTGGCTGACGCCAGCTTGGCGCCCGCGAGGATCTGGCCGGCGGTGAAGCCGAGATAGCCGAGACCGGAGACGAGGGCCGCGAGCAACGCCACGGGCCCGCCGTAGCGATGGCGCAGGAAATCGGGATAGGTGAGAAATCCGTACTTGCGGTCGAGGCCCTTGATCCGTGGCAGCACCAGAACCGCGCTGAGCCAGGCGCCCACCAGACCGGTGAAGAGTAACCAGCTCCCAGACAGGCCCATGGTGAAGCCCAGGCCGCCGAGACCGATCGAGAAGCCGCCGCCCACATCGGTGGCGACGATGGACATCCCGATGTGGCCTGCGCCCAGGCTGCGCCCGCCCACGTAATAGTCCTCGTGGCTCTCGTTGCGCAGATGGTGGTACACGCCCATGCCCAGCACGGCCGCCATGTAGACGCCGAAGATGAGGTCGTCGATCAGGTTCATGCGCCGTCGCGCCGCTGGTGGCGTTCGTTCGTGGCCGGTGTCAGGGCGATGGTGTCGTCTGCATCGCTGAGGAGCTGGGCAATGCCCTGGGCGTTGGCCTCGTCGGCGTCCGCGAGCGGGAGCTGCAGGTCGCACGTCTCGCAGTGGCGGTCGCAGAAGTTCAACTTGTAGGAATCCGGTTCGGTGTAGGTGGTGATGACGCCCTCGTAGTTGCGCAGCACGACCTTGTTGGTGGACCAGGAGATGAGGTAGTTGGGGCTAACCCGGATCTTGCCACCGCCGCCGGGCGCGTCGATGACGTAGGTCGGCACGGCGAAGCCGCTCGTATGTCCGATGAGGCTCTCCATGATCTCGATGCCCTTGCCCACCGGCGTGCGGAAGTGGCTCAGCCCCTCCGAAAGATCGCACTGGTACAGGTAATATGGGCGCACACGATTCATGACGAGCTTGTGGACGAGGGCCTTCATGATGCGCGGGCAATCGTTCACGCCGGCTAGCAGCACCGACTGGTTGCCGAGCGGGATGCCTGCGTCGGCCAGGCGCGCCAGTGCTTCCTTTGCGCTACGGGTGATCTCGCGCGGGTGATTGAAGTGCGTGTTGATCCAGATGGGATGATGGCGGCGCAGCATCGCCACCAGATCGTCGGTGATGCGGTACGGCAACACGACCGGCGTACGCGTGCCGATGCGCACGACCTCGACATGGGCGATGGTGCGCAGCTCGCCGAGGATCCAGTCGAGCCGTTCGTCGGAGAGCAGGAACGGATCGCCGCCCGAGATGAGGACGTCCCGGATCTGCGGCGTGCGGCGGATGTAGTCGATGGCGCGTTGCAGCGTTGCGCGGTCGGGGTTCGTGTCCGCATCGCCCACCTTGCGCTTGCGCGTGCAATGGCGGCAGTACATCGCGCATACGCCGCTCACGAGGAAGAGCACCCGATCGGGATAGCGATGGGTGATGCAAGGAACAGGGCTGTCCTCGTCCTCCGCCAGCGGGTCGATCATGTCGTGCTCGTTGATGACCAGCTCGGCCGACTGGGGAAACGCTTGCTTGTACACCGGATCATTGGCGTAGTCGTCGGTATCGATCAGGGATAGATAGTAGGGCGTCACCGCCAGGGGGAACCGCGCGAGCGTGAGTGTGAGATCACGATGAGCACGAGGCGGAAACGTGATTCCGAGCAGGTGTTCGAACGTATCGATGTCACGGATGCTGTGCCGCAACTGCCAGCGCCAATCGCGCCACTGGGGGGCGGCGGCCCCGTCCCCTATGAGGCTGACGAGCTCTTGCTGGCGCGCCGAGAGCGTACTCATGCGATCTCCTTCGTACTATCGCGCGATTCCGCGCAGAGCGAGCTGAGGTGCCTAGTGGTCGGCGGTCGAGTTGGGAGTCGTGCCCGTGACGAGAGGCGGCAGTCCGAGGCTCTCCTCGACCGCCTCGACGGACGGCGCATCCATCGCCGTGACCAGGTGCTCAAGGTCGTCGGCGATACGGGCGCGATCGGCGGGATCCAGAGTCTGCAGCGCCTGCCGCAGGGGATGCTGGCCCGCGTAGGGCGTCACCTGGGAGAGCTGTCGGCCCACTGGCGTGATGGCCACGGCGACCACACGGCGATCGCTGACCGAACGCGTCCGGGTCACGAACGCGCGGGCCTCGAGCCGATCGAGGATGCGGACCACGGTACTCGGGCTGAGTTGCACGCGACGGGCCAGCTCCGTCACCGTCAGGACCTCGGCCTCCGCGAGCTGATTCAGGCAGACGAGCTGCGGTCCCGTCACCCGGAACTGTTCCACGAGGCGCCGCGAGTAGAGGTCGACGGCGCGGATGATCTGACGCAGCGCCGTCAGGACGCGGCGATCGACGCTGGCATCGACCGCCGCCGCCGTGTCTGGTCCCTGCGGCGAGGGATCGGGGAAAATGCTCGGCATGATTCCGGGGCTCTCCTCGGGTCCGATCTGGTCTGAAACGTTGGCAGATATAAAAGTATATCAGCAATCATTGCTGAAGCAATAATTTTTCGGTTGTACCCGCGAAATTGTGCATACTGGTTCCGCGGCCGGAATTCACCGACCGCGGCATCCGCTTCTAGAACGCGTACTTCAGCTCGTGCCGCCGATTCACCCCCACCACCGGCGTCTCCACCAGACCCCAGTAGTACTCCCGCCACCTCTCAGGCAACCCGATCCGCCCCGGAAACAACCGCGTCTCCAGGATGTCTGCCACCGTCAACCGCCGCGCCACCAGCCCCCGCAACATCGCCGGCGTCGACCAGCACCGCTTCTCCCAGCGCTTCTTCACGAAGTTCTTCCACACCACGAACACCGCGAATCGCTCCGCCGCGGCCTGACGGCGCCGTGCGAACGCGATCGTCTCCCGCCGATGATCCGCCCGACTGTGCCGGATGAATGCATCCAGCGCATTGATCTCGAACAGCGGATTGCGGGCATCCCGCTTCGCCCGCGAACTGATCGTCTGGTGGTCGATTTCAACGGCCAGTCCCCGCATCGCCCGCGGATAGGCCTGATGCTCGTCGCTATGCACCGTCGCCACGGTGGCCCCCGCCAGGGTGACCTCGAGCACCTCGCGCATCCCTTGCTCGACAGCTTTCGGGTCAGGCGTCCCGAACGCGGCTTCGAGCGCCGCTCGACGCATCTTCTGGGCCTCGCTCATCCGGCCGCTACGCCGCTTCGGCGCCTCGGTGAAGTGCTCGATGAAGCTGTTGTCCCGGTTGACGGCGACCAGGAACTCGAACGGGTAGTCCTGGCTGTACTCGAAGGTGACGAAGCCATCGATGGCGATGTCAGCGGGAGGAGACGCTCCGGTGAGCATGTGTCGCTGAAAGAGCAGGCAGTGGCGGCCGAGGCGGGCGAGCTGGAGATCGGCGGTCGCGGGAGCACATTTGAGCGTCCGGGCCGCCTGGCGGTTGGCCATGGCGTTGACGGAGAGATCGAGGATCAGGGGCAGCAGAAGCGGCTTCTTGAGCCAGTAGGTGGTGGAGAAGGTCTGTTTGGAGAAGGATCGGCCGCAGTGTCGGCACTGGAAGCGGGGGACGAGGTGGGGCGGGTTGAGTCGTCGGAAGTACCCGCGCCTGAGGAAGGGCCAGGGGCCGTGCATGTGGTGGTGGTGGTGGCAGTTGGGGTTGGGGCAGTGAGGCGGGGACCAGGGTTGAGCTGAGGGCGAAGTCGGTGAGCACATGGCCTCGGGTCAGGCAAGCACCGGGCCATGCACAATTTCGCAGGTACAACCCAAGAAAACGGCGACCGGTCAGGGACCGGTCGCCGCTTGAACCTGCGTCGAAATCGAGCAAACTAGCGGTACAGGGACTTCACCGTACTCCAGCTGGGCGTATCCGTCGCCACCGCGCCCGAGAGTCCGACGTTGACGACGTCGCATTCACCCTCGGTGTCGATGACGAGGAAGTAGAGCGCCCCGTGGAGGCCCGAGAAGTCGATGAGCGCCGGCGTGTCGGCCGTGGACGTGCTTCCTGCCACGCACGAGCCGGCAGGATCGCCGCAGTCGGTGATCAGATACATCGACACCGGCATGCCGCTCTCGGTCTCGGCCGTGACCTGCGCGGCCTCGGTGCCCGGGAACGTCCAGCGATAGACAGCGTCGGGACCGGCACCGTTGCCGTCCACGCAGCTGCCGTCGGGCATCGTGTAGTCATTCGAGTAGTCGCAAAGATTGATCGAAAAATCGTGGTGTATGTTGGCGAGGTACGCCGCGCTGTCGCACGTGTCGTTCAACACGGGATCGGCCACGGCAAGCGATGCCAGCATCAAGATCAACGGAAGCATCAACAACGTCTTCATCGAAGTCCTCCTCCAAATCCCCGAACATGTCCTGGGTTCACTCCCACCGAGCGAATTGAGTATAGGGGATGAGTGAAGGAGTGGCAATACATAAAATTTCCTCACAATAAAGGTGGTACGTAGTCTTATGAAATCCCGAAGCGATGTCGGTATTCGCGAGATGATCGTTGCGAATAAATGGCGAACATGCTAACATGGAGTTGGCGGAACGGACCGGGGCACCCGCGTATTTGGGGTTGGACCGCATCGCCATCGGCTCTATATTGCGAACGATCGTTCGTGGTTACGAGTTCTGGTGCGATGAGGCGGGAAGACGGGACGCATGCGGCAAGCCCTGGGACGGGTCGTGGTGGTGTTGTTGCTCGGCGTGCTCATCGGTGCGGCGTTCAGCGAGGTCATCGGGCTCTTCCTCAAGGAAGGCAGCGTGGCGGAACAGGTGTTCGTGCGTTACGTGTCGTTCGGCCCCGAGGTGAACCACTGGAATCTCGTGATCCTCGACATCACCTTCGGCTTCAAGATTCACTTCAACCTGATGAGCGTGGTGGGCGTGTTCATTGCGTCGCAGATGCTGCGCTGGTACCGCTGAACCACGGGAGAAACCTGGCATGAGCCCAATCCTGGCGTTCATCGGACCGATCGGCTGGCCGGAATTGCTGGTCATCCTGGTCCTGGTCCTGGTCGTGTTTGGCCCGCGCCGACTACCGGAGATCGCCGACGCCCTGGGCAAGTCCATCCGCAAGTTCAAGACTGCCACCAGCGACGCTTCGCACGAGGTGAAGAAGGAGCTGGACGAGGCGCGCCGGAATCTCGCGGATGACGACGACGACGAGGGGAAGAAGCCCCACTCCTGAGCCTGGTCCCGGCTCCTCCCGCCGCCCGGTCCGTGATCGATTCCTTGCCTGCGGATGGAGAGGCCGTGATGACGCTTGCCCAGCTCCTGGACCACCTGAGCCGTGATCCCGATTTCACGCGCCATGTGACGCGCTGGGAGGTGCTACCGGCGCGTCCGGCGCGCCACGCGCCGTTCCCGGCGGCGCTCGATCCGCGTCTCGTGGACGTGCTGCGTGCGCGCGGCGTGGAGCAGCTCTACACGCACCAGGCCCAGGCGGTGCAGCGCGCGCTGGCCGGGCGCTCGGTGGTCGTGCCCACTCCGACGGCCTCGGGCAAGACAATCTGCTACAATCTGCCCGTCTTCGATACGATCCTGCGCGATCCGCAAGCGCGTGCGCTCTACCTGTTCCCGACAAAGGCTCTGAGCCAGGATCAGATGCACGAGGCCCATGCGCTGGTCGACGCCCTCGGCGTCGACATCAAGGTACACACCTTCGATGGCGACACTCCGGAGACGGCGCGGCGGGCCATCCGCAGCAGCGGCCACATCGTCGTCACCAATCCCGACATGCTGCACCAGGGCATCCTGCCGCATCACACGCTGTGGGTGAAGCTCTTCGAGAACCTGCGCTACGTCGTTGTGGACGAGGTGCACCACTACCGCGGCGTCTTCGGCAGCCACGTCGCCAATGTGCTACGTCGGCTCGTACGTATCGCGTCGTTCTATGGCGCGAAGCCGCAATTCATCTGTTGCTCGGCCACCATCGCCAACCCGGGCGAGCTGGCGACCGCGCTCACGGCGCACGAAATGGACGTCGTCGACGACAACGGCGCGCCGCAGGGTGAGAAGCACTTCATCTTTTACAACCCGCCCGTGGTCAATGCGGAGCTCGGCATCCGGCGCTCGGCCGTGAAGGAGACCCGCGCGATCGCCGAGCGGTTCCTCAGCGCCGGCGCGCAGACCATCGTCTTCGCGCGCAGCCGGGCGCGCGTGGAGCTGCTGCTCACGTATCTGCAGCGTGCGGGGCGTCGGGTCGGCATCCGTAGCGGCGAGGTGCGCGGCTATCGCGGTGGCTACCTGCCCACCGAGAGGCGCGCCATCGAGCGCGGACTGCGCGATGGTTCGATTAAGGCCGTGGTCTCGACCAACGCGCTGGAGCTGGGTATCGATATCGGACGCCTCGACGTGTGCGTGATGTGCGGCTATGCAGGCACCGTGGCATCCACCTGGCAGCAGGCCGGACGCGCGGGCCGACGTCACGCCCTGAGCGCCGTCGTCATGGTGGCCACGTCGAGTCCGGCCGACCAGTACATCGTCGGCAATCCGCAGTGGTTCTTCGGGCGCTCGCCCGAGCACGCCACTCTCGATCCCGACAACCTCGTCATCCTGATGAGCCATGTGAAATGCGCGGCGTTCGAGCTGCCTTTCCAGGCCGACGAGGCGTACGGCGGCCGCCGCGTGACGGAGGTGCTCGAGTACCTCGCCGACCAGCGCGTGCTCCACGCCGCCCAGGGGCGGTACCACTGGATGGCCGATACGTATCCCGCCGAGGAAGTGAGCCTGCGCGCGGCCGCGCCGGACAATGTCGTGATCGTCGACACGTCGGTGGCCGACGGCCGCATCATCGGTGAGATGGACCTATTCAGTGCGCAGGAGATGCTGCACGACGAGGCCGTGTACATGCACGGAGCCCAGCAGTACCACGTCGACCAACTCGACTGGCAGCGGCGCAAGGCGTACGTGCGGCCGGTGTCGGTGGACTACTACACGGATGCCCAGCGAAAGGTCGAGCTAAAGACGCTCACCGCCGAGGAGTCGCGTCCGGACACCCACGTCGGGGACCTGGTGCTCGGCGAGATCGGGCTCATCGACAAGGTCACGGTCTACAAGAAGATCAAGCTCGGCACGCACGAGAACGTGGGGGCAGGTCGCGTGAACTTGCCCGAGATGGAGATGCACACCACGAGCTTCTGGTGGGAACTGCCGGCTGACCTGAGTGGCGCGATGGCGCGCGACGGGCTCGACCTCGGCGATGCCCTCAAGGGGCTCGCGCACCTGCTCGGCATGGTGGCGCCCGTCTTCGTGATGGCCGACGTGAAGGATCTGCACGCGCAGGCCATGGTGCGCTCGCCGTTCACGGACCGGCCGACGCTGTATCTCTATGATGCGGTGCCCGGCGGCGTGGGCTTCGCGCGGCGCATCTGGCTCCAGTTCGACGAGATCCGCGCCGCCGCTCTCCAGCACGTGCAGCGCTGCCCGTGCGCACTCGGCTGCCCGTCGTGCGTGGGCGCCGTGGTGGAGTCGGGCGACGGCGCCAAGCGTGGCGCCACGTGGCTGCTCACGCACGCGGCGGGCCAGGAGTCGGCGGAAATGCCGGCACCGCAGCCGTTCTCGCCGAACTAGGAGTGCAGTAGCGTGGATCTCAAGGCACGCCTCGCTCGCCTGGACCAGCTCACCCGCAAGCCCGCGTCCGAGCCCGACGCGGCCACGGCGCCGTCCGTTGCGGAGCCGGCCGGCGACCGCGCGAACCCGCGGGACGAACTCGGACTGACGGTGTGCGCGACGCCCGATGGCAATGCCTGGGTCAGGACGCAGGTGGGTACGGCGCCGGCGGTACCGTCCCTGCCGCTTCCCGACATCGGGGGCGTCTTCCCGGCGGGGCGGCCCGCCGACCTGCGCCCGCAGGAGATGCTGTTCCTCGACACAGAGACCACGGGTCTGGCGGGCGGCACCGGCAGCCTCGCGTTTCTCGTTGGACTCGCCTGGTGGCGGGACGACGGCGCCTTTGCCATCGAACAGCTCTTCCTGCCGGGACCTGGTTGCGAGGCGCCGCTGCTGCACGTGCTGCATGCGGCCGCCGCACGTTTCCGTGTGGTGGTCACCTACAACGGCGGGAGCTTCGACCTGCCGCTCCTGCGCACGCGCGCCCTCCTCGCACGTCGGGGCGACGGGCTCGCCGACCTCGTGAGCTGGGATCTGCTCACGGCCGTGCGCCGATTCTGGGGCCCACGGCTGCCGGACTGCCGGCAACAGACCGCCGAGACCGCCCTGTGCGGATTGGCGCGCGCCGCGGGCGACATCGACGGCGCTCTCATCCCGCACGCCTATTTCCAGTACCTGCGGGAGGACGCGCCCGGGCTGTTGCCTACCGTGCTGCGGCACAACCGACGCGACCTGCGCGGCATGGGGCACATCCTGCGCGAGGTGATGGACGCCGCCGCTCACCTCGCGCCCGTGCCGCGACCGCAGGAACTCTGGTCTGGCACCTGGCAGGACGCCTGGGCGCGTGGGAAGGTCTGCGAGCGGCGCCACGAGCCCGCCACGGCCGGCGCCTGGATCGGCCGCGCTTGCGACGACGCCGGAATCGGCGTGATGCCGCCCGCCGACCTCGCATTACCGCTACGCTTCTATCTCGATGCGGTCCGCATCCTCAAACGCGTCGGCGACTGGGTGCGCATCGCGCGTGCGATCGAGGCGGCCCTCGTGCGCTATCCCGACGAGCGGCGCCTACTGCGCGAGGCGGCGATCCTCTACGAGCATCGCCTCGGCGACCTTGCCCGGGCGCTCGCGCACGCGGAGAGCCTCGGCGACGCGCGGCGCGTGGCGCGTCTCCGCGCCCGCCTGCACTGAGCGACCGCCGTTGCCGCGAGGCAGACCAGCCGCTACCTTCTTTCGCGTCGCTCTCTCGCCCCGGAGGTGTCACCGTGACGCGTATCAGCCAGCAAGACGCTCACCTGCTGCTCGCGGCGATCCGCGTGCAGGCCCACCGCCTCGGCCGCCCGCCACGGCCGGCGGAGGTCGCCGAGCTTCTCGATCTTCCCGAGGCCACCATCCGCCTGCACGCCGCGGCTCTGCAGGAGCTGGGCGCAGCGACGCTGGTGGAGAGCGCGTTCGATACCCACCTCGAGATCCGCAACCATCTGGTCGTGGAAGACCTCGAGTCCGAGCGCGCCGACGCCATGGCCGCCGACCTCGCCGAGTTCGGCCGCCGCAAGCAGGAAGAATCCGAAAAGATGGCCCGCCTCTTCGAGGGCGGCGAGTTCGAGAAGCGGCGCCGCGACAAGCTCGACCGCATGGACCAGGAACTGGGGAGCTTGCCGAAGAAGCCGCGCAATCCCTTCGGAGGGGAGGAGGGTTGAGGACGCGAAGGGACGCTGGTCCTCGCAAAGCCTGCGGGGGCGTCCCTTCGCGTCCTCAACCCTCCTCCCGCAAGGCCGTAACGAGCACTTGCTGGGGAGGGGACGCCGAGGGAGTTCCGAAGCCACGACGAGGGGGGGCAACGTTCCGGCGGACCTGAAGAGGCACGAACGACCGCTCCCGCAGGCTCTGCGAGGACCAGCGTCCCTTCGCGTCCTCAACCCTCCTCCCGCAAGGCCGTAACGAGCACTTGCTGGGGAGGGGACGCCGAGGGAGTTCCGAAGCCACGACGAGGGGGGGCAACGTTCCGGCGGACCTGAAGAGGCACGAACGACCGCTCCCGCAGGCTCTGGCAGGACCAGTGTCCCTTCGCGTCCTCAACCCTCTTCCCGCAAGGTATCAAGCACTTGCTGGGGAGGGAACGCCGAGGGAGCTCCGATTCCGCGACGAGGGTGGGCCCAACGTTCCGGCGGACCTGAAGAGACACGAAACGACCGCCCCCGCAGGCTCTGCGAGGACCAGCGGTCGTTCGTACCCCCATTCCTCTCCCGCAAGGCAATATCAAGCACTTGCTGGTGAAGGACCTACGAGGGAGGTCCGAACCCGCGACGAGGGTGGGGTCAACGTTCCGGCGGACCTGAAGAGGCACGAACGACCGCCCCCGCAGGCTCTGCGAGGACCAGCGGTCGTTCGTGCCCCCAATCCTCTCCCGCAAGGCCGCAACAAGCATTTGCTGGATAAGGAACACCGGAGAAGGTCCGAACCCGCGACGAGGGTAGGGTCAACGTTCCGGCGGACCTGAAGAGGCACGAACGACCGCCCCCGCAGGCTCTGCGAGGACCAGCGGTCGTTCGTGCCCCCAATCCTCTCCCGCAAGGCCGCAACAAGCATTTGCTGGATAAGGAACACCGGAGAAGGTCCGAACCCGCGACGAGGGTGGGGTCAACGTTCCGGCGGACCTGAAGAGGCACGAACGACCGCCCCCGCAGGCTCTGCGAGGACCAGCGGTCGTTCGTGCCTCTTCAGGTCCGCCTCTTAGGCCCCGCCCAGCACCTTGTCCCGCAGATCGACCACCTTGGATTTCGCGATCTGGGACTGGAACCAATCTTCCATGACGGCCTGCTGCTTGCGCATCGTGAGCTGGGCGCGGAGCTGATCCTTGACCAGCGTGTAGCGCGTGGAGTCCAGGGGCGCACTCCAGAGTACCTTGAAGGCAAAGACACCGACCGGGGTCGGCAGGTCGGGGACGAGCGTGCCGGGCTTGGACTCGATGGCGAGCAGGTTGAACGCCGGCGCATAGCCGACATCGGCGACGTGGGTACTCTGGGTAAGCGTGTCGGACACGGCGTGGGTGAGGTCGGCGCTTGCTGCGACCTTGGCCATGGCCTCGCCCATCTGCACCTGACCCACTGCGGGCGACAGCTTCTCGGTGGCGGCCTTGCGCTGGCGCTCTTGCTTCAACGCCAGCGTGACCTGCGCCTGCACCTTCTCCAGCGGCTGCGGGCCTGCCGGGTCGACGCCCTCGGCGAGGACGAGATAGAACTGGTCGTCGGTGGCGAGGACCGGGCTGACCTCGTCGGGCGCGGCGCGGAATGCGAAATTGGCGCCGGCGGCCGACTGGCGCACGCCGGGAATGTCACGCCCGTCGATGAACGGCTGCGGTTCCATCAGCGTGCAGGTGGTATCGGCCTGGGCGGCCGTGGCGAACGTCGCCGCCGTCACCTCGTTGCGGAAGTCCTCGACGCGATCATGCAGGGCGTCGACCGTCGCCTCGCCGGGCGTGACGCGGATGAGGATGTGGCGCGCGTGGACGCGATCCACCTTGCCGTCCGTCTCGAAACGCTCGAGCACCTCGATGAGATGGTAGCCGAACTGTGTCTGCACGGGATCGCTGACCTGGCCGATGGGCAGGTTGAACGCGACGTTCGTGAAGGGCTCGACCATGCGATTGCGGTCGAATGTTCCGAGGTCGCCGCCGTTCTGTGCGGTGCCGTCCTCGCTGTAGATCTCCGCGGCTTCGGCGAAGGTCTTGGCGCCGGACTCGATCTCGTGTTTCACGTCCATGGCCATCTGGCGGACGTCGTCGAAGTCGGCCTGGCTCGGCTTCTTCGGCCACACGGCCACCTTGCAGCGCGCCTGGGGGCCGCGGTTGTACTCGCCCTTGTGCTCGTCGTAGTACGCCTGGATCTCGCTGTCGCTCGGCTCGTAGTCGTCCTTCACCTGGGAGTAAGGCACGCCCATGTACTCGACGACGGCGCGGCCGGTCTGCCGCGCGAACGCTTCGCGCACCTCGTCGTCGCCCACGACCACGTCCGCGGTGAGGATGCGCTCGAGCTTCTGGCGCGGCACGAGATAGCGCACGTACTGCTCCATGCGCGACCAGTCGCGCGCTGGGTTGTTGAGATCGGCGTAATAGGCGTTGAGGTCTGGACGACCCGTCGAGTCGGCATAGGCCTGGAGGATCTCCGGCGGCGGGTTGTTCTTGAAGATGTCGACGACTTCCTCGTCGCTCACGCCGATGCCGAGACGATCGAGTTCCTGGTCAACGATGACCGTACGCACCGACTGGTCCCACGCTTGCTTGCGCATTGCCGCCCGCTGGTTGGCGGAGATCTCCGTATCGTTGCCACGTTGCCGCACCTGGTTTTCGAGCTGGCGGAGGGTCTGCTGGTACTGATCGAAGGGGATCTCGATCCCATTCACCGAACCGACGGCATTGCCGGATACGCGCGGTCCCCCGCGGCGACCCATCACGTCCATACCCCAGGCCAGGAAGATGAAGGCAACGAACGTGGCTGCGATCACCCAGTAGAAGTACTTGGCTTTGGAGCGGAGGAACTTGAACATCGCGACAGTCTCCCTGGGCGCCAGGTCGATGCCTGACACAGTCGTTCCCGGCGCCGGGCCTGGCCCGGACTCGGGAGTCGATTCATAGCAACAGGACGGACCAAGATAACACAACTTGCGGTGATTTCTCAAGGTCCGGGCGGCAATTCGGGGCGCGGGCGGCGAAATAGGCCGTTCGACTCTACCTTGGCCCGCGACGGCGATCGGCCATCGCGGGAGAAAACCGAGGGACGACAGGCGGTTCCGCACGCGAATCCCGGATACCGTCCGCCGGGTCCGGATCGGCGAGGAGGAGTGCGGGAGTGAATGCCGGGCTACTGGCCATCCTCAGCGGCCTCTCCGCCCAGGCGGCAAAGGTCGTGGTCGAACTGATCCGCCACCGTCGCTGGCGCCCGGGCCTGTTCCTGACCAACGGTGGCATGCCGAGCTCGCACACCTCGGCAGTGACCACGCTCACCTTCCTCGTCGGCCACGACGCTGGCGTCCACGCGCCGGTGTTCAGCCTCGTCCTCGTATTTGCCATCTACGTCATCTTCGAGGCCACCGGCCTGCGGCAGGAAGTGGGGCAGCAGGCGCGCCTGCTGAACGACCTTTCGGACACGCTCCTGGCGCACCAGGAGGTCGATCGCGAGCGCCTGCGCGAACTCATGGGACACACCTGGGCCGAGGTGGCCGGGGGTGCGATGTGGGGCGGACTCTTCGCTCTCGCAGTGATCTGAGGGAATCATTACCTGCTTGACAACGGCCCTGAGTGCGGTGATACGCTCGCCACGAGACAGCCTGCCAGCGGTCCGTTCGCCCGCTCCGCTGACCTTCGTGTCTTCGAGGCCATGCGATGACCCACCGTCACCACAGCGATACCCAGGGGGATCTCCTGCTTCGCGACAGAGCGCCGGCAACGTCGGACATGGGGCTACCGTCGATCGTCGTGGCCACTCAGAGCACCGCGGCGCTCAGCGCTCGCGTGGCCACGGCGCTCGCTGATTCCACGCGGCCGGCGTGGGACCTCGGACGCATCTACCCGCAACTTCTCGATCACTGGGAGCGCACCGGGCGACCGCCCGTCGCGCCGCCGCACGGCCATGGGGGCTGTGCGGAACTGGTCTGGTGCATCACGAGCAAGCAGGCGAGCCTGGCGCGCGTCGCGGCCGATCTGGGACGTCTGGAATCGCTCGTCACGGCGTCCCGGGTGACGGTGCTCGTGGTGCCCGTCAGGTCGCCGCTGGCGCCGCCGGCCCAGGTGGACATGCCCGGCTGGTCGTCGATCCAGGCGAAGGCTCTCGCGGGGCGCCGAGGGCTTCGCGTCCTCGCCCTCGGTTTCGACGAGGAGCCGCTCGACGCGGGGATCCGTCGCCTGACGCGTCGATTCCTGATGGCGTCGGCGTGACAGGTTCCGCTTGAGTTCCGGCCCCGGGGCGGTCTATCGTGCCCGGCCATGGACATGCGTCGTCTCGACATCCTTCCTGTCGATCACCGGCATCGGGCGCGCGTCGTGAACCGGGTGGGCACGCTCGGTCTCGCCGTGCTCCTGCTGGGCGCCGCTGCGGTGGCCGAGGCGTCCGGAGGGCTGTTCGTGTTCAAGGCGGCGGCGGACAGCGTGGGCGCCTTGCGCGCCACGGATCTGGTGGGTAGTGGCCAGCGCGCGCTGGTCTGGGAGTCGGGTGTCGTGACCATGCCCGATTCGCTTGCCTGCGAACCGTATGGCGCCGACGATCTCGCCGTGGCGACGCTCCCGGGTCTGTCGGGCATCACCGCTCGCGGCCGCTTCGACCTCGCGCCGGGCCGTTACGATCTCGATGAACCCCTGCTGCTCACCGACGGCCGCATGGCGGCGTACCTGACGTCCGGGACGCTCGACGTGGAGACCGGACTCGTCGTCTACGCACGGCCCTCGCACCCCAAGAATACCCACGCGAGCTATCTGCTCCTGGCGGGCATCGTGCTGGGCACCTGGGTCCTGTTGCTCAACCTGCGCCGACGGACGCGGTCGCGATGACATTGACGCGTCTGGCGGACACCTGCTACCTCGCGGCGTTGCTGACCATGCCGCTGGCCGGGGTCGGGGTGATCCACGTGCTCACGGGACATGATGTCGGCGCCGGGCTACAGCCGGCGTACCTCTGTCTGGCCGTCGCGATCGCCTTGCGCGCGGCGATGCTCGGCACCCGCCGAGGACGCGATGGTGTCGTGGCGCGGTGGCGTGCGGGGGATGGGCGTGGGCTGGTGAAGGCGGGAGGGCTCGTCGCGCTCGCCCTCGGCGTCTCGGCGTTGGGCATCGTGCGGACGCCTGCTGTCGGAAGTGTCGGACAGGCATGGCCGCGTTACGTCCGGCAGGTGATCCAGGTGGGTGTGATGGCGGGATTCGTCCTATACCCGGCGCTGTGGACGCGCGGTGACGGCCGCTGGCGCACGACGCTGACAGCGCTCCTGGTCGTCCTTGCCGGCCAGGAGATCTATGCGCTGCTGCAGGGAGTCGCATTCGTGCACCCGCTCCCCGGCTATGCCGCGATCGATCGCTTGGCCACGAGCAATCCCGCGATCCTCAGCGGCAGTCCGGAGCTGTACCTGGCCGGGATGTTCCGGGGCGTGCCCCGGCTGCGTGGCACCATGTGCGAGCCGCTGTACCTCGGCAGTCTGCTCCTGGCCATCCTCCCGGTCCTGGCGTTGACTCTCCATGACCGACGCTGCGCGCGGCTGGTCTGGGCGCTGGGTTGCATGCTGCTCGTCGCCACCTGGTCGCGCGGTGCCATCCTCGCGGCGGGTGTCGCCGTCGTGGTGTGGCTCGTTCTGCGGCGTCGCGGCGGCCTGCCGCTGGCGCTCCGGTCGCTGCTGCTGGTCGGCCTCGCGTCGCTCGTGGCGCTGGCGGTCGTTGCCGCGGTGATCGCGGGGCCCGATGCGCTGCTGTGGCCAGTGAAACGCTTGCTGCAGAGCTTCGACCGAGGCGACTGGTCGAACCTGACGCGCATGTACAGCATGCAGGCGGGGTGGCGCGCGTTCCTCGCGAGTCCGCTGGTGGGTGTGGGCTGGGGGCAGTTCGCCTTCCACTTCCCGCTGCTGGTGGACGCGTTCGGATTGCAGAGCCAGTTCAGCTGGCCCGTCGTGAACAACTTCCCGCTGGAAGTGCTGTGCGAGACCGGGCTCGCGGGCTTCGTGGTGCTGGTGCTGCTCTCGTGGCAACCATTGCGCACGACGTGGCGCCTGCTTCCGCGGGCCGATGGCGCTGCGCGGCTGCGCATCGTGGCCACGGCGACCGCGGCCGTGGGCGTGGCAGTGCAATTGCTGACGTTTTCCCAGTACAACCTGCCGCATCTCGGTATCGCGCTGGGGCTGTGGCTCGCGGCCCTCCAGGACGTGAGGGACCGGGAGGCGAACCGTTGACGCGCCCCCACGTCGTGCTGGATGCGTTGCTCGTGCGGCCGCAGCCCACCGGAGTCGGACGCGCGATCCTGGAGCTCACGGCGGCGCTGGCTAACTCGGACCGCGGCCTGGCCTTCACCGTGCTCGCCACGCATCCGGAGCTCTTCGCGCACCTGCACGGGGCGCCGCACTGGACCGTGCTGTCCTGCGCCGGCGCGCGCGGCGGGACCCTGCGCAAGGCGCTTTACACGCAGATCGCACTCCCACGTCTGTTGCGCCGCCTTCGCGCCGACCTCCTGCACTGTCTGCAGTTCGTGGGCCCGCTGCGCGCACCCTGCCCGCAGGTGGTGACGGTGCACGATCTGGGCTACCGGCATTTCCCGGACACGATCGAGGAGCCTCGACTCACTTACTATCGTCTCCTGGTGCCGCGCACCCTGGGACGCGCGGCCGCGGTGGTCTGCAACTCGGCGGCGACGGCCGCGGATGTCGCCGCCACATTCCCTGCCGTCGGCGCCCGCGTCGCGGTCACCCTGTTCGGCACGCCGAGCTGGGTGTGGCGTCAGCCACCCACCACGCGGCCCCGCGCGGCCGACGCGCCCTACCTCTTCGTGGGAACGCTCGAGCCGCGTAAGAACGTCGAGGGCCTGCTGGCGGCGTATAGCCGGTTTCGCGATGCCCGGCGGGCCGCAGGGATGCCGACGCCCTCGCTCGTGCTGGTCGGCGGGCGCGGCTGGAAGGACAGTGCCCTGCGTGCCCGGATCGAGGAATTCCGGCACGCGGGCGCCCTCACGGTCCACGACTACTGCGATACGGCGCAGCTCTGGGGTCATTACGGCGCGGCCCGTGGCTTGCTAATGCCGTCGCTGCACGAGGGCTTCGGCTTCCCGATCCTGGAGGCCATGGCCGCCGGACTGCCGGTCGTGACCGCAGATCGTGGGGCCATGGCCGAGGTGGCGGGCGATGCGGCCCTCCTGGTGGATCCGGCCCGTCCGGACGCGATCGCGGCTGCCATGGCGCGACTGGTCGACGAGCCGGCGCTGGCGCGGGATCTCGCCAGGCGCGGCGCCGCGCGCGCCCGCGAGTGGACCTGGGAGCGGACCGCGGAGACCACCGTGGCGGTGTACCGGCGGGTCCTGGAGGGGGCCGCAGTCGGCGAACGTCTTTTGTAAATTGGGGTTGCCGGTTGCGGCGTTGTGGGATAACTTCGCGGCGACCTCGGATCGATCACGCCCTGACGGAACGGGGCCAACCGACGGAGGAGATGTGGAGCGAGGGATCGTCGCCCTGGTGAGTTTCGGGGTAGCCTTCGTCATGTCCTGGCTGGTCCAGCCCCACTTTCGCAACCTCGGATTCCTGACGGAGATCGTGGACCATCCAGGGGGTCGGCGCCCGCACCGCGAGCCGGTGCCGCGTACCGGTGGTCTGGCCATTTTCGTCTCCTTCTTCTGCTCGCTGTACTTCCTCGAGACCATGGTGTTGAAGATGCCGTTGCCGTGGTCGTGGCTGGGCATCCTCAGCGGTGCCGGCCTCGTGATCCTCGCGCTCGGGGTCGGAGACGATCGCTTCGGGATCCACGCCGAGAACAAGCTGTATGGCCAGCTCGTGGTCATCCTCGGTCTGATGGTGGCCGGGCAGCGGCTCGATACCATCGTGTTGCCGGGGCTGGGGGCTTTCGAGCTCGGCGGCTGGTCGTGGCCATTCACGCTGCTCTGGTACCTGGGATTCATCAACTCGATGAACCTCATCGACGGCCTCGACGGGCTGGCGAGCGGCATCACCGTGCTGGCCGCGCTGTTCCTGCTGGCGATCTCGATCGCGGTGGGCGATCGCTACTCGCTGCTCCTGACCGCGGCGCTGGCCGGCGGCACGATGGCCTTCCTCTACTGGAATGTCAGCAGCCACAAGATCTTCCTCGGCGACTCCGGAAGCATGTGGCTCGGGCTGGTGCTCAGCTCGCTGATGCTGAATCTGAGCCGCTCGGCGGGCGTGCCGGTGACGACGCTGCTGGCGCCGATGATCGTCCCCATCTGGGACACGGCGACCACGATCGTACGCCGCTGCCGCAACCGCACGTCGATCTTCCTCGCCGATGACAACCACCTGCACCACCGCCTCGTGAGGCTGGGATTCACGCCCGCGCGCGCCGTGGTGACGCTGCTGCTCGTGGCAGCGGGTTTCGAGCTGTTTGCTCTCAGCGACTACCTGCAGCAGGCCTGGCTCGGTCTGCCGGCGCTCGGCCTCTGCCTGGTGGCCGCGCAGCTCGGCGCGCGGCAGCATATGCGCAACCGGAGGCACGGGTGGGATCTCTACTCCGAGCTGTTCTACGCCCTCGGGCTCGATGATCGGCTCGAGGGGCACATCGGCCTGAGCGGACGCCGCGTGGCCGAGGTGATCGAGTTGCACGCGGGTCGCAAGTCGGCGGCGACGTTGCGGGTAACGCCGGCGGGCGGGGCCGAGGTCGTGCACCACCCCGCATCGAACCCGACACGCCATCCGGCGAAGTCCGAGGCTGCGGACGATGCCCTTCTTCCCTCTTCCCAGGACGTTTCTTGACGATCTGGGCTCGCTTGCATGGTCCGATGCACGCCGCATGCCGGTGCTGGAACTCGGCTGCGGAGACGGGGCCTTCACCGCCCTGCTCCGCGAACGTGGCATCGACGTCGTGACGCTCGACCGGCGGCGGCCGGCTGCCGGCACGGTGGCGCAGGTCGTCGGTGATGCCCTGAGACCGCCGGTTCGCGAGGGAACCTGCGCGCTCGTCGTGGCGGCGAACCTCCTGCGTCAGGTCTGGCCGCAGGTTCGTGGCGGCCGGGGCCCCCTGGCCTGGTCGCTATTGCCGGCCGCCGGGCACGCGCTCTATCTCTTCGAGGACGAGCCTGCGGGGGAACCCGCCTCGGCGCGAAATTATCGCGACCTGCAAGGCTTTCTGGCGCAACTTGCCGGTGTCGGGCGGGAGCCGCTCCTGGCCGCCGCGACGTTCCGGGACGCGCGCGAGAGCTGGGGCTGGGGTGGCCACTGGCTCGACGGGCAGGCGACGAACACCTGGCCGGCCGATCCGGACCGTATCCTGCGATGGCTGGCGGGTCGGCGGCGCCAGCCGGGTGGCGAGGCCGATCGCCTTTGCCGTGCCATCGCGGCCGAGGGACTGAGCTACGGTTCGTACTGGTGGGCGCGCTGGACGTGGGAGAGCTAGCATGCGCATCCGACATGTCATGCTGCGCGCGGGGGGCCTGGTGCTCGCACTGGTGTGCGGGGCGTTCGCGCTCGTGCTGGGGCGCAATCCGGCCGCGGTGGACTGGCGCACGGTCCGGGCCGTCGCGATGGAGAGCGACGACTGGGGCCTCTGCGGATTCGTACCCAGCGCAGGGGCGCTCGACGGGCTCGACCGCAAGGCCCTGGCGCCCGGTCCATTTCCGCCCGTGTACTGGCAGTCGACCCTGGAGGACAGTGCGACGGTGGCTCAACTCGCGGGCGTACTCAAGCGCCACCGGGGCCGTGACGGTTTGCCGGCCGTCCTGCAGTCCAACTACATCCTCTCGTCGCTCACCTGGGAGCCGACCGCCGATCGCGGCGACTCGACGTGGCAGTGGCAGGAACGCGACCTGCCCGACCTGCCGCCAGCCTACACGCGGCCCGGGCTCTGGCGGGCGGTCCAGACCGCGATCGCGTCCGGGGCGCTGCACCCCGAGTTCCATGGCCGCTATCACTACGATCCGGCACGCCGCCGCGAACTGTCCCTGTCCACACCGGTGGCGCGCGAAGCAGCGGAGCGGGAAGTCACCATCTTTCCGCACAGCGAGAGAACCTGGGAACTGGGACCGTGGCGCAGTTCCGCGCAACTGGCCGGCGAACTGGACCACGGCCTGGTCGTATTCCAGGACGTCTTCGGGATGCCCCCGCGTTCGGTGATCGCCCCGGATTACCACTGGGACGACCGTTGCGAACGGCTCTGGGTCAGCCGCGGAATCCGCGTGATCCAGGCCAAGCGGGAGCAGCGCAATCCCGCCTGGAACAGCCGGATCGGTCGCATCCTCAAGGTGCTCGACCGGACCTGGGCGCGTCAGGTCCGGCGCGATCGTACGTATCTCGATCGCAACTGCCTGCTCGAACCGGTGCAGAGTCCGGATCGCGAGGCCACGATCCGCGCCTGCACCGCAGCGGTCCACCGCGCGTGGCGATGGGGCGAACCGGCCATCGTGGAGACGCATCGGATCAACTTCGTCCACCTCGATACCACTGTCGTCGACCGCGGTCTGCAGTCGCTCGACGCCATGCTCACGGCGATCGCGCCGCCGGGTGCCGGCACGGCGCCGATCTACCTCGTCGATGGGGAGATCGGGAGCCTCCAGCGTCATGGGACCTCCTGGCGTGTGGTGGGTCGGGAGATCGTCGTTCGGAACTACACGCACAGCCGACGCCTGCTGGTCGTGCCTGCGGTGGCGATGGCGGCAGCCGGAGGCGCGCCGGCGGCGCGCGTGATCGGCGTGGGCCCGGGGGAGACGCGCCGCCTGATCCCTTGATCCGGCGCGGAAACGGTCGACCCGCCTGTTATTCGGCGAGATTCTCTAATCGGACATCAACAGACTTGATTGACCATCTCGACGTTTTGTGGTACAGTACGATTTCGTCTGCGCGGCCCACGGACCGGGTCGCCGAGCGCTCACTCGCCCTTCTTCCCCCCGGAAGGGTCCAGGCCTCTCTGGTATCACGAGACCAATCCCTACTGGAGGTCAGGCATGTCCCGGACGTTAGTTCCTTCTCGCGCGATCATGCTTCTGCTCGCTGCTGTCTTGATGTCTGGAACGGCGCTGGCGGCGCCGTCCCAGGTAGTCTTCACGGGTCAGACGCAGCCGGCGGACTGGACCTGGTACCGGACGGATGCCGGGTACCACGCGGAACTGATCGGGGGCCGCACACTCGATCAAACCGACCGCCCCGACCTTCCCGCCCGTGACATCATGCTGCTGATCCCGGCGGATCTGCCGCTGGCCGATCTGGTGGTGGAGCCGCTGGCGACCCACGTGGAGGAAGCGCCCGGCGCCCTCGCGGTCGCGGCGCCATTGCAGGCGAGTGATGGCGGCACCCGCGCCGTGGATATTGTGCCGGCGAGCGATGCGGCGTTTCCCGCCGTCTGGGGCGAGTATCGCGGTCTGCGGACCTGGCACGGCTACCGGCTCGCCGCCGTCACCGTGTATCCGCTGCGCGCCGTTGCACCGACCGCCGATGGCACGCCCCAGGTGGAGGTGCTCGATGCGTTCCGGATCCGGCAGGTGACGGATCCGGCGATCACTGTGGAGCCGCCTCTCGCGCGCCAGCGTCTCGTGCCGGGTGAGCGGCAGCGCCTCGAGTCGGCCTTGCAGAAGCTGGTCGTCAATCCCGAGGTGCTCGGCGGCTATGCCCGCCAGGACGGCGTCAAGGTGAGCGCGGATGGCGAGGCATTCCTGCCGACACCGAACCCGAGCCTCGAGGGCAGCCCGGTCCGGTATCTGGTGATCACGAATCAGGCGATGGCGCTGGAGTTCAACCGCCTCGTCCAGTTCCGCACGGCCCAGGGCTTCCCGGGGCTCGTCGTGACGCGGTCGTGGATCGAGTCGCACGGCCGGCATGGCGTCGACTTCCAGGAGACGCTGCGCCTGTTTCTCCAGGACGCCTATGCGAAGTGGGGCATGGAGTACGTGCTGCTCGGCGGCGATACCGACATTCTGCCGCCGCGGTGGGTGCGCTCGAATTTCTATCCCTTCGGCGGGCACACCGACGTGCCGACCGATCTCTACTTCTCGTGCCTCGATGGCAACTGGAACGCCGATGGTGACAGCTGGATGGGGCAGCCCTACTACAGCACCGTCCAGCCCGGCGACGAGGCTGATTTCATGGCCGAGGTGGGCATCGGCCGTGCGCCGGTGAGCACGGTCGACGCCGCCCAAGCCTTCGTCGACAAGGTCATCGCCTACGAGTCGGCCGCGGCCAGTACGAACTGGCCGAATCGCTTCCTCTTCGCGGCCGAGGTGCTCTTCCCTGCCGACTGGCATCCCGGCGACTCGATCTCGCTCGACGGTGCGACGTATGCGGAGGAGATCATCGATAACCAGTTGACGCCGTGCACGACGATGGCGCCGACCCGAATGTACGAGAACAACACTGCCTACAGCGGTGCGGCGCACCTGACCCGGGCCGCCCTCATCGACACGCTCAACACGGGTCACTACGGCATGTTCAATCAGATCGGCCACGGCTATTATTTCAATATGTCCGTGGGCGACGCGAACTTCCGCACCGGGGACGCGGATATGCTCACGAACCCGAATTACTTCGTCCTCTACGCGCTGAACTGCGCGTCCGGAGCCTTCGACTTCTCGTGCCTCATGGAGCGATTCCTGCAGAATCCCCATGGTGGGTCGATCGCCTCGATCGGCTCCTCGCGCGAGGCCTTCCCCGCGACCAGCGACAACTACCAGCAGCAGTTCTACACAGGCTTGCTGTGCAATGGTGTCGACCGGGCAGCGGATGCTGTTACCTACAGCCGACTGCCGTACGTGGACAATACGGATCGCAACACAGTCGACCGCTGGACGCAGCTCAACTACAACCTCCTGGGCGATCCCGCGCTCGCGATCTGGACCGGGCAACCGCGCGCGATCACGGTGTCGGCGGCGTCGTCGATTCCGACCGGACCGCGCACGTTGACGGTGACGGTCACCGCCAGCGGCAGCCCGGTCGCCGGCGCTCTGGTTTGCGCGGCCAAGGACGCCGAGACCTACGCGTACGGGCTGACAAACGCGTCGGGCCAGGCGGCCCTCTCGGTGAACGCCCACTCCGCGGGCCAGCTCGTGGTGACGGCGACCGGCCTCGATCTCGCGCGCACGACCCGCAACGTGACCATCACTGTTCCCTCGACCTATGTCACCTGCACCGACGAGCTCCTGCATGACCAGAGCGGATCCGGCGCCGTGGTGGGCAATGGCAACAATCAGGCCGAAGCCGGTGAAACCGTCGAATTGACGCTGGTGGCCCACGACCAGGGCGGCGCGGGTGCCACGAACGTGCAGGCACACGTGACGACGTCGACGCCCGGCGCGACCGTGCTCGTGGGTACCGTGGCGTTCGCCAACATCGCGGCGAATGGCTATGGCGTCTCGCAGCAGAACGTGGTGCTGAACCTGGCATCGAGCATGACCGACGGCGCGTTCGTCGACCTTACGGTGACCATCACCGTCAACGGGACCGGCAATTTCGTCAGTCAGCTCAAACTCCCCGTGATGGCACCGGAGGTGGAACCGGTCGCGCTCACCTGGAGCGACAGCGCGCCGTACGGCAACGGCAATGGCATTCTCGAGAACAACGAGCGCGTGGCCGTGTCCGTGAACCTCAAGAACTACGGAGCGGGTCGCTACGATTCGGGGACCGGTCGCCTGCGCACGAGCAGTGCGAACATCACGCTCGTGGACACGCTGACCACTTACAGCGGTTTGAACCTGCTCGATTCCCAGGCCGGAGCGCAGACGCTCTCGTTGCGCGTGATCAACGCGGCCAACGCGGCGAGCAGCCCGTGCTGGCTCCTGGTCGTCGACAACTACGGTCGCACGGTGCGCCATGACTTCACGCTGGCGCCGCCCTCGACTCCGGAAGTGCCGACGACGGATACCACGCTCGGGCCGAACACGATCGCGCTGCGCTGGGCGCCAGTGAACGATGCCGATGTCCGTGGCTACAACGTGTACCGATCCACGAGCGAGTCGGGGACGTATGCGCGTGTCAATCCCGACCTTCTCGATGGCGTCTCGTTCTACGAGGACGACGGGCTCGATCAGCTCACGGTCTACTATTACAAGGTCACCGCCGTGGATTCGTCGCTCGTGGAGAGCGCGGCGTCGCCGGTGATCTCGCAACCCACGACGCCGCCGGAGATGGAGGCGTTTCCGCAGCCGTTCGCTGTCGAGACGAGCAGTCACCCGGCCGTCGGCGACGTGAACGGCGATGGTACGCTCGAGATCGTCCTCGCTTCGGACGAGGTCTACGTGTGGCAGGCCAACGGTCAGGAACTGATCGATGGCGACCACGACGCCCAGACCAACGGACCGATCACCGGGATCGACGGGCAGTTCGAACCGGCGGGTGTCGCTCTGGCCAACCTCGATGGGCAACCGGGACTGGAAATCGTGGTGAGCGAACGACTCGTCGGCAAGAAGATCTACATCTATCGGGCCGACGGGTCGATCATGCCGGGTTGGCCGCAGACGATGAACGACTGGAACTGGGCGACGCCGGCGATCGGCGACGTCGACGGAGATGGCGAACCGGAGATCGTCGTCAACAACGTCGCGGGACGCACCTACGTGTGGCACGTGGACGGTACCGAGCTGCGTGACGGCGACAACGATCCGGCGACGAACGGTGTCTTCGCAGTGCGCCCTGACGAGACGTGGAACTACTCGTCGCCGACCCTGGTCGATCTCGATGGCGATGGCAAGCTCGAGATCGTCATGGGCACGCTGTACTACAACAGCAACAACGGTCTGCTGGCCTATCGCTTCGATGGTTCCATGATGCCGGGCTTCCCGATCGCGACCGGCACGAATCGGGTCATTTGCAGCCCCGCGGCCGCCGATCTCGATGGCGACGGGAGTCCGGAGATCGTGTTCTTCGACGTCTCCCACCGCCTCTTCGTCGTACGCAGCAATGGCGTGGCGTACCCCGGTTTCCCGATCACCCGCTCCGGTATACCCTGGGACGAGAGCGCCGGACCGAGTCCGGCCCTCGGCGATCTCGACGGCGATGGCCATCCCGAGATTCTCTGGCCGATCAACGGCGGCGGCCAGCGGCTCGACCTCGTGGCGGTCGACACGGGCATCGACGACGGTACGAGCGGCCACATCATGAGCGGCTGGCCCGTGACGTTGCCGGGCAACACGGAGGGCAGCCCGGTGATCGGCGACATCGACGGCGACATGTCCCTCGACATTCTCGTGGGTATCGGTGGCGGCGCCACCGAGGCGCCGGAGAACCTGTACGCCTTGCACGCCGACGGCACATCAATCACCGGTTTCCCGATCCATCTGGACGGGCCGCTGCGCACGGCGCCCGTGATCTGCGACCTCAACGGTGACGGCGACGTCGACATCGTGTACGGGGCCTGGGACCGCTACATCCATGTCTGGGACATGCCGTTCGCCTATAACGCGGGTCGGGTGCCCTGGCCCACGTTCCATGGCAACATGGCACGTACGGGCGTACTGGCCGATCTCACGGGCGTGCCGGTGCCCGACGCGGATCTCCCGGCGTCCTTCGTGGTGCAACCGCCGTACCCCAACCCCTTCAATCCGCAGTCTTCCGTCCGGCTATACGTGCCCGGCGCGGCGGGGGCGACGGCCCAGCTCGACGTGTCGGTCTATGACCTCGCCGGTCGGCGGGTAAGGCAGCTCCAGCATGGCGAGGTGCCGACGGGCTGGCAGACGTACACCTGGGACGGTCACGATGGCAGTGGCCGCGCTCTGGCCAGTGGCGTCTACGTGCTGCGGGCGACCCATGCGGGGCAGGCGACGAATTTCAAGATCTCGCTGGTCAAGTAACGCCTCCGACGGAGGCAAGGACGCGACGCGGGGTTCCGGCTCGATCCGGAGCCCCGCCGTTCTTTGCTGGCGCGTCGTCAGGCGCCCTGCGACATTGACCGCGGCGGCGGCTAGACCGTACGATCAACGAGAGTTTTCCCGTGTCGAAGGAGCCTCCTTGCCCGGTCGCACCCGGCCTTCTCCTGCATCGATCGTCCTGGTGGCGCTGCTCGCTCTCGGTGGTTGCCAGGGCCGCGATGACCACCACGAGGCGCCTCCTTCCGGACGCGTCGATGCGCAGCCGGTCGCCGGCGGCACGGCTGTCATCGCTCTCGCAGACGAACCAGATGTCATGAACTCCCTCATTCGGTCCTCGGCGGTGGCCGGGCAGGTGCTGTCCCTGGTCCAGGCCGGACTGGCGGAGATGGGGGAGGATCTCGAGTGGGGGCCGATGATCGCGTCGTCCTGGTCGGTGGCGCCCGACAGCCTCGCCATCACGTATCATCTGCGGCCGTGGTCCTGGTCCGATGGCGTGCCCCTGACGGCGCGCGACGTCGTCAGCAGCTACGAGCTGCTCATGGATCCGCGCGTCGCCAGTCCGCGCGCCGGTCAGTTCCGAGTGGTTGCGAGAGTGGTGGAGGTGGACTCCGCGACGGTCCGGTTCGAGCTGAAGCACCCCGTGCCGCGGCCCGTGGAGAAGACCGTCTACGCGATCCTGCCATGGCACGTGACCCGTGACCTGGCGGCGGCCGACGTTGCGCACTGGCCACTGAATCAACATCCGCTCGCCTCGGGACCGTTCATGCTCGAGACCTGGGAACGTGGTCGCCAGCTCACGCTGGTTCCGAATCCCGCGTACCCGTTGCCGCATCCCTGGCTGGATCGTGTGATCATGCGCGTGCTGCCGGACGAGACCGCGCGCGTGCTGGCTCTGGAGACGGGCGAGGTGGACGTGGTCGCGGATCTCACGGCCAGCGCGGCGCAGCGGTTGACGCAGGATCCGGACGTGACGATCTACCAGATTCCGGGCCGCGCGCTGACCTTCATCATCTGGAATCTCCGGCGAGGCGTGTGCGCCGACGTCCGTGTGCGGCGCGCCCTGTCGCTGGCGATCGATCGCGACCGGCTCGTGCACGACGTGCTGCAGGGATTCGGCCAGCCGGCCGCGAGCTTGTTGCCACCGTCCCTCTGGAATCACGATGCGACGGTCGCGTCGGATCCTTACGATCCCGCCGAGGCGCGGCGCCTGCTGGCCGAGGCTGGCTGGGAGGACCATGATGGTGACGGACGGGTCGACCGTGACGGCAAGCCGCTGCGTCTCGAGATGATGGTCAAGGGTGGCGATCCGGTATCCGAGGAGACGGCGGCGCTCGTGCGTACGTATCTCGGCGCTGTCGGTGTCGAGGTGAGGCCGCGGCGTCTGGAGCTGGCCACCATGATCGCCGCCCTGCAGGAAGGTTCCTTCGACGCGGCACTGGTCGAATTCAACGCCAATCTCTATGGCGATCCATCCGAACTCGTCCGCACCGACGCCCAGGACCGTTTCAACTTCGGTGGTTACTCGAATGCCCGGGTCGATTCGCTACTCACGGTGGCACTGCGGGAGAGCGATCGCGAACGAGCCCGCCCGCTCTGGCACGAGATCCAGACGGAACTGGCCGCTGATCCGCCTGACGTTCTCCTTTATTACCCGACCACATTGATGGCTGTGAGCGCGCGTATTCAGGGCGTGCGCCCACACCTGCTCTCGCCCTACAACAATCTTCAGGACTGGTGGATCCCCCCGTCTGCACGGCGCTATCGCAGCCGTTGAACCTGTTTCTCTGTTGACGCCATTCATGTTCTTTCATACTGTTGCTGCGGACATGCAAGAACGCCGCGGAAGGAGTCGATATTATGCCAACCAACGTCATGACCCTTCTCAAGGGTCTGAGTCGTGCGGAGCTGGAGGAGCTGATTGCTACGAAGGAGCGTATCGAGACGCTCGAGGAACGCCGGACGGAGTTGCGCGACGAACTGGACCTGATCGAGGACGAGCTATCCCAGCTGGTCGCCGGGTCGGTCATGAGCGGTAAGGCCGCGGGTCGCCGGTCGGTGCGCAAGACAGCCCGTAAGAAGACGGGCCGTAAGAAGCGGGGGCGCAAGACGACCAAGAAGGTTGCCAAGAAGGTAGGGAAGAAGGCCGCCAAGAAGACCGCGAAGAAGGCCGCCAAGAAGAAGGCGACCAGGAAGAAGACGACCAGGAAGAAGGCGACCAAGAAGAAGGTGACCAAGAAGTCGGCGAAGAAGGCCGCCAAGAAAACTGCGAAGAAAACGGGCAAGACGACGAAGGCGCGCGCGGGCGGGAAGGTGACCCTCGAGGACGTCATCCACGACGTCATCGCCAGGCGCGGCGAGGCGATCCCGTTCCAGGAGCTTCTGAAGACCATCACGAGTAAGAAGCTGTTCGCCACGAAGAGCGCCAACTTCGACAACGTGCTGCGACGCACGCTCTCCACGAGCACGCGAATCAAGCGTGTGGGGCGTGGGCTCTACGATATCTGAGCGGCGGCCGCGAAACGACGAGGGGGACCGGTCGGGTGGACCGGCCCCCCTCGTCATATCCCATGGCGGGGACGTGCGGACATCATCCGGGAGGCCAGCTGAACTGCCGTCCCCCCATCACGTGCAGATGCAGGTGCGGCACGCTCTGGCAGGCGTCCGCGCCACAGTTCACGACGACACGGTACCCGCTCCCGGCGAGTCCGGCTTCGGCGGCGACCTGGGTGGCCACGAGTTGCAGACGTCCCGCGAGTTCGGTATCCGCCTCGGTGAGGTCGGCGAGCGAAGCCACGTGCTTGTGCGGGATGACGAGGATATGCACCGGCGCCTGGGGATTGACATCGTGGAAGGCGACGATCGCGTCGTCTCGGTACACCTGCCGGCTGGCGATCTCGCCGGCAGCGATCTTGCAAAAGATGCACGGAGTCATGGCCGGACCTTTCGTTCGCGGTGGTCGTCGCCGCGGGAGTCGACAGGCTAACATGGTCGACCCGTGCTCGGCAAGGAGGGGCCGGTGACGATCCTGGTGGTCGGGTACAATGCCCACGACGTCACGGTGGCCATGTCCGGCTTGCCCGATTCCGACACCAAGACGGAGGTCTCGCTCATCTGCGAGAGCGGCGGCGGTCCCGCGGCGACGGCGGCGGTCGCGCTGGCGCGCCTCGGTGCTGCGGTGCGTCTGATCACCGTGTTCGGCGACGACGAGCCGTCGCGGCGTCACCAGGCGGAATTGCGGGATGCCGGCATCGATCTTTCGTGGTGCCGCCGGGCGGTGGGGCGGGCGAGTCCCCGCGCCGTGATCCTCGTCGATCCTCGACGGGGGCATCGTACGATCTTCTGGACGCGCGGCACGCTGCCCATGCTGCCGGCCGATGCGGTGGCGCGAGAGTGGCTGGACGGCGTCGACCTTCTGTACTGCGATGGGCACGAGTGCGCCGCGGCCTCCCGTCTCGCGGGCTGGGCGGGCGGGCGGGGTATCCCGGTGGTGCTCGATGGCGGCTCGGTCCGGGCTGGCGCCGAGACCCTCGTGGCCCGCTGCAGCGACGTGATCTCCTCGCGGACGTTTGCGCCCGCGCTCACGGGTCAGGATGAACCCCTCGCGGCGCTGCGCGCGTTGCGGGAGCGTGGTCCGCGGCGGGTGGCGCTCACGGCCGGTGAAGCGGGGTGCCTCGCGCTGGTGGACGACGCTCTCGTTCACGTCCCGGCCTTCGCCGTGCCGGTGCGCGATACGACGGGCGCGGGCGACGTCTTCCACGCGGGGTATGCGTATGCGCTCCTGCAGGGGCGGGACTTCCTCGGCTCGCTAGCGTTCGCGAGCGCCGCGGCGGCGCTCAAGTGCCGGGACTGGGGCGGGCGGCGCGGCTTGCCGACCCTCGCGGAGATCGAGGCGCTGCTGCGAGATGGCGCCCGCCGGGCCGACCGGCCGGGATGATCACACTTTTTTGTGGAATTTTGCCTTGTTTTCGCCTAAACTGACGGCATCAACCGCGACCACCGCCGCCCGCGCGGCCGCGCCGAGGAGGCCGTCATGCCCTTGACCCGTCGCCAGGCCGAGATCCTGGCCTTCGTCACCGAGTACAGCGAAACCCATGGGTTCGCCCCGACCCTCCAGGAGATCGGGCATCGCTTCGACCTCTCGTCGGTCGCCACTGTCCACAAGCATGTGAGCCAACTCGTCGCCAAGGGATATCTGCGTCGCGGCCGCAAGAATGCGAGCCGTGATCTGGAGGTCATCCGCGGCCACGGGGTGGGCGACGGCGTGTGTACCATTCCGTTGCTGGGCGATGTCGCGGCTGGCCTGCCCATCGAGGCCCTGCCCGAGGCGGAGGAGATCGTGCTCCCCGAGCAGTGGCTTGGCCGCGGACGCACCTATGCCCTGCGTGTGAGGGGCGATTCGATGATCGACGAGCAGATTCGCAGCGGCGATGTCGTCGTCGTGGAGGAGCGCGAAACGGCCCGCAACGGCGAGACGGTGATCGCGCTGGTCGATGGCGAGGGCGTGACCGTGAAGCAATATCAGCGTCAGGGCGCCGTCATTCGCCTCATTCCCGCCAATCCCCAGGTGCCCATTCTCGAATTCCCCGAAGACCGCGTCCGCGTGCAGGGTGTGGTCGTGGGCGTGCTGAGGCGGTTCTGAGCCGCGCCGGCCTCCGGGTTCGCGTTGACGCTCTCGCAGCCACTGGTTAGCATATCGAGCGTCGCTCGGCGCCACGCGCTGCGGCACGCTGTCCGCCACAGGCGAGAGAGGTGTCATGAAGAAACCCGACCGCATAGGCGATCTCGAGGAGATCTTCGAGATCCTCGTGACGTCCTATGGGCAGAAGGGTGGAGCGATCCCCACCGAGGGCGATCTCTGCTGGCGCCCGGCCACCGACGTCTACGAGACGGACGACAGCTTCGTCGTCCAGATGGACCTGGCGGGGATGGAGCCCGCGCAGGTCGAGGTGATCTGCGACGAGTCCAATCTGATCGTGCGCGGCATTCGCAGCGAGCACGCGGGTCCGGGCAAGAAGCATTTTCACAAGATGGAGATCAATGTCGGCCCGTTCGTGCGCCGGATCCCGATCACGGCCAGCGTGGATCCGGAATCGGCCGCGGCCCGCTACCGCAACGGTTTCCTCTACGTGACGTTCAGCAAGGGCGAGCGGCGCACAGGCCAGCGCCGGCAGATCGTCGTGAATCTCTAGTTCGAGCGGACCTGCAGGGCGCAATGCGCACAAGGAGCCGGCCCATATGCCCGACAACGTGAAAGAGCGCTCCGTGAGCGAGATCAGCAACGAGCGGACGTTGCCGGGTAGCTTGCCGATCTTGCCGATCAGCGAGGCCGTCATCTTTCCGTACATGATGGTCCCGCTCGTGCTGAGCGATCCCAACCTCATCAAGCTGGCCGACGAGTGTCTCGCCGGCGACAAGGTGCTCGGCGCCTTCGCGCAACGCGAGCTGCCGGACGACGAGGAAGACGACGAATCCACCGACATCGAACGCATCTACGATTTCGGCACGGCGGTGCGCATCCAGAAGATGCTGCGCTTCCCCGACGGCACGATGCGCCTGCTCGGCCAGGGCGTCGCGCGTTGCCGCATCACCGGGGTCGAGCAGGTGGAACCTTATATCCGTGCGTCCGTGGAGATGGTCGAGGAGAAAGCCGACGACGACTCGCGCACCCTCGCCTACATGCGCGGGGTCGCGAACAATTTCCTGAAGATCATCGATGCGAGCGAGAATCTCAGCGACGAGTTGAAGGTCGTCGTCATGAACATCGATGATCCCGGCCGCTTGGCCGATCTCATCGCCACGAATCTCGACATCGAGGTGGAGGAGAAGCAGCAGGTGCTCGAGGAGGTCTCGCCGCGGCGTCGCCTGCAGATGCTCGCCAAGCTGGTCATGCGGGAACTCGACGTGCTCGAACTGGGACAGAAGCTGCAGAGCCGTGTACGCAAGTCGATCGACAAGGATCAGCGCGAGTATTACCTGCGCCAGCAGATGAAGGCGATTCAGCGTGAACTCGGCGACGCCGACGAGGGGTCGGTGGAACTCGATGAACTGCGCAAGCGCATCGACGACGCCAAGCTCCCGGTTCCCGTGGCGGCGACGGTGGAGCGCGAGTTCGACCGGCTCACACGCATGTCGCCAGGCGCCAGCGAGTACACGGTGAGCAAGACCTACCTCGACTGGCTGCTCGACCTGCCGTGGCTCGTGGGCAGCGATGACAAGCTCGATATGAAGACGGCCGAGGAAATGCTCGAGCGCGACCACTACGGCCTGGAGGACGTGAAGGAACGCATCCTCGAGTTCCTTGCCGTGCGTAAGCTCAAGCAGGACAACCGCGGGCCCATCCTGTGCCTGGTCGGTCCGCCGGGCGTGGGCAAGACGTCGCTCGGGCGCAGCATCGCCGAGGCGGTCGGTCGTAAGTTCTTCCGGTTCTCCCTCGGCGGCATGCGCGACGAGGCGGAGATCCGTGGCCACCGGCGCACGTACGTGGGCGCCATGCCGGGACGCATCATCGCGGGGATCAAGGAGTGCGGCACGTACAACCCGCTGATCATGCTCGACGAGATCGACAAGCTGGGGCAGGACTTCCGAGGCGACCCGGCGAGCGCCCTGCTCGAGGTGCTCGATCCCGAGCAGAATTTCAGCTTCACGGATCACTATCTGGCCGTACCCTTCGATCTCTCGAAGGTGCTGTTCATCACCACGGCCAACATGCTCGACACGATCCCGCGACCGCTGCTCGATCGCATGGAGATCATCCAGATCGCCGGCTACACGAACCTCGAGAAGCTGCAGATCGCCAGGCGCTATCTGGTGCCGCGTCAGGTGATCGAGAACGGCCTCACGCGCAGGAAGATCCGGTTCACGAACGCGGGGCTCATGCACATCATCGAGGAGCACACGCGGGAGGCCGGCGTGCGCGAGCTCGAACGCAAGATCGGCGCAGTCTGTCGTAAGGTGGCGCGCGATGTCGCGCGCGGGCGGCGCAAGGCTCACGCGATCAACGCCACGAACCTCGAGGATTACCTCGGTCAGGCGTCCTACCTGGGCGACCGCCTGCGCAAGCGCGCCCGTGTCGGCGTGGTCACCGGTCTGGCCTGGACGCCCGTGGGCGGCAAGATCCTGTACATCGAGGGTGTGGTCCTGCCCGGGGGGAGCGGGCAGCTCAAACTCACGGGACAGCTGGGCAGTGTAATGCAGGAATCGGTGGTGGCAGCTCATAGCTACCTGCGCAGTCGATTCGGTAACCTCAAGGAATATCAGCACTTCTTCCGGCAAGACATCCATATCCACGTGCCGGCGGGGGCCATTCCCAAGGACGGCCCGAGTGCCGGGATCGCGATGGCCTCCGTATTGCTATCGCTGATGCTCGGCAAGCCCGTCGACCGGCGCACGGCCATGACCGGGGAGCTCACGCTCATCGGCGAGGTGCTCCCGATCGGCGGTCTGCTGGAGAAGGTGCTGGCGGCGCACCGCGTCGGGATCCGGCGCGTGATCATGCCGCAGGCCAACGTACCCGATCTGGAGGACATTCCCGACGAGGTGCGCGCGGCAGTGACGTTCGTACCGGCCGCTCACATCGACGAGGTGTGGAAGGTGATCTTCCCCGGCCTCGACTAGAAGGCGACGGATGCTCGACCAGGTGCTCAAGAATCTCTTCGGCCGCAAGGAAAGCGGGCCCTTCTGCCTGCCCGGCGCCATCAACGATGGCGCCCGCATCCTGGCCGTCGCCACCGCCGATCTCGTCGACTTCCTCTTCCACGTGCCACTGCTGGCCGGGATCCGCAAACGCTGGCCGGGGGCGAGTATCGACGTGCTCTTGCCCGAACCCTTTGCTCCCCTCGTGGTGCCCAGCGGCGTCGCGCGCCAGGTGCTCATCTACACCGAGAAGCAGCTCAATCCCTGGCGTCCGGCCTATGCCGCGCTTCTGCGCTCCCTGGGCAAGACCGGTTACGACGTGGCCCTCGTCATGTCCGTGGCGCCGCAACCGCCGCTGGAAGGGCTGGCCCTCGCGAGCGGCGCACCGCTGCGCATCGGCCCCAGCCACAAGGACAACTACCCGGCGATCAACATGGAGCTGCGCCGCACCGAGCCCGCGTCGGGGTACGCCGGCGATCTGCCGCAGCAGCTCGCTCCCTACCTGGGTCTGGCGCCGGACGATGTGCCGCGGGGCTGGCCGCTGCCGGCCGACAAGCTGCGGCAGATGGCTCAACTCGTGCATTTCCACAAGCCGAACAAGGAACAGCTCCTCGTGGGCATGGATCCGGGCCTCGGCATGACGGGGCACGGTCTCGCCATCGACAATCTTCTCTATCTCGCGCGCCAGGTCACGGGCCACGTCTCGTGCCGCGTGCTGCCGCTGACGGACGCCGCAAATCAGGAACGCCTCCAGAAGTTCGAGGCGCAGCTCGCCAACGTGCCCATCGGGTTGAAACGCGACACGATGCTGGAGACCGTCCTGTTGCTCTGCCAATGTGATCTCTTCCTGGCCGGCAACACGAGTCTCTTCCACGTGGCGGTGGCGCAGGGGGTGCCCACGGTGGGGCTCTTCACCAGTAGCGACGGCGAACGCTGGCTGCCCCAATCGCCCGGGCACGTGCAGGTGTTACAGGTGGCCAAGGGCGAGAAGGTGGACGTTGCCACGCTGCTGGCGGCCATCGAAACCGTCACGGAAGGTCGCGGCGCCCGGGCGCGCAACGTGACGCTCGTGCCGGCGTCGGCCGCGCCCGCGACGCCGCCGCCTGCCGGGGCCTGAGCATCATGCCCGACACCCGCGCTCGGCGGCTGTTGCTGGTCCTGCCCAACTGGCTCGGCGACCTCGTGATGACCTTGCCCGCGCTCGATCGCCTCGCGGCGGCTGCCCACGCCGCGGGCATGGGCGTGGACGTGTCGGTGCGGCGGCGCTGGGCGCCGCTGTTGCAGGCTGATCCGCGCATCGACGGTTGTATCCTCTACGAGCGCACCGGTCGGCACGCGGGCTGGCTCGGTGTCGGACGCCTCGCAAGCTGCTGGCGCGCTGCACCGGCCGCCGCTGCCGTGATCACGCCCCCGTCGCTGCGCATGGCGGCGGCCGCGGCGCTGGCGCGGATTCCCATTCGCGTGGGCCAGTCGACCGACGGGCGCCGATTCCTGCTGACGCACGCGGTGGCGCCGGGCCGACCGCGCGGTCGTCGGCATTACGGCGACGAGATGAGCGACCTGGCGCGTGCCGCCCTCGCGGCGTGCGATCTGCGGGATCAGGAGCCGGATACCGCGGCCGTGCCGAGCTTGCCGGGGCTTGCCGCACGTCCGGCCGCCGATCTCGGCGCGGGTCCACCCGTGTGGGTGCTGGCCCCGGGCACCACCTACGGGCCGGCCAAGACGTGGCCGGTGCTGCACATGGCGGCATTCGTCACCGAGGCCGTGCGTGCGCGGGGCGTGCGCGTGCTGCTGCTGGGAGATGCGAGCACGCGCAGTCTGGCCTGCGCGATCCGCGACGCGGCTTCCGTGTCCTGGCGCGACGAGACCGCTGGACCGGCCGCGGCGATCGATCGCGTGGGCCGCACGGACCTGCTCGCCGTGGTCGACATCCTGCGGTCGGCGGAGGTCTTCGTGGGCAACGACAGCGGACTCATGCACGTTGCCGCGGCGCTCGGGGTGCCCACGGTGGGAATCTTCGGCTCGTCGAGTCCCGCCTGGACCGCTCCCCGCGGCGCGAACGCGCGGGCGTTGACGGCTGTCGGCTTTCCGTGCCAGCCTTGCTTTCGCAAGACCTGCAACCAGCCGCGCTTCTGCCTTGA
The DNA here is from genome assembly GCA_963727525.1 of uncultured bacterium. Lineage (GTDB taxonomy): Bacteria > Krumholzibacteriota > Krumholzibacteriia > LZORAL124-64-63 > LZORAL124-64-63 > CAVSGO01. The sequence goes on along the minus strand of CAVSGO010000007.1, from coordinate 1,112,901 downwards.
TACGGTGACGGCCGGGACCGTGCTGGCCGCTGTGAACGACGCCGTGGACACCGAGCGAAAGGATGCCCCGTGAGCCGCTGGCCTGCCGAAGTTGCGCGTGCGCCCGTGGTCACGGCGGCGCCGACGCTCTTCCTCGACCGCGACGGTGTCCTGGTCCTGGAGAAAGACTACCTGCGCGACGCCGAGCATGTGGAGTTCTTCCCGGGCGTGCCCGAGGCGCTACGCCGGGCGCGCGCCGCGGGGTACCGGCTGGTGGGCGTGTCGAATCAGTCGGGCCTGGGGCGTGGCAAGTTCACTCACGATGATTTCGCCTCGGTGATGCGGCAGTTCGACGCCTTGCTCGCCGCGGCGGGTACGCCGCTGGACGCCTTCTTCTACTGTCCGCACGCGCCCGAGGCCGGTTGCCATTGCCGCAAGCCGGCGCCGGGTCTGCTGGAGGAGACCGCGGCGGCACTGGCCTGGGAACCCGCGCGGTCCTGGGTGATCGGCGACAAGCTCTCCGATGTCGATCTGGCGCTCGAGAACGGTCTGCGCCCCTGCCTCGTGCGCACCGGCTATGGCGCTCAGCAGGAACATCGGCTCGGTGATCGCCGCGGCGTGCTCGTGGCCGACGACGTGCTCGCGGCCGTGGCGGCGATCGTGGGAGGGGCATGACCTGGGAGCTCGACGGTCGCCCGCTGCGGCGGATCCTCGTCACGCGCCTGCGCTATCTCGGGGACATCGCGATGGCCACCGTCGTGCTCGACGTGTTGCGCCGTGGCGACCCCGACCTCACGCTCGCGTTCCTCTGCGAGGACACGTACGCGCCCGTCCTCTCTGCCCATCCGCTCCTGACGCGGGTGCACCCGTTGCGGACGCGCCGGCGTGGGGGTGATGCGCGGGCCCGGCATGCCATGCCGGGGCGGTCGGCGACGATGGGAGGCGGCACGCTCGCCACGATCGCGGCGTTGCGCCGGGGGCATTACGACGCGGCCATCGATCTCTTCTTCAATCCGCGCAGCGCCTGGCTCCTCGCGCTGGCTGGCGTACCGGCGCGCGTCGGTGGGGCGACCGGCAGTCGGCGGCGACTCTACACTCATGCGGCACCGGCACCGGCGTCGGCGCTTGCCGGCGTCGTCGCGGGCGGGCTCGGCGACCACCTCGCGCGCCTGGCACCTCTGCAGCAGCGCGAGTCGGGCCTGGACGCCCTCGCCTGGATACGCGCGCACGTCGCGCCGCGCACATTGCATCCCCGCGTCGCGATCCCGCCGCCCACGCCCGCGGTGATCGGAGCCCTCGCGCGCCTGGGCGCGGCGCCCGGGGCCTTCACGCTCCTCGCGCCCGCGGCCACGTGGCCCACCAAGGCCTGGCCCGCCGCGCACTGGCACGCACTGGCGCGGCGTCTGCAGGCGACGGGCGCCGGTCCCCTCGTCGTGCTGGCGCCGCCCGGTGATGCGGACACGTACGCCGGTCTTCCGGGACTGCTTCCCCCGTTGCCGCTGGCGGAGGCGCTCGAGGTGGTCGGTGCCGCGGCTCGCCTGGTGAGCGTGGACGGTGGCATCATGCACGCGGCCGTGGCGATGGGCGTGCCGACGCTGGCGCTCTTCGGTCCCACCGATCCGCGCATCTGGTTCCCCTACGAGGATATCGGGCCATACCGCGTGCTTGCCACTCGCCCGGCCTGCTTCCCCTGCGACCGGCATACCTGCGACGCATTCATCTGTCTGCCGGATCTCGCACCGGATCGTGTCGCCGACGCTCTGGCGGCCCTGCCGGCGCGGGGTGGGGCGCCATGACGCGCGCGATGTCACTGGCGGTGTGTCTGCGCACTGTTCGGCGGGTGCTCGTACTGCGGCGCAAGGCGCTGGGCGACGCGCTCGTGACGCTGCCGGCCGTGCTGGAACTGGCGGCGGCGTTGCCGGGAGCCACGATCGACCTCGTGGTCGATCGTCCCTTCGCGCCCCTGCTCGCGGCGCTCGCGAGCGATCTGCATGTGGTAGCCTGGCCGCCGCGCGAGGGTGGCTGGCTGCGCCAGCTGCGAACCGCGCGGTACGACCTGGTCGTGGACTACCTCGGCAGCCCGCGCACCGCGCTGTGGACCGCGCTCACGGCGGCGCCGCTGCGCGTGGGATACGATCTGCCGCGCCGGCGCTGGGCCTACAACGTACGCGTGCCGCGCAATCGGGTGGCCGGCGCGGAGGTGGCGGCCTTCGCGGGCGAGGCCTTCCTCGATCCGTTGCGCGCTCTCGGTCTGGATCCCTCGCCGTGGCGGGCGGCGGGCGAGGGGGCGCTCACCGTGTCGGCGGCGGCGCTCTCGCCACGCTACCGCGACTGGATCGCGACCTGGGAAGCCACGCCGCGACCCCGCGCCGCCATGATCTTCAGCGCGAGCTGGTCGGCCAAAGCCTGGCCGGCGGCCGCGGCCGCGCGCCTCGCCGACCAGCTCACCCATGCCGGCGTGATGGCGCTCCTGGTCCCCGGGCCCGGCGACGAGCCGTACGTGGCGGCCATGCGCGAGGTGCTCCCGGCGGCCGAGGTGGCGCCGCCGACCACGCTTCTCGAACTGGCGGATCTGCTGGCGCGCTGCGACGTTTGCGTCGGCACGGACAACGGTTCCCGGCACCTGGCCACCTGCCTGGGCGTCCCGACGGTGACGCTCTTCGGTCCGACGGACACGCGCGGGTGGAACCCGGCCGATCCGCGACACGTTGCCCTGCGGCATCCGGTGCCCTGTGCCCCTTGCAACCTGACGGCGTGTCCCGTGCCGGGTCATCCCTGCCTGGATGCGCTGGCGCCCGCGACCGTGACGGCAGCCGTGCTCGCGCTGCTGGGGCGCCTGTCGGCTACCGCCCCGGTCTGAAGAAAAGGACGATGCCATGCGCACCACGACGTTGCGCTCCAACCTGTCCCCGCTGAGCCTCGTGGCGCTCTTGGCCGTCGGCTCGGCTGTCCCGATCGCGTCGGCCCAGACCGACGCCGACACGACGGCGGCTCCCGACACGACCACCGCGCAGACGGTGCGTGTCCCCTTCGGTCCGGGCGAACGCTTCGTCTTCTCGATCGATTACGGCTTCATCAACGCCGGCGAGGGAGTGCTCTCGGTACTCGGCATGGTGGACGACGACGGCCATCGCTGCTACGAGATCGAGAGCACGGCGCGCAGCAATGGATTTTTCTCGAGCTTCTACAAGGTGCGCGACCGCGTCATCAGCCACATGGACGCCGAGGGTCTGTTCAGCCGTTACTTCCAGAAACGATTGCGCGAGGGCGACTACAAGAAGACGGTGGAGGTGCGTTTCGACCAGGACGCCGGCAAGGCGGTGTACGACGGGGGCCGCAGCTTCGACATCGTCCGTGGCGTGCAGGACGTGCTTTCGGCCTTTTACTACGTCCGGACGCTGGACTTGGCCGTCGGTCACGACGTATTCTTTTCGGCGCACAGTTCGAAGAAGACCTACGACATGCGCGTGATCGTGCTGGGGCGTGAAGAAGTGAAGACCGACCTCGGGACGTTCGACTGCTTCGTCGTGCAGCCGATCATGATTGGCGAGGGGCTCTTCAAGCAGGAGGGCGATCTGGTCATCTACCTCACAGCCGACGACCGGCGCATGCCGGTGCTGATGAAGACGAAGCTGCCGGTGGGATCGATCGCCGCAAACCTCAAGGAATACACGCTGGCCCCGCCGGCCGGGGGTACCCATGATTGATGCGACCGACCGCGGCACGCTCGTGCCTCCGGCGGGCTGGCTCGGACCGCCGCCCGATGCGATACGTCGCGTGGGGTCGCGCTATCTCACGGTGGTCACGATCCTGGCGGTGATCCTGCGTCTTTACCGGCTGGGCGACCAGTCGGTATGGGTGGACGAGGCGCAGACGTGGCTGGAGGTGGCGCCCGACCGGGGCTTCCACTTCTGGCATCAGATTTTCCAGGCGTACCAGAGCCCTCTCTACCATGCCCTGGCCTGGCTCGCCGTGCGCGTCGCGCCCACGGCAGGAGCGTTGCGTCTGCCCTCGGTGATCGCCGGCGCGCTCACCGTGCCCCTCTTCGGCCTGATCAGTGGCCGGCTCTTCGGCCGCAATGTCGGCAGGCTGGCGGCCCTGTTGCTGGCGCTCAGCCCGTTCCACCTCTGGTATAGCCAGGAGGCACGGGGCTATGCCTGTCTCATGCTCTTCGTCGTGGCGAGCGGACTCATGTTCGTGCGGTTGCGCGAAGGCGAGCCGAACTGGGGCCGTGCCGTCGCGATGGCGGTCCTGGTGGCGGGCGGTCTGGCGAGCAATCTGGCGTTTCTCTTCCTGCTCGTCGCGTACGGGGTGACGCTGCTATTGACGACGCCGCTGCGCAGTGCTCGGGCCTGGGGCGTGTGGATCGTCGCCCTCGGAGGCGGCGTGGTGCTGACGCTGCCATGGTTGCTGCGGGCCGCGGGCATCTGGGAGGTCGATCGCGTGCTTCCGGGCGCGGAGATGGGGGAGGCGTTACGCGGCGCCACCACGTTCACGCCCTGGGCTCTGCCCTTCGCGATGTTCTCGCTCTTTTTCGGGTTCAGCCTGGGGCCGTCGCTGGCGGAACTGCATGCTCCGGATCGGCTCGCGGTCCTGAGACAGTACGCGCCGATCGTCGCGCCGGCCGCGCTCGTGGCGGGCGCGGCGTTCACGCTGGGGCTCTTCCGCCTGCAGCGCAAGCGCTGGGCCCTGCTGCTGTGGATCGGCATCCCGGTGCTCGCGGTCACGCTGCTGGCCGTCCGCAACATCAAGCCGTTCAACGTGCGTTACGTGGCGCCGGCCTTCCCGTGGATCCTGCTGGTGACCGCGGCCGGTGCGGCGCGTCTGCGCCGGCCGGGCAACCTCGCCCTGAGCGTGGCGCTCTGCCTGCTCTTCGTGGCGTCGCTCGTGGGTTACTACCACAATCCGCGGTTCGCCAAGCCCGACATCAGGGGTGCCGTGGCCGCCATCGCCGCGGACGACGCGCGGCACCTGCCGATCCTCGCACCGAGCGTCACGGCGTCCGTGCGCTTCTATGCGCGTGAGGGCGACGATGTGCTGCGCTGCGGACGCGAACCCACGGTGAAGACCATCGCCGATGCCGAGGCGCTGGTGCAGCGGCAACTCGGGACGCACGACGCCGCCTGGGTCGTGTGGGCACAGACCTGGTACCTCGATCCTCACGATCATCTCCCGTCGGCTCTCGCCGCGTGTGGTCGCCTCGACCGGGTCTACTCCGGTCCGGGCGTCACGGTCGACCTCTGGCAACGGCAGCCGACCGGGATGGCGCCGTGAGCGACTGCTGGTTCTACGGCGACGAGGCCGGATATGACGCCACCATCGCGGCGGTCCGCGAGGGATACGATCGGGCCGATGCGTGGTGGTACCGGGTCCTGCGCCGCCTGATCGACGTGGTCGCGGCGCTCGCGGGTCTGCTGCTGGTGTTGCCGCTATTCCCCTTCATCGTGGCGCTGATCCTGCTCGAGAGTTCGGGAGCCATCTTCTTCTGCCAGGATCGTGTGGGGCGCCATGGGCGCATCTTCCGATGCTACAAGTTCCGCTCGATGAGTGTCGACGCGGAGGCCCGCAAGCGCGAGCTGCAGCATCTGAACGAGGCCACGGGCGCCGCGTTCAAGATCAAGGACGATCCCCGCATCACCGGGGTCGGTCGCTTCCTGCGCCGCAGCAGTCTCGATGAGTTTCCACAGCTCTGGAACGTGTTGCGCGGCGAGATGTCCATGGTCGGGCCGCGTCCGCAGATCCCCAGCGAGGTGGCCGAGTACTCGCCGGAGGACGCGCTGCGCTTGCTCGTGCGACCGGGGCTCACCTGTCTCTGGCAGGTGTCCGGGCGCAGCCATCTCGACTTCAGCGAGTGGATGGCCCTCGATCGGGAGTACGTGAGGCGTCGCAGTCTGGGCTACGATCTGTCCATGCTGCTGCGCACGTTGCCCGCCGTGATCCAGCGGAAGGGGGCGTATTGAGCATCCGCGGTCTGGGCACCGACATCGTGTCGGTGGCGCGCATCGGCGACCTGGTCGCCCGCCACGGTGCGCGCTTCCTCGATCGCTGCTTCCGTCCGCGCGAGCAGGCCGTGCTGGCTCGGCCCGGCGCGGCGGGCGCGGCGGCCCTGGCGGCGCGGTGGGCGGCGAAGGAGGCCTTCATCAAGGCGCTCGGTGCCCACGGCCGGGGCGTGGTCTACCGGGATGTCGAGGTCGTGCGGGCGGCGGATGGGGCGCCGACCCTCGCGCTCCACGGGTCGGCGGCCCGGGCGTTCGCGGCGGCGGGTGCCGATCGCAGCCTGGTCACGCTCAGCCACGAGCGGGACCATGCCGTGGCCACCGTGATCCTGGTCTGAGACGCCCAGTTCGATCTGCCGGCGCGCCAGGGTTGCCTTGGTTGCGCCCCTGTCCTATGCTTCGGCAGCGCGCGTGGCGCGCGTATGTCCCGTCTTCCACGAGGTGGCCACGGCCTTGCTCCAGCTGGAATTCCTGCTGATCGACGTGTTCTGCGACGAGGCCCTCGGGGGCAGTCGCCTGACGCTGTTCCCCGATGCCGGCAGTGTGCCACCGGACATCATGCTCAAGCTCGCGCGCGAGATGGGGTGCGGGGAGACAGCATTCGTGGTGGAGCGCCCGCGAGCCGGAGGTCACGAGGGCGTGCTGCGAGTCTTCACTCCCCAGGTGGAGCTGCCGTTCGCGGGGCACTCGACAATCGGCGCCACCTTCGGTCTCGATGTCCTGGGCCGGCGCGCGGCCGGAAAGAAGCCGGTGCCGTTCACCTGGGCTCTCGAGTCGAGCCGAGCCACCGTCATCACGGCTGGCCACGGCGACGCGGCCATCTACAGCCTGCTGCTGGACGCGCCGAATTTTCTGGGCCAGTACTTCCACCGCGGCAAGGTGGCGCAGGCACTGGGGCTGGAAGAGAGCGAGATCGCGATCACGGGCCTGCCGTGCGAGGTGATCGCCACCGGTCTGCCGATCCATGTCGTCCCCGTGGGCAGCCTGGCGGCCGTACGCGCGGCCACGCTGCGCCGGCGGGAGGCCGACAAGATCGCGCGCGACCTCGGCTTCGGCGATCTCTTCGTGTTCACCTGTGAGACCGTGGATCCCGACGCGTCGGTGCACTGCCGTATGTTCGCGCCGATGTACGGCATTCCCGAAGACCCGGCCAGCGGGGCCGCTCACGGCGCGCTCGCGGCCTATCTCGTCAAGCACCGGCTGGTCCGCTGGGCCGACCGGGTCTCCTTCGTCAGTGAACAGGGTCTCGAGATGGGCCGTCCCAGCCGCCTGTTCGTCGAGGCGACGGTGCGCAGCGGGCACGCCACCGACATCCGGGTGGGCGGTCGCTGCGCGCTGGTGGGCAAAGGGACCATCACACTGCCCTGAGGGCGATTCGTTCAGGAGGAACGTCATGAATCGACCGGCCGGCCTGGCTCCCGAGATGACCGACATGGTGGTGCAGACGCTGCTGCAGGTCGTCGCGCGCGAGTTGCCCGATAGCAAGTTGCTCGAACTCGACGAGAAGGACATCTTCCCCACCGACGTCATCCGCAAGCTGCTCTCCCCGGATGTCGGCCTGCACCTGATCTTCCTGCCCGAGGAGGTGGGCGGCCTCGGCGGTGGCGCGCGCGACATCTGCCGCGTGTCCGAGGTCATGGCCGCACATGACCTTGGCGTGGCCACGGCGTTCCTCGCCATTTGCCTGGGCACCGATCCCATCGTGGTGGGGGGTACGCCGGAACAGAAGCAGCACTGGCTGAGCCGCATCGCCGGCGAGGGCATGGTGGTGGCTTACGGTGTCACCGAGCCCGAGGCCGGTAGCAATGTGGCCTCGCTCAAGACCACGGCCACGCCCATCACCGATGCGAGCGGCGCCGTCACCGGCTACCGCCTCGCCGGCGCCAAGCAATTCATCACCAACGGTGGGGTCGCCGATCTCTACACGATCCTGGCCAAGGCGCCTGCCGGTCCCACATTCTTCATCGTCGAGCGCGGCGCCGCGGGCCTCGTGCTGGGCAAGCAAGAGGATAAACATGGCATCCGCGCCTCTAATACCGCGGCCGTGCTGCTCGAGGACGTCGAGGTGCCAGCGTCCCAGCTCGTGGGTGGCGTGGAAGGGCAGGGGCTGAAGCAGGCCAACGCAGTCTTCGGCTACACGCGCCTCATGGTAGGCGCTTTCGGGCTCGGCGCAGGGCAAGGCGCCCTCGACCGCGCGCTCGCCTACGGCAAGCAGCGCATCCAGTTCGGCGCGCCGCTCGTGGACAAGGAAGGCTACCTGCTCAAGCTCATCGTGCAGCCGTGGATCGACATGCTCGCGGGCCGCGACTACGTGGAGGACACCGCGCTGCGCATCGACGGCGGCGAGACGGACCTCCAGGTCGAGGGCTCGGTGGCCAAGCTGTGGTGCACCGAGGCCGGCAACCGTGCGGCCGACTGCGCGCTGCAGGCTCTCGGCGGCTATGGATACAGCCGCGAGTACATGGTGGAGAAGTATCGCCGCGACGTGCGCATCACGTCGATCTACGAGGGTACCAGCGAGATCCAGCAGAGCATCATCGGCCTGTATCGCTGGAAGGACACAGTGCGGGGCAAGGGTGAGGTTTACAACCGCCTTGCCGAGGCTCTCGACGCCACCCACGCCGAGGCGGGCCACGTGGGCGCCGGTCTCGCTGCGGCCGCGTTGCGCGGATTGAACGATGTGATCCTGGCCGGGCATGCGGCGAAGATCACGCGCCACCAGCTCGCGCTCTTCCGGCTCGCCGATCTCATGGCGCGCTGCGAGGTGGCGGGTGCCTGCGCACGCAAGGCTGCGTCGCTCGCCGCAGAGGGGAGCGCCCTGGCCGACATGCACGCCGCGGCGAGTCGCGTCTTCGCCCGGCAGGCCGTGCAGGCGGTGGTGCTGGGGGCGGTCTCGCTCGTGCCGGGCTTCGTCGAGGACGGCGGGGCCGAGGCCGTCGCCGCCGGTGCGCAGCTCGCGGCGAAGATCACCGCCCGCTGTGCGCCCGAGGCGCTGGCCGGCGAGGGCCGCGATCTGATTGCCGTCGGAGAGTTCCTCAAGGCCCGGGATTGACCCGACGATGCGCAGCGATCCGAGACGCCGGCGCGCCGGCCTCGACGCGAGCGACGATCGATTCCTGGCGGGCGTGGCTGCGGCCATCGCGCGCCGCGGCCTCGCCGGTCCCGCGTTGCTGGGACTCGAATGGTTGCGTCCGCTGAGTTTCGTGGGAAGCCAGCTCATGCAGGCGCTGGCGCCCTTCGTATCGCTCACCGAGGCAGGGGGAGACTGGCAACGTCTGGCCGACCTGCTGGAGCAGCGGCCGCAGATCGATCGGCTGCTGGCTCACCTGGATGCGGCCACCGCTCCCGAGGCGCAAACGCGGCGGCTCGCGGGACCACCTGACGGTGCTTACGTCATCACCGATTGCGGGTCCACCACCACGAAGGCCGTGCTCCTCGTGCACCATGGTGGCTGCTACCGTCTGGCCGGTCGCGCCGAGTCGCCCACCACGGTGGAGGCGCCGGTAGAAGACGTGCTCTGCGGCGTGCGCAGCGCCCTCACCCTGCTGCAGGAGCTGACGGGCCATCCGTTCCTGGCCGACGACGGGAACCGCATCCTGCCCGCGACCGACGCGCACCATGGCGTCCGCGCCTGCCTGGCGACGAGCAGCGCAGGTGGCGGGCTGCAGATGGTGGTGGTCGGCCTGGTGCGCGCGATGACCGCGGAGAGCGCGGCGCGTGCCGCGCTGGGGGCGGGCGCCATCATAACGGCCGTGTTCGCGCACAACGACCCCGATGACACCGTGACCCGGCTCGAACGCCTGCGCCTCTGTCGGCCCGACATCGTGCTGATCAGCGGTGGCACCGACGAAGGAGCCGTGGCGCCGGTCGTGGGGCTTGCCGAGCTGGTGGCCGCCGCCGGCATCCGCCCGCGCTACGGGGAGGGACGCCTGCCCGTCGTCTTCGCCGGCAACCCGCAGGCAGCGGAAGGAGTGACCACGGCGCTCGCCGCCGTCGCCGAGGTCGTGGTGGCCCCCAATGTGCGCCCCACCCTCGAGCAGGAGCGAGTGCAGCCGGTGCGCGCCTGCATCCACGATGTCTTCCTGCGTCACGTGATGGCGCGCGCGCCCGGCTACCCGGGTCTGCAGACGCTGTGCCACGCGCCGGTGTTGCCTACGCCCGCGGCCTTCGGCGTGGCGCTCGATCTGCTCGCGCAGCAGGCCGACGGCGATGTCGTGGCCGTGGATCTCGGCGGGGCGACCACGGACGTCTTCAGCGTGCGCGACGGCGTGGTGCGCCGCAGCGTGAGCGCGAACCTCGGCCTCAGCTATAGCCTCGGCAGCGTGGGCGCGCGCGCCGGGTGGGAGACGATCGCACGCTGGCTGCCGGGGCCGGGCGACCTCGACAGTCTGCGCGATCGCGCACGCAACAAGATGGTGCGTCCGACCACCCTCCCGGTGACCTGGGACGACCTCTGTTTCGAACAGGCGGCGGCTCGCGAGGCGCTGCGCCTGGCACTCGTCGATCACGAGGCTGCGATGCAGCCTCTGCGCGGCGGACGCGACGCCGTGACGGCCGGCGGACGTCTCGCGTTCGACCTGGTTTCAGACGTGCCGCCGCCGGCGATCGACTGGCCGCGCGTGCGTCTGTTGCTCGGCTCGGGCGGCCCCCTGGCCAACGCACCGCGGCGCACGCAGGCGGCGCTCATGCTCGTCGACGCCTGCCGGCCGGTGGGCGTGACCGAGCTCGCGGTGGACTCGGTCTTCGTGCTGCCCCATCTCGGCGTGCTGCGCGGTGTCGACGCGGACGCCGCGGCCGCAGTGCTGCAACGCGATGCGATCGTGACGCTCGGCGCCTGCGTGGCGCCGGTCGCCGCGCCGGTGGCGCCCGGGCAACCGCTGGCGCAGGTGCGCCTGCGCGATCCGCGAGGCGACGATGACGCCGCGTCGTCGGTGCTCTTCGTCGCCGGCGAGTTGCGGCGGCTGCCGCTGGCTGCCGGGCAGGAGGCGCATCTGAGCATCGAGCCGCAGGAACGTGTGGACTTCGGCGCCGGCCCCGGGCAGCCTGTGGCGGCCTGGGTGTGCGGAGGCCCGGCGGGCGTGGTGCTCGACGGCCGTGGGCGCGCCATCGTGTGGCCCAGCGCGGAACTGTCGCGGCGCAAGGTGGTGCGCGGATGGTGGCGCGCCCTGGATGCGATCCCGGAGGTGTGGCCGTGACGACGCCCCATTTCAGCCTGGCGCCCCGTCCGCGCACCGTGCTGCGTCGCTGGCGACTGATGCCCGTCGACGGCGAGGTGCTGCTAGGCGTCGGCGATCGCGTGCGCCCCGACACGGTTGTGGCGCGCGCGGCGGGGCAGGGGGCCATGTTCACTGTGAACGTGGCTCAGCAGCTCGACCTGCGCCCTGCCGAGGTGCCGGGCGCCATGGTGAAGGCGGTCGGGGAGGCGGTGCTGGCCGGCGACGCCCTTGCGCGCACCCGGGGACTGTGGGGCTGGCTCGCAACGACCTGCCCTGCCCCGAACGACGGGACCGTCGTGGCCGTATCCCGGCACACGGGTCAGGTGCTGCTGGCCCGAAGCGCGCTGCCGCGGGAGGTGTGCGCGTTCCTGCCGGGCATTGTCACCGAGGTCAAGGCGCGGCGGGGCGTGGCGGTCATGGGATGGGGTGCCCAGCTTCCCGGCGTGTTCGGCGTGGGGGGCGAGGCGGTAGGCGAGTTGACGCTCGCAGTCCGCCGACCTGACGCGACCCTCACCGGCGAGATGATCGACGGCGATCTCACGGGACGCATCCTCGTGGCCGGCGGACTGGTGACCTGTGACGCGCTGCGTCGCGCCGCGGCGTCTGGCGCCGTGGGTGTGATCACGGGCGGCGTCGCGGCGACCGATCTCGACATGTGGCTCGGTCGCGAACTCTGCGTGGCCGACACCACCGAGATCGCAGCGTCCCTCACCCTCGTGGTGCTGGGGGGGTTCGGGCGCATGCCCGTGGATCGCCGCGCCTTCGCGTTGCTGCTGGCGAGCGAGGGGCGCCAAGCCTGCCTGGCGGGCACGACCCGCGTGCGCGCCGGCGCCGTGCGTCCGGAAATCATCATACCGCTGGCGACGCCCGTGGATGCCGCGGCCGCGGAAGCGGTGCGTCCTGGCGCCCTGGAACCGGGTTGCCGGGTCATGGTCGTGCGTGAGCCGTGGTTCGGCCAGTGTGGGCGCGTGGCCCGGCTGCCCGCGGCGCTCGCGGCTCTGCCCAACGAGGCCCGCTGTCTGGTCGCCGAGGTCGATCTCGACGGCGGCAGCGCGGTGCTCGTGCCACGTGCGAATCTCGAGCTGATGGGCGACACACCGGCCGAGGGGGGGCCGAGATGAGCGGGATACAGCCCGGGAGCTGGCCGCTGGCCGTGGTGATCGTCGGGATCGTCGCCGCCGTCTTCCTCAGTATCCGGCGCGCGCGGCGCGGCGATCTGCCGGCGGTGCGACGGATCGCCGGCGTCGCGGCGATGGAGGACGCCGTTGGCCGCGCCACCGAGATGGGACGCCCCGTCTTCTACATCGCCGGCGTGCAGGACCTCGATGACGTGCAGACCGTGGCGAGCCTGGGCATCCTCGGCGCGGTTGGCCGCATGACGGCGCGGCATGGCTGCGAGCTCGTGATGCCCACCGACCGCAGTCTCGTGCTGGCGGCTGCGCGCGAGGTGCTGCGAGAGAGCTACACGGCGGCGGGCCGGCCCGACAGCTACAACCCCGAGATCGTGAGCTACGTCACCGACGACCAGTTCGGATTCGCCGCGCGGGTCGACGGCCTCATCGCGCGTCGGCGCCCGGCCGCCTGCTTCCTGCTGGGCGGCTTCTTCGCCGAGTCGCTCCTCATCGCCGAGGGCGGCGCGCAGGCCGGCAGCGTGATGGTGGCGGGCACGGCGGCGGCGCACCAGTTGCCGTTCCTCGTGGCCGCGTGCGACCACGTGCTCATCGGCGAGGAATTCTTCGCCGCCGAGGCCTACGTCACCGGCGATCCCGACAAGCTGGGAAGCCTGCGCGGCCAGGACCTCGTCAAGGTCGTCGTGATCGGTCTGCTCGTCACGGTGCCGTTCGTGATAACGCTGGCCGCCACCACGCATTGGCCGCCGCTGCTCGCCGCGCAGCGCGCGATCCTGCGGCTACTGCAAGCCGGATAGGGAGACGTCGGTGAAGCGCCAGTTGCCACGGTTGATCACGTCCGTCGTCGGGATCCTGCTGATCCTGACGTCGTTCGTCGCGCTGCCTGGCGCCGGTCGGGCGGCGTGGGTCCCGCGGGCCTTCGACTACATCGACCGCCACTTCTCCCTGTGGTTCGACATCCTCGCGGTATTCGCCTTCATCCTGGGCGGTGCAAATCTTCTGAAGCATCACGTGACACGCATCCTGCGGCAGCGCGAGGACTGGGCTTACTCTGTGGTGACGCTGGTGTCGTTCACGGTCGTGCTCGTCGTCGGGCTTGCCAAGATCGGCGGTGCACCCGGTTTGCAGGGCGAGGTCACCGATCCCGGCACGCTCTTCTCGCTGATCTTCGCAGCCGTGTACAGGCCCCTCATGGCCACGCTCTACTCGTTGCTCGCATTCTTCGTGGCCTCGGCCGCCTACCGTGCCTTTCGCCTGCGCTCGCCGGAAGCCGCGGTGTTGCTCGTGTCGGCTGCGATCGTGCTGCTCGGGCGAACACCCCTGGGAACCTGGCTGAGCGATCCGCTGCCCACGTGGCTGGGATTCCTGCGGATCGACACGCTGAGCATCTGGATCATGAGTGTACCCAACGTGGCGGGCCAACGTGCGATCCTGATCGGCATCGCGCTGGGCGTGGCGGCGATGACGTTGAGGATCCTGCTGAGTCCCGGGCGCGACGGGGGAGGTGGCCGGTGATCCGCACGCTCGACGCCCTCGGCCGCATCGACCGCCGCTGGCTCTACCTGCTGCTGCTGGTGGCGCTAATCGTGACGCTGCTGGTGCGTCCGGTGTTCCCTGATCATCCGTCGTGCTTCACGGCGCCCGTCTTCGCCGCGATCGAGGCGCTGCCGCCCGGGTCGCCGGTGCTGGTCTCTCTCGACTACAGCCCCGGTTCCTCGCCGGAGATCGAGCCCATGGCGCAGGCGATCACTCGCCACCTGCTCTGGCGCGGCCTGCGACCGGTGTACGTGTCGCTCTTCCCTGAGGGTAACGCGATGTTCCAGCAACTGCGTACCGACGTTCTGGCCCGGGAGTTCGCCGACCGGCGCGCGGGGCGCGACTGGGTGGCGCTCGGCTACAAGGCTGGCGGCACGATGGTGATCAACACGCTGCGCCAGGACCTGCGGGCGATTTATAGCACCGACCTGGCGGGCACGTCGCTCGACTCGTGTCCGGCGCTGCACGGCATCACGCGCCTCGCCGATTTTCCGCTCATCATCGGACTCACCGCCGGCACGCCCGGCCTGAAGGAGTGGATCCTTTACGGCGGCGATGCGGCGGGCGTGCCCGTGGCCGGCGGCTGCACGGCCATCGGCATGCCGGAGTACCTCGCATACTTTCCGCGGCAGCTCGTGGGGCTGGTCGGGGGACTCAAAGGCGCGGCTGAGTATGAGGGTGCGCTGGCCGAGGAGTATCCGCAGCGACATCCACCTCGTCCGGCGACGGTGGGCATGGGGCCGCAGGCGGTGGCGCACGCCCTCATCCTCCTGTATCTCGCGCTCGGCAACGTGGGGCTGGTGGCACACTGGTGGCAGCGGCGACGGGGGAGGGGCACGTGAGCACGCAACTCGAGACCTGGATCGCCGCCGCACTCACGCTGATGGTCTTCAGCTTCCTGTGGCGCGACAATTCGTTCTACAAGTTCGCCGAGCATCTCTTCGTGGGCGTCTCGGCGGCCTACTGGATGGTGGTCGGCTTCTGGTCGACACTCTGGCCGAACGGGGTGTGCAAGCTCGTCCCGGCTGCCGTGCACGTCACGCATCCGCGCGCGGCGTTGCCGCCCGCCGATCCCATGGTGCTGGTGCCGATCGTGCTCGGTCTGTTCATGCTCCTACGGCTCTGGCCGCGCTACGCCTGGATCGCGCGCTGGCCCACCGCATTCGCCGTCGGCACCACGCTCGGCTACAACCTCGTGCGTTATCTGCGTTCGGATTTTCTCAACCAGATCGCGGCCACGGTCACGCCGGGCGTGCTCGTGCGCGGCGTGGCGGGTGTCGACTGGGCCGCGACCGTCAACCAGTGGCTCGTCGTGATCGGCACCATCTGCGGCCTCGTCTACTTCACGTACACGCGACGCAGCCATGCCACACGCAACCGCGTGGCACGGGTCGGCCTGATGTTTCTGATGGCGGCCTTCGGCGCGACCTTCGCGTCTGCGGTGATGGGGCGCGTGACTCTTCTCGTCGGTCGCCTGCGGTTTCTGCTGGGCGACTGGCTTGGACTCGGGTAGAGGACGGCGCGTCGGCGTCGCGCAGTTTCGCGAGATATGCGTTCACGAGACGCTTGCCCGACGACAACGCTACGCTTACAATTCCTCCTCACCGTATCGCTCGGGGGCAGGTGCCGAATCACGAGCACGGCGATTCGCAGGCAGGTCGGATCGCATGCGCTCCTGATCGCATGCGCGTCGAATCGCTGACTCGTCTATTCGATGGCGTATCGTCGCTCGCCCAACCAACGCGAGGAATCTTCATGGGGCATGAGGCCGTCGATCGCGAACGCCTGCTGACGCATTTCGAGTCGCGCCTCGCGCGCGATCCGCTGTCGCGGTGCTTCGTACCTCTTGCCGATCTCTATCGCCAGAACGGCCGCATCGACGACGCGTGCCGCGTGCTCGAGGCGGGTATCGCGCAACATCCGCAGTACGTGTCGGCGCTGGTCGCCCTCGGACAGCTCCGCGATGAGCTGGCCGATGCCGACGGCGCGCGGGACATGCTCGGCCGCGCACTCGCCCGCGATCCGGACAACCTGGTGGCTCTGCGCCTCCTCGCCGCCGATGCCGAGGGACGCGGCGACTGGGTGGCCGCCGTGCCACGACTTGAACGACTGTCGCGACTGGAGCCCGACGATCTGGTGATCCATGATCGCTTGCGCGATGCCCGCCGGCACCTGGCGGACACCGTGCCGCCGGCGCCGCTTGCGGCGCCGGCACCCGAGTCTCAGTTGGCCGAGGCGGCTGGCAATGGCCTGGCCACGCTCACGCTGGCCGACCTGTTCCTGCGCCAGGGGCATCGCGACCAGGCACGGCGCATCCTCCTGCAACTCGCCGCGGCGACGCCGGGCAGGCCCGACGTGCAGGAGCGCCTGGCCGCCCTGGAGAAGGCGGAAGAGGAGGCTCCGGCGCCCGCCGTTCCGCCACCGGCGGCCGCCAGCGCCGTGCCCCGGGAGCGGATCCGGCGGCGGACGGCCGCGGACCGCCAGGCCGACCACGAACGTTTCAAAGCGTGGCTGGAACGCGCCCGTTCGGAGGAATCCGGGCACTGATCGCGGTATCCTCGTTGCCAAGCCGCGAGGCGGATGCTATCCATTGGCAGGCAAAACACCTTGATCGCTGTCTCAAAAGAAAGGCAGGCGACCGTGGCGGATACAACCAACTTTCGCACCGGCTACACCATCCGGCACAGGGGCGACCTGTGGACCATCGTCGAGTTCCAGCACATCAAGCCGGGCAAGGGCGGGGCTTTCGTGCGGACGCGCCTCAAGGGCGTCACGAGCGGCAAGGTCATAGAAGAGACGTTCCGTGCGGGTGAGAAGGTGGAGGAAGTACGCCTCGAGCGGCGCGACTACCAGTACCTCTACAACGACGGTGAGTTCTATACGTTCATGAACATGGAGACGTACGAACAGATCATGCTGCCGCAGGATTCCCTCGGCGACCTGCCGCTGTACGTCAAGGAAAGCGTCATCTGCAACGCCCTCCTGCTCGATGACAAGCCGCTGAGCGTCGAGGCGCCGGTGACCGTGGAACTGGAAGTGGCGTCGACTGATCCCGGCCTGCGCGGCGATACCGCGCAGGGCGGCTCCAAGCCGGCCACTCTGGAGACGGGGCTCGTGGTACAGGTGCCGCTCTTCATCGAGGAGGGCGAGGTCCTCAAGATCGACACGCGGACGGGCAAGTATCTCGGGCGGGTCTGAGCCGGTCCGAACGGGAAGGACACGCATGGATATCGAAAAGGTGCGAGAACTGGTCAAGCTGGTCGAGGAGAGCGGCATCGCCGAGCTGGAGGTGACGAACGGCGAGACCACCGTGCGCATCTGCAAGACGGGTGCGGCCGCCCCGGTCGCCCCGCCGGCACCGCCGCCCATGGCCGCTGTGACGCCGAACGCGGCTCCGCCGCCACCGGCCACGCCCACACCGGGCTGGCGCGACGTGACCTCTCCCATCGTGGGCACGTTCTATCGTTCTCCGGCCCCCGGGTCGGAGGCCTTCGTGTCGGTGGGCTCCCGGGTGACGGCGGGACAGACCCTCTGCATCATCGAGGCCATGAAGGTGATGAACGAGATCGAGGCGGAATTCGGCGGCACGGTGAGGGAGATCCTGGCTGTCGACGGCGGCCCGGTGGAGGCCGAGGCCGTGCTGTTCCGCATCGAACCCTGACCGGGGTCTCGCCAGATGGCTCCGCGCTCCCTGGCTCAAGTTCGACGCGCCCCGGCCGATCATCGCAGGTGAAGGGGGCTCGTCCGCCCCTCCGCCGTCCGCGACGGCCGGTTCGCGTATGCCAGCAAGGAGCGTCCTCGTGGCTCTGGACATCAAGCGTATCCTGAAAGAAATGATCGAGCGGGGGGCCAGCGATCTGCATCTCAAGGTCGCCTCGCCGCCCGTCCTGCGTATCAACGGGCATCTCGTCTTCATGTCCCATGGCGCGCCCGCCGTGCAGGACATGGTGGCGATCGCCCAGCAGATCCTCACGGCCACTCAGCGCGAGCAGTTCGAGAAGACGCGCGAGATCGACTTCGCCTTCGGCGTGCCCGGCGTGGCCCGTTTCCGCGCCAATTTCTACGTGCAGCGCGGCTCCATCGCCATGGTCTTCCGTCACGTGCCCGTGCAGATCAAGACTCTCGAGGAACTGCAGTTGCCCGCCGTGATTCGCGACCTCGCCATCAAACCGCGCGGCATGATCCTGGTCACCGGCACCGTCGGCAGCGGCAAGTCCACGACCCTTGCCTCGATGGTCGACATCATCAACACCGAGTGCTCGTGCCACGTGATCACCATCGAGGACCCGATCGAGTTCCTGCACCGGGACAAGAAGAGCATCATCAGCCAGCGCGAGATCGGCGCCGACACCGGCGGCTATCCCGAGGCGCTCAAGCACATCCTGCGTCAGGATCCCGACACCATCCTCATCGGCGAGATCCGCGACACCGAGTCGATGCGCGTCGCCCTCACGGCGGCCGACACGGGCCACCTCGTGCTGAGCACCATGCACACCATCGACGCCACGCAGACGATCAGCCGCATCATCTCGTTTTTCCCGCCGCACCAGCATCAAGAAATCCGTTTCCTGCTCGCTTCCACGATGCAGGCCGTCATCTCCCAGCGCCTGGTCGCTGATCCGGCGGGCGAGCGCCGGTACCCGGCCGCCGAGATCATGATCGCCACCAGCACCATCCGCGACTACATCCGCGACCCGGAGAAGACGGTGCTCATTCGCCAGGCGATCCAGGAAGGCTTCGTGCAGTATCAGATGCAGACCTTCGATCAGTCGCTCATGCAGCTCTTCAAGCAGAACAAGATCACCCTCGATGCAGCCATGCACGCCTCGAGCAACCCGCACGAGTTCGCGCTGCGTGTCAAGGGTATCCAGGGTAGCAGCGACACCACATGGGACCGCTTCGAAGCCACGCCGTCGATTCCCCAGGCCGAACCCTCTCGCTCCTGAGCGGGGGCCGGTCGAGGCGGGGGGCCTTTCCGGGCTCCCCGCTTGCGTTGGGTTGTACCTGCGAAATTGTGCATGGCCCGGTGCTTGCCTGACCCGAGGCCATGTGCTCACCGACTTCGCCCTCAGCTCAACCCTGGTCCCCGCCTCACTGCCCCAACCCCAACTGCCACCACCACCACCACATGCACGGCCCCTGGCCCTTCCTCAGGCGCGGGTACTTCCGACGACTCAACCCGCCCCACCTCGTCCCCCGCTTCCAGTGCCGACACTGCGGCCGATCCTTCTCCAAACAGACCTTCTCCACCACCTACTGGCTCAAGAAGCCGCTTCTGCTGCCCCTGATCCTCGATCTCTCCGTCAACGCCATGGCCAACCGCCAGGCGGCCCGGACGCTCAAATGTGCTCCCGCGACCGCCGATCTCCAGCTCGCCCGCCTCGGCCGCCACTGCCTGCTCTTTCAGCGACACATGCTCACCGGAGCGTCTCCTCCCGCTGACATCGCCATCGATGGCTTCGTCACCTTCGAGTACAGCCAGGACTACCCGTTCGAGTTCCTGGTCGCCGTCAACCGGGACAACAGCTTCGTCGAGCACTTCACCGAGGCGCCGCAGCGGCGAAGCGGCCGGATGAGCGAGGCCCAGAAGATGCGTCGAGCAGCGCTCGAAGCCGCGTTCGGGACGCCTGACCCGAAAGCTGTCGAGCAAGGGATGCGCGAGGTGCTCGAGGTCACCCTGGCCGGGGCCACCGTGGCGACGGTGCATAGCGACGAGCATCAGGCCTATCCGCGGGCGATGCGGGGACTGGCCGTTGAAATCGACCACCAGACGATCAGTTCGCGGGCGAAGCGGGATACTCGCAATCCGCTGTTCGAGATCAACGCGCTGGATGCATTCATCCGGCACAGTCGGGCGGATCATCGGCGGGAGACGATCGCATTCGCACGGCGCCGTCAGGCCGCGGCGGAGCGATTCGCGGTGTTCGTGGTGTGGAAGAACTTCGTGAAGAAGCGCTGGGAGAAGCGGTGCTGGTCGACGCCGGCGATGTTGCGGGGGCTGGTGGCGCGGCGGTTGACGGTGGCAGACATCCTGGAGATACGGTTGTTTCCAGGGCGGATCGGGTTGCCTGAGAGGTGGCGGGAGTACTACTGGGGTCTGGTGGAGACGCCGGTACTGGGGGTGAATCGGCGGCACGAGCTGAAGTACGCGTTCTAGAAGCGGGCGCGGCGGTCAATGAATTCCGACCGTGGAACCAGGCATGCACAATTTCGCGGGTACAACGCACCCCTTGCCAACACGGCCGCCATGCCCGACCATGGGCCGGGGTCGGCCACCCGTCGGCGGTGGACTCCGGCGTGCGTAAACGATGGGCCCGCAGCGAGGATGCGTCGCATGTTCAAGAAGATCCTGATCAGCAACCGCGGGGAGATCGCCCTGCGTGTGATGCGCAGCTGCAAGGAGCTGGGCATCGCCTGCGTGGCGATCCACGCGGCCGCCGACAAGGATTCCCTCCATGTGAAGTACGCCGACGAGTCGGTGTGCGTGGGCAAGGCGAGCAGCGCCGACAGCTATCTCAAGACGGCGAACATCATCGCGGCCGCCGAGATCACGGGCGCGGAGGCGATCCACCCCGGCTACGGCTTCCTCTCCGAGAACGCGGCCTTCGCCGAGATGGTGGAGGAGAATGGCTTCACGTGGATCGGGCCGTCGGCGTCCACCATCCGCATGATGGGCGACAAGGCCACGGCGCGTGCCACCGCGGTGCAGGCCGGAGTTCCCGTGGTGCCCGGCACCGGGTTGCTCGACGACCTGGAAGCGGCGGTGGAGGCTGCCACGTCGATCGGTTATCCAGTGATCCTCAAACCCACGGCCGGCGGTGGCGGCAAGGGCATGCGCGTGGCCCACGGCGAGGCGGAACTTCGCGCCTGCTACGGCACCTCGCGGGCCGAGGCGAAAGCGTCCTTCGGCGACGACGGCGTGTACATGGAGAAGTTCCTCGTGGGGCCGCGCCACGTGGAGGTGCAGGTGCTGGCCGACGGCTTCGGCCGCGTCATCCATCTCGGCGAGCGCGACTGTTCCGTGCAGCGGCGCCACCAGAAGCTCATCGAAGAGGCGCCGTCACCCGCCGTGGATGCCGACATGCGCGCGCGCATGGGCGCGGCCGCGGTGGCGCTGGCGAAGGCGGTGGAGTATCGGTCGGCGGGTACCATCGAGTTCCTCGTCGACGCCGAGGGCGCGTTCTACTTCATGGAGATGAACACCCGGATCCAGGTCGAGCATCCGGTGACCGAGATGATCACCGGTGTCGACCTCGTACGCGAGCAGATCCTCATCGCCGCCGGCGAGTCGCTCGACATCGCCCAGGAGGATATCCGCTTCACCGGGCACGCCATCGAGTGCCGCATCAATGCCGAGAATCCGGCGCGCGACTTCATGCCCAGTCCCGGGACGGTGCATGACTTCCACGCGCCCGGCGGCCTGGGCGTGCGCGTCGACTCGCACCTTTACACTGGCTACACGGTGCCGCCATACTACGACTCGTTGCTGGCGAAGATCATCGTGCACGGGCGCGATCGGCAGGAGGCCGTCGCGCGCATGGTGCGCGCCCTGGAGGAGAGCGTCTTCGAGGGCGTATCGACCAGCATCCCCTTCCACCTGGCCGTCCTCGCCCACCCGCAGTTCCGCGCGGGCAAGGTGACCACCAGTTTCCTCGAGGAGCATCTGGAAACCCTGAAGGAAGGTATGCGTGTCCGCGAGAAGGCGGGGCAAGCGTAGCGCCCCGAGTCATCGTCCCTGGTACGAATCGTCCTGGTTGATGGGCCTGTGCCTGCTGGCGCTGGCGGCGTACATCGGTCTGTCCCTCACCGGCCCCACGGTGCCCTGGTGGCGCCTGCTACGGGGCGAGCACCTGCCGACTCTGCTCACTCCCGGCCATCCGGGCGGGCCCGTGGGCGCCGTGCTCGATGTCGCCCTGAACGCCCTCTTCGGGGCCGCCTGGTGCTGGGGGGTGCCGGTGGTTCTGGCGCTCGTGGGCGTGGGGGGCCTGATCAATCGTACGGCCTTGCTGCGCTGGTTGCTCGCGCGCCTCGCGCCGCTATGGCTGGCCACCGTGGCCATGGCCGGGTTGCCCGGGTGGTCCTGGGGGCCCGACGTGTCCGCGCGCTGGGCCGGTGCGTCGGGCGTGTGGATCGCCCGCGGCCTCACCGCGGTCTTTGGCCTGGGCGGAGGGCGCCTCTTCACGGGCCTCGCGGTCCTGGTCGTCGTGCTCGTGATCCTGCGCCCCTGGTTGCCGCCCCTGCGAGCCGTTCTCGAGCTGCTGGGCCGTGGCCTGGGAGTCTTGCTGACCGGGATCGGCCGCGGTCTGGCGGCGCTGGGACGCAGCATGTGGCGCGGCCTGGCCAGCCTGTGGCCGCGGTCGGCGACGTCGGAGCCGAAGCCCTCGCGGGGGCGCCGCGCCCCGTCCGCGCGCGGGGGGGCGCCGGCGCCGGAAGACGACGAGGAGGACGAGGAGGAGGATACCAACGCCCTGCCGCCTCCGCCCAAGCAGCGCCGCCTGCACCTGCCGCCCGAACCCGACGAGCGCGTACTGCAACCGGTCGCGGCCGCAATCGGCGCGGCCGACGCGGAACTGGGCTTCGCGCCCGCGTTCAACCCCGAGGGTCCGGTGGAGCTGCCGGATCTCGATCTGCTGCGCGAGCCCGAGGAGGAGGAGCTCGAGCTGAGCCCTGCCGAGCTCGACGCCGAGGCCGACCTGCTCGAGGACACCCTGCGCTCCTTCGGCGTACAGGGCGAAGTGAAGGACGTGCGACCGGGGCCGGTGGTCACCACCTTCGAGTACCAGCCGGCGGCGGGTATCCGCGTCAGTCAGATCGTGCAGCGGTCCGACGATCTCGCGCTGGCCATGAAGGCGCGCTCGCTGCGCATGGAGGCGCCTATTCCGGGCAAGGCCGCCGTGGGGATCGAGATCCCCAACAGCAAGGCGCAGATCGTGCGCCTGCGCGAGGTGGTCGAGGCCACGCGCACCCAGCCGCGCCATCCGCTCACCGTGGTGCTGGGCAAGGACGTCGAGGGGCAGCCGGTGGCCATCGACCTCGCGGCACAGCCGCATCTGCTGGTGGCCGGCTCCACGGGCAGCGGGAAATCGGTTTGCATCAATGCCATGGTCACCAACCTGCTGCTCTACAACGACCCGTCGCTGCTACGGCTGCTGCTCATCGATCCCAAGATGCTCGAACTGAACGTGTACAACGGCATCCCGCACCTCCTGCTGCCGGTCGTCACGGATCCCAAGGAGGCCCTGCGAGCGATGAAATGGATGACGGCGCAGATGGACCTGCGCTATCGCCAGCTCGCCAAGTGTTCGGTGCGCAACATCGAGCAGTACAACGCCAAGGTGGCGCGCGGCGAGGTCACCAGGCCCGACGGCGATCCCATCACCGAGCCCATGCCCTACTACCTGACCATCGTCGACGAGCTGGCCGACCTCATGATGCAGCTCGGCCAGGAATTCGAGATCCCCGTAACCCGCCTCGCCCAGAAGGCGCGCGCCGTGGGCATCCACCTCATCCTGGCCACGCAGCGTCCCAGCGTGGACGTGCTCACCGGCGTGATCAAGGCCAACATCCCCTGCCGCATCGCCTTCCGAGTGATCCAGAAGAACGACTCGCGCACGATCCTCGACATGAATGGCGCTGAGGCCTTGCTCGGCAAGGGCGACATGCTTTACCTGCAGCCCGGCCGCGCCCTGCCCGTGCGCGTGCATGGGGCGCTGGTCGAGGTGGAGGAGTGCGAGGCCGTGGCGGCGCACTGGCGCGAGTACTCCCACGTGGCCGAGGAGATCTCCCTCACCGCCGGCGGCGCCGACGGCTCCGCGGGCGTGCACACCGGCGACGATGATCTCTTCAACGACGCCGTCCGTGTCGTCGTGACGCACCAGAGTGGCTCCACGTCGCTCCTGCAGCGGCGCCTGCGGATCGGCTATACCCGGGCCGGTCGACTCATGGACATGATGGAGGAGGCGGGTATCGTGGGGCCGTTCACCGGCAGCAAGGCGCGCGACGTGCTCGTCAAACCGGCCGACTTGCCCGATCTTTTCGGGGATGACCTACCGGATCTCGATGATTGACCATAGAGGTGCCCGCATGAACGACTCCCCGCGCCGGGTGTACGTCCACACCCTGGGTTGCGACAAGAACCTGGTGGACTCCGAGGCCCTGCTGGGACGCTTCGCCGATCGCGGTATCGTGGCCGCGCGCGAACCCGGCGACGCCGACATCTGGGTGCTCAACACCTGCGGCTTCATCGAGGCTGCCCGGCGTGACAGC
The DNA here is from genome assembly GCA_963727525.1 of uncultured bacterium. GTDB lineage: Bacteria > Krumholzibacteriota > Krumholzibacteriia > LZORAL124-64-63 > LZORAL124-64-63 > CAVSGO01. Next base: position 1,088,778 of record CAVSGO010000007.1, on the reverse strand, counting down.
GAGGAGGCCATCGCCACCTTCGCGCGCGAGAAGGCGGGGCGCACCCTCGTTGTCACGGGTTGCCTGGCCCAGGAGCACGGCGACGCCATAGCCCGCCGTCACCCCGAGGTCGACGTGGTGGGCGGCGTGGGTGAGTTCGACCGCGTGGTCGAGGCGGCAGTGGCCGGATTCGCCGAGTGGCTGCGGGTGCCCGCGGTGGAGGCGCGGTACACCGGCCTCGTCAAGCGCACCCTGCTCACGCCGGGCCACGTGGCCTTCGTGAAGATCGGCGAGGGCTGCAACCAGAAGTGCACGTTCTGCCGCATCCCGCTCATCCGCGGCACCCTGCGCAGTCGGCCGGTGGCCGAGATTGTGCAGGAGGTGCGTTACCTCGCCGCGCAAGGCGTGAGCGAGGTGCAGCTCGTATCCCAGAACACGAGCGACTTCGGCCGCGGCACGGGCGAGGACCTGGAAGGGCTGCTCGAGGCGCTGGGCGGCATCGACGGCCTGCGCCGCATCCGCATGCTCTACCTCTACGCCGGACTCTTCCCGGCCGAGCGCGCCCTGCGCATCCTCGCGCTGCCGAAGGTGGCGCCCTATCTCGACCTGCCTATCCAGCACGCGTCGCCCCGGCTGCTGAAAGCCATGAAACGCCCAGGCGATCCGCAGAAGGCGGCGGCTTTCTTCGCCACGCTGCGTCGCGAGCGTCCTGACGTCGTGCTGCGCACGACGGCGCTGCTGGGCTTCCCCGGCGAGGAGGAGGAAGACGTCGAGCTTCTCGCGGACTTCCTCGCCGCCGTGGAATTTGACCACCTCGGCACGTACCGTTATTCTCCGGAGGCCGGCACGCCGGCGGCCACCATGCCGGGCCGCGTGGCCGACGAGGAGGTGGCTGACCGCGAGGCCCGCATCCTCGATCTGCACGCAGAGATCGCCGGTCGCCGCATGGCTGCGCGCCTGGGCGAGGTGCACGACGTCGTCGTCGACGATGCGTCGCCCGAGCCGGACCGGGTGCGGGAGCTGCGTGGCGCCCTGGCCGACGGTGTCTGGCTGGAGAACGCGGACGGGGCCCGGACGCAGGGCCGCCCCGCCGTGGTCCTTGGCCGCAGCCAGCACTTCGGTTACGATCTCGACGGTGTCGTCGTGCTGGCCGCCGGCGACCGCCGCTACGAGCCGGGCGAGTGGGTACGGGCCCGCTTCACCGGCGTCACGCCCTACGATGTCTGGGCCGAACCGGTGTCCGGTACCGGGAGGGAGACCGCATGATCCGACGCAGCGTCCTCTTCGCTCTGGCAGGTCTGCTCCTTCTCGCGCCGCGGACGTCCGAGGCCGACACGGTGGCCGAGGGCTTCCAGCTCACCGCGGCCGATACCGTGCGCACGAACCTCTGGCTGACCGAGGCACTCATGGCCGAGGCGTCCGAGCCCGTGATCGCGGCAATGCCGCCGGCTCCGGCCGTCGTCTCCCTCGTGCCGGCCGACCGGGAGAAGGGCACGGGCCTGCTCACCACCGTGCTCACGAGTCGCCTGCAGCGCGCCGGGTACGAGGTCCACGTCGAAGCTGTGAAGGGCACGTCCGACAGCCCCGCCTACGAGCTGCGCTACGAGGTGCTCGACCTCGCGGTCGCCTATCCCGAGACCGGACGCCGGCTGGGCATCTGGCGGCAGTGGGTGGGGCGCAGCCTCGTGTTCGGCGGGTCGTTCATGCTCGTCGAAACTCCGGGCGGCCGCGTGGTGTACAATGAGCACGTGCGTCGCAGCTATCGGGACCGCGTGTCGTCGGACGATCTCGCGGGCGTGCAGGATGCGGCGTTTCCGTTCACCATGGCCCAGGCGCAGGATAGCGGCTGGCATCGCCGACTCGAGCAGGTGGTCGTGCTCGGAGCCCTGGCGGGCCTGGTGGCGGTGTACTTCCAGAATACAAACTGATCCGGTCACAAAGGATCTTGGAGGCGCTCGTGGGTGTTCGCTGTGCAGGCCGCCAGACGGCGGCCGCCATAGTCGTGGTCGGTCTCGGCGTGTTCCTCGGCTGTGCCGCCTCCAATCCCTACAGCGTGGGCAGCTTTCAGCGTGCGGAGTTCTATTCCGACCACGACCGGCCCCAGGAGGCCGCCGACGCTTTCGGCCTCTTCGTGCGGCACAATCCCGCCGACAGTCTGGCCGCCGAGGCCCAGTACCGCAAGGGCATCGAGTACATGAAGGTCAAGGAGTACCCGCTGGCCGCGGTCGAGCTACAGATCCTGCAGAAAGACTATCCCACGAGCCCGCGCGTGGAGGACGCCATGTACCAGGAGGGCGTGGCCTACCTCGACGAGATCGGCCGCGTGGAGCGCGACGTCTCCGGCGCTTACGACGCGCGCGCACAGCTCCAGAAATTCCTGCGCAACTACCCGGACTCGCAGTATGCCTCGGATGCGAAGGCCAAGCTTGCCGAGATCTCCGATCTCCTCGTGCGCAAGCGCTTGCGCGCCGTCAACGTGTACCGACAGCTCGGCCACTGGCAGGCCGTGGCCATCACGCTCGACTACATCCTCGACGAGGAGCCGGGCAGCACCCTGATCGACCAGGTCCTGCTGCGGCGTGCCGAGGTGGCCCACCACCTCGACGACGACGCCACCGCGCGCACCATGTACCAGCGCCTGCTCGACGAATACCCCGACAGCATGCTCGCATCGCGCGCTCGCAGCGAGCTGGCCGCGCTCGATGGTCGGACGCCCCCGCCCGGCGACATCGACAACTCATGATCCGCGCCCTCCTGGGCGGCAGCTTCGATCCCATCCACGACGGTCACGTGGCTCTGATCGCGCGCATCCTCGGCGACGGGCTCGCCGACCATGTGCACCTGGTACCGGCGGCGCAGTCGCCGTTCAAGGATGGCACCCGTGCGGCCGCCGCCGACCGCCTCGCCATGGTGTGCCTGGCGGTGCCGGACGATCCGCACGTGACTGTCGAGGACTGCGAGATCGCGCGCCCAGCGCCGAGCTACACCATCGACACGCTCACCGCACTTGCGGCACGCCACCCCGACGACACGTGGCGTCTCGTGGTGGGCGCCGACCACCTCGCCGCGTTCGACCGCTGGCAGGAGGTCGAACGCCTGCTGCGTGACGCCAAGTTGCTCGTCTTCGCGCGCGGGGACTGGGACGGTGCGTTGCCGCCGCTCGTGGCCGGACGCGCCACCGTGGTGCGGGACTTCGCCCATCCCGCCTCGGCCACGGACATCCGCCGCGACCTCGCGCGCGGCCACGTGCCACGCGACGTGTTGCCGCCGTCCGTGGCGGACTACATCGTGGCGCACGCGCTCTACGGTCTGGGGCGATGACCGACGTCTTGACCACGTGACGAAAGTGACTTGCCCATGAGCCTGATCCTCGTCGACGGCTCCGCCCTCGTCTACCGCGCCCACTTCGCCTTCATCAACCGGCCCCTCACCGCGCCCTCGGGCGAGGTGACGTCGGTGGCCTTCGGCTTCAGCAACGCGTTGCTGAAGCTCATCGAGGATTACCGCCCGTCGCATCTGGCCGTCGTCTTCGACCGCCGCGAACCCACGTTCCGGCATGCCCTCTACGCCGCGTACAAGGCCACCCGCAAGCCCATGCCCGACGACCTCGCCGAGCAGTTGCCGCGCCTGCGCGAGTTGCTCGACGCCTGGGGCGTACCGGTGCTCGAAAAGGGGGGCTACGAGGCCGACGACATCATGGCCACCCTCGGCGTGCGCTCGCGCGACGTCACCGATCAGGCCTGGCACTACACCGGCGACAAGGACTTCTGGCAGCTCGTCGACGAGCGAACCGGCCTGCTGCGCCCCGGTCGCCGCGGCGACGACATCACCGAGGCCACCCTCGCCACGCTCGAGAAGGAGTTTGGCGTCACGCCCGAGGGCCTCATCGATGTCTTTGCCCTCTCCGGCGACAAGAGCGACAACATTCCCGGCGCCCCCGGCGTGGGCGACAAGACGGCCCTCAAGCTCATCCACGACTTCGGCACCCTCGAGAACCTCTACGCGCAGCTCGAGACGAGCAAGCTCACGCCACGCCTCAAACGTGTCCTCACCGAGAACCGCGAACAGGTGTTCCTCTCGCGCCAGCTCTTCACCATCGATCGTGACGTGCCCCTGGAGATCGCCTGGGACGCGTTCCAGCCCGTCCTGCCCACCAGTACGGCCGCTACGCGCCTGCTCGACCGGCTCGGCCTGCAACGCGTGCAGAAGTGGGCGACCAGACTCGCGCGCGAGCTGCCGGAGGACGCGGTCGAAAAACCGGCACCGGCGCCGGCACCGGAGGCGGAGCCTGCCGTCGGCGAGAGCGAGGCCGCGCCTGCCGACGACCGGGCAAGTCTCCAGCGGCGCGGCTACGTCCTGCTCGACACGGACACGGCCCTGCGCGACTGGATCGCGATGCTGCCCGCCGACGTGCCCCTTGCCGTCGACACCGAGACCGACGCCCTGCAGCCTGACCGCGCCCGCCTCGTGGGCATCAGCCTGGCGGCCATTGGCCGACCCGCCGCCTACGTCCCCGTGCTCACCCGTGTGGGCGGCGACGCCGAGTCCGCCGACGGCGAGAGCGGCAATCTCTTCGCCACCGGCCACGAGGTGAACCGCCTGTCCGAGGTGCGCAAGCTCCTCGCGCCCCTGCTCGCGGAGGCGAAGCGCCTGAAAGTGGGCCAGAACCTGAAGTTCGACGAGTGGATCCTCGGCCGTCACGAATTGCCCCTGGCCGGTCCGCGCTACGACACCATGCTCGCCAGCTACGTGCTCGACCCCGGCCGCCGCAGCCACGGCATGGACGAACTGGCCGCCGTCTTCCTGCGGGAGCGCCCCATCCCGTACGACGAACTCTTCAGCCGCGGCGACCGCCGCAAGGACATTCTCAGCGTCCCTTTGCCGCGCCTGGCTGAATATGCCGCCGAGGACGCCGACGTGACCCTGCGCCTCTACGAGGTCCTCGCGCCCATGGTGGAGGACCAGGGCCTGGCGAAGTTGCTGACCGATATCGAGCTGCCCCTCTCGCAGGTCCTCCTGCGCATGGAGCAGAACGGCATCAAGCTCGACCGAGCCTTCATGGCGGAGCTGCGCGACACCTTCGCCGCCGAACTCACCGACCTCGAACAGCGCATCCACGCTGCCGCCGGCGAGGACTTCAACGTCCAGAGCCCCCAGCAACTCGCCCACATCCTCTTCGACAAGCTGGGTCTCAAACCCATCAAGAAAACGAGCACCGGCTGGAGCACCGACGTTTCGGTGCTCACCCAGCTCGCCGACGACCACGCACTGCCTGCACTCATTCTCGAGCACCGCCAGATCGCCAAGCTGCAGAGCACCTATGTCGAGATGCTGCCCCAGCTCGCCGCTCCAGGCACGGATCTCATCCACACGAGCTACAACCAGGCCGTGGCCGCGACCGGTCGCCTGTCGTCGAGCGACCCCAACCTGCAGAACATCCCCATCCGCACGGCGCTGGGCCGCCAGATCCGCCGCGCCTTCATTCCGCGCGCGAAGGGCCACGTGTTCCTCTCCGCCGACTACAGCCAGGTCGAATTGCGGTTGCTCGCCCACCTGACGGGCGACGAGGCGCTGCGCGGCGCCTTCGAGGACGGCGTGGACGTGCATCGTCGCACGGCGGCCCTGGTGGCAAAGGTCGCCGAGGACGACGTGACTCCCGAGATGCGCTCCCGCGCCAAGGCCATCAACTTCGGCGTCATCTACGGCATGGGGGCGAGGTCGCTCGCCCGCCAGATCCACGTCAGCACCAGCGAGGCGAAAGACTTCATCGACGCCTACTTCGCCACCTACCCCGGCGTGCAGACGTTCATCAAGCACACCCAGGAGCAAGCCCGCCGCGACGGCTACGTCGAGACCATGCTCGGCCGCCGCCGCCTCCTGCCCGACATCCACTCCGACAACCACCGCCTCCGCAGCTTCCAGGAACGCATCGCCGTCAACACCCCGATCCAGGGCACCGCGGCGGATCTGATCAAGCTGGCGATGCTGCGCCTCGACGCGACGCTGACGATGGCAAGGTCGCCCGCGCTGATGCTGTTGCAGGTGCACGACGAGCTGGTGCTCGAGCTGCCGGAGAAGGAGATCGAGGACGTGACGGCGCTGGTGGTGGACGCGATGAGCCACGCGCTGGAGCTGACCGTGCCGCTCGTCGTCGACGTGCACACGGGGGCGAACTGGGCCGAGGCGCACGGATAGATAACGTAAGTCATTGTAATAAAATAATATCCACAATGGCGCCGGCGCCATTGATCGCTGGTCACCTCTGGGCGAGCAGAAGCGCGATTGCCAAGTCGGGCGCGATCATCCGTGCGCCGAACCCGGTCGACTGTTGCCATCGCCAGGCTAGCGGCGGGTCCTCGACGTATCGTCCCTTCCCATTTCCTCTCGCCAGTGCGAAACTGTCGCCCGCAGTTGACACGCGCCCGTGCGCACGGAGGCCCTCATGACACGCCTCGCCATTGTCGGACCCACGGCATCAGGCAAGAGCCGGCTGTGCGCGTTGCTGGCCGAGCGCGGAGCCGAGGTCATCGAGGCCGATCGCGTGGGTCACGAGGTCCTCGAGCTGCCTGCGGTGACGGCCCAGGTCGTCGCCGCCTTCGGCGCCGACATCCTCGGCACCGACGGCCGCATCGATCGCAAGATCCTCGGTCCGCGTGTCTTCGCCGCGACCGAGGCCCGTGCGCGCCTCGACGCCATCACGCACCCGCCGCTCGCAGCCGCTCTCTGCGCCCGGCTCGACAAAGCGAAGGCGCGGCTGGTCATCCTGGAGGCGGCAGTGTATTTTCTGCTTCCCGGGCCGCCGCCCGTGGATCGGGTGGTGGCGGTGGTCGCGAGCGCCGCGATCCGGGAGCAGCGGCTCCTGGCCGCGGGACTGGCGCCGGGACAAGCCCGGGCCCGCATTGCCGCGCAGGCCCATCTGGAACCCACGTGGTCCCGGGCCGATCTCATCATCCACAACGAGGGTGACGTCGCCGTGCTGGCCGACGCCGCCCGGGTCCTGGGAGGGACGTCATGAAGGAAGCGCTTGACAGGCTGGCCGCCCTCAAGGAGCGGCTCGGCGAGCTCAAGGAGGGTCTTTGACTATCCCTCCCTGGTGGCCGAGCACGCACAACTCGAGGCCAAGCAGTCCGATCCCGAGTTCTGGTCCGACCGCGACAAGGCCGGCGGCGTGCTGCGCCAGCTGCGGCTGCTGAACGGCTGGCTCGATCCCATCGCGGCGGCCGAGGCCAAGGCCGAAGACCTCGATGTCCTGGGTCAGCTTGCCGACGAGGAGGAGGACGAGGCCACCGCGGCCGACGTCAAGGCGGGCGTCACCAGGCTCGAGGAACTCGTCGCGCAGCTCGATTTCCAGTTCCTGCTCAACGGTCCCGAGGATGGCCGTGGTGCGATCCTGGAGATCCACCCAGGTGCCGGCGGGGTGGAAAGCCAGGACTGGGCCGAGATGCTGCTGCGCATGTACACCCGATATCTCGAGCGCCACGAGATGAAGTTCACCGTGATGGACCTGCAGCCGGGCGAGGAGGCGGGCATCAAGAGCGTCACGCTGGAGATCGAGGACGCTTTCGCCTACGGATATCTCAAGAGCGAGACCGGCGTGCACCGGCTGGTGCGCATCTCGCCGTACGACGCGCAGAAGCGGCGGCATACGTCGTTCGCCAGCGTCTTCGTGTTCCCGCTCGTGCAGGACGACGTGGAGGTGGAGATCAATCCGGCCGACCTGCGCGTCGACACTTTCCGGGCCCAGGGCGCCGGCGGACAGCACGTCAACAAGACCGACTCGGCCATCCGCATCGTCCACGAGCCCACGGGCATCGTGGTGTCGTGTCAGCAGGAGCGCAGCCAGCACCGCAACCGTGAAATGGCCATGACCATGCTGCGCACCAAGCTCTACATGCGCGCCCTCGAGGAGCGCATGAAGGGGCGACAGGCGGCCGAGGACGCCAAGATGGAGATCGCCTGGGGCAGCCAGATCCGCAACTACGTGCTACAGCCGTACACCAAGGTCAAGGACGTGCGCACCGAGTGGGAGACGGGCAACACGCAGGCCGTCCTCGACGGCGAGATCGACGGTTTCATCGACGCGTACCTGCGCTCCAAGAGCGGCGAGGGCGTGCGTCAGAGGAGCGACTCGTGAGCGACCAGAACCTCCCGGCCGAACCCGAGGGTCTGCGCAATCTCATCGCCACCCGCGAGGAGAAGCTGACACAGCTTGCCGAACCCTATCCCTACCGCTTCGACCGCTCGCACACCAGCGCCGAGGCGCGGTCGCAGCAGGAGGCGCTCATGGCGTCCGGCACCCGCATCCGCTACGCCGGCCGGGTGATGACCAAGCGCGGCATGGGCAAGACCATGTTCGTGCCGGTGGATGACGAGTGGGGGCGCCTGCAGGTGTACTTTAAGAAGGACGATCTGGGCGACGAGGCCTTCGAGCAGGCCCAGAAGCTGCTCGACATCGGTGATTTCCTGGGTGTGGAGGGGGAGCTGTTCGTCACGCGTACTGGCGAGCTGACGGTACATGTGCGAGCGTTCGTTTTCCTGGCGAAGGCGCTGCGGCCGCTGCCCGAGAAGTACCACGACATGAGCCTGGAGCTGAAGAGCCGCAAGCGCCACCTCGACCTGGCCATGAACCAGGAGTCGCGAGCGCGCTTCCGCACGCGCTCGCGGATCATCTCGGCCATGCGCCGCTTCCTCGACGACGAGGACTTCCTCGAGGTGGAGACGCCCGTGCTGCAACCGCTCTATGGCGGGGCCACGGCGCGGCCCTTCGTGACGCACCACAACGCACTGGACATGCCGCTGTACCTGCGCATCGCCGACGAGCTCTACCTCAAGCGCTGCATCGTGGGGGGACTCGACCGCGTGTACGAGATCAGCAAGGACTTCCGCAACGAGGGCATGGACCGCACGCACAACCCCGAGTTCACCATGCTCGAGTGCTACGCGGCGTACCGGGACTACCACGACATGCTCGACCTCACCGAGCGCCTGCTGAGGACGCTGGCCATTCAGTTCGGCGACACCGGCAAGGTCGCCTTCGGCGAGCACGCGCTCGATTTCAGCCAGCCCTTCGCGCGCGTGCGCTTCATGGACGCCCTGGCCGAGAAGACGGGCACCGACCTGCGCGCACTCGACGACGCCCAGGTGACCGCGAAAGCCCGCGAGGTGGGCGTGGACCTCAAGAAGGGGATGGGGCGCGACAAGATCCTCGACGAGATGTTCAGCCTGCTCGTGGAACCCACGCTGGTCCAGCCCACCTTCGTGATGGACCACCCGCAGGAGCTGTCGCCCCTGGCCAAGGCCCACCGCAGCGAGCCGGGTCTGGTGGAACGCTTCGAGCTATTCGCCAGCGGTTTCGAGCTGGCCAACAGCTTCAGCGAGCTGAACGACCCGCGCGAGCAGCGCCGCCGCTTCGAGGACCAGGCTCGCCTGCTCGCCGCCGGCGACGAGGAGGCCCAGCAACTCGACGACGAGTTCCTGCAGGCCCTCGAGACCGGCATGCCGCCCACCGGTGGCCTGGGCATCGGCGTCGACCGCGTCGTCATGCTGCTCACCGACAGCCACAGCATTCGCGACGTGCTGCTCTTCCCGCACATGCGGCCCGAGGGGCGGCAGGAGCGGCCCGGCCTGAGCGCCGAATGGCAACGCAAGGCCGAGTGATGCGTTTCGCTCTGTACATCGCGCGCAGGTACATGCGCAGTCGCCGGCGCAGCCGCTTGCTGAGCCGGGTGTCGGTGACGGCGGTGGTGGGCATCGTGCTGGGCGTGATGGTGCTGGATCTCACGCTGGCGATCATGAACGGCTTCCACGCCGAGCTGCGGCGGACGTTCGTCGAGACCATGCCCATGATCACCATCGGCAGCAGCGCGCCCGAGGGCTTCGCCGATCTCGCCGGAACGTTGCACGCCATCGACGACGACATCGACGTCACCGGCAGCGCGCCCTACATCCGGCAGGAGGTCATCGTCACCAAGCCCCGCGTGCTGGGGCCGGCGCGCAACAGGGGCGCCATAGCCTGGGGCATCGATCCCGATCTCATCGACACGGTGCAGCCGTTCGCGGAACAGCTCCGGCCGGGGCCGCACGTGCTCGACCGGTTGCGCACCATGCGCGGCGAGACGCCGCGCATCATCCTGGGTTCGGAGCTGGCCACGTCGCTCTACGCGGCCATCGGCGATACCATCATCGTCACCGCGCCTACCGGCGAGATCAGCCTGACGCACGTGGAGGCCGAGAGCCGCCGTTTCGTGGTGGTCGGCTACCTCGAGTCGGGCATGTACGAATTCGACAGCCGCTTCTCCTACGTCGACATCAGGGTGGCGCGCGAGTTCTTCGGCTACGATCCGCAGAACGCCGGGCTCGTGGGCGTGCGCGTGAAGGACATGATGACGGCGGCCACGGTGGCGGCGCGCCTCGAGGACAAGCTCGGGCAGGACTTCCACGCCGTCGACTGGATGGCCCTGAACCAGAACCTCTTTCGCTGGGTGAAGCTGGAGAAGGTGGTCATGTTCCTGCTGCTGGGCATGATCGTGCTGGTGGCGGCATTCAACATCATCGGCATCCTCACGATGATGGTGGGCGAGCGGCGCCGCGAGATCGGCATCCTGCTGTCGATGGGCGCGTCGCGTGGGCAGATCCAGGGTATCTTCGTGATCAACGGCCTGTGGCTGGGCGGCCTGGGTACGCTGCTGGGCAGCCTGCTGGGCTGGCTGGGGGCGCAGTACCTCATGCGCTGGGGGCTGCCGCTGCCGGCCGATGTGTACTTCGTCGACCACGTGCCGTGCATTGCGCAGTGGAGCGATTTCCTGATCGTGGCCGGCGCCGCGCTGGCGATCACCCTGCTGGCCACGATCATGCCGAGCCGCGAGGCGTCGCGGCTCGACCCGATGGAGATCATCCGCTACACCTAGGAGCCTTCATGGTGCGCCTACTCACCGCCCGTCAGCTCGCGAAGACCTATCCCAAGGCGTCGGGGCCGGTGTCCGTGTTGCGCGAGATCGACTTCACCCTCGACGAGGGCGAGGCCGTGGCCGTCATCGGGCCGAGCGGGGCCGGCAAGAGCACCTTCCTCAACCTCATCGGTGGGCTCGACCGCGCCGACGGCGGCGAGCTGCGGTTTCGCGATACGGTGTTGCACGCCGATGACGTGAAGACCATGACCCGCTGGCGCAACCAGACCGTGGGCTTCGTCTTCCAGTTCCACTTCCTGCTGCCCGACTTCACGGCCCTGGAGAACCTGCTGATTCCGGTGCACATGGACCACCTGCCCACGTCACAGGACGAAGCGCGTGCCCGGGACCTGCTCGAGGCGCTCGGCCTGAGCGAGCGCATGGATCACCTGCCGGGAGAGCTGTCGGGCGGCGAGCAGCAGCGCGTGGCCGTGGCCCGCGCCTTCATGAACCGGCCGCAGATCGTGCTCGCGGATGAGCCCTTCGGCAATCTCGATCGCGAGAAGGGCCGCCAGCTCGGCGACCTGCTCTTCCGGCTTCGGCAGCGCGAGCACGTGGCGCTCGTCATCGTGACGCACGATCTTTCCCTGGCCGACCGCGCCGACCGCGTGCTGCGTCTCGACGACGGCCGGCTCGTGCTCGCGGAGGTGACGTCTTGATGTGCGAGCGTTGCGGCCAGCGCGAGGCCGTGGTCAACTACATCGATATCGAGGACGGCGTGAAGCACTCGCAGTGGCTGTGCGAGGACTGCGCAAGCGACGTGGGGCTCGATCTGCCCGGACACGAGGCCGATGACCTCCCGCCGACCAAGTCGAGCGGCTTCGAGGTCTTCCTCAGCGACATGGTGGCTGGCGGCGGGGAGGACGCGGCAGAGGAAACGCCGGCGCCCGACCTGGCGTGTCCGGTCTGCCGCTACACCTTCAAACAGCTCCAGGAAACCGGGTTGCTGGGATGCCCGGAGTGCTACCTCGTGTTCCGCGAGCACTTGCTACCGATCCTGCGTCGGTACCATCGCGCGACCACCCATCTGGGCAAGGCGCCGCGCGCGCGCGGACCGCGTGCGGAGCGCCGCCTCGAGATCGCGCGTCTGCGCAACGCGCTCGAAGCTGCGGTGGCGGCGGAGAACTACGAGGAAGCCGCGCGTCTGCGCGACCGGATCCATGAGCGCGAAGCCGATCGTGACGACGGTCGGACGCAGGAGTATTGACGATGTTTGCGGCCGAGGCCTGGAAGCAGCCCGCGAGCTGGCTCGACGGAAACGGCGAGGCATCAGACGTCGTCATCTCCACGCGCGTGCGCCTGGCCCGCAATCTCGCCGGCACGACCTTCGGGCACCTCTGCGATGATGGCGCGCTCCGGGGTCGCGGGCGGGAGCTGGCGCGCGGCCTGCGGTCCTGCCCGACGTTCGCCGAGGCCTGGGACGTCAACCTGGAGCTTTGCGAGCCCCTCGAGCGCAAGGTGCTTCTGGAGATGCACCTCGTCAGCCCCGATCTGGTGCGCAACCCGGTGGGGCGCGGGCTCGTGGTCACGCGCGACCTGTCGCGAGCAGTGATGGTCAACGAGGAGGACCATCTGCGCGTGCAGGTGTTCCGCGCCGGCTTCGAGGCGATGGCGGCCGCGCGCGACGCCCTCGCGCTTGACGCGGAGCTGGAGGAGGCGTTCGAGTTCGCCTTCAGCGAGGAGTTCGGATATCTCACCACCTGCCCCACCAACGTGGGCACGGGCTGCCGCCTGTCGGTGCTCATCCACCTGCCCGCCCTGGTGCTCACGGGGGAGATCGAGAAAATTCTCAACTCGCTGCGGCAGCTCCAATTCGCGGTACGGGGGCTCTTCGGGGAGGGCAGCACGGTGCGCGGTTCACTCTTCCAGATCGGCAACCTGGCCACCCTGGGCCGGGCGGAGCTGGAACTGGCGGCCGAATTCGCGCGTCACGTCACCCGGGTCGTGCAGTTCGAGCGCATGGCCCAGATCAAGCTGTACGAGCGCGATCCAGCGGCGGTGGAGGATCTGGTGCATCGCTCGCTGGCCATCCTGCGCAACGCGCGGGTGATGACGGTCCAGGAGGCCTTCGACCGCCTCTCACACGTGAGAATGGGCATCATGCTCGATCTGCTGCCTCCGCTTCCCCTGGGCCTGCTGAACCGCGTCCTGGTGCAACAGCAGGCGGCCCACCTGCAACTCCTGGCCGGCCGTGCGGCAAAACCTGTCGAGCGGGCGCGGATGCGCGCCGACTTCGTCCGGCACCTCATGCAATCCGTCTAGCTGGGCGCTCAAGCACCGTCCGCGAGAGCCGAACATCAACGAAGGCCGTAGGCTGGCGCGGCTTTGCGCGCCGGGGTATATTGCAACTGAGTAGTCGAACGCTGGGCGAACGGAGGCGCGAGGGATGAACGACCGGTTCACGCAGAGGGTCCGCAAGGTCCTGTTCCTGGCCCGCGACGAGGCGAGCCGGCTACAACACGAATACATCGGCACCGAACACCTTCTGCTGGGCATCATCCGCGAGGGTGAAGGGATTGCGGCCAACGTGCTGCGCCGCCTGGGCATCGATCTGGAGCGGATCCAGAAGGAGATCGAGGCCACCGTGGCGCCCATGAACGGACCTGTGAACATCGGCGAGATTCCGTTCACGCCGCGGGCCAAGAAGGTGCTCGAGCTGTCGATCGACGAGGCCCGCCTGCACAACCACAACTACGTGGGCACGGAGCACCTCCTGCTGGCTCTGATCCGGGAGGGCGAGGGCATCGCCGCTGACGTGCTCACCCGCCTGGGCGCCGACCACGAGACGGTGAAGCGCGAGGTCATGAAGGCCCTCGGCAGCGCGGGGGCGCGGGGCAGCGCGCAGTCGAAGAAGAAGGAAAAGAAGGAGAGTCCGGTCCTCGAGCAGTTCGGCCGCAACATGACCGAGATGGCGCGCCAGAATCAGCTCGACCCCACGATCGGTCGCGAACGTGAGATCGAACGGGTGATCCAGATCCTCAGCCGGCGCAAGAAGAACAACCCCGTGCTCATCGGCGAACCGGGCGTGGGGAAGACAGCCATCGTGGAGGGCTTCGCCTCGCGCATCGTGCAGAACAAGGTGCCGAGCCTGCTGCGTGAAAAAGAAATCATCACGCTCGACCTCGCAAGTGTCGTGGCGGGGACGAAATACCGTGGCCAGTTCGAGGAGCGCCTTAAGCAGATCATGGCCGAGATTCGCGAGAATCCGGACATCATCATCTTCATCGACGAGTTGCATACCATCGTCGGCGCCGGCGGCGCCGAGGGTGCGATCGACGCGTCGAACATGCTGAAGCCTGCCCTCAGCCGCGGCGAGATCCAGTGCATCGGCGCCACCACGATGGACGAGTACCGCAAGTTCATCGAGAAGGACGGCGCGCTGGAGCGGCGCTTCCAGCCGGTGACCGTGAATCCGCCCAGCGAGGACGAGACGGTGCGCATCCTGGCTGGCCTGCGCGACAAGTACGAGGCTCACCACCGCGTGAGCTATGATGAGGAGGCGCTCTCGTCGGCCGTCTTCCTGTCGAACCGCTACATCAGCGGCCGCTCCCTGCCCGACAAGGCGATCGACGTGATCGACGAGGCCGGTAGCCGTGCCCGGCTGAACGCTTCCGAGATGCCACCCGATCTGCGCAAGACCGAGGATCAGATCGAGGATTGCGTGAAGGAGAAGGAGAGCGCGATCCAGGCCCAGCAGTTCGAGATGGCGGCCGGCTTCCGCGACAAGGAGAAGGAGCTGAAACGTGAGCTGATGGAGATGAAGCAGAGCTGGCAGGATCACCACGGCGAGCAGCGCCCGGTGGTGGATCAGCGCCTCATCTGCACGGTCATCTCCGACATCACGGGGATCCCCGTCACCGATGTGGAGGAGGAGGAGACCCTCAAGCTGCTGCGCATGGAAGACGAACTGCGCCAGTGGATCGTCGGCCAGGACGCGGCGCTCGAGGCGGTCTCCAAGTCGATCCGGCGCAATCGCGCGGGCTTGCGTGACCCGAAGCGGCCCATCGGCTCGTTCATCTTCCTAGGCCCCACGGGCGTGGGCAAGACCGAGGTGGCCCGTCGCCTGACGGAGTTTCTCTTCGGCGATCAGACCTCGATGATCCGCGTGGACATGTCCGAGTACATGGAGAAGCACTCGGTGTCCCGCCTGGTGGGCGCGCCTCCGGGCTACGTGGGCTATGACGAGGGCGGCATGCTCACCGAGAAGGTGCGCCGGCATCCCTATTCCGTGATCCTGCTCGACGAGATCGAGAAGGCGCACCCGGATGTGTTCAACATCCTGCTGCAGGTGCTGGAGGACGGCAATCTCACCGATTCGTTCGGCCGTACCGTCGACTTCCGCAACACCGTGCTGATCATGACCAGCAACGTGGGCAACCGCAAGACGCACGTCAGTCGCGGCGTGGGCTTCGGCAGCGACGAGGATGACCACGCGACCCAGCGCAATCAGGCGAACATCAACCAGGATCTCAAGAAGACGTTCAGCCCCGAGTTCCTCAACCGGATCGACGAGCTGATCATCTTCGACGCGCTGTCCCGGGATCACATCTACACCATCGTGGATATCCTGCTGCGCGACGTCGTCAAGCGCCTGGTCAACTTGCACATCGACTTCGAGTTCACCGAAGCGGCCAAGGAACTGCTCTGCGAGGTGGGTTTCAACCCTGAACAGGGTGCGCGTCCGTTGCGCCGGGCCATCCAGCGGCATCTGGAAGACCCGCTCAGCGAGAAGCTCCTGCGCGGCGAAGTGGGCAACAACTGCCGGCTGCGCATCGACGCCTTGAACGAGCAACTCACCTTCACGGTGATGCCGAAGGAAGGCGCTGAGGTCTAGGACCTCCTGCGATCCCGCCATCCCGGATGGCCCCGCCCCCGCGGGTGGGGCCGCAACCCGGGCTACCCACGATGCTTTCCATGCCTTATATTGCGCCGGGCTGTCCGGAACTCGTGACCGCTGCTGGCGTTGAAGCGCCACTCCCGGTGGCCGCGGCCGCCGTATCGCGAGCGAGCATTGCGACCCTGCGGCGCTGCGACCTGTTACCCTGTACCCCTGGGGAGTCAAAGCCTCGATGCGCGTGCCCAATTGCCGTTCGTGGATCCTCGGCCTGGCCTGCCTGGCCGCCCTGGCCGTCGCGCCCCTGGCACTTGCCCAGACGCCGCCGAGCGCCGCGGATGCGGCTGTCGACGACGCGGTGCTCGGGCAGGCCATCGCAGCCATCGAGGTCGTCGGCACCGTCACGGTGGGCGCGAGTCAGGTGGAGGCCTGGGCGGGGCTGTCCGCCGGGCAGACGCTCACGCGCGACCTCGCCGCTGCGGCCGTGCGTCGGCTCTTCGCCACCAAGAAGTTCGCCGAGATCTACCTGTATGTGCAGCCGCAGGCCGACGGCCTGAAGGTCACGCTGAATCTCCGGGAGTTTCCGCGCATCCGGGACATCAGCTTCCAGGGCAACAAGAAGATCAAGGACAAGGACCTGCGGGATGCTTTCCCCGTGAGCGTGGGCCAGTTCGCCAATCCGGCGGCCATCACCCGCGACCTGCAGCCCCTGCGCGATCTCTACTACGAGAAGGGGTACTACAACGCCGAGGTCAACACCGACTCCACCGTTGTCGACGCCAGCAACATGGAGGACCTGGTCATCCACGTCGACGAGGGCAAGCAGGTGAAGGTGTCGAGCATCAGCTTCGTGGGCAACGAACACCTCACGGCCGGCGGGCTGCGGGGCGCCATGAAGCAGGGCACCACGGGTTTCCTCAAGAGCGGCACCTTCAAGAAGCAGCAGTTCGAGGACGACAAGGACCGCATCGTCACCTACGGCAAGGACAACGGGTATCTCGACGCCACGGTGGACGATATCGAGCTGAATTTTCGGCCCAATCGCGAGCGCCTGGACATCGTGATCCACATCACGGAAGGCAAGCTCTACTACGTGGGCACCGTCAACTGGCATGGCAACCAGGTCTTCGACGACATGGCCGTGTCCCAGCGCATCGACCTGCGGCAGGGTGAGGTGTTCAAGGAGAAGGAATACCTGGCCACCCTCGAGGACGTGCAGTCGCTCTACGCCGACCGCGGGTATATCTATGTGTCCGTGGAGCCGCAGCGGGCGATCGATGGCGACAAGGTGAATGTCGACTTCTCCATCACCGAGGGCGAGCCGGCCAAGGTTCACGATATCCGGGTGACGGGCAACACCAAGACCTACGACGAGGTGTTGCTGCGCGAGCTGCGCATCTTCCCGGGCGACGTCTTCAGCCGCCAGCGCATCGAGGCCTCGGTGCGCGACGCCATGGCGCTGGGGTTCTTCGAGGAGGTGCGTCCCGACTTCCAGTCGGTGCCGAACAGCGGCGACCTCGATCTGCTCTTCGACGTGAAGGAACGCCAGACCGGCCAGTTCATGTTCGGCGCCGCCTATAGTGCCGAGACCAGCGTGAGTGGCTTCATCCAGGTTCAGGAGAGCAACTTCCGCGGCAAGGGGCAGAACGTCGGAGTGACGTGGCAGTTCGGCAGCCGCCGCCGCTACGTGGACCTCAGTTTCACCGAGCCCTGGTTCATGGGCAAGCCCATCCTGGTGGGCGCCGATCTCTTCGATCGCTACCAGTACAACTACGACGACTACTACGAGAGTCGGATCCGCGGTTTCAGCTTGCGCGGCGGCACGCGGATTCCGGGTACCCGGTTCAGTCGGGTCGGTCTGCGCTACGAGTTGTCGCAGACCCGGCTGTCGAACTTCAGCTCGAGCTACGTGAACTACCTGAACAATCTCGAGAGCAGCCTCGGCGTGAACGACCTTCCATTCGAGCGTCTGGACAAGGTGGACTGGCCGCGCACCAAGAGCAGCGTGCGCCTCACGTACAGCCGCGATTCCACCGACAACCCGTTCTTCCCAACGGGAGGCTCGCGTACCACTTACAGCTTCGACCTGGCCGGCGGCCCCCTGGGCGGGGAGATCGACTACGTCGAGCAGCAGTTCAAGCAGTCGTATTACCAGCGCCTGCCCGGAGGGTTCGCCCTTCACCTGCAGGGCATGTTCGGGCTGATCACCGGCATCAAGGGCAGTGCCGACAACGTGCCGGATTACGAGAAGTACCGTCTGGGCGGCAACCGTCTGTATCCGCTGCGCGGCTACCAGGATCTCGAGGTCGTACCGCGCGGCAACCCGAGTTTCATCGGCGGCCGCTGCTACACGATCTTCAACACCGAGGTGCTCTATCCGTTGACGCGGGCTGTCCAGTTGCTCACCTTCCTGGACATGGGTGACACATGGAACAGCTTCTCCGAAGCCAATTTCGCCAACCTGCGCAAGGGGGCGGGTTTCGGGATCCGGGTCGACGTGCCCATGATGGGTACCATCGGCTTCGACTATGGTTATGGTTTCGACAAGGTCGGGGGACCCGGCTGGGAACCCCATTTCAACATCGGCACGATGTTCTAGTCCGACGGGAGAAGGAGAGAATATGCGCAGATTCCCCATCGCGCCCGCGGTGGCCCTGGTACTCGTTGTGAGCATCCTGTGTCCGGCGACGTCCGCGCTCGCGGCCGGCAAGGACAAGCCCTTCGGCGTCATCGATACGCAACGCATCGTCGAGGAATACGAGGCGGCCCGTGACGCGCAGGAGCAGTACCAGAAGTTCCTGCGCGATCTCGAGAAGGAGATCGGCGACAAGGAACGCGATCTGCAGCGCCTGGTCGAGGAGATCGATAGCCAGAAGATGCTGCTTGGCGAAGAGGCGTTGAATGCCAAGATGCAGGACCTGGAGAACCAGAAGGCCGACTACTTCAAGTTCCGCGATCAGGTCGACCAGCGGGCCCAGCAGGAATACAAGGAGAGGATCGGTCCGATCATCGACCAGGTGAAGACCATCGCCGAGCGTATCGGCAAGGAGAAGGGGTTCGGGATCATCATCGATTCCGCGGCCTTTACCGTGCTCTACCTCGACCCCGATGTCGACCTCACGAACGACGTCCTGGCGGCTCTGGCGCGCGGCGAGGAGAAATAGGCTCCGGCTTCGGGTGTTGACAAAACCGAGAATGGCGGCGAAATTCAAGCCGCGCAAAGGTCAGCATGAGATGCCCCCCTTCGCTGGTCTGTGAAGGGGGGCTTGCTTGAAAAAAGGGATCGCTCATGGAGCCTGTGCGCTCGGAGTCGCGACGTTTGGAGTCGATGCGCTTGCGCGATCTGGCCGCGGAACTCGGCGCCGAGTTGCTGGGTGACGGTGACGTCATGATCACGGGCTTCGCGGGACTGGATACCGCGGGTCCGGGCGATCTGACGTTCCTCGCCAAGAAGGAACTCGCAGCTCAGCTCGCGACGAGCCAGGCCACGGCGGTCATCGTGGGGCCCGGCGTCGTGCCGGATCGGCCGGCCCTGCGCGTGGATCAACCCTACCATGTCTTCGCGCGGTTGCTCGCACGCCTGGAAGCCGACCCCGATCGCGTGTTCCCTCGGGGCATCCACCCGACCGCCGTGATCGACCCCACGGCCGACGTGGCGCAGGCGGCGGCGATCGGCCCGTACTGCGTGATCGGCGCGGGCACGGTGGTGGGCAGGGGCAGTCGGCTCGCGGCACACGTCGTCCTGGGGCCTGATGTGACGGTGGGATGTGACTGCCGCTTCTATCCGCAGGTCTGTATCCGGGAATACTGCCGTGTCGGCGACCGGGTGGTCCTGCAGCCGGGCTGCCTCGTGGGCAACGACGGGTTCGGCTACCTGGCCGGGCCGCAAGGCTTGCAGAAAGTGCCGCAGGTGGGCATCGTGGTGCTGGAGGACGACGTGGAACTCGGGGCCGGCACCTGCGTCGATCGGGCGACCATCGGCGAGACCGTGATCGGTCGCGGTTCGAAGCTGGACAATCTCGTCCAGATCGGACACAACGTGAGTATCGGCGCGCATGGCGCCATCAGCGCCCAGACCGGCATCTCCGGCAGTTGCCGGATCGGCGACCGGGTGACCATGGGTGGGCAGGTGGGGATCGCCGACCACCTCACCATCGGCAGCAACGTGAAGGTTGGTGCCAAGTCGGGCCTGCACAAGGATGTGGCAGACGGCAGCGTACTCTTCGGATACCCGGCGCTCGACGCGCGGGAGTCGTTCCGCATCGCGGGGGCTCTGCGCAAGTTGCCGGACATGGTGCGCACCTTGGCGCAACTCCAGCGCACGGTCGGCGAACTCGCCGACGGCCAGGCCGATATCGGTGGCCGGGAGGACTAGTCGGTGATCTGGCTCCAGCGAACCGTCGGCAGGCCGGCGTCCGTCGAGGGCGTGGGCCTGCACACGGGCGAAACCACGCGTCTTACCTTCGCGCCGGCGCCGCCGAATACGGGGCTCGTTTTTCGCGTGCGCCAGAACGGCCGCTCCGTCGAGGTGCCGGCCCTCATCGAGAGTGTCGATACCGTCGATGCAGCCGTGCGCAATACCACGCTCGTCAAGGGCGACGTCAAGATCGTCACCGTCGAACACGTGCTCGCCGCCCTGATGGGTATGGGCGTGACGAACTGCTACCTCGACCTCGAGGGCCCAGAACCGCCGGTCACCGGGTGCGGCAGCGCGTTGCCCTACCTACGCCTGCTCGAGAGCTCGGGCATCGTCATGCAGGGTTTGCCGGCGTCCTACTATCGCGTGGCGGCAACGGTCCGTTACCAGCAGGGCGACATCGAGGTCGTGGCGGAACCGGCGGACGAGTTCCGCATCTCCTTCGCGGTCGACTACGGGGACGCGTTCATCGGCAAGCAATCCGCCTCGTTCCGGATCCGTCCCGATGTATTCGCGAAGGAGATTGCGCCGGCGCGCACGTTCGCCTTCCTCGAGGACGTGCACAAGCTGCGCGAGATGGGGCTGGCCCAGGGCGGCACCCTGGAGACGGCGCTGGTGATCGCCGACGGCAAGCTCGCCGACGGCCAGGAACTGCGGTTCCCCGACGAATTCGTACGCCACAAGATCCTCGACTTGCTCGGTGACGTGGCCCTGCTGGGCATGCCAATCCAGGGACACCTGCATGCCACGCGTTCCGGCCACGCGGCCAACGCGATGTTCACGCGCAAGCTCGCCAAGCTCGAACGCGCGAGCACGCGTATCTATCCGCCGCGCCAGCCGCTGGGTTTCGACATCGCATCCATCCTCAACGTCATGCCGCACCGGTATCCGCTCCTGCTCGTGGATCGGATACAGGAACTGGTGCCGCAGCGGAGTGTCCGCGCGCTCAAGAACGTCACGATCAACGAGCCATTCTTCCAGGGTCACTTTCCGGGACATCCCATCATGCCCGGGGTGCTGATCATCGAGGCCATGGCGCAGGCGGGTGGCGTGTTGCTGCTCACCAGCGTCGATGAGCCCGACGGCAAACTGGTCTACTTCAGCGGCATCGATGGGGCCCGCTTCCGCCGTCCGGTCGTACCCGGCGATCAGCTCACGCTCTCCCTGGAGTTGCTGAAGCTGCGCGGGCCGATCTGCAAGATGCGGGGCGTGGCGACGGTCGGCGACGAAAAGGTTGCCGAGGCCGATCTCATGGCTAACCTGGTGGATTCCTGATCTGCCAGGACAAGGAGGAATCAGCGTGGAGCCCTTGAACTTCCAGCGTACGTCCGGACCGCGTCCGGTTCTCCCGGCGGTGATCCACCCGACCGCGGTCGTGCACCCGCAGGCCAAGCTGGAACACAACGTCCAGGTCGGACCACACGCGGTCATCGGCCCCAACGTCGAGATCGGCCCGGATTGCGAGATTGGTTCGTCGGTGCTGATCGAGGGCAATACGATCCTCGGCCGCGGCAACCGCGTCTTCCACGGCGCCGCCATCGGTAGCGAGCCGCAGGATCTCAAGTTCGCGGGCGAGGAGTCGTTCGTCGAGATCGGCGACTACAACACCATTCGCGAGTACTGCACGATCCACCAGGCGACTGGCGAGGGCGAGAAGACTCGTGTGGGCGATCACAACCTGCTCATGGCCTACGTGCACATCGCACATAATTGCCACATCCACAGCAACATCGTCATCGCCAACGCGGTGAACCTGGCCGGCCACGTCGAGGTGGAGAGCTTCGCCACCATCGGCGGCATGACACCGGTGCACCAGTTCGTGCGTGTCGGATCCTACGCCTTCGTCGGTGGCGGTAGCAGGCTGCCGCAGGACGTGCCGCCGTTCATCAAGGTGGCGGGCAATCCGATCGAGGTGGCGGGCGTCAACAGCATCGGTCTGAAGCGCCACAACTTCTCGGACGAGGAACTCAACAACCTCAAGAAAGCCTACCGGCTGCTTTATCGTTCGGCGCTCAACGTGAGCCAGGCCCTCGAGCGCATCGCGAGCGAGTGCAAGCTGACGAAGAACATCGAGGACCTGATGGCCTTCATCCGGCGTTCGGAGCGCGGCATCGTCCGGTGACGAGCGTTCCCGGCGGGAGTGAAGCCGCGATGACCGCAAGCCCCGCCAGCGGGCGCCACATCTTTCTCTCCACCGGCGAAGCGAGCGGCGATCGCTACGCAGCCGCCCTCGTCGCGGCGCTTCGCGAGCAGGCGCCCGACCTGCGGTTCTCGGCGCTGGGCGGCACGGCGCTCGCCATGGCCGGCGTGTCGGTGGTGCAGTCCTCGCGGGACATCACAGTCATGGGCTTCGGCGAGGTGGCCACGCATCTGCCGGCCATCCTGCGCGCGCGACGCCGCGTGTTCCGTCACCTCGCGAGCGAGCATTTCGACGCGGTGGTACCCGTCGACTTCCCGGGTTTCAACACCGGCCTCGCCGGCCGGGCGCATCGGCAGGGCATCCCGGTCTTCTACGTCGTGGCGCCGCAGCTCTGGGCCTGGGGCGCGTGGCGGATGGCCGCGTTCCGTCGCAATGTCGATCGGTTGGCGACGATCCTTCCTTTCGAGCCCGAGTACTTCCGCGCCCGCGGTCTCGATGTAGTCCCCATCGGCCACCCGCTGATGGAGGACTACGCGAGCTTCCCGTTCGACCAGCGGCGCGCGGAGCGCGAGGCACGGCGCGACGATCCCGGCAAGCCGCTCACCCTGGGCCTGTTGCCTGGCAGTCGCCAGCAGGAGGTCGTGCGCCTTTTGCCGCGCTTCAAGGTGGCGGCGGGCATGATCCAGTCGTGGCTCGGGCAGCGTCGGGTGCGGGTGCTCGTGAGCGCGGCGCCGGGCAGTGATCGCGCGCAACTGGCCGCCATCGTCGGCGAGATGGGCCAGATCACGGACGAACCGTTGCCGCTGTTGCTGGAGCGCCTCGACCTCGCCCTCGTGTGCAGTGGCACGGCGAGCCTCGAGGCCTCGCTGGCCGGCGTGCCGCACGCGGTGGCCTACCAGACCAGCGGCTTCAATTACGCCATCGGGCGGGCGCTCGTGCGGGTGCCCTACATCGGGCTATCCAACCTCATCCTCGACAAGCCCGCGGTGCCCGAAATGATCCAGGACCAGGCTGCGCCCACCCACCTAGCCAATGCCTTGCTGGCGTTCCTGAACCAGGCCCGGCGACGCGACGAGTTCTATGCCGATTGCCACCGACTGCGTCTGCTCTGCGGAGGGGCCGGCGTGTGGCGGCGTGCGGCCACGGCCCTGCTCGCCTTTCTCGACGAGCGGGCGGGAGCGTGACGACGGGGAGCGCCATGCTCATCCAGCAGCTCAAGCTCGCCCTGGCGCCGCCGGGCTGGCGGCTTCTCGCGGGTTCGTGGCGTGGCAACCTGTCGCCGCTCGCGCCCGGCCCGGTAACCGAACCGGTGATCTTCGCCTGCTGGCATCGCGACATCCTGCCGGCCATCGCCTACTGCCGTCCGTCGCGGCCATGGTTGCTGATCAGCAAGAGCCTCGATGGCGATATCCTGGTCAGTACGCTCGCACGCGACGGATTCGGCTTCGTGCGCGGGTCCACGGGCCACGATGGATACGAGGGCTTCGTGGGCCTGCTGCGCGCCCTGCGCGAGGGGCACCACCTCGGACTCGCGGTGGATGGCCCGCGAGGTCCGGCCGGGGTGGTGCGCGAAGGGGTGTTGCAGCTCGCCTGGCGGGCCGGGGCGCCGATCGTGCCCCTGCGAGTGGCCTGCCGGCGGGCTATGGTGCTGGGGACCTGGGATCGCACGATCGTGCCGCGCCCGCTGTCGCGGGTGACCGTGGTGGCCGGCGCGCCTCTGCGGGTGACGGAGGGCGATCTGCCGGACGCGCGGACACGTCTCGCGGTGGCGCTCCAGACGGTGGGCGAGGAGGCGAACCGTGGACGTGCTTGATCTCCGCCCGGCCGGCGAGCGGCGCCTGGAGGCCCTCTGGAGGCGCTGGGACAGCCATCCGGGCCCGGTGGTAGCGGCTCTGGCCCGGGCGACCAGCGCCGGGCTAGCGGCAGCCACGGTGGTGCGCGCGTCGCGTCGCACGCCACCGCCGGGGGAGGTCCTCGTGGTGGCGGTGGGCAACCTGCGGGCAGGGGGGACGGGCAAGACCCCGGTGGTGGCGCGTCTGATGCGCGACCTGGCCGATCTGGGCCTGGGCGGCGCCGTCGTCACGCGCGGCCACGGTGGGGCGGCCCACGGGCCTCTGCGCGTGGCCCCGGACGACCCCCGGGCCGGCGACGAGGCCCGCCTCCTGGCCAGGCTGGCCGCGGACGGCTGGAGCGTGATCCAGGCCCGGCGGCGGTCCGAGGGCGTGGACGCCGCGCGGGCCGCTCGCCCGACGCCGGAGATCGTCCTGCTGGACGACGGCTTCCAGACCGCGGGCGTGGGCCGCCACCTCGATGTCCTGATCCTCGACCGCTGGGAGGAAGCGGGTGACGTGGTCACGCCGCGTACCGGCCGGCTACTTCCGTGGGGCCCCTATCGTGAACCCGCAGCGGCGGCCGGGCGGGCCGGCGTATGGCTTCTCGAGCGCCCCGGGCCCTGGCCGGACGATCTGCGCGCATGCATGCCGGGGGTGACGGTGCTCGGATTCGCCCGGGAGGCCCGGCTACGGTCAGTTGGCGTGGCGTCGTGGGGGTCGGGACCGGTCGCGCTGCTGTCGGGGTTGGCGCGGCCCGGAGGTTTCGAGCGGCACGCCGCTGGTTTGCTCGACGCGGCGCCGCGACTGGCTGTACGCTGCCGTGACCACGCGCGGTACGACGTGCGGACGCTCGCGCGCATCCTCGCCCAGGGCCGTGCCCGTGGGGTGACGGCCTGGGTGACGACGGCCAAGGACTGGGTGAAGCTGGGCGGGCTGTGGCCGGCTGAGGTCGCCGTCGCGGTGGTGGACCTCCACCTCGCCTGGCACGGCGCGCCGGCGCTGCCACGATTCGTGATGCAGCGCCGGCGCGCACAGGTGGGGGCGAGCTAGACCCGTCGGCCGTCGCCTAGTTGGTGGAGACGACGCCGAAGAACGTCACCAGCAGCCCTGCGGGGACGTCCACGATCTCGTCGGAGCCCGACTCGTGTCCGTGGAAGATCAATTCCGCGTTGGCGCTGAAGCTCAGCGAGTTGTCGTTGTAGAGGGCGATGAACCAGGGCTGCTCCTTCATCTGCCGATCGGCGACGAGGATGGCGACGCTGCCCTCGCCGTACACCGGGATGCGGGTAGCGCAAGGCGCGTCGTGGATGTTGAAATCCGTCATCGCCGCGGGAGCCCCGGGACCCGGGTGCCAGACCAGGTCGTAGCTCACGACATCGAAGTAGCTGTACGTCCCGTCTTCCGGCAGCGTGATCACGTCGTTGTAGGGCCGCGCGTGGAAGGTGACGGACACGAAGTCGATCGGCAGGACGTCGTCGTCGGTGTTGACGATGTTGTCGCTGCCCGAATCCAGGTAGGCCGACACGAGCGGCATGCCACTGTTGACCGACTCCACCTCGCACACCAGGCGCTGCCACTGGTTGCCATCCTCGCTGCAGCCCGCGACACCCAGGATCAGGCCCAGGGCCACGATGCCGGTTGCGAGCCGTACCATCTTGCGGATCATGACGTTACACCCTCCGGTCGGGGATCGATTTCCGGGCCGCGTCTGGCGATACGCGGACTCTGCGGTTTGCATCGCTCAATCCGGGGCGACCTTGAGCAGTTTCTATGCCCGACCGGACGTTGCCCGCCCCTGGAACCCGCGCTTATTGTGGGGACGGCCCTAACCGGGAGTCACGATGGCTGCCTATCGCCTCGAAGATCCGCGCCGAAGCCGCTTCCTCGTCGTGGGTACGGGCATCGCCGGACTGCAATTTGCCCTGCTGGCGGCAGAATTCGGCGATGTGAGCATCGTCACCAAGAAGTCGAAGCGCGAGAGCAACACGAATTATGCCCAGGGCGGCATCGCGGCCGTGCTTTCTCCCCTGGATGATTTCGATTTGCACGTCCAGGACACGCTCACCGCCGGCGATGGGCTGTGCGACGAGGGGATCGTGCGGGCCATGGTGGAGGCGGCGCCGCACCTGATCGAGCGGCTCCTCGTCCAGGGGGCCGAGTTCACGCGCGAAGGCGACGGGCCGAGCGCGCCGTTCTCGCTGGGACGGGAGGGCGGCCACTCGCGCCGTCGCATCCTGCACAGCAAGGACCTCACGGGTCACATGCTCGAGGAGTCGTTGCTGCGCGCGTGCCATGAGCGTCGCGAGATCCACATCGACGAGAACCATCTGGCCGTGGATCTCATCCGCGTCGCCGACGTGCCGGGCCTCGCGGGACCGGCCGAGCGAGTCGCAGGCTGCTGGGTGCTCGACGAGCAGACGGCCGATCGCCGCGCCTATCTCGCCGACGTCGTGGTGCTTGCCACCGGCGGCTGCGGCAAGGTCTACAGCTACACTAGCAATCCCGACATCGCGACGGGGGACGGACTCGCCATGGCCTACCGCGCGGGCGCGCTGCTGGCCAACCTCGAGTTCGTGCAGTTCCATCCCACCTGCCTCTTCCACCCGGAAGCCAAGAGCTTCCTGATCAGCGAGGCCGTACGCGGCGAGGGCGCGTACCTCATCAACCGGCGCGGCGAACGCTTCATGCCGCGCTACCATTCCCTTGCCGAACTGGCGCCGCGCGACGTAGTGGCCCGCAGCATCGACCAGGAGATGAAGCTCAGCGGCGACAACTGCGTCTTCCTCGACCTGCGTCACCTCGAGCGGGCGACGGTGGAGGAGCGCTTTCCGCACCTCGTGGCCACGTGCAAACTCTTCAGCCTCGACCTCGCCGGCGAACCGGTGCCGGTGGTGCCGGCGGCGCACTACATGTGCGGCGGCGTGCAGGTGGATGGCGACGGTCGCAGCTCGCTGCCCGGTCTCTATGCGATCGGCGAGGCGGCCTGCACCGGCGTGCACGGGGCCAATCGGCTTGCGAGCAACAGCCTGCTCGAGGCCGTGTACTTCGCCGAGACTGCGTCGCAGGCCGCCGCCGGCGAGCCGCACGTGGTGCCTACCGATGGGCCGGTGCCGCACCCGCAGGATCCGCTCGCGCGCGCGAGCACGGGACCGGAGGTCATGGTGCTCGAACACGACTGGGACACGGTGCGCCGTGTGATGTGGGATTACGTGGGTATCGTGCGGGACAACGAGCGGCTCGCCATCGCTCTGAGCCGCATGCGCAACATCCGCCGCACGGTGGAACGGCAGTTCGCGGTGTTCCAGGTGACGCCCCATCTCGTGGAGCTGCGCAACATCGCCCTGCTCGGCGAACTCATCGTGCTCTGCGCTCGTGCCCGCCACGAGAGCCGGGGGCTGCACGCCATGGTCGACTATCCGGCCAAGGATGGTGGTCCGCCGTGGGACACGGTCGTGGGCCGCACCCATCCGGTCGAGGGAGAGATGGCGTGGGAGCCGCGGCTGGCGGTGGAGCCGCCATCGTGAGCTGGTACACGCAGGCGTTCGGCGCTCACTACCCGTGGCTGTACCGTCATCGGGATGCGCGCGAGGCGGCGCGCTGCCTCGATCTGCTGCCGCGACTGGCGCCGCTGGGCGCGGGACCGGTGCTCGATCTCGGGTGCGGGCAGGGGCGCCACCTCGGGCTGCTCGCTACACGCGGGCTCCCGGCGGTGGGGCTGGATCTCTCGCCGCAACTTCTCGCGCTCGCGCGCGCGGCCGACCCGGGGCAGCGGCTGGTACGCGGCGACATGCGTGCCATTCCGTGCGCCACGGGTTCATGCACGGCGGTGCTCTCGCTCTTCACCGCCTTCGGGTACTTCCGGACGCCTACCGAGCATGCGGCGGTTGTGCACGACGTGGCGCGGGTGCTCGCGCCGGCTGGTCACTGGTTCCTCGATTTCCTCAACAGTGAACGCGTGGCGCTCGAGCTTGCCGCCGGCCCGCGTGAGACCGTGCGCGAGGATGGACCGGTGACGGTACGGGAGCACCGGCGGCTGGCGGCTGACCCGCGCCGGGCCGTGAAGGACGTGACAGTGACGGTGCGCGGTGACGACGAGGCTGCCGCCGCGCTCGGCGTGCCCCGCGAGGGATTGCGGTACGCCGAGGAGGTCGAACTCTTCCGCCTGGACGAGCTCGACGCGCTCGCCGATGCTGCGAGGTTGAGGAGAGTCGCCGCCGCTGGCGACTACGACGGCGGCCCGCTCGCACCGACGAGTCCGCGCTGGCTGCTCGTGTTCGAACGGGCGAAGGAGACGCCGTGATCGGAGTTCAGGACGGATCCCTGCTGGCGGACCACGCCGATATGGCCCTGCTCCTGCGCGCGTGGTTACGCGGAGACGGGGCGGTCGGTTCGGCGCGGACGGAACTGGCGCGGTACTTCGATCTCCAGTCGCCCGCGGGCGCCCCGGGTGTCATCTGGACCAGTGACACCTGGCGCGAACCATGGTTGCAGGAGCTGGTCGCCGATCTGCCGGACGACGCGGCGGCGACCCGGACCCGGGCCGCGGTCGCGGCCCTGGTGGCGGGCGCGGCCGATGTCGTCGTGACGGGCCAGCAGCCGGGCTTTCTCGGCGGACCGCTCTACACTCTCTACAAGGTTGCGGCCACGATTGTGCTGGCGGAGATGCGTACCGCCGCGGGGCGTCACACCGTGCCGCTGTTCTGGTCGGGCGACGACGACGACGATCTGCGCGAGGCTTTGCATGCCATCGCGTATGATCCCGCGCGAGGCGTCCTCGTGCGCGCGGCGCCGCCGTCCGCGTCCGGCGGCGCGCCGGCCATGGTCGGCACGTTCGGCGCGGCGGCGCATGCGCCGGGAGCCGCGCGCTGGCTCGCCGAACTGGAGGGCCGCCACGGACTGTCGCGCGACCTCGCTGGCATCTGGCACGACGCCGTGGCCGGCGACTGGTCGTGGTCGCGCCTGCAACGCCGGGCACTGCTGCGGATGTTCCGGGGAAGCGATCTGCTCGTCGTCTCCGGCAACGATTCCGCGCTCCATGCCGCAGCGGAACCGTTCTACCGCCGTCTCTGGGAACGGCGGGCGGCCTATCGCAAGGCGTTGCGTGAAGCGGGCGCCGAGCTGGCTGCGGCTGGATACGGCGCGCCGCTCGCCGAATCCAGCGTCGAGCGCTTTCTCTACCTCGCACTCGAAGGGCGAAGGCAACCGCTGCCGGCGGAGCACGTGGGACCGCTGCCGGATGCGGAGCGATTGCGCCCGGGCGTGGCGGCGCGCTCGGCCGTCCAGGACTGGCTCTTCTGTCCCGCCGGTGTCGTGGGTGGACCTGGTGAGATCGCCTACCTGTCGCAGCTCGCGCGGGGCTATCCGGTGCTCGACCTGCCGCGGGCGCCCCTGATGCCGCGGCTCTTCGCGCAGCTCGGCCCCGCCGGTGCCGCGGGTTTCTCGGACTGGGCGCGGTCCACCGCCGGCCGCGTACAGGCGCCGGCCGGGAGTGACGAGCTGGTGCCGTTGGCCGAGAGCGTGGTGGCTGCGGTGCGGCCGGTGCTCCAGTCGGCGTTGCGGGAGCAAGCCGACCTCATGCCTGGACGGGCCGACAGGATCGCCGAACAGCTCGGCCGCCGGTGGACGCGCCAGGTCCGCGGACTGCTCGAACGGGAGCAGGCGCGCAATGCCGCCGCGCACGCCGCCGAGCAACCGGCATGGGTGCGTCCCGAAGGCGAACGCCAGGAGCGCGCGCTCGCCGCAGTGGCAGCGGCGGCGCTGTGGGGCGACGAACTCATCGCGGCCATCCTGCATGCGAGCCGTCGTCACTGGGACGCCGGGCTCGACGGCCGCTGGCACGAATTCCTGCTCGCGGTGCCGCAACCGTGAGCGAGGGGAGCCGAAGCATGTCCCTCGATCTCCTGTGCATCTGTCCGCACAGCGACGACGCGGAGATCGCGCTGGGCGGCACACTGCGCCGTCTGGTCGATCGCGGGCGTCAGGTGTGGGTGTGCGATCTCACCCGGGGCGAACTGGCATCCAACGCGACGCCCGACGAGCGTTGGCGCGAGGCGCAGCGGGCGTCGGAGGTGCTCGGCCTCACGGGCCGCGTACAACTCGCATTGCCGGACGGTTTCATCGCCGCCGCCGACCCCGCGCAGGTCGCGGCAGTGACGGCGATCGTCCGCCGGCTCAGGCCGCGGTTCGTGGCCACGGCGCCGGAACCGGTACGGCACCCCGACCACGTCGCGACGCCGGCGCTCGTGGCGCGGGCTGTCTTCCTCGCGCATCTCGCGACCTACCGGCCGTCGCTCGGCCCGGCGCACTGGTGGCCCATGGCGCCGGTGGACGCGACGGCGGACGACGAACCCTGGCGTGTGGAAGCCGTCTTCGAGACCTGTCCTGAGTTCGCTGTGCCGTCACTGATCTTCGACGTGTCGGAGACGTGGCAGGACAAGCGCGATGCTCTGAACTGCTACGCCTCCCAGTTCGTCGCCGCTCCCGGCCGCCGCCCGACGTACATCAATACCGAGAGTTTCTCGCAGCGTATCGAGTCGCGCGGACGGCTGTGGGGCCACCGCGCCGGTGTGGAATATGGCGAGGCGCTGCGGAGTGCGGCCGTGCCGGTGCTGGTCGACCTGCCGCAGGAGCGCTGGGCATGAGCCGCCTGCCCACCATCGGCATCACCTGCTACGCGAGCCAGGGCGGCAGCGGGATCGTCGCCACCGAGCTGGGACTGAACCTGGCGCGCAGCGGCTACGCCGTGCACTTCATCTCGAGCAGCGTCCCGCTGCGTCTACGCCGGTTTCGCGCCAATGTGTTCTACCACCAGGTGGATGTGGTGAACTACCCGGTGTTTCTCTATCCGCCCTATACCCTGAGCCTCGCCTCGGCGATGAGCGAGGTGGCGCAACGCCACGAGCTGGACATCCTGCACGTGCACTACGCCATCCCGCATGCGGCGGCGGCGTTCCTCGCCCAGCAGATGGTGGGTCCCGAGCGGCTCAAGGTGATCACCACCCTGCACGGCACCGACATCACGCTCGTGGGGCAGGAGCCCTCGTTCTTTCCCATCACGCGTTTCCTCATCGACCGTAGCGATGCGGTGACGGCGGTCAGCGCATTCCTCGCGCGCGAGACGGCACGTGTCTTCGGGGTCACGCGCCATATCGACGTTATCCCCAATTTCGTCGATACGCGCCGCTACTCGCCGGTCCACGACTCCGACGTGCGGGCGCAGTTCGCGGCGCCGAACGAGAAGCTCATCGTGCATGCGTCGAATTTCCGCAAAGTGAAGAACGTGCCGGCCGTGGGCGACGTGTTCGCGCGGGTGGCGGCCGAGGTGCCGTGCCGGCTCTTGCTCGTCGGGGACGGCCCGGACCTCTGTCCGCTGCTGGACGAACTCGGCCGGCGCGGTCTCGCCGACCGGGTCCACAGCCTGGGCACCGTGGACAACCTGGAGTCGCTCATGCCGCTGGCCGACCTGCTGCTGTTGCCGTCCTGGCACGAGAGCTTCGGTCTGGTGGCCCTGGAGGCCATGGCCTGTGGCGTGTGTGTCATCGCCACGGACCGTGGCGGCACCGACGAGTTCATCGACCACGGCGCCAACGGGTTCCGCCATGATCCCGAGGACATCGATGGCATGGTGGGGACTGCCCTGCGCGTGCTACGCGATGAGCCCCTGAGGCGGCAGATCGTCGAGGAGGCGCGACGGGACGCTGTGGCCACGTTCGGGGCGCGCTGCGTCTTGAAACAGTACATCGATCTGTACGACCGCGTGCTGGGGGCCGGGGGCGAGCGTTGAGGTGTTTCATTCGTCACAGTTGACACGCGCCGAAGTGCACGTACAATTTCAGAGCAGATGCGCTCACATCGTGTCCCCAGACTACGGGGTGCGTCTTGACGGACGGCAACACCATCGGCCGCTGGATTGAAGAACTCGCCGCGAAGCACGGCACGTTTCGCGAAGAAGCCTACGAGTTCGTCCTCGAGGCCCTCGATCATGTCACGGGTCAGCCCGACCAGCGCACCCATGCGTCCGGCGCCGACCTGCTCGAGGCCATCAAGATGCTCGGGAGGGATCGGTACGGCATCATGGCCACCGATGTCTTCCATGCCTGGGGGGTGCACTCGACCCTCGACTTCGGCCGTATCGTCTTCCAGATGGTGGCGGCGGGCCTGCTCGCCAAGCGCGATGAGGACTCGCTCCGCGATTTCATCGAGAAGTTCGATTTTCGCCAGGTTTTCGAGGTCGAGTACTTCCAGGGCCGCGCTTGATCGCCGTTCGACGGCCCCCGCCGGGAACATTCCTGTTCCGTCTTCGTTAGCGAAGACGGTCGTCAGCGAGGCAAGGCCCCACCTGCCGGGGCCGGGCGGGCCACGGAGGGCCAGCCCTAGCGCAAGGAGTCGCGCATGTTCATGGCGCCGATGCTCGCCACGCCAATACTCGCCACGCCGATGCTCGCCACGTTCGGGACGGCCGAGATCCTCGGGCTGGTGGCCGAGACCACCTTTCTGGGCAAGACGATCATGCTCACGCTCGCCGCGCTGTCGGTGCTGTCGTGGGCCGTGGTGATCGACAAGGGGCGCACGTTCGCCCGCGTGCGGCGGGGGCACCTGCAGTTCTGGCAGACGCTCGACGAGTGGCTCGACGGACGCCGCTCGCGCGAGGAGTTTCTGCGGTGGTGCGAGTCGCGCTCCGATCTGCCCCTGTGCAACCAGGCCCTCGAGGCGGCCGGGCTCGCGGACGCGCCGGCCGTGCGCCGCGCCAGCGAGCGCATCGCCTACCTCGAGATCGAACGCCTCGAGAAGTACCTCATGCTCATCGCGACCACGGTGACCGTGGCGCCGTTCCTCGGCCTCCTCGGTACGGTCTGGGGCATCATGACCAGCTTCTGGGACATGGCGGCGCTGCAGAGTGCCAACCTCACAGTGGTGGCGCCGGGCATCGCGGAGGCGCTCATCACGACCATCGCCGGTCTGGGCACGGCGATTCCGGCGGTGATCTTCTACAACAGCCTGGTGCGCAAGGTCGACCTCGTGGGCAACGAGATGGAGCGGTTGCGCACGATCCTCGAGGAGCAGGTGGGCGGCGGCCGCGGCGTTGCCGATCCCGCCCTGCGCGACATCGCGCGACGGCCCGAGGTGCATGACAAGGAGCGCATCTGATGCGCAAGGGTGCGATGCGGCCCATGGCCAGCATCAACATCACGTCGCTCGTGGACGTGACCATGTGCCTGCTCATCATCTTCATGCTCACCGCGCCGTACATCCAGGGCGGCGTGGACGTGAACCTGCCCGAGGCCGATACCCGGACCCAGGTGGTGAAGGAGGGGCCGGTGATCAGCGTCACCGCGAACCGGCAGCTCTTCTTCCAGGAGGATCCGGTTTCGATGGACGAGATGATCGAGCGCCTCGTGCCGTATCTGCCGCAGAAGGACACGCTACCCGTCTACCTGCGCGCCGACGAGGAGATCCCCTACGGTTTCGTGCTCAAGGTGATGGCGGCCGTGGAACGCGCTGGATTCGTGAACCTGAGCCTGGTGGCCAACCCGGAGGACTGACCCGGTGTCGCGGGGTCTGCCCATCTCCATCGTGCTGCACCTGGTGGTCTTCACCCTGATCGCGGTGTATGGCACCTACGTGCCCCAGCCGCCGATGGAGACTCGCCGCATCATGAAGGTGCAGATCACGCAGCTCCCCGACGTGAAGCCGCAGGTGAGCCAGCCAGCGGCCGAGCCGCAGGAGACGCCGCCGGTGGAACAGCCGCAGGATCCGGTGGAACCCACGCCGCCGCCGCCGCAAAAGCTGGAGCCCAAGGAAGTGCCCCGCAAGACTCAGCCGGAGCCCAGGAAGCCGGAACCAGTGCCCGCGCGGCCGGCGCCGAAGGAGGAGGCCAAACCGGAGGAGAAACCGGCCGAGACGCCGATCACGGCGGCCGGGCCGGCCGTGAGCGGCACCGACGTCGACTTTCCCTTCGCCTGGTATCTGAACCGGGTCGAGGGCATCATCGCTACCAAGTGGAACCCGAGGCAGCTCGGTTTCCGTGACAACGACCAGCGCCGCTGCATCGTGCACTTCATCGTCGACCGCAGCGGCGAGGTGAACCAGGTCACGATCATTCAGAGCAGCGGCGTACCGCTCTTCGATCGCGAGGCGCTGCGTGCCGTGCAGGCCTCGCGCCTGCCGCCGCTGCCGGCCAAGTTCACGTCGGCTTTCCTCGGTGTCACGTTCATCTTCACGCTCAAGCAGGGATTGTGACCCACCCATGAGAACGTTCACCCTCGCGTCGCTCCTCGCGGTCCTGCTGACCGCTGTGTCGGCCCTTGCGCAGGGTTCGATCCCGGACGTCATCATGGAAACCACCAAGACGGCGTTCCAGAAGACCGACCTGCTCGTGGGCACCCTCGACGTGCTCTCGGGTGGCGTACCGTCGGTGGAGGCGGCCGATCGGCTGGAGGAGGTGCTTGCGAACGATCTCCTGTACAGCGGGTTCTTCCGCGTGGGGCGCACCGAGAACCAGGTCAGGGCCGACAGCCTGAAGATCGAGTTCGCGATCCAGGGGTCGGTGGAGGGGCCGCTGCGGGATGCGCGCCAGACCGGGGCGCCCAGTCCGACCACGGTGTCGCTCGATCTGGTCTCCTTTCCCGAAGGCCAGCTCCTGCTCAACAAGCGGTACCGTCCGCTGCCCGACCAGATGCGCGCGACGGCGCACCATTTCGCCAACCAGGTCATCGAGATGCTCACGGGGGAACCCGGGATGGCATTCTCGCGCGTGGTCTTTTCGCGAGGCACGGGCGATCGGCGCGATCTCTGGGTCGTCGACTACGATGGCGAGAATCTCCTGCGTCTGACCGCCAACCGCACCTTCAACCTGTGTCCGAGCTGGCGGCCGGACGGGCAGGCGATCGCTTTCACGAGCTATCAACGGGGCGAACAGGGGCTTTACCTGCTGGACACCGCGACGGGCAAGGTGTCGCCGATCATCGCGCAGGAAGGTCTGAATTACGGCGCCGCCTGGCGGCCGGACGGCAAGGAGATCGTCCTCGCCATGTCGCGGACGGGCAATCCCGAGATCTACCGGATCTCGCCGACGGGGGAGATCCTGCGGCGGCTGACGGCGATGCCGTCCATCGAGATCAGCCCCTGCTGGGACCCGGCCGGTCGCGACATCGTTTTTACCAGTGACAGGACGGGGACCCCTCAGTTATATATCGTGGACGGAGACGGGGCGGGGCGGCGCCGTTTGACGTTCGAGGGCAAGTACAACGATTCTGCCGCCTGGTCGCCGAGTGGCGAACAGATCGTCTACACCACCCGCGAGGGGGACCTCAATCAGCTGGTCATCATCGCGGCCACGGGTGAGAACCGGCGACTACTGACCGACCGTCGGTGGCGCAACGCCGAGGATGCGGGCTGGGCTCCCGATGGGCGGCATATCGTGTTCACGTCCGACCGGTCCGGGACCTACAAGCTCTATATCATGGACGTCGTCGACGGTGACGCACGTCAACTGACGTTCGGCGACGAACCGGACATCACGCCGGCCTGGTCTCCGCGCTAGACCAGGCCGTGTTACCAAGCAGCGCAAAGGAGCCAGAGGCTACGATGAATTGTCAACGTTGCACCGCCCGTGGTCTGGTCATGGTGGCTGGTCTCAGTGTTCTCCTCTTCGCTCTCGTCATGACGATTGGCTGTGGCAAGAAGCAAGTGGAGCCGCAGACCGATCCCACGATGTCCAGCGAGCCCACCATGCCTACCGAAACCGTCGACACCAATCCCGTCACACCGGAAGAGCCTGCGGACACGACGCCGGCGATCGACTACAGCACCGTCGAGCCCCTGGCCATCGGGATCGAGGATGTGTTCTTCGATTTCGACAAGTACGATCTCAACGACGAAGCGATGCGCACGCTCAGCGGCAACTCGCGCGTTCTGCGCGAGCACCCGCAAGTGGTCGTCATGATCGAGGGCCACTGCGATGAGCGTGGCACCGTGGAGTACAACCTGGCCCTGGGCGAGAAGCGTGCCCTCGCGGTGCGCGACTACCTGTCCAGCCTGGGTGTGCCGAGCAAGCAGCTTCGTACAACGTCGTACGGCGAGAACAAGCCGTTCGCGGTGGGACACAGCGAGACTGCCTGGGCGCAGAACCGCCGCGCGCACTTCTCGCGGCCGTAAGGAGCGGACATCGTGCAGCGAGCGGCGATCGTCATCCTGTTGAGTGCCGGCGGCCTCGGCCTTCTGGGCGGCTGCGCGCCCCAGCTCGATCGAATCGAGTCGGCGGTGCAGCAAAACCAGGCGGAGATCGCCGACATGCAAGCGCAGAACAGGCGTGTGCAGCAGGAGGTGGGGTCGCTGGCCGACATGCTGCGGCTGGAGATGAACGC
This sequence comes from uncultured bacterium, assembly GCA_963727525.1. Classification (GTDB taxonomy): domain Bacteria; phylum Krumholzibacteriota; class Krumholzibacteriia; order LZORAL124-64-63; family LZORAL124-64-63; genus CAVSGO01. The sequence goes on along the minus strand of CAVSGO010000007.1, from coordinate 1,052,265 downwards.
GGGCGACGAGACCAACGCCCAGCGCTTCGCCAAGCTCAACCAGGTGTCGAATCAGCTCGATCAGCTCATGCAGAAGCTCGACGACAACGCCGCCTACATGCGCGACCTCTCGGCGCGGGTGGACCTGCTCGCCACCCGCGCCGGCGTCCCCACGCTCGGCGAGTACAAGGCGCCCGAGGCCGGGTCCCGGGCCGGACTGGCCGCGCTGCCGGAGGAGGGGCGTTCCATCTTCGATGCGGCCATGCTCGATCGTAGCCGCGGCAACGTGGAACCGGCGCGCGAGGGGTTCCAGGAATTTCTCACCCGCTATGGCCGGAGCGAACTGGCGGACGACGCGCGCTACTGGCTCGGTGATCTGGCCTATGGCCAGGGGGACTTCGCCGCGGCCGCGACCGAATTCTCGCAGCTCCTCTCCGACTTCCCGCAAACCGACAAGGCGCCGGCAGCGCTTCTCAAACGCGGCTACTGCCTGCGCGAACTGGGCAAGACCGACGAGGCCACGGCCGTATTCAACGATCTCATCTCGCGCTATCCGGACTCCAACGAGGCGGGCCTCGCGAAGGACGAGATCGCGAATCAGTGAGTCGCGCTTGCCTCGTGCGGGATTCTCTGTCACCTTTGGCGGCGAGATATCAGTCGCTGTGAGTCTGCCCATTCGCGAAGGAGATGCCATGTCCGATGCCATCGTCACCGTGCCAGATCCCGAGAACGAACCCGTCCTCGACTACGCGCCCGGTTCGCCCGAGAAGGCGGAGCTGAAGGCTGCGCTCAAGGAGATGGCGGGCCAGCAGGTCGACATCCCCTGTGTGATCGGCGGCAAGGAGATCCGCACCGGCGATCTCGGCCAGTGCGTGATGCCGCACAATCACAAGCACGTGCTCGGCGTGTATCACAAGGCCGGTCCGAAGGAAGTGAAAGCGGCCATCAGCGCCGCGCAGAAGGCCAAGGCCGCCTGGGCCGCGATGCCGTGGCAGCACCGGGCGTCGGTGCTCCTGAAGGCCGCGGAACTGCTCGCCGGCCCGTATCGCATGGTGCTCAACGCGGCCACCATGCTCGGCCAGAGCAAGACGGCGTACCAGGCCGAGATCGATAGCGCCTGCGAACTGGTCGACTTCTGGCGCTTCAACCCGTGGTACTACGAGCAGATCATCGCCGAGCAGCCGCCCTTCAGCCCCACCGGCATGTGGAACATGGTGGAGCAGCGCCCGCTCGACGGCTTCGTCTTCGCCGTGACGCCTTTCAACTTCACGAGCATCGCCGGCAACCTGCCCACCGCTCCGGCCCTGTGCGGCAATACCGTGGTGTGGAAGCCGGCCAGCAGTTCCGTCTACAGCGGCTACTATATCCTGCGCATCCTCGAGGAAGCCGGCATGCCCCCGGGCGTCATCAACTTCCTGCCCGGCAGCGGCGGCACGGTGGGCAACCCCGTGATCATGGATCCGGCGCTCGGCGGTATCCACTTCACGGGTTCCACCGGCGTGTTCCAGGGCATGTGGCGCGTCATCGGCGAGAACATCAAGAGCTACGGCGGCTACCCCCGGATCGTGGGTGAGACGGGCGGCAAGGACTTCGTCTTCGCGCATGCCTCGGCCGACGTCGATGCCCTCGTCACCGCGCTCGTGCGTGGCGCCTTCGAGTACCAGGGACAGAAGTGCTCGGCCGCGAGCCGCGCCTTCGTTCCCGAGAGCCTGTGGAAAGAGGTGAAGCAGAAGTTGCTCGCCGAGGTCGCCGCGATCAAGATGGGCGACCCCACCGACTTCACGAACTTCATGGGCGCCGTGATCGATGCCGGTGCGTACGAGTCGATCTCGGGCTACATCACGCGGGCGAAGCGGCCGCGCTCGAAGGCCCGCGTCATCGCCGGCGGCGGCTGCGACGACAGCAAGGGCTACTTCATCGAACCCACGGTGATCGAGGTGCGTGATCCGGCCTACGAGAGCATCGTGGAGGAAATCTTCGGCCCCGTGCTGAGTGTCATGGTCTATCCGGACAAGGATCTGAAGACGACGCTCAAGATGGTCGATAAGGCGAGCCCGTACGCGCTCACCGGCGCGGTCTTCGCGCAGGATCGCGCGGCCATCGTGCAGATCAAGGACGCCCTCGAAGGCACGGCTGGCAACTTCTACATCAACGACAAGCCCACGGGTGCGGTGGTCGGCCAGCAGCCCTTCGGCGGCAGCCGGGCCTCGGGTACCAACGACAAGGCGGGAAGTTATCTGAACCTCATCCGCTGGGTCTCGCCGCGGACGGTGAAGGAAACGTTCAATCCGCCGCGCGAGTGGCGTTATCCCTACATGGGTGCCAAGTAGCGCCCCCGCAACTCAATGCAAAAAAGGCAGTTCCGAATGGGGCTGCCTTTTTTTGTCCCGATCGGGATGATATCCGCACTGGAGGATCGACGAAGTCGGAAATCGGGGGACAACTCTGGTGCCGGAGGTCGGACTCGAACCGACACGTCCAGTTAAGGACACTGGATTTTGAGTCCAGCGCGTCTACCAGTTTCACCACTCCGGCACCCCAGAGCAGAAGCGGAAGCTTAGTCAGCGCCGGGGCTTCCGTCAAGCCACTCCCCGTTTGACAGGCGTCGATTCGCTGCTATATTTCGACCCCTGGACTCGGGTGGGGCCATAGCTCAGCTGGGAGAGCGCTTGACTGGCAGTCAAGAGGTCAGGAGTTCGATCCTCCTTGGCTCCACCAACCAGATCGAATGATCCAGAGGACGTGCGCGCTGCGCAGGTCCTTTTTTTTAGACTGTCATCCTCGGATCCACGCCAGCGAGCAGCCGCACGACCCCCATGTGGCGCATGGGACCGACATCCACGCCGGGACCGCAGGGCCTCCCGGACTCATTGCCGCCGGAATCGCATCGACGACATTCGTTGGGAGGCGCCATGCCGACGATCAATCTCACCCAGGCGTTGGAGCGCGAATACCTGGATCTCTACAAGACCTGCGAGGTCAAGCCCTCGCGTTTCGACGATGCCGACGGCCTCATTGGTCAGATCCTGGGCAACGAGACGCGTTACCGATCGCTCGCCGAGGACCTCGGCGCGCCGTGGTATTTCGTCGCCGCCATCCATGGCATGGAGTCAGGTCTGCGATTCGATCGCCACCTCCACAACGGCGACCGTTTGACGGCGAGGACGGTCCATGTCCCCGCCGGCCGCCCCGCGTCGGGTGCCCCGCCGTTCACCTGGGAGGACAGCGCCCGCGACGCCCTACGCATGCACGCCCTCCACGAAGTGCGAGACTGGACGTTGCCACGCGTCCTGTACGAGCTTGAGCGATACAACGGCTGGGGCTATCGCCTCCACCATCCGCACGTCAAGAGTCCGTATCTATGGAGCTTCTCCACCCACTACACGTCCGGAAAATACGTCGCCGACGGCACCTGGTCGGACCGTGCGGTGTCGCGCCAGTGCGGCGCCGCAGTCATCATCCGTCGACTGGAGCAGCAGGGGGCCATCGCACCGCTCGACGGTGGCATTGCCGCGGCGCCCATCCTGCACTACGCCACCGCCGCGGTCCCGTTCGCCGAGGATCTGCAACGCTTCCTCAACACGATGCCCGGCATCTCCGTGCGCGTGGACGGCTGGCCGGGCGAGCGCACGTCGGATGCCGTGAACGCGATCTTCGGCTTCCGGCTCCATGGTGATCCGCGGGCGTGATTTTGCGCCCGATCGGCAACGGCAATTGCGGCACCCGCCGTTCGAGCTGGTCGTGATGCCGGCACTCGACGTGCTATGCCTCGATCGTCGACCCCAGCACCTTGAGGAACTCGCGCATCCACATCGGATGGGCGGGCCAGGCGCCAGCACTGACAAGATTGCCGTCGACGACGGCGTTGGTGAAGGTGGCGTTGTTGTCTCGCCACGTGCCGCCGTTGCGCTCGATGTCGGGTTGCAGGGCGGGATACGCCGTGCAGATCTTGCCCTCCACGCCGCCGCCGGCGACGAGGACCTGCGCCCCGTGGCAGATGGCGGCGATGGGCTTCTGTTTCTGGACGAAGTGTGTCACGGCGGCGATGACATCCGCGTTCAGACGGATGTACTCGGGGGCGCGCCCGCCCGGGATCACGAGGGCATCGTAGGTCGTCGGGTCGATGTCTGCGAAGGTGGCGTTCAGATGGAAGTTGTGGCCGGGTTTCTCGCTGTAGGTCTGGTCACCCTCGAAATCGTGCACCGCCGTACGCACGGTGTCGCCGGCAGCTTTGTTCGGACACACGGCATGCACGGTGTGGCCGACCATCGTGAGCATCTGGAACGGCACCATCACTTCGTAGTCCTCGACGAAATCTCCGACGAGCATCAGGATCTTCTTCGCCGCCATAGCGCGACCTCCCTGGTTCAGTGGCGGAACAACCCTACCAGCACATGGGTACATGCGACGGCTGTGGCCGGCAAACGACCGGTTTCGTGAACGGATTGCGGCGGCCGGCGTCGCGACTATCGTGGCTAGGAACGGCCACGGTGGCGGTGACAGGGAGGGCAGGATGAAGATCGGTATTCTCGGTTCCGGCGATGTGGGCAAGGCGCTCGCCGCGGGCTTTCACCGCCTCGGTCACGATGTCCAGATCGGTTCGCGCGAGCCGTCCCGACTGGCGGACTGGGCGCGGGCGCAGGGGAGCATCGCGACGGGCGACTTTGCCGCGACGGCGCGGTTCGGGGAGGCGGTCGTGCTCGCCGTGAAGGGGACGGCGGCAGCCGCTGTGCTCGCGCTCGCGGGCGCCGACAACCTCGTCGGCAAGACGGTCATCGACACCACCAATCCCATCGCCGATGCGCCACCCGTGGACGGCGTGCTGAAGTACTTCACGTCGCTCGACGAATCGTTGCTCGAACGCCTGCAGAACGCCTGTTGCGGCGCGCACTTCGTGAAGGCGTTCAGCTGCGTGGGGAGCGCATTGATGGTGGATCCCAACCTCGTCGGCGGCAAGCCGACCATGTTCATCTGCGGCGACGACGCGCAGGCCAAGGCGACGGTGACGCATCTGCTCGACCAGTGCGGCTGGGACGCGGCCGACATGGGTGGAGCCAGTGCGGCTCGCGCCATCGAACCGCTGGCCATGCTGTGGTGCATTCCCGGCTTCCTGCGCAACGATTGGTCGCACGCGTTCAAGCTGCTCACCACGAAACGCTAAGGAGCGACCATGCCGCGCGTGACCGGCATCGGGGGGATCTTCTTCAAGGCGCGCAATCCTGACAAGTTGCGCGAGTGGTACCGCGATCACCTCGATCTGAACATCCTGACCTGGGGCGGGGCGACCTTTCGCTGGCGAGAGCCGAATGGCGCGACCGTATGGAGCATCTTCCCCGAGAGTTCCGATTACTTCGGTGCGGGGACGCAGCCGTACATGATCAACTACCGTGTCGAGAACCTCGAGGCGGTTCTGAGCGCGTTGCGCGCCGAGGGTTGCGACGTGGATCCGCACACGGAGACCTCGAAGTACGGCAGCTTCGGCTGGGTCACCGACCCGGAGGACAACCGTATCGAGCTCTGGCAGCCACCGTCGGGGCGGTTTCCGGACTAGGGCGCAACGCACCAGCGGCCCGCTGGCGCGGGCCGCTGGGCGATCGTGGGCGCGGCGCTACTTGCCGGAGTCGGACGCCGCCGGCTCGATCCCGATCAGTTCGACGTCGAAGATCAGCGTCGAGTTGGCGGGAATCTGCGGGCCGGGGCTGCGTTCGCCGTAGGCCTGATCGGCCGGGACGAAGAGTTTCCACTTGCCGCCCACATGCATCATCTGCAGGGCTTCCGTCCAGCCCGGGATGACGCGGTTGACCGGGAACGTGACCGGTTCGCCGCGATCATACGAACTGTCGAATACGGTGCCGTCGATGAGCGTGCCCTTGTAGTTCACCTTCACGGTGTCGGTGGCCTTGGGCTGGGGCCCGCTGCCCTCGACCTCGACGATGTACTGCAGACCGCTATCGGTGGTCTTCACGCCCGGCTGCGTCTTGTTCTTGGCGAGAAAGTCGGCGCCTTCCTGCTTCGCGGTATCGGCGTCGGCCTTCTGTTTGGCCTGCATCTTGTCGCGGGCCTGGGTCTGGAAATCCGTGATGGTCTGCTGGATCTCCGCCGCGGTAAGCAACGAGTCGGTCTGGCTCAGGCCGTCGTGCAGACCGCGCTGTAGCGCGGAGATGTCGAAATCCATTCCGCTGCGCGAAAGGGAGCTGGCGATGTCCATACCGACGGCGTAGCTCGCCTTCTCGGTATCGTTCGACAGCTTGGTGAGCGAATTCGCCGATCCCCCCGTCGACTGGTTGCACGCCGCCACTCCCACGCAGAGCAGGGCCACGGCCACGATTCTCGTCAAACGCATGCTCCATCCTCTCGTTCGGATCTGGAAACCGCGGACGGAATTCCCGGAGGCTGGCAGGTCGCGAGCCCGCACTGCGTGCGCGGGCTCGCGGTGGAATTCGCGGAGCGGTCGACCACCAGCGCATCGTCCGTCTGAACGGGCCCCACGATAGCAGCTAACCGACGAGTTGTCAGGTCCGAGCTTCCGGGCTGCTCAGACGCCCCAGAGGTGCATCGTATTGACGTCGCGATCCATGAGCTTCAGGTAGTAGAAGAGCTGTCCCTTGTGCTGATTCAGGTGGCCGACCATATCTAGCAAGTGCTGGCCCAGGCACTGCGGGTGCTCGGGATTCCACGGAGCGGCGGAGATCTGACCATCGAGGGCGTCCTCGCCGGCCTGCGCGACCATGGCGAAGGCCACCTCGCGGTCGGCCGCGAGGGCCTTGCGCGCCTCGGCGACGCTGCTCACGGTGGGCAGGGCAGCGGCAGGGGGGAGCTTCTGGTCCGGCGGCAGCTCGCTGGCGTCGACGCCCTCGGGCATACCCCAGTCGCCGGTGACGAACCCCTTGCAGCACATACCACAGGCGTCGGTGAGGTGCTTGAGGAGCTGGCCGGTCGTCATCCAGTTCTTGCCGGTCGTCGGCTTCCAGCTCAGGTCGCTGTCCTTCACCATCGCCATGAGATTGTCGGTGATCTTGTACGCATCGGTCATGTCGCAGGAGAGAAGGTCGGTCCAGGTCATCGCTTGGTCCTTTCGCTCTGTCGGTGAGGTCCAGTGAAGATGGCGATCATGATAGCATAGAAAAAGCGAAAGTAAAGCGAAAATACATGGAAGGATAAAAAGGCCGCGGCGCGTGGCCGCGGCCTCCGTTTCGGCAGGCTAGCCGAGTGGCCCGACGGCCGCCTCCACCGCGTCGAGGATCTCGCACGACGCCACCAGGTCGCGCATCGCCGTGTGGTCGGGATAGAGCGGTCGATCGACCTCGAGGAATTCGACATGCTTGCGCACGACATCCTTCGCGGCGCGCACGCCCTTGCCGAACACGTGCTCGCGCAGGTCGAGGGCCTGGGCGGCGGCCATCAGCTCGATGCCCAGCACACCGTGCGCGTTCGCGAGGATCTGCCCGTTCTTGATGGCAGTGTTCATACCCATGGAGACGAAGTCTTCCTGATCGGCAGCGGCAGGGATCGACGCCACGGCGGCCGGAGCCGAGAGCATGCGCTGCTCGACGATGAGCGCGTCGGCCGTGTACTGGCTGAGCATGAGGCCGCTGAACATGCCGGCACCCCGCGTGAGGAAGGCCGGCAGTCCGACGCTGAGCGCCGGGTTGAGCAAACGATTCAACCTTCGCTCGGAGAGCACCGACACCATGGTGACCGCCGTACCCGCGCCCTCCATCGGCAGCGACACCGGCGTCCCCTGGAAGTTCGCGCCCGTGAGCGTAACGTCCTCGGCAGGAAAGAAGATGGGATTGTCGCCCACGCCGTTCAGCTCGATCTCCACCTGGCTCTTTGCCCAGCGCACCGCGTCGTGCGCAGCCCCGATGACCTGGGGCGTGGACCGCATGGAGTAGGCGTCCTGCACCTTCACCTCGAGCTTGCCGGTGGCCAGGTCGCTCCCCTCGAGACAGCGACGGATGGCGCCCGAACTGCGCACCGCGCCGGTGAATCCGCGCACCTGATGCAGGCGCTCGTCGTACGGCTTGAGGTTGGCGAGCAACGCTTCCAGCGACATGGCGCATGCGATCTCGGCCTGTCGCAGCCAGCGATCCATGTCCTGGACGTGGATGGCGCTCATCGCCGTCAGCAGGTTGGACCCGTTGATCGTGGCGAGGCCGTCGCGGGCTTTCAGGCCCGGCACCGGGATGCCGGCGCGTTCGAACGCCGTCTTGCCGGGCAGCAGCACGTCCTTGTAATAGGCCTGGCCTTCGCCCATCATCAAAAGGGCTATCTGAGACATGGGGGCGAGGTCGCCGCACGCGCCGACACTGCCCTTCTGGCAGACGAATGGTGTGACACCCTTGTTCAGCATTTCCACCAGTGTGAGCGTGATCTCCGGGCGGCACCCGCTATTCCCGTGCGCATGTACGTTCGCGCGGCCGGCCATGGCGCCGCGTACGAACTCGATGGGGGCGGGCTCACCGATGCCGGCACTGTGGTTGTAGACGAGATAGCGCTGGAACTGCTCGATCTGGTCCGGCTCCAGAATCACGTTCACCAGCTCGCCGATGCCGGTGTTCACCCCGTACATGATCTCGCGCGCGGCGATCTTTCGTTCGACCATGGCCCGGCACGCCTTGATGCGCTCGACGGCTTCGGGATCGAGGATGACCTTCTCGCCGTCGCGGGCGATGCGCACGACCTTGTCGCACGTGAGTTCGGAGCCGTTGAGCACGATGGCCATGGTGGCATTCTCCCTGACTGCGATTCCGGATGGGCGGTTCGAACCTCAAATGTGCCTGTTGAACGCGGGCGGGACAACCCGAAATTGGTTTCCCGACGCCGGACATTGCGCTGGCCGCCCCCGTACCGGTCCTCTAGAATGGCAGCCGCCGTGTGCGCCACTGGGTTCTCGTCGAGGAGATATCCCATGCGAACCGTCGTCTTCGTCGTCACGATCGCCCTCGTCTCGCTGGCGACCGGTCCTGCCGCCGCCGGCCCAGGAGGGCGCGACCGGACCGGCCACGAAGAGGGAGGCCCCGACCTGATGCACGGACCGTATCAGTATCCGCCGACCGACCGCATTCCGGTCACCGACGATCATCACGGCACGCCGATCACCGATCCCTACCGCTGGCTCGAGCAGGCCGACGATCCGACCGTGCAGACCTGGACGGATGAGCAGGAGCGGCTCACGCACGCGATCATCGACGGACTGCCGCAGAAGGCATGGCTCGAACGACGGTTCGGCGAGCTGTGGCGGTACGACGACGAGTCGACACCGATGCGCGTGTACGATGGCGAGCGACTGTTCTCGTGGACGAAGAAGAAGAATGAGGAGAAATGGGCGTACGTCACCCGTGGCCGCGACGGCGCTGAGCCCGAGGTGCTACTCGATCCCAATGCGTGGCCGTCGCACGACCAGCTCGCCGGGACCTGGCCCAGCCGCGACGGGCGCTACGTGGCGTTCGGCACGGCGCATGGTGGCGACGAGAATCCGGTGATCCAGGTCATGGTGACGCAGACGCGGGAGATCCTGCCCGACCGGTTGCGCGGCTGGAAGCAGGCGGTGTCGAGCTGGCTGCCTGATGGCTCGGGGTTCTTCTACAGTTGCAAGCCCTGCGCGGGCGAGGTGCCCGCGGGTGAACACGAGTACTGGCACCAGACCTGGTTCCATCGCCTGGGCACCGGTCCTGGCGAGGATGTGCAGGTCTTCGCGGACGAGGCCGTGAAAGAGACGTGGAATTCGGTGTGGGTGACCGAGGACGGATGCTACACCGTGTATGAGCGCAGCCTCTTCACCGTGAACGACGTGTGGTTCAAACGCACGGGCAGCAATGATCCGTTGACGCCGCTGGCCACCGGGATGAAAGCGGAGTTCGGCGTCGATTTCGTCGGCGACACGATCCTCATCACCACCGACGAGGACGCGCCGCGCAAGATGGTGTACGTGACCGACGTCGCTCATCCCGAACGCGAGGCGTGGCGCGTGTGGCTACCCCAGCCCGAGCGCGACAAGCTCAACGGTATCGGCTGCGTGGCCGGTCACGTGTACGCCAGCTTCATGCATGACGCCTACACGCTCGTGAAGATCTACGATCTCGACGGCACGTATCTACGCGAAGTCCCGTTCCCGACGATCGGGACCGGCGGCGTGGGCGGCTACTGGGCGCGTCCCGATGTGTGGGTCAGCTTCTCGTCTTTCACGTTCCCCGGCACCACGTACCGGTACGACTTCGACGCCGACCGCCTCGACGTCTACCACGAGTTCCCCGTACCGGTGGACACGAGCAACATGGCGGCCCAGCAGGTCTGGTTCACCAGCAAGGACGGCACCCGGGTGCCCATGTTCCTCGTGCACCGCAAGGACGTGGTGCTCGACGGTGAGAACCCGACGCTGCTCTACGGCTATGGCGGCTTCGACGTGTCGCTGCGTCCGAGTTTCGCCACCACCTGGCTCGTGTGGCTGGAAGCAGGCGGCGTGTTCGCCATGGCGAATCTTCGCGGGGGCGGCGAGTTCGGTCGTGCCTGGCACGAGGCCGGGATGCGCGAGCACAAGCAGGACGTGTTCGACGACTTCATCGCGGCGGCCGAGTGGCTGGTGGATAACCACTGGACCCGTCCGCAGAAGCTGGCCATCCGGGGGGGCAGCAACGGCGGGTTGCTGGTGGGCGCGTGCATGGTGCAGCGGCCCGAGCTGTTCCGGGCCGTGGCGTGCGAGGTGCCGCTGCTGGACATGGTGAACTACCACGAATTTGGCCTGGCCAACATCTGGGCCGAGGAATATGGCAGCAGCGCCGACCCGGAACAGTTCGCGTATCTGTTGGCCTACTCGCCTTATCACAACGTCGCGGACGGTACCCGCTATCCGGCGTTCCTGTGCACGGGCAGCGAGAACGATGCGCGCGTCGACCCGCTGCACGCGCGCAAGATGGTGGCGCGCCTGCAAGCTGCGGATCCGGACGGCGGCCCGCATTTGCTCCTGGTACGGCGGGCCAGCGGCCACGGGGGAGGCGTGACGGTCTCGACCCAGATCGTCCAGACGGCCGAGGTCGGGGCGTTCCTGATGGCGTGCCTGGGCATGTCCGCGCCGCGATGACCGTGAGCGCGCGCGTGCGAATCGTAGCCGCAGTGGCGGTGGGGATCGGCCTCGTCGCGGGGCTGCGTTTCTACGCCGGCGACCTGGAATCCTGGCTGCGCGGCCTGGGTCAGTGGCGAGGGCCCGTGTTCGTGGGCTTGCACGTCGTCGCGGTGTCGTGCTTCTTTCCGGTCTCGGTGCTGGGGTTCCTGGCCGGGATCCTTTTCGGTTTTCGGACCGGCCTCACTGTACTGGCTCTGGCGGACGTGATGACGGCGGCGATCATGTACGGGGCGAGCCGGCGCTGGTTGAGCGGCCGGCGGGAGCGCTGGCTTGCCGGCCATGTGCGCTGGCAGCGCTTCGTACGCCTCGCGGACGACGACGCTCTGCGCATCATGATGCTGCTGCGCCTGTCGCCGCTCAACTACGGGCTGGTGAACTACGTACTGGGCATGAGCCGGGTACCGGTGGTCCCGTACCTGGTGGCGACGCTCCTGGTCTTGCCGACCGCCGCTCTGCAGGTGTTCATCGGCAGCACGGCGCGAGCGGTCGGTCATGCGGGCGGCGTGAGCGAGATCGGCGCCGCGCGGGTGGTGCTCATGCTCGTGGGGGCCCTTGCCGCGGTCGTGCTCCTGGTGATCGTGGGCCGACTGGCGCAACGAGCGCTCGAAGAGGATCAGAAGCGATGACGGACACACCTCAGGACAACATCATACGTTTCCCGGGCGTGGTGCTGCCCAATGCTTTCGTGCTGCGCGTCGATCTCGTGCTCGCGCCGCGGCCGATCTGGCGCACCTTGCAGGTCGCGGAGAACGCGACGTTCTGGGACCTGCACGTCGCGCTGCAGGATGTGATGGGCTGGCGCGATTGCCATCTCCACGTCTTCACCGTCGATCATCCTCACACGGGGGAACGCCTGCGGATCGGGGTGCCGGATGCCAGCGAGTTCCACGGTTCGAATGCGGTGATTCCCGGCTGGCAGGTGCAGGTCCGCGACATCATCCGCCCCGACTATCCGCCCATCCTCTACACCTACGACCTCGGGGACCAGTGGCAGCACGAGATCGCCCTCGAGGCGGTGCTTCCCGCCGACGAGGCGGGCCCCAGTCCCCGCTGCCTCGGCGGCGAGGGGGCGTGTCCGCCCGAGGATTGTGGAGGAACGGCCGGCTACACGCGCCTGCTCACCTCGTTGAGCGCGGCCGCCAGCGAGGAGCGCGAGATGATCGCGATGTGGCTGGAACCGGGGTTCGACGCGGCCGCTTTCGATCCCGACGCCGTGCGCTTCTGCGACCCCGCACGTCGCTGGCACGAGGTTTTCGATACCGAGAGCTAGCGCCCGCCCCGGCGGCGGACGGACGGACGGTAGCGTTCGCGCCCGCGCGCAGGCGTACGGTCGTGCTCAGGGATGCGTTCGCGCGGTTCCGCCGCCGCTGGGCTGGTCTGCGGCCTGGGATCGCGATCGGCGGGCAGCGGATTGTGGCCGAGCAGGCGCAGCATCTCGGCCAGTCCTTCGAGCACGGGCGCGAGGCCGGCGAGCAGGTGGACGAGGTCGTCGCGGGGCAGGTCGAGCGACGCGCGCAGCGGTGCCCAGGCACCCATCGGCAACTCGTCGGCGCCAGGCCGGCGCGGCAAGCCGTAGCCGGCGTGGTGCGCCAGCGAATCGGCCAGCGCGAGCATCGCCGCGCCGCGATGATCCCCGGGCTCGTGATGGTGGGCGACGGCATCCGCCACAATGGGCGGCAGTTCCCAGGTGACGCAGAGCAGGGCCGACACGGCTCCGTGGTCGCGACCGGTGACCGCGCGTTCCTCGGCGAGCGCCACGGCGTGTGGACCGCCGCGGCGTGGGAGCAGCGGATCGAGGGCGCGCTTGCCGACGTCGTGCAGGAGCCCTGCCACGAGGGCCTCGTCGGGCACCAGTCCGCAGGCGTCGCCAACATGCTGGACGATGGCCCGCGCGATCGTACCGACCGCGAAAGCGTGCAGCCAGAAGGTGGGACCGTCGCCGGGGTAGCGGTGCAGGCGGGGGCGCAGGAGGTCGGCCGTGCAGGCGGCGAAGACCATGCGCGTCAGCGGCGCGGTGCCGATGACGACGAGGGCGTCGGCCAGCCCCGTGACCGGTCGGCTCAGGTTGAAGTAGCCACTGTTGGCCTGGCGCAGCAGCCAGTGGGCGAGGGTGACGTCGCTCGCCAGCCCCTCGGCGATATGGGAGGCCGAGGCGTCGGGGACGCTGGTCAAGGCGAGGAATCGGGTGACGAGGCGCGTGAGCCGGGGCATGGCCGCGATCTCGTGCCGCAGCGGTTCGGCCAGCCCCGCGAGGTCGAGGCCGGGCAGGACGGGAATAGGCGTGGGGGGCGACGGCACGGGGGCCTCCTGACTCGGGTTCCTCCAGTGATCGGCCGGGAGCGGCCGGATCTGAAGTGGCGTCGTGATGAAATGGCGTCGTGCTTGTTCCGGCAGCTCCCGGCGGCTAGAATTCCGGGGACGACACGCTCGCGGTCGCCACGGGGCTGGCCGCCGTCGCTTTTTCTGGAGAGCAGGGATGACCTTACCCGTCTGGATCGTCGTACTCCTCTGCGCTGCCGCCGCGGGTCTGGGCCTCCTGCTCAGTCGCGTCGTCGCGGCGCGCGGAGGCCGGCGGGTCGCCGCGCGGGCGCTCCAGCAGCTCGAGAACGAGACGACCCTCGCCTGGTTGGCTACGTTGCCCGATGGCGCGCTGTCGGTATCGCCGCCGCTGCGCGATCTGATCGGCACCGACATCGTCGCGCGCCCGTTGACCCTGCGTGAATTCGTCAGCACGAGTGTCCACCCGGAGGACCGCGCGCGCATCGACGAGCTCTTCGCCGAGTTCCTGGCTCGTGCTCGCGCCTTTGAGGAGGGCGAGGTCAGGATCGAGTGCGCCGATGGGCACTACCATCGCTTCGCACTGCGGGCAGCGGTGTCATGGGGCAGCGACGGGCGGCCCTACCTGCTGCTGGGCTCCCTGCTCGATCTCACGCGCACGCGCGAGATCGAGGAGGAACGCGACCGTCTCTTCAACCTCTCGGTCGATCTGCTGGGCATCAGCGATTTCGGGGGGAACCTGCAGCAGGTGAACCCGGCCTGGGTCCGCGTGCTGCGCTGGTCGCGCGACGACGTGATGGCGCGCCCCTTGACCGACTTCATCCACGCCGAGGACCGTGCGGAATTTCTCGCCTACCTCGGGCGCCTGCGCTCCGGGGAGACGGTGCGCGATCTCGAGCTGCGCGCGCAGTGCCGCGACGGCACGTATCGGTGGATCTCGTGGAGTTCGTTCCCGCTGCCGGACCGGCAGCGCATCTTCACGGTGGCGCGCGACGTCACCGAGAAGAAGGAGGCGGAGACCCGGTTGCAGGCGTATCAGACGCGGCTGCGCAACCTCGCCACGGAGCTTGCGACGGTGGAAGATCGCGAACGACGGCAACTCGCGGAGATCCTGCACGACAGCCTGGCGCAGGATCTCTTCGCCGCCCGCGCCAAGGTGACGCTGTTGAAGTATCCGGAGCGGCTCACGGATGCGCCCAAGATCGTCACGGACACGATCTCGATCCTCGATCAGACCATGATCATGACGCGTGGCCTCACCTTCGAGCTATTCCCGCCGGCGCTCTACGAGGTCGGGCTCGACGCGGCGCTCGAGTGGTTGTGCCGCAACTTCCACACCACACGCGGACTCGTCTGCAAGCTCATGGTGGAAGGGACGAGCAGCAACCTGCCGCAGGATGTCCGCGCCCTCGCCTACCGCGTGGTGCGGGAGCTGCTGGCGAACATCCACAAGCACGCCCAGGCGTCCTGCGCCGAGGTGGCGGTGCGTTACGGCGGTGGGGAACTCTCCATCACCGTCGACGACGACGGCAAGGTTTTCGATCCCGAAGCAGAACCGGGCCAGGAACAACCCGACCCTCAAAAGCCACAGTCGGGATTCGGACTGTTCTCCATCCGCGAACGACTGCGATCGCTCGCCGGCAATCTCGCCATCGAGGCCTCGCCGCTCGGCGGCTGGCGCGTGGTGATGACCCTGCCCCTGGTCGAGAGCGACGGCTGAGCCAACGAGGACGGCATGGGCGAACTCTTCGCGCTGCTGACGGCTGTGGTCTGGGCCGGCGCCGTCATCTGCTTCAAGCGTTCCGGCGATCGGGTGGCGCCTTTCACGCTCAACCTGTTCCGGGTAGTCTATTCCTCGGTGCTGCTGCTGGTGACGATGGCGATCGTGGGGCAGCCGCTGCTGCGGGCGGCGGCATCCACCCGCGACCTCGAGCTCCTCGTGCTGAGCGGTGTGGTGGGTATCGCGATCTCGGATACGCTGTTCCACGCTGCTCTCAATCGCGTGGGTGCGGGCATCACCGCGATCGTCGACTGCCTCTATTCGCCCATCGTGTCGTTGCTGGCCTTTGCCTGGCTAGGGGAGCGCCTTTCGCCGCAACAGGTTGTGGGCATGGTGCTGGTGATTGCCGGCGTCCTGACAACCGTGCGGCGCACCGAGGCGCATCGGATCACTCAGAGCCAGCTCGTGGCAGGGATCCTCTTCGGCGTGCTGGCGATGGCGACGGTGGCGGCCGGCATCGTCATCGCCAAGCCGGTTCTCGACCACCAGCCCGTGATCTGGGCGACCGGTGTGCGCCAGGTGGCGGCCCTCGGCGTGTTGCTTCCGGTGGCGCTGGTTTCGCGCGATCGGCGCCGACACCTGGAGGCGCTGGTCCCGGGGGCGAGCGGGCGCTGGACGCTCGTGGGGACCTTGCTGGGCAGCTATGTGGCGTTGCTGCTGTGGATCGCGGGGATGAAGTACGCGGACACGGGCGTGGCGGCGATCCTCAACCAGACGTCCACGGTGCTCATCCTCGTGCTCGCCACGCTCGTGCTACGGGAGCCGTTCACGCGCCGTCGGGCGGCGGCCTGTGGGCTGGCTCTCGCAGGGACGCTCTGTGTGGTCCTCGGCTAGGGCATTTTGGTTTGCATTGGTCAAGAACGCATGTTATATAACTGTCGTTATCAATCACGGCACCCCGATCGGACGGCAGCGATGGCCCGCAGGACGACGTTCACCGCTGATGACATCCTCGATGCGGCCATGGCGGTGATGGAAGCCCATGGCCGCGACGCGTTGACGGCGCGCCGCGTCGCCCTCCACCTCGGAGCCTCAACGGCGCCGGTTTACAGCAATTTCACGTCGATGGAGGAACTTCAGGGGCAGGCGCTCGCGCGTACGGACGCGTTGCTGCTGGACTACTGCCTCCGCCCGTGGACGGACGAGCGGTTCCTGAACATGGGGATCGGCTACCTACGCTTCGCGCGGGATCACCCGAACCTGTTCAAGGCGCTCTACTACGAGCCGCGCGACGATCATTGCCCGATGGCGCCGAACAACGAGGTTCTCCTCGGCGTGCTCGAGGCCCATCCGCTGCTGGGTACGCTGCCGCGAGCGGTACTGGACGAGTTACTGTTCCAGGCCGCTGTCTACAGCCACGGACTGGCCGCCCTCATCTGCTCGGGCCTGTGGCGCGACCCGGATCTCGATCTGGCGACCCAGATGCTGCGCAACCTCGGCGGTCTGCTGGTGAGGGCCGCGCTGGAATCCGTGCAGAGGCCCGTGCCGCCCGAGATGGTGCAACGATTCGGCGAGGGTGCCGTACCCTGGCGCCGTCGAGATGATGACCGCCAAGGAGAGGATGACGATGCGTGAGAGACCATTGTTCGTGCGGTTGCTGGGAGGCGCGGGTCTAGCTCTGCTCGTGACACTCGCCGCCGCCGCGGCCGGGCCGGGAGCGCAGCCGCACGTCACGCCGGTGGCGCCGCTGGGGCCGACGATCGAGGCCCAGCCCGGTGGGCACATGGTATGGACGCTGGCTGCTTGCCTCGACACCGCGCTCGCCCGGAACGATGTCCTGCAGGCTGAACGCGAGAAGCGGCGGGAACTGTCCGGACAGAAGCTGCAGGCGCTCTCGAATGGTCTGCCATCGCTCGACCTGACGGGCGATTGGTCGCGCAGCCGCGATCCGAGCTTCGCGCTCGACGAGAGCTTCGCGAGCGGATCGATCTTTCCCACCCCGGATGTGCCGCCGGGCAACGAGTGGTTCACCGACTGGCTCGCCGGGTTCGGGTCGTTCTTGCCTGCGCCCGAGGACGTGCCGGCCCAGACGTACTACCGCGCCCGGGCCAGTCTCACCTGGGAGCTGAACCCGCTCAAGATCCTTGGCGCGGTGGGTGCGGCCAGCATCGGCATCGAGCGCGAGGAGGAACTGATCCGCAGCCAGGAGCACGCCACGTCCTTCGATGTGATCAGCGCTTACTTCATGATCGTCAGCGTCGCGGAGGGCATGCGCTCGGCCGAGGCGAAGTATCGGAACCAGGCGGAGCTGCTCGACCTCGCCAAGCTGCGCTTCGGCCTGGGCACGGCCACGCGGCTGGATACTCTGCAAGCCGCCGTGGCGCTGGCCAACACGGAGCCCGAGCTGCGCAATCTGCGCCAGGCGCTGGCCAATGCCGGCGCGCGGCTCAATGCGGTGATGGGACGCGACCCGTCGGCGCCCCTGACCATCGTGAACGAACTGCCCATCGAGACCGAGGCGATCGACGTGGACTCGGCCGTGCGCTTGTCCCAGCAGCGACCCGACCTGGTGGCCATGGATCTGTCCATCGACCTCCTGGAGCACAACAAGCAGGCGCAGAAGGCCGACCAGCGCCCCTACCTGTCGCTCGCTGGGTCCTACGGCTACGTGGGCCACCACACGAATACCCTGTTCGACGCCGGGCACGAATCGTGGGCCGCGTCGGTGGCCGTCACGGTGCCGGTGTTCAACGGCCTGTCCACGAAGGGCCAGGTGGACGAGACGAAGGCTCAGATCCGGCGTACCCAGAGGGAGATCGCCGGTACCCGACGCAGCGCGGCGGTGGAAGTGCGCGAGACGGTCAACAACCTGAACACCGCGCGGGAGAACCTACGGGCTGCCGAGGTGAATCTCGACCGCGCGGAGGAGGCGTTGAGCGAGAGCCTCCTGATGTACGAGCTGGGCAAGGCCAGCTACCTGGATGTTCTCGACGCGCAGTCGAGTCAGCTCACGGCGCGCCGCACGCTGATCGGGGCGCGCTACGACGTGCTCACGCAGACGGCCGGCCTGAAGCGGTCCGTCGGTTATTCACCCGCCGTGCTCCTGACCGAGATTCCCGGTCTGGTCGCGGCCGCTCGCTAGAGAGGGATCATGATGCCGAACTTTCCGCATCGTCCACTTCGCCGGCCGCTCGGCGGTGTCCTCATGCTCGGCGCCGTCCTCCTCACGGGATGCAGCAAGCCGGGGCCCGACACGGCCTCTCGCGAGGTCCCGCACAATGTGCGCCTGATGCCGCTGGAAACCTCGCCGGTCACGGAGTACTTCGAGGTGTCGGGGAAGCTGGAACCCATGCGTGGCACCGACATCAGCAGCGAGGAGAGCGGCACCATCGACGCGATCGCCCACGACAAGGGGAGCCGTGTCGACGAGGGCGACGTGATCGTGGCCCTCGATCGGCGCCTGCTGGCGGCCGACCTCGCCGCTGCCGAGGCGAACCTGGCGACGGAGTCGTACAACCACGACAAGACGTCGCAGATCTTCGCGGCCGGCAAGGTCAGCCAGCTCGCGATGCTGCAGAGCGACGCTTCGCTGGAGCGGGTCCGGTCGGTTCGCGACGTGGCGCAGATCCGCTATGACCGTGCCGCCGTCAAGGCGCCGTACGACGGACTCGTGGTCGACCGTATGGTAGAGCCGGGCCAGCTCGTGGCGCCCGGCACCGTCGTGGCGCGCGTGATCGACCCCTTCACGCTCAAGCTCGAGGCCACCGTCACCGAATCGGAGGTGGAGTGGTTGCGCGCGGGCCAGACCGCGACGGTGGACGTGGCCGGGCTGCCTGAACCGCGGGAAGCCCGCGTGGGCTGGGTGGGTTTCGAGGCCGATCCGCAGAGCGGAAAGTTCAAGCTCGAGATCGACGTCGCCAACGCGGATCTGGCGCTGCGCAGCGGTGTGATCGCGCGTGCGCGGCTGGCGAAGACCACGACGCGCGGACTCGTCGTGGTGCCGCGCGACGCGGTGCTCTCGGGGCAGGTCGGTGACGAGGTCTACATCGTCACGGGTCGCCGCGCCGTCCGACGCGCCGTGACGCTCGGGCCGCAGCAAGGCCTGATGGTGGCCGTTCGCGAGGGCGTGAGCGCGGGCGATTCCCTGGTGGTGCGTGGCCAGCGCGAGCTGCAGGACGGCAGCCTCGTGTCCGTCACCGAGACCGTGGCCTACGGCGACGGCACCAGTACCAGCGACCCGGCGGTGATCAAGGCGTCGGCCGCCGCCACGCGCGTGGGCGCCGTCGGCGAGGTCGCGCAATGAAGATCACCTCCGGATCGATCCAGCGCTACCCGATGATCTTCGCGTTCATGGTCATCATCGCGACCATGGGGATCATCTCGTATGTGCGGCTGCCCCGTGAATCGGCCCCGGACGTGAAGATCCCCTACGTGCTGGTCATGGCGCCGTACGCGGGCACGTCGCCCGAGGACATGGAGAACCTCGTCACCCGCAAGATCGAGCGCGAGCTGAAGGGCCTGCCCGATCTCAAGGAGATGACGAGCAGCTCATTCTACGGCATGTCCGAGGTCACCCTCGAATTCACCACGAAGGTGAACATGAGCGACGCCCTGCAGAAGGTGCGCGACCGCGTGGACCTGGCGAAGCCCGACCTGCCGACGGACACGCGCGAGGATCTGCTGATCATGGAGTTGAGTTCCAGCGACTGGCCGATCATGCAGGTGAACCTCTCGGGCGATTACGATCTCTTCCTCCTCAAGAAGACGGGCGAGGACCTGCAGGAAGCGCTGGAACAGATTCCCGGCGTACTCTCGGCCGACCTGGTGGGCGGCATCGAGAACGAGGTGCAGGTGAACGTGGATCCGGAGCGCCTCGCGTTCTACGGGCTCGGCCTGCAAGACGTGCAGGACGCGATCTCGCTGCAGAACGTCACCATTCCCGGCGGTAAGCTCAGCTTCGGCCAGTACGACTACCAGGTCCGCGTACCCGGCGAGGTGGCGCAGGTGGACGGCCTGCTCGACTTCGTCGTCAATCCCGGCGAGGCCACCCCCGTCTACCTGCGCGACGTGGCCACCGTGGACTTCGGCGTGAAAGACCGCGAGACGATCTCGCGCGTCAACGGTCACGACGCCGTGACCCTGGTGATCAAGAAGCGTTCGGGCGAGAACATCATCGCGATCGCCGAGCGGGTACGGGATACGCTTGCGCGTCTGGAACCGACGTTTCCGACCGGCACCCGCGTGAGCATCGTGGGCGACCAGTCGCAAGACATCCGCTACATGGTGAACGAGCTGGAGAACAACATCCTCAGCGGTCTGATTCTCGTCGTCGCGGTGCTCTACCTCTTCCTCGGGTTCACCAACTCGCTCTTCGTGGGCGCCGCCATCCCGTTCTCGATGCTGATCACGTTCATCGTGCTGCGGGCGCTGAACATCACCTTGAACATGGTGGTGCTGTTCAGCCTCATCCTCGCCCTGGGCATGCTGGTGGACAACGCCATCGTCATCGTGGAGAACATCTATCGTCACCGCGGCAAGGGCATGGATGCGCAGCAGTCGGCGACCGTGGGTACGCACCAGGTTTCGTCGGCGGTCATCTCGTCGACCTTGACCACGCTGGCCGCGTTCGGGCCGCTCATCTTCTGGCCGGGCATCATGGGCGGGTTCATGAAGTACCTGCCGATCACCGTGATCATCACGCTCACGGCCTCACTGCTCGTGGCGCTCGTGTTCAATCCGGTACTCTGCGCTCGTTTCATGCGCGAGCCCAAGGTGGGCGGCGGCAGCACCAGGCTGGGCGATCGTTTGATGAATCTCGGGCTGCGCAGCTACGAGCCATTGCTGCTGTGGGCGCTGAAGCACCGTGCCCGTACCGTGGTGAGCATGTTCCTCCTTCTGGTCGTTTCCTTCGTGCTCTACGGCCGTTTCAATCATGGGGTGGAACTGTTCCCCTCGATCGACCCCAACCAGGCCCAGGTCACCATCGCCGCGCCGAGCGGCACGCGGATCGAACTCACCGACGCCTACGCGGCCCAGGTGGAGTCGCAGGTGAAGGAGATCGGCGATCTCAAGGCGTACAGTGCGCAGGTGGGCGTGTCGCGGGGCGGCATGGGCGGAGGGGAGGCGGCGCCCTCGAATGAGGCCATGGTGACGATGGAGTTCGTCGACAAGATCGACCGCTCCCGGCCCTCGCGCGACGCCCTGGACGATCTTCGCGACCGCCTGCGCGACTTCACGGGCGCGACGGTGACGGTGGAGGAGATGGACGAGGGACCGCCCACCGGCAAGCCGGTGAACATCGAGCTGTCCGGCAGCGACTTCTCCGTGCTGGGCGATCTCGCCACGCAGGTGAAGGAACGCATCCGCAACATCCCGGGCCTGATCAACATCGAGGACAACTACGACAACGATCTGCCGGAGATCGAGTTGCGGCCGGACATCGACAAGGCCGGACGCTTCGGCCTGCAGACCACCGACATCGCCGGCACCGTGCGCACTGCCTTGCACGGCTCCGAGACCGCGAAGTATCGCGTGGGCGAGGACGAGTACGACATCACCGTGCGGTACCAGCAACCGTTTCGGCGCAAGGTGGAAGATCTGCAGACGGCGACCGTGTTCTACGAGGGCAAGTCGATCCCCATCTCCGCCTTTGCCGAACCCCGATTCAAGACGGCGCTGGCGGCAGTGCACCGGATCGACGGCACGCGGACGGTGACGGTGATGGCTGACGCGGCGCCCGGCTACAACGGCAACGCGTTGCTGGCCAAGGTTCAGGAAGGACTGAACGACTTCAGTATTCCAGCGGGATACACCATTGCGTACACCGGCGAGAGCGAGGATCAGGCCGAGGCCCAGAGCTTTCTCAGCGACGCGTTCGGCGTGGCGATCATGCTCATCTTCCTCGTGCTGATCTCGCAGTTCGGATCCGTCACGCAGCCGCTGGTGATCCTGTCCAGCGTGGTGCTCTCTCTCATCGGCGTGCTCCTGGGTCTGCTGGCCACGGGCACGCCGTTCGGCATCATCATGACCGGCGTGGGCGTGATCTCGCTGGCCGGCGTGGTGGTGAACAACGCGATCGTGCTCATCGACTACGTGAACCAGCTCCGCGGCCGCGGACTCGGGCTGCATGAGGCGGTCGTACGCGCCGGTCTCACGCGTTTCCGCCCCGTGGTGCTGACGGCCGTGACCACGATCCTGGGTCTCGTGCCACTGACCACCGGCTGCTCGATCGACTTCATCCAGCTCTTCCACGGTCATCTGCACCGGGTGCTGGTCGTCGGGAGCGAATCGAGCGAGTGGTGGGGGCCGATGGGCGTGGCGGTGATCTGGGGACTCACCGTGGCCACGTTCCTGACCCTGGTGGTCGTGCCGGTGATGTACGCCAGCCTCGATACGGTCAAGGCCGGCCTACGCTGGGCCATGTGGGACGGGCCGCGGCATCTGTGGCGCCGGCCGCGCCAGGCCTGACGCCGGTTGCTCCCGCCTCGAAACGCCGAGCCCCAGTCGCAGTGACCGGGGCTCGCGTGTCCGTAGCCATGGGGCATGTCTCGTCGGGGCGCGTCTACTTGATCAGCGTCGCCGCTCGCGAGTACTGCAGACCGGCTGCACGCAGCCGGTAGTAATAGGTCCCAGAGGCGACTGCCCGACCCTGATCGTCGTCGCCATACCAGGCGATCTCGGTGTGGCCGGCCGGACAGGGGCCGGTGATCAACGTGCGCACGCGGTGGCCGCGGGCGTCGATGACATCCAGCGACACCGTGTCGGCGTACTTCAGATCGAAGCTGAAGACAGTGCTGGGATTGAACGGGTTGGGGTAATTGGGGTGCAGGACAGCCGCCGCAGGAGCGGTGCCACCAGCGACCGCCGTGGGCGTGCCGGCGTGCCAGAAGCTGTACCAGCGCGCGGGTTCGACGCGCGGCATGCCCTCGTGCCGTCCGGAGGCGTCCTCGGCATGGATGAAGTAGTCGCAGGTGTCGCCGCTGGCGCCCGCCGTCGGAAGCGCTCCCGTATACTGGTCGGGCGTGCCGGTCGGCACGAGATCCACGGATTGCCAGTCGCCGCCGCCCAGGCGGTAATAGGCGCGCACGAGCGTCACGTCCATGCCGCTATGGGCCCGCACGTCCACGGTCAAGGGCACGGGTCCGGCCGGCTGGTCCGTGATGATCGGCACGTGGGCCACGCGTAGCATGCCGCCGTCCATGACGCCCTTGGCCCGACAGTGAAGCGCGTCGTCGCTGAGGAACCCGCTGTAGTAGTAGCCGCGCACCGTGTAGCCGGGCTCGGCCTCGCGATAGGCGTCCAGGGCCTGCTGGTCGTACGTGCTGTTGCCGAAGAAAGGCACGTAGATGTTGTCATTGAGGACCAGGCTGTTCGTGTAGCTCGCCGGGCCGCTCGACGTGCTGTAGCAGTAGACGCGGTGCACCTGGTAATGGCGTCCGGTCGATGCCTGCAGCGACGCCAGCAACGTGGCGCGCTGCTCCAGAGGCGCGTAGGTGCCGTGCGAGGGCCACACCTGCTTCACCATCACCGTCTCCTCGTCGAGGAACTTGGCCCAGGTGTCGATGTGGTGGATACCGCCGCTCTCGATGTAGTCGAGCACGTCGTAGTTCTGCACGCCGTAGTAATCGAGCATGAGCTGATCGACCTGAGCTTGCGTCATGCCGTTGTAGGTGGCGGCCTCGTTGTACACCAGGCGCGTGGAACAGCTGATGTGCGCACCGTCGGTCATGTAGTTGCCGCCGGTGTGGTACATGCTGTGGCTGTAGACAGGAATACCTTGCTCCTGGCCGAAGTACAGGGGGATGAGATTGTCGTTGGGGCGGGACGGCCGGTTGTACGTGTGGTTGACGATGCCGATGTCCCCGTTGCCGTCGAAGATGAACCAGGGGCCATAGTCGCGGGTCCAGATGGAGTCGTTCGCGCGTACCAGGAATTCCACGCGGCTCATGTCCACGCCGTTGTTGAGCAGCGACGACTGGGCTGTCGCGAGGTACGACGACGACACGACGACGTGCAGCGTGACATCATCGTCGAGATCCTGCAGCAGGTTATACGGCAGCCCTAGCGGGTAGCGGATCAGCACCCCCGTGCACGGTTCCCATTCTGCGCAGTTGCGCACCGGCGCCACGGGCGGCGGGTCGTCGGGCAGCAGGCGGCCGGGCTTCTCGTCCTCGCGACCTTGCCAGAAGTCGAGTTCAGCCTGAGTGGTGGCGTGCGGCAGCAACGGTTCGAGACCGTCGACGTCCCATTCCCGAGCCTGATCCGCCAGCTCCGGCGCCTGGGAGGGCGTAGGCGGGTCAGCGGCGAGGGCGCGGCTCGGTAGAGAGGAGCCGGCAAGACCAAGGGTGGCCAGCAATGCGAACAGGAACAAAGCGCGGCGGGGCATCGTGGGCTCCTCGGGAGACATGGGTGGAGCCCGGTCCCAGGGGAACCGGGGCGTGCGTTCACGCCATCAATGATACCACGTCGCCGCGACGGAATCGACCCTGTGCTCGCGGGGTGCGCTCCGTTCAGCGGCCGCATCGATCCACGAGGTAGGCGAGGCTGGCGATCACGATCCCCATCGTCGTGTAGATCCAGATCCGAGGTCCGGAACCGATGCCGCTCGAGCGGCCGTTGGTCATCGACTCCTCGATGGCGATCACGGTCTCGAACCGTTCGCGGTTGCGCTGGAGCAGGGCGACATCCTCGGCGCGCTCGGGGTCGATGACCAGCTCCGCGCAGGGCCTGGTCGTATCGGGCCGCTGATCGGTGAGGCCGCATACGACCCCGCGGCTCGCTTCGAAACGACGGTGGATGCACCGGTCGCAGAAAGTCTCGAAGAAATCGCCAGTCATCCCGAACACCTCCCACTGGCTGACCCGGTGCGAAGATACCATGGCCAGTGCTGCGAGAGAAGTCGCGATCGCGGGCTCGGAATCGCTGTTTTTGCTCAAGTCCGCCGGATACCGGCCGAAACCAGGGGCGAGGAGGTGCGCCATGACAGTGTCCGGCCTGGGTGCGGCCCTCCAGGGCATCGAGCACAACAAGCGCCGTTTCGAGGCGCAGGCGGAAACCATCGCCCGCGCCGGGACTTCCGGCGAACCTCTGGACGACCTGCCGGGGGCATTCGCGGGGCTACAGGTCGCGCGGCGCGGCATGGAGGCGAGCTTCGCCGTCGTGCGGTCGGCCGACGAGATGCTGGGGACTCTCCTCGACGTCCTCGCGTGACGGCGGTGGCACCTCAGGTGATGCTTGGCGGGTTCGAGGCGCCGGGCTAAGATCCCAGCAACCGGAGGACTGGGGGCTGGAACTGTTTCAGGGAGGTCGCCGCCGTGAATCCCATTCTCGCCGTGTTCGAGGACCACACTGCCTCCCATTTCCGCCCGCTCAGCGCGAGCGTTCCGGTCTACGAGCTGCGCTGCGGCATCCTGAACCTGCGCGAGCGTCTCGCGCGCCTCACGGGCAAGCCACCGGTACTGCTGCCACGCAGCCACCTGGGCGATCTGGCTGCCCTGGGAGGTCTGGCGCCTACGGGCGGCGCGCTGGTGGGCGCGGACGCGCTGGCCGAGGCGATCGCGGAATCGGCCGGGCGGCGGTTGCTCGCGATCGGGGCCCGCGTGGGCGCCGACTGGCGTGTGATCGATGCGCTCCTGGCGGCGGCCCAGGATCCTCAGGACTGGAGCTGGCGCGACGACGACGGTCTCCTGGCGGTCTGCCTGGGCGGCGAGCACGTCGCGGCCTTCCTGGAGGCGTGGCGAGCGTGGGACGACGTGTCCGTGCACGGCGCGTGCTGGCGCGATCCCCGGACCGCGCCGCCCATCTTCGCACCCGAGGTGCCGGTGGCCACGCCCCGCCTGCCCGTGGCGCAGGTGCTTCCCGCGGCATGGCAACGGCTCTGGGACCTCGTGGGCGCCACGGGGCCGGCCATCGCAGCCGACGCGGCCCGGCTCGGCGAGCGCGGACTGCCCCCGCGCCAACCGTGGGGTGTGCTACCGGATGGCGGCGGGCCCGCGCCATGGACGCAAGGGACGGCGCTGGTGCGCGGTTCGGTGGGTCTGGATGGCGTCACGGTACTCGCGGATGGGCATGTGTACATGGGAGACGACGTGGTCGTGGCGCCGGGCGTGGTCATCGATGCCAGTGCCGGCCCCGTGGTCATCGATCGCCGCGTACGGGTGATGCCGCAGTGTTACCTGGAGGGGCCGCTCTACATCGGGCCGGGATCGGTGGTGAAGGCGGGTGCCCGCATCTATGGCGAGACCTCGCTTGGCGCCGTGAACAGGGTTGCGGGCGAGATCGGCGAGAGCACCTTTCTCGACTTCGTCAACAAGCAGCACGACGGTTTCATCGGTCACGCCTATCTCGGTAGCTGGGTGAATCTGGGCGCCATGACGACCTGCAGCGACCTGAAGAACAACTACGGTCCGATCCGGGTCGACGATGGCTCCGGCCCTCAGGATACCGGCTTGCAGTTCCTCGGATTGCTCGCCGGCGAACACGTGAAGACCGCCATTGGCACCCTCCTGAACACGGCCACCTGCGTGGGTTTCGCGAGCAATGTGTTCGCCACTGGATTTCCACCCAAGACGCTGCCCATGTTCACCTGGGGCGACGGTCGCGGTACGCCCTACGATGTGGGGCGGGCCCTGGATACGGCAGAGGTGGTGCTGGGGCGGCGCGGCTGCCAGCTCACGGACGCACACGGCGCTCTGTTCCGGTATCTCGCCGGGGCCTGAGGTCGCGTGTCGGCGTGTTGCACGGCCGGTGGCGGTTCAACGTTGCCGATTGCGGCACCGACGGCCGGGTCGCTCCGCATCACGGTCGGGGGCCCGTCGACCGGCTTCTTTCTCAACTTTTTGCCATAAAATAACTTGAGTGATGTCTGCGCAGAAAGCGTGCGTGCCTGATTCACGCTGGCCCGACTCTTGTTGGTATGAGGCCAATGTTTCCTGTGCTGCCCGTGTTTGGCCGCTGGAACGCCCGCACGTCACATCTTGCAGGCCCCTTCCGGTTGGTCACGCGGCAAGCCACGGGAAACATTCTTTTTTTCGCAACTTCCTGTGATTCCGTTAGTTGACACCCAATATCTCGCATGCTAACGTCTGCCCCTCATACCGCGGACACGTCGATCTCGAAACTGGTAATGCAGGAGGAACGTGGATCATGACCAAGGCGGAGCTGGTCGAGTTGATCGCGAACGAGACGGGTGTCAGCAAGAAGGACACGGGCATCATCGTCAACTTGATCCTCGAGAACATAGGGCGAGCCCTGGTCGCGGACGACAAGGTCGAACTGCGCGGTTTCGGGAGTTTCAAGGTCAAGAACCGGCGCTCGCGCCTCGCGCGCAATCCGCGGACCGGCGACGCGGTGGGGGTGCCTGCCAAGCGAGTCCCGTACTTCAAGGCTTCCAACGAGTTGAAGGCCCGACTGAACGACAAGGATTGAGAAACCGATAGCCCGGGGTTGTGTGCCGCGGCGCGGCAAACTATCTTGGGCCGTCGCTTTTGGAGAGGGGCATCCGCCGCGATAGCCCCGTTTGACACAGATCGAAGAGGTGGGACGATGCCCAACGGCCGCAAGCGCAAGCGCAAGAAGATCGCGACGCACAAGCGCAAGAAGCGTCTGCGCAAGAACCGTCACAAGAAGAAGTAAGCGGTGCGGGGCCGGCGCCTTCGGGCGCCGGCACGGCTCTTGATAGGGAGATCGTCGGAAGCGCCAACCAGGAGGGTCTCATGGCCGCGTTCTCCGAACGACGCCGCGCCCAGCGCGTGGACGCGAATCTCAAGCTGAAGGTGAGCGTCCCTGTCGGATCTGACAGCACGTTGGCTGCCAACCTGCAGACCATCAACATCTCCACGTCCGGCGCATATTTCCTCACCGACCACTTCATCGCCCCGATGACGAAGCTCGCGCTCGGTCTCGAGCTCACCGTTGCGGGGCCCGCGGGTGCGCCACCCGACCTCGCCCTGGTGCAGTGCGAGGGCCTCGTCGTACGCAGCGAGCCCGAGCAGCCCACGCCCGGCCAGGATTCCTACGAGATCGCCGTATTTTTCACGGCGATGGAGCCGGAGGCGGCGCGGATCCTCGAGGAGCACATCAACCTCCTCATGACAGCGACCTAGGCAGGCTTCTCTGCTCCGCGACGTCCCGTGCCGGCGATCTGCTTGCGGAATTTCCTCATGTCCCTGCCGTGATCTGCCGATAGCTATCTGACGCGAGTCACCTGCGGGGCCGTCTGTCACGTCTCCGGGCCCCCGTCCAGGTACGGGAGATCGCATGACCTCATCGCCGGCCAGAATCCTGCTCATCGAGGATGATGCAGTCACCGCGCTCGTGTGGCGTCGTCGTCTCGAGGCGCAGGGGCATCAGGTGAGCGTGGCAACCGATGGTCTCACCGGGCTGCGCGAGGCCATGGCTCACCGGCCGGATCTCATCCTGCTCGACAAGGAGCTACCCGGCTTGCACGGGCTCGAGGTGTGCCGCGCGCTGAGGCGCGATCCCGAGACGCAGCTCCTGCCGATCCTCATGATCAGTGCCGATGACGAGCTCGACTCGCGTGTGCGCGGCCTGGACATGGGCGCCGACGACTACCTACCCAAGCGTATCGCCGCGCGCGAACTCGAGTCGCGCATCCGTGCGTTCCTGCGCATCAAGGACCTTCAGGACGAGCGTCAACAGGAGACCGATCGGCTCGCGACCATTCTACGCAACCTCCACGAACCGGTGGTGATCTGCGACCAGGACGAGCGGATCCTGCTGGTCAGCCACGCTTTTCTCACGCTCGCTCAGCTCCCGTCCGACCTGCCGCCGCGACAGCCGCTGGACGCCATCCTCGACCACCTGGCGGTGCCGGCCGACGTGCGCGTACGCCTGCGCGTCGCTGACGGCAAGACCGTGACGTTCGGCGCCCGGCGTGGCGAGGCCGAGCTCACCCTCACCTGCCGGGTGGCGGCCATCCGCATTGGCGGCCACGAGGACGCCACGGCATTCGTGTTTCGTGACGTCACGCAGCAGGTAACCCACGAGCGGATGAAAGCCGACTTCCACTCGATGGTGGCCCACGATCTGCGTTCCCCGCTGGCGGTGATCCAGGGCTATGCGGCCCTCATCGCGAGCGGCAAGGCCGGGCCGGTCACCGACCTGCAGGGCGAGTTCCTCGGTCACGTGCTGCAGAAGGTGGATGAGCTGACTCGCCTGTTGAACGACTTCCTGGAGGTCAGCCGGATCGAGGCCGGGTTCGTGAATCTGAACCGCGAGGTGATCGACCTCGAGCCCCTCCTGGCCGATGCGCTCGACGATCTCGAGCTGGTGACGCAGGAGAAGAAGGTCGCGGTCTCGGTGACCGTGGAACCGCACCACCTGCAACTCGCCTGCGACCCGCTGCGCCTGACGCAGATCCTGCAGAACCTGGTGAGCAACGCCATCAAGTACAATGTGGACGGCGGCTGGGTCCGCGTCCGCGCGCGCCGGGACGATGATTGGGTCGTGATCGAGGTCGCCGATGGCGGCATCGGATTGACGCCGGCGGAACTGGCGGAGCTCTTCCGGCCGTACCGACGTGGCCGCACCCAGCGAGAGATCAAGGGGACGGGGCTCGGCCTGGTGATCGTCAAGAAGCTGGTGGACGCCCACGGCGGGAACATCGCGGTCACCAGCCGCCCGAACGACCTGACCCTGGTCACGCTCCGCCTGCCCGCGGCGATCCCCTCGGCGATCGCCCCCGAGCCCACCGCCGCCAGGTAATCACCCACCGCCGGATTCTCGCTGACCATGGTTCCCGCCTTGCGGCCCGCGCCGCCGCTCGCGCGCACACCGGGCAAGAGCTGCCGGGAGCTGCCAAATCCGCCCCAGCCGCCCGGCACGGCGCCCCGTACGGCGGCAATCGTTGCCGACCGTGGCGGCGGGTAGCCGCCTTTCCCATCGCGGCTCGTGGCACATCGCTTGCGGTTTCCCCAGGGCCGGGACTGCCCATGCCCGGCGGAAGGGACACGCCGTGCTGCGCACGTTGAAGACCGCCGAGACGGCCATGCACCTGGAGCAGACCCGGATCGATACGCTGGCCCACAATCTGGCCAACATCGATGCCACGGGGTTCAAGCAGGTTCTCACCCGTGTGGCCGAGCAGGCCAGCGGCGGGGTGAGCAACCCGGGCGCGGGGGGCATGCCGTTTTCCGCCAGCACTCGCCTCATCGGCGACGCCAACGACGCCTGGCCGGTGCAGCGGCCGCTGGTCATGAGCCAGGCGTTCGATCGCCGCCAGGGCGAGTTGCAGGTGACGGGGCGCGCTACCGACCTCGCGCTCGAGGGACAGGGGTTCTTCGTCGTGCGCGACGCGCAAGGACACGAGTACTACACACGCGACGGCGCCTTCCGGGTCGACGACAAGCGTCAGCTGGTGACGAGCGGCGGGCTCGCCGTGCAGGGGTCCGGCGGCGCGATCACCCTGGATGGCAAGAGCTTCGACTTCGCCCAGGACGGGAGCGTGATCGTCGACGGCAACAGCCCCGGCAAGCTGCGGCTGGTGACCTTCGACGACGTGAACCACCTCGAGCACCGCGGCGACGGCCTGCTGGCCGCGCCCGACGACATGCCGCCGCAACCGGTGACCGACGGCGCCGTCACCGTGACGACGGGCTTCCTGGAGACCAGCAATGTCGACGCGGTGCAGACCCTCGTCGACATGATCCAGGCGCAGCGGGCCTTCGAGATCGAGTCGAAGGTGTTGCGCGCGAACGACGAATTGCTCAGTCACAGCACGAACACGCTCGGACGGGTCAATCAGTGACCGAAAGGGGTGAGGCCTGATGATGCGCGCATTGGGATCCGCGGCGTCCGGCATGAAGGCCCAGCAGACGAATATCGACACGATCGCCAACAACCTGGCGAACGTGGGCACCACGGGGTTCAAGAAGAGCCACGCGGAGTTCCAGGACCTGCTGTACGAGCAGGTGGCGCCCGGCGGACAGGCGAGCGCGACCGGACAGTCCGCGCCGAGCAAGGTGGAGGTCGGCCATGGCGTGAAGCTCGTGGCCACGGCCAAGGACTTCTCCCAGGGCACCATCGTTTCCACCAGCAATCCCCTCGACCTGATGATCGAGGGCGACGGTTTCTTCCAGGTGCGCTTGCCCGATGGCAACCTCGCCTACACGCGCGACGGCAGCTTCAAGATGGATGGCGAGCGCAACGTCGTCACCGCCATGGGCTATCGCCTCGAGCCGCCGGTGCAGATTCCGATGGACGCCGTGGAGGTGAGTGTCGCTCGCGACGGCACCGTGAACGTGATGCTCTCGGGCGACACGTCGACGGTGCAACAGATCGGCTCGCTCGAGCTGGCGCGTTTCCCCAACGCCGCCGGCCTCACGGCGCGCGGGAGCAATCTCTTCCTGGAGTCGCCGGCGAGCGGCCCTCCGGTCCTGTCCACGCCTGGTCAGGACGGTGTGGGCGAGACGTCGTCGGGGTACCTCGAGCTGAGCAACGTGGAAACGGTGGACGAGCTGGTGCGCATGATCACGGCCCAGCGAGCCTACGAACTGAACAGCAAGACGATCACCATGGCCGATCAGATGCTCCAGATCGCCAACTCGATCAAGCGGTAATGATGGATACAGCAACGCATGATGCTCGATGGCTCAAGTGCTGGCTGATGGTTGGCTTGCTCATGGCCCTGCCGGTGGTGGGCCAGGCTGCGCCTATCTGGACCCTCGAGCTGGCTCCCGGCGCGACGGTGGCGGGCGCCGTGGCGCGGCTGACCGATGTGGCCATGACCGGCGTGCCCGAGCAGGTGGCGAGTCTCGCCGTCGCAGCCGGGGGATTGCCGGGCGACGTGCGCCTGGTGAGCCGGCGCTCGATCCTGCGCCAGCTCGTGCTGGCGGGCCAGGCCGACGGGCTGCGCCTTGCCGGTGCGGAGGTCTGCACGCTGCGCTTCGCGGGCGGCGAGGTCGAGCCCGACTCGCTGCTCACACGGGTGCGGGCGGCACTGGCGACCCTGATCCCGCCACCGGGAGCGAGCGCGCCGGATTCCTGGCTCGAGGTGACGCTGCCAGGGTCGCGCCTGACGGCGAGCGACGGCTGGCGGGTGACCCTAGAGCGCATCGAGCCCCTGACGCCCGGCCGCAACCTCGTGCCCGTGCTGGTGTGCGATGGCCCGCGGCGCCAGCGCGTGACCGCCACGGTCGTCCTGCACGCCTTCGGTGCCGTGCCCACGGTCACCCGCACGGTGCCCCGCGGGACGGCGGTGCTTCCGGAGGCGCTCTCGTGGGCTTGGCAGGATCTGGCCACGGCCAGCCCGGGGCTGGTGGGTGATCCGTCGGAACTGGATGGGACGGCGGCCGCCCACGACCTGCGCGCCGGCACGGCGCTGAGCCGCAACGATCTCGCCGTGGCGCCGATGGTGCACCGTGGCGATGCGGTGGAGCTGGTCTTGCGGCGAGGGGGCGTGAGCGTCGTGGTACGCGGGCTGAGCCGGCAGGACGGTCGTCTCGGCCAGGTCATCACGGTGCGCAATGAGGCAAACGGCGGTCTCGTCACGGGGCGCGTGGTGGGACCCGGCCGCGTGGAACTCCAACGTGGAGGCAGTCGCTGATGTCACGAGGTACGCGCTGGACCCGGCTCGTTCGCTTGTTGCCGGTCCTGATCATCCTCTTCCTGCTCGGCGCCCTGGCGGCGACAGCCGCTGCGCAGACCCCATTGATCGACCTGCGCACGGGCCGCAGTCTCGTGACCGACGCCAAGGCCCTGCGTGTCGGCGACATCGTCACGATCATCATCGTGGAGAGCAGCACCGCCAACGCCACGAGCAAGGTGGATGCGAACACGAAGACCGAGGTCGGCGGCGGCCCGGGACTCGGGCTGCTCAGCTCGATCACCGACTGGAGCCTCGACTCGGAGAACAAGTTCAAGGGCGACGGCAAGACGTCGCGCACGGGCAGCCTGCAAGCCGAGATCTCCGTGCGGATCAACGAGGTGTTGCCCAGCGGCGATTTCCGCCTCGTCGGCACGCGGCTGGTGGACATCAACGGCGACAAGCAGCTCATCGAGATCAGCGGCCTGTGCCGGCCCACCGACATCCGCGCCGACAACACGATCCTTTCCACGTACATCGCCGATGCGCAGATCTCGTACTCGGGATCCGGCGCGATCCAGAGTGCCGCACAGCCGGGCATCATCACCAAGATCGTCAACTGGCTCTTCTAGGAGTGACCATGCACGCACGCATCGCGATCCTGAGCACCATGCTCCTGGCACTGTGGACCGCGGCCGCTCTGGCGGGCGACTCGCGGATCAAGGACCTCGCCGCCATCGACGGCATGGCGCCCGAGCCCCTGCTCGGCTACGGCCTCGTCGTGGGGCTCGGCGGTACCGGCGATGGCCAGAGCTCGGCCTTCACCATCAACTCGCTGCAGGTCATGCTCGAGCGTCTGGGCGTGTCGGTGGATCCCGCGCAGGTGCGCATGAAGAACGTGGCGGCGGTGCTGGTGACGGCGGCGGTCGACCCCACGGCGAGCGTGGGGGCGCGCATCGACGTCACGGTATCCTCGCTCGGCGATGCGAGCAGCCTGGAGGGCGGCATGCTCGTCATGACACCGCTCCTCGCGGCCGACGGCAACGTGGCCGTGGTGGCGCAGGGGCCGGTGAGCATCGGCGGCTTCAACATCAAGAGCGGCGCGAACAATAGCTACCGGAAGAATCATGCGACCGTGGGCATGATTCCCGGCGGCGGCACGGTGAAGGTGCCCCGGCCGGGTCAGATCATCAAGGACAACACCGTGGTCTGGTTGCTGCACAATCCCGACTTCAGCACGGCAGCGGCGATGTCCGACGCGATCAACGCCGCCTTCGGCGACACCACGGCCGTGGCCATCGACGCCAACCGCGTGGAGGCGAAAGTCCCGGCCAGGCTGCGCGCCGAGCCGGTGACCTTTCTTGCCCGCATGGGCGAGCTGGTGTCCACGAGCGATGCGCCGGCCCGCGTGGTGATCAACGAGCGCACGGGGACGATCGTCGTGGGCGCGCACGTCGTGCTCAAGGAGGCGGCGGTCGCGCATGGCACGCTCAAGGTGGAGATCCGCACGTCGTACGATGTGTCGCAGCCGGCGCCATTCAGCCCCAATGGTCGCACCGTGGTCACGCCCGACGTGAACACGCAAGTGCACGACAAGGAGGCGCAGGTGCTGCGAGTGCCGGAGACGAGCACCGTGGCCGACGTGGTGGCCGTTCTCAACGATGTCGGCGCGAGCCCGCGCGACATCATTGCCATCCTACAGGCCCTGAAGCAGGCGGGGGCCTTACAAGCCGAACTGGTGATCATGTAGGGAGTGCCGTGGAACCTCTGAACGACAGCCTGGCCACCGAGAACGCGAGCGCCCGCGCCGCTACCTCGCGTGCGACGCGGTCGCTGGAGGCCGCGGCTGAGCACAATGATCTCGCCGGCTTGCAGAAAGCCGCCCAGCAGTTCGAGGCGCTCTTCCTCAACGAGATGCTCAAGTCGATGCGCAGCACCGTGCCCGAGAATGACCTCTGGGGTCAGAGCGGCGGCTCGCGGATCTATCAGCAGATGCACGACCAGGCGCTCGCCGACGGTCTCGCGACGCGCGGCGAATTCGGTATCGGCGACCTCATCGTCCGGCAGTTCCGCGACCGAATCGTGCCGTCGGGCGAGGACGGCGCGGCGGCATTGCCGGCCCGCGGGTTGCCGCACCGCTCCGTGGCCGCGTACCAGGCACAGGCCGCGTGCCCGTCGCCGACGATCGCGGCAGGATCGGATCGCATGCGGGTCCTGCACGAGCGCGCTGGTGTCGTGGGTGGCGCGGCGGCCGACAGTCTGGCCAGCTTCGGGACCGAACTGGCGCGGGCCTCGCGGGAGACGGGCGTCGACCCGGGATTGCTGCTCGCCGTCACGGTACAGGAATCGGGCGGTAATCCGGGCGCTGTGTCATCCCGTGGCGCCCGCGGCCTCATGCAGCTCATGCCCGCCACGGCCCGCGAGGTGGGGGTGGGCGATCCGCACGACCCCGCCCAGGGGCTGCTGGGCGGCGCACGCTATCTCGCACGGATGCTCGACCGGTACGACGGGCGCCTCGATCTCGCCCTCGCCGCCTACAACGCCGGCCCCGGCGCCGTGGATCGGGCCGGAGTCCAGGTTCCGGACTACGGGGAAACGCGACGCTACGTGGCCAGGGTGAGCGATCTGGCGGTTCGCCTGGGGCTGACACCTGGCATGGAACTGGCGAAGTAGCTCGTGAGAAATCCCGGTGCCCGTTCGCCAAGGAGAGACGGAGCATGATGCATCCCACGCAGGCCGCCATGACGAACGACGCGGAAACGCGCCAACTTTGCGCATTGCTTGAAGATGAAGCCGAGCAGTACGCCATCCTGCTCGCACTCGCGATGGAACAGGAGCATTGCATGGAGCATCACGACGTCCCTGCGCTGGCGGAAAATGCCCAGCGGTGGCAGCAATCGTTGCCCCCGGCCGACGCGGTGCGCATCCAGCGCGAGCGGTGTGCGGCCGCGCTGCTGGCGACCGTCGCCTCGCGGCCGACCTCGCTGACGGCAGCGCTGCCGGCTCTGCCGCCGACGGCGCGCCGCGAACTGGCCCCGCGGCTGACGCGCGTCCGCCGGGCGGCGCTGGCCCTGGCGCGCCAGAATGAGCTGAATCGCCGCCTCGCCGCCTTCTGCCTCGACCTCGTCGCCGAGGAAGCTTCGCTCTTTCGTCGCGGCGTGCTCGAGGATCCGGCCGGTTGTTACGATGGCGAAGCGCGTCCGACCCAGTCGGGGCCGGGCGGCGTCCTTGTGCGTCAGGCGTAGGAGAACAGCATGTCGAGCCTCGCATCGGTCATGGACAGCAGCCTGACTGCCATGTTCGCAGCCCAGATCGGGCTGGCGACCACGAGCCACAACATCGCGAACTCCGACCGCCCGGGCTACAGCCGCCAGGAGAATCTGGTCGCGGCGCGGGCTGCCCTCTTGATGCCCTACGGCGCCATCGGCACCGGTGTGAACGTGCAGGGCATCCGGCGAGCACGCGACGAATATCTGCAGATGAACCTGCGCACGCAGACGGCCCGGCTCGCAAGCTACAGCGCGACGGACAGCACCCTGTACGAGGTCGAGAACATCCTCGGGTCGGTGGACAACGACCACCTGGGCGGCGCGCTCTCGAACTTCTTCAAGGCCTGGAGCGACCTCGCCACACCGCCGTTCGACGACAGCCACAAGGACTCGGTGCTGGCGATGGCCAAGTCGCTGGTGGACGATTTCCACAACATCAGCTCGTCGCTCGACGAGACCGACCGCAACATCGAGGTGGCGGTCCAGCAGGAGATCGTCTCGCTCAATAACATGCTGGGGCAGGTCAGTGATCTGAACGGCCAGATCATGGCGGCCGAGATCGGCGGTGCCACGGCCAACGATCTGCGCGACCAGCGCGACTATCTGTTGACGCAGATCAGCGAGATCGCCGAGGTCACGACGCACGAGCGCGACGACGGCAGCCTCGACGTGATCCTCAACGGCCGCACCATGGTCACGCGTGACACGGTGCAACAGTTCACCACGCAGTACGATCAGACGTCGCAGGGCTACCGCATGACGGTGGTGACGCAGGAGAACCTGCGCAGCGTCATCCTGCCCGACGGGAGGCTCAAAGGCCTCCTGGATTCGCGCGATACACACGTCACGGACATCCGCGAGCAGCTCGACGCCGTCGCCAAGCAACTCGTCGACTCCGTCAACGCCTTGCATGTGCAGGGGCACACCGCCTCGAGCAGCGGATTGCCGTTCTTCAGCGGCGACAGCATGCACACGATCGCCATCAATCCGTTCATCGAGAACGATAGCCGCCTCATTGCCACCTCGCGATCGGGGGAAGCTGGCGACAACGACCTCGCGCTGGAGATTGCCGCCCTTGCCAACCACGGGATCGGCGGCGAGGGATCCGAGTCCGTGGGCGACCGCTACCGCGCCATGCTCATCGACCTGGCGTCGCAGCGCAGCAGCTATGAGTTCCTCGTCGACAATCAACAGAGCGCCGTGAATACGGTGCAGGCCAAGATCGCCAGCACCTCGGGCGTGAGCCTCGACGAGGAGGGCGCGAACATGCTGCGGTATCAGAACACGTACGGTGCCGCAGCCAAGGTGATCGCGACGGTGCAGCAGCTATACGACTCGTTGCTCAACATGGTGTAGGGCGGCGGTTGCCGCAGGAGTGAGCCATGACGATCCGGATCAGCGAAAATTATCTCGGCCAGATCCTCGTCGGCGATCTGAATCGCAGCCTGGGTCATATGCTGGACCTCCAGCGCATGGCGGGGTCGATGCGTCGGATCAACGATTTTGCCGACGATCCTCGCGCCGTCGGCTCCATGCAGCGCTACAGGTCGCTCATCGAGACGAACAGCCAGTACATCCGCAACATCTCCCGCAGCCAGGTGGTCGTCGATTCCACGGATACGGCGATGCAGGACATGCTCGACCTCATGAGCCAGGCGCGTGAACTCATCCTGCGCGAGTCGAGCGCGCTGGGGACACCGGAGTCCCATACCAATGCCGTGATCGAGGTCGAGAACCTCACGAATCGTCTCATGGACGTGCTGAACACCTCGGTCGAGGGCAATTACATCTTCAGTGGTCACAAGACCAGCACGCCGCCTTTCGTGCGCAACGGCTCGACGGTCGTCTACCAGGGTGACGACGGTGTGATCACCACGCAAGCCGGCCCGAACACGACGGTCCCGGTGAACCTGCCCGGGTCGGACTTCATGGGCACGCAGAGTGCGGTGCTGCCCGGCGGCGCCGACATCGCGCCAAGCCTGAACGGCACCGAGTTGCTCGCGGACATCAATCTCGGCAGTGGCTGGGAAGCAGGTTCGATCGAGATCCGAGACGGGAATAACTCGGTCTGGACCGTCGATCTCTCGTCGGCCAGCACCGTGAACGATGTGCTCGCCACCATCGGCACCGCCACGGGCGGGGCGGTGACGGCCACCATCAACGGCGACGGCACCGGCATCACGCTCAATGGGACCGGCCCCCTGACCGTGACCGAGGTGAGCGGAGGACAGACGGCCACGAGCCTCGGCTTGAATGCGACGAGCGCGGCCGGCATCCTCGAGGGTCGTGACATTCGCACCGCGATCGCCACGACCACGCCGTTGACCGACATCCCCTCCCTCGCCGGCCAGTTGCCTCTGGGGAGCATCGAGGTGGAGATCGACGGGACGACGTACACCGTCGATTTCTCCGCGGCGACCACCCTCGGCGACCTGAAGACGGCCTACGAAGCCGCCGTGCCGGGCCACGAGTTGCGTCTCGAGACGTCGAGCCTGTCGATCATCAGCGGCTCGTCGACCAGTTTCGTGGTGCGCAACGTCGGGGCCACGAACACCGCCTCCCTGCTTGGGCTCGAGGGAACCGGCACGCCGGTGCGCATCTTCGGGTTCCTGGAGGACCTGCGGGCCAGTCTCGCGGCTGACGACAAGGACTCGATCCGGGGGGCGATGACCGAGTTGGCAGCACTGGAGAAGATGATCCAGGGTCAACTGATCAAGGTCGGCGGGCGCGAGAACGATCTGAACTGGGCCGACGGGATTCTGCGCCAGCGCGACGAGCAGTTGCGCTCGAAGCTATCCCTGGAGCGGGACGCCGACGTGGCCCAGGTCTCGGCCGATCTCGCGCAGGCCGAGACGAGCTATCAGAGTAGCCTGATGGTCACCAGCCGGCTCTACCAGGCCAACCTGATGATGTACCTGTAGCACCGGGCGGCCACGCCGTCCGGCCGGACGAGGAGATGACGATGCCTTCCTTCAAGACTGTGCAGTTCGGGGTCCTGGAGTACCTGGACAGCGACATCATCCTGATACCCGACGGGCTGATCGGCATGACCGGCCTGCGACGCTGGCTGCTCCTGGCCATGGGTGACGAACTGCCGATGCAGTGGTTGCAGTCGCTCGATCGCGACGACTTCGGGGTGCCGGTCATGGCGCCGCACTTCTTCACCGACGACTACGAGGTCGACCTGCCGGCCGTGGACCGGGAGTCACTGCGTAACGACCGTC
Source organism: uncultured bacterium (assembly GCA_963727525.1). Lineage (GTDB taxonomy): Bacteria > Krumholzibacteriota > Krumholzibacteriia > LZORAL124-64-63 > LZORAL124-64-63 > CAVSGO01. The sequence continues at coordinate 1,013,132 of CAVSGO010000007.1, read as the reverse complement.
CGGAACACCTGGTGACCCTCGTGATCGCGACGATCCACGCCGGCGGCGAGCGGATCACGGCGAACCTCAGGGCGCCTCTGGTGATGGATTCGGAGACGCGGCGTGGGGTGCAGATCGCGCTCAACGACGATCGCCTCACCATGCGCCAGGACATCGACTCGTTCAAATTTGGGCTTGCCGTCCAGGGCATCCCAGCGGAGAATGGCGCATCCGAGGTGACCGCGAGCACCGATCCGGCTCTGCCGGAGACGGCGGCGGCTAGCCTCTGACCGGCGGCGCGTAGGCGCCGCCACAGGCCGGACAGGGAGGTCCCGTGCTCATCCTCAGCCGCAAACGCAATGAGAAGATCATGATCGGGGACGAGATCTCGATCATGATCGTGGACATACGCGGCGATCAGGTGCAGATCGGAATCGACGCGCCACGCTCGATTCCCGTGCACCGCCACGAGATCTACGAGGAGATCAAGAACTCCACTCTCGACGCGTCCAAGTCCGCCCCCGCCGACGTCGAAGCCCTCAAGAAACGCGTCAAGGCGACGCGGCCCATCGACTCCAAGGACCCTGTCGACAAGTAGTTACCCGTGCTGATTCGAGGGTTGGCTCAGGCGCGACGGTCTAACCGGCGCGGCTGTCGGCTGTCGGGCGCGGCCGGGGATGCCTGGCGCTGTGCGAGCTGGCTGGCGACCTCGTTGCGCACCACCCGGAACGCGTTCTGCAGCGCGCCGTCATCGTCACCGAGGGTGGCCAGGCAGGCTTCGCGCTCGCAGGCGGACAGATCGGCCAGAACGCCGGGAAGCGTCTCGAGGAGGGCCTGACGATGGACCAGCAAGGCGTCGCAGGTGGCTGTGTCGGTCGCACGCAACGCTTCGCGCAGGTCGGACGAGACCGCCAGCAGGGACGTGATGATGCTCTCGCAGGTCGGCACGATCAGGCAGAGACCGATAGCAGCCGGCTCGTGTCCACCGGATTCGCGCCCGCGGCATCGTGGGCGGTCCGGACCGGACTGGAGGTCTCGACGGGATGAGGAGCAGGTTCCGGGCCAGCCGCCTGAGATCGGTCCCGGGCCGTACGCTCCGCCGTGCCCGGCGGGATCCGGCGCCACGCGTCGAGCAGAGGCTGCAGGACGCGTAAGCAGTTGCGTGCATGCTCGGGCGACTGGTCGGTGAGCATCGCCAGGCCCTCGTGGAAGACGAAGTCGTAGAGGGCTTCCAGGTTGCGAGCGATATCGCCACCGATCCCCATGTCGAGCGCGTTGCGCAGTTCGACCACGATGGGCTGAGCCCGGTTCAGACGCCGGGTCATCTCGATCCGCTCGTGGTTGTGGGCCGCCACCTCTGCGGCGAGGAAGTGCTCGATCATCTTCTCGTAGAGCAGGACGACCATCTTCTCCTTGCCCATGGAGCCGTAGTCCGCTTCCTGGTAGGCACGGATCCCGAAGCTGCTGTCCATCTGTCCTGGCCTTCCCTTGCCGGCGATTAGGAATTGAACGAGAGGGACGAGAGGTACTGTCCCTGCGCTTGCAGCATCGAAACCTGCGACTCCATCGCCGTGAACTTGCGCTCGAGCGTCGTACGGTAGTTGTCGAGACTGAGTTCGTAGCGGGCGATCGTGTCGTCGAGGCTGTCGACCTTCCGGTTCAACGCATCGGTGCCGATCTTGAACAGCCCGTCGACCCTGTCGGTGAGCTGGTCGATCATGTCGTCGATGACGCCGGCCTTGCCGCTGTTGCCGTCGCGCGTGATGAAGAGATCGCGCACGGCGGCGAAATTGTCCTGCAAGGCGTCCGCGAACTTGGTCGTATCGAATTCGAGCGTGCGTTCGCGTGTGCGCTCGATGCCGGCCTGGGCGAGAATGGTGAAGGACGCGTCGGGATTGCCGAGGGACGAGGACATGGCGGCCTCGACGCGCGACGCGACCGTGCGCGCCGTGGAGTTGCCTTCGAGTGCGCCGCCGGTCGCGAGGGCCGTTTTGACGAACGAGAAAACGTCGTTGTAGGCGTCGACGAACGCCTGCACCTGGTCCTGCACGCCGGCCGCGTCCACGGCGGTCTCGATATGGACGGCGGTGCCTTCTTCGGCCTTGCGCAGGTCCAGGGTAAGGCCGCTGATGACGTTGTCGAGCACGTTGCCCGATGCCGTGATCTCGAGGCCGTCGACAGTGAGCGTGGCGTCCAGCGCGTCCTGGGTCGTGGTGAACGTGGGCGCGGTACCGCCGCTGAGTCCCGAGGAGTCCACGGTGAACGCACCGTCGCTACCGGCATCGCCGGAGAGGACCAGGTGGTAGCCGCCGGACGTGTTGCCGTCGTAGACGATGCTGGCGTTCACGCCATCGACGTCGTCGTTGATCTGGTTGGCAAGGTCCCGGAGCGACGTGCCGTTCGCGATGGTGAGATCGGTGGCGGTGCCGCCCACATTGAACGTCATGGTGCCGGAGCCGACGAGTGTGAGCTGGCTGTTGAGACCTTGCGACACGGAACGCTGCGCCTGGGCGAGGGAGTGCACGATCACATCGTGCCCGCCGGGGGAGGCCTCGCCATTGGCCGTCGCGACGAGGATGCTCTCGTTGGACGACGTCGCGGTGATCGCCGAGAATTCCGTGGCGCTATCGATCTTCCGGCCGGCTTCCTGGAGTGCCTGGAGCTTGGTCTTGAGGGTGTTCAGCGCCGTGATCTGCTTCTTGAATGCCGACTGCTGGCTCTGCATGCGCGAGATCGGCGCGCCGCGGATGGCGCAGAGCTGGTCGACGATGGTCGCCGTGTCGAGTCCGGTGGCCAGTCCGCTGAAGGACAGCGTGCTGCTCATATATGCCTCCAAGGCCATGGCGGACTTGCCGCCAGCAACGAGCATGTCAGGACTTGCGGTCGATGACCGTGCCCAACAGTTCGTCCATATGTCCCCTCATCTTTAGGATTTCTTCAGGGGGAAACTGACGGATCAGTTCGCCGCTGGAGGCGTCCCGCACCTCGACGATCGGGATATGGTGGTCGGCATCGTAGCGCAGGACGACGTCATGGGGTTCATACATGAGGGCCTGCATGGTGTCGGCCAGGTCCGCGGCTGCCATGGCGACGGCCTCGGGGTCGACGGTCTGCGCGGTCGGCGCCGGGACCGCCGGGCCGGCCGGGATCGAATCTTCCCCCGTCGGGGGGTGCATCGTGCTGGGGAGATCTACGCCCACCGGCGCGGTGGAGGTTGGTCGAGCCCTCGGGATCGCGGTGATCGACTGCATGGTGTTCCCTCACCTGGTTCGACGGGCCCCGCCGGGGCAGGGCCCGCCAAATGGACATCCTGTCTACCGAAGCAGAGACATCGCCAGACTCGGGGTCGTGTTGGCCTGCGCCAGGATGGACACACCAGCCTGCTGCAGGATCTGGGCGCTGATCATCTTGGCCGATTCGGACGCCACGTCGACGTCGCGGATACGGCTGTTGGCAGCGCTCAGGTTCTCCGACGTGTTCGCGATGTTGCGGATCGAGCTCTCCAGACGGTTCTGGATCGCGCCGAAGTCGGCGCGCGCGGAGCTCACGGTGTCGATGGCCGTGTCGATCTCACCCATCGCCGTGGCGGCGTTGCCGGCCGTGTCGATGCCGGTGCTGACACCGAGGGTCGCGCTGTCACGATTGGTGCTCAGGTCCACGGCGATCGAGTCGTACCCCTGGGTGCCGATACCGACCTGGATGTTCACGTTGGTGCCGGTGGAGTCGAGCAGGTGGATGCCGTTGAACTCGGTCGACTGCGCGATGCGGTCGATCTCGCCCTGCAGCGCGGTGTACTCGGAATCGAGGTAACCCCGCTCCGAATCGCCCAGCGTGCCGTTCAGGCTCTGCTCCGTCAGCTCCTTCATGCGCAGCAGGATGTTGCTGACCTCGTCCAGCGCACCCTCAGCGGTCTGCGTGAGGGACACGCCGTCGGCAGCGTTGCGGCTGGCCTGGTCGAGCGCACGGATATCGCTCTTCAAGCCCTCGGAGATGGCCAGACCGGCGGCATCATCGCTGGCGCGGTTGATGCGCAAGCCACTGGACAGCTTCTCCATGGACTTGTTGAAGTCGACGCTGGCGTTGTACAGGTGCCGCTGCGCGTTGATCGACGCGACGTTGGTGTTGATGCGGATACCCATGTTCGTCCTCCCTGAACGAGATTCCTGTCTTGCGACCGCGGATTCATGGGGCGGGGCGACGCCGGATGAATTTGAGGTCATCTAGGAATATTGTCGGCATCATTAGTTTTGACTTTAGGGAATTATATTTGCGCTTATGGCTCTAGCCGCGGGCGCGAAGAGGGCCCGACTTGCGCCGGGCCCTTGGACCGTCACCCTCGTGTCGCCCGACGCGGCTAACCGCGCAGCAGCGTCATCGCCAGGCTCGGAACGGTGTTGGCCTGCGCCAGGATGGACACACCAGCCTGCTGCAGGATCTGGGAACTGATCATCTTGGCCGATTCGGACGCCACGTCGACGTCGCGGATACGGCTGTTGGCAGCGTTCAGGTTCTCCGATGTGTTCGCGATGTTGCGGATCGAGCTTTCCAGACGGTTCTGGATCGCACCGAAGTCGGCGCGCGCGGAGCTCACGGTGTCGATGGCCGTGTCGATCTCGCCCATCGCCGTTGCGGCATTGCCGGCCGTGTCGATGGCGGTGCTGACGCCGAGGTTCGCACTGTCACGGTTGGTGCTCAGGTCGATGGCGATCGAGTCGTATGTTTGGGTGCCGATACCGACCTGGATGTTCACGTTGGTGCCGGTGGCGTCGAGCAGGTGGATGCCGTTGAACTCGGTCGACTGCGCGATGCGGTCGATCTCGCCCTGCAGCGCGGTGTACTCGGAATCGAGGTAGCCCCGCTCCGAATCGCCCAGCGTGCCGTTCAGGCTCTGCTCCGTCAGCTCCTTCATGCGCAGCAGGATGTTGCTGACCTCGTCCAGCGCACCCTCGGCGGTCTGCGCAAGGGACACGCCGTCGGCAGCATTGCGGCTGGCCTGGTCGAGCGCACGGATGTCGCTCTTCAAGCCCTCGGAGATGGCCAGACCGGCGGCATCATCGCTGGCGCGGTTGATGCGCAGGCCGCTGGACAGCTTCTCCATGGACTTGTTGAAGTCGACGCTGGCGTTATACAGGTGCCGCTGCGCGTTGATCGACGAGATGTTGGTGTTGATGCGGATACCCATGATCTTCCTCCTTGAAGACTCTGCTTGGCGGGACGAGGACGTCCGAGGCTCGCACGTCATCCGTCCGTGGATAACACGTGACGCGCAGATGATCGACGTAGCGGCGGCGAACTTGAGAGGAATCTCCTGGGGCGGGGCGAGGGCGCGCCGGGGTTGGCGCGCCCTCGTATCACGGGCGGAGTCTGCGCGGCCGCGTCTAGCCCTGGAGGAGTTTCAGGGCGAGCGACGACGTCATGTTGGCCTGGGAGAGGATCGACACGCCGGCCTGCTGCAGGATCTGCAGCGACGTCATGTTCGAGGTCTCCACAGCCACGTCGACATCGCGGATGCGGCTGTTCGCCGCGCTGAGATTCTCCACGGTCATGCCGATGTTGCGGATCGATGTCTCGAGACGGTTCTGGGCCGCGCCGAAGCTTGCGCGCAGCTGGCTCACGGTGCCCGTGGCCGCCTCGATAGTGCCGATCAGGGCACGCGCCACGGTTCCGTCGGTGCCGGCGATCGTGGTGCCGTTCAGCGAGAGCTGCGTCGTGTTCATCGGCTGGCTGAGATCGATGGACACGGCGCTGGTGGTGGCATCGGTGCCGATACCGACCTGCACGTCGAGCACGTCGGCGCTGCCGTCGAGCAGGCGGATGCCGTTGAATTCGGCCGTCACGCTGATGCGGTCGATCTCGCCGAGCAGCTCCTGGAACTCCCCGTCCAGGTAGTTGCGCTCGGTGGCGCCCAGCGTCTCGGTGGCCGCCTGTTCCGCCAGTTCGCGCAGGCGCAGCAGGATGTTGTTGACCTCGTCCAGTGCGCCCTCCGCGGTCTGCACGAGAGAGATGCCGTCGGCCGCATTGCGGCTGGCCTGGTCGAGGGCGCGGATGTCGCTCTTGAGGCCCTCGCTGATGGCGAGTCCCGCCGCGTCGTCGCCAGAGCGGTTGATCCGCAGTCCGGAACTCAACCGCTCCATCGACCTGTTGAAGTTCATCGTCGTGTTGTAGAGGTGCCGCTGCGCATTGAGCGAAGCGACGTTGGTATTGACGCGCAGACCCATCCCGATCTCCTCCATTGTCGAGGCCGCCGCTGTACGGTCGGCCGGCCAACGTGATTTCACGCAACTTGCGGCTTGCCCGTGATCGCCGCTTGCCGGTACTGTTGGCTCGTCCGCTCCTTCAGACGATGCTCGCTGACGATCGCCGTGGGCGCTCGTCGCACATTGCGAGCCAGGCTTGTCGGGCCATTGCAACTTGCACGCCAGATGGGACGAAGCATGGAGATTCGCCCGCCCACCCTCGCGGAGCACCCTGATTTCGTGGCGTTTCTCGACGCAGGGATGCGTCCTCAAGGCAGCGCAACACGTGTCATGGACGACTTCCCCGTGGCTCTCGGCCCGGATAACCGCGCCGGAATGCTCGGTTGTTGGGACGGCGCCGCGTTGCTTGGCGGACTGGTCTGGCTCGTGCGCAATGCGACGACGGGTCGGCAAGATTTGCCGGTGGCCGGCATCGGTTCGGTGGTCACGCGCGACGACCAGCGCGGCCAGGGCCTGAGCCGGCGGCTCCAGGATGCTTGCCTGGCCGAGCTGCGACACGCGGGCGTCCCCCTCGCCGTCCTGTGGAGCGATCGCCCGGAGGTGTACGCCGGCCGCGGATTCGTGGCGGCCGGCTGGGAATACCACGCCGATCTGCGCGCGGCCGCGCTGGACGATTTCCTGCCGGAGGGAGACGCCATCCGGCCGTTCACGGCGGCCGACACGCCCGCCGTGGCTACGCTCTACGCGCAGCATCCCCTGCGTATGCGGCGCCATGACGCGGACCATGCCGCGCTCTACGCCATGCCGGGCACGCATGGCCTCGTCCTTGCGGATCGCTCCGGCGATATTCGCGCGTATGCCTTCGCCGGCAAGGGCGACGATTTCCCGCAATACGTTGCCGAGTGGGGCGGCGCGCCGCCCCTCGCGGCGGCCGTCCTGGCAGCGATGGTGGCACGCGGCTGGGCTCGCTCGGTGCTCGTGCCGCAAGGCGGGGAAGACTTGCTCGCGCTTCTGGCGCCGCGCGGCGCGGTGTGGAGCGCCATGACCAGCGGACTGTGGGCCTTGCTCGATCCTTCCGGCCTCGCGCACGCCGTGGCGCCTGGACAGGCGCCTGCCGACACGGACGACGTGCGCGCCTGGCTCGGTCGGGTGACGCCGGCGGGCGAGGTGGTGTTTGGCCCGTTGAGGTTGGCGGTCTGGGGCTTCGATTCGGTCTGAAGGAGGCAGGGGTGGCGACGACGCTCGGACTGGTGGTGATCGCGAAGGACGTTGCCGGGACGCTGGCGGCGTTCCTGGAGCATCATCGCCCTCTCGTGGATGCGGTCACCGTGGTGGATACCGGCAGCCGCGACACCACGGCCGCGATCGCCGCACAGGCCGGCGCCGACGTGGTAGCGTTCCCCTGGTGCGACGATTTTGCCGCAGCGCGCAATGCCGGACTCGCCGCCGCCCGCACCGACTGGATCGTCATCCTCGACACCGACGAGGTCGTGGCGCCGCGGGACTTCCCGCGCGTGCGCGCGGCGCTCACGGACCCGTCGCGGGTGCGCGTGCAACCCACCGTGAACTACTGCGCCGACATGCGCCATCCGCAATGGCGACCGGTGAGCGGCCGCTACCCTCGCGAGGAGGCCGGTCAAACAGGTTACTTTCTCGCGAATCGCGCCGGCCTCTTTCCGCGTCGGGACGATCTGCGTTTCACGGGGCGGGTCCACGAGTCGATCCTGCCGTCCGCGACCCGTGCCGGTGTGCCGTACGACGTGCTCGATGTGCCCGTGCACCACTACGGCTTCGTGAAGGGCTCCGCACGCAATCACGAGCGCCGCCGGGTCTATCGCGCCCTGGTGGAACGCAAGGTGGCCGATACCCCGGACGATCCCGGGGCACTCCTCGAACTCGCCGTGGTGAGGATCGAGGACGGCAGCACGAGAGCGGCCGTTCCCCTCCTAGAGCGGGTGGCGGCGAGTCGCGACACCGACAGCAGCGTGACCCAGGCGCGTTTCCTTCTCGGGCGTCTGCTGCGGGAGAGCGGTGAGCCCGCGCGCGCCGCCGACCTGCTCGCCGGCGCGGTGGTTGCTGACGCACGCCTGATCTTCTGCTGGGTCGAGTGGCTGCGCGCCCTGGCCGATCTCGAACGGTGGGACGCGATGGAACACGTGCTCGCGAGGGCGCGGGCCCGCTTCGGCGACGACCCCTTGCTGGCCAAGGAGGAGTTGCGTTGCCTGGCCAGGACGGGGCGCCTCGATGCGGCGGCGGAGATCGTGCGCAGGCTCGCGCGTCTTTATCCGCACTGGGAGGATATGGGAGCCCTGGCCCGGCGCCTCGATCGGCACGCCCGCACCGCCGCCGCCGGGCGCGCGGGGTGACAGTCGCCCTCAAGATCCTCGCGTTCGGTGTCGATAACCTGATCAGCCGTGGTTGCAGGCTGACCGCGACCGACGCGGGCGATCAGCGGTGCGCTGGCACCCGAAAAGTCGAGCGGCTTCGCGTCTTGAGTAATAACCTGCTCTGGCACAACGACTTGAAGTGATTTGCGGTAAGCGTAGCGGCGGGCGAGCTCGAGCGGGAGCGCCATTGCGAACGGGTCCCGCGCTTGCTAGTCTGACGACCGAAGGCCACGACCCTGGCGTGGCGGCGCGACCCGAGCGAGAGGTTGGACCCGATGGCGATGCAGAGACTCGATACGAATCATACCGTCCAGCCCCGCCCGGGGGACTGCTATCCGCAGAATATCGGGCAGAAGGGCATCGGCCAGAAGAACGGCGCTGCCATGAACACGTCGGCGGTGGATCCGGCCTCGGTGGGCGCGAATCCCGGGGACCACGCCGTGATCTCGTCGAACGCGCGCGTCCTTGTCGATCTGCGCGCGGCCGTCGACACCGGCCGCGAGGTCATCGCCAGCACTCCCGACGTGCGGCACGAGCGACTGGCCCAGGTGCGGGAACGGCTCGCCGCGGGCTACTACCAATCGGCGGAGGTGCGGCAACGGGTCGCGGGACGCGTCCTCAAGGTCATCGACGCCCTCGATAGCCTCTAGACATCGCGAAAAGTTCGTGCACGGCACCTCGGCCGCCAGAGGTGCCGTGTTTTGCGTCGTACGCCGACCATCATCGATCGTCCCACCTCAAATTTCCGATTGCCGTCAGTGGCTAGAATTCTTACAGTTGGCCTCGCCCGTTTGCGAGCCCGTCTTCACCCCGAGAGAGAGCCTTCGTGCCACCGCGCGCCGTCCTGCCCGACGATCTCAGCCTTCCCGCCGATGCCTGCGGCGTGGGCCGGGCCGATTGGCTGAGCGGGCGCGGTCATCGCGGGAGCGACCCCACGACCTATTCCTCCCTGCGCGCGTGCCGCCGTGCTCTGGGCGCCCGGGCGCCATACGAGGCGTGGGTCGTCGTGGACGGGTCGCACGTGGCGCCGGAGGGCGACTGGACGGAGGTCGAGGCGTGGGTGCGGTCGCTTCGGCGAGGCCATCCCCAGGTGCGCGTCGTGATCGTGGGGGGCCAGATGTCCGCCGCGCAGTGTGCCGCCCTCCTGCGGACCGGAGCCCATGACGTCGTGCCCGCACGCGCGGACCGGGGCACCTGGCGCGCCCTGTTCCGGCGCGGCGGCGATCCGGTCGCCACGCGCGCGACGAAGGAGTCGGTGCGACGCGAGGCGAGGTCGGCGCAGGAACTCCTCCACGCCCAGCGACGCCGGGTGCGCGACGAGGTCGCGCACGAGGCTGAGGCGCTTCTGCAGACGCAGCTCGATCTCGAGGACGCCAACAGCCGGCTCTCCACTCACATGTCGCAGCTTTCCCTGCTCTACCGGCTGGGGCGGGACCTGAGCACCGCCAGCAACTGGGACGCGACGTTGCGTGGCTTTCTCGAGTACCTCGCGGAGTTCGTGGGTGCCGTCGGAACGGCCGTGGTCCTGCGTGCCGCGTCGGGCGGCGACTACGCGCCCCGGCAGACGTACCGCTGGGACGAGAGCTCCTGGGACAAGGTGCTGCTCAATCTCAACCGCCAGGTCGACGGCGACGTGGCCGAGTGCCTGCTGGCACCAGGGATCTTCGCCGTGGCGCGGGACGGTTCGGCGGGTGCGGGGCGCATCATGGCGCTGCCGCTGGAGCACCAGGGCGTGCGGCTGGGGTTCCTGCTGCTGCTCTACGCGACCGCTACCGAGCGGGAGGCGCGCGCGGCGAGCTTGCTGCCGTTCCTGCAGATGGTGCAGGTGGTGCTCTCGGAGGAGGTGGCGGGCGCGCAGATGCTCGATCGACTGCGCGAGATCGGTGCCTTCAACACGCGGGTCCTCGAGACCGTGCGGGCGGCCATCTGGGTCTGCGACGAACGTGGGCGTACGATCTACGTCAACCGCGCAGCGCGAGTGCTCCTGGGCGCGGCGAGCGCCGTGGAGACAGCCGACCCGGCCGGTGTCTTCACCGTGGGGCGAGGGCGCGGCGAGGAGCGGGCGCAGCCCGCGGGCGTGGATTGCGAGGAACTGCCGGAGATCTTTCTCGACCGGCGGCTCCGGCTCGATGCCATGGCGGAGGTGCCGTTCCCTGTCCTGTTCCGGAGCCCTGCGCCATTCCAGGGCACCGGGAGCCTCGTCGGCCGCGACGGCGAGGCGGTACCCGTGCAGGTGCACGCTTCGCCGATGCCGGGACGCTGGGGCGACGAACGCTGGTTGCTTGTCGTGGCTGAGGATCTGCGCGAGGCGCACCGAGCCGAGGCGGCCCGGCTGCGTGCGGAACGACTCGAGGGTCTCGTGGAGATGTCGGCCACGCTCGCGCACGAGATCCGCAACCCGCTCATGGGCCTGAGCGCCCAGGCGGAACTGCTCGCCGAGCACCTGCCGGGGGACGACCCGCGCAAGCGCTACCTCGACGTGATCACCGCCGAGATCGAACGCATCGAGCAGACGATCACGCGCATGCTCCAGTTCGTGCGACCGTACGCGCCGCAGCGGCGGATGGTGAACGTCGACGGGCTGGTGCGCGACTGCATTGCCCTCGCACGCCCGCGCGCCATGGCGGCGAACGTCGCGGTCGCGGCAGAGGGCGAGGCCGCCGGGGCGATCGACGTGGACCCGGTGCAGATCAAGCAGGTGCTGCTGAATCTCGTCATCAACGCCATCGATGCGGTGCCGGACGGCGGTCACGTGGTCGTACGGCTTCGCGATCGTCCCCAGCTCGTGCTCGCCAATTGTGCCGACGGGGTACGGCGGCTGGGCGCGGGGCTGGAGATCGTCGTCGAGGACGACGGGCCGGGCTTCGGCGACATCGCGGTCGAGGCGCTGTTTCGCCCCTTCTTCACCACCAAGAATACCGGAACCGGTCTCGGCCTGGCGATCAGCCAGAAGGTCGTGACCGCCCACGGCGGGGAGATCCGTGCGGAGCGTGACGGCGACGTCACGCGCATGCGGGTGCTGCTGCCTCGCCAGAACACGGCCGGCGCGCGAGCGCGAGCCGAGGAGGCGTCATGAGCAAGAGGATCCTGGTCGTGGACGACGAGGCGACCATTCGCAATTCGCTGGTCGAGGCTCTCGTCGCCGACGGGTACGAGGTCGACGCGGCCGAGACGGGGGAGGAGGCGCTGGCACGCACGCACACCGGTGAGTACGACCTGCTGCTGACCGACCTCAAGTTGCCGGGCGTGTCGGGACTGGAGATCCTGAAGGCCCTGCGCAACCAGGGGCGCGGCACGCCAGTGATCATGATGACGGCCTACGGCGACGTCGACACGGCCGTCGACGCGATGCGCCACGGCGCGTACGACTTCATCGCCAAGCCGTTCAAGCTGAGCACGATCAAGAACCAGGTGCGCGGCGCGTTGCGCGCGACGGTGACGAGCCGTGCCGAGACGCCGGAGGTGGCCGAGACGCCTGAGCCGACCGTTGCTGCCGGCGACGGCCAGTACATGCGCATGATCCTGAGCTGTCCGGGGCTGGCCAACGTCGCGCGCATCCTCGCGAAGGTGGGTTCCAGCCGCAGCGGCGCCGATACGCCGATCCTGATCCAGGGCGAGTCGGGCAGCGGCAAGGAGATCGTCTCACGGGCCGTGCACGAGGTCACGGGCGAGCGCGACCGTTTCATGGAGATCAACTGCGCCGCCGTGCCGGAGACCCTGCTCGAGAGCGAACTCTTCGGCCACGAGAAGGGTGCTTTCACCGACGCCAAGGCGCGCAAGGAAGGGCTCTTCGAGCTGGCCGGCCGCGGGACGATCTTCCTCGACGAGATCGGCGAGATGGGCATCCTGCTGCAGAGCCGGTTGTTGCGGGTGCTGGAGAATCGACGGTTCCGGCGTGTGGGCGGCAAGGAGGATCTGGAGATCGATGCGCGAATCGTGGCGGCCACGAACCGCAACCTCGGCGATGCGATCGCCGAGGGGCTGTTCCGCAACGATCTCTACTACCGGCTGCAGGTGGTCGAGATCCACATGCCGCCGCTCCGCGAGCGGCCCCAGGACCTCGAGGTCCTGATCAATCACTTCCTGCGCGAGCTGAACCAGCAGCTCGGTCTGAAGACGGATCCGGTGTCCGCGGCCCTGCTCGAGGTGCTGCAGCGCTACCCGTGGCCCGGCAACGTCCGCGAGCTGAAGAACACGCTCAAGCGGATCATGATCCTCGACGAACCACAGCGGCTCCTGCCCGGCCATTTCCCTGCGCACGTGATCGAAGGCCGCAGTCCGCGAGGCGTGGCCAGACTGGACACGGGTCTGAGCCTGTTGCCCCTGTCCGAGGTGGAACGACGCCAGATCGTGTACACGCTCGAGATGACGGAAAACAACAAGTCCAAGGCCGCCCGGATCCTGGGCATCAGCCGTCAAACCCTGCGCGAGAAGCTGCGGCTGTACGAGAACCGCGACGAGAACGATTCCGCGCTCGAAGCCGACGAGGCTGAAGGCTAGCCACGGGGTTGCCCACAATCCATCCACCGGTGCGTGGAGGTTGACCTCATCGATGGCCCGCCCGGTCGCCGACACGGCGGCAGGGCGGGCCCATGCGTTCCCGGCAAATCTTGCCGTCCGCTCCAACTGCCTGTCGCCACGGATGTTGAACCGCGTACCCGAGGCACGAGACCGCCGGTATCGACACTCGTACCCGGACGAGGTTGCCGCCTCGGCAGGCACGCCGTTTGCGCTGGCGGCCGGCAACCAGACATCCCGGGAGGGGACGCATTGCACCGGCATCGGCTCGCACAAGCACCAGGACGCAATAGGTGGCTCATACTCGCGCTGCTCATACTGGCGGCGCTGCCGCAGATCGGGCGGGGCGCCGGCCTGACGGCCGTCGAGAGCGACGGCTACCTCGAATGGTTGCACGCCGTGACGCAGACCCTGGCGGCGCGAGCGGCCGCCGATCAGGACGAGGGGCGTCTGCTCTATCCCTTCGGGCAGGAGTTCGTCCCCGAGGCCGCGGGCGATCCCCTGCAACTCATCGCTATCGGCCGCGCGCTCGCATCCTTCGAGAAGCAGCCGCGGCTCCTGCGCGATGCCACGGGAATGACCGCGTTGCACGCGCTCAACCTGGCCCGCAACTACCGCCATCTGGCCGAGTTCGACTCCGCCCTCGTGTGGTACGACAATGCGGCCGCGCGCGACAGCGACGGCGACTTCACAAGCGAGATCGCCACCGAGTCGCTTGCGACGGCCGCGGCCGTGGAAGATTCCGTGGCCGTGATCCAGCACCTCCTCAACGTGCTCGGCACCCGGCGATTCCAGGGTCGGGAGAGTGAGCTGATCGTAGCCTACCGCTTCCTGCTTGGGCGTCGCGACGAGGCGAACCTGCGTCTGCTCACGCGGACCATGGCGGCCGACACCACAGCTCACAGCGGTCGTCTCGTGTTCTGGCAGGCCTACGCGCTGAGCGCCCTGGGCGCGTGGGAGGCCAGCCTGACCACGGCTCGCACGCTGTTGCCCCAGGGCGGACTCTCGTACGGTCTGACGGAGAGCCAGCGCACGTGGTTCCTCGTGGCTGTGCCCGACCTGCTCTTCCTCACGGGCGATGCGACCGCGGCGGAGCCGCTCTACAAGGCGCTGGCCGCGTCGACGTTGCCCGGGGCCAGTCGCTGGGCGCGCCTGCAGCTCGCCAACTACGACTTGCTGGCCGGCCGCCATCAGCGCGCGGGCGCCGTGTACGGCGAGCTGTGCGACGACCCGCTCGCCGATCCCTGGCGCAGCTTCGCCTGCGAGATGGCGAGCCTCGCCGACGACATCAACCGGATTCGCGAGGAGGGGGCGACGCATGGCACGGCCAGTCTCTATCAGCCCTGACCTCGCCCGCGAAGAGCGTCAACTGCTGGACCGTCTCCTCGGCCTCTACGAAGAGGAACTGCGTCTGTATGGCGAGGTGCTGTCGATCTCGCGCCGCCAGGGGGACGCCATCGGATCCGGGCGCTCGCTGGGCGAGGTCCGGCGGCTATTGCAGGACAAGAAGCGGCGCCTCGAGGCGATCGGCAGGCTGGAGAGCTCGGAAGGGTTGGCGAAGAACCGCTGGCGCGAGGGCCGCGACCAGTGGAGCGCCGCGAGCCGCGCCAGCCTCCACCGGGCTCTGCAGGATGTGGGACAGCTCATCGAGGACATCCTGCAGTGCGAGGAAGAGAACGACCGCGTGCTGCTCGAGCACGCCCGATGACCACGAACGGGCCAGGTGACACCTTGCTGATGGCAGAGACCCCGATGGTGTCCGCATGGGAACGGCCCGCCGGCAGTGCGACCGACTGCCGGGGCCGTCTGCTGCACGGGTACCTGCACAAGACCAGCAACAGCCTGTGCGGCATCAAGGGATATGCGAGCCTGATCGCGCGCGGACCGGACGAGGCGTCCCGCCCCCAGGTCTGGGCGCGCAAAATCATCGCCGAGGTCGAGAGGCTGGAGACGATCTACCGGTCGGTACAGGACATGGCGTTTCCAGAGCAGCAGACGCTGGGCGACGACCAGCCGGACGTGGCCGTGCATCGGGCGATCACGATGGCGCAATCGCGCCATACCAATCTGCGAGTGGCGAACCGGCCCGCGCTGGGCGGACAGTTGCTACTGCCCGTGCGCGATCTCGAACTCGTGCTCCAGGAGATCTTCGCGAACAGCGCCGAGAGCCGGTCCGGCGAGGTGACGGTGACCGTCGAGACCGGTCAGGCGGGCGATGGCCACCTCTATGTGGCGCTGGCGGATGACGGTCCGGGCATCGCGCCCGAACTGCTGCCGCAGGCCATGGATCCGTTCGTGACCACGCGAGACGGACACCTGGGCATCGGTCTGGCCCGCGTCGATACGATCATGGACATGTATGGGCTCGGCTGGGGACTGCGTAGCGCGCCCGGGTCGGGCACCGTGGTGACACTCGAGGTCGGCTGGCCGGATACCGCGGCCGCGTTCGGCGATTGAGCGCAGAAGGGAAGAACATGGCGAAGAAACCGAGCATTCTGGTGGTGGACGACGAGCAGACCATGCGCGAGTTCCTGAGCGCATCGATGAACGGTCGCTACCAGGTGGCCACTGCGAGCAATGGTGTCGAGGCTCTGGCGCGGCTGAAGACCCAGTCCGTGGACCTCGTGCTGTCGGACGTTCGCATGCCCGGCGGCGATGGGCTCAACCTGCTCGCGGCGATCCAGAGCGAGATCCCCGAGCCGCCGCTGGTCGTCATGATGACCGCTTTCGGCACGATCAAGGAGGCTGTCGAGGCCACGAAGTGCGGCGCCGTGGACTACCTCACGAAACCCTTCGGCATGGAGCAGCTCGAGCACACGCTCACGCGGGCTTTCGAGCTGCGCGCGCTGCGCCAGGAGAACCGGACGTTGCGCACGTCGCTGCAGAACCAGCGCAAACACCTGGGCCTGCTGGGCAGCAGCCCCGCCATGGTGAAGATGCGAGAGCGCATCGAGATGATCGCCGACAGCCGCGGCACGGTGCTGCTGCAGGGCGAAAGCGGCACGGGCAAGGAGGTGGCGGCGCGCGCCATCCACCTCGCCAGCTCACGCCGCGAGGCGCCGTTCATCCGCCTCAATTGCGCGGCCATTCCCGAGACTCTGCTCGAGGGTGAGCTGTTCGGCTACGAGCGCGGCGCATTCACCGGTGCGGTGCAGGCGCGGGCGGGCAAGTTCGAGCTGGCCAACGGCGGCACGCTGCTGCTCGACGAGATCAGCGAGATGCCGTGCGCCATGCAGGCCAAGCTGCTGCGTGTCTTGCAGGAACGCGAGTTCACGCGGCTGGGGGCGCGGGCGGCCACGCGCACCGACGTGCGGATCATCGCCACGTCGAATCGCAATCTCAAGGAAGCGATCCTGCAGAAGGAATTTCGCGAGGACCTCTTCTTCCGCCTCAACGTCATTCCCCTCCATCTCGCGCCGCTGCGCGACCGCAAGGCCGACATCCCCATCCTCGTGCACCACTTCGTGCAAACCTTCTGCGCCGAGAACGGGAAACCCGTGCTCGCGGTGACCGACCGCGCGTTGCACGTCCTGACGATGCTCGATTGGCCCGGCAACGTGCGTCAGCTCCAGAACGTGGTCGAGCGCGCCGTGATCATGAGCCAGGGCGGTGAGATGGAAGAGGCGCTGCTCGGGCTGAACGACGAGATCGACCATGTGGCTGAGACGCCGGCGACCCTGGGCGGAGATCTCACGCTGCGGGAGATGGAGCAGGAACTGATCTTGCGGAAGCTCCGCAAAACGGCCGGGAATCGCACTCAGGCTGCCACGGAACTGGGCATCAGTGTCCGGACGTTGCGCAACAAGCTGAACCTGTACCACGAGCTCGGCGTGACCATCCCGAGCTAGGACCATGAGCATGACCGGCATCTTCTCGCATGAACACCTGAACGACCTCAAGCGGGCCGTGGGCGTCTACGCCCGGCGCCACGAGGTGATCTCCGAGAACGTCGCCAACATCGACACCCAGGGCTACCGGGCGCAGGAATACCGTTTCGAGGATCTCCTCAGCGGTGCCCAGGCGCGGATTGCGGGCACGCGAACGCACCAGCAGCACCTGGCCATCGGCGCGCGTGGCATCGACGATACGAGCGGCGAAGTACGCGAGACCGCCAGCGCTTTCGACAACGGAACGAACAACGTGGACATCGATCACGAGATGACCGATCTCGCGACGAACGATCTCACCTACCGCCTGACCACCCGGCTGCTCACCATGCGTTACAGCATGCTGCGGGGCGCGATCCGCGGTCGCAGCGTCTAGGAAGGGATGACCCATGAGCAAGGGACTCTTCGCCGGGATCCAGACCAGCGCCAGCGGGCTGCGCGGGCAGCGCGTCAAGATGGACGTGGTGGCGCGCAATCTGGCAAACGCCGAGACCACGCACACCGAGGACGGCACGCCGTACCGCCGGCAGCGCGCGGTGTTCCACGAGGTGCTGCAGAACCGGGTCCAGGCCGTGCACGAGCGCGCGTCGTCGCTGGTGGCCCAGCGCGAGACGCTGGCGCGCACGCAACCGGGCCATCTCGGCGGTCTGCGCGAGCAGGAAGCGACGTCGGTGCCCGCGATCAGCTCCGAGGTGACCACGGCGCCCGATGCGTCCGACTTCCGCATGGTCTACGACCCTGGCCATCCGGACGCCGACGAGGAGGGATACGTGATGATGCCCAATGTCGACGTGGTCACGGAGATGGTCGACATGATCGCCGCTAGCCGCGCCTACGAGGCGAATCTGAGCGCGGTGCAATCGGCAAAGGACATGTTCACCCAGGCACTGAAGATCTAGCGGGGGAGGTGACCGGTGGCGGTGAATGGAATTCGTTCGCTGGGTTCGATCGATCCGCGCGCCATCTACGCCGGCCAGGCGCAGGCGAAGCCGGCGGTATCGTTTGCCGACCAGCTCAAGTCGGCTGTGCAGGGGGTTCAGAACGCTCAGGTCGCGCGCGACGAGCAGGTGCAGTCGATGATCCGCGGCGACCAGATCGGCGTCGAGGAGATCATGACCACCGCGGAAGAGGCGCAGCTCTCGTTCGACCTGATGCTCGAGGTTCGGAACAAGCTCCTCGAATCGTACCAGGAAATCATGCGCATGCAGGTGTGACGACGCCTGAGGGAACGACAGCAAAGGACGCAACGTGGACGGGTTCAGGCAGACACTCGAGACCGCCAAGAGCAAGCTCGGCGGACTGACCTTCAACCAGAAGCTGACGCTGGTGGTGGTGGTGGCGGCGGCCATCGTCAGCACCGTGGCCTTCAGTCTCTGGCTGCAGAAGGATTCCATGGCGGTTCTCTTCACGAACCTGTCGCCACAGGATGCGCAGTCGGCGCTGCAGGAACTGGCGAAACAGGACGTCCAGTCCGAGCTGACCAACGGCGGCACCACGATCATGGTCCCCGAACAGCAGGTCTCGCGTTTGCGCGTGGACCTGGCGGCCAAGGGTGTTCCGTCGAGCGGAATCGTGGGCTTCGAGATCTTCGACGGTCAGCAGTACGGGCTCACCGACTTCTTGCAGGACGTGAACTTCAAGCGCGCGCTCGAGGGCGAGCTGACGAAGACGATCGAGGGGCTGGAGGGAATCACCTCGGCTCGGGTGCACCTGGTCATGCCGAAGCCGTCGATCTTCCGCAAGCTGGCGTCCGAACCGACGGCATCGGTCGTGCTAGGCATGGGCCGGGCGAACCGCCTCAGCGAGCATCAGATCACGGGCATCCAGGCGCTCGTGGCCGGAAGCGTCGAGGGGCTCCAGGCGGACGCCGTCACCGTTCTGGACCAGTCTGGCAAGGTGCTCTCGAGTGCGTACGCCGACGAGGGAGTCGGTCAGACGGAGGGTCAGCTCGGGCTCAAGAAGGACGTGGAGGCCTATCTCGCGGAGAAGGCTCAGACGATGCTTGCCGGCGTGCTTGGCGACGGTCGCTCGCTGGTGCGCGTGGACGCCACGCTGAATTTCGAGAAGATCGATACCGAACGCACGAGCTACGACCCCAAGGCGCCGGTGGTAAGGTCCGAGGAACGGCACGAGACCACCGATCCGCAGACCGGCGGCGGCGACGCGTCGAACGTCACGAACTACGAGATCAATCAGACAGTCGAGCGCATCGTCGGCCAGACGGGTGGACTCAAGGCGCTCTCGGTGGCCGTGTTCGTGGACGGGCGCTACGAGGCTCCGGCCGGCGGCGGCGACCCCGCCTACCAGCCGCGCAGCACCGAGGAACTCGACCAGATCAAACGCGTGGTCCAGACCGCCTTGGGGCTGAACACCACCCGCGGCGACCAGATCGAGGTCGTCAACATGCAGTTCCAGGGGCCGCCCGACGCGCTGGGCGACGGGGGGATGCCGGCAGGGCCGGGCCGCTGGCTCGAACTGGTGGCGCAGTACGGTGGACGCGCGGTGCTGGTGATTCTGCTGGCCGTCATGGTCCTCGTTTTCAAGAAGAACCTGACCCAGGCCGTGGACTCGGTATTCCGTCCGGTCACCACCGCCCGCGGCGGCCAGGTCGCCGACAAGACCGTGGAGGGGGAACGTTTCGAGGGCTTCCCGGAAATGACCGACCAGATGATCGATGACGTACGGGAGTACGCCTCCGAGAACCCGGATCGGGTGGCCGAGGTCATCCAGTCCTGGTTGCACGAACCCGAACGCAGCGGCAGTCGCTAGAAAGCCGCGAGGTCGAGCATGCCTGACAATCCCAACGTGCGCAAGGCAGCGATCCTCGTCATGGCCCTCGGCCCGGAGTCGGGCGGGCGGGTGGTCGCGGCGTTGCCGGAGGCGGTCGTCGAGAAGATCACCCACGCCATCGCCAACGCCGGTCAGGTGCCCTACAAGGAGAAGCGCGGAGTCCTCGGCGAGTTCATTTCGCTCAGCGGCCAGATCGCAGGCATCGCCTTCGGTGGCGAGGAGACGGCGAAGCAGATCCTCGAGGCCGGGTTCGGTACGCGTCGCGCCAGCTCGATGCTCAGCCGTGTCACCAGTTATAGCGAGATCAAGAGCTTCGAGCACCTGCGTACGCTCGACCCGCTCACGGTCGCCAACTATCTCAAGAACGAGCATCCGCAGACCGTCGCGGTCGTGCTCGCCCACATGGACCCGCGCGACAGCGGCCCCATTCTGGAGTTGCTCCCGGCCGAGCTGCAGGGCGACGTCGCCTACCGCATGGCGGTGCTCGACACGCCAAACCAGGAGGCCCTCAAGATCGTGGAGCAGGTGCTGGCCTCGCAGCTCCAGGGCGAGTTGACCGCGAGTAAGAGCAAGTACGGCGGCCGCAAGCAGGTGGCCGAGATCCTCAACGAGACCGAGCGCGAGACCTGGCAGGAGATCCTCGACGAGATGCGCGAGATCGACGACGAGGTCGCCAACGAGGTCAACAATCTGATGTTCGTGTTCGAGGACCTCGTGCTCCTCAACGACAAGTACATCCAGGAGATCCTCAAGGAGATCGACGGCAAGGAGCTCACGCTGGCACTCAAGGGCGCCACCGAGGAGATCCAGGTGAAGATCTTCGACAACATGTCCAAGCGCGCGTCGCTCGGCATCAAGGAGGACATGGAATATATGGGCCCGGTACGCCTCAGCGAGGTGGAAGAGGCCCAGCAACGCATCGTCGAGGTCGTCCGCAGTCTCGAGGAAGCCGGGACCATCGTGATCGGAAAGGGCGGCAAGGATGCAGAAATGGTGTCCTGAGCCGCTGGCCGTGCCGACGGGGGCGAACGGGGCCTTCGTGTCGCTGGGCGGTCGGTCGCTGGCCACGGGATCCGCGCCGCCGCCGGCGACCGAGGGTGGCGGCGCCTTCCGGCCGGAAGCGGGCTTCGCCGATCACCGCAGCGTCCTCGAGCAGCTCTCCCGGGAGGAGCGGGCCCAGCTCGTCGACCTGGTCGATCTCGACCTGCGGTCGGAGTACGACCGGCGCCTCGGCGAGACCGAGGCTGCTTGCGCGGGGCAGATCGCGGAGGCGCAGATCGTGGCCGAGCAGCGCATCGCCACCTGGACGGCCGAATTCGCCGACCAGATGCAGTCGGGGCTCGAAGAGGCCCTGCGCGCCACCGCCGACGCGGCGGTGCACCTGGCCTTGGCGATGGCGGAGAAGATCGTGCGGGCGCGGGTCGAGGTCGACGACGAGGTGCTCCTGCGCGGCATCGAGACGGTGCTATTCAAGGCCGAGCCGGGCGCGACCGTGTCCGTCACCTGCCATCCCGACGACGCCGCCAACCTGCGCAGCGCGCCCGAGGTCTGCGCGCGCCTGCGTATCAGCGACGTCAAGGAGGACCGACGCATCCAGCTCGGCGGTTGTCTCGTGAGGGCGGCCGACCTCGAGTGGGATGCCACGGTGCGGCGGCAGCTCACGGTACTGGAAGAGGTGGCGCGGGAGGCCCTGGCGACAAACGCCCGCGACGTCGCGAAGGAGGTGCCCGATGCTCCAGCTCCCCTGGCCTGACTGCGTGGCCGAGGTTCGCGGTTGCGATCCGGTCCGCCAGGTCGGCCGCGTGGCCGAGATGGTCGGCATGACCATCGAGGTGGGCGGCCTCGCCGCGCCGGTCGGGGCACTATGTCGCATCGAGATGGGGCGCGATCGCGAGCCGGTACTCGCCGAGGCTGTCGGGTTTCGCGAGGGGCGCCTGCTCGTGATGCCGTATGTGCTGGCCAAGGGTCTTGCAGCCGGCTTGCCCGTCACGCTCGTGGCGAGCCGTCCCACCGTGCCGACGGGCGAGGCGCTGCTGGGACGCGTGCTCAACGGTTTGGGCGAACCCATCGATGGCGGCCCGCCGCTGGGCCACCTACCGCGGCGGCCCCTCGGCAGTGCCGCGCCCAACGCGCTGGCGCGCCGGCGATGCCAGGATCAGCTCGCCACGGGCGTACGTTCGCTCGACGCGCTCGTCTCCGTGGCGCGGGGGCAGCGCCTGGGCATCTTCGCCGGCAGCGGCGTCGGCAAATCGGTGCTCCTGGGCATGCTGGCGCGCAACTCGTCCGTGGATGTGAACGTGCTTGCACTGATCGGCGAGCGCGGACGCGAGGTGCGCGAGTTCCTCGAACGTGACCTCGGGCCGGAAGGCCTGGCGCGCAGTGTGGTCGTGGTCGTCACCTCCGACGAATCGGCGGTGATGCGTGCCAAGGGTGCCGAGACGGCCATGACCATCGCTGAGCACTTCCGCGACAGCGACCACGACGTGCTGCTGATGATGGACTCCGCCACGCGATACGCGATGGCCCTTCGCGAGATCGGCCTGGCCGCGGGCGAACCGCCCACGACGAAGGGCTACCCGCCGTCTGTCTTCGCGGCGCTGCCGCGCCTGTGCGAACGCGCGGGCTGGTCGCACGTGAATGCGATGACGGCGTTCTTCACCGTGCTCATCGAGGGCGATGACATCCAGGACCCGATCGGGGATGCCATGCGCGCCATCCTGGACGGCCATCTGATGCTGAGCCGCGACCTCGCCCGCCAGGGGCACTATCCGGCGATCGACGTGCTGGGCTCCGTGAGCCGGCTGCGCAATGACATCGTGGCGCCGGCCATCCGTGCGCAGGGGACGCAGGTGATGCGCTGGCTGAAGAGTCTGGAAGACAACCGAGACCTCGTGACGATCGGAGCGTATGCCGCCGGCCACGATCGGATCCTCGACACGGCTCTCGCCCGGGAAGAGGCGTTGCGCGGATTCCTGACGCAGGAGGTGGCCGAGCCCGCTGAAATCGCGGCGACATGGCGCGGCCTCGCCGCCCTCACTGATGGGGACGCAGCATGAGCTTCGTCTTCCGGCTGGAAAAGGTGCTACGGCATCGGCAGCGGCAGGTGGACGCGGCGTCGCGAGACGTGGCGAAGGCGAATGCCAACCTGGAGGTGGCCGGGCTGACCCTGGCCAACACCGAGGCGGAAATCGCCCGCGTGCAGACGGCGGCCGCCGCGCGGCGCCACGTGGCGGTGGATCCGCGCCGGCAGTCCGACGAACTGGCGTGGCTGCATTGGCTCGATCAGCGACGCATTCGCGAGCACTGCGCGGTCACGGATGCACAGACGGCGGTTGCGACGGCGCGTGAGCGGCTGGTGGCGGCCCATCGCGACCAGCAGGTGTTGGAGAGTCTTCGCGATCGACGGTACGCCCAGTGGCAGCAGGAGCAGGCGAGGCGCGATCGGCGCCTCCTCGACGAGGTAGCGAGCAACCGGGCGGCACGACGGACATGAACGGCGCGGGGGGCGGGACATCGGGCACGAATTGCCGCTTTGGCGACCGTGCCAATCCAGGCTCTCTGGAAAGAATCGATAACTGATTGCGCGAGAATCGATTGGCGCTGACGGATTTCGCCGCCGGACTGGCACCGCGGTTGCCAGGCGGATGCCACCAGGATCGTGATCGGCCAGCCGCGGCGCGGCTTGAGGAGAATCGACCATGAAGAGCGTACTCATCCTCTCCACGATCACCTTCGTGCTGATCTTCGGTGGCGTGGCGGTGCTCACCCTGCAACTCGACAAGGCCAGCGGCGGAACCAACGGCGGACCCGAGTTGAGCGCCGACGACTATGCCGCGAGCGAGCGCGTGCTGCACGACGCCGAGGTGGAGCGCGACCGGATCCAGCAGGATCGCGAGCGCCTGTCCGGACTCGGCCAGTCCTACGCGGTGCAGGCCCAGGTGCTGGAGGCCGCGCAGAAGCAACTGCGCGAGATCGTGTCGCAACTCGACGCGCGCCAGACTTCCTACGATGCGGAGAGCGAGGAGACGCTCGCCAAGCTCGCCAAGATGTACGAGGCCATGAAGGCGCCCAAGGCCGCCCCCATCCTCGCATCGCTCGACATCGACATCACGATCGATATTCTGCGGCGCGTGAAGGACCGTCAGGCCGCGGCGATCCTGTCGGCCATGGATCCCGGTCTCGCGGCGCAGATCAGCACACGCCTGAGCCAGGGGGTGAAGTAGGTGGCAAGCGCAGGCACAGCTCTGAACCTCCCGGCGGTCTCCACGACGGGCACGGCGCGCCCCGCCGCCCCGGCGGCCGGTTCGCCGGCCAGCGACGCGGCCGCCGCGGCGAACCTCGCATTCGCGACGGCGCTCGCGCAGGCCGTGGCCCCGACGCCGACGCCGACGGTGTCCGGCGCCGGCAATACGAGCGCCACGCCCTCGGCGGACCCGGAAGCAGGCGACACGCCCAGGTCGCCCGCTGCCGCGTCGGCCGACACACCCGCGATCGCCGGGTTGCCGGCTGGCTTGCTCGGCATGCTGGCGGCCCTGACGACGCCGAGTACCCCGACCGTCGCGTCCGACGGGCCACGAGAGGCCGTCGCCGAAGATGGTGCCGAACCAGCTTCGCTGGCGACCGTGACGACCCTCGCCGCGCCCCTGTCTCGCATCGCGGCAGCGTCGCCGTCGACCGAGAACCACGCCACGCCCGCGGCTCCCGGGGGCCGTCCGGTGGCCATGGGTCCGAGCCTGGCGGCATGCGCGACGCCGACCCCACCTGCGACCATTGCACCGGCATCCGCAACGCCGACCCCACCGGCACCCACTGCACCGGCATCCGCGACGCTCGGTTTCGCGAGCGCGGCGGCCATGGCCATGCCCGCGCATCCGGCCAAGCCCGCCGCGACGCCTCAATCGGGAATCGTGGTGGAGGGCGCGACGGACGCGCACGCGGGCGGGCACCACGCTGCCGTCGGGAGCGACCTGGGGACCAATCCCGTGGGCACCGCGGTGGCCGGCTCGTATGCACCTCCGCCCGCCGGCCGACCGGCAGCGCCCGCATGGTCGTCGGCCGTCGCCGCATCCGCCACGCCGACGACCGACGAAACGTCCGGCCAGGCGACCACGGGCGACGGGGGCGAGTCGGGGTCCGCAGACGGGGCGACACCCGAGGCTGCGGCGCGGGACCCGCAGGTCCCCGCGCGGGACGCGGCGCACGAGGCAAGCGCGTCGACCGGGGGGGACACGCCCCGGGAGGCCAACACGGCCGGACCGACGGAGGCCGCGACCGCAGCCACCGCCCTGGCGGATGCCTCGGCGGCGCTGGCCGGGGAGAGGATCGCGCTGGCGAGGGCCGGCGCGCCGCACGCGCACGCGCAAGGAGGCTCGGGCCAGACGGGCGACTCGTCGGTGCCCGATCCGGGAGCCATCCGCGGACAGGTGCTCACGCAGTTGCTGGGACAGGAACTCGGCTCCACAGGCCACGAGCGCATGGTGCTGCACCTGGATCCCGCCCACCTGGGCCCCATCGAGGTGCGGCTGCAGGCCGACGGTCAGAAGCTCGAGATCGTGTTCACCGCGCACTCGGCCGAGGCCGAGAAGGCGCTCGGCGAGGGTACCAGGGAACTCGCAGCGGCTGTCCTCGGCGGCGGTGGGGGACGCTGGCACCAGGTCGAGGTTCGGCACGAGCGCCCGGATGCCAACCGGGACGAGCGCCAGCAGCGTCAGGGAGATCGTGCGCACGACGAGTCATCCCCGGACGGCGGCGGCCACGATCACGCCAGGCAGGACGGCAGACGTCAGTTCGACGAGGGTTTCAGGCAGCAGCAGGGTGCTGCATAGCGGGAGGTGACCGATGGCTGTTTCCAGCGTCCAGAACAGCACGACGCCCATCGTCGGTGGAACCGAGCACAACAGTAGCTCGATGTCGGAGATCGATTTCATGAATCTGCTGGTGACCCAGATCCAGAACCAGGACCCACTGTCGCCCATGGACAATGCCGAGTTCACCTCGCAGATCGCGCAGTTCTCGACATTGCAGCAGATCACCTCGCTGGGCGACAAGCTCGACAACCAGGTCCTCATGTCGCAGGCGATCAACAACACGGCGATGCTCGCCCTCGTGGGCCGCGATGTCACGGTGGAGGGCGATCGCGTGGACGTGACCGACAAGACGGCGTCGACCAGCATGCTCAACGCGACCGGTGCCGGCACGGCGACGATCGAGGTCCTCGACGCCAGCGGCGAGGTCGTCCGCACCTACACCAAGGACGTCGCCGCCGGTCTGAACACCATCACCTGGGACGGCAAACTGGATGGCGACGCGCAGGCGGAAGACGGCGAGTACAGCGTGCGCGTCACCGTGAACGATACTGCGGGCTCCTCCGTCGACGCCACGGTGCTCATGACTGGGGCCGTGCAGGGACTGCGCTACGAGAACAACGCCGCGGTGGTCACCGTCTTCGGACACGACTACAACGTCGCCGATATCTACCAGATCAGTTGACGACCCCTACCGGCCGTTCGCGGCCGCAAGCAAGAGCACAAGGAGGCTCCCATGTTCAAGTCGCTGTACTCCGCGGTGTCCGGCATGTCGGCCAACATGACCGAACTCGACGTGATCGGCAACAACATCGCCAACAGCAACACGATCGGCTTCAAGACCGGCCGCGTCACATTCAACGAGATGCTCACCCAGACGATCCGCTCGGCCAGTCGTCCCATGTCCGGTGGCCTCGGCGGCACGAATCCGCAGCAGATCGGGCTCGGCGCCCGGGTCGGCAGCATCGATAGCAACTTCAGCCAGGGCAATTTCCAGACGACGGGTATCAAGACCGACCTGTCGATCCAGGGGGCCGGCTTCTTCATCCTCAGCAATGGCCAGAGCAACAGCTACACGCGCGCGGGCGTCTTCGGTCTCGATTCGGATAACTACTTCGTGAACCCGTCCACCGGAATGCGCGTGCAGGGCGTGATGGCCAACGCGGACGGTGTGGTGGGCACCGGTCCGATCTCGGACATCTTCATCGATCCGGGCACCGTGGTGCCGGCCGCGGCCTCGAGCGAGGTGCAGCTGATCGGCAACCTCGATTCCAACTCCGACGCCACGGGCACGGTGATGGAGTCGCCGTCGTTCTACGCGCCGGCCGCAGGCACGGATCTGTTGACCGCGATGAGCGCCCAGAGCACTTCGAGCCTGGGCCTCGTTCCGGGCAACTCGATCACGCTCTCCGGACAGATCGGCGGAGTGTCGATCAGTCCGCCCGTCACCTTCACCGTCACGTCCGGATCGACCTATCAGGACATGGTCGACGCGTTGAACGGCGGGGTTCCCAACCTCACGTTCGCTATCGGCGCCAACGGCGAGTTGAACGTGAACAACGGGACGGGGCTGGACGTGACGAATCTGCACCTCTCCAGCCAGAACAAGCCGAACTTCAATGCGAACTTCGTCTTCGACAGCACCATCACCGCCGGTACGACCGGCACCACCGCCAACGGCGACAGCGGCGAGCTGCGGGCCTACGCCGACGGCACCGACACCCTCGGGACCCTCTACACGTCCGGCGGCAACGAGCTTGGCATCGACTTCTCGAGCGGTTCGGCGGTGCTCGTCATCTCCGGCTCGACCGGCGGCACGTCGGTGCCGAACAACAACCTCTCGGTGACCAGTGGCACCACCCTCGACACGCTCATGACGGAGATCGGCCAGACGCTGGGTCTGAGCTCGAACCCGGTGGAGATCAGCGATACCGGCACCGTCATCCTGCGCGGCGAGGTGGGACTTGCAAGTGCGCTCAGCGGCGTGCAGATCATGGAGGACGGCGCCGACAACACGACCGTGCGCACGGCCTTCGGATTCAGCCCGACGCAGCAGGCACGCGACCAGACCGATTTCACCCTCTCCACCACCGCATACGACTCCCTCGGCGGTCAGCACACCGTGACGTTCACCTTCGAGAAGGTGCCCGATCGGAATGAGTGGGTATGGCAGGCGGAGACCGAGGGCGACGAGGTGATGCTGGAAGGCAACAGCGGCCGCGTGAGCTTCGATGAGAACGGGGCCCTCTCCAGCTTCACCTATGACGGTGGCGCCTCGGCGCTCACCTTCCAGCCGCAGCCCAACGGCAGCGAGGGTGCGGACATCGTGACCCTGGCCCTCGACCTCGGCGACGTGGGCGGTCTGAATGGGCTGACGCAGTTCGAGGGCACCGGCCACCTGCAGTCGATCGCGGACGGCTACACGGCCGGCCAGCTCGTGGATTTCGAGATCGATCAGACAGGTACGATCGTGGGCCGCTTCTCCAACGACACGATGCGCGACCTGGCCCGGGTCGCCGTCGCCCAGTTCGCGAACGATGGCGGTCTGCTGCGCGAGGCCAATAACACCTACAGCACGAGCGGCAACTCCGGCGAACCGAACCTGGTCTTCGCCGGCGACGGCAACGGCGTGACGCTCACGCCGGGCGCGCTGGAGACGAGCAACGTGGACCTCGCCAAGGAGTTCACGCGCCTGGTCATCGCACAGCGCGCCTTCCAGGCGAACAGCCGTGTGGTGACGTCGGCGGACACCCTCATGCAGGAGCTCGTGAATCTCGTGAGGTAGCGGCGGCGACGGCGTGTGTCCGGGCGGTGCACCTGCCGCCCGGACGCCGCAGCGAGGGAGCTAAAGTCCATGATCAAAGTCACGAAACTAAATGGCAGGGAACTGGTGGTCAACGCCGACCTGATCGAGTTCGTCGAGAGTACGCCTGACACGCTGATCAGCCTGACCACCGGCCGTAAGATTATGGTACTGGAAGAGTTGGACGAGGTTGTGAAGCGAGCCGTCAGTTACCGCAGCCGGGCCCGGATCTACCCGATCCCCACCGGCGGTACGGGCTCGGTCTTCGAGGGCTGACCCGCTCGGCGGGTTGCCAGGTCCCGAGAGGAACGCCGTGGACATCGCCACCATCGGAGGAATCGTTGCCGCGTTCGCACTGGTCGTGTGGGGCATCCTGCTGGGTGGCTCGCTCAGCCAGTTCTACGACGGCCCCTCGGTGGCCATCGTCATCGGCGGCACGATCGCCGTCATCTTCATCTGTTACCCCCTCCAACGTGTGCTGGGGGTGATGAACGTCATCAAGAACTCGTTCGTCACCAAGAGCCAGAATCCCGACGCCGTGATCTCCAAGATGGTGGGTTACGCCGAGCGGGCCCGCCGCGAGGGCATGCTCGCGCTGGAGGAGGAGTCGGAAAACGAGCCCGACGATTTCCTGCGCAAGGGTCTGCGCCTGGCCGTCGATGGCACCGATCCCCAGCTCCTGGAGAAGATCCTCGAGACCGATCTGGGGCAGGTGGAGGCCAGGCACAAGGACGGCAAGGCCGTTCTGGAGACCGGTGGCACGTACGCTCCAGCATTCGGCATGATCGGAACGCTGATCGGTCTGATCAACATGCTCGCCGCCCTCGAGGATCCCAGCTCGATCGGCGCCGGCATGGCCACGGCCCTGATCACGACCTTCTATGGGGCCCTCCTGGCCAATGCGGTGTTTCTGCCCCTGGCCGCCAAGCTCGAGGCGCGGTCGGCGGAGGAGACGCTGGTCAAGGAGATGATCATCGACGGCATCATGGCCATCCAGAGCGGCGACTCGCCACGCATCGTCGAGGAGAAGCTCAAGAGCTTCCTCTCGCCGAAGGTCCGCCAGAAGATCGAGAACGCCAAGCAGAAGGCGGCCTAGGCCGGCGCACCCGGTCGTGGCCGTCCGGGGTCCGGCATGAGTGACAAGAACAAGCGCCCCATCGTCATCAAGAAGGGCCTGGATATCTGGGTCATGACGTATGGGGACATGATGAGCCTGCTGCTGACGTTCTTCGTGCTCATCGTGAGCTTCTCGTCGATGCAGGAAGCCAAATTCAAGGAGGCGGCCAACTCGCTGCGCCAGGCCTTTGGCGTGCTCGTGCAGCCGAACTCCGTCATCGATTTCAACCGCCCCCTCGTGCCGAAGAACGATTTCGGCGACAGCGACGACCTCCTCTACGAGGTACGCGAGCTGGAGATGGCGCTCCTCGACCAGAATATGCAGGACCAGGTGCAGGTGGCTGTCACCCCCGACGGTGTGACGTTCCGCGTGGATGCGCCGGTGTTCTTCGCGCGGGGGCAGGCGTCGCTGCAGCCCAGCAGCGCCGTGTTGCTGGATAAACTCGCCAGCTTCCTGCGCAAATTCCCGAACGAGATCCGCGTGGAAGGGCACACCGACCCCTTGCCGATCCGCTCGGTGCGATTCCCCTCGAACTGGGACCTTTCCGCGGCCCGTGCCGTGTCCGTGGCACGATACTTTCAAGAGCACGGTGTGCCGTCAGAGCGATTGGCGGCCGTCGGTTACGGGGAATTCCATCCGCTGGCCGACAACGCCACGCCCGAGGGGCGGGCGCGGAACCGAAGGGTGGAGATCCACCTGAAAGTGGAACGGAATCGACCGGTCCACGGAGCGAAACCACTCAGCGAGGCCGTGATTCCCGAGGCCGGGGTGGCACCACCCCTGCTACCGATCACGACGATGCTACGCGGCACGACCGCGAAATGAGGAGCAGGCATGGCCGACGCGAAGAACGAACAGGCGGAGCCCACCGGGAGCGCGGCGCAGAATAAGCCCGCCATCCTCGAGAACAAGGTGGTCCTGCTCGGCGCCATGGTGGTGCTGCAGGCGATCCTGGCGATCGGGATCACCCAGTTCGTCATCATGCCGAAGCTGGGCACCCGAGCGGCCGACATGGACAGCAAGGCCGCGAGCACGCTGGCCAAGGGCGAGGACATCGGCGTGCTCGTGAGCCTGAACGAGGTCATCGTCACCCTGCAAGGCGACGGACCCGCTGCTCGTTATCTGCGCACCACGGTCGATCTGGAGGTGGTGGACCAGGCCACCGCTGCCCTGGTGACGGCGCGCCTGCCGATGCTGCGCGACGCCCTGATCATGGCGATCTCACAGCGGTCGGCGGCGCAGCTCATCACGCCGGAGGGCAAGAAGGGACTGCGTGACGACCTCTCGCGGCGTCTCGCCGAGAAGCTGCCGCCCGACACGCTCAAGGACATCTATTTCTCAGACCTCGTGATCCAGTAGATACGCTATCTGGTAGGCGACACGCTCCAGACGACGGGACGGCAGCAGTGGCCAACGACATCGACGACGCGAGCACCGATCTCCTGGACGACCTGGATCTCGACGCCGCGCTCGACCAGGCCGAGACCCTCGAGCGTGGCAGCGGGGCCGATCTCGGCCTCGACCTCGAGCAGGTGCTCAACGCGCGCTCCGACGATGACGGGCCGGCTGGCCCCAGCGCCTACGATTTCAACCGTCCGCACAAGATCTCGCGCATATTCGAGCAGAACTTGCAAAACCTCGCCGAGCAGGTCGCCCGCCTGGGGACGATCTCGCTGACCAATCTGCTGCGTACGAGCACGGTGGTCGAGTACCGGGGCGTGCAGCTCAGCACGTTCCAGGAATACCTGAAGGACATGCCCAACCCCACCTGCGCGGCGACGATCACCATGCGCCCGCTGAACGGGCACTCGCTCATCCATCTGGATCTGGGCGTGTGCTTCGTGATCATCAAGAAGCTCATGGGCGGGCGCCCCGACCCCGAGGATCGGTTGCGTAGCTTCACCGAGATCGAGCGCGCAATCTTCGCGGGCTTCGTGTCGCGCATCAACGAGCTGCTGCGCAACGCCGCGAGTCGCCTGCTCGAGGTGCGGCCGGAATTCGTGGGTCTCGAGAACAACCCGAACTACCTCACCGGCTTGCCGACCACGGAGTCGATGGTCAGTGTCCGCTTCCAGATCAAGCTGGAGACGGTCGAGGGACTCATGAACCTCTGCATCCCGTTGCCGGCCTTCGGGCCGGTGCGGCACATCTTCGATCCCGAGGAGACGCTCGAGCTGCGCTCGCCAAAGGAGGTCACCCAGGACCGCAAGCAGATCCTGGAGATGATCCAGGGCACGACCAGCGAGGTCGTGGTCGTGCTCGGGGAGCTGGAGACGACCCTCGACAAGGTGCTCGAGCTCCAGGAGGGCGACCTGCTGCATTTGCCGCAAGCGGTCGCCAGCCCCCTCACCGTGAAGGTGGAGGGCAAGGACGTGTTCCTGGCCGAGGCCGGACGCATCAATCAGAATCGCGCCGTGAAGCTGATCCACAAGCTTCTGGAGGAATAGCATGGCCACCGTGGGCAACACCGACACGAAATCCCCGACCCCAGACGCCACGAACGCTGCCACGAGCCTGGAAGAGCTCGCGAGCGAGGCGGCGGCCGGGGGCAATCTCGACCTTCTGTTGGACGTGAATCTGAAGGTCGCCGTCGAGCTTGGCCGCGCACGTCTCAAGTTCCGCGACGTGCTCAACCTGACCACGGGTTCGGTGGTGGAGCTGTCCAAGCTCACGAGCGAACCCGTCGACATCCTCGTCAACGGCTCCCTCCTCGCGACCGGCGAGGTGGTGGTGATCGACGACCATTTCGCGGTGCGGATCACGAAGCTGCTGAACCGGGTCGAACGTCTCAAGCGGGTGCTGTGATGAGCCACGGTCTCGCCTCCTGGTGGCAGGTGACGGGTGCGCTGGTGGTGGTATTCGCGCTGCTCATCGTCGCCCTGAAGTTCCTCGGCCGGCTGTCTCGTCGCGTGGGCGGAGGCAAGGCGGGGCTGCTCGCGGTATGGCCCGTGGCGCCGCGCCGGGAGATCCAGGTCGTCCGTCTGCACGACGAGGTGCACTACCTCTACAAGGCCGACACCGGGCTGGTGCTGCTGCGCAGCGAGCCGCTCGCGAGCTGGGAGGCGGCCCAGCCGGCGGCCGCCGGCGCTGGCCTGATCCGAAGCTGAGCAACCTGCCTGGAACCCGGTCGGCCACGGTCGGGGCCTGCCGCCACCCTCTCCCGGTGGCATCCTTCAAGCAACGATACCGCAAGCACTTACCGACGGTGTTCGTGCCCCGACGGACCGGAGCTTTGGCACGCCCGTTGCGACGGCCGGGGGAACAGTCGTGGCACCCGCGCCGGAGGCACCATGCTCATCCCGTCCCGTCCCGTCATTCTGATCCTCGTCATCGTCTTGGGTCTGGCTGCGCCCGCGCTGGCGCAGCCGGCCGGCGGCGCCAGCACGGGAGCCGCGGCTGGCCAGCCGCTGACATTCACCGTCGGCGGGATAGATTCGCCGCAGGGCACTGACACGGCGATCAAGATCGTCCTGTTGATGACGGTGCTCTCGCTCGCGCCGGCCTTCCTGGTACTCCTGACCAGCTTCACCCGCATCGTCATCGTGCTGGGCTTCCTGCGCCAGGCGATCGGAACGCAGCAGGCGCCGAACAATCAGATCGTCGTCGGTCTGGCCCTGTTCCTGACCCTGGTGGTCATGTCGCCTACGCTCACGCAGATCAACCAGGACGCGTTGCAGCCCTTCCTGGCCGACGAGATCGGTCAGCAGGAAGCCGTGCAGCGTGCGTCGGCGCCGCTGAAGGAGTTCATGCTCACGCAGACGCGCGAGAAGGACATCGGCTTGTTCCTCGACACCACGAATCGCGAGGCGCCGGCGTCACCGACCGATCTGCCGATGCTGGTGGTGGTGCCGAGCTTCGTCATCAGCGAGTTGCGTACGGCTTTCCAGATGGGCTTCGTGCTCTTCATCCCGTTCTTGATCATCGATATGATCGTGGCGTCGGTCCTCATGTCCATGGGCATGATGATGCTGCCGCCCGTGCTGATCAGCCTGCCGTTCAAGATCCTGCTCTTCGTGATGGTGGACGGCTGGTACCTGATCGTGAAATCGCTGCTCACGGCCTTCCAGTAGGCTGCGAAAGGACCGCGTCCGATGACTCCCGAAACCGTCGTCGACATCGCCCAGCAGGCCATCAAGGTGATCCTGTTCGTGTCCGGTCCCATGCTCATCGCCGGCATGCTCGTGGGCCTGCTCATCAGCGTCTTCCAGGCCGCCACGCAGATCAACGAGATGACGATGACCTTCGTGCCAAAGATCATCACGGTGTTCGTGGTGTTGATCATCACGCTGCCGTGGGCGATCGCGCAGATCACCGGTTTCACCCGCGCGATGTTCGACCGCGTGGCCGGCATGTAGAGGCGCCGTGCGCATCACATTCGACCTCACCCTGCTCCTGACCACCGCTGCCCTGGTGCTGCGGCTGTCCGTGTTGATGGCGACCCTGCCGCTGCTCGATCTGCGCGCGGTGCCCCTGCTCTGGCGCCTCGCCCTCGCCGCGGCCCTGGCCGCGGCCCTGGCGCCGACGGTGGCGCCGCTGGTGCCACCCGGCACGGCGCTGCTCGCCTGGCCCACGCTGGTGGGCGAGGCTCTGCGATCCCTCGTGGTCGGCGCCCTGCTCGCCTTTGCCGTGAATCTCGCCTTCACTGCCGTGCGCTACGCGGGCACCATCATGGACATGCAGATCGGCTTCGGCATCGTGAACACCTTCGATCCGCAGACGGGCTCGCAGATCTCGGTGATCTCGCAGCTCTACTACCTGCTCGCCGTGCTGCTCTTCTTCTCGGTGGATGCCCACCACGTGATGCTGCGGGAGGTGGTGGCTTCGTGCCGCGTGCTGCCGCCCTTCGCGCCACTCTCGGTCGGCGCCGGCGGTTGGCAGATGGTGGAGGAATACGGCTCGGTTTTCGGTCTCGGGCTGCGCCTGGCGGCGCCGCTGGTGACGGTCCTGCTGCTCATCAGCGCCGCGATGGGCGTGATCGTGAAAACCGCACCGCAGATCCACGTGCTCGTGGTGGGCTTTCCCATCAAGATCGGCGTGGGTCTGCTCGTGATCGGATTGTCGCTCGTCTATTTCAAGAACGGGGTACTCGGACTCTTCGCCGGCGGCGAGGCGCTCGTCGAGCGCGTGCTGCTGGCCCTGACGGCGCAATGACGCCTCGGGAACATGCGGGCGCGGGGATTCCGATCCCCGGGGCCAGACGTGAAGGAGGTGAGTAATGGCGGACGAGGTCGCAGGCGAACGCACAGAGAGTGCCACCGGTAGACGGCGCGACAAGGCGCGCGATAAGGGCCAGGTGGCCAAGAGCATAGAGCTGAACACCCTCTTCGTGCTGACGGCCGGCATCGCGATGCTCCTCCTGTTGCCTCGCTACCTCACGATCACGATCGGCCGCAATGCCGCCTACCTCTTCAGCCAGGCCTATCTGCTGCGGGTGGACAATATCGGGGGCCTGCGCACCATGCTCATCGGGAATACCCAGAACCTCGCCCTGTGCCTGGCGCCGATCATGGCCGTGGTGCTCGTCGCGGCGGTGGGGGGCAACATCGCGCAGGTGGGGATGAATTTCTCGGCCGAGGCGCTCATGCCCAACGCGAGCAAGCTGAATCCCGTCGCCGGCATGAAGCGCTTCGTCCAGAAGCGCACCTTCTTCGAGCTCGCGAAAGGGCTCACCAAGGTGGGCATCATCGGCGTGCTGGCCTGGCTGGTGATTCGCTCGCAGCTCGTGCGCCTCTTGCCGGCATCGAACCTGGACCTGTCCGACATCGTGCGTGTGGCACGGGGTGGGTTCATCCACCTGATGATCGTGCTCCTGGGGTTCGTGGCGCTGCTCGCGGTGGTCGACTGGACGTACCAGCGATGGCAGTACGAGGAAGACCTGAAGATGAGCAAGCAAGAGGTGAAGGAAGAGAACAAGGAGTACGAGGGCGACCCGCAGATCAAGGCGCGTATTCGCGGCATGCAGATGGATCTCGCACGCCAGCGCATGCTCGCGGCAGTGCCCGGGGCCGACGTCGTGGTGACGAACCCGACCCACCTCGCTGTGGCGCTCCAGTACAAGCCGGGAACCGCGGCACCGGTGGTGGTGGCCAAGGGGGCCGACTACCTGGCCCAGAAGATCCGCGAGATCGCGCGGGCATCGCGCGTCCCGGTGATCGAGAACAAGCCGGTGGCACGTGCCTTGTATAAGGATGTCAAAGTGGGCCGCGCGGTCCCGGAGCGACTGTTCCAGGCCGTGGCCGAGATCCTGGCTTACGTGTACCGCCTCAAGAAGGCATAACTGATTGTGGGGTAGTGGGTTGGATCAGGACAAGGTTCTCAGCCGAGACCTGGTTTTGGCCAACAGCAACGCCATGAGTGCCGTGGCCGTGCTGGTCATTTTGGCGCTCATGGTGATCCCCGTCGCACCGGTGCTGCTGGACATGCTGATGACCTTCAGCATCGCTCTGTCCGTCATCGTGCTTCTCGTGGCGCTTTATCTGCGCGAACCTCTCGAGTTCAATGCTTTCCCGTCCTTGCTCCTGATCATGACGCTGTTCCGTCTCTCGTTGAACGTGGCGTCTACCCGCCTCATCCTCAGCCGGGGGGCGGCCGGTCAGGTGGTCCAGAGTTTCGGCGACTTCGTGGTGGGCGGCAACTACGTCATCGGCGTGATCGTCTTCGTGATCCTCGTCGTGGTGAACTTCCTCGTGATCACGAAGGGTTCCACGCGTATCGCCGAGGTCGCCGCGCGTTTCACTCTCGACGCGATGCCCGGCAAGCAGATGGCGATCGACGCCGATCTCAACGCCGGCATGATCAACGAGAGCGAGGCGCGGCGCCGTCGCGAAAAGATCGCGCTCGAAGCGGAATTCTACGGCGCGATGGATGGCGCCAGCAAGTTCGTGCGCGGCGATGCGGTTGCCGGCATCATCATCACTCTGGTGAACATCGTGGCCGGTTTCGTGATCGGCATGCTGCAACTCGGTCTACCGGCCGGAGAGGCGCTGGCCCGCTTCACCATCCTCACGGTGGGCGACGGCCTCGTGAGCCAGGTGCCGGCGCTGCTGGTCTCCACGGCCGCGGGCATGATCGTCACGCGCAGCAGCGGCGACCTGAGCCTTGGCCAGGCGCTCACGATGCAGATCTTCAACCAGCCGAAGGCACTGAATCTCGCCGCCGGATCGCTCGCCGCCCTGGGCCTCATTCCCGGCTTACCGACAGTTCCGTTCCTGCTGCTGTCGGCCGGCATCGCCGTGGCCGCCCGCGTCATCGGCAAGCGCGTGAAGGCGGCGGGGGCGGAGCAGTTGGCCGAGCAGGAGCGGGAGGACCTTGCCACCGCGGCGGCACCCGAGCCGCAAGGACTGCGGGGCGAGGACCTCTTCGTCATGGATCGCCTGGAGCTGGAAATCGGCTACGGCCTGATCTCGCTCGTGGACGAGGCGCGCGGCGGCGACCTGCTGCAGCGCATCGGCAACATCCGCCGCCAGGTGGGCAACGAGCTGGGCGTCTTCGTCCATCCGGTCCGGGTGCGCGACAACCTCGCGCTGGGCGCGCAGGAGTACGTGATCAAGCTCAAGGGCGTGGCCATCGCGCGCGCCGCTCTCGAGCCGAGCCAGCTCCTGGCGATGAGCACGCGCGGCGACGCCGGCGAGTTGAGCGGCACGCCCACGGTGGAACCGGCCTTCCACCTGCCGGCCGTGTGGATCGATCGCGACCAGCGCAGCCGCGCGGAGCGCGAGGGCTACACCGTGGTGGAGCCGGCGGCCGTGCTGGCCACCCACCTGTCCGAGACCATCCGCAGCCATGCCGACGAGCTGCTGTCGCGACAGGACGTGAAGGACATGTGCGAGTCGGTGCGGGAGTTCGCGCCGTCGCTCATCGAGGATCTCATTCCCGACAAGGTGCCTGTCAACACGCTGCACAACGTGCTGCGGGCTCTGCTGCACGAACGGGTGCCGGTGCGCGACATCGTGACCATCCTGGAGACCCTGGCAAACTTCGCGGGCACCAATGCCGGCACGGATTTCGTGACCACGAAGGTGCGCGAGGTGCTGCACCGGTCGATCACCGCGCTGCACACCGAGCCGGACGGCAAGGTGCACGCGATCAGCCTGCACCCGCAGGCAGAACAGCATTTCCTGGATGCTTGCCACCAGAGCGAGCAGCATGGCCAGGTCGCGCTCGACCCGGCCTTCACCCAGGAGTTCATGCAGCGGCTCGATGCGGTGCTGCGCCAGGCGTACGGCGCCGGGTGCTCGCCGGTGCTGCTGGTGCCGACGGCGATCCGCTTCTTCCTCAAGCGACTCGTCGAACCGACGTACCCCAACTTGGCCGTCATGGGCTACACGGAGGTCGCTCCGAATGCTCAGATCCAGTCGGCCGGAACGGTGGTGACCCATGGACATGCGCAACAGCATGTCGCCATCGGGTAACGAGGGCCCGGCCGTGGTCGAGGCTGCGACTCTGAAGGATGCCTTGCGGCTCGTGCGTCAGCGCTACGGTGTGGACGCCCGCGTCATCCGCAGCCGGACGATCAACCGCCGCCAGCGGGGTCGGCTCGGGGCCGAGCGCGTGGTGGAGGTATTGGTGGAGCCGCCAACGGAGGAGAGCGCTCGCGTGGACCGCGGGCCCTTCCCGGGCCGCGGCACGCTCGGCGCCGCCGAAGGTCACGTGGCCCGGGAGATCGCGGCCGAGGTGGACCGTATCGAGGCCCTCGTCAGGCGTGTGGCCGCCGACCACGAACGCCTCGTACTGGAGCAGGTGGAGCGCCAGGCGGCGCGGCCGGTGAACCCCCTGGCCCGCGCGCTGGTCGCTGCGGGCGCAGGTGAGGACGTGGTCTCGCGGGTACTGGAGCGGTTGGTGGTGGAGACCGGCAGCGCTCCCGACGACAGCGAGGCCCTCGCGCGCTATCTCGAGGATAATCTGCCGACCGGCAGCGGTTCGTGGGAGGATTTCGGCGGCGGCCACGTCTTCGTGGGGCCATCGGGTGCGGGCAAGTCGTCCCTGGTGTACACGGCCGCCGCCCGGTTGCGCGCGGTCGGTCGGCGCGTGCTCGTACTGTCGCTACTGCCGCGCCATGCCGGTGAGATCCGCCGGTTGCAGATGGAAGCGTCCCAGAAGGGGTACGACGCGGCGATCATCCAGGACCCGGAGCAGCTCGAGTCCGGGGCGGACCACTTCGCCGAGTACGACGCGGTGCTCATGGACACGCCTGCCTGGGATGACGGCTTCGACGAGGCGGACACGGCTCTCCGTGCGCAGGTCGTGCGCAGCGCGGCGTACCATCGTCACGTCGTCTTTCCACTCGATCGGGATCCGCGCGAAGCGGCGGCTCAGGCGGCGCTCGCACGCGAGTGGAATGCCGACTGGGTGGCATTGACACGCCTCGACCAGGTGACCCGCCACGCCAAATTGCTGGACGTGCTCGCGATCCTGGCGCGGCCCGTGTCCCTGCTCGGGCGCGGGGCGTGGTCGCGGCGGGAGCTGGACATCGCAGACCCGGCGGCTCTCGTGTCATTGATCATGGACGCGACGGCGGCCGCGGATGCTCCCGAAACGCGGGCGGCGGTGCAGCTGGCCCATGCCCAGGAGTAGCCGATGGTGCGCGTGATCCAGACCCTGGCTCTCGGCGCGGCGCTGGTGACGCTCGCCAGCGCGATCTGGCGCGACTATAGCCTGGCCGCGGCCCTGCGTCGGGTCTTCACGGCCTACTTCGCCGTCTTCTTCATGGGCGCCGTGGTCGCGGTGGTGGCCCGGGTCCTCGCCGGGAACGCGCCGCCGCCGCCGGCCGAGACCGAGCGCAAGCCGGCCTGGCGTCGCAAGGCGAAAACCGCCAGGGACGGCCGGAAACCGGCCGCATCGACGCCGGCCGAGGCGGAAAGCCCTGCCGACGGGGAAACGAAACCGGCCCCGGAATCGGTTCCGGATGCTGCCGAAACGGTTCCGGCGGACCGGTGACGCCTGGCACGTTTCGTGCAACTGAGGGGTATTGCGACGCACGCGAAAGGGTGAAGCAGAGATGATCGAAACGACCCCTCCGATCGCATATCTCGACCTGTGGTGCCTCTGCCGCGACTCGCGCGACCAGGCTGCCCGGCAGGAACTGGTGCAGAAGTATGCCCGCGTCGTCAAGTACGTTGCCGGGCGCATGGCGGTCGGGTTGCCTCACTACGTCGAGTTCAACGACCTGATCTCGGCCGGCCTCCTCGGCCTGATCCAGGCGATCGACAATTTCGACCACGAGCGCGGGATCAAGTTCGAGACCTACGCGATCCCCCGCATCCGTGGCGCCATCCTCGACGAGCTGCGCAGCCAGGACTGGTTCCCGCGCAGTCTGCGCCGCAAGGCGAAGCAGGTCGAGGAGATCTACGCGACGCTCGAGGCCCGCCTCGGCCGCCCTGCAACCGACCATGAAGTGGCCCGGGAACTGCATGTCGATGTGTCGGAACTCGACGGCATCCTGGGCGAGGTGGCCGTGGCCACGATCATGTCCCTCGACGCTGACACCTCCGGTGATGAGAGCGATCAGTCGACGAGCCTCGGCGACTACCTCGCCGACCCGCGCGCCGAGGACGTGGAACGCACCATCGCCGCGCAGGAGATGCGCGACCTGATCGCACTGCGCCTGGCCGAGCTGCCCGAGAAGGAACAGCTCGTGCTCGTGCTCTACTACTACGAGGAGCTGACGCTGAAGGAGATCGGCGAGATCCTCGACGTGACGGAGAGTCGCGTGTGCCAGGTGCACACGAAGGCGATCATGCGGCTCAAGGGGAAGATCCAGAGGCATGAGGGCAAGCAGTCCATCGGCCGCCTCACGGCCGAGATCCGCGAGGAGAAGGGGCGCCGTGGCACCGCCTCGCGCGGCCGTGCCGAGGATAGGAACAGTGAGACCGTGGACCCGACCGAGGCGCCCCTGGCCTCGGTGAACGTGACGGCGTGCCTGGCGCTTGTGCCACTCGTGGCGGCGCTGGCGTCGTTGCTGGCAAGAGCCCCGGTGGTATAAGCCGCGCGGGGGAGGTCGGCGATGTCCGGCGATGGCGTATCGTTGCAGACGAATCTGGTGCAGCTGGGCAACGTCGCGAAGACTCAGCCCCGCAACCAGCAGGCGCCGGCAGGTGGCCCCGCCTTTGCCGACCAGCTGAACAAGCACGACGAATTGCGTCCGCAACGGGTGCAGGAAGCCGAGAAGGCGGACAAGCAGCACATCGACCCCGACAAGAAGCGCGAACGCGACCAGAAGCAACGCGCCGCGACGGACGACGACGCTGCGGACCTCGAAGAAGAGACGGCGGATGGCACGTCGCCCGACACGGTCGGACGGCTCATCGATACCAAGGCCTGATGGGAAGGGACGCCGATGAACGGGCATGGCTGGGTGCAGGCGATGGTGGGGCAGACGTCCGTGTTCTGGCTGGCGACCGGGGCCATCGCGCTGGGGCTCACGCTCATGCTCGTGGCCGCGGGATTCGCCCTGAAGCGGCGCTTCGCCCGCGCGCGTCAGCCTCATCGGCCGGGCGCTCTGGCCGCGCTGGCGGCATACCGCGCCGCCGGCAAGGCCGCCCCGACCGCGGCGGAACCCGCTCCCGCACATCCCACACCGCCCCTGGCCGCCCGCGGATCGCTCGGTCCGCGCGTCGCGCCCATACCTGCGGCGGACCTCCCCTCCCTGGCCCTCCTGCTGCGGCGTCTCCACTCGGCCGGCGACCGGCTCGAGGACGTGGCCCGCGATCTGGCTGGCGACCTTGAAGACATGCCCGAACCGGCCCTAAAGGTGGCGCCAGTCGAGGTCGAATATGTCTTCAAAGCGTGCGGATCGTAGCCGAGCTCGACGGGCGAATCCTAGCAGCGACGGTCGGGAGACACCATGACCAGCATTCCGGCGACGTCCGAACCTGGAACGCCCTCCGCGGGCGCACCATCTGGGGGCGACGCCAAGCTCAAAGCCCTGATCATGACCACCCGGGATCTGCCGGCGATGCCCCATGTCGCCAGCAAGGTCCTGGAACTCTCGTCCGATCCCAATACCTCGGCCGCCCAGCTCCAGCAGGTCATCGCCGACGATCAGGCCATGACGGCGCGCATCCTCAAGATCGCCAATTCGGCCATGTACGCCTGCAGCCGCCGCATCAAGACGCTCTCCGAGGCGATCGTGATGCTCGGCTTCAACTCCATCCGCAGCCTTGTCGTCACGAGCGCGGCACGCAACCTCTACACGAGCGGTGGCGCGCGCATGGGACTGAAGGAGCGGCTGCTGTGGGAGCACTCGATCGGGTGCGCCTTCGCCTGCCGTCTGCTCGTGGCGGGACGCTGGCCCGCGCTGGCGGAAGAGGCGTTCCTGGCGGGTCTGATGCACGACATCGGCAAGCTCGTGCTCAACCTGCAGGAGCCGGACCGCTTCGACGAGATCGTCCAGATCGTCTACAACGAACACCGCACCTTCTGTGAGACCGAGCGCGAGATCCTGCAATTCGATCACGCCCAGGCGGGGTCGCTGCTTGTCAACAAGTGGAAGCTGTCACCGCTGCTCGAGGACATCATCGGACACCATCACGATCCGGCAGCATTGGCGTCGGACAACACGCTCCTGCTCTGCCTCGATCTCGGCAACCAGATCTGCCACAAGCATGGCATCGGTTTCCAGGATGAGCCCGACCTCGCCCTCTACGAGTCGCCGTCGCTGGCCCGATTGGGTCTGCAACAATCCGATCTCGACGGGGTCTCGCTCCAGTTGCAGCGGACGCTCGAGACCGAGATGGAGATCTTCATTTGAGCCAAGGAGCCGGGCCGTGAACGCGCGCGACGACGACCAGCCGATCCTGACCCTCACGACGCTGCAGGCGACCGTCGACGACCTGCCGACGATCCCGGAGATCCTCACCAGGATCCTGCAGCTCATCGACGATCCCAGCTCGAGCGCCGGCGACCTCGCCGAGGTCATCCGCCACGACCCGCCGCTGGCCAGCAAGGTCCTGCGCCTCGCGAACTCGCCGTACTACCAGAAGTCGCGCACACTGACGTCGGTGCAGGAGTGCGTTGCGGTGCTCGGCATGCGCACGGTGCGCCAGGTCGCCATCTGCGTGGCCGTGGTATCGAGTCTCGGCAAGGCGTTCAGCGAGCGGCGGCCGCAGATCGACTACAAGGAGATCTGGCGGCATTGCGTGGCCGTGGGCGCCACATCGCGCTATCTCGCCCGCCTCGTGCGGTTTCCGGATCCCGAACTCGTCTTCA
Organism: uncultured bacterium; assembly: GCA_963727525.1. Classification (GTDB taxonomy): domain Bacteria; phylum Krumholzibacteriota; class Krumholzibacteriia; order LZORAL124-64-63; family LZORAL124-64-63; genus CAVSGO01. The sequence continues at coordinate 970,444 of CAVSGO010000007.1, read as the reverse complement.
CCGGCGGCCTGCTCCACGACCTGGGGAAGTTCGTGCTCACGCTCCATGCGCCGGGCACGTACGACCGTGTGATCGCCGATCGTGCGCGCAGCGGCAGCACGCTCGTCGCGCAGGAGCGACATGTCTTCGGATTCGACCATGCGCAGGCGGGCGCGGCGATGGCGGAGTCATGGCTCTTCCCGCCCGAACTCGTGGTCTGCATCGGTGACCACCACGCCGGCACGCACGAGGGAGATGCCGTCACGATCGTGGCTCTCGGGGACTACCTCGCGAACGTACTCGTGCCGCCGCGTGGCGACCTCGGATTCGCGACCGCGGGTGTCACCGAGCGAGATCTGTTCGCCGCCGTCCCGCTCGATCGCGACGACGTCGTCACGCATCATGACGCCATCCGCGAGGCCATCGCCGACGCGGCGGCGTTCGTCCACATCGCCTAGCCTGTACGCGTCCGCGAGTTTCTGCTGGCCTGTCGCCCGGGCGTGTGTATGATTCCGGGCACCATGTCCAGACACGCCCTCATCCTGCTCGGCAAGCGTCCGGCGCTCTACAAGACCGCGGCCGACTGGCGCTTGCCCGATACCGAGATCTTCGTCTTCGAGGATGCGCCGGCCGCACTTTCGCGCCTCGCGTCCGGTCAGGCAGCGCTCTTCCTCTTCGACACCACCGGCTTCCAGGGCGCGCGCGGCACCGTCGGCAAGGCCCTCGGCTTGCCGGGCGATACGGACCTCGTCCTGCTCGGCGATCCGGCCGAGCTCGACGACGACGCGGTGCAAGCCAGCGAGGCCATGGTGCGGGTGCTGCCGACGGACGTCGACGGCGCCGATTTGCAGAGCGTGGTGCGGCGCCTGCTGCAACTGCGCCAGGTCCGAGCGGACAGCGGCATCGTCGGTCGGTCGCGCGCGGTGGGGCAGATGCTCGCGCTCATCGCCCAGGCGGCGCCCGTGGACATCAACGTGCTCATCCAGGGAGAGAGCGGCACCGGCAAGGAACTCGTGGCCCGGGCCATACACCGTCATTCTCCCCGCCGGGCCGCCCCGTTCATCAGCCTCAATTGCGGGGCCATTGGCGAGGGTGTCCTGGAGAGCGAACTCTTTGGCCATATGCGCGGCGCCTTCACCGGTGCCGTGGCCGATCACAATGGTGTGTTCAAGCGCGCCGACGGTGGGACGCTCTTCCTCGACGAGGTAGGGGAGATGCCGCTGGGCATGCAGACGCGCTTCCTGCGCGCGCTGGAGACCGGGGAGTTCACGCCAGTCGGCGGCAAGGGGGTCCTGCACAGCGATATTCGCCTCGTCGCTGCGACCAACCGCGATCTCGTACGCGACGTCGAGGCGGGTCGCTTCCGGCAGGACCTCTACTACCGGCTGCGGGTCATCGTCATCCCCACGCCGCCGCTGCGTGAGCGCAAGGAGGACATCCCGATCCTGGCCGACCACTTCCTCAAGCTGGAGAACCGCGAGCATGGCCTGGCGGTACGTGGCTTCAGCCGGCACACGAAGCAGGCCTTGCGGCAGCATAGCTGGCCCGGAAACATCCGGGAGCTGCGCAATGTGGTGCGGGCCGCGGCGGTGATGAAGCAACGCGGTTTGATCGAGCTGGAAGACCTGCCAGACGATGTGCTGGCGGCCGACCAGAGCCACCGCTCGCCCTACCTGCCGGCGTTGCTCGACACGCGCCAGGGCGCCAACGGTCTCGATCCGGGGCTTCTGGCCAGCACGTTGCTGGAGTTGCACCAGGACATCAAGGCCATCCGCAACCAGCTCGACGATCTGGCGAGCGCCGTCGGGAGCGGGAGGATGGCGCCGGGGCAGATCCCGCACGACGGCGTGGTGTTCTCGTCGCCGGCGGCGGAGAACGGCGACGCGCCGGCCGAGGGCGATCTGCAGGTCGCCGAACGGGCACTCATCGCCAACGCTCTGCGGGCGGCGGGGGGCAATCGGCGGCGGGCGGCCGGGCGGCTGGGGATCAGCGAGCGCACTCTCTACCGGAAAATCAGGCTCTACGGGCTCTAGCCCGGGCGCTCGTCGGGGCGCTCGTCGGGGTCTTGGCGAAAAGCCGGCCGTGGGTTATACTCATATTCAGAACGTCCGCATTGTCACCCTACAAACATCCCCTGGTCAGAGAGGCTAGCAACATGGAGATTCGAGCCTGGCGTGGGCACCTTGGTGTGCCTGTGTCCTTCCTCGTCTTTGCGTTGGTGCTGGTATCGACGCCGGCGCACGCTGCGAAGTACGCGGGCGCCTTCATGGAGGACGGCGGCGGCGCGCGGGCCCTGGCGATGGGAAGTGCGTTCACCGCGGTCGCCAACGATCCGTCGACCACGTTCTGGAACCCCGCCGGACTCTCGCGGACCCGCACCCGCGAGCTGCTCCTGATGCACGCCGAGCGTTTCGGCGACCTCATCGATCGCGACTTCGCGTCGTTCGTGGCGCCCGTGAACTGGTCGCTCCTGGGAGGGACGGAGAGCAGCGTGGGGGTATCGGTGATCCGCCTGGGCATCGACAACATCCCGTTCACGGAACATCTGCACGACCGCCTCGACACGAATCATGACGGTATCGTCGACGACAACGAGTTGCTCGGCCTCTTCGATCTGCAAGATCAGTTCCGCTTCAAGAGCGACTCCGAGTTCGCGCTGATGGTCTCGTACGGGGAGCGTCGGGGTAGCTGGCTGGTCGGCGGTACGTTGAAGCTCATCCGCCAGAGCGTGGGCGACTACTCCAGTCTTGGCATCGGGACCGACGTGGGGCTGATACGGCCGCGCCTGTGGCGCAACCTCGACTTCGGCGTCAAGCTGCAGGACATCACGACCACGTACCTGAGCTGGAGCACCGGCACGAACGAGGTCATCTACCCGGCGATCACGCCAGGTCTGGCCTACACGTTCAACCTGCCCCGGATGAACATGGACGTGGTGGTGGCCAGCAGCGCGGAGTGCCGCTTCGAGAATCGCGTGGGCGACCAGTACAAGAGCGGGTCGTTCAGCGCGAACACGCACTGGGGCATGGAGGTCGGGTTCGCGCGGCGGGTCTTCATTCGAGGCGGCTTCAACAGCGGCTTCTCTGCGGAGAACCTGACGGCAGGCGCGGGCTTCCGGATCGACCCTCTCACCGTCGACTACGCGTATGCGGGCGATGTGCTCAACATCGACGAGTACACGCACCGCATCAGTCTGTCGGTGCGTTTCTAGGCGCGATCGCGGACAAGGAAGGCGAGGGCCGCCCCGCTGGGGCGGCCCTTCCCGTGCATGGCGGCATGTCGCCGGTGCTCAGCCGGTGACGCCTTTCCGGTAGGCGTAGAGGTGCTGGCCCGGCTTGATGAGGTCGCCCCTCAGGTTGTTCACCTTGCGCAGGTGCTTGATGCTCACGCCGAGGTGCCGGGCGATGGTGCTGAGCGAGTCACCGCTGCGCACCTTGTAGCTCACGCGCTCGTAGCCTTCGGGCGGAACGTAGTGCCCGGCTTCCACGGCGCGGGCCCGGGCTCGATCCTTCAGCTCCTGCGGCATCGGAATGAGGAGCTGGTCGCCGGGATGGATCAGCGTGCGCCGCCCCATCTCGTTGGCGCGCTGGATGCCGCCGACGGAAGTGCCATAGTGGGACGCGATCTGGCTGAGCGTCTCGCCGCGTCCGACGCGATGGCGGCGCCAGGTCAAACGCTGCGATGCCGGAACCTTGGCCAGCTCGCGGCGCGTGCGCCCGCCGGTGCCGGTAGGGACGTGGACCGCGTAGTCCTTGGCATCGGGCGGCACCGCGCGGCGCAGGAGCTGCGGGTTGAGTGCCACCACCGCCGCCGGGTCGACGTTCGCACACGACGCGATCAGTTGCAGATCGGTGGCGTCGCTCACGGGCACGGTGTCGTAGACGAGCGGCGTCACCTGCGGCGCGTGGAAGCCGTACGCCTCGGGATCCTCCCCGATCTTCACCGCGGCGATGAACTTGGGCACGTAGGCTACCGTCTGCCGGGGCAGATGATGCGCCCAGTAGTCGGTGTGCCCGGTCAGGGCGATCTGACGGCGGATGCGTCCCTCGCCGCTGTTGTACGCGGCCAGCACGAGCGCCCAGTCGCCGAACTCGTCGTAGAGTTGCGTCAGATAGCGGCACGCCGCGCGCGTGGACTTCTCGAAGTCGCGACGCTCGTCGACCCACCAGTCCTGCCGCAGCCCCTGGAGCTTCGCCGTCCCCGGCATGAACTGCCACGGGCCGACCGCGCCCACGGAGGACCGGGCCCGGGCACTGAGGCCGCTTTCGATGAGCGCCAGGTAGATGAGTTCGCGCGGGAGGTCGTACTCGTCGAGGATGCTGGTGATGAGCGGTTCGTAGGTGGCCTTGCGCTCGAGCCAGATCTGGAAGTTGTGGTGGCCGCGTCCCGAGAAGTAGTCGATCCACTGCTGCACGTGGCTGTTGTGCCAGCGCAGCAGGTCGGCCTGCAAGGGCGGCAGGACGGTGCCCGTGGCCGGCACGAGGGAATCGGGTAGAGCCATGGCCTCGAGGGTGGCGTAGCTCGCGGTCAGCACGGAGTCCGCGTTCACGTCGACCCCGGGAAATGCTCGCTCCTCGGCGACGATGGCGCCCAGGAGATAGACCCGTCGCTCGAGACTGCGACGGTGCTGCACGTACATGCTGTCGGCGTCAGCGGGAGACGGGGCCAGGACGAGGTCCTGGAGGCTGAAGAGATGGTCCTGCGCGCGATCGAGATCGCCGCTGGCCACGAGGGACACGGCTTCGGCGTAGAGGTCCTCGATCTGCGCGAGCGGCACCTCGCCCGGAGGTGCGTCCGGCCACGGTAGCGAATCGGGCATGGTCTCGGCCAGGGAAAGCGTGTCCGAGGCGAGGGCGTAGGGTTCGGAGGGCTGCCATGGCTCGGGGTCGGATTCCGGCACGGGCGCCGTGCCGCTGCAGGCGGCGAACCACAGACAGACGAGAATCATTGCTCCCGGGGGGAGCCATGCGTTATCGTTCCACGCGCGCGATTGCGCGCGCAATATTCCAGGCCGGGAGATCATCCGTGATCGGTCCTTTCGTGCTAGCTGGCCGAACTGTCGTGAGTGCCTTTACAAGATTTGCGCCAAGTGGGGTAAGAGGCAAGCCGGGGCTTGAGAATTCAGTGATGATATGTCATAATTAATAAAGATCTGTCAAAGTTCGCCCGCAACACCGTGGATGGCACATCTTGGCGGATGACCTGCGCGACCTGAAACGGCTCCTCGGGAGTTCGTTGCTGCTGGAGAGAGTTGGGCCGCAGTGGCGCATGGCGGTGCGTCGCGCCGTCTACGAGGGTGATGCCCGGCGAATGCGCCAGATCGGCAAGCAGATCGTCGGCGAGCTGCTGCGCCGGGGCGATCTGATCCGGGTGGCTGTCGCTGCTGGTGACGACACGCTGGCAGGACCGCTTTTCCTCGTGCGGGGCACGAGCCGCCTTGTCGACCTGAGGGCGCTCGCGCCGGGGAAAGCGCCCTTGCCCGCCCTTCCGCACACGGCGACGCCGCCTGCAGCCGGTCCCGCGGCGGATCTCGGCAATCTCCACGGTGTCCTCGATGCGATGGAGGCTGCCCAGGATCTCGAGGTCGGCGATCCGCGCTCGGGGGTGAGCGAGGTCGTTCTGGAGGGAATCCTGGCACTGCTGGAGCGATACCTGCCGGATCTCCGACTCTTCCTCCTGCTCGATCATGGCGATGCGCTTCGTGAAGGGGCGATCCGGGTGGTGGGCCGCGGAACGACGCCTGGCCAGCCCTTCTGGTTGCAGCAACGGGCGCCGGGCTCGGCGATGTGGCTTCCCGATGGGGCGGAGCTGCCGGGCGCCATTGTGGGCGCGCTCGGCGACCGCGCCAGTGCCATGGTGGCCGCCGCCGTGCCCATCGTCGAGTTGCCGGAGATGGCCGCCGAGCATGGCGCGGGACGACGCGAGAAGGGGCTTCTCTTCGTCGTCGGGGACGGAGCGTGGGAGGATCACGTGCTGCTGCGCCTGGCGCGCCGGCTCGCGGATTTCGTCACCCAGCGTTGGCGCCACCAGTGGACCGTCAACCGCCGGATTCACACCGACAGCCTCACCGGTGTGCACAACCGCGCATTCTTCGATAGCCAGTTTGCCATCGAACTGGAACGCGCGCGCCGCGGCGACTTCCCGCTGGCGCTGGTTCTCGGCGATCTCGACTTCTTCAAGCTCGTCAACGACAACCATGGCCATCATTGCGGCGACCGCATGCTCCAGGAAGTGGCCCGCCGGCTGCAAGGCGCGCTCCGCCGGATCGACCACATCTGCCGAATCGGGGGCGAGGAGTTCGCCCTCATTCTCCCGCATACCCGTGTCGACGAGGCACACGACGTCATGGTGCGCCTGCTCGCGCATCCCTTCGCGATCGCGGCGGACGGCGCGGAGGCGTCCGAGATCGCCGTGACGATGTCGTACGGTGTGGTGACCTATCCCGAGGCCGGCGCCGACCCCTTCGACCTGTATCGCAAGGCCGACGCGATGCTCTACCTCTCGAAGGAGCGCGGGCGTAACCGATGCCATTTCTGGAGCGAGGCCGGAGAACCGCTCGCAGTGTTTCCTCCCGACGAACCAGACGCCTGACCTTTGCCCTGCCCGGCCCGTGGCCCTTGCTCTGGGCGGGATGGCACCTCCTGCTCGTCGCTGCCGGCGGCGCCTGCGGCAGTGCACCGGCCTGGTGGCCGCGGATGCCGGCCACGTCCTGGTGGCGGTTCGCCGCGACGGCGCCGGTCGTCCTGGCCGCGCCCGCGGCCGCGGGGCCAATCCTGCTGGCGCCGCTGCTGTCCGGTGTCGCCGCCTGGAGCGGGGGCGTGGCCGAGGTGCGGACGCGTCACGGCCGGCAGGCCGCGCGGGCAGCCGAACCGTGGTCGCCGAGCCAGTGGTGCGAGGCGGAGGGCCGGGTACTCCTGCGCATCACCGCATGGCCACGCCGCGATGGCCGCGGGGGCTGGACCGCCCCGGCTGCGGTGATCGCCTGGCGCGGCGACGACGGACCGCGCCGCGGCGAGGGACTCATCCTGCGCGCGCAGGGTGAGCCGCCCGCACTCTGGGGCGTGCTGGTGGCGGACGCCGTGCTGCGGCCCCCGCGACAGCCGGCCGTGGACGCAGGATTCGACGACGCGCGGTACCTCGCGGGGCGCGGCCTGCGCTGGCGCGGGCACGTCGCCGACGAGACGCGCTGGCGGTCCGTCGCCGGCGGCGACGTCCTGAGCCGTGTCGGGGTTCGGCTGGGCCGGGGCCGGGATCGCATCCTGCGAGTATTCGCCCGAGGTTTGCCGCCGCGCGAGGCGGCCCTCGCCGGCGCGATCCTTCTCGGGGCCGGATCCGACCCCGCGTTGCGCGCCCCTTTCGTGCGGCTCGGGCTCGCCCATCTCTTCGCGTTGAGCGGTCTGCACGTCGGGCTGATCGCCGGCCTCGCCGCCCTCGCCCTCCGGCCGCTGGCGCGCGGCCCGCGGTCGCGGGCGTGGTCGCTCGGTCCCCTGCTTGCGGTGTACGCCGTCCTCGTGAGCATGCCCGGGTCGGTGACGCGCGCGACAGGACTGGCGGTGGTGGCGCTGGGAGCGCCGGTGGTGGGGCGACGCGGCGACAGCCTACGCACGCTCGGGCTGCTGTTCTGGGCAAACGCCATGTGGGAGCCGTTGGCTGTACTCGACACCGGTCTGCGGCTCTCGTACCTCGCGGCCGCCGGCATCGTGGGTGGGCATCGGCTGCTCGCACCGTACCTTCGCAGCTTGGCCCCGGTATGGCGGGCCGTGGCCGGGGGGCTCGTCGTCACGCTCGCCGCGCAGACGGCGACACTGGTGGAGGTGGCCGCATCGTTCGGCCGACTGAATCTCTGCGCTCCGTTGGTGAACCTCGTAGCCGTACCGGTCTTCTCGCTCGCGGTCGCGGGCGTGGCCGGCGGCGCCGTGGTGCGCCTCGTGTGGCCGTGGGCCGCGGACGGCGCCCTCGCCTGCGGAGCGGTGTTGCTACGGTTGCTCGCCGCCGGGGCGTCACGCGGCGCGCAGGTCCTGGGCTTCGCCGAGATCGGCCTGCCGGCCTTCGATCCGCCGCGGCTCGTCCTCGCCCTGGCGCTGGCGTGCGGGCTGGGGCTCGTCCTGCACCGTGGCCAGCGTGGTGGGCAGCGGCGGGCGCTCGCCGCGGCAGCCGTTGTGGTGGCGGCGCTTATCGCCGTCGCTGCGCATGATCCGCTGGCGGCGCACCGTGGCGTCGTGGCGGCCCAGTTCGCCGTGGGGCAGGGGGACTGCGGATTGCTGCGTCTGCCCGACGACTGGACGGTTCTCATCGACACGGGCGACGCCGGCTTCGCGGGGCCCGTCGTGGGGCGCGACGTCGTGCCGTGGCTCGTTCGCCGCGGGTTGCGGCACCTCGACGCGGTCATGCTCACCCATGGCCATCTGGACCACACCGGCGGTGCCGCACGGGTGGGGGACGCCTTTCCCGTCGGCACCTGGATCCTCGGCGGCGACGCGCAGCCGCCGGAGGGCGCGCCCGGGTCGTCGACGCGGCCCGTGGCGGGGGACACGCTGCACGCAGCCGGACCCTGGGCGGTGGTCTGTCTGCATCCTCCCGCGGTCATGCCGCCCGACGCCGCCGAGAACGACCGTTCGCTGGCGATCGGACTGCTACGGGCGGGCATGCTCGTGGGACTGTGGACGGGCGACCTCGAAACGGCTGGCGAGGCGCGACTCGTCCCGGCCCTCGCAGGCGTGCCGGCCGCCGGGATCGACTACTGGAAGGCCGGTCACCACGGCAGCCGCACGTCCGGAAGCGCCGCGCTCGTGCGCGCCGTGCGTCCCCGTCTCATCGCCCTCAGCTGCGGGGTCGCGAACCGCCACCGCCACCCCAGCCACGGGCCGTACGTGGTCGGCGCCGATACGCTCGCCACGGTGCGCACGGATCTCGACGGGACTCTGATCGTGCGCTGGACGGCCGACGGGCGCGGGCGCTGGCGCACGGTTTCCGGCCGGCGGGGAGCCTGGCCGCAGGAACCCGGGCGGACAGGGGCGTCGCTTGACACCATCGCAGGGGACTTCTACCATGCGCGCACGGCGGGCGCGAGCCCGGTGACCCATCCCCGCCATCCCTAAGAGGAGACCCATGCCAGCCCTGCGCAGCACCGAGGAACTCGGGCTTGCGCCGACCTATGTCGGCAAGGTCCGTGACGTCTTCGATCTCGGCGACCGCTACCTCATCGTCACGACCGACCGCATCTCCGCCTTCGATGTCGTGATGAACGACGTCGTGCCCGGCCGCGGCGTGGTCCTCAACGTGATGAGCCTGGCCTGGTTCGCCCACTTCCGCGACGTCCCGAATCATATCATCACGGCCGATGCCAGCGCGTTCCCGGCGCCGTTCCGCGACCACGCCGACAGCCTCGCGGGGCGCAGCGTCCTCGTGCACAAGGCGCAGCGCTTCGATGCGGAGTGCGTGGTCCGCGGCTACATCGCGGGGTCCGGCTGGAAGTCGTACAAGCGCGATGGCACGATCTGCGGCCACCACCTGCCGGCAGGACTGCGCCTGGCCGAGAAGCTTCCCGAGCCGCTCTTCACACCCTCGACCAAGGCGGCCGTGGGGCACGACGAGAACATCGACTTCGCGACCATGGCTGGCATCGTGGGCGAGGAGGCGGCGCAGCGTCTGCGCGACCTCTCGCTGCGCCTCTACCGCGACGGCGCCGCGTATGCCGAGCCACGCGGTGTGATCCTGGCCGACACGAAGTTCGAGTTCGGGCTCATCGACGGGAAGATCGCCCTCATCGACGAGGTGCTCACACCGGACTCCAGCCGCTTCTGGCCCGCGTCCGAGCATCGCCCGGGCGAGGAGCCGCCTAGCTGGGACAAGCAGATCTTGCGCAATCACCTGGAGACGCTCGACTGGAACCACGCGCCTCCCCCGCCGAAGCTGCCCGAGGGGATCCTCACGCGCACGTCGGGCCGGTATCACGAGGTTCTGGAGATCCTGTTCCCGGAGGAGGCTAAGCGATGGGCGAGCACACTGTGAAGCGCGTGCGGCGCGCGCTGCTGAGCGTCACGGACAAAACACGTCTCGAGGACGTGGCCGCGGTCCTCGCCTCGTACGACTACGAACTGGTCGCCTCCGGGGGCACGGCCACCTATCTGCGCGACCATCGCTTCGACGTGACCGACGTGAGCCAGGTGACCGGTTTCCCCGAGATCTTCGGCGGCCGCGTGAAGACTCTGCACCCGCTGATCCACGGCGGCATCCTCGGCAAGACCCTGGCCGACTACGACGACCCCGCGATCGCGGCGCTGGAGTTGCAGCCCTTCGATATCGTGGTCGTGAATCTCTACGACTTCGCCGACGCGCTCGCGCGCAATCTCGAGCCGGCGAAGATGGTCGACCAGGTCGACATCGGCGGGCCCGCGATGCTCCGCGCGGCGGCCAAGAATTTCGGGCGCGTGGCGGTGCTCACCAGCCCGGCGCAGTACGAGGAGTTCCTGCACGAGGTGCGCCGTCACGACGGCGATACCGACATCGAGTTCCGCCGCCGCCTCGCGGCCGACGCGTTCCTGCTCACGGCGAAGTACGACGCCGCGATCGCCGGCTGGTTCGCGACCCAGACCGGCGGCTCGTCTTCGGCCACGGCGCGGCTCGGTTTGCGCTACGGAGAGAATCCGCATCAGCAGGCGTCGCTCGTGGTGCCGGCGCCACACGCCGGCGCGGGCGAGCTGTCGGGTCTCGGCCTCGAGATGCACGGCGGCAAAGAACTCAGCTACAACAACATCGTCGACCTGGTGGCGGCGCTGAAGCTGGTGGCCGACAGTGCCGAGAGTTGCTGCGCCGTCCTCAAGCACACCAACCCCTGCGGCTTCGGGCTCGGGGAATCGCGCGAGGCGCTCGCGCGAGCGCTGCTTTGCGATCCCGTGTCGGCATTCGGAGGTATCTTCGCGTTCAATCGACCCATCGACGCGGACACGGCGAACGACCTGGCCGGTCGCTTCCTCGAGGTCGTCGTGGCGCCGGCCTTTGCGGAGGAGGCACTCGCGCGGCTGCGCAAGAAGAAGAACGTCCGCGTGCTGAGCTGCGATCTTTCGGTGTTCACGGCGGCGACGCGCGACCGTAGCCGCAGCTATGGCCAGCTCGTGTTGCATCAGGACGAGGATCGCGGATTCCCGGAACTGGCGAGCTGGCGCGTGGCGGCCGGCGATGAGCCCGATGCCGGCATGCGGCGCGCGCTCACCCTGGCGTGGATGGTCGCCAAGCACGGCAAGAGCAACGCCATCGTGCTGGCCGACGAGACCGCCACGCTCGGCTGCGGTTTCGGACAGATGAGCCGCGTCGATTCGGTGAAGCTGGCCGTGCGCAAGGCCGCCGACCAGAACCTCGACCTGCAGGGCTGCGTGGCGGCGAGCGACGGCTTCTTCCCGTTCCCCGACGGCGTGGAGGCCCTGGCGGCGGCCGGGGCGCGCGCCGTCATCGCGCCGGGCGGCTCCATCCGCGACGACGAGGTGGCCGCGGCGGCGCAGAAGCTGGGCGTCACGCTGATCTTCACGGATCGGCGGCACTTCAACCATTGAGCGGAACCACGAGGCGGAACCACCAGGTGACCATGAACAACGGCGCAGTATCGCACCCGAAGATCGTCGTCCTCGATTTCGGCTCGCAGGTGAGCATGCTCATCACGCGGCGCTTGCGCGAGGCGGGCGTCTACAGCGAGATGGTGCCGTACATCCGGTATCGCGAGGTGCTCGACGATCCTGACGTGCAAGGGATCATCCTCTCGGGCGGCCCCTCGAGCGTGCACGACCCGGGCGCACCCACCGTGGGCGCCGATCTCTTCGCGCGCGGCCTGCCGTTGCTGGGGATCTGCTATGGCATGCAACTCGTCTGCCAGGTGCTCGGCGGCAAGCTGGCGCCGTCGGCGAACCGCGAGTATGGCCACGCCCAGATCGAGGTGCTGGAGGCGGACACCCTCTTTGCCGGCCTGCCGCTCACGCAGCCCGTGTGGATGAGTCATGGCGACCGCGTGGACGCGTTGCCGGAGGGGTTCCGGGCCCTGGCGCGGACGCCCGACATTCCGTACGCCGCGGCCGGCGATCCGGTGCGGCGCATCTATGGCGTGCAGTTCCATCCCGAGGTGGCCCACACGCCGCACGGCATGGCGATGCTCGAGGCTTTCGCACGCGACGTGTGCGGAATCACGGCGCGGTGGACGGCGGCGGCCTTCGTGACGGAGGCGGTGGCGGCGATCCGCGCGCAGGTGGGCGACGCCCGCGTGCTCTGCGCCGTATCCGGCGGCGTGGACAGCAGCGTGATGGCCGTGCTCATGGACCAGGCCATCGGCGACCGGCTGCACGCGGTATACGTGGACACCGGCATGATGCGCGACGGCGAGAGCGAGTGGGTCGAGCAGCATCTCAACCGCCTGCTGCACCATCCGCTGCAGCGTGTCGACGCGGGCCCGGAGTTCCTGCGGCGGTTGGCGGGCGTCAGCGAACCGGAGCGCAAGCGCAAGATCATCGGCGGCACCTTCATCGAGACGTTCACCGCGGCGACGCGGGAGATGGGACCGTTCGGCTTCCTCGCCCAGGGCACGCTGTACCCGGATCGCATCGAGTCGCAGTCGGTGGCCGGCCCGAGCAGCGTCATCAAGACCCATCACAACGTCGGCGGGCTGCCCGAGAAGCTGGGCTACGCCCTCGTGGAACCGCTTCGCGACCTCTTCAAGGACGAGGTGCGGCGTGTCGGCGAGCAGCTCGGATTGCCACGCGAACTGCTGCAGCGCCATCCCTTCCCCGGTCCGGGGCTTGCCGTGCGTATTCTCGGCGAGGTGACGGCCGAGCGCGTCTCGCTTTTGCAGAAAGCGGATCGTATCTTCATCGAGGAGCTGCTGGCCACTGGACAGTACGATGCGATCTGGCAGGCCGGCGCCATCCTGCTGCCCGTGCGGTCGGTCGGGGTCATGGGGGACCAGCGCACGTACGAGCACGTCGTTGCGTTGCGCGCCGTGACCAGTCGGGATGGCATGACCGCCGACTGGGCGCGCATCCCCGACGCCATCCTCGCCCGCGTCAGCAATCGGATCATCAACGAGGTTCACGGTGTCAACCGTGTCGTGTACGACATCAGCAGCAAGCCACCGAGCACGATCGAGTGGGAGTGAGGTGCGCTGGCTCGCCGTGATCGCGGCGCTGCTCGTCGTGCTCGTGACACGGTCCGCGGTCGCGGACGACCTGCTGCATGCGCTGCGCGCCGGCCGCCGCGCGGCCGTACGCGAACAGGTGCACGCGAAGTCCGACGCGCCGGCCGCGTTCGGGCTGCTCGTGATCCCCGTCGATTTCGCGGATGCGCGCTTCCCCGACGATTACGATACCGTCGCCGCGCTCGGGCCGCGCCTCGTCGCCGATGCCCGCGGTTCGCTGGCCGACTACTTCCACGTCGCGTCGCAGGGCCACGCGGCCCTCTCGGTGACGATGACACCGGTCGTGCGCCTCGCTGGCGACCGCCGCGCCTACTCCGACATCGATTACAACGGGCACAGTCGCACGCGGGCGCTGGCCGCCCAGGCGATCGGCGGTGCGATCGCCGCCGGCGCGCGCCTGGCGGATGCCGACCGTGATGGCGACGGCGAGGTCGATGGGGTGCTGCTCCTGCATGCAGGCACCGGCGTCGAGAACGATATCGAGCACGGGCTCATCCTGCCCCTGCAGTACTACCTCGTCACCCCGGTGGTGCAGGATGGCGTGAAGGCCCAGATGTTCGCCGTGGTCGCTGCCCGTAGCGGTCTCGGCCTCTGGGCGCACGAGACGGCGCACCTGTTCGGACTCGAGGATCGGTACGACCCGTACCTTCCGGCCAGCGGCGAGGTCGTGGCAAGCGGAGGCCTCGGCAACTTCAGTCTGATGGCCGCGGGCATGTGGGGTAGCGGCGATGCCCATGACCCTGCGCTGCCCGACGCCTACACCTGCACGCAGCTCGGCTGGCTCGCACTCGCCGCATTGCGCGGCGACGGCACCACGGCGGCAACACTCACGCCCTCGCGCGATTCCGGCGCGGCTTGGCGCCTCTGGGCCGATGGTGCCGCCGGGCCCGAGTTCTTCGTGCTGGAGGTGCGCGGCGATCCGCGGACGGCTCCTTATGACGCGGCCCTGCCGCCTGGCCAGCTCGTGATCACGCATATCGACGAGACCGTCGCCGAGGGCGCCCTCGCCGATCCCGCCGGGCCGGAACGGCACCTGCGGGTGCGCCTCGTCGAGGCCGACGGCGGCGCGGACGTGGCGACGGGAGCCGCGCTCGGCGACGCGAGCGACGTCTTTCCCGGCAGCGCCGGCACGACGGCGCTCACCCCCTTCACGACCCCATCGAGCGACCGCTACGGCGGCGCCACGGGCATCGCCGTCACGGGGATCACCACGGTGCCCACGGGTGTCGCGCTCGTGGTGGATGACCAGGTCGACTTCGCCTGCGATATCGTTCTGAGCCTGGACGACGATACGCCCTCCCCGGCGTTCTACGTCGACGTGACGGAGCGTGGCTGGTCGCTCACCGATCCCTCGGTGTCCGTGGCGCTCGGTCCCGGCGCCCACCATGGTTCGTTCGCCGGGGGTGTCGACGTGTTCACGAGCCCGCTGCAAGCGGTGGCGCCCGGACTCTGGCGATCCGGACCGTTGTCCTGGGACCCCGCGCCGGACCTCCCGGCCGGCGCGATGACGTCGTTCGACGTGCAGGTGCTCGACGCAGTGTCCGGGGGCGGCATGCAGGTGGTGACGCATGTCACCCGCCTCTGGGCGTGGACGGCGTCGGCGGCACCGCTCGACTTCGCGCAGGTCTGGCCGGGGCCGTGGTCGCAGCTCTACCCTGGTGGCGACAGCGAGACCATGTGGCACCGCTGGAGTCCGGGGACGGGCGCGACGGGCGACGGCTCGCCCGTGCTCGCCTGCACGGGAGCCGCCTACACCAGTGCCGCGGCGTGGCCCTTCGTGAGGTATTCGAATCGAGGCGAGGCCATCCTCGTCTCCGAATTGCTGGCGCCGCAGGTCACGGGTGTCCGACTCGTGCACCATGTGGAGGTGGAGGCGCTGCCCACCGGGTTGGGGGTCGATGCCTGCGTGGCTGAGTGGCTCGGACCGGACGGGACCGTGTCCCCGGCCATCCCGGTCGACGGCTATCCGGGGCGCTGCTCAGGGCAGGCCGCGCAGCCCCTGCACGGCGTGGCGGCCTGGACGGGCGTGGACAGCGTGCTCGTCGACGGCCGGCCGCGCTGGCGCGTCGATGTCGTGCCGGTTCCGGACGGACCGGGACCCTGGCGCCTGCGCTTGCACCTCGCGGCGAGTCCCGCGTTCTGGGAACGGGGCTGGCTCGTGGCCCGGCTGGACACGCTGCAGAGCCGGCCGCCGGCGAGCGCGTTCCCGGTGGCCTTGCACGTTGGCGACGGCGGCGGGGTGACCGTGACCTGGAACTGGGCGGGCGAGGCGGCGCAGACCTACGCCATCGAGATCAGCCGCGATGCGCGCGCGACCTGGCAACGGGTCACGACGGTGGCGCCCGTGCCCGGTGCGCTGCAAGCGGCGCCGGTGCCGGCCGACGCGCTCGCGGCCGCCGTCACGTGGCTACGCGTGGCGGCGGCAACCAGCCTCGGCGACGTCGTTTCGCGCGCGGTGGCGTGGTCGCCGACGTCCTCGGTGGCCGCGATCGCCCTCGGTCTGCCGCGTCCGAACCCGGCGCATTCGGAGATGCGCGTGCAGGTGGACGGCGGTGGCGACCCGGACGCGCGGCTGAGCATCTACGACCTGCGCGGACGGCGCGTGAGGCGCTGGCGCCTGGGCGCCCTGCAGGGCACCCTCGCCTGGGATGGCCGGGACGAGGGTGGTCGCCGGGTCGCTGCGGGCGTGTACGTGCTGCGTCTCGAGGCGCGCGGGCAATGCGTGACGCGCAAGGCGGCGTGGGTCCGATGAGAGGGCGCGGCGCCGTGATCCGTTTCCTGTGTACGCTGTGTGCCCTTGCGGCGCCGGCGGTCGGGCATTCCCGCGCCGTGGCGTACGGCGCCGTGGTGCACGACCCCTTCCTCGAGGAGCTGCGGACGGGCGTCTTTCGCGAACCGGACGATGTGTCCGTGAGTGGTGGATGGCCCGCGGATCTGCTCCACCCACTCGCTCTCGACCTGGCGTGGCGGGACGGTCTGGACGCCTGCCTCGGCGCTCAGGGTATCACGGCCGACTCCTCGCGCGCCGGCGCGCTCCTGATCCCGGCCAGTCTCGGGTCCGACGCCGCCCTCGCAGCCTGGGTCGCCAGCGCGCGCGCGACCCGCGACACGCTCGTGGCGACCGCCGAGGGGCGCTGGCTCGCGGCCCCGCAGCCGGGGTCGCACGCCTGGCTCGCGGCCCCGCGTCTCATGCTGATGGCGAGCCGGCTCTGGGAGGACGGGAACGCGGCGGCGGCGGCGGCCTGCGCGTGGCGGCTCGTGGCCGCGCGCGATGTGCTCGGTCTCTCCAGCGAGGAGGCTTTCGTGTGGGATCTCCGGGCGCGGTGCCTGGCCCAGCGCGCGCAGGCACCGGTCGCGCTCGATGTGGTGTGGCCCTTGCTGCCGGACCTGGGCCTCTTCGACGTGCGCTCCGGCTGGGCGCTCTGGGTGGCCTGCCGGCGCGCGACGGGCCAGCCGCTCGTGCCGCCCGGGGAAGCGACTCCCGCCCTCGGACTCGCGCTCGCGAGTGGTGGCGAGGCCTGGCTCACGGCGGCGCAGCTTCGTGCCGCGGGCTTTCCTCCCGAGGTGGAGGCGGGTCTCGGCGCGCTGGTCCTGCCGGCGGCTGATCTCGCATCGCACTTCGCTCGCTTTCCGAAGCCGCCGACGGACGGCCTCCTGCAGGGCTACTGGCTGCGCGGACAGCGCCGACGGCAATCCGGAGACGGCGCCTGGTATGAGAGCCTGGCCGGCCTGCCCGGGCTCAAGGACGGCCACCGCCTCGACATGTGGCGCCGTGCCAGCGAGGCGCGATTGCTCGCCGGAGCCTGGCCGCAGGCGCTGGCCGACCTCGCCCAGGGACTCGCCCTGATCGGCAGCGACGCCTCCTGGTCGATGCAGCGCAAGCTGCGGAGCTGGGCCGTGCAGATGCTCGTGCTCGCCGAGGCCCGGAAGCGTCCACACGATGCGCAGCGCGTGCTCACGCTCGCCCATGACCGCCTCACCGGTACGCAGGCCGAGGCCTTCGCCGAGGAGGCGGCGCCCTGGTTGGCTCGGCTCGATCCTGCGCAAGCACCCGACCCGCCGGCGACCCGGCGGGATGCGGCCCGGGCGCGCGTGATCGCGGGAGAGGCGCCGGACCTGAACTTGCCGGAACCCGGCCCAATCGACATGACATTGCCGTCGGCCGCGGCCTGGTGCGATACGCTTCTGGGCGACTGGGCGGCGCTCGGGCAGCACCTCGAGCTGCCCGGCACGACGGCGCGCGACGCGGCCTACCGGCTTGCCCTGGCGGGCGTGGCCGGCGCCGCGGGGCATCGCTACCGAACGGCGTGCCAGGCGATCGGCGCGTACCTGGCAACCGATCCGGATGCCGAGGGGCTGCGGCGGTGGGTGCTCGCTGGCGACGTGGGCGCCGCGGCGGGTGACGGTGCCCTGCCCGAGGCGTCGCCGGTCCCCGCGCTGGTGGCGGCGAGCCGCGGGAGCGAGGGGCAGGCCCTGGCCCGACGCCACGCCCTGCTCGGGCTGGCGATCGTCACCGGCGACGCGCGCGGTCAGATCGCAGCGGCCGTGACGTTGCCCCTCTCGCGGGTGACGGAGGACCGACAGCTCCGCCTCGAGTATCCCGTGCCGTCGGCGGCGAGCATCCGCGAGGCGCTCGGTGAGGCGGAGGTGGGTCCGGCCCTGCTGCTGGCGATCGCGCGCAATGAATCGCTCTTCGAGCCGGCCGACCGTTCGCGAGCCGGTGCCCTGGGCTACATGCAGATCATGCCGATCCACTTCGGCGAGGAAGCGCGCTTGCCCGGCGCCCAGCACTGGTCGCAGGCGGCCACATCCCTTCGCAAGGGCGATGCGCTGCTGGCGGCAGAGCGTGTGCGCTTCGCAGGCGATCCCTACCGGGCGGTCGCGGCCTACAATGCCGGCGCCGGGGCCGTGGCCCGCTGGGATCGTCAGCTCGGCGGCGTGTCCGATCGCGCCATCTTCCAGGCCTGGATAGGCTACGACGAGACCCGGCGCTACGTGGCTGCCGTGCTCACCGATCGCGAGATCTATCGCTGGCTGCTCGCGCGGTGATTGCGCCGTCGCCAGCGGGCGAAACCCGACGCAAGCTGATCCACGCCGCCACGGGATTGTCGGCCGTGTGGGTCCTCGCGGTCCCCACCCCAGTGGCGCGGGCCGGTCTCGTGGCCGCGGCCGGCGTCGGCATCGGCCTCGACGTGGCGCGCAGGCGCCGTCCCGGCTGGCAGGACGGTCTGGATCGCGCGCTGCCGGGGGTGTTCCGGCCGGCGGAACGTCATCAGCTCTCCGGGGCCGCCATGCTGCTCGTCGGATATGCGCTCACGGCGGCCCTGTTTTCGCGGGAGGCTGCCGCCGCCGGTATCCTCGCCCTCGCCCTCGGCGACGCCGCCGCGGCGCTCGTGGGTCGGGCCTGGGCTCGCAGGCGCGGGTGGCCGCCCGGGCACAAGACGCTCGTCGGTACCGTCGCATGCTTCGCCGTGACGGCGCCGGCCATCCTGGTGGTGACGGGGGGCGCGTGGCTCCCGGCGGTGGCCGGAGCCGCCGCGGCGGCCCTCGGCGAACGCCTTGCGGGCCGCCGACTCGACAATATCCTGGTGCCGCTTGCCGCTGCCGCGGCGGTACAGGTTACGCGCCACCTGGCCGGGACCTGAGGTCCGGCACGGTTGACACCCCAACACGCCCCCTCTACCTTCCCCGCGTGGCGCGCAGGCCTGGTGGCGCGCCCGGACCCATCTTGAGGAGTGGATTCATGGCCAAGGGCCTGCTCGGCTTCCTGGAGCGCTTCTTCGGCAAACGACGCCGAGACATCGATCGCATCCGCCCGGTCCTCGAGCGCGTGAAGGCCGTTCGCGGCCAGTACGAGTCTCTCAGCGACGACGAGCTGCGGGGGAAGCGCGACGAGTTCCGTCAGCGCCACGAGGCTGGCGAGAGCCTCGACGACCTGCTGCCCGAGGCCTTCGGCGTGGTCTGGGAGGCTTGCCGCCGCCTTTCCGACCGGAAAGCGTCCTGGCTCGTCTGGGGCCAGGAGCAGACCTGGGACATGGTTCCCTACGACGTGCAGATCGTCGGTGCCGTCGTCCTTCACAATGGCCAGATCGCGGAGATGGCCACCGGTGAGGGCAAGACCCTCGTGGCCATCATGCCCCTGTACCTCAACTCGATTCCCGGCAAGGGCGCCCACCTCGTCACGGTGAACGACTACCTGGCCCGTCGCGACGCCGAGTGGATGGGCGGAGTGCTCACCTTCCTCGGCTGCAAGGTCGCCTTCATCACGAACGACATGACGCCGGACCAGAGGCGCGAGGCCTACGCCGCCGAGATCACCTACGGCACGAACAACGAGTTCGGTTTCGACTATCTACGCGACAACATGTCGGTGCACCCGGAACACCTGGTGCAGCACGGCTTCTTCTACGCGATCGTCGACGAGGTCGACTCGGTGCTCATCGACGAGGCGCGCACGCCGCTCATCATCAGCGGCGCGGTGGACAAATCGACCCACCGTTTCCACGAACTGCAGCCGCGAGTCGATCGTCTGGTCCGCTCGCAGCTCCAGATCGTCAACGAGTGGATCACCGACTGCGAGCGCGCGCTGCGCGGCGCCGACAGCGGCGACAACGTGGAGCTGGACGACGACACTCGCCTCAAGCTCCTGCGGATCAGCCGCGGTGCGCCCAAGAACAAGCGCTACCGCAAGCTCACTCACATCCCCGGCGTGCTGGAGACGGTGCAGCGCACCGAGGAAGCCTTCATGCGCGACAAGGCCATGTGGGAGGCCGATGAGGACCTCTTCTACATCGTGGAGGAGAAGAACCACAACGTCGATCTCACGGAGAAGGGCCGCGATTACCTGGCCGAACGGGAGCGCGACTTCTTCGTGCTGCCCGACCTGGCCGAGGCCGCGTCCGAGATCGAGGGCAACAGCGACCTCACGCCGGAGCAGCGCGCAAAGAAGCTGGCCAAGGTCGAGCAGGAGTACGCCGTCAAGAACGAGCAGATCAGCAACGTCGATCAGCTCCTGCGTGCGTATGCCTTGTACGAGAAGGACGACGAGTACGTCGTCCAGGACGGCAAGATCCTCATCGTCGACGAGTTCACCGGTCGTCTCATGCCGGGCCGCCGCTTCAGCGAGGGCCTGCACCAGGCGCTGGAGGCGAAGGAGGGCGTCACTGTCGAGAAGGAGACGCAGACTCTCGCCACTGTGACCATCCAGAACTTCTTCCGCATGTACGACAAGCTGTCCGGCATGACGGGTACGGCAGAGACGGAGGAGGCCGAGTTCAACTCGATCTACGAGCTGGACGTGGTGGTCATCCCCACGAACCGGCCGGTCGCGCGTGCCGAGTACAACGACGTCATCTACCTCACGAAGAAGGCGAAGTACAAGGCCATCATCGACGAGGTGGGGCGCATCCACAAGCTGGGGCTGCCCGTGCTCGTGGGCACGACGACGGTGGAGGCGTCGGAACTGCTGAGCCGACTGCTCAAGATCCGCGGCATCAACCACAACGTGCTCAACGCCAAACATCACCTGCGGGAGGCCGAGATCGTGGCCGAGGCGGGCCGCGTGGGCGCGGTGACCATCGCCACGAACATGGCCGGCCGCGGTACCGATATCAAGCTCGACCCCGCCATCAAGAACCTCCCGGAGCGCTGGGCCCAGGATCCGGAACTGTCGCCGGAGGACATCAAGGACGAGCCGCTGGGCCTGCATATCATCGGCACCGAGCGGCACGAGAGCCGGCGCATCGACCGCCAGCTTCGCGGACGCTCGGGTCGCCAGGGCGATCCCGGCGCGGCCGTGTTCTTCCTCTCGCTCGAGGACGACCTCATGCGCCTCTTCAGTCCGGACCGCATGATGAAGGTCATGGACAAGCTCGGCGTGAAGGAGGACGAGGTCATCACCCACCCGATGGTGACCCGCGCCATCGAGAAGGCCCAGATCCGTGTCGAGGGCCACAACTTCGACATCCGCAAGCACCTGATCGAGTATGACGACGTCGTCAACAAGCAACGCGAGGTCATCTACGCCCAGCGCCGCGAGATCCTCATCGACGAGGATATCCACACCGTGCTCGACGACTTCCTCGACGCTGCTGTCGAGGGCATCGTCGACGACTGCATCGATCCCGAGCAGCCGCCCGACTTCTGGCGCATGGACGATCTGGCCCATCGCTACCAGGGCCTCGTGCTCGCCCCGGTGCCGCTGGCCAAGGACGAGTACATCGAGCTCGGGCATGATGCCCTGCGCGAACGCCTGCTCGAACATGCGCGAGACGCGCGGCGCCGCAAGGCGGAGCGTCTGGGCGAGGCCATCAGCGCGCAGCTCGAGCGCTTCGTGCTGCTGCGCGTGATCGATGAGAAGTGGCGCGATCACCTCAACGAACTCATCATGCTGCGCAGCGGCATTGGGCTGCGCTCCTACGGGCAGCGCGATCCGCTGCTGGAATACAAGCGGGAGAGCTTCGAACTTTTCGAGGGCCTCATGGGCAGTATCCAGGCCGAGTCGGTGCAGCTCTACTTCCGGGCGGAACTCGCCGTGGCGCCGCCGCCGCCGCCGGAACCGACGCGGCAGGTCCAGGCGCAGCATCGCGACTTCTCGGCGTACGACGAGGCGCCGGAACCGGCGGCCGTGACCGCGGCGGCCGGCGGTGGCGGGGGCGAGGGCGCGGTGCAGCAGCCGATTCGCCGGGAGTTGCCCAAGGTGGGCCGCAACGATCCGTGCCCCTGCGGGAGTGGCAAGAAATACAAGCAGTGCCACGGGCGGTGACGGCGTCGCGCCTTGCCAGCCCGAGGGCCTCGTGCTAGCGTGACCGGCCCCTGCCGGCCCGAGAAGGGAAAGGACGTCCCGTGGATACCGAACGCGACCATCTACGGACGCTGTTGACACTCCTGCTCGAGACGCTCGACGAGGAGGATCTCGCGCCCGGCGACGAGATCGTGCCCGGCGTGTCCGCGAGCCGCACCGCCGTGCGGTTGCAGGCGGAGCCGGAACGCGATGTCCTCTCGGTACCCGCGTTTGGCTACCTGACGACCCTCGTGCGGACGGGCCAGATCACGGCGGCCCAGATGGAGACCTTGATCCAATTCGCGCAGCGGCTGGCGGAGAGTCCACTGGCCCCTGGCGATCTCGACCCACTGCTGGACCACATCGTCTTCGCGCACCGGGCGGGTCCCTTGCGCTGGCATGCTGCCGAGGGCGGCACCCGCGCCCACTGATCCCGGCAACACGACCGGAAGCGGACACGAGTAGGAGCCTCGATTCTTGAAGCTGATCATCGTCGAGTCGCCGGCCAAGGCCCGCACCATCGAACGCTTCCTGGGCAAGGACTACAAGGTCGCGGCCAGCTACGGCCATATCCGCGACCTGCCTGGGAATGCCCGCGAGGTCCCCGAGCAATACCGCAAGAAGGACTGGGGCCGCCTCGGCGTGAACGTGGACGACGCCTTCCAGCCAGTCTACGTGGTGCCGTCCGACAGCAAGAAACACGTTGCAGAACTGAAGGCGCTCCTCAAGAACGCCGATGAACTGCTGCTGGCGACGGACGAGGACCGGGAGGGGGAGGCGATCAGCTGGCACCTGCTCGAGGTCCTCGCGCCGAAGGTCCCCGTGCACCGGATCACATTCCACGAGATCACCCGCGGCGCCATCGCGGCTGCCCTCGCCAACCCGCGCGACGTCGATACCCGCCTCGTGAGGGCGCAGGAGAGCCGTCGCATCCTGGACCGCCTCTACGGCTACACCCTCTCACCCGTACTCTGGAAGAAGGTGCGCACCAAGCTGAGCGCGGGGCGCGTGCAGAGCGTGGCAGTGCGCCTTGTCGTGGAACGCGAGGAAGAGCGCCAGCGCTTCCACAGCGCCATTTATCATGACGTGGAGGCGCTGCTTCATGGTCCCGGCGGTGTGAGCTTTACGGCGCGCCTGCACGAGATCGATGGCGTGCGCCTGGCGACCGGCAAGGATTTCGACCCGGCCACCGGTCAGCTCAAGGAACCGGGTACCCGCATCCAGCTCGACGCGGAAGCCGCTGCGGGCATCGAGGCGTGCGCACGCAGCCACGAGTCGCTGCCGTGGCACGTGGTCGACGTGCGGCGCAAGGAGACGCGCCAGCGTCCGTCGCCGCCTTTCACGACATCGACGCTGCAGCAGGCCGGCAGTAACGCGCTCAAGATCGCACCGGGACGCCTCATGCGGATCGCGCAGCACCTCTACGAGGGCATCGATCTGGGGGACGGCGAGCGCGTCGGCCTGATCACCTATATGCGAACCGACTCGCTGAATCTCGCCGAGAAGGCCCTGGCGGAGACGTCAGACTTCATCCGCGGCATCTACGGCGATGCGTATTCCGACGGTCCCCGCCGCTATCGTACGAAGAGCAAGGGCGCCCAGGAGGCACACGAGGCGATCCGTCCCACCAGCATCGACCGCACGCCGGACAGTCTGGCTGGCGTGCTCGCGCCGCAGGACCTCGCCGTGTACCGCCTCATCTGGACGCGCACGGTCGCGTCGCAGATGACCGACGCGGTGATGGACCAGACGTCGATCGATCTCAGCTGCGGCTGCGACACGCGTACGCTGTTGTTCCGTGCCAGCGGATCCATCGTCAAGTTCCCGGGCTGGAAGCGCGTGGCCGGCGGCATGGACCGCGACGAGCTATTGCCCGACATGAAGACGGGCGACCTGGTTCCGTCGCCGGATGCGCCCGCGGACGAGGTTCCTCCGCAGGGCGTGGCCGAGGTGCACGCGCTGCGCCACGAGACGCAGCCGCCCGCGCGTTACACCGAGGCGGCGCTGATCAAGAAGCTGGAGGAGGAGGGCATCGGCCGGCCGTCGACCTATGCGCCCATCATCGAGACGATCCAGAACCGCGAATACGTGGTGAAGAAGAGCGGCGCTCTGCTGCCCACGTATATCGGGATGGCCGTGGTCCACCTGCTGCGCGACCACTTCCCGCGCTACGTCGATCTGCGATTCACGGCTGCGATGGAGGAGCGACTCGACGAGATCGCGCGGGGTGAGGCCGACTGGCTCGACTTCCTGCGTGCCTTCTACCGGGGCGGCGACGACGATCCTGGCCTCGTACGGCGCATCGACGAGGAACTGCCGCGCATCGAGTACCCCGCCGTGCCGGTGGGCGAGGATCCCCGGACCGGCGAACCCATCCACGTGCGCATCGGCCGCAACTATGTCTACGTGCAGGTGGGCGATGACGAGGAGCGGCGGGCTACCCTGCCGGTGGATCTGCTCATCGACGAGCTGACACCCGAGGCGGCCATCGACTTCGTGACCCAGCGGCAGAAGTCGCAGGAGCCGATCGGGCAGGATCCGGAGACAGGCCAGAAGATCTACGCGCGCACGGGGCCGTTCGGCCCCTATCTCCAGCTCGGCGAGGGCGACGCCGATCGCAAACCCAAGCGCGTGAGCCTGGGTCGCGGCACCGATCCGTCGCGCGTCGATCTCGCCATGGCGATGCGCCTGCTGTCGCTGCCGCGCGAGATCGGCACTGATCCCGAGAACGGCAAGCCGGTGCGTGCGGGTCTCGGCCGCTTCGGGCCTTACGTGGAATGCAATCGCATCTTCGCCAGTGTGGAGTCGGCCGACCTGCTCTTCACGATCACGCAGGACGAGGCTCTCGAGCGCATCCGCAACAAGCACCGCAAGCCCGTGCTCAAGGACCTCGGCCCGCATCCCGAGAGCGGGGCGCCGATGCACGTGCTCAAAGGCCGCTACGGGCCCTACGTCACCGACGGCGAACGCAATGCCACGCTGCCTCGCGGCACCGAACCGACCGACGTGACGGCCGAGGAGGCCGTCGTGCTGCTCGCCAAGGCCCCCGCCCCCAAGGCGAGGCGGCGGCGCGGTGCGAAGACGTCGGTGAGCAACAAGAAGACGGCGGCGAAGAAGACGGCCAAGAAGAAGACGGCGAAGAAGAAGACAGCCAAGAAGAAGACGACCAAGAAGAAGACGACCAAGAAGAAAGCGGCGAAACGGAAGGATCCGGACGCATGAGCGGCCGTCCCGATATCCACGTGGTCGGCGGTGGCCTCGCGGGATGCGAGGCCGCGCTGCAACTGGCGCGATTCGGGTTCCCGGTGACGCTGCACGAGATGCGCCCGCAGAGACCGACCCTCGCGCACCGTGGCGGCGACCTCGCGGAAATCGTGTGCTCCAACTCACTCAAGAGCACCGATCCCACCACCGCCAGCGGCATGCTCAAGGACGAACTCGACAAGCTCGGCTGCGCCCTGCTGCCGATCGCACGCACGTGTGCGGTGCCCGCCGGTGCGGCCCTCGCCGTCGATCGCGAGGCTTTCGCCGCGGCCGTCAGCGAGCGCGTGCTCGAGGAACCTCTCATCACGGTGGCGCGTGACGAGATCACGGCATTGCCATCCGCGCCCGATCGTATCTGGATCGTCGCCACCGGACCGCTCACCAGCGAGGCGCTGCAGGCGGAGCTCGCCCGCCTCACGGGGCAGGACGGCCTGCATTTCTTCGACGCCATCGCGCCCACCGTCACCCGCGACTCCCTCGATCTCGACCGCCTGTACCGCGCGTCGCGCTATGATCGAGGCGAGGCCGACTACCTGAACGCGGCGCTCGACGCCGAGCAATACGAGGCATTCTGGGAGGCCCTCACGCGGGCCGAACGCGCCGATGTACACGCCTTCGATCGCGGCGAACTCTTTGACGGGTGCCAGCCGATCGAGGAGATCGCAGCGGGCGGGCAGCGTTCCCTCGCCTTCGGTCCGCTGCGGCCGGTGGGCCTGATCGATCCACGTTCGGGCAAGCGGCCGCATGCCGTCGTACAGCTCCGGCAGGAGAACCGCGAGGGCACGCTCTACGGGCTGGTGGGTTTCCAGACGCGGTTGAAGTGGGGCGAACAGAAGCGCGTCTTCCGCATGATCCCCGGGCTCGAGCAGGCGGAGTTCGTGCGCCTGGGACAGCTCCATCGCAACTTTTACGTGGACAGTCCACGGGTGCTCGCGCGAAACTTCGCCCTGCGCGCCGCCCCGTCAGTGCGACTGGCGGGGCAGATCACGGGCGTGGAGGGTTACGTGGAGTCGCTCGCCGGCGGCCTCGTCACCGCGTGGCATCTGACGGCCGACCTGCGTGAGGAGGAGCTGCCGCCGTGGCCGTACACGACGATCCTCGGGGGGCTCCACCACGGTTTCCTCTTCGACGACACGAGCGCGCGGCTATCGCCCATGAACGCCAATTTCGGCCTCTTGCCAGAGCTCGACGAACGCATCCGCGACAAGCGTGAGCGCAAGCTGGCGCTCCGCGCGCGTGGCCTCGGGGACCTCGAGGCCTTCCTTGCCATGGCCGGCCTCGCCGGCTGACGCCGGAGCGCCGACGTGCCGCACGATCTGCAACCGTTCATCGACCATCTCGCAACTGAGCGTAACCTCAGTCCGCGTACGGTCGAACACTATACGCGCGACCTGCGCGCGTTCCTTGCCACCGCCGTGGAACTGGACGTGGTGCCGGCCGATGGCGATACCGGCCACTGGCGCCAGCTCGGCGGTCACCGCGGGCTGGTGCGCGCCCACCTGGCGAAGTTGCGGCGGCTGGGGCGCAGCCGGGCCACGGTCGATCGGCACCTGGCGAGCATCCGCGCTTTCTACCGTTACTTGACGCTCAGCGGCGTCGTCACGGGACCGCCCGAGAACCTGGCCTGGGGCCGCGGCGGGCGCGAGCGCAAACTGCCGCACGACCTCAACGAGCAGCTCCTGGAACAGATCCTCGGTCTGCCGGATCCGGCCACGCCTCGTGGCCGGCGTGATCGCGCGCTCCTCGAGATGATCTATGGTCTGGGGCTACGGCTGGCCGAGGTCGTGGGGCTGAACCTCGGCGACGTCGACCTCGTGGACGGGCGTGTGCGCGTGCTCGGCAAGGGCCGCAAGGAGCGCGTGCTGCCTCTGTGCGGTTGCGCCGACGAGGCATTGCGCGCCTACCTGAGCGCCCGACTCGATCCCGTCGTCTGGCGCGACCTCGCCGACGGCATCCTGCGCGGCAACCTGGCGCGCCAGCCGGTCTTCCTCGGACGCGGCACCGGACGCATCGGCCGCCGGACCGTCCAGCAGCGCGTGCATCACTACGCCGGGGAGCTCGCGGGCCTGGGTGGAGTTTCCCCGCATACGCTACGCCACAGCTTCGCGACGCACCTGCTCGATGGCGGCGCGGGCATCCGCGTCGTGCAGGAGCTGCTCGGACACGGCAACCTGGCGACCACCCAGATCTACACCCATCTTTCTCGTGCACGGTTGCGCGAGGAATTTCTCAAAGCCCATCCGCGGGCACGCACACGGCGTTGACGCGGCGGAAGGACACATCATGGCACGCATGCGCAGCACCACCGTCCTGGCGGTGCTCAGGGACGGCCGCGGCGCCATCGGCAGCGATGGCCAGGTCACACTGGGCGACACGGCGGTGAAGCAGTCGGCGGTGAAGGTGCGCAGCCTCCGCGACGGGCAGGTGCTCGTCGGCTTTGCCGGCGGTGCCGCCGATGCCCTCACCCTCACGGAGAAGTTCGAAGGGCACCTCGATCGCTATCATGGTCATCTGCGGCGCGCCACGGTGGAGATGGCGCGCGAGTGGCGTAGCGACCGCATCCTGCGACGTCTCGAGGCCATGATGATCGTCATGGACAGTGACGATGTGTTCACCGTGTCGGGCAACGGCGACATCCTCGAGGCCGAGGAACACGTGGCGGCGATCGGCAGCGGCGGTGGCTACGCGCTGGCGGCGGCCCGCGCCCTCACGATGCATGGTCAACTCGATGCCGCGGGAATCTGCCGCGCTGCGCTCGAGATCGCCGGTGACATCTGCATCTACACGAACCGGCATGTGACGGTGCTGGAGCTGGGCGCGCCGGGCGGCGTGCGCGAGGAGACGGTGTGATGGAGATCAAGCAGCTGCCCGGGTCCACCGACCGCTCGTGCGCCGACATCGTCGGCGAGCTCGACCGCTTCATCGTGGGCCAGGCCGCAGCCAAGCGCGCCGTGGCCATCGCCCTGCGCAACCGCTGGCGGCGCATGCGCCTGCCGCAGGAGGTGCGGCGCGAGGTCGTGCCCAACAACATCATCATGATCGGCCCCACGGGCGTGGGCAAGACGGAGATCGCGCGGCGCCTCGCCCAGATCGCCGGGCTGCCTTTCCTCAAGACCGAGGCCTCCAAGTTCACCGAGCGCGGTTACGTGGGCCGCGATGTCGACTCCCTCGTGCGCGACCTCGTGGAGAACGGCATCGCCGTGGTGCGCGCACGCAAGGAGGCGGCCCATCGCGAGGAGATCGACCAGGCCGTGGAGGAAGCCCTCGTCGACCTGCTCTTTCCGCCCCTGGCCGACGAGGACCCCGAGCGCAGGGTGCGCTGGGAGCGCAGCCGCGGCAAGATCCGCGAACAGCTCCGATCCGGAGTGCTCGAGGATCGGCAGGTGACCATCATCACCGAGAGATCCAAGGTGCCCATCGCGAACATCTTCACGTCGGCGGGCGAGGAGTTCGACGCGTCATTCGGCGAGAGCCTCAAGAACATCTTTCCGAAGGAGAAGTCGGAGCGCATGGTCACCGTGGCGCAGGCCCGCAAGGCGCTGGTCGAGCAGGAGGCCGAACGGCGCCTCGACCAGGACCAGATCGTTGCCGAGGCGATCGATCTCGTGGAGCAGGGCGGCATCATCTTCCTCGACGAGATCGACAAGATCGCCGGCGGCCGCGGCCAGGGTTCTGGCGGCCCCGACGTGAGTCGCGAGGGCGTGCAGCGCGACCTGTTGCCCATCGTCGAGGGCGCCACCGTCGCCACCAAGTACGGGCCGGTGCGCACGGATCACGTGCTCTTCATCGCGGCCGGTGCGTTCCACATGACCAAGCCGAGCGACATGATCCCGGAGTTGCAGGGGCGCTTCCCCGTGCGCGTGGAGCTGGACGACCTGGGCGAGGGCGATTTCGTGCGCATCCTGGGCGAGACCGACGGCTCGCTGGTGAAGCAGTACCAGGCATTGTTGAGCGTGGATAGCTGCACCGTCATCGTCACGGATGATGCGATTGCCGAGGTCGCCCGCATGGCCACCCAGCTCAACTCGCGCCTCGAGAACATCGGCGCGCGCCGGTTGCAGACCATCATGGCTCTCGTGCTCGACGACCTGCTCTACGACGTGCCGCACGTGCGGTCGGGCGAAGTGACGATCGACGGCGCGTACGTGCGCGAGCGGCTGCGGACGGTGGTCCGGGACGAGGACCTGAGCCGGTACATCCTCTGACGGGGCGGCGGGACCCGGATCTCTGTGGACTTGCCCGTCCCGCCTGCTATCTTGGGGCCATTCGAGATGGCGCCGGTGGCGCCGCGGTGTCCCGACGCAGAGAATCAGCGCGCCGCGCCCGCCGGGCGGCGGTCCCAAGGAGCGAGCATGAGCCCGAGCAAGAAGGACTTCCTGCGCATCGACGATTTCAGCCTCGCCGAGCTACGCGCCATCCTCGACCTCGCCCGCCGGCAGAAACCACCGGCGCGCCAGCACGCCCTGGCGCCGACCCATCCCGGCCGTCAACTCGCCTGCGTGTTCGCCAAACCCAGCTTGCGCACGCGGATCAGTTTCGAGGTGGCAATCCGGCAACTCGGCGGCAACTCGCTCTTCATCACGGACAAGGAGATCGGCATGGGCGCGCGCGAGTCCGTGAAGGACGTCGCCCGGGTGCTCAGCCGCTTCGTCGACGGCATCATGATCCGCTGGTTCGATCACCAGGAAGTCGTCGAGCTCGCCGAGCACGCCACGGTGCCCGTCATCAACGGTCTCACCGACCTGCTGCATCCCTGCCAGGTGATGGCCGACATCATGACCGTGGAAGAACGCCTCGGTTCGATCGACGACAAGACCGTCGTCATGGTGGGCGACGGCAACAACCTGGCGCATAGCTGGCTCAACGCGGCCTGTGTGTTCCCGTTCAATTTCGTGCTCGCCTGCCCTGCCGGCTACGACCCCGACGAGGCCATCCTCCAGAACGCCGAGGCCAGGGGCGCCAGCTTCTGCGTCATGAACGATCCGGCGGAGGCGGTGGCCGGTGCGCACGTGATCTACAGCGACTCGTATTACAGCATGGGCCAGGAGGCCGAGGCGGCGAAGAGGCGTCAGGATTTCCAGGGTTTCCAGATCACGTCGCAGCTCCTGGCGGCGGCCCATCCCGACCACATCGTGATGCACTGTCTGCCGGCCCACCGCGGCGAGGAGATCACGGACGAGGTCATCGACGGTCCGCATTCGGCCGTGTATGACGAGGCGGAGAACCGGTTGCATGCGCAACGCGCCATCCTGGCCACGTTCCTGAAGTAGGAGGCCGATGCTGCCTGGGCGCGCATACGCACGCGGACGCACGCTGGGCCTGGTGATCGGCCTCGGTGGCCTCGCCCTCTGCCTCGCATGCGCCGACCCCCAGGCGCCGCCCGGGGGACCGATGGACCGCACACCGCCATGGCTGATGGCGGCCAGTCCGGATTCCGACCAGGTGGCGTTGCGCGATCTGCAGACGCTGCGGTTCACTTTCAGCGAGAAGATGGACCGGCAAGACGCCTTCCGCTGGCTCTCGCTCTATCCTCGCATCACGGCGCAGAAGACGAGCTGGCACGGGGCGCGCGAGGCCACCGTCACGCTCGAGACGCCGCTGCCGTCCGATACCGTCGTGGTCTTCGAGCTGATGCCGTCGCTCAAGGACGCCCACGGCGTGCCGCTGGTGCACGGGCGCACCTGGGCCGTGGCCACGGCCGACTCGCTGCCCGTCGGCGTGATCACCGGCAGCCTGGTCAAGGACAACAAACCGCTCGCCGACGGCGTGATCGAGCTCTTCTCCGTGCCCCCGGAGTCGCTGCGCTACTTCCAGCAGCCCCTGCTGCGCCGCGCCGTGACCGACAGCGCGGGTACGTTCCGGTTCCCTTGGCTACCTGTACCCGGCGGGCCCTATCTCGTGCGGGCGTTCGCGGACGCGAATCACGACCGGCGGCCGGCTGACAACGAAGCGCAGCGGCTGCTGCCGGACACGGTGCGCGTGACGGTGGCCGCCCCGTCGATCGACCTGGGCGTCACCGCGGTCTACGATCCGAACGCGCCGGGGCAGCTCCGTGGTCGCCTGGCTGGCCGGCCGGCCTGGCCGGGGTCCGTGCTCGCCTTCGTGCTCAAGATCGCGGATAGCGACACGGGCTGGGCTCCCGGGCCCGTGGCGCGGGGCGGTACGCCGGCGGCCGTGGTGCCGGACACCGGTGTCGTCGAGATCCCCAGGGCCGGTCCGGGGCTTGTGCGCGCGGTGTTCTTTGTCGATGTCGATGCCGACAGCGCGCTCTCGGCGATGCCCGCCGTGCCCGGCGACACCCTGGGGGCCTGGGTACTCGAACCCTGGGCCCTGGTGGACTCCCTCACGGTTGAGCCGGGGCTCACGACGCGCTTCCCCTCGCCGGTGTGGCCGGATACGCTGACGCCGTGGGCGTCGCCGCTGGCGGTGGCAGCCGATTCCCTGGCGGCGCAGCCGGACTCGACCGCCGCGGCGCCGCTTCCGGACGGAGGGGAGCGATGAGCAGCGGGATGCCTTTCACGAAGATGCACGGTGCCGGGAACGACTTCATCATGATCGCCGGCGACGACCTGCCCGCGGCCGGTCTCGACCGCGCACGCATCGCCGCGCTGTGCGACCGTCGATGCGGGATCGGTGCCGACGGGCTCATCGTCGTGGAGCCCGTGGACGAGGCTGATTTTCGCATGACCTACTACAATGCCGACGGCGGCGAGGCCGAGATGTGCGGCAACGGTGCGCGTTGCAGCGTGGCGTTCGCCCATGCGCGCGGCATGGCCGGCGCGCGGTGCCGCTTCCTGAGCCGCGCCGGTGCGCACGAGGGCGAACTCCTGGCGCCCGGACGCGTCGAGGTGAGCCTTGGTGGCTGGCGCGACCTGCGCCTCGACCTGCCAGTGGCGGGGTCGCCGTATCCGGCGCACCATGGCTGCCACACGGGCGTGCCCCACCTGGTGATCCCGGTGGCCGACGTGGACGTGGTCGACGTGGCGGCGGACGGACGTCGGCTCCGTTTCCACGATGCCTTCCAGCCGGCGGGCACGAACGTGAACTGGGTCGAGCGGCCGCATCCCGCGGGGCCGTGGCGCTTGCGTACCTACGAACGGGGAGTCGAGGCCGAGACCCTGGCCTGCGGCACGGGCGCCTCGGCCACCGCCGTGGTGCTCTGCAGCCTGGGTATGGCCGCGTCGCCCGTGACCCTGCGCACCCGCGGCGGCGACGAATTGCAAGTGACGGTGGACCTCGCGACCCGAGGCCTGCACCTGAGGGGGCCGGCCGTGGTCGCATTTCGCGGAGAGGTGGCAGCCGATGTCTGACACGATGTCTCGAAAGTGGACGATGCGCGAGGGCGTCTACACCGCGCTGGTCACGCCCTTCGCCGACGGGCAGGTCGACCGCGCGACCTGGCAGCGGCTCGTGGAACGCCAGGCGGCGGCCGGCGTCGCGGGAGTCGTCCCCGTGGGATGCACGGGCGAGGCCGCCACCCTCACGGCCGACGAGCGCGAGTTCCTCGTACGCAGCGCCGTCGACATCTGCCGCGGACGCTGCCTGGTGATCGCTGGAGCCGGCACCAACGCCACGGCGAGCACGATCGCCGCGACGCGCGACGTCAAGAGCTGGGGCGCCGACGCTGCGATGCTCATCACGCCCTACTACAACAAGCCGCAGCAACACGGCCTGGTGGCGCACTACCGTGCAGTGGCGCGTGCCGTGGACATCCCGATCATGCTCTACAACGTGCCGGGCCGCACGGCCTGCAACCTGCTACCCGAGACAGCCACCACTCTCGCCGCCGAGCCGAACATCGTGGCGATCAAGGAGGCCTCCGGCAATCTGCTGCAGATCGAGCAGACCATCGAGCACGCCCACCTGCAGGTGTTCTCGGGCGATGACGGCCTGAACTTCGCGATCTTCGGACTCGGCGGTCGCGGCGCCGTGAGCGTGGTGAGCAACCTGCTCCCGCGCACCCTCGTGGCGATGTGGCAGGCGTGGAGCGACGGCGACATCACGCGTGCCTGGGCGCTCGCGCGGCGCCTGGACCGGGTCGGCCGGGCCTGCTTCGTCGAGACGAACCCCGCCCCGTTGAAGGAACTGCTGGCCCTGGCGGGGCTCTGCCGGCGCGATCTTCGATTGCCGCTGGTGTCGGTGACGGAGGACAGCCTCAGCTTCCTAGTGCAGTTCTACGAGTCCCACCTCGCCGCGCTCATGGCCAAGGATGGGGAGGCGGACGCATGATCCCCGTCACAGTGCACGGCGCCGAGGGGCGCATGGGTCGGCTCGTCACCGACCTCGTGGCGGCCGCGCCCGACTGCGAACTCGTCGCCCTGATCACCGAGACGGGAAGGGAACGACCTGCCGGCACCCTGCATCCGACGCTACCGGTGACCGGCCAGGACCGGCTCGCTGCCGTGCACCCGCCTGGTGGCGTGATCATCGATTTCTCGCTCGCGTCGGCCCTGGCGGGATTGCTCGATCAGGGGTCGGCGGTCGAGGCGGCCCTCGTGGTCGGCACCACGGGCTTCGACGCCGCGCAGTGGGCCGATCTGCGCGACTATGCCGCACGCTGGCCCGTCGTGCAGGCGAGCAACTTCAGCGTCGGCATTCCCGCGCTCCAGCTCGTGCTGCGCCTCCTCGCGCGCACCTTGCCCTCGGGTTTCGACGCGGAGCAGGTGGAGATCCACCACCACACGAAGCGCGATCGCCCGAGCGGCACCGCGCGCTGGCTCGCCGACGGTTGGCGCAGCATCCGCGGAGGCGACCCGCCGCCCACACACTCGCTGCGCGTCGGCGGCGTGATCGGCGAGCACGCTTGGACCGTGGCCGACGAGGAGGAGACGCTGCAGGTGTCCCACCGCGCGCACTCGCGGCGGGCGTTCCTGCGCGGCGTCCTGCCGGCCGTGCGGTTCGTACACGGGCGCACGCCCGGGTTCTACGGGGTGACCGACGTGCTCACTGATCTCGCACAACAGAGCTGAATGAGCAGGCACACGGATTCGGTAGGCACAAAAAGGGGGGTGTGTCGTCCGACACACCCCGGAAACTCGCGGAGCGCGAGAACACCTTCCGAGCCGGCTACTTCTGCGCGAGTGCGGCGAGCCGGCTCTTCAGGCGCGAAGCGCGCTTCTTGGGCATGACACCCTTGCGCACCTGCACGTCGAGCAGGCTGTACATCAGCGGCAACTGGGCCTGGCGTTCCTCCCCGTTGGAACCGGTGCGGAAACTCTTCACCTCGGTGCGCATGTTGGCACGATTCTGCCGATTGCGCTCGCGACGCTCCAGACTCGTCTTCAGTCGCTTCTTGCAACTCTTGTGATGCGGCAAGACCTTGACCTCCGTTAGATTCACAGGTCAAGGAAGGTAACCGGACGGACGCACCATGTCAAGTGACGACCAGCAGCCCCAACCCCCGACCCCGTCGGCAGATCCGGCCGTCGCGGAGCATCTGCTGGCGAAGGTCCGGCTCCTGCCCGCGGCCCCCGGCGTGTACCTGCACAAGGACGCCCGGGGCAAGGTCCTCTATGTGGGCAAGGCCAAACGGCTCAACGCCCGTGTGCGCTCGTACTTCCAGGACCTGCCCGATCGCGACCCAAAGACCCGGGCCCTGGTCAAGCGGATCCACGATTTCGACTACATCGCCACCGAGACCGAGACCGACGCCCTCGTGCTCGAGGATCAGCTCATCAAGGAGTACAAGCCGCGCTACAACGTCCGCCTCAAGGACGATAAGCGGTATCCGTACCTGCGCATCTCCCTGGGCGAGCCGTTTCCCAGGATCGGCGTCGCCCGCCGCATGGCGCGAGACGGCGCGCGCTACTTCGGGCCCTTCACCGACGTGCGGTCGATGCGCGAGACCATGAAGTTCGCGGCCGGGTTCTTCCAGGTGCGCACCTGCAGCCTCGAGCTGCCCGACGCCGCCGTCGATCGCCCCTGCCTCGACTACCAGATTGGCCGCTGCACGGCGCCCTGCGTGGCCTTCGTCGACGACAAGGCCTACGGCCGCCAGGTGCGGCGCTTCGTCGATTTCCTCGACGGCCGGGACGCCAGCGTGATTGCCGACCTCGAACGGGAGATGGGCGACCTCGCCGCCGACCTGGAGTTCGAGGCCGCGGCGCGGCTGCGCGATCGCCTGGCCAAGCTGCGCACCACGGTGGCCCGCAGCCGCAAGCTGCCGGGCATCGCCGCCGATCTCGACGTCTGCGGCCTCGCGCGCGATGGCCAGGATGCCTGCGGCGTCGTGCTGCGCGTGCGCCAGGGACGCATCCTCACCACGCATCACTTTTTGCTACGCGACGTCCACGATTCGCCCACGCCCGACTTCGTGGCCCAGCTCCTGCGCGAGTACTTTCCGCGCGCCGGCGACATCGCTCCCACCGTACTGCTCTCGCACGCGATCGACGACCTGCCCACCTTCGCCGACTGGCTCGCACGGCTGCGCGGCCAACCCGTGCAGCTCGCGGTGCCGCAACGCGGCGCGAAGCGGGAAGCGGTGGAGATGGCGCTGGCCAATGCCGCCTTCAAGCTGCGCGAGCATGCGCTCGCGGCGGGGGTGCAGGCAGCGCGCCGCCGCGTCACCCCGGCCGACATGCAGCTCGCCGAGAGCCTCGGCCTGCGCAAGGTGCCCGAGACCATCGCCTGCTTCGACATCAGCAACTTCCAGGGCCGGGAGACCGTGGCGTCGATGGTGTGGTTCAAGGGCGGCGTGCCGCTCAAGTCGCGGTACCGGCGCTTCCGCATCCGCACCGTCGCGGGCATCGATGACTTCGCGAGCATGGAGGAGGTGCTCACGCGTTTCTGCCGCCGACTCGTGGAGAAAGAGGAGCGTCCGGCCGACCTCACGGTGATCGACGGCGGCATTGGACAGCTCGGCCGCGCGCGAGCGGTACTCGACCATCACGGATTCGCCGACGCCGAGGTCATCGGGCTCGCCAAGCGCGAGGAGACGATCGTACGCCTCGACGGCGAGCTGAAGTTGCCGCGCACGAGCGAGGCTATCAAGCTCCTGCAGCGCGTGCGCGACGAGGCGCACCGTTTCGCCATCACGTACCATCGCCTGCTGCGCGACCAGCGCACCACGGCGAGCGAGCTGGATCGCATCCCGGGCATCGGCCGGGTGAAGAAGCTGGCCCTGCTCCACCATTTCGGCTCGGTGGCGCGCATGCGCACGGCCACGGCCAACGACCTGCAGACGGTGCGCGGCCTCAACCGGCACGACGTGCAGAACGTGCTCGTCTACTTCGCCGAGCATCCGCAGGCCGGAGGTGCCTCATGACCGCCGCAGCGATGCCGGCCTGGGACCGTGCCCTCGACGCCTTCACCGTGCACGTCGCGGCCGAGAAGGGACTCGCGACGAACACGCTGCAGGCCTACCAGCGCGACCTGGCCCGCCTGCGACGGTGGGCCGTCAAGGCAGGCCATGCCGATCCCGCCATGCTGCGCGACCACGATCTGCGCGCCTTCCTCCTGGCGGCGGCCGGCGACCTCGCCGCTCGCTCGCGAGCGCGCCTGCTGTCGACGATGCGCTCGTTCTTCCGCTTTCTCGTGGCCGAGGGCCTGGCCGCCACCGACCCCACGACCACGCTCCTCTCGCCGCGCACCGGACGCCCTTTGCCCTCGGTGCTGAGCCTGACCCAGGTCGAACGTCTGCTCGCCAGCGTGGTGGGCGACCGTCCGGTGGATCGGCGCGACCGGGCCATCCTCGAGACGCTCTACGGCAGCGGCGTGCGCGTGAGCGAGCTCGTCGGACTCGACCTCGCCGACGTCGACCGCCAGGACGCCACGCTCCGGGTGCGCGGCAAGGGCAGCAAGCAACGCGTCGTGCCCGTGGGGGGACCCGCACTGGCGGCCATCCTGGCCTGGCTCGACGGGGGCCGCAGCACGTGCGTGGGGCGGCGCCCGAACGCGGCCCTCTTCCTGAACCAGCGGGGCGGCCGTCTCACCCGGGTGTCTGTCTGGACCCTGCTCAGGCGCGGCGCCATGGCAGCCGGGCTGGCGGGCCGGGTCTCACCCCATACCCTGCGCCACACGTACGCCACGCACCTGCTCGAGGGCGGGGCTGATCTGCGGGTGGTGCAGGAACTCCTAGGCCACGCCGATCTCGCCACCACCGAGATCTACACGCATGTGGACCGCGCCCATATCCTGGAGGCCTATCGGGCCGCGCACCCGCGGGCGCGCGGTGCCCGGCGCGCGCGCCGATGAACCACCCCGCTTTGGCAGACGCGCCGCTTTGACAGACGACCCTGGCCGTGGTAACTTCCCGGCGGCGTGCGATGGCGGCGACCACGCCTCGCTGTTTTCGCGTAACACCTTCGCCTTCAGGGGAAACACCTTGGCGCCCAAGAAGATCATTCTCAGCGGGATGCGGCCCACCGGGCGGCTGCACTGGGGAAATTACACGGGCGCGCTCGAGAACTGGGTCCACCTCCAGGACGAGTACCAGTGCTACTTCATGGTGGCCGACTGGCACGTCCTCACCACGGCGCTCGACAAGGCGGGCGAGATCCCGACCAACACTCGCGAGATGTTTCTCGACTGGCTAGGTGCCGGGCTCGATCCCGAGCGTTCGGTGCTCTTCATCCAGTCGCAGGTCAAGCAACATGCCGAGCTGTTCCTGCTTCTCGCCATGCACATCAGCCTGGGCCGGCTCGAGCGCAACCCCACCTTCAAGGAGCAGGTCAAGGACCTCGACCTGAAAGGCGAGATCAGCTTCGGCCACCTGGGGTACCCGGTGCTGCAGGCCGCCGACATCCTCGTCTACCGCGCCCATGCAGTGCCCGTGGGCGAGGACCAGCTCCCGCACCTGGAACTCACGCGCGAGATGGCCCGCCGCTTCAACTTCCACTTCGGCGACGTCTTTCCCGAACCGGACGGGCTCGTCACCAGGTTCGCGCGCTTCCCGGGTACCGATGGCCGGCGCATGAGCAAGTCCCTCGGGAACACCATCGAGATCTCGGCGAGCCCCGAGGAGATCAAGACCAAGCTCATGCCGGCGTTCACCGACCCGGCCCGCAAGCGGCGCGAGGACCCGGGCACGCCCGAGGTTTGCGCCATCTATACCTGGTATCAGAAGTTCATGCCCGAGGAGGCGGACCTGACGGCAATGGAATGCCGCACGGCCGCCCGCGGCTGCGTCGACTGCAAGAAGCGCCTGCTCGCGGGCGTGGTCGAGCACTTCGCACCGTTGCGCGAGCGACGCGCACACTACGAGACGAAACCCGCCGACCTCGACGAGATCATCCACCACGGTTGCGAGCAGGCGTGCGCCACGGCGCGCGAGACGCTCGCCCGCGTGCACGACGCCATGGGCATCGGCTAGACATATCGAGAGAAGGAGCTCCGCGTGATCGCACCCCGCGACGATCAATTCCGGCCGCAGTCTTTCGAGCCGCCCGCGCCCGAGCAGCCGACCCGCGAGCAGGCGAACCCCGAGCAGCTGGCGCCCGAGCAGCCGAACCCTATGCCGGCTGCAGACCCGACCGGCTGGGACATCGAGAGCCTGCCGCCCGAACTCGACTACTTCCGGCGCAGCGACGCTTACCAGGTGGAACTGTCGGGCTTCCAGGGCCCGCTGGATCTGCTGCTCTATCTCATCCAGAAGGATGAGATCGATATTTACGACATCCCCATCAGTGGGATCACCGACAAATTCATTCGCCACATCGAGATCATGCAGATGGTGTCGCTCGACATGGCCGGCGAGTTCATGGCCATGGCCGCCACGCTGCTCGTGATCAAGATGAAGATGCTCATGCCGAAGGCGCCCGGCGAGCCCGAGGAGGAAACGGAGGACGATCCGCGCGCCGAACTCGTGAAGCGCCTGCTCGAGTACAAGCGTTTCAAGGAAGCGGCCGGCAAGCTGCGTGAGTGCGAGGAGCAGCGCGTGCAGTATCACCTGCGGACCACCAGGTACCCGTTCCTGGGCGAGGTGGAGGTGGAGCCGGAGCTGAAGATCGAGATGTACGATCTGCTCAGTGCCCTGGCCGACATCTTCGATCGTGTCCGCGCGCGGCCGGTGCACGAGATCAAGCGCGAGCCTTACACCGTGGTGGAGAAGATCGCCCTGGTCCTCGACCGGCTGCAGGAGAGCGAGACCGTCCGCTTCGTGGATTGCTTCCGCGACGATGCCATCAAGATGGAGGTCATCGTCACATTCATCGCCATCCTCGAACTGGTGAAGCGAGGGCAGGTTGCGGTCTTCCAGACGGAGATCCACGGTGTGATCTGGCTGCAGATGCGTGAAGACCACGACGCGGAACCCACGACCGAGATGGACGCCACGACCGCAGCGACCAGCGCGCAGGAGGTGCAGGGTTGAAGCGGGAGATCGAGGCCTTGCTCTTCGCCACCGATAGCCCGCTCACGGTGGCGCGCCTGAAGAAGATCTTCCCCGACACCAGCGCCACCGATCTCAAGGGCGTCCTCAAGGAACTGGTCGACGAATACGACGCCGCGTCGCACGCCTTCACCGTCGTCGAATTCGGCGGGGGCTGGCAGATCGCCACGCGACCCGAGTACGCGCCCCTGGTGGAGGGGCTCTTCCGGACCCGCCGCTTCACGCGCCTCTCGCGGGCCGGCCTCGAGGTGCTGGCGATCATCGCCTACCGCCAGCCGCTCACCCGCCTGGAGGTGGAGGAGGTCCGCGGCGTCAACAGCAGTGGCGCCATCACCACTTTGCAGGAGCGCAACCTGATCACGGTCGTCGGCCGCTCCGAGTCGGTGGGCCACCCGTTGCTCTACGGCACCACGCGCGAGTTCCTCAACCATCTCGGCCTGCCGGGCCTTGGTCAGCTTCCCGCGCTGCCGGACCTCGAGAGTATCATCGAGGACCGCGACGAGCTGAAGGCCTTCGCGAGCCAGTTCGGCACCGAACTCACCGACGAGGACTTCGATGAGCTGCGGGATCCGGGGGGAGAAGCTCCGTCCGCGGTAGACGGAGGCGGCGTGGACGGGGGGACCAGTCCCGACGAAGACGAGACCGACCAAGACGAGACCGACCAAGACGAGACCGACCAAGACGAGACCGACGACGACGTCACCGAGGAAGACGATGCCGAAGACACCCGCCGCGAGGAGTGAGGACGCTGGCGACGCGCTGCGTCTGAACCGGTATCTGGCGCGTGCCGGCCATGGATCGCGGCGCAGCGTGGAGGCGCTGGTCGCGGCGGGGCGCGTGAGCGTGAACGGCACTGTGGTGCGCGACCTTGCCATCCGCATCGATCCGCGTCGCGACGTGGTCGCCGTCGACGGCATGCCCACGGCGCTGCCGCAAGGCTTTCGCGTGTACGCCTTCCACAAGCCCATCGGCATCGTCAGTACGCTGCGCACCCAGGGAGGCCAGAAGGGTCTCGCCCCCTACGCCCTGCGCGCGGATATTCCCGACCGTTTCAAGCCGGTTGGTCGCCTTGACGCCGACAGCGCCGGGTTGCTCCTTTGGACCGACGACGGTGATCTGGGCCAGGCGTTGATGCGACCGAGCAGCGGGGTCTGGAAATGTTACGACATCGTCCTCGCCCGACAGCTGGTGATGGGCGCCGAGCGTACCCTCACCGGCGGGGTGATCGTCCTCGACGGACGACCAGTGCGCACGTGCCACCTGATTCCCGACTCCGAAGGCGATCGCCGGCACTGGGTGATCGAACTGCACGAGGGTCGCAAGCGTCAGATCCGTCGCATGATGGCCGCGGTGAACGCCAAGGTGATCGGCCTCACGCGCACCGCGATCGGTCCGGTGGAACTGGGCCGTCTGCGCGAGGGCGGTTTCCGACGGCTTGATCGCCGCGAGGAGGATGCGCTGCGCCGCGCGGCCGGCCGGCCGCCCACGGCCTGAACGACGAGTCGCCGAACGAGAGGTGTGGACGATGGATCTCAATCGCACGCTACGCTCCGGTATCCGCACATCGCGACCCTACTCCCCAGGTAAACCCATCGAGGAAGTGAAGCGGGAACTCGGACTTGCCGACGTCGTCAAGCTCGCCAGCAACGAGAATCCCGAGGGACCGCTGCCGCAAGTGCTCGCGGCCGTGCAAGCCGCGGCGTGCGACCTGAACCGCTACCCGGATGCAACGTGCTTCGCCCTCGGCAAACGTCTCGCGCGACACCTCGACGTCGCACCGGAAAGCCTCATCTTCGGCAACGGCAGTAACGAGGTCATCGACCTGCTCATCCGCGCGCTCACGTCGCCGGGCGAGAACGTCGTCTACAGCGAGCACAGCTTCATCGTCTACCCGCTCACCTCGAAGGTCCACTTCGAGGTCGGGCGCGGCGTGCCGCTCACAGCCGAGCTGCGCCACGATCTCCCTGCGATGGCGCGCGCGATCGATGGGAAGACCAAGCTCGTCATCGTCTGCAATCCGAACAACCCCACCGGCACTCACGTCACCGCCGACGAGTTTGCGGCGTTCATGGCCGACGTGCCGCCCGACGTGGTGGTGGCCGTCGACGAGGCATATTACGAGTACGTCGTGGCATCCGATTACCCGCAGACCCTGCCGCTGCAGGCGCAGTATCCGAACCTGGTCGTGCTCCGTACCTTCAGCAAGATCCACAGCCTCGCCGGTCTACGCGTGGGCTACGGTGTGGCCGACCCCGCCCTCGTGGCCGAGCTGCACAAGACGCGCGCGCCGTTCAACGTGAACATGCTCGCACAGGCCGCCGCCATCGCGTGCCTCGACGCCTGGGACGAGGTCGCCGGGCGGGTGCAACGCAACCGCGAACAGCTCGAGTGGATGGCTGAGGAGCTCGCGCGTCTGGGACTGACCGTCACGCCGAGCCAGACGAACTTCCTGTTCTGCCGCTGCCCAGGCAGCGGCAAGGCGCTGGCCGACGGTCTGCTGCGCCAGGGCGTGATCGTGCGTCCCATGGACGCATTCGGGCTCGGCGATGGCGAGGGCGCGGTGCGGATCAGCATCGGCCTGCCAGCCGAGAACCGGCGTTGTCTCGACGCCCTCGCCGGCATCCTGGTGTAGGGAGGTGCGCCGCCTGCCCTCGTTCGAGCGCGTCGCCACCAGCGGCGTCCGCCTGCCGGCGGATGCCGTAGTGGCGATCGACGGTCCGGCGGGGTCGGGCAAGTCGACCACGGCGCAGCATGTCGCGCAGCATCACGGACTCAGCTATGTCGACACGGGCGCCATGTACCGCGCCCTCACGCGAGCGGCCCTCGATCACGGCATCGCGGCCGACGACGAGACGCGCCTTGCCGACCTCTTGCAGCATGCGGATCTCACGCTCAAGACGGGCCGCAAGGAGTCGCTCGTCATCTGGGGCGGGCGAGACGTGTCGCAGGCCATCCGCGCGCCCGAGGTGGATGCGCAGGTCTCGGCGGTGAGCGCGCATCCAACGGTGCGCCAGCAGATGGTGGAGCGTCAGCGCGCGCTCGGCCGGCGCGGCGGCGTGGTCATGGAGGGCCGCGATATCGGCAGCGTGGTCTTCCCGCTGGCCACGGCGAAGATCTATCTCGACGCCAGCCTCGCCGCGCGCGCCGACCGGCGCTTCCGCCAGTTCCAGCAGCGGGGCCAGACGGCCGACCGTGCCCAGGTGGAAGCCGACCTTGCTGCCCGCGATCGTCTGGACAGCGAGCGTAGCGAGAGCCCCCTCACCATCGCGCCCGACGCTCTCGTGCTCGACACGAGCGACTGGTCCCAGGAGGAGCAGCACCGCCGCGCGGCCCTGGCCTGCCTCGTGAATCCCTATCTCGACGCGCAACTCGTGCCGCTCACCGATCCGGCCGCCTGCTGGCACGCCCTGCCGGGCAAGTATCGTCTTGCCTACAGCACCGCCAGTGTCTTCGCCCGCACCTACAGTTTGCGCGTGGTCGGGCTGAATGGGCGCGTGCCCCCGCCCGGCGTGCTCCTGGCGAGCAACCATGTCACCCAGTGGGACCCGCCGCTCCTGGGCAGTACGTTCCGGCGGGCCCCGGTGCGCGCGATGGCCAAGGCCGAACTCTTCCGGTTCGCCCCGCTGGACGCCCTCCTGCGGTGGCTCGAGGTGATTCCCGTCCGGCGTGCCGGGTTCGACCGGAGCGCCTTCGCGACGGCGGGCGCCACGCTCGCGAGCGGCGGTTGCCTGCTCATGTTCCCCGAGGGCACCCGGCGACCCCTCGGTGAGCCGGGGCCGATCCTGGCCGGGCTCGGGTTGCTGGCCCAGGAAACTCACGCCGACATCCTACCCATCTTCTTGCGCGGCACGAGCTTGTTGCGTGTGGGCGGCAATCCCGACGCGCCCCTCGAGGTGCGTTACGGCCCGCTCATGAGGCTGCACGCTCTGCCAATCCTGCTCGCACGATACGGCCGGCGCGACGTCTGCCGCCGCATCGGGGCCCAGTATCTGGCCGCCGTGCGCGAGTTGCAGGCCCGCTCCTTCGCCGAACATCCCCTGAGCGAGACCGAGCGCCGCGAGCAGGCCCGTCAGATCGCCCGCGACGAGGCGCGCAAGCGACCATTCGCCCGCCCGGACCGAAACGTAGCCCGTTCCGCAGACTAGCCCTCACTTGCCACCGATCCTCCGGTGGTGCTATATTCGCGGGCCTGCCCGTCCATGGAGACGGGCACATTCACGTCGAAGGAGGAACGAGTTCATGACCACCAACCTGAATCCCGGCGCAGAAGGGCC
The DNA here is from genome assembly GCA_963727525.1 of uncultured bacterium. Taxonomy (GTDB): domain Bacteria; phylum Krumholzibacteriota; class Krumholzibacteriia; order LZORAL124-64-63; family LZORAL124-64-63; genus CAVSGO01. The sequence continues at coordinate 926,645 of CAVSGO010000007.1, read as the reverse complement.
CGATGCCGTGGGCAATCGCCCCACGCCCATGCCCCAGGCGTCGGACGCGGACACCAACCCCAGGCCGTCCGGCGGCGGTACCCATGGCGCGGCGAGAGTCGATCGCGGTTCGGGGACCAAGCTGACGAGGGACCTGGACGAGGCCAGCATCATCAACGTCGATTTCCGCGACGAGGACGTCGAGGAAACCGACATCTCGGACAACGACATGCTGGCGCTCATCAACCAGTACGAGGAGACGCTCACCGAGATCGCGGAGGGGCAGATCCTGTCCGGTACCGTAGTCGAGGTGCGCGAGAACGAGGTCCTGCTCGACATCGGCTTCAAGAGCGAGGGCGTCATCTCGCTCGAGGAGTTCGGCGGCCAGCCGGTCAACCCCGGCGACGTCTACGACGTCTTCCTCGAGAAGCTCGAGAACCAGGACGGCCTGGTCGCGCTCTCCAAGGAGCGCGCCGACTTCCTCAAGGTCTGGGACAAGATCAAGACCGCTCACGAGAACAACGAGGTCGTCAACGGGACCGTCGACCGTCGGATCAAGGGCGGACTCGTGGTCAAGCTCTGGGGTGTGGACACGTTCCTGCCCGGGTCGCAGGTGGCGCTGCGCCAGGTGCCCAACCTGGAAGACCTGATCGGCAAGGAGATCGAGTGCCGCATCATCAAGAAGAACAAGCGGCGTCGCAACGTCGTGGTGAGCCGCCGCATCGTGCTCGAGGCGGAGCGCGAGGAGAAGAAGCGCAAGCTCATCGCCGAGCTGGAGAAGGGCCAGGTACGCCGTGGTGTCGTGAAGAACATCACCGACTTCGGCGCCTTCGTGGACCTCGGCGGCATCGACGGTCTCCTGCACATCACCGACCTGAGCTGGGGTCGCGTGCAGCACCCGAGCGAGGTCGTGCAGATCGGTGACGAGATCGATGTGAAGGTGCTCGACTTCGAGCAGGAGCGCGAGCGCATCAGCCTGGGCCTGAAGCAGCTCCAGTCGTACCCGTGGGAGAACGTCGAGGCGAAGTATCCCGAGGGCACTGTCGTGACCGGCAAGGTCGTCTCGATCACCAACTACGGCGCCTTCGTCGAGCTCGAGAAGGGCGTCGAGGGGCTCATCCACATCAGTGAGATGAGCTGGACGCGCCACATCAAGCATCCTTCGAAGGTGGTCAGTATCGGTGACGAGGTGAACGTCATGGTGCTGAAGATCGACAAGGAGAACGAGAAGATCAGCCTCGGCCTCAAGCAGACCGAGACCGATCCGTGGCTCACCCTCGCCGAGCGCTATCCGATGGGCACGCAGATCGAGGGCAAGGTGCGCAACCTCACCGATTTCGGCGCGTTCGTCGAGGTGGAGGAAGGCATCGACGGTCTGGTGCACATCTCGGATATGAGCTGGACCAAGCGCGTGCGCCATCCCAAGGAAGTGCTGCGCAAGGGCGACAGCGTGGAGGTCCAGATCCTGGACATCGACACGCAGAAGCGGCGCATCAGCCTGGGCATCAAGCAGCTCCACGACAACCCGTGGCCCCACCTGGCGGAAGATTTCCCCGTGGGCCACACTCTCGACGGGACGGTCACGCGGATGCTCGACCACGGCCTCATCGTGGACCTGGGCGACGATCTCGAGGGCTTCGTACCCACGGGTCACCTGGGCCTGACGGTGCCGAAGCTCGAGAAGCCGCAGTACTACTTCCGCGAGGGCGAGGCGGTGCCCCTGCAGGTCATCAAGATGGACGTCGAGAACCGGCGCATCGTCCTGTCCATCAGCGAACGGCTGAAGGACCTCGAAGACGATGCGACCGAGAAGTTCGTCGCCGACCATCCGCGGCTCGAGGATGTCGTGGCGGCCGATCAGGCTGCCGAGGGCAAGTCCGAGTCGTTGCCGGGCGACGAGGAGCTGGCGGCCGAGGCCGCGGCCTTCTCCCCGCCCGAGGACGACGCCGAATAGGGCGCCTACCGTGGGCGTATGCCACAACGGGGTGGGGGTTCGCCTCCACCCCGTTCGTCTCCACCCCGTTCGTCCTGCGACACGAGAAATGGCTGGCCGCGAGGATCCGGCATGACCGACGCTGAACCCCGTCCCCTGCGTGTCGCCTTCCATACCTTGGGTTGCCGCCTCAACCAGGTGGATACCGAGGGCATGAAGGCCGCCATGCGCGCCGCGCGCCCCATCACCGTGGTGAACTGGGGCGACGAGGCCGATGTCTACGTGCTCAACAGCTGCACCGTCACCACGCGCGCCGACCAGGAGACGCGCCGCCTCGCGCGCCGGGTGAAACGGGAACATCCCCAGGCGCGCGTGGTGGTGGCCGGCTGCTACGCGCAGGCCCAGCCGCAGGCGCTGGCCACCGTGCGCGAGATCGACGCGGTCATCGGCAACACGGCCCGCGACGACGTGGCCACCTGGTTGCCACTGGTGCTCGCAGCGCCCGGCGACGCACCCCGCCTCGTGGTCGCCTCCTTCGCCCGCCGCGAACGCTTCGCCGCGCCTTCCATCGCGGGCTTCACGGGCCGCAGCCGGGCCTACGTGAAGGTGCAGGACGGCTGCGACCTGCGCTGCAGCTACTGCCTGATCTGGCAGGCGCGCGGCCCGGGGCGGTCGCGTCCCATCGACGACGTGCTGGCCCAGGTCGGCGCGCTGCACGCCGGGGCCGCTTACCACGAGGTGATCCTCACGGGCGTGCATCTCGGCAGTTACGGGCGTGACCTGGGCCCGGGCGCGCCACGGCTCGTGGACCTGGTGCGCGCCGTCTTGGCGGCCTTTCCGCGGCTGCGCGTGCGGCTGGGCAGCCTGCACCCCGATGAACTCACGCCGGAGCTGGCGCGGCTGCTCGCGGAGGAATCGCGCCTGCGCCCGCACCTGCACATCTCGTTGCAGAGCGGCAGCGACACGGTGCTCGCGCGGATGGCCCGACCGTACCGCGCGACGGCGGCCCAGCAGGCGATCGCGAGCGTGGCCGACACCATCGCAAATCTGGGGCTCGGCGCCGACGTCATCGTCGGCTTCCCGGGGGAGACCGACGCCGAGTTCGCCGAGACGCTCGCGTGCGTGGAGAGCCTGCCCTTCACCTACCTCCATGTCTTCCGCTTCTCGCCCCGGCCCGGCACACCGGCGGCCAGGCTGGCCGATCCGGTGCCACCCCAGATCGTCACCGAGCGCGCGGCCGTACTCCGCGAAGCAGCACGGCGCCGCACCGTCGCCTTCCAGCGCAGCTTGCTGGGAACGGCGCGCGAAGCGATCGTGGAGAATGAGCGTGCCGCCCGGCCGGGCCACCGACGGGCGACCACCGACAATTACGTCCCCGTCCTCGTCGCCGCCGATCCGGCGGCGGACGCACCCGCGGCCGGCACCCCGGTGCGCGTGACGCCGTGCAAATGGAGCGGAGGGCGCCTCTTTGCCGACAGTTTTGAGACATTGCTGGAGACTAATCCGTGAATAGCTTGCCGATAAATGAGTTGAAGACAGTGGCGGCGCCGGTCGCCGGCGGGGCGACCGTCTACCTCGAGACTTACGGCTGCCAGATGAACGTGTACGACAGCAGCGCCGTCACGGGCATCCTCGGCCGCGCTGGCTACGCGGCGGCGACCGATCCGCTGGCGGCCGACGTCATCCTGCTGAACACCTGCTCCGTGCGCGAGCATGCCGAGCACAAGGTCGTCAGCCGTGTGGGCGAGCTGCGCGCCCAGCGCCAGGCCGCCGGCCGCGAACCCGCCGTCATGGGCATCCTCGGGTGTATGGCCGAGCGCCTGGGCGACGCGCTCGCGAGCGGACGCGGCAAGGTCGACCTCGTCGTGGGCGTCGATGGTTACCACGAGCTGCCGCAGCTCCTGGCGGCGCAGCTCGGCGGCGCGGGCGGCCGCGCTGCGGCGGTGGTCACCGGCCACCGCGACGATGTGCACTACGTGGCGCCGCCTGCCGCCTACCCCACGAACAACAGCCATCTCGTGACCATCCACAAGGGCTGCGACTATCGCTGCACCTACTGCATCGTGCCGACCACACGCGGGCCGCAGCGCGAGAAGCCGCTGGACGCGATCCTGGCCGAGATCCGCGGCATCACCGCCGCCGGCGGCCGCGAGGTCACCCTGCTCGGTCAGAACGTCACCGCCTACCGCCACGGCGACCTCGATTTCGCGGATCTGTTGCGGCAGGTGGTGCGCATCGACGGCGTGGAACGCATCCGCTTCCTCACCGGCCACCCCTGCGACATGCATCCGCATCTCATGGACGTGATCGCGGCCGAGCCCCGCGTGTGCCCCTGGCTGCATGTCCCGGCGCAGAGCGGCAGCGATCGCATGCTCAAGCGGATGAAGCGCCTCTATCGTCGTGACGACTACCTCGAGATGGTTCGCTACGCCCGGTCGCGCATTGCCGACGTCACCTTCAGCGGCGACATCATCGTCGGCTTCCCGGGCGAGACGGAAGCCGACTTCCAGGCCACCCTCGAACTCGTGCAGGAGGTGGGCTTCGACACGCTGTTCTGCTTCAAGTATAGCGAGCGCCCCGGCGCTCCGGCGGCCAGGCTGGACGATGACGTGACGGTGGACGAGAAGAAGCGCCGGCTCGCCGAGCTGCTCGCGGCGCAGGAGACGGTGTGGCGTACCATCGCCGCGCGCCAGGTGGGACAGATCTGGGAAGGCGTGGTCGAGGAGCCGGCGCGGCGCCCGGCCGGCGTCTGGCGCCTGCGCACCGCCAACAACCGCAAGGTGCTCGTGGATCTTCCCGATGGCGCCGTGGGCCAGTCGCGGCGCGTCCGGGTGACGGGATGGAGCAACTCGGCGTTTTTCGGCGAAGCCGTCTGATTCACGGTTTCAACCGGGCTGCCTTTCCGCTACATTGCTCGGGATTCTATCCGGTTTCACGGCTCGGGATGCCATCCCGGGGGAGGTCGCCGTCGTGTGGGTGTTGAAGCTCGTCTTTTTTCTGGTGCTCCTCTTCCTTCTGGTCGCGTTCTTCGTGGCCAACGGGGATCAGACGGTGGACATCACGCTGCTGGGGCGCGACTTCCTCGATCTGAACATCTTCTGGGTGGTGGTGGCCTCGTTCGGCCTGGGCGTGCTGGCCTCGCTGGGCTTGCTGGTGATCCGCGAGTGGCAGCACCACCGGGAGCACACGCGCCTGCGACGCGACAACGCGGCCAAGTCGAAGGAGCTCGCAGACCTGCGCACGCTGCCGCTGCGCGATCTGCCCACGACGAAGAGTCAACGAGAGGACGCGTGACGTGACGGGATTCTCGGCCTGGTTCGTGGGACTCGCCGTTCTGCTGCTGGCCGGTTTCGCCCTCTGGCGCATCCTGCGCCGGCCGCCGGCGGCGGCGGGCGAGGACCTCTACTCGCGCGCTCTGGAGCGATGGCTGGCCGGCGATCTCACGGGCGCGCGCGACCTGCTGCGCGAGCTCGTCGATCGCGAGCCCGATCGTGTCGACCCCTACCTGCAGCTCGGGATCCTGCTGCGCAGCACGGGCGACGCGCGCCGTGCTGCCGTGATGCACCGCAGCCTCGCCGTGCGGCCGGGCCTCCCGACGCACAAGCGGGTCACCATCGGCCTGGAACTCGTGGAGGACCTCGTCGCCCTGGGGCAGTGGTCGGAGGCGCGCACCGTTCTCGACGACCTCGCCCTGCACGCCGTCGCCTCGCCGCGCTACCACTACGCGAATTTCGCGGTGGCGCACGGACTCGGCGACCACGCCGCTGCGGCCGAGGCATTGCGCGTGGGCGAGAAGCGCGTCCCGGCCACGGAGCGCGAGCGGTTTCGCCGCTCCCGTGCGGCTTACCTCGTCGATCGCGGCCTCATGCTGGCGCGTGGCAATCAGCTCGATCAGGCCCGGCACTGGCTGAGCCAGGCGCGGGACTTGCCGGAAGCTCGCGGACGCTCGCTGCTCGTCCGCGCCGTCGTCGCCGCGCGCGCGCAGGCGCCCGAGGACGCCGTCGCCGCCGCCACGGAGGGACTGCGCGACTATCCTTCGGAGATGGCCCCGGTGCTACCGATCCTGCAGGAGGCGCTGCTCGAGACGGGGCAATTCGCCAAGGCCATCCCCATCCTCGAGACGGCGTGCCAGACCGAGTCGTCACCGCCGGCGCTTTGGGTGGCGCTGGCGCTGCTCTACGAGAAGACCGGCCGGCGCAATGACGCCATCGGCGTCCTGGAGACGAAGCAGGGCGATCCGCGGCTCACGCCGGACGCGGCGGCACCCTACCTGCGCCAGCTCGCTTCCGTCACGCCCGAGGCGCCGTTCAACCGCCTGTGGCGCGTGCTCACCATGCCGCCCCAGGCGCGTGGCTGGGCGTGCCGCACCTGTGGCCGGCAGGAGCGCGAGTTGCGCTGGTTCTGCCCCGACTGCCGCAGCTTCGACAGCTTCGGCCCGCGCGCCCTGCCGGCCACGAAGGCACCGGAGCGGCGCTCCAGCGATGTCCCCCAGCTCCGCGAGCCGCCCCGCGATTGAGGACGGCAGGAGAGGAATGCCGTTGACCATGCCTGCGCCGCGCATTCGCCATGGCCTCATTTTCGCGCTCGTGGGCGCAGCGGCCGCCGCGCTCGCCACCAGCTACGACGAGCTGGCCCTGCTGTTCGCGTCGGGCGACTTCTCGCAGGCAAGGGACGTCGACGTGGCGCAGGTCGAGGGTGGCGCGCGCGGCGAAGCCTCGCTGTGGCGCCTGCGCCTGACGACCGATGCCGCCGAGGCCGCGTCCATCGCCACGGAACTCGCCGACGACACCACGTTGCCTCTCGCGATCCGCGTGCAGGCCGCGCTCGACGGCGCCACCATCGCCCAGGCGGGCGGGCGCTCGCGCACGGCTCTGCAACTCCTGCTGCCCATCCTCGACAACGGAGATCCCCAGACGCTGCCGGGCGCGGTCTACTACTGGGCCGGCGTGGCGGCACGCGGCGTCGGTCTGCAGCAGCGCGCGCGCGAGTACTTCGCGTCGGTCAAGCCCGGCGATCCCGCGTTCGTCGACGCGCGCTACCAGCTCGGCCGCATCGGTCTGGAGTCGGGGGAGGACGAGCTGGCGCTGCGCTACTTCGAGTCGGCCGGCCGCGACAGGGTGGCGATAGCACGCCCGGAGCTGGACGCGGGGCGCTGGCAGGCGCTGCGCCTGCTCGGACGCGACGTGGAGGCACGCGAGCTGGCGGAGTCGATCATCAGCAATGCCCCGGCGTCGCTCGCCGCCCTCGAGGTCCAGGAGATCCAGCGACGCGAGACAGCCGAACTGGCCGCCGCGGCCGACACCACCGCCGTGGCTTTTCCGTCCACGACGGCGACAGCGACGCCGGAGCCGTCGCACGCCGCCGTGGCCGCCGTGCAGCTCGCGGCTTTCGCCGACCGCGCCCTCGCCATGCAGTTCCTAGCGCGCTGGAGTGCGGAGATACCGGGCCTGCACGTCGACGAGGAGCACGACGACAGCGGGCAGATCCTCTACAAGGTTCGTGCCGGATCCTTCGTCAGCCGCACACAGGCGCAGGCCGAGGCGCAGCGGATCCAGCGTGCCAACGGCCTGCAGGGGTTCGTGGTCGAGAGCGGCAACTGATGAGCGCTCGTGACCGGGCGAATGCCGACGGCGGTGCCGGCAAGCTCACGCCGATGCTCGCGCAGTACCTCGAGATCAAGGCCCAGCACCCGGGCACGCTGCTGCTCTTCCGCATGGGCGACTTCTTCGAGACATTCTTCGAGGACGCCGAGACCCTCGCCCGCATCGCCGGCGTTACCCTCACCAGCCGCGACAGCAAGAGCGACCATCCGGTGCCCCTGGCGGGCGTCCCGCACCATGCCATCGAGACCTACCTCGCGCGTCTGCTCGAGGCTGGCCTCACCGTCGCGATCTGCGAGCAGGTGGAAGACCCGGCCCAGGCCAAGGGGCTGGTCAAGCGCGCGGTGGTGGAGGTCATCAGTCCCGGCACGGCCACCGCCCCGGAGCTGGTGTCCGGGCGCACCGGCCGCTACTGCCTGGCCTACGTGCCCGGCGGCGCGGCCGACCGCGAGAGTGGCTGGGCCCTGCTCGACGCCACCACCGGCGAGTTCCGCTGCGGTCAGGAGGACGCCACGTTGCCGGCGCTCTGCGAGCGCCATCCGGTGCGCGAGGTCATCGTGCGCGAGAGCCTCGACGGCGAGCATCTGGCAGCGTGGCGCCAGGCGCTGCCGTCCCTCGTCATCAACCAGGTGAGTGACGCCTGGTTTCACCCCGCCTTCGCGCGGCGCACGCTGCAGGACCATTTCCAGGTGCAGAGCCTCACGGCCTACGGCCTGGGCGACGACGGGCGCGACCTCGCCATCGCTGCGGCGGGGTCGCTGCTGCGCTACCTCACGAGCCTGAACCTCAGCCGTCCGGCGCAGGTCACGTCACTGCGCTTCTGCGCCCGCGGTGATCGCCTGCTGCTCGACGAGGAAACGCTGCGCAACCTCGAGATCTTTCGCACCTTCCGCGGCGAGCGTGGAGCCGGTACCCTGGTGCACCACATCGATCGCACCGTCACCGCGGCCGGACATCGCCTGCTCGAACAGCGCCTCGCCGAGCCCCTCACCGACCTCGACACCCTTGCCCGCTGGCACGCGGGCATCGGTACCCTCGTCAGCGATCGCGACTGGCGTCAGGCGTTGCGCACCGCTCTGCAGCGCGTGCACGATCTCGAACGCATGGGCGCCCGCGCGGCGTCGGGACGCATTGGCCCCCTGCACCTGCGCCAGCTCGGGCTCTCCCTGCAAGCCGCACAGAAGGTGCGGGCCGCGGCGCTGGCCGAGGGCCGCACCCAGCATCCCGTCTGCGAGTGGGCCCGCGAGCTCCCGCTGCTGGACGACCTCGCCGGCGCACTGCTCGCCGCCCTGCCCGACGAGCCGCCCGCCACCGTGCGCCAGGGCGGTTACATCCGTGCGGGCGTCGATGCCGAGCTCGACGGCATCCGGGAGGTGGCGCGCGATACCCGCGGCTTCCTGGCCGGCCTGCAGCAGCGCGAGCGCGAGCGCACGGGCATCGCCACGCTGAAGGTGGGATACAACAAGGTCTTCGGCTACTACTTCGACGTCACCCGGAAGAATCTCGACAAGGTACCGCCCGACTTCGAGCAGAAGCAGACGCTCGTCAACTCGTGCCGCTTCGTCACACCTGAGCTCAAGGAAGCGGAGCAAACCATCCTCGAGGCGGAGGAGAAGGCCGAGGCTCTCGAGTCGGCTCTCTTCGCGGAACTCGTGCAGCGTGCCGGCGGGCAGCTCGGCGCCGTCGTGCGCACGGCGCAGCTCGTGGCCGCCATCGATCTCATGAGCGCGTTCGCCGAGTTGGCGGAGGTGCAGTCGTATTGCCGGCCAACGTGCGACGACTCGCTCGCCCTCGACATCCGCGATGGCCGGCACCCCGTGGTGGAGCAGCTCCTGCCCGGCGACTTCATCCCCAATGACACCGATCTCGACGGCGACGCCCACCAGATCGTGCTGCTCACCGGTCCCAACATGGGTGGCAAGAGCACCTACCTGCGGCAAGTGGCGCACATCGTGCTGCTCGCGCAGGCTGGAAGCTGGGTGCCGGCCGGCGGCGCGCGCGTCGGCGTCGCCGACCGCGTCTTCACCCGCGTGGGCGCCAGCGACAACCTCGCCCGCGGCGAGTCCACCTTCTACATGGAGATGAGCGAGACCGCGCACATCCTGCACCAATCGAGCCGGCGCAGTCTCGTGATCCTCGACGAGATCGGGCGCGGCACGAGCACCTACGACGGACTCTCGCTGGCCTGGGCCATCACCGAGTTCCTGCACGACGCCCGCGGCCCGCGCCCGCGTACCATCTTCGCCACCCACTACCACGAACTCACCGAGCTCGCCGACGCCCTCGAGGGCCTGCGCAACCAGCAGCTCGAGGTGCGGGAGTGGGAGGGCAAGATCATCTTCCTCCACAAGGTCGGTCCCGGCGGCTCCGACAAGAGCTATGGTATCCACGTGGCCCGTCTGGCCGGGATCCCGGAGCCGGTGCTCCACCGGGCCGAGAGCATCCTGGCCTTCCTCGTGGGTCAGGACCGCCGCAGCGCCGTGGCCGCCACGGCCGCAGGTGGCGCCTCCGTGGCCGCGGACGGCGACCTCTCCGCCGAGGTGGCCGCCGGGCTCAAGGGCCAGCAGCTCAGCCTCTTCCGCGAGCAGGAGCGCGACGCCCTGGAGGCCCTGCGCACCCTCGACCTCGACCGGATCAGTCCGGTCGACGCCTTCATGTGGCTGGCGCGTCTGAAGAGACAACTCGGCCAGTGACAGGGACGTAGGCATCAAGGCGACCGATTTGCGGCCGATCAAGACGCAGCGGACGAACCAACGGGAAGGCCATGGAACGCAAGCTGACGGTCGTCCTGGCGCTGCCGGGGGAGGCGGAGCTCAAGCTGCTCGCCGACCTCACGGAGCGGGACGACGTGACCATCGCCGCCGTGGTCGACCCCACGGGCAAGGCCCTCGGCACGAACATCGCCGAGATCATGGGCCTGCGCGTGTGCGCCGACTTCGCCAGCGCGTCGTTGCCGGACGATGCGCTCGTCGTGCTGCCCGCACGTCCGTCGGCGCTGGCCAACGACCTGGCGGTAGCGGCGGAGGTGCGCGGCCTCGAGGCGGTGCGCGCGGCTGACCTTGGCGTGCGCCTGCGCCGCGACAGCCTGCTCGTGCGCCGGACCGTGGAGCCCGATCCGCCGCGGGACCTCACGCTCAACGAGCTGGAGACCGCGGCCGTGCAGTCGTCGCTCGCCCAGCTCGAGGACGCCCTCGCCGGCGACACCCTGCTGCAACGTGTGCTCGAGCTGGCCACCCGCGCCGTGGGCGCCCGCACCGGGTCGCTCATGCTCGTCGACACGACCACCCGCGAGCTGTACATCGCCTACGCGAGCGGCCTGAGCGAGGCCACGGTGCATCGCACCCGCGCGCGCATCGGCGAGCGGAACGGCGAGCGTATCGCCGGGCGCGTGGCGCGCACGCGCCGCGCCGAGTTGATCCTGGGTCCGGGCGACGGAAACGCCGACCGCGATCGGCCCGACATCGCGTCGGCCATCTCCGTGCCGCTGGAATGGGACGGCCATGTGCTGGGCGTGCTCAACGTTTCCACGGGGCGCGGTCAGCCATCGCTCACGCCTCACGATCTCGAGACACTGAGCGTCCTGGCCCAGCGCTTCGCGCACATCCTGCATCGCGTGCTGCGGCTGCAGGAATCGCGAGCCGCCGACGTGCTGCGCCTCTGCGAACGCCGCCTGCGCGACCTCGCCGCCCGCCGCACGGAATTGCCTGATCTGCTCGCCGCCTGGTGCGGCGCGCTCGCCGTCACGGCCATCGCCGAACGGGTCACGCTGGCGCTCGTCTGCGAGGACGGCAGCCTGCTGCTGGGCGAGGGCACCGCCGCCGGCGACACGCGCACGTGGCGCGAAGCTCTCGACAACCCGGCCTGGCGCGAGGTGCTCGGCACTGGTGCGGCCTTCGTGGTGCGTCAGGATGAACCCCCCGGCGACGACGGCCACGTGCTCACCGCCTTCTACCTCCCCGTGGGCGACGAGACGCCGCGCGCCGCCCTCGGCGTGCAGTTCCACCATGGCGGCCCGGTGAACACCTTCCACGCGCTGGCCGGCGAGATGGTCTCTCTCCTGGATATCGTGCTGCAGGAGCAGGTGACGCGCCACGCCGAGCGCGCGCAACGCGAGCGACTGACGCGTCTCACGCGCATCATGGTCGACCTGGCCGCCGCCGACCCGACACCCGGACAGCAGGCCGAACGCATCTGCCGTGAGGCCGCGGATCTCACGGGCGCCCGGCACGCTGTCGCCGTGGTGTCGATCGACGGTGACGATGTGCGCCTCGCCGGCGGCGACGCCCCTCAGGACGCGGGCTGGCTCGGTGCCGTACCGCAACTCATCGCGCAGGCCCAGGCCGACGGCTGGCGCATCACCACCCTCGGCAGCTCCGACCTCGTGGGCCCCGAACCTCTGAGCGTGCTCGTCGCCACCGCGGGCGCCGGCCTGGCGACCCCCGCACTGGTGCTGCTGGGCAAGCAACCCGTGCATCCTCTCGACGGGGCCGGCTTCACCTTCCTCGACGCCGAGATCGCCGCCCCGCTTGCCGCGTTCCTGCGGCGTCTCCCATCCGAAGCACCTGATACCGTGGCCGCGCTGGCGGCCGCCTTCTCGCCGCCGCCGTCGCCCGCGATCGATATCCCGCCGCCGCCGGCCGTCCGCGTGGGCGGCGAACAGGCGTTGCTCCAGGCGCTCGCGCGCGAGATCGATCGCTGCGACCGCTACCACAACGTCTTCGGCCTCATGCTCGTGCGTCCCGCAGCGGGGCAGACGGCGGTGCCGGGTCTCGCCGCGCGCTTCGCCGCCCGCTTGCGCACGAGCGACCAGGCCTTCGACCTAGGCGACGGCGAGGCGGCCGTCATCGTGCCCGAGGACGTGATGAACCTCCCGCGCCTCGAACGTCGCCTGCGCGATCACCTGCGCCTGCTCGGGGGCGGCACGGGCCTGCAGGTGCAGTCGGCACACGCTGTCTACCCGGGCCCGCAGAGGTTGCCGCAGGAGCTGCTCGACCGCGTTCGCGCTCTCCTGGCTGCGGCATCGTGACGCGGCCGCACGGCGTTGACGCGTCCTGATCCGGACGCTATCCTACCCGTCCGATCACACGGCACCCTCTCGTGGAGAACAGCATGGCCGAGCGTTCGCGCCCTATCCGCGTGCTCGATGACGCGACCATCGACCGCATCGCCGCCGGCGAGGTGGTGGAGCGGCCGGCGTCGGTCGTGAAGGAACTCTGCGAGAACGCGCTCGATGCGGGTGCGCGCAGCATCACCGTCACGTTGAGCGACGGCGGACTCACGTCGATCATCATCGAGGACGACGGCCACGGCATCCCGTTCCGCGAGTTGCCCCTCGCCTTCGAGCGCCACGCCACCAGCAAGATCGCGTCGGCCGCCGACATCATGCAGGTGGGCAGCTTCGGCTTTCGCGGCGAGGCCCTCGCGGCGATCGCGTCGGTGAGCCGCACGCGCCTCACCAGCCGCGTGGGCGATGAGACGGTGGGCGGCCTCATCGAGCTCGAGGGCGGCGCCATCCAGCGCCGTGAACCGGCGCCGCGCAACCGCGGCACATCGGTGGCGGTCGACGATCTCTTCTACAATACGCCCGCCCGCCGCAAGTTCATGAAGACGGCGCAGGCCGAGCGCCGCGCCGTGGTGCGCACTGTCACCACGCTCGCCCTCGCCCACTGGGAGGTGCGCTGGCAACTGCGCGACGACCGCGAGACGCTCCTCGACCTGCTGCCTGTGAATTCGTTGCCCGGCCGCGCCCGCGATCTGCTCGGCGCCTCGGTCGTCGACCACCTCGCGCGCTTCGAGAAGGAAAGCGGAGGCTTCAGCGTGGCCGGCCTCGCCTCACGCCCCACCTGGGTGCGCGGCAACCGCGACCAGCAGTTCCTCTTCGTCAACCGCCGCCCCATCGAGAGCGGCACCCTGGGCGCCGCGATCGGCCAGGCCTACCGCGAGGTGTTGCCCCCGGGCAAGTTCCCTGTGATCATCGCCTTCCTGCAGCTTCCGGCGGGCGAGGTCGACGTGAACGTGCATCCCGCCAAGACGGAGGTGCGCCTGCTGCTCGAACGCCAGGTGTTCTCGCTGCTCAAGAACGCGCTGCAGGAGGGACTCGACCTGCGCGCTGCCGAGCATCTGCGTCCCGTCACCGAGACCGACCCCGTGAGAAGCGACGCCGTGCCCGGCTTCGGCGCCTTACGTCCTGACAGCTCGCTCGCCCGCGCCGAGGCCGACTTCCTGCGGTCGCACTTCCAGCGTGGCGGCTCCGCCGGCTATGAGGCCAAGGGTATCCCGGCCGGGCAGGGCGAACTCTTCGGCTTCTCGGCACTGCGTGGCGAGGTGGACGTGGAGAACGGCGGGGAGGAGGGGGACGCCGGCGCCGGCGCCGCCGTGGCGACCGCGTTGCACCCGGCACCGTTCTGGCAGCTCCATCGCACCTACATCGTCACGCAGATCCGCGGCGGCCTCGTGCTCATCGATCAGCACAACAGCCACGAGCGCATCCTCTACAACCAGGCCAAGCTTGCGCTGGAGAGTGGAGGCGGGGCGATTCCCACCCAGCAGCTCCTGTTCCCGGCTCACCTCGAACTTGCGCCGTCGCAACTGCAGGCCTTCCACCAGCACCAGGGTGAACTCGAACGCCTCGGCTTCCTCGTGCAGCCCTTCGGCGGCCAGTCTGTCCTCGTGCAGGGCATCCCCACGAGCCTGCGCAACTGGCAGGAGGGACGCCTGCTGCTCGACATGCTCGACGACCTCGCCCTCGACGAGCGCCCCAGCCAGGAACAGCAGGTCGACCTCCTCGCCACCTTCGCCTGCCACGGCGCCATCCGCGCCGGCGAGCCCCTCACCATTCCCGAGATGCGCAACCTCGTCGACCAGCTCTTCGCCACCGATCTGCCGCTGAGCTGCCCCCACGGTCGCCCCACCATGATCCAGTTCACGCTGACGGAACTGGAGAGGCGCTTTGGCCGCACCTAGATCTCGAGCCGGAATCTGCCCCGTCCTGGTCGGTCCCACCGCCGTCGGCAAGACACAGCTCATCCTGTCCCTCGTCGCCGAGTTCCCGATCGAGGTCATCTCGCTCGACAGCCGTCAGATCTATCACGGCCTGCGCATCGGCACGGCGCAACCGACGGCCGCGGAAATGTCGGCATGTCGGCACCACCTCGTCGACTACGTCGCGCCGGAGGAGACCTACTCCGCCCAGCGATTCTGCGTGGATTTCGCAAGAGCGTGGCCGGAGATCGTCGCGAGAGGCAAGCTGCCCGTCCTGGTGGGCGGCGCGGGAATGTATCTGAAAGCCCTGACGGAGGGATTGCTCGAACTCCCCGCGGGCAGTGAAGAGAAGCTCCCGCAGATCCGTACCGAGCTGGCACGTTTGACCGACGCTCAGCTCCGCGCCGCCCTCGCCGCGGAGGACCGCGCGTCGCACGCCCGCCTGCACCCGAACGACCGCTACCGCCGCCAGCGCGCCCTCGAGATCACACGCCTATCCGGCCGCCCGATGAGCGAGATCACCGCCGCCCAGATGCCCCACCCGATGCTGGGCCTCACCTACCCCACCATCGTCCTCGACCACCCCATGCCCGACCTCGCCACCCGCATCACCACCCGCACCAACCGCATGCTCGCCTCCGGCTGGCTGGACGAGACGAGATCCTTGCTGACCGCGCACGCCGCCGACTGTCCCGGCCTCGCCAGCCTAGGCTACCGCCAGCTCGTGAAGCATTTGCAAGGGGAGTCGGCCCTCGATGATGCCACCGCCGCCATCGTCCTCGAAACCCGCCAGTACGCCAAACGCCAGCGTACCTGGTTCCGCAAAACCGCCCGCATTGCCGAGGGCCCACCAGAAAGCCCCGAAGTCCATAACGCATTGCGAGACGCAGTCCACACCGCCCTGGCCAACCTTGACAGCCCGACAAGCGCGGGATAGATTCTGCCTCTCAGCCCATCCGGAGCGGGCATAGCTCAGTTGGTAGAGCATCAGCTTCCCAAGCTGAGGGTCGCGAGTTCGAGCCTCGTTGCCCGCTCCAGTTCCCTTCGTCTCGTCCATCCATGGATCGGTGATGGATAGCGCAATGAGGTTGGGCGTCACGCCGCGACCGTCGGGCTTACGCGCCGGCTGATTGGCCGCCAATGTTTGCGAGGGTCTTGTCGAGGTCCTGGTTGGTGGCGCCGGCCATGAAGGCGAAGTGGGCCTGGGGGAGGGTGAGGGGGCCGTTGTCCTGTTGGGATAGGGTTGTGGCGATTCCTTGGCGGGCGCCTTGCTTCAGGATCTCTTTCCAGTGCGAGATGAAGCGGATTTCTGCGTCCCATGCGGTGTCGAAGGCTGACGCGACGGCTGTCTTCAGTCTATAGCCAGCGCCGATTCCGTAGGCGCGGCGCGCGGCTTCCTCGACGGTCAACATTGAATCCACCTCGATGTCCTCCGTGATGGGCCGGTACGGCGATACGTTTCCCATTGCGTCGGGCGAGATCGTTCGCTCGCGATCCCGAGGAGTGGCGCTTCGTCAATCGGATGATGTTTGATTCCCCGGGACAACTCTACCGGGTCGCGGGAAAGAGTCAAGGCATCTCATCCGGCGGTGGCAACGCCGTGTCCGTGGTCTGGCACCGGGTGAAGATCCTGTATCGATATCGGACGACGCGTCCCGGGATCCCCACCCTTGCCGAAACCGCGCTCTCACACGACCTTGGCCCCATGATCGAGCTCACGAAACCTCTCGCGGCTCCTTTCGACCGCGGCCTGGCCTGGCAGCCGGGCGATACCCTCACGCACCTCGACGGGCAGCCGGTGGAGGATGTGCTCGACCTCTACTACTACCAGCCCGATGGTGAGGCGATGCACGTCACTGTGCGGCGGGCCGATGGGTCCGAGCTGGCGGCGAGTCTGCCGCCCGAGGCTCTCGATGCGTTGACGGGGACCTTCGCGCCTATGGACTTCAAGCGGTGCGCGTGCAGTTGCGTGTTCTGCTTCATCGATCAGAACCCCAAGGGGATGCGCGAACGCGTCTACGTGAAGGACGAGGATTACCGCTTCAGCTTTCTCTACGGCAACTACATCACGCTCACGTCGCTCGGGAAGCAGGGGCTCAAGCGGGTCGTGGAGCAGAAGATGTCGCCGCTCTTCGTGAGCGTGCACTGCACCAACACCGAGGTGCGCACGCGCATGCTCGGGATCAAGCGGCAGTACGATGTGTGCACGGTGCTGCGGTCGCTGGGGGAGAATGGGATCGAGTTGCACACGCAGATCGTGCTCTGCCCCGGCTGGAACGACGGCCCGTATCTCGAACAGAGTGTACGCGACCTGCTCGCGCTGCAAGCGCCGGCCGACGGCGGGGGTGGCGTGCGGTCGCTCGCCGTGGTGCCCGTGGGCCTGTCCGCGCACCGCGAGGGTCTGGCGCAACTCGACCCGGTGACGCCCGATATCGCGTGCGCGGTGATCGATCAGATCACCGCTCTGCAGGCCGAGGTGCGTGCCATCGCGGGGCACGACTTCGTGTACCTCAGCGACGAGTTCTATCTGCTGGCCGGTCGGCCCTTCCCGGCGGCAGAGCACTATGTCGAGTTCCCGCAGGAGGACAACGGCGTCGGCCTCACGCCGCGTCTCAAGCAGATCTGGCTCGACGACCTCGCGGTCGCCCAGGAGGAGGGGCGCGCACCCACCCGCCCGCTCACCATCCTCACCAGCGAGCTGGGCGCGAAGGCGTTCCACCGGGAGCACCTGCCGGCGCTGCAAATCGCCGGGGCACCGCCGCTGGAGGTGGTCGGCGTCGCCAACGAGTTTTACGGCCACACCGTCACCGTGGCCGGGCTCATGACGGGAGGCGACCTGAGGCGCGCCCTCCTCGCGCTGGCGCCCGAGCCGGTGCGTACGGTGTGCCTCTCGCCGCGCATCTTCAACAGCGACGGTCTCACGCTCGACGATCTCACCCTCGCCGACATCGCGGCCGATCAGCCGCACACGGTCCTCGTGCCGGACGAGGAGGGTTTCGTTGACTTCTGGAGTCGCTTGCCATAGCTTCGCGATGCGCCGTTTAGCTGAGCCGGCGCTTTCGATCACTCTTCTAATCCGTTCGAGCCATGGCGGTTACGAGCCAGGCTCGGCAGGAGGTCGGCGTCCTTGGCGCTGCGTACCGTCGTCATCGTCGGTCGCCCCAACGTGGGCAAGAGCACGCTGTTCAACCGCATCATCCAGCGGCGCCGCGCGGTCGTGCACGAGCAGCCGGGCGTCACGCGCGATCGCATCGTCGAGAGTACGGACTGGGCGGGGCACGGCTTTTACCTCGTCGACACCGGCGGCATCATTCCCTTCGGCGAGGCGGCCTCCGAATTCGACGTGCAGGTCACGCAGATTGCGCGCGATGCATTCGCCGCGGCCGATGTCGTGGTGTTCCTGGTCGACGGCCAGGTGGGCCCCATGACCTGGGATGAACATATCGCCCGCGAGCTGCGCCAGAGCGGCAAGCCGGTGGTGGTGGCCGTCAACAAGACGGAGAAGCAGGGGGCGGTGATGGCCGTGCACGAATTCCACCGCCTCGGCCTCGGCGACCCCATGGCCATCAGCGCTCTGCACGGCCAGGGCGTGGGCGACCTCATGGACGTCGTGGTCGCGGGTTTCCCTGCGCAGACGATCGAGGAACCGTGCGATGTCAAGGTGGCCATCCTCGGCCGGCCGAACGTCGGCAAGTCGAGTCTCCTGAACCTCCTCGTGGGGCGTGAGGAAGCTCTGGTCAGCACCATCCCGGGCACCACCCGTGACAGCATCCACACCGACCTGCGCTGGCATGGCCGCGTGGTCCGCCTCATCGACACCGCAGGCCTGCGGCGCAAGAGCAAGGTGACCGAGTCGGTGGAGTACTTCAGCAACCTGCGAAGCATGCAGGCCCTCGAGCAGTGTGACATCGCCGTGTTCATGGTCGACGCCGCGCAGGGCGTGGTGACGCAAGACTCGAAGATTGCCGGACTCATCCACGACTCGGGCAAGGGCGTGGTGGTGGCCTTCAACAAGTGGGATCTCGTCGAGAAGGAGACGAACACCCACCTCAAGGTGTGGGACGCCTTCTGCCGCGAGATCCCGTTCCTCACCTATGCGCCGTGGTTCACGCTGAGCGCCGTCACGAAACAGCGCATGGGGCGCATCCTGGAGATGGTGTGGGAGGTGCACGAGGCACGCCAGAAACGCGTGCCCACGCACGAGCTGAACGAGTTCATCGCCCGCATCACGGCGATCCAGCCGCCGCGCGCGAGCGGCGGCGGCGTGGGCAAGATCTACTTCGGTAGCCAGGTGGAAACGGCGCCGCCCAAGTTCATGCTTTCCGTGAATGATCCAAAGTTCTTCGCCAGGAATTACATCAGGTACATCAACAACCGGCTGCGCGAGGAGTACGGTTTTACCGGCAACCGGCTGTTCGTGAAGCTGAAGCGCCACTAGCCCGAGGCAGGTCGCGATGCCCACCGTCTTGCTCATGTTGACCCTGGTCGGAGCCTACCTTCTCGGGGCAATCCCGTTCAGCCTCATCATCGGCCTGCGCGTCAAGGGCATCGACCTGCGGCACTGCGGCAGCGGCAACCTGGGCGCGACGAACGTGTACCGCAATCTGGGCGCCGGCTGGGCCGGCCTCTGCTTCGCGCTCGACCTGGCCAAGGGTGTGCTCGCCGTCCTGGTCATGACCATCGTCGTGCAATCGTGGCCCGTGGGTCGCGTCTATCCCCTGCACTTTCCGCCCGACCTCTATCGCATCATCGCCGGGTTCTTCGCCATTCTCGGGCACAGCTTCTCGCCGTTCGTGGGCTTCAAGGGCGGCAAGGGCATCGCCACGTCGTTCGGCGTGTGCCTCGTGCTCGAACCGTTTCCCTCGCTCATCGCATTCGGGATCTTCCTGGCGGTGTTCCTCGCCGGCCGCATCGTCTCGCTCGGGAGCATCGCGGCGATGGCGGTGTTTCCCTGGGCGGTGGTCTTCTTCGAGTACCGCTCGCCGCGGCCCCTGTCCAAGACCCTCGTGGTCTTCGGCTTCGTGCTCAGCGCGCTCGCGATCTGGCGTCATCGCGCCAACATCCGGCGCCTGAAATCCGGGACGGAGAAACCCCTCGGCTCGCCGCCAGATCCGGTCGCTAGCGATGGCGATGACGAGAAGGAGCCCAAGCCATGAAGGCCTGCATCCTGGGCACCGGGAGCTGGGGGACCGCCTTCGGGCGTCACCTCGCGCACAAGTGGGACGAGGTGGCCCTCTGGGGCGTGAGCGAGGCTCAGGTGGCCGTCATCAACAGCACGGCGACCAACCCCGACTATCTCGGCAACGTGCTCTTGCCTCCGAATCTCGGCGCGACCCTCGACATCGACATCGCGCTGGCCGGTGCCGAGGTCGTGTTCGTCGCGGTGCCCAGCCAGGTGGTCCGCGGTGTCGCGGCGAAGGTGGCGGTGTCGAGCGCGTGCCGGCCCGATCTCCCGATCATCTGCCTGGCCAAGGGATTCGAGCTGGGCACATTGAAACGCCTGAGCGAGGTGATCCGCGAGGAGTTGCCCGGCCATCCCATCGCCGTGCTGCTCGGCCCGAGCCACGCCGAGGAGGTGGCTGCCGAGATGCCCACCGCGGTGGTGCTCTCCGGCGATCCGGGCCATGACTGGACCGTCTGGCAGGGGGCCATCAACGGCCCGTTCTTTCGCGTCTACACCAATGACGACATGCTCGGCGTGGAGGCGAGCAGCGGGTTCAAGAACGTCATCGCCGTGGCGGTCGGGCTCTGTGATGGCCTGGGCATGGGCGACAACACCCGCGGCACGCTCATGACCCGCGGCATGGCCGAGCTGGCCCGCATCACCGCCGCCCTCGGCGGTCGCCCGGAAACGTGCTTCGGTCTGGCCGGCATCGGCGACATGATCACCACGAGCATCAGCCGGCACAGCCGCAACCGCAACTTCGGCGAGGCGGTGGCCCGCAGCCGCCGCGAACCCAAGGCTGTCCTGTCCGATTCGGTCCAGGTGGTGGAAGGCGTGGCGATGACACAAGCAGCCTTGAAGCTGGGCGAGAAGTTTGGTATAGAACTACCTATCGTCAAAGCGGTTCACGAGGTGGTCTTCGAGGGGAAGGCGCCGTTGCGGGCCATCCGTGAACTCATGAGCCGTCAGCCGCGTTCCGAGGAGGAGGCGTGACGTGGCCGAGTTGCCCAGCAAGCTCTACTACACGATCAGCGAAGTCAGCGAGCTGACGGGGATCAAGCCGCACGTGCTGCGCTACTGGGAGACCGAGTTCCCCTCCCTGCGGCCGCGCAAGGGCCGCGCCGGCAGCCGGCGCTATCGCCAGCCCGACATCGACCAGATCCAGACCATCGCGCGCCTGCTGTACGAACAGGGCTTCAAGATCGCCGGTGCCCGGAAGCACCTGCAGCAGCAACGCCGGCAGACAGCGGATACGGCGGCTCCGAAGCAGCTCTCGATGGCGTTCAACGAGATGGAGATCCACGAGCAGCTCGCATTCGTTCGCAAGGAACTCGCCGAGGTCCGCGACCTCGTGCGCGAACTGGGCCCGCCCGAGAACGAACGAGCGACCTCTCAGCGCGCGAAGGCCTGAGATTGGCCTTGTGGACGCCGGACGACGCGGTTATCTTTGCTCGTCGCAAACGAATCCCTCTGCCGGCGGTCCCGCCGGCATCGTCTTGGTCGGGGCGTGGCGCAGTCCGGTAGCGCACTTGCATGGGGGGCAAGGGGTCGCTGGTTCGAATCCAGTCGCCCCGACCAGACCGTCCAGATTTCAGCGAATACGCAAAATTATTTTTGATTTGGTGTCCAGGTCCGGCGTCGGATGCCGCGGATTAACGAATATTTCCTCATCTCGGCCGCATAATCGGTGGAAAATTCATCCTGTTGATGCTACACTGCGGCCGCTGAGGGGAGAAGTCCTTGACGGTCAAGCAAGGAGGTCTGCCACCATTGAGCTCTATCTCGATTCGCAAGCGCTACTGCGATTTTCCTGTCACCATGCTGATTCAGTGAGGGAGGGAGTGATGAAGAATCTGCTCACGATGTCCGGGATCGTACTGGTTCTCGTGATGGCGGCGGGTGCGGCCTTCGCGCAGCCCGACACGATGCTCGATTTCACCGGACTGCTCTACGAGTCCGACAACACACCGGGCGCCATCGGCTTCCCGCCCAGCGATGTGGGCGATGTGCTCGCTGGCGGCGGCTTCATCCAGAACATCAATCCTGCCCTGCCGTGGACGCTCGACGACAACGAGTTCACCTTCTTCATGAGTGATCTCGTGTCGACGGGTCAGATCGATATCGGCGGCGGGATCCTGCAGATCTCGTACACCGGCGGCACGCTGGCATTCGCCAGCGACCTGTTCGCCGACGGCGGCTTCACGGCGGCCGACTACGGAATCGATCCGCCGAACGCGACCATGCAGTCCACCTTCATGGATGGCACCGTGGTGCTCAGCGGCGAGTTCACGAGCTTCTCGATGACGTTCAACCCCGCGACCCACACCGGGAACTTCGAGGGCACGGTCACGTGGACCGGTGGTGCGGATCTCATCGAGGTGCCGAGTGACGGTTACACCTTCGCGGGCACCGTGGACGCGACCAACGCGCAGATCCCCGAGGGTTACGATCTCGAGACCGTCGGGCACGTCAACTTCGATCCGTCGATCTCGGTCGAACCGTCGGCCTGGGGCGATGTGAAGGCGCTGTTCCGCTAGATCCTGGCCCTCAGGGCCGAGGAGGGAGTAAAACATGAAAGCAAGGGTTTCGCTGGTACTCGCCGCCGCCTTGCTCGTCCTGGCTTTCGGAACCGGAACGGCCATGGCTGGCGCCGAGTTCGTCTCGTTCGGATATGCGAAGTACACGCCGGCGGTCGACACCGTCGGAGCCACCGTCGACGTCTACGGGATCCTCACCGACGCTGGCGGCTTCCCCACGCCGATCCCGTTCGATTTCGACAACTACCAGCACACCGTACACATCAGCGCCTGGACCATCTCGTCGGTGTCGAACCCGTCGGCGATGGTGCGCAACGTGACGCTCGATGGCGGCATGATCGAGATCTTCACCGATAATGGGACCGCGGCCGACTGGGCCAACCCGGCGACATTCACCGACGGGACGATGGTCCTTTCGGCGAATCTGCAGGACGGGTTCGGCATCACCATGCTCGACACCAACACCGACGGCCTGTACAGCGGCTTCGGCAGCGGCATGTGCGACATGGTCGGCGGCACCCGCCTCGGCGAGCTGACCGCGGCGGAGTACGAACTGGCCAACTGGATCGTCAACGCGCTCAACGTCGCCGATCCCGACTCCGGCCCGGGCGTCACCGTGCCCGATGGCTGGGACCGGGTCTTCGACCTCAAGATCGTTCCTCCGAACGATCCCACGGCCAGCGATCCGGCGACCTGGAGCAACGTGAAGAGTCTGTTCCGCTAGTCGCTCCTCCTTTCGTGGGGCGATCGGCATGCACGGAGGGCGGGGTTCTCAGGAGCCTCGCCCTCCGATTCTTGATTTCACCGCGCGGTTGACTACCATCGGCGGGTCCACGTCTCGATCGGTCGATCGGCTGGCCCGGAACCCCAGGAGAACCGTCCCGCGTGTCTGGTACCGGCGTCATCCTGCCCGGCTACAACGTCGCCCGCCATCTGCCGGAGGTGATCGCCACGATCCGCGCCAGCGAGCCGGGCGTGCGCATCCTCGTGGTCGACGACGGCAGTGCCGATGCGACCGCCGAGGTCGCCCGCGGCTGCGGGGTGGACGTCGAGGTGCACGCCGTGAATCGCGGCAAGGGGGCGGCCCTGGCCAGTGGATTCGCCTGGGCGGTTGCCGCGGATCTCGAATGGGTCTACACCATGGATGCGGACGGCCAGCACCTCCCGTCGGAGATGGTCGCCTTCCGCAACGAGGCGCGGCGGGGCCACTGGGACGTGGTGGTGGGCAACCGCATGAACCGCACGGCCAGCATGCCCTGGCTGCGCAAGACCACGAATGCGTTCACGTCGTGGGTGGTGAGCCGGCTTGCCGGCACCGACATTCCCGACTCGCAGAACGGCTACCGACTTCTGCGGGTGGCCGTGCTGCCGGGACTGCGGTTGCGGACGCAACGCTACGACACGGAGTCGGAGATCCTCGTGCGCCTCGCGCGGCGCGGGGCCCGGATCGGTTCGGTCGCCGTGACGACGATCTACGGCGACGAGAAGAGCAGCATCAACCCGGTAGTCGATACCTACCGGTTTTTCCGACTCGTCAGCGTGCTGCTGGCCAGCCGGGAACCACGGGTGACCGAAGATCATGAGTGAACGTCACATTCTGCTGACCAACGACGACGGCGTGGCTGCGTTCGGCCTGAGCGTCCTGGCGGAGGCGTTGAGCGATCTGCCCGACGTGCGGGTGAGCATCGTGGCGCCCGCGGCGCAGCAAAGCGCCACGAGCCGGTGCCTCACGCTTCACGCGCCGCTGCGGGTGCGCAACCTCGGGCCTGGCCGCTGGTCGGTCACCGGCACGCCCACGGACACCGTGATGGTGGCCCTGGGCAAACTGCTCGACGATGACCCGCCCGACTTCCTCATCGCCGGCATCAACCATGGGCCCAACCTCGGCGAGGACGTGCAGTACTCCGGCACCGTGGCCGCGGCCATGGAAGGGTGCGTGCACGGCATCCCGAGCGCAGCGGTGTCGCTCGCCGATTGGCACCCCACCGATTTCGGCGGGGCCGCCGCCCTCGTGCGCCGCCTGCTGCCGATCCTGTTCGAACGGCCGCTGCCCACGGGTTGCCTGTGGAACATCAACGTGCCCAACGGACCGGAAGCAGCGCTGCGCGGCCTGCGCATCACGCGCCAGGGTTCGCGCACCTACCACGACGTCGTGAACGACTTCGAGGATCCCCGCGGCATCCCGCTGGTGTGGATCGCCGGCAAGGGGCCCACCTGGCACGAGGGCGCAGACAGCGACTACGCCGCCGTCCGCGACGGCTACGCCAGCCTCACGCCTTTGAAGGTCGACATGACGGCCGACCATCTGTTGCACGCGTTTGGCGATCTCGCGCGCGAAGGTCTGCCCGGCGCGGCCGTGTTCGAGAGTGTGGGGCATCGTTTCGTGCAGGCGGCCACCGGTCCGGGCGGACTCGTCTTCGATGGGCCCACGCGTGGTGGTCATGGCCCCGGCAAGGATCCGACATGACGCGCGACTACGCGGTGGCGCGGCGGCGGCTCGTGCGCGAGCAACTCGAGGCCGACGGCATCACCGACCCGCGCGTCCTCGCTGCGATGCGCGAGGTGCCTCGGCACCGATTCGTACCCAGCGCGCTGCAGCATCGCGCCTACGAATCCTGCGCCCTGCCCATCGGCTACGACCAGACGATCAGCCAGCCCTTCATGGTGGGACTCATGACCGCGTTGCTGGAACTGAAGGGCGACGAGACCGTCCTCGAGATCGGCACCGGTAGCGGCTACCAGGCCGCGATCCTGTCGCGCCTCGCCGGCCGCGTCATCACGATCGAGCGGGTGGTGCCTTTGGCCGACCGCGCGCGCGCCGTACTCGCCGAGCTAGGTTGCGATAATGTCACCGTGCTCGCCGACGACGGCTCGGAGGGTTACGAACCGGCAGCGCCCTACGACGGCATCATGGTCACGGCCGGCACGCCAGCGACGCCGGCGGCCCTCACCCGGCAGCTCGTCAACGGCGGCTACCTGCTCGTACCCCTCGGCGACAACGAGGGCAGCCAGGTGCTCACCCGCTTCCGGCGTCAGGGCGACGGGCTGGCCGCCCAGCAATCGGTGCTCTGCCGCTTCGTGCCGTTGCGCCGCGGAATGGAGGAGGGGACCGCCGGTGCGTGACACCATCCTCGCCTGGGTCCATGGCCTGCCGCCGCCGCTGGCGGTGTTCGTGGTCTCCACCCTGCCCATCTTCGAGCTGCGCGGGGGCATCCCCCTGGGATTCGCCATGGGCATGAGGAACTGGGTCGAGATCTACGTGGCGGCCGTCCTGGGCAACTTCCTGCCCGTGCTGCCGATCCTGTTGCTCCTGGGGCCCGTGGAACGCTGGCTGCGACGATTCCGGGCCTGCGACCGGTTCTTCACCTGGATCTTCGCCCGTACCATGCAGCGGTCCCAGGTCATCCAGCGGTACGAGAGCATCGGGTTGACGCTGTTCGTGGCCATTCCGGCCCCGATGACGGGCGCCTGGACGGGCGCCATGGCGGCCTACCTGCTCAAGCTGCCCCTGCGATACGCCGTGCCGTGTATCGTCCTGGGTATCTTCATCGCCGGGGCGGTGGTGACGCTGGCGGCCCAGGGAATCATCGCCCTGGGAAATTGACGTCTCAGGGTCCAGGCATTACATTGGCCGCCACTTCGGACTCCAGGTCGGGGCGTAGCGCAGCCCGGTTAGCGCGCCTGCTTCGGGAGCAGGAGGTCCCGAGTTCGAATCTCGGCGCCCCGACCACCTTCGATGTATCGCAGCGGTAGACGAGGGAGTAGCGCAAGCGCGCGGCTCCTTTTTTCTTGGCATCTTGTGTGGGTCGACTACGATCTCCGCGGAGCACGCATGACCTCGCGACACTCGACACGCCGGATCCCACGACTCGCCGCCGTCCTGATCGGTGGTCTCGCGCTCGTGTCCATCGCACGCGCCGCGGCGTCCGCCGGCTGGTACGAGGTGCGACGCGGCGATAACCTGTCGGTCATCGCCAAGCGTTTCGGCGAGTCGGTGAGCGAGCTTAAGAGCGACAACGACCTCGCGACCTCCGTGATCCATGTCGGCCAGAAGCTGCACCTGCAGCGCCCTTTCACGCGCACGCACGGCTCCGACCTCCATTTCGAACGCCCCTACAAGAATCGCGGTCGCGTGCTGCGTCCGTTCGGCCCCCACAAGAGCGGCAAGATCCTGCTACCACGCTCGGGCGTCACCATGGCGTATCCGGTGGGCGGCGAGGTGCTGTGCCCGGCGCCCGCGATCGTGCGCTACCTGGGTCAGATGGACGAGTACGGCACGCTGATCATCCTCGAACACGGCGCGGGCTATCACACCGTGTTCGCTCCGCTGGATCCGGCAAGCCTCACCTGCGCCGTGGGGCAGGCGCTACTGGCCGGTGATCTCATCGGCCGGACGGCGACGCCGCCGTTGGCCGAGGATCCGCCTCATCTGCACATCGAACTGCGCAAGAACGAGAAAGCCGTGGACCCGGCGCGCCTGCTGCGCTGACCACCCCTTCGCGAGGAATGAGAGCATGGACCTGCAGTCCCACATCGCCGCCGTGCCGGACTTTCCCAAGCCTGGCATCCTCTTTCGCGACATCACACCGCTGGTGGCCCACCCGCCCGCGCTTCAGGCGGCGGTCGACCAGCTCGCCGAGCAGCTCGCCGGGGTCGAGTTCGACCGCATCGCGGCGATCGAGTCGCGAGGTTTCGTATTCGGGGCACCCCTGTCGCTGGCCCTGGGGAAGGGGCTCATCCTCGTGCGCAAGGCCGGCAAGCTGCCCCGCCAGACCGTGGCCGAGACCTACGACCTCGAGTACGGCACGGCCACGATCGAGGTCCATGGCGACGCCATCGCCACGGGGGAGAAGGTCGTGATCCTCGACGATCTGATCGCCACCGGCGGCACGGCCGCGGCCGCCGGCAACCTCGTACGTCGGTGCGGCGCAAAGGTCGCGGCCTACCTCTTCGTGATCGAACTGGAGGGCCTCGCCGGCCGCAAGCTCCTGTCGGACGCGCCGGTGTTTTCGCTTGTGCGGTATCCGTGACCGGGCTAGATTCCCCGTCCGTCGGCCCTGACGGTGCCCCCGTAGCTCAGTTGGATAGAGCACCAGATTCCTAATCTGGGGGTCGTGGGTTCGAATCCCGCCGGGGGTACCACGCTCAACGCTTGGGCGGCATGTTCAGGAAGTCGACGAAGCCATTCGCGTTCAACGCTGCCAGGTATTGGCTTACGCGTTCGGGGATCTGCTCCGATTCGTCCGTGAATTGCGATGGGAATGCTGCCGCCAGGGCGCCGACGGTGCGGACGCCGTCGATCTGGCTCCAGAGCCAGCTGCCGCGGACGTCGAGGGGGATGCGGAGCCAGCGTTTGCGTGGGCCCAGACGGGGCTGCAGCCAGCGGCCCAGGATCGGGTCGCGGTAGCGCGGCTGGAGCAGGACCACCTTGTCGTGAGTGCCGCCGGGCTCATGGTCGACGGCGCGGCGGGGGATCAGGTCGAGGTAGTTGACCCCTTCCCAGCGGGAGCGGTGGCGTAACCAGTGGAACAAGGCACGGTTCCTTCCGACCAGGGTGCCCGCCCAACATGGCGGACGTGGGGGATCCCGGCAAGTGAGATCCCGCGGGCCGGGCTGGAAAACGACCGCGACATGCACTATCATGGGTGACTGTGATACCGACAAACAACCCATACACGAGGTAAGCGTCTTGGCTGCGCAGAAGTTGACCAAAAAAGACATGAAGCACGACGGCTTCATCGACAGCACCGAGCGCGGGCTCGAGTTTCTGCAGCACAACGCCATGCCGCTGGGCATCGGCCTTCTCGTCATCGTGGCGTTGATCGTGGGCGTCACGTACATGAAGCAGGCGAAGGCGCACTCGCGCGATCGCGCGAGCTACCTCCTCTACCAGGGCGAAACCCTGCTGAGCAACGGTGAGGCCGAGCTGGCGCAGTCGCCGCTGCAGGAATGTGTCGAGCGCTACGGCGGCACCACCTTCGGCCGTTTCGCGCGCGTGGGGCTCGCGAAGTCGTTGCTCGCGCAGGGGTCGTACGAGGCGGCGCTCGCCAATGCTGACGCGGCGCTCGGCGAGGTTCCCGCCGGCAGCCCGGCTGCGCGTGGCCTGAAGCAAGCCCGCGCCGCGGCGTTCGCGTCGCTCGGGCGATACGACGAAGCCGCGAGCGCGTATGGTGAGCTGATCCCCGATGCTCGCAACGACGCCGAGACCTACGATCTCTCCGTCCGACAGGCCGAATGTCTGAAAGCGGCAGGGAAATTGCAGGACGCGGTGATGGTGCTGGAGGACCTCGACGCGAAGGTCGTTCGTGGCGACCTCGAGGGCGTCTCCAAGACGGACCTCGACACGCGTCTGGCAATGATGCGCGCCCTGGAAGGCTAGGGCCTCGCGGGAGGTGACCATGGCCGCCGCGGATCCGCAGACCGTGACGACGCGGGATCGTTGGCTCGGCGCCCTGTGCTATGCCAGCGTCCTCGTCATCGTCTCCTTGCTGCAGAACCCCAAGTCGCCTTTCCTGGCCCGGCATTGCCGCCAGGGATTCGCGCTACTCTTCGCGGAGATCGTGCTCGGCCTGGTCGTGCTCGTGATCGAGGCGGTCTTGCAGCCCGTGCCGGTACTCGGCGTCCTCGTGACGGTCATTCTGCACCTGGCGTACGTGCTGCTCTTCCTCGGACTCTCGGTGCTCGGCTTCCTCAAGGCAATCGCCGGCGAGGACTATACCGTGGTAGGACTCGAGGACATCGCGGACCGTATCCCCATCGACTAGCCAGGCCTGCAACTCCCGCCAGGAGAGGGGTTTGTCTTTGGGACTTCAAGAATTGCGCATAATGTATATTATGTTAAGTCAATGATATCGAGAGAAGGGGCCGCCCGTTCACGGACCGGCCGGCCCCTCGCGCCTACTCGGTGACGTTCTTCATCTTGTTCAGGATCTTGTCCTTGTTCACCGCACCCATGAGCGTCTCCTTGACCTGCCCGTCCTTGAAGAACAGCAGCGCCGGGATCGACCGGATCCCGAACTTGGCCGCGGTCTTCGGGTGGCTCTGGATATCCATCTTGCCGATCAACCAGCTCTCGCCGCTGTCCTGTGCGATCTGCTCGATCGTCGGCGTCAGGGCCTTGCACGGGCCGCACCAGGGCG
Source organism: uncultured bacterium (assembly GCA_963727525.1). Lineage (GTDB taxonomy): Bacteria > Krumholzibacteriota > Krumholzibacteriia > LZORAL124-64-63 > LZORAL124-64-63 > CAVSGO01. Next base: position 897,312 of record CAVSGO010000007.1, on the reverse strand, counting down.
CCCAGAAATCGACGAGCACGGGCTTGTTGCTGGCCAGTACCTCGGCATCGAAGCTGGCGTCGGTGAAGTCCTTCAGAGTGTCCGACATGGATCTTCCTTTCTCTTTCCAGACGCGCGATGCGCGATCTACGGGCGGGTTTCCGGTAGCGATACGTTCAGCAGCAAGGCCTCGAACGTCAAGGCCGGCGGCACTGGTCGGCCTTTGAGTGCGCGCTCGCAGGCGAGGCAGGCCCGCAGAGTCCGTGCGGCGCCGTGCGGGCCGAGGCGTCGCGCGAGTGGCACGAGCTTGTTGCGGACGACCCAGGGATGAATCCCCGTGTTCGCCGCGATGGCGTCCGGCGACTCGCCATCGGCCAGCATCGCACTCACCACCGCCATGCGGCGCAGGTGGGCCATGACGATCGGCGTCAAACCGTAGGGATCCTCGCCGAGTTCCGCGAGCTTGCGCCAGGTGGCCATGACCGTCGGCGCACCACCGGGTTCGAGTGTGTCGGTCAGGGTGAACGCTTTCAACTCGGCCTGATCCATGACGACGCGCATGACGTCGTCCGCGGTGGGCGGCCGCTGCCAGGTATCGCTCAGCAGGGCCAGCTTCTCGATCTCGCCGGCGAGGCTCTGCAGGTTGCGCCCGACGAGATCGGTCAGCGTCTGCAACGCGTCGCGACCGATCGTCAGGCCGGCGCGCTGGGCCGCCTTCGCCGCCCACGTCACGAGGGCCTCGCCTTCCGGCGCCTCGAAGTGCACGAGGTAGCCGCGTGCGCGCACGTCCTGCACCCACTTGCGACGTCGATCGAGCTTCTCGGCGGTCATGACGAAGATCGTGGTGGTCGCCGGCGCCTCGAGATAGGCGGCGAGGGTCGCCTCGGCGCGGTCGTCTCGTGCGATCCGGTCGACCTGCTTCAGCAGCACGAGCTGCCGGCTCCCGAACATCGGGTAACCCTGCGCCTGTTGCAACGCGGGCGACCAGCCCGTCTGGTCGCCGTGGAATGTGTGTACGTTGAACGCCGCGCTCGCGGCATCGAGCGCATCGGCTTTCAGGCGTTCGATCACGCTCTCGATGCGATAGGCGTCGTCGCCGTCGAAGACGTAGACCGGGCCATATTCGCGTGTTCGCAGATCCCGCTTCACGAGGTCGTCGAAAGTCCGTTCGCGCGGCGTCTGACGTGCCATCACCAGTCCTCGACGATCTGCGCGATCACGTCGCGCACGATCTCGTTGGCGGCCAGTTGCCGGGCCGTTGCTTCCGACGTGGAACCGTCGCCCAGCAGATAGTTGCCCGTCCCCGTGAAGCGCTTGCGATCGAGCAGCTTCTCCCCCGTGGCCTTCTTCGTGAGCGTGAGCTCGACGGCGATCTGCACCTGGTACTCGTCCACGATCTGCTGATTGCTGGCCGACACCTGCCGGATGTTGTACTGCGTGACCGCACCCTCGAGGAGAGTATCGGCGGCGTCCTCGTCGACCACCTTGAGCGTGTTGTCTTCCTGGAGCGCGAAAATGATCTGGTTCGTCAGGCTGACGCCGATGTCCGGCTCCGAAGTCCGGTTCTCGAGGAACGGCACGGCCACTCGTTTGAGGCTCTCGTCGACACGCCCGCTGCTGGCGGAATAAACGCCACAGCCGCCGAGCAGGGCCGTGACGAAGCACACACCAATCGCCGAACGCAGCATCCCTGTCACGCTTCGTCGTCTCCTTCGTCCGGCGTTCGCCGGACCGAGGCATGGTGCGCCAATCGGTAGCGCAGGCGATCGCGGGTCAGCCCGAGCAGCCGCGCCGCCTGCGATTTGTTGTTTCCGGCCGCCTGCAGGGCCCTGTCCAGCATGGCCGCTTCGAACGCGTTGAGCAACCCGTCAAGGCCAACCCCATCCGCAGGCAGGGGTTCCTGGAGCGCGCGCATCAGGGCGTCGCCAAGCGACGCGATACCCGCACCATGGCGCGGCTCCTCGATCCCGAGGTGGCCGGCGTCGAGTCGGTCCGCGTCTTCGAGGAGCGCAGCGCGCTCGATCGTGTTGCGCAATTCCCGGATGTTCCCCGGCCACGCGTGTGCCCGCAGGCGGTCCATCGCGGCAGCCGTGAAGCCGGTGAATCGTTTGCCGAATTCGTCATTGTAGTGCCGCAGGAAGTGCTCGGCCAGCGGGACGATGTCCTCCCGGCGCGCCCGCAATGGCGGCACCACGAGATGCACCACCTTCAGCCGATAGTAGAGATCCTCTCGGAAACGCTTTGCCTGGACGAGTCTTGCGAGATTCTGGTTTGTCGCGGCTACGATGCGTACATCCACCCGGATGTCCTCGATCCCGCCGACGCGCCTAAAGACGAGCTTCTCCAGGACCCGCAGGAGTTTCACCTGGATCGGCAGCGCCATCTCGCCGATCTCGTCGAGAAAGAGCGTGCCCGCGTGCGCCAGCTCCAGGAGTCCGAGCTTCTGTGCCGAGGCATCGGTGAATGCCCCCTTCTCGTGCCCGAACAACTCGCTCTCCAGCAGCGATTCCGGCAGCGAGGCGCAGTTGATCTCGAGGAAGGGATACCCGCTACGCGGCGAGTTGAGATGGATGAGCTGTGCGAGGATATCCTTGCCGGCACCGGACTCCCCCTCGATCAGGACGGTCGATCGGCCACTGGCCGCAAGCTTGCGCACCGTCGCATAGAGCGCCAGCATGGCCGGCACCTCGCTGGGCACGGCTCCCGGGAGTACGGCGAAGAGGTCGTCGCTTGGCTGGGCCAGCCGCCGCGCCGAGCGCCCGGCGTAGTCGGCAAGGCCCCGCTCGATCACCGCGATGAGGCGGCGGAGATTGATGGGCTTGGTGACGAAATCGTACGCCTGCAGCCGCATGGCCTGGACCGCGGTATCCGTGCGTCCGAACGCAGTGAGAATGATCACGCGCACCGAGGGATCGTCTTCTCGCAGGCGCGCCAGTACCTCCATCCCGTTCATATCGGGCAGCATGAGATCGAGCAGCACCAGGTCGGGCAGCGACTCCTCCACCGCCGCGAGCGCGGCCGCCCCCGTATCCGCCAGGCGGACGGAGTAGCCGCGGGATTCGAGCGTAGCGGCCAGGAAGAGACGCGTGGCTTCCTGGTCGTCGACGACGAGGAGGCTGGGCTGCATGGACACCACCGGCATGCGGGAAAGACAACGTCGCGACCACCGAGGATTATGGTGGTCGCGACGGGGAGAGGCAAGCGGGAACGACAGAGCCGGGCCTAGTGGGCTCCTTCGCCCTTCAGGACGACGCGGACGGTCGCCGCGAGGATCGCGAGATCCTGCTTCAAGCCGTTGTGGCGGATGTACTCGCGGTCGTACGCGACCTTGCGGCGCACGCTGTCGACATCCGTGTCGTAGCCATTGCGCACCTGCGCTAGACCGGTGAGGCCAGGCTTCACGAGCAAGCGATCATGGTAGTATGGCACCTCATGCTCGAGCTGGCGGATGAACACCAGCCGCTCCGGACGCGGACCGATCAGGCTCATGTCGCCGCGCATCACGTTCCAGAACTGCGGCAGCTCGTCGAGACGGGTCTTGCGCAGGATTTTCCCGACGCGTGTGATGCGGGCATCGTTCGACTTGGCCCACTGCGGTCCGGCGGCCTCGGCGTTCACTGTCATCGTCCGCAGCTTGGCGATCGCGAATTGCCGCCCCGGCCTTACGACCTTGCGCCGATCGCCTCCGCGGCCGCCCACGGCCTGACGGCGGCGGTTGAGGCCGATACGATCCTGGCGGTAGAACACCGGCCCGCGGGAATCCAGCTTGATGAGCACGGCGAGAAACGGTAGCAGCAACCCGAAGAACGCGAGCCCGGCGACGCTCGCCACGAGGTCGAGCGCGCGGCGATACGCATAATACGCCGGTCCCGGCTCCGATGGCTCGAGCGGGATGTCCAGGGCCGGCGCGTACATCGTCCGCTCGGTCGCGACCTGGCTGCTCGCCGCGAGGGCGGTACCGCCACTTGCGGCCATCAGCGAGAGTCGGTCGTTGCCGGCGCTGCCGGCTGCCATCTCGTACGTGTGCCGCTTCGTGAAATAAGACTGTTTTTGCATCGTATCTTCCTCGTTACACCTGGACGCCACTGTTTTTCCCAGTTGGCACAATGCGGCGACGGTAACGCTCAACGACTCAGAGCCCTATCACACTTCCCCCCGGCTCCTGCGGCCATTAGATTAACATAGGAATCCCGACAAGACAAGGCTAAAAATTATCCCACCATCCTATGAACAAAATACTCATCATGTACACTTCCTTGCATAAAGAAAGCGTGTATCGAGAGATGAAATCGAATAAATTCGTCGAAAATGAGACGCAATTCGAGCCTCCGCTCAAGTGCTGTCGTGCGATCAGGCAAAAATGCCGCCGGGTCTGCTATACTCCCGCGGCCATGATCGCGCTCGGAGCGGCCGCATTCATCGTTGCCAGGGCGACCCGAGTTGCCCGATCCTGCCCGCCGAGGAAGGACGCATGACCGTCACCCGAAACCTCTGCAGCCGCGTCTTCATGGCGACGGCCGCCTTTGCCGTCGTGTACCTCGGCCTAGTCATCTGGACAGGGTGGGGCGATCTGGTCGGGCAGCTGCGGCGCATCTCCCCCATGCTGCTCATCATGATCGTCGTGCTGTCCCTCACAAACTACGGGCTACGCTATCTCCGCTGGCAGATCTACCTCGACAGCCTGAGCATCGCCATGCCACGCCGCGACTCGCTGGCTCTCTACTTCGCCACGTACCTGATGGTGATCACGCCGGGCAAGCTCGGCGAGGTGTTCAAGGCGGGAGTGCTGCGCGAGCGACATGGCGCTCCACTGGCCCTCGGCCTGCCCATCGTCCTGGTCGAACGCATCTTCGATTTTCTCGGCGTGCTGGTGCTCGCGGCCGTGGGCTGGGCCGCCTGGCCCGGCCCCGTGGCCGGCCTGCGCACCGGCCTGGCGGTTGCCCTGGCCGTGCCGCTGGCGCTCGTGCTGCTGCGGTCGCGCCGCCTGCGCCAGTACCTGTTGCAGACGGCCACGCGGGCGCCCCAGCTCGCCCGCCATCGCCTGGCTCTCGACGAGGCCCTGGCGGCCCTGAGTCGCCTGCTCGGCACGCGTCTCGTCGTCGTGTCGCTCACCCTGAGCACCGTCGCCTGGACGTGCGAGAGCCTGAGCCTCTGGCTCCTGTGCCGCGACCTCGATAGCGTCGTCGGAGTGCTGCCGGTGATCTTCGTCTACGCCGCGGCCACCCTCGTCGGGTCGCTGGTGTTTTTGCCGGGAGGACTGGGCGGGACGGAGGCCACGATGATCTGGCTACTGGCGCAGCTCGGGATGAGTTCTCAGCAGGGGGTCGCGGCGACCATGGTTGTGCGCGTATGCACACTCTGGCTGGCCGTCGCCATCGGGCTCGCCGTATATCTCGGCGCCCGCGACCGGCTGGCCGCGGGCGCCGAACGTACCGTCAGTTGCTGCTGTTCTGGGCCCGATCGTACACCAGGTAGATTGTAGCAGCCGTCGAGAGCGTCGTCAGGATCAGCGGCAGGTTGTTCGCGAACCAGTTCGGATGGCGCTGCGGCAGGTAGACGGTGTCGCCCGGGTAGATGAGCGGATTCCCTTCGGGTCGCCCGTGTTCCAGGTATTGCGTCATGTCGACCCGCTTGGCGCGGAGACGCCGACCCGACTCCCCTTCGCCGTGTACCCAGTCGATCTTGTTGAGGACCGCATCGCTCATGGGCGCGCCGGCGAGCATGAGCACCGACAGCAACGGCAGCGGCTCATCGATCGGCACTGTCGTGGGTTGGGTCACGCCCCCGAAGACCTGGACGCCCTGGTTCGCGGCCACGCCCACCGTCCCGTCAGCGATGGCCGGTATGACGAGCGTGTCCCCGGTCTCGAGCACCACGCTCGGCATCGTCTCGCCACTGAGATAGCCCGAAAGGTTCACCGTGCGGAACGACGGCTCCCCGTCGCGCGTCGCGATGATCCGCGCCACGGACAGGTTGGCGCCCTGGACCGGCCCGCCCGCCGCGCGCAAGGCCTCCCACACCGTCGGCGGCGCCGTGAACGGGTACGCCCCCGGCGAGGTCACCGCGCCGAGCACGAAGACGCGCAGGGCGTTGTATTGCGTGACCACGAGGTTCACGGCGTCGACGTTCGGATTGTAGAGGCGCAGCCGTTGCCGCAGCAGTTCCTGGGCGTCCTTGATCGAGAGACCGCCGATCGCCACCGCACCGATCTGCGGCACGGACACGGTGCCGTCGGGCTGCACGGTGAGATCGCGCTCGATGCGCTGGTCGCCGGGCACGTTGAGCCGAAGCACGTCGCCGACACCGATGCGGTAGTTCTGGGTGGCGGTCGGCGTCTGGGCGCGTGCGCCTGGCACCGGCATCACCATGATGAGTGCGACCACGAGCAGGCACCGCGCCGCGAGGTGACGTCCCTGACTCATCCCTGTCCCCCTTGCTTGCGGTACCAATCCACGGTGACCTGCAGGCCGTCTTCCAGGGTCACCGACGGCTCCCAATTCAGCAGGCGGCGCGCCTGGGTGATATCCGCCTGGGAATCGCGCACGTCGCCGACGCGCGGTGGTTCGTGCTCGGGCGCAAGGTCGCTGCCCACGAGATCGCGGATCTTCAGGCACAGGTCCTTCACCGAGACGCGGTCGCCGCAAGCGATGTTCACCACCTTGCCGCTGGCCTCGTCGCCGGCACCGGCCGCCGCGATGTTCGCCTCCACCACGTTGCGAATGAAGGTGAAGTCACGGGTCTGGCCGCCGTCGCCATGGATCGTCGGCGCGCGTCCCGCGAGATAGCGCGTGATGAAGAGCGGAATCACCGCCGCGTACTGGCTCTTCGGGTCCTGACGCGGGCCGAAGACGTTGAAGTAGCGCAAGCCCACCGTGGATAGCCCGTAGATACCGGTGAAGACCTTGCCGTAGAGTTCGCCGACGTATTTGGTCACCGCGTACGGCGACAGCGGATTCGCCGGCATCGTCTCGCGCTTCGGCAGCTCCTCGGTATCGCCGTAAGCCGAGCTGCTCGCCGCATACACCACGCGGCGTACGCCCATCTCCCGGGCGATCCAGAACACGTTCAGCGAGCCGGTCACGTTGTGCTCGTTGCTCGCCAGCGGATCATCGACGCTGCGCGGCACCGACGCCAGCGCCGCCTGATGGAAGATGGCGTCGACCCCCTCGCAGCAGCGCCTCAGGGTATCGGCATCCGTGATGCTGCCCTCGACGAACGTGACCGCGTCGCGAAACGTGTCCAGGTTCGCCCGGTGGCCCGTGAGGAGATTGTCGAGCACCACGACATCGTGCCCCTGGCCGGCCAGGGTCTCGGCGAGATGGGAGCCGATGAAGCCGGCTCCGCCGGTTACCAGGTACTTGGCCATGCGTGTCGTCCTTCCTCGCGCCGCTTCCGCGACGCGTCAGGTCAAGCCTAGAGGCGGAACAGGTGGTCGGCGGTGCGGCCCTGCAGGGCGTTGCGCGTGTCCACCACCGCGGGGCACGACGCGAGCAGCAGATCGTAGTCGACCTGCTTGTGATTCGTCACGATCACGGCCACGTCGAACGCGGCGAGGCACTGCGCGTCGATCGTGGCCACCTTCTCGGCCGCGACACCGACCAGCGCGGGCACGAACGGGTCGTGCCACGCGACCTCGCCACCCTCCTTCTGCAGCATCTCGATGATGTCCAGGGCCGGCGATTCGCGCACGTCGTCGATGCCGGACTTGTAGGCCACGCCGATCACGAGGATCCGGCTGCCGTTGATCGGCTTGCGCCGCGCGTTGAGCGCCTTGCTCACCAGGGACACCACGTGCTTCGGCATGAAGCCGTTGACCTGCCCGGCCAGCTCGATGAACCGCGCTTCGAAGCCAGCCTGGCGGGCTTTCCACGACAGATAGAAGGGATCGATCGGAATGCAGTGGCCACCGAGGCCAGGCCCCGGGTAGAAGGGCATGAAGCCGAAGGGTTTCGTCGACGCGCCGGCAATGACTTCCCACACGTCGATGTCCATTGCGCTGCACATCAGGGCCATCTCGTTCACGAGGCCGATGTTCACGCTGCGGAAGGTATTCTCGAGGAGCTTCACGGTCTCGGCCACGCGCACCGAGGACACCGGCACGACCCTGTCCATGAACTGCGCGTACAACGTCGCGGCCATGTCCGTGCAGGCCGGCGTCACGCCACCGACGACCTTGGGAATATTCACCGTCCGGTACACCGGGTTACCTGGATCGACCCGCTCGGGCGAGAATGCGACGAAGAGGTTCTCGCCGACGGTACGTCCATCGACCGCGAGCCGTGGCACGATCACCTCCTCGGTGGTCCCGGGATAGGTGGTGCTCTCGAGGATGATGAGCATGTCGTCGTGCATGTTGGGCGCGATGGCATCGACCGCGGCCTGGATGTAGGAGATATCCGGATCGCGCGTCTTGCCCAGCGGCGTCGGCACGCAGATGTTCACCGAGTCGACCGCTGCCAGCGCGGCCATGTCCGTGGTCGCACGCAGGCGCCCCGCGGCGACCAGTTCCTTCACGTCGGCACTGCTGACGTCGATGATGTAGCTCTCGCCCGCATTGATGGCGGCGACCTTCGTCTCCGACAGCTCGAATCCCGTCACCTGGAAACCGGCCTTGGCCATGGACACGGCCAGCGGCAACCCCACGTATCCGAGTCCGATCACGCCCAGGTGTCCGGTGTGCTCGGTCAACTTCTTCTTGAGGTCAGCCACGTTGGTTCCTTTCGCGAATGTCAGTCGCGCCGCCGCAATTGCAAACGCAGGTCGCGGACGCAATCCTCGAGTTCATGTATTTCTTGCAAGAGCTCACGCAGGTCGTTCACCTTGAGCCAGATGCGGCGAATGGTGAACGCGATCACCAGCCCGATACCCGCCAGACATACCCACCGGAACGTGGGATTGAGATCCGCGCCGTGGGTGGCGAAGAGATGAAACATGGAGCGGGCCAGGAGGCCGAGAGCCACCACGAAACCGACGAGCAGGACGAGCTGGATGGCGGCTCCGATCCGCTCCTCCTTGGCACGCTGCAAATGCCGGACCGGAGTGGCCTCCGAGCCGGCCCATTCGAACCGAGGGCGGAAGACGTCACTGCGGTGGCGGGATTTCCTCGAATTCGGCATCGCTGATATCCTGCCGCGTCAGGTTCGCCAGATGACCGGACCCGTTCTGGCCGGACTCGTGTTGGCCGCCGCTACGGCGGCCGGACCTCTCCGGGCCATGCTCCTTGCTGCCCGAGCGTGGGGGCATACCCCCACGCTTTCCGGTGAGTCCGCGCAACACGCGCGGCACGAACCAGAACACCGTGAACAGCAAGAGTAGCAGGCGCCAGAACATGTGCATACAGGGTAAACGGTTACGCCGGGTTCCAGGGCCCCGCTAACTTAGTCGCGCTTGCAGGAACAGGCAAGGTCAAACGGCGAGTGGTGCGCCCGACAGGATTCGAACCTGTGGCCTCATGCTCCGGAGGCATGCGCTCTATCCAGCTGAGCTACGGGCGCCCGATGGCAGCGATCACAGCGGAACGACGCCAAACTTACTCGATCCGCCCGGACTGTCAAGCACCGGCCGTCGCACCGCCGGCCGCAAGAAGTTCCTGGGCGTAGGCAAGTTGCGCCTGATGGTCGTCCCCCCCGTACCCCTCGCCCCCCAGCAGGCGTGCGATCTCTCCCACGCGTTCGGCGGGCGTGAGCACCCGAACCTGCAGCGACGTCCGCCCCGCGGACACGCGCTTGGTCACCACGACATGCTGGTCCGCGTGGACGGCCATGGTCGGCAGATGCGTGATGCACAGCACCTGCGATCGGCGCGCGAGCTGCCGTAGTAGCAATGCCACCGGCGCGGCCGCATCCATGCCGAGCCCCGCGTCAACCTCGTCGAACAGGCGCACCGGCGGACCATCGCCCTCGCCCTGGAGCAGCACCGTCAGGCCCAGGTGGATCCGGCTGCGCTCGCCGCCTGAGGCCAACGACCCGACGGGTCCGCGCGACTCCCCCGGGTTCGTGCGGGCGATCAGTTCCACGCGGTCGGCGCCATGGCTCTCGACACGGCATACTTGACCGTCCAGCGTCACCTCGCCCCCCGGATCGCGCGTCGCGGAGACGCGGAAATCCAGCTCGAGGTTTGGCAGGGCCAGCGGCCGAATGATCGCGAGCGCCTGCTTCGCCACGCGCGCCGCCCCGGATTCCCGCGCGGACCGCAGATCGGCCGTAGCTGTCGCCAGCGCCGTGCGGCAACGCGCGACCTCGGCCTGCAGCGCGTCGACATCGGCTGTGGCCCGCTCCTGGCGCCCGATGCGCTCGGCGAGGCGTTCCGCCAGCGCGACCAGCCCGGCGACATCTTGGCGGTACTTGCGCTGCAAATCCTCGTACAGGGCCTTGCGCGATTCCAGCTCGTCGAGTCCGCGCGGGTCGAGGTCGATCTGGTCGAGAAACCGGCTCAGCGCGTGGGCTGCGTCGGCCGCCTGGTCGGCCGCGATCGCGAGGCTCGCGAGGGCGTCGGCGAGCCGCGCACTCTTGTCCGCATGCGGCGTCAGTGCGGCTTGAGCCGCTCCCAGGGACGTGCACGCGGGGGCTTCCCCCTCGGCGAGATGCTCGAGCGCCACCGCTGCGGCATCCTGCAACGCGTGGGCGTGTCGCTTCATCGCGATCTGGCTGCTCAGCTCCGGCAACTCGTCATCCCGCAGCGCCGCGGCGCGGAGTTCGTCATGCTGGTACCGCCAGAGGTCGAGCTGCTCCCGGGCCAGCGCGATTTCCTGCTCGCGGGCGTGCAGGCGATCGGCCGCCTCGCGCAGAGCCGTCAGGGCCGTCGCGACCCGGCCGCGCCGCTCCCCCAGCGCCAGCGCCTCGTCGAGAAGTTCACGCGGGTAATCGCTCGTACTCAACTCGCGCTGCTGATCCTGGCTCTGCACGGCGAGCAGGGACGGTCCCAGCCGCTCCAGCACCGCCAGCGACGAGACCAGGCCATTGATCAGGACGCGGCTGCGGCCTTCCCGTCGCAGCTCACGCCGAATGACGAGCAGGTCGTCGTCGCCGATGGGCAACCCCAGCCGGACGGACGCCGCGCGCACCGTCGGCTGCCCGGACAGGTCGAAGACTCCCTCGACGTAGGCCAGCTCCTCGCCACTGCGCACCAGTTCGCGATCACCCTTGCCGCCACCCAGCAGCCCGAGCGCACCGGCGATCATCGACTTGCCGGCTCCCGTCTCGCCGGTGATCACGGTGAAGCCCGGTCCGAGGGGCAACGAGACGTCTGCGGCGAGCGCGAGATTGCCGATCCGCATCTCGAGTAGCATCAGCCACCGTCCGCGGGGCCGCTGTCGGGATCGCCGGCGTCGGGACCGACATTTCCAGGATCGTGGCGCCGGCTGCTGCGACGCACGCGCGGGTGCGCACCCCAGTTCAACTTATGCCGCAGCACGCGGAAGAAGTTGCTCTGGGGAAACTTGATCAGGTTCACCACCGGCGGTGTGAGGCGACACGTCACGCGATCGCCGGTCACCAGAGGCGTCGAAACCTGGCCGTCTGCCGTGAGCGTGGCACCATTGCCCACATCGTGCAGGACCAGCTCGATATCCACGTCATCGCCGAGGATGAGCGGCCGCACGCCCAGGCTGTGCGGGCAGATCGGCGTGACGAGCAACCCCGGCAGATGCGGCTGGCAGATCGTGCCGCCCGCCGACAGGCTGTAGGCCGTGGAGCCCGTCGCAGTCGCGAAGATGATGCCGTCGCCGAGGAAGCGCCCCAGCGAGATGCCGTCGAGACGTAGCTCGAGATCCAGCGTGCGCGGCAGCGGTCCCATGTTGACGACTACATCGTTGAACCCCGAGTCTTCCACCACGACCCGCGCGCCACGCCAGACCACGCAACCCACGCGGGCACGCTTCTCCACGTGGAAGTCGCCGGTGAGCACCCGGCGCAACGCTTGCGGCAACTCCGGCACCGGCACGTCGGTGAGGTAGCCCAGGGAACCCAGATTGATGCCGAGCAGCGGTACCCCGCTCGCGCCGATGACCCGCGCCGCGCGCAGCATCGTGCCGTCGCCCCCGAGGGCGATGATCATGTCCGATCGCGCCACCAGCTCGGCAGCCGTCAGTCCGGTCACCCGCGTTTCGCCCAGGTGCTCCACGAGGTCGCGCGCGTAATACAGCGTGACACCGGATTCTTCGCAGATCATGCGGATGGCGCGCAGCGCCGCCGCCAGGTCCTCGCGGTGCGGATTGCCGAATAGTCCGAGACTGGAGATCGCGCCGGGGGGTGTCACCGCGTCCTGCCTCCGCCTCTCAGCAGGCGTCCTGCGTGTCGGCCCGTGCGTGGCGTTGCTGCCACGCTGCGAGGGCGCGTGCCGCGATCCCATCCGCGTCGAGGCCCAGGTCCGCAAGCAGTTCGGCGCGCGTGGCCTGGTCCTGGAACGCGTCGGGAATGCCGAGGCGGACTACCCGCGGCTCGGCCGCCTCGTGGCCGGACACCTGGGTCTCCTGCGACGCCCACTCGAGCACCGCCGCACCGAACCCTCCGGCCAGCGCGTTCTCCTCGAGCGTCACCACGAGGCGGTGGCGCCGCCAGACGTCGGCGAGGAGCGCGTCATCGAGTGGCTTCACGAAGCGCATGTTCACGACCTCGGCGCGCACGCCCTGGCGGGCCAGCAGGGCCGCCGCCTCCCGGGCCGGTTCCACGAGGGATCCGAGCGCGAGGAAGCAGAGGTCCTCGCCCTCGCTCAGCACCTCGGCGCGCCCCAGCGGCAATGGTGTCGGCGGCTCGTCGCACGCGACACCCAGCCCGGCGCCGCGCGGGTAACGGATGGCGCAAGGCCCGTCGTCGTACGCCAGCGCCGTGGCGAGCATGTGGCGCAGCTCGTTCTCGTCCTTCGGGGCCATCACGACCATGCCCGGCACCATACGCAGATACGTGAGATCGAAGACGCCGTGATGGGTCGGTCCGTCCTCGCCCACGACACCCGCGCGGTCGACGCAGAAGATCACCGGCAAATGCTGCAACGCGACATCGTGGATGATCTGGTCGAGGGCGCGCTGCAGGAACGTCGAGTAGATCGCCACCACCGGGCGCAACCCGCGGCAGGCGAGACCGGCCGCGAACGTCACGGCGTGCTGCTCGGCGATGCCGACATCGAACGCGCGATCGGGCAGCACTCGCTGCATCTTATTGACGCCGGTGCCCGACGGCATCGCCGCCGTGATGGCCTGGATACGCGTATCGCTCTGGGCGAGAGAGGCCAGGGTCTCACCGAAAACCTGGGTGTAGCTCGGGATCCGCGGCGGTACGACCTTGATGCCCTCTTCCTTGTCGAATTTGCCGACGCCGTGGTAGCGCTGGTCGTCGCGCTCGGCGAATCGGTACCCCTTGCCCTTTTCCGTGACCGTGTGCACGAGCACGGGGCCGCGGATGCGGCGTATCGACTCGAGGGTGCGGATCAGGGTGGGCAGGTCGTGGCCATCGATCGGGCCGTAGTACTGGAAGCCCATGTCCTCGAAGAGGATCGTCGGGACGATGAGGTTCTTCAGACCTTCCTTGATACGTCCGGCCAGAGCCTGCGCCGTGCTGCCATGCGGCACCATGCCCAGGAGATTCCAGAGATCTGCCTCGAATCGGCGGTAGTAGCGGTCGCTGGTGATGAGCGTGAGGTAGCGTGACAGGGCGCCCACGTTAGGCGAGATGCTCATCCGGTTGTCGTTGAGGATGACGGTGAGGTCGGTCTGCGCCTGCCCCGCGTTGTTCAGCCCCTCGAAGGCGAGTCCGCCGGTGAGCGCACCATCGCCGACCACGGCGATCACGTGGTGTTTCTCGCCGAGGGCGTCACGGGCGCGAGCATAGCCGAGCGCGGCGCTCACGGCCGTGCTGGCATGCCCGACGCCGAACATGTCGTGCTCGCTCTCCGATCGCTTGGGGAAACCCGCCAGACCATCCTTGCGGCGCAGCGTGCCGAAGCGCTCCTGGCGCCCGGTGAGCAGCTTGTGGCCGTAGGCCTGATGCCCCACGTCCCAGACGATCTTATCGTGCGGCGAATCGTAGACGCGGTGCAGAGCCACCGTCAGTTCGACGACTCCGAGGCTCGCCCCTAGGTGGCCACCCGTGCGGGCGACGGTGGTGATGATCTCCTCCCGCAGCTCCGCACAGAGCTGCGTGAGCTCATCCGGCGACAGGCGCCGGAGATCTCGCGGCTGGCGGATCCCGGGAAGGAGTGCACCCATGGTTCGTCGACCTTTCGTCAACCGGTCACGTCGCGTCCGATCGGGCCTCTGGCCCGTTCGTGCAGTCGGTCTGCATAAAAACCTAACGCTATGCCGTCCCCAAAGCTACTGCGAAAAGCGCCCCCCAGATGATCCCGGCGACGACGTGTACGGGTGCGTGGGCCAGGATATCAAGGTATCCGACTACCTGGCGCCGCAGCGGCCCGGCCTCAGGGGTGAGCAGGATCAGATCGTGCACCAGCCGCCGCTGGGCCTGGGTGGCGCCACGCACACGGATCGCGTCGAATACCGTGATCACGGCCAGCACCATCGCCACCGCCGTCTCCTCGGCCTGCCAACCGGCCCGAATGACCATCATGGTCAGCAGCGAGGCGCCGACCGCCGCGTGCAGGCTGGGCAACCCGGCGCTCTGGCCAAGAATGGCCAGGTGCAGGCGCCTCTGCGCGGCGGAATACAGGAGGAGCTTCAGAAACTGGCAACTCACGGCGCAGAGCAGCACCACGAGCCAGATATCCAGTCCACGGGGACTCGCTGGCATGGGTGACCTCCTCGCCGCCGCCCGGGCGCAAGAGCCTCAGCGCTGACGCTGCCACATGGCGTTCGCCAGCAGGAATAGCCGCTCGGCCGCCGCACCCGCGGGCACCGCAGCGCGCAGGGCATGCAAGCCTCGCTCACCGTCGCGGCGTGCGCGCGCCTGCGCCGCGGCGAGTCCGGCGACCCGGATATGGGTGGCCTTGCCGGCAGCTACGTCCTTGCCCGCGCTCTTGCCCAGCTGATCACTCGTCGCCGTCACGTCGAGGACATCGTCGGCTCCCTGGAAAGCGAGTCCGAGATCGATGCCGGCTTTCGCCACGCTCTCCACCCGGGCACTGGGCGCACCGGCGCAGACCGCGCCGGCGGCGAGGCTGGCCGCGATCAGGACCGCGGTCTTGCGCAGATGGATCCGACGGACCGCGGCGGCGGTCACGGTCTGCCCCTCGGCACGCAGATCGTCGTGCTGGCCCCCGGCCATGCCAGCCGGCCCGGCCGCCTGCGCGATCAACGCCACCAGCGTGGCCGCGCGTTTGCCCGCACCGGCGAGGACCTCGAAGGCCAGCGCTTGCAGAGCATCGCCCGCGAGGATCGCCGTGGCCTCGTCGAACGCGACGTGGCAGGTGGGACGCCCGCGCCGCAGGACATCGTCGTCCATCGCGGGCAGGTCGTCATGGATGAGCGAATACGTGTGGATCATCTCGAGCGCTGCGCCGGCGAGTAGAGCCAACCGGTGCGCAACGTCCGCGTCACGACGACGGGATGCGAAGGCATCGCAGCACCACGCAGCCAGGACCGGTCGCAGGCGCTTGCCACCGCTGAAGAGGCTGTGCGCCATCGCCTGCCGCAGGCGTGGCGGCACGCCGCGATGGTCGCGCATGATCCGTTGCAGCTCGGTCTCGCACTCCCGACGTTGGCGCGCGAGGTCCCGCTGCCAGTCAACCTCAACCACGCGCGGCTCCCTCGCGTCGCAGCATCGCCTCGAACGTGTTCTCCAGCAGCATGGCGATGGTCATCGGGCCCACGCCCCCGGGCACGGGGGTCAGCGCCCCGGCATGGTCCGCCATGGCAGCCGCATCGACATCTCCCACGAGTCGGTAACCCCGTTTCGCCTGCGGATCGTCCACGCGGTTGATCCCGACGTCGACCACCGTGGCGCCGCGCGCGACATGCTCCCGGCCGAGAGCGTGCGGCACGCCGATCGCCGCCACGACGATGTCCGCCTCGCGAGTCACCGACGCCAGGTCGCGCGTGCGCGAGTGGCACATCGTGACGGTCGCGTCGCCGAGCGCGCCCTTGAGCGTGAGCAGCAGCGACAGCGGCCGGCCGACGATCACGCTGCGGCCCACCACCGCCACGCGCCGGCCGGCGACCGGGATCTCGTAGTGTGCGAGCAGGCGCAACACGCCCTTCGGCGTGCACGCGACGGTGCGCGGCTGGCCCGTGACGAGCAGACCGAGGTTCTCAGGGTGGAATCCGTCGACGTCCTTGAGCGGATCCACGGTCTGGAGCACGTGGTCGCTATCGATTTGCGGCGGAAGGGGCATCTGCACGAGGATGCCGTCGATGCGCGGGTCGGCATTGAAGCGCGCCACCAGCGCGAGGACGTCCGCTTCCGACGATTCGGCCGGCAGTCGCAGCGTCTCGTGGTGGAACCCGACGGCGTCGCAACCTTTCTCCTTGTTGCGCACGTACACGGCCGAGGCCGGGTCGTCGCCCACCAGGATCACCGCCAGGCCAGGCTTGCGCGCGGCGCCGGCCACCTTCGTCGTCAGTTCTGCCAGGACCGCGTCGCGAACCGTCGTCCCCTTCAGCAGGATCATCGCGCCACCGCCGTCGCGCGCGTCTCCCGGATCACCATCACCTTGATCTGCCCCGGATACTCCAGCTCCGCTTCCACGCGGCGGCTCACTTCCTCGGCGAGGAGGGCCGCCTCGGCATCGCTCACGCGCGCATGGTCCACCAGGATGCGGATCTCGCGGCCAGCCTGGATCGCGTATGATTTCTCCACGCCATCGAAACTCTCCGCGATCTTCTCGAGACTCTCCAGGCGCTTGACGTACGACTCGATACTCTCGCGCCGGGCTCCCGGACGCGAGGCCGAGGCCGCGTCGGCCGCCGACGTGATGTACGTGTACTCGGAGATCGGTTCCACGTCGTTGTGATGACCCTCGACCGCGTTGATCACGATGTCCGATTCCCCGAACTTCCGCAGGAGTTTGCCGCCGATCGCCGCGTGCGGACCCTCGACCTCGTGATCCACGCCCTTGCCGATGTCGTGCAGGAAGCCGCAGCGACGCGCCAGCTTCACGTCGAGTCCCAGCTCGCCCGCGATCACGCCGGCCACCGCCGACACCTCGCGGCTGTGCACCAGGAGATTCTGGCCGTAGCTCGTGCGGTAGTGCAGGCGCCCGATGTACGGGATCAGATCCGTGTGCACGTTCTGGATCCCGGCGTCGAGGCAGGCCTGTTCACCGAGTTCGCGCAGTTGCTCCTGCACTTCCTGCGTGATCTTGGCCACGACTTCCTCGATGCGCCCGGGATGGATCCGGCCATCCTTGATCAGACGGCGCAGCGACTGGTGCGCGATCTCGCGCCGCACCGGATCGAAAGCCGAGATGATGACCGCCTCCGGGGTATCGTCGATGATCACATCGACACCGGTCGCCACCTCGAAGGCGCGGATGTTGCGCCCCTCGCGGCCGATGATGCGGCCCTTCATCTCGTCATTCGGAAGGTCGACGACAGCGACCGACTCCTCGGCCACATGTTCGGCCGCGTAGCGTTGCACCGCGAGGCTGAGGATCTTCTGCGCGTCGCGCTTGGATGTGCGCTCCGCGTCATCGCGCACTTGTTTCACCTGCCGCGCGGCCGCGAGGCGGGCGGAGTCGACCATCTTCGCCACGAGGGTTTCACGAGCCTGTTCGGCGCTCATCCCCGCGACCTGCTCGAGCCTCGCAGCCTGTTCCTGCTGGAGCGACTCGACCTCGCGCTGCCGCACTGCGAGATCCGCGAACTGTTTCTTGAGATCCTGTTCGAACTGATCGAGGCGCGCCTCCTTCTTGTCGAAGAATGCGGCCTTTTCGGCCAGCGTCGTGTCACGCTGGTCGAGCGCCTCGGTGCGCCGCGCGTGCTCGTGACGCACCCGCTCGGTATCGGTATCGAAGCGCTGTCGCGCCTGGACCACTTCCTCGCGAGCTTCGAGCTTGGCGGCCTTGGCGACGTCCGCCGCCTCCTTGCGCGCCTCCGCGAGGATGACATCGCGATCGTGATGCGCGCGTGTCCGCTGCGTCGAGATCCGCCAGCGATGGGCCAACCAGCCGATGGCGCAGCCCAGCAAAGCCGCAACGACCAGCCCCAACCATGCCGTGGTGGGCACCATGTCGTCTCCTTTCCTGTATGCGGAGGGCCGAGCGAACCGGGCGGGCGGACACAAAGATTCCCCGCCAGGGCGTGTGCGTCAGAAGCAACTGAACCTAGTCGCCTCAGGTGGGTTTCCTGTCCGCCGCTTCGGCTTCCGCCCGCAAGGGTGGGACCTCATCGACGAAACTCCGGAATCCCATTTACGGAGTGTTGGCTCACTTGTGTGACACATCACGGTCCGAGCAGGGAACCTTCAAGATCATTATACGCCCCCGACGTGGTTCTTGCCAACCTCTTCCGCGAGCATCCGTTCCAACTTCCCCGTCCGGGCACCGACCCGCGCGCGATCGGCATCCAGCGTCCGTCTCTGCTGGTCGAGCTCGTCGGCCATGTTGAGCGCCGCGAGCACGGCGGCCCGGAGCGCGGACGAATCCGCCCCCCCCGCCACGGCCTCGCGCATCTGCGCATCCACGCGTCGAGCCAGCTCTGCCAGATAGGCCGGGTCTTCCGTGGTCCGGAGCGAATACTCGCGTCCGTAGATGGTAACAGTGATCACGCCGGGATCGGACATCGTCCCAGGTCCCTTCCATTGCGCCCGGCTGGTAAACGCCACGAGTGCCGTCCCCGGGGCGCGCTGGTCTAGCCCATGGCTTCCAGCTTCTCCAGCAAGCCTCCGACCTTCTCCTCGATGATCCTGCGCTTCTCCTCGAACTGCGTGACCTGATCCGCGGTCTGCTGCGCATCGCCGAGCTCGCGCTGAAGGCGAGCGACGGTCGCCCGCAAGTCGTCGGCGCTGCTTTCCTGCGTCTGGCACCGTTCCCGGAGCTGCGTGTTCTCTTGCCGCAGGTTCTGGATCAATGCGATGGCCTCGAGAACCTTGCCCTCGAGTCTGCCGATGGAGTCGTCCATGCTGGCGCAAATCCCTTTGCTCGCCGCGTGTCGCGGCACCTTCAGCTGCGTTGCTGCACTCCGAGCTGCTCGCCCAGAGCCCCCAGCATCCCTGCCAGGGTCTGGTCCACGCGCTCTCCCGTCAAATTACCCTTGTCAGACTGGAACTTCAAGCGAATTCCATAGGCCGACATGTCCGGCGGAAGGCCCTTACCTCGATAAATATCAAAGAGTTCCAGGTTCGTCAGGAGCGTGCCACCCGACTCGCGCAGCACCGCCGCGACGCGCGCGTAGGTCACGCCTGCGGGCACCAGGAGCGACAGATCGCGCTTCACTGCCGGGAAGCGTACGAAGGCTCGGTACGTGGTCGTGGCGGGGGTGAGATCGAGGCTCGAGAGCGTGATCTCCGCGAGCGCCACCGGCTGGTCGAGATCCAGGGCGCCGGTGACGGACGCGGCCAGCCGACCGGCCGTGCCCACCCGACGGCCCGCCCCGTCGAGGACGGCCCACTGCTGTCCCGCGACCAGGTACGGTTCCACATCCGTCGGCTCGAGCACGAGGGCGACGCGCAGCGCCGCGGCGAGTTCCCCGACCAGGCCCTTCAGCTCCACGAGATCGCCGGGCAGGTCGCCAAGACCCGGCCCCACGTCTCCCGCCAGCCCGAGCTGCAGCACGAGCGGCTCCTCCGGCAGAAGACGCTCATCGTCGTGGCGCCTGGGGTGCGGCCGCTCGCCCCGCGGCCAGTAGACGCGGTTGATCTGGAACAAGCGCACGGGCGACGTCGCCCCGGCGTTGAGATTGCGCCGCGCCACGTCGATGAAACTGGGCACGAGGGACGAGCGCAGCAGCGTTTCGCCGCCGTGATCCGGGCTGAGCACGGCCAGGCACTCGCTGCGCACGTCGTCGGCCGGCAGCGCGAGCGCCTCGAGGTCGCGTCGCGTGAAGAACGTCGAGGTGACGATCTCGTGGTACCCGACCGCGGCCAGGTGGTGGCGCAGGTACGCCTGGACCCGGTCGCCGAGCCGTCGCGCCACGCCGCTGCCGCCGCGCGCGCGCCCCTTGCCGGCACCGCGATCGAGACCATGCGTGCGCGCGATCTCCTCGATGAGGTCGACTTCCTGCACGAGGTCGCGCCGGAAGCTCGGTACCGCGACCATCATGTTGACCACGTTCGCGCCGCGCGATCCACCGAGAGGCTGCACCTTCAGGCCAAGGCGCTGGACCAATCCGGCCGCCTCCTCCACGCTGATGTCCGTGCCGAGTACGCGGTTCACCTGGCTGACGCGCAGCGGAAGGTCGGGGTGCGGACGCCGCTCGGGATCGGCGCGGTCGACGCACTCGCTGACGATGGTGGCACCGGCGAGATCCTGCAGCAGGGCGAGGGCACGATGCGCCGCGAAACGCACCATGTCCCAGTCGGCCTCACGTTCGAATCGATACGACGACTCGCTCACGAGATTCAGCCGGCGGCTCGTGCGCCGCACCAGGAGGGGCGCGAAGAATGCGCTCTCCAGCAGGATCGAGGTGGACCCCGGTGTGACTTCGCTGTTCGCGAGGCCCATGACCCCGGCCAGAGCCACCGGACCGTTCGCGTCGGCGATCACGAGGTCGTCCGCGTCGATCTCGCGCGAGACGTCATCGAGCGTGACCACGGTCTGCCTGGTCCCGGCGCGCCGCACCCGTAGCGTATCGCCCTGGAGTTTCTCCCGGTCGAACGCGTGCAACGGCTGGCCCAGTTCGAGCAGCACGTAGTTGGTGATGTCGACGACGTTGTTGATCGGCCGCTGCCCGACGGCGCGCAGCCGGTTCTGCATCCAGCGCGGCGACGGCGCCACCGCAACCTCGTCGGCCCCGTGCGCCGTGTATCGCGGGCAGTCGCCGAAGCTCGCAACCTCCACTTTCCAGCCCAGGCTGCCGCTCTGCTGCGGCGACCATGTCGGCGGCAACGTGACCTTGGTGCCATAGAGCGCCGCGACCTCGCGCGCCACGCCGATGTGGCTCAGCCAATCGGGGCGATTGGGCGTCACCTCGATGTCGAGCACCGTATCGCGGAAACCGATCAGCGTGTCGGCGGACGTGCCCGGCGCCGGCGCATCCCGCAGTTCCATGATCCCGGACGACTCCGCGCTCAGCCCCAGCTCGCTCTCGGAACAGATCATGCCGTGGCTCTCGACACCGCGGATCTTCGCCTTCTTGATGCGGAAGTCACCTGGCAGCACCGCCCCGACCTGCGCGAAGTACACCGACAGACCCTCGCGGACGTTAGGCGCTCCGCACACGACCTGCACCGGCTCGTCACCACCCGCGTCGACCCGGCAGAGACTCAAACGGTCGGCAGCGGGATGCCGCTCGCACGCCACGACCCGCGCCACCACGACGCCGGGAAAGGTCAGGGCGATCTCCGCGACGTGCTCGACATTGAGCCCGGCCGACGTGAGGCGTTCGGCAAGTTCCGCCGGCGAGGCGTTCCAGGTCACGAGGTCCCGCAACCAGTCCAGGCTGATCTTCACAGCACACCTCGGAATTGGTTGAGGAAACGCAGATCGTTCTCGTAGAGCAGGCGGATGTCATCGATGGCAAAGCGTTGCATGGCGATACGATCGATGCCCATACCGAAAGCGTAGCCGGTGTATGCGTCCGGCGGGTACCCCGCCGCCTTGAAGACGTTCGGGTGGACCATACCGGCGCCCATGATCTCGAGCCAGCCCGTCTGCCCACACACGCCACAGCCGCGTCCACCACACTTGACGCATTGCATGTCCACTTCCACCGACGGCTCGGTGAAGGGAAAGTAATGCGGCCGGAACCGGGTAGGTCGCGCCTCGCCGAAGAAGCTGAGCACGAACGCGTCCACCGTGACGTGAAGATCGGCCAGGCTGACGTCGCGATCCACGCACAGCCCCTCGATCTGGTAGAACTCGCAGGAGTGCGAGGCATCGCTGCTCTCGTTGCGATAGACGCGACCGGGGAACACGTAGGCCAGCGGCGGCGTCACGCGCTCCATCGTGCGCACCTGTACGGGCGACGTCTGTGTACGAAGGCACACCTGCGGCGAGATGTAGAACGTGTCCTGGATGTCGCGCGCCGGATGGTCGTCAGGGAAGTTCAGGGCGGTGAAGTTGTAGTAGTCGAGCTCCACCTCCGGCCCTTCGCCGCGATCGAAACCCATGCCGTAGAAGATATCGCTGATCTCCTCGAGCACGGTCTGCAGCGGATGGAGCGTGCCCAGCGGCGCCGGTGGACGTCCGGGCAGCGTGAGGTCGCCCGTGGGCCCCTGCATCACGACGGTGGCGGCGAGGGACCGGTCACGCTCCTCGAGGCGCGCCGTCAGCTCTTCCTTGAGCGTATTCAGGGCTGCGCCGAGGGCGCGACGCTCCTCGGCGTCGACGTCCTTCAGGCTGCGCAGTTGCTGGGTAAGCTGGCCCTTGCGGCCGAGCAGGCGCACCCGCACCGCTTCGATATCCTGCGGTGTGGCGGCCTGCTCGATCTGCGCGAGAGCCTCGGCCTTGAAACGGTCGAGGGATGCGGACATGTCACAGCCTTTCGCAACCTGCGGCTACAGCGCGTTCCGGGCGACCTCGGCGAGCTTGGCGAATCCGGGCGCGTCGTGGACCGCGAGTTCCGCCAGCACCTTCCGGTCGATCTCGATCTGAGCTTTCTTCAGACCGTTGATGAAGTGGCTGTAGCTGAGCCCATTGATCCGGGCCGCCGCGTTGATGCGCGTGATCCACAGCTTGCGGAAGTCGCGCTTGCGCACCTTGCGGTCGCGGTAGGCGTACGCCATGGCGCGTTCGGTGAAGTGGCGCCCCTCGCGAATGCTCATCTTCGGCGCGCCGTAGAAGCCCTTCGCGCGGTCGAGGATGCGTTTGCGCCGCTGCTTGGCGGCGGAATTGTTTGTCGCTCTCGGCATGATCGTGCCTCCTTAGATGCCGTGGCCAGGGTGCTCGGTCAACGGTTCAACCGTGGCCCAGCATCCGCTTCGCCCGGGAAAGATCCGACGCGGCCATCATGCCGGTCTTGCGCAGGTTGCGCTTGCGTTTGGCGCTCTTCGCCGTGAACAGGTGGCCATGGTAGGCCTTGCCTCGCTTGAGGCCCCCGCCGCCGGTCGCCTTGAATCGCTTCGCGGCCGAACGGTTGGTCTTCATCTTGTTACCCATGTCGCTGCCTCTCTGTCCTGTCTCTACTTCGTGACCTTCTTCGGCGCCAGGATGAAGGTAATGAGACGACCCTCGCGTTGTGGTGTGGACTCCGGCGACCCATATTCCGACACCTCTTCGATGAGGTGCAGAAGGAACTCCAGACCGAGATCGATATGCGAGATCTCGCGGCCACGGAACTGCATGATGACCTTGACCTTGTTGCCGTGCTCCAGGAAGTCGACGATGTGCTTCTTCTTGAAGTCGTAGTCGTGGTCATCGGTCTTGGGCCGGAACTTGATGGTCTTGACCTTGATCGTGTGCGTCGTCTGCTTCGCCTTCCGGGCCTTCTTCGCCTGCTCGTACTTGTACCGGCCATAGTCCATGATCCGGCACACGGGCGGGCGGGCCGTCGGCGCGACCTCGACCAGGTCCAGTCCCCGTTCCTCCGCGATCGCGAGGGCGTCCCGGGTGTCCAGTACCCCGAGTTGCTCCCCGGCCTCGTCCACGACGAGAACCCGCGGGATCTTGATCATCCGGTTCACGCGCGTCGTCTTAGTGGTCTTGATAAACCCACCTCCTGCATCGATCCGCTGCCGCCCCGTATCCCGACGCTGATGCGCCACGAGACCTTCTGTCCCCTGGCCAAACGCCACGAGGCGGGCACAATGGCCCGCCTCGGGATTGCTAACCGTTCCTTCCCCGCGGGGCCGGCGACGGTGAGAGGGCGGACCTCTGCTTGCCTTGAGGGTCCGTGCTGCCTATCCCGCCGCCGGACCCTGTTATTCGAGATGACCCCGAAACCTAACTCCTTTGGGCGATGGCGTCAAGCAGTTCCCGGGCCAGATCGGCCACGGGAAGAACGCCCCGGTCGCCTTCCTTGCGGACGCGGACCGACACGGAGCCCTGCTCGGCCTCCTTGCCCCCGACGACCAGCATGTAGGGCACGCGCATCGTCTCGGCCTCGCGGATCTTGAACCCGATCTTCTCGTCCCGCACGTCCGCCTCGACCCGCAGCCCCTGCTCGCGCATCCGGGCGGCCACCGTCGAGGCGTAGGCGTGCTGATCGCGGCTCACCGACATCACGCGCGCCTGCTCGGGAGCCAGCCACAGGGGGAAATCCCCGGCGTAGTGCTCCGTGAGGACTCCGATGAAGCGCTCCACCGACCCCAGGATGGCACGATGCACCATGTAGGCGTAACGCTCCTGGCCATCGTGGTCGGTGTAAGTGACGTCGAAGCGCCGCGGGAGATTGAAGTCGAACTGCACGGTCGACGCCTGCCATTTACGGCCGATCGCGTCGATGAGCTTGACGTCGATCTTTGGCCCGTAGAACACCGCCTCGCCTTCCTCACGGCTATAGGTGAAACCGTGGCGCTCGATGGCCTTGATCAGCGAGCGCTCGGCGGCTTCCCACTCCTCGTCGGTGCCGGCGTACTTGGCCTTGTCCTGCGGATCGCGCACCGAGAGCTCCACCTTGAACTCGTGGAAACCGAAGGTCCCCAGGACCTCCTTCACCAGCCCCAGGCACCCGCTCACCTCGTCCTCGAGCTGCTCCGGGGTGCAGAAGATATGGGCATCGTCCTGAGTGAAGCCGCGCACCCGCAGCAAGCCGTGCAGCGCACCCTTCAACTCGGCTCGATACACCGTGCCCAGTTCGGCGTAGCGCACGGGCAGGCTGCGCCAGCCGCGTGTCTTGCGCTTGTAGATGAGGATGTGGCCTGGGCAGTTCATGGGCTTGACCACGTGCGGACGGTCGTCCTGCTCGAAGACGTACATGTTGTCTCGATAGAACTGCATGTGTCCCGACGTCTCCCAGAGCGAGGCCTGCGAGATATGCGGCGTGGTCACCGTCTCGTAGCCGTGGCACTTGAGGGTGTCGAGCATGTATCCGGTGACCTGGCTGCGCAGGATATCGCCGCGCGGGTACCAGAAACTGAGGCCAGGCCCCGCCTCGTCGAAAAACCCGAATAGATCGAGTTCGCGTCCCAGCTTGCGATGGTCGCGCTTCTTGGCCTCCTCGAGCATGGTGAGATACTCGTCGAGCTCCTTCTGCTTGAACCAGCTCGTGCCGTAGATGCGCTGGAGCATGGGGCGCGAGCTGTCGCCGCGGAAGTAGGCCCCCGCCACGCTGAGCAGCTTGAACGCCTTCAGATCCTTGCTCGTCGGCACGTGCGGCCCCATGCAGAGGTCGGTGAAACTCCCCATGCGGTAGATCGAGAGCCGCGCGTCGGGTCCCAGCTCCTCGATCTGGTCGAGCTTGTAGGGCTGATCGCGGAAGACCTCGCGCGCCTGCGCCTGGCCGATCTCCTCGCGTTCGATCGTCACGCCCTGGCGCGCCAGCTCGTGCATCTTGGCCTCGATCCGGGCAAGGTCCTCGTCGGTGAAGGGCTCCTCGCGATCGAAGTCGTAGTAGAAACCGTTCTCCACGCTCGGGCCGAAGGCGAACTTCACGCCCGGAAAGAGCTCCTGGACTGCCCATGCCAGCAGATGGGCCGTGGAGTGGCGCAGCGTGTGGAAACCGGCGTCGCTGCCGCGGGTGATGACGACGAGCTGGCCGGGTTCGGCCACCGTCTCGTCGAGCGTGTGGTTCACGCCATCGATCTGCACGGCCAGCGCGTTGCGGGCCAGCCCCTCGGCCACGCTCCGGACGACATCGCGGTAGGGTGCGCCGGGCGCAGCGCTGACGGTCTTGCCGTCGGGAAGGATGAGTTCGATGCCAGCCATAGCCTCACCGCCTGGGAAGGGTCCTGGATGTTGGCCCTAAAAAAACGAGGTGGGACGGGAAGCGCCACCTCGAAAACGTGTCGGGGGTGGTGGGCGATACTGGACTCGAACCAGTGACCTCTTGCGTGTCGAGCAAGCGCTCTAACCAAGCTGAGCTAATCGCCCACCAGAGGCCCGCTAAGTTATCAGAAAGGGCCCGGAAGTCAAGCACGGGAGGCGTGTTGCCTCCCGTGCCACGGTGTGTCATGCGGACGTGCGATAAGGCGGTCAATCGAGGAAGTCGACCAGCTTCTCGCCGTTGACGGCCTGCCGGATCTTCTTCAACGCCTGGTTGCGGATCTGCCGCACCCGCTCGCGCGAAAGGTTGATGTCCTGCCCGATCGCCTCGAGGGACGACGTCTCCTGGTCGCCCAGTCCGTAATACCGCATCACGATGTCGCGCTCGCGCAAGGTGAGCAGGTCCAGGGCCTCGCAAACCTCCTGATTCAGCTCGTCGGAGATGTACCCCTGTTCGGGATTGGGATCCTCGGCGTTGACCAGGGTATCGGCCAGGGTCGCGTCGTCGTCGTAGATCGACTGGTCCAACGACACCATCGGCCGGCTGGCGGCACGGATCTGCCCCATCTTGCGCGTGCTGAGCTGCAGGGCCTCGGCGATCTCCTCCTCCATCACCGGACGCTGGTGCTTCTGCTCCAGTTCCTGGGCCTTGCGCTTGATCTTCTGGGCCTGCTGGGACCGATTGATCGGCAAGCGGACCGTGTTGGTCTGTTCCGCGATGGCCTTCTGAATGGCCTGGCGGATCCACCACACGGCGTAGGAAATGAATCGGAAGTCACGCCGCTCGTCGAAGCGCTTGGCGGCCGTGATCAGACCGATGTTGCCCTCGGCGATGAGGTCCATGTAGCTGAGCCCCTGGTTCAGGAACTTCTTGGCCACGCTGACGACGAACCGCAGGTTCGCATTGACGAGATGGTCCAGGGCCACCTTATCGCCGCCTCGGATGCGGCGGGCGAGCGCGAATTCCTCTTCCTTCGTCAGGAGGTCGTGCTTGCCGATCATCTGCAGGTAGTGCTGCAGGCTGGGATCTTCACGACGGTCGCTGCTGAGTTCGACTTCGTACACGTCATGCCTCCCTATCTCATCGGCGCGGCGGCCAGCCGGCTCCGATTCGGTCGCTCTCTTAAGACAACGCTCAGAGTCGTGATATACGCCACCGGGCTCTCGAAGTTCCGCCAAAAACAAGACTTTGTTAGTCAATATTTCGCGCCGGGATCATAGGGTGAGGGAATTCGATTGTCAATTTAATTTTTGCCGGTATTCGGAGGGGGTGGCAGGGCCACCCCCTTAACCGGATCTCTGACCGGATCAGTCGTCGACGACCTCGTAATCGGCATCCACGGAGCCCTTGCCGGCCTCCGCCGGTCCATCGCCACCCGCCGCACCGGCCTGCTGCTTCTGCTGGTCACCTTCGGTCTCGCCGTCGGCACCGGACTGCTGCGCCGCCTTCTCGTAGGCCTTGGCGGCGATCTCCTGGACGGCCTTCATCAAGCTATCGGTGGCCGTCTTGATGATGGCTGCATCATCGCCCTTGGCCGCCTCCTCCACCGCCTTGATCTTGATCTCGACGGCGTCCTTCTGGCCGGGATCGAGATCCTTGCCCATCTCGTCCAGGGTCTTGCGGGCCTGGTGGGCCCTGGCGTCGGCCTCGTTGCGGGCGTCCACCAGCTCGCGCTTCTTGCGATCGTCGCTCGCGTGGGTCTCCGCGTCCGACACCATGCGATCGATCTCGGAGTCGGCGAGTCCGCTCGACGCCTGGATCTTGATCGACTGCTCCTTGCGGGTCGCGCGGTCGACAGCCGATACCGACAGGATGCCGTTGGCATCGATGTCGAACGTCACCTCGATCTGCGGCACGCCGCGCGGCGCCGGCGGGATTCCCGTGAGCTGGAAGCGGCCGATCGTCTTGTTGTCCACGGCCATCTCGCGTTCGCCCTGCAGCACGTGGATGTCGACCGTGTCCTGGCTGTCGGCCGCGGTCGAGAAGACCTGGCTCTTGCGCGCCGGGATCGTCGTGTTGCGGTCGATGAGGCGCGTCATCACGCCACCGAGGGTCTCGATGCCCAGGCTCAGCGGCGTGACGTCGAGCAGCACGATGCCCAGGTCCTCGCCCGCGAGCACGCCACCCTGGATCGCGGCGCCCATGGCCACGACCTCGTCCGGATTGACCGACCGGTTCGGTTCCTTGCGGAAGATCTCCTTCACCTTCGCCTGCACGGCCGGCATACGCGTGGACCCGCCCACGAGGATGACCTCGTCGATGTCCTCCGGCTTCATGCCGGCATCCTTCAGGCAGCTCAGGCACGGCTGCACCGTCCGCTCCACGAGATCGGCCACGAGCGACTCGAACTTCGCACGCGTGAGCGTGAGCGTGAGGTGCTTGGGTCCCGTCTGATCCGCGGTGATGAACGGCAGGTTGATCTCCGCCTGCGTGGACGTGCTCAGCTCGCACTTCGCGCGCTCGGCCGCCTCCTTCAGACGCTGCAGCGCCATCGCGTCCTTGCTCAGGTCGATGCCCTCCTGGGCCTTGAACGTCTCCACCAGGTGCGTGATCACGCGCTGGTCGAAGTCGTCGCCACCGAGGTGGGTGTCGCCGTTCGTGGCGTTCACCGTGAACACGCCATCGGCGATCTCGAGGATCGAGATGTCGAAGGTCCCACCACCAAGATCGAACACCGCGACGGTCTCCTCCTTCTTCTTCTCCAAACCGTACGCCATCGCGGCTGCCGTGGGCTCGTTGATGATGCGCTTGACGTCGAGTCCGGCGATCTTGCCGGCATCCTTGGTCGCCTGTCGCTGGCTGTCGTTGAAGTATGCAGGCACGGTGATCACGGCCTCGGTGACCGTCTCGCCCAGATGCTCCTCCGCGATCTCCTTGAGGTTGCGCAGGATCTGCGCCGAGATCTCAGGCGGCGTGAATTCGCCGTGGGCGGTCTTCACGCGGGCGTCATTGTTGCTGCCGGCGATGACCTCGTACGGCACCTCGGAGCGCTCGGTGCCGACCTCGGAGAAGTGGCGCCCCATGAAGCGCTTGATCGAGTAGACCGTGTTCGTGGGATTCGTCACGGCCTGCCGCTTCGCGAGCAGACCGACCAGACGTTCCCCGTTCTTGTTCCACGCCACGATGGAGGGCGTGGTCCGGTTGCCTTCCTTGTTCTGGATGACCTTGGGCTCCCCACCCTCGAGAACAGCGACGACGCTGTTGGTGGTGCCCAGGTCGATGCCGATGATCTTTCCCATCGCTTCACTCCCTTGCAATCGCAGGTTCCTTCGTCTCCATTGAACGGGCTAGCCTTTACAAGGCGCGTGCCGCGGAAACGGTCGCGCCGGAATCTATATAAGTGGCGTTTTTACATATGCTTGAAAGCGTCGCTCGCGCGCCGCCAACTCGTCGTCGCCACGACTGCCACAGAATAACTGTCTGATGGGCAGGTTTAACTGCCTAAATGGCAGACTACTCGCCACGCTCCGCGAGACCCTGGCAGTAGGCTGCCAGCACCGCGGCGTCCATCACGCGCGCGTGGAGGCTCCGCAAGACGGGCACGCCATGGGCCCGCACCGGCCAGTGCCGCGCCGCCGTCACCGCCAGGCGCCCCGGCCAGCCACGGAGGGCGGACCTCAGCAGGGCCTTAGGCCATCCTGGCCGCCGCCCCACGGGATCGATGATGAGGTCGAGCCGCATCTCGGCGATACGACCGGGATGCCGCTGTGCCACGACTGGGAGCGAGAGCCGTCCGCAGACCCGCTTCTTGTCCAGGTACTCGCCGAACGTGTGGTGGTGGATGTGGTGCGGGACCGGTGCCGGCAGCACCTGGAAGCGTACGCCCCAGTCCTCCAGCCGGAATCCGATGTCCATATCCTCGAACCCGTAGGCCGAGAACCCCTCGTCGAAGCCCCCGATCGCCGCCAGGGCCTCGCGCGGCACCCCGGCGTTCTGGGTGACGAAGTAGCGGGCGGGAGCCGGTCCGGACGGGAGCTTGGCCACGCCCCGCGAGTCGAGGTAGGCGAAATGCGCGGCATCGACGATGGCCGGCTCGGTGACCGCGTGGCCGATCGTGCCGTGGCGCGGGTCGGCCGCGAGGATCCGCAGATGCGCCGCGAGGAGGTGCGGCGGCGCGATGATGTCGTCGTCGAGGAACACGACCCAGCGGCCCGAGGCCGAACGCCAGCCAAGATTGCGGGCGGCCGCCCGGCCGACGTTTCGCCCCGGACTCACGGGTCGCAACCGCGAACCCGGGGCCGCCGCGCGACGGGCGAGCAAGGCGGCGGTCCCGTCGCACGAGCCATCGTCGACCACGACGATCTCCCACGCAACGCCCGGCAAGTCCTGGGCGTCAAGGGCGTCGAGCGTGCGGGCGAGCAGCGGCGCCTTGTCCTTCGTGGGGATGACAACCGACAGCGTCATCGGGCCCCCGTGGTGTCGAGCGCGGGCAACGCCACTTCGGCCGGCCACACGCCCTGGCCGTCGATCAGCCTCCGGAAGATGGCATCGACGTGCGCCATGTTGGCGTCGAACCCGCAATCACGATGGGCCGACGCCAGCGCGGCCGCACCCAGGCGACGCCGCAACTCGGCGTCGTTGCCGAGCCGTCGCATCGCGGCTGCGAGTCCGTCCACGTCGCGCGGCGTTACCACGAGAGCCGACTGCTCGTCCTTCACGAATTCCAGGGCCGACGCCAGGCGCGACACGATGATCGCGCACCCACAGCCCATCGCTTCGAGCAAGCTGACGGCCGTGGCGTCGACGGAGGGAACCGAGATGAAGACGTCGGACGCGTTCAGCGCCGTTGCGAACTCGGCGTGCGGCAGACGACCGACGACCCGCACCGTGTCGCCGAGACCGGCATCGCGCGCCATGGTGAGGAACGGGGCATGATCGCCCTCGTAGCCAGCGAAGAGGAACCGCGCGCGCGAATCCTCACGCCGTACCACAGCCGCCGCGGCGATGATGGTGTCGATATTGTAATACGGCTGTGTGTAGCTGCGCGGCGAGAAGTAGAGCACATCGTCCGGCCCCACGCCGAAGCGTTGCCGGAACTCCGGCGCCGGACGCGGCTGGAAGCGCGTGAAATCCACGCCCCAGAGCACGCGGAAACTCCGCGACGCATCCGCCCCGAGCGACACCGCCGCCCTGAGGATGTCGACGGAATCGCCGGTGAGCGCATCGCATGAAGCGAGCGCCCGCCGCGCCAGCCACAGCTTTGTCCGGCTCTCGAAGGGCGTCACGTAGACGTCGTCGCCCCAGACGGTGAGCACGTTCGGATGCACACCGCTGAAGTGGCCCCAGTAGCCATAGCCCGTCAGGAAGTGCGTGTTGAGGAGGTCGGGGCGCAGGCCCCGCAGGATGCGCCGGACCTTGCCGAGCGACATGAGGTAGCGCCAGGGTTTCGGCCCCCACGCCGTGGTGATGTCATGGACGGTGACGCCATCGACCGGGCCAGGCTGCACTGTGAGCAGATGGCACTCGTGCCCGCGCGCAGCGAAAAAGCGGATCCAGCGCTCCGTGTGGATGTGGCGGCCGATGGAGAGGAAGGCGAGTCGCAAGGGCACCCCGCGCCCGGCTCGCGGCCGGCATGGCGTTGAGGACGATGGTGCCGACATGATGGTGCCGAGGGCCGGACTCGAACCGGCACGGAGCAACGCTCCGAGGGATTTTAAGTCCCTTGCGTCTACCAGTTTCGCCACCCCGGCACCGGCTGGTCGACGCCGAGCGCATTGCATGAAAATGGAGGCGGCACCCGGATTCGAACCGGGGATAACGGTTTTGCAGACCGTCGCCTTGCCTCTTGGCTATGCCGCCTCGCCGCAACGAATTATCAATGCCCACACGTACCTTGTCAAGACAGGCGGGCCTCGATGCGGACCCCGTCGACGCGACGCCGCGGGGCAAAAAAAATTGGAGCGGGCAACGAGACTCGAACTCGCGACCACTACCTTGGCAAGGTAGTGCTCTACCAACTGAGCTATGCCCGCTCCAGGTTGGTCACAAGTAGATAAGCGATGGCCCGAGGAATGTCAACCGGCTCGTTGCCTGATTCAGGGGGCATGAAGGCTGCCTTCCGGACGCCCCAGGAGGTCCCGGTACAGCGCCGCCGTCCGGGCCGCGACACGATCCCACGAATAGTGCTCGATGGCGTGGAGCTGGGCCTGCCGTCCCAGTTCGTCGCGCCGGCCGGGATCATCGAGCAGGGCCGCGAGCGCGGCGCCCAGCGCGACGGCATCGCCGGAGGGAAACGACGCCGCGTGTCCGGCCGTCGCTTCCAGATTCGGCGGGATGTCGCTGACCAGGCAGCAGCGCCCGTAGGCCATCGCCTCCAGCAGCGTGATCGAGAGGCCTTCCATGGCAGACGGCAGGACCATCACTGTCGCCTGCGAAAACAACGTTTCCAGGAGTGCCCCGTGCACGAAGCCGAGGAAGTGCACTTCCGGGTGGGCGCGCTCGCGTAGCCGCGTGGCGTATCCCGGGGTGAATCCGGCATCGCCGGCCACGACGAGCGGGTACGCGCGCCTCAGCGGCGCCGGCAACCGGCCATGCGCGTCCAGGAGCAGGTGCAGGCCCTTCTCCGGCACGATGCGCGCGGCGAAGAGGATGTACGTGGCCGGCAGGCCGCCTTCCTGCAGCAGGGTGGCGTCGCGATAGACGGGCGGCGTGATGCCGTTGGGGATGTAATCCGTGACGGCGCGATGCTGCTTCAGGTAGTGCTCGCGGAGGTCCTGGGAGACCACGATCGTCCGCTGCGGAGCCCGTGCGCTCGCCAGTTCGCCGAGCTTGAGGACCGCGCGTGCGACCCGGCCCCATTTCTCGCGCTGCCAGTCGAGCCCGTGCACCGTCACCACGGTGCGCTGGCGCGCGAGGAACCGCGGCGCCCAGGCCAGGAGCCCGGGGCCGAGCGCATGGTAGTGCACGATGTCCGCGCCCCGGCGCATCGCGTCGGCCGTGGCGAGCAGGGTGTGGGAGATCGCGTCGAAGTGCTTGGTGGCGAGACTCGGCAATCGGATGACGCGCACGCCCGGCACGTCCGTCTCACCGGTGAGCCGGCTGTAATGAGGACGGCTGTAGATATCGACGGCGAACCCGAGCGGCGCGAGACGACGCGCCAGCTCGGCGACGTGCCGCTCGATACCCCCGTGCACCGGCGGGTAGCCCTTCTGGCCGATCATGGCCACACGGATGGCGGAGGCCACGTCACCCCTCTGCTTCGACGAGCAGTGTCGACGAGCCCTGGCCTCGCGCCGCGCCGATCAGGCGCCCGACACGAGCTCGATGGGCCGGCCGTCAGCCTTGATGGAGAGGCACGCCTTCTCGAGGATCTCCACCACCTCGAGGCCGTGAGTCCCGTTCGAAATGGACTCCGCGCGCCCGAGGATCGCGTCCACGAAATGCTGGGCCTCCACCTTCAACGGCTCCGTCTGTTCGATCTGGGGCACGAAAATGTCCCCCGACCGCAGCGTGAGCTGGAACTCGCCGAAGGTATCATAATGAGGCTGGACCTCAACACCCTTATCGTAGACGCGGATCTTCTCGGTCGGGGACACGTCGTCGTACACCAGCATCTGCCGGCTGCCCACGAACGTGCAGCGGCGGATCTTGTTCGGGTCGAGCCAGCTCACGTGGATGTGTGCGATCTGACGTCCCGGATACTCGAGGGTGAGGAACGCGACGTCCTCGATGCCCTTGTCGCGCTGCACGTAGCAGCGGCCCGTGGCGCTGACGACCTCCGGCTTCGCGTCGAAGAGGTGATTGAGCATGGCGACGTCGTGCGGCGCCAGGTCCCAGACCACGTTGACGTCCTTCTGGAAGATGCCCAGGTTCACCCGGGTGATCGACACGTAGTAGACGTCGCCCAGCTGCCCCGACTGCATGAGCGCCCGGATCTTCTGTACGGCCGGGGTGAAGAGGAACGTGTGGCCGATCATGATCTGCAGATCCGCGGCAGCGGCCAGGTCGTTCAGCTCGCGGCATTCGGCCGGCGTCGTCGCCATCGGTTTTTCGAGGAAGAGGTGCTTCCCTGCCAGCAGGACTTCCTTGCCCAGCGGGAAATGCGTCGATACCGGCGTGGCCACCACGACAGCGTCGATCGTGGGGTCGTTCACCAGATCGCGATGATCACGCAGACGCTTCGCGTTCGGATACAGGCGCCCCACGTGCGCCAGGCGCGCCTCGTCGATGTCGGCAATGGCGGCGAGGTCGACGTCGGGATTGTTTGAGAAATTGCGGATGAGGTTCGGTCCCCAGTAACCGCAACCAATGACGCCCATTCGAATCATGACGCTCGTCCTTTCCGTCGCGACGCGGGCCGGCATGCCGACCCGAGACGCAGGCCCCCCTGCGTTCTTGCTTCACCACGGTACGTTTCGGAAGAAATCAGGCCACCTTGAGAAGCGTGATGCTCTCAAAAACCTCCGGTCCCGCGCAGTACCACCGGGATGGTTCTCGCCATGATCTGGAGATCCAGCACCAGGGACCAGTTGTTGATGTAGTACAGGTCGAGGTGCACCATCTCGTCGAACGAGACGCTGCTGCGGCCCATGACCTGCCACATGCCCGTCAGCCCCGGCGTGACCTTGAGGCGCTCGAGATGCCATGGCTGGTAATTCTCGATCTCGTACGCGATCGGCGGACGTGGCCCGACCATGGACATGTCGCCGCGCAAGATATTCCAGAGTTGCGGCAACTCGTCCAGAGAGGTCCGGCGCAACCAGCCCCCGATCCCCGTGATACGGGGATCTTCCTCCAGCTTGAAACTCGTCTTGCCGCCGTTCTTGGTCTTGCAACCGTCGGCGTCGCCCGCGATGAACATGGCCGCGAACTGGCGATGGATCGCGTCGTCGCTGTCGTGGCGCATGGAGCGGAACTTGTAGAATGGGAACGGACGCCCGTCCTTGCCCAGGCGCTCCTGGACAAAAAACACCGGCCCCGAACTCGAGCGTTTGATGAGCAACGCAAACACGAGCCCGAACGGCAGGCCTACTATGAGCCCGATCAACGCGCAAACAATGTCGAATCCGCGTTTGGCCACACCGGTGAGGCCACGGAAACGCCGGGTGTCGACGGGGATGAAAAAGGCAGCAGATGACGGAGCAAAACTCTGCGTGTGCACCGACAGGGCAGCCGCATCGTCCTTCATATTATGTCCCACTCCCGAGGCATGCTCGATTGTGTTCGCAGCAAGTTGTCCGACGCGTTACCCTGGGCCCATGCATTCCTTTCTTCGAGTCAACCGGCTCGCGCCGCGAACCAGGCTTTGCGCAAGCGCCCCCGGCTGGGGACTGCGCACGCCGCAGTGCCATCAAGCGACCCGACGCAAAGCGCACACAGTTTAGCATATCGTTACGTCAGATGTCCACCCCCGGATATGCGAATTTCGTGGTTTTGCTTAGGTTCCGTAAGCTCCTCTTTTCTTTTGCCTTCCCTCTCCATGCGTCCTATCCTGGGGCGGGCACTGCCATGAGGGCAACCGACCAACTGGTGAGAGGAGCTTAGGATTATGGGCGAAAAGCTGGACATCAAGCCCGCGGCCGGGAAGCTCGGAATCCTGACCCCGGGCATGGGCGCCGTGTCGTCCACGTTCATCTCCGGCTTGGAGGCCGTGCGCCGGGGTCTGCGCCTCCCGACGGGAAGCGTCACCCAGCTCGGGCACATCCGGCTGGGCAAACGGACCGAGGGCCGCCAGCCTCTGATCCGCAATTTCGTGCCTCTGGCCAATCTCGACGACATCGTCTTCGGCGGCTGGGACATCTTCAACGACTCCGTCTACGAGGCTGCGGTCAAGGCCGGTGTGCTCGACCGGACCCTCCTGGACGAGCTGAAGCCGGCCATCGATGGGATCCGGCCCATGCCCGCCGTATTCGACCAGTACTACGTCAAGAAGCTCAACGGCGAGCACGTCAAGAAGGGCGCGAACAAGATGGCCCTGGCCGAAGCCCTGATGCAGGACATGGACGACTTCAAGGCCGCCAACGGTTGCGATCGCCTCGTCATGGTCTGGTGCGGATCCACCGAGATCTACATCAAGCGTTCCGAGGTCCATCAGTCGATGGCGGCGTTCGAGAAGGGGCTGCGAGAGGACCACCAGGATATTCCGCCGAGCATGATCTACGCCTATGCCGCGATCAAGAAGGGCATCCCCTACGCCAACGGCGCCCCCAACCTGAGCGGTGACGTCCCCGCCCTCGAGGAACTCGCCAAGCAGACGGGCAGTCCCACCTGTGGCAAGGACTTCAAGACCGGACAGACCCTCATGAAGACCATCCTGGCCCCTGGATTCAAGGCCAGGATGCTGGGGATCAACGGCTGGTTCTCGACCAACATCCTCGGCAATCGCGATGGCGAGGTGCTCGACGACCCCGGGTCGTTCAAGACGAAGGAAGAGTCGAAGCTCAGCGTGCTGGGCTCGATTCTGCAGCCGGAGCTGTATCCGGACCTTTACGGAAACCTGTACCACAAGGTCCGCATCAACTACTATCCGCCGCGCGGGGACAACAAGGAAGGCTGGGACAACATCGACATCTTCGGCTGGTGTGGTATGCCGATGCAGATCAAGGTCGATTTCCTGTGCCGCGATTCGATCCTCGCCGCGCCGCTGGTGCTCGACCTCGCGCTGTTCCTCGACCTGGCCAAACGGGCGGGCCTCGGGGGCATCCAGGAGTGGCTCAGCTTCTTCTTCAAGAGCCCCGTGGTGCCCACCGGGCTCTATCCGGAGCATGACCTCTTCATCCAGCACAAGAAGCTGAAGAACACCCTGCGCTGGATGATGGGCGAGGAGCTGATCACGCACCTCGGCCGGGAGTACTACGACGATTGACGGCGTCTGACGCCACCACCGGCCGGGGTGCTCCCGCACCCCGGCCGCGTCGTTCAGGAGATGCCATGGCCACCTGGACCCTGACCTGCCTCACCGTCGGACCGTTGCAGATGAACGCCTGGCTCCTGACCACCGGTACCGCCGGTGGCGAGGCGGCGCTGATCGATCCCGGCGACGAGGCGGACCGGCTCCTGCAGGCCGTCGACGCCAGCGGTTGCCGCGTGCGCTATCTCCTGGCCACCCATGGACACTTCGACCACGTCGGCGCCGCGGCCGCCGTGCAGGACCGTCTCGACCTGCCTCTGCGCTGCCACGCCGCGGACGTGGACTTCATCGATCACATGCCCGAACACCAGGCCTTCTATGATCTGCCGTCGACCGCGGTGCCGCGCTACGCGCCCGATCTGGTGGACGGCCTGGCCCTCCCCTTCGGCGACGACGCCATTGCCGTGGCCCACGTCCCGGGGCACGCGCCAGGGCATGTGATGTTCGCGTGGGATGGGCATGCGATCGTCGGAGATTGCGTCTTCGCCGGATCCGTCGGGCGCACGGACTTGCCCGGCGGGGACTTCGCGACCCTGGAAAAAAGCATCCGGTCGCGTATCTATACGCTCCCGGATGCCACAGATCTGCACCCTGGCCACGGACCGGACACGACGGTGGGGCGCGAGCGCGCAAGCAACCCTTACGTGGCCGACCGAGGCTGACGGGCGACTATTCCTCGTCCGCCGACTCGGCCTCTTCTTCCTCTTCCTCTTTCGCGCTCGCGGCCTCGGCCACCGCCGCCGCCTGCACGGCGGCCGCCGCCTCGCGCTGCTCCATCCGCATCTTTTCCAGCTTCTGGTGCTTCTTCAGGAATTCCTTCTTGATCCAGTCGCGATAGAGGGACGCGCCGAGACAACCGGAATCGTACGCGAAGATGCTCTGGAAGTTTGCCGGGGCTTCCTCGATCTTGATGTTGTTCGTGATGATCGTGCGGAAGATGTCGTTCTTGTCGAAGATGTTGCCCAGCTCCCGCCGAACACCCTTCTGTAGGGGCGTACGCCCGTCCTTCAGCGTGATCAGCACGCCGAGCATCTGCAACCAGACATTCTGACGCTCCTTGATCCGCTCGATCAGCTGCTTGAGCTGGCGCAGCGCCGGCACCGCCAGGCCCGTGCACGGCGTCGGGATCAGGACGTAGTCGGCCGCGACGAGCGCATTCTGCGTGAGCACCCCGAGGTTCGGCGGCGTATCGATGATGATCCAGCCATAGCTCGTCGTGAGAGCCTGCACGACCTTGGCCAGGCGATCGGTGATCTGCGTCTTGGCCATGCTCTCGAGCGACGGGTTCGATGGCAGCACGTCGATGTTCTCGTCGTAGACAGTGCTCGCAATCCCGTCGTGCGGCGTGATGGCGCGGCGCAGCACATCGAAGACGCTCCGCGCGGGGGGCTCGCCATCCAGCTTGCCCAGCAGCGTGCTGGTGGCGCAGCCATGGGGATCCATGTCGATTAGGAGGCACGAGGACGTGACGTCGCTGTAGCGGGTGAGCCCGGCGGCCAGATTGATGGCAGTCGTGGACTTCCCGCTCCCACCCTTGTGGTTCACCACGGCGATAACGTTGCTCATGTATGGGATCCTCTGGGGCTGGTCGTGCGGTCCTCGCGTCGATCGCGAGTCGTCGGCATAACCCACGGAATATAGCGCCGCCGCGGGGCCCCGCCAAGGAAATCCCCCACAGAATCGGCGTTTCCGGCGGTCAGAATCGGCCCGTGAGCCCGAGCAGCAGCTCCCAGAGTTGCTGCGGTCCCCGTTCCTCGATCGTGTAATTCGGCAGGATGGCGCCGTCGACTGGTGGCACGTAGTCCGAGAACTTGAACTGTTGCAACGTATTGCGGGCTTCGACGCGCAGGCCGAGCCGCTGCCCGAGATCGTGGTGGTAGCCGGCACCGAACCGCAACGCGAGGCGCGACTGGTCGAAACCCTCGCCCCCATGGCCGCTCAGCGACACATAGGCGACGCCCGCGAGCAGGTAGGGATAGCTAGGCTGTTGCACCAGCTTGCCCTCGATGGCGAGCCCCAGCATGCTGAGCGTGACGGTGTCCCACTGGTGAAGA
This sequence comes from uncultured bacterium, assembly GCA_963727525.1. Taxonomy (GTDB): domain Bacteria; phylum Krumholzibacteriota; class Krumholzibacteriia; order LZORAL124-64-63; family LZORAL124-64-63; genus CAVSGO01. The sequence continues at coordinate 858,527 of CAVSGO010000007.1, read as the reverse complement.
TTCACGACCTCGCCGCTGTGGGCTTTCGCCGTGACGGAGACGCGCGCCGTGCTGCCGTCGGCACGCACGGCCAGCCATCGGGTAAGATCGTACTTGACCATGAGCGAGAACGCTACGTCCTCATCGATCGTGAGCAGGTACTCATCCGACACGAATGACGAGCCCCCGGGTGGTGCCCAGGGGATGCCGGAACCCGCCGCCGTCCGGACCCGCAGCAGATCGCCGCTGGTGAGCATGCCCACGCCGATGGCGGCCTCCACTCGCGAGGGTTGGCCGGCGCGGCCGGTGTCGGCAACCGCAACCGCCTGCGGCCGGTGGCGCCCGGTATCGACCTGTCCGGCGTCGTTCCGGGCTGCCATGGCGACCGGGACACCAGTCAGCAAGCACAGAACCGCGGGAATCATCACGGTACGGGGGGAATGTACGCGCACGCGGCGGTCCTTCCGTCGCCCGCACCGATCAGGGCTGCGGCCGTTTGAGCGAGAACGTCTCGAGGATGGCGCGCATGCGCCGGAACATGTCCATCTTGTCGAGGCCCGGCGCATAGCAGAGTGCGTCGAGGCAGAAGAGTCTCCGCGTTCCCGGATCGGCAACGAACCACGACCAGAACGGCCCGCCCCCGAAGAAATTCTTGTCCGTGCTGCTCCAGGCCCCCTCCAGCTTCACCGCCCGCATGTCACCGATCGTGTCCTCCGTCCAGACGAAGGTTTCGGGCACCAGTTCCTCGTCGTGCAGCTCGCGCCCCATCGCCTCGCGCATCGTGAGCAGCGCCGTCGTATCGGCGAGGACGGCAACAGGGTCGTCCACCTCGCGCCAGGATACGGTCAGGCCGCGTGAGGGGCCATTCTGCATGAGTTCCACCGCTGAAAAACCATCCGGGCGATCCTGGTTCAGGTGGTAGACGTTCGGTACCTCGAGGAAGAAATGATCCTTGTTCCAGAGGGAGGTCATGATGTTCGAGTCGAGCCCGTCGACGCGATAGCGCCGCATGATTCGCGCGGCCGCCTTGTTCTCGATCACCTGGCGCAGATCGTCGGCATGCTGGTGCAGCAGGCTCAGGACGCTGTTCCGGTCGCGACCGGCCACGACGACGGCGAACTGGTAGTTCGCGAACGGTTCCTCGAGATAGAGCATCGACGCCGCGCTGGTGGCCAGCTTCTGGTACTCGTCGGAACTCACGTGCTTCTTCAGGGCCTTGACGACCGGACCGCCGTCCGGAAGCACGGCGACCAGGATGACGTTCTTGTAGCCCTTGCAGAGTTCCCAGCGCGCCGGTTCGAACACGTCGATGTTGAATTGCATCTCGCGGGCGATGACGAACGAGTATTCCCGGTTGAGTTCGTTGGTGAAGGAGCGGAGTGCGCCCGCGAGCTCGTCACTGGAGGCGACGATCGCGATATCGCCGTAGGAACCGGGCGCCATGAGAATGGCGCCCTCATTCCCGACACACCCCACCACGGTGAGGATGATCGTCAGCGATAAGACTGTAGGTATGGCCCGTCCCGTCATCGGCACTCTCCCCTCTCAGCGCGGGGCCTCGACGGATCGTCGATTCCCTACTGCTGGTTATCTAGGGGACGGAACGAGAGACTGTCAAGTCGGGCCTGCAGCCGCTGGGACCGCAGCTCGGCCTGCGTCGCGCGGTGGCGCAGGATATCGTTCTCCTGCTGCAGTCGCTGGAGCCGTACGAGGTCGCCACTGGGCAGACCGTTCCAGCCGTTCGCGGACAGGCCGCCCCCGCGCTCGAGCGAGACCGTCTGCTGGTACGGATTGCCATAGGCGCCAAAGACCCGACTCGTGCTCGCCGCCGGCGTGAGCGGCCGCCGGCTGCGGTCGAAGAATTCCGTGGCCCCCTGGCCGGCGAGGGGCACGCGCGCGAGTCCGTCGACGGCGACCTGTTCGCCGGTCGCGATGGGGCCGCGCACGCCCGTGGCCGGCATGGTGAACAGGGCCACGGCCAGCACCGCCGCCAGGCCCACGCTCGACGCCACCGCGAAAGGTCCGAGCCAGCGCCGCCATGAGTACGAAGGCACAGGCCAGGGTGCGGCGGCCTCACGAGCCGCGTCCTTGAGGGCGTTGTTCAGGCGAAGTTGCAGCCGCCAGGCGAAACCTTCGGCGGGTTCAGCCTGGGTGGCACGCAGGAGTCGCTGTCCGAGCTGAAGATCGCTCCGATAGGTGCGGCACTCCTCGCAGGCCTCGAGATGCGCGAGCAGCCGCGGAACCCGCTCGGGCTCCAGGTGTCCGTCGCATTCAAGGCTGATCCATTCCCGCATCCGGTTGCACGTCATGATCTCTTGCGCCTCCATTTCCTTGCGCATCTTGCGTCTCTGCGATCAGTCGTCTTGATCGTCGGCGGCCGCTCGGGCCTCGATCCGTTCGAGTTCGGCGAGCAAGCTCTCATTCTTCAGGAGCGGCTTGATGTTCTGCCGGAACCGATTGCGCGCACGATTGATGCGCGAGCGCACGGTGCCAAGCTTCAGTCCGGTGACTTGCTGGATCTCCTCGTAGGAGAGCTGATCGACCTCGCGCAGGAGGAACGGGATCCGGTACTTCTCCGGAATCCGCGCCGTGGCCTCGGCGATGAGTTTCCCCAGTTCCTCTCCCTCCACAGCACGCGAAGGGTCGGCCGTGTGGTCGGGCGGATCCAGGGGCATGTCATCGTCGTTCTCCGGCGCCGGATCGAGGCTGAGGAACCGCGGCATCCGCGAGCGCTGCCGCATCTTGTTGCGCACAAGATTGGTCGCGATCGTGAATACCCAGGTCGAGAACTTCGCGATCTCGCGGTACTTATCGGCGTGCAGGTAGACGCGGATCAGCGTCTCCTGCGTCAATTCCTCGGCCAGGTTCCCGTCTTTCACCATCCGCAGGATGAAGGAGTAGAGCCGGCCCTTGTACCGTGCCACGATCTCATCGAACGCGCGCCGGTTGCCCTTCTGGACGAGGACGATGAGGTCCTCGTCGCGGGTGGGTCCCAGGTTCGCGCCCACGGCCGTCGGCCGGTTGAACTGCTCGTCACGGGAGAAATTCACATCACCCTCCTGCACGCGGAACTGCCAGCGCCCGTTGGAACACCCGGGGACGCCACCGAGTTCCGTCCTATTCGGACAATCCAGCGGCGAGCCCCAGCTCCGCGACCGACCAGACCGGGAGGAACGCTTCTGGCGGCAACGATGTCACTCGCTGGAGAGCGGGAGTGTTCAGGACGAGAGCGCCCGGATAGCGGGCGGTCGTCAGGCTCAGGCCACCCTGGGGACGCGCCTCGATGGCGATGCGCAGCCCCTGTCCGCCACGTCCGTGGCCGCGGGAGACCATGGCGCGGCGCGTGCCCTTGCCGGCGATGTCACGCGCGTCGGGCGGACGCCAGGCATCCGGCAGATCGTCCGTATCCACGACGACGGTCAGGTGACGGCGCGGTCGCGGCCGGGTCCAGGCGCCGTAGCGGCGTTCCGTGGTCGCCGGGCCATCTCCGGTATCGGTCCAGCGTCCGAGGATGCCCGCCATCACGGCGGTCACGGCCTTGCCCCCTTCGCGCCAAGGCTCGCCCCAGGCCTCGAGCAGCATGGCGCCATCCCAGGGCGCGGCCAGGGTCCAGCCCCGCCCTCGGCGATCGCGCAGATCGGAGACCGTCACCGCGGCCCCCTCGCCCACGCCGACATCGCAGCGCCAGGAACCGGCGCGGTCGATGAACCAGAGAGCACGACCGGATGCCGGGGCCAGGGCGCTCTCGATATGCCACTCGGCCAGGCCGAGCGTCGCCTGTTCGCCGGCAGCGCGGCTGCCGGCAGGCCAGACCGCGACGGCGAGGCCGACCATCACGATCGCGAGACAGGGACTCGACCGTTTATTGCTCATCGGATTCCAGCTCCTTGATCACGGGGGCGATGCGTGCGGTCTCGCCGCCAGCGGCGAGGCACCGACGCAGGACGTTGAGCGCCTCGGCCGAACGGCCGAGCGCGCGGAGCGTCAGTCCGAGATGCTCGAGGATGACGGGATCTTCCGGACGCTGATTCGCCGCCTCGACGAGCTGGTCGAAGGCGGCCGCATGGTCGCCTCGCTTGTAGAGGACCCAGCCCAGCGAATCGAGGTACGCCCCGTTCACCGGATCGTCCTTCAGGGCCTGGCGTACGAGATCCTCGGCGCGCCCGAGATCCGTCCCGCGCTCGGCCAGAAAATACCCGAGGGTGTTCGCCACCTCGGGCTGATCCGGAAACTCTTGCCGCAGGTTCTCGAGCGTCTTGCCCGCCCGGCTCGTCTCGCCCATCCGCTCGTAGCAAAGGCTCAGCTCGAGCATCGCCTGAACACGCACGTCGTTCACCTCGCCGGCGGCCTCGAACTGGCGAGCTGCTTTCTCGAGTTCGTCGAGCGCCTCGTAAGCATAGCCGAGAATGAGATGCCCCGCGGCATCGCGCGGATGCACCTGGAACGCAGCCTTCTCAGCCTGCTTGGACAGCTCTTCGCGCACGGCCTGCTGCGCGGGCGTGGGCGCTGTGGCCGCGAGCGCGTCGCGGCGGGTCGTGAGCAGGCCTTGCAGTAGCGCCAGGCGGAAATCGACGCGATCGGGTGCCAGGGACACGGCTTGCCGCAGACTCGCGAGCGCCGTGCCGGCATCCCCCTCGCCGAGGGCGACCTTGCCACGCAGGTAGTGAGCCTCGCCCGCCCGGGGCCAGCGCTCGAGGATGGCGCCCAGAATATCCTTGGCTTGCTCGTTGCGTCCCAGGCCGACGAGCAGCCGTGTGAGCCAGAGCTGGGCATCCTGGTCGGCCTGGCCGCGGCTGCGCAGGTCGTTGAGCACGTCGACGGCCTCGGGATAGCGGCCGTCACGGACGAGCATATCGGCGAGCTGGATCTGGAAACCCGCTTTGGTCTCCGCGTCCCCGGACGAGGGCAACGCGTCCCCCTCCTCGGCCACGACCAGCGCGGCAGCCAGATCCTTGCGTTCCACGAGGGCGCGCAACAGAGCCTGGCGGATCGGTACGGAGGTCGGCATGGTGCCCAGGCGAGAGCGCAGCAGAACCTCGAGGTCGTCGCGCCGGTCGGCACGCCTCAGGATGGCCGCCTGCAGCACCACGAGCTCCTGGCGCGCGTCGGGGAACCGGTCCTCGGCGGCCGCCGCGACAGTGAGCGCCCGGTCGACCTCGCCGAGCCGTTCGCGCAGCTCGCACTCGAGTTTCACCAGATCGACGTCGTCGACCTGTGCGGCTTGCACCTGCTGGACCTCATCGAGAGCCTGACGGTACTGCCCCGCGCGCGCCAGCAGAGCCGCGTGGCGGCGACGGTAGGCCATGTCGCCGGGATGCAGGCGGACGAGGCCCGATACGACGTTGAGGGCGTCGCTCTCGTAGCCGGTGGCGACGAGAACGTCGAGATAGGTCGCGCCGATGCGTTCGACATCGGGCGCCATGCGGAACGCTTGGTTCAGGTACGGCAGCGCCGCCTGGGGATCACCCTGCTGGGCGAGCGTGCGTCCGATCTGGTAAGCCGGGCCCGCCCCGAGGGGCAAACCCATATCGCGTCCGACCTCGCCGCCGAGCCTCTGCACGCGATCGGCGGGCGGCGGCAAATCGGGCGGGGTCGCGGGCGGCGCCGACTGGGCGCACGCGCTCACAGTGACGACAAGCAAACCGTAACCGACGATGTGCCGGCGAATCTGCATGGGGATGACTCTCCACGGCGATGCGTCACTCGGCGGGACCGCGCCCGTCGCCACCCAACTCCGCCAGCAGGTCGGGTTCGCGCGTCAGTCGTTCCAGAGCGGAATGCGCGGCAACCTGCTCGGCGGTCTTCTTGTTCGGCCCTTCCCCCTGACCGAGGGCGGTGCCGTTGAAGGTGACACACACGGTAAACACGCGCGCGTGATCCGGCCCCTCGGCGGAAAGCACGCGGTAGCGGGGCGGACTCTTGTAGCGAGCCTGGACCATCTCCTGCAGGCGGCTCTTGTAGTTGTCGAGACCGCGCCGGGCCAGCACCTGGTCGCACTGCACCAGCAAGCAACGGTTGATCATCGCCTCCGCCGCTTCGAGTCCTCCGTCGAGATAGATGGCGCCGATCAGAGCCTCGGTGGTGTCGGCCAGGATGCTCGAACGATGGCGCCCCCCCGTGGCGGCCTCGGCGCGAGACATCTGGACATGGCTGCCGAGGTCGAGTTGCGCCGCGACCTCGCTCAGACGGCTCCCGCACACGAGGAGCGATTTCATCTTCGTCAGGTCACCCTCGCTCGCCTCCGGGAAGCGCTCATAGAGGTACGCATTCACGACGACGCCGAGCACAGCATCGCCCAGGAACTCGAGACGCTCGTTCGATTCGATGCGGGCGGCCTGACTGACGTGGATATGGGAGCGGTGCACCAGAGCGTTGGCGAGCAGCGAAGGATCCTCGAAGGTGTGACCGAGCTTGACCTCGAGGCGCTCGAGGTTTTCCGGATCCTGGGCCACCGGTGCGGCGGTGTCGGGTGTCGCGTCCGCACCGCCGCCCGTGAGACGTAGCCAGAATGAGCGCAGCGTCATGGCCGCGCGATCAGACCCGCGCCTTGAAGCACAGGGACACGTTGTGACCGCCGAACCCGAACGAGTTCGACAGCGCGAATTCCACGCGGCGTTCCACCGCGTGATTCGGGCAGTAGTCGAGATCGCACTCGGGATCCGGATGGTCGAGGTTGATGGTCGGTGGCAGGATGCCCTCGTGCAGCGCGAGGACCGTCACGCCGCCCTCCACTCCTCCGGCGGCCCCCAACAGGTGGCCCACCATCGACTTCGTGGAGCTGACCGCTAGCCGGTCGGCATGGTCGCCGAACACCTTGCGGATGGCCAGGCTCTCGATCTTGTCGTTGAAATAGGTCGACGTGCCGTGAGCGTTGATATAGCCAACCTGCTCGGGCGTGATGCCCGCGCTCTTCAGCGCGAGACTCATACTCGCCTGGGCACCCTCACCATCGTTGTCGGGCTGGGTCATGTGATAGGCGTCGGCCGTGGCGCCGTACCCGACGATCTCACCGAGGATGGTCGCCCCGCGCGCCTGCGCATGCTCCTCGCCCTCGATCACCATGATCCCCGCGCCCTCTCCGAGCACGAATCCATCACGTTCGGCGTCGAAGGGACGACTCGCCTTCTCGGGCTCGTCGTTCCGGGCGGACAGGGCCTTCATGTTTCCGAATCCGGAGAGCGCCATCGGGCAGATGGCCGCCTCGGCGCCACCCGTGATCATGACGTCGGCGTTGCCCAGGCGAATATGATCGTAGGCGGTGGCGATCGCGTGTCCGGCCGAGGCGCAGGCGGACACGGTCGAGAAGTTCGGACCGCGGAACCCGTACCGGATGGAGACCAGACCCGACGCCATGTCGGCGATCATCATCGGGATGAAGAGTGGCGACACGCCGCGTGGTCCCCGCTGCATCAACTTCGTGTGTTGCTCCTCGAACGTGAGCATGCCTCCGATGCCGGACGCGATGATCACGCCGGCACGGAACGGATCGCTTGGCGACCCGCACTGGGCCTGGGCTACGGCCTGCTCGGCGGCTGCGATGGCCAGCTGCGCATAGCGGTCGGCCTTGCGTGACTCCTTAGGGTCCATCACCACGTTGGGATCAAAATCCTTGATCTCGGCCGCGAACGTCGTGCGGTACCCCTCGGTATCGAAACTAGTGATCGGACTGACGCCGCCCTTGCCGGCCCGGACGGACGCCCACGTGGCGTCGCGATCGCGACCGACCGCCGTCACCATGCCGAGACCGGTCACCACGACCTTCTTCAAGTTCACCATTGACCTCCTCACCGCTGTCCCGTGCCGGTCCGTATCATCTGGCGCTCTTGTATCTGGCGCTCTTGTATCTGGCGCTCTTGCAGCTGGCGATCGAAAGCGACCCCGGCCTTGCCGGAGCGTTCGGCGTGAGACCGGGGTCGTGACCGAAGCCCTGGCCGTGCGGCCGGACACCGGGTGCGGGAGCTAACCCTCGGCGTGCTCCTCGAGATAATCGATCGCGTCCTGCACCGTGCGCAGTTTCTCCTGATCCTCTTCCGGGATCGTGATGCCGAACTGTTCCTCGAGATCCATGACCAGCTCCACCGTGTCGAGCGAATCGGCCCCCAGGTCCTCGGTGAAGGAAGCCTCGGGGGTGATCTGCTCGGGATTCACGGACAGCTTGCGCTCGATGATCTCGTACACCTTCTCCTGAATCGAAGCCATCTCGATGGCCCTCCTTGACGTCAGTCTGCGTTCACGTGACCATGCCGCCGTCCACGACCAGGGTTTGCCCGGTGATGTATGCGGCTTCCTCCGACAAGAGAAACTTCACGAGTCCGGCCACGTCTTCCCCGGTGCCGAACCGCTTCAGAGGGATGCGTTGTAACATGTCCGCCTGCACCTTCTCGGAAAGGACGGCGGTCATGTCCGTGGTGATGAACCCCGGCGCGATGGCGTTGCAGGTCACGCCGCGCCCGCCCAGCTCCCGCGCCACCGACTTGGTCAGGGCAATGATGCCCGCCTTGCTGGCAGCGTAGTTGGCCTGGCCCGCGTTGCCCGTCATCCCGATCACGGAACTGACGTTCACGATCCGGCCACTTCGCTGGCGCATCATAATCGGCGCCACGCAGCGTGTAAAGTAGAAGGTCCCGTTCAGATTGACCTCGATGACACGCTGCCAGTCCTGCGGCGACATGCGCAGAACGAGGCCGTCCTTCGTCATGCCGGCGTTGTTGACCAGGCCGTGCAACGCCGGGAAGTCGCTCTGCATCTGCGCGACGGCGGCCTCCACCTGCGCGAATTCGGCGATATCCGCCTTGTACACGCGAGCGTGATCGCCGGGCAGTGACGCGGCCACCTCGGCGAGCCGCGCCGTGTCGCGCCCCACGAGCGCGAGCGCATAGCCTGCCCGTGCGAGCATCTGTGCGATCGCCAGACCGATACCGCGATTCGCTCCAGTGACGATGACGGCGCCCTCAGGCATGATCGGCCTCCGTGGCCTTTCCGTCGGCGAGCAGGCTCGCGAGCCGTTCGCCCACGGTTTCGAGATCCGCGGCCGAGCCGACCGCGAGGAACGCCACCCCAGGATAGGTGCGTCGCGCCAGATTGGACAGCACCTGGCCGGGCCCCACCTCGAGCACGGCGCGCGGCTGGTCGGGCCCAGCGCACAGCCGATCCATGATCTCGTGCCAGCGCACCGGCGCCGTGAGCTGGGCGGCGAAGCCTTCGCGCAGCGCCGCGCCGGCCGTGACGGGCTCGGCGGAAACGTTGGCCACCAGCGGCACCAGCGGGTCCTGGAACGAGATCGCCGCGAGATCCTGCGCGAACATCACTGCCGCGTCGGCGAGCAACGGCGAATGGAAAGCGCCGCTCACATTGAGTGGGATCACGCGCCGGGCGCCCGCGGCCTTGAGTACCTCACCCGCCGCCGCCACGGCCGCCGGTTCGCCCGAGATCGCCACCTGGCTCGGCGAGTTGTGGTTGGCCATCACCACGACGCCCGCATCGGCGCTCACCTCGGCGCAGATGCGGGCCACGGCGTCGGCCGCCAGACCCATGACCGCGGCCATCGTGCCCGGCCGCGCCTCGCCGGCGTTCCACATCAACTCGCCGCGCCGACGCACGAGGCGTACGGCCGCGAGAGGATCGATCGCCCCGGCCGCGGCCGCGGCGCTGAACTCGCCCAGGCTGTGGCCCGCGACCACCGACGGGGCGATGCCGCGCGCCGCCAGCTCGAGAGCGACGGCGACCGAGTGCGCGAGGATGGCGGGTTGCGCGTTGCGGGTCTCGGTGAGTTGCTCGGCCGGACCGTGGGTCATCAGGGTCGTGAGCGAGAAGCCGAGGGTCGTGTCGATCTGGCGCAGGAGGTCGGCCCCGGGTCCGGCGCTCGCGAGCAGATCGGCGGCCATCCCCACCTGCTGCGACGCTTGGCCGGGAAAGATCATGGGTACCTTGATGGTCACGCATCCCCCTTGGCTGAGCCTGGCGAGGCCAGGGCGCGTTCGAGCTGCGTCGGCAGGTCGACCTGGACCTGCCGCAGCGTCACACGCACGGCGTGTCGGAAGGCTGTCGACGTGCTGCGGCCGTGGCAGATCACGGCGATGCCGGCCACGCCGAGCAGCGGCGCTCCGCCATAGACCTCGTAGGTGAATCGGCGCTGGATCAGCCCAAGTAGCGTCCGGAGGCTGCTCTTCTCGGTATCGCTGATGCCCTCGAGGTGCGCGAGCCCCCCAGGAACTGGGCGATCCCCTCGACCTGTTTGAGCACGACATTGCCCGTGAAGCCGTCGGTGACGAGGACATCGCAGCGCCCGAGCAGCAGCTCGTTGCTCTCCACGTTGCCGACGAAATCCAGCGGCGCGCCAGCAAGCAGGGCGTGGGTGGCGATGGTGAGGTCGCTGCCCTTACCCGGCTCGGCGCCGATGTTCAGCAGACCCACCCGCGGTCGGGTGCGGTTCTGGAGTAGCCGGCAATAGACCTCGCCCATGCGGGCGAAGCTCAGCAGGAGATCGGGCGTGCACTGGACGTTCGCGCCGGCATCGACGAGCAGGGCCTCGCCCTGGAGCGTCGGGATGAACGTCGCGATCGCGGGACGATCGGCAGTGGGCAGGCGGCCCAGGAGCAGCAGGCTAGCGGCGACCATGGCGCCGGTGCTGCCGGCCGAGATCACCGCAGCCACCTCTCCCTCGCGATGGTCCCGCATCGCGCGCGCGATCGGCGAGTCGGGTTTGCCTCGGATCGCGGCGGCCGGCGACTCGTCCATGCCGATGTCCTGGGTGCACGGCACGACGGAGAGCGGCAGATCGCCCGCGTCAGCCTCGGCGATCGCGGCCTCGATGCGCGTCGCATCGCCATACAGCGCGACGCGGCAGCGCCCGTCGGCACGTACCGCTTCCACGACGCCAGGGATCACGACCTCGGGTCCGAAGTCGCCTCCCATCGCGTCGACGGCGATGAGGGGATGCTCCGCGCTGGGCGTCACGGTCGTTGCCTCAGGCCTCGACGACCATCACTTCCCGCTCCCCATAGTATCCGCAGGCCCTGCACACCCGGTGCGGCAGGCGCGGAGCGCCGCAATGCGGACACTTGTTGGGATCGGGCTTGCGCAGGTGCCAGTGGGCCCGCCGCTTGCCGCCGCGGGATCTCGTGTTGCGGTGCTTGGGAACAGCCATCGCTCGGATCTCCTGAATCGTTGCGTGACCCCGGTCGCGCACGGTCGCCTACTCGGGCAGGCCGTCCCAGCGCGGATCGGCGTCCTCGTTGTCACATTCGCACGTCGTGCGGTTCAGATCCGCCCCGCACGTCGGGCACAGGCCCCGGCAGTCCTCGCAACAGACCCGCAATTGCGGCACCGCCAGGACTGCCGCCTCGCGTACGGCGTCGGTCAGGTCGACCTCGCCGCGACGCTGGTGGATGACCAGCGTCTCGCCCTCGTCGTCCTCGCCGGTGTCCGTATCCCTGAGGACCACGATCTCCACCGGCACCGGAAAGGACAGGGAAAACGTGTTCAGGCAACGTCCGCATTCGGCGTCGCCCGTCGCATTCACCTCTCCGCGTACCACGAGCCGGCTCTCGAGGTTGTCCACCCGCAACGTGCCGTCGATGTGCACGGCATTCGGCCCGCCGGCGCCGAAGTCCAGCCCCAGATCTCCCGCCAGGGGAAGGTCAGAAGCACCGTTGGGGGTTCTGTCGAGATCCAGTCTCATGAGCGGGCAACTCTAAGTCGCTAATCAGTTACTGTCAAGATGGGCCGCTGGCGCCATCAGTCCCCGAAGATCAGCGCCAGTTCGCGGGCCGCATCGGTCGGATTGGCCGACGCATGCACCGCGTTGTTCTGGAGCGATGCCCCGAAACGAGCCCGGATCGTCCCCGGAACGGCGTTCGCCGGGTCGGTGGCGCCGATCACCTCACGCAACCGCGCCACCGCGGCATCAGCCTCGAGGCGTACGGCGACGACGGGACCGGAGGTGATGTAACCCACGAGATCGTCGTAGAACGGCTTGCCGCGGTGCTCGCCGTAGAAATCGGCGACCAGATCGGCCGGCAGCCGCCGCAGGGCCATATCGACGATGCGGAAACCCGCCTCGCATACCGCCTGGAGAATGGCCCCGATCTGCTGGGGCTGAGCCGCTACGATCTCGGGCTTGATCATGAAGTACGTCTGCTGCACGGATCTCTCGCTCCCCGTTGGGCTTAGTCTCTACTTCTTCCAGATGCCCTCGAGCTTGGGCACGATATCAATGGCTCGCTCTGCCACCGGGATACCGGCCGCCTCGAGTGCCTTCTTCTTGTCGGCCGCCAGGCCGGTGCCGCCGGAGACGATGGCGCCGGCATGGCCCATGCGCTTGCCGGGAGGAGCCGTCTGGCCGGCGATGAACGCCACGACCGGCATTTCCACGTGGTCCTGGATGTAGGCCGCCGCCTGCTCCTCGGCGTCACCGCCGATCTCGCCGATCAGGACCAGGGCATGGGTCTCGGGGTCGTCGGCGAAGGCCCGCACCGCGTCCATGAACGTGGTGCCGATGACCGGGTCGCCACCGATGCCCAGGCAGGTGCTCTGCCCCAGCCCGGCGGATGTGAGCTGCCACACGACCTCGTAGGTGAGCGTGCCGCTGCGCGAGACCACGCCGACGTGCCCTTCCTTCACGATGCTCGCCGGCATGATGCCCAGCTTGGCGATGCCCGGCGCCAGCATGCCCGGGCAGTTGGGACCGATGAGGCGCGTGCCGCGCTCGTGCAGGTACGGCATGACCTTGACCATGTCGAGGGTGGGCACCCCCTCGGTGATGCACACCACCAGCTCGATGCCGGCGTCGGCCGCCTCGAGCACCGCTCCCGCCGCGAACGGCGGTGGAACGAAGATCACCGACGTGTTCGCATCCGTGGCCTCGACCGCATCCTTCACGGTGTCGAAGACGGGCACCGTGTCGGCGAAGGTCTGTCCACCCTTCCCGGGCGTGACCCCGGCCACGAGCGCTGTCCCGTACTCAAGCATCTGCTGCGCGTGGAAACTGCCATCACGACCGGTGATGCCTTGCACGAGCACCCGGGTGTCGCTGTCCACGAAGATCGCCATCGCTACGTCCTCCTCGACCGTGGTCGGTCGTCACGGGTTCTCAGGCGCTCGTGTCCGCGCCGGCCAGCTCGATCGCCTTCTTGACGGCTTCGTCCATGTCGGCCGCCGGCACGAGCTGCGTCGACGCCAGCAGCTCGCGGGCCTCGGCCTCGTTGGTCCCAGTGAGGCGCACGACGATGGGCACCCGGATGTTGAGGGCATTGGTGGCCTCGATGATGCCGCGGGCCACGTCGTCGCAGCGGGTGATGCCGCCGAAGATGTTGAAGAGGATCGCCTTGACCTCGGTATCGGAAAGGATGATACGCAGCGCGTTGACCACCTTGCCCGGATTGGAACTGCCGCCGATGTCGAGGAAGTTGGCCGGCGCACCGCCGTAGTACTTCACCAGGTCCATCGTGGCCATGGCCAGGCCGGCGCCGTTGACGAGGCAGCCGACGCTGCCGGACAGCTTGACGAAGCTGAGACCCGCCTCGCGTGCGAGCCGCTCGCTCGGATCCTCGGCCTCCACGTCGCGCTTGCCCTCGTAATCGGGGTGCCGGAACATCGCGTTGTCATCGAGGTTGACCTTGGCATCGATCGCCAGGCCCTTGCCGTCGGGCGTGAAGATGAACGGGTTGACCTCGGCCAGGCTGGCGTCGGCCGACATGAACGCGGCGTACAGCTTCTTGAGCGTGGCCGCGATCTGGCGCGCCTTGGCGATGTCGCTCTTCGTGAGCGCGAGCGCGACACTCATGGCCTCGTGATCGAGCAGACCATAGCGCGGGTCGATCTCGTACTTGAGGATGGCCTCGGGGGCGTCCCTGGCGACCTGTTCGATCTCGACGCCGCCCTCGGCGCTGGCCATGAGCAGCACGCGGCCAACGCGGCGGTCGACCAGCATGCCGAGATAGTATTCCGAGGCGATGTCGACGGCCGGGGTCACCAGGACCTTGCGCACCGTATGCCCCTTGATGTCCATGCCGAGGATGGCCGTGGCGTTCTTCGTGACGTCCTCGTGTGACGCACAGAACTTCACACCGCCCGCCTTGCCGCGGCCGCCGGTCAGCACCTGCGCCTTGACCATCACGGGCAGACCCAGTTCCTGCGCGTGGGCCTGCGCCTCGGCCGCGGTCGTGGCCACCTTACCGGGCGGCACCGGCAAGCCGGCCGCCGCAAAGATCTCGCGTGCCTGGTACTCGTGGATGTTCACCACGTCCTCCCGTCCGGTTGCTCCCACCGAGAAAGCGAGTCCGGCCCCTGCGGGCCGGACTCAATGGTAGTGTTTTTTATGGCTTTTGCCAGAATCTAGTGGAGAAAGCGCGCGAGCACGGAACGCAGGTCGGGCTGGCCGATCTCCTGCAGTTCGTAACCGATCCGGACGGTCGGTTTCTTGATCTTGACGACCCGATTCAGATCGATCGGTGTGCCGATGACGACGGTGTCGCAATCGACGGCATTGATCGTCTTTTCCAGGTCGGCCACCTGCTCGTCACCGTAGCCCATGGCCGGCAACAGCGTGCCGATCTCCGGATAGCGCTCGAAGGTCTCCGCGAGGCGCCCGACGGCCCATGGGCGCGGATCGACCAGTTCCTCGGCGCCCAGGCGCATGGCCGCCACGACGCCGGCGCCGTAGGTCATCTGGCCATGCGTGAGCGTGGGGCCGTCCTCGACCACGAGCACGCGTTTGCCGCGTACGAGGGCGGGATCGCCCTCGACCGTGAGCGGGCTCGCCGCGTCGATGATGATGGCATCCGGATTCACCATGGCCACGTTGTCGCGCACGGTCTGGATGTCCTCGAATTCGGCCTCGACTTCCTTGTTGATGATCACGACGTCGGCCAGGCGGATGTTCGTCTCGCTGGGGTAGTACGTCAACTCGTGCCCCGCGCGGTGGGGATCGGCCACCACGATGTGCAGGTCGCTCTTGTAGAACGGCGTGTCGTTGTTGCCGCCGTCCCACAGGATGATGTCGGCTTCCTTCTCGGCTTCGCGCAGGATGGCCTCGTAGTCGACACCCGCGTAGATCACACCACCGGCCGCAATGTGTGGCTCGTACTCTTCCATCTCCTCGATGGTGCACTTGTGCTTGGCGAGATCCTCGACCGTGGCGAAGCGTTGCACGCGCTGAGCTACGAGATCTCCGTACGGCATCGGATGGCGGATCGCCACGACCTTCTTGCCCGCGGCGCGCAGGATGCGGCAGATGGCGCGGCTGGTCTGGCTCTTGCCGCAGCCGGTGCGCACGGCGCAGACGCTGATCACCGGCTTGGTACTCTTGACCTGGGTGTCGCGCTCGCCCATGAACAGGAAGTCGCAGCCCGCAGCGTTGACACGGCTGCCCAGGCTCATCGTCTGATCGTAGGAACGGTCGCTGTAGGCCATGACGCAAACGTCGGCCTTCAACTCGACGATGAGATCTTCGAGACGGCTCTCGTCCTCGATCGGAATGCCCTGCGGATAAAGTTCGCCGGCGAGAGCGGCGGGATAGCGGCGGCCGTCGATGTCGGGAATCTGGGTGGCCGTGAAGGCGACCACCTCGTATTCCTGGTTGCCCCGGTAGCGGCAGTTGAAATTGTGGAAGTCGCGCCCGGCGGCGCCGAGGATGATCACGCGTTGCCTGCTCATGGTTTCTCCTTCTGCCTGATCGCAGAGATGATGGCAGAGGTCGACCAACCGGCGCGCATGGGCACCCGGAAGATCGCGCCGCCCCAGGCTGTGATCTCCCGGGCGCCGACGATCTCGCTCTCCGCGTACTCGGACCCCTTCACGAGTACGTCCGGCCGCACCGTCAAGATGGTGTCGAGCGGCGTTGGTTCGGCAAATATGGTCACCGCGGATACCGGTCGCAAGGCGGCCACGAGGGCCGCTCGGGAGACCTCGTCGACGAGCGGGCGGGTGGGCCCCTTGAGCTGACGGGTGGAGCTGTCGCTGTTGACGGCCACGAGCAGGTGGTCGGCCTGGCGGGCGGCCTCGGCCAGGCTCCACAGATGGCCGGCGTGCAGGAGATCGAAGCAGCCGTTGGTGAACGCAATGGTGCGGCCGATGTCATGGTGCGCCTGCGCCCAAGCCGCCAGCTCATCAGGCGCGAGGATGAGCCCCAGGTCGACGTCACGCATGCCGGTCCCTTCCCGCGAGCGCGAGGATCTGTACGGCCGTGACGGCGGCGGTGCCGAGCTCCCGCACGGCGACGCCCGCCGCGTGGTTGGCCAGGGAGGCCGCGGTGACCGCGTCGGCGCCCGCAACGATTGCCGTGGTGAAGGCGGCGATGACGGTGTCGCCCGCGCCGGTGACATCGAAGACCTCGGTCGCCTCCGTGGCGAGATGATGCTCCGCCCCGTCGCGCAGGAAGAGCGCCATGCCGTGCTCGCCCCGCGTGATCAGCACGCTCTCGGCCGCCGTCCGTTCCAGCAGCAGCTGGCCGGCCCGCGTGAGCGAGGCGTCGTCGTGGATGGTCATCGCACAGGCGGCCGCGGCCTCGCGCTGATTCGGCGTGAGCGACGTGGCGCCCCGGTACTGAGCGTAGTCACCCTGCTTGGGATCGACCACGACCACCCGACCCTCCGACTGGGCGCGGGTGATCACGGCAGCGAGGGTGGCGTCGGTGAGCACGCCCTTGCCGTAATCGCTGAGCACGTAGCCGTCGAAGGGGCCAAGCGCCTCGAGGCGCGCAATGAGCGCGTCCGCCCCGGCGCCGACCACCGGGGTCGGGTTCTCGCGGTCGGCGCGGACGATCTGCTGGTGCTGCGCGATGATGCGGGTCTTCACGGTCGTGGGGCGGTCGGAAAGCGCTACGAGGCCGTCGGACTCGATCCCCCGCTCCGCGAGGAGGCCGCGCAGGCCGGCCGCGGTGTCGTCGTCGCCGCACACGCTGACCAGACACACCCGGGCTCCGAGCGCGCGGATGTTCGCCGCCACGTTGGCCGCGCCGCCGAGCTTGAGCACCTCGCGTTCCAGCCGCACCACGGGGACCGGTGCCTCGGGACTGATGCGGTCGCACTGACCGAAAAGGAAGCGGTCGACCATGCCGTCGCCGACCACGGCGAGGCGCAAGCCCTGGCAGCGGCCGAGGATCTCCTTGAACTTATCGTGCATCGGTTCCAATCTTTCGACGCGGTGGACGGGCCAGATCCGGCGCCGCAACCTAGCATCGCGGCGTCGGCCGTGTCAACGCGGTGGCCCCGGACGCAGGGGTCTCCGGAAGGACGGGCATGAACCAGCAAAAACAGCAGATCACGGTGGACCTGAGTACCGGGGCGGCCGATGGCGTGTTCGCCAACCTGACGATCATCACCCACAGCCCCAGCGAGTTCGTGCTCGACTTCGCGCGCTTGCTGCCGGGTGTGCCCAAGGCAAAGGTGCACGCGCGGGTCATCATGACGCCCGCGGGCGCCAAGGCCTTGCAGCGCTCGCTCGGCGAAAATATCGAGCGCTTCGAGAAGACCCATGGCGAGATCCGCCTGCCCGGCCCCCAGGAGCAGCACGGTTCCATCGGCTTCCAGCCGGAATAGTCCCTAGGTGGCGGCCCTCCGCTGGAATGCCAGGACCGCCGCGACAAGTATCGCCAGCGTCCAGGCCAGCAGTCCGGCCAGGTACGGCACCGCCTCCGCGAGGCCGGTGCCGCGGCCGATCAGTCCGTGGAGGATCGTGATGGCCTGGCCAGTCGGCAGCGCATGGCCGAGGCTCTGCATGAACTTCGGCGTGATCTCAAGCGGCCACCACAGACCGCCGAGGGCCGGCAACGACATGCCAAGGACCATCCCCAGTGCGTCCGCTTGCGCCGGTGTGCGCGCGAGGCTTCCCAGGAGCAACCCCATCGCCGCCGCCGTCGCCGTGAACAGCACGGCCATGAGTGCGAGGGTGATGGGGGAGTTGCCGTAGTCGATGCCGAAGAGCAGGCTGTTCAGCGTCAGGAGCACGCCCATCTGCAGCACCCCGATCAGGAAGCCGCCGAGGAAATAGCCTACCGTGAGATCGGCCGCGCTGATGTGACTCAAGCGCAGGCGGTCGAGCGTACGCTGCTTACGCTCGGCCACGAGATCCTTGGCCGACATCAGCAGAAACATGAGCGTGAACATGAGCGTGTAGGCCGGTCCCGAGTGCTGACGCGCGTCGGTGAGCGCGAGGTCCTCGTAGCGGCTGCGACCGAGCGACGACACCGCCAGACGTAGGCGCGGATGGGCGAGGGCGTCGGAGAAGACCGAGTCGTCGAAGGCCATGGCTTCGCCGCGCGCAACCTGTGCTGGATCGGCAGCCACGAGCGTCCGCGCGCTGACCTCGGCCTCGAGTCGGGACACCGCTGTGGCCAAGGCCTGGCGCGCCCTCTGGGCGCTCGTGCGACCGCCGTCCTGGTAAAAGCGCAGATGCGGCGCGAGGCCGGCGGCGAGACTGTCGCCGAAACCCGGATTCACGAGCAGCACCGCGGACGCCCACGTATCGTCGACGAGAGCGCGGGCGTCGTCGGCCGTGAAGACGGAATCGATCCGCGTGACACGGAACGCCCCGCTCGCCAGCAGTGGTGCCATGAGCGTGGCCAGGGAGGCACTGCTATCCGGTGCCGCCACCACGACGAGCGGCCGCGGGCGCGCAGCGCTCCAGTCGCCCATCAGCATCCCCATGAGGAAGGCGAAGATCAGCGGCATCACGAGCAGCCAGATGATGTTCGCCCGGTCGGCGAGGATGCGCCGCAGGCGCAAGGCGACGATCACCGCCACGAAACGCGGGTTCATGCCGCCACCCCCCGTCGGCGCGCCGCGGTCAGCAGCGTCAGACTCACGAGCAGACCCACGGCCGTGATCGCCAGCAGCACGCCGAGTTCAACGGCCACCGCGGCGAGGCCGCGGTCATGCACGATGATCTCGCTGAAGGCACTGTTCGCCCAGTAGTTGAACGTGATCTTGCCCACCACGTGCAGCGCGGGCGGCATGAAGTCGGTGGGGAAGAAGTTGCCGCCCAGCATGCCGCTGACGAGCGTGAAGATCGTCGTCAGCGCATCGAGGGCCTTCTCGGTGCGCGCCAGCAAGGCCAGCACCATGTAGACGCTCGCCGTCGCCGCGCAGCTGAAGACGATGGCGATCAGTAGCACGAAGGGGTCCGGGCCGAGGCGCATGCCGAAGAGGGCAGCACCGAGCGCGAAGAGCAGGCTGAGCTGCACGGCACCGCCGATCACCGCGGTGGCCCACTTGCCGAGCAGCACCTCCGCCGACGTGACCGGCCCCAGCAGCACCCGCGCCAGCGTGCGCGCGTCGCGTTCGCGCTGGTAGTCGCGGGCGATCGCCGCCACGCCCCACATCATGAAGAACACCGCGATCGAGGGCAGGAAGTAGTCGAACATGTTGCGACTCGCCGCCTCGCGGGATGCGGTACGCCAGTCGCTACGATTGAAGACATCGAGGTGGATCCGCGGCTCCCTCATGGCGCCGGCAAAGGCGAAGGCGCGGTCGAAGGAGGTGAGCAGCTCCTCGTGTTCCTCCGTATCGCGAGCGCGCAGTTCGCGCCAGAGTGGGGCCGGATCGCCGTCGAGGAAGCGTCCGAGGGGCGTGGTGTCGAGATTCGGCTCTCTGGTCGCCGTCTCCGGCCACAGGGCGAAGTATGCCGCCTCGCCCGACTGCAGCGAGCGCAACCCCTCGGTGAGGATGGTCTCGACGATACCGGCCTTGATCTCGCTGTTGGGGTCCTTCCAGAGCTTCAACTCCAGGTCGCGCCCCGCGAGGAAGCGGTGCAGCAGGCTGTCGGGCAGCACGAGCGCGGCCTGTAGCTCGCCGTTGGCGACCTTCTGCGCGGCCTGGGCGCTGTCGGTCCAGGTGACCTTGAAGAACTTCGTCTGTTCGAGCGCAGTGGTGAGGCGGTCGCGCACACCCTGCGGCACGTCGGTGCCGACCAGGGCCATGGGCACGGCGCTGATGCCCTGATCGCCGAAAATGCCCCCGCCGAAGCTGAGGCCCATCACGACCGTCAGCAGCACCGGCACGACGAGCTGGATCACGATCGACTTGCGGTCGCGCCATTGCCGGCGCAGGTCCTTGGTCACGAGGACGCCGACGTTCATGCTACTCCCTCAGAGCCCGGCCGGTGAGATTCAGGTAGAGCGACTCGAGGTTGGGGCGCTCCACCTCCAGCCCGGCCAGAGGCAGGCCGCGAGCGTCGAGCCACGCTTGCAGCACGGGCAAGACGCGCGCGCCGTCTCCGACGCGCATCTCCGCGCGTCCCGCATGAGTGTCTACCGCCGTCACCCCGGCCCACGTCCTTGCCGCGGCCTGCAGCGCGTCGCCGACAGCGTCGGGAAGCTGGAGCCGGATCGTATCCTCGTCACCAATCTGGCTGATGAGATCCTCCTTGTCCCCCAGCGCCACCAGACGCCCCTGATCGATCACGCCAATGCGGTCACAGAGGTGCTCCGCCTCCTCGAGGTAATGTGTGGTATAGACCACAGTCAGACCGTTGGCCTTCATGTCCTGGATCAACTCCAGAATGCGACTGCGGGCCTGCGCGTCGATGCCGACCGTGGGCTCGTCGAGAAAGAGCACCTCCGGGTTGTGCATGAGGCCGGCCGCGAGGTTGAGGCGACGCTTCATGCCGCCGGAGAAGGTGGACACCCGCTGGCGGGCGTGCTCGCGCAGATCGACCCGCTCGAGCATGGCCTCGACGTGGCGATCGAGGTCGGCGCCCGCGAGTCCATAGAGGCGCCCCCAGAAGTGCAGGTTCTCGCGAGCGTTCAGATCCTCGTAGAGCGCGATCTCCTGCGGCACCACGCCGATGCGCCGGCGCACACCCGCGGGATCCTTCGCGACGTCGAGGCCGGCGACGATCGCGCGGCCGCCATCGGCGGGCAGCAGGGTGGAGAGCATGGCGATGGTCGTGGTCTTGCCGGCTCCGTTGGGGCCGAGCAGACCGAAGAGCTCGCCCCGGCCGACGGCGAAGCTGATGCTATCGACCGCGGTGAGCGCGCCGAAGCGCTTGACCAGATCCTGGACCTCGATCACGGCGTCTCCTTCGGAGGCTGGGTTTTCCAGCGGCGGTGCACCCAGAAATAATGGTCGGGCCACCTACGGACGAGGGCTTCCAAACGTTGCGTATGCTTTTCCGTGAGCTCGCGGATGGCCGTTTCCTCGTCCCACGCCGGGTCCACGTGGATGGGCGCGCCGAGCACCACGCGGTGGCGCCCGTCCGGCTGGCGTACGATGCCGCCGGTGACGATGGGGCACTGCAGGCGATACGCGAAGCGGGCTGTGCCACGGAATACGCTGGCGGGCCGGCCGAGGAAGTTCACGAACTGGCCCGACAGTCCGGCGTCCTGATCGCCCAGGATGCCGATGAACTCGCCGCGCCGCAGTACGCGGATGATGTCGACGAGGGAGCCGTCGGTGCGGATCATGCCGACGCCCGCCTGGCCGCGGATGCGCGCCTGCATGCGGTCCACCAGCGGATTCGACTGCGACTTGGTGACGAACCGCGTGGGGTAGCCCAGGGCGACGATGGCCGACGCGAGCAGCTCCCAGTTGCCGAAGTGGCCGGAGACGAGCAGGGCGCCCTTGCCGCCGGCGAGCGCCGCGTCGAGGTGCTCTCGCCCCTCGATGTCCACCAGGGTCCGCAGGCGCTCGGGTCGCAAACGGCCCAGTCCGTAGAACTCGAGCAACGTGGTGCCGAGGCAGGCATAGAAACGCCGCGCCAGGTCGCGGATTGCTCGCGAGTCGAGGGTGTCGCCGAAAGCCGCCTCGAGGTTGGCCAGCACCACCGCCTTGCGCACCGGGATCACGTGGTAGCAGAGCACCCCCAGCCCCCGGCCCACGCGCTGCAAGGCGCGGAACGACAGGGGCCGCGTCAGCAGGTAAAGGCTGCCGAGCGCCGCGAAATCGCGCGCGCGGCGGATGGTCTTGCGCAAACCGGGCACGGGAACTCCGGGGGAGGCGTCGTATCGACTCGTCACGCGTGCCAGATACTACGGGCGAGCCTCCCCCCTGGCAACCGTCGGATCAGGCCCGCCACCTCGAGGGCGAGCAGTCCCTGCGTCCACATGGCGCGCGTTCCCGGCCAGCGCGCGAGCAGCTCGCCGATGACCACGCCGTCGAGATCGAGCCGGTCGTAGATCCAGCGCGCGGGGCTGTCGACAGGTGGCAAGCCGGGCATCAGCGTGGCCGTCACCGGTGCCGCGGGATCAGCGCGTCCCACCGTGTCTTCCACCTCCGCGGCGTCGCAGACGAGGGCCGCGCCGAGACGGATGAGGTCATGGCAACCGCGGCTCTCGGGACGGTCGACCGGACCGGGCACGGCCATGACCTCGCCGCCGGCGTCGACGGCCTGGCGCGCCGTGATCAGCGCGCCGCTGCGGCGGGGCGCCTCCACCACGATCACGCCGCGCGCGAGCCCCGCGATGAGGCGGTTGCGGCGGGGGAAGAGCCAGCGCTGGACACTGGCCCGGGGCTCGCCCTCGCTCACGGCGCAGCCCCCGGCGCGCTCGATGTCCGCCCGCAGGTGGCGGTGCTCGGCCGGGTAGGTGCGATCGGGGCCGGTGGCCATGATCGCGACCGTGCGGCCGCTGGCCGCCAGGGCGCCGCGGTGGGCCGCCCCATCGATGCCACGGGCGAGCCCGCTGACGATGGTCCATCCAGCCGCGGCGAGGTCCCGCGCGAGCCCATGCGCGACGGCGAGGCCGCGGGGTGTGGCCCGGCGGGTGCCGACGATGGCCAGACAGGGGCCGGTCAGGGCCGTGGGATCGCCCGTGACGAAGACAGCGCCGGGCGGATCGTCCATTCTCGTCCAGCCGCCGGGCCAGCAGGGATGATACGAATCGATACGGGTCCAGGTGGCAGCGGGCATGGCCCGCTCCCTTCCGGGAGGAAGGTGACGGGGATCAGGTCTCTCGCACGCCCTCGTAGAGACGTCGCAGGGCGTGGCGCAGGGGGTCCATGCCGAGGCCGGCCACGGCCGAGATGAGCAACGTGTCGCGCCCGCCGTGCGTCGCGCACCAGGCGCGCGCGGCGGCGACGACGGCCTCGGTGCGGTCGTCGGCCGGCAGGAGGTCGGCCTTGGTGAGCACCACGACGAAGGGCAGGTCGGTCAGGCGCCGGCCGTACGCCTCGAGCTCGGCGCGCAGGCCGTCGAGAGCGGCTCCGGCGTCGGGCTGCGCCACGTCGACCATGTACAGCAGCGCGCGCGTGCGTTCGATGTGCCGCAGGAACTCGTGCCCGAGACCCTTGCCCTCGCTCGCACCCTCGATGAGGCCGGGGATGTCGGCCAGGGTGCAGCTCGTGAATTGGCCGAGGTCGACGATGCCGAGGTTCGGCACCAGCGTCGTGAACGGGTAGTCGGCGATCTTGGGACGCGCCGCGGTCAGCACCGAGAGCAGCGTGCTCTTGCCCGCATTCGGCGCTCCGACGAGACCGATGTCGGCGATGAGCTTCAGCTCCAGACGGATTTCGCGCTGATCGCCCGGTCGTCCCGGCGTGGCCTTCATCGGTGTCTGGTTGCGCGCGCTGCGGAACTCCCAGTTGCCCTTGCCGCCGCGGCCGCCACGGGCCACCAGGATGCGCTGGCCCGGATCGGTGAGGTCGCCCATGAGGATCTCCTCGCCAGCGGCGTCCTCGTCGGGCGCGTCGTTCCGCGAAAAGACGCTCGTACCGCACGGAACCGGAATGACCACCGGTTCGCCATCGGCCCCCGTCATGCGCTGACCGCTGCCCGGCTTG
Source organism: uncultured bacterium (assembly GCA_963727525.1). Classification (GTDB taxonomy): domain Bacteria; phylum Krumholzibacteriota; class Krumholzibacteriia; order LZORAL124-64-63; family LZORAL124-64-63; genus CAVSGO01. Next base: position 834,837 of record CAVSGO010000007.1, on the reverse strand, counting down.
CCCGCGGCGGCCTCGTAGCGGCGCCGGTAGCGGAAGTCGAGCAGGGTGGTGCTCTGGCTGTTGGCCTCGAGCCAGACGTCGCCACCGCGGCCGCCGTTGCCGCCGTCGGGGCCGCCGCGCGGCACGTACTTTTCCCGTCGGGTGGAAACGCAACCGTCGCCGCCCTTTCCTGCCAGAACCTGGATGGTGACAACGTCGAGGAACACGGCACACTCACCGGGACACGGGTGGAGTCAGGACGACGGCGCACCACCGCCTGGCGGTACGCCGTGCAAGACGCCGGCCGGAAGGCCCGGCCGACCACGCGAAACTACGACGTTCGGCGCGCGCGGTCCAGCGCCGCGGCCACCGGAGCGGGCACGAGCGCGGAAAGCGCGCCGCCGTGGCGAGCGACCTCGCGCACCAGCGAACTGCTCACCGCAGCCAGGTCGGGGCGTGAGAGCAGGCACACCGTCTCGAAATCCGCAGCCAGGCGCGCGTTGACGTTGGCCAGCGACCACTCGTGCTCATAATCGCCGGCGCTGCGGATCCCGCGCACCACCGCACACGCGCCGCGTCGGCGCGCCTCCTCCACGAGCAACCCGGAAAACGACGCCACGTCGCACCCGTCGCGGCCGGCAAGGGACGCACGCACCAGTTCCACTCGCTGCTCGAGAGGCAGCCAGGCCGCTTTCGCATCGGCGGCCACCACCACGAGCACGCGGTCGAAGAGGCGCGCCGCGCGGGCGACGATGTCGAGGTGCCCGAGCGTGAATGGGTCGAACGAACCCGGATACAGGACCAACCGAGCGCTCATGACGGCTCTCCCGGAGCTGCCGGCGCCTCCCGGCGCAGGATCGTGAGGCTGCTGCGGCCATAGCGCCGCGTCTGGATCGTCCAGGCGCCGCCCTCCGGCAAGGCCGGCGGTCGATCGGACGGGTGTTCGACGACCGCCACGACCACGGGCCCTGGCCGGCTCGCCAGCGTGGCCAGCAGGTCCGTGGCCAGGGTCCCATCGTAGGGCGGATCGGCGACGATGACGAGCGGCTGCGCGCCTGCCAGTCGCCGCTGGAGCCAGGTAACCGCGTCGGCCTGCGCCACACGTGCCTGCGCCGGGGTCACGGCCAGCCGCGCCAGGTTCTCGCGCACCACGCGCAGGGAGGCCGCCGCCGAGTCCACGAACGTGACGCTTGCCGCACCGCGGCTCAAGGCTTCCAGACCGTTGGCACCGCTGCCGCAGCAGAGATCCGCCACCTCGGCGTCGACCACATCGGCGCCGAGGATGCCGAAGAGCGCCTCGCGCACGCGGTCCGTGGTCGGGCGCACGGACAGCCCCGCCGGCGCGACGAGCGAGCGACCACGCCAGCGTCCAGCGACGATCCTCACACCGCCACCCCGCGGTTCGCTCGCCAGGGCAACGCGCGCGCCAGCACCATGCGGCCGAGGGCCGTGGGATCACGTCGATCCGTGAGCAAGCGCAGGTGCGCGGCCCGTGCATACATGGGCCGGCGCCGCTCGTCCAGGGCGGCGAGCCCAGCCCAGCCCAGCCGGCCCACCTCGGCCCGATGGCGTCCCTCCGGATCCTGCAGGCGACGTCGCGTGGTCGTCCAGGGCGCATCGAGCCACACGACGAGACCCCTCTCGCGCAGGAGCTCGAGCGTGTCGGGCCACTCCACGCAGCCCGCCCCCGTTGCCACCACCAGCGGCACGTCCGCCGGCAGGTCGAGGAGCGCGCGGTGCTCGCGATCCCGGATCTCGACAGGCCCACCACGCGCGAAGATCTCCGGCAGCGAGGCCCCGGCGAGCCGGGTCACGACCGTGTCCACATCCACGCCGCGCCGCCCGGTCGCGGCCGCCAGGCTCGCAGCCACGGTGGTCTTGCCGGCGGCGAGAAACCCCATGAAAGAGATCCACATACGTCGATTGTAGGCCACCGGGACATCGTGGGCAAGTGCTGGTATCGGCGGCTGCTATCGGTGGCACCCGTATCCCGGCAGACGCCCGGGCCGGAGCGGTGGCTCCGGCCCGGGACGATGCGCGATCGGATGGCACGGCTGTCCGGGACCTACTCGTCGCCGTAGGTAAACGTGTCGCCGGTGCGCTGGATGGTGCCGTCCACGGAGAGGGTGCCGCGGTGCATGTACTCGTCGGTCGCGATGCGCGGCGTGACGAAGATGACGAGCTCGCGCGCGTTCTTCGTCCGCGTCTCGTGTCGGAACAGACGGCCGAGCAGCGGGATATCCTGCAGCACTGGCACGCCGCTGTACAGGTTGCTCTCGACGTTACGGATCAGCCCGGCGATGATCGCCGTCTGGCCGTTCTCCACCATGACCCGGGTATCCGACTCGCTGGTGTTGATGATGACGCCGCCCTGGACCGTGGCCTGGCTCGAGAGATCGCTCACCTCATTATGCACATCGAGGGTGATGCGGTTCTCGTTGTTGATGTGCGGCGTGACCTTGAGCATGATACCGATGGTCGTGAGTTGCGTGATGGCGTTGCCCGCCTGGTCGGCCACGATCAGCGGGATTTTCTGGCCGACGAGGATGCTGGCCTCGCGGTTGTCTGTCGTGGTGATCACCGGGTTGGAGATCAGGTGGGCCTTGTTGTCGTTCTCGAGGGCCTGCAGCCGTAGCATGAGGTCGCCGAAGTTCTGCACCGTGCCCACGCGGAAGTCGCCCGACGTCTCCTGGAGCGTGTTGTCCACCGAGAAGTTGCCCACGACGTTCTGGCCATCCGGCTGGAGGTTGTTCGCGGACCAGCTGATGCCCAGATCGCGCGTGGCGCGAGTATCCAGGTCGACCAGGCGCGCGTTGATCTCCACCTGCGGCGTCTCTGTATCGAGCTTCTCCGCCATGGCCTGGATGACCGCCACGCGATCGGCGATGTCGTTGATGAGCAGCGAATTCGTGCGAACGTCGATGTCGATGTTCCCGCGGTCGGTGAGCATCTCCTTCAGCGCGTCCTTCACTTCCTTCGCGTTGGCATAGCGCAGATTGGCCATGCCCAGCGTGAGTTTGGCGAGGTCATCGACCTGCTTCTCCGCCATCTTCTCGGCGACGCGCTCCTGGCGGAGTTGATCGGCCGTGTCCACGCGCAGCACACCGTTCTCCTCGACGTAGTCGAAGCTGTGCGCACGCAGGATCACCGTGAGCGCCTCGCGCCAAGGCACCTCCTCCAGCTTCACCGTGACCTTGCCCGTCACGCGCGGCGAGGCCACGATATTGGTGCCCGAGTAACTGGCCAGCGAGCGCAGGACCGTACCGATCTCGGCGTCCTGGACGTCCAGCGACACGCGCGGGCCGACCTGGTCTGCCGGATTCGGCGTGGCGTTCATCGCGTCCTGCGCCGTCGCCAGGGCCGGCAACATGGCCACCATGGCAGCCGCCAGAATCAGCGTGGTGCGGATCCGTCCGAACATCACTTGTCCTCCGCTTTGTCGAGTTTGAGGACCACCGAATTGGTGATCCCGTACAGGGTGATACTGGCCGTCAAGGCGTCTTTCCGGATGCTCACGACGCGGCCGTTGCGAACACGATCGCCGACGCGCAGGATGTAACCGAAGCCTGCGCCGTCCTCCACGAGGGCAAAGCTATCGGCCTCGCCCCACATCACGCCCACCAGCTTGGCGCTGTTGAGATCGACCAGTTCGGCGGCGCCCGAAGCCTGCTCGTATTTGCCGTTGACGAGCTGCTTGAACGGGTCGACCTTGCCGTACGACTGGTAGAAAAACTCGTTGGCCCGGATCTCGTTGATCCGCTCGCGCGCCTCCTGCGAGGGCGACGCGCCGGTCGACTCGTCGGTTTGCGCCTTGGCGTTGTCGACCGCGAAGACGGTCATGCCCAGCGCCATGGCGGCGACGAGTGCGATGACGAAGCGCAGCATCATGCGGAGCATGGTCGGTCTCCTAGTTCTTTACGGCCGACGTCTTCGCCGTTGCCGGTGCCGGGGTGGCGGACGCGCTGGCCAGCTGACGTCCCTGACCATCGGTCACAGGGACGCCGGTGCCGCCCAGGGTGTAAGCCGTCAGGGTCAATTCGGTCTCGACAGTGTTCGCGCCGACCTTGTCGCCGGTGGCGCCCACCATCTTCAGGTTCTCCACGTTGACGATGCGGTTCAGGTTGGCCAGACGGCTCAGGAAGACGCCGGTCTGGTGGTAACCGCCCACGACCTTGATCGCCACCGGGTTGTCGGTGTAGAACTGGTGCGGAACCAGCGGTTCCGGCCGGAACAGCTTGAAGTCGATGCCCGACTGCTTGCCCGCCGCCGTCACCTTGCGCAGCAGGTTGGGCATCTCGTTCTGCTCGGGCAGCAACGTGCTGGCCACGTCCCACTGGTCGTGCAGGATCTCGTATTCGTGCTCCACGCGCGCGAGGTTGCGCACCAGCAGATGCGCCTTCTCGAGGTCACGGCCCAGCGCCTCGTGCCGCGCCTCCAGCTCATGCACCTTCGTCTGCCGCGCGGCGTACGTGATCGGGTAGGCGCTCGACATGAAAAACAGCGGCACCACCACGAGGACGACCAGCACGGCCCCGGCCCAGCGTAGAAGCTTGGGGTCCTTGATGTCGATATCCACGACTCAGCCTCCGAACGTCGCGGTGGGCGGCGTGCGCACGCCCCGCGTCGCTAGCTTGAACTTGACCACGTCGACGTCCTCGATCGTGCCGCGTTCGGCGATCTGCAGGCTCACGCCGTCGAAATAGGGCGAGCGCGCGAGATTCTGCAGCAGGTCGCTGATCAGGAAATTCGAGAAGGTCACACCCTCGATGGAGTAGCTGTCGCCACTCGTGTTCTCGCATCGGATCAGCCACATGTTGCTGGGCAGCGCGCGGTTCAGCTCGTCGAGCAGGTGCACCCGGAAGTAGCGATCGCGGTCGAGAGCGGTGATCACGTCGAGACGCTGGTTGAGGCTCTGACGCTGCTCGTCAAGGCGCTTGATCTTGGCGATCTCCGGCGCCAGGCGACGGCTCTCCGCCTCGTCGGCGGCGATGGCTTGCTGGAGCGAGCCGATCTTCTGGTTCTGATAGACCGACATCACGGTCATCGCGCCCACCGCGATCGCGATCAGCACGAGCGGTGCGAAGGTGCTGAGGCTCGGTATCTTCAGACTGCGGTTCGCGGGGACCTCGTCGCGCGGCAGCAGGTTGATGCGGATCATCTAATCCACCGCCTTTCGCAGCGCCAGGCCCACGCTGACCGTGAGCATGGGACTCAGCTCCTCGGGATCGACCTCGCCGAACACGGCCGGATCGAAATCGAGGTTGCTGATGGGGTCGGCGATCTCGGCCGCAGCGTGGTAGCACTCGCCGAGATATTCGAGCAGGCCAGGCAACTTGGCACCACCGCCGCTGAGGACGATGCGGTCGATACCCTCGGCCTCGCCGGAGGTTTTCAGATAGGAGAGCGAGGGCTCCAGGCCCTGAAAGATGTCCGCGCCCACGGAGCGGACGATATCGGTAACAAGCTGGGCATCGACCTCGTCGGTGTGCCCGCGAGCCACGCGCTGGGCCGTGTCGTAGGTGAGGCCGAGCTGCTTCTGGAACTCCTCGATGAAGTGGCTCGTGCCGATGGGCAGGTCGCGCGTGAAGTAGGGCGCGCCGTCCTTGACGATGTGCACGTTGGTGACGCCACCGCCCACATCCAGGAGGGCTACGAACTCGCCCGCGGTCTCTTCTTCGTCCGGCAGGTCCCCCTCGTCGGCGGGCTCGACCAGTTCGTCCGCGTCTCCGGCGATGGCCGGGCCGCCCGGTTCGCCCGCGGCCGCCGGCTCGGTGGCCAGGTCGTGCAGGAACTCCCAGGCGTTCTGGTTGGCGAACGACGCCACGTCGATCACCCGCGGCACGAAACCGGCGTCGCGGATCAATTCGGCGTGGCTCTGCACCATGTCCTTCTTGGCGGCGACGAGCAGGATCTCCATCTGGCCCGCACCGATGTCGCCGTTGAGGATCTGGAAATCGAGCGTGATGTCGTCGATGTCGAAGGGCACGTGCTGCTCGGCCTCCCAGTAGATGGCCTCGCGCGCGTCGTCCTCGCTCATCTTGTCCATCACGATCTTCTTCACGATCACGGCGCGCCCGGACACTGCGGTGGCCACAGGCTCCTTGGGCAGGTTCGCCTTGGCGGCGCAGGCCGTGACGGCCTGGATCACGAGGTCGCGATCCATGATCTCGCCATCGACGATCGCCTCGGGCGGCAGATCTTCCATGGCGAAATGCGTGACCACGGGCCGCGGCTTGGTGAGATCCAGCCGGATGCACTTGACCACGTTGGAGCCGATATCCAGGCCGATGAGGGCCTTGGGTTTTGGCTTGAGGAATCCGAACATCGCTGCCGTCCTCTAGACTGGTGATCGATCCCATCACGCCCGGATCGGGCGCCGCCCGCATCACGGGGCAACATGCATGCCAGAAGTTGAATCGTCCGGAATCAAGGGCACTTGAGCGTTATCGCCGGGAGATGGTGGGCAGAAGGCGCCATCGAGACCCACCGCCTGTGCATCGTGCACGCGCGGCGGCAGAAGCTGCCGCATCACGCGAACAGGCCGGAATACCAGTGCCAGATCGCGGGTCCGGCCCAGAAGACCACCGCCGCCGCCGCCGCGAGAAAAGTGCCGAAGGGAAGCTTGGCCTCGCCGGCCAGGCGTCCGCCGCCGCGCACCACGGCGTAGAGCGTGCCCAGCAGCGCGCCGCCCCCCAGCACCCCCACCACGCCCCAGGGTCCGAGGAACGCGCCCACCATGGCCATGAGCATGGCATCGCCGTCACCCATGCCTACCTGTCCGCGCACCAGCTTGTAGCCGTACGACAGGGCCAGCACCACGGCCGCGCCCACCCCCATCCCGAGCAACGCATGCCCGATCCCGAGGCCGGTGCGAGGCGCGAGGGCGAGGCCGCAGGCCATGCCCGCCACCGAGAGGGTGTGCGGGATGATCATGTGCTGCCAGTCGATCAGGGCGATCGCGCCCAGCAGGTAGAGGAAGATGAAAGCCGCGAGGGCCGCCCAGGTCAGTCCGAGCAGGGCGACGGCCAAGGTGGCGAAGGCCGCCCCGGCCAGTTCGACCAGCGGATAGCGTACGCTGATGCCGGTGTGGCAGCGGCGACAATGGCCGCGCAGCAGGACCCAGCTCAGCACGGGAACGTTGTCGTACCAAGCGATGGTCTCCCCGCACGCGGGGCAGCGCGAGCGGCCGCGGGCCGGGCTCTCGTTGCGGGGCAAACGGTAGATGAGCACGTTCCCGAAGCTGCCCAGGCAGGCCCCGAGAAGTGCGGCAAGGACGATCACGAGGGTCATCACAGACCTGCTTTCGCGGGATTCGACGGTGCGTGCTGCGGCAACCCGTCGTTCTGCATTTCGCCTTGCAGCTTGCCGATCATCGTGTCGGCGAGGGCCCGCATGTCCGGACTATCGGTGGTGCGACGCAGTTCCTGCCACAGCAACAACGAGCCCCGACGATCGCCGCTGCGCCGCTTGGCGAACGCGGCGAAGCGGCGGCAGAAGTCGCTGGCACCGTCGAGGCTGGCCGCGTGCTCGAACCACATCGAGGCCTCGTCGTACCGATGCTCGAAGACGTAGTAGATGAAGCCCACGTTGAAGGGCAACTGCCAGTCGCCGGGATTGGCGAGGATACCGCGCTTGAGCTGGTCGACGGCGTGGTCGTACTCGCCGGTGTCCATGCAGAGGACCAGGGAGTAGAAGACGTAGGCGTCGACGAAGCGCGGGTCGAGTTGCGTGACGGCGGCGACCAGGCCGTCGAAATACTGCAGGTCGTGCTCGCCGCAGCGATAGGCGCCGTAGTACTGCGTGGTCTGCAGCCAGAGGTAGTCGGCTGCCGGCGCGCTGAAGCCGAGCGACGCCGCGTGCAGATGCGCGCCGTCGGGATAGTACAGACGCTCCTGCGCACGTTCGGATCGCGGTTGCGCGGCGAGTTGGTGCTGCAGCAGCGGCGCCGACGCGACGAGCGCGAGTGCCACCACGCCCCACAACGCGCGCATCACAGTTCCTTGCGCGCAAAGAGCGCGCGGGCCAGGAGCAGGAAGAGCATCACGTACACGCCGGCGTAGAGCGCGGCCAGCCCGAGATAACCCAGACCGACGGGGTCGCCGTGCACCACGTCCGCGCGGCGATTGAAGAACTCGAGGTTGGGCAGCACCGCGAATACGGCGCGGCACACGGTGCGGCGCAACCCGGGACCACCCATCTCGCCGAAGGCCAGCAACGACGTGCTCAGGTGACCGATCGCGTAGAACGCGAGCGAGAACACGGCGGCCAGGGCCGGCGAGACGAGCAGGGAGAACGTGAGCGCCGCCGCCGTCAGCACCAGCAGCTCGAGGAAGACCAGCACCATCGCACTCGCCAGCGTCCCGCTCAGGGTGGCCGGCGTGAGCGCCACCGCGCCCAGATAGATCAGGCCCATCAGCGCGAGCATGACCAGCACCGTGAGCGCGAGCCCCGCGTACTTGCCCAGCAGGTACTCGGTGCGCGCCACCGGCTTGGTGAGCACGGTGACGAGGGTGCGGCGGTCGATCTCCTTGCGCACGAGATTGCTGCCCACGAGCACCACGACGAGCAGTCCGAAGAGCGCCATGCCGGCCAGGCCGACGTCGGCCACGATCTTGGCCTGCGCGCCCACGGTGAGCGGCGCAAGCACCGTGGTGGCGGCCACGAGCAGCAGCCCGAAGAACCCGACGAGGGCAAAGAGCCGGTCGCGCACCGCCTCGCGGAAGGTGCCGTCGGCCACGGCAGCCACACGTGCCAGGGATTCCGTCATCATGACCCCACCCCCAGCTTCGCGAGGAAGTCGCTCTCGAGATCGGTGTCCACGCTGGCCACGTGGAGTACCTCGACGGCGTCGGCGGCGCAGGCGACGAGCAGGTTGCCCAGTTCGCCAGCGTCGGCAACCGTGACGTCGCAGCGCTGGGCGTCGAGCTCGTCGACGGTGCACCCCGCCAGCAGCCGCGCGGCTTCGCTGCCGGCGGCCGGACGGCGAATACGCGCACGATAGCGCGTGGCTGCGCCGGTATGGGCCAGGTCGCGAATCTCGGTGAGCCGACCATGGTGCAGCATGGCCACCTGGTCGGCCACCGCCTCCACATCGGGCACGATGTGGGAAGAGAAGAGGATGGTGACGCCGGCGCGTTTCTGCGCGAGCAGGATCTCACGCACCTGCTTGCGCCCGAGCGGATCGAGGCCCGATTGCGGCTCGTCGAGGATCAGCACCGCGGGTTCGTTGAGCAGGGCCTGGGCGAGCCCGACGCGCTGGCGCATGCCCTTGGAACACGCGCCCACGCGCCGGCCCGCGAACTCGCTCATCTGCACCTGCGCGAGGCACGCATCGATACGCGCGCGGCGCTGCGCGGCGGGCATCGTGTACAACCGACCATAGTAGTCGAGCAACTCGCGCACGCTGAGATTCTCGGGAAAGTGCGGCGACTCGGGCAGGTAGCCCACCCGTGCACGCGACGCCGGACGGTTCGCATCCACACCCTCGATCGTCAGCGTGCCGCGGTCGGGGCGAATGAGCCCCAGCAGGGCCTTCATCGTCGTCGTCTTGCCCGCCCCGTTGTGCCCCAGCAGGGCGAAGACCGAGCCGCGCGGCACGGCGAAGCTCACGCCGGCCACCGCCGGCTTCGCCCGCCGCCCCCAGAAGCCCTGGCGATAGGTCTTGTGAAGGTCGTTGACGACCAGGGCCGAGGCCGTCCGGGGCGCGACCGCGGCGGTCGGCTCTGCCTGGTTTCTGGTCACCGTGGTGTCGATCATGACGTCCTCGCGGCTGAATGTCGTCGGTATCCGGCGTTCCGCTCCTACCGTGGCAACAGACGTGCCACACCAAGAGAGACGGACCCCGTGGGAGGGGGTCCGTCTCGGGTGCTGGACTGCGAATCGACTAGGAGCCGCTGGACAGCGTGATCACCGTGGCAATCTTGCCGAAGCCGGTGATCGTGTAGCCCACGTTCACGCCGCCCTGGACCGTCGGCGCGTAGCCGATCTGGCCAGCAGCCGCGGCCACGGCAGCCGAAGGCTCGGTCGCGTTGCCGGTGAACGCGTTGTCGAGCAGCACGCCGCCGGGGAACAGCGCGGTCAGGTCACCGATGACGCCGTAGATGCCATCGTTCCGCACGGCCCAGTCCTCGGCCGCGAGCTGCGTGGTGTGCGCGGCGCTCTTGACCTTGGCTTCCTTGGCGCGGTCCTGCATGGCGATGAAGTTGGGGATCGCGATGGCGGCCAGGATGCCGATGATGACGACCACGATCATGAGCTCAATCAACGTAAAGCCCTTGCGATTCATGCCTTCCTCCTTGTTCCGGTCATTGCGACCAGGGTTGAGGGCCCCGTGCCCCCGGGTGTCCGCTGATGCCGGTGGTGTGTTTGCAATGGCCGTGCCAGGTTTCGGCGGGCCCGCCTTCCGCGGCAACGCAATGCTCCACAGCAACTTATATATTCACGCGCGTTCTCTTGCCGTGCATTATCAGCGATTCGCGCGTGCAGGATGCCGGATTCCCGGCAACCCGTGCCAGTTAATGGCCGACCAGGGAATTTTCTTCCGACTCCTCCGACTCCACGGCGCGCAAGGCCTCCACCGCGGCCACCATGGCGTCCGTTTCGTCGCATCCGAACTCGGCGCGATCCTCGTCTGTCATGTCGTTCACGCCATAGCGCAGGAGCTTGCGATAGAGGGTCGAGGGGTTGATCGCCAGCACCTCGGCCGCGCGCTTCTTGTGACCGCCCACGGCCTCGAGCACCTTGAGGATGTGGGCCTTCTCCAGCTCCTCCAGGGTGACCATGCCGCCCACCAGAGTGTGGGAGGGTTCCATCTCTGCGCCGGGCTGAGCGATCATGGCGGGTAGGTCGCGCAGGGTGACCCGGGGGCCGTCGCGCATGATGCTGACGCGTTCGATCACGTTCTCCAGCTCGCGCACATTGCCCGGCCACTCGTAGTTCTGCAGGGCACGCATCGTGTCGTCGTCCATCATCGTGCTGAGATTGCCCTTGTAGTCGTCGGGGCAGCAGCGACGCAGGAAGTGGTCGACGAGCAGCGGGATGTCCTCGGTACGGTCGCGCAGGGGCGGCAGTTCGAGAGGGATCACGTTGAGGCGGAAGTAGAGATCGGTGCGGAAGTTGCCTGCCGCGACGCCGGCCTCGAGATCGCGGTTGGTGGCCGCGATCACCCGCAGGTCCACCTTCACCGGCGTGGAGCTACCCACGGGGATCACCTCGCGCTCCTGGAGCATGCGCAGCAGCTTGACCTGGGTGCTCTGGGGCATCTCGCCGATCTCGTCCAGGAAGATGGTGCCGCCGTTGGCCTGCTGGCAGAAGCCGTCGTGGTCCCGGTCGGCCCCGGTGAACGAGCCGCGCACGTGGCCGAAGAGCTGGCTCTCGAGCAGGGTTTCCGGGATCGCCCCGCAGTTGATCGCCACGAAGGCCCCGCCCGCGCGGCGGCTGCGGTCGTGGATCGCCCGCGCCACGAGTTCCTTGCCGGTGCCGCTGTCGCCGTTGATGAGCACGGTGGCCGGCGTACCAGCGATCTTGTCGATCATCTTGAAGACCGCGCGCATGCGCATGCTCTGGCCGATGATGCGCTGGCGGCTCTTCTTGCCCTTCAGCTCGCGGCGTAGCAGCTTGTTCTCCGACTCCGCGCGACGCAGCTGCAGCGCGTTGCGGACGACCATCTTGATGTCGTCATTCTTGCAATGCTTCTGCAGGTACGAGAAGGCGCCCAGGTTCACCGCGTCGATCGCCGTCTGCTCCGTGGCGTAAGCGGTCATGATGACCACGGGCATGCCCGGTTCGATCGCCCGAACGCCCTTCAGGAGCTGGATCCCGTCCATCTTGGGCATCTGGATATCGGTCATGACCACGTCGCACGCGTTGCCCTCGAGGTGCTGGAGCGCGGCCACGCCGGAGGTGGCGGTGGCGACCTCGTAACCCTCCTTGCTCAGGAGGATCGACAGGTACTGGCACATGGATTCTTCGTCATCGACGACCAGGATGCGGCCCTGTGACATCGTGAAACTCCTCTACGCAATCGGCGAGACTCTGGGGCGTGCCCCGTTATCGACACGCGGCGGCGCTGCTTGACGGGCCTTCCGCGATCATTGCGAGATCGTCGCCGGTTGGGTCTCCGGCGTGGTTTGCGCGGCTTCCGGGGCGAGCGGCAGACGCAAGGTGAAGATGGCGCCGCCCTGCGGGCGGTTGTTGGCCTCGACGGTACCGCCGTGGCCGTGCACGATGCGCGCGACCATGGGCAGTCCCAGGCCGGTGCCGTGCTTCTTCGTCGTCACGAACGGGGTGAAGACCTGCGAACGGACCTCCGGGTCGAGGCCCGGGCCCTCGTCGGTCACCTCGATGATGCACCAGTCGCCATTGCTGCGAGCCGTCACGTTCAGGACGCCGCGGTACTGCATCGCCTCGCAGCCGTTGATCGCCAGGTTCAGCAGCACCTGGATGAGCTGCTCCGGGTCGGCGAGCACGGCGAGGTGGGGCGGGTCGACCGTACACTGCACGTCCACCGCGCCGTCGCTCGCGGTGACGTGCTGGCGCACGAGCAGGGCGATGTCGGCGAGGAAGCTGGGCAGGGGCAGCGCTCGGGCCTGGGCGGGCCGCAGGCGGGCGAAGTTCAGGAAGTCCTCGATGATCTTGTTGACGCGGCCGCTCTCCTTGAGGATGAGCTTCAGCAACTGCGCCTGATGCCCTTCCAGGTCCAGCTCGCCGGCCAGGATCTCCACGCTGCCGCGGATGCTGGCCAAAGGGTTGCGGATCTCGTGGGCGATGCTCGCCGCGAGCTCGCCGACACCGGCGAGCCGATCGGCCCGACGCAGGTGTTCCTGCATCCGCCGCACCTCGGTGAGGTCGGTGAACACCGCCACCGCACCGCCCACGCTCCCCGAGCCGTCATCGAGGAAATCGACGCTCAGGCCTAGCGGAACGACCACACCGCCGACAGCGATCTCCACTTCCGCACGCTTGCGCGGCCGACCGCTCTCGAGCGCCGCATCGATGCACGCCACCAGTTCCTGGCGGCTGTCGCCGAGCACGTCGCTCAGCGCGTGGCCGATGGGTTCGTCGCCGGGCAGGCCGAGCATCCGCTGCGCGGCCGGATTGAGGCGCGTGATCCGGTGCTCGGGATCGACCGTGATGAGTCCACTGCCGAGGTTGTCGAGGATGTTGCGCACCTCGCTGCGGGTGCGCGCCATCGACATCTCTGCGCGCGCCTGACGTCGACGCCGCGCTTGCAGACGATCGGCGAGGCCGCCGGCCACGAGGCCGATGGCCAGGAACACCGCAGCCTGCACCGTGGCCACGAACAGCGCCGATGCCGCGGCGTCGGGATGACGCCCCACCAGCGGCACGAGCACGGCGAAGAGGGCGGCCCAGGCCGCGGCCGCCACGGCTTCCGTGCGTCCGAGCCAGCCGGCGGACAGCACGATGGGCACACAGAAGAAGACCGGGATCGCCGTCACCGCCGAACCCGTCACCAGGCTGAGGCTCGCAATGCCGAGCACGTCGAGGGAGATCTGCACTGCATGACGACGCCGCGGCAGCCAGCCCACGCGCGCGCCCAGCGGCTCGAGGGCGAAGCCGAACGCCACGGGCATCAGGGATACCAGCACCGCGACCGCGCCCACCTGGTCGCTATTCAGCGCGTAGATCACAAACCCGGCGGCTGTGAGGAACATTGCGAGCAGGGCGCGCCACGCCGTGAGCGACGTGGTCTGGTCCTGGGTCCGCCGTGCGTCGAGGTCGAACACGTTAGCCTCCGACCACGCTGGCCATCTTGAACATGGGCAGGTACATGGCGACCAGCATGCCGCCGACCATGGTACCCATGACGACGATCATGATGGGCTCGATCGCGGCCGTGAGCGCCTCGACCGCGGCGTCCACCTCGTCGTCGTAGAAGTCGGCGACTTTCGAGAGCATCTCGTCGAGGGCGCCGGTCTGCTCGCCGATGCCGATCATCTGCACCACCATGGGCGGGAACACACCGCTGCGCTTGAGTGGGTCCGCGATGGTCTCGCCCTGGCTGATGCTGCGGCTCACGTTCTCGATGGCCTCCTGCAGCACACGGTTGCCCGAGGTCTTGGAGGTGATCTCGAGGCCCTGCAGAATGGGCACGCCCGAACCGATGAGCGTGCCGAGGGTGCGCGTGAAGCGGCTCACGGAACCCTTGCGCAGGACGTTGCCGATGATCGGGATGCGCAGGAAGAGCTTGTCGGTGATGTACTGCCCGCGCGGATTCGCGCGCACGCGCTTGTAGGCGAAGACGCACGCGACCGCCACGGCCACCAGAATGTACCAGTTCTGGCGCAGGAAGTTGGACATGCCCATGACCACGCGTGTGGGTGCCGGCAGCTCGCCGCCGAAGTCGGAGAACATCTTGGCGAAGATCGGGATCACGCCGATGAGCATGAAGATGCAGGCGCCCGTGGCCACGAAGAGCACGATCGCCGGGTAGGTCATCGCGCCCTTGATCTTGCGCTGCAGGGCGTCGGCTTTCTCCATGAATACGGCCAGGCGTTGCAGGATCGTATCGAGGATACCACCCGTCTCACCGGCCGCGATCATGTTGACATACAGCTCGGAGAACACGTTCGGCGCCTTCGCTAGCCCCTCGGCCAGCGTGGCCCCACCCTCCACGTCCATCATGACCTGGGAGACGACGGCCTTCATGTGCGGCTTCGTCTGCTGGCGCGCCAGCACGTCGAGACACTGCACGAGCGGCAGTCCGGCGTTGACCATGGTCGCGAACTGGCGCGTGAAGACGCTGAGGTCCTTGACCGACACGCCCTTCTTCTGCAAAAAGGACAGCGTGATGTCCTTCGGCTTCTTGCGGATCGACTGGATGACGATGCGGCGCTTGCGCAGGTACTCGCCGACATGGCGCCGATCCTCGGCCACGTACTCGCCCTTGAGCTCCTCGCCCTTGGCGCTGCGGCCCTTCCAGATGTATGTGGTGGTTGCAGCCAAACCTCGACCTCCCGACTAGACGCCGACCTTCGCGGGTTCGCCCATCATCTGCAGCAGTTCCGATTGGTCCATGCTGCGTCCGAGGGCCTCTTCGCGCGAGATCCAGCGATTCTCGTACGCCTGATAGAGCGACTGATTCATCGTCTGCATGCCGTACTTCTGACCGGCCTGGATGATGCCGTAGATCTGATGCGTCTTGTTGTCGCGGATCATGGCCTTCACGGCTGGAGTGCAGATCATGATCTCAAGCGACAGGACGCGCCCCGAACCCTTCGCCCGCGGGATGAGCTGCTGAGTGATGACCCCCGAGAGACAGAAGCTTAGCTGCGAACGCACCTGGTTCTGCTGCTCGGCCGGGAATACGTCGATGATACGGTTCACCGACTCGAACGTGCTGTTCGTGTGCAGCGTGGCGAGGGCGAGGTGGCCCGTCTCCGCGATGGTGAGGGCCGCCGCGATCGTCTCGCGGTCGCGCATCTCACCGATGAGGATGACGTCGGGATCCTGGCGCAACACGTACTTGAGCGCGCCCCCGAAGGTCTTGGTGTCGTTGTTGACCTCGCGCTGGTTGACGATGCACTTCTTGTGCTGGTGCACGTACTCGATCGGGTCCTCGATGGTGATGATGTGGCCGCTGCGGCTACGGTTGATCGTGTCGACCATGGTGGCCAGTGTGGTCGACTTGCCGCTACCGGTGGGGCCGGTCACCAGGATGAGTCCCTGGCTGCGATTGATCAGGTCACGGCACACCTGCGGCAGCCCGAGTGCCTCGAAGCTGTGTATCTCGTAAGGGATCTGCCGGATGGCCATGCTCGTCACTCCGCGCTGGATGAAGACGTTCGCGCGGAAGCGGCTGATCCCCTGCACACCGAAGGAGAGGTCGAGCTCGCGGTCGTTCTCGAAGCGTTTCTTCTGCTCCTCGTTGAGGATGCTATAGGCGAGCCGCCGCGTGTCCTCCCCCGTGAGCACAGCGTAGTCGCTCGACTCGATGCTTCCGTCCACGCGGTACTGCGGGGGGAGTCCGGCCGTGAGGTGCAGGTCGCTCGCGCCGCGGGCGACCATGTCCTCGAGAAGTTCGCGCATTCCGGTCACGTGTGGCCTCCTAGTCCTGCACCGTGGTCTCGCGCAGGACCTCTGCGATGGTCGTGATACCTCGTTCGATCTTCTTCAGCCCATCCTGACGGAGCGTGAGCATGCCGTCCGCGATGGCCTGCTTGCGCAGCTCGGCGGTCGAGGCTCGGTCGAGGATCAGCTCGCGCAAACGCGAGGTGATGGGCATCACTTCGTAGAGCCCTTGCCGACCCGAGTAGCCCGAGCCCTTGCACTTCTCGCAGCCCTTGCCCTTAAAGACCTTGGTGCCCGGGGCGAGGCCGATGTCCGACAGCGCCTCCGGGGGCACCGCATCTTCTTCCCGACAACCCTTGCAGATCCGGCGCACGAGGCGCTGGGCCATGATGATGTTGGTTGACGACGCCACGAGGAACGGCTCGATGCCCATGTCGACCATACGGTTCACGGTGGCCGGCGCGTCGTTGGTGTGCAGCGTCGAAAACACGAGGTGACCGGTAAGCGCCGCCTTCACCGCGATGGAGCCCGTCTCGAGATCGCGGATCTCGCCGACCATCACGATGTTCGGGTCCTGCCGCAGGAAGGCCTTGAGCGCGGCGGCGAAGGTGAGCCCCACCTCGTCGCGCACCTGCACCTGGTTGATGCCGTCAAGGTTGTATTCCACGGGGTCCTCGGCCGTCATGATGTTGACGTCGATGTTGTTCACGCGCGAGAGGCAGGAGTACAGGGTGGTCGTCTTGCCGGAGCCTGTGGGGCCCGTGACGAGCACCATGCCGTAGGGCTTGGCGATCGCCTCGTTGACGTCGCGCAGCGCCTTGTCTTCCATGCCGAAGCTGGCGAGGTCGAGGGTGAGGTTCCCCTTGTCGAGGATACGCATCACGACCTTCTCGCCGAAGATGCAGGGCAAGGTGGAGACACGCAGGTCCACCTTCTTGTCGCCGATCTTGATCTTGATGCGGCCATCCTGCGGGATGCGGCGCTCGGCGATGTCCAGCTCGGACATGATCTTCAGGCGGCTGATGATGGCGTTCTTCAGCTTGATCGGCGGCTCCATCACTTCCTGCAACACGCCGTCGATGCGGTAGCGCACGCGCATGCTGCGCTCATACGGTTCGATGTGGATATCGCTGGCGCCAATCTTCACCGCTTCGGCGAGCAGCGTGTTGACGAGCTTCACCACCGGCGCGTTCTGCGCGTCGTTGTTGCCGAGATCGTCCTCGTCGCTCTCCTCGACGATCTCGATATCGTCCTCGATGCCTTCCATGATCGAAGACAGCGAATCGGTGGGCTGGTAGTACTTGTCGATGGCCTTCTTGAGAGCCAACTCGCTCGCCACCACCGGTCGCACGTCGAGGCTGGTGATGAACTTGATGTCGTCGATCGCGAAGATGTTGCTCGGATTCGCCATGGCGACGGTGAGCACGCGGCCCTGACGCCGCACCGGCAGCACCTGGAACTTCGCGGCCACGTCGGCGGGAATGAGCGCAATGCAGTCGTCGGCCACAGGCAGCTTGTCGAGATCGACCACCGGCAGATTATAGACCTTGCCGAGGAACTCCGTGTACCTCGCCTCGTCCACGGCGCCGATGCGCACGAGGATCTGGCCGAGCGTGCCGCCGTCCTTCTTCTGCTGCTCGATCGCCTGCGCGAGCTGGGCCTGGTCGACGAGCCCGGCCTCGAGCAGGCGATTGGCGATCTTGTCCCTGACGTTCACGGCGGTGCCAGTGTTCATGGGCGGGTACTCCACTCCGGGACACATGAGGCGTGGTCGTGGCTGACCGTTCCTACGGCAACCCGATCAGGCCTCATATCGTCGCAATACGCCGTGGCCTTGAGGGCAGAATCCCAGCAATCACGGGACCCGGGCGGGGGGTGGCATTGCAGGCTGCGCCCGGCACGTGTCGGTGGCCGCGAACGGGCCGAATACGACCCAGGGCGCGAGTTTCGCGGCGAGGCGCGGGCCAATGCCCTTGATCTGCTGGAGGTCGTCGAGGTTTGCAAAACGCACGCCCTGCTCGCGGGCGGTTGCGATGCGCCCGGCGAGCACGGGTCCGACGCCCGGTAAGGCGACGAGGGACTCCGCAGGGCAGGTGTTGACGGCCAGGGGGCCCATGAGGACAGCACGCGCGGGCTCGGGGTCGGGTGACTCCGACTCCAGCGGCGGCAGGGCCGTAGCGAGCCATTCGGGATCTCGCCAGGCTCCGTCGGGCCCCACGAGCAGCCAGTGCCGCAGCCCGCGCCCGGCGAGGATGAGCGCGGCTGCCACGAGCAGGGCTGCGGCCTCACGCCGCGTCATGACCGTCCCCACGTGGCGGCGTGCCAGGGGCAAGCTAGAAGAGGAAGGTCCAGTGCAGGCGCCAGCGCATCTGGCGTCCATCCGTGAGCGAGCCCGCGCTCGTGAGCACACGCTGGTCGGTGAGATTGAGCAAGGCGATGCCGAGGTTGGTGCCTACGAGCCGGAAGCCGAGGACGAGGTCCTGCTGCGTCGTTGCCGGCAGCACGATCCGGCGCGCGAGATACCACGGGTCGTCCATCTCGCCGCGATGGTCGAGGAACCATCCCACCTGCAGGATGCCGTCCTCGTCGAAGAAGTGATTCTCCCACAGCACGCCCACCTGCCAGTCCTGGCGCGGCGGTAGTGCGATGCGCACGTCGCCGTCCCGGGTCCAGCCGCGCCAGGCCGCGTCAGCCTGCACGCGGACCCAGCCGAGGAAGCGACCCTCTCGGCTGAGACCGGCGCGTATCGTGTGCGACCGCAGGTCGAGCCCGTTGGCCCAGCGTCCGGTGCGGGTGCCGTCCTGCGCCCGCCAGCCGATGCCGTCTTCGAGACGGCGATAGGCGGCCGACAAGGCAACATCGAGGCCAGCCACGCGCCGCTGCAGCGCCGCCACCCCGCGCCACGTGCGTTCCCGCGCGAGACCGTGTCCTGGCAGCACCACCGTGTCGATGCGCTCCGGCGCCGCGAAACGCCAGGCCGTCAACCGTTCGTCACTGCGCGGCGCCCGACCGCCGCGCTCGAGCGACACCGTCCACCACGGCAGCGAGTCCGCCGACGCGACGTGCACCGCGGCTTCCGGCGCCCAGCCGGCGCCGTCGTCCCAGCGCGCCGCCGCCGTCGCCGCCAGCCGCGCCGGGCCCACGGTCCATGCGCGTGCCGCGCCGAGGTTGGTCGACGCACCGCTGCCGTCCACCGGTCCCGCGTCGTCGGGCGCCCAGCTCGTGTCGGCGCCGGTATCCGCGAGGGTCCAGCGCTCAGCGGTGAATCTCAACAGACCGTCGCCGAGCGTGAGCAGGATTCCCTCACGCCCGCCCTCGAGCTTGCGCGCGGGCGGCGGGTTGCCGCTGCTGGCAGGGCGATTCCAGTCGACTGCTTCGTCGATGGTGTACGCGGCCGCCCGCAACCCCGGCTCACGCCAGTCGACCGCGAAGGTGTGGCGCCAGAGATCCTGCTCGGTCGCATCGAAGGCCGGCAACGCGTTCTTCAGCTTGCGCACATCCTCGACCGAGACGGTGAGGCTGGTCTGCAAGTCGAGATAGCGCCGTAGCACGCCGCGCCCGCTGCGGAACTTCGCCCGCCCCGGGAAGCCGGCCACCTCCGCATCAGCAAGTCCGGAATAGCGGGTCTCGCCAGGCGTACGGAAATCGTAGGCCTCGTCGTTCAGGTGCTCCTCGATATCCAGCCCCACGCGCCACGGCGCCACGGCCGTCAGCAGGTGGACGCTGCGGAAGAGATCTTGCTGCGAACCTGCGTGCCAGCGCGTATCGGTGAAGGCTGCATCGGGGCGCAGGTCGGCTTCGTTGCGCCTCACGACGCCGTCGGTACCGCCCCAGCCGTCGAGGCCGAAGGTCGTGGCGCCGAGCCGCGTGCCGGTGATGGGCACGCTCTCGACGTCGTCGAGGAAGCGATGCCCCACGAGCACCGGCAAACCGTCCCGCAGCACCGTGGGGAAAAATGACGTGCCGGGTTCGCCGGCGAGGAAGACCCGCGCGCCGAAGCCGCCGTCGGCGACGGCCAGCCACTGCGACCGCCGCGCGAGGTCCTCGCGCAGTGACGAGTAGAACGGCTCCCACAACGGGCGGCGCCAGCCGCGCACCGTGCGCACCGCGGGCGGCGTGGTGACGAGGATGGCCGCGGTGTCGGGCACGGCCGTCGTCGTGTCGACGCCCGCGAAGGTCCTCGTCGTATCGGCGACGGCGCCGAGCGTGTCCATCGCCGCGATCGCGGCCGCGGTATCCACGACGGCGATCGCCGTGTCGGAGTCGGCCAGCACCGGCGCGAGCTGCGCCCGCCCCGGCGCCGCGCAAGCGAACACCCCGAGTGCGAGCCAGGCCACCACCTGGACGCGCAGACTGGGCGCGCGCAACCGCCGCACCCGCGGCGCGAGCAGGGGCCAGAGCGCGCCGAAGACGAGCGAGTTCGCGCCGACGTGCAGCAACGCGAACACGATGCCGCCCGCGAGAGCGACGCGCAAGTCGATGTCGGTGGCGAGACCGATTGCCAGGTTGGTGAGGAGGTCGAAGACCACGGTCGTCGCTGCTCCCAGGGTCGCCGCCAGGACGCCGGTCACGAGCCGTCGGCGCTGCGCGAGCAAACGCAGCAGCGGTGGCGCCGTCAGCCCGCCCACGAGCCCGGCCAGGCCCATGCCGACCACCTGCGCCACGAACAGCACCGGCAGGGCAACGCCATAGGGACTGGCGAGCGAGTACGCCGCCTCGGCCAGCGCGCCGGCGACGAGCCCGCCGACCGGACCGAGCGCAACGCCGGCGAGAACCGACGTGAGGGTGATCAGTTCCACGTTGGGAACCCCGGACAGCAGGACGCCGAGCCCGCACCCCGTACCCGTAAAAAGGCCCAGCAAGACGGCCTGCCGGACCCCGGAAAACGAGGACGATTGCCTGGGCGTGTCTGACATGACCGGATCGTAGGCAAAGGTGGGGGCGGTGGCAAGCGCTACGGCAAACACCGGCGAAGCGTGCTACGGCACGAGCTGCTGGATGCGCTGGGCGACGTCGAGGAAGGTGGGATCGATCGCGTGGATCTCCTCGTAGTGGGCCCGGGCGCGAACGGCGTTGCCGAGGCGCTCGTGGAGCTGCGCCGCGTGGTAGTGAAGGCCGAGGATCGACCGGGGCTCGACGCCCGTTACGGCCAGGCCCTGCTCGAAGGCGGTGAGCGCCTCCCTGTCGCGACCGTCGCGCTCGAGGGATACGCCGAGCATCTCGCACGCCCGCAGGGCGTACTGCGCGCTGCCCGACGCCGCCGCGAAGCTCTCGGCCGCCTGGGCGTGCAGGCCCAGCTCGAGGTAGACCAGCCCCTGCTGATACAGCGCCTCGGCATCCTGCTCGCCTTCGCCACCCACGTGCTGGCCGATCTCGCTGGTGATGGTGTCGACCTGACCCGCGTCGCCACCGCTGTCCGGCCCCACATCGTCGAGGATCTTCTGCAGTGGATCCGCAGACTTCGCCGGCGTGCCGATGCTGGCCGTGGCCGCGTCGATGAGATCGGCGAAGCTCGTCTCCGTCCCGGTGTCGTCGGTGTCGATGGCGAAGCAGCCGTCGTCGTCTCGGGGCAGGCCGTCGTCGGAATCGCGGCCGAAGGCGCCAACGGCGTCCTGGCCGGGCGCGTTCGTGGTCACGGCGTCGTCGGTATCGCTCGTGCCCGCGAGGAATTGCTCGAAAGCGTCCACCGGCAGCGCGGACGGAGTCGCCGGGGGCGGCACAGGCTCCGGCTCCAGCTCCAGTTCCGCGCCGATGTCCCAGCTCATCGTCGTCGGTTCGGGCCGTACCGGTACCTCGGGTACGACCGGCTCAGGCGCCGCGACGGGTTCGTCGGCCGCTCCGAGTTCCACGGTGTTGACATCGGCGAAGTTCGCCGGATTGGTCGTGGTGCCGCTGGCCGTCTGCCAGCGCGTGTACTCGATGTAATTCGCCACTTCGGGACAGAACTCCAGGGCGCGCTGCACGAGGGCGGCACCGGCCTTGGCCTCCCCTTCTCCCCGCAGGACGACCGCGAGCAGGCAGGCCGTGCGCGCCTCCTCGAGCGGCAGGTTCCAGACGCGAAAGACGCCCTGCATGCGTTCGAGGATCGCGCGGCTGCCCGGGTAGAGGGCGAGCAATTGCACGCAGCGCTTCAGGAAGATCTCCTTGATCTCCCCCGCCACCACGTCCGCGGCCGCAAGGAAGCGTTCCGCGTGGACCTCGCCCTCCATGACCAGCCCCTGGCTCGAGCGGATCTCCGCGAGGAACCAGTGGGCATTGATGTTGTCGGGCTCGTGCCGCAGCACCTTCTTGTACACCGCGACTGCGTTGTTGAGCAGCCCGTTCTGCTTGTACTTCGCCGCTGCATTGAGGAACTGGCGCACGGCCTTCGGCGGGTCCTGGTTCTTCAGGCAGATATCGCCGAGCTCGTTGAGGAGCGCGGGATTATTCTTGTCGAGGTCGAGCAGACGCTCGTAGATCGAGATGGCCTCGACCCAGTTGCGCCGCTTCGCTGCCTGGTAGGCTTCCTGCTTCAGGTTGCTGAGCTTGGACGACAAGGAGTCGCTCCCCGACGAGGCGATGATGCTTTGGCCACTCATGGCCGCGGTCCGGCCTGGCGTCCCCATAGTTCGTTCAGCATGAGCGCAGGTTGAGCGCTTTTTTTGGGGGAGCCGCGCTCAACCGGCGATGCGACGGCCGGCGCGATACACCGCGGCCACCGGATTATGCCCCGCCTGGTAAGGCACCAGACGGTGATCGTCGCCGTCGAGGATGAGGAAGTCGGCGGCCTTGCCCGGCGCCAGCGATCCCACGCGATCGGCCAGGCCCAGGGCCCAGGCCGCGTTGAGCGTGGTGCCCACCAGCGCCTCCCCCGGCAGCAGTCGCATCTGACTGCAGGCGATCGCCTGGATCAGCGGGACGGACAGGATGGGGCTGCTGCCGGGGTTGAAATCCGTGGCCAACGCCACGGCGCAGCCGGCGTCGATCATGGCGCGCGCCGGCGCGTAGGCGCGCAATCCGAGGGTGAAGACAGTGCCCGGCAACAGCGTGGCCACGGTCCGCGAACCTGCCAGCGCCGCTTGACCGGCCGCGTCGATGACGATGAGATGGTCGGCGCTATCCGCGCCGAGCCGCGCCGCCAGCGCCGCACCACCCATCGGTTCCAGTTCGTCCGCGTGCACCGTGAGCCGCAGCCCCAACTCGCGAGCCCGGGTGAGGATGGTTTCCGTCTCGGCCAGCGGGAACACCGACGGCTCGCAGAACACGTCGCAGCGGTCGGCGAGGCCCGACTCCACCACCGCCGGCAGCACCTCCGCGCACACCACGCGCACGTAGTCGCCGCGACGGTCGCGGTACTCCGGCGGCACCTCGTGGGCGGCCAGGCAGGTGAGCACGGCGCCGATCCCGGCCGCGTCAGCGGCCCGGCGCGCCGCGCGCAGGCTCTTCAGCTCATCATTCAAGTTGAGCCCGTAACCGCTTTTTATTTCGACAGTTGTGGTGCCATGCGCCACCATCTCCCGCAACCGCGGGACGGCCAGTGCCACGAGATCGTCCTCCGAACGCTCGCGCAGATCGCGCACCGAGGCGTTGATCCCACCACCCGCCGCCGCGATCTGCAGGTAGGTCTCGCCGCGCACCCGACGTTCATACTCGTCCTGG
This sequence comes from uncultured bacterium, assembly GCA_963727525.1. Taxonomy (GTDB): domain Bacteria; phylum Krumholzibacteriota; class Krumholzibacteriia; order LZORAL124-64-63; family LZORAL124-64-63; genus CAVSGO01. The sequence goes on along the minus strand of CAVSGO010000007.1, from coordinate 811,191 downwards.
CGGGTGCGGCCGAAGACCGCATGGGTATGCGGGTCGACGAAGCCCGGTACCACACAGCGACCCGCGGCATCCACCACCGTCACCTCCGGCCCGGGCCCCCCGTGCGGCCAGAGCCTCTGGCGTACCGCGTGGCGCGGGCCCGCCGCCACCACCCGCCCATCGGCGATGGCGAGCGCGCCGTCGTCGATGGCTCCGACATCCGCGAGCGCCGCGCCGCGCCGCGGACCGTCGCCGTCGGTGGGGCGTGAGACGGTGCAGAGCTGTCCGATCGAGTCCACGAGCAGGTCGACACGCGTCATTGGTCTCTCCTCAGAAGTGTTCGCCGCGATTCCGCCAGAAACCGGCCACGCGCTCCGCGAGTGCCGCGGCGTCCGGTGCATACCACGGGCGCTGTGGCAGGGCCGAGAGGAACGTAGTGCCGTAGGACTTCGTGTGCAATCGGTTGTCGAGCAGGATCACCACGCCGCGATCGGTGTCGCGGCGCAGGAGGCGCCCCACGCCCTGGCGCAGGCGCAGCACGGCGTCGCGCACCATGAAAGAGGTGAACGCATTCTCGCCGGTGGCCTGCAGTTGCTCGCACCGGGCTTCCACCCACGGGTCGCTGGGCACGAGGAACGGCAGCTTGGTCACCACCAGGACTTCAAGCGCCTCGCCGGGAAAATCAACGCCTTCCCAGAACGTGCTCACGCCCAGCAGCATCGCGCCGGCCCCGCGGCGGAAACGCGCGAGCAGTTCGCCGGTGCCACCCGACCCGGTCTGCAAGATGATCTCGCCGAGGCCGCCTTCCAGCGCGGCCGTCGTCTGCACCTGGGCACCCACGGCGTCCAGGAGCCGGTAGGAGGTGAACAGCACGAGGGTCTGACGCCGCACCGCGCGCCGCAGCGCCAGCAGCACCTCGGCCACCGCCGCGGCATACCCCGGGGCGTCGGGCGCCGGCATCGTCTCCAGGGCCAGGAAGAGCGACTGGCGCGCGAAGTCGAAGGGTGAGGGCACGACCTGCGTGGCGGTAGCAGGCCGCCGCCCGTCGAGCCCCAGTTCCCGGAGCATGAACCCGAAGTCCTCGCCCACCGCGAGGGTGGCGCTCGTGGCCACCGGAGCCAGGCCGGTCGCCTCCCAGAAACCGCGCAGATGCGGCCCGGCCGCGAGGGGGGTAGCACCCAGCGTGCGCAACCCGGCCCGGTGGGACGATTCGAGCCATGTCACCCAGGCATCCTCGCGTTCCTCCGTGAGGAAGCGCACGTCGTGCTCGAGCTGCGCGAATACCTGCGCGGCCTGGCTCACCGACAACAAGAGGCTCGTGACGGTGTCCGGCAGATCGCCGAGCGGTTCGACGCGCTGCGCGACCACGGCGCCGCAGGTGGCCGCGAAGGCCGCGGCCTCGCGCAGTGCGCCGGTGCAGTCGCGCAGCGGCGCGAAGGCCACCTCGCGATCGCGTACGCGCAGCCGTCCGCCGGATTCCACCGGGCCGGTCCCCTGGGCCACGTGGTCGGCGAGTTCCGTCCACCAGGTGTCGAAGCGTTGCAGGGCGTGCGCGACGGCGCGCGCGAAGTCCTCGCAAGCGGCGGCCGCCATCTCGGTCGCGGCATCGCCCATGGTGCGCAGGCGTCCTGCCAGCAGCTCCGGCACTTCCGGCAGACGTTCAGCCCCGCGGCCTTCGCCCACCAGCTCCACGATGGTGGCGCGGCGCTGTCGATCGCATCGGATCGCCAGCGTCTCCAGCGCCACGGGCGGCAAGCGATGCGCCTCGTCGACGACAAGCCAGTCGTACGGACCGATCACCGTGCGGTCCGCCGCGAGATCCGTGACCAGGAGCGCGTGATTCACCACGAGCAGGCGCGAGGTGCGCGCCAGGCGCCGCGCGCGCGTGACGAAGCAACCGTCGTTCTCGTAGCACAGCGACGGGCTACAAGGCTGGGCCACGTCGAAGAGCGCCGGCACCTCGTCGGCGAGCAATGGGTGCGACGTCAGCTCGTCGCGCGCGCCTTCGCTGGTCGCCGCGAGCCACACACGCAGAGCGACGGCGCGCGCCGCGTCGCGCAGGTCGGTCACCGGCCGGCTCAACCGCTCCACGCGCTGGCGCCGGCATAGGTAGTTGTGGCGCCCCATGAGCAGGCGCGGCTTGAGGTCGCCCACCAGCGGCGCGAGGCGCGGCAGATCATGTTCGAGGATCTGCGTCTGCAGCGCCCTCGTGTGGGTCGACACGACGGCGCGGCCATCGGCCGCGGCCAGCCGCGCGAGCAGGGGAACGAGGTAGCCGAGCGTCTTGCCCACGCCGGTGCCGGCCTCGGCCACGAGGGGAGTGCCCGCGCTCAGCGCCTCGGCCACGGCCGTCGCCAAATCCCCCTGACCCTCGCGCGGCGTGTAGTGTCCGCCGTAGAGCGCGCCGAGACCTGCAGGATCGGCAAGCCAGGCACCGATGGCCGCCGCCTCCTCGGGCGCAGGCAGCGGCCGCATCTCCCGGGAGCACGCCGGATCCGCGGGAGCCGTGTCTTCCCAGCCGCCGAACGGGTTTCCCGACGCCGCGAGGCGATCGCAGACACGGACGAGATCGCCGCCTCCGGCCAGGCCGATGTCGAGCACGCGGGCGCAGGTTTCGCGCAGGGCCGGATCCTGCGCGCCCCACCAGGCGAGGCGTCGCCACCAGCGCTCCGCGTGCGCCCGCGCCGAGGGAGTGGGCGTCGATGGATCGACCACGGCCCGCGGGGCGAGCGGGTCGACGAGCGACCACGCCAGATCGGGATGCACGAGGAGCGTTCCATCGCGCAGGCGCTGCAACGTCGGCTGGCCGGCGCCGGCCAGTGCCGCCACGAGGACCGACCCCGCGACCGCGGCCGGCGGCCGCAACGGATCGCCCACCGTGACGGTGCGCTCGGGCGCGTTCACGTCGACGGCCGCGCCGTCGCCGGTCTGGAGCCAGAGGTGCCGCGTGTCAGCCGTCATGGTCGGCCATCCGCGCGCGGAACGCCGCCTCGTCGAGCACCTCCACGCCCAGCTCGCGCGCACGGTCGAGCTTGGAGCCCGCCTTGTCGCCCGCGATCACGGCTGCGGTCTTCTTGCTCACGCTGGCGGACACCTTGCCGCCGCGCGCCTCGATCTGCGCGCGCGCCTCATCGCGCGTCATGCCGGCGAGGGTGCCTGTGAGCACGAAGGTGCGGCCGGCAAAGGCATCATCGGTCTGCGGCGGTGCGGTCGGTTGATCCTCCTGAGCGCGGAAGAACCCCACGTCGCGCAGATCGTCGAGCAACGCCCGGGTGGCGGGGTGGGCGAACCACCGCGTCACCGCGTCGGCCACCACGGGGCCGATGTCGGGCAGTGCGGCGAGATCGTCGGGCGTCGCCGCGACGAGGGCGTCGATGTTCGCGTACTCCACGGCCAGCGTGCGCGCCGTGGTGGCACCCACCGACGGGATACCAAGCGCGAATATCTTCGCCGCCCACGGCCGCGCCGGCACGCGCGCAAGCGCGTACCGCAGGTTGTCGGCCGACTTCTCCCCCCAGCCGGGCAGCTCCGCCAGGGGCGCGCGCTCGAGCCGGAAGAGATCGGCCGGCGAGTGCACCAAGCCCTTCTCGAGAAGCATGTCGATCGAGCGTCCGCCAAGCCCCTCGATGTCGCACCCCTGGCGGCTCGAGAAATGGCGCAGCCTGCCCGCCAGCACGGCCGGACACGTGGGATCGACGCAGCGTAGCGCCACCTCCCCCTCGCGCCGCTCCACGGGCCCGCCGCACACCGGGCACGCCGTGGGCGGCGTCAGCGGTTGCTGGCTGCCGTCGCGCTCATCAGGCAACGAGCGCAGCACCTTGGGGATGACGTCGCCGCCTTTGGCCACCACCACCATGTCGCCGGGGCGGATATCCTTGCGCTCAAGCTCTTCCCAGTTGTGCAGCGTCGCGCGGCCGACAGTGGTGCCGGCCAGCCGCACGGGCGCCAGCTCCGCCACCGGCGTGACCACCCCCGTGCGTCCCACCTGCATGGTGATCGACTCCAGGCGCGTGGTCGCCTCCTCGGCGGCGAACTTGTAGGCGAGCGCCCAGCGCGGCGCCTTCGCCGTGACGCCGAGCCGACGCTGCGCGGCCAGGTCGTCGATCTTGATCACCGCGCCGTCGATCTGGTAGTCGAGGTCGTGACGCCGCGCCGCAACATCCACGAGACATCGTTCGAGCGCGGCGAGATCGTTCACAACCTCGAAGATGGGATTCACCGGTAGGCCGAGCTCGCGTAGGGCCTGCATCTCGACCTGGTGCGAGGGAAAATCGGGCGCGCCGTCGTCCAGTGGGAAGAGCTGGTAAAACGTGACGGCGAGCCGACGCTTGCGGACCTCGGCAGGATCGAGGGTCTTGAGCGTGCCGGCCGTGGCGTTGCGCGGGTTGGCCAGCGGCTCGAGGCCCTCCTCCTCGCGCGCGCGATTGATCTCCGCGAAGAGCGACAGCGGGATGTAGGCCTCACCGCGTGCCTCGCAGGCCGTGACGCCCTCGCCGAGGATGCGCCGCCAGCACGGCGGGAGCTCGGCCGGCACACTCGCGATGGTGCGCACGTTATCGGTGATCACGTCGCCGCGCTCGCCGTCGCCGCGGGTAAGACCCTGCAAGAACACGCCGTCGCGGTAGCGCACCGCCAGCGCCACGCCGTCCATCTTGGGCTCGACGGAGTAGCGCAGCGGTAGGTCGCCGAGTTCCTTCTGCGCGCGCGTCGCGAAGGCCGCCACGTCGGCGAGATCGTAGCTGTTCTGCAGGCTGAGCATGGGCCGCGAGTGCGGGGCACTGGGGAACCGGGCGTCGGTGTCGGCACCCACTTGCTGCGTGGGGCTGTCGGCGGCGGCGAGATCCGGATGCGCTGCCTCGAGCGCGGTGAGCCGACGCGCGAGCGCGTCATACTCGGCGTCCGTGATCTCCGGAGCGGCCTCGCGATAGTAGAGCTGATCGTGTCGCGAGATCTCCGCACGCAAGCGCGCGATCTCACGGCGAGCTTCCGCCGGGGACAGGTCGGCCTGGGACATGACGCCTCCGCGGCCTCGTGGCCGCCTCCTAGAAGGACCCGAGCAACGCGACGTGGAGCTTGGCGGAAGTGAAGTCGACGGACCCGGGGAAACCGATCGCGAGGTTGATCTCGCCCGGCGCCGCGCGGGCCATGAGCCCGAGTCCGAAGCCGACCTTGCGCCCTTCCCGGGTCACGAGGGCTTCGGTCGTCGAATCGGCCGCCGCCTGCGCGAAGTCAAAGTACCCCAGGTCCACGAAGGTGTAAACCCGTGAGCCGTGGGCGCGCCCGAGGCGCAGCTCCACACCGCCAAAGGCCACGGTCTCGCCGTGGAACTCGTTCTCGCGGTAGCCCCGCAACGTGGTGGCCCCGCCGAAACGATACTGCTCGGACAGCGGAACCGGACGCACGCCGGAGTCGATCTGGCGCAACGCGGCGCGGCCCGCCAGACTGAGACCCTCCCCCAGCCACAGCTCCCCTCCGAGGTCACCTTCGAGCAAGCGCTGTCCCGCGGCGGAACCGAGCGCACTGCCTGTGGTCGCTGTGGAATCGCTCTCCGTGCGCAGGGTGGACGAGCGCTGCGCCGTCTCCACCGCGAAGAGCGCGGTCCAGCCGCTGGTGGCCTCGTCGCCGCGATGGTGCCAGACGGCGGCGCGGCCACGGCGGCGGCTCGTGCGCTGCAGATCACCCTCCGGATACGTCGTGCGGTCCCAGCCGAAACCGACCTCGATGCCCCACAGCGCGACGACAGGCAAGCGCCAGCGGTTGTCGAGTCGGAATCGCGTGTACGCGTCGCGTTCCACTTCCTGATCGAGAGCCACCTCCACGTCGAGCGGCGTACCCGCCACGAGTGGCTCGAGGTACGAAAAACCGAAGCGCGATTGCTGCGCCCCATCGTCGCTCCAGCGCGCGGCCAGCGCCCGACCCGTACCGGCGAGGTTGGGCAGGTTCAGGTCGACACTGCCGCTCAGACGCGACGTCGTCTCGCCGGGCCGCTGGCTCAGCCCCAGCAGCACCGACAGACGGTTCGGCCGCCGTCGCGGCACCACGCGCCATAGCACGCCTACCGTGTCGGTGCTCGTGGTGACGAAGATGCTCGGCTCCTCCACGCGCTCGTAGAGGCCGCGCGCGAGCAGACGCTGCAGGCCGCGATCGAGCTCCGACTCGCGCAATGGCTCGCCCGACGGCAGACCGGCCGTGCGCAGCAGGAAGTCGGACCCGCGGCCTGCCGGTAGATTCGTCAATTGCGGCCCCACCACGGCACGCGGCCCCGGAATGAGGCGTGCCGCAAGCGCCACCGTTGCCTCGGTGGGGTCGAGCGTCACGTCGCGGACGACCCAGCTCGGAAACGGATGCCCACGCTCGCCGACGGCTTGCAGGAGTCGGGCCACCGCAGCGTCGAGTTCGCGGGCGCGCACACGATCGCCAGTCCTCGGCAACAGGCCAGCCACGAGCCGCGCGCGGTCGGGAAAATCGGGGCCATCGACATCCACACGGCCGTAGTGGTAAACCGGCCCCGGATCGACGATCAATGTCGGCGGCGCCGTGGAGTCGGCCGGAACCGCCAGCGTGACCGTCGCCCCCAGGTAACCCTGCGCCTGCCACCTGTCGTGCAGACGCGACAGCAGATCGCGACCACCGCGCACCAGCGCCGTATCTCCTGCGGCCCCGCCCCCTGGACGCTGGCCACGCAGCCACACCGCCACGGCTGCCGCCGAGGTGTCAGGAGGGGGCGTCCGCAGTCCGGTTTCCGGTTGCTGGCGCAGCCAGGCGCCGTCCTGTGCGATGAGATCGCGCACTTCGGGCGTCACACGTACCGTCGAGGCCACCTCCACGAGAGGCTTACGCGCAGACGGCGGCGCCGCCCACGCCGCAACGGCGAGGACGACCAGCGCCGTCGCGAGCGCCGTGCGCTCAGAAGCGCGCCGACGATTCCAGCCGCAGCTCATGCTGCCACTCCAGGTCTCCCTGCTTGCGCCCGAAGTAGGCGAGCGCGAAGGTCAGATGGTCGTTCGGATTCCAGGCCAGGCGCGCGCTGGCATCGACATTGCGTCCGGGCCGGGGAAAGAAATAGGGACGGCGCGCGCCCGCCGGCTCGTCGCTCGTGACCTCGGCCACACGGAGGTCGCACTGCAGCGTCCAATCGTTGCGAGGACGCCACCGCAAGCTCGGATTCACGGCGTACTCCGTCTGCGACACGCCTGAGAAGCTGTCGTCGCGCGTCAGCGCCTCCACACCGAACGCCACGCGGTCGCCGGCACGTGGTCGCAGAACCGCTTCGAGATCGACGTGGCGCGTGTGCGCGTCGTAGCTCTGGCGCGCCTCGTTCGCGACGGCGTCGGTGGTACGCCGATCGGCCTCGCGCTCGCCCTGCAGCCGCAGCGTGACCTGCCGCGTGGCGTTCCAGCTCAACGTGCCGTGCTGCCGGCGCAGCAGGCGGTCTTCCTGGCTCGCGGCATATTGCCGATCGCGCGACTCGTCGTGATCCCAGAGCACACGCAGGTCCCAGTCGCGCAGATGGCGCAGGAAGTCGAACTCCTGGTTGAGCTGTACGCGCGCCAGCACCACGGTGTCCGGGTCGAAGAGCACGCGGGGGTTGAGCGCGAGCAGGCTGCCGACGTCGTCCGTGCGACTGCGGCCTTCCACCGCGGCGCGCGTGACGCTGGTCCAGGCACCCCACGCGCGGTCGTGGCCGAGGCCACTGAAGTCCTGACGCCAGGCGAGATCGGCCTTGACTGCCGTGGTCGCCACGAGGCTGTCGGTGCCGGCGAGTACGAGGTTGTAGTCGCCCTGCTCGAAGCCCACGAAGTCGCCCACGGCATCATAGCTGCCCTGATGCGTACCCACGAACACGATCTCGCGCCGCAGCACCTCGGCGCGGCTGTTGTCGACGCTGTAGCTCAGGCTCCAGTCACTACCCAGGGTGGGCCACAGTCCGGCGAGGTCGGCCTTGGCCAGACGCGTGGTCTCCGTGCCGCCGCCGGGCAGGTGCACCTCGCGCACCGTTCCCTCACCCACGAGGCGCACCCCGCCCACGCGCGGCGTGCCGGCGCGGGCGTGCCAGGTACGGCTGTCGCGCACGCCCTGCCACGCGCCGGTGCGCAGCGAATCGGCGAGGCCGTGGTCGAACCCCAAGTCCCAGGACCACGTACCGGCCGCGGGGCCCGCCAGGGCGCCGCCGTACTCACGCAGGCGGTATCCCGCAGCGCGGGGGCCGGCGATCGCTGCATCGGTCCATTCCTGCCGGCGGTAGCTGACGCGTGGCACGACCGCGCGGCCTTGCCACACCACCTGGTGGTCCTGGTCGCGCCGCGTCACTTCAAGAGGATCGACCCGGTCGCGCGCCGTGGCGCGCCGCATGGTGCCGCGCCACTGTGCCCGGCCGAGTTCCGCGTCGCCGGAGGCTTGCCAGCGCCGCGCCGTGAGGTCGGGCCCATGCGCCAGGTGCGCCCAGGTGCCGCCGAGGGCGAGCCGGCGGCCGGCATCGCCGGCGGCCCAGTGGGTCGCAACGTCCGTCACCTTATCGCGCTGGGCGAGGAAGTTCGCACGCCGCGCGCGGTCGGCCAGGCCCCAGCGTTCATAATCGAAGATCGTGCGGTCCGAGAGCAGCGGCTGAAAGAATCCGCCCCGGTCGGTGTGCGACGCGCTTGCGGCCAGCGTCCCTCCGGCGAGGCCTACGGCGCCGCTGCGCAGACGCACGCGGCCCGCCTCGCCATGATCGTCGCCACTGTCGCTGGTGGACAGGACGTTGCGGTCGAGCTTGGAGATGTCCCATTCCACGTCCACGCCCGCGCCGCTGGTGTCGCCGAGCGCGCCGGCGATGGTCACCAGGCTGTGCGACTCCGGCAGCGGCAGCAGGCGTCCCACCCGGTACGCGCCCAGTCCCGGCCCGCGGTAGACGTAGACCCGCGTGCCCGCTTCCGTGAGCGACTGCAGATCGTAGTCGCCGAAGCCGGCGCCCACGTACGCGAAGGCCACCGTGAGATCGCCGCCTGGGGTGTAGACGTAGATCGTGTCGCTGCCCTGCTCCTGCGCCGTGTAATCGCCCGTTCCCGGATCCACCGACGTCACGCCCGAGGCCAGGGCCGCGAGAGGATCGTCGCCGGCCGCCGCCAGCACATTCTCGTCTTCGGCGTCGAGCGTGCCCGTGCGCAAACGCTGGGGATCGTCCTTCTCGCGGGTCAGGCGCACCGTGAGCGACGCGAGGCTTCCGCCCAGGAACGGCACCCGGGCACTGGCGCCGGCGCCTGCCCCGACCACTGTGCGTGCGTACGGCCCCTCGCCTTCCTCGTATTCCACCACGATCAGCGACTCGGCAGTGATCATCCGCCGGTACGTGAACGTGACGGTACCGCGCACGTAGTCGATCACGTAATCGCGGTCGGCGCCCCGCGTGAGTTCGGCACCATCGAGGGTCACGCGCTCGGAACCCGCGACGATGTAGAGATTCGTACCACTGTCGCCGGCGCCCAGGTAGTACGGGCCCTGGTTCGCTTCCTGCCCGCGGATCTCGACCGTGCGATAACGCCCGCGCGGCGAACCCGCCAGCACGTCCACGCCCTCCGCCGCGATCGAGAAACCCTGCAGCTTGCGTCGATAGTTGCCGAACACCGTGCCGCCACGCAGCGCCACGAAGTCACCGAGGGTGGCTCGCCAGTGCGGGGCGGTCAGCTCCACGAGCACCTTGTCGATGTCGCGTAGCTCGGTGGTATTGCCCTCGGGAACCACCGGGAGGTTGTCGTCCGAGAGCGCCGCCCGCACGCTGATGTCGCGCGTGAGCTGGCCAGCGATGCTCAGGCGCAAGTTCTGGTCCACTGTCAAATCACGCCGGTTACCCGAGGACACCTGCACCGACTTGCTGCCGCGAACGGTGAGCGTGCCGTAGCTGCCCGGGCCCGTCGCCGTGGCTTCCGGGGTCGCCCGCGCGCCGGACGTGGCGGGCACGGGCGCCTGCGCGAGTGGCCGCAGGTCCAGGCGTGGCGCGAAGGCCACGGGCAGATACCGGTAGGCGGCCTTCACCACCACCGGCCCCGCGCCGGGCGCCGCCCAGTGACGGAGCGGCACGACGAGTCCGGCTCGCGACCGCAACCGGAAATCGTGGTCCGCCTCCCACAGACGACCACCGACGGTGAGCCGGAAGCTCGCGGGATCCACGTACCCGTGTGCCAGGGCCAGGGCCTGGCTCCCCTCCGGCAAGACGAAGAACTCGAGCTCGGGAATGAGGGCGTCGTCCGACGGCGCGGCATCACTCGCTGCCCCGGCGCCTTTCGGTGCCACCAGGGCGAGGAATGTGAGCCCGAGGAGGACGACACGGCTCACCGGACACCTCCCGCGGTGCAGCCGCCTCAGTCGTAGAGGAGCTGGAAGACCAGGACGGCGCCGCGCGTGCGGTCAGTGACGGCCAGCAGGTCCTGGGGCCCCACCGCGACATCCATCGGCGCCTGCAAGGCGGCGAGGAGATTCAGGTCCGGTCCGATGATGAAGAGCGGTTGGCCCGAGGCATCGATCACGTGCACCAGACCCGCCACCGGATCGGCCACGAAGGCGTTGCCCCAGCGGTCCACGTCGACGCCCTGCGGCGTGACGAAGGGATTGTCGACATTGAATTCCCCGCCTATCACGTCCTCGTAGAAGCCGAGCCGGTTGAACCGCTGCAAGCGTCGGTTGCCCCGGTCGCTCACCAGGAAGCCGCCGTCGGGCAGGAATGCCACGCCGCTCGGCTCGTGGAACTGGTCCGTGTTCGGTCCCGGGCCACCCACGCGCATCTGCAGGTTGAGGAACGCATCGAGCATGACGATCTGGTTATCGCCGCCGTCGGCGACCACCAACCGACCGTCGACGTCGACGTCGAAGGCGCTGGGCGTGGTGTCGTAGGCGGGATCGAGCGTGCGGAAATTCACGAGCCGGTCCTGGTACGCGCCGTCGAGATCGTAGCGATCGAGACTGCGACCACCGATGTCGAGCACGAGCACCTTGAAGCCGTCGATTCGCACATCCACAGGGCGGTAGTTGGCACCGGACGCCGTGGCGAACTCGTACCACTCCTGTGTCCGGGGATCGAGCCCGTAGACCTTGCTGCGCTTCTCGTCGCAGATGACCAGGGTTCCATCGTCGCCGTAGTCGGCACCGGCCAGGCCCTCGAACGGGTAGTACACCGCGCCGCGCTCGTTCTCGAACGCGTAAAGGAAGGTCACGCCTGTGGGCACCGTGCCCGGCTTTGCTGCCGACGCGCGAACCGGCGACGCCCTGCCACCGCCGGCATCGTGGATGGTGCTCGCGCAGCCGACCAGCGCCAGCGCCAGGCCCACGACCGCGTATCCCACGAGAACCGGCCGCGCGCGCACGCTAGAAGCTCCGCCCGAGGCCGCAGCGGGCCTCCGGGTGGCGAAGCGACGGACTGATATCGACCGCCAGGTCGAGGCCCATCACGCGGGCGCCCAGCGCCGGCTCGTCGCCGTGACCGGCGTTGCGTACGGCGTCGAAGGCCGACACGGCCCGGTTGAGGATCGCGAAGAGGATCATGAAGTCGCGCCGATCATAGGCGCGCGAGGCGTCGGCGCGCATCCCCTGATACTGCCCCTGGTAGGTTGCGTTCCGCCACTGCCACGCGTCGCTCGCGGGCAGCGGGTCCGGCGTCGCCTCGCCGAATGCCCGCGCCTCGCGCAACTGGGATTCGTAGTACGCGTCGCTGTCGGAGTATCGGCCCACGGACTGCCAGTAGTAGTCGCCGTGGTCGCCTTGCGTGCCGGCGTAGATCCCGGCCCACTCGCGGTAGTCGTCGGCCCAGCCGTCGCCCTGGTGATCGAAGACCAGGAACGCCCCCCAGATCGCCGCCTCGGCGCCCATCATGATGAAACCCTTCTCGCGATCCCCGTTGACGAGGATCTGCCCGGCCCCGGGGACGAGCAGGGACAGAGCACCCGCCTTGAGCTTGGTGCTCATGCGATGCGAACCGCCCCCATGCCCGGCGCGCGGTTCGACGTGGGTGCCACCGATCTCCTGGGCGCCCAGCAGGTCGCGCCACCCGCCCGAAGCGCCCGCGCCGTACCAGTCGCGGTCGCCGGCCGCGGCCGAACCGGCCAGCGCCATCCCCAGCAAGATCGCGAGGGTCGCGCGTCGTGTCGTGTCGAACGTCTTCACCGCGTCTCCTTTCAGAAGCTCAGCGAGGCGCCGACGATACCCGCCGACCGCCCCACCGGCTCCGCGAAGATCTGCACCGGATGCCCGGCCACCTGCAGGTCGTTGCCGCTGTTTGCGCCGCCGTCGCCGAATAGCAGGCCCTCGAGGTAGGCGACGTGGAGCACGCTCGCCACACGCAGTGCTAGCGAGACGTAGATGAAGCGGTCGCGGCGGTCGAAGGCATTGTTCGAATCGCGGCGCATCGCGCGATAGGTCTCGCGGTGCTCCGACGTGCGCGGATCCTTAAGGTAGATCGGATCCGGATCGATGCCGTCGAGGAACGTGGTGGGATTCCGGAAGTCGTCCCAGCCGAAGACGAATTGATCCCACTTGCCCAGGTTCTCGAAGTACTCCCGCCGATCGGCGATCGACGACACCCACAGCGGGATGTTCTGGTAGCCCACGGGGAAGTCGCTGAAGTAGTCATGGCCGACGTCGACGACATCGGTATACGCGAGGTTCGCATCGGCACGATCGAGGTAGTTTGGATCGTATGCCGCGTCGAGCTTGTCCTCGAACCAGTGTTGCTGGGCGTAGACGTAGTACTCGTCGCGCTTGTCGTTGCCGACGCTGGTGTTGTGGATCACCTCGTACCAGGAGAAAAGGTCGCCCGCCATGAACAGGAACCCGATCTTCTTGCCGAGATAGACCTCTCCGGCGCCGGGCACGAGCAGGGACAGCAGCATGGGTACGGCCGGCGAGTGTCCCTGACTCGATTCGCTGAGTACGGGACCGTCGCTCCCAGCGTTGCCGAAGGTATCCGTCGCGAGCTGCCCCGTGAGGCTGGCCACCTCGAGGGCGGCCTGCCGTTGCCACCAGGTCGAGTCGCTGGCCTGGGCCGCCGTCACGGCGAACAGGCCCAGTACGCCGATCAGCAACCAGGCTCCACGCATTGTCGTGCGCATCGTTTCGTCCTTTCGCGCCGCGGCTAGCGTTCCACGGCGAGTGTGGTGACGGTTCGCGTCCAGCCCGCCGGGCCTTCCCGTTCCAGCCGGCACACGTACATGCCCGAGGCCACGTCGAAGGGGACCGTCGCCTCGTTCACCTGTCCTGCGCTGACGGGGATGGCGCGGTGCAGCACCTCCTCGCCCTGCAGGTTATAGATCGTCAGCTGCGCCTCGCGAGAGCTGCCGCTGCTGAAACGAACGGTCACTTCCGGCCCCTTCACGGGGTTGGGATAGTAGACCACTGCGTCACGATATGCATCGGCCGGCGAGATGCCGCCGAGATCGCGTGCAGTGCCCATCGTGCCGGTGCGCGCGGGCCCACCGCCGACGCCGAGCCACTCGCTCGTGCCCTGGCTCGACGCCCCCGGCACGCCGTAGCCGACGATCCGCCCGTTGCCGAGCAGGCGATCGTGCGGCGGCCCCGTGTACCCGCCACGATTGAGCATGTAAATCGTGCGGACATCGCCGCCAGGACCGTCGCCGAGCGCGAGAATGGGCTCGCTCTCGTCACCGCTGCGGAACGGGAGATGGTCGAGCAGTTCACCGCGCGCGTCGAGCGCGAGGAGGTGGCCTTCGTTCGTCGTGAACACGACCTCGTCGGAACCATCGCCCGTGATGTCGGCCACCACGAGCGTGCCTCGCACCTGCGTGCTGTCGGCCAGCGGGAAGAGGTTGAGCAGCACCGCCGGGAATCCGGTCAGGACGGTGCCGTCGGCCTGCCAGGCAAACACGCGCAGCGGCGTCGCCGCCACGATGTCGTCATCGCCATCGCCGTCGAGGTCGGCCACCGCGGGCTCGCCCACGAGCGGTTCGCTCACTGCCCCGTGCCATGGGGCCGGCGCGACCTGGTTGCCCGTCAGTGCCCAGGCGCCCAGATCACCGCCAGAGCCGAAGACCACCAGCTCGGCGCCCGTCGTCGTCGCGACCAGCGCTGGCCACACGGTGTCCTGGGTGCCCTCGGCGTAGGCATGGAATACCGGGTCGCCGGAAAAACCCAGTTCCTCGGCCGTGACGGCATACCAGCCGTCGGGCGTGAAGCAGAGCAGGACCGCGTCGGTATCCCGTCGCCACACCCGCGGGGGCGCGACGAACGTGGACGGCGACATCCCCCCCGGCCCCACGAGCACGGCAGTGTCACCAACCGGGTTGCCGTCACTGCCCAGCAGGGCGACGTGCGTCGGCGAGAGCGGACACAGCAGACGTGTCTGCCCGTTCAGGTCTACGGGTATCGCGCCCGCGAGCGCGGTATCGGCCACCGCCGTCGACCACATCGCCTGCACCCCGTCAGCCGTGTCGTTCACACGCCAGGCGGTCACGGTGCCATGCACCGTCACGGCGACGAATGCGTCGAGATCGGTCAACGTCGTCGTGGCCGGCGGGCCGGCGAGCGCGCCGTCGAGCGTGGCGACGGCCCCGACCGGCAGAGTCGTCTCCACGGGAAACGCGGGCTGACCGGAACGGTCGAGGGCAAAGAGCGTGGCCGTTTCGCCCAGCGGAGGTGCGTCGGCCAGGAAGAGGTGGTCGTTCAGGGGCGTCAGGCTCGTGAGGTCGAGCGCGCGTGCTCGCAGCGTGTCGCCGGCATCGATTCGCGGCGGCAGCTCGTAAGGGAACGCGCCCACCACCGGTTCGACTGCTGCCTGGAAGCGCATCACGGCTCCATGGGAATCGCCGTCGTCGGCGATGTTCCACAGGTGGACACCGGTGTAGGAACGGTCGTACGCACGGCTGCTCGGACGGTCGGCCACCTCGAGCGAGAGCGACCCGATCAGGTTGTAGGGCGTGAAGGGATCGCGACTCGAACCGTACCAGCCGAGCACGTAGGCGTCGACGACGCCGATGTCCTGGATGCCGTCGGCCTCCACCAGCTTCAGACCATCCGCGTGCCAGTTGATGGTGTTCGAAGCCAGGTTGGGCTCGATACGGTCCATGTTCACGTGCCAGACGAGTAAGCCGCCTTCGGGCAGGAAATAGTCGTAGAGCCCGGTGTTCTGTTGCACGCCGTGCAACTCGCCCCCGAGATACAGCACCACGCCGGTCGCCTCGTCCCGAACGAAAAAGAGCCCGCCGGCACCGGTCTGGGGATCGTAGTTATCAAAGGGTGTATCCTGCTCGTCGAGCGGCACCCACCGGTTCTCGATGAGGAAGAACTCGCGCGGCGAGGCGCCGGCCTCCAGGAGCTGCGGGTACTCCTCCGAGAAGTCGCCGCTGGTGGTGGCATAGCGGTGGTACTCGGCGCGCGGCACGCCCACGGCTGGCAGCTTCACCGTCTCCTCCGCGCCGGTGAGCGTGCCCACCTCGGCCCAGCCCAGGAACCACTTGTTCCACGCCCCCAGTGAGGGCGGCAGGACTCCGGTCACGGAGAAGACCTCGTCGTCGGTGATCTCGCCATCGTGGTTCGCATCCGTGGCCAGATTGGCCGCCAGATTCGTGCCCGAATCCATGAGATCCCACACACCCACGCTCGGCAGACCGGTCGTCGTGTCATACACGTCGACGAGTCCGAGTGCGTGGCCGAACTCGTGGTAGAGCGCTGCGGCGATGCTGCCCTTGTAACCGTCCTGCGTGGTGGTCTCGGGAATCACCGAGCACTCCGTGAGTGCCCCCACGGCGCCGGTGTGGCTGTCGATGCTGGTGAGCGGCTGATCTTCACCCAGGGTGACGAAGAACGTGGGAATGTCGTTCGGCGAGTCCTGATTGACGTCGCTCTGCCAGTCGCTGCCGGCGTGCGCGAAGATGATGTACGTGAACGGATTGTCGTCGTCGTAGTCGGCCAGGTTCGCCGAGCCGTCGGCCTGGGTGCCCTGGTCCGCGGCCATGATAGCGTCCCGCACGAAGCGTTCGAGGCCGTCGATCGTCCAGTAGCCGTCGGCGCCGGGGCCATAGTCGGCGATGTCTGCGAGTTTGTAACTGTCGGTGTCGCCCTCGGGCAGCACGCGGCTCTCGATGTGCAACCGACCACCCGACTGGAAGCGGTAGAAGTCGGCCAGGCCGTTCAGGTGCGCCTCGAAGAACGCCTTGTTGTGCGGCGACGGATCGATGGGCAACGCATCGCTCGTGTCCGCCGGGGCGAGCATGAAGTCGCCGCCGTTGGTCACGGTAGTGAGCGTGGAGTCGCGGTTGGTCTCGAAGCCGATCCGCACGAGGAGAACCCGCAACGTGTCGACGCCATCCCACGCCGCCGTCACGTCCGCGGCCTTGTCAGCGTCGGCCTGCAGGCGCGCGGGCCCCAGGCCCATGCGTGTGAGTTGGCGCTGCCCCTTCACCGAGATGTGGCGCGAACCGAGCAGGTCGTGCACTTGCCGCCAGCGGTCACCCTCGATGCGGGCGCGAGTCTGTTCCCGCTCCAGCATCGCGGAGCCGCCCGGCAACGCCAGGATCGCATCGCGATTCATCTTGTGTACGGGAATGCGATCGGGTCTGGACGCTGACGCGGCGACAGCCGTCAGCGTCCAGACCACTGCGAGCCATAGAGCCAGTGACTGTAGCCCCAGAGACCATAGACCATGGCGCAACGCCCCTGATCCTCGTTTCACAGCAGCCTCCCGGATGTGCGCTCAGGGGTGCGCAGCCAATGTCTACCAGCGGTAACCAAGCGAGAACCGACTCACGCGATCGAGCCCGGTCGCCTGCGGCACCGAACCGAAATCGAACGTGATCGCCTTGCGCAGCCATTTCTTCAAATCCACGCCGAAGCCGAACGTGTAGTCCGTGATGTCGCCATAGTTGGCGCTCTTGTAGCCGAGGCGCAGGAAGAGTGAGTGGTCGTAGTTCCACTCCGCGCCCACACCCCACTCATCCTGGTCGGGCTCGAAGCCGAGACCGTAGTCGTTGCCCTTCCAGTTGTAGAGCGGCAGCTGGTAGTCGCCGACGAGGATCAGACCCATGTACGGGCTCTGGATCAATCCGTAGGCGAAACCGCCGGTGAGCTTGCGCGGCATCGGGTCGGACTGATCGGCATCCACGTGCGTGATGTTCGGCCCGAGGTTCATGACGGAGAGGCCGAGGTTCGTCCGCATGCTCGGGATCTTCCATAGCGCGCCGATGTCGACGCCGAAGCTGTTGCCCGAACCGCCGGTCTGGTCCTGGAGCACGGAATCGTCGGCGAGCTTGTCGCGAAAGAACTTCGCGCCCATGCCCAGGCCGAGGTTGGGTGTGAGCTTGAAGGCGTAGTTTCCCTGGAACACGAACTCGTACGACGAGAACGTGCCCTTCTCCACACCCTGCTCGTCGGTGGCCACCTGCGTGCCCATGTCGAGGTAGGTGAACGTGAGGCCCCAGGCACCGCCGCCGGTCGTGCCCGCGTACCCGCCCCAGTAGAGGCCGATATCGTTGGCGAGGCCGGTAGCCAGAGGCGATTGCATGACCTGCAGGTCGTGGGTCTCCTGACGGTCGGGCAGGAAGGCCAGCCCCCCGGGATTGAACCACGTGGACGCGGCATCCTGAGCCAGGGCCACGCCCGACTCACCCAGGGAGTTGTAGCGCGCGCCGATCGGGAAGGACAGCACGATGGCGCCAGCACCGGCTCCGGCTTCCGCGAGTTGCGGTACCACCACGAGACAGAGCAGACTGACCAGTGCCACGACGAATCTTGACTTCATTACCTGTCAACCTCCAGGTATCCAACCGGGCGGAATGCGGCCGCCCTACCGCATGATGACGAGTTGCCCCGTCTTTCGAATCTCGTGTGCCGCGTCCGCCGCGGCCGTGCCGCGCAGGACGTAGAGATAGACACCGTTGGCGATGCCGTCGCCCTCGCCATCGCGTCCGTCCCAGGCGAGAATCTTCGGCCCCGCCGCACTGCCGTCCGCGCGGATCGTCCGGATGCAATGTCCGGCGACCGTGTAGATATCCCACCGCAGAGCCATCGGCTCGCTCACATCGCAGAGCAGCCGGCACGGCCCGGCAGTCGGATTGGGGAACACCGACACGTCGTAGATGTCAGGGATCACGCTCGCCACGAGCTCGAAACCCAGCGTGTCGGAACCGACGTTGCCGAACATGTCGCTGGCCAGCAAGGCCACGCGGTGCTGTCCGAGGCCGAGCTCGCTGGGCAGGGCCACCTGCAAGCGTCCGCGCGTGTAGCTGCCCGCATCGAAGGCGAACTGGTCGGAGACGTCGCTGTATATGCCCGATCCGTCAAACTCGAGCAGCACGCTGTTGCCCGGATTGCTCCCGAGCGTGTTGACGCCGCTGGTGTCGGAGATCACGGCCTGCAAGCTGGAGCCCGTTGGCACGCGCACGAGACCGTCGCCGAACGCGAGCTGGATCTGCGGACCGGCCACGTCGCCGCCGCTGTTCGCCGACGCACCCACCACGGGCACGGCGATCTCCGCCACCTGCTCGGAGCTGCCGTCGTTCACGACCAGACGCACACGCCCGAGATCCCCGCGGCGCATCTGCAACGGCGCCAGGAAAGGGACGATCAGCGGGTCGTTCGCCGGCGCACCGGTGCCGTGAAAAGCCGTGTTGCCAGCTCGTCGCCAGTAATAGTCACCCGTCGAACCCGAGTAGTAGAGCACGTCGACGCCCGACTCCTCGACGTTCAGATCGTACGTCGCGCTCGCCGAGGCGGCGAGCCCCTGGTCCGCGAGATCGAGCACCACCTGGTGGGGCCGTCCCGTCAGCAGCGAGTCCATGCTCGTGGGCGCGAAGGCGAGGTCGTCGACGGGATTCGGTAGATGCGTGGCCGGGTCGCCGAACAGGTTGTAGCGCCTGGCGTTGCGGATCGTCAGGTTCGCCCCGATCTGCGCCCACAACCCGGCCTTGCCCACGCGCAGCGATTCCCCGAGGGTCGTATTCTCGTCCACCCGTTGGGTCGGATAGATGTCGGCGAAGATACCCTCGGAAAGCTGGTCGTTATAGCTCGGATAACTGAGCCACGAGGCCGCGATCGAGGCGATCGCCCCGCCGTTGGCCGAGGTCACGAATTCCTCGCCCATGCTCTGAGACGCGTAGTCGTCGTAGATCCCCACGTCGCAGCTGAAGGCCATGAACAGGAATCGCTTGTTGCCGTTGGTGAGGTTCGCGACGTCCGCCAGCACGAAGACCTGCTCGTCGGCGAGGTTGTTCGGCGCCCCGTGCCCGACATAGTAGAAGATGGTCGTGCCCCGGTTGAGCTGGCGCGTGAGTTCCGCCTTGGCGGCCGGCTTGGCACCGCCCACACGCGGGTAGTCGACCAGGTACACCTTCTGCATGTCGATCGATCCCGGGACGTCATGCAGCGCGATATCTTCGGCCTCGTCGGTGTGATAGGCCTGACTCCCCGTGCCCGAGCCGTCGCTCGGCTGCCAGAGATCGTCGGCGCAAAACACCGCGCGGTTGCGCCACAGACCGACGTCAGGCGTCTCCGTGTAGGTGATGATCCTGTTCACCGCAGCGCTCGCCTCCGCGGCCGAGGTCACGGGGATCCGGCCGATCGCCACGTCGGGGATGTCGAACTCCCGATCGGCCTGGGGCAGGTCGAAACACCCGTAGGTCTCGTCGGATGTCCACGGATGATCGAGCGTCGACCGGTCCGGAATCAGCGGGAACCGCGTGACGAGCGGCGCCGTGATGAAATCGTAGATCTGGCTGTTCGGATCATGACCGAGGTAGTTGCGCCAGTCGACCGACGCGTCGCCGAGCAGGCACGCCCAGCGCAGGCGCTGACCCCCGGCGTAGTAGGACCAGCGCAGGAAGTTGCGAATGGCGAGCATGTCCTTCTGGCCACCCGAGAAGTTGTCATAGATCTCCTGCACCGATACGGCCGCCGCCGCCGGCGCCACCACGCCAGGCAACATCCGGCCGCGCAAATCGGCAAGCGCCTCGGCCGCGTTGCGGAATCGCGAATTGTAGACGACCACGTAATCCACCGGCGGCACCGCGACGCGCAGTGCGCGCGGCGACTCGGCCTGGCCGCTCGCCACCGCATGCAGGTTGCCATCGGAAAACACGACGAGATGCGCGGCCGAGGTCGGATCGCGTGTCAGCCCCACCGTGACCGTCTGCGGATCGCCCGCCACGATATCGCCCGCGAGCGCCACGGCGGAATCCGGCATCGAGACGTCCCAGATCGTTGCCGCCTCGCTCGCCGGCAATGTGAACGCGACGTTCAACGGCATGCCGGGTGCCGTCACCTCGTCTGCGAAATGCTGATAGACCAGGGCACCGGAGATGGCGCGCTTGTCGAGAGCCTGGCGGTAGCGCACATCGAACGAATCGAGTGCGAGCGGATAATGATTGCCCGGCGTGTTGTACGAGTCGTGGCTGATCGTGATGGTATTGGTGCCGCTATGGAGCGCGTCGCTCTCACCGATCAGCCGTACGCGAAGACTGTCCTTTTGCAGGGTGTACAGAAACACCAGCGTATCGGCATGGGCCTGGTCGGCGTTCAACCAGGCTCGCGTACGGTACGTCGGCGCGTGCAACTCGGCGCGATGCCCGCGCACGTCGGCCACGAACCGCGCCGACGTCGTGGGGACCACGCTTTGCAAGAGGAAGGGCGACGACTGGGTGCCCGTGATCAAGGGATACCAGGCCCAGTTGTCGGCCAGGACACCCGGCACCGACGCGACACTCTCCTCGCCGTGATACCGCGCCCATTGCTCCGTGACCGGCGTGACGCCGTCGTGGGCCGGGGCGGCCACCGGCTCCACACGCCGCGGCGCGCCCGCGAACGGTGTGGGGTCAGCGTCTCCCTCCCACGTCAGCCAGTAGACCGCGTGACTCTGGTACGGATGCTCGACATGGTCGAGAGGCGCTGCGCTGGGATCGAACCGATCGGTCCACGTATCGCAGCCCACGCCGTAGAAGATGATGCGGTCATCGGCGTTCCACTCCCCATCCCCGCCATCCTGAACGGCGATGCGCACCTCGTGCAATCCCATGCGATCGACCTGCAGGCTGTCCGCAAGCGTCGGGTCGTCGTCGACCGGCAGACCGCCGCCGTGGAAGAGCCGTAGCTTCCCAGGGTCGATGCCGGAGATCACCGCGCCCATGAACGTCATCTCGGATCCGGTGAGCTGGTACATGCCCGTGCCGTCGATCTCCAGCCGCAGCCAGTGCGAGCTGAGCGAGAACCAGTCAGGCACATTGCCGCGGCCTTCCCGCGCCTTGTTCGGCGCGCTCATCATGGCCGCGGCCCGCAGGGAGGTGAAGACCTCGGGATTGACGAGCGCGGGCGTGGCCTCGCGCGCCGCACGGCTGCGCAGCTGCGGCTCGTCGACGGCCCGGGCCAGCCAGTCGGCTTGCCGGGCGCTCGTGGGATGGTCGATGGCGACCACGACGCGCCGCACGATCGCGCGATTCCCGCCGACCTGCTGCACGAACGCCTGCACCGTGACGCCCACGAGTCCGACGTCGCGCATGGTGTCCGGACCGTGGACATAGACCAGGGCATCATCGGAGACTGGGGTAACGGGATCCACCCACCAGTCGACCGATTCGACGCGATACTGCAGTGTGCAACCGGCGGGAACCGCCAGCCGGGCCTCCGCCACGCGCGGTAGCTCGGTCGTCGTGCCGTCCGGATTGGGGAGCTCGCCCCAGGGCCGGGGCCAGCCGATCCCGTCGCTCGCCGCCTTGGCCCAGCTCTTGGGCATCGTGCGCACCGGGAAGCTCAGAGCCACCACCGTGCTGTTGACGTCGCCGCTGAGCACCTCGACGGCCGGAAGATCCATCATCCCGTCGGCGCCCTCGGGACGGAACTCGGCCCGGGCGCGCGGCGCGCCCAGGGCCAGGAGCACGACCAGCAGGACGCCTGCCATCAGCGGATGTCGGTTCCCCATGAGCTACTCCCCCTGCGCCAGCGCTTGCGCTTCCTCGATGAGCATGACCGGGATGTCGTCCTCGACCCGGTATGCGACGCGACACGTCGGGCACACGAGTCGCGTGTGCTGTGCGTCGGGCTGAACAGGTCCCTTGCACTTGGGGCAGGCCAGGATCTCCAGCAATTTCGGGTCGAGCATGACAGGCCTCCATCCGGCGCGATGAGACTCGTGAAACCCACACGATGGATACGGTCAGGACTCCAGGTATGCGCGGAAATTCAACACAAGCATCCACCGCGCCAGATGTTGCCGGCTCGGCGGAAGGGCGGGATCCTCGCAATGGTTGGCACCTCCGATGATACGGGAATGCGACCGACCTGTCAACATCACGATCCTTCGCGTTCGACGAACTCGCCAATGGCCAGGAACTTCTGCAACCTCGCGTCCAGACGCTGGGCCGCGGTCACAGCCTCCAGTTCGGCAAGGGCATCCAGCACCACCGCCGCCACCTCGCGCGCCGCCGCCTCGTGGTCCCGGTGGGCACCGCCTATGGGTTCCTTGATCACCCCGTCGATGACGCCGAGGTGACGGGCATCCTCTGCCGTCAACTTCATCGCCCGCGCCGCCTCCGGCGCTTTCGCGGCATCGCGCCAGAGGATGGCGGCGCAGCCCTCGGGGCTGATGACGCTGTAGACCGCGTTCTCCTGCATATAGACACGATCGCCCACGCCCAGCGCGAGTGCTCCCCCGGAGCCACCCTCGCCCGTGACGACGCAGATCACTGGCACCCGCAACATGCTCATGTCCCGCAGGTTGTGCGCGATGGCCTCGCCCTGGCCGCGCTCCTCGGCGCCGAGGCCCGGAAAGGCGCCCGGAGTGTCGATCAACGTGAGGATGGGGCGGTCGAACCTTTCGGCCATCTCCATCAGGCGCAGGGCCTTGCGGTACCCCTCGGGATGGGCCATGCCGAAGTTGCGCCTGATGTTGCTCTTCGTGTCGCGGCCCTTCTGATGCCCGATCACCATGAGCCGCCGGTCCCCCAGGGCCACCATGCCGCCGACGATGGCGGGATCGTCCCGGAACTGCCGGTCGCCGTGCAACTCCACGAAATCCCCGAAGATGTGCTGGATATAGTCGAGGGTGGTCGGACGGCGACCGTGCCGGGCGAGCTGGACGCGCTGCCACGGCTGCAAGCCGCCCAGGATCTCGCGGCTGAGCTTCTCCGCCTTGGTCTTGAGCTGGCGAACCTCGGTGCTGACGTCGACGCCACGCGCCGCCGCCGCGTCTTCCAGGGTCTGGATACGCTCCTCGAGCTCGACGATCGGTTGCTCGAAATCGAGCCACGGACCCTTGGGCATGGTCGCCATGTCACCGTCCTTTCCGTCACGCGCGGCAATCGCGGCAAGATAGCCCGAAGGCGTCCTCGCCGCCCACTAGCCGTGGGCGCTGATTCGCTCGGATCGCGGCGGCGCCGGGACCGCCACACGCAATTGGATGGCCTCCACCCCCGCGATGGTGCGCAGGGCGCGCAGACTCGCCAGCGTCAGACGCAGCGAGCGCCCGCTCGAGCGCAGCAACCAATTGCGCCCCCCGCGGCTCGTGTCAACAAGAAGCGGCACTCCGCCGCCCTCGCTGTGGTCGATCAGGACCTGTTCGAGCCCCTGCAGACCATCCTGCCCCATGCGGGCCAGGTCGAGCTTCAAGAGCACTTCCCGGGTCCACTGCGCGAGGACCTCGTCGACCGGGGTCAGCCGATCCGCCACCACCTCGCGTTGACCGTCGCCCCGCACCTGGATCCGGCCGGTCGCCACCAGGATGCCGTCGCTCGCCACCAGGTCCTTCACCTCCTCGTAGAGGCGTGCGTAGACGGTGAGCGAGACGATGCCGGTGCGGTCCTCGAAGTGCGCCCGGGCGTACACGCGCTTGTGCCGATCGCGGCTCCTGGTGTGGCTCGTGACGACGCCGGCCAGATCGACCCGCGTGCCCTCGCCCCTGGCGGCCACCTCCCGCGCCGTCGCCACCGGCAACGCCGCCATGAGTTCGCGGTACTCGTGGAAGGGATGGCCCGAGAGGAAGAAGCCCACCGCCTCGCGTTCATGGCTGAGCTGCACCAGGGG
Organism: uncultured bacterium; assembly: GCA_963727525.1. Taxonomy (GTDB): domain Bacteria; phylum Krumholzibacteriota; class Krumholzibacteriia; order LZORAL124-64-63; family LZORAL124-64-63; genus CAVSGO01. The sequence goes on along the minus strand of CAVSGO010000007.1, from coordinate 787,230 downwards.
ATCGAAGGGCTCCACCACGCTCAGAGTGGGCCGCAGCGTGGTGGTGGCGGCGGCGCCGCCGAAGAGGGATACCTGGCCGCCGTCGCGATCGCGGGCCGCCTTCTGTCCATAGGTGATGGCGCGGTCGAGATTGGCGATGAGCGTGGCGCGGTCGCCGGGCAAGCGGTCGAGCGCCCCCGCATGGATCAAGCCCTCGAGTACCTTGCGGTTCGCCTTCTGCAGGTCCACGTGTTCGCAGAGGTCGAAGAGATCGGCGAAGATGCGGTCGGCCTCCCGCAGGGCGTCGATGGCCGTGCCGCCGACGCCCTTAACCGCGCCCATGCCGAAGACGATCTGGCCGTCGGCCACGGCGAATTCGCGCCGCGGCCGGTTGATGTCCGGGGGCTGGATACGCAGGCTCAGGTTCTTGCACTCGTCGATGAGCTGGATGATGCGTTCGCTCTTGCGCATCTCGGACGTCATGGTGGCGGCCATGAACTCGGCAGGATGGTGCGCCTTGAGCCACGCCGTCTGGATCGACAGCAGGGCGTACGCCGCCGAGTGGCTCTTGTTGAAGCCGTACTGCGCGAAGAACTCCATCTCCTCGAAGACCTCGCGCGCGATGCGCTCGTCCACGTCCAGCTTCGCCGCGCCGTCCAGGAACTTCACCTTCATCTCGGCCATCATGTCGGCCTTCTTCTTGCCCATGGCCTTGCGCAGCTTGTCGGCCTGGCCCATGGAGAAGCCGCCCAGCTTGCTGGCGATCTGCATGACCTGCTCCTGGTACAGGATCACGCCGTAGGTATCGCGCAGGATGGGTTCGAGATCGGGATGCTTGTAGGTGATCTTCTGGCGGCCGTGCTTGCGCTCCACGAAGACCTCATCCATGTCCGCGCCCAGCGGCCCGGGCCGGTAGAGCGCGTTGATGGCCGTGATGTCCTCGTAGCAGGTGGGCTTCATCTTGCGCACCAGCTCCTGCATGCCGCTGCTCTCGAGCTGGAACACGCCGACGGTGCGCCCTTCCTGCAGGAGCTTGTAGGTCCCCGGGTCGTCGGTGGGGATGTCCTGCGCCGTCATCGTGACGCCCTTGGTCTCCGCGATGAGCTGCAGAGCCTTGTCGATGACGGTGAGCGTGCGCAGGCCGAGGAAATCCATCTTGAGCAGGCCCAGTTCCTCGCTCATGCGCATGTCGAACTGGGTGGTGATATCACCCTTGGTGGTCTTGTAGAGCGGCACGTGGTTGACGAGCGGCGTGGGCGTGATCAGCACGCCCGCGGCATGGATGCCGGGATTGCGGTTCAACCCTTCCAGCACGAGCGCGTTGCGCAGCAGCTTCGCGTGCACGTCGCTTTCGCGCGCCACGTCCTTGAGCCCGGGCGCCTCCTTGATCGCGCGTTCGAGGGTGATACCGATCTCCTCGGGCACGAGCTTCGAGATGCGGTCGGCGTCCTGGAAGCCCAGGCTGAGCACGCGCGCCACGTCCTTGATCACCGCGCGCGCCGCCATCGTGCCGAAGGTGATGATCTGCGACACGTTGTCGCGGCCGTATTTCTCCTCCACGTAGCGAATGATCTGCGGGCGCTTCTCGAAGCAGAAGTCGACGTCGATGTCGGGCATCGAGATGCGCTCGGGATTGAGGAAGCGTTCGAAGAGCAGGTTGTGCCGGATGGGGTCGATATCGGTGATCCCCATGCAGTAGCACACCAGGCTGCCCGCAGCCGAGCCGCGGCCGGGCCCCACCGGAATGGCCATGCGATGCGCAGCCTCGATGAAATCCGCGACGATGAGAAAATAGCCCGCGAAGCCGGTGGCGCGGATCACACCCAGCTCGTAGGACAGCCGCTCCTCGATGACCGGCGTGATCGTGGCGTAACGGCGCGCCAGACCGGTGCGCGCCAGGTGCTCCACGTAGTCCTCTGCCGTCGCGAAGCCCGATGGCAGAGGAAAGGCCGGCAGCAGCAGCTTGCCCAGCTCCAGATCGAGGTCCACCAGATCGGCGACCCGCAGCGTGTTTGCCAGCGCCTGGGGCCAGTCCTGGAAGAGCGTCTGCATCTCCTGCGTGGACTTGAAGTACACCTCAGGCGTGGCCGACTTCCAGCGCGCGTCGTCCTCGAGGGTCTTGCCCGTCTGGATCGCCAGCAGGATGTCGTGGGCCTCGTAATGCTCGCGCTCGAGGAAGTGGCAGTCGTTGGTGGCCACGATCTCCAGACCCAGTTCGCGCGCCACCTCGGGCATGAGGCGGCGTACCTGCTCCTCGTCCGGCAGGCCATGGTTCTGGATCTCGAGGAAGTAGCGATCGCGCCCGAAGATCTCGCGGTACTCCCCCGCCGCACGGATCGCGCCGGGCACGTCGCCGCGACGCAGCAGACTGTTGGGCTCGCCGCCGAGGCAGGCGCTGAGGGCGATGATGCCGTCGCTGTGGGCCGCGAGCAGATCCTTGTCGATGCGGGGTTTGTAGTAGAAGCCCTCGAGAAAACCCGCCGAGGCCAGCTGGATCAGATTGCGCCAGCCCGTCGCGTTGGCCGCCAGCAACACGGTGTGATGGTTGCGCGCCGCGTCCTTGCCCGAGCGGTCGTGGCGATCGCGCGTGACGTAGGCCTCCATCCCGAGGATGGGCTTGATGCCCTGCTTACGGCATTCCAGGTAGAACTCGACAGCCCCGAACAGGTTTCCGTGGTCGGTGAGCGCGAGGGCCGGCTGACCATCGGCCTTTGCCTTGCTCACCATGGCGCGCGCCTTCATCGCGCCGTCGAGGAGCGAGTAGTCGGAATGATTGTGCAGATGGACGAAGGTGGCCTCGGGCATGCTGACGTCTATCCTCCAGGTGCCGACCTTAGCAGGCCGGCGCGGGTGCGTAAACCGTCCGGCGGAACATCATCCGGCGGGTCATGACCTCGCTAGCAGCGCGAGAACGCGCGCGGCGTGGTTGCCGGCCCGGTCCACGACCTCCAGCCCCAGGGCGTGAGGACCCGGGGCGAGATCGTCGGGCAGTGCCACGAGCACACGATCGCGGGGCGGGTCCGGCTCGGCCAGGAGCGGCTGGCCGTCGAGCCACACGCGCAGGGCCTCCCAGTCGACGCCGCTGCCGTGATCACCCACGGACACGATCACCGGCGCCCAGACCGGTGGCGTTACCGTGGGCGCGATCCGGGCGGGTCCGGGCCCCACGCGCAGGGTATCGCCACCGGCCACGATCACCGGCGGATCCACGTCGCGCATGACCGCGTGCAAACCGGGGCCAGACAGCCGGAAGGCCGGTAAGCCGTCGCCGTCGACGGCCACCTGCCCGACGTAGAGCCAGCGGCGGCCATCCTGGCGATAGACCGCGGCCCGGGGGTCCCCGATGACGCCGGCCGCTCCGGGCAGCGGTACTGTGATCGCCCCCTGGACGGGCCAGGTGCCGGCCGCATAAGACGCTGCGGCGCCGGCACTGAGCAGGCCGGAGACGGGATCGTCGGTCGGGGTCGCGACGGCGCGCCACCAGAGCGTGGTCGCCGCCAGGACCCCGGCATCGTCGGCGGGGACAACCTGATGGCGCTCGCCGCCGGCAACGGGTCCGGCGGCACGAGCGGCGGGATGAGATCGGCGCTGGCCGGACTATCCGGGCTCGCGAGCCGGCTACCGGTGGGCATGGCCTCCCAGCCGCCCGCGATGTCGGGCCAAGGCGCTTCGGGGGCGAGGACCAGCAGATCCCAGGTAGCAAGCGCCGTGTTGCCCGCGCGGTCGGCGGCCGTCAGCACGCAGCGGTGATGGCCTGGCGCGAGCCCGTGCCTCTGCGGCCCCTCGTACCAGAGTCCGCCGCGGCGTCCGGGCACCGTGTCGGCCGGCCAGCGGTGCAGCCAGCGCTCGCGCACGTCGTCGCATTCGAGAAACTCGAGTCGGAGCTGCCCGTTGCGGTCCCACTCGATCGTGTCGTTGCGCGCCGCGAATACCTCCGTGCCATCCACCTCCAGGCGCAGCAGACAGGGCGCGAGGTGATGGCCCATGGCGTCGCTCGTCTCCACCACCTGCGCGGTGAACGCCACCGGCCCGAGCACCGCCAGGGGCGGCAAGTCGCCGCCGCCACGCACGAGCCGCGGCGTCGCCGTGCCGGCGATGCGCGCCTCGGGACTCGCCGGGAGCGCCCGCACCGCGAGGATCCGCGGCGCCCGCGTGTCGTCCACCGCGAATCCGCAGAGCTGCGGGTCGAGCGGGCGCTGCGCGGCGTCGCGCACCTCGAAGTGCAGATGTGGTCCGACGGTCCCGCTCTGGCCGGAGGTGCCGATCACCTCGCCGGCTCGAACCGGGACCGCGCCGGCCTTCACACTGAGATCGACCGTGTAGACGCCGCGCCGGTTCTGCGCGCGGGCGACGAGGGCGCGCAGCGGGTCGGCCAGGCGCTCGAGATGACCGTAGACGTAGGTGCGGCCCGACACCCCGTGCAGATACACGGCGCGTCCATAACCGGTGTAGCCCACGCGCACGCGGCTCACGTAACCCGATTCCACAGCGTGGCAGGGATAGCCCGTGCGGCTGTTCGTCTTCAGATCGAGACCCGCGTGGAAGCGGCCGTCGCGGTATTCCATGAAATTACTGGCGAGGTAGTGCGTGGGCAGGTCGAGAGGCCAGCGGACGGCCGGCGGCGGGGTGGCAGGGGGCTCCGCGGCCGCGGCCGCGCTCACCAGCAGCAGAAGGAACAGGACACGCATGGTGCCGCCACGATAACCACGGGATCTGGCCAAGACAAGGTCTTGCCACGCCCCGCCCGACCCTGCTATAAATCTCAGCGCTCTCCTGCCGATAGTGAAACGGAGTTCGCGCTGCGACAAGGAGGCTTCATGTCAGCTCACCGCGACACCTCGCGGGACGTTGGACAATTCGTAGGTGGCCAGCTCCCCGTTCCGGTCGGACGCAGCTTCCTCCTCGACACCAACGTCCTCCTCCACGACGCCACGGCCCTGAGCGCTTTTTCCGAACACAACCTGATACTCACTGTCGACGTGCTCGAGGAACTCGACCGCTTCAAGCGCGGCAACGACGAGCGCGCGCGCAACGCCCGTCACGTGGCCCGCACGCTCGACGGGCTGCGCAACGGCAAGCCGCTGAGCGAGGGTGTCGCCCTGCCGGGCGGCGGCAAGCTCTATGTGCTCGTGAAGAGCTTCGTTGATCACCTCCCCGCAGGCATGGACAGCACCGTGCCGGACAACCGCATCCTCGCCACGGCCATCGCCCTGCAGGAGGCGGGCGCCGACGTCGCCTTCATCTCGAAGGACATCAACGCCCGCGTGAAGGCCGACGCGCTGGGCATCAAGGCCGAGGACTTCCGCAACCGCAAGGTGAACTTCGACGAGCTGTACAACGGCTGGAGCGAGCACGTCGTGTCCGAAGACGTGGTCAACGGCTTCTACGCCGGCGAGCCCGTCGTGATCGAGGGCGACTTCCGTCCGAACGAGGGCGTATTGCTGCGCGCCGAGACGCGACCCAAGCAGACCGCGCGCGGCATCTGGCGCGCCGACAGCAGACGTATCGAACCGTTGACCTACGGCGACGCGCACCCGTGGGGACTGTCCGCCCGCAACCTGCAGCAGCAGTTCGCGCTCGAGCTGCTCCTGCGCCCGGACATCCAGCTCGTGACCATGCTCGGCCAGGCCGGCACCGGCAAGACGCTGCTCGCACTCGCCGTGGGCCTGCAGATGGTGGCCGAGGAAAAGCGTTACCGGCGCATCATGGTATCGCGCCCGATCATGCCGCTGGGCAAGGACATCGGCTACTTGCCAGGCTCGAAGGAAGAGAAGCTCGAGAGCTGGATGGAGCCCATCCTCGACAACCTGCAGTACCTCGTCGACCCCAAGCTCGAGCAGAGCAGCGACAAGGTCGGCTATCTCTTCGACACCGGCATCCTGGAGATGGAAGCGGTGACGTACATCCGCGGGCGCAGCCTCCCCAAGCTCTTCATCGTCATCGACGAGGCGCAGAATCTCACGCCGCACGAGGTGAAGACCGTGGTCAGCCGCGCCGGCGAGGACGCGAAGGTGGTCCTCACCGGCGACGCGTACCAGATCGACAATCCGTACCTCGACGCGGCGAGCAACGGCTTGACCTACGTGGTCGAACGGTTCAAGGACCAGCCCATCTACGGCCACATCACGCTGGCAAAGAGCGAGCGCAGCACGCTGGCCAGCCTGGCCGCGCAGCTACTGTAGCCGCGACTAGGGTCGCGGAATCGTCGGTCGCCGCGGCTTGTCCGGAATCGGCTCGCCGGCGCTGAGCAACGCCTGCCGGAGCTGGCCCAGCAGGCACGCATTGCACCGCTTCACGGCCACGGTGAGGTAGCTGTCCACCCATTCCTGGTCGTTACGCGCCGTCACGCCCGTCCAGATCTCCTTGACCCGTTCGCCGCGGCAGGCGCGATCCCACACCAGCTCATGATCGGTGTCGTAGAGGCGCAGACGCACCTCCGCGGTGGCCTCCATCCGCGCCGGCATGGGCATGGCGCCGATGCCGAGCACCACACCTCCGGCCGCCCCGCCCGCGCTCTGGGTGACGACGTAGCCGACGCCCGCACCGGTGAGCGCGGCCAGCATGTAGCCGCCGGCCGAACGCTTCAGGCGCGCGCCGAGCCGTTGCAGATCGACCTCGAGCACGTAATCGGCCTGCGCCCGCATCGGCACGAGTGCCACCAGCTCCGTCTGCGTGAGATCCTGCACGAGCGCCTCGTAGTAGATCTGCTGGACCGGTCGGTCCCAGTCCTCATCGCCCGGGAAGGTGATATCGAACATCTTGCCCTTGCCCACGCGCTCGACCTCCGGCCGCATGTCGTGGATGAACTCCACGTAGAGCGTGGGGCGCACGATGCCCTGACCGGGAAACGTGATGTGTTCGGCCGGATAGTGAAACTCGATCGACTTGCCCGTGCAGCCGCCCAGCGCGCTCAGCGCGATCACGGCACATAGGCACGCGGCGAGACGGCTCACGACGGGAGTCAGGCGAGACGGATTCCGCATGGGTGGGATTGCCTCCTGCTAGGTGCGCGCGACCGCGTGACGTTACGGACTCGGCCGCTGGATGGCCAGCCCCGGCCGGGCGCCCAGACGACGGGCCGCGCTGGCGTCACGCAGCGCGATCTCGAGCGTATCATGACTTCCCCAGTACCAGATCAGCGTGTCCGGCGGGGCCTCGGCGAAGGCCAGCACCGGGCCGTGGACCGCCATCTCCGCCACGCGCAGTTCCGCGCCCTCGGCGAGCGACTGGCCCAGCGCACTCGCGCGCGCGATGTCGCTGATCAGGTTGCCGAAGCGATCGATCCACACCACGCGGCCGTCCGCGGCCGGGGGCAGCGTGCCGAGGTCCTGCACCGTCGCGGGCATCCCCACGCTATTGAGGCGCTCGCCGCCGGCCAAGCGGGCGCCCACGGGCGCGAAGAGGTCGCGACCATGAAACGTCGTGGAGTGGCGCCGCCCCGGCGGCGGCTGCATGGCGCTGCCGGCCAGGCGCACCACCTGCAGATCGGCACGCCTGGCAAGAGGCGCCAGGAGGCCATTACCCGGCGCCACGAAAACATGCCCGGCACAGTTTGCGGCCACCGGCGGACGCGCCATGCCCACGCCCGGATCGACCACGGCCACATGCACCGTGCCCGTGGGCCACTGTCGCCACACCCGATCGAGGAACCAGGCGGCCCCCGCCACGTCGCCGGCGTCGATGTCGTGGCTGAGATCGACGATCCGAGCCAACGGCACACCCCCACGCACGAGTGCGGCCTTCACCTCGGCCACGTATGGGTCGCGCTGTCCGAAATCCGTGAGCAGCGTGAGCATCACGACCTCGCGGGGTTGCGTCCCAGGACAACCACCAGCCCCGCCACCACGGCGGCGCCGACCAGATTGCCGAGGACGGGCGACATCCCCCAGCCCGCCGGCAGGTACCCGCATACGATCGCGATGCCGGCCACGGCGAGCGCGTACGGGAGCTGGGTCCGCACATGATCGACGTGTTCGCAACTCGAGGCCAGGGACGACATGATCGTGGTGTCGGAGATCGGCGAGCAGTGGTCGCCGAACACGGCGCCCGCCATCACGGCCCGCACCGTCGCCAGGTGGATCGCCTGGGCCACACCCGCAGGCACGCCTTCCGCGGCCGGCAGCGCGAGCCCGAGCGGGAAGACGAGGGGCATCAGGATGGCCATGGTCCCCCAGCTCGTGCCCGTGGCGAAGCTCACGACGGCGGCGATCAGGAACGTCACCGCCGGCAGCAGGTGCGCCGACAGCGCCCCCTGGCACGCGCCGACCACGAAATCGGCCGTACCCAGGTCGGCGCACACGGCGCTGAGCGTCCAGGCCAGGATCAGGATGGCGATGGCCACCAGCATCGACTGGCACCCGCTCATGAACCCGTCCACGACCTTCGCCAGGGAGAGACGGCGGCTGCCGAGCGCGATGCCGGCCGCCATCAACGCCCCGAGCACGGCCGCCCACATGAGGACGGCGTAGCTGTCCGCGTGGTTGAGAACATCCCTGAGCGATGGTGAGGCAATACCCTGTCGTATCGCCTCTTGCCGCCCGCCGAGCCAGAGACCCAGTGCGGTCGTGGCGATCACGGTGGCCACCGGCAGGAGCCCGAGCAGCGGCGATAGCGGCGCCGTGGTCGTGCCCCGGGCACCGGCGAGCGGCGCCGCCTCGTCGCGCTGCCAGGCCCTGGCCTCGGCGGTGAACATGGGGCCGAAGTCGCGGCCCGTGGTCGCGACCAGGTACACCATCACGAGCGTGAGCACGGGATAGAAGCTGTAGGGCAGGCATTGCACGAAGAACGCGTAGGCGGAGCCGCCGTCCTGGCCACCGCGCACGAGGGCCTCCTGGATGAGTCCGACCTCGAACCCGATCCAGGTGGACACCACGGCGAGGGCCGTGACCGGGGCGGCGGTGCTGTCGACGAGGTACGCCAGCTTCTCGCGCGAGATGCGCAGACGATCGGTGAGCGGGCGCATCGTGGTGCCCACGAGCAGGGTGTTGGCGTAGTCGTCGAAGAAGATCACGGTGCCCATGATCGCCGTCGACGTCTGACCGGCGGGGCGGCTGCTCACCTTGCCCGCGAGCGCGCGCACCAGCCCCTCGCTCATGCCGCCCGCGGCCATCACCCCGACCATGCCGCCGAGGATCGTGGTGAACAGCACGATGGTCGCGTGGTCATGATCGGCGAGCGCCCCGACGAGGAAGTGATCGCCGAGGCGCAGCAAGGCGGTGAGCGGCTGGAAATGGGCGAGGACGAGTGCGCCGCAGTAGCCGCCGACGATGAGCGAGGGCAGCACCTGTCGCGTGATCAGCGCCAGCGCGATCGCCAGCAGCGGCGGCAGGATGCTGACCCAGGAGCCCGTCACGGAGCGACCCCGGCGATGATCGCCAGCAGTTCCTCGTGCAATCCGGGCACGGCAGCCACCACCGACTCGCAGGGCAGGCCGTCATCGTGGCCCGCGAAGTCGGAGACGACGCCTCCCACCTCCCGCACCACGAGTTGCCCCGCGGCCACGTCCCATGGGCGCAGGCCCATCTCCCAGTATCCGTCGAGCTTGCCCGCCCCCACGTGGCAGAGGTCGAGCGCGGCGCTGCCGGCGCGCCGCACACCGTGGCACCCGCCCTTCAGCATCCGCCGCACCAGTTCCACGTTGCGATCGACGCGCGCGTCGCGCAGGTAGGGGAAGCCGGTGGCCAGCAGGGCCGACGTGAGGACGACCGGCTCGCGGCGCGGCAAGTCGCGCCGCTCACCACGTCGCGGCCGTTCCATCGCGGCGCCCGTGCCGCGGCTCGCGGTGAACAGCTCGTCGAGGTACGGTGCGTGCACGGCGCCGAGCACGGGGCCGTCACCGTCCACGCAAGCGATGGACACGCAGAAGTGCGAGTAGCCATGGACGAAGTTCGTGGTGCCGTCGATCGGGTCGACGTACCACGACCGGCCCGATCCGCCTTCCTGCGCACCGCCCTCTTCGCCCCGGATGGCGTCGTCGGGGAATAGCCGGTGCAGTGCCTCGACCACCATGGCCTCGCAGCGCCGATCGAGATCGGTGACCAGCTCCGTGCCGGCCTTGAGGTCGACGCGGGCGATGCGGTCGAGGTTGGCGAGCAGGAAATCGCCCGCGCGCAGGGCAAGGTCGCGAACGGCGGTGAGCGGGGCGTCCATCGCAGGGGCTCCTTCCTGGGTGTGCGGGCATTGTAGGCGGGGCGCGGAACCGTCTCAAGCACGGTCTTGACACGCCCCCTCGTGATTGTAGTCTTTTCATGCCAACGAAAGGACGCCCATGGAAACGCGCATCAAGCAGGTACTCGACGGCATCCGGCCCGCGCTGCAGGCCGACGGCGGCGACGTCGAGTTCGTCGACTTCCACGATGGTATCGTCACCGTGCGCATGAAGGGCGCCTGTGGCGGCTGTCCGATGAGTCAGATGACCCTCAAGCAGGGGATCGAGGCCCGCCTGAAAGCCGCCGTTCCCGAGGTGGAAGCGGTCGAGGCCGAATGAGGGCCTACGACGGCGTCGACTTCTACCACGTCTCCCGCCTGTTCTCCGACGAGGAACGGTCGGTCCAGACGATGGTGCGCGCCTTCGTCGAGCGCAGCTTCCTGCCCGTCGTGCGCGAGCATCACGCGGCCGGCACCTTTCCCACGGACCTGGTCCCTGAGATGGCCGAGCTTGGCCTGCTGGGCCCCGCCGTCAAGGGCCCGGGCTGCCACGGTCTGAGTGCGACGATCTACGGCCTGATCTGCGAGGAACTCGAGCGCGGCGACAGCGGCCTGCGCAGCTTCGCCAGCGTGCAGGGCAGCCTCGTGATGTGGCCCATCAGCGTGTACGGCACGGATGCCCAGAAGCAGCATTACCTGCCGGCGCTGTGTGCCGGCAAGCTGATCGGGTGCTTCGGCCTCACCGAGGCCAGCCACGGCTCCGACCCCGCCGGCATGGAGACCACCTGCACCCGCGACGGCGACGGCTGGGTGATCACCGGCAGCAAGATGTGGATCACCAACGCGACGCTGGCCGACATCGCCATCGTCTGGGCCCGCGACCGCGGCGACGGCAAGGTGCGCGGCTTCATCCTCGAACGCGGCACAAAGGGCTTCACGGCGGCAGCGGTGAAGGGCAAGTACAGTCTGCGCGCCAGCGACACCGGCGAGCTGGCGTTCGACGAGGTGCGCGTGCCGGACGCGGCGCGCCTGCCCGGCGTCGAGGGCCTGAAGGGCCCGCTGTCATGCCTGAACGAGGCACGCTACGGGATCGCCTGGGGCGCCGTCGGCGCGGCCAGCGACTGCTACCACACCGCCCTCACCTACGCCCTCGAGCGCCGGCAGTTCGACCGCCCCATCGCCGGCTTCCAGCTCACCCAGGCCAAACTCGTGACGATGATCACTGCCATCATCCACGGCCAGCTCCTGTCCCTGCAACTCGGCCGCCTCAAGGACGCCGGCACCAACGACGTGCCGTTGGTCTCCCTCGCCAAGCGCCAGAACGTCGCCATGGCCCTCGACATCGCCCGCGACGCCCGCAGCATCCTCGGCGCCGCCGGCATCACCGACGAGTACTCGCCGGGCCGTCACATGACGAACCTGGAATCGGTGATCACCTACGAGGGCACCCACGAGATCCACACTTTGATCGTGGGGCAAGCGATCACGGGGATCGCGGCGTTCCGGTAAGATTGGTGCCGGCACCAGGCACTGCGGATCGATGGGCCAGGCGAGGGAGGCCTACCGTCGACACTCGCGATCTCAATAGACTCTTCACCGCTCCCCACGTCTGCGCCCACGACTCACCGCCGCAGCATCGTGTACGTCGGCACCGGCACCGCCAACTTCGCCGAGCGCAGGCGCTTCCACGCGATCTCGTAGAACTTGCGCGCCGGATACCGATTGTAGCCCAGTTCGATGTCGTAGATCGGGTCGCCATGCACGAAGCGCCAGTGGTTGAGCAGGGTCGGCACCTTGCTGCCCCGTTCGGTCTGGATGAAGCGGCGGTGGCTCGAGCTGAGGGGTGCCGGTGGGGTGTTGAGCTTGGCGGCGAAGTGGATGAGGTCGAGGATCTCCTCGCCGCGCACGAGAGGCTCACCGTGGCGGGCACGCCAGGCTTCCTGCAGGCTGTGGGCGAGCCGGCCGTCGAAGCCACCTGCGCGGAAGGTCCAGAGGAACTTGTCGTAGGTGTCGACGGCGTCCATGACGAAGGCGCCGAGCATGGCATCGAAGCCGTGCTTCGCGGCCACCCAGATCAGCGCCAAATCGTCGCACACGCCGTCCTGGCGGCGCAGGCGGAAGAACATCTGCTCGTAGGTGGACCGGGTGAACTCGCGGTCGTCGTCGCGCATGATCACGCCGAGCGACTGCAGGTGCGCGATGTCCTCCGGGGCGAACTCGCCGCGACCGGGATCGGCGATGCCTACCGCCGTCAGCAACTCCGGCTGCACGATGTACGTCTTGCCGCCGCCGATCTCCAGGGGCGAGCCGTCGAAGCACTTGCGGTAGCGACTCATGCACATGCGGCGCTGGTCGTAGTCGTCCATCCAGCCGGCCAGGAGCAGACCGCGCAGGAAGTCGCGCGTCTTGACCGTGCGGCCGCGCAGCAGTTCCACGCCGAGCAAGGGTCCGAGTTCGAGTTCCTCGGTGAAGAGGTTCTTCTCGAGAAACGTGGCCAGGGCTTGCAGGCGGGCGCCGCGCTCGCCGCGGACGTGGCGCGCCGTCAGGCCCGGATCCGAAGTCTCTAGCGCCGCGAGCACACGGTCGAACGTGGCCTCGCGGAAGACGAGCGGTTCGCCCGTCTCGTTGCGCCAGAATCCGTGGCCATTCTGCGCGCGGCCCAGCACCGACTGCGGCAGCAGCAGCCGCAACGTCTCGGCGCCGGCGCTGAAATCGAGGGAGAGCAGGTACTCGAAATCGAGCGCGGCGAGGCGGTCGAAGAGGCGGCCGTCGCGCTTGAGGTCCATCAGGCGCGGTCGCGGACCACGCTCGGGATCGCGGCGGTCGAAATCCTCGCGCCCGCGGCCGCGGGCCGCGTCGAGGATGGCCTCGATGCGACGGACGGCGTGGCCACGCTTGCTGCGCCGGCGCTGCGGGTGCGATCGGGGACGATGCTTCATGAGTAGATGTTCAGGCCCTTGACGTTCGTGAATTCGCGCAGCCCGAACCACGCCAGCTCGCGCCCCCAGCCGCTCTCCTTCACGCCGCCGAAGGGCATGCGCGGGTCGCTCTTGACGAAGCTGTTCACGAAGGCCGACCCGCACTCGAGGCGGCGCGCGAGGGCTTCGCCGCGGGCGAGGTCGCTCGTCCACACGCTGCCGCCGAGACCGAAGCAGCTCGCGTTGGCGAGGCGGATGGCCTCGTCGGCGTTGGCCACGGGCATGACCGGCGCGATGGGTCCGAAGACCTCCTCGCGCCACACGCGCATGTCGGTGGTCACGTCCGAGACCACGGCGGGCTCGAGGAAGGAACCTGGACGGTCAAGGCGCTTGCCGCCGCACACGAGCTTGGCGCCGGCGGCGAGGCTGTCGCCAAGCTGAGCCAGCAGGGTCGTCAGCTCGTCCTCGTTGACGATGGCGCCCACCTGCGTCAGCGGGTCGAGGGGATCGCCCACGCGCAGGTCGGCCATCGCCGTCGCGAATCGCCGCGTGAATTCGGCCGCCACGGGGGCCTCCACGAGGAACCGCTTGGCCGCGATGCAGCTCTGCCCCGTGTTCAGGGTGCGCCCCTTCACGGCCCCCAGCACCGCCGCTTCGAGGTTGGCATCGGCAAGGACGATGAAAGGGTCGCTGCCCCCCAGCTCGAGCACGCACTTCTTGAGGTTCTGCCCTGCCATCGCCGCCACCGCACGCCCGACCTCGGTGCTGCCGGTGAGCGACACCCCGGCCACGCGCGGATCGGCGATGAGCGCGTTCACCGCCTCGTGGCCCGCGATGATGGAGCGGAACACGTGCGGTGGGAACCCGGCCTCGCGGAAGGCCTGCTCGATCGCGAGCGCGCAGCCGCTCACGTTACGCGCGTGCTTGAGCACGCTACCGTTGCCGGCCATCAGCGTCGGTACGCCGAAGCGCAGCGCCTGCCAGAACGGGAAGTTCCACGGCATGATCGACACCACCACGCCCAGGGGCTGATACGCCACCCGGTGCTTCACGCCGTCGGCCTCCACGATCTCGTCGGCCAGCCAGCCGGGCGCGTGCTCGGCGTAGACGTCACACAGCCAGGCGCACTTCTCCACCTCCGCCTCCGCCTCGGTGATGGGCTTGCCCATCTCCTGCGCCATGAGGCGACCCCAGTCCCCCTTGTGCCGGCGCAACACCTGCGCGAGCCGGCTCGCATAGGGCGCGCGGCCGGCGGGAACGAGATCGGCCCAGGCGGCCTGCGCGGCGTGCACCTGGCCGAGCACCGCGAGGGCGGCGTCAGGCGCCAGGAGATCGTACGACGACAGCGTGTCGCCGGTGGCGGGGTTGATCGTCTGGTAGCTGGCCATGGCGTGCTCCTTCCTACTAGGAGCATAGCGCAGCCGGCTACTTCAGCAAGACCAGCTTGCGGGTCCGCACATCCTGGCCGGCGTCCAGGCGCAGCAGGTAGGCGCCGCTCGCGAGGCCACGCGGGCGGAACGCGATGCGCCGTTCCCCCGCAGGCTGCGGCCCGTCGACGAGGGTCGCGACGCAGCGGCCGGCGAGGTCGTGCACGGTCAGACGCACGGTCGCGGGCGCGGGCAGGACGAGGGCGATGGTCGTGGCTGGGTTGAAGGGGTTCGGGGCGATCGCGGCGATGCGGGGGGCGTCGGGCGGCGCGTCGCCGACAGCCGTGTCATCCGCGCAGCCGCAGGCGCCGCACCCCACCTCCAGGGCGCCGATGAGCACGCCGCCGTGCTGCGCCGGCGCGCAGGCGGAGTCGGCACAGAGGCCGTAGTCGCCGGCGTCGCCGTCGCAGAAGCACGTGTTGGCGCTGATGTTGCCGTTGGCACTGTCCTGTCCGGCGAGCGGGCCAGCCCAGTCCGCGCCGTTACCCCAGACATCGCACTGGCTCGCCGTGATGGTGGCGTTGTAGGCCTCGGCAGCAGGGGTGGGTTCGGGGTCGCCGCCAAAGAAATCGTCGACACCCATCGCGCCGGTGATGATGCACGCCTCGAGCGTCAGGGCGCCATCGCGGGCGAAGACCGTGCCACCGTAGTCCTGAAATCCGAACGCCCAGTTGTAGGCGAACGTGCAGCGCCGGACGCTGCCACTGCCGCCATACAAGGCAAGCGCGCCGCCGGCCGAGTAGCTATGCGTGTCGTTGCCCGTGAAGACGCAGCCATCGATGTCGAGGCTCGATTCGTAAGTCGCCACCGCGCCGCCCATGGCCGGACCCAGGTTCGAACCGCCGACCTCGTTATCCGTGAACTGGCAGGCGGCGATTGCGGCCGTCCCCATCGACACGTAGACCGCGCCTCCCATGGCGCCGCCGTCGAAGCTGTTTCCGGCGATGTTGCCGGAGAAGGTCGCATGCGCGAGGACCAGGTCGCCGTTCTCTACCGCGATCGCCCCGCCATGGCCCGTCGGACCGGCCGTGTAGAGCGACGCGTTGTCCGTGAACGCGCAGTGTGTGATGCGCAGCGTACCGCCGTTCATGAGCACTGCGCCGCCACCGCCCAGGGTCACGCGGCCGTTGCGCAGGCCGATCCCACGCATCGCGATCGTGGTGCCGGCGCCACTGGCGTCAGCGAGGAACCGCCGCTCCTCGCTCGTGGAGCCCGCAATGTCGACGATGCACGCCTCGGGATCGTCGCTGGTCGACAGGAATGCAAGCGTGCGTCCGCCCGGATCGAGGTTCCGGTTTCCGGCGCCCATGAAAACGCCGTCTCCGAGCAAGATCGTGTCGCCGTCAGCCGCAGCCGTGAGCGCCGCCTGCAGGTCGGGGTATGGCCCCGTACCGGCCGGCAGGACGAGCAGCGAGGTCGCGAGGGCGGACGAGGCGAAGGCGAGAAGGATGGCGATGAGTGACGCGCGAAGAGACAGCATGGCGGGTCCCCCTTTCATGGCTGGGATCATACACGATCCCGGACACGAAGAGAACGCCCGCGCGGTCGAACCCTCAGGAAGCAGGGCCGGCGACCACCCTGGCCATCGGCCCAATTCGCCGCACGACAATCACTTCCCTACGGCCACATCTTCCCGAACGCCAGCGCCGCCAGGTTGTGTACACCGGCCGGCAGGATGCCCAGCAGGAGCACGGCAACGGCCAGGGCAGCGGCGGCGGCCACCGATTCCCAGTTGCGGCCGTCGAAGGCATCCTCGCGGGCCGGTTCCATGTAGAGCGCCACGACCACGCGCAGGTAGTAGTAGACCGAGAGCAGGGAGTTGATCACGCCCCAGATGGCCAGCGGCACCAGGCCGGCCTGCACGGCGGCCTGGAAGATGTAGAACTTCCCCATGAAACCCACGGTGGGCGGGATGCCGGCGAGGGAGAACATGCACACCGCGAGCACGGCGGCGGCCACGGGCTGGCGTTGCGCGAGGCCGCAGTAGCCGTCGATGCGGTTGGCCTCCTCGCCGCCGCGGCGGCCGAGCTGGCTGATCACGCCGAAGGCGGCGAGGTTCATCAGGGTGTAGCCGAGCAGATAGAACAGGATGCCACTTCCCGCGGCGCCCACCGTCTCCTGGCTCGCGATCGACAGGGGCGAGGTGGCGCCGCGCGCCGGCGCGAGCATCGTCAGCACGCCCACGAGCAGGTAGCCCGCGTGCGCGATGCTCGAGTAGGCGAGCATGCGCTTGATATTGCTCTGGGCGAGCGCGATGAGGTTGCCGAGGGTCATGGTGAGGATGGCCAGCACCATGAGCAGGCCGAACCACGCCGTGGCCATGCCCGGCAGCACGAGCAAGGCGAAGCGTACCAGGGCGCTGAATGCCGCCGCTTTCACGGCCGTAGCCATGAAGCCCGTGACGTGCGCGGGGGCGCCGTCGTAGACGTCGGGTGTCCACATGTGGAACGGCACGGCCGCCACCTTGAAACCGAAGCCCACCAGCATGAACCCCAGCCCCGCCGACAGCAGGAGCGGCTCGCCCAGTCCCTTGTGCACCGCCACGGCGAGGGCCTGGTAGCCGGTGCCGCCAGCGTAGCCGTAGACCAGCGCCATGCCCATGAGCAGCACGGCCGAGGCGAAGCTGCCCAGCAGCAGGTACTTGAGTGCCGCTTCGCCGCTCTGCGGCGTGGTACGCCGCCCGGCCACGAGCACGTACACCGCCAGGCTCATCGTCTCCAGGCCGAGGAAGAGCGACAGCAGATCGTTCGCCGCCGACAGCACCATCATGCCCACCACGGCGAAGAGCACGAGCGGGTAGAACTCGGGCCGATAGTCGCCATCGCGATCGTACACGGCCGAGGCGTAGATCGTCGTCACGAGGCCGGCCGCCACGAAGAGCAGTCCGAAGAACCGCGTGTACCACCCGGTGACGAGCATGCCCCCGAGATACGAGCCAGGCTCGGGATGTCCCACCACGAGCACGATGCCGGTCACCACGAACACGATCTGCGTGAGTGCCGCCAGGTGCCCCTTGGTACGGCTGCGCACGATCGCGTCGACCAGCATCACCAGCAGACCGCCGCCGGCCATGACGACGTACGGCAGCAGGGCATCGAGTCGGATGTCGACGGTCATCGTTCCTCCACAATCATCGCACCTTCGGGGGTCACGCGGAGCAGATCCGCGTGGGCGTCGCCCAGGTCCCCCTGGTTCAGTTCGATCTGGGCGCGTACGGGCTGCAGCACGGCGTCGAGGCTATTCTCCACCTTGTCCAGCACCAGCCGCGGGCCCACACCCAGCCACACCATGAACACCACCAGCGGGGCCAGCACCAGCCACTCGCGCAGGCTGAGATCGGGCAACCCCTTGTTCTTCTCGTTCGTCAAGGGGCCGAAGAAGACGCGCTGGTAAACATAGAGCATGTACACGGCGCCGAGGATCACGCCGGTGGCAGCCAGCACCGCGAAGGTGCGCGCCGCCGTGAGCGCGCCGCTGCCGAAGGTGCCCAGCAGCACCATGAACTCCCCGATGAAGCCGCATAGCCCGGGCAGCCCCACGCTGGCGAGCATCGCGATCATGAAGACGGTGGCGTAGGCCGGCATCCCGTGGGCCAGCCCGCCGAACTCGCTCAACTCGCGCGTGTGGCGGCGCTCGTAGATCACGCCCACCAGGAGAAAGAGCGCCCCCGTCGAGATCCCGTGTGCGAGCATCTGGTAGAGACCGCCGGCCGCGCCGCGGGCCGTCAAGCTGAATAGGCCCAGCACCACGAAGCCCAGGTGGCTCACCGAGGAGTAGGCCACGAGCTTCTTGACGTCAGGCTGCACCCAGGCCACGAGCGCGCCGAAGATGATGCCGATCACCGCGAGGGTGGCCATCACCGGAGCCGCGGCCACGGCCGCCGCCGGGAAAAGCGGCAGCGAGAATCGCAACAGGCCGTAGGTGCCCATCTTCAGGAGTACGCCGGCCAGGATCACCGAGCCGGCGGTGGGCGCTTCCACGTGGGCGTCGGGCAGCCAGGTATGCAGCGGCCACACCGGCACCTTGATCGCAAAAGCCAGCGTGAAGGCGGTGAAAAGCCAGAGCTGGGCGCCCAGCGGCAGGTCGAGCGCCATCCATGCGCCCAGGTCCATGGTGCCCGCCTGGAAGTAGCAGTAGAGGATGCCGACGAGCATGAACACGGAACCGACCATGGTGAAGATGAAGAACTTCACCGCCGCGTAGATGCGCCGCTCGCCGCCCCAGATGCCGATGATGAAGGTCATCGGGATGAGCATCGCTTCCCAGAACACGTAGAAGAGCAGCATGTCGCGCACGAAGAACGTGCCAAGCATGGCTGTCTGCAGCAGCAGATACATGGCCATGAAGAGCGGCACCCGCTTCGTCACGGCTTTCCACGTGCTCAGGATGACGATCGGCCCCAGGAGCGTCGTCAGCATGACCAGCACCAGGCTGATGCCATCCATGCCGAGGTGGTACTGCACCTTGCCTCCGAGGAACCAGGCGGCACGCTCCACGAACTGGTCGCCGGCCACCGCCGGGTCGTAGTGCACCCACAGGTGAAGCGAGAGCACGAAGTCCACCAGCGCAGTGATCAGCGCGAACCAGCGGGCAAGGACCTCGCCGCGCAGCGCGAGAAGCACGAGCGCGCCCAGCAGGGGCACGAAGGTGACCCACGTCAGGATATGATCAGTAACGAGTGCCAAGCTCGCGCCCTCCTAGCCCGAAAACGTCAGGTACACGGCGAACACCGTGATGCCGATGGCGAAGACGTATGCGTAGAACCGAACCATGCCGTTCTGCAGGAGCCGCAGCACCGCGCCCACGATCGCCACCGACACCGCCGAGCCGTTCACGAGCAGGCCGTCGATGAGACCGCGATCGATCCAGCGAAAGCAGACGACGTCCGCAAGCCGGTGCAACGGCCGCAGTACGATCGTGCCGTACAGTTCGTCGATGAAGTACTTGTTGGCCAGCAGGCGGTGCGGCACACCGCCGGCGAGGTGGCGCGCCATGTCGGCGATGCCAACACGGCGCGTGTACACGAACCAGCCAAGCCCGAGGCCGAGCAGAGCCACCGCCGTGGACACCATGGCGAGGGTCTGCTCGAGGCCATGCCCACCGGCATGGGCCTCTGCCAGTACGTGCTCACCGTGGCTGAAGACCGGGGCCAGCCAGCCGTGCAACCAGTTGCTACCGCCCAGACCCTCCGGCCAGCCGAGCCAGCCGCCCGCCAAAGAAAGTACGGCCAGGATCAACAGGGGCCCGGTCATCGTCAGCGGGGATTCGTGGATGTGGTGCTTCACCTCGGGACTCGCGCGGTTCTCGCTAAAGAAGGTGAGCACCACAAGGCGCATCATGTAGAACGCCGTGAGGCCCGCCGCGAGGAAGCCCACCAGCCAGACCAGCGGGAAACCGCCATGCGCGTTCAGGAACGTCTCGTAGAGGATCTCGTCCTTGGAGAAGAAGCCCGCGAACGGGAACACGCCGGCGATCGCCAGCGTGGCGATGAGCATCGTCCAGAAGGTGATCGGCAGCTTCTTGCGCAGTCCGCCCATCACGCGCATGTCCTGCTCGTTGCTCATGGCGTGGATCACCGAGCCCGCGCCGAGAAAGAGCAGAGCCTTGAAGAAGGCGTGCGTCATCACGTGGAAGATGCCGGCCGCGAAGGCGCCCACACCGCAGGCCGCGACCATGTAGCCGAGCTGCGACACCGTGGAGTAGGCCAGCACCTTCTTGATGTCGTTCTGGGTGACGGCGATGGTGGCCGCGAAGAGCGCCGTGGCGATACCCACGCCCGCCACCACACCCATGGCCAAGGGGCTGAGCACGAAGAGGAAGTTCAAACGGGCGATCATGTAGACGCCCGCCGTCACCATCGTGGCCGCGTGTATCAAGGCGCTCACCGGCGTGGGGCCGGCCATGGCGTCGGGCAGCCAGATGTAGAGCGGGATCTGCGCCGACTTGCCCGTGGCACCCACGAAGAGAAGCAGCGCCGCGACCGTGGCCACCGGCGCCAGAAGGTCGGTGTGGTGCTGCAGGGTCGCGAAGCTGAACACGCCCTCCCCGCCGTGCAGATGCGGCAACAGCGTGGTCGCGAGCACGAACATGCCCAGGATGAAGCCGAAGTCGCCCACGCGGTTCGTGATGAACGCCTTCTTCCCGGCGCTGGCATTGGCGGGGCTGTCGAACCAGAAGCTGATGAGCAGGTAGCTGCACAGTCCCACGCCCTCCCAGCCGACGAAGAGCACGATGAGATTCTCGCCCAGCACCAGCATCAGCATCGCGAAGATGAAGAGGTTGAGGTAGGTGAAGAAGCGCTGGAAACCGTGGTCGTGGGCCATGTACCCCAGGCTGTAGATGTGGATGAGCAGTCCCACGCCTGTCACCACCAGCACCATCACCGCGCTCAGCGGATCGAGCGCGAAACCCAGGTCGATGTGCAGGTTGCCGAAACCGAGCCACTGGTAGACGGAATCCGTCAGCAGACGCGCGTCGACCGGCAGGCCCGCCAGTTGCAGCACCGCCCGCACGGCCAGCGCGAACGACACCGCCACCGTGCCGCACCCGATCAGACCGGCCACCTGCCGCGGCAAGCGCCGGTTCAGCACCCCGTTGAGCATGGCCCCCAGCAGGGGCACCAGCACGATCCAGCGCAGGCTCGATTCCACAGTCCTACTCCATCAGGGTTGTGAGTTCGTCCGCGTCGACCGTCCGCCGCAGACGGAAGATCTCCACCAGGATCGCCAGTCCGATCGCGGCTTCGGCCGCGGCCACCGCGAAGTTCATGATCACGAACACGTGCCCCGATGCGTCGACGAGCGCGCGGCTGAAGGCGGCGAATACGAGGTTGGCCGCGCTGAGCATCAGTTCCACGCACATGAGCATGACGATGACGTTGCGCCGCACGACGAAACCGACCATCCCGACCACGAAGACGGCCGCCGCCAGGATCAAGTAATGGCTCAGGCCTACCGCCATGGCTGCCTCCTCTCGATTCGCCCCAGGGCCAGGGCCCCGACAATGCCCACGAGCAGCACCAGCGAGATGAGTTCGAACGCCAGCAGGTAGTCGCCCAGCAGCAGGCGCGAGACCTGCTCCACCGAGCCGAAGCCGGCCGGCACCTCGTTCGCGAAACCCGGGAACGCCGCGCGCTTGAGCCAGACGATTACCGTGAGCAGGATCGCCGCCGCCGGCAGCACGGCCGCGAAGGGCACCCAAGGCCTCAGCCGCGGCGTTTCCCCCTCGAGCACCGGTCCCTGCAGCATCATGATGACGAAGAGGAAGAGCACCATGATCGCGCCGGCGTAGACCAGGACCTGCAGCACCGCCAGAAACGGCGCCGACAGCGATGCAAACAGGCCGGACGCGCCGAGGAAGGCAAATATCAGCCAGCACGCGGCCGCCACGGCGCTACGGCTGGTCACCATGGCCAGCCCGCCGATCAGGAACATCGCGCCGCAGAAGTAGAAGAGGAAAGATTCCATGGTTCAGCGCGTCCCGTCCTTGTCGTTGTTGAGCAAGAACTCCTT
Source organism: uncultured bacterium (assembly GCA_963727525.1). Lineage (GTDB taxonomy): Bacteria > Krumholzibacteriota > Krumholzibacteriia > LZORAL124-64-63 > LZORAL124-64-63 > CAVSGO01. The sequence goes on along the minus strand of CAVSGO010000007.1, from coordinate 765,249 downwards.
GTCGACCACGAATTTCTTGCGGTCGTCGGCCGCGATCTCGTAGATACCCGTGTCCATGCGGATGGCGTCGCAGGGGCAAGCTTCCTCGCAGAGTCCGCAGTACACGCAGCGCAACAGATCGATCTCGAAGCTCTTCGGGAACTTCTCGATGGTGGGATCGGGGTGCTCGCCGGCCACGATCGCGATGCAGTCGGCCGGGCACACGGTGCTGCACATCATGCAGGCCACGCAGCGCGGCGACCCGTCCTCGCGCTTCATGAGGCGATGGCGACCGCGGAACCGCGGTCCGTACACCTTCTTCTCCTCGGGGTACTGCACCGTCGGCATTTCGTCGGTGTGCAACAGATTGTGCACGAGGTGCTTGATCGTCACCACGAGACCCTTGACGATCTCGACGATGTAGATGTCCTCCCACAGGGACCGCTTGCGGGCCGTGGTGCCGGTGGGAACTCCATTGTAGCTCATGCTCGCTCCTACCCCGTGAACGCCACGACCAGGGCGGTGATCGCGAGATTCGCGATGCCCGCCGGTAGCATGATCTTCCAGCCCAGGCGCATGAGCTGGTCGTAGCGGAAACTGGGCACCGTCCAGCGCACCCAGATGAACAGCCAGGCGAAGAAGGCCACCTTGGCCACGAAGAACCCGGTCTGAGTCAGCGTAGCGAACAATCCGGGCCCGATGCCCGACAGCGTCCACGGCTTCCAGAGCAGCGCCGCCACGCAGGCCACGGCCACCACCAGGAAGACCGAGCCGAGGAAACCGGGCTCGCGATCCCGGGCATCTTTGAACTTGCCGCGCTCGCGTCCGGCGCGGCGGAAGAACGCCAGAGCGATGAGCGCCGTCACCAGCGCCGTCACCAGGAGCCCCAGCGTGAGCAGAACCCCCCCGTGCGCCTCGAGTACCGCCCGAGGCAGCCAGGGGATCTGGTAGCCGCCGAAATACAGGGCCGAGATCAGGGCCGCGCCCACGACCATGTGCGCGTATTCCGCCATGAAGAACAGGGCGAATTTCATCGAGCTGTACTCGGTGTGATAGCCGGCCACGATCTCGGAGTCGCGCTCGGTGAGGTCGAAGGGGGTGCGATTCGTCTCGGCGAAGACCGAGGTGATGAAGAGCAGGAAACCCAGCGGCTGCACCACCACGCCCCACATCGGCAACCAGCCCCCGATGAGGTGCCCCTGGCCTGCGGCGATGTCCGTCAGGCGCAGGCTTCCGAACACCAGGAACAGCCCCATCAGCGCCAGGCCCATCGTGATCTCGTAGCTGATCATCGACGCGGTCGCCCGCATCGAGCCGAGGAACGTGTACTTGCTGTTGCTCGCCCAGCCGCCCAGCGCCACGCCGTACGTCGCCAGGCTCGAGATCGCCAGCACATAGAGCATGCCGACGTTGAGGTTCGCCACGACCAGCGGGATCTGGCGACCGGCGATGGTGATGTAGTCGCCGAACGGGATCACCGCGTACGTGCTCACCGCCACCACCATGACGACCACCGGCGCCAGCGCATACAACACCTTGTGGCGCTGCGCCGGCGCCACGTCTTCCTTGAACAGCAGCTTGAAGACGTCGGCGACCGGGTGCACGAGTCCGGCCAGGCGGATCCCCGCCACGCTGGCGCGATTGGGGCCGGTACGGTCTTGCATGAAGGCCGAGCCCTTGCGCTCCGCCCAGATCAGCACCACCACGAAGCCCATGATGAGAGCGAACATGAAGATGATCTTGATCAGCGTCTCGAGGATGACCGCAAGCATCAGCTCTCCTCGCCGGCCGCGGCTGGCGCGGCCACGTCGAGCGCCAGACCCTCGGCGGGCAGGTTGTTGAGGGTGTCCTCGTCGTCCAGTCCCAGTTCCCGCGCCACGAGACGACGCAGCGCCGGCAAGCCAGGCACCGCCGGGTCGCCTCCCAGGTGCGAGAGTAGATCCGTCAGCACGCGCCAGTCCTCGCGGCCATCGCCAGGCGGCAGGATGGCGCGCTGGCTGCGTTGCACACGTCCCTTCGCATTCACGGTGAGCCCGTCCTTCTCTGCCCACATCGCCATCGGAATCACGAGCTCCGCCAGATCCGCGGTGGCGCCGCGGTGGGTGCCGAGATAGACCACCCGCGCCCGGCGCAACGCGTCAGCCACGGCGGGCTCGGCCGCCGGATCGCCGCCGTACACGAGGACCACGCCCTTGCCGCCCACCAGATCGACCAGCGCGTCGATGGTCGTCTCGGCCAGCCCCAGCCACGCGAGGGCCTGCCGGTTCGGCAGCCGGTCGGCGGACAGCAGGATGTCGTCGGCCTCGCCGCGCGCCTCGTCGATCAGGCCACCCACCGTCTGGCTCTCGCCGGTCACGGCGCGCGCCAGGCGGCGGAAGAGCACCAGTTCCTCCAGCGTCTGCCGGCCACTGGTGATGGCGCAGGTCACGCTGCCCGCCTTCACCAGCGAGAACAACGCCTCGCGGGCCTCCACCCAGCTCAGCTCCGTCCCCCGCTGCGCGGCTCGCACCAGACGGCTCTCGGCATGCAGATCCTTGTAGGTCATGCGTCCCTGATCGCACATCCAGGGGCCGTTCACCTGCTCGTTGCGCCGCGGTTTGAGGCGATAGACCCGGCCGCCCTCGTGATCGATGCGCACATTGCAGCCGGTCGCGCAGCCCGGGCACACGCCCGGCGTGGAGCGCAGCAGCCAAACGCGCTTCTTGAAGCGGAAGTCGCGGCTCGTGAGCGCACCCACGGGGCAGATATCCACGGTGTTGAGGCTGTAGTTGTTGTTCAGCTCCACGCCCGGGGCCACACCGATCTCGGCACGATCGCCGCGGTTGAAGATGCCCAGCTCACCCGTGCCCGTGACCTCCTCGCAGAACCGCACGCACCGGCTGCAGAGCACGCAGCGTTCCTTGTCGAGGATCACGTGCGGCCCGATCACCTGCACCTTCTGCTTGTGCACCTTGTCCGACTTCGCGACCTCGCTCTCGTAGAGGCCGTACTCCATGTACTGATCCTGGAGCCCGCACTCGCCAGCCTGGTCGCAGATCGGGCAGTCGACAGGATGGTTGATCAGGTGCATCTCCAGCACCTGCTTCACCGCCTGCTCCACCCGTTTGCTGCGGGTCGCCACGACCATGCCGTCGCGCACCGTGGTGTTGCAAGCGATCGTCAGCTTGGGCATGCCCTCGATCTCCACCTGGCACAAGCGACACACGCCCGCGATGCTCAGATCGGGGTGGTAGCAGAAGTGCGGCAGGTCCTCGCCTCGCGCGAGCCGGCAGGCGTCGAAGAGACGAGTGCCGTCGGGAACCTCGATCTCCTGGCCGTCGATGGTCAACTTCGCCATGCGTCGCATCCTCTATCGTCGTGTCGTCACGCGTCGCGTCCGCTATTCGCCCCGGGCCCAGCGACTGACCTTGCCAGGGGTAGCGTTCTCGTGGATGAGGGCCTCGAATTCGGGCTTGAACCGCTGCAGAAAACTGCGCATCGGCATCACGGCGGCGTCGGACAGCGGGCAGATCGTCAGCCCCGCCATACCCTGGCACACCTTCTCGAGCAGCTCGAGATCCTCGGGCACACCCTCGCCCTTGCGCAGGCGCTTCACGATCCTGTGCAGCCAGCCGGTGCCCTCGCGGCACGGCGTGCACTGTCCGCAGCTCTCGTCGAAGTAGAAGTGCATGAGCACCTGGATCAGCTCCACCATGTCGCAACTCGCCGGGATGATGATCATCCCGCCGGAGCCGAGCATGGTACCCGCCTGCTGGAGCGACTCGTAGTCGAGCTTGCAATTCATGATCTCGGCGGCCGCGAGCACAGGCACCGAGCTGCCGCCCACGATCACGGCCTTCAGCGTCTCGCCCTCGACCATGCCGCCCAGATGATCGCGGAAGAATTCGCTGAAGGGGATGCCCAGCGGCACCTCGTACACGCCGGGCTTCTTCACCGGGCCGCTCACGCTCCACAGCTTCGTGCCGGTGGACTTCTCGGTACCGATGGCCTTGTAGGCCGCGGCGCCGTTGGCCACGATCCAAGGGACGGCCGCCACGGTCTCCACGTTGTTCACGATGGTGGGTTTGCCGAGGAAACCGCTCACCGCCGGGAACGGCGGCTTGATCGACGGCTGGCCCTTGCGGCCCGTGACGGAGTTGATGAGCCCCGTCTCCTCGCCGCAGATGTAGGCGCCGGCGCCCTTGTGCACGAGCATGTGGAGAGTGTAACCGGAATTCAGGATATTCCCGCCGAGGTAGCCCGCCGCATAGGCCTCGTCGACCGCGCGCTGCACGCGATCCACCAGCCAGCCGTACTCGCCGCGTATGTAGATCACCGCCAAGCTCGACCGCACCGCGAACGCGCTGATGATCGTGCCCTCGATCATCAGGTGCGGATCGTAGTCCATGATGTAGCGGTCCTTGAACGTGCCCGGCTCCGACTCGTCGGCGTTGACCATGAAGTAGACCTGATCGGCGTCCTTGGGCACGAAGCTCCACTTCATGCCGGTGGGGAAGCCGGCGCCGCCACGGCCACGCAGTCCCGACTCCTTGACGATCTCGATGACCGTGGCCGGCGGTATGTCGCCGAGCACCTGCCGCAGGGAGTGGTAGCCGCCCTCCTGCTCGTAGACCGAGATCTTGTGGCCGTCGGCGCGGCCGAAGCGGGCCGAGAGGATCTCCACTTATGCCTCCAGTGTCCGGTCGGTGTCGGCCTTCGGCATGACGCCCTTGCGCAGGCTGTCGAGGATGCCGTCCACCTTCTCCGGCGTCAGATTCTCGTAGTAGTGCTTGCCGATCTGCATCATGGGCGACATCCCGCAGGCGCCGAGGCATTCCACGCCCTCGATGGCGAACTTGCCGTCGGGCGTGCGCTCGCCCAGGCGGATCCCTAGCCGTTTCTCCAGGTGCGCGATGATGTTGCGGGCGCCCATGATGTTACAGCTGATGTTGTGGCAGACCTGCAGGACGTACTCCGCCTGCGGCTCGGTGCGGAACATCGTGTAGAAGCTGAGCACCTCGATCACGCGCGCGCGGGTCACGCCGAGCGTCTCCACGAGAAAGTCGACCCCGCTCTCGGAGACGTACCCGTGCTCGTCCTGGATCACCCAGATGCAAGGCATGAGCGCGCTGGCCTTCGTCGGATAACGCGCGATGATCGCGCGCACCTGCTCGGCTCCGGACTCGCTCAGCGCGAAGGTGTCGGCCTTATCCATGCTACCGTTCGTCCTCGGTCTCGTTCGGTCCCAGTCGCGTGGTGCCGGCTCAGCGATCCAGCTCGCCGGCGATGATGTTGATGCTGCCCAGGGTGGCGATGGCGTCGGCCACCATGGAGCCGGTGACCATCTGCGTGTAGGCCGCGAATATCGGGAAGCACGGCGGCCGCACCTTGATGCGATAGGGACGGCCCGTGCCATCCGACACGCAGTAGAAGCCCAGCTCGCCGTTGGCGCCCTCGCCGAACCCGTACGCCTCGCCCGCGGGCACCTTGATACCCTCGTAGACGAGCTTGAACTGGTTCATCACACCCTCGATGCTGCCGTACACCTTCTCCTTCGGCGGCAAGATCACGCGAGGGTCGTCCACGTTCACGGGGCCGCCCGGCAGCTTCGCCAACGCCTGCTCGATGATGCGCCGGCTCTGCTCGATCTCCGCCAGGCGCACCATGATGCGCGCATGCGTGTCGCCGGCGTCACCCGTCGGCACGTCGAAGTCGTAGTCCTCGTAACCGAGGTACGGATGCAGCTTGCGCACGTCGAACGGCACCCCGCAAGCGCGCAGGCACGGGCCCGTGAACCCGTAGCTCAGCGCATCCTCACGGCTGATCACGCCCACGCCCACGGTGCGGTCCAGGAAGATGCGGTTGCGCGAGATGAGGCGGGTGGTGTCGTCGAGGCCCTTGGCCAGTTCCACCAGCTTGCCCCTCACCTCGTCCTCGAAACCGGGATACAGATCGTGGCTCATGCCGCCGATGCGCGCGTAGTTCGTGGTCAGACGGCTGCCGCAAAGCTTTTCGATGACCTCGTAGATCGATTCTCGCACGTTGTACGTGTACCAGTAGATCGTCAACGCGCCCATATCGACGAGGTTGGTGCCCATGGCAACCAGATGGTCGATGATCCGGGCCAGCTCGCTCACGATGACGCGGATCACGCGGCAGCGCGGCGTGATGTCGACGCCGAGCATCTTCTCCACGGCCTGCGCATAGAGCACGTTGTTCAGCATCGGCGAGCAGTAGTTGAGACGGTCGGTGTACGGCATCACCTGGGCCCAGGTGTGATCCTCCGCCTCCTTCTCGAAGCAGCGGTGCAGGTAGCCGATCTCGCTCTTCGCGCCCACGATGGTCTCGCCGTCCAGCAGACACTCGATCCGCAGGCAGCCGTGCGTGGCCGGATGGCTCGGCCCCAGGTTGAGAGTCAGCAGATCCGACGGGTGGATCTCGTCGCCGCTCCCGTCGGGCGCGAGGGCCAGGCTCGCCCGGCGCGCGGCCTGGGTGATCTCGTGGTCGCTGAAAAGCTTCTCCGGATCCGTCAGCTCCTGCCCCAGATCGATGGGGTAATCCTTGCGCAGCGCATGCCCCTCGAACTGGTGGTGCGTGAGGATGCGGCGCAGGTCGGGATGCCCGCTGAAGTGTACGCCGAACAGATCGTAGACCTCGCGCTCGTGCCAGTTGGCCGAGCGCCAGATGCCCGTCGCCGAGGGCACGGCCTGGCCTTCCTCCACGTCCACCTTCACGCGCAGCCGCTGCGGCTTCGTGACCGAACGCACGGAGTAGTTCACCTCGAAGCGCTGCGTCCGGTCGGGATAGTCGACGCCGATGACGTCGACGAGCATCTCGCACGACTCGCGATGCTTCAGGTGCTCCAGGACGGCCAGCACCCGCGACGGCTCCACCCACACCATCTCGTCCCCATGCTGGGAGTCGGTGCGCAGGATGGCGTCGCCGAATTCCTTCTGCAGTCGTTCCACCAATTGACGGCTCATGAATCCCGTCCCGGGTTGTCTCGGCTATCCGGCGATGCGCGCGCGATCCCCGTGCCGCTCGTGCGAGGGGACCAGACCTTCGATCTCGATCTTCTTCTGGAGCTGGAGCAGACCGTTGAAGAGGTTTTCCGGCGTGGGCGGGCAACCGGCCACGTAGATGTCGGTCGGGATCACCAGATCGATGCCCTGCAGCGTGCCATAGTTGTTGTAGAACCCGCCGCTGCTCGCGCACACGCCCATGGCGATCACCCACTTCGGCTCGCACATCTGGGCGTAGATGGTCTTGAGGATCGGCGCCTGCTTGTAGCTGATGGTGCCGGCCACGATCATCATATCGCTCTGGCGCGGCGAGAACCGCACCAGCTCGGCGCCGTAACGGCTGATGTCGCAGTACGATGCCGCCGCGCTCATGAACTCGATGGCGCAGCACGCCGTCCCGTACGGGATCGGCCAGAGCGAGTACTTGCGGCCCCAGTTGACGGCCTGACGCAACCGTGTCGTCAGGAAATTCTGGGGATGCGCGAGATCTACTGCCATTCCAGACCTCCCTTGCGCCAGACGTAGACGAGCCCCACCAGCAAGATGGTGGCGAAGACACCCAGCTCGCCGAGCGCGAACGCGGCCTGTCCGTGGGCCACGAAGGAGCGGTAGAGGATCACCCAGGGATAGAGGAACACCGCTTCCAGGTCGAAAAGCAGGAAAAAGAGCGCCACCAGGAAGAAGCGGATGAAGAACCGGATCTGGACGGTGCTGCGCGGAGGGATGCCGCACTCGTACGGCGACGCCTTCAGAGCGTCGGGCCGACGGGGTCCCAGCAGGTAGCTGAGCCCGAGAAACAGGGACGCGAAACCGCCGGCAACGGCCAGCACCAGCAGCACCTGCGTGGCGGAAACGGCCATGACGCTCTCCTCTCGACCAGTCGTCGCAGATCACGGGAGCAAAGACTAAGGGTGTTCCTGGCTAAGTCCAAGAAAATATCGTGTTCCTCGGATCTCTGGCCAGGAACCGACCGCCGGTGGCCAGCTCTGGTCGCCGCCACGGCGCCCCAACCGGGGGCCACGGCACCCTCGCGCCCCGTAACCCGATGTCGCGACCACCGTTTCGATGATCGGCATACCGGTTGCAACACGGTGTCGGCACCTACCCATCCCGGGGCGGTGATCACTCTTGCCAGCGAGGCATGCGCATGAGCCCACAGACATCCACTTTCGCGCCGCCCTCGGAGATGATCGCTCTGGTCAAGTCCGGCCAGGACGCGATCGCCGCCGGCGATCTCGAGAGCGCGCTGGACTGCTTCGAGCAGGTCACCGTCCAGTTCCCGGAGAGCCCCGAGGGGCACAACAACCTCGGCGCCTTCCACGCCGCGGTCGGCAACTTCGCGCAGGCCGCCACCTCGTTCGCACGCGTGGCGGACATGCTGCCCGAGAACCCGAATGTCCGCTTCAACCTCGGCATCGCCCGGGTCCATCTGGGCCAGGCCGACGCCGCCATCTCCGAATTCATCACCGTCCTCGCCCTCACGCCCGACGATCCCGAGGTCCTCAACAACCTGGGCGTGGCGCACTACCTCGCCGGCAACCTCGACGCCGCCCGCGAGTCCGTCACACACGCTCTGGCACTGCAGGCGAACTACCCCAACGCCGTGATGAACCTCTGCGACATCGAGGTCCATGCCGGGCGGATCGACGTGGCCATCGGCCTGTGCGAGGGCTACCTGGAGCATTTCGAGGATGCGGCCGTTCGTGGCCATCGGCTCGTTCTGCTCGACCAGCGCGTCCAGTCGGCCCTGGCAGCCGCGATCCCCGTCGCCGAGGCGGCGGTGCAGAGCGACGACCAGGACCTGGCGGCCCGCCGCCGTCTGGAACGGCTGCTGGACGCGCGCCAGGCCCTGACCGCCGAGGCGTGAGGCCTAGAAGTCGAAGCTGGTGTCCTGGACCTTGAACGACTCGAATCCGTCGGCCGAGGTGTCGATCTCGTTGCGGATCTCGCGCTGCGGCACCTGTAGGGCTATCTGGTCCTTGAGGCTCGCCAGATCGATGTAGGCGTCGGAAGCGGAAATGAGGTCCGTGCTGGTCATCTCGCGCAGCGCGCAGATCTCCACGTGCTTGCCCTTGCGGGCCACCGCGTCGACCAGGGCCCGGAAATCGCCGTCTCCCGTGCAGAGGATCACGGTGTCGACGTACGCGCTCAGCTCGATCACGTCGATGGCCATCTCCATGTCGAGGCTGCTACGGACGTTGCGCCCGTTGCTCTCAGGTTCGTTGAACGACTTGACCTCTTTGGTCACAACGGTGAAGCCGTTGAGCTTGAGAAAATTGATGAAGTCGATCTTGCCCTCGGACTGGGTGCTGATGGCCGTGTAGAAATAGGCGCGCAGCAGTCGCCGCTCGCCGGCCAGCAGGCGGCACATCTTGAGGTAGTCCAGCCGCATGTTCAAATGCTTCGCGCTGTAGTGGATGTTCTCGCCGTCGATGAAGATCGCCACACGATCCATGGGACTCTGATTATACATGCCCTCAACTGCCTTTCCGCACCGCCGGCCATCGCCGACGGCGGGTTCCCGGCGTCCGCTCCTCCCGCCCGATTCGCCGAGCCCCCCGGTTCGGCCGACCTGCCTGAAACGACGCCGGACCGGGAACGTTCCCCGCGGCATCCACGCCAAGGCCGCTTGAGTATGGCCATCTCGGGCGACGAACCGGTCAACAACACCAAGCGGTAGGCCGAAAATTTAACGTCATATCGTGTCTTCTGCAAATATGGCTCTATTCCCCTCCAGACGCCCCAGCCAGCGGTGCAGTAGCCGGTAGTGGGTGGGCAGGACCAGGAGGGTCAGGAGGGTGCTCGCCGTCAGGCCGCCGATGATCGCCCGCGCCATCGGGTAGTACTCGGCATCGCCGACATGGGTACCATGCAGCACCGCCAGGGGCAGCAGGCCCAGGATCGTGGTGCCGGCCGTCATCAGGATCGGCCGCAGGCGGTCAGCGCACCCGGCGATCAGGGCCTCGTCGAGATCCTCGCCCAGCCGGCGATAGCGCCCCACGTGGTCGATGAGCACGATCCCGTTATTCACCACGATCCCGATGAGCAGGACGATGCCGATCATGGCCATCAGGTTCATCGGTGTGCCCGTGGCCATCAGCACCCAGAACACGCCCAGCGACGCGAAGGGCACGCACCCCATGATCACCAGGGGCAGGCTCAGCGACTCGAATAGGCCCGCCATGATGAAGAACACACAGGCCAGCGCCAGCAGCATGTTGGCCCCCATCTCGCTCTGCTGCTGCCGGCCGTGCACGATATCCGTGCCGAAGCTCCAGCTGTAGCCTACCGGAAGGGTGAGACCGTTCATCACCTGGGCCACCTGCTCCAGCGCGCCGTCGTAGTCGTCACCGTCGTAGCTCCCCCGCAACGTGAGGCCCGACTGCTGATCGCGGCGGAAGATGCGCGCCGGTCCCTTGCCCAGGGTGAAGTCGGCCACCTGCCCGAGCTGCACCGCCTGGCCGCCGTGCATGCCCACGGTGAGCAAGGAGAGGTTCTCGATCGATTCGCGATCGTCTGGCAGCAGGGACACGACCAGATCCAGCTCGCGATCGCCCGTCCGCAGGCGCGGCAGCGGTACGCCGCGGTAGGTGAGGCCGGTGATCTCGGCCACGGTCGCCGGCGTCACGCCGAAGCGGCCAGCGCGCTCGCTATCCACGCGGATTTGCACCTCCGTCTTGCCGGCGTCCCCGTCGCTGGTGAGGTCGGCCACGCCCGGCAGCCGCGCGAGGCGCGCCTGGGCCTGCTCGGCATGGATGCGTAGCACCTCGGTATCGTCGCCCTGGATCGTCACCGAGAAGGTCCGGGCGCCACCTCCCTGGCCCGACTCATCCCCGAAGCGATACTGGACCCCGGCCTGTACTGGCAGATGGTCACGCAGGTCGGCACGCGCGGCGCGGTAGAACGCGTCGGACACGACTCCGTCAGCGAAGAACACCGTAACGCCCCCGCTGTCGTCGCCGTAGAACGCATAGATGTCGCGGATGCCGAGGTCGCCGCGCCGGCTCTCCAGATAGGTCTCCACCCGCTGCACGTAGCGACTCGATAGGCGATGGTCGACCGGCTGGGTAAAATCGAATCCCACGTAGAGGTTCTCGCGCCGCAGTCCCTCGTCCCCGAAAGCCTCGGGTTTTAGCCCCGTGATCTTGACCAGGACGATGGTGACGACGACCACGGCCGGCAACAGCACGAACGCCGTCAGCAGCGGATGCCGCAATGTCGTCCAGCGCAGCGTGGCCAGGTAGCCGCGCCGCAATCCGGCGAGCCAGCGTTCCTCCGGCCGGGGGCGCCGCTCGCGCCCGAGGCGCGCCGCCAGAGCCGGCGTCACCGTCAGGCTCAGCAGCAGCGAGAAGACCAGCGTCACGCTGATCGCCACGCCTACCTCGGACAGCCATACCGCGAGCTGGTCGTTGCGCGCCACCACGACGGGCGCGAAGACGATGATGGTCGTCAGCGTCGAGGCGACGATCGCCCGCCCCACCTCGCGTGTACCACGCACCACCGCGGCCATGGGGCGCATACCGGCCACGAGATGGCGGTGGATCGACTCCAGCACCACCACCGCGTTGTCCACCAGCATACCCACGCCGAGCATCAACCCCATCATCGACAGCACGTTGAGCGTGCGCCCCCCGAGATACATGATGATGCCCGTGCCCAGCAACGACAGCGGAATGGTCAGCGAGACGACGCCGGTGAGCGTGGCGCTGCGCAGGAAGACGTAGAGGATCACCACCGCCAGGAGCGACCCCAGCGCGCCGGCCTGCATCAAGCCGCGCAGCGAATCCGTGATCTGATCGGCCTGGTTGAAGAAGGCGAAGCTGCTTATGCCTTGCAGCGCGGGGTCCAGGTTGATGCGCGCCAGCTCCGCCTCCACTGCGCGGCACACCTCCACGGTATTGTAGCCCGACGCCTTCTGGATCCAGAAGGCCACCGCCGGTTCCCCATTGAGGCGACGCCCGTAGGTGAGGCCCGGTGCGCCGTAGACGACCTCGGCCACGTCGCTCAGACGCAGCCCGCGCGCATCGATGGGCAGGCCCGCGAAATCCTCCACGCTGTCCAGGTTGCTCACGGTACGCAGGTCATAGCGCAGGCCGCGATCGGTGATGCTGCCGACCGTCAACTCCACATTGGCCGCCGCCAGGGTCTGGAACAGCTTGTTCACGTCGACCTTGTACTCGAGGATCCTGTCGAAGCGCAGGTACACCGACGCCTGCGTCGGCACCACGCCATCGATATTCACGCGCCCCACGCCCGGGATACGCTGCAACGGCGCGATGACATGCTGTTCGAGCAGGTCCCAGCTCTCGGAGAGGTCGCGCCCCTTCGCCGCGATGCGTCCCTCGATGATGGGAATGTCGTTGGAGTCGAAGGTGAGCAGGAAGACATTGCGCACGTCGCTGGGCAGATCACCGCGGATCTGATCGATCTTCTCCTTCATCTCCAGACGCAGCAGGTTCACGTCGCGTCCCCAGTCGAAGACCACCCCCACCTGCACCGCATCGGCATCGCTGTAACTGTGGATCTCGCGCACGCCCCCCAGCGTGGCGAGCACCTCCTCGATCGGGCGCACGATGTCGCGCTCGTTCTCCTCGGGGACCCCATTGGGATACGGGATCATCACGGCGATGAAGGGGAATTCCACCTGCGGCAGGAACGCCAGGCGCAGCCGCGTCACGGAGATCCCACCGAGTACGAGGATGGAGACCAGCGCCATGGCCAGCGTCACCGGTCGCCGCAGCGCGAGGCGTGTGAGCCCCATCTCAGGCCTCCTCGCGCCGCATGGCCGGCGCGAGGGCCGGCGTCTTCTCGACCTCCGGTTTGCGCTCCGGTGTGAGCAGCGTGTAGATCACCGGCACGGCCACGAGGGTGAGGGCCGTGCCCAGCACGAGGCCACCGATCACCGTCACCGCGAGGGGCGCCCGCAACTCCGCTCCCTCGCCGAGTCCGAGGGCCATGGGCAGTAGGCCGAGCACGGTGGTGGTGCTGGTCATCAGGATGGGCCGCAGACGTTCCTGCCCCGCCTGCAACGTGGCGGCGTGCAGGGGCGCACCGGCTCGCCGGAGCTGGTTGATCCGATCCACGAGCACGATACCGTTGTTGACCACGATGCCCGCGAGCATGATCGCCCCGATCACCGCGATGACGCTCACCGCCAGCCCCGCGAGCTTGAGACCGAACACGGCGCCTGCCAGCGCGAGCGGTACCGTGACCATGATGATGAACGGGTAGAGCAGCGATTCGAACTGCGACGCCATGACCAGGTACACCAGAAACACCGCGAGCAGGATGGCGAGGCGCAGCGAGCGATAGCTCTGCCCCAGCTCCTCGTTCTGCCCGCCGAGCGCGATCGACACTCCGGCCGGCAAGGGCAACCGCGCCAGTCGCGTCTGAAGGTCCCGCGAGACAGAGCCGAGATCGCGCCCGGCGAGGCTGGCGCCCACGATCGCCACGCGCCGATTGCCCAGGCGATGGATCTCCGCCGGTCCGCGCGCCACGCTCATGCTCGCGATGCTGCTCAATGGGATCGTGATGCCATCGCGTTCGGCCACCACGATGTCCTGCACCGCGGCCAGAGTGGTGCGTTGCTCGTCGACGTTGCGCACGCGGATCTCGATGTGCCGGTCCTGGTCGCGGAATCGACTGGCGACCTCGCCGAGCACCTTCGCCCTTACCGTGCGCGACACCTCGGCGACGTCGAGACCCAGCCGGTCGAGCTTGTCGCGATCGAAGGCGATGCGCACCTCCGGCGACCCGGGCACCATGGCCGGCCGGATGTCGCGCAATCCGGGCGTGTGCTCCATCTGCGCGACAACCTGGTCGGCGAGGCGCTGCAGCGCATCCAGATCGTAGCCGTAGACATCCACCTCCACGGGCGAGGCGAGCGACATCAGGGCCTGCCGATGCACCTGCATCCGCACATCGGGGTAGCCCGCGAGCACCCGGCGAATGCCCGCCAGCGCCGCCGTCTCGGTGGACCGATCCGAACGTAAGAGGCGCACCTGCACCTCGGCGCGGTTTTCCTTCTGGCGCGCAGCCTGACCGCCTTCCTCATGGCTGATGCCCACCTCGGTCGCCAGCCGCTGGATCTGAGGTACGGCGCGGAGGTCGCGTTCGATCCGGGATGTCATGCCGTCCGTGACCGACAGCGGCGTGCCCTCGGGCAGCTCGAGGCGCAGCGTGAACTCGCCCTGCGCCAGGGTGGGTACCAGCTCGCTGCCCAGGGTCGGAGCGAGCAGCACGGCTGCGGCCGCCACCGCGACCACCAGCCCCAGCACCGCCGCCCGCTGCCGCAGCGCGAGAGCCAGCACCCGTTCGTAAGTGCGCTCGAGGCGCGGATAGGTCCGCGCGAAGGCCCAGGTCAGGGGCGTGAGCCCCGTCACGAGCAACCAACGCAGAGCCCGGCCGAGGCGGCGAGCGCCTGCCGCCACGGCGAGCGGTGCGCCCAGGAAGACGGCGTGGACGGCCCACTGCGGGATCCGGCGCCACCAGCGCGCGGCCTGGTGACGCGGACGCCAGCGGCGGGTCCAGCGCTCGGCCGGCCTCCCGGTGGTCGCCGTTCCGAGCGCCGACGCCATGGGGGTGAAGGTGAGCGCCACGACCAGCGACACGAGCAGCGAGAAGGTGACCGTCAGGGCCTGGTCGCGAAAGATCTGCCCGGCCACGCCCACCACCACGAAGACGATGGGTACGAAGACGGCTACCGTGGTCAACGTCGACGCCGTGACGGCACGCGCCACCTCATCCGTCCCGCGCACCGCGGTCTCCACCAGATCCGCGCCACCCTGCTCGCGCCGTCGCTGGATGGCCTCGAGCACGACGATGGAGTTGTCCACCAGCATGCCCACACCGAGGGCGAGGCCGCCCAGGGACATCACGTTGAGCGAGACATTCTGCGTCTGCATGAGGATGAACGTCGCCACGATCGAAAGCGGAATCGCCACGGCGATGATCGACGTCGCGCGCAGATCGCGCAGGAACAGGTAGAGCACGAGGACGGCGAGCAGCCCGCCGATCAGCGCGTTGTTACGCACTTCCGCCACCGCGCGCGCGATGAAGACCGACTGATCGAAGAGCACCTCCTGGTGCACGCCCGCCGGCAACGTCTTCGCCAACGGCCCCAGGCGTTCCGCCACGCGACGCGCCATGTCGACGATGTTGGCGTCGCCCTCCTTGTAAACGGCGATCTCCACACTCTCGCGCCCGTCGACGTGCGTGATGTCCGTGCGCTCCTTGTGCGCCCGCACGACCTCGGCCACCTCGCTCAGCCGGACCGCCCGCCCCCCGTCGGAGCCGATCGTCACGTTGCGAATGTCGCCAAGGGTGCCGAAGCGGCTCAGCGTGCGCACGATGTACTCCGCATCGCGGTCGCGTAGCCGCCCCCCGGACGCGCTGACGTTCTCACGGGCCAGCGCCTCCGTCACGGCGGCGATGGTCAACCCGTGAGCGGCGAGCCGCGCCTCGTCGAGGCGCACCTGGATCTCCTCCTCGAGTCCGCCGATCACGCGGGCTGCCGCCACGCCTTGCACCGATTCGATCTCCCGCTTCACCACATCCTCGGCCAGCGCGCGCAAGTAGGTCTGCGGCCCGTCACCCCACAGGCCGATGCGCAGCACCGGATCGAGGGCCGGATCGTAGCGCAGCAGCACGGGCGCCTTCGCATCCTGCGGGAGGTCGACCAGATCTACCTTCTCGCGGACATCGAGGCCGGCGAAATCCATCGCCGTCCCCCAGTCGAACTCGAGTGTGATCTGCGACAGGCCGCTCTGGCTGATCGAGTGCACCTTGCGCAGCCCCGGCACCACACCCACCGCTTCTTCCAGCGGACGCGTCACGAGGTTCTCGACGTCGGCGGGCGCCGTGTTCGGGAACTCGGTCTGCAGGGTGAGGCTCGGGTAGTTCACCTCGGGAAGCAGCCCCATATCGAGCCGCCCCACGGAAACCAGCCCGAACACAACCGCGGCGACGGCGCTCATCCAGATTGTCACGGGATGGGTCACGGCGAAACGAATGGGCTTCACGTCACACTCCTCGCGCCCGCATCACTTCGCGGCGACGGTGTCCAGGGAATCCGGTGGCAGGATCTCGACGCGGGTGCCGGTGTGCAGGCTGCCCTGGCCGAGGGTGACGACCTGCCAGCCCTCCTGCAGTCCATCGACGACCTCGATATGCGTGTCGTCGTAGAGTCCGGTGGTGACCTCGAGCTTGCGGACCGTGTCGGCGGCGGCCACGAAGACGTTTTTAAGGCCGCCGGTCTCCACCAGCGCGGTCTTGGGGATCGCGAGTGCGTCGGCATGGCGGTCGGTGGTCACGCGCACCTTCACGAAGCCGCCGACCATGGCGCCACCCGCCGCGGCCGGCAAACGCATGGTCACCTGCACGGTGCTCGTCTGCGGATCGACCACGGGACTGACGCGTTCGACGGTGGCGCGCAACGGGGCGTCGTCCGCCTCGGGCTGCACGAGCACTTCCTGACCCACCGCCACCTTCCGCGCCACCGCCTCCGGAAGGTGCACGCGCACGCGCAGCGGGCTGGCATCGGCCAGCGAGAAGGCAACCGTCGCGGCCGGAAGCTGCTGGCCGAGCACCACATGACGCGCCGTGATCTGGCCCGCGAACGGCGCGCGCATGATCGTCTCATCCACCGCGATGCGCGCCAGATCGCGCTCGGTCTCGGCCAGCGCGTAACGCGACTGCGCATCGTCGTACTCCTGCTGACTGATGAGCTGCTCGGCGAGCATCTGGCGATTGCGCTCGCGCAGGCGTTGCTGCTCGGCGAGCTTCAACTCGGCTTGCCGGAGTTGCACCTTCTGCCGCTCGTTCTCCAGCTCCGCCAGTACCTGGCCTGCGCTCACCCAGTCGCCCTCCTCGCAGGCGATGCTCTGCACCCGACCCGCCAGCTTCGCCGTGAGATCGACGAGGCGATCCGCATCGACGACCGACGCCGCCCGGTAATACGCGGCGATCGAGCGTCGAGCCACAGCGGCTACCTCCACGGGCACCGCCACGGTATCCCCGTCGGCCACGTGGCTGGAATCCGCCAGGGCGACGGCGGGCGAAACCGCCGGCAGCAGATGGCCGGTGCGCCACAGCACGCCAAGCACGGCGGCCACCACGATCGTTCCGCTCACGAGACCCACGACGGTTCGGCGTCGCATCGGCATGGCTCCTCGTTCGGGTTCATTCCGTCACACGTGGACGATTGACGCAGACGTCCCCAGGAAGGTTGCATACGCCTGGAAATCACCGCGCCCTTCGGTTAAATTGAACGCCTGTCCAGCGCTTCGGCCGGGCGCGGCCCGACCCGTACGCCTGAAAGGGAGAGTTCGAGATCATGCAGAAGCTCGTGGAATGCGTGCCGAACATCAGCGAGGGGCGCGATCGCGCCGTGATCGATGCCGTCACCGCCGTGGTGCAAGAGGTCGAGAGCGTGAGGTTGCTCGACGTGGATCCGGGCGCGGAGACCAATCGCACGGTGATCACGTTCATCGGCTCCCCCGCGGGCGTGGCCGAGGCCGCGTTCCGTGTGGTCAAGCGCGCGAGCGAGCTGATCGACATGAGCAAGCACAGCGGCGCCCACCCGCGACACGGGGCCACCGACGTGTGCCCCTTCGTGCCGGTGCGTGGCGTGACGATGAACGATTGCGTCGCGATCGCCCGCGCCGTGGGCCAGCGCATCGGCGAGGAGCTGCAGATCCCCGTGTACCTGTACGAGTCGGCCGCCACGCGCGACGAGCGCCACAACCTCGCGACCGTGCGCAAGGGCGAGTACGAGGCGCTGCCGCAGAAGCTGGGCACCGCCGAGTGGAAGCCCGACTTCGGTCCGAACGCCTGGAACGCCCACACCGCCCGCTCCGGCGCCACCAACGTGGGCGCCCGCGGATTCCTGGTCGCCTACAACGTCAATCTGAACACGCGCAACAAGAAGGTCGCCGGCGAGATCGCCCTCGACATCAAGGAAGCCGGGCGCGCCAAGCGTGACGACAAGGGCCGCATCGTGAAGGACGCCGACGGCGCCAATGTACTCGTTCCCGGCAAGTACCGGCTCGAGGCCTGCAAGGCGGTGGGCTGGACCATCCCCGAGTACGACCGAGCCCAGGTCTCGATCAATCTCGTCAACACCGCCGTCACGAAACCCCACCAGGCCTTCGAGGCATGCCGCGCGGCGGCGCGCGACCAGGGCGCCCGCGTCACCGGCAGCGAGCTCGTCGGACTGATTCCCGAGGGCGATCTGCTGGCCGCCGGCAAGCACTACCTGCGGCAGGCCGGCCAATCGGCGGGTGTGCCCCGGCGTCTGCTCATCGAGACGGCGATCCAGAGCCTCGGCCTGCGCGACCTCAGCGCGTTCGAGCCGCGCGAGAAGATCATCGAGTACCAGGCCGGTATGGTCGACGGTCCGCTCGTGAGCCTGACGAACCGAGCGTTCGTGGACGAGCTGTCCACCGATTCCCCGGCCCCCGGCGGCGGCTCCGTGGCAGCCCTCTGTGCAGCGCAGAGCGCGGCGCTCGTGGCCATGGTGGCCAACCTGACCGCTGGTAAGAAAGGGTACGAGGCGGTGGATAGCCGGGTGAAGGAGATCGGCGAGCTTGCCCAGGACCTCAAGGACGCCTTCCTCGACGCCATCGACCGGGACACCGACGCCTTCAACAAGGTCATGGCTGCCTTCGGCCTGGCGAAAAAATCCGACAACGAGAAGCAGGCCCGAAGTTACGCCATCGCCGCTGCCACCCGCGAGGCCACCCGCGTGCCGCTGGGTGTCCTGACCCGCGTCCCCGCCCTGCTCGAACTGGTGGACGAGATCGCTCGGATCGGCAACCAGAACAGCCTCTCCGATGCCGGCGTTGCGGCGCTGACGGCCCAGGCGGGGGCCGAGGGCGCGTTCTTCAACGTCGCCATCAACCTGGCGGCCCTAGCCGATCTGGATGCCTCCGAGGAACCGGATTTCGCCGACAGCTGCCGACGCGAGGCCGCCGCCGCCATCGCGACCTGCGACACGAGGAGTCAGGAGATCAGGCGGCGCGTCCGCGACCGGCTCGTTCGCGACGGCGGCCTGTCGGGCTGAACCTGTCGGGCTGAATCTTGACCTCGCCGGATTCAAGGTATTAACTTTCCCGCTCTTGTGCGTGTCTCAAGCCAAGCACTACGGAAGGTTTCGTATGTCCGCACCCGTCGCTCCCGGCGCCGAGCCGAAGAGCCCCCTGCAGGAGATCACCCAGCCGTTCAAGGACCTCCTGCACGCGCCGCGGGCGCTGTGGGGCATCAATCTGGCCTACTTCCTCGAGGGCTGGGTCTACTTCGGCATGCTCGGCTATCTCGCGATCTACTTCTCCGATTTTGTGTTCCAGGGTGTCGAAAATCCCGACATCTGGTCCCACCGGATGGTGCTGGTGCTGACCGCCGGCATCACGATCTCGATGTTCTTTCTCGGTTCGGTGGCGGACAAGCGCGGGATCCGCCGTACCCTGTTGACGGCCTTCGTGTTCCTATTGGCTGGACGCCTCGTCATCGCTCTCGCACCCACGCTCTTCACGCCGGCGGGGCTGGGATCGCCGCTGCACCTGATGACCATGGCCGGCATCGTCGTCGTCGTGATCGGCTACGGCATGTATCAGCCGGCGGCGTACGCCGGCGTACGGCAGTTCACGAACGAGAAGACGGCCGGGATGGCGTACGCCATGCTCTACGCCCTCATGAATCTGGGCGGCTGGTTGCCGTCGTTCTTCGGGCCCATCCGGCACCGTATCGGTATCACGGGCGCCTACTGGATCTACACCTCTCTCACTGCAATCGCACTGCTGGCCACCTTCATCATTCTCACGCCCCGCGTCGAGAAAGAAGCGGTCGCCCGGGGCGAGCGGGAGCGGGAGGCCATGAAGAAGGCCAAGGCGAGCGCGTTGTCGGACGCGGCGGGAACCGAGGCGAAGGGAAAAGTTCTCCGTGCCGACGGCATCGACGTCTCCCGGCGCATTCCCATCCACATGTGGGTGACGCTCGCCATCATCGCCGCCTGCATCTCCTTGTTGCCGCAGACCGCCGAACTCGTGGGCTGGGCCGTGCTCGTCCTGGGACTCGGCACGCTGCTCGCCGTGCGCCCCTGGGGCCGCGCCGCGCGCATCTGGCTGGCGAACCATCCCCTGGCCAATGCGAAGTTCTTCTTCTTCATCTTCGCGTTGATCCCGGTGCAGACGCTGTTCACCTACAACTGGCTGATCCTGCCGCAGTATCTCGAGCGCGCCTTCGAGGGCACGGTGGTCAGCTCCCAGTTCGAGATCTTCTCCAACCTCAACCCTATCCTGATCTTCATCGCCGTCCCCATCATCACGGCGTTGACGCAGAAGCGGAAGGTCTACAACATGATGGTGGCCGGCACCTTCGTGATGGCCGCCCCCGCCTTCCTGCTCGCCTTCTCCACGTCGCTGCCGGCCCTGCTGGGCTTCCTGCTGATCATGACGATAGGCGAGGCCATGTGGCAACCGCGGTTCCTGCAGTACGCCGCCGAGATCGCGCCGGAGGGTCGCACGGGCGCGTACATGGGAGTGGCACAGTTCCCGTGGTTCCTCACCAAGGTCGTGGTGCCGCTCTTCACCGGTGTGATGCTGCAGAAGTATTGCCCGGCCGAGGGCATCCGCCATCCCGAGCACATGTGGCTCATCTTCGCGTGCATCGCGATGATGTCGACCGTGTTGCTGCTGCTGGCGAAGGGCTGGGTGGGCCGCGACTTCAAGACGACGGCCGACTAGACGATGCGACTCGAATCGCCGGATCGGGGAGAGCGGGCACCCGCTCTCCTCAGCGATGCTTCATCTCGTAGCCGTAGTACTTGCGATCGTAGTAGTAGGGTAGGACCTCTGACAGGTTGTTCGCCACGAGCCCCAGGATCGTGCCCCCCGCACTGCGCAGGACCTCGACGCCACGCTCGGCCACCTCGCGTCTCGTCATGCCCGCCATGACCAGATAGAGCGCGCCGTCCACGGCCTCAAGGAAGTGTAGCGGATCGCTCACGGGAACGACGGGCGGCGAGTCGATGAGCACCATGTCGTATGTCTTGTGCAGCTCCTGGACGAGCGTACGGACACGGTGACCGCTGAATAGCCGGCTCGGGTTGCCGCCGCCGAGGCCGGCGGCCATGAAGCTGAGGTTGTCCACGCGAGTCGGGCGTAGGGCCTCGTCGGTCGGGATGTCGCCGGCCAGAACCTCGGCGAAGCCGGGCGACAGCGGCACCTGGAAGACCGTGTGCTGCACCGGACGGCGTACGTCGCCATCGACGAGCACGATGCGCTTCTGCAGATGGTACGCCAGTACGAGCGCGAAGTGCAGCGAGAAGAGGCTCTTGCCCTCCCCCCGTTCACTGCTGGTGACCATGATCGACCGCTTGCGGTCGAAGTCGAGCTGACGCCCGAGGCGGATCATGATGCGCCGCAGCTCGATGGCCATCGGCGACTCGATGTCGAAAAGCTTGCGCGACGGGCTCGAGGCAGCCATGAGAACTCCCTAGCTCAGCCGTGGATACAGATAGAAGAGCACGACGGACGCCACCGCCAGGATGAGCACCACCAGGATCGTCCACCGCAGGATGCGCCGCCGTCGCTGCTTCTGGAAGTGATCGTCCTGGATCACGGGCAGCGTCCCGATGACCTCGATGCCGAGCGTCCGCTCGATATCGTCCACCGAAGTGAAACTGCGATCGAGCATGATCGAGAGCACGACGAGTCCGATGCCGATGGCGAACGACAGGCCGAAGCCCATGACGTAGAGCTTCAGCTTGTCCGGTTCCACGGGGTAGGTGGGTAGCATGGGATCCCGCCGCACCTCGATCCGGTACCCGATCTCCGACATGCTGGCCTCGAGATTCATCGTCTGCTGCGCGAGGTCGCGTTCGATCGAGCTGAGCATGTCGCGGCGCCGCTGGACCTCGTCCTGCAGTTCGCTCAGGCGGGCCGACTGGCCGGGCTGCCGGGTCGTGAAGTTGTGATAGTCGCGCACGTAACGCGAGAGGGTGTCGATGGCCTTCTGCTGCGCCCGGCGATAGACCGCATGGGTGAGGTAGGTGGTGAGGCGGCTGCGGTCCATCACGCCGAGCTGAGGCAGCTTGGTGCCGATCATCTGATCAAGGAGGTTGTTCAGGCGCAGCTTCGCCAGGCCGATCTCGTTGTCTCGATCGCTCACCCCCGTCGTCCCCAGGAGCTGGTTCGTGACGAGATCGCGGATCTGATCGATCACCGTCGCGACCTCGGCGTCGGACATGAACGACGCCAGGTCGGGCAAGGGCGACACCACGGTACGCGCATGGCTCTCCTCGACCCGCAGCTCCTGCATGTCGGTGCCGGCGAGGCGCTCCTGAAGCTGGCGTAGATTCGTCTCGGCGGTGCTGAGGTTGGCGGCGTTGACGGGGTTGCCCGCCAGGGACTGGTTGAGGATCGTGCTCTGGTACTGATTGACCGCGTCCTCGGCCTGGTTGAGATCCTGCAGAGCCGCCTGGCGCTGACGGTCCAGGAAGTCGCGCGTGGTCGTCCGCGGGGCCATGCGGTTGGCCCGTTCCTCCTCGAGGAACTTGTCGAGGACGATGCGGGCGAGCGCGAGCGCCTCCTGCGGATCCTCGTTGCGAACGGCGACCTCGAAGATGTGCACACCGTCAGGCCGCACGCGCACCTGGCGCTTGAGGCGGTTGGCCGCGGCGATCACGGGATCGTTCTGGCCCGCGGCCTCGTCGCTGGCGACGGCCGCCGAATCCGTCAGCACCGCGGAAGGGACAAGCTCCGCATCACGCGCCACCATCTCGAGGAACTTCGGCGCGGTCACGATGGTCCAGATGCTCGACAGGGTCTCGTCGTCCATGTCCCGCGCGCGCCGGTAGCGGCCGGTGGTGTCATCGATGAGGCGGCTGTTCAGCGACTCCCGCACCACCCTGACCTGGCCTGCGGCCTCGTAGATAGGCGTCATCACCTTGATCGCAATGGTCGCCATGGCCAGACACAGCACGAAGGGCACGAAGAATAGCCAGCGCCGCCGCCAGAACTTCCGCAGCAGCAGCACGGGATCGAACTTCGCGGTACTGGGCGCGTCATCTTGCAGAAAGGGATCCATGGACCTCGGTATCCTTGGTTAACGCAAACCGCCACGCACATTAGGCACGTTTCCGCGCCTCGCCACTCAGTCGAACGCGATGCGGTAAGGCATCAGGGCCAGCGCCCGACCGTCGAGAAGGGGGAGAGCGGCGAAGAAACCGGCCCGCCGCAACTCGCGCGCCGCCGCTTCCGGCACCCCTGGCCAGGGTGTCGTCGCCGCCTGCACGCTGGCCTGGTCGAAGTTGTCGATCAGCAAGCGCTCGAGCCAGGACAGCTCCTTCTCGTACGTGATCACGCGGATCGGGGCCGCGGGTTCAAGGCCGAGGCGGAGCTTCACCGATTGCAAGGCCCGCGCCAGCCCCCCGAGATCGTCCACCAGCCCGTTGTCGAGGGCCTGCCGCCCCGTCCAGACGCGGCCCTGAGCCACGGCATCGACGGCGTCGCGGCTCATGCCGCGTCCGTCCGCCACCTTGGCGAGAAAGCGCTCATAGAACCGGTCGAGCTGGCTCTGGAACAGGGCCCGCTGTCCCCCGCTGAATCCGGTCCCGTCGCTGAAGAGGAGGGCGTTTTCGCCGCGGGTGATCGACTCGCGATTGAGCGCGAGCTTCTCGTAGAGGCCCGACCAGTCGAGCTTGCCGGCGAACACGCCGATCGACCCGGTCAGCGTCTCGGGCTCCGCGAAGATCGAATCGGCGCCGCAGACGATGTAGTAGCCCCCGCTCGCCGCGTAGTTACCCATGCTCACGATGACGGGCTTGTCCTCCCGGACGCGCATGACCTCCTGCCAGATCTGATCGCTCGCGAGTACGCTCCCGCCGGGGCTGTCGACACGCAGCAGGACGGCGGCGATGCCGTCGTCATCGTCGGCATCGCGGAGCTGGTCGATGAGGGTGTCGGCGCCGAGCGTGGCATCCCGCCACGAATCATCGCGTGATTTGCCCGGCATGATCGTGCCCGCCGCGAAGATCAGCGCCACCTCGGGTCCCTTGCGGTCGCCGCGCGGACCCGACTCGACGTAATCGTCGAACTCGGTGACGTCGGTGTCGGCGAAGACGCCGTCGACGATGTCATCCACGGTCGCCAGGGTGTCCACGAGGCCGTCCGCCAGTGCCGTGGGGCCGTCGAAGAGGCCCTGGTCGATCCAGCCGCGCACGGTCTGCGGGTCAGCATCGCGCCCGGCCGCGACCATGGCCACGAGTCCCTCGTATCGATCGTCCACGATCGACGTGATCATCTCTCGGTTCGCCGGCGACGCATCGGTGCGTGTGTACTGCTCGGGAGCGCTCTTGTACTTGCCCACGTGCACGAAGTCGGCCGCGATCCCCACCTTGGCCAGCGTATCCTTCATGAACACCAGCTCGGCGGCGACCCCCAGGACCGCGAGGCTCCCTTCTGGCGCCAGGGCCACCCGGTCGGCAGCCGTCGCCAGGGCATAGTCGCCACTATCGGCAGCCTCGATGCACGCCCACACAGGCTTCCCCGCCCGCCGGAACTCGCCCACTGCGCTGCGCAGATCGGCGAGCTGAGCCCAGCCGGCATCGAGGCCGCGCAGGTCGATGACGAGAGCCTCGATGCGCGCGTCCCGGGCGGCCCGGCGCAGCGCGAGTACTGTGTTCGCGAGCGTGGGGCGACTTCCGCCGCGCAACCGGCCCAGCAGCGTGGCTGGCGGTTCCTCGGCCAGTTCACCCTCGGCCCGCCACACCAGCACGCCCCCGGCCACCGGGGCATGGCGTTCCAGGCCGGACAGCGCCCGCCAGACGAACCCCATCACACCGCCCACGACCACGACCAGGATGACGAAGACGATCCAGAATTTCTTCATGTTCACCTCACGGGCATCGTAGGCCAAACGGCACGCCGCGCCAATGCTTCAACGATCGGTAGCCGCGCACACCGCGGCGAGGGCCCGCGCTGCGCGGTCGATCTTGCGGAACACCGGCACGCCTGCGCTCTCGAGCCGCCGGCACAGGGGATCGTAGATCCTCCCCGAATCGACTACGCACACCGCCGGCTTCTCGCTGGCGTCGAAGGCCCGGATCCAGGCGGTGGCCAGGGAAGCGTCCCCCTCCACATCCTCGTCGTGACCGGGCCCGGCGGCCAGGGTATCCAGAGCCGGGGTCGCGGGGACCGCCGACAGGATGGCCACGTCGACATCGGGACAGTCGAGGATGGCCGCCGTCGCCGCGGCGTAGGCTGGCGTGGCCGTCATGGGCGTCGCATCCACGGGGTTGTCCCGGTGGGCGAACGGCGGCAGGCACGCGTCGAGCCGCGCGCGGGTGGCGGGGTCGAAGGTCGCCAGCTCGAGTTCGCCGAGGGCATCCGTCACGGTGGAGCACTCGAAGCCGGCGTTGCTGAGCACGCCCACGCGCCGCCCCCGCACGGGACGCCCGGCCAGCAAGGTGAAGATCTTGATGAAGTCCTCGAACTCGTCCAGCGACTCGGCCACGGTTGCACCGGCAGCGTGCAGGCAGGCCCGAGCCACGGCATAGTCGCCGGCCAGCGACGCGGTGTGGCTCGCCGCCGCCTTCGCCCCCAGCGCCGTCTTGCCCGCCTTGAACACCACGACCTGCTTGCCGCGCGCGCGCGCCGCCCGGATCGCAGCCAGGAAACGAGCGCCATCACCGGGCCGGAAGCCTTCGATGTAGCACGCCACGACCGTCACCTCCGGCACGTCGACGAAGTGCCACAGGAAATCGCTGACAGTGAGATCCATCTGGTTGCCGTAGCTGATGCTCGCGCGCGGATACACGAGACCATCGTAGTTGCTCGCGAACGTCACCAGGTACGCCCCCGACTGGCTCACTATGGCGAGATTCTCGCCGCGCCCCGGCTGGAACGGTAGCTTGGACAGCGGCAGGAAGAAGGTGTTGTATTGATCGCGGCTCACGATACCCAGGCAGTTGCCGCCGACCAAGACCGGCCCGCCGCCGCGCGCCGCATGCGCGTCGGCGAGTACCTGCTCGATCTCCGCCGCGAGGTCGGCATGTCCGGCCTCGGCAAAGCCGCCGGGGATGAGAATGATGGACTCTGCGCGATCGGTCTTCACCAGTTCCGAGATCGCATCGCGCGCGCCATCGGCCGGAATCGCAACGACGGCGAGGTCGCACTTCTGCGGCAGTGCGGCGCAGCTGGGCACGCAGGGCACGCCGTCGATCTCCGTCTCCTTGGGATGCACCACCCACAGGCGCTCGCGCACCGGACCGGCACTGCGGCGCAGGTTGTCGAGGATGATCCGCCCCGGATTGCTCCCGCGTGCGCTCACTCCCATGACGACCGCGCTGCGCGGCGCGAGCAGAGGGCCGATCTTGCCCAGTGGCCGGGCGACCGGCAACACCGGCGGTCGGGCGGCCAGGCCCACCCCGTCGAGGGCCACGAGTGTCCCTCCGCTCGCCACCAGGGGGTTGATCTCGAGTTCCTCGAGCGTCACGTCCGCACCCGCGTCGGCCGCCAGCGCGGCGCCCAGCCCGGCCACGGCCACGACGGCCGCGACGAGGTCCGCGGTGGCGACCGGCGGTGTGGCGTAGAGACGTGACGGCCGGCAGACCAACGCGAGGAGCGGATGAGCCTCGATCGTCTCCGCCACCACGCGGCGGTCGAGCGCCCTTGCGGGAAATACCACGGTGCTACGGCCGCCGGTCCCGCGTCCGTACCATTCCGTGAGCGTTCCACCCACGCCCACAACGACGACCGGCCCGAACGCGGGATCCTGGCGCAAGCTGAGCAGCAACTCCTGCCCCGGGGTGTTGGCGCCGTGCGGCACAAAACCACAGGCGAGCACCCCCTCGCAATCAGCACCATGGCCCGCGGCCGCCACGGCGGCCAGCACGTCCTCGGCGACGCCGCGTACCGCAGCGGCCGGGTCCGCGGCATCGGCCAGCCGTACGATCGTCACGCCACCTGCGTCCGACTTGTGCAGGATCTCACGGCCGACGACCTTCACGAGCAAGCGGCCGTCACGGCCGGCCATGGCCACCGCGCCTTCCGCCCAAGACGCGCACTCCGCGGCGTCCGCATTCGGCGGCAACCAGAGCGCCGGCCCGTGGGCGAGTCCGACCATATCGAGCAGGGCGTAGACCTCGGGCTCGTTCAACCGCCAGCGATCGTGCCGTCCCGCGCGCTCGCGGGCCGTCTCTAGCTCGGACACCAATTTCTGCAGTACGGCTCCGTCCAACTCGACCATCCTCGTTCCGGTGACCAGGCGCGAACGCCGCCAAAGATACGACGCGATCAGAACCTTACCAAGCGCCATTAAGGTCCGGTGGCCCTGCGACCAACGCAAAAAAGGCCCCCAGCTTGGCTGGGGGCCCTTCGAAGACCGGCGGCGACCTACTCTCCCACAGAGGCTACTCTGCAGTACCATCGGCGCAACGGCGTTTCACTACTGTGTTCGGAATGGGAACAGGTGGTTCCACCGCGCTATGACCGCCGAAAGTCAAGATGCTCTTGACATCCAAATATAGAGGGCAGCTCGTCGAGAACAGGATCTACTTCTCACCTCGAGATGATTAAGCCGCTCGGCTTATTAGTACTGCTCGGCTGAACACATCACTGCGCTTACACCTGCAGCCTATCAACCAGGTCGTCTTCCTGGAGCCTTCTGGGACCGAAGTCCGGGAGACCTTATCTCGAGAGGGGCTTCGCGCTTATATGCTTTCAGCGCTTATCCCTGCCGTACGTAGCTACCCAGCTATGCCTCTGGCGAGACAACTGGCGCACTAGTGGTACGTCCAACCCGGTCCTCTCGTACTAGGGTCAGCTTCTCTCAAGTCTCCTGCGCCCACGGCAGATAGGGACCGAACTGTCTCACGACGTTCTAAACCCAGCTCGCGTACCACTTTAATTGGCGAACAGCCAAACCCTTGGGACCTTCTCCAGCCCCAGGATGTGATGAGCCGACATCGAGGTGCCAAACCTCCCCGTCGATGTGGACTCTTGGGGGAGATCAGCCTGTTATCCCCGGAGTACCTTTTATCCGTTGAGCAACGGCCCTTCCATGCGGGACCGCCGGATCACTAAGACCTGCTTTCGCACCTGCTCGACTTGTAGGTCTCGCAGTCAAGCTCCCTTATGCCTTTACACTCGACGCGTGATTGCCAAACACGCTGAGGGAACCATTGCGCGCCTCCGTTACTCTTTTGGAGGCGACCGCCCCAGTCAAACTACCCACCATGCACTGTTCCCGGCCCGGATAACGGTGTCGGGTTAGAGTCCAAGCAATACCAGGGTGGTATTTCAAGATTGGCTCCACGAACACTAGCGTGCCCGCTTCACAGCCTCCCACCTATCCTACACAAGTATTACCTAAACCCAATGCAAAGCTGTAGTAAAGGTTCACGGGGTCTTTCCGTCTAGCCGCGGGTAGGCGGCATTTTCACCGCCACTTCAATTTCGCCGAGTCCCTTGTGGAGACAGTGCCTCGATCGTTACACCATTCGTGCAGGTCGG
This sequence comes from uncultured bacterium, assembly GCA_963727525.1. GTDB lineage: Bacteria > Krumholzibacteriota > Krumholzibacteriia > LZORAL124-64-63 > LZORAL124-64-63 > CAVSGO01. The sequence goes on along the minus strand of CAVSGO010000007.1, from coordinate 736,760 downwards.
AACTTACCCGACAAGGAATTTCGCTACCTTAGGACCGTTATAGTTACGGCCGCCGTTTACCGAGGCTTCGGTTCAAAGCTTCGCCCGAAGGCTAACCTCTCCCCTTAACAGATCGGCACCGGGCAGGTGTCAGTCCCTATACGTCGTCTTGCGACTTGGCAGAGACCTGTGTTTTTAGTAAACAGTCGCCAAGGCCTTTTCACTGCGGCCACTTTCGGCTCCACGGGCGAACCGCTTCACGTACTTGTGGCGCCCCTTCTCCCGAAGTTACGGGGCCATTTTGCCTAGTTCCTTCACAAGGGTTCTCTCGAGCGCCTTAGGATACTCTCCTCACCCACCTGTGTCGGTTTACGGTACGGTCTGACCAGTCTCTCCTTAGAGGTTTTTCTTGGCAGCATGCTTAGGGACAGTTGGCTCGTCCGAAGACTTGTTTCCCCATCAGGTCTCGGAGTTAAGAGGATCCGGATTTGCCTAGATCCTCCTCCTACACCCTTAGACGCACATCCATCAGTGCGCTGTCCTTTCACTCCTGCGTCACCCCATCGTACAAACGAAACCAGCCAGGTTCCGGAATCTTAACCGGATTCCCATCGCCTACGCCTTTCGGCCTCGGCTTAGGGGCCGACTTACCCTGAGCGGATTAGCCTTCCTCAGGAAACCTTAGGTTTACGGCGAACAGGTTTCTCACCTGTTTTATCGCTACTCATGCCGGCATAGGCTCTTCCGATGTGTCCACAATGCCTCACGACACTGCTTCAACCACCTACGGAATGCTCCCCTACCATCCGCAATGCGGATCCCTAGCTTCGGCACCAGACTTGAGTCCCGATTATTTTCGGCGCTGGACCACTTAACTAGTGAGCTATTACGCTTTCTTTAAAGGATGGCTGCTTCTAAGCCAACCTCCTAGCTGTCTGGGCAATCCAACTTCCTTCCACCACTTAGTCTGGATTTAGGGGCCTTAGCTGAGGGTCTGGGCTCTTACCCTCTCGGCCGTGGATCTTATCACCCGCGGCCTGACTCCCGCGCATCATTTAACCGGCATTCGGAGTTTGATTGGGGTCGGTAAACCTTTTAGGGCCCCTAACCCATTCAGTGCTCTACCTCCGGCAAACTAACGCGAGGCTAGTCCTAAAACTATTTCGGGGAGAACCAGCTATCTCCGAGTTTGATTGGCCTTTCACCCCTAGCCACAACTCATCCAAGCAGTTTTCAACCTACCCTGGTTCGGACTTCCACGCGATGTTACTCGCGCTTCCTCCTGGTCATGGCTAGATCACTCGGCTTCGGGTCTACCGCATGCAACTGTGCGCCCTATTAAGACTCGCTTTCGCTTCGGCTCCGTGCCAGAGACACTTAACCTTGCCGCACACGATAACTCACCGGCTCATTATGCAAAAGGCACGCCGTCAGGCCCGAAGGCCCTCCGACCGCTTGTAGGCATTTGGTTTCAGGTACTATTTCACTCCCCGCCAGGGGTGCTTTTCACCTTTCCCTCACGGTACTGGTTCACTATCGGTCGCCGTGGCATATTTAGCCTTAGCAGATGGTCCTGCTAGATTCCCGCAAGATTTCTCGTGTCCCGCGGTACTTGGGATGTCCACCGAGAGACCCATACCTTTCGCCTACAGGGCTGTCACCTGCTATGGCCGGACTTTCCAGACCGTTCGACTAGATATGGGCTTGGTAACTCTCTGGAGAAACGACGGTTTCTCCTGCTGGATCCCGCAACCCCGCTGACGCAACGCCCGTCGGCTTTAACACGTCAACGGTTTAGGCTCTTTCCCGTTCGCTCGCCGCTACTTGGGAAATCACTATTGTTTTCTTTTCCTGGGGTTACTGAGATGTTTCAATTCACCCCGTTCGCTTCCCTAAGCCTATGTGTTCAGCAAAGGGATACTGTAGGTTTGCCCACAGTGGGTTTCCCCATTCGGAAATCCCCGGATCAACGCGTGTTTGCCGCTCCCCGAGGCTTATCGCAGCTAACCACGTCCTTCATCGCTGCACGGCGCCAAGGCATCCACCAAATGCCCTTAGTAGCTTAATCAAAGGTGAGAAGAATTTCCTCTCCTCGACGATCTTGCTACCCTCTATATTTGGTTGTCAAAGAGCTATCAAGCCTATGCCCGTCAGTGGTGGAGATAGTCGGGATCGAACCGACGACCTCCGGCTTGCAAAGCCGGCGCTCTCCCAACTGAGCTATATCCCCGAGTGCGAGCCTGAACCTGGTGGGCCTAGGAAGATTTGAACTTCCGACCTCACGCTTATCAGGCGTGCGCTCTAACCAACTGAGCTATAGGCCCGTTACCAGTCGGCGAGACCGAAAGGTCCGCCTTTTGGCAAGAGAATAGCGTGCGAGGTCGCTCAATGTCCGTTCTACCATGGACGTTGCGGCTAGGCCGCATCGCCCTGTCTCCTTAGAAAGGAGGTGATCCAGCCGCACCTTCCGATACGGCTACCTTGTTACGACTTAGTCCCCCTCGCCAACCACACCTTGGGCACCTGCCTCCCTTTCGGGTTAGCTCAGCGACTTGGGGTGCAGCCAACTCGGTTGACTTGACGGGCGGTGTGTACAAGGCCCGGGAACGTATTCACCGCGCCGTTCTGATGCGCGATTACTAGCGATTCCGGCTTCATGAAGTCGAGTTGCAGACTTCAATCCGAACTGAGGCCGGCTTTTTGGGATTCGCTCCACCTTGCGGCATTGCAGCCCATTGTACCGACCATTGTAGCACGTGTGTAGCCCTAGGCGTAAGGGCCATGAGGACTTGACGTCATCCCCACCTTCCTCCGGTTTGTCACCGGCAGTCTCTCCAGAGTCCCCAGCATAACCTGATGGCAACTGGAAACAGGGGTTGCGCTCGTTGCGGGACTTAACCCAACATTTCACGACACGAGCTGACGACAGCCATGCAGCACCTGTACAGGGGTCCGAAGAAGGATGTATTTCTACACCTGTCCCCTGCATGTCAAGCCTAGGTAAGGTTCTTCGCGTTGCATCGAATTAAACCACATGCTCCACCGCTTGTGCGGGCCCCCGTCAATTCCTTTGAGTTTCAGCCTTGCGACCGTACTCCCCAGGTGGGGCGCTTAATGCATTAGCTGCGGCACTGAAGGGGTAGAATCCTCCAACACCTAGCGCCCATCGTTTACGGCCAGGACTACCGGGGTATCTAATCCCGTTCGCTCCCCTGGCTTTCGTGCCTCAGCGTCAGAATCGGACCAGAAGGCTGCCTTCGCCATTGGTGTTCCTCCAGATATTTACGCATTTCACCGCTACACCTGGAATTCCACCTTCCTCTCCCGACCTCAAGCTCAGCAGTTTCAGAGGCAGGTTGTCGGTTGAGCCGACAATTTTCACCCCTGACTTACAAAGCCGCCTACGCACCCTTTATACCCAGTGAATCCGAACAACGCTTGCACCCTCCGTATTACCGCGGCTGCTGGCACGGAGTTAGCCGGTGCTTCCTCTGATGGTACCGTCAAGCTTCGGGTGTATTACTCCCGAAGTTTTCTTCCCGATCTGACAGAGCTTTACAACCCATAGGGCCTTCATCGCTCACGCGGCGTCGCTCGGTCAGGCTTTCGCCCATTGCCGAAGCTTCTCGACTGCTGCCTCCCGTAGGAGTCTGGGCCGTATCTCAGTCCCAGTGTGGCCGGACACCCTCTCAGGCCGGCTACCCATCGTCGCCTTGGTAGGCCGTTACCCCACCAACTAGCTAATGGGACGCGGGACCATCCTTCTGCGGCAGCTTCCAAGGAGAGGCCACCTTTCTCCGCGAGATCATGCGGTCTCGCGGACGTATGCGGTATTAGCAGGCCGTTAGGCCTGTTATCCCCCACCGAAGGGCAGGTTTCCCACGCGTTACTCACCCGTTCGCCACTCTACTCATTCCCCGAAGGGAACTTTCCCGTTCGACTTGCATGCCTAATCCACGCCGCCAGTGTTCGTTCTGAGCCAGGATCAAACTCTCCGTTGTCAAAAAATGAGCAACAGAAGCGCTTGGCTCCTGCGTTGTTCGCAAGACTCGTCGACGCAGACAGCCGAAGCTGGCCTTTGCCGACGGTCATCGGACATTTTCACGGGCCTTCGCACGCTATTCTGTTGTCAAAGAGCTGACCAGGCGGTCCTGCCGGCTGGTCCCCGCCATTTCGGGCAGGGCCTGTCAATCTAAGCGAGGCCTAAAGATCTGTCAACCTGAGGTTGCATTTTTTTTAGGCCCTCGGCCTCTGTCCCTTCCGGTCGAGAGGCCGCGTGCCGCCGGCGGTTCCGGGCCCCGCAACTGCGGCAACGGCGCGGCAATGTAAGCCGGTTATACGCCAGTGTCAAACGCAATTATCCAATTCTTGGTTTTTTTTTCGCCCCCGGAACCGTCGGCCCTTTACCGGGGTACTCCGGTAGCCTACATTCGAGGCCTGGATCAGGCCGATCCCACCCCCAGGACGGCCATTTCGGCGAGGAGCGCCATGCGCAACGTCCTGAACCTGATCATTCCGCGGCGCTGGATCGTCCGGATGCTCGTCCTGTGCTTCCTGGGCTTCCTGGGCGCCCTGGCCATCTCGCTCGCCGTGATCAGCCGGCTCTCCCGCGATCTGCCGTCGCTCAGCCGCCTGCAGGACATCCAGCCGGCGGTGAAGACGGTCCTCTTCGCCGCCGACGGCGATACGCTGAGAGAGTTCTATACCCAGAACCGTACGCTCGTCCCGCTGGAGAGGATCCCGACTTCGCTGCAGCAAGCCGTGATCTCGGTGGAAGACCGCCGGTTCTACGAGCACTACGGCATCGATCCGCGGCGTCTGCTGCGCGTGGTGTGGGACAACCTCACGACGTCGGCGCGGCCGGGCGCGAGCACGCTGACGCAGCAGCTCGCGCGCAACCTCTTCCTGACCTTCGACAAGACCGTCGTGCGCAAGATGAAGGAGTGGATCCTCGCGGTGCAGATCGAGCAGATCTACACCAAGGACGAGATCCTCGCGATGTACCTCAACCAGATCTATATGGGGCGCGGCACCTACGGGATGCAGGCCGCGGCGCGGCAGTACTTCGCCAAGGACGTCTGGGCGCTCGGGCCGGCCGAGACGACCATGCTGGCCGGCATGATCCAGCGCCCGAACGCGTACTCCCCCTTCACCCATCTCGACCTCGCGTACAAGCGCCGCGCGACGGTGCTGCACACGATGGTCGGTGCGGGCTACTTGACGCACGCCGAGGCCGAGACGATCGGTACCACGCAGGTCGTCGTGGCCGATCCCGGTGCTGATCACGAGGATGCCGGGTTCGCGACCTACTACGTCGAGGAGGTGCGCAAGGAACTCGAGCAGCGCTATGGCGCCGAAAAGCTCTACAACGAGGGCCTGCGCGTCTGGACAACGCTCGTGCCGCACTACCAGCACTGGCTGGAGGACGCAGCCGACACGCACCTCACCAAGCTGGAAGCCGAGTTCGACTACCCCGAAACGAAGGCGCGCTATGACAGCCTCAGCACGATCGGCGAGCGCCCCGAGCGGGTGGACTACCTGCAGTGCGGCGCGTTGATCGAGGACGTGCGCACGGGCGCGATCCTCGCGATGATGGGCGGCCGCTCGTTCGCGGACTCGAAGTGGAACAACGCGTGGCAGGCCGTACGGCAGCCGGGCTCGCTCTTCAAGCCATTCGTCTACCTCACGGCGCTCGAGCACGGCTACACGCCGGCAAGCATCCTGCTCGACACGCCCTTCGTGCTCGACACCGGTGTGAGCCTGTGGCGCCCGAAGAACTTCAGCGGCCGCTTCGAAGGACCGGTGACGCTGCGCTATGCGCTCAGCCGTTCAATCAACACGCCCACCGCGAAACTCTACCTCGATTTCGGCCTGCAGCCGGTGATCGACAACGTGCGTCGGCTCGGCATCACATCGCCCATGCCGGCGGTACCGGCCGTGTTTCTCGGGGCCGCCGACTTGTCGCTGCGCGAGATCGTGGGCGCGTACTCCACCTTCGCCAACCACGGCGTGCAGGTGCAGCAGCACCTGATCAACCGCGTGGAGTCCGTGGACGGCGAGATCCTCGAGCAGACGCACATCGCGCAGCGCGAGGTTCTCGATCCCGCCGAGGCGTACATCATCGTGAACCTCCTGGAGACCACGCTCAGGGAGGGTACCGGCAAGAGCGCGCGCTGGCGCGGGTTCACCAAGACTGGCGCCGGCAAGACCGGGACCACCAACGAAAGCACCAACGCGTGGTTCTGCGGTTTCACGCCGAGCTTCTGCGGCGGAGTCTGGGTGGGCTTCGACGACGCCATCCCGATGGGCCGCAAGGCGACGGGCGCTCACATGGCGCTGCCGATCTGGGCCAGCACCATGGGCAAGATTGCCGACGAGCATGGCGACGAGGCGTTCACGCGACCGCCAACGATCGTCGAGAAGACGGTGTGTCTACAGTCGGGCCTGCTGGCCGCCCCCGGATGCGATTCCACGGCCGTCGAGATCTTCCTGCCGGACAACTACCCGCAGAAGGTCTGCGACCTGCACGGCGGCGGCATCCACGACCTGTCGGGACAGGCGCAGGGATTCGAGACCCTCGACAAGCGCGGCGACGGCGGCTTCTAGGGGGAATCGCCCGGCAGCCTCCCCTGGACGAGTGGTGGCGCCTCCCACGGCGCGTCGCGCACCACCAGTGCCGCGCGCACGCGCGCGGCTGCGCAATCGGCGCGCGCGCGGTCGGCCGTACGGATGGCCACGAGGGGCTGCCCCGCCTCCACCCGTGCGCCGTTGCGCGCCAGCCAGTCGAGCCCAACCTGCGGATCGACCGGATCCTCCACCCGACGCCGTGCGCCGCCGAGGTCGGCCAGCGCGAGTCCGAGTTCGCGGCAATCCAGCACCTCGAGCCAGCCGTCGCCGGTCGCCTCGACGTTCCGGGCCACTGGCGCGACAGCGAGGCCGAGGTCGTCGGCGTCCCAGTCGAGATGCCCACCCTGCGCCGCGATCCAGGCCTGCAGGCGCGTCCAGGCGTCGCCACCCGTCCACGCCTTGCGCACGCGCGCGAGCGCCGCTGCAGCCGTCGGATCGAGACCCGCAACATGCACCATCGTGGCGACGAGCTGTTCCGTGAGATCGACCAGATCGGGCGGCGCGCCAGCGCGCCCGCCGGGCCGCAGAGCCTGGAAGGCCTCCCGCGCCTCGCTCGCGTGGCCGATCGCCACGCCGAGGGGCTGGGCCATGTCCGTGAAGAGGACGGCCAGGCGTCGCCCGTAGGCCCGCCCCACGGCGACGAGGGCGTGGGCCAGTTCGCGGGCCCGGACAAGGTCGGTCATGAACGCGCCGCTGCCGGTCTTCAGATCGATGACGATCGTCTCGGGACCGGCGGCCAGCTTCTTGGACATGATCGACGCCGTGATGAGCGGCACGCAGTCGACGGTGCCGGTGACGTCGCGCAGCGCGTAGATCTTGCCATCGGCAGGTGCGATGCTGCCACTCTGGCCGACGATGGCACAGCCGACGTCACGGACCACGTCGAGGAACGCGTGCGTGGGCAGATGGATCCGGTAGCCGGGAATCGCCTCGAGCTTGTCGAGCGTACCGCCTGTGTGCCCGAGGCCCCGCCCGGAGAGCATCGGCACGCGCAGCCCGCAGGCCGCCGCGAGAGGCGCGAGCAGCAGGCTCACCTTGTCGCCCACGCCGCCGGTGGAATGCTTGTCGGCCGTGGGGCCGCCCAGGTCGGAGACATCGAGCTGTTCGCCCGAGCGGAGCATGGCGTCGGTGAGCGCGGCGGTCTCGTGCGCGTCGAGGCCGCGGAAGTAGACGGCCATGAGGAATGCCGCCATCTGGTAGCGCGGAACGCGGTCGGCCGTGAAGCCGTCGACGAGGAAGTCGAGCTGCGCGGGCGTCAGCGGGCGGCCCCGCTTCTTGGTCTCGATGATGTCGAGGATGTCCACGCCTTCAAGCCCCTTCCGGCCGCGGTGGCGGCGGCGCCGACACGAAGTCGGTGAAGGCTTCGGGCACGAGGTCGCGCAGGATATACCTCTTCATTGGCCCACCAGGCCCGAGCTCGCCCGCGATCACGACCACCATGTCAGGGCCGAACTCGAGCAGTACCTGCCGGCACGCCCCGCAGGGGGGCGTTGGCTTGGCGCCGTCGGCGCAGATCGCAATGGCCTCGAACGAGCGCTCCCCCTCCGCGACGGCGCGTACCACGGCCGCCCGCTCGGCACAGAGCGAGAGGCCGAAGCTCGCGTTCTCGACGTTGGTACCCGTGACCACGCGGCCGCTCGTGCAGAGGAGGGCCGCCCCCACGCGGAACCGCGAGTAGGGCGAGTAGCTCTGCTCCCGCGCTTCGCACGCCGCCGCGACCAGGAGATGGTAGGATTCGCTCACGACACGCCCCCGGCGGCGCCCCGCACGGAGGGCAGGAAGCTGGTGCCAACGGCGGGCGCTGCGGCGGCGAAGAACGCCGCCACCGTGGCCCCGAGGTCGGCGAATGTCTCGCGCACGCCGAGGTCCACTCCGCCGGCGCCGCCGGCCAGCAGCGCGAGCACGGGTACCTCCTCGCGCGAGTGATCAGTGCTCGGCGTGGTGGGATCGTTGCCATGGTCGGCCGTGATGAGGAGTAGATCGCCGGCATCGAGTTGCGGGACGAAGGTGGCCAGCCAGGCATCGAACACCTCCAGCCCCTCGCGGAACCCGACCGGATCGTTGCGGTGGCCCCAGAGCGTGTCGAAGTCGACCAGGTTGACCATCAGGAAGGCGGGATCGTGCTCGTGTTCCGCGTACAGCTCGGCAAGCAGACGCATCCCCTCGGCGTTGCTGCGGCTCTTTACGGCGCGGTCGACGCCCTCGCCAGCGTAGAGGTCGACGATCTTGCCGATCGTCGTGACCGTGACGCCGGCGTGGCGCAGCGCGTGAAGGCCGAGCTGCGCGGGCGGCTTCACGGAGTAGTCGTGGCGGCTCGGCGTGCGCTCGTAGTGCCCGCTGGTGCCCACGAACGGCCGCGCAATGACGCGGCTCACCTGGTGCGGGGGAACGAGCAGGGCCCGCGCCTCCTCGCAGATGCGATACAGCTCGTCCAGCGCGATCACGTGTTCGTGAGCCGCGATCTGGAAGACGGAGTCGGCACTGGTGTAGACGATGGGCTTGCCCGTGCGCACATGCTCGTCGCCGAGTCGCTGGATGATCTCGGTGCCGCTGGCGGCCTCGTTGCCCAGGTAGTCGTAGCCGGTGCGGGCGCGAAAGGCGTCCATCACCTCACGCGGGAAACCGTCGGGATAGGTGGGGAAGGGCGTGTCGGTGACGATGCCCATCAGCTCCCAGTGGCCGGTCGTGGAGTCCTTGCCGGCCGACACCTCTCGCAAACGGCCCCAGCTCGCCTGCGCGCGATCCGCCCGCGGCACGCCCGCGATCGCTCCGCACCCGCCGAGACCGAGGCCCTGCAGGGTCGGGAGCCGCAAACCGCCGACCGCGCGTGCCAGGTTGCCGAGGGTGTCGCTGCCGGTGTCGCCGTACTCCGCCGCGTCGGGCGCCTGGCCGACCCCCACGCCGTCGAGAATGATGAGCACCGCTCGGGCCACGTCGACCTCCCTTGAGTGGGTGTTTGCGCCGTTTCACGAGGCAACCGGGATGGTAGAACCAGGTTCCGGCGGCGTCAACCAAGGTCGACGTTGCGTCTTGCGCATAACTCGCTAGTATCGCGCCCATGAATGGTGATCTCTTCCGTCCCGACGCGTCCGCCAATTCGCGTCCCGAAGTCTCGCGAAGCACGCTCGACGCTACGGGTGGCGAGTTGCCGCTCGCCGAGCGCGTTCGACCGCAGTCGCTGGACGAGGTGGTCGGCCAGACCGAACTGCTCGCCGACGCCGGCCCCCTGCGCCCGTTGCTCGAGGCCGACGTGGTGCCATCGCTCCTCTTCTGGGGTCCCCCGGGCAGCGGCAAGACGACCCTGGCGCGACTCATAGCGGGCCACACCCGGGCACGCTTCCTCGAGTTCAGCGCCGTGGCCGTGGGCTCCAGGGAACTCAAGGCCGTGATGGCGGAGGCGCAGAAGCTGCGCCGCGCCGCGGGCCAGCGCACGATACTCTTCCTCGACGAGATCCACCGCTTCAACAAGGCACAGCAGGACGCGCTCCTGCCCTGGGTGGAGCGCGGCGACGTGACACTGATCGGCGCTACGACGGAGAATCCGAGCTTCGAGGTGAATGCGGCCCTCCTGTCGCGCTTGCGCCTCTTCGTGCTGCAGCCGCTGGCGCCCGAACACGTGCGCACCGTACTCGTGCGCGCGCTCGTCGCGCCGGCCGGCCTCGCCGGCCGCGATGTCACCCTGGGCAACGACGCGCTGGATGCCCTGGCCGGGATCAGCGAAGGCGACGCCCGGCAGGCGCTCGGCCTGCTCGACGCCGTCACCGCCGCGGTGTCGGAACGGCGCCGCGCGCATCCCGAGGTCACGCTGGGCACACCATCGCAGCCACTGAGCGTCGCGGATCTGCACCAGCTCATCCAGCACCGCGCCGTGCGCTACGACAAGGCAGGCGAGGAACACTTCAACCTGATCAGCGCGCTGCACAAGAGCCTGCGCAACAGCGATCCCCAGGCCGGGGTGTACTGGCTGACGCGTATGCTCGAGGGCGGCGAGGATCCCCTGTACATCGCCCGGCGCCTCGTCCGCTTCGCCAGCGAGGATGTGGGCCTCGCCGATCCCCGGGCCCTCGAACAGGCGCTCGCCGCCCGCGATGCAGTGCACTTCCTGGGGCTGCCGGAGGGCGCGCTGGCGCTGGCGCAGGCGGCCGTCTACCTGGCCCTGGCCCCCAAGAGCAACGCGCTCTACACCGCCGTGCAGGCGGCCCAGCGCGAGGTGCGGGAGGGGACCAACCCGCCCGTTCCCCTGCACCTGCGCAATGCGCCGACGCGGTTGATGAAGGGCCTCGGGTACGGCGAGGGATATATCTATGCGCACGACACGGCAGCGGGCGTCGCCGCCATGAACGGCTTGCCCGACGATCTGGCTGGGCGCGTCTTCTACCGGCCGACGCACAAGGGATTCGAGGCAGAGCTGACCCGACGGCTCGAGCAGATCGCCGCCTGGCACGCGCGCCGGACGCATCGAGATCGAACAAACGACGATGGAGCGACCGGAGGCACATGATGAAGAGAATCGGAGTGCTCACGGGCGGCGGCGACGCTGCCGGCATGAACGCCGCATTGCGGGCGGTCATCCGCACGGCCTGGGCGCACGACGCCCAGGTCATCGGCATCGATCGCGGCTGGCAGGGGCTGGCCGAGGGGAATGCGCATGTGATGGGACCCGGCTCGGCCAGCGGCATCCTGCACATTGGCGGCACGATGTTGCGGACGTTCCGCTATCCCGAGTTCGCCACGGACGCCGGCACGGCGACGGTGGGCAAGGCGCTCAAGAAGCTGAAGCTGGACGGCATGGTCATCATCGGCGGCGACGGCAGTTTCCGCGGCGCGGACAAGCTGGAGCGCGTCTTCGACCTGCCCGTGGTGGGCGTGCCGGCCACCATCGACAACGACATCGCCGGCACGGACATGGCGATCGGCTACGACACGGCCCTGAACATCGCCGTGGAGGCCGTCGACAAGGTACGCGACACCGCATCGAGCCACGGCCGCATCTTCGTCATCGAGGTCATGGGGCGCGACTACGGGTTGCTCGCAGTGCAGACCGCGATCGCCTGTGGCGCCGAGGAGGTGCTGGTCCCGGAGATTCCGTTCAACCTCGACGACGTGTGCCGTACGATCGAACAGGGGTATGCCAAGGGGAAGTACCACGCGCTCATCATCGTGGCCGAAGGCGCAGCCAAGGCGAGCTACGTGACCTACGAGATCAACAGCCGTCTGCAACGCCAGGTCCGGATGGTGGTGCTCGGGCACGTGCAACGAGGTGGGGCGCCATCGGCCTTCGACCGCATTCTCGCCACGCGGCTGGCGCACCACGCCACCGAGCTGCTCTTCAAAGGCGAGCACGGCGTGATGGTGGGACTGGTGTCGAACAAGCTGAAGACGAGCGCGCTGGTTAAGCGCGGCGGCGCCGACCACAAGGCGCTACAGCGCGACTGGGATATGCACAAGTTGCTCGTGTGATGCGCCACGAATCGCGGCGCACGAGTAAGAGGCCCCCGGGCACGCCCAAGGGCCTCTCCTCGTACAGCGGCCTCTCCGCGTCGCGATTCGCGTCCGGCGGTACGAGCTAGTCTTCCTCGCTGGCCTGGACGAACGTGTTGGCATAACGGAACCAGTTGACCTTCATCGTCCCGATCACGTGGCCGAGGTCCGGGTGCTCCTTCTTGCGATCCACGTATTCGAACATGGACTTCATGGAGAACGAGCCGACCAGCGGCAGGTCCTTATCCAGGAGCAGGTGCAGCATGTAGTCGGCGCCCGGCGTCACGTCCACGATCTGCACCGTGGCGTCGGGGAACACCGCGTACCAGGCCATATCCTTCGGCGAGGGGTTGGCCATGACCGAATCCGGAAGATCGAACTTCGGCTTCCAGACCAGCTTCTCCACGGCGGATTGTACCTTCAGCAATTCCGTCGAGTCTTCCGCCGGCAGGAACTGCTCGATCGACTTGGAGTCGCGCCACTTCATGTCGGGCAGCGGCGCGCCCGGCTCTTCCATGTCGACCGAACGCAGCAGATGCGGCAGTTCGTATTTCTCGGGGGCCGGCATGCTGTCCTGCTCGACCACGCCGTTGCGCTTGATGCGCTGCAGCACGAGGTGCGTCGGCGACGGCGTGAACGTCATGCGTACGCCCAGGAGCGCACCCTTCAGCCGTGGTGCGAGGTTTTCGAGATCCTTCGCCACCAGGAACTGGAGCATGTTGCCGTCGCGGATGATACCCACGTTGCCCCGCACGTACTCGAAGCGAGGCGCGTCGATCTCGAACGTGAAGTTGCGGGTGACCGTATCCAGGACCGCACCTGTCATGATCTGACGCAGGGAGGCGTACACGTAGGGGTCGACCGGTTCTTTCTTGGCGCAACCGACCATGCCCGACAGCGTCAGGCTCGCCAGCAACGCGAGAACGACCAGTGAAACCCAGCAACGCGGCGACTTCATGAAAGCAACCTCCCTTGGGGAACGCGCAACCCGCGCGAGATCAACGACGCGCGAGATCAGGCCTGCACGGGAATGTAAGCCCCTTGCTACACCTGCGTCAATACTCGGGCGCCAAATGTCGGCCTCGTTCTCGTACGTCCTTGAAATTGCGACACGTGGGCGAAAAAAGCAAATAGGAATGCCCCCGCATGCAACAGGCGCTCAGACGGCAATACCGCGGCGTGGCAGCGGCGGCAAGCGTCGTACGCGCCGCAGTACCTCTGCCTGGACCGCCGCTTCGCCCGTCCACAACTCGTGAAAGACCTGCCAGTGTGCCGGCGTGACCACGCCACCGGTCGCGAAAAGACGCAGGAAGCGAATCCGGCGCTCGCCCTCGCTGAGCCCCGGCCAGCCCGCACGCCGCAACCGCCCGTCGACCGTGACGGCCCACGCTTCCTGGAAGGCTTCGGCCAGGGACGACGGTACGTCGGCCGGCGTCAGCGACCCGTCGCAGAGATCGCGCACCAGCAGGAACAGATGGTGCAGCACACGCTGCGCCTTGACGGGCGAGAAGCTGTCGACCGCCGGGGGTGCCGGCGCAGGTGGCGGCGCCGAAAGTTCCCAGGCCGGCCGCTGCGCCCGTGGTCCGATCCCGCGGGGGTGATCCTTGAGCACGGCGTCGGGGTGCAGGTACACCGTGAGCGCCCGACGTTCGCCCTCGCGCGCGAGATCGAACCACGGCCGCTCATCGTCCTCGAGATCGTCGGCCACCAGCGTGATGGCAGCCAGCCAGCGCGCGAGATCGAGGTGCTCCGCCGCGTGATCCGCCAGCGGGATCAGCATGGGTGCCAGGGCGTCGTCCGCAGGCACCATCGCGATCACGGCACCGCTCATCGTTCGTCCAGCAACGGCCCCCCACCGACCGGTTGCAGGCGGGCCGTGAAGTGGCGCAACGCCGGCGGTTGCCAGACGATCTCCATGCCGCGCAGTCGTGGTCCCATTCCCATGACCTGGGCGCAGGCGTCGGCGACGGTGTCGAGCTGCGTGTGGGTATAAACCCGCCGCGGCACGGCAAGCCGCACGAGTTCGAGGTCGGGATGCACCATGGCGCCGCTGTCGGGATCGACATGCTCGAACATGAGACTGCCGATCTCCACCGCACGAACACCGGCCTCCAGATAGAGCGCGCAGGTGAAGCTCTGGCCGGGGAACTCCGCCGGTGGTATGTGCGGCAGGGCGCGCTTGACGTCGATGTACACGGCGTGACCGCCGGTAGGCTTGATGCAGGGCACCCCCAGCTGCGCGAGCCGCTCGCCCAGCCGTGCCACCTGGCCGATGCGGTAGGTGAGGTACTCCTCGTCGAGCCCCTCGCGCAGCCCCTCGGCGATGGCGGCCAGATCGCGCCCCGCGAGTCCGCCGTAAGTGACGAAACCCTCGTGCAGGATGAGCAGGTTGCTCACCTGCTGGGCCACCTCTTCGTCGTTGAGCGCGATGAAGCCGCCGATGTTCACCAGCGCGTCCTTCTTTGCGCTCATCATGCAACCATCGGCGTAGCTGAAAAACTCGTGAGCGATGGCCTCGATGCTGCGCTCCTGCTGGCCGTCCTCGCGCTGCTTGATGAACCACGCATTCTCGGCGAAGCGCGCGCAATCGAGGTAGAGCGCGACACCCTCGCGCCGGCAGACCGCGGCCACGTCGCGCGCATTGGCCAGGCTGACCGGTTGCCCGCCACCGCTGTTGTTCGTGATCGTCAGCATCACGAAAGGGATCCGGTCGCCGTACTTCCTGAACGCCGCCACCAGCTTGTCCAGCGACATATTGCCCTTGAAGTTGGCGATGAGATCGGGGTCGAGCCCCTCCTCGCATACGCAATCCAGGGCGATGCCTCCGCAGTGCTCGACGTTGGCGCGCGTGGTGTCGAAATGGATGTTGTTGGGCACCACATCGCCACGCTTGACCAGCGTGCCGAAGACCAGGCTCTCGGCCGCGCGCCCCTGGTGGCAAGGCAAGACGTGGCTGTAGCCGGTGATGCGCCGGATCGTGGACTCGAAGTCCTCGTAGCTGCGACTCATGGCGTAGGCTTCGTCGCCGGTGATCATGGCGGCCCACTGTCGGTCGCTCATGGCAGACGTGCCGCTGTCAGTGAGCAGATCGATGGTGATGGCCGCCGACGGCACCTTGAACACGTTGTAGCCGGCGGCGATTAGAAGCCGCTCGCGTTCGGTCCGGCTGACGCGGTGGATCCTCTCGACGACCTTGATGCGATACGGTTCGAACGGCAGGTCCATGCGCGACTCCTCGCGGCAAGCCGCTGTCGGCAGGCAACGGCGACACGGATCACGGTGCGACGGGCACTCGAGACGACTGACCGCAAGGTAGCAGGCGGGACCCGGCCAGGACAACCTTGAACCCGGCCGCCGCGAAACCGTCCGTCAGGCCGGCGGCGTCTCGTCGGCCTCCGTCGGCAGCGGCGAGCGTTCCTGCCACAGCACGAGCAGGCCGTCCGTGACGTGGCCCAGTACCCGGTAGTGGTCCTGGTCGCTCTCCGTCCCCGCACATACGTAGACGGCATGCACGCAGGCTCCGCCGGGGGGCTGCGCCGTGGTCGCCAGGCGAATCACCGGGCGATCGGCCGCCAGCGCGTCCTGACCGAGAGCCTCGCCGAGGCTGTCTCGCCACGCCGCCCAGAGCGGACGGTCCAGGAAGGTCGGCAACTCCTCCCGACTCCACGTATTCACCAGCGCCGTGGTCCTCACGCGTGCCGCGGGATGGCCGGCGCCGGCCCGGCCCCACGGGGTGCGGCGCCACACCTCCCAGAGCGCGCCCACCGAACGCGCCTCCCCGTCGCCGCAGGCGGCGACCCAGGCCGGATAGCCGTCCGCGAGCGTCGGTGTCATGACCCACTGTCCGAGCAGCGGCGGCGGCCCATCCGCGGCGGTGCCGGGCCAGGCACCGAGCGATGCCGCCGCCACGTCATGGGCCGCACAGATGAACTCGAGCGTGCCTGGCAGCAGCAATTCGTCGAGTTCCTGCCGGAACACCGCGAGCCAGCCGCGCGCCGCGAACATGCGACCGAGGAACGCCGCGTCGTCGCCGAGCGGCACGACGAGATCGCAGCTCGGGCCGAGACGCCCCGCCTCCACCTCCGCGGCGACGGCGCTGACGCACTCATCGAGGTTCACCGCCCGGCGCGAGTGCAGGGCGCCTTTTTCCCGGCGCCGTGTGCGGTTGCGTGCCTCCACGCGGCCGATGAGCGGCGCCGTCTCCTCCCAGAGACGACGCGTTTGCGCGCGCTGCAATTCGAGGTAGCGCACCTGCTCGGGCCGTGGTGTCGTGAGAAAGAGCGTGTCCCACGACTCGAGGCTTTCGTGCGGATCGGCCGTGAGGATCAGGCCACCGCGCCGCCCTTCTTCCTGCAGCCGGTAGCGCACCTCCTGCGACAGGCGCTGCACCTCCGTCACCACGGTGACGCGGTGGCCGCCGGGCGCGGTGTCGGCCGCGCCCAGGGCGCGATCGCTCGCCGGCCCGGGCACGCGCAAATCGAGTTGCCAGCCCTGACGTCGGGCGAGACACGCGAGGTGCAGGTGCGCCGCCGACGCGGCGTCGGGACACCACACCGTGACGGCATCCGGCGCGTCGGCGACTCGCGTGGCCTGGTCGAGGCCGGCCAGCAACGCCTCGTGCCGTCCGGTGCCGGCCGGACCCGCGAGGATGAGCAGGGCACGGTCGTGGCCTGCCGCCAGCTCGGCCACCGCGCGACTCGCTGCCGTCACCGGATCGCCGTCCGACCCCCGTCGCAACCAGCTGCGACGCACCGGCGGCGCGGCGTCATGCATGTCCTCGATGTGCGGCACCGGGGCCGCCACGACGCCGCCCGGGCGCGCCTCGCGCAGCACTCGCCGCCAAGCCGATCGCTCCGCCGCAAGATCGACGAGCAGGCGCGCTGCGGGCGCATGTTCGGCCGCCTCGGCTATCTCGCGCAGCCGGTCCAGCTCGGCGAGGTCCACCTGGTCCGCGTGCGTGACGCCGGCCACGTGCCAGCACCCGAGCTCCTGACCCCAGACCAGCCACGGGCTGCGCCACCACGGATCACCCGCCACGGGATCGCCCGCGACAGCGTAGCCGTCGTCGTGCGCCACCGCCGCCGCCAGCACCTGCCGCGACCAGTCCAGGAATGCGTCGAGTTGCCCATCGAGCCAGCTCTCCGCTTCCAAGCGGCTACCCCGCCACTGGAGCCAGCGCCGATCGCTGAAGTACGCGCCGACGGACGCCCGGTACCCCAGGCGGTCCCCCTGCCCGGGGGCGGGCAAACGCGAGGCAAGGTGCAGGAGACGATCGACACGCTCGCGCCGTCGGCGGTCGTCATCGGTCGCGGACACGGGCCACACGATATCGTGCCAGGCGCCGGGCGTGGCGTCGGCCAGGAACTGCGCGAGCGCCGGCGTCAGATCCCGACGCAGCTCCGCGACGGCGTGCTCGATCGCCGCGTACGGTCCGCCGACCCACAGCCGCGGAACCGGCGCCGACAGCGCCGGGGCCACGACCTCGCTGGCCGCGAGGCGGGAAGCCCAGCGCAGCAATCCTACCGAGGTCTGCAGAGACGCCGGCTCGAGGCCCGCAAGATGCTCGAGGCGAAGCAGCGGCACCGTGGCGTCACCGCGCGAGCCCGCGGGCCAGGCGCCGCGCTCGGCAGCGACGATCGCCGGCGTGCCCTCGCGCAACAGGCGCAGCAAGCGCTGCGCGCCGGCCACCTCGCCCGTGGCAAGCGGATCGCCCAATCCCACCGTGGCATAGGCGAGCGTGAGCGTGTCGACGCCGTCGAGGGGCGCGACCGGTACGAGGGTTCCCGGATCGTGCGGCACGCCGATGACGACGCTGTCGGCGTGGCCGGATGCGGCCGCCCCGGGTTTCGCCGCGCGCAGACGCCAGCGCCGACCGTCGGCGAGACGCAGCTCGCCCGTGGACATGGTCGTCGCCGATTGCGCGGCCACCTCCGCAGCGAGGACGTCGCGCGGGGTGAGCGTCGGCTGCGCCCAGAGGTCGAGCGGCCGTTCGCGGCCCAGATCACGCCGCTGCGCGAACGCGCGCAGTGTCCCCTGCGTGCACGCCACCTGGACGATGCCCGGATGGCTTGCCGCGTACGCGGCGAGGTCAAACCCACAGCGACGGCACACGGCATCGCCCACCGGGGCGCCACGGTGTTCGCAGTGTGGGCAGTCGATCTCGAGGGGCAGCGCGTCGCTTCGCTTCAGCGTGGCCCAGTCGCCGGGTCCGGGCGCTGGCGGCGGCGTCCCGGCGCCGAGCTGGCGCGCGAGGAACAGCTCCCACGCCGGCGAGACGCCGGCGCCCGCCAGCGCGACGATGCTGGCACCGCAATCGGCGATCCAGCGCAGAGCCTGTGTCGTCTCCGGCCGCGCGGGGCCCGCGATGGGCAACCACGCCGCGAGATCCGCCACGAGCACAGCATCCGGCCGTAGCGACGCGAGCGTATCGCGCCCCAGGCGCGCCACGTCGGCCGGGCGCAACCAGACGAGCGGCGCCCACGGTACCACGGCACTGCCCGAAGCCGAAGAGGTCGGCATGGCCGGCGGCACGGTGGCGCCAGGACAGTCGAGGGCGGCGACGACATCGGCGGCATGGAGCGGCGGTTCGTCGGCGATGATCACCAGGCGGCGCGAGGCCATGCCCATCTCCCAGCCGCGCAGGAGCCACGCCGCGAGACGGCGCCACACCGCGACGGCATCGCGCCGATCCAGGTGCACGCCGCTCACCGGATCGTGCGCCTCCTCGCCCGTCGTCCCTGGCGCCGCGCCCTGCCAGCCCGGCAACTCGCCCGGCACACGACCGCGCTCGGCGAGCCACGGCGCCACATCGCCGCGCAGGCGTTGCGATGCGCCCTCGTCACTGGCAGGCAGGTCGATCAGCTCCGCCTGCGGCGCGAGCTGCGCCCGGGCGGCGGCCGGCTCCCAGTCGCTGTCGGCCAGACGCCACCAGCGCCCGTCGAGCACCTCCACAGACGCAACCGGCAGCGCGAGCAACGCGTTGATCTCCATCGCCGCGAGCGCGCGCCGTTCCCGCGCGCGGGCACGGCGCTGCTCGTCCTGAGCACGCCACGCATTCGGCGCGGACACCACCACCGCGGCGGATCCTGGCGGCGCGTTGTCGTCGAGACTCTCGAGCAGGGGCACCACCAGACGCGCACCCGCGATGTCATCGGAAAGGGATGCGACCAGAGACCACGGCATGCGACCGAAGACGCCCGCCGCCACCGCCTGCCAGAACTCGGCGGCGAGACCCGCGCGCGGAGCCAGCACCAGTGCGGGCGCGACACCCGTGCGATTCAGGTAGGCCGCCGCCGCCGTCCACGCCTCGACGAGTTGCAGGTGCGCGTCGGGCACGGGTCCACGCCCGACGAGCCGCAGGCGGGTCGGGCGCACATCGGTCAAGGCGAGATGATACGGCCGCCCGTAGGGGGCGAGCACGCCGTCGAGGGCACGGCGCAGATCGGCCGTCATCACGGTGCCCGCGAGCAGCAGCGACGCGTGGCGGGCGCCCCGCGTGGCGAGCAGGGCATGGAGCGACGCGGGCCAGCGGCCGGCGCGCTGCCAGAGCTGCCAGTGCACGGCCGCGCTGTCGAGGAAGACCCAGCTCGCGCCGCTCCCATCGAACACCCCCCAGCGTGCGTCGAGCTGCGCGGCATCCTCGGTGAGATCCGCCGCGGCGCCGACCACGAGACCCGATTTGCGCACGCGCTGGGCGAACTGCTCCGACCAGCCGGCCTGCGCCGGATCGTCGCCGGCGCACGGAACACGGCGCGGAAGCTGCGAGACGCCCGCGCGATAGAGGTCATAGAGCGTATGTTCGCCGGGCAGGCGGCCGCGCAGACGTTCGTGATCCAGAAGATCGCCGTTGTGCGTCTCCACGAGGCGGATCCAGTGGAAGACGGCCAGCATCGCCGCGTCGCCCTCGCGGGACCGGCCCGCCAGATCCTCGAGCCACGCCAGCGCTCCGGCGAGGTCGTGCACCTCGCCGCCGGCGGGCACGACGGTGACCGGTCCGTACGCACCGCGCGCGATGGTGTGCAGATCGCCCAGGCGATCGAGGCGGTCGAGCACCACACGCCAGCGGCGGTCGCGATCGGACCACGCGGTGAGCACGGCGCCAGGATGCCCGGTGGCGACGACAACGACGTCATTACCCGCGAGGTCCGAGCGCGCGGCGACATCGTCCGCATGGTCGACCGACGTGCTTGGCAAAGGATCGGGCCGCGTCCAGAGGACGGGCAGCGTCCACGGCGCGAAGCCCACGTCGAGAGCGGCTTTTGCCGGCGAGCCGAGCACAGCGCAGTCGTGCAGGAAGGCCGCGGCCGGGTCGCCGCGCCGGCCGAGTTCGCCCAGGCCGGCGCGCAGAGCAGGATCGGCCTCGTCGATCCGCCTCAGACACACGAGCCACAGCAGCGCCGCGGTGATAATGGGTTCCAGGCCGGCCTGCGCCGCGGCGAGGCGTCCGTCCGACGCCGGTGGTACGAGGCGGGGATGGCCGCGATGCGGATGCCACGTCTCGCGCCACGCCGCCGAACGTGCGAGCGCGAGTTGCCAGCGTGCGTCGGGACTCCAGCTGCCGCGCGGCAGGCGCGGTTCGAGCAGTGTCGCAAGGAAAGGCTCCACGCGCCAGCCGCACGCCGCAACCGGCACGGCGGCCGCCAGCCCGGCCGGCGGTCCCGCGCCGGCCCACAGCATACGCCCGGCCGCCGGCTCGAGGAATTCGGCGATGGCCGCCGGCGCGTCGCCGGCCTGCCACGTCGCCACATCGACCGGTGCCTCGCCCCACCACATGACGAAGGTGACCCGCAAACCGCCGTCAGCACCGGCGGCACACCAGGCCTCACCGGAGCGATCGGCCGGTCGGCGCGCCTCGATGGCGGCCAGGGCCTCCCGCAAGCGTTCCGCCTCCGGGCTGCCGGGCACCACCGGTGGCGACGCGATCGCGCGGGCGTCGCGATAGCGAGGCACGGCAAACGACGAGCCGGTGACGTTGCCCAGCATCTCGACGCAGCGCACGCGGGCCTGATCCGGACGCGGGCCGGGCAGCGGGTGCATTTCCAGATATTCGCGGTACAGATCGACGGCGGCTGCCGGTGCGGCGAGGTGGCGATCGGCGATGCCGGCCGCCCACCAGCGCCGCTCTTCCTCCACGCGTTCCGAGCCGGGGAAATACTCCGGAGCAAGGAGGTCGAGCAGGGTCCGTGCCCATGCTGCCGTCGCGAAGCCGCCGGGTTGCGGCTCGGCGGCAGCGCTCGCGAGCAGATCGTCGCCCGTGCGTGCGAGCCACAGGCGATCATCGGCCGACAGGGGCAGATCCGCGCGCAGGAGGTCGGCGTCGAATGCCTGACCGGTGTGGCGCGCCGTGCGCATCAGACCCTTGAGCAGAGGGACGGCCGACGTGGGTTCGCTCGGGCAGATGTCGCTCGCCACCACGAGGTACAGGGCCGACGCGAGCAGCGGCTGGCTGGTCTGCGCCGCGTCTTCCGGGCGCAGATCCGCACGCTGGAGCGCTTCGCGTACGGCCACCTCGGCGCGATCGAGGAACTCGGCGCTGAACGCGGCGTCAGCCGCTTCCCAGCGGCCAGGACCGGCCGTGTCTCGCGGCTGGCGTCGCATCGTCGCCCACGTGCGCCTGGCGCCGTCGACGAGACTTTCGCTGAAGAACACACGCCGCGGCGATCGCCCACGCGCGGCGACGGCCGACCGGTAGAGGTCTTCCGCCTCGCGAAAGCGACCCGCGTCGAGTGCGTTGCGGGCTCGGTCGAGGGTATCCCAGTAACTCATGCCGCCAGGTCGCCTCCTGCTCGCCGGCGGTGCGCGGATCACGGAACGACGATGGAACCGCAGTGGACGGCAGGAGCATACCGCCGCGGCCGAAAGACGGCCAGGGGTCTTTTCGGAAGGTGTGATTTCGGGACGACGCGATGATGGCCAGGTGTCACCGCCCGTCGACACCTCAACCGGCACCGGGAAAGTGACGCAGCACGAGCCCCTTTCCCTCGCCGGCGAGATCGATCGCCACGACGTCGCAGCGCAGATCCCGCGCCGCCGCGGACGGCTGCTCCGCCAGCCACGCGCGCGCCGCCGTGCGCAGGCGGCGCAATTTGTCGCGCGTGATGGTCTCGGCCGCGCGCGCCACGCTTCCCGGCCCGCGCGTGCGCACCTCGACGAAGACGATCACGCTGGCGCGGGTCACGACGAGATCGATCTCCCCGCACCCGCGACGCACGCGGCGCGCAAGCAAGTGGTAGCCGCAGGCAAGGTAGAAGCTGAGAGCCGCGTCCTCGCCCAGACGGCCGAGCGCGGCGGCATCGGGTCGGTTCATGGGACGCGACTAGCGGGGATCGTGCCAGAGCGCAGGCTGGTTCCAGCGGGCCACCGGCTGGTAACTGCGCCGGTGGAGCGGACACGGCCCCAGACGGGTGAGGGCCGCGCGGTGCACGGGCGCCCCGTAACCCTTGTGGGCGGCGAAACCGTAGTCGGGGAAACGCCGATCCCATGCCACCATCACACGGTCGCGCAGGACCTTGGCCACGATCGACGCGGCCGCGATCGACGCGCTGGTACCGTCGCCCTTGACGACGGCGCGAGCCTCGCACGGAAGCGGTGGCGTCTGCAACCCGTCCACCAGCACGAGATGCGGCGCCACGGCGAGTTTGCGCACGGCGCGTCCCATGGCGACGAGCGTGGCGGCGAGGATGTTGATGCGGTCGATCTCCACCGACGACACCGCGCAAGCACCCCAGGCCAGGGCGCTCGCGCGGATGCAGGCAAAGAGTCGCTCGCGCTCGGTGGGCGCGATTTTCTTGGAGTCGTCGAGACCAGCAGGGCACGCACCGGGCGACAGCACGACCGCCGCCGCCACGACGGGTCCGGCCCAGCAACCGCGACCCGCCTCGTCGACACCGGCGAGCACAACGGTGCCGCCGCGGGAGCACTCCCAGTCGAAGCGAGCCAGGTTGCCGGCCGGCGCGGGCACGGCCCTACTTGCGCCTGGCCTCGCGGATCCGCCCCTGACGGCCCGTCTTGCCGCGCAGGTAATACAGCTTGGATCGACGGATGCGACCGCGCTTCACCACGCGGATCGACGCCAGGTTCGGCGACTCCATGGCGAACACGCGCTCCACCGCGATGCCGCCGCTCAGACGCCTCACGGTCATCGAGCGCTCGGAACCGTGCCCCTGCTGTGCGATCACCGCGCCCTCGAAATTCTGCAGGCGGGACTTGGCACCCTCCTGGATGCGCACGGCCACCGCCACGGTGTCGCCAATGCCGAACTCGGGCAGATCGCTGCGCAACGTCTCGGTGCGCAGCTTGTCCATGATGTCCATCGTTGCCTCCCGGGCCGCCCCTCGACGGCCGCTTCGCCTATCTTGCGCCGCCTGCCTCGCCAGCGTCCGCGTCACCGCCCCCAAGATCGGGACGCCTCTCGCGCGTGCGCTGGCGCGCCTGGGCACGCCGCCACTCCTCGATCCTCGCGTGGTGCCCCGACAGGAGCACCTCCGGCACCGCCAGGTCGCGATAGACCGGCGGTTTCGTATACCACGGACAGTCGAGCCCGCCTTCACGTTCCTGCGTGAAGCAGTCGCTCGCCGCGGAGTCCTCGTTGTGCAGGACCCCTGGGATGCGCCTGACCAGCGCATCCACGATCACCAGCGCCGGCAGTTCGCCGCCGCTGAGCACGTAATCACCGATCGACACCTCGCGCGTGACCACGAGCTGCCGCGCCCTCTCGTCCACGCCCTTGTAGTGGCCGCAGACGACGATCATTTCTCCGGCCGCCTCGGCCTCGGCCAGCAGCGCGAGGGTGAGCGACTCATCGAGGCGGTCGCCCTGGGGCGTGGTGAGGATCACCGGCACCTGCGCGTTCCCGCGTGCCGCCTCGACGGCCTCCACCACGCAGGGCGCCATCATGATCATGCCCGCGCCGCCGCCATAGGGCGAGTCGTCGACGGTGCGATGCTTGTCCACCGCGAAGTCGCGGATATCCGTGACCTCGTAGCGGACCTGTCCCTGCTGCGCCGCGCGATTCAGGATGCTCGTCTCCAGCACGGCGCGCACCATGTCCGGAAACAGCGTCAACACCTTAATCGCCAGCATCGTCCAGCAATCCTCGCGGCGGATCCACCACCAGCGGGCCGGCCAGCTCGCCGTCCGGCCGCAGGATCGGCGACACCGCCGGGATCATCACCTCGCGTCCGTCGTGTGCCACGATCAGGATCACCTGCGTCGCATAGCGCCGGACTTCCACAACCGGCCCCACGTCCTCGCCCGCGACCGTCACCACGGGACGGTCGAGGTAGCGAAACGGCAGCCCCTCCGGGGGACGCGGGAAATCAGCCGCCGCGTAATCCGCGCGCGCGAATCCGATCTCGCGTCCCACCAGGTTCTCGGCCGTGTCGCGGTCATCACTGCCGCGAAGCTTCACCACGACGCAGTCGCCCGACGGCCGCGCCCGCTCGACGACGAAGTCGCTCCCGTCCGCCCAGCGGGCGTACGGGCTATCGAGCAGCGGCGCGTGGAAGTCGATCAACGGGTAGAGCTTCACCTCGCCCCGCAGACCCACCGCCTTCACCACCTCGGCGATGGCCACGAACGTGTCCATACGCTATTCGGCGATCTCCAGCGCGAAATTCAGATCCGTGCGCATGTTGATCGCCGCCAGCAACGTGCGCATGGCCCGCGCCGTCTGGCCACCCTTGCCGATGAACTGGCCCTGGTCGTCGGGGTGCACGCGCACGCACAGCGTGTCGCGCCCCTCCCGGATCACCAGCTCGACCTTCACGTCCTCGGGGTGGTCGACCAGGTTCACGGCCAGGAACGAGATGAAATCCACGGCCTTGGACTGCGCCAGCGTCAGTTGCGTGTCGGCGCTCACGAGTCCTCGCCCTCCGGCGCGGCCTCGCCGTCGCCTCCGGACTCACCGGCGGACTCGGCAGCCTTCGCCTCGGCTGCGGCCTTGGCCTTGGTATCGCGGCGCTCGCGATCAGCGTCGGCGACCTGCCGTTGCTGCGTCTGGCGGTCCTGCTCGTCACGCGCGACGCGGGCCGTGGCGCCCACGCGCCAGTCCTGCATCTTCTGGGCAATCGCTGCCTCGTCGAGACCGGCCTTGTTCAGACTGAACTGGTAGAGCACACCCTCGCGCTTGAGGAGGGAGCGGGCGGTCTCGGAGACTGATGCGCCCTTGCCCATCCAGTCGATGATCTCGTCGGTGTGCAGCGAGACCTCGGGCGGCTCCACGAACGGATTGTAGTAGCCCAGATTCGCCAGGTAGGCGCCATCGCGTCGTTCGCGGCTGTCGAGAACGACGAGGCGGTAGAATGGGCGCTTCTTCTTGCCCAGTCGGGTCAGACGGATCGTTGTCGGCACTATCGACCTCCCACACGTGGTGTCGCGCCGCGCCCCATGCGCCGCGCGTTCAGTTCCGGCCGCCGAGCACGCGGCGTCCGAACTCCTGCAGCCCTCCGGCTGCGTTGATCTCTTTCATCATGCGTTTCATGTCGCGGTACTGCTTGAGCAGCTTGTTCACCTGCGACACGTTGGTCCCGCTACCGCGCGCGATGCGTTTGCGGCGCGAACCGTTGATCACGTCGGGCTTGCGGCGCTCCAGCGGCGTCATCGAGTTGATGATCGCCTCGACGCGCGCGAACTGGCCCTCCTCGACATCGACCTTGTCGAGGGCGCCACCGCCCAGGCCCGGCAGCATGCCGAGCAATCCCTTGAAGGACCCCATGCGCTTGACCTGCTTCATCTGACGCTGGAAGTCCTCAAGGGTGAACTCGCCGCGGCTGAATCGCTCGGCCAGGTGCTGCGCCTCGTCCATGTCCATCTTGCCCTGGGCCTGCTCGATAAGCGTGAGCACGTCGCCCATGCCGAGGATGCGGCTCGCCATGCGGTCGGGATGGAAGACCTCGAGGTCATCGAGCTTCTCACCGACGCCCACCAGCTTGATCGGCTTGCCCGTGATCTCGCGGACCGACAGGGCCGCGCCGCCACGCGCATCGCCGTCGAGCTTGGTGAGGACCGCGCCGTCGAAGCCAACCTCGCTGGCGAACCGCTCGGCGATGGTGACGGCCGCCTGGCCGGTCATCGCATCGAGCACGAGCAGTTTCTCGTCGATGGGCACGGTACGATCGATGTCGCGCAGTTCGCCCAGCAGCGTGTCGTCGATGTGCAGGCGGCCGGCGGTGTCGACGATGAGCACGTCGCACTTGTTGTCGCGCGCGCGGCGCTGGCCCAGCTTCACGATCTGCGGCGCGCTCATCTTGACGCGATCGGCGTGCACGGGCACGCCCACCTGCTTGCCGATCATCTCGAGCTGATCGATGGCGGCCGGACGGTAGATGTCGGCCGCGACGAGCATGGGCCGACGCCCCTCGGCGAGGAGCTTCTTTGCCAGCTTGCCGCAGAACGTCGTCTTGCCCGACCCCTGCAGACCCATGACCATGATCGTGGCCATGCCGCCGGTGGGCACGTTCAGGGGCGTCGCCTCGCCGCCGAGGATCCTCACGATCTCGTCGTTGACGATCTTGATGACCTGCTGCGCCGGCGTGAGGCTCTGCAGCACGTCCTGCCCCACGGCCCTGTCGCCGATGGCGCCCACGAGGTTCTTCGCCACCTGATAGTTGACGTCGGCCTCGAGGAGGGCCATGCGCACCTCGCGCAACGCCTCCTTGATGTTCTCCTCGGTCAGGGTCTGCTGCCCGGCGAGCTTGCGCATCGTCTGCTCGAGCCGGCGCGTCAGTTCCTGGAACACGGGACAGCCTCCGCCACCATATATAAGGAGTGTGCCGCCGGCATGAACCAGCGGCCGCAAACCTCAGGAATACCAGCACTTGCAACACACAGCAACACGACACAGCCAGGCCTCGCGGCCCGCCGCGACCGCGCACGGACCGGCAAAGATAGCAGAATGAACGACTTGGGGCAAGGTCGAAGCGGCGAACGCCAGGGTGCGGCGACACAGGCGGCCGAAAGTCCGCACTACTGTCGGCGGGTCATCATCCCCTATCCTTGAACGGCAGATCAACCTTCATCGAAAGCCAGCGACCATGCCAAGAGCCATCGTGATCGGCGCCACATCCGGAATCGGGCGCGCACTCGCCCTCCTCCTCGGCGAACAGGGCTACACCGTCGGGATCACCGGCCGCCGCGTGGATCGGCTCGACGCGCTGCAGGCACTGCTCCCCAGGCCGGCCTACGCCCAACCGATGGACGTGGCCGGGCACCACACGGCCCTGCGTGCCATGGCCGACCTCATCACGACGATGGGCGGTGTCGATCTCGTCGTCGTCAACGCGGGGACCGGTCACGTCAATCCCGATCTCGACTGGGAGAAGGAGCGCGAGACGATCGCCGTGAACGTCGCCGGCTTCGCGGCGATCGCTGGTGCCGCGTACCGGCACTTCGTCGCGGTGGGCGGCGGGCACCTCGTCGGCATCTCGTCGATCGCGGCGCACCGGGGCAGCCGCACCGCGCCCGCGTACAACGCGTCCAAGGCGTTCCTGTCGAATTACCTCGAGGGGCTGCGCGGCCACGCCAGGCACGCCGGCCTGCCGATCGCGGTCACCGACATCAAGCCCGGCTTCGTGGACACGGCGATGGCGAAGAGCCCCCACCGCTTCTGGGTGGCGTCACCCGAGGAGGCGGCGCGGCAGATCCACGCCGCGATCCGCCGGCGCGCACGGCACGCTTACGTCACGCGACGTTGGGCGATCGTGGGGTGGGCGATGCGGGCGATGCCGGGGTGGATCTGGGAGAAGCTCTGAAGGAGTTGCGCCGGCGCAAGTCCTACGGGCGCAGGCTCGCCGCGGCCGCGGCGCGGTCCTTCGCGTGGCAGAAGTACGAGCCCGACACCAGGATGTCGGCCCCCGCCTCCAGGCAGCGCGGGGCGGTCTGCGCGTTCACGCCGCCGTCGACGGAGATCGCGAACTCCGCGCCGTGGTGTCGGCGCCACTCGACCAGGTCGCGGATCTTGTCGAGGCCGCGCGGGTCGAACTCCTGGCCGCCGAAGCCGGGTTGTACGGTCATCACCAGCACGAGGTCGACGTGCGGCAGGTGGGGCTCGATGCGGGCGAGGTCGGTGCCGGGGTTCAAGGATAGGCCGCGCTTGCAGCCCAGGTCGCCGATGCGCTTCAGCGTGGGCTCGATCGGGCTGTTCGCCTCGATGTGGATCGTGAGTGCGTCGACGCCGGCTTTCGCGAAGGCCTCCACGTACTTCGCCGGATCCGTGATCATCAAATGGGTGTCCAGCGGCAGGTCGGTGCACTGGCGAATGGCCCTGGCGATGACGGGCCCGAAGGTGAGGTTCGGCACGAAGTGGCCGTCCATGACGTCGAGGTGCAGCATGTCCACGTCGACGGCGACCATCGAGGCGATGTCCTCGCGCAGGCGGGTGAAGTCAGCCGAGAGCAGCGACGGCGCGACGGCGTTGCGGTGCTCAGCGTGACGAAGCCACCAGTGCAATGCGCTCTCCCTTGGTGACGCGCAGGCCCGGCGCTGGCGTTTGCGCGATGACGGTGTTGGGCGGGGTGTCCGCGGTACGCTCGTAGGTGATGGGCGCGAGTTCGCAGCCCGCGGCCGTGACCTCCTGGCGCGCGCGGTAGAGCTCCGCGCCACGCAGATCGGGCATGCGCAGCACCTCCGGAGGCGCGGGCTCGCCGAGCACCATATCGACGACCTGCCCTTTTCTCACGGCGCGGCCCGCGGGTGGATTCTGGTAGATCACCGTCGGACTGCTCAGGTCGGGCCGGCGCAGGTGCGCCACCCGACCGGTGCGGTAGACCTCGCGCTGGAGCGTGACCTCGGCCTGGTGCAGGCTCAGCCCGATGAGGTCGGGCACAGCTCCGCTCGGTGGACCGCTGCTGGTGACCACCTTCAACGTACGGCCGCCGCGGATGGGACTGCCGGGCGACGGTGTCTGCTCGATGATGCGGCCGGCGGGAATCGACGGGTGGGCGCGCTCGCGCGTCTGCACCACTTCGAGGTTCTCCTTGTGCATGCGCGCCTCGGCGTCCTCGATCGTGAGGCCGGTGAGATCGGGCATGGCCACCACCTCATGGCGGTGGACGATGCTGGGCATGACGATCAAGTGGATGGCGAGCAGCCCGAGGCCGCTTGTGATCACGAGCCCGACGAGCAGCAGCAAGAACTTCCAGACCTTCACGCCGAACCGTCCCGACGGCGCAGGCGCGCCGCGTAGAATCCATCCGTGTGCGTCTCGTGCGGAAGCCAGAGATGCTGACTAGCGCCGTCATTGGCCGGAGCCCAGGCGAGGTCGCCGCGGGACGCCATGACGGCATCCACGACATCCTCGTTCTCCTCGGGCTCCAGCGAACAGGTAGCATAGTACAGGGTGCCACCAGGAGCCACCAGGTCCGCCGCGGCGAGCACGAGGTCACGCAGGCGCTCCGCGTTGCGCTCCAGCGTGCCGGACCGCAGCCGCCACCGCCCTTCGGGATGGTGCCGGATGACGCCCGTTCCGCTGCAGGGACCGTCGACGAGCACCGTGGCGAACGCTTCCGGCCGCACCGCCGGGCGAGTGCCGTCGCCGGCCAGAGCGCGCAGACGCGGCTCGAGCAAACGGGTCGCGGTCTCGCACACGAGAGACAGGCGCCGAGGTCGCAGGTCGTGCGCCACCACCAACGCATCGGCCGGCAGCAGCGAGGCGAGATGGAACGTCTTGCCCCCGGGAGCGGCGCAGAGATCGAGCAGAGGCGCGTGCACATCGTCGGCGAGCCAGGCGGTCGCCAACTGGGCACCCTCGTCCTGCACGATGAGTCCGGGCGTCGCCGCGAGCGCGCGCAGCAGCGTGGTGCGGTCGGGGCGTTCGGCGAGCACCAGAGCGCGCGGGTGGTGCGTGCCCGGCGTAGCCGCGATGCCCGCCTCCGCCAGGGCGGCCAGCGCCGTCTCTGGCTCGTGTGGCGCGAGCACGTGCAGGCAGACCGGCGGCAGGACATTGGCGTGCGCGAGCAGCGCCTCGCACGCGACGAAGCCGAAACGACCGAGCCACCGTTCCACGAGCCAGCGTGGGTGCGAGTACCACGTGGCGAGGTGTCCGGCCGGATCGACGGTCGGATCCGGATAGAGCGGCCGCAACGCGCTCTCGACATCGCCGGGTCGCGCCGCGAGCGCACGGGCGCAGCTTTGCAGGAGTCCGTTCACGTAGCCGGTCGCGCGCGAGCGATGCACGGCGCGGCAGAGCTCGCCAGCCTGGTGGATCGCCGCGTAGGCAGGCACGTTGGGCATGCCCACGAGCTGATGCAACGCCAGGTGCAGCACGGTGCGCACCACGGGGTCGGGGGTGGCGTGGCGGCGACTGAAATGGATGATGAGGTGGTCGTAGCGCGTCTGCCACTGCAGGGCGCCGCGCACGAGCTCCACGAGGAACCCCGGCTCCACGTCGGGCGGCAGCCGGCGGCGCGCAGCGGCCAGTTCGCCCTCGAGGCTGGCACCTTTCGACACGGCCTGCACCACCCGCAGCGCCTCGCGACGACGGACCTCGGCGCTCACGACTTGAAAACCTGGCCCGGCTGCACGGGGAAGCCGCGCAGGAACTCGGCGACGTCGAGCATCTTGCGGCCTGGCGCCTGCACGCGCGTCACCTCGAGGATACCCGCTCCACAGACCACGAGGATGCCGTCGGGCGAGACAGCGTGTACGGTGCCGGGCTCCACCCCGGGCGTGTGGAAGCTCCAGGGTCGGGCGGCGCCGATCTTCAGCAACTTCTCGCCGAGGAAGCTGGTGGTGCCGGGATAGGGCTCGAGCGCGCGCACCTGGTTGTGCACCGTCACCACGTCGCGATCCCAGCGCAACGGGGAAAGCGACTTGCTCAGCTTCGGCGCATATACCGCACCGGCGTCGGTCTGCGGCATGGGGGAGATCTGCCCCGCTTCGAGCCGACGCAGCGTGTGCACCACGAGGTCGGCGCCAATGCCGGCGAGACGGTCGAAGAGTTCGCCGGCGTCGTCGTCGGGACCGATGCCCACGGACTGCTGGCCGAGAATCGGCCCCGTGTCCACTCCCGCGTCCATCTGCATGATCGTCACGCCGGTCCAGGTGTCGCCGTGGAGCAGCGCATGCTGCACCGGCGAGACCCCGCGCCAGCGCGGCAGCAGGCTAAAGTGCACGTTCAGGCACCCCAGGCGTGTGCCCTCGAGGAGGGGCCGGCGAAGGATGTGGCCGAAGGCGGTGACGACGATGGCGTCGGGCTGCGCGGCGAGGACGGCAGCGGTGATGCGCTCGCGCTCGGCCGCACCCTTGTCCTGGGTGAGCACCTCCAGCCCCTGCGCGCCGGCGGCGTCCTTGATCGCGGTGGCCACCACCTTGCGGCCGCGCCCGGCCGGCCGGTCGGGCTGGGTGACGACGAGGCGCACGTTATGGCGCGCTTCCACGAGCGCTTCGAGCGTGGGAATCGCAAAGGTCGGCGACCCCATGAAAACGATATTCACGCCGATGTCCCTCCGTGTCCGCGACGCAACCGCTCGAGGCGCCAGGCAAGCAGCCAGCGACGCCAGGGAGGAAGATGGTCGATGAAGAGGATCCCGTCCAGGTGATCGACCTCGTGCTGCACCACGCGCGCCAGCAGGCCGTCGTCGCTGATCTCCTGGGCCGCGCCGGCGGGGTCGCGGAACTGGACGGTGATCCCGCGCGGCCTGCGAACGGGCATGTACAGCCCCGGAAACGACAGGCAACCTTCCTCGAACGGCACCCGTGGACCGTGGAATGCAGTGATCACGGGGTTGACCAGGACGAGACGATGCGGCGCCTTCACGCGGGCGTCACGCACGACGATGAGCCGCCGCAGGTCGCCCACCTGGGGCGCAGCGAGTCCGATCCCCTTCGCCGCGCGCAGGGTCGCCCACATCCGCGTGGCGAGCGAGCCTACGTCTTCGTCGGCGGCGACGTCGCGGCAACGCTGCCGCAACCGCAAATCGCCGTAGTGGATGATCTCGCAGAGCGCCTCCGAGGAGCCCGCCAACGGCAGCCTACTTTTCGACGACGCCGCTGATGGCGCTCTTGGCGATCTCCACCTTCACACTGTCGGAGATGAAAGCAACCACGCGATCGTCCTTCACGTCCTTCACGGTGGCGAAGAGGCCGCCGCTGGTGACGATGCGATCGCCGTTCTTGACGGCAGCGATCATGGCCTGACGCTGGCGCTGCTGTTTCTGCTGCGGCCGGATGATCAGGAACCAGAAGACCACGAAGATGAGGATGAGGGGCAGGAAGCTCATGAGGGCGGTGACGCCGCCCGGGCCCTGGCCGCTCCCGCCGGCCGGTGCCTGGGCCATGGCGAGCATGGTCGTGATGGTCATGGGTCCTCCTCGCACAGGTGAACCGGCCCGGTGGCCGGTAGACTTCCGTATCCCGCCTAAGATGCACGCCCCCGGTGGCCGCAGCAACTGTCGATTCGCCGCCCGGCCAGCTTCCGGACCGTCACCGGGGCCGTCGTTGGAACTCCCGCACCCGCGCCAGCCGGGCCGCCTCCCCATCGCGCCAGCGGGTTCGCACTCCCGTGGCGTACGGGCCGAAGCGCCCCGCAGCCAGCGCCTCGCGCACGCCGTGCATCAGCTCCGCGTAGAACCGCAGATTGTGCAGCGTCGCGAGCACGGGGCCGAGGATCTCGCGCACGTTGAACAGGTGGCGCAGGTAGGCGCGTGTGTGGTTGCGGCAGGCGGGGCAGCCGCAGGTGGCGTCTATGGGCCGGTCGTCGCGCGCGAACTCGCCGTTGCGAATCACCAGGCGGCCATCCCAGGTCATCACCGTACCTGTGCGGGCCATGCGCGTGGGCAAAACGCAGTCGAACATGTCGACGCCCGCTTCCACGCCGGCGAGCAGATCGTCGGGAAAGCCCACGCCCATGAGATAGCGCGGCCTGTCATCGGGCAAGAGGTCGGCCGCCAGCGCGCAGGTCTCGTGCATCGCGGCGGGCGGCTCGCCCACGGAGAGGCCGCCGATGGCGTAGCCCGGCAGGTCGAGGTCCACGAGGTCGGCCGCGGAGCGACGGCGCTGAGCCGGGTCGATACCGCCCTGCATGATCCCGAAGAGCACGCGCTCATAACCCGAGCGCGTGGTGCGGCCGTCGGGCCCGAAGGTATCGATGCAGCGCTGCAGCCAGCGCGTCGTGCGATCCACGCCGTGCGCCACCGCCGTCGCGTCGGCGCCGAAGGGCACGCACTCGTCGAACGCCATGACGATGTCGGCGCCCAGAGCGAGCTGCACTTCCATGCTCAGCTCGGGCGTGAAGAAGTGCGGACTGCCGTCGAGGTGCGAGCGCAGGTGCACCCCCTCCTCCGTCACCCTGGTCAGACCGGCGAGCGAGAAGACCTGGAACCCGGCGCTGTCGGTGAGCAGCGCGCCCGACCAGCCCTGGAAGCGGTGCAACCCGCCCAGCGCCTCGATCAACCCGTGGCCGGGCCGCAGGTAGAGATGGTACGTGTTGCCGAGGATGAGTCGGTACCCCGCCGCAGCGACCTGGTCGAAGGTGACGGCCTTCACCGCACCCGCCGTACCCACCGGCATGAACACCGGCGTGGCTACCGTGGCGTGCGGCGTGACGAGGGTGCCCAGCCGCGCGCGTGAGCGCGAGTCGCGGGTGCCGACAGTGAAGGAGAACGGGGTCTGGAGGCTCATGCACGGGATCCTTCCGGCAGGATGAGCATGGCGTCGCCGTAGCTGAAGAAGCGCAACCGCCGCGCCAGGGCCTCGGCGTAGGCGGCTCGCCACGACCCGTCGCCCGTGAAGGCTGCCACCAGCATCAGCAGGCTCGAGCTTGGCAGATGGAAGTTCGTGAGCAGTCCGTCGACCGCGGTGACCGTCTGCGGCGGCTGGATGAAGAGCCGCGTGACGCCCTCGACGCGCCAGCCCGCCGCCTCGCGCACGGCGACGCCGCGAAAGACGGCGTCGGCGTCGTCGTGCGGCACCACCGTGGACATCGGCGCCTCGGTGGGCAATCCGAGGCCCGCGCGCGTTGCCAGCACGCGCAGGCTCGTCGTTCCCACGGCGATCACCCGGCCGCCGCGCGCGCGAGTGGCCGCGAGTTGCGCGTCGAGCGTGGCCGGAAAGCGGAAGATCTCAGGATGCAGACGCCCATGCGCGATCTGGTCCGCAGTGGGCGGCCGGAACGTGCCGGGCCCCACGTGCAGGGTGACCCGCGCCAGAACCACCCCGTGTGCCGCGAGAGCATCGAGCACCGCAGGCGTGAAATGTAGGCCGGCTGTGGGTGCGGCCACCGACGCGCCGGGCAGATCGGCGGCACGGGCGTAGACGGTCTGGTAGCGCGCGCGGTCGCGGGCACGGTGGGCGGCCGCGTCGGGCGCGCTCGTGTCGCGGCGGATGTACGGCGGCAGCGGGATGTCGCCCCACTGGTCGGCGACGTCCACGAGATCGTGCCCCGCAGCACTCACCGTGATCTCGCCCGCGTCGCCGACCGCATCGAGGCGCAGCAGGATGTCGCTGAGGACCGCGCCGTCCGGCGCGGCGATGCGCAGGTGCAGCCCCTCGCGCAGCCGCCGCGTGGGGCGCGCGAGGGCGAGCCAGGCGTTCTCCCCCGCTGGCGCCGGTTGCACCAGCAGCACCTCCACGCGGCCGCCCGTGTCCGTGCGGACGGTGCGCAGGCGCGCGGGCAGTACGCGGCTGTCGTTGGCCACCAGCAGATCGCCGGGTGCCAGCAGCGTGGGCAGGGCGGCGAAGGCCGTCTCGCCCAACACGCCGCCGCCGCGCACGACGCGCAACAGACGCGAGTCCGCCCGTTCGGGCGTCGGGTCCTGCGCGATCAGCTCCGCCGGCAGGTCGAAGTGGTAGTCGCCCGGAACGCGG
Organism: uncultured bacterium; assembly: GCA_963727525.1. Classification (GTDB taxonomy): domain Bacteria; phylum Krumholzibacteriota; class Krumholzibacteriia; order LZORAL124-64-63; family LZORAL124-64-63; genus CAVSGO01. The sequence goes on along the minus strand of CAVSGO010000007.1, from coordinate 701,873 downwards.
GCCATCTCAGAGCAGCTCCCCCTGCGCGTCGGCTCCGCGGCGTGGCGTCTCGAGGCCGAGGTGACGGTAGCCGCTGGCGGTGATCTCGCGCCCGCGCGGCGTGCGCTGCAGGAGGCCGCTCTGGATGAGGAAGGGTTCCACCACATCCTCCAGGGTGTCGCTCTCCTCGCCGAGGGATACCGAGAGATTCTGGATGCCCACCGGACCGCCGCCGAAGTGCTCGACCACGATCTGCAAGTAGCGGCGGTCGAGGGGTTCGAGACCGAGCGCGTCGACGCCCAGGGCAGCGAGCCCGTGGTCGGCGGCCGCGCGGTCAATGGTGTCATGACCGTCGACCTGGGCGAAATCGCGCACCCGCCGCAGGAGGCGGTTGGCGGCGCGCGGCGTGCCGCGGCTGCGCCGCGCGATCTCCAGGGCCCCCTCGTCCGTGACGGCGATGCGCAGCAGCCGCGCCGAGCGCGAGACGATGCGTGCGAGCTCAGGGGCGGGATAGAAGTCGAGATGGCAGACGATGCCGAAACGGCTGCGCAGCGCGGGCGTGATGAGTCCCGCGCGCGTCGTGGCGCCCACCAGGGTGAACGGCTCGAGTTGCAGGTTGAAATGCCGCGCGGCCGGGCCCTTGTCGATGACCAGTTCGACGCGCCAGTCCTCCATCGCCGGGTACAGGTGCTCCTCGATGACCCGGTTGAGGCGGTGGATCTCGTCGATGAAGAGAAGGCGCGGCTCGCTCTGCTCCGAGAGCAGGGCCACCAGCTCGGCGCTGTTCTGGAATGCCGGTCCGCTGGTAAGGCGCATCTCCAGGCCCATCTCCTGGGCCAGGATCTGCGCGAGAGTGGTCTTGCCCAGGCCGGGCGGACCGTAGAGCAGCACGTGGTCGAGCACCTCGCCGCGCTGCCGGGCCGCCGCCACGAAGACGCGCAGGTTGGCCTTCACCGCCTCCTGCCCGACGAACTCGTCCAGCGAACGCGGCCGCAGGCTGCGATCGAGATCGCTGTCACCAGGCTGGTCGGCCGGGTCGGTCCATCTCGGGTCTTCCACGCGTCTTCCTCTTCGATCGTCGTCGTCTACCTGGTCGGTCTATCGTCCACGGGACTGTGCCAGGCGCGCGAGCGCCGCCTTCACCCAGGTCTCGATCTCCTCGGCCACCGCCGGCGCGTGCGCCCGCGCCTCGCGCAGCAGGGCCTCGGCCTCCACCGGCGCAAGGCCCAGGGACGCCAGCACCGCGGCCGCCTCGCCCAGCGCTTCGCCCGCGGCGTGGGCCGTCACGAGACCCTCCTCGGCACCGCCGGCCATGGCCGCGGGCACGCGTTGCCCCAGTTCCACCACCAGACGAGCCGCGCTCTTCTTGCCGATACCCGGCAGGCGCGAGAGAGCCGCCTCATCTCCGCGTTGCAGGAATCGCGCGATATCCACCGCCGCGGCGCCCGACAGCATGGACAGCGCCACCTTCGGGCCGATGCCGGTCACCGAGATCAGCATGCGGAACATGGCGCGCTCGTCGGCCTCGGAGAAACCATAGAGCGTCCAGGCATCCTCGCGCACGGCGAGATGGGTCCACAGCCGCACGGGATCGCCCACCGCGGGGAGACGTTCGGCGCCGCGGCTGGAGAGCAGCACGTCGAGCCCCACGCCGCCGCCGGCCACCGCGACCACGGCATCGGTGCCGCCACGCACGAGCACGCCCTCCACGAACGCGATCACGAGGCCCCCCTCGCCGCCGCCGACACCCGCGCACTCGCCTGACGGCTGGCGTGGGCCAGGGCGACCGCGAGGGCGTCGCTCTGATCGAGCGGTGGCTGTTCGCGCAGACCCAGGAGCCGCATCACCATGAAGCGCACCTGCTCCTTGCCGGCCTGTCCATTGCCGGTGACGGCTCGCTTCACCTCGCCGGGCGCGTACTCGGAGACGGCGAGGCCTGCCTGCGCCCCTGCCAGCAGCACCACGCCGCGCGCATGCCCGAGGATGAGCGACGACCGCGCATTGCGCGCGTTGAAGAGACTCTCCACCGCCATGGTCTGCGGCTCGTGGCGCTCGAGCACCTCGCACAGACCGGCGTGGATCTCGGCGAGGCGTTGCGCGAGCGGCAAGGCATCGCTGGGCCGGATCACGCCCGCCCCCGCGCAGCGCAGTGTCGGCGCGGTGACGATCACGCCCCAGCCGGTCGCCCGCGATCCGGGATCGATGCCGAGAATGTGCACGGGCTTGCCCCTCGTCCATCCGGGCCAAAAAAAAGGGGAGCGGCGGACCGCCCCCCGTCCGCATCGTGCTCAGGAGTCTAGCTTGCTCATGACATCGTCGTCGATGTCGAAGTTCGCCGCCACATTGGCCACGTCGTCGAGATCGTCCAGGTAGTCGATCAGCCGCAGCAGCGACTTCGCGTCGTCCTCGAGGATCTTCACCGTGGTGGCCGGCTCGAGCACCAGCTCGGAACCGGTCACGGCGAGGCCCGCCTCTGCGAGCGCCAGGCTCACCACCTGGAGGTCCTCCATCGCCGTGGTGACGAGGAAGACATCGTCGCTCTGTTCCACGTCCTCGGCGCCGGCCTCGATGGCGGCTTCCATCACGGCGTCGAGATTCGTGCCCTCGCCCGCGAGCGTGACCTGCCCCTTGCGTTCGAAGAGGTACGACACGCAGCCGGACGAGCCCAGCTTGCCCCCGTACTTGTTGAATACGTGCCGCACCTCGGCCGCCGTGCGATTCTTGTTGTCCGTCTGCGTCTCGACGAGGATGGCCACGCCGCCGGGGCCGTAGCCCTCGTACATGATCTCCTCGTACATCGCACCGTCGAGATCACCGGCGCCGCGCTTGATTGCCTTCTCGACGGTGTCCTTGGGCATGTTGGCGCCCTTGGCCGTCAGGAGCGCGGCGCGCAGTCGCGGGTTGGCGTCGGCATCACCGCCGCCAAGACGAGACGCGATCGTGATCTCGCGGATGATCCGCGACCAGACCTTGGCACGCTTGGCGTCCGTGGCCGCCTTCTTGTGCTTGATGGTCGACCATTTGGAGTGTCCCGACATGGCCGCGCCCCCTCCTATTCGCTCTCGGTATGGCGCTTCTTGTATTCCTCCATCAGGCGTTTCTGCACGTCGCCGGGTACCTTGGCGTAGTGCGAGAACTCCATGGTGAAGGTGCCCGTGCCCTGCGTCATCGACCGCAGGGTGGTGGCATAGCCGTACAGCTCGTCCTCCGGGACATGCGCCTTGACGACCTGGTAGGGGCCGTCGGTGTCGCTACCCTGAATGGAGCCGCGGCGCGTGGAAATGTCGCCCATGACGTCGCCCATGTACGCCTGCGGCACGACGATGCGCACCAGCATCACGGGCTCGAGGATGATCGGCCGCAGCTTGTCGGCGTCTTCCTCCACAGCCTTGCGCAGGGCGATGCGGGTGGCCGACTTGAATGCGGCCTCGCTCGAGTCGACGTTGTGGTACGAACCGAAGAACAGGGCCACCCTGACGTCGACCATCTCGTAGCCGGCGATCAGGCCTTCCCTGAGCGTCTCACGCGCACCCTTCTCGACGGCGGGGATGAACTTGTTGGGCACCACGCCGCCGACGATCTCGTCAGCGAACTCGAAGCCCTCGCCGCGGGCCCGGGCCTCGATCCGCAGGTGCACGTCGCCGAACTGACCGCGACCGCCGGTCTGCTTCTTGTGCCGGCCCTGCTTCTCGGTCTTGCCCTCGACGGTCTCCTTGAACGCGACGCGCGGACGTGAGCGCTCGACCTCGACGCCGTTGAGCTTCTTCAGCTTCTCGAGAATGAAGCTGGTGTGGATCTCGCCCTGCGTCACCAGGAGCGTCTGGTGCAGGTCGGCCATGTGCCGCATCTCGAAGGACGGGTCTTCCTCGTGGATACGGTTGATGCCGGAGGCCATCTTGTCCTCGTCGCCCGCTACGGTCGGCGTGATCGCCTCGGCGAAGGTGGGCACGGGGTAAGGGATCGGCGGCAGGGCGAAGGCCTTGCCCTGCGAATGCAGAGTGGTGCCGGTGGCCGTGATCTTGAGCTTGGCAGCCTGCACGATGTCGCCCATGGTCACGTCCTCGACCTTGTCCTTCGTCTTGCCGATGGCGGCGCTCATCTGGCCCAGGCGCTCGGCACCGGCGCCGGTGCTGGTCGTGAGGTTGTCACCACTCTTGACGTGACCGCTGAACACGCGGAGCCACACGATATCGCCGCCCTGGGCCTCGTACTGCTTCTTGAAGCCGTACACGAGCTGGTCGCCGTCGGGGCTGCACGCGAACGTGGCCTCGGCCTTGGTGTCCGGGTCGATGCCCTTGATCTCGGTACGGGTGGCCGGGCTGGGGATGAGCGTCGTGACGGCCTCGAGCAACGTCATCACGCCGATCTCGGTGTCGGCCGCGGTGTAGAAGACGGGGAAGATCGTGCCCGCGGTGATGCCCGCATTCAGGCCCTGGGCCAGTTCCTCGTCGGTGAGGTTCCCCTCCTCCAGGTACTTCTCCATGAGCGCGTCGACGGCCTCGGCCGCCGGATCCATGAGGGCCTCGCGCGCGCGCGCCGCCGTATCCTTCAGAGCAGCCGGGATGTCACGCTGCACGCGATTGCCACCCTCGAACTCGTAAGCGTTCATCGTGAGCAGGTCGACCACGCCCTTGAAATGCTCGCCATCGCCCCAGGGCAGCTGCACTGGCACGGCGTTGGGACCCACGCGTTCCTGGATCGACGCCAGCGTTTCCTGCCAGTGCGCGTGCTCCTTATTCATGCGATTGATCACGACCAGGGTGGGCATGTCGTGTCCGCGCAGCAGATGCCACAGACTGTCCGACGCCACTTCCCAGCCACCGTCGGCCTTGACGACGAAGACCGCGCCCTCGATGGCGGCCAGGGAGGCATAGACGTCGCCGCGAAAATCATCGACACCCGGAGTGTCAATGATGTTGATCTTGCAGCCACCGACCTCCGTCCAGGCCAGCGATGCGCTGACGGTCTCCTTCTTCTCGATCTCCTCGTCGAGGAAGTCGAAGACCGAGCTGCCATCGTCGACATTGCCACGCCGTCCGACCTTCCCGGTCAGGTGCAGCATGGCATCGCCGATCGACGTCTTGCCGACGCCATGCGGAGCGATGAGGGCGATATTCCGGATCTTGTCCACTGGATAGCTCTTCAAGGATCGTCCTCCCGAGCGGCAGGCGGTCGCTCCCGCTGGCTGGCGTCACGAGCCGCCCCGCCGGCGACGACCGGATCTCCTTGGTAGCGGGGCGGATGGCCGATTTTCGCGCGAAGATCAATAGTAGTCCGCAGCCAGGAGACTGTCAACACAGCCTGCCGTGACCTTCGTGCCGCCCTGTGCTTGTGCGGATCGGCCCGGTTACCTATTCTTATTCCATGGGTTTAGCCGGGCGAAAAGCCTGGACACCCCCTGGTGGGCACGTTACCGTTAGGCGTTGCCCTGTCGCGTGGTCGGCGCGGCCGAGGCACCCTTCATGACGGTCGCTCGGCCTGCCGCCGCGACCCCGAACCGCGAGATCTGTCGAGGTGTTTTTTCATGGTATCGAGGTTGACTCTGGCTCTGCTCTGCCTGCTCGCCGTCTCCCCCGCGAGTCCCGCGCGCGCGCAGGATCCCACGGAGGATACGGAGACCGCGCCGCAGCTCGACATGGAGTATGACGACTTCATGGTCAAGGCCTACACGATCTCGATCTTCGGCGGCTGGTTCAGCGGCGCGGAATACCTGAACCTGCCGGTCCGCGGCGACCGGACCTACGTGTCCGCGGGCAGCGACGACATCCTCGGGTTCGACGGCGAAAATCTCGTCTACGACCGCGACATTTATGACGGCCCGGTCAAGAAGCTCGATACCGGCACCGGCTTCGGCATGAAGCTCGGCACCTGGCTGAACGACGACGTCCACATCGACCTCGCCGCCTCCTACGCCAGCAGCCAGGCGATCCTGACGATGGTCAACAAGAACCCGGACGATCCCGACCATCCGTTCACCGAGGAGATCGACCGCGACCCGAACGTCACGATCTACAGGGCAAGCCTGACGCTCAACTACGAGTTGGGGCAATTCCGTGTCCTGGGAATCCACCCATCCATCGGATTGGGGTTCGGCGGCATCATCAACCGATTCACGAACATCAAGGACCGCGGCGAACTCTACCTAGCCGCCTCCCTGGGACTCGAGCGCCCCTTGGCCGGCAACGTCGGCATCTTCGGTCGTCTCAACACGACCACGTTCGCCATGAACCGGTCCGAGCTCCAGTACAACACGCGGCTGACCTACGTCGACGCGCAGATCGGTCTGACGTACTTCGTGGACGTCCTGCCGCCCGCCGTCCGCCATGCCCACGCCGAGGACGTGAAGTCCCGATCACACCACGTCCGCCACTAACGCGCCATCGCAGCCTCGCCGCAGCGCCCCCGACCTGCCGGTCGGGGGCTTTTTTCGGCCCGGCTCGGGGCATAAAAAAGCCGCCCGGCTTGCGTCGGGCGGCTTTCGCGGCAGGAAACCGGCCCCCGCAAGGGTCGGCTCCCCCTTTGGCTTAGGCCATCTTGGCCGTCTTCTTGCGCACGACGCGCCGCTTCGCGGCCTTCTTCGTCGCCTTCTTCTTGGTGGCCTTCTTCTTCGCCGCCTTCTTGGTGGCCTTCTTCTTGGTGGCCTTCTTCTTCGTGGCCTTCTTCTTGGTGGCCTTCTTCTTGGTCGCCTTCTTCTTGGTCGCCTTCTTCTTGGTCGCCTTCTTCTTGGTCGCCTTCTTCTTCGCGGCCCGCTTCTTGGTGGCCTTCTTCTTGGCGGCCTTCTTGGTGACCTTCTTCTTCGTGGCCTTCTTCTTGGTGGCCTTCTTCTTCGTGGCCTTCTTCTTGGCGGCCTTCTTGGTGACCTTCTTCTTCGTGGCCTTCTTCTTGGTCGCCTTCTTCTTGGTCGCCTTCTTCTTGGCGGCCTTCTTCGCCGTCTTCTTCATTGCCGTGGCAGCAGCCATGGTTCTCTCCTCCATCCTTGGACCTCACTTGTGTTGATCCTGTTGCTCGCCCGTGGTCCCTGCACCTTTAGGTCCCGTCGCGCGAGCTATACATCTTCCGTACATTTGCGGATCGCACGAAAGCTCCCGCATTATTTCGAACAGTTGCGAAGAGTGTCAACAAATTTTTCTCATATTCGTGTTGAATTCTGCGCGGCCCCGACCGACCCGGCACGCCTCCTGAAATGGTCGCGACGTCGACGACGCGTCATCCGGGTGTCGCGCGATGGTGCGCGCACTCCACAGTCACCCATGAAACGAGCCCCCGACCATGCGGTCGAGGGCTCGTCATGTGCGTGGTGCCCGGGGCGGGATTCGAACCCGCACGGCTTGTGGCCACTACCCCCTCAAGATAGCGTGTCTACCAATTCCACCACCCGGGCCCGACATCTCTACTGACCTCCGCCGCCTTGCGCCGGAGTCTCCTGCGGCTGACCGTTGCCGGTGGCCGGCGGTGGCGGGAGTTGCTGATCGGAAGGCGCGGGCATCGTCTGCTCCGGCGCCATCTCGCCCTTGCGCACCCGCTCGTTGAGCACGCCGCCAGACTGGCTTGTCGCGTGCCCTCCGAGGATGAAGAGCGAGAGCGAGGTCACCATGAACCCGATGCCGCAATAGATCGTGAGCTTGTGCAGCAGCGTGGTCATGCCCCGCGAGCCGAGGATCTGCTGGGGCGCACCGCCGGCCCCCCCGAAGGCTCCGGCCAGACCGCCACCCTTGCTCGACTGGAGCAGGACGACGACGCACAGCACCAGACTGACGATCACGTGGACGATGACGAGTAGCGTATACATGCGAATCTCCTGCGCCTGACACAACAAAACCCACGCCGCCCCCGGATAGGCCGGGTCTAGCGGTCGAAGGGCTAGCAATCTAATACGTCCGGCGCCCCGTTGTCAACTGACCGCGCCCGGATCAGGCGTCAGTGAGCGCGGTTACGCCGGGCAGGGTGTCCCCCGCCATGAACTCGAGGGAGGCGCCACCCCCGGTGGACACATGGCTGATGCGGTCGGCCAGACCGAGCTGGTTCAGGGCCGCGACACTATCGCCGCCCCCCACCACACTCGTCGCCCCCGCACCCGTGGCCTGCGCGATGGCCTCGCCCATGGCTCGGGTGCCGGCCGCGAAGGCCGGGATCTCGAAGACTCCCATCGGGCCGTTCCAGAAGATCGCGCGCGCCCCGCCGATCACCGCGCTGAATCGCGTGATGGTATCAGGTCCGATGTCGAGCCCCTGCCACCCGTCGGGGATGTCGGTCACGAGCACGGTCTTGCGCTGACCATGCTCGCTGAAGTCGGTGGACACGACGACGTCCGTCGGCAGGACGAGCTTGGCCCGGCCGCTCCTCGACTTGTCGAGGATCTCCTTTGCCACCGGGACACTGTCCGCGTCGAGCAGGCTCTCGCCGATGCTCAGCCCCATGCACTCGAAGAAGGTGAAGATCATGCCACCGCCGAGCAACAGGGTGTCGACCCGATCGAGCAAGTTGCGGATGACATCGACCTTGCTGTCCACCTTGGCTCCGCCAAGCACAGCGACGAACGGCCGCGCCGGGTTCTCGAGCATGCCGCCAAGGTGGTCGAGCTCCTTCTGCATCAGCAGGCCGGCATAGGCGAGGGGAAACGCCCCGGCCACGCCGACAGTGGAGGCATGGGCGCGGTGAGCGGTGCCGAAGGCATCATTGACGTAGGCATCGCCGAGGGCTGCGAGAGCCCGCGCGAAACCGGCGTCGTTCCTGGTCTCGCCCGCATTGAAGCGCAGGTTCTCCAGCACCAGGATCTCACCGGCAGCCAGCGCTTCGGCCTTGGCCGTGGCGTCGGGTCCCACCGTGTCGGATGCGAACTTCACCGGCGCCGACACGAGCTGCGCGAGGCGGTCGGCCGCCGGGCGCAGCGAGTACTCGGGCTTGATCTCGCCCTTCGGCCGCCCGAGGTGGCTCATCAGGATCACGCTGCCGCCCCCGGCGATGATGCGCTCGATCGACGGCAGCGCAGCCCGGATGCGCGTGTCGTCGGTGATGCGACCATCCTTGTCGAGAGGGACGTTGAAGTCGACGCGCATCAGCACGCGGATCCCCTTCGCGTCGAGCTGCTCGATACTCAGCTTCTTCATCGTCACGGCTCCTTTTCGCGCACGCCTCGTCCGGGATCGCCCCCAGAAATCGATAGAGGCTAAATCATTCCTTCACAAGTCAATGTGGCCGGATACTACGAATGAGCTTCAGGCGTGTCAAGGCTGGCCGGTTCCGCCGCGTCCAGACGCGCCGCCAGGCCCAGGGCGAGCCCCCAGGCCACCGTCCAGCCGGCGTCCGCGAGTGCATCGCGCGCCGCGCGCCAGGTGGCCCCGGTGGTCACGAGATCATCGACCAGCGCCACCCGGGCGTCGCCCACTTCACGCGCCACGAACACGCCGGCGACGTTCGCGTCGCGCGCCGAACCCTCCGTCGGCAAGCTCGCCTGCTGGCCGGTGGCGCGCCGGCGCGCCAGGACATGGGCGTCCACGCGCAGACCCAGTTCGACCGCGACGACCCCGGCTAGCAATGCCGCCTGATTGAAGCCGCGCTCGCGTTGCCGTCGCGGGTGCAGAGGCACCGGCACGAGGGCGTCGACGTCGCCATACCGCGCGCGTGCCGCCTGCGCCGCCGGCCCCAGCAAGCGTCCGAGCGGCCAGGCGACGCCGCGCAATCCCCGGTACTTGCACGCGCCCACGAGGGCCACGAGCGTGGCACCCTCCGGCTGCGCCGCGACCACGGGCACCGCGTCGACTGCGCCCCACCGCGGCGGCGCCGCGAGATCCTTGGCGCATCCGGCGCAGAGGTGCGTGGCATCCCATCGCGCCAGTCCGCGTACCCGCGCGCCGGCTGCCGTCCACGCGCGCCCGTCACGGGCGGCACCGCAGACGAGGCAGTGCTCGGGATACACCAGATCGAGTGCGGTGCCGATGATCGTGGTCCACCACGTCATGGGTCGCGACCCCGGTCGCCACGCGACCGGCCGGCCGATCGGGCCGATGTCCGGGAGGCGAGGTCCAGGGCGCGTCTACGACGCGCGCGGCCGGGGCAACCGTAGCAGCATGACGAGGGCCGCCAGGGCCAGAAGGAGACTGAGCCACTGGTTGTTGCTCCACCCCGGCCACAGCCGTTGCGTCGGTTCGTAATAGCGCGTGAAATCGTTGAGGAAGCGGTCGACGCCATAGAGCAGCAGGAAGCGCCAGAAGGTGGCGCCACGGGGCGACGGACGGCGGTCCCAGAGCAGCAACACCGCAAAGATCAGGAAGCCGCCGAACGACGCGTAGAGCTGCGACGGATGCACGGCCAGCGCACCGTACTGCTGCGTCGCCGGTGCGCTCGCCGGGAAGTGCACGGCCCATGGCAGGGAACAGGGACGACCATAGCAGCACCCGGCCATGAAGCAACCGATGCGCGTGATGCCGATGCCGAGCATCACACCCGGAGCCAGGGCATCGGCGATCACGAGAAATTCGAGGCCCCGCCGCCGGCAGAACCACCACGTGGCCGGGATCGCCAGCAGGATGCCGCCGTAGAGCGTGAGTCCGCCGTCCCAGATGGCGAAAGCCCGGGTCCAGGGGTGGAACTGGTCCAGATGGGTCACGACATAGACGACGCGCACGCCCACGAGGCTGGACACCAGGATGAGGAACACCAGGTCGTAGACGTCCTCGCCCTTGATCCCGCGCGCTCGCCCGCGGCGCAAGCTGAGCAGCATGCCCAGGAGGAAGCTGAGCGCCAGCATGAATCCGTAGCTCTTGATCGGCCCCAGCAGCACGGGATGCACGGTGGCTCCTTTCAGCCCTCGTACTGGTGCGCGCTGACATTCAGCAGCAGGCCCACCAGGATCGAGGAGACCAGGAGGTTCGACCCGCCATAGCTGATCAGCGGCAGCGGCAGACCGGTGACAGGCATCAAGCCGGTGGTGATGGCCACGTTCACGACCACGTGGAACGTGAAGTAGCTGGCGATGCCCACCGCGAGGAGGCTGGCGAACGGACGCCGGGTGGTCGTGGCGAGCTGGATCGCCTGCAGGATGAGCACCAGGAAGAGCGCGAGCAGGAACAGGGCGCCGACGAGCCCGAGTTCCTCCCCCACCACCGAGAAGATGAAGTCCGTGTGCCGCTCCGGCAGGAAGGCGAGCCCTTTCTGCGTCCCTTGGAGATAGTGGGTCCCGAACAGCCCGCCCGAGCCGATCGCCACCTTCGACTGGATGGCCTGGTAGCCGGTGCCGGTGGCGTCGCGCGTGGGGTCGAAGAAGGTGAGGATACGGGCCTGCTGGTACGGTTGAAGGTGATCCCAGACCACGGGAATACCGATCCCGCTGACGATGTTCAGCAGCAGGATGAACACACTGGTGACCATCGGCAGCCGCGAAAGGTAGAGCACCGCCATCAGCAGCATCAGGTAGATGGCCCACGGCCACACCTGCGCAGCTACGGATTCCGAGTAGAACATGAACACCGCGCTGATCGCCACGCTGCCCGAGGTGAGCAGGAACACGCCCGAGATTCCGAACCAGAAGATCATCCCCAGCCAGATCGCGGGCAGCACCAGACTCGTGCCGAGATCCGGCTCGCGCAGGATCATCACGAAGGGTACCAGCAGCAGCACCAGCGAGAATGCTGTCACCAGGAGCTGGCGTCGGGCATCCACCTGGCGCGCCAGCACACTCGCAAGCAGCACGATCAGTGTGACCTTGGCAAACTCCGATGGTTGCAATCGCGCCGGCCCCAGCGGCAGCCAGCGTCGCGCCCCCGACACCTGCGGGGCTACCAGCATCACCACCACCAGCAGGAGCAGCACGAAGAGATAGGCGGGCCAGGCGACATTTTCCACGTGGCGCAGAGGCACGCGAGCGACACTCCAGAGCGCGATCCAGCACACGACGATCCACACCACCTGCCGCCAGAAGATGCCCTTGGCCACGTCGGCCTTCGTCACCTCGTACGGACCCACGATCGGCTCGGTCACCGACCACAGGATCGCCAGGCTCGTGAGCAGCAGCAGCACGTAGACCAGCACGATCTTGCGATCTCCGGGCGGCAGCAGCGCATTGAGGAAGTTCACGGCATCTCTCCGGCCAGGTCGAGGTCGGGCATCACCTCGTCGCGATGCTCGAGATAGTACTTCAACCACGCCCCTGCCACCGGCGCCGCCTGTGATCCGCCATGGCCTGCATTCTCCAGCACCACCGCCACGGCCACCTCGGGCGCATTCGCCGGCGCGTAGCACATGAACCACGCGTGGTCCTCACCGTGCGGATTCTGAGCAGTACCGGTCTTGCCGGCCACCGAGACACCCGCCTGCTGCGCCGCCCCGCCGGTCCCGTCGTCCACGACGGCGCGCAGCGCGCGCCGGCACCAGGCGAGATGGCTCGCGGTGAACGGCAGCGTCGTCGGCCCGTCCCGGGGTGTCTGACCGTACACGAACGTCGGCGAAGGCACCCGTCCGCCTGCCGCGAGGCGCGCCGACAGCATGGCCACTTGCAGTGGTGTGACCAGGATCTCGCCCTGCCCGATGGCGTTGTTCAGCAGTACGCCGCGGCTCCAACCGCCGCGGCCATATCGCTGATCATACCACGCTGTCGTCGGCACGTTCCCACTCACCTCCTCGGGGAAGATGCCCGAGCAAGGCGAGCCCAGCCCGAATGCTCGCGCCGCGGACGCCAGCGTGTCGATGTCGAGCTTCAGCCCCACCTGGTAGAAGTAGACGTCGCACGAGTGCGCGAGCGCACCCGTGAGGCTCAGGCTACCGTGGCCAGCCGCGCGCCAGCAGCGGAAAGTGCGATTGCCGAAGCGGTAGCCGCCGTAGCATGGATCGAGATACGTGCCCGTGTCGATGACGGCGGCTTTCAGGCCGGCCAGTGCCGTGATCGGCTTGTAAAGCGAGCCTGGCGGATAAGTAGCCTGGACGATGCGGTTGAAGAACGGTTTGGCCGGGTCCTCGCTCAGCCCGCGCCATTCCGCCGTCGAGAGGCTGCCCATGAGCTGGTTGGGGTCGAAGGACGGCGAGCTCACGGCGGCCAGCACCTCGCCCGAGGGGACCGCCACGGCGACACCACAGCCGCGCCGACCAGCCAGCAGGCGATCCATCTCCTGCTGCAGCGGTAGCGACAGCGTCAGCGCCACATCGCGTCCGGGCACCACCGGTTGCAACCAGACCGACTGGCGGCCGACGATGCGGCCCGACGCGTTCACCTCCTCCAGCTTCAGCCCCGGCATGCCGCGCAGCGCCGACTCGAACGCGGCTTCCACCCCCTGCTTGCCGATGACGTCCCGCAGACGGTAGTCGAGGTCGGCCGACGCGGCGTCGATGTCGGACTGGTCGACTTCTCCGACGTAGCCAATCACGTGCGCGAAGAGGGCGCCCTGGAGATAGCGCCGGCTGAGCCGCGAATCCACCTGCACGCCGCGTAGTTGCGACCGCCGCTCCTCCACGGCGACGATGCGCTGCATGTCCGCGTCGGCGACCAGGACGAGGCGTCGACGGCCCCGGGCCTTCTGCGCGGCCAGCTCGGCCAGCGTGGTATCCTCGGGCAGGTCGAACCACGTGATCAAGCGCGAGAGCGTGGAATCGGGTTGATTCTCGACGAGGCAGCTCGCCGGAATGGTGATGTCGGCCACGAATCGATTGTCGGCGAGCGGCCGGCCATGGCGATCCGTGATGCGGCCACGCGGGGCGCGCACACGGAAGCGCACTTGCCGGTTCTCCAGCGCCTGCGCCGTGTAGTGGCGATGGCGCATCACCATCAGTCCGACGAGATTCACCGTCAGGATGGCGAAGAGCAGGATCACCACCCCCCGCAGAAGGCGTCCACGCAACGGTTGCGAGGTATCGTACGCCACGCGTCAATCCTCCCGCTGCAACACACCGAGCATGTCGGCGAGACGGATGATCGGGATACCCACGATGGCCGTGTAGAACGCCGTGGGCACCGCCTGCGTGAGCAGCGGACCCAGGAACGCATCGCTCTGCAGTCGGCTCTGGACGAGCAGAAACAGGGTGTCGTGCGCCAGCGAGGAGACGAGGACGAGAGCGCCCTCGACCACCGGCACGCCGTAGACGAGCCGGCCCCGCACCCGGCCCACCGCGAATCCGAGCAGCGAGTTGCACAGCGCCTGCAGGCCAAGGAGATTCGGGATCGACAGGTCCTGCACCAGGCCGAGGATGAAGCCGCCGACCGTGCCGGCGAACGAACCCTGGGCCATGGCCAGCACCACGATGGCGATGACGCCGAAATCCGGCGCGACGCCGTGAATGGCCACGGTGGGCTCGATGATCGTCTCGCCCACGAAGGCCAGCAGGATCCAGACGAAGGACGTGCGGACGAAGGCTCTCATGGCCGATTCCCGGCCGACGGCGCCGACGCCGAAGGTGCCAGACGCGAGGCTCCGACCACGAAGACGACCTCGTTGCGGTCGAAATCCGCGAGGGGCTCCACCACGATCTGCTTGAAGATCTGATCGGTGGGGGCGCTCACCTCGCGCACCACGCCCACCGGGAGACCGCGCGGCACCGGGTCGCGCGGCTCGTCGCTCGCATCCTCGCGGATCTCCGCGATGCCCGAGGTGACGACCACGTCGCCCGACTCCACATCCTCGTCGCGCCCCACCATCTCGAGGACGAACGTGTCGGCGCGCGGGCGCAACACGCCCACGAGGCCGGTGCGGACGATCTCCACGCCCAGAGCCATGTCCGGCGACGTGAGCAGCTCCACCCAGGCGGCGCGGGAGTCCATCACCGTGTGCACGCGACCGATGTAGCCGCGCGGATCGATCACGGCCAGCCCCGAACGCCATTGCAGCGGATCACGGCTGACAATCTGGACCATGCTCGCGTAGCGCGCGCGTTGCCGCGCGATCACCTGGCACGGCGCCAGTGGCCCCGTCACGCCGGGATCGAGGGCGTGCACCGCCGCCGCGCGCGAACTGTCGGCGGTGGCTCGCCGGGCGACGGCGGCCCTGAGTTCCAGCACCTCGACCTGGGCCGCCAGGCGGGCGTTCTCCGCGCGCACCTGCAGCACGTCTTCGGCGAAATTGCGCAGGTTCTGGTAGGGCGTGACGATGACAGACGCCAGCGTGTACGCCACTCTCACACGCGCATGATTCGGCAGGTTCAGCAGGAGCAGCGAGAGCAGCAAGCAGCTCGACAACGCGATGACGTCGGCGCGCACTGCTGGCTGGGATGAACGCACCATGCGTGCCCGGGCTCCCTCCGCGGCAAGGTCTCACAGCCTGTCGACTGTCTCACCGCATGATGACGGGGCGATACTTCTCGAAGTCGTCGAGGATCTTGCCGGTTCCCAGGACGACGCAGAAAAGCGGATCGTCCATGAGATTGATCGGCAGATCCGTGGCCTCGCGCATCAGCTCCGGCAATCCGCGCAACAACGCACCGCCACCGGTGAGGACGATGCCGCGGTCCTTGATGTCAGCAGCCAGCTCGGGCGGCGTCTGCTCGAGTGCGTGCTTGAGCGCGTCGACGATCTGCTGCACCGATTCCTGCAGTGCTTCACGGATCTCCGACGACGTCACCTTGATCGTCTTGGGCACGCCGGTGACCTGGTAGAGGCCCTTGACCTCCATCTCCAGCTCCTCGGCCGACTTGTGAGCCGAGC
Organism: uncultured bacterium; assembly: GCA_963727525.1. Taxonomy (GTDB): domain Bacteria; phylum Krumholzibacteriota; class Krumholzibacteriia; order LZORAL124-64-63; family LZORAL124-64-63; genus CAVSGO01. Next base: position 686,272 of record CAVSGO010000007.1, on the reverse strand, counting down.
CGATCGTCTTCTTGATCATCTCGGCCGTCTGGTCGCCGATGAGCAGGTTGTGGGTCTTCTTGACGTAGCTGACGATGGCCTCGTCGAGTTCGTCACCGCCCACACGGATGCTCGTGTCGCAGACGATGCCGTTGAGCGCGATGACCGCGATCTCGGTGGTACCACCGCCGATGTCGATGATCATGTTGCCACTTGGCTGATCCACCGGCAAACCCACACCGATTGCCGCCGCCACGGGCTCGGCCACCAGGAACACCTCGCGCGCGCCCGCGTGCTTGGCGCTGTCGCGCACCGCGCGCTTCTCCACCTCCGTGATGCCCGAAGGCACGCAGATGATGATGCGCGGCGCGATGAAATGGCGCTTCTTCTGCGCGATCTTGATGAACTCGCGCAGCATGTACTCGCAGACCTCGAAGTCCGCGATGACACCGTCCTTCAGAGGACGGATGGCCGCGATGCTGTCGGGCGTCTTGCCGAGCATGGCCTTGGCCTGCTGGCCGACGGCATAGACCTTGTCCGTGGTCTTGTTGATCGCCACCACCGACGGCTGGTTCAGCACGATGCCCTTGCCCTTGATATACACGAGAGTGTTGGCCGTGCCCAGATCGATTGCGATGTCGTTGGTGAACATGCCCTGCAGGCGTTTCAACATAGGGATCCGTCCTCGTTCAGCGCGACCGTCCGTCAGACGGTCGCGGGCCAGCCATACTCGCGAATGCTGATGATCTCTCCGTCACCCACCACCAGGTGGTCCAGCAACGCGATTCCGAGCAGGTCGCCGCAGCTCGCCAGGCGACGCGTGAGTTCCAGATCTTCCCCGCTGGGCCGTGCACAGCCCGACGGGTGATTGTGCGCGACGATCACTGCCGCCGCTTGCAGTCCGACGGCCGGCAGGAACACCTCGCGCGGATGCACGAGCGACGCGTCGAGCGTCCCAACCGAGATGGTGCGCACCACCATCACGCGGTGGCGGGCGTCGAGGTAGAGACCGAGGAAGTGCTCCCGGTCCAGACCCCGCAGCTCCGCGCCCAGCAGATCGGCCAGGTCGTGCGGTCCGTGCACGGCCGGCCGCAGCGCCCGCGGAGCCACCTGCAACCGCCGCCCAAGCTCGACCGCCGCTAGCAGCCGCGCCGCGCGCGCGCGCCCGAGTCCGGGAATCGCGCTCAGCGCTTCGGCGCTCGCCTGCGCCAGGCCACCGAGGTCGCCCACGCGATTGAGCAGGAACTGCGCCAGGACCGGCGCCGCCACGGATCCGCCCGGTCCGAGCACCAGGGCTACCAGCTCGCCCGAGGCGAGGCTGCGCGCCCCGTGACGCCAGAGCCGCTCGCATTCCCTGCCACCGGCGCGCGTCCCGCCCGCCGGAATCGCGCCATCTTCAGCCTCCGGCTGTCGTAAATCCAGTGATTTCAAGAAAGTACGACTCCATGGGAGGCAGGGGAAAACTAGCAAACGGGACCGGTCCCGGCAACTCTTTTTCCTGCCGCTGGTTCCGCGCGCGACCTTTGCGTCTACCCCCTTGTCCCCGCACGGACGTTGGCCTATCCTGGCCGCCGCACCCCGGACTGTCGGAGGTCTCTGCCGTGACGTCGGTCCCCATACTCGTGCGCAAGTACGGTGGCACCAGCCTGGCCGACGTGCCGCGCCTGCGCGAGGTCGCCCGCGATCTCAAAGCGTGCCGCGACCGCGGCTACCGCCTCGTGGTCGTCGTCAGCGCGATGGGCCACACCACGGACAAGCTCGTCGCCGACGCCTACGCGGCGAATCCCGATCCGCCCCGACGCGAGCTGGACATGCTGCTCTCGGTGGGCGAACGCATCAGCATGTCGTTGCTGTGCATGGCCCTGGCGGCCGAAACCTGCCCCGCCCTGTCCCTGACGGGCAGCCAGTGCGGCATCATCACCGACGGCAGCCACACCGACGCCCGCATCCTCGAGGTCAAGGGCGACCGCGTTCGCGGCGCGCTCGCGGCCGGGTACGTGGTGGTGGTGGCTGGCTTCCAGGGCGTCAGTCATGCCAAGGAAATCACCACCCTCGGGCGCGGCGGCAGCGATGCCACCGCGGTAGCCCTGGCCGCGGCCCTCGGCGCCGAACGCTGCGAGATCCTGAAAGACGTCGACGGTGTCATGACCGCCGATCCCCACCTCGTCCGTGATGCCCGCCCCCATACCATCCTCGCCTACGACGAGATGCAGGCCATCGCCGACGCCGGCTGCGGTGTCGTGCATCCGCGCGCGGTGGCCTATGCGCACGCGCACGGCGTGCCCCTCGTCGTGCGCTCCAGCTTCACCAACGGCCCCGGCACGATGGTCGCCGCGGCGCCGCCCACGCCGCCCTCCGCGGAGCGGCCGGACTTCCGACCGCTGGTGATCTCCGTCGATACGCCGTGCGAGCGGATGCGCATCACCTGGCACGACGGGCCGAGCGAGAAGCGGTTGACGGCGGCTATCGCCCGGGTCGACGCCGAAACCCTCGTCGCCGAGTGGCTCGCCACCGGCGCCGCGGGACACTGGGAGGGCTGGGGTACGGCGCGCGCGCTCGACCGGATCATGAGTGGCCTTGGCGGCTCCGCGGACGCGGGGCACCAGGTCGTGCGGGACGTCGGGCTCGCCAGCCTTTCGCTTCCCGGCGCGCGCCCGCGCTCATGGCCGGCCGCACTCGCGACCTTGCGCGACTGGCTCGCCGACCGCGGGCTCGGCGAGGCCCATCTGCGCAGCGATGGCGGCACCGTCAGGGTGCTCGTCCCGGCGTTGCGGGTGCCGGAGGTGCTGCCAGACCTGCACGCGTGGTTGTTTCCTGCCTGAACTCACCTTCCAGGAAGTCCCGCCATGCCCCGGACGGCAACGCCTTCCGGGCGCGCGCGAGCCACTGCCGCGCCTCCTCCGTCTCCCCCAGCGCGCCGTGCAGCAGCATCACGATACGCACCCACGCGCGGTCGCTCTCGGGATGGCTCCCGTACATCTCCACGAGGTCCTCGTACGCGTGCACGGCACTCGCGGACGCACCCGACTTCTCCAGCCAGTGGGCCACCGCCGCGAGTTCGTGCGGAGGCAACCCCAGACCACGCTGCAGGCGACGACCCTCGAGATAGACGTCGCAAGCCTGGTCGAGGCGTCCCGCGTCGCGGTAACGCCGCACGAGCGTCTGATAGCGCTGGCGCGCCAGTCCCCGCTGGCCCGCCATGAGCGCGGCGCGCGCCTGCTCGCGTTGGACCTCGGCATCGTCCGGCGCATGAGCCAGGTACTCGTCGTAGGCGCCCATGGCGGCGAAACCCACGCCCTGGCCGAGGTAGTCGCGCGCGCGCTGCAGACTCGCCTCGGCGCGCGCTTCGCGCCGCAGACCGAGCATGAAGCCCAGTACGATTCCCAGGCCAAAGCCGCCGAGATGCGCGCCATACGACACCGTGGCCGCGGCTTCGCGGGCCACGGCCGTGTGCACGAGTTGCAGCAGCAACCACGATAGCACGGCCACCGGTACCGGCAGCATCGCGCGCCCGGCGCGATTCTGCCCCTGCAGCGGCGCGAACACCCAGTAAGCGATCGCCACCCGCGCGAACGAGAACCGCACGAGCGCGAGCCCGAGCAACCCCGAGATCGCCCCCGACGCACCGAGCACGGCCAGCCCACGTTGCCCGAGCCAGCCCTCCATCGCCACCACGCCGTGCGCCAGATTGCCGGCGACTCCCAGCATGAGGAACAGGAGCAAGAATCGTCCCCGCCCCAGCCGGTCCTCCATCGCTGGCGCGAAGACACCGAGATAGACCAGGTTGCCCAGCAGGTGCATCCAGCTTCCGTGCAGGAATATGGCCGTCACCGTGGTTGCGGGCACACCGTTGCCAGGCCAGAAGATCAGGCTGCCCGGATAGACGGGTCCGGCGTAAGGAAAGTACCGCAACCAGAGGAAGACCCCCACCATCACCGCGACGAGGCTGATCGACAACCAGGGACGACGTGCAAGGCGCACGTCGAGGCCGAGAGGGTAGAACGCGTAGAAGTACATCTGGACCTCAGCGCCGGCTCGCAAGTGCGCAGCGCCCGCGGGGATCTCGGGTGACCTCCCTGATTTCGACTCCGCGTCGGAATTCTTGAGTCCGCACTACACGTGCTGGACGTCGGAGAGCTGGAAATCGCCCATACCGTGGGCGTCGAAGAAAAGCAGGCGCAGTCCCAGATCCGGGTACTCCCAGATCTCCCAGACACCGGTCCCCGAGAGGTTGTCCAGGTACCGCTCGACGTGGCCGGGCTCGCCATAGCGGATGATGGCGCGCCCGCGATCGCTGAGAGCGCCACGACCGAACTGCCCGAATCGTTCGTCGGCAGTCACGATGCGGCGCAGATGGTCGAGGGCCGCGGTCTGCGGATCTTCGGATCGCGACGCGGCGATGCGTTGCCACGCCGCCGTCCAGGCTGCCTGACGCTGCGCGGCAGGCAGGGCGCGCAACGAGTCCTGCACCGCGTCCGGCAACAGACCCTTGAGCCAGCCCACGTGGCGGCGCCAGGCGTGGTCGTCGTCCACGGGGACGCGTAGCACCTCCAGCGCAAGGGGACGTCCGTATGGGAGGCTCTGCCGATGTCCGTCGCGCAACAGGTCGAGAGACAGCTCGATCGAGACGCGGCCGAACGGGAGTTGCGTGGCGGGGAATTCGAGATCTGTCGCCACCGAGTCGCGCGCGGCCGCCGGCGGCGCGATATCGCGCACCACCGACCGCGGCTCGGTAAGACCACTGGCGGTGAGGGTGGCCACGAGCCGCACGCCCGACTGCGGCCAGGGCTCACTGGTGCGACGCAACCCTACGGCCAGGCGCACCGTGTCGTCGTCGGCCGTGACGACATGGGTCCCGGCCGCGCCCGCCGGTGGGCTCATGCGCACATGCTGCACGGCCAGGGGCATCGCAGCCAGGGCGTGCGGCGAGAAGGCGAGGCGCCGCTGCCAGCGACGCTGCGTCTGGCGTACCGACGCGGTGACGGCGAGGACGACGTCGTCGCCGCCGCGCACGACGAGGGGGACATCCACGATCACGGCGTCGCTCGATCGCGTCGCCTCGTAGCTCATCACGTCGACCGTGGTCTGTCCGACTCCGCCACCGACCTGATCGTCGCCCCGCCGGGCCGTGACGAGTACGACCAGCTCGCTGTGAAACCCGGCGTCGCCGCGGGTGAACACCAGGGCGCGATGGGTAGTCTCCACGCGGACCTGCGCCTCGGCGTGGCCGGCCGAGTCGAGGCGGGTAGCCACGAAAGCCTGCAGAGGCAGGTGAGAATCGCCCGACTCGCCGAGCCCCGGACCGCTGCCCGCGCATCCGACCAGGACCACCGCCCCGATCAAAAAACAGAGTGCGATGAGGCATGCCCGGCGGCGCGATTCAGCGACGGACTGCATTACGCTCGTCGCTCGAGATGGTGCCGTCGTGCAGCCGGATGATGCGCTGTGAGAACGCGGCAATGTCCGACTCGTGAGTGACCAGGATGATCGTCTGGCCCTGCTGCTCCAGATCACTCAGCAGGGCCATGATCTCCTCGCTGGTACGCGAATCGAGATTGCCGGTGGGCTCGTCGGCCAGGAGCAGCGACGGGCGGTTCACGAGCGCCCGTGCGATCGCCACCCGCTGCCGCTGGCCGCCGCTCAGCTCGTTGGGCCGATGGTGCACACGATCAGCCAGGCCCACCGAGGTGAGGGCCTCCTGCACGCGTTCGCGGCGCTCGGCCACCGGCACACCGGCATAGATCAATGGTAGCTCGACATTCTGCGCCGCCGTGCTGCGGGGAAGCAGGTTGAAGGTCTGGAAGACGAAGCCGATCTCCTCGTTGCGGATCCGCGCCAGCTCGTCCTCGTCGAGGTGGCTCACGTCACGTCCGTTCAGTTCGTAATAGCCGGCGGTGGGCGTGTCGAGGCAGCCGATCAAGTTCATCAGCGTCGACTTGCCCGAGCCGCTGCTGCCCATCACCGCCACGTACTCGCCCGGATCGATGATCAGGTCGAGACCGCACACGGCGTAGACTTCCTGCGTCCCCACCACGTAGGTCTTCACGAGCCCGCGTAGCGTGATGAGGTGGCCCGCTGTCACCGTTCGACCTTCTGGATATCGTCGAGACGCCCCAGCGCCCGGTAGAGCTGAGCGCGCGCGATGAGGTAGTCGCAGATGGCCTGCACCTCGTCCGACTTGGCCTGGGCCAGGCTGACCTCGGCCGTGATCTTGTCGAGCTGGGTACCGGCACCGACGCGGAAGCGTTCCTGTGCCAGACGGAGTTCCTCTTCGGCCTGGGCGATGGTTTCGCGGCTCACGGCCAGACGTTCGCGTGCCTCGACCATCGAGTTGTGGAAGCGCCGCACCTCGAGCTGAGCGTCGAACTGCGCCTGCTGGAAATTATACTCCGCGATGCGCGCGTTGGCCTTGGACTGAGACCGACGCGTCCAGTTCTGGAAGTGGTTGAAGATGGACCAGCTTCCCTGCACGCCGTAGCTCCAGCTCCCCGAGGTCTGCGAACCGAAGCGGTAAGGCGACTGGTTGTTGTAGCGCGTGTAGCCGGCGAAGGCGTCGACCTGGGGCAGCAGTGCGCCCCCGGCGGCGGCGGCCTGCTTCTGACGCGCCTCCATGGTCATCGCATCGGCCTTCAGGTCCTCGCGGTTGGCCAGGGCCTCGGTGTAGAGCGAGTCGATGGGCGCCACCTGCATGTTCGCAGTGAGCGGCGAGCGATCGATGTCGAACGGGGACTCCAGTGGGCGATACATCGCGTAGGCGAGATCGGCGAAGGCCTGCTGTACCTGGTTCTCGGCCGTCACCAGGGCAAGCTTCGTGTTCTCGAGGCGCACGCGCTGCTGGAGTACATCGGCCTTGGCTGCGCTACCGAGTCGGAAGTAAGTCTCGGTGCGCTCGAGCTCCTTGGCCGCCCGGTCACGGTCTTCCGCACCCACGTCACGCAGGGCGAGGTAGCGCAGCAAGTTGTAGTAGGCCACGGCGACGTTCTGGATCACCTGCGAGCGCGTGTACACCTGCTGGTGAGCCGCCGCCGACGCGGAGGCCTTCGCCGCCTTGAGCGTGTTGACGTTGCTCAGTCCGTCGAAGAGGGTGAGCCCGAAATTCGCGCCGACATCCTTGTACGTGGACTTCGTCTTCACATCCTCGGTGATGGTCCCCGTCTCCACCGCGGTCGGGAAGTAGAGCGTGTCACCGCCCGTGTCGACCATCGGCAACTGCTGCGAGGAGTAGACAGGCGTCACGGAGCCGTAGTCGGTGCGGTTGCTCTTGCGGTAGCTCGACGACAGGGACACGCTGGGCAGGAAGGCGCCCCACGCCGACTTGATATCCTGCCGCGCGATATCGTCCTGCTGCTCGGCGATGCGCAGCTGGATGCTGCCATCGAGCGCGATATCGACGCAGTCGCGGAGGCTGAGCACGGGCACTGCCGCGCTGCTGTCGCTCGCGGCGGGCGCCGCCGCCACGCTCGCCGTCACGCCGGCGGCGAGGATGAAGACGAGCCAGAGGCTGGCGAGTCGCGGCGAGACCGAGGGGTAGCTAGCAGACATGGACCGCTCTCCTTGCGACAGGTTGCCGGCCGGCGCGGCCGCCGGCCAAGGGCATTCTAGCGACGGATGGGTCGCCTGGCCAGGCAGATTCCACTGGCGACCGCAGCACTTACGTGCTCCAACGCTCCGGGTTGCAGGTTCCAGCGCTCGATGTCGCGGGACCGATGCGAAGGGCCGCGCCTCTAGGACGCGGCCCCGAGCCGCGAGGTTCCCTCCGGTGGCCGAACAGCGGCCAGGCGGGACCGATCAGTGGAGCTTGAAATTGAACGGCAGCGCCATCCAGGCTTTGACCGGAATATTGCGCTGTTTGCCCGGGATCCACTTGGTGCGCCGAGCGGCCGCGAGCGCGGACTGATCGAGCGTAGGGTTCACGCTCTTGACCACCTGGGCGTCCAGCACGGTGCCATCCGGTCCCACGAGCACCTTCACGATGACCGTGCCCTGGAGCTGCGCCATGCGGGCCATCTCCGGATACTCGGGCTGAACCCGCTGCAGCAACTTGGGATTCTCGGCGGATACCACGAACTGCTCGCCATTGTCCAGACTGATCGCTCCCATACCGTCGTTCAGGGCGGCCGTGAGGTCGATCAGCGTGTCGGCGATCTCGACGTCGTCCGTCACCGCATCATCGGGAGCCGCCTCGATCACCCTCGGCGGCGTCGGGGCTTCCACGGGCGGCGGCAACTCGAAGTCCTGGGGCGTGTCATTCAGCTCGACAAGCTCCATCTCTTGCTGCCGCATCTTGTAGGGTTTGAACTTGATCTCCGGCGACACGAAAAAGGCGATGAGCACGATGAGGATGGCACCCAGCAAGGACCAGCGCAGCGTCTTGCCATACTGCGCCTTGAACTCGGCATTGGCCGACATTCGGTAGGCAGGCGTGGCACTCGACGTACTCATGGCACTCTCGCTTCTCCCCAATCCTAGTACTTCGTCGGCGGGCGCACTTCCACGTCGTTGTGGAAGAACACCTTCACCGCGTTGACGTCTTTCAGCTCTTCCATCACGTCGCTCACCGTACCGTACGGCGTCATCTTGTCCGTCTTGAAGGCCACGATGAGTTGCGGGTTATTCTGGATCTTCTTGCCGAAGATGTCCGAGATGAACCGCGTCTGCACCAGCCGGTCGTCCACCGAGATACGCCCCAACCGATCGATGTAGATGTTGGACACCAGATCGCGCTGCACTTCCTCGCCCGCTTCGGCGCGCGGCAACTCCACCGGCAGACCGACTTCCTTGCGGAAGATGGTCGTGACCATGAAGAAGATGAGCAGCAGAAAGACGATGTCGCCCATGGAAGCCGTGGGAATGTAGGGATCTTTCCTGGCCGACCGATTAAAGTCCACCGCCCCTACCTCCCCGTCGTCTTCAGCGTGAGTTTGCGGGCGTTGGCCAGCTTCAGCTCATCGAGCACGGCCACCATGGTGCCATAATACGCGTCCGGATCGGTCTCGAGCACGACGACCGTCTTCTCGTTGTTGAGAATACGATCCCTGATGGCGTACTCGACGTGCGCCAGCTGGATCGGTTTCTGGTCGAGCGTGAGCGCGTTGTTCTTGCTGATCCTGATCGTCGCGATGTTGCTCTGCTTCACCTTGACGATGTCTTCCTTGTTCTTCTGCTTGCCGGGCAGGATCATGATCAGACCTTGCTCTTCGGCGAAGATCGTCGTCACGATGAAGAAGATCAGCAACAGGAAGGAGATATCCGACGTCGAGGCGAGGTTGATCTCGCCGATCGCCTGTTTCTTCTTCTTCCGCATCACCGACATGGTTCTTCGTTCCTCTGGTCCGGGTCCATCAGCACGCGTGAACCGCTATCGCATACTGTCGAGTGCCTCGATCAGTTCCATGGCCGCCTCTTCCATCTCGATGGTGAAGCGGTCGATCGACGCCACGAAGAAGTTGTAGGCGATGGTCGCCGGCACGGCGAGTACGAGGCCCGTGGCGGTGGTGATGAGGGCCTCGGAGATACCCGACGCCACCAGCTTGGCGTTCACCTGCTCGCTGGCCGCGATCGCCTCGAAGGCATGGATCATACCCGACACCGTACCGAGGAAGCCGACGAGCGGCGCCAGGGTCGTCACCGACGACACCCACACCAGACCTCGCTCCAGGAAGCTCATCTCGATCACGCCGGCGGTGCTGATGGCCTTCTCCACGGCCTCGTCGCCCCTGTCCGACTTCTGCAGACCCGAGTACAGGATGGCCGCGATCGGGCCGCGCCATTTCTGGCATTCCTCGGCGGCCGCCTGCACGCCCTCGGTCTTGAGCGTCGTGATCACGGTGCCGATGAGCTTGCGCGTGTTCACCTTGGCGCGATTGAGAGTCCACATGCGTTCGAGGATGAACACCAGACCCACGATGCCGATCAGCAGCAGCCACCACATGAAGCTGCCGCCCTTGACGAAGAACTTGCCGAAACCGGTCTTGCCGAGCGGGCTGCGCTCGAGCACACCCATGAGGCCGCCAATCGGCTCGATGTAGACGGGCACGAGGCTCGCCGAGTCGGCCGCGGTCTTGGCGAAGCCCAGGGAGTCGGGCGTGGCCATGATCTTCTCGATGCGCTCGTTGGACGGCACATCCGCGTCGTCCTGTGCGAACGCCGGCGCGACATTGGCCATGACGAGCAGAGCGAGGCCGATGGCGAAGAGGCCGGCCTTCTTCAGCGAACCGTGACGAGCCATTGCGCTAATCTCCCTTTCCTGAGTGGGGCCCGGATGATGCTCCAGAATTCTACCGGAGACCGGGGTCGATGCTCTGGTGGGTGCCTTCATCGACCCTGTCGTCCCTGTCCCCGCGTCGGCTATCCGTACACCCTCGGTCGCCCGCGAAATCACCGGGTTCGGCAGTATACCGGTGGCATGTAATTTGTGTCAACGCCCTACCTAAGTCAAACGGTATTCTCATATTCGGCGCTCGCGCAGGCCGGCCTTGCGTCCCTTCAATCGCCCTGTTTGAATGCGTTCGACGACTGCAGTTCGAACCGTCCGGTTCCGTCGCTATCCACGAACAGGAAACGTAAACCGGCGAACGCGCCGGCGTCCGAATAGGCGTTCGGGAACAGCCCGTCCCCACGCCGCGTGTACCGCCACAGTTCAAATCCGTGTTCCCGCTTGACACTCGTCTTGTTCTGCTGGATCTCCATCGCCGCCGTGAACGAGTAAGGCATGGGAATGACAGGCGTGAACACGATTCGCGATGCCGATGTCTCGGTCGCATAGTTTCCCTTGGCGAAGGTCCCCTCCCGATCCGGCGCGTACGGCTCATACACCTTGACCCTGGCGTCCTCGAGATCCGACTCGTTCAGTGGCATGACGTGCGTCTGGATCTCATCCGGTGGGCCGAGCAGGAGATAGACCCGCCCCCGGGCGTCCCTCGCACCGCCCGCCCCGAAACCGCCGAGATGCTCCCGGACATGGGAGACGCGCCGGCGAAATTCGGCATAGACCTCGTTGTAGGGGTCGGAGCGATCGGGGTCGAGCGATTGCCAGAAACGATCGAGGATGACCTCCTGCTCCATGCGCGACGCGTGGTCGAACTTTCGCAGCTGCTCTCCCCGCAGCACGGTATGGCCCTCGCCGAGCAAGTCCTCGAGCCCGCGGGCCACCTGATCGAGGCGCCAGGTCACATCGAACTCGCCCAGGTAGCCCCTCCCGACCGAGTCCAGGGGCGCTATTCCGAGCCGGAACGCACCAGGTGGGAGTAGCGAGCCGTCGAGCTGGTAATAGATGGCGGCCGGCCGGCCGGCGGCCAGAGCCTGCCGGGCAGTGGGCGTCAGCGACAACGTGTCGCGGAGCGCGAAATCGAGTTCCTTGCTGAGGACCTCGACGAGAAGGTCCCGGCCCGACGCCTCGCGCCACCGGGCGGAATCGTGCGGCGGCTGCAGCTCGAAGTACACCTGCACCTGCGTCTGCTCGAGTCCGTAGCGACGCAGCGGGTGCAGGTAATCCCATGGCCCGCCACTGGCGAGGGAGTCGGGACGCACCGCGCGCGCCGACCACTCGGCAATGGGCGCGTGGGCGAGGAACACCAGATCCCCCACGACGAGGCCGCGGCCGTTCCCCTCGGGCGGCGCCGACCAGTCGGCCACCGCCTGGCTGAACGCCGGTTCCTTGTTGATGAAGCTGAGAAATACAGGGCGCCGTCGGTTGAGATCGTTCAGATCGAGCTGGAACGTGCCGTCGTGGAAGGGGACATCGCGGAGCACGAGGGTGAAGATCTGCGTCAGCGTCGGCGAGCCGGCCTCCTGCTCGCTCCGGGCATGTACGGGCACGTCGGCCTCAGCCGTCACCGTGACCAGCGAATCGTCCGCGCCACGACTGAGAGTGGCCACCGCATGCAACTTGCCCTGCCAGCGGCCATCGACCCTTTCGAACTCGATCTCGCGGTTCTCTATTGCCACCATGACGACGACATCGAGTCGTCCATCGGCCTCCTGGAAATTCGCCAGGTCCACCGTGCAATGGAAATTGCCGCCGCCCTCGACGGGTCGAAGCCAGGCGGCGCCGGCCACCGATGCACCGACCACCACGATGGCGACCGCCAGGGTTCCGACCCGACTTCGATATCCGCGCGTGTTCATGTCCGGTCACTCCCGAGCCCTCGGCTCAAGTCAGCGCATCCTCCATCACGATAAGGAAACCGAGCGCGCCAGCCAACAGGCATCCCCGGAATACGCGGCCGCCCCGCCGGTCGAAACTGGCGAGGCGGCAGGAGGACACGATCCGGCATGCCTAGTAGATGACCTTCAGGGAGAGCCGGTGCACGTACTGCAGTGGGCCCATGTCGACCGCGCTGTAGTCGAGCTGGAGCCGCGACGAATCGCCCGCCTTGAGGGCAACGCCGAACCCGAACGTCACGCCGTCGGTATCGTAGGCGATGTTGTAGCCGCCCCGGAGGAAGAAGATGTCGTTCATGCCGTACTCGGCACCGATGTTCGCCCGCTCCTTGTTGTCCGAAGGGTGCTGGAACTCGGCGGCCGTGAGCAGCTTGTGGTGCTCGGTGTGGATTGGCACGAAGCTGGTTCCGACCTTGAACGTCGTCGGCATCTTCGACTCGATCTCGTCGAAGTTCTCCTTGCCGCCGAGATTCTGGATCACCATGCCGAGCTTGAGATCCTTGACACCGATGCGGTACATGATACCGAAATCGAAGCCCATCGTGTTGACGCTCGTCTCCGCCAGTCCCTCGTGGATATAATTGAGCGTGAACCCCGCGGAGAACTTGTCCGTGAAGAAGCGCGCATAGCTGAGGCCAAACGCCGTGCTGCCCGCGTCGAAGTCCTGGCCGTTGCCGTCGGGCTCGTAGCCCGTGCGCACGAGCATCGGATCGAGCCACAGCGACCGCGCCGAGATCGCCAGCGTTCCCGGAATGGACCGGGGATTGAACGCCAGGCACGCGCTCGTCAAGTTGATGTCCGCCGGCCACTCGACGTGGTTGAGCGCGACCTCGTTCGTGATCACGTTCACCAGACCGCCCGGATTCCAGAACACCGAGTTGGCGTCGTCCGCCACGCCGGTGAATGCCGACCCCATCCCGGTAGCCCGCGCGCTCACTCCGATCTTGAGGAACTGCGCGCCAAAGGTACCAACCTTCTCGAACTGCTTCCCGAGCGCGAGCGCGGGTAGCAACATGAGGATGGCGGCCAACAGGGCAATGCGCTTCATGTTCTCCTCCAGGTCCGTCTTGCGACGGGTTTGGTGGCGGCCCGTTTCCTCGTGAACGGGACTTACCGCACCACCACGAACTTGCCGATGAAATCCTCGAACCTGCTGTCGTCCGCATGGACGACATACAGGTAGATGCCACTGACGATCTCCTGCGAATTCCGGCTCATGAGATTCCAGCTCGCCTCGCCATATCCTCCCGTGCCGTCGTGGTCGATGGTCTGCACGAGATCGCCACTGAGCGTGAAGATCTTGATCGTGTTATGCGCGGCCGGAAGATTCGCGAAATTCACGCGCACGCCGGTCGGGTCCGTACCCGACGGCTGGAACTGCTGAAAATCAGCGAGCGCGTCGCGCGTAGCCGGATTCGGATACACGAAGATGTTGGCGCCATATCGGTTGCGCTCCTCGGCCGTCTGCGCCAATGTGCCCGGCGACGTGTCGGTGAACGACGACGCGGGGTCGCCCGACTGTCCCGGGCCGGAGATCCTCGCAACCCCGTCATTGAGGGCGACACCATGATCCGACGCCGTCACGGAGTAGAAATACAGATACCCGTTATGAACGTTGTGGTCGACGTACTCGTAATACTGGGTCGGCTTCTTCTCTCGTGAGACCACGACCAGATCGCCGGAATTCGGATCCACGTACGTGCTGCCCGGCCGGGCTGCCTCGGCCCAGAACGTATCGAGCACGGAGGGGTAGCCTTGCCAGGGAATCAGCCCCTGGTAGGCTTCGATCGGTTGGCCGAACTCGTCGTAGAGGTCCGGGCGGGCGACGATCGCTCCCAGACGGTCCGCGAGGACGATCGCCTCGGTGGCCTCCATGAGGCCGGCGAACCGCGGGTTGCCCAGCACGGCGGGCTGGTACTTGATGGCGTTCATCCCGGTGTTCCGCCCCAGCGGCAACCGGTGATAGTAGACAAACGTGTCCGGCGGGATCGTGATGGCAGCCGTGAAGGAGTCGACCACGTCGTACTCGGCGATGAGCTGCCAGAGCGCAGACTCCGGTCCGTTGTCGACGGACGAGCCGAAGGGACGCGTCCAGTTGTCCGCGCGCCAGATGCGGTACGATTCGAAATCGATCAAGTTGAGGCGAACGTCCGGCGTATTCTCGCTCAGATCATCCCAGTACACGTGCACGGTGTCGTCGGTGGGCCAGACACGCATCCCCGGCGGAGGCGGCGCCATGCCGACCAGCCACTTCACCTGCGTCTCGTTGCCGTCGACGCCCGTGCAACCGGGACCGTGGTCCGACTGGTTGCAATCCCAGTACTGCTCGACATCGGCCTGGGTGCACCGGGCATCTTCGGCCGACTGTCCCAGGGTATGGGGCTTCTGGCGATAGCACTCGAAACAGTTGTCGAGGTTGACGTAGGCGCAGTCTTTGCGATGGCCGAGCGGATCGATGTAGGAGAAGACCTCCGCGCTCGACAGCGCGGGCTGCGCAAGCAGATAGCTCTGCGACACGCACGACGTGTCGCCAAAGTCCGGACGGATCTGATCGAAGGCCTCGGGCGGCACGAAGTCGTCACGACAAACCCGCGCCTCCCGCCCGTTCATGCCGGGATTGAACTGTTCGTCCTGATGATTGGTCGCCGAGGTGATCTGATCGAAGTAGTTGCCGAAATACGTGAGCGTGGCCTCCGCACAGACGGAAAGGAGCCCATTGAGCCCCGGCCCCACGGCCATGGCCACGTCGAAGTGCAACGTATCCTGAGGCGCAAGGGTCTCGAATGGACCGCCAGAGACGAGGAACCGGTAGTCGTCGGCCTTGCCCGGGGGCGAGTTCTGATCGCGCTCCTGGCGGCTGAGCAGTTCGTAGCGCTCGTTGTCGTTGGTCGGATCGCCGCCTTGCTGGAAGCTCGAGGAGCCTGAGAACCGCTGGAACGACCGGAGCTGCACACGCTTCGGCGCGTGGAGGCCGGAGGGGTCGGTGTCGTGTCCGAGGAACGCGATGCCGAAGTAGCCGTCGAGGCGGTTGTTCTCCGCGGCATCGTACATGTAGCCGACCTCGACGGGTACCCAGGACCCATCCGACGCACGCACGGGTCCGGAGTAGGAGCCCACCATGTCATCGGACGCGACGTTCGTTCCGCTGCGCGGGCCGATGTCGGCATCGGCGAAGAATCCGATGTAGACGTTGCTTATCGTGGTTACGCCGATATTCGCGATGGCGTAGCTGAATCCCACGAAGTTGTCCGCCAGATCGCTCTCCCAGGCGTAGGTCGACTGGATCACTTCCAGATTCATCGGCGTGTGATCCGGGTACCGCTGCTGGGCAAGCCGCGTGTTGTCGTACTCCGTGGTCACGAACATCTGGTTGCCGATCTGCGCGAAATCCTCATCGATCAGGCCATCACCGTCGTCGTCGTAGCCGTTGAGCACTTCCTCGTCGACCAGCGGGACGCCCGAGGCGTACGGTGGCGACGGGAATGTGTCCCCGTCGTCATTGGAGTCGGGTTCGGGAAAGCGGCGGCCGCTGGCAATCGAGTTCCCGGCCGGCCGGACGAGTTGCGCGGCCTTGGCCTCGTAGATCGTATCCTCCGCGACCTCGCCGCGCGCCGTGATCTCCTGCTGGTACTGGCCCGTCGAGACCACCGTCTGCCCCAGCAAGACACCGCCGATCCAGATACCTGCGGCGAACAGGTACTCGTTGCCGCTACCGGCCGGCCATTGTGCCGACGGTGCGTCCGAGAAAGTGTACCCCGAGCCAGGGTAGGAACCGATCAATCCCCAGTTGGTGATGTTGATCTGGAGGTTGCCCACGTTCATGACGTACTCGCCGTGCGTCACCAGCGCGCTATGGGGATCGTACGGCCCGCCACCGAACGTATCGGGATCTTTCCAGGCAAAGGCCGAGGCCGCGCTCACCATGATCGCGAAGAGGGCGATGGCCGAGACGAGACTCATCCCTGGTCGGCGTGTGTCCCTGCTGCAGCTCAATCTCATCGTCGTTCCTCTCCTGCCCACCGACGGGACGGCCCGCCGGCAGCGGAAAACTAGAACTTCCACCCGAGTCCGACCCGGAACAGGCGATGCGCCCCAAACACCCGGGGATCGTTGATCGGAATGAATTCGTTGAACGTGTCGCCGTTCTGGTCCTGCAGGAATGCGCCGCCGAACTTGCCCGTTTCCGTCAAGTAAGAGTAATACGCGGACGTGGCGTTCTGCAGGCCGGGGAGGATGTTCTGCCCCGGGGCCTGTGGCTCATCCTCGTTGAGCAGGTTGAGCCCCTGGAGTTCCAGGGTGAGGTGCTGCCCGTAGACATTCAGCTCGCGGCGGAACTGGATGTTGACGTTGAACGTCGACGGCAAACGCTTGCTGTTCTCGAGTAAGGGATCCTGGCGCTTGGCGAAGCGGTCGTTCGGCGTCCAGGGGAAGCCGCTATTGTAGGCCATGTCCACGGAACCTGACCACGAGCCAGGTTCCGCGAGGTAGAGACCCACGTTGATCGCATGGCGGACATCCCAGTCCAGCGGCAGCTCCTGGCTCGGCAGGTAGGCGAGACCCTCGGAATTGGTACCGAACTCCGTGGACGACGCCACGCCGTCGGCATACGCGAAGGTGTACGCCACGTCGAAGCTGAAGCTGTCGCTGAACCGTTTGTTCAGCGACAGCTCGACACCGCGCGCCGAGGCGTAGGCCTTGTTGATGTACCGGTACAGCGTGTTGCCGGTCTCGCTGTCGGTGACCTGCGTCGCCGAGATCAGGTCGTAGATGTCCTTCGAGTAGATGGCGAACGAACCGGCCAGGTAGTCGGTGAACTGGTGCTGGATGGCGGCCTGGTAGGTCATGGTCGTCTCGGCGTTGAGATTGGGGTTGCCCAGGGTGCCCTGATTGCCCACCACCTGCTGGCTCGCGAAGAGATTCGCGCGATCGGGGAACTGGATGAAGCGGCCGTAGAAGAAGCTGAAGCCGTCACGCTCCGTGATCGGGAACGCGAAGCCCAGGCGCGGCGAGAACTGCGTCTTGTACTTCACCACGTTGCGGTCGACGTCGTTGTTCCGCAGGAGGATCTCGGCCGCCGACCCCGGCGAGAACATGTCCCAGCGGAATCCGTAGTTGACCACCATGCCCTCGTATTCCCAGCGGTCCTGGATGTACCACGAGGCCTCGGGATTGTACGTATGGAACACGTTGCGGTTCGCACCGAGCTGGTACTCGAGCGTGTAGCGGTCGCGCGACTCGATGGCCGGCGAGCTCAGCGACGTCTCGGCCAGATCGTTGTAGACGAAGAGCAGACCGGTTCGCGCCAGGTGTCCCTTCCACCGGCTGCTCGTCAGGTCGAACTTGAGCTGATAGGTGCGGCTGTACTGTTCTTCCCAGCGCGGGTAGTCGCTTGTGGTCACATACAGCGGATTCAGCCGGTCGGTGTAGTAGTCGTTCGCGGTGGTGTAGATCGTCGTCTGTCCCGAGAACAACCCCGGAGAGTAGATGCCGCCGTGACTGTACTGGTAAGGATCCTTGCCATTGACGTCGACATGCGTGTCGAACGCCACGAGCGCCAGGCGCACCGTGTAGAATGTATCCTCGCTCAGGCTGTGGCGCCAGACCAGCTTGGCGCTCTGGCTGAGCTTCGTGTTCTGGCGGTCGTTATTGGCCGAATTGAAGTATACGTACGAGGAATCCTCGGCCACGTTCGAGAACTGCGAATACGGATAGCGAAAACCCTCGAACGACGGCTGGGCCGCGACAGTGAAGACGTCGCCGGACGCGGCCGAACGTACCTGCATGATCGGCACGGTATGCCGGGTGGCGCTGGAGTTGTGGGAATCGAGCACCACGGCCGGACGCGCCGTCGCCAGCATCTGATCGTACCAGGGACCGTAGTACACCGGGATCTGCGAGCCCGTGTACAGGTACGTGTCCGCATTGTCGCCCCCGAATCGGCTCAACGAGATGACCTGCGGCATGTAGATCAGCTTCTGGACGTAACCTTCGACGCTCCAGTTCGGCGAGTAGTACTGATCCCACGACGCCGAGTACGTGTATTCCGCGGTAAGGAGCTTCTTGCTCTTGTCGTCGAAGTAGTAGGCCAGCTTCGCCGACCCACGCACACTGTTGGCCTGACGGCGACGCAGCGTGAAGAGGTTCTTGTCGCCGAAATTGATGGAGTACTCGGGACGGTTGGCCACCGAGAAGTTCTCGTTGTCCGACCAGACGAGGTCGCCCGACACGTAATAGGTGAGGTTCTTCACGGGCGACGGGCCGCCGAAGCCGTACTCGAAGCGGTCGAAGTTGGTGTAGGTGCGGTCCTGGCGACCGAAGTCGTCGGTCAGGAAGCGCAGACCGCCCTCGAACTTCTCGCGGCTACCGGTCTTGGTGGTGATGTTCACGACGCCGGAGAGCGCGTTGCCGTACTCGGCGTCGAGACCGCCGGTCACGGCCTGGACGTTCTCGACGGCGAGG
The DNA here is from genome assembly GCA_963727525.1 of uncultured bacterium. Classification (GTDB taxonomy): domain Bacteria; phylum Krumholzibacteriota; class Krumholzibacteriia; order LZORAL124-64-63; family LZORAL124-64-63; genus CAVSGO01. The sequence continues at coordinate 667,672 of CAVSGO010000007.1, read as the reverse complement.
GTCGACACCGAAAGCGTCCCGCCACCGATGGGGTTGTCCACCGACACGCCGTCGATCTGGGTCTGGACCTCGCCCGAGCGGCCGCCGCGCACGTAGAGCTGGCCGGCGCGCATCACGATACCGGCCTGGCGCGCCAGAGCGTCCTCCACGGAGTCGATCGCGAACTGCTCGAATTTCTCCGCGCCGATGTCGTGGCTGGTCTTCATACCCTTCACGTCGACCATGTAGCTGGCAGCGTCGACCTCGAACTCGCCGAGGGTCTCGACGATGGTCACCTTCATCCGGAACTCGAGCGTCTTGGTCTCGCCCGGCGCCACGGTCACGGTCCGCTCGGCCGGCTCGTAGCCTAGGTAGAGGATCTGGATGGTGTAGGTGCCGGCGGGAATGTCGCGGAAGTAGAACGCGCCACCGCCCAGCGACATGGTGCCACGCGTCGTCCCCTTGATGACGACGTTGGCGTAGTCGAGCAGTTCTCCGCTCTCGCCATCGACGACGGTTCCCTTGATCATCGCCGGAGCACCCTGGGCCCAGACGCGCGATGGGACGCCGGCAACGACCAGCCCCACTAGACTCAACACGACGAGCATCCGCAGGACACGGAAACGCCGGAGCATGCTGTGGCTCCTTTCGAACGAACCCGCCTCGGTCACGACGGTGTACCGGGCGGACCCGCGAAAGACTTGAATGATCTCAGGCACCGACCTTCAGCCTGGCGTTGTGTGGGGAACCTTCAATCCGGTCATCCTGCAACTCGCAAAGCGCGGAACTCCCGGCCAGCGTCCATACTTGCAACTGGTGCTTGAATATAGAGATTGGCCTATACCGTGTCAATGTATTGCTCTTGCACGGGCCCTGCGACGATGGGGCAGCGGACAAAGTGCCCCGAGCCTACCGGCAGGAGGTCGGGAATCGCTTGCAGACACGACGGTTGCCGCTGCCGACAACGCACCGCGTAGGGGCATCCATGGCGCGCGGCCGCGACCGGGTCCACGGGCGGCGGAGGCACGCCATTCCGGGGTTCCTGCAGGTCGCGAGGCGCCGTCGGCGAGGCGGCGAGCAGGTCGCGTGTGCAGGGATGCATCGCCTCCCCTCCCCCCGTCGTAGGCAGGACCTCGACGATACGGCCGGCGAACATCACGGCCACGCGGTGGCACACCCGCATCAGCAAGCCCAGATCGTGCGAGATCAGGAGAATGGCGAGACCGCGCCGCGCCTGCAGGTCGTGCAGCGTCTCGAGCACGTGCACCTGGGTGGGCGGATCGAGGGAGGTCGTCGGCTCGTCGGCGATGATCACGTACGGTTCCGCGGCCAGGGCGCGCGCCAGGACGACGCGGCGCTGTTGCCCACCTGACAGTTCGTGGGGATAGCTGCGCCCCACCGAGATGGGCAGGTCGACCTCGGCCAACAGGTTCGCCGCCGCCCGCCAAGCCGTCTCGCCATGACGCCCCGAGGCGGTCGACGCGTCGCTCAGCGCATCGAATACCGTCTGCCGCGGATCGAGCGCGGCCGCCGGATCCTGGAAGACGAGTTGAACGCCGCGACGCAGCCGGCGCAGCGCCGCGCCGCGCGCCGCGAAGAGGTCGTGGTTGGCCAAACGCAACGAACCGGTAGCCGGCACGAGGCGCACGAGCGCACGCGCCAGCGTCGTCTTGCCACAGCCCGATTCTCCGGCCAGGCCGAGTGTCTGACCGGGGACGAGATCGAGATCGACATCGGTGACGACGGTCTGCCGCCGACCACGCGGCCCCGTGAGCGTGACACCGATGCCTCGCGCCGCGAGCACGGGCAGGGTCGATTCCGCCGACGCACGATCCGGCGGCACGGCGCCGACGAGGGCGCGCGTGACGGCGTGCCTCGGCGCAGCCATCACGTTCGCGACCGAACCCTCCTCGACCACCACGCCCTCGGCGAGGACGAGCACGCGGTCGGCGACCAGCGGAACGATCGCGAGGTCGTGCGTGACAAAGATCAGTGCGAGCCGCCGCGTCCGTTGCAGCGAGCGCAGCAGGTTGAGGATCTCGCGCTGCGTCGACACGTCCAGCGCCGCGGTCGGCTCGTCGGCCACCAGCAGGGACGGCGATGCCGCCAGCGCCGCGGCCACCCCCACGCGCTGCCGCATGCCGCCACTCAGCTCATGGGGGTAGCAGCGCGCGAGCCGCGCCGGGTCGGGCAACCGCACCTCGGCCATGAGCGCCTCGGTCCGTCGGGCCGCCGCCGCAGGCGCGAGTTTCTGGTGGGCGCGCAGCGGCGCGGCGATCTGCTCGCCCACCGTGAGGACGGGATTGAGCGCGGTTTGCGGATCCTGGAGCACGAGCCCGATCTCCAGGCCGCGCAGCCGCCGCCAGAGGTCCTCGTCGCCCAGCTCGTGGCCGCGCCACGTGAGCGTGCCCGCCCGCACCGCGCCGCGCGGCAACAGACCGAGGAGGGCGCGAGCCAGCGTCGTCTTGCCGCTGCCCGAGGGGCCGACCACGGCGAGCGTCCCGCCGGCCGCGATCTGCAGGTCGCATGCATCCAGGGCCGGCACGTCGCTGCCGGCGTACTGCACCGTCAACCCCTGCACGCGTAGCAGATCAGCGGGAACCATGGCCGCCCTCCTGCAACTCGGCGCGCGGGTCGAGCCAGGTGCGCAATCCGTCGCCCAGCAGGTTGTAACCCAGCACCGTGAGTGCGATGGCCATGCCGGGAAACGCCGTCAGCCACCAGGCGTCGAGCAGGTAGGCCCGTCCCTGCGCGATCATGGCCCCCCAGCTCACCGTCGGTTCCTGCGCGCCGAGTCCGAGGTAGCTGAGGAAAGACTCCAGCAGGATCGCCCCCCCCACGCGCAGGGTCGCCGAAACCACCAGCACCGGCAGCACATTCGGCAGCACGTGGCGCCAGGCCACCTGCCATGGGTTCTGCCCCAGCCCGCGCGCCGCCGCCACGAAGTCGCGTTCGCGCAGGCTCAACGCCTCGGCGCGCACGAGCCGCGCCACGTCCATCCAGCCGGTGAGCCCCAGCACGACCATGACCAGAAGGAGCGACGGTCGCGTCAGCGCAACGAGCAACAGAACGAGAAAGACGCGGGGAAACGCCAGGAAGACATCCGTGACCGCCATCAGCAGGCGATCGACCACCCGGGGACCGAGTGCGGCCGCTAGCCCCACGAAGGCGCCCACCATGACCGCCGCGAGGACGCTCACCCAGCCCACGAGCAACGACACACGGCTACCGTGCACGAGGCGCGTGGCCACGCCGCGGCCGAGCGCGTCGGTCCCCAGCCAGTGTCCGGGCCCCGGTGCGAGCAACCGCGCCGCGCTCGGCCCCGGCGCCGCCGCATCGCCCGGCGCGAAGACGTCGGCCCCCAGCGCCAGCAGCACCGCGAGGGCCACGAGCACGAGGCCGATGCGCAGGTCGAGACGCCCGCGCCACGCCGCACGCCAGCTCCGCAGAGCCGGTATCGCATCGCGTCGCATCAGCCGCGCCACGAACGTTCACCTCCCAGCCGCACGCGGGGATCCGCCCACTGGTAGAGCAGGTCGGCCACGAGGTTGCCCAGCACCACGAGTACCGCGGCGATCGCCGTCGTCGCCATGATGACGGGATAGTCGCGCGCGAAGAGCGCCGCGATGGTCACCCGGCCCATGCCCGGCCAGGCGAAGACCTCCTCCACCACCACTGCCCCGGCCAGGAGTTGCGGCAACCCCAGTCCCACGAGTGTGACCACGGGCAGGAGGGCGGCGCGCAGTCCGTGTCGCCAGATGATGGTGCGCTCGGGCAGGCCCCGCGCGCGCGCCGCGAGGATGTAGTCCTGCTCGAGCACCTCGCCCAGCGCGTTGCGTACGAAACGCGCCGTCACCGCGAAGTTGCCGAGTCCCAGTACCGCGACCGGCAACACGAGATGCCGCAGCATGTCCAGCGCGCGGTGCGCGACGGAGAAGTAGGCCGCATCGGGCGCCCGCATGCCACCGGCGGGGAACCAGCCCAGGCCGCGCGCGAACACCATGATCGCCATGAGTCCGAGCCAGAACGAGGGTAGCGAATAGAGCACGAGACCGCCGGTGTTCAGCGCCCACTCGCGCCGTTGACCACGCCAGCGCGCCATCGCCACGCCGGCCAGGATCGCACCGCCGAGTTCCACCAGGAACGCGCTGAAGGTGAGCAGGAGCGTGGGTCCGATCGCCTCGCCGACCACGGCGGCCACCGGTCGTTGCTGGCGCAGGCTCATGCCGAGATCGCCGTGCACGGCGCCACCGAGCCAGCGGCCGTACTGCACCAGCAACGGCGCATCGAGTCCGAGGCGCTCGCGCATCAGCGTCCGCTGGCCGGCCGAGAGGTCGGACTCGAATACCAGCGACGCCGGATCGCCGGGCATGGCGTGGACCACGAAGAAGACCGCGGTGAGCAGCCCCAGTACGAGCAGGCATGCCATTAGAAGTCGTCGGCCAATGTCGCGGAGCACTCGTGGCCTTTCCGTTGCCTGCGGCCGGCACGACCGTCCGTCGATCGTTCGGCTCTCGATATCAGATCCTAGATACTAGGGGCGCCTCCCGTCGAGAGCAAGCAGCGGCGATCGTGCAAGATGCCCGCCCGGCGCGCCGCATCCGCGCAATGTCACATGCGTCCGCTCCTGCTGTCGCCCTTCCCGTGCCCTCCGCGTCGTGGCCGATGATTCCCCATCGTGGCACCTCGTGTCCCGTGCGCCATCGCGCCTCCCGGCCGTGGCCGGTGGTACAGAACTTCCATAGCCGCCGTATTGCCCCGTTCATCTCGATGCCTCTGGAAGAGTCGCCAAGGAGCCGCCCATGCCCGTCCGGTACCGTCCCCGTCGCCCGAACCTGCCGCACGCCGCTGCCGGTGGGGGACTCATCGCGCTCGCCCTGCTCGGGGCCGCGGGCTGCGACATCGAAAAGCCCGCCCTGCCCACGTTCACCACGCAGGTCGTGGTGCCGCTCGGCCAGGAGCGCCTCGACATCGCCGATGTGATCGACGACGAGGCCTATCTCACCGAGCTGGGCGACGCCGTTCTCGGCTTCGTCGTCGACGGCGATGCAGACACGGTGGCCCTCGATTTCGACCTCGCCGCCGATATCCCCGAACAGACCATCGACACCAGCCTCGGCGCTTTCACGCTCGACCTCGCCGCGCCGGTCGACTTCGACTTCACCCTCGCCGACCTCTATCCCGTTGCCGCGGGCCTCGACGGTCAGACGCTGCCCGTGCCTCCGTTCCCGATCGCCCAGTCGAGCGATCCTCACGACCTTGCCGACGTCGACAGCGCGCACCTCGCGAGCGGCTCGCTCACGGTGACGGTGCACAACGGCCTTCCGGTGCCCGTCTCCGCCGACGCCGGCGCCGACCACCTCATGCTCGCGCTCGTCGACCCGGCCACCGGCAGTGCGTTCGTCACCATCGATTTCGACGCCATCGCCCCCGGCGCCGATGCCGTGCAGACGGCCGACCTCACCGGCGCCTGGCTACCGGGCGAGGTGAGCGTGCAACTGACCGGCGGCTCGCCCGGTAGCGAGGGCGCGTTCGTGGTCGTCGATGCCGCGGCCAACATCTCCGTCCACGCCGACTTCGCCGACCTCACCGTCGACGAGGCCAGCGCCGTCATCGATGCCCAGGAGCTGCACACCACGTTCACGACGGACCTGCCGGCCGACTACGGCGTACTGCAAGCCGTGATCGCCGACGGCGCCGCCACCCTCGATGTGACCAACGCGATGCCCATCCCCTGCCACGCCGTCGTCACGTGGCCGTCCATCGTCGACCTCGACGAGCAGCCCTTGCAGCAGGTCTACGACCTCGCACCCGGCGCCACCATCGCCGCCGCCGTCGACTTCGGCGGCCGCATCGTGCGGGCCGCCGACAGCGTGCCCCTCAACGCGATCGTCGCCGAGGTCGACGTCACCTCGCCCGGCAGCGCCGGCGGCAGCGTGCACCTGACGTCCACTGACGGCCTGCGCGCACAGCTCGGCGCCGGCAGGATCACCTTCGCCAGCGTCACCGGTTCGGTACCCGCGACCGAGTACACCGTCGACGCGATCGACGCCGACATCGATCTGCCCGAGGAACTGAGCGGACTCCAGCTCACGCGAGCCACGCTCACACTCGCCCTGGCCAACACGGCCGGCATCGAGGCCGACGCCGACCTCGCTCTCAGTGGCACTTCGGCCAGCGGCGACGTGCGCGAGCTGGCCATCACCCAGCGCATCGCCGCCGGCGAGGTCGACCGCGCCGAGGTCACCACCATCGTGCTCGACGAGGCTAACAGCACGATCGTCGATTTCCTGAACAACCTGCCCACGCACATCACCCTGACGGGCGGCGTGCACGTGGGCGGCGACGGCACCATCGGCACCGTCCATGCCGGCGACCACGCCGTCGTGGACTGGCACATCGAGGCGCCGGTGGAGTTCGTGGTCGACGATTCGCGCATCTACGGCGACCCGAACGCCCTCGGCCTCGACACCGATACCCGCAACCTCCTGCGCGACCACGCCGGCGACGCGCTCGCCGACCTCGAGGTGCTCAACCACCTCCCCGTGGGCGTGGAACTGCGTGTGCTCTTCGCCACCGATACCACCAGCATCCGGACCGACCCTCTCCTGGCCATCGGCCCGCTGTCGATCGCGGCCGCCGAGGTCGATCCCCAGGGCCACACCGTGACGGAACCCGTGACGAGCCACCCGCTGGTGGCTCTCACGGCCGACGACACCCAGGTGCTCGCCACCGAAGGTCTCTACTCGGTGCTGGAAGTGCACCTGCCCAGCACCGACGGCGAGCCCGTCCGCGTGCTCACCACCGACTATCTCGAGGTCCACGGCGTCATCCGCCTGGACGTGCGGGTCAGCGACGACTAGCGACCGGTGCGAACCGGTCCCACGAAGGACTTGGCGATGAAGCGACATGGACTCTCTCTCGGATGCATCCCGAGCGGTATCACGGCGCCCGTGCTCATATTCCTGCTCCTGCACGCCGGCGCGCCCGCCACCGCCCACGCCCAGGGAGCCACCCGCGCCTGGGCCATGGCCGGCGCCGCGACCGCGACCGCCACCGGCCTCGATGCCGTGGAGTACAACCCCGCCAATCTCGCATTCAGCCGCGGCGTCACGGTGGGCCTCTTCGGCGTGGCCGTCGACGTGCACAACAACGCGTTCTCGCTGGCGCGCTACAACGAGGTCTCCGGCGCCACACTCGACCAGGCCGCCAAGGAACGTATCCTCGCCGACGTTCCCCAGAGCGGGTTCAGCCTCGATGCCGACGTGCGCGCCTCCGCTCTCGGCCTGCAGGTCGCCAACTTCGCGTTCAGCGTGCAGGGCTTCGGCGCTGGCCACGGCAACCTCGATCGTGACTTCTTCGACCTCGTGCTCTTCGGCAACGAGCTGGGCGCGACCGTCGACTTCCAGGACACCTGGGGCGAGGCCTACGCCGTCGGCGCCGCGACGCTCTCGTACGGAACCCCCGTCGCCACACTACCGGTGGGCCGCCTCGCCGTGGGCGCCAACGCGCGCTACCTGCGCGGCTTCTACGAGATGCACATCGAGGACGCCCACGGTAGCCTCACGACCACCTTCGACGCCATCGACGGCGAGGCGATGGTCGCGGCCGTCACCGCGGAGGGTGGCAGCGGCTACGCCCTGGATCTGGGCGCCACGCTCCAGGCTCGCGGCGGCTGGTCGTTCGGCCTGGCGATCGACAATGCCATGAGCTCGCTGAGCTGGTCCGACAATCCGGAGCGGCGGGTCTACGCGGTCACCGCCGTCGGAATCGCCGCGAACAACGACAACCTCGACAACGCCGTTGTCGATTCCGACACCACGTATGCCGTCACCGGCTACACGTCCACCCTGCCCCGACGCGTTCGCCTCGGCGCGAGCCACGCAACAGACCGCCTCCTCCTCGCTGCCGACTGGGTGCAGGTCTTCGAGACCCGCGGCAACACCAGCACGCGCCCACAACTCGGTGCCGGCGCCGAATGGCGACTCCTCGGCTGGCTCGTCCCGCGCCTCGGCGCCAGCGTCGGCGGCCCCAGCGGCAGCTCCCTCGCCGGCGGCCTCGGCCTGCGCGCCGGCCCCTTGTGCCTCGACCTCGCCGTGATGAACCGCGGCGGCTTCGCTCCGAGCGACACCCGCGGCCTCGGCGTCGCCGTGAGCAGCCACCTCGTCTTCTGATCCTCGCACATCCCTTCGTCGCTGTGGGGGCGATGGCGGCGCCGGCTCCTTCGGGGGCCGGCGTCGCTGATGCATGGGCGGGACGACGCCGGCGCCGCGCACCGCCTCGAGGTCCATCACGTGGTACCGAGAAAAAGGGAGATTCCAACCGACAGGAGAATCTCATCACCCTCTGCAGCCACTGCCGTCGGTTCCGGCATCAGCGGGAATGAGCGACGGTATCACGCCTCGGCGTCGGCGCTCGGCAACGCGAACTGCGTCACATCGGGTTCGAGATCGAACGTTTCGGCGAAGGCGACCACAAGGCGCTGCGTCAAGTCGGCGAAGTCCGCCTCCGTGAGCGGGCGACCGCGGAGCTGGGCGAGGTCGGTCGTCAAGGCGAGGAGTTGCTCGCGCGTGAGCGAGCGGCGCTCGGGGATCAGGCACTCCACGAGTTCCGCGTGGCCCGGCCCGGTGAGGATCGACCCGTGCTGCAGGAAGCGCCCACCTGTACGACGCTGGGCCGAACCGATGAGTTTGAGGCCGCCGACGCGGATCTCATGCTGCCCCGCGCTCTTGAAACAGAGTGCACCGCGCAGTTCATGCCGCGATTCGCCGCCGGAGATCTCGGCCTGGTAGCCGAGTCCGCGCAGGAACACGACCAGCGCCTGGTTGATCCGCATGTACGTGGCGTGCAGCGAGTCCCCGAAGAGCGCCGACGGCGAGGCACCCACGACGCAGTAGGTCAGCTCGTCGGCGTGCAGGATTGCGCGCCCGCCCGTGGGGCGGCGCACCAGTCCGAAGCCGCGTGAGTGGACCGCCGCGTCGTCGAAGTCGGCAAGCTTCTGATTGTAGCCATAAGACACGGCGGGCGGCCACCAGCGATAGATACGCAGGATCGGATCGTCATCGGGGCGGTAAGCGTCGAGCAGCGCCGTGTCCCAGCGCATGTTGTCGGCCCCGGTGCGGGGTCCATCGGTGATCACTCGGAGACGGGCCACGGCGTCCTCGCTCAGCAGTTGCAGGGGCCGAGCCAGCGCAGGTCGGGCTGACGGGCCGCGCGCGCTTCGTCCAGGCGCGCCACCGGTGTCGAGTGCGGTGCGCCGAGTACGACCGCGGGCTGCGTCCGCGCTTCTTCCTGGATCTGGCGCAGGGCCGCGACGAAGCGGTCCAGGCTCTCCCTGGTCTCGGTCTCGGTGGGCTCGATCATCAGCGCTTCCTCCACGATCAACGGAAAGTAGATCGTCGGCGCGTGGATGCCGAAGTCGAGCAGGCGCTTCGCGATGTCGAGCGTCTTGACGCCGTACTCGTCGCGCCAGCGCACGCCGCTGGCGACAAACTCGTGCAGGCAACCGTCGGGGTGATCGACCGGCAGGATGTCGCGCAGCTGCGCAAGCAGGTAGTTGGCATTGAGCACCGCCATCTCGCTCACGCGCTTCAGGCCATCGTGCCCATTGCGCAGGATATAGGCGAGGGCGCGCAGGCACACGCCCACGTTGCCGAGGTAGCTGTGGATGGCCGCGCCGTCGTGCAGCACCGGACGGTCGAAGTCGAAGCGGCCATCGCTCTCGACCAGCCGCGGACCGGGCAGGTACGGGGCCAGCTCGGCGGTGACGCAGATGGGGCCGGCGCCGGGGCCGCCGCCACCGTGCGGCGTCGAGAACGTCTTGTGCAGATTCAGGTGCACGACGTCGAAGCCCATGTCGCCGGGACGGGCTTGACCGAGGATAGCGTTGAAGTTGGCGCCATCCATGTACAGGCGGCCGCCGGCATCGTGGATGATGCGCGCCACCTCGATGATGTCCGTCTCGAAGAGCCCGAGGGTGTTGGGATTGGTGATCATGATGCCGGCCGTCTGCGGGCCGACGGCGGCGCGCAGCGCGTCGAGATCGATGCGGCCGTCCGGGCGCGAGACGATGGTGCGGGGCGTCATGCCGGCGAGCACTACCGACGCCGGATTGGTCCCGTGCGCGCTGTCGGGAATCAGGATCTCCCGGCGCTGTCCCTCGCCGCTGGCGACATGGTGCGCGCGGATGACGAGCATGCCCAGGAACTCGCCGTGCGCACCCGCCGCCGGCATGAGGCTGCAGGCGGCGAAACCGGTGATCTCGCACAGGTACTGCTCGAGCAGCGCCAGCGCGGCGAGCAGTCCCTGGACGTCGTCCGCGTCCTGCTCTGGATGAAGGGCGGCGAAGCCCGGCAGGGCGGCGATTTGCTCGTTGAGGCGCGGGTTGTACTTCATCGTGCAGCTGCCGAGCGGATACATGCCACGCTCGATGTGATGGTTCAGGTTCGACAGCAGCGTGAAGTGACGCATCACCTCGGGTTCGCTGAGGTCGGGCAGATCGGCAGCCTCCGCGCGGCAGTGCGCGGCGGGCAGCGACGCGTCGACCGGCTCGCCATCCCAGGGCGGCATCGTCAAGGCGCGCCGGCCGACGCGGCCCTGCTCGAAGAGCGTGGGCTGACGATCGGCGAGCCAGCGCTGGCAGCGCGTCTGCGTGAGGATGGGCTCGCTCATGCCGTCACCTCCTGGCGGCTGGTCGCGTAGGTCTGCAGCACCTCGGCGTAACGTTCGATCTCCGCGGCCGTGCGCTTCTCCGTGACGGCCACGAGCAGGTCCCTCTCTCCGCAGCCGGCGATGCCCAGAAGGGGTATGCCGGCGAGGATGCCGTGCGCATGGGCGAACTGCCGGAACGCACGGGCGGAGCCAGGCACGCGCACCACGAACTCGTTGAACACCGGGCCGTCGAACGGCAGGGTCACCCCGGGCACGGCGGCGAGCTTGCGGCGCAGGGCCTCGCAGCGCACGCGGTTGGCCTCGCCCAGATCGCGCAGGCCGGTACCGCCGAGCATGGCCAGGTATACCGTGGCACGCAGCATGTTCAGGCCCTGGTTCGAGCAGATGTTGCTCGTGGCCTTCTCGCGGCGGATGTGCTGCTCGCGCGTCTGCAGCGTGAGCACGAAGGCGTCGCGGCCCTCGCGGTCGACGGTGCGGCCGACCACGCGGCCGGGCATGCGGCGCGTGAGGGCGTCGGAGCAGGTAAAGAAGCCCAGGAGCGGGCCGCCGAAGCCGCACGGCACGCCGAACGGTTGCGCCTCGCCCACGGCCAGATCGGCACCATACTCGGCCGGCGCCTTCACCTGGGCGAGCGACACCGGATTGACGCACGCCACGAGCAGCGCACCGTTGGCCTTCGCCGCGGCGCTCACCACGTCCACCTGTTCGAGCAGGCCCAGGTAGTTGGGGTTCTGCACGACGACAGCGGCCGTGTCGGCGGTGGCCAGCTCGCGGAGCGCGGCGACGTCGATCACGCCGTCGCGCGTGGCCGGTGCGGTGGCGAACTCCACGTCGAGGCCGGCCAGCGACGTCAGCACCACGCGGCGATAGCGCGGGTTGAGCGTGGCGGGCAGGATCACGCGCCGCTTGCGACGCTGCGCCATCGCCACGTTCAGCGCTTCGGACAGCGCGGTGGCGCCGTCATACATGCTGGCGTTGGCCACCGGCAGACCCGTGAGCCGCGTGAGGAACGTCTGCCACTCGTAGATCACCTGCAGCGTGCCCTGGCTCACCTCAGCCTGGTAGGGCGTGTAGGCTGTGAGAAACTCGCTGCGGCTGCAGATCGCCTCGCAGGCGGCCGGGATGATCGCATCGTAGACGCCGCCGCCGAGGAACGACGTGAGGTCTTCCTGGCTGAGGTTGCGTGCGGCCAGCGCCTTGAGCTGGCGTCGCACCTCTTCCTCCGTGAGACCGCGCGGCAGCTCGAGGTCGCGCCCCAGGCGCGCCTGCTCCGGCAGACTGGCGAAAAGATCAGCGACGGAGTCGACCCCGATCGCCTCCAGCATGGACTGGACGTCCTCGTTCGTGTGCGGCACGTAGGCCATGATGCGGATCAGCCTCCCAGGATGTCTTCGTAGGCGCCGGCGTCGAGCAGCTTCTCCAGTTCGGAGCCGTCGACCAGGCGTACCTTGATCAGCCAGCCGTCGTCCATGGGCGATGAGTTCACCAGTTCCGGGCTGTCCACCACGGCCTGGTTGATCTCGACGACTTCCCCGCTGATCGGGATGTAGAGATCGGCGACCGCCTTCACGGATTCGATCGTGCCCACGGCGTCGCCCATGCTGAATTCGCTGCCCACGTCGGGCAGCTCGACGAAGACGATATCACCCAGCTCGTTCGCCGCGTGATCGGTGATGCCGACCATGCCGACCTCGCCGTCGATCTGGACCCACTCGTGTTCCTGGGTGTACTTGCGATCGTCGGGAACCATGGTTCGCTCCTCTAGTCCAGGGTACGCTGGGCCCGCGGATCACCCTTGACCCGCGCCGCCAGGAACGGAATGGGCACGAGACGGGCCGCGACCTGCTTGCCGCGGATCTCCACCGCCAGGTCCCCCTCGTCGACATCCGCCTTCACGGCATCCACACGCACGAGGGCCAGGGCCAGAGCCCGTTTCAGCGTGGGGCTGAAGGTGCCGCTGGTGATCCGGCCCATCTGCTGGCCGCCGACCAGCACCGGCATATCCTGCCGGGCGATGGCGCGGCCCTCGAATTCCAGACCCACGAGCTTGCGCGGCACGCCGGCGTCCTTCTGCCGCACGAGCGCATCGCGTCCGACGAAGCCGTCACTCTTCTTGAGCTTCACCGCCCAGCCGATGCCAGCCTCCAGGGGCGTCGTGTCCTCGTCCAGCTCGTGACCGTAGAGGCAGTAGCACGCCTCGAATCGCAGCGTATCACGCGCCGCCAGGCCGATGGGCTTGACGCCCAGATCGGCTCCGGCTCCTAGCAATTCTTCCCACACCGGGAGCGCATCGGCGTTGGGCACGTACAGCTCGTAGCCATGCTCACCGGTGTAGCCGGTGCGCGAGACGATCCAATCGCCCAGGGTGAAGTGGGTGTAGAACTCGAGCGCGTCGATCGCGTCGGACCGATCGCGCAGGCGGGCGAGGCGCTTCACGAGCACGTTCGCCTCGGGGCCCTGGACGGCGATGAGGGCCGTGCGCTCGCTCGCATCGTCGAGGGTGACGCCACTGGTGGGCACGTGGTCGTGCAACCAGGCGACGATCTTGTCATGATTGGAGGCATTCATCACGATGAGCCAGCGCATTTCGGCGAGGCGGTACACGAGCATGTCGTCGAGCACGCCGCCGTCCTCGCGGCACATGGCAGTGTAAACCACCTTGCCCGGTGCGACGTCGGCGGTCTTGTTGGTCACCAGTCCCGAGATCCAGTCGCCGGCCGCGGGGCCATCGACGTACACCTCGCCCATGTGCGTGATGTCGAAGAGCCCCACCTTCTCGCGCACCGTGGCGTGCTCCGCGAGCACACCTTCGTATTGGACGGGCATGGAGAAACCGGCGAAGGGCACCATGCGGGCGCCGTGCGCCTCGTGCCAGGCTGACAGGGGGGTGAGCTTGAGCACCATCGGGTCGTTCACCTCGGGTCTCCTGCGGCTAGGGGCGCCATGGCCGGGATCCGCCGTGGGCGGATCGACGCTGATGGTGGCAGGAACCGGCGCGCGGTCGCGACCGGGACGGCCGGCCCCGTCGGGCAGAAATCTAAGCCGACCACTGGCGTTAGCCAAGCCGGTAATGCGGACTCGGCGCGAAATCAGGACGCGAACAGCTCACGTAGCATGGCGCCGGTGTAGGATTCCTCGCTGGCCATGATGTCGCCCAGGCTGCCCTGGGCCACGATCTCGCCCCCGCCGGCGCCGCCCTCCGGACCCAGATCGATCACATGGTCCGCCCGACGGATCACCTCGGGGTTGTGCTCGATCACCACCACCGTGTTGCCGCGCTCCAGAAGCTGCGCCAGCACGTGCATGAGGCGGTCGACGTCGCAGAAGTGCAATCCGGTGGTGGGCTCGTCGAGGATGTACAGCGTGGGCCTCGTGCCGCCGCGCGCCAGCTCCTTCACCAGCTTCAGACGCTGCGCCTCGCCGCCGCTGAGCGTGGCGCCGGCCTGGCCCAGTCGCAGGTAACCCAGGCCCACGCCCTGCATGACTTCAAGGATCTTGCGGCAGGGAGGGACGCTGGCGAAGAGTTCGGCCGCCTGGTCGACGCTCATGTCGAGCACCTGGGCGATGTCCTGGCCCTTGAAGTGCACCTCGCGCGTCTCGCGATCGAACCGGCGGCCACCGCATTCCTCGCAGAGCACCTCCACGTCGGGCAGAAAATCCATGGTCAACCGGCGCATGCCCGCGCCCTCGCAGACCTCGCAACGACCGCCGGCGGTGTTGAAGCTGAATCGCCCGGCGTCGTACCCGCGCATGCGCGCCAGGCCGGTCTGCGCGAACAAGCGGCGGACGTGGCCATACAGGCCGGTGTACGTCGCCGGCGTCGACCGCGGCGTGCGTCCTATGGATGACTGGTCCACCATGACCACGCCGTCCAGGTGTTCCAGACCCGCGAGGTCGTCAAACGGCTCGGGGCGCTTGCGCGCCCGGTGCAAGCGGTTCGAGAGCACGCGGTACAGCGTGTCGTTCACCGCCGTGCTCTTGCCCGAGCCGGATACACCCGTGACCACGGTCAGGCGCCCCAGCGGCAGCGTGAGGTCGATACCCTTGAGGTTGCGGCCGCGCAGGCCGGACAGGCTCAGCCAGTGCTCCGCCGGTGGACTCCCGTGGTTGGACAGGGGAGCCGGACCGCCGCCGCCCACGCGCCCGGCGAGGAAGTCGCCGGTGGCGCTGCCCTCGGTGGCCATGACCTCGCGCACCGTGCCCTGTGCCACCAGCCAGCCGCCGTGCTCGCCCGCGCCGGGACCGAGGTCGATGATGTGGTCGGCGGCGAGCATGACATCGCGATCATGCTCCACCACCACCACGCTGTTGCCGCGATCGCGCAGTGCTTGCAACGTGCCGATGAGCCGGTGGATATCGCGATGATGCAGGCCCACGCTCGGCTCGTCGAGGATGTAGAGCACGCCGGTGAGCTGCGAGCCCACCTGCGTGGCCAGGCGCACGCGCTGACCCTCTCCGCCGGACAGTGTGCGCGTGCCGCGCGCCAGCGACAGGTAGCTCACCCCCACGCGCAGCAGGAACTCCAGGCGGTGGCGGATCTGCGCCACGATGGGCGTGGCGACCGCGCGCTCCCGCGCGCCGGTGAACTCCACGCCGGCAGACCACGCCTCCAGTTCGGTGAACGTGAGCGACGCCACCTCACCGATGTGCTTGCCCGCCACCTGCACGTGGAGCGCCTCCGGCCGCAAACGGTAGCCGTCACAGGTGGGGCAAGGTTCCTCGGCCATGATCTTCTCGAGGTTGGCCCGGATACGCTCCGACTTGGTCTCGCGATGACGCCGCACCAGCTCGGGTACCAGACCCGGCCAGCCCTTGAGGAAGGCCTGGTAGTGCACGTGGTCCTGCAGGCGCCGGTCGGTATCGCCGCTCAGTCCGTGCAACAGCGTCGCGCGCGCATCCGTCGACAGATCGCGCCACGGCGTGGCGAGCTCGAATCCCATGGCTCCGGCCAGCGCCTCGATCTGCGTGTAGAGCCAGCTCGATTCCTTGCCCTTGAGAAACTCCACGGCGCCATCGGCGAGTCCGAGCGACGGATCGGGCACCAGCAGGTCGGCCGGGATGGTCCGCAGCGTGCCCAGGCCGTTGCACTCTGGACACGATCCGGCCGGTGAGTTGAACGAGAAGAGGCGCGGGTCGAGGGCGGGGAATCCGCGGCCGCAGCCGGGGCAGCTCGCATCGCGACTGTAGTAGGTCTGGTCGCCGTCTTGCCACACGATCACCGCGCCATCGCCAAGCGCGGCCGCGGCCTCGAGCGAGGCGTGGAGCTGCTCGCGAATGCCTTCGCGCCGCGTGAGTCCGTCAACGACGACGGCGATATCGTGCCGCTTGCCGGCCGCCAGGTCGAGGTCGCTGTCCAGTTCCACCAGCTCGCCATCGATGAGCGCGCGCACGTAGCCCTGCGTCACGAGGTCGTCGAGCAGCTTGCGGTGCTGCCCGCGCCGCCCACGCACCACGGGTGCCAGCAAGAGGAAGCGCGCACCGGCCGGCAGGGCGAGGATCTCGGCCTCGATGTCGGCGAGCGGCCGGTTCGTCGCCGGCAGATTGCAATCGGGACATACCGACGTGCCGCAGCGAGCGTACAGCAGGCGCAGAAAGTTGTAGATCTCGGTGGTGGTGCCGACGGTGGAACGCGGACTCGTGCCCAGTCCCTTCTGGTCGATGGCCAGCGACGGCGACAATCCCTCGATGCGGTCGACATCGGGTTTGGGCAACTGGTCGAGGAACTGGTGCGCATAGCTCGACAGGCTCTCGATGTAACGGCGCTGTCCCTCAGCGTAGAGCGTGTCGAAGGCCAGCGACGACTTGCCCGAACCGCTCGGACCCGTCACCACCACGAGCCGGCGACGCGGAAGCCGCAGGTCGAGGTTCTTCAGGTTGTGCACCCGCACGCCCTTGACGACGATCTCTCCAGGCCTGCGCCTGTCGTCGCCGCATGGCGCCATGTCGTGCGAAGCCTTGGCTGTCGACGCCATCCGCCGCCTCTCCGTTCTACCAGGTGCTGCCGGCCGTCGCGAGGTCGGCCATGGTCTTCTCGTAGGCCGCACGCTCGTCGGCCGTGAGCGCCTGCGCGCCCGTGAGCACCTCGATGCTGGTGATGGGCACCGGGTGCTGGGCGTGCTGGCTGATGCTGGGCATCGTCGCGCCGGCCGCGATGGAATCGGCCACCGCCATCCCGGCGATCACCTGACCGAAGATGGAGTACTGCCGATCGAACTGCGGTGTGGCATCGAGGCAGATGAAGAACTGGCTACCCGCCCACCCGTCCCGCCCGTGCGCCATGCTCACGCTGCCGCGCAGGTGCTTGGCCGTCTTCGAATACTCGCCTGCGAGATTCGCCCGCAGGCTCAGATCGAGCCCGCCGTAACCGCGGGCCGCGATCGGTGCGAACGCCTGCGTCAGGCCCTGTTGCTCGCCGGGCGTGAGCACGTCGGCGAGTGTCGGTCCGCCGAAACCGTCGTTGCGTGGGTCCATGTCCCGGCTCTGGGGATCGCCGCCCTGGATCACGAAGCCGGGCACGATGCGATGAAACGTCGTGCCGTCGTAGAATCCCGCGGTCGCCAGGTGCAGAAACTGGTCGACATGGTGCGGTGCCAGCTCGGGAAAAAGTACCAGGACCATGGTGCCGGCGCCGGTGTGCAGCCGGACGAACGGCGCCTGGTCGGCCGGCGCGGCCGCCACGGCCGGCAGCCCGCGCAGGGCGAGGACCAGCGCAACCGCCAGCAGACGGCGGATCGATGGGAGCCGGCTCATTGTCGTCCTCCAGGCGCGAGGGGTGGTGGCACGTACGGATGTCGGTCGGACAATCTAGCGCTTGCGGACCAGAGTGGCGAAGCCCAGATCACGTTCGACCCGCGCCGCCAGACTCCGCGCCTCGTCCAGGGTCGGCAGCCCCGGCACGATCACCCGGTGATAGGTGACGCCATTGACCTGAGCCGTCTCGATCCGCGCGGAGATACCCGCGTCGCCCAGGGCCGCGACCCGCTTGTCGGCGTACACCGAGCGCTCGAATGCCCCCACCTGCACGGCATACGAACCGCCGGCGGGCGGCGCCGTGGCCGTGCGCGCCGGCCTTTCCGGTTCCGTGTGCCGCACCGGCTGCGGTTCGCTCCTCGGCGGCGTCCCGGTCGGCTCGTCCAGCGACTGCAGCGGCACTTCGCCCGCGCTCGCCGGCATGTCCGGCATCTGCCCCGCCGCCTCCGCCAGAGAGTCCCCCAGCGCTCCCGCCGAATCCGCCGCCTCCGACGTCACCGTCGTCTGCTGCATCCCCTGCGGTACCATCGTCTCCTGTTTCTCATTCTTTTTGCCACACCCCGCCAGCACCAGCACCGCCATCAACACGACCAATGATCTCTTCATGCCCACACCTCATCTTTACATTGGGGCCAAGTCTCTCGCGATCATACCCACGCCCCTGGGCGGTGGCAAGGAGAGGTGGGGATGGGGGCCGGGTCCGCCCGGCGTCCGCTCGAAGGACCCGGCCCCCATCCCCACCTCTCCTTGCCTCCCCCGGGTCCATGCGCAATATTCGGGGCCGGATCGTCTCGTCGTTCGAGAGGAGTCAGCATGAGCGATGTCATCTATCTGGATAATGCTGCGACCGCCTTCCCGAAGCCTCCCGTCGTCATCGATGCCATGGCCGATTTCTACCGCAACTACGGGGTAAACCCCGGCCGATCGGGATATGATCTCGCGGTCGAGGCGGGGCTCATGGTCGATGGGACGCGGCGCAAACTCGACGCCTTCTTCAACAATCCGGCGCACGATTACAATCACGTCATCTTCGGCGCCAACGCGTCCGACGGGCTCAACCTCATCATCCAGGGCGTGTGCCAGCCGGGCGATCACGTGGTTTCCACCACGCTCGAACACAACTCGGTGCTGCGGCCGCTCTACGTGATGGAGCGGGACGGCGTCATCACCCACGACCTGGTGGGCTTCGACGCTCAGGGCTTCGTCGACCCTGACGCCATCGCGCGCGCGATCAAGCCGAACACGCGGCTGGTCATCGTCAATCATGGTTCCAACGTGATCGGCACGATCCAGGACGCGGCGGCGATCGGCCGCATCTGCAAGGAGAAGGGTGTGCTCTTCGCACTCGACACCGCGCAGACGGCGGGCGTGGTGCCCATCGACATGGAAGCCTGGGGCGTCGACCTCCTCGCTTTCACCGGGCACAAGTCGTTGATGGGGCCGACGGGAATCGGCGGCATGATCGTGGGCGTGGACGTGCCCATCCGCTCCATCCGCTGGGGCGGCACGGGCGTGAAGTCGGCGGTGCGCACACACCTCGACGAATTCCCCTACCGTTGCGAGGTGGGCACGCTCAACACCGTGGGCATCGCGGGCCTGGGCGCCGGCCTCGACTGGGTGAACGCGCAGGGGATCGACGGCATCCGTCAGCACGAGACGAACCTGGCGGCGCGACTCATCGCCGGCCTGCGCGACACTCCGAAGGTGACGCTCTACTGCGCCGGAGTCAGCGATCACCACCTGCCCGTCGTCTGCTGTAACATCGGCGACTTCGAGGCCGGCGAGGCCGGCATGATCCTCGACGTGGAGCACGACATCGCCACCCGCACCGGCCTGCACTGCGCCCCCCTCGCCCACGAAGGCATCGGCACCACGCCCAAGGGCACGGTGCGCTTCTCGATCGGCCCCTTCAATACCGAGGCCCACATCGACGCGGCGATCGCGGGTTGCCGCGACGTCGTCGCGATGCGCTAGCCGCGGCGGAGCCCGAGACACCGCAGACAGAACGAGCGGCCCCCGACTCTCGCGAGTCGGGGGCCGCGATCCGTGCAGAGTCGGCGTGAGGCCTAGCTCTTCTCCGGCTTGTGCAGCACGATGCGCACGCGGCGGTTCTGCGCGCGGCCGTCGGCGGTGTCGTTGTCGGCCACCGGACGGTAGGGGCCGTAGCTCACCACCGCGAACCGCTTCGGATCCAGATTGAGCTGGTTGGTGAGGTAGCGAGTGATCGCGCCCGAGCGCAGCGCACCAAGCTCCCAGTTCGACGGGATCCGGTCCTGGAACTCCTCGAGGATCTTCGTGTCGTCGGTGTAGCCCTCGACATAGACTTCCCAGTCGGGATGCTGGCCGATCACGTCGGCAATGGCCTGCAGCGTGCTGACCATGGTGTCCAGAACGATGTACTGGCTCGACGAGTAGGTCACGCTCTGGTCCAGCGTGATGATGACCGTCTCGTTCATCTGCGTGACCAGGGTCGCGTTCTCGGACTTGGCATCCTTCAGCTTGTCGCGCAGCTCGTTGGAGATGTCGTTGCACTCCGCCAGCGTGGCTTCCCGCTCGCCGATCTGGCCCTGCAGGTCGGCGATCTGCTGGTCCAGAGCCGTGATCTGATCCTCGTATTCCTTGCACGAGCAACCGGCTAGCGCGACGAGAGCCGCGACAACGGTCAGCAAGGCAATGGTCCGCAACTTCATGACTTCTCTCCTTACGTCCGCGCGGAGGTCCGGGTGCCAGACCATGGACCGCGCTGGTTGGGGAACTCCCGCAGCCTCCGGCGCCGGAAGCTACACTCGCTCCTTAGGGAATTCCTTATCGACTCTCAATACGGGCTCAACATACCTCGACCGCTCGGTTCCGCAAAGGGGAAATTCCCCCTTCATCTCCGTCATAAGTACTTGCGCAGGGCAGTATCTGGCCCGATGACATCGATGAAGTCGCCGGCTTCCAGGGCGGTCTCGCCATGGGGCAGCGGGATCTTGAGCACGTCGCTCTCCTGGTCGGCCGGATCGCTCAGCTTGCGCTGCGGCCGCACGATCTGGATCAGGTTGAGCCGGCGGTCGCCGAGCAGCTTGAGGTCGGCGAGCTTCTTGCCTGCCCAATCGGCCGGGATCGGGATGCGTCGCAGCGAGAAGCCGTCGGGCAGCTCCACGAAGTCCACCACCGAGCCGTGCAACAGGTGATTCGCCAGACGCTCTCCCATCTCCTCCTCCGGCATGATCACGCGGTGCGCGCCCACCGACCGCAGCACCTGTGCCTGCATCGGGTTGAGCGCCTTGGCGATGATCCTCGGCACCTTAAGCTCGCGGCAGTTCATCGTCACCAGCACCGACGCCTCGAAATTCGTGCCGATGCCCACCACCGCCACGTCCATGTGGCTGATGTCGTACGCTTCGAGCGACGCCCGCTGCGTGGCGTCGCAGGCGATGGCCACGGACACCTGATCCTTCACGTCCTCCACCAGGCGTAACGCGCGATCGATGGCGAGAACCTCCGCACCCTGTTCGTAGAGCGACGTGGCGACCGAGGCCCCGAAACGTCCCAGTCCGAAAACGACCACCTTGAGCATGCGATCCAACCTCCCGCGGCGTCAGCCGATCATCAGATTCCCCGTGGGGAACCGCACGTCCCGGTCGCGGCTCTGGCCGACGAAACCGTAGGCGAAGGTGAGTATGCCGAGCCGGCCGATGAACATCAGCAGGATGATGATCACGCGGCCGAACGGCGAGAGCAGCATGGTGAGCCCCAGGCTCAGGCCCACCGTGCCCATGGCCGAGATCACCTCGAAGGCCACCGTCAGCAGATCGTCGCCCTCGGTGACCAGCAAGACGAACGTGCCCAGCGCCGCGATCACCGCGCCCGACGCCACCACGACCGTCGCGCGTTGCAGCGCGAGGTTGCCGATCTCGCGGTCGCCCAGGCGCACCTGATTCAGGCTGCCGGCGATCGAGCGCAGCTCCGCCCACACCACGGCCAGCGTGGTGATCTTCACGCCGCCCGCCGTGGAACCGGGGCCGGCCCCGATGAACATCAGCACGATCATCATGAACAGCGATGGCGGCGAAAGCGATGACAGGCTCACGCTATTGAACCCCGCCGTGCGGCACGTGGCGGACTGGAAGAACGCCAGCCCCAGCCGCTGCGGCCATGGCACGCCCGCGAAGGCGCCGCGCCATTCCAGCAGCAAGAGCGCCGCGGTGCCCACGGCGAGCAGGCCGACGGTGCCCACGAGCATGACACGTGTCTGAAGTGTGAGGCGCACCTTGGCCGGACTTCCGCGCCCTTTCCAGCGGCGGCGTCGCGCGCGCAGCCAGACGAACAGGTTCAGCACCACGGTGAAGCCCAGGCCCCCGACGATGAGCAGCGCGGAGATGGTGGCGATCACCGGAGTGTTGCCGGCGAGCCCCTCGAGCGAGTCGCTGAAAGTGCTGAAGCCCGCGTTGCAGAAGGCGGAAATCGAGTGGAACACGGCGCAGAACAGGCGTGACCGCGGGTCCGGCACCACCGGTGCCAGCGCGGCATAGAGCACGAGGGCACCCACGCTCTCGGCCAGCAGCGTCCACAGTACGATGAAGCGCAGCAGCTTGCCCACCTCGTGCAGCACCGGCACCTGGAAGATCTCGCGCATGAAGCTGCTCTCGCGGATGCCGATGCCCTGGCCCAGAAGCTGGCTCAGCGCTGCGGTGAGCGACATGATGCCGAGGCCGCCGAGCTGGATAAGCACGAGGATCACCGTCTGCCCAAGGGGCGTGAACATGCTGCCCGTGTCGCGCACGATGAGCCCCGTCACGCACACGGCGCTCGTGGACGTGAACAGCGCGTCGAGAAAGCTGATGGGAGCATCGAGCGGGGTGGCACGCGGCAGGCAGAGCATACCGGTCCCCATGAAGATGAGCAGGGCGAACACCAGCAGGAACGCCAGGCCCGGCCGCAGGCGCAGCGACGCGAAGCGCGTGTGCAACCGCGGCAGGTTCACCGCGAACAACGCGAGCACGTAGCACTGCGCGAGGACCAGGTAGAGCTGGGTGAGCGAGCGCACGTGCACGGCGGCGGTGAGACGCGACAGCCAGTGCGCGTCGCTGGCGAGAGCCACCACCGCCACCTGCAGGATCAGCAAGACCGTGAGGATGAGCCCCGGCCAGCGCGCGCGCACGAAGGTGCGCCAGTTGGGCGCCAGCCGGGCCGCGTAGCCCTGCTCGGCGAGAAACAACACCACGGCCGCGGCGAAGAGCGCCTCGACCATCCGCCCCCGCTGCAAGGCCGACCGCGCACCGATCTCGATGAGGAGCCCGGCCAGGCCACAGAGTCCGGCCAGGACCACCAGAACCGCGCGGATCCAGAGATCACGCGATGCACGCACCAGCACCTTCACGAATGCGCCTCTTGGGAGCCGAAGCGGGATATTTGCACGGCCGGCGCCGTGGCCGCACCCGCGGTCGGTCCGCCGCGCGGCCGTACCCTCGCGAATGGCCGCTTCCGGGCATCCTTGCCAACCTGATGACGGTACGCCACTTGCACCTCGAGCCCGGGACCGTCCACGCCGCGTCAAGGAAGCCGGAGAAAGAACCGGACGGTTCGGGCGACGGTCGGCACGGTCATTGATACATGCGACCCGCAGGGAAAGGATGTGGCATTTCGCCACCTCCCGGTCCGCCGGAACCCCGAAGTGGGCGCCGCCGCACGGACCGCGGTCATTGTCGTATCCACTCCCGGGATTTGCAACCTGGAATGAAGACGCAAAAACACAGATCACAGGCCTCCGGAACCGCCACCTGCGGCCGTCGCAACTCGCGCTACGGCTTCATGTTGATGACGGTCACGCTGGGACTCATCGTCGGTATTCCGGCCATGGGGATCGCGATCGAGGCGCCGCTGGACACGCTGCCCCATGTGGTGCCGCCCTCCCCCGAGGAGGCCGCCTCGGCCAATCTCGGTATCAGCCGCACGCTGCTGCCGGACATCGAGGCCACATCGCTGCCACGATCCCGGCCGCCGCAATCGCCGCCGCGCTTCGACGACCCGGTGGCCGCGGAATTGCGTTTCCTCCAGGCCCGCCGCGCCGCCGAGTCGGGCGACTTCAACCAGGCCGAGCACCTGCTCAACGAGGCGGTGGCGTCCGGGGCCGACCGGGCGCGTGTGCGCTGGTGGCAGGTGGCACAGGCCCTCGAGCGCATCGATCCGGCCGGACTGATCTGGGCCTTGCCCAAGTCGGTGCTCACGGCGTGGAACGAACCGCTGGCCAGCCCGCGCCTGCTCATGCTCGCCCACCAAGGCCTGCTCGTCTTCGTGACGCTGTTCTGGGCCGTCGTGGTGGGTGCGTACCTTGCCGTCTACTGGCGCTACATCGCCCATGATCTCGCGGCGATCAACCTTCGCGACCACCGCCGCGGCTTCGCCACCTGGACGCCGCTATTCGTGGTGGTCGCGGTGGTGCTGGCGCGGCCAGGCGTGCTCGGCGGCCTGGCCCTGCTGTCGATCCCGCTGATGATCCAGGCCCGCGGTCGCAACCGTTCGCTGCTGCTGGGCGCCTGGCTCGCCACCATGGTGCTCGTGTTCCCCAACTGGCCGCCGCTGCGCGAGGCCGTGGTCACGCTCGACCCCGGCAGCGAGACGGTACTGCTCGGCCGCGCCAGTACGCTGCCGGCAGATCCCGCCCTCATCGCCGATCTGCGCGAACGCCTGGCCGACGCCGAGCAACCGGCGCGGCGCGCGCGTCTGCAGACGGCCCTGGCCATCCAGGAAGCACGGCGCGGACGCTTCACCGACAGCAGCGACCTCTACCGCGAGGCCCTCGGCCAGCAGCCCGACCTCGTGCCGGCCATCGTGGGCCTGGCCAACAACGCCTACTTCCAGAGCCGGTATGACGACGCTGTCGGCGACTTCCGCCGCGCGCGCGACCTCGCGCCCACGCGCGGGGAGATCCCTTACAACCTCGCCCAGGTGTACTTCAAGAAGCTCTTCGTGCCCGAGGCTGGTCAGGCGCTGCAAGACGCGCGCGATCTCGGTTTCGAACCGCCGGTGTGGGAAGCCACAGGCAGCCACAACTTCTCTCCGGTCGTGTACCTGGGGCTCGAACGCACGCAGCTACGCGCGTCGGCCCACGCAGAAGCCGCGCACTATCCGCCGCTCGCCGACCTCGCCGCGTGGAACGCGTTCCTCGGCGCCCCGCCGCTGCCGCCGTTCCTCATGCTCGGTGGTCTGCTGGTGGTCGCCCTGCTGCTCACGTTCTGGTGGAGCAACCAGGAAGAGACCCGCAATTGCGATAACTGCGGCGTCGAAATCTGCCGCGACTGCTGCCTCGACCGCGAGGGCGCCTGGCTCTGCCATGCCTGCGGCGAGACCGCGAATCGGGCCCGCAGCGAGATGGTGCTGGCCACTCTGCTGAAGAACCGCAGCCGCGCCGCCGGTCTGGCGCGCTCGGCCAGCCTGTGCCGGCTCGCGCGCTTCGTACCTGGGGCCGGCTACCTCGCCCTGGGCGAGACGGGCAAGGCCGTCGTGCGCATCTTCACGGTGGCGTGCGGTTTGTACCTGGCCGGCTTCGCCTGGACGCTCGACCCAGCCGCCGCCTGGCAGACGCCGGGTCTGGTGCTGGCCGAGGAAACGATCCACCCCACGTGGTTGCCGCTGCCCATAGCCGGCTGGCCCGGCCTCGCGCTGTGGCCGGTGGGTATCGGTGTGGCGCTGCTGGCACTGGTCGCGCTGGGCGGCCTCATCGACGCCGTGCATCTGCGCCAGCGGCTACCCGAGCGTCTGATCCAGGGATTGACGACAGACACGGCGCCCGGACCGGGCCGCCCATAGAAACGTCGCGTAGCGACTCGTCGCGCGCAGGAGGACATCGATGGCTCTCGAAGGCCAGCTCAAAGACTTCAATCTCGCGGAGATCCTGCAGCTCATCGCGAGCCAGCAGAAATCGGGCTTCCTCATCCTGGAAGGCCAGCGCGAGATGGTATTCATCTTCGACAAGGGAATCCTCATCTCCACGCGCGACCGCCGCAGCGAGGCGCCCGATCCGCTCGAGGTCTACCTGCGCAACTACGGCTTCTTCAACGATGAGAAGTGGACGCACATCGGTTTCGTGCGCAAGAACAGCTCACTCGACCTCACGGAGATCCTCATCTCCGAGCAGCTCATGGACGACGCGCAGCTCATCCAGGTCCTCAAGTCCGTGGCCGTGGAGATGGCCCACCGCGGCATGAAGCTGCGCCGCGGCCGCTACCACTTCACCGCCACCAAGGACACGCCGCCGGGCGTGCGCGGCCGCATCCAGGTGGACGTGCAGAGTCTACTCATGGAAGCCGCACGCCGCCTCGACGAGGAGACGCAGCTCCGGCAGATCCTCGATTCGGCCCTCATCTCGTTCCGCAACGGCCGCACGGCGCCGGCCGACGACGCTCTCTCCCTCACCGCCGCGCGCATCTACAAGCTGGCACTGAGCGGCCGCCCCCTCGGGCGCATCGTGCGTCACGCCCGCGTCGACAGCTTCACCACGCGCGAGACGCTGAAGACCTTCCTGGACGAGGGCTGGATCGAAGTGTGTCAGCCGGAGGACGAGATCACCGCCGGCGAGGACGATCCGTTGCGCAAACGCCGCGAGCGCCGCGCCCGCCACCTGAAGAACCCGCTGGTGACCGCACTCGTGGTGGTCGGCGTCCTGGGCGTCGGCGCATTCCGCTGGCTGCCCATGGTCTTCGGCGAGAGCGCAGTGATCGGTCTGGCCGCGCCCGTCGCCCCACTCCAGGCGTCGGCCAACGCCGTGCCCATATCCTACCTCGACGCCAACCAGCAAGCCTGCCGCGACCTCCGCCTGCGCCAGGTCCGGGCCGAGGTCATCGAGGCCGCCGTCCTCTTCCATTACCAGCATGGAAATTTCCCCGACGACCTGCAGAACCTCGTCCACGACGGCGAGCTGGCCCCCGCCACCCAGACGACCGTCGACCGACTCGGCTGGCGGTATGCACTGGAAAAGAGCGGGCAGGGGTACAAGCTGGCGCTGTAGCCCATCCGCGAAAAGCGCCGTCGCGCAGCTCCAGCCCATTCCCGCGCGACCTGCTGCAGACGCGCTTGCTCCCTACCGCGCCGGCCCGTGCGTCGCGATCACCAATCGATCAGGATGGAAGTACGTCTCCGCGCAGCGCGCGATGGTGTCGCGGTCGACCGCGTCGATACGGGCCACCAACTCCACCAGCGGCACCCAGCGGCCGAAGAGGCTCTCGTTCTTCGCCGCGCGCGCCATCTGATTCGTGACGCCCTCGAGGGAGAAGATGAGCTGCGACTTGATCTGCGCCTGATTCGCGGCCAGCTCATCGATAGTGACGCCGTCGCGCAGGAAGCGGGCGTACTCGGAACGCACCAGATCGTGCAGGCGCGCCTCCTTCCCGGGAGAGCAGCTACCGGCGCAGCTCACGAGCCCCACGTCGCGGCCCATGTCGCTGTAGGTGTAGATCGTGTAGGCCAGGCCCTCCCGCTCGCGTACGGCCTGGAAGATGCGGCTGCTCATGCCGCCGCCGAGAATATTACTCAGCAAGAAGACCGGCACGCGGTCCTCATCGAGATAGGCCACGCCGCGGTTGCCGATCTCGAAGTAGCTCTGCAGGATCGGGCCGTGCAGCTCGAGCCGCGACGATACCGAACCCGACGCCGGCGCATCCGCGGCGGCCCGCGGCGGCGGCGCGTCGTCGCCGGCCGGTGTGAAGACCTCCCCCACGGTCTCGGCGAAGCCGGGCTCCAGCCGGCCAGACAGGCTGAGGATGAGGTTAGCCCCACTGAACAGCCGCCCGTGCTCGGTACGCAGCAACCCGGCGTCCAGCGCGTTCACCGACTCGGGCGTGCCCAGGATCGGCCGGCCGCGCGGGTGATCGCCGTACACGTGGGCCGCGAAGGCGTCGTGCAGGAGATCCTCGGGCGTATCGCGCGCCTCCTGGATCTCCTCGCACACCACCTCCTGCTCCAGGGCGATCTGGGCGGGGTCGAGAGCCGGGCGAAGCACCATATCGGCCAGCACCACCACGGCCGCCGGGAAGTACTCCGGCAGCACCTTGATGCTGAAGGCCACGTGGTCCTTGGTGGTGTAGGCGTCGACGCTGGCGCCGAGGGCGTCGAAGGCCGCGGCGATCTCGTAAGCCGACCGCGACTGCGAGCCCTTGAAGACGATGTGCTCGAGGAAATGCGATAGCCCGCTGCGGTCGGCCGCCTCGTCGCTGCTGCCGCGCCGCAGCCATATGCCGAAGCTCACGGAGTGCGCACCGGGCATCGGCACCTCGAGAAGGACCGCCCCGCCGGGCAGAATGCGCCGGCGGGGCGGTTGCTCGTTCTGGTAACGAGAGAGATTCATGGTCACGCTACCATGGCCTAGCGACGCCGTCCGCCGCGACCGCCACGATCGCCGCCACGACCGCCGCCGCTACGGCCGCCACGGTCGCGGTCGCCGGATCCCGGCTCCGGTTCCACGTAACCCTCGGGCTTGGGTAGCAGCGCTTTGCGGCTCAGGCGCACCTTGCCGGACCGGCTGTCGACCTCGACCAGCTTGACGTCGATGACCTCGCCCTCGTGCAGCACGTCGGCCACGTTGCCCACGCGGAAGTACTCCAGCTCCGAGATGTGCAGCAACCCTTCCTTGCCCGGCAAGTATTCCACGAAGGCGCCGAAGTCCACGATCGAGACCACGCGGCCGCGATAGGTGCGGCCCACCTCGGGCTCGGCCATCATGCCGCGGATCCATTCGACGGCCGCCTGGCCGCTGTCCTGGTCGATCGCCGACACGAAGACGTTGCCCTCGTCGTCCACCTCGATGGTGGCGCCGGTCTGCTCCTGGATCTTCTTGATCACCTTGCCTCCCGGGCCGATCAGCTCGCCGATCTTGTTCACCGGGATCTGCAGGGTCGTGATCTTGGGAGCGTAAGGCGACATCGCCAGGCGACGTTCCGGCAGCGCCTCGATCATCAGCTTCAGGATGTGCTCGCGGGCGGCGCGCGCATCGTTCAGGGCCTTCTGCATGATCTCACGACTGATGCCGGCGATCTTGGTGTCGAGCTGGAAGGCCGTGATGCCGTCCATCGTGCCCGTGACCTTGAAGTCCATGTCGCCCAGGTGGTCCTCGAGGCCGAGGATGTCGGTGAGCACGGCGACGCGGTCACCTTCCTTGATCAGGCCCATGGCGATACCGGCCACGTGCTTCTTCAGCGGGCAGCCCCCATCGAGCAGCGCCATGCTGCACGAGCACACCGACGCCATGGAGCTGGAGCCGTTCGACTCGAGGATGTCCGACACCAGACGCACGGTGTACGGGAAGTCCTCCAGGTCGGGCAGCAGCGGCTGGATGGCGCGCTCGGCCAGCTTGCCGTGACCGATCTCGCGCCGGCCTGTGCCGCTGTAGCGGCCCACCTCGCCCACGCTGAAGGGCGGGAAATTATAGTGCAGGTAGTACTTGCTCCAGTACTGCTCCGTGTTCAGCGGCTCGACGCGCTGCTCGGCCTGCTTCGACCCGAACGTGGCCACGCCCAGCGACTGCGTCTCGCCGCGTGTGAACAGGCACGAGCCGTGCGCTCGCGGCAGCACGCCGCACTCGATGGTGATGGGCCGCACCGTGGTGAGGTCACGGCCGTCGGCGCGCACCTTCTCGTCGAGGATCATGTCGCGCAGGTACTTCTTCTCGAGCTTGCCGACCATGGAGCCAGCCTCGGGATCGGGCTCGCCGTCGGCGCCGGTGAACGCGGCCTTCACCTTGGCGGCCACGGCGGCGGTGGCCTCGGAACGCTCGTGCTTGCCGTGGATGCGGATCGCCGCCTTCATCTCGACGCCAACCTGGCTCTCCACCTTGTTCAGCAGCTCGGTGTTCACCTTGACCTCGGACATCTCCCACTTGGTCTTGCCGCCGGCCTTGGCCAGCAGCTCGCGCTGCAGGGCATTCAGCTTCTGGATCCAGGTGTGGCCGAACTCGATGCCATCGAGCAGATCTTGTTCGCTCACTTCCTTGCAGCCGCCCTCGATCATGCACACGATGTCATCGGTGCCCGCGACCACGAGGTCCATGTCCGAATCCACGAGCTGTGTGAAGCCGGGGTTCACGATGAACTCCCCATCCACGCGCCCCACACGCACACCCGACACGATGTCGGTGAACGGCACCTCGCTCAGGGCCAGCGACATCGACGCGCCCGTGATGCTCAGCACGTCGGCGTGGAATTCGGGATCGGCACTGACGATGAAGGCGACGATCTGCGTCTCGTGGCGATACCCATCGGGAAAGAGCGGGCGCAGCGGCCGATCGATGAGCCGGGCGGAGAGGGTCTCGCGCTCCGTCGGGCGCGCCTCGCGCTTGAAGAACCCGCCGGGAATCTTGCCGGCCGCGTAAGTCTTGTTGCGGTACTCCACGAACAGCGGCAGGTAGTCCGCGCTGCTGCGTCCCTTATCCGCCGTGACGGTCACGAGGGACATGGTATCCCCCATCCGCACGATACATGACCCGCTCGCCTGCTTGGCCATGCGACCGGTCTCGAGACTGTAGGTCGTCCCGTTCATCTCCATGCTGACAACGTGCTTTTCCATCTTCCTTCTTCTTCCTTCCGCAACCGCTGCTTTCCGCGGGCCACCCCTATGGCGGCCGGCTCCGGCGACGGGCATATGGAGCGGTCGCGCCGAACGGAGTCGCCGCGACCGTGGTTACTCTACGTATTCATCGTGTGCCGGAGCCCATCCGGATCCATCAGGTATGCCGCAAATCATCCCCGCAAGCCGAGGTCCTTGATGAGGGCGCGATAACCGTCAAGGTCCTTCTTCTTGAGGTAGTTGAGCAAACGCTTGCGCTGTCCCACCATCTTCAGGAGGCCGCGACGGGAGTGGTGATCCTTCGCGTGCATCTTGAAGTGTGCGGAGAGCGTGTTGATGCGTTCGGTCAGCAGCGCGATCTGGACCTCCGGCGAACCGGAGTCGCTGTCGTGCTTGCGATACTTGGCGATCACGCCGTCTTTCTGCTCTTTGGTCAATGCCATCGTCAGAACCTCCTGGATCTGGACGTGTCGTGTTGTCACGATGGCTGCAGGCTGGCTTCCGTGGCCCGCGGCTGCGACTTGGAGTTCGCCGCTGGAGCGCTGGAGTGAATTCGGCCAACCCGCCGTGCAATCAAGAAAAACGTAGAAAGGCGAGGGACAGCCCGCGCCTTTCAAGGCCCGAAGAATATAGATTTCCTGACTGGAGCACGCAAGCGAATTTGGAAAGAGGCCGGACCGGGGTCACCGGTTCAGGAGCCCGCGTTCCTCCAGGTACGCCAGGAGCTGCTCCGCGCACTCGCCGGGCGAGAGGGCGTCGGTGTCGAGAATCACCTCGGCGTTCTCCGGCTCCTCGTACGGCGCGCTAATCCCCGTGAATTCAGGGATTTCCCCGGCTCGGGCCTTCTTGTAGAGGCCCTTGGGGTCGCGGCGCTCGCACTCAGCGAGGGCGCACCGGCAGTAGACCTCGATGAACGAGTCCGCGGGGCACACCGCCCTGGCGCTGTCGCGATCGGTACGATACGGCGAGATGAAGGCCGTGAGGCAGAGCAGCCCTCCGTCGCGCATCAGGCTGGCCACCTCGCCGATACGCCGGATATTCTCGGTGCGGTCGGCCGGACTGAAGCCGAGGTCGCGGTTCAGACCGTGGCGGACGTTGTCGCCGTCGAGGATGTAGCAGTGGCACCCCCGCTCGAAGAGCTCCTTCTCCATGACCTTGGCCAGGGTCGACTTGCCCGAACCCGAGAGGCCGGTGAACCAGATCACCGCGCCGTGGTGGCGATTGCGCTCGACGCGCTGGTCGTAGGAGATGGTCGATTCGGTCCAGGTGATATTCTTGCTCTTGGGCTTCTCAGGCTGGGGCATGTCGGGCTTGGGGGCGTCCATGGTCTCGAACCTTCGTCTGCATCGCCCGCGGGCGATGTCGGGTGTGGCGCGCGGGCGTCAGCGACGTTCACGCACTGATACGGATCTTGGCCGGGGCCAGATCGTCGCCAAGGGCGACGAGGCGCGGCTTCGGCGCCGCCATGCGCGCGGGCATCGTCGCGCGACGCGACAGCCCGTGGAAGGGCAGATCGACCTGCGGCACCAGTTCCGCCCGCGGCAACACGGTGGCCACGATGGTGCGCAGATTGCGCCCGAAGCTCTGCTCGCGGGCCTCGCGGCGGTAGGCCTCGATCTTCCGCGGCAGGATCTCCTCAAGGTAGAAGCGCTCCGGATCGGCCGCCTGCTGCAACAGCCGCTCCTCCTCCCTGAGCGCGAGCGTGCACGCCGACGTGATGCCTGGCCGATGCCGCAACACCGGCGCGTACAGCTCGGGATACGCGTCGACATAACGCGGCACCTCCGGCCGCGGGCCCACCAGGGCCATGTGGCCGCACACCACGTTCCAGAGCTGGGGCAACTCATCCATCTTCGTGCGCCGCAACCAGCGCCCCAACGGCGTGATGCGGTTGTCGCCGGAAGCGGTCACCAGCGGACCGTCGACACGGCGGCGATGCACCATGCTGCGGAACTTCACCAGCGTGAACGGCTGCCCGTAACGCCCGACCCGCACCTGCCGGAAGAACACCGGACCGGGGCTGAGGACGACGATGGCGAGGGCGACGAGCAGGAACACGGGTGATAGCAAGACGAGCCCTATCACACTTGCAGCGAGGTCGAACGAACGCATCAAGGATCCACCCTCCATGGCCGGCGAGCCGAACAATAGCTAACGGTTGGCGTGAGACAAGCTCTCATCGGCGGTTTTGAGGAAAACTTGTGCCGTTTTTTACAGAAAATGCGTACATTCTGCACCATAGCAAGCCGTGTTCCCACTTTACGCAGCCAACCATCGGTCCTATGTTCATCGCACCCGGTTCGACCCGTAGGAGGGCCCATGCGCGACCGTTTTCTGCCGTTTTCCCCGCCTTTCGTCGATGACGACGAGGTCCAGGAGGTCACCGAGAGCCTGCGCTCCGGCTGGCTCACCACCGGCCCCAAGTGCAAACGATTCGAGGCGGATTTTGCCGCATATCTGGGCAGTCCCGCGGCCCTGGCGATCAGTTCCTGTACCGCCGCCCTGCACACCGCGCTGGCGGTATTGAAAATCGGTCCCGGCGACGAGGTCATCACCAGCACCATGACATTCTGTTCGACGGTGTCGGTGATCGAGCACGTGGGCGCCACCCCCGTACTGGTGGACGTGGAACCGGACACCCTGAACCTCGACCCGGCCCAGGTCGCCGCCGCCATCACCCCCCGCACGAAGGCCCTCATCCCGGTCCACTACGGCGGCCACCCCTGCGACATGGACTCCCTCGCCGCCCTCGCCCACACCCATGGCCTCCACCTCATCGAGGACGCCGCCCACGCCCTGCCCGCCGAGATCAAGGACCGCAAGATCGGCTCCACGGACAACCCGGTCGCCTTCAGCTTCTACGCCACAAAGAACCTCACCACCGGCGAGGGCGGCATGCTGACCGGCACCCCCGAATTCATCGACCAGGCCCGCGTCGTCAGCCTCCACGGCATGAACCGCGACGCCTGGAAACGCTACGACAAGGGCGGCAGCTGGTTCTACGAGGTCGTGATGCCCGGCTTCAAGTACAACATGCCGGATATCATGGCCGCCCTCGGCCTCGCCCAACTGCGAAAACTGGACCGCATGCAGAAACGCCGCCGCGAGGTCGTCCACCTCTACAACGAAGCCTTCCGCAACTTGCCCCTCATCCTACCGGTGGAACGCCCCAACGTGAGCAGCGCCTGGCACCTCTACCCGATCCGCCTGCGCCTCGAAGAGCTGAACGTGACGCGGAATCAGACCATCGAATACCTCGCCAGCCAGAATATCGGCACCAGCGTGCATTTCATCCCAGTGCACACGCACCCGTACTTCAGGGACAAGTACGGGTACAAACCCCAGGACTTCCCGGTCGCCTACGACGCGTTCCAGCGGCTGATCAGCCTGCCATTGCACCCGGGGTTGTCGGACGGGGATGTGGAAGACGTGGTGGGGGCGGTGAGGGGGGCATTGGGCAGCTAGCCCTTACGGAACGAGTGGCCTCCAGTACTCGAACATCGCCCGCCTGCTGCCGCTCATGAACTCGCGCCGCACCACGAACCCATTCTTGAGATAGAACCGGTTGACCGCCTCGTTGTCGTCGCGATCGGTGGTGAGTACGACACCTGTCGCCCCGGCCTGGCGCGAAGCTTCGCAGAATGCGGTGACAAGGCTGGCGCCGAGGCCGCGACTCGCCGCACCGGGCCGCACGGCTATCGAGGCGAGTTCGCTCTCGTCCGCAGCAGAAACGCTCGTCACGCTCGCATTGCGTTTGACACGCGCAACGTTGTAGAGCGCCCTGCCGATGAGACCGGGCGACCGCACGACCCCCTGCGCCACCGGCAGGATCGCCTCGTGCCGCCGACTGCGGCAGTAGCGATAGAATTCCGGGGAGTCGATGAATCCGGCCACGAAACCGTGGAGGCCCTCGCCCTCGCCGGCCGTGATCAGGATGCCCTGCGGAAATTCGCGGACCCAGTTGTAGTAGACCTTCAGGAACGGTATTCCGAGACGCGCGAGGAAAAACCCGGGAAAAGCCTCGCGATGGATCTCCGCGATCCGACCCAGGTCACCGCCATAGCGGGAGATGGTCGTCATGGCGTCGTCTCCTCGCTCACAGCCGCATTGTCGGCACGCTCGGCAGGTCGCGCCGAACCGGCTGCCACGTCGCCCTTCGCGTCGGACACGAGACCCATGCTGCGCAAGAGCCGCGCGTTGACCTTACGCACATCGTAAAGCTCGACCGCGATGGCGCGCGATTCGCGCCCCATACGGCGGACGCCAGCCGGGTCACCAATCATGTGCGCCATGGCTTCGGCGAGGGCCGGCGCGTCCTTGATCGGTACGAGGAGGCCGTTCCTGCCCGGTTGCACTGTTTCGCGGCAACCAGGCGCGTCTGTCGTGATGATAGCGCGGCCTGTCGCCATTGCCTCCAGCACGGAACGCGGCGTCCCCTCCCGATACGACGGAAGCACGTAGACGGAACAGGCTTCGAGAAGCGGCCGCACGTCATCGACACGGCCCCAGTACTTGAGGACGCCCGCCCGCTCCCAGCCGGCAACCTCCTCGGGTGCGATGCCCTTCGGATGGTCCTCGACCATGCCAGCCAGGTGGAATTCGGCTGAGGGTTGATCTTTCTTGACCCGTCGAGCCGCCTCCGCGAACTCCCGCACGCCCTTGTCCGATAGTAACCGCGCCATCATGAGGAATCGTGCTGCACCGTCGGGAACCGGCCGCGCCGCAAAATACTCGACATTCACCCCGGACCCGTTCGTCCGCTCGACTTGCCGCTTTGTCACGAGTCGCGCATCGAGGAAATACTTCTCATC
The DNA here is from genome assembly GCA_963727525.1 of uncultured bacterium. Lineage (GTDB taxonomy): Bacteria > Krumholzibacteriota > Krumholzibacteriia > LZORAL124-64-63 > LZORAL124-64-63 > CAVSGO01. The sequence continues at coordinate 632,921 of CAVSGO010000007.1, read as the reverse complement.
ATCGCCATTCTGGAAGAACACCTTCTCGTTGTAGCGTAGCGCCAGACGGTAGAGGTTGCGGATGAGACCGCGCATGATGCGCACCGACATCGCATTCGACAGGAAGGGCGTGCCAAGGCCGGTGAGCATGCTGAAAATGCGAGGACAGCCGGCAGTTCGAGCTGCCAGACTAGCGTAGATGACGGGCTTGATGGTATAGCTCAAGACCAGATCGGGCTTCTCGCGCCGGCATAGACGATAGAGAAAGAGCAAGGACCGTAGATCGGCAAGCGGATTAGCACCAACACGTTCCATGGGGATCTGCACGAATCGGACCTCGCGCTGTGCCAGCACACGCTCGGTGTTCACGTCGCGCTGCGGCCCGCAGCCGATGACATCAAACCCGAGCCCTTGCAATTCCCGGATCAGATCGCCCCGGAAATTCACCAGCGAAAACGTGTAGTTGCCTACGAGAAGACAAGTCCGCCTAGCCATCACGTCCACCCTCATCCCGTGTGACGTTCGTGCGACGACCGACGAGACTCGCCCACAGGCGATGATACTTGTCGACGACATCCGGCAGTCCGTAGCGTTCGATGATCCGCCGGCGCCCTTGCCGCCCCAATTCCCGGCGTTCTTCGTAGGGCATGGCGAGCAAAGCCACGATGGCCTCGGCCAAAGCTTGGGGATCACGACTCGGCACGACTTTGCCCGTGTCGCCTACTAGTTCCGCCGCCGCACCGACATCCGTTGTCACGCATGGTACGCCACACGCCATGGCTTCACCAATTACGAGCGGAAACGCCTCGGTCCTCGAGGAAAGGACCACGACATCGACGGCGTTCATCAAATCCGCGACATCTTCTCGCTCGCCAAGAAGGCAGAGCTGCCCCGCAGACGCGCAATCAGGAATGCCCGCCTGCAAGTCCTGATTCGCTGCCGTGACGCCGGCTCCTGCCGCCAGTGCGACCAGTCTCGGCATTCGTGCCTGCGCTCTTGCGAGAGCCGCAAAAAAACTTCCATAGTCCTTGTCTGCATGTGCGCGCCCGAAGATCCCGATTGTCGGCGTATCATTTGCTATTCCGAGTTGGGCACGAATTCTTCGCCGCGCCTCGTCGTCCGATCTAAATGTATCACAATCGAATCCATTGGGAATAACAACGCGGTGAATGTTCGAGTAGCCGTGGTCTTCGTGGCTGCGCGCGGAGACTTCGGCGACATAAACAATCGCGGCAGGTGATCTCGACAGGAGAGCGCCGGCTTTTATCACGAACTGAGTCAGGCGACGTTCATCACCAAGCCGATGCAGCGTGTGATGAATGTTCCAAACCAGGGGTGGCCGCTGCGGCGCCCACCGCCGCAACCAGCTTGCGGCCAAGTTTCCATGGTACATCCACCCTACGACCAGGTCCGGCGTCAGCGTGCGCCCGAGACGGCGCAAACGTTGAGCACAGTCGAGCGACACCTGTCCCCTTTTCAACCCGAGATAGGTCACGGGGACGCCTCGGGCGCGAAAACCATCGCTCAGTCGGCCGGGTCCCATGAGCGACACCACGGCGTGGTCGAAATGCGTCTCCTTGTCGTGGCTAAGCAGTCGGTAGAGCATCGTCTCGGCTCCACCGCCACCCAGGCCGGCGACTACATGGACTATACGCACTTGATCACCTCGCTTGGCGGCCCGGCAAAAGGACTTCCAGATACTCTGTCGCCACGGAGCCTACGCGATAGCGTTCCAAGACATAGGAAGCGACATCCGGCCGTTTCGGCCGCCCCAACTCATCTACTATCGTATCCGCAAGTTCCTGAACATCCCCGACAGATACGAGTCTTCCAAGTCTACCATCCTCTAGGAGTTCCCGCGGTCCGCTGGGGCAGTCCGTCGCGACTACCCTTGCTCCGCACGCCATCGCCTCGATGAGCGCGTTAGGCAGGCCTTCCCAACGGCTTGACAGTACGAACACGCTCGCTTGTGCCATGAGGGCATAGGGATTCGAGATAAAGCCGGGCAAATCGACAAATTCCGCTAGTCCCAACTTACCAATGAGTTGTTCCAACTCCGGGCGCAGCGGCCCTTCCCCCAATATCACAAGGCGAGCATCGCGCCGAGTACGAACGGCCGCGAACGCATTAATGAGGGTGGGATAGTCCTTCTGGACGCTGAGCCGCCCAACTGCCAAGACGAACGGCCGACGATGTGCCGATTGACAATCGTGTTCTTCATTTCTCGCCGCCTTCTCTGTGATCATCGCAGTATCAATCGGGTTTCTGACCACTTTGACTCTGGTACTAGGAACACCAGTCTCCCGGGTCAGGTCGTCGGCAACACCGTTGGACACAGCTATCACGGCATTGAGATGCCTATAGAGAATTCGCTGCAACGACGCCACGATACGCCCCCGCCATCCAGTCGATCGTCCAGCGCTGACCATGTTCGCCTCTCGCGCCACCAGTCGCGATTCTCCCCCAGCGAGCCAATTCGCGACGATTGCAACTACATTCGCATGTGCGAGTGTTGTCATGAGACAGTGCGGTCGTGTCTCCCGCAGATATGCAATGAGGCGCACTAAAGAACTAGCGACCCTTCCGGCGCCTAGTTCTCGTACCGGGAATTCGGGATCGATGTAGGCTCCCCCTTGAACCTTACCCGCAACTACGATTTCGGCATCGATACCTCGACGTCTGAATTCCTTGACGAGATGAACCACGACCCTCTCCGCCCCGCCTCCGCCTAGGGAGGGAAGAAAGACCGCGATATCGCGGCGAGCAAAGCTTGCTATACCGGAACGCGGTTCTTCCACACCGCGTTCGTCGTCACGTCGAGGCCACACGTTGCACCTCACGGCGTAAGAGCCTTGCCACGTAGCCCATCAGCCATAGGTTCATGACGACATTCACGCCGCCCGCCGCTCCGACGGCGAGCAAAACATTTCCCGCCAACCCGCCGAGCACGAGGCAACTGACCCTTAGCACCACGCTAACGATTTCATAAATCATATGGACGCGTTGTTTTTGCAGGATCGGCATTACGCTTGTCGTAGGTGGATTGACGAGTGACATAGCAAGTGGGATAGCGAGTACGCGCGCAATGACACCACTCGTCCGCCATTCTGCGCCCATCAACCAAGCAAAAAGCGCCGGGCCGAATATCGCCAGAACCACCACCGGGCCGAGCGCAATCGTTGCTAGCAGCATGGTTGAACGCCGCCAGGTTTGATACCGTCGCACCCCCGGATCCGCCACGGCGAGCCGTTGGTAGACGATCTGCCGAACCGAATTCCCTACCAAGTTGATTGGTACCATGACGATGCGATACGCGAGTGCATAGAGGCCTACTACGCCGTTTGTGAAGAACTGAGCCACAACCAGGACCGCGACATTTTGCGACAGCGAATTCACCAGGGCCTGCCCCGTCCCGAATCGCAAGAAATCGCTATACTTGACCGCCACCCGACGGAGTTCACGCCATTCGACACCTCTCAAACGCTCGAGTGACCAACTCGGCGCACATCCTTGCAGCATGATTGCGGTGGCCGAGAACTGTCCCGCGACATAACCCAATGTGAGTCCCAATGCGCCGAGCGAGCCCATGAAACCGAGAGCCCCTTGTACCCCCACCGTCACTAATCCACGCAGGATATGGGACACGGAAATCCGTCGAAACTGCTCTTGTCTGGTGTACCAGAAATTGAGCACCTTCCAAGTCCCAAAAAACCAGACCGCAAGTGGAATGGTCCACCATGTCTGCTGAATCACATCCGCGAATCGTGCAGTAGGCGTCAATGTCAACCATAGCCATAACAACGCAGCCAGCACCGTGGTTACTCCGAAGGCCAACACTCCACTCCAGATTGCGAGCGCAGATGCGTCGTCAGGCGACTCCGCTACGGGTATTGCGAGCTCGTACCGCCCCGAGGCAGCCACCGTCACAACGCTCACCACTGATATGAAGACTGCGAGTTGCCCGAAATCGGCCGGCTGATAGATGCGCGTGAGAATTGGGGTAGCGACAAATGCAATAATCTGGGATACACCTACGCCTGTCATGAGTGTCACGGCTTGACCGACGGCGCCCGTTCGAGACAATCCGAATCTAGCAAGGATTCCCTGTGCGGCCGTCACCCCCTCGCGATTCACGTCAACACACCTTTCCGCCGTGAGCCTGCTCGCTACCCGGAGGTCCGCCCGCGTCAATGCCAGGTTGGCGATACCGGCTCCCACCGCTACATGTTGCAGCGACGAGAAGGGCGAGCAGAACAATTAGCGGTTGCTGCTCGAAAAGTGTGTGACTGAACAATCCTTCGACCGCAAAGGCGATCGCAACAACGAATCCCTCTAACAGACGCCTCGACAAAAAATAGAGAAGAGTCCCTGCCACAAACCAGAGATAGACCACTAGGCCAACGAGTCCATGGTTCACCCACATCAGCAGATATTCATTATGCGGTCCGAGCGCACGTGTCCCGCTGAATCCCGCCCCCCAACCCGTTAGGGGTTTCTCGCCGATCAGATAGAAATATTCATGCAGCAATTTTAGGCGAGGTTCGCCGCGTGACCCTGAAAGTGTTCCGGCCGCGAACTGGAAGACACGATTATTGCTAAGAAGAGATCCCACAAAATCCGATCGATCTTTGCCGTACTGGAACGCCACGTAAATAGCCACTATAAGGCAAACGGCGACTGCAACACTTTTCCAAACGGCTTTCATCTTTAGATCCATGAAATTATTCTTACGGCCGATACAGATAGTCAAGACCACGAGAATGAGCGCGAAAAGTACTGCGCCACCACGCGAAAGTGTTGCCAGTATTGCCAGCCCTCCCGGGATTAGATATAGTAGATTCCGCTGGAACTTGCCGTATTCGAGAGAACCGGCGAGCAATATCGCGGTAAAAAACGCACCCATATTGGCGTTGACAGCGAACCCGGCGCCTCTGCTCGTTAGCGGTGAAAACGTACCCGGCCTGACAAGATCAATTAGGATCGAAGCCACCATACAAAACAACGCAAAACGTACGATCAAACGCCAGTGGCGAGAAATTGCAACTGGCGTCGCGATAATCAACGACAAGACAAAGACGAATAAATCGTTCACGAACAATGTTATGAAGTAGCCGTGCTGATCCCAATTGGCGTGAAACATTAACGTCGAGATCAGCACCCAGGCTATAAGTAAAAGGAATGGGACGAAAATACTGCGCGCTGCGTAAAGGACCTGAATAATCCCAGGTTCGCCATCCCGCTTGGAGTGATGAAATGCCCAAGAGTAAAATACGAGTGGCATCGACAAGACAGCGACTAGGACTGAACGGGGAACAGGGAGGTAGCCCTTCAAGTTTAGGTAGCCATCAGCTCGGGTGAGAAAGATCGCAAAATATAGACATACGTAGACTGTAAGAACGATTGATCCGATCCGCCGCATCGCTAGCCCCAACCGTACCCGTGACAGCAACGTATTCGCCACGATCGAACGTAGGTCGGATGGGCGTTCGACTTCATCTACGTTGCCAACCTTCGGGCTCTCAACACCCTGAATTCATGTCTGATTGCCATCGCCACAAGTGCGATCAGCATGCCTGCGATGGTCAGCAAGACGATTATGACACCACGTTTGGGTCGAGACGCTCGAACTGGCGGGATTGCACGATCTAGGATATCAATCGTCGCTTGATCTCGGTTCTCTTCGATCTTCGCGAGTTCGAGTTGACGCCGTAACTCTACCCAGATCGACTCCTGCGCCTGCACCTCTCGATCCAGACGATTGTACTGCTCTCGCAACACTGGAGAATCAGCATAGGAACGATTGTTTTCTAAAAATTCTGTAAGCCGGGCCTGGGCACTGTCGAGGTCTTCCGATACCTTTTCAAGGCGTTCGCCGACAAAAGTCCGCTGCTCGCGAGCCTTTCGGTTTCGCCAGTCAGCAATAAAGATCTCTAAGTCATGTATGATGAAGTTTGCCATGTCCGCAGCGAGTTGGGGATCTCGCGGGACAGTTACTTCGAGCTTCATGAATCCTGTGAAGACATCCCGGTCAAATATGATGACATTCTCTCGCAAGAACCGCCGACTGCGGGCCCGAACGGTCGCGTCGTTGATCGATGCATCCTTATCGCCAGTCCCGAAGATCTGGAAGGCATACACAGAATCCTGACGCGCCAGATACTTCCACTTTTGAGAGAGGACACGATCCACGATTTGATCGGACTTGACGATCTCGTTGTAGAGTTGCTCGTAATTCGTAGATGCTATTGTCGGATTGCCGGTAAACTGCGCTATCTGGGAGAGCAGAGCCGTTGGCGCCTCATCCGAACGAGGTAGAATTGTGGCGGTTGCGGTATAGTACGGCACCGCCAACAGTGAATACAAGATGCCGACAATCAGGAAGCTGATTGTGATCGACAGGATCAGCTTACGTCCGCGCCAGAGTGCGACCAAGACATCTGCCATCTCGAGATCACGCGACATTGCACCTATCCCTTGGCCGCGATACCGGTCGATCGCTACTTTTGAAAAGCTATCAGTCCCGGAACGGCCCGCACATTGAACGACGTACGGCTTTAGTTGGTCGTCCGATCGATGACTAGATATATCGTCGCCGCCGACGCCATGATCGCCGCGATCTCCTTCAGTTTCTCCAGAGTGCTCGCACCTTCCGGGGGTGGCTGCACAGGGACCACGATCGTGGAACCTGGCAGGACTTCCGAGTTGCCCTTGTTTGGCAAGCTCATGCCGTTAGGGTGGACGACTCTGGTGCGCTTCTTGTCCGCTTTTTCCAGGAAGCCGCCGGCGCGGTTGACGTACCAGTTGATGTGTTTGCCGTTTTCGTAGACCAGGCTAGTGGGGAAGCCGACTTCGCCGACAACTTTCACCGTGTACTGCTGTTCGGGGACGATGATCTGGTCGCCGTCTTGCAGGATGATGTCCTGGGGGCCGCCGGGGTGGGCGAGGGCAGCGACGAGTTCGACGGCGATGTTGCCGAGGTTCTTGCGCACCACGCGGGCGGCGGGCGCGTAGGCGGTAGCCTTCAGGCCGCCGGCGCGGGTGATCACCGAGCTGAGGGTCTCGTCCTTTTCCTCCAGGCTGAACTGGCCGCCGTAAAGCACCTCGCCTTTCACCGTCACCACGCGCTGGAATTCGTACCAGGGAAGCTTGCGCACGACAATGCGGTCGAATGGCTTCAGCGGCGTGCTCGCTTCGCCTTGCATCCAGTTGCCGTCGAGGGCCACGAAGATGACGTCCACCGAGGTGCCCTCGGGAAGGGTAGCGGCGTCGCTGAACACCTTGTCGGCGCGTAGGCGCTGGATCTCCACGCGGGAGGGGTCGGCCGCGGCGAGGAGGCCGCCGGCGCGTACGAGGGCGTCGGCCAGGGTCATGCCGGTGCGGTAGGCGAAGGACTGGGGATTCTTCACCTCGCCGCTCACATTCACTTCCGAGCGGTTGAGCATGTCGCCGGCCGAGAAGACGCGCAACAGGTCGCGTTCCTGCAGGGGTACGTCGGGGGCGTCACCGCGGAGGATGGCGCCCAGGGGCACCTGGACGGCCGTGTAGTGCTCCTGGGTGTCGGTGCGGTCGATCACGGCGAGGTCGCGCAATACGTCGGGCCAGGCGCCGCCGGCGGTCTGGACGAGCTGTGACGCAGTCATGCCGTCATGGTATTCGTAGCGGCCGGGGCGCTTCACGTGACCCACCACCCGGACCCAGCCCCAGAGGCGATCCTCGATGGCATCCACCGTGACCACGTCTCCGTCGAGGAGCGCGCCGTCGGCCGGGGTGGCCACGGTGCCCGTGGCCGGGTCGAGGGCCACGTCGCGGTAGGTGCGGTCGGGCAGGTCGGGGCGGCGCTGGGCGGGCGGCAGGATGCGCTCGATGTGCACCACCTCGGTGGCGGCCTGCGGGGTGAAACCGCCGCCGAAGCGCAGCAGGTCGCCCAGGTCCTCGCCCGGGCGCAGCTCGTAGAACGCGGGCCGGTGCACCGCGCCCTGCAGCAATACCGTGCGGCCGCGCTGGGGGACGAACACCGTGTCGCCGTCGCGCAGGATGGCGTCGCCCTCGCGCACGCCGCCCATGAGGTAGTCGTAGACGTCGAGCACGGCGATCTGCTCGCCGCCGCGCATCAGGCGCACGTCGCGCAGGCTCCCGTTCTCGCCCGGGCCGCCGCAGGCCGACAGGGCCGTGAACACCGTGGCCAGGGAGCTGAGGTCGTAGGCGCCCGGTTGCGATGCGTCGCCGACTACGAAGACACGGATGGCGCGTAGTGCGCCCAGGGTGACGTCTACGTTAATGGTGCCCTGGTTGATGCCCGAGTACGACCGCGCGAGAGTCTCGCGCACGGCCTTGGTGACCTGCGCGAGGGTGCGGTTATGGCACACCACCTTGCCGCCCTTGGGCAGGATGATGGTGCCGTCGCGATCGACCACGCGGCTGAGGCGGAATTCGACATCACCGTAGACATCGACCACGATCTCGTCGCCCACCCCGACCAGGTAATCGGCGGGCACCGGGCCGAACGACGGCGGCGAGAATGTGCTGGGCGGGAGATTGAAAAAATCGCGGCCGAAGAACGTGAGCTTGGCAGGCGCCGTGCTGAACGCGGTGAGGGCCGACTCAGCCGCGGCCACCGACAACTCCTCCCCCTCGACGGGCGCGCCCGGCAAGATCACCGCGGGGCGCTCTGGCCAGTAGCTGGTCTCACCGCGGCCGGTGGCCGGCGGCTGGGAATCGTCGATGCCCTGCAAGCTGGTGCGCCCCGGCGCCTGCGCGGTGTCGGCCACGGATGTCGCCTGCTGGCCTGCCTGCTCCTGGTACCGACGCAAGAGTTCCTCGGGACTCAGACCCGTGCGTCGAGCCGCTTCCTGGAGCGCGTCTGGCGGGATGTCTTGCGCCATCGCCGGACGTGGCGGCTGCACGGTGGCCACGATTGCGAACGCGAGTACGAGCAACAGTATGCGCGCTCTTGCGGTAAGCTTATGGCAAGGCAGCACCTATCGTCCTCCCTGATCGTCGAGGCGAGCCGTCCTGGCCATTATGGAGAGCACCAGGCGGGTTTGCAACGTCGATTCCAGGCGGAAAGCGGTCTGGCGCCGGCGGGCCTCACTCCGACCAACTCTACGAGCCTGGATTTGACGAATGAGGTCGAATGGCGCCGGCGCCAATGACAATTCATCAAACGCTCAATCCGACAGAGATGCTGCGTGGACGGCCGCGCGGGCAGCCACGGCGTCACGCTGAAGCTGTGTGGTCAATTCGCCGACGCCGGCGAATTTCTGTTCGTCGCGCAGGCGTTCGAGCCACTCCACCTTCACGGTGCGGCCACGTAGGTCGCCATGGAAGTCGAAAATGTGGGCCTCGATGCGGGGCTGGACGAGGCCGCCGCTGTGGAAGGTAGGCACGCGACCGAAGTTGAGCATGCCCCCGTACAGGCGCCACGATCCGGCGCCGGCCGAGAGCAGGTCGCCGTGGTGGTCGACCTCTGGCAGCGCCTCCCGCACGATACCCAGGCAACCGTCGCCGTCACCGGCCACCACATCGCCCGGCACCACATCGCCCGGCACTTGCACGCGCACGGCATACACGCCGGGCCGGGGCAAGAGCTTGTACTGGTCGAGGGGCCGCACGTTGGCCGTGGGATAGCCGATCGTGCGGCCTCGGCCTTCACCCGGCACGACCTCGCCCCACACCGAGTATTGACGGCCGAGCATGGTGGATGCCTCGTGCACGCGGCCATCGCGTAGGCTGGCGCGGATGGCCGAGCTGCTCACCGTCTCGCCGTCCACGCGGGTAGGACTGACGACCTCGAGGGTGTAATCAAGCTCGTCGCCGAGGGCGTCGAGGGTATCGGCGTTGCCCTCGCGGTCCGCGCCCAGATGCACGTCGTAACCGGCCACGAGGTGGGTCATGCCAAGGCCCCCCACCAGGAACTCGCGCACGAAGCGGCGATAGTCGAGACGCGCCACGGCCTGGCAGAAGTCCACCGCCACGACGACGTCGAGGTCCTCGCGCGCGAGCAGCGAGAGTTTCTCGCGCCAGGTCGTCAGCAGGAAGGGCTGATCGACGTCGCCCTCGAGCACGAGCCGCGGATGCCGCAGGAACGTGAAGAGCACGCTCGATTTCAGACCGCGCCGGCGCTTGGCATTGCGCACGCCGCGGATGAGTTCCTGGTGGCCGAGGTGCAGGCCGTCGAACGAACCCAGAGCGAGGGCGCAGGGGCCGGTATCCTGGGGCGCGAGGTGGGTCTCGCCGACCTCGATGCGCCGCAGGTACGGCGCCGTGAGGCGGATCATGCGCATCCACGGTCCTCCTGATCGAGCGGGAACACCGCCACCAGCGACGCCGCAAGCGGTGAATCGCGCCGCGCCACAGCAACCAGCGCGCCGTCGGGATCGAGCAGTCGTAGCGTCGACGCCACGGTTTCCAGCGCCAGGCCCGTATCCTCGAGGTGGCCGCTGCGCCGCACCGTGGCGGCGGTGGCTGCGTCGAGGGTGACCGCGGGCACGTGCGCCAGCGCCCGGGCCAGCGGCAGCAGCGTGGCGGCCGGGTCGTCGGCGCCATCGAACGCCGCGAGCGCGAGGGCGTCGGCCAGGCAGTAGGGTCCGATCTGCACGCGTCGCAGTGCGTGAAGGTGGGCGACGGTGCCAAGATACGCGCCGAGGTCACGCGCCAGCGAGCGCACGTAGGTACCACTGCTGCAAGCGATGGTGAGGTCGAGGCGATAGAGCTTGCCGTCGGGCGCCGGCGGCAGCGCGTTCGCTTCGTCGGCATCCGGGGCGACGCCCCAGGCGATGTCGCGCGCTTCGCAGCTGGTGATGGTCACCTCGCGGGCGTCCGGTTCATCGACGTCCTTGCCGGCGCGCGCCAGCTCGTGCAACGACTTGCCGCCGCGCTTGATCGACGAGTAGATCGGCGGCCGCTGGATGATGGTGCCAGTGAACGCTGCCAGCGCGGCCGTCAGGTCGACGGCGGACGGCACGGCGGCTGTGGCCGTGATCGTACCGTCGGCATCGAGCGTGTCGGTGGCCACGCCGAAGCGCACCTCCGCCTGGTACACCTTGTCCAGCCCCACGAGTAGCGGCGCCAGCCGCGTGCCGCGCCCCGTGAGCACGAGGAGCAGTCCGCTGGCGCGCGGGTCGAGGGTGCCGGCGTGGCCCACCTTGAAGCGGCGATCGCGGGAGCGCGCCACGCGGCGGGAAAAACGGCGGCGCACGTTCAACACGACGTCGTGGGACGTGGGACCGACCGGCTTGTCCAGCAGCAAGATCCCGCTGGCCTCGGCGGGCTTCATAGGAGATCGCTGAGGGCCGCGGCTACCGCGGCAGCGACGCTGTCGCCGTCACCCTCGATCGTGCAACCCGCGGCGGCGCGGTGACCGCCACCGCCCCACTGCGCGGCGATCGCCTGGACGTCGCCGTCACCCATGGCGCGCATCGAGGCGCGCCAGAGATCGGGCTCGATCTCCTTGAGGAAGGCGGCGTATCGCACGCCCGCGACGGCGGTGAGCAGGTTCACGAAGCCCTCGGTCTCCGAGGGCGAGGCGCTCGTCTCGGCGAACATGGCCAGCGATGCCCGCGCCGTCACCACGCGGCCGTTCGCAGTGAATTCGCAGGTGCCAAGGGCTTGCTGCAGGAGGGCGAGCCCTTCGCGGCGGCGCAGGTGCAACACGCGGTGCGTGACATCGGCCACGTCGACGCCGCACGCGGCGAGGCTGCGCGCGAGGTCGAACGTCATGGGCGTGGTGTTGCGGAAGCGGAACCCGCCGGTGTCAGCGGTGAGGCCGGCGAAGAGATTCGTGGCGATGCTCGTGGTGAGCGATTCGCCCACGCCGCCGAGCAACGCGGCCACCACCTGGTGCACGAGTGTCGCGTTGGCCTCGGCGCGTGCATCGATCCAGCCGGGTACGGGCGCTCGGCGGCCACTGATGAGGTGGTGGTCGATGCACAGGATCTGCGGCAGGCGGTCGAGGGTGTCCTGCATCTCCCCCGTGCGGTCGGTACGATGGCAGTCGACGAGCACGGCCAGATCGGGCGGCGCCGACGCGAGCAGTTCAGGCGCCGCGACGTGAGGGACGAGGTCGTTCCAGCCGGGCAGCCCCACCAGACCCACCGGCGGATCCGGGAAGCGGAACGACAGCGCCTCCTTGCCCAGGATCTGCAGCGCCTCGACAAGAGCGAGGGCGCATCCGGCCGCATCGGGATCAGGATTCCAGTGCGGAATCACCCATACCCGTGTGGCGCCGCGCAGAGCCGCGAGCAGCGCGCTGTCGGGCACGAAGTCGGCCAGGGTGAGGCGGCGGCGCTTCTCGTCCTCGCTGAGGAACTCGCCCTGGTCGGAGAGGTCGCGCAGCACCGATTCCACACCGAGGCCGCGGTCGAGGCTGCCGTCGTATTCGAACCGAAGTTCGGGCGTGGTGCGCAAGCGCAGGGCCTTACCCACCTGGCTCTGCAGGAAGCCGGCGGCCTTGTGCAGGCCGGTGATCGACTTCTCGCGCTCCTCGTCGTCGCCGAGCACCGAAAAGAAGACCCGGGCCACGGAATGGTCGCGATTGAGATGCACGCCCACGATGGTCACGAATCCGACGCGCGGATCCTTCACCTGGGTCTCGATCAGCTCGCCGAGCGTCTTCTGGATCGCCGCGTTGAGCCGGTTGGTCTTGTACGGATCCATGCCGCCGCTCTCGCTCCTTCGCAGCGGCTACAGATGCCGCGCCACTTCCTCGATCTCGTAGGCTTCGATGATATCGCCTTCCTGGATGCCGTTGAAGCGCTCCAGGCCGATACCGCACTCGAAGCCCTGCGCGACCTCCTTCGTGTCTTCCTTGAAGCGCTTGAGCGAGGAGATCTTACCCTCGAACACCACCATCTCGTCACGCACCAGACGGGCGCGGCTGTTGCGGATGATCTTGCCGTCCAGGACCATGGAGCCTGCGATCTGGCCGATCTTCGGAATGTGGAAGACCTGCCGCACCTGGGCCCGCCCCGTGGAGACCTCGCGCTGGACCGAGCCCAGCAGGCCCGACATCGCCTTCTTGAGCGTATCCACTGCCTCGTAGATGATGTCGAAGACCTCGATCGTCACCCCATGTTCCTTGGCCAGCTCCGTGATGGCGTTGCCCGGACGCATGTGGAAGCCCACGATCATGGCACCGGTGTTCCCGGCCAGGAGCACGTCCGACTCGCTGATCGCACCCACGGCCTTGTGCAGCACGCGCACCTGCACCTCGGCGGTGCCCAGCTCCATGAACTGATCGGCGAGTGCCTCGACGGAACCGGCGACGTCGCCCTTGATGATGATCGGCAGCTCCTTCAGTTCGGCAGCGCTGATCATTTCGGCCAGGTTCTCGAGGTCGATTTTCTTCTTCGGCGCCGCGAGCTGCTGCAGTCGCAGTTCGCGCTGACGCTTGCTCGCGATCTCGCGCGCCTCGCGCTCCGTGTCCATGACGTAGAAGCGGTCGCCGGCCTCAGGCACGTCGTTGGCGCCCATGACCTCGGCAGGCTGCCCCGGCAGGACGCTCTCGAGCTTGTCGCCGCGCTCGTTCACCAGGGCGCGCACGCGACCATCGCGGGTGCCGACCAGGAAGATGTCGCCCACCTGCAGCGTGCCCTGCTCGATGAGCACGGTGAACACCACGCCGCGGCCCGGTTCCTTGCGCGCCTCCACCACGGTGCCGCGCGCCTTGCCCTTGGGGCTGGCGCTCAGCTCGAGCACCTCGGCTTGCAGATGCACGAGCTCGAGGAGCCGCTCGATGTTCAGGCCCTTCTTCGCCGAGATCTCGGCGCAGAGCACCTCGCCGCCGAAGTCCTCGACGAGGATACCGTGCTGCGTCAGTTCCTGCTTCACTCGGTCGGACTTGGCGTCAGGCAGATCGATCTTGTTCACGGCCACGATGAGGGGCACACCCGCCGCCTTGGCGTGGTTGATCGCCTCCACCGTCTGTGGCATGACGCCGTCGTTCGCCGCAACCACCAGGATCACGATGTCGGTGATCCCGGCGCCGCGCGCGCGCATGGCGGTGAACGCCGCGTGCCCCGGCGTGTCGAGGAAGGTGATCGGCCCACCCTCGGTCTCCACGCGATAGGCGCCGATGTGCTGCGTGATGCCGCCGGCCTCGCCGGCGATGACGTTGGTGCGGCGGATGCGGTCGAGCAGCGAGGTCTTGCCGTGATCGACATGGCCCATCACGGTGACCACCGGCGGCCGCGTCTCCAGATCCTCCGCCTTCACTTCTTCCTGCTCCAGGACCTCCTCGCCGTACTCGCTGAGGAACTCGATGTCGCGATCGTATTCCTCGGCCAGCACCTCGATGTGGTCCTTGTCCAGGCGCTGGTTCATGGTGGTCATGATACCCAGGCTGAAGAGCTTGGTGATGATTTCACGCGCGGGAACCTCGAGCTTCTCGGCAAGCTCCTGCACGGTAATGAACTCGGTGATTCGCAAGACGTTATCTTCCTCCACGGCCTCGCCGCCGCCGCCCTTGCGGCGACGCCGCCGGCTACCGCCCGAGGTTTCGATCTGCGCCATCGTCTGCTTCAGCGTACGGTCGACCTCGGCCTCGTCGACCTTCTTCTTCTTCGTGCGCGTACGCTTGCGCCGGCCACCGGCCGGTTCGCGCGCATCGCGTTCCTCCTGCCGCCTGCGGATGGCCGCCTGGATCGATTCCTTCACCGACATCTTGCTCGCGCCGGCGCGATCGCCGCTGGCAGCCTCCGCGCTCGCGGCAACCTCCTGCACCACGGGCGCCGCCTGCACGATGTCGCCGACCTTGTATCCGTCGTTCTTGACCACCGGTCGACGGTGGCCGTCGTCGTCGGACTCCTCCGTCCCGTCCGATTCCGTAGGCTCGCCGGGCGCCTCGGCCGCCGGTTCCTGCGCGTCCGCCGCGGGGCCCGAGGCCTCGGCCGGGGCATCCACGGTCGCGGCCGCCGGCGCCTCCCGCGACGTCTCGTCCGACGGCAATTCCTCGACTGTGGCCGCAGGCGGGGCCTCGGGCTCCTCCGTCTCGATCTGCGCCTTCTTCACCAGCTTGGGCTTGGGCGACTGGCGGGCAGCTTTGTGCTCCTCACGCAGGGCGGCGCGCTCGGCGTCGATATGCTCCTGCTCGGCCCTGGCCTTCGTCTCGGCCTCAACCTTCTCCTTCTCCTCGGACTCGCGCTTCGCCGCTGCGGCCTTGGCCACGGCCGTCTGCGTACCGGTCCGCTTGATGACCACGACCTTCGGCTTCGCCGGCGCCTTCTTCTTCTTGCGCGCCGTCTTCTTCTTGGTCGGCTCGGGCGCGGTCTCGGACTCATCGGAAGGCACGGGCCTGGGCAGCGGACGCAGACTCGCCACGGCCTTGAGCTTCTCCGGGTCGATCTTGTGTGCCCGCGCGTAATTCTGGCGGGCCAGCTCACGCTTGCGCTGGAAGACGGCGTGGATCTTGTCCACATGCTCGTCCTCGACCACGCTCATGTGGCTCTTGGCTTCCACCTTCATCTTGCGCAGCAGCAACATGATCTGCTTGCTGTCGACGCCATAGTGCCGCGCCAGTTCGTATACCCTGAGCTTCCTCGACAATACTCTAACCTCCCACCCGTGGTGAGGCACGCCGGTCACGCATCCGGCGCGGGCGACCCCTCACGGACAAGTCCCAGCTCCATCAGTCCCGCGACGAATCCGCGATCGGCCACGGCGACGACCACCAGGTCGTTGCGCCCGAGGCGATGGGCCATCTCGTCACGATCGACCAATCCGTCCACGACTCCGCGCACCGGCCGCAGAGCCGTGAGTTTGCGATGCTGCGAGGCGCCGACGCCGCCGGCGATCACCACCACCGGTCGCGCACCGCTCCGTACGAGCTGCGTGACCGCCGTGGCGCCCACGGCCAGCTTGCCGGCCCGGCGGGCCAGGCCCAGCAGCCCCAGCAGTCTCTCCTGCGCAGCCGCCGCCGGCGTCGTCATCAAACCAGCCTCCTCGCCGGCGCGCAGCGATCAATCGTCATCGCCGGTGTCGTCTTTGGGCTCAGCGTCCTCGCTCACAGCATCGTTCGCGTCGGTTTCGGCGTCTTCCGCCTCGTCCACCTCATCGGCAGAACCCTCGATCTTCGCCTCGAACCCGCTGAACGGATCGGCGGCGGCGGCAGCGGCCGCCGCTTCCTGGGCGGCGATGTGTGCCGTCTCGTCGATCTCGTCCTCCTCGACGCCGCCGTCGGACATGATGCTCTCGTCGAACAGATCCTTGCCCACTTCCTTGGCCATCTCCGACGCCACCGTCTCCTCGACGACACGGCGCAGCTCATCGAGCGTGGAACGCGCCGTGGCCTGCAGGGACGAGGCTGTCTCCTGGCCGATGCCGTCGACACCGGCCAGCGCCTCGGCGTCGATCTGCGCGAGAGCCCTGATCGTATCGATGCCCACGCCTTCGAGCGCTCGGGCCAGCTCCGGCGTGACGCCGCTCATCTCTTCCAGTTCCATCGTCACCTCGTCGGCGACGCGCTGACGGATGCCGTACTCGCGCGCACTGACGAGGTCGATCTTCCACTCCGTGAGCTTGGCGGCTAGGCGAACGTTCTTGCCTTCCTTGCCGATGGCCTTGCTGAGTTGGTCTTCCGACACCACCACGGTGGCCTCGCGGCGCTCGTGGTTCAGGATGATCTGGCTCACATCGGCCGGGCTGAGCGCGCGCGAGATCAGCAGGCTGGGTTCGGCGCTCCAGGGTACGATGTCGATGCGCTCGCCCGCCAGCTCGCGAGTGACGGCCTGCACGCGGCTGCCCTTCATGCCCACGCACGACCCCACGGGATCCACGCGATCGTCGTTGCTGACGACGGCGATCTTCGAGCGCGTTCCCGGTTCGCGCGCCACCGCCTTGATCTCGACGATGCGCTCCTGGATCTCCGGCACCTCCTGCTCGAACAGCGCCTTCAGGAAACCCGGATGGCTGCGCGAGAGGATCACCTGCGGACCCTTGGCGTTGTCGAGCACCTCGATGATGAACGCCCGGGTGGCACCGCCCTGGCGCAGCTTCTCGCCCCGGATCTGCTCGCGGTACGGCAGCAGCGCTTCCACGCGGCCCAGATTGACGAGCGCGTTGCCGCGATCGATCTGCTGCACGCGGCCCTCGATAATGGTGTTCACGAGGTCCTTGTATTCATCGTAGATCTGGGAGCGCTCGGCCTCGCGCACCTTCTGCACGAGGATCTGCTTCGCCACGAGGATGGCGTTGCGGCCGAATTCCTCCAGCGGCAGTTCCCAGCGCACCTGATCGCCGATCTCGACCTCGTCGCCGAACTCGATCTGCGCCTCATCGAGGCTGATCTCGAGATCATCGTCGTCGACGTCATCGACGACCGTCTTCACCTGCTCGATCACCATCTCTCCGGTGTCCGGATCGACGCTGGCGTCGACGTTGGCCTCGGCGCCAAGCTTCTTCTTGGCCGCCGACTGCAGCCCCGCGACCAGCGACTCGAGAATGATCGCCTGGTCGAGATGCTTTTCGCGCGTTATGGCCTGCAGCGCCTGGATGACGTTGTAGTCCATGCTCCACTCCCGGGATCAGGTGTCTTCGCGCCGCGTCTTACTTCGCACGCGGCCGCGCGTCTGCGTCTGTCGTTCCTGTCGCTGCTGCCGTCGTTCTTCACGGCGACGGCGGCGGTCGGCATTGATCAATGCCTGGACGTCGAGTTCTTCGTCCAGATTGGCCTCGAGCACCGCCGCGCGCGCGATGGCGCGGGCGGGACCGTAACTGCGCACGTCCGCCTCGGGCGGGTGTTCGGAATCCGCGTCCGGATCGTCGTCGCCCGCCGCCTCGTTGCCGCTCCCGCCGCCGTCCGCCAACGGTGCCAGCGTGAGCGTACCGGGCGCAAAGGCATCCAGGCGTCCGCGCAAGCGGCGCGGTCGACCCGCGCCTTCGCGCACCCGCAGCTCCACGGCGCGCCCCACGGCGTCAGCGAAGGAGGCGTCGGTACGCAACGGCCGCCGCACACCCGGCGACGAGACCTCGAGCACGTAGGCGTCGGCGATCACGTCGGCATCCTCGAGGAGCAGACCCGCCGAACGCGATGCGCTGGCACAGCCCGCCAGATCGATCGGCTCGCCGCCGGCCCGATCCACGGACAGCCGCACCTGCAAGCGTCCGCCGCCGCGGAATACCCGCACGTCCACGAGGTCGATATCCTCGGCGGCCAGTTCGGGGGCCAGCAGGGCGAACAGACGATCGGCCAGGGCGTAACGGTCGAATTCCTCGGCCATGGCGGCGTCCTTCGCACCCGGAGGCGCCCGGCGGCGTTCCGGCCCGGGCCGGTGTCCGGACGTTTCCGGAACGAAAAGCCTAAGCACGAAAAGAAGTGGACTTCCGCCCACTTCCGGAACACCCCCGGATCTGGGGTCTCTCTCTCGCAGCGAATATAGACGTTCGGCCCCGGCGTGGCAAGCCCGTTCTAGACGCCGGTTTCCACGCTTGCACCCGCCGCGGGCGCGCTCAGAATCCCGGGGCCGGCACGTAGCAGAGGCTGGCGACGAGGGTCCCCACCGCGCCCAGGGTGGCCGCTCCGCAGATGGCCGGGACGTCGCCCGTGGTGTGCCACTCGGGAAAGGGGAACTCGATCAGGTCCACCGCCGGGATCCCGGCCAGAAGGAACGGGACGTGGTCGTCGAACACGGCGGGGCCCGGCGCCAGGGGCAGCGTGGTCGTGAGCCCGAGATCCGCCGCCCGGCCATAGACCGCGTCCACCAGGTCGGGCGCCGACTGGCGGCTGTAACCCTCCTGCAGCAACCTCGCACCCGTGCGGCCGCACATGTCGAGCACGACGAGCCCGACCGGGTCGCCCGTGGCCAGGGGATTGCCGAAGTCGCGCCAGTGAGCCGCCAGGTGCTGGCTGCCCAGGCAGAACGCCTGCGGATCGCCGGCCGGACCGGAGTCCTCGGCGTCGAGGAAGATCAGGTCCACCCCCCGCGCCGGCGGCCGGGCCGCGAGCAGATCCATGAGGTGCAGGAGGATGCCGGTGCCACTGCCGCCGTCGTTCGCGCCCAGGATAGGCTCGTCGCGCCGCTGCGGATCGGCATCGCGATCGGCGGCCGGCCGGGTGTCATAGTGCGCCCCCAGCCAGAGGTGCGGGCCGCCGGTCGGCCCGGCGCTCACGATGATGTTGCACACGGCGATCTCGCCGCCGCGCCAGGGATCGGTGGTCGTGAATTCCAGCCGCACCGCGGACAGACCCAGGCTGTCGGCATGAGCGATGATCATCTGGCGCAGCGATTCGAGGGCCGCTGAGCCGGGCGGACGCGGCCCCAGGTCGCACTGGGCATGCACCCAGCCGAGGGCGCGTTCGCCGTGGAATGCCGGCGCATCGTCGGCGCGGACGGCGCCCGCCAGCCCGAGCAGCACGAGGGCGACGACCCACCCGGACCTGCCACGTCTAGAACACAAAGGTAGCCTCCAGTCCCAGCCCGAAGGAGGTGGTGGTCTGGTCCGTCGCGATGTTCGACGTGCGATCGAAATTCAGCCGCATCGCGCCGGAGAGGTTCTTGCTCACCTGGTAGCTGAAGCGCGGCGCGAAGCTCAGCGTCCTCTGACCCGTGGGTGCCTGGACCGTGGCCGCCCCCGGGACGACGCGTTCGTTCGTGTTGGACTGGTAGCTCAGATCCACGTCCATCGTGATGTTCGGCTGGCTGCCCGGACGATACAGACCCAGCTTCGCCAGGATCTTCTGCGCCTTGAACTGGTGGTGTACCTGGAGACCGGCGCGCCAGCGGTTGTTGATCGTCTCGGTGCCGCTGTTGGTCTGCCGATCCTTCGAGATCGTGCCGTTGAGCGTGATCGTCATCCCGCTCTGCAACGTGAAATTCCAGCGCGGCGTGATGGTGGTCGTGCGCCGGGGATTGTAATAGTCGGATGAGTAGCCATTGACGGCCTTGGAAAACTTGTACGAAAGGTCCAGACTCGACGTACGGAACCAGGTCTCGGTACGATCGGTCTTCTTACCGCCGAAGATGCCCCACTCCTCGACCCCGCTGATCGACAGGCGCACATCCGGCCAATCCTGCGTGTAGTCGTGGGTCACGCGCCCGGCCGCATTCTGCGTGCCCGTACGCTGGTTGTATTTCAGGTCCAGACCCACTTTGCGCGAGATCTGGGTGTTGGTGGCCAGGGACAGCGACTTGTCCATCGAACCGCCGAAGGCCACGTATGCCGAATCCGGCACGTCGAGTGTGCGGTCGACACCGATGGAATAGAGGAACGGCGCGCGATCGACCAGACGCGAGTAGCTGGACGTGTTGCGATCGGTATAGCTGAACTGGATGTCACCGATGTTCCGCAGCAGGTTCTTCAACGGCGTCACCGGGTTCGGGATGTGTATGCCACCGCCCCCCTCGTCCGCCGTCGACTGCACCTGATCCCAGGCGGCGGGCCGGCCGCCCGGCGCCGCGGCCGTGGTGTCGGCGGGAGCGCCCGTGGTGTCGGCGGGAGCGCCGGCGGTGTCGGCCAGAGCGCCGGTCGTGTCAGCCGGGGCGCCGCTGGTGTCGGCCGGTGCACCGCCTGGCGGCGCGATCGCCCGGTCGCGGCGGCGCCGTTCCGCGGCCTCAGCCTCGGCGCGCAACTCCGCCTCGCGCAGCAGGCGTTCCTGCTCGCGCTGGAGACGTTCCTCGGGCGTGAGATCTTCATCCTGGCCGGGGAAGGTCTGGGTGGAATCGGTGGCTGCGCCGCCCGGCGGCGTCACCTCGGGCTGGCCCCGTCCGCGCGCACGGTCGCGCTGTTCGATGCGCCGCTGCTCCTCGATCATGCGCTGCTGCTCGGCGCTGGTCCGCTTGTTCTCCGGGAAGAGATTCTTGAACGCCGTGCCCACCGGCACCTTCGCGCGGAATTCCCAGGCCGTACTGTTGCTCACGCTGCGCACGTCGGGCGGATCGCCCGGCTGCCGAGTCGTCGGGTCATGGACGTCGACGAAGCCACCATTGAAGGTGAGCGATGGCCGCAACTCGTTGATCCCTTTCACGACCGCGCGCACCGGCGCGAAGACCTTGCTGGACGGGAACTGAACCATCTTGGGCACGCCGAAGGTGACCTGCAGATCCTGGGAGTACCGGTTCTCCTCGCCGATGTTCACCCCCAGCACATCCTTCGGGCGCAGCAGGTCGCGCTCCGACCGGTTGCGATACCCCACGTTGATGATCTGGAACGCGGTGTAGTCGGCAGAGCCCGCGAGCGTGCCCGTCCGCGTCTTCGTGGACGGCCGGGGCGTCTCGACGCCATTGAGGTCGCGTACGATAGAGTTGCGCTCGCTACCCGCGAAATTGCCGCTCAGACTGATCTTCGAGGGCAGCAAAGACAGCCCCTTGAGCACGGGCACCTTGCCCAGCACCGGTACGTGGCCGATGGTCGAGTCGAGCGGCAGACGCAGGTCGTAGTTGACGCCGCCCTGCAGCGTACGGGCGTTGGAATCGTCGAGCGGGCTCGTCTTCTCCGTCCAGCTTCCGGAGAGTTGCACCGACCAGGGATCGATGACGTAACGCGGGATAGCCGAACGCGAGGGCTCGTGGCTAAGCCGCACCGAGAAACTCTCGCGGTCATCGAGCGTGGACAGCTCGTTGCGCACGTCCGCGCTGAGGATCTCGATGTCGCTGTTGGTGACGTACTTCGGCCGCTGCACCGATTTATGGCGGCTCAGGCTCACCGGCAACTGGAAGCCCAGCAACGGAATGAAATCGTCGAGGCGGAAGTTCGTGGACAGCGTCCAGTCTTCATTGCTATAACCTTGCCCCGCGTCGCTCGACAGCCCACGATATTCCGCATCCTGCGCCGACCAGTCGAAATCGATCTTGATGACGTCGGCCATGTTCAGGCGCAGGCCGAGATGGTTGGCCAGGCCGATGTCCTTCTTCACCCCCTTGAGCAGCACGTCGTTCATGTACACGTAACCCGTGATGTTCCACCGGGTGTTGTTCTCCACACCGATGTAGAAACGTTTCACGCGGCGCAGGTCGGGACGCCCGACCACGCGCACCTCGTACTCGCGCCCGTCGACGACATCAGCAATGTGGCTGCGAATCATCCCATCGGCATCGGCGCTGTCGTTCTTCGTGTTGGCAAGTTCAGCTACATTCACCACCACGCGGCGCCAGCCGGTGCGCACCGGCGTGTCGGCATATCTCATGCGCACCTCGTAGTAATTGAGCGTGTCGGCGCCCACACGGTAGAAAAGGTCGACGTCGGCGGTCTCGGACGTGGGGTTGTACCAGTCCCAGGTGAGCCGGTCGTACCGCGTGTAATCGTCGCCCTTCGGGCTCACCTGCTTGCTGATGCGCGCCTGGTGTCCCGGCTCGAGCTGATTGAAGTCGAGGACGATCGACTGCTCCTTGTCCGGGATGTTGTTCGTCTCGTGTACCGCGAAGGCCGGGTGGTAATCGGGGTTCTCCTTCGTATTCACCTCGCCTATGAAGAACTCCTCGTTCGGCCCCCGCTCCGCCGGCGGCAACAGCTCCTCGGTGCCGACGCGGCGGATGCCGTCGCGCTCCCAGCGGCTGCCCAGGAACGTGAGCTCGGAAAACTGGAGCACGCGCTTGCGCGGCGCGTCGATGGCGTCGTCCTCGTACCAGATGCGCACGTGGGTGATGGCGTTGAGGCGCGGCAGACCGTCGACCGCCGCCTCGATCACGTCCCCCAGCCGGATACGGTATTTGCGCCAGGCGATCCCGTCGCCGACGAGCTCGTTGACATCGTTGGGGTAGTCCTCGGCGTAGTCGTAATCCACGTCCACCAGCGGCGTGGTCTCGGCGAGATCGATGGTCGTGGAGAAGAAGGAATTCGTCTTGTCGACGACCGTATTGCCGTTGAGGTCCTCGGAGTCCTCGCGGAAGTTGCGCGCGGTGTTGTTGATGCCGGGGAAGGGATCGGCGTCGTCGTTGTAGGCGGCGTCGTACGGCTCGCCCTCGCTGACGACGTGCGTCAAATCGGCGTTCCACTGCCCGTCGAGGCCGATGTCCTCCTCGTTGGTGAAGACACCGTCGCGGTTGACGTCTTCCCATTGCTCGGTGCCCACGACGAGCGAGTCCCCACGCTGCGGCCAGAAGAAATCCTCGCTGATGGAGCCAAAGTCGATGTGCAGCTTGCCGCGGCGCTGCGTGCGATCGGGCGTGCCGTCGTTCACCCACAGCTCGAGGAACTGCGTCTTGGTGAGGTCGAGGCCGGTGCGGCTCACGCCGCGCATGATGCCGCCCCAGGTATCGGGCGTCCACCCGTCTGCCCCGGCCTGCATCCACAGCTCCAGCACCTGCTGGCTCTCGGTGCGTTCCTGGTCGCGCAGCGCCGGGTTCAGGTAACGCCGCAACACGCGGTTCTTGGGCAAGAACCAGCGGATGTCAGATACACGATTCCGGGGGGTGTAGTCGCCCCAGGTGGCATCGCCGGTGGCCTCGAGGTAGCGCGGCAGGAACCCCGGGTCCTGGTCGTGTACCGGACGGCTCGCCTGCGACCAGCCCAGGCGGGTGAGGCTGATGACATCGGAGCTGTCGATGCCCTCGAAGTCCTCCAGGTACACCTCGCCGCGCGTATTGGGATTGGGGATGGAGATCGCCGTCTCCGCCGAGATGCTCAGCGTGCTCTCCTTCTCGCTGTTGCGCCGCGAGATGAAGTTGGCCACGTGGGTGAGGAAGTACGGCTTGAGCGTGTGCTGCAGGTTGATGTTGCCCACGAGCGTGTGGCTGGGCTCCTCGCCCAGCTTGGGCTTGTAGCCCACGATGCTGTTGGACTGGTAGAGCCAGGTGGTGGTGAGCTTGCTGTCCTGGCCCAGGTCGTAGCCGAGGTTCAGGCCGAGCAGGTTCGTCTGCCCCCCGCCGAAGAACGGGGCGTACTGATACGTCACCGAGATCTGGCTGTCGGCCGTCAGGTCGGCTGCCGTGCCCTTGAGCGTGATCTGGCCGAAGGTATAGTCGATCTCGTAGTCGACGCCGTTGACCAGGGTCTTCCCGTCGAGGGTCACCGTCTCGGAGCCCTCCTCGATGTTGGTCACGCCCAGGTTGAAGCTGCTCGACGCCGCCGCATGGGACGACACGATCTGGAAGCGCGCGAAGTTGTCGAGGTTGTTGTAGTGCGCCGCCTGATAGATCTCCGGCTGGACGTTGGTCTTGATGAAGGATCCCGTGCCGGTGAGCGCCGTACTGTCGGGCAAGTCCGCGTAGGCCGCATACCTCGCCAGCGGCGCGGCGAAGGGCCGAGGGAAGTCCAGCGGGAACTTGAGCAAGCCCCGCGTGAGATCGAAGAGATAGGTATCGGTCTTGTCCGGCTGGCCGTCGGGTGGCCCCCCGGAGCCGTTGCTGTTGTCCAGCCCGAACAGGCGCAGGTAATCGATCGGGTCCTGCCCGTCGATGGTCTCCAGGCGGGGCTGAGCGTCGCTGGTCTTCGCCTCGATGCGCAGATCGAATGACTCGGGATCGATGTTCGTGCCGCCCAGGCTGTAGATGTTGCGCAGGACGTACTGGTAAGTGTAGGGATCCGGCTGGGTCGGCTTGAGGACCTTCATCCGATAGTACTGGGTTTCGTCGATCGTCAGGCCGCGCGAGTCGGTGCCGGGGCGATCGCCGACATGGAAAGCGACGGTTCCGTCGGCATTGAACACGGTGTAGACCACGCCGATCAGCGCGTTGAGTGGCATCTCCTGCCGCAGGTCGATGGCGATGAATCCGCCGTTCGCATCCGTGTAATTGTCGTACTGCGACTGCTGGATCTCCGTCCAGCGCAGACCCGTCTGCCAGTCGGCATTGGTCAGGGAGCCGAGGTACCCCGGCGACCAGACTCCAGAGGAATCGATGGCCACGGCGATGTTCGTCTCGTCCGTGGCCTGCGCTTGGCCGCCGCCGACGAACTGGAAGATGCGGATGGAGTTCACGTCGATGTACTGGCCGGCCGCGAGGTCGCGGCCGTGGCCGGCGGTGCCACCGTCGTCCGGATTCCAGTAGCCGAGCACCGGGTTGTGGTGCCCCGTGCCGTCCTCGATGTAGGGAAGATCGAGGCGGAAGAAGCGGTTGTTGAGGTAGTCGGACGACTGGATGATGTGGTCGCTGACCTCGCCGCCTTTGCTGTTGAAGCTCTTGCTCGCCGACTCGGCCTTCTGCTTGGAGGCCACCACCGTGAAGTCGGCGGCGCCGAGCTGGCCCGTCACCTTCACGCCGAACAGGCCGGTCTTGTTGGAGCTGTAGCCCAGGAGCTGGCTGCCAGGCAGGGTGAGGCCCACGTCGCCGGTTTCGATGGACTGGATGATCTCGTCCTCGTCGCCGCGATAACTGAGGCGGATCTTGGTGCCGTCGGGCCCGATCACCTCGGAGTTGTGGTCGACCTCGATGATGATCTTCTCGCCGATCTGGCCCGAGAGGTGAACCTCGAGCTGCTGCTCCATGTTCAGATCCGGAAAGAGCGACTGGCTCTGGACGCGCTCGTTCGGCGTGAACTGGTTGCTGATCGTGCTCTGGCCGCTGATGGCAATGTGCTCACGGCCGGAGATCTTGATGTGGGTCTTCTCGCCGCGCCCGATGATCTGCTCCAGCGTGTGCGGCAACTTGACCGGAATGGTCAGGTTGATCAGCCCCTCGCCCTGGTCCGCCGTCCGCCCACCGCCCGTCACCGAGAGGTCCGAGGCGCGTGTCATGACCTCCTGGACAGCGTACTCGCGCGTCAAGGCAAGATCGAGGTCGTCGACGAAGAGCGAAACCTCCGGCGCGTCCACCGGCCGCGGCGGCGTGTAGGTGAATCCGCCGGGCAACGGCTCGGGCGACTGGAACAGGAAGAAGTATTCGGGGTACTGGAAGCGCGTCAGCAACCCCTGGAAACCGTTGGCCTCGACGAGCTCCACGCGGCGCTTCAGGTCGACCCCCGACTTCTTCAGCAATCGCTGGCGGATGGTCGACTCCAGGGTGGGGCGGGTGCCGTCGGTCACCGGATCGATGCCCTGGGCCAGCAGGCGCTGGCGTAGCACCAGGCGGGCCACGCCGAGGAGCCGGGGATCCTCGGTGGTCCGGATCACGGGATCCAGCCCATATAACAACGGCCCCGGATAGTCGGGATCAGCCTGCGCCGGCCGCACGCCAAGGACGGACGTGACCAGGAGCACCATGACCACGAGCACCATGACCACGAGCGCCTTGTCGGCAGACCGCCCCGGCAAGCCACCCGGCCCCGGCATGCATCCCGGACGCACCGGTCCGGGGCGCCGCCTCTGCTGGGGAGTCTGCGGGCGCTTGCTCAACCCTCGACACTCCTTGACGATCCGCTACACTGAAGCCGTTCGGGTGGCCCCACCTGCGTCCACGAAAGTGGTCGGCCTGCCTCCGGGACAGGTCGCCACCGATCCATGCCGCGTCTGGTCCGAGGGGCCTGACTCTAGCCGGTCGACGCCGGGTTCTCCAGACGGGAATCGTTCATGCGCCTCTTGAACCAGCACATCATCCGCACCGCCACCGGGCCGTTCTTCTTCGGCCTATTCACGATCACCTTCCTGATGACCATCAATGCCCTGTTCCAGTACATGGATCTCTTCGTCAGCAAGGGTGTACCGTTCTGGATCGCAACGCGGGTGATGATACTGAGTCTGGGCTATACACTTGCATTATCTGTTCCAATGTCCGTCCTGATTGCGGTGCTCATGAGTGTCGGCCAGCTCGCGGGCGATAACGAGATCACGGCGATGAAGGCCAGCGGCATCAGCCTGTACGCGGTGCTACGCCCCCTGCTCCTGCTGGCCGTGATCATTGGCGGTGGCCTCCTGGCGTTCAACCACTTCGTGTACCCCGAGTCGAACCACACGCTGGCCAACCTGCTCTATGACATCAAGCGTTCGCGCCCCATGCTCGAAGTGCGGGAGCAGATGTTCACCGATCTCAACGACAACCTCACGATCTTCGTCAAGCGCAAGGACGACCTCACGGGTCGCATCTACGACGTCACCCTGGTCGAGAAGGAGAAGCCGGGCGACATCTCGCCGCGTCTGACCACGGCCGAATGGGGCCAGATCACGACCGACCCCCGATCCGACGGTATGATGCTCGAGCTCCATGACGGCGAGATCCACGAGATGCCTGACGCACAGCGCCCCGACAAGTACCAGGTTATCCGCTTCAAGCGCCACGCCATCTACCTGCCGGACATGAAGCGGGACATCCAGAATTCGAAGCGACAGTCCCGCAGCGATCGCGAGATGAACCTCTCGGCCCTCCTGGCGGCCGCCCACGAGGAGCGCAGCCACGAGGGCGAATCGGCCGCCCAGGTCAACGCCGTGCAGGCCACCCTCGTCGACCACCAGTGGAATCTGCTCGATGAGCCCACGCGCGATCGACTGCGCCACGCCAGCCCCATGTCCGTGAATCAGCGCGTCCCCCTCCTCGTCGCGACCCGCCGCAAGGTGGAGCAGGCCGCCAGTCAGGCCGGCGCCCAGGCGAAGATCCGCCAGAGCTACGTGCGCAAGGCGAACAAATTCCTGGTGGAGTACCACAAGAAGCTGGCGATCCCCTTCGCCTGCCTCGTCTTCACGCTGCTGGGCATCCCCATGGCGGTCACCACGAGCCGCAGCGGTCGAGGCGTCTCGATCACCCTGGCTCTCGCGGTCTTCCTGCTCTACTATCTGTGCATCGCCGGCGGCGAGAAGCTCTCCGACCGCGGCCTCCTCGATCCGGCCCTCGCCATGTGGATGGGCAACATCATCCTGACCACGCTGGGCATCCCCCTGTTCCTGCGGGCGGTGCGCGAGACGACGTTCGTGCGCATCACCTGGCCACGCCGGCTCACCCCGGCAGGGCACCGCCACTCATGAAGCTCTATCAGCGCCTCGTCCTGGGGACGTTCCTGCGCAACCTCGGGTACACCATTGTCGGCGCGCTGGTACTGTTCACGCTCGTCGACCTCTTCGACCACCTCGGCAGCCTGCTCGACAACCAGGCCACGATCGGCGAGGTCGTACGCTACTATCTGTACCGCGGAGCCTACATCGTCGATACCGTGCTGCCCATCGCCCTCCTGCTGGGCACGATATTCACGATCGGCAGCATGGCGCGGTACCTGGAATTGACGGCCCTCTACGCCTGCGGCCTGAGCCTGATGACCATCACCCGCCCCATCCTCGTGACCGGGCTCCTCTTCGCCCTCGCAGCGATGGCCTTCGAGGAATTCGTGCTCCCGGCTACCAACGAACGCATGTGGCACGTGTGGGAAGTGGAGATCCACAAACGCCCCGACACGCTGCGCCCCACGCGCCAGATCGCGGCCACCGGCCCGGACGGTCGCATCTACTACGCAAGGAAGTACGACCCGAACACGCAGGTCGCCACGGGGTTCAAGGTCGTGGGACTCCAGGATGCCGTGGTGCGGGAGCGCCTCGACGCCTCCCGCGCGCAGTGGGACGGGCAGCACTGGGTGCTGCACGACGCGACACGACGGATCTTTCGCGGCGATCGCGAGGAGGCCACCCACTTCGAGACGCTGAACGCCCGCGACCTGGAGATCACGCCCGACGGCCTCTACCACGAGCAGGTACGACCGGAAAACATGAACATCCGTCAACTCCTGCGACAACGCGACCTCGTGTCCCAGACCGGCGGCGACCCCGTCCGGCTCGACGTGGATGTCCAGTTCAAGCTGGCCTTCCCCTTCGTGAATCTCATCGTGGTGTTCCTCGGCGTGATCCTGGCCTCCGCTCCGCGCAAGGCGTCGATCGCGTCGGGATTCGGCTGGACCGTCCTGGTCGGATTCGGCTACTACATCCTGATGAACTTCGGCCGTGCCCTCGGCCACAGCGAGGTCCTGCCGCCGATCGTGGCCGGCTGGGCGGGAAACGCGATCTACGCCCTCGGCACCTGGATTCTCTTCTGGCGCGCCCAGCGCTAGCGCCGGGGCGCCCTCCAACGCGCTAACTCCATAGCGGGCTTTTCCCTGGACTCCTTGCCCCGGTCCACCTAGCTTTGTACATTGATCCAGCCGCGCGGGATCCGATCCCCGGGGCAACCGGCCTCCTTGGCGCCCAACCTCCAGATGGAGCCGATGGCCCAATGGAGCCGACGATGCCGCGGAGCCGACGATGCCGCGGAGCCGACGATGCAATGGAGCCGGCGATGCAATGGAGCCGGCGATGCAATGGAGCCGGCGATGCAGTGGAGCCGACCATGAGGTGGAGCCAACAATGCGCATGATGAAGCCCGTGGTGTTCCTCTTCGTGACCACGCTGGTCGCCCTGGCCATGTTCGGCTGCAACAGCAACGGGGACTCGAAGCCATACATCTCCCGGCTCACAGTGAACCCGGCGTGCGGCCCCGCACCGCTGATGGTCTCGATGCGCGCCGATGCGAGCGGTGGACAGCGCCTGAGCGACCCGACCGGTGGCAACAGTTTCCTGAAGGTCAGCTGGGATTTCGGTGATGGACAGGTGGTGAGCGACGGCGCTTCCGTCGCGTACCACACGTATGCCGCGCCCGACACCTACTACGTCCGGGTCACCGTCGAGGACGACAACGGCGAGACCGCGAGCCGCATCGATTCCGTCTTTGTCCTGGCCGACTTGCTGGAAATCACACCCTACATGCTCGTCGAGAACACGCCCGCGACCACGGCCCACGCCTGCCAACCGATCACCTTCGCGATCCGCGCGTCCACGTGCGACTTCGATCCGGTGAACGGTTTCTACGATCGTTTCCTCTACCACTGGACGATGAACGATCCGGCCAACACCGTGCTCACCGGCGCCCGGCCCGTGTTCGCGTTTCCGCCCGCGGTGGTGGGCGATCAGGTCGTCCACCTCTCGCTGGAGGATCCGGGCCTGTCGATCACGCGCGAGCTCGACATCCCGCTCACGGTGCTGCCGTCCCAGGGCACGAGCCTGAACACGACGTCGGACTGGCACATGGAAGGGGTCCAGAACGATACGTTCCAGATATCGGCAGGCGAGATCCCCTTTACCGCGACCTATTCGGTAACGGTCGCCTGCACCGGCCCCGACGATGGGTTCGGCGTGAAGGTGCGCGGCTTCTTCCCCGCATACAATCGGATTTCTTTCGACAGTTCCGAGACCACCCAAGGCGCTCTGACCTTCGATAACGACAATCGCCGCTGGTTCTGGTCGGTCGGCACGGTGCCCGCCGGCTCGACGGCAACAGCCGACGTGACGTTCTACATCGATCTCGGTTACCAGGGCAGCACCTATCGCTTCGGATCGCGCATGCTCACGTACCCGTGCGAGAGCAACGCCGCCGACGATTCGACGATGGCGACGATCGTCCTCACGGCGAAGTAGCCTCTGCGGACGATCGCGTTCGGCGCGGACACGAGAGAGGCCGGCAGCGAACGCTGCCG
This sequence comes from uncultured bacterium, assembly GCA_963727525.1. Classification (GTDB taxonomy): domain Bacteria; phylum Krumholzibacteriota; class Krumholzibacteriia; order LZORAL124-64-63; family LZORAL124-64-63; genus CAVSGO01. The sequence continues at coordinate 602,657 of CAVSGO010000007.1, read as the reverse complement.
GCCTCGTTATTTCGCCACCGAATTCGCTAGCTCGCCGCGTTGCGCAGATCATCCACGAGATCGGCCTTCTCCCACGTGAAACCGTCCTCCTCGCGTCCGAAGTGGCCGTAGGCGGCCGTGGCAAGAAAAACGGGTCGGCGTAGGTCGAGGCGATCCATGATGCCAGCCGGCGTGAGGTCGACGACCTTGCGTACCGCCGCCGTCAAGCGGTCGTCCGCAACGCGACCGGTGCCGTAGGTGTCGATCATGATCGACACCGGCTCGGCCACGCCGATCGCGTACGCCACCTGTACCATGCAACGTTCCGCCAGCTCGGCGGCCACGATGTTCTTCGCCACCCAGCGCGCGGCGTAGCAGGCCGAGCGGTCGACCTTGGTAGGATCCTTGCCGCTGAAGGCGCCGCCGCCGTGCGGCGCGTATCCGCCGTAGGTGTCGACGATGATCTTGCGGCCCGTCAGACCGGTGTCACCCTGCGGTCCGCCGATGACGAACTTGCCCGTGGGATTGATGTGGGTCTTGAGCTTCGCGTACGGCACATCGAAGAGCTTCAGCGTCGGTATGATGACGTGCTCCTTGAGTGCGTCGCAGATGTCGCGGTGTGCGATGTCCTCATCGTGCTGGGTCGACACCACCACCGTGTCGATGGCGACGGGCTGGTTGTCCTCGTAGACCACCGTCACCTGCGTCTTGCCGTCAGGGCGCACCCAGGGCAGCAGACGCTGCTTGCGTACCTCGGCCAGGCGATGCGCCATGCGGTGGGCCACGGTGATCGGCAGCGGCATGAGCACGTCGGTCTCGCGGCACGCATAGCCGAACATCAGCCCCTGATCGCCGGCACCGCCGGTGCCCACGCCTTGCCAGATGTCGGGCGACTGCTCGTCGATGCTGGTGAGGATGGCGCAGTTCTTGGCATCGAACCCGTAGGCGCTATCGTCATAGCCGATGGCGTCCACTGTCTTGCGCACGATCCGCGGGATGTCGATGTAGGTGCTCGTGGAGATCTCGCCCGCCACCATTGCCATGCCGGTCGTCACGAGGGTCTCGCAAGCCACGCGGCCATGTGGGTCGTCCTTCAGGATCGCGTCGACCACCGCGTCGGAGATCTGATCGGCGACCTTGTCGGGATGCCCCTCGGTCACGGACTCGCTGGTGAAGAGATGCCGTTCGCTCATTCTTCCTCGTTCTCCTTTACCTCGCAATGATCCCCGATGTTGACCTCGCCGCGTACGCCTTCGACGCGACAATGGCCACCGACAAGACTCGCCTGCAGGCGACAGTTCACGAGCTGCGTGTCCGAGCCGATCACGCAGTCGCGCAGTTCGCAGTGTTCGATCCGGGCGCCGGCGCCCACGGTGACGTAGGGACCGACGCGCGATCCCGTGATGACGACCCCCGGCGCAATGACGCAGGGTTGCACGACGTCGGGCGTGGCGGGCTGCGACTCGCGGCCGGCAGCGGCGCGGTCGAGCAGAACCCGGTTGGTCGCCAGCCAGGTATCCGCCTTGCCGCAGTCGAACCAATCGTCCACGACCACCGTGTGAAATACGGCACCGGATTGCAACATGAATTGCAATCCGTCGGTGAGCTGGTACTCGCCGCGCGTCCGCACATCCTCGTGGACCACGCGGTCGAGGGCCGTCCAGAGCGCTGCGGCGTCATGGAACAGGTAGGCACCCACGATCGCCAGATTGCTCGGCGGGTCGGCGGGTTTCTCCACGAAGCCGGTCACCAGCTCGCCCTCGAGCACGACCACGCCGAAGCGCCGGGGATCCTCCACCTCTCGCACCGCGATCATGTTCTGCGGGCAGGCCAGGAGGGCGGCATAGTCGGCCTTGAGGATGGTGTCGCCGAGCACGCAGAAGAAAGGCTCGTCGCCGAGGGCCTCGCGGGCGGTCCAGATGGCGTGTCCCAGCCCCAGGCGCCGCTCCTGCTCGATGTACCGGATCGTCAGCTGCGGCCGCTCGGCCGCGAACCAGTCGCGGACCGCCTGGCCGTGATAGCCGACGATGATCACGAACTCGTCGATACCCGCCCCGGCGAGGTCGTCCACGATGTGCGCCAGGATGGGCTTGCCCGCCACGGGAAGCAGCGCCTTGGGCTTGTTGAGCGTGTGCGGGCGCAGACGCGTCCCGACACCCGCCGCGGGAATCACCGCTTTCATACCGTCACTCCTCGACCATGCGTCGCTTCAGCGCATCGATGCGCACGATGGGCATGGGATCGACTCCCGCCTCGCGCGCCAGCGCGACGCTGAGCCGATCACCCCAGTAGATCAACCCGAGCACACGCTCAAGCGCCGTCGCGCCCGCCGCGTACACCTCCTGGACGGAGGCGAACTCCTCGCGGACGAGATCCAGCGTGATACCCACGCGTTTGCGTCCGGCTGGCGTCTCGTCGCCGCCGCGCAGAACCAGCAGCGCGAACGCGTCCCGCTGCCGCGGCGTGAGCCGCCAGCCGACGACGTCGTTGTGGGTCAGCTCGGGGAACTGAGCCACGGCCGCGGGCAACTTCGCGTTCTCGTTGAGCTGGGCCTTGAGCCGCAGACCGGCCGCGTGGGCTTCGTCCCCGGCAGTGTAGATCATCACGAAGCGCCCGGCCAGCCCCGCCGCGATGGGCGCCACGTCGGGATCGTCGCGATGGGCTTCCAGGTGCGCGGCCGCCGCCAGGAGCGCCACCGTCGGATCCTGGCCCAGGCCGAGCCGGTGCAACAGGTGCAGCAGCCCTGCGAAGCTGAAGCCCAGAGCCGTGCGCGGTGGCTGCCCGGCCGGAAGCGTGACCACGGGGAACCCACCGTTCTCGGCCGCGCGAGAGGCGAGGCGCCCACCACAGGTCAGCGCCGCCAGCGGACACCCGCGCGCACGGGCGGTCGCCACGGCGGCCAGCGTCTCGGCCGTTTCGCCCGAGTAGCTGCTGGCGATGACGAGGGTGTCAGCATCCACCCAGGGCGGCAAACCCTCGTCGCGGTGCACGAACCAGGGCCGCGGCGAGCCCGGCCAGAGCAAGGGCAGCAGGGCGCCGGACATGGCCGATCCACCCATGCCGCAGAACACGATCTGCCGCGGTGGCCGTGCCAGCGGCTGCACGGCCGCGAGGCCGGGCAGCGCGGCGCCGGCCCGCAGTTGTGCGGGCCAGTCGTGCACCAGGGAGACCATGCGAGCAAGGCCCGCGTCGGGCTTGTCCGTCACGATGTCTCTCCTGCGTTGGGCAAGCGGTCCGCCTTGCGCGCGTTGATGTATTCCGCCAGGGCGTTGTCGACGTCGTCGGCGGTGGCCAGTGTGAGAAGATGGTCGACGAGGCGTCGGGCCTCGTCGTATCCGGTCCAGCGGATCACCTGCTTCACCTTCGGCAACGCGGCGCTGTGCAGGCTGATCTCGTCGAGGCCGAGTCCGAGCAACGTCTCGGCCAACCGCGTCTCCGACCCCATCTCGCCGCACAGCCCCACCGGGATCCCGGCGGCATGCCCGGCCTTCACGACGCGGTCGATGCTGCGCAGGATCGCCGGATGGAGCGGCCGGTAGAGATAGGCGACACGGCTGTTGCCCCGATCCATGGCCAGCGTGTACTGGATGAGATCGTTCGAACCGATGCTGAAGAAGTCGCACTCGCGAGCGAGTAGCTCGGATACCATGGCCGCCGACGGCGTCTCCACCATGATGCCGATCGGCACGCTCGCACCATGCGGTACACCCTCGCGCACCAGATCCTCGCGCACATCCGCGCAGATGGCCTTGGCGCGCCGTAGCTCGTCGACCCCCGTGATCATCGGGAACATGAGCGCGGCGCGGCCAGTTGCGGCGGCCCGATAGATGGCGCGGATCTGCGTCTTGAAGAGCCCAGGATTGGAGAGCGAGAAACGGATGCCGCGCCAGCCGAGGAACGGATTGTACTCGCGCTTGGCCCCCAGATAGTCGCTCACCTTGTCGCCACCCACGTCGAGCGTGCGGAAGATCACCACGCGCTCGCCCATGCGATGGAGCACGCGCGTGTAGATGCGCACCTGCTCCTCCTCGCTCGGGATGTCGTGATGCTGGAAATAGAGATACTCGGTGCGCAGCAGACCCACGCCCTCGGCACCGCGCGCCAGCGCCTCGTCCAGCTCCACCGGCAGCTCGATGTTCACGAACATATGCACACGGTGCCCATCGAGTGTTTCGGCCGGCAGATCTTTGAGATAGTCGAGCTTGCGACTGACGGTGATCTGATGCTGCGTGAGGTTGCGGAAGCGGTCGCGCGTCTCCTCGTCGGGCTCGAGGATCACGCGCCCCACGTTGCCGTCGAGAGCCACCTCCGCACCGGGCGCGATGGTGCTGGCCACGCCGCCCAGGCCGACCACCGCGGGCACGCCCAGCGAGCGCGCGAGGATGGCCACGTGACTGGTAGCCCCCCCCTCGTCCATGAGGAATCCCAGCAGCCGGTGACGATCGATCGCCGCCGTCTCGCTGGGGGTGAGGTTGGCCGCGGCCAGCAGGCTCGGCACCTCCGGCGTCACATCGCCGTCGCCGCCGTTGCCCGCGAAGGCTTGCAGCACCCGATGCTCGAGGTCGTGCAGGTCCGTGACACGCTCGCGTAACGCCTCCTCCTTCACGCCGTCGAACTGCAGGACGATGTCGCCGACCGCACGGGCGAACGCCGCCTCGGCATTCACCAGGCCGGTGCGGATGTGCGCCAGCGTGGCGTCCCACACCATCTCGTCCTCGAGCATGAGGAGCTGGCTCGAGAGGATCCTGGCCTCCTCCGGCCCCAGCTCCCGTTCGAGCTTGTCGATGAGGTCCTTCAGCTCGTCGGCCGCCCGCTTCACCGCCGACTCGAAGCGAGCGCGCTCCGCCGCCACCTCGACGGGGCGGATCGTGCGCCGCGGCACCGCGATCACGGTCTTGCGCACGACATGCACGGGACCGACCGCGTAGCCGGGAGCGGCGGGAATGCCGGCGAACTCCTGCATCGTCTCCTCGCTACGTCTCGGGGTGGGCGAGGTCCACGCCGATCAGACGCTCGAGCTGCGCGAGCGCCGTTTCCTCGTCCGGGCCGTCACATGTGATCTCGACGACCGCGCCGAACTCGGCCGCGAGGCTCGCCAGGCCCATGATGCTCTTCGCGTTGGCGAGGCGTCCATTGTAGCGGATAGTCACCTCGCACGTGAACAGCTTCGTCAGCTTGACGATCCGGCCGGCGGCCCGCAGATGAAAGCCCACGGGGTCGGCGACGGTGGCGTTTCCAGTCTTCAAGGCATCCTTTCCGGCGAATCGCCCGTTCCACGCGGGCGGCGCCAGGTACGGCGGCTCACAGAAGCAAGGCCAGGACCCAGGCGAGGGCCAGACTCAGGACGAGCTGGGCCTCGCCCGGCACACGCTGTCGCAGCAACGAGGGCAGGACGATCCCCCCGAGCGCTGCCGCCACCAGAACGATGAGCGAGGTCCCCCCGGCGCGATCGAGGATGCCCGCGAAGTAAAGCCCGGCCACCAATCCCGTCAAGGCCAGCGCCGCACGCTTCGCGGCGACGATGGCGCGGTGCCAGGCCGGGTTCGCCAGAATGTCGACGATGTCGAGGCCGGAGGCATAGCCGACCTCGAGCCAGCGCGCGCGCAGGATCATCTGACACGCCGCGAAAGCCACGACGACGCCCACCGCAGCCAGGCCCTGTCCCGCGACGGCCAGCAGCACTGTCAGGAGCGCCACCATCGGCCGCAGGCCCAGCCAGAACAGCTGATCACCCAGCGATCCGCAGGCCCGCGCCAGCGTGTCCCGGTACCCGACGATCGTGGCTTCCGGGAGCGCGGTCTCACCCCTGGCCTGATCGTCCTCGAGACGCAGGAGGCCGCCGATGATGAGATTGGCAAGATACGGATTCGTGTTGAAGTAGCCGAAGTGACGACGGCAGAAGCGACGCTGACGTTCCGGCGCGAGCTGACGCAGCCGCAACCACGGCACGAAACAGGCCAGGAGACCGAGATTCTGCATGCGTTGCGTGTTCCACGAGGCCTGCAGGGCCAGCGAGCGACGGTAGACCGCGCCGGCGAGCCGGGGCAGGCCCGGCACGGTCGCGGTGGTGTTGTCGGTTCTCGTCGTCACCGTCTCGCCGTCCTAGAAGAGAATCCGGGCCAGGACGAATCGCGTCACCAGGAACCCGCCCACGGCCCACGCCGCGACGACGGGTCCCGCACCGCGCCGACCGTAGCGGTCGATCAGGGAGCCCACCGCCAACCCCGGCACGATCACGATCACCAGCGCCAGCGCGCGCCGCCCGCTGTCTGGCAGCAGGGCATATGCCGGCAGCCACGCCACCTCGGCCAGCACCAGCCATAGCAGCGTAAGGAGAGCGCCCCGCGCCGCCGTGCCCATCAGACACCGCGTTTGCAGACGATCGATCCGCCCCAGCTTGCCATCGCGCAGCGTGCGGTAGGCCACCAGCATCCAGCGCAGATGCAGTCCGCGTTCCGCCTCCAGCGCCGCATGGCCGGCCAGGCTGGCCAGACACGTCCCCAGCAGCAACCAGCCCCAGTGCGCGGCCGCGTGCGGCGCCAGCAGCGACGCCGGTGCCCAGCCACCGAGCACGGTCGCGCCGGTCATGCCGATCACCGCTCCCACCGGATCGAGGGTGAAGTTCATCCCCACCGGCAGGTTGCCCACCGTGGCGAGCTGGAAGAGGACGCCCACCGCCAGCCCCACGTCCGGGCGGCCCACGATGAGTCCGGCCAGGAGCCCCGTGGGAACCGGCATGCTCAGCCACGTCTGCCCGAGGCTCGTCTCGTCGAGCGCGAGGAGCGCCCCGAGACCGACGAGAGCCAGCCAGGTCCAGGGATCCCCGGCAAGCGGCGCTCCAACCTCGAGCAACTCGGTCACAGGCGTTCCTCCATCGCGGCGAAGTGCCCGTCGTCGAGCCAGACCTCACGGGCGCCCGGCAGCGACTGCACGTTGAGCGCGATCTCGCGGGTGCGCAGGAGCCGCAACGCCGCGAGGTCGTTGCGGTCCACCCACACCGACGGTACGATCTCCTGCTTGCCCGGCGCGAAGTGCATGCCACCGATGTTCACGCGCGTCAGCGCCACACCGCCGTCGACGATGGCGAGCATGTCCGCCGGCGACCCGGTGATCACGATCACCCGCCGCGCGCGCCCGAGCGCGCCGTCGTCGTCGCGCAGATTCGCCGCCGCATCCTGGGGTGTGAGTACGGACACGCCAAGAGACGGCGGCGCCGAGCTGGCGTACACGCGACTTTGCCACGGGTCAGCCGCGATCTCCGTGTTCGCGAGCACGAGATGGTCCGGGCGCAGGGCCTGCCCCCAGCCGACCGTCACCTGGCCGTGGATGAAGCGATCGTCGATCCGCGCGAGCACCACGTTCGTCATGAACCGCCGCCCACTCGCGTGATGGCCTCGCGCCCCTTGGCCACGAGGCGCGTCGCGAGTTCGACGAGCCCGAGGTCGTCGCGCCATGTCACGTACCCGAGCAGCATCGCCAGGTTCACGCCGCTGAGGATCACCACAGGCACCGACGGGTTGACCGCGAGGCGGGACGCGTTCGCGCAGCTGCCACCGTAGTCGTCGATCATGATCAGCGCGCCGGCGTCGGGATCGCAGCCGGCGATCCAGCCGCGTACTACGTCGGTCACGGCCAGCGCCGAGCGTCCCTGGTTGGTCTCGGCGCTCAGCCCCTCGGTCGGTCCGAGAATGAGCTCCACCACCTTCACCAGTTCGCCCCCCACGTTGCCGTGCGTCAGCACCAGGGCCTTGATCATCGCGCCACGCTCCTGTCGACGGTGCCCCCTGCGGGGGCGCCATGCCTGCTCATTCCTGATCCTGCTCCAGGTAACGTCGCAACCGCTGGCTGTGCCGCATCGATTTCACGATCCGATCGTTGAGGATGCGCGCGGAGTCGTAACCGTAGACCTTGAGCATGAAGTCCAGCGCGATCACCTCGGAGATGACGGTGATGTTCTTGCCCGGGTTCAGCGGTAGGATCACCTGCGGGATCTCCACGCCCAGGATCTCGGTGGTGCGCCGCTCCATGCCGACGCGCTCGTAGTCCATGCCGTCGTCCCACTCCTGGAGTTGCACCTCCACCTCGATGCGCTTCTGCATACGGATCGCATGGATGCCGAAGATGGCCTGCACGTCGATCACGCCCACGCCGCGTATCTCGATGTTGTGCTGCAGCAGCGGCCGGTAGCGGCCGATCAGGATGTTGTCGCTGATCCGCATCACATCCACGATGTCGTCGGCCACCAGCCGGTGCCCTCGTTCCACGAGATCGAGAGCGCACTCGCTCTTGCCGATCCCGCTGCGGCCGGTAAAGAGCAGGCCCACCCCGTAGACGTCCACGAGCGTGCCGTGCACCTCGCAGGTAGGCGCGAAGGCCCGCTCGAGGTACCGCGTCAGCTCCTTCGCCACCGTCACCGCGGACCGGCGCGAGCGCAGCAGCGGAAAATCGCGCTCGCGCGCCATGTCGAGCACCACCTCGGGCACCGGCAGACTGCGCGTGACGATCATCGCAGGAGGCGACAGCGACAGCACCTGCGCGAACGCCTCGCGCTGCCGAGTGCCGTCGAGTCCGCCGATGTAGGCCATCTCCGACTCACCCATGATCTGGATGCGGTCGGGCAGGAAGTTCTCGGTGAAACCCATCACCGCCATGCCGGGGCGATGGACGTCCGGTGCCGTCAGGGGCAACGGCGCGTCCGGCAGGGGCGTGAGCGCTTCCAGCCCCAGCATCTCGCGCAGGTCGGCGAACAGCTTCTGGACCGACGTGGTCTCGCCCATGAATCCTCCAGCATCGTGTGCGCGTCGTGTCGCCTAGTCGTTGCGGGCTTCCATCACGCCGAGCTTGCCGTCCGGCATCGCGTAAACCACCGCGATGCGCGTCGTCTCGATGTTGCGGAACACGAGGAACGGCGCGTCCGACTCGCCGTACGCCTCCCGGGCCGTCTCCAGGTCGAGGTCGCGCAGCTCGAAACCGCCCCCCGGGGTGACCATCATCTCACTCGCGAGCTCGCCATCGCCCGGCGCCATGGCGCGTCCCAGCCCGCCCGGCTCGGCGCGCTGCTTCGCGCTGACCTTCCCCTTGAACTTCTCGAGCTGCCGCTGGAGGTTCTCCGCGGCGCCGGCGGTCGCCAGCTCGGGCTCGGTGCCGCGGTGGCGGGCCCGGAACTCCTGATGGCTGAGGAAGAGCACCGCGTCGCACTCGAACTCGTCGTTGTCGAACGTCAGGGTGAGCTTCGCCTCCTGCACCGGCCGCGGACTGAACCGTTCCAGCTTCTCCATCTGCGCCGCGATCTTCTCGCGCGCCTCATCATCGAGCTGGAAATGGCGAGTCTTGATCTCGATGTCCATGATCTCCTCCTCCGGTCGATGTCAGAACTGCTTGCGCATGCGCGCGTTGAGGATACCCATCTGCTCGCGGTACTTCGCCACGGTGCGGCGGGCGATCTTCAGGCCGCGCTGCCCGAGGATGTCCACGATCTTCTTGTCCGACAGCGGACGCTTCGTGTTCTCGCCGTCGACGATTTCCCTGATCATCATCTTGACCGCCTTGGCGGCCACCTCGCTGCCCTCGTCGGTGTCCAGTCCCGCCGAGAAGAAGTACTTCAGTGGGAACACCCCGCGCGGCGTCTGCACGTATTTCTGACGCGTGACGCGCGACACGGTGGATTCGTGCATGTCGATGGCACTGGCCACCTGCTGCAACGTGAGCGGTCTGAGCGCGATGGCACCGCGCTCGAAGAAGTCCTTCTGCTCGCGCACGATCGCTTCCATGACCTTGATCATCGTCCGCCTACGCTGCTCGATGGTCTTGATGATCCACTCGGCATAGCGCTTCTTCTCGTCGATGAACTGCACGGCGTCGTCTTGGCGGTTCGTGCTCTCGCGCAGCGTATCGTCGTAGGCTTTGCTCACGCGTAGGCGCGGTAAGTTGCCGTCGTTCAGATAGACGACGTAGTCGTCACCATCCTCGTCCACCTTCTCCACCACGAGATCTGGCACGATCGGGCGCGCGCCCTCGCCACCGTTGGTCATGCCGGGCCGGGGATCGAGCTCGCCGATGCTGGCCGACAGTTCCTGCACTTCCAGTGGCGTGATCTTAAGGGCGCGCGCCATGTCAGCGAACCTGCGGTTCTTGAGATCCTCGAAATGGTCGCGCACGATGCGGGCCTCGAGGGAATCGCCCTGTCCGCGCGCCTGGAGCTGCAGCAGCAGACACTCCGCCAGATCGCGCGAGGCCACGCCCGGCGGATCGAACTGCTGGATGATCTTCAGCACGCGCTCGACCTCTTCCACCGACACCTCGAAGTAGGCGGCGATCTCCGTGGCCGGCGCTGCCAGGAAGCCGTCGCCGTTCAGGCAGCCGATGATGTACTCGCCGATGCGGCGGTCGTGCTCGTCGTCCACCGCCATGTGGAGCTGATCGACCAGGTGCTCCTGTCCCGTGGGCATGTACACCGGCGGGCGCTCGAGCTGATCCTCGTCCTCGTACTCGGGTTCGCTCTGCGTGTTGCGGAAGCCGTCCTTGAAGTACTCGTCCCAGTCGACGCCCTCGCCCGCGACGTCGGCCGTCGCCTCCGCGGTCGTGGGCTCGTCGTCGGTCTCGTTCGCCGACTCCTGATCCGTATCCTCGGACTCGTCGCCGTCTTCGCCCGGCTCCACCTCTTCCAGCAGGGGATTGCCCTGCAGCTCCATGCGTAGAATCGCCTCCAGTTCGAGCGTGGGCACCTGCAGGAGCTTGAGTGCCTGCTGCAGGCGCTGGGTCATGACGATCTGCTGCTTCAGATGCATCCCCTGATGCATACCCATCTTGATATCCATGCGCAGCCTCCTGGGTCGAATCCGGCTAGAGCCGGAACGACTCACCCAGATAGATCGCCCGGGCCTTGTCGCTGGCCACGATCTCCGCGGCCGAGCCCGCCAGCTCGATATGTCCCTCGAAGAGAATATAAGCGCGATCGGTGATGGTCAGCGTCTCGCGCACGTTGTGGTCGGTGATGAGAATGCCCAGTCCCTCGTCCTTGAGCTGGAATACGCACTTCTGCAGGTCGGCCACGGCGATGGGGTCGATGCCGGCGAAGGGCTCGTCGAGTAGGATGAACTTGGGCTCGGTGACCAGCGCGCGGGCGATCTCCACGCGGCGCCGCTCGCCCCCGGAGAGCTGATAGCCCGCATTCTTGCGCACGTGCGTGATGCCCATCAGCTCGAGCAAGTACTCCAGGCGCGCGTCCCGCTCCTTGCGCGACAGTTTCAGCGTCTGCAAGATGGCGAGCACGTTCTGCTCCACGGTAAGCTTGCGGAAGATGCTCGATTCCTGGGGCAGGTAGCCGATGCCGAGGCGGGCGCGCTTGTACATCGGGAGCCCGGAGATGTCGGCATCGTCGAGAACGATGCGCCCCTCGTCGGCCCGGATGAAGCCCACGATCATGTAGAACGACGTGGTCTTGCCCGCACCGTTGGGCCCGAGAAGTCCCACGACCTCCCCTTGACGCAACTCCAGATCGACGTCGTTGACCACCGCGCGCTTGCGGTAGACCTTGCGCAGTCCCTCGGCGCGCAGCACGTGGGAGGCGGCGACGTTCATTCCAGATCCTGCGCCGTGTCGTCGCCGACGGAGGCCTCGACACGCTGCTTGATCTCGATATACTCGAAGTCGGGGGTGGCCTTCAGGCCGATGCCGGTGACGATGTCGTCGCCGCGCTCGAACTCGTTGTACACCTCGTTCGTGATGAGCCCCGACCCGTTGTCGAAGTGCAGTTTCTCGGTGCGCAGCCGACGGCCGTCGTCGGTCACCACCACGACGTGGCCCCAGACATCCACGTCATGCGTGGCCTGGTTGGCCAGACCGCTGTCGGCGGTGAGGGTGGAGAAGTACGCGCCCTCCCGGTAGAAGTCCATCTTCACCGTCTCCAGGTGGAGATCCTGGCGATCCGGATACTTCGTCATGTGGTCGCTATCGAGGACCCACTGCCGCACGCCGTCTTCCGTCTCGATGAGGCGGTAGTCGTCGAAGGTCTGCTCGGGAACGAGGGCGAGCGACTGGGGCGATGCCGACGGCGTCTCCTCATCGGGGCCGGAACAGCCGAGGATGCCCAGGCCCGCCGGCACCAGGGCGAGGAGGACCAGCAGTGCGGCGCGATAGCGGTTCGGCGAGTGGTCGTACGATCGGCGAATCACGTTGACTTCCTGCGATTTAGCTCTTCAATCATCCCACCTGCGGTGGAACCACACCCACTGCTCCGGGTTCCGCACGATCAATGTCTGCAACGCCTCGTTGCAGCGCGCGGTGAACGCCACCACATCCTCGGCGCGCCGCGGGTCCGCCGCCGACTCCGGCAGCAGCGCCGGCAGATGTTCCACCACCCAGCAGTCGTCGCGTCGCACCATCGCGGCCGGCACCACCGCCAGCCCGCGCCGCAGCGCAAGCTTGGCCACCACGATCGGCGTCGGCGCCGGATGCCCGAAGAAGGGCGCCGGCACGCTCGCGGCCCGCGTGTTCTGATCGAGCAGCACGCCTACCATACGCCCCTGCGCGAGTTGCCGCAGCACGGGCCGGATGCCCGCCTTACGCGGGAGAGGTTCCATGCCCAGTGCCCGCCGCCGGTCCTGGACCAGCGCGTCCACCGCCGGATTGTGCACCGTGCCGGTGACCACCGCCAATCCGCCCAGACGCGCGGCCAGCCACGCTCCGAGCAATTCCCAGCACCCGATGTGGCCCGTCAGCAGGATCGCCCCGCGCCCGGGCGCCAGCGCACGGCGACAGGCCGCGGCGGCATCGTCGCCCGCCAGATCGGTCGGCGCCACGACGCCGGGAAACCCCGCCGCCGCCATCCGGTCCGCCGTGAGTGTCGCGAACAACGTCTCGCCCAGGGCTGCGGCACTCGCCCGAAGGAGCCGGTCACGCGCCGGCGGTGCCAGCTGAGGAAACGCCCGCGCCAGGTTCTGCCGCGCCCGCGCCCGCTCCCTAGGCCGGATGCGCCAGGCCAGTGCCGCCAGACCGCGGCACAGGCTACGTCCCGCCCCGGCCGGAAGGCGACCGGCCGCCGCCAGCACGCCCCGGGTCAGCGCCAGATAGAAGCGGCGCCGCAGGCGGCGACGCAGGGACAGGTGCGCGGCGGACAAGGCACCTCCGGTATCCAGGCCACCCGCGTGTCGCCGCGAGGCAGCCGCTGACCCCGACATTGTCCCACGAAAGGGCCATGGTCAAGCACATCCTGTGCCAACTACGTAATTGTATGGGGAATATAAGGTTCTGCGTCAAGGCCGCGGAATCAGAGGAGGCCCGCGCGCAGGACGTCGTGGATGTGCAGCAGCCCCAGCGGCCGATGGTCGTCATCCACCACGATGAGCAGCGTGATGGGACCTTCCGCGCGCTGCTCCATGAGCCGGAGCGCGCGCACCGCCAGCATGTCCGGACCGATGGTCGTGGGCTGGGAGTTCATCGACGCGTCGATCGGCTGGTCCAGTGCGTCCTGACGTTTCAAGAGCATGCGCTTGACGTCGCCATCCACGCACACGCCCACCAGGTGGCCGTCGGCGTCCACCACGCAGGTGCCGCCCAGGCGCTTGCCCACGATCTCGGGCAGCGACTCGCGCAGCGTCATGCCGGCCTGTACGCGCGGCAGATCGTCGCCCTTGTGCATGAGTTCGCCTGCCGTGAGCAGGAGCCGCCGGCCGAGCACCCCGCTGGGATGGAACGTGGCGAAGTCCTCGCGGGTGAAGCCCCGCAGCTCCAGCAGGGCCACCACGAACGCATCGCCCATGACCATGGCCGCGGTGGCGCTGGTCGTGGGCGTGAGATCGAGGGGGCAGGCCTCGCGGGCGATGGGCGTGACCAGCACGATGTCGCAGAGCCGCGCCAGCGCACTGTCCGCGCGGCCCACGAGCGCGATCGTCGTCACGCCGAAGTGCTTGCACAGCGTCGCTAGCTCGCACACCTCGCGGTTGTCGCCGCTGCGGCTGATGGCGATGAGCACGTCACGCTCGCGCACTACGCCCAGATCTCCATGCGCCGCCTCCACGGGGTGCATGAACTGGCTCGGCGTGCCGGTGGACGTGAGCGTGGCGGCGGTCTTGCGCGCCACGATGCCACTCTTGCCCAGGCCCGTCACCAGCACGCGGCCTTCGCAGGCCAGCAATGCGCGCACCGCCTGCACGAAGGCCACGTCGAGGCTCTCGCCAACGGTTTGCAGCGCGGCGGCTTCCTGCGCGAAGGTGGCGCGGCCACGAACCAGGATCTCGGTGTCGTCCAGAGGGCGGGGTTGCGCGTTCATACCAGATCCTTTCCGGGCGTCGTACTGACCAGAGGACCGTGGGCCGCAAGGTCGCGGATGGCGCGCGCGTAGGCGCCGCGACTTTTCAGCAGCAGGTCGCATACCTCGCGCACCGCACCGTGGCCGCCGCAACGGCGCGTCGTCCAGTCGCAGGCAGCCCGCACTTCCGCCGGCGCCGCCGGCACCGTGACCGCCACGGCGGCCGCGGTGAGGGCCGGCAGATCGAGCAGGTCGTCACCCACCATGAGCGCCGATGCGCGCGTGAGGCCCAGGCTGTCGACGATCTCGTCCAGCGCCACCGCCTTGTCGAAGCGACCCATGGCGATGCTCTCGAACTTCAGCTCACGGCAACGACGCGCCACCATCGGGCTGTTGCGTCCGGTGAGCACGGCGCGGCGCACGCCCGCCATACGCAGCATCATCAGTCCGAGACCGTCCTGGGCGTTGAAGACCTTCACCACCTCGCCCTCCGGGCCGAAATGCAGCGCGCCATCGGTGAGCACGCCATCGCAATCGAGCACGAGCAATTCGACGCCCGCCAGACGCACGACGAGGTCCTCGCCCAGGCCGGCGCGGGCCTCCGCGATCTCTTCCGCCGGTGAGGGCAGCGGCCAGCCACCGTGCGTGCCATCGCTCATCCCGCTGCCTCCTCCAGGACGATCGCGCGCAGGCGCGCCAGACCGCGCACCAGCGGCGCAAATCGCTCGAGTGGAAGCTGGCTCGCCGCATCGCAGCGCGCGCGCGCGGGATCCGGGTGCACCTCGAGAAAAACGGCGTCGGCACCGGCTGCCACGCCACAGCGCGCCAGGGGCGGGATGTGCGCGGGCACGCCGCCGGTGGCGGTGCCGGTGCTGCCGGGTTTCTGCACCGCGTGCGTGGCGTCCATGACGACGGGTCGACCCAGCTCGCGCATGATCACGACGCCGCGGAAGTCCACCACGAGATCGCGGTAGCCGAAGAAGGTGCCACGCTCGGTGAGCAGGATACGGTCGCTGCCCGCAGCCGCCACCTTCGCCGCGGCATGGCCCAGATCCGCCGGAGCCAGGAACTGCCCCTTCTTGATATTGACGGCGCGGCCCGTGCGTCCCGCCGCCTCGAGCAGCGAGCTCTGGCGGCACATGAAGGCCGGGATCTGCAGCACGTCGGCCACTTCGGCGACGGGGGCGCAATCATCGGGCTGGTGCACGTCGGTGAGCACAGCCACGTCGTGCGCGTCGGCAATCCGCTGCAACAGGCGTAGCCCCTCGTCACGCCCCGGACCGCGATACGCGTCGCCGCTCGTGCGATTGTCCTTGGTGAAGCTCGACTTGAAGCAGTAGCCCACACCCAGCTCCCGACACGCCGCCGCCAGCGCGCCTGCCGTGCGCAGCATCTCGTCGGGATCCTCCAGCACGCACGGCCCCGCGATGACGAGGAGCGGCCGGCCGTCGCCGACCTCGCTCGAGCCGATGGTGATCGGGGCGGCGATGGCCATGCGCCTCCTCCTAGACCTGTTCCGCGTGCTCGCGCTGGCGTCGCTGGTGTTCCACCGCCGCTCCCACGAATTCCCGGAACAGCGGATGCGGCCGTTGCGGCCGCGACTTCAGCTCGGGATGGAACTGCACCGCCACGAAGAACGGGTGCGCCGGCAGTTCCATGATCTCCACCAGATCGCCACCGGGCGACGTGCCCGAGAACTGCACGCCCACCTCCTCGAAAGCTTCGCGGTAGTCGTTGTTCACCTCGTAGCGATGCCGATGCCGCTCGCTGATCTCCTCGCGATCGTAGCTCGCCCGCGCGATCGATCCCTCCTTGAGCAGGGCCGGCCAGGCGCCCAGGCGCATGGTGCCGCCGAGGTTCTTGACTTCCTTCTGCTCCTCCATGAGATGGATCACCGGATGGGGCGTGGCCGGATCGAACTCGGCGCTATTGGCCATCGCCAGCCCGGCCACGTCACGGCCGATCTCGATCATTGCGCATTGCAGGCCCAGGCAGATGCCGAAGTACGGGATACTCTTCTCACGCGCGTAGCGCACCGCCGTGATCTTGCCCTGGATGCCGCGGTCGCCGAAGCCGCCGGGCACGAGGATGCCATGGCAGTCCTGGAAGATCTCGTCGAGACGCGCGTCGCCGATGTCACGGCCCTCGAGCGACTCGCTGTCCACCCAGATCTGGCGCACGCCCACGCGATTGGGAATGCCCGCGTGCACGAGCGACTCGCTGATGCTCTTGTACGCGTCCTTAAGCTCGACGTACTTGCCCACGATGGCGATGCGCACCATATCCGGCGGGTCGAGGATGATGCGCGTCATCCGCTCCCAGTCGCTCATGTCGGCCTCGTGCGGAGGATCGAGCCCCAGCCGCTGGCAGAGCAGGTCGTCCACTCCCTGGTGCAGGTAAATCAAAGGCACCTCGTAGATCGAACGCACGTCCTGACCGTCGATCACGTGTTCGGGCGGCAGGTTGCAGAAAAGGGCGATCTTGCGCCGCGCGTCGTGACCGATAGGCGCCTTGGCGCGGCAGATCAGGAAGTCGGGCTGGATGCCGATGCTGCGCAGATCCGCCACCGAGTGCTGCGTGGGCTTGGTCTTGATCTCACCGGCCGCTTCGATGTACGGCACCAGCGTCAGGTGCACCGATACCGTGTCGTTCACGGGCCGCTCCAGACGGAACTGGCGGATGGCCTCGAGAAAAGGCAACGACTCGATGTCGCCCACCGTGCCGCCGATCTCGGTGATGACCACGTCCACGTCGGGGTGGTTCATCACCGGCAACAGGATGCGCCGCTTGATCTCATCGGTGACGTGCGGGATCACCTGCACCGTGCGCCCGAGATACTCCCCCTTGCGTTCCTTGCGCAGGATCTCCTCATAGACCTTACCGGCCGTGAGGTTGTTGGCGCGATCGAGGGTGACGTCGGTGAAGCGCTCGTAATGGCCGAGGTCGAGATCGCACTCGGCGCCATCGTCGAGCACGAAGACCTCGCCGTGCTGGTACGGGCTCATGGTGCCGGGGTCGACGTTCAGATAGGGATCGAACTTCTGCAGCACCACCTGCAGCCCCCGCGCCTTGAGTAACGTGCCGAGAGAGGCGCTGGCGATGCCCTTGCCCAGGGCCGATACCACGCCGCCGGTGACGAAGACGAACTTGGCCATAGCTGGCTACTCCTTTGCCGCCCACAGACGGCGCACTCGCTCCAGATCGGCCGGCGTGTCCACTCCGACCGGCCCGTGCGCGATCGTCACCACGCGGATCACCAGGCCGTTCTCCAGCGCGCGCAGTTGTTCGAGTCCCTCGACCTGCTCGAGGCGGCCCGGCGGCAGCGCCAGGAAGCGCTCCAGGGCCGCTTTCCGGAAAGCGTAGATGCCTACGTGCCGCAGCGCCACGTCCTGCGGCGCAAGGTCCTGTGGCGTCACGCGCGCGGATCGTCCGGGGAACTCCCCCGGCACGGCCGCCCGGCTAAAGTACAGGGCCCGGCCGCGACAATCCACCAGCACCTTCACGGTGTGGGGGTCGGCAATGGCATCGTCGGGTCCGAAGGCATGCGCGCAGGTGGCGATGTCCGCACCGGGGTCGTCCCGCAGGGCCGCCACCAGAGCATCGGCGTCGGCCGGATCGAGCAGCGGCTCGTCGCCCTGGAGGTTCACCACGATGTCGGCCGCATGCCGACGCGCCACCGCGCCCACCCGGTCGGAGCCGGTGGGATGATCGCCGGTGATCTCGCAGGTCAGCCCGGCCGCCGTCACCACGTCAGCGATGCGCGCGTCGTCGGTGGCCACCACCACCGCAGTGGCGGTGTGCATGCGCCGCGCCTGCGCGGCCGTGCGCACGATCAGCGGCTGGCCGCCGAGATCGGCAAGGAGCTTGCCGGGGAACCGGCTCGATCCCCAGCGCGCGGGGATCACGACCAGCACGGTGTCGTTCACGCGCGATCCTTCCGTCGTCGCCACCATCCTGCCCCGAAAAAAAGGAAACCCATCCCTGGACGGGATAGGTTTCCCTGCGACCGTTCGATCACGCCGCTACTGGACAGGCTGCACACTGACCCGCTTCCGATTCTGGCCCCAGGTCTCGAAGACCACGGTGCCGTCGATGAGCGCGAACAGGGTGTCGTCGCCACCGCGGCCGACGTTGGTGCCCGGATGGATCTTCGTGCCGCGCTGGCGCACCAGGATGGTACCAGCCCTCACGGCCTGTCCGCCGTACCGCTTGACCCCCAGGTACTGGGGATTCGAGTCACGGCCGTTGCGGGTGGATCCGCCGGCTTTCTTATGAGCCATACTCGCTCGCTCCCTGGCTGACCATGCCCGATGGGCGCCGCCACCTCAGCCGTTGATGCTGGTGATGTTGATCTCGGTGAAGGGCTGGCGGTGTCCCTTCTTCCGACGATAATTCTTGCGCCGCTTGCGCTTGAAGACGATCACCTTGCGGCTGCGGCCGTGGCGAAGCACCTCGGCCGCCACGGTGCACCCCTCGACGGTCGGTGCGCCGACCTTGATCTCGTCGTCGTTACCCACCATGAGGACCTCGTCGAAGGTCACACTGGTGCCCTCGTCGGTCTCCAGGAGCGGCACCTGGACGGTGAGGCCGGGTTCGACCCGGAACTGCTGGCCTTTGATCTTCACAACCGCGTACATGCTTGACTCTCCACAATCTACAAAACCGGACATGCTGCAAACCGGCACGCCGCAGCCACAGCGGATGTGGCGTGCCACCCCGGTTCTCATCACAAGCCATTAGAGATAATCGAGTTGCCCCTGAAAGTCAAGATCCGCCTCGAGCCGGTTGACACGTACCCCCCGGCCACTTACCAATTGCAGGCGATGCATTCACCCTGCGCCCGCCGCCAAGGAGTCATGATGAGCGAGTCCAAGCCCAAGGTCATCATCGCCGGATCCGGTCCGGCCGGCTATACCGCCGCCATCTACCTCAGCCGCGCCAACATCCCCAACATGATGTACGAGGGGATCCAGCCCGGCGGACAGCTCACCATCACCACCGATGTCGAGAACTACCCCGGCTTTCCCGAAGGCATCCTCGGCCCGGAGCTGATGGAGAAGTTCCGCGCCCAGGCGGCCCGTTTCGGCACCATCATGAAGAGCGGCAACGTGACCGCGATCGACTGCCAGGGCCCCCCGTTCCGGGTGACGGCCGAGGACGGCGAGGAGCACGAGGTGCCCGCGGTGATCATCGCCACCGGCTCCACCGCCCGCTGGCTGCATCTGCCGGGCGAGGAGGAGTTCCACGGCAAGGGCCTGAGCGCCTGTGCCACCTGTGACGGGTTCTTCTTCCGCGAGCAGCCCGTGGCCGTGGTGGGCGGCGGCGACACGGCCCTCGAGGAAGCCACCTACCTGTCCGGCATCTGCTCCAAGGTCACGTTGATCCACCGCCGCGACGAGCTGCGCGGCAGTGCCATCATGCAGGACCGCGCGCTCAACGCGCCGAACATCGAGATGGCCTGGTCGCGCGTCATCGGGGAATACCTGGCCGACGACAACGGCATGATGACGGGCCTGCGGCTGGCCAGCACCAAGGGCGAGCCCGACATCACCATCGACGTCACCGGTTGCTTCATCGCCATCGGTCACGATCCGAACACGGCGTTCCTGAACGGCCAGCTCGAGATGGATCCGAACGGGTACCTGATCACGCAGCCCGATCGCACGATGACGAACGTCGACGGCATCTTCGCCGCCGGCGACGTGCAGGATCCGGTCTGGCGCCAGGGCGTCACCGCGGCCGGCACTGGTTGCATGGCGGCCATCGAGTGCGAGCGCTGGTTGGGTGCTCGCGGGCTGTAGCCCGTGTCCACCAGCATCCGCCCCTCCAGCCCGCGCGCCTGGTTGCTGGGCATCCGCCCCAAGACCCTGCCAGCCGCTGCGGCGCCCATTCTCCTGGGCGCCGCAGCAGCCGCGCGGGCTGGCGGGTTTCCCCTGCCCCTGTTTCTCGCCTGCCTCGTCGTGGGCCTCGCCCTGCAGATCGCGGCCAACCTTGCCAATGACTACTTCGACGCGCGCAGCGGCGTGGACGCGGCCGACCGCCTCGGCCCGCGCCGGGTCACGCAGTCGGGCCTGCTCACGCCGGACCAGGTGCGGGCCGGCTTCCTCATCGCGCTCGCGATCGGGGCCACCGCGGGACTCTACGCCGTGGTCCGCACCGGCCCCGTGCTGCTCCTCGTCGGCGCGGCTTGCCTCCTGGGTGCCGTCGCCTACACGGCCGGCCCCTGGCCCCTGGCCCGCCTGGGCCTCGGTGAACTGGCGGCATTCGTCTTCTTCGGCCCCGTGGCCGGCGTGGGCACTTTCTGGGTGTTGCGCGGCCAGGTGACGGTGCCGGCCCTGGTCGCGAGCCTCGCGCCGGGGCTGCACGCCGCGGCCCTGATGGGCGTGAACAACCTGCGCGACATCGTCAGCGACACACGTGCCGGCAAGCAGACCCTCGCCGTCCGCTTCGGCGAGGGCTTCGCCCGCTGGCAGTGCGTGATCCTGGTGGCGCTGGGTAACCTGGTGGCTTGGCCCCTGGCGATCGCGTGGTCCGACCAGCGCGTGCTCCTCGCATTGCTGCTCGTGCCCCTCGCCGTGCCGCTGCAACGCGGCTTGCTGCGGGCACCCCTCGACGCCGGCATGAATCGGCTGCTCGCCGCGACCGCGCGCTGGGAACTGATCACCGCCGTGGTGCTGGCCGCACTCGTGCTGATTCCGTAGGGTGAGTCGATCCCAATGCTTCCTCGGCGTGGACGCGATCGTGCCGCTGGGGCCCGACGCCGACTGCGACAGCTCGAGCCCGGTGGAGTCCACGAACTGGAGCGCCGTGAAGAGCTTTTACCGGTGACGCCGGCTGCGAGTCAGTTCCACGGCTTCTCGCCGATGAGCGTGAGGAATTCCGCCCGGGTCTTGTGGTTGCTCTCGAAGGTGCCGAGCATCTCGCTGGTGACGGCCACCGAGTTCTGCTTCTGGATCCCGCGCATCATCATGCACAGGTGCTGAGCGTGCAGCACCACGCCCACACCGAGTGCGTCGAGGTTGCGCATGAGGCACGACGCGATCTGTACCGTCAGCCGCTCCTGCACCTGCAGGCGCCGGGCAAAGGCCTCGACCACGCGTGCGATCTTCGACAGTCCCACGATCTTGCGGTTCGGGAGATAGGCGATGTGCGCCTTGCCGAAGAACGGCAGCATATGGTGTTCGCAGAGGCTGTAGAAGTCGATATCGTTGACGATGATCATCTCCTTGCCCTCGGCCGTGAACAGCGCCTGTTGTACGAGGGCGTCGGCATCCACCTTGTAACCGGCGCAGATCTCGCCATAGGCCCGCGCCACGCGTTCGGGCGTCTTCAGCAGGCCTTCCCGTTCGGGGTCTTCGCCGATCCCGACGAGGATTTCGCGAATCAGTTTCTCCATGCACGCGGCTCCTTGGCTGGGACGATCACACCAGATTACGGCGCGACCGGCAAACGTCAACCCTGGCAAAGAGGATCGACATTGTCCGTCGCTTGCCACGGGCCCGAACGCGTCCCACTTTTCGCTGGGAATTCCTCGTCGCTGGTCACGCTTCGACGCGCGGCGGCGTCACCCGTCTGGAAAGGAGCACGCCTTGGGCAACACGATCGTCCACACCCGCGAGCTCGCCCCGAAGACGCGCCTCTTCGAGATCGAGGCCCCGCACATTGCCAAGCGAGGCAAGGCCGGGCAGTTCGTCGTGCTGCGCGTGCACGAGGATGGCGAACGCATCCCGCTGACCATCGCGCATCGCGATCCGGCGAAGGGCACGATCACGCTCGTCGCGCAGGAGGTCGGCAAGACCACGATGATCCTCAACGCCATGCGCGAGGGCGATGCGCTCACCGATCTCGCCGGCCCGCTCGGCAAGGCCACGGACATCCCCACCGGCAAGACGGTATGCTGCGTCGGTGGCGGCATCGGCAACGCCGTGGTGTGGCCGCAGGTGGAGGCGCTCAAGGCGGCGGGCAACGAGGTGATCGCCATTCTCGGCGCACGCACCAAGGAACTGCTGATCCTCGAGGACGCGATCCGCGCGCTGGCCGACGAGACCATCGTCACCACCGACGACGGTAGTTACGGCCGCAAGGGCATGGTCACTCACGCGTTGCAGGACATGATCGATGCCGGCCGACAGATCGACGAGGTCATCTGCATCGGCCCCGTGGTCATGATGAAGTTCGTGTGCAAGACCACCGAGCCCTACAAGATCCCGACCCAGGCTTCCCTCAATCCGATCATGGTCGACGGCACGGGCATGTGCGGCGCCTGCCGCGTCACTGTGGGCGGCGAGACGCGTTTCGCCTGCGTTGAAGGACCCGAGTTCGACGGGCACCTGGTCGATTTCGACGAACTGATCAAGCGGCTCAGCTACTACCAGCCGGAGGAGCGCGCCGCCCACGATCATCACTGCCGGATGCTCGCGGCCGCCGATCAGCCGACGCAGCAGACGCCCGGGCGCTAGGAGGAACCGTCATGGCCGATACGCCGAAGAAGCGCGAGATCAATCGCCAGAAGACCAAGGTTCCCATGCGCGAGCAACCGCCCGAGCTGCGCATCTGCAACTTCGAGGAAGTACCCATGGGGTACGACGAGGCCGAGGCGTCCCTCGAATCGCAACGCTGTCTGATCTGCAAGAAGAAGCCGTGCACCACGGGCTGCCCCGTCGAGGTAGACATTCCAGGCATGCAGCGGCTCTTCCAGGAGGGCGACATCATCGGCGCCCTGAAGCTGGTCAAGGAGAAGAATTTCCTGCCGGCGATCTGCGGCCGCGTGTGCCCGCAGGAGGAGCAGTGCGAGAAGTACTGCGTACTCGGCGTGAAGGGCGAGCCCGGCGGCGTGGGGCGCATCGAGCGCTTCCTCGGCGACTACGCCATCGAGCACGACCTGGAGATCTTGCCGCCCATCGCGCCGCCCACGGGCAAGACGGTGGCGATCATCGGCTCCGGCCCTGCCGGTCTGACCACCGCCGCCGACCTCGTCGCCAAGGGTCACGAGGTCACCATCTTCGAAGCGCTGCACCGTCCGGGTGGCGTGCTGTTCTACGGCATTCCCGAGTTTCGTTTGCCCAAGCATGTGGTGATGAAGGAGATCGAGGGCCTCAAGAAGATGGGCGTGAAGTTCGTGATGAACTACCCCGTCGGGAAGGCCGAGTCGCTCAACTCCATCCGCGAGCGCTTCGACAGCGTGTTCATCGGCGTGGGCGCCGGTCTGCCCTGGTTCCTGGGCATCCCCGGCGAGAACCTCAACGGTGTGTACAGCAGCAACGAGTTCCTGACCCGCGTGAATCTGATGGGCGGCTACAAGTTCCCCGACGGCGCGGACACCCCCATCAAGAAGATCAAGCGCATCGCCGTGGTCGGTGCCGGCAACACCGCCATGGATTCCGCGCGCACCTCCAAGCGCCTGAATCCCGAGGTCGTGTACCTGGTGTACCGCCGCAGCCGCCTGGAGATGCCGGCGCGTCTCGAGGAGATCCACCACGCCGAGCAGGAGGGCATCGATTTCCACCTGCTCCACTCGCCGGTGGAGATCATCGACGACGGCACCGGCGCCGTGGGCGGCATCCGTTGCCAGGAGATGGAGCTGGGCGAGCCCGACGCGAGCGGCCGTCGTCGCCCCATCCCCGTCGAGGGCAAGATCCGCGAGTTCGCCGTGGACACAGTGGTCATCGCGATCGGCCAGGGCCCGAATCCCGTGCTCACGGCCGACTGCCCCGAGCTGAAGAAGGACCCCAAGCGCGGCGTCATCGTCGTGGACCCGGACACCATGGAGACGAGCCTGCCGGGCGTCTTCGCCGGCGGCGACATCGTCACCGGCGGCGCCACGGTGATCCTCGCCATGGGCGCCGGCCGCATGGCCGCTAACGCCATGCACCGTTACCTGATGACGGGCGACGCGAAGGATCCGCAGCAGCCGGCGGAGTAGCGTCCAGCGTCGACACCTAGAGGAACGGGGCGCCTCGGTGGCGCCCCGTTTCAATGCGCCCGACCGCGCGTGTCGTCCGGCCGATTCGCGACTATCGTGAGATCGTCTGACCTCGAGGAACGCGGTGCCGGAAAGGCCGATCACGTTGGGGACCCGATTCACGATGGGCGCGCTGGTACTGGTACTCGCACTGGCCGCCGCGCCGCCGGTGCGGGCGGTACCGCCCGCCGACCGCGTCGTCGTCATCGTCATGGAGAACGAGTCCTACGATGACGTGCGAAGTGCGCCGTACATTGCCGATCTGATCGCGGCCGGCAGTTCGTTCGCTGACGCGCATGGCGTCGCCCACCCCTCGCAGCCGAACTACCTGGGGCTCTGGGCAGCCGACGTCATGGGTATCGACGACGATGCCTGTCCGCCCGCAGGCGTACCGTACAGCGTTGACAACCTGGGCCACGCGTGCGAGGCGGCGGGGATCGCGTGGCGCGCCTACAGTGAGAATCTCCCGGCGCCGGGGCTGCCGGATTGCTCGTTTGACGGCGGCCTCTACCACCGGCGGCATTGCCCCTGGACCGACTTCGACAACCTCGATCATCAGAATGAGCGCCCGTACGCGGATCTGGCGCAGGACATCGCCGACGGGAACTTGCCGCGCCTCGTATTCGTCGTCCCGAACAACTGCCACAACATGCATGACTGCTCGGTGGCGGTCGGTGATGATTGGCTCGCCGCCAACGTGCCACCGCTGCTCGCCGCGATCGGACCGGCGGGCCTGCTCATCCTCACCTGGGACGAGGACTACGTCACGGACAACCACATCTTGGTGGTCTTCGCCGGTGACCAGGTGAAGACGGACTTCGTGTCGTCCCAGACCATCGACCACTTCAGCGTCGTGCGCACGATATGCGAGGCGCTCGGAATCCCACCCATGGGGCAGGCTGTGGCGGCGCCGGCGATCGTCGACGTCTGGCGAGACCCGACGGCGATCGACGAATCTCGCGGCGTCGCGCCCTGGTTGACGATCGTGGGCCCGAATCCATGTTCAACCGGCACCAGATTCCGCCTGAGGCTCGGCGACGCGACCGTGGCGGTGCAAGCGACCATCTACGACACGGCCGGCCACCGAGTGGCCGATCTCGCCGCGGGCAACGCCGCCGGCGACCTCGACCTGCGGTGGGATGGCCGCGACCGTGCCGGGCGCCGCGTCGGTGGCGGGGTCTACCTCCTACGGGTCGAGGCCGGCGACCAGGTCGCCGTCAGGAAGCTGGTCCGCACACGCTGAACGGCACGCCGGTCGGCGCCCGGGTCGCGCAGCGTGACCTGCTCGATCTGCACCGCGTTGGTGCCGGCACCATGGCGAGCTACGCCTTCGGCGACGGCCGCAGCTAGGTACCGTCATTCATCACCCGCTGCGCCAGCTCCGCCAGCACGCGCGGGTACAGCTCGCACTCGGCAGCAAAGACTCGGTCGGCCAGTGCGTGCACGTCATCCCCCGGCACCACCGGCACGCGACTCTGGGCGAGGATGTCGCCGCGGTCGTACTGGTCGCTCACCAGGTGCACCGTGCAGCCGCTTTCGGTGTCGCCGGCGGCGAGCACGGCGGCGTGCACGCGATCGCCATAGAAGCCCTGGCCGCCGTACTTCGGTAGCAGTGCCGGGTGGATGTTCACGACGGGGCCTTCAAACCAGGAGGGACGGACGAAGAAGCAGAGGTAACCCGCGAGCGCGATGATCTCCGGGCAGTGTTGGGCGAGCCAGTCGGCGATGGCCTGGTTGTGGGCTTCGAACGAGGGATACTCCTTGCGGCGCAGCACGGCCAGCGGCAGGCCCACCCCGCGCGCGATCGCCGCGCCCCGCACGTCGCCCCGACTCGACACCACCGCCACGATCTCGACCGGCAGAGAGCCGTCCGCGATGCGCTCGAGAAAGTTGCTCAGGGTGCGGCCGCTGCCGGACAGCAGCACGGCCACGCGCGGGCGGCGCTCATTCATGACGACTCCTCTCCCGGTCGGCTTCCCGGTACGCCGCGGGCGCCGAGAGCGCACAGCACCTTGCGATGAGCGGCAAAGGCGATCGGGCCCGGCAGATCGTCGAGGGCGAAGAAGCCGACCTCGGCCGCATCGTCACCGGCCTCGAGGGTGCCGCCGATCTCCTCGGCCTCGAAGAACACCACCAGCACCGGGATGTCGGGCGGCAGAACGCCGGTGTGCGCCGCGAAGAGCCCGGTGATCCGAACCGTCAGGCCGGTCTCCTCGAAAGCCTCGCGCACGGCCGTGGTCTCGATGTCCTCCTCCCACTCCATGAAACCGGTGGGCAGCGTCCACTGCCCCACCTTGGGCGGGAACTTGCGCCGGACCAGGCAGACCGTCGCGCCGCGCCGAAGGATCACGCCACCTCCGGGCGCCGGATTCAGATACTGCACGAATCCGCACGCAGAACACGTTGGCCTCAAACGACCTCCGGAGTCCACGAGCACCAGTTCTGCGCGACACTGCGGGCAGTAGCGGAAGGCCTTGCCGAGGGGATCGAGCGGACTCAACGGTCTACCTCCGGTTCGCGGCGCGCCAGCACCAGGCCGAACGCGAGCCACACCAGAAGGTAACCCACCACCGGCCAGATGCCCGCCTTCACGTAGAAGGTATCGCCTCGGTGCAGACTCACGGGTTCGAGCAGATAGCCGCGCTCCTGCAGGCCGAGTTCGGCCCGCACGCGGCCGTCTGGCCCGCTGATGTAACTCACACCGTTGTTGGCGCAGCGCACCACGGGGACATCGCACTCGGCGGCGCGGATGCGCGAGAGATCGCTGTGCTGCAGCGGGCCGGACGTGCGGCCGAACCAGCCGTCGTTCGTGATGTTCACCAGACAACCCGCACCACGCCGCACCGCCCCGCGCGCCAGGTCGCTGAAGATGGCCTCATAGCAGATGAGGCAGGCGAAGGGAAATTCCCCGTGCACCGTCTGCATCGGCAACGGCCCCGGCGGGTTGCCCGGCGTCCATTCGGCCTGGCCCACGTCGACGTGCGCGAGGAAGGGCAGGTAGCGTTCGAAGGGCATGGTCTCGCCGATGGGCAGGAGGTGGTGCTTCGCGTACTGCAGGAGCAGGGTACCGTAGGCGCTGAAGTAGCCGCTCGAATTGTAGCGGAGAATCTTCCCTTCCTCGGTGCGAGTGGCGTCGGGGAAGCCGGCGAAGATGGGCACCCGGTTCTCTCGCGCGAGATCGCGCACCCAGACCATGAGGTCCCGTTCGTAGCGCAGGTATGCGGGCACCGCCGTTTCGGCCCAGACCACGAGCCCGGCCCCGTGCGCCGCGGCGGCCTCCGTGAGGCGGGTGTACGGAAGCCTGGTGGAGTCGATGGCAGCGTCGGCCCACTTGTCGGCCAGGGCCACGTTGGCCTGCACCACCCCCACGTCGAGCGGTTCGCTGCGCCACGACGCAGGCACGGGCTCATCGCCGCGCCAGTGGGCCCCGATGGTCAGCCCGCCCCAGGCGACGACGGCCGCGCCCACGAGCCCCCAGCGCACGGCCTGGTTCACGGCAGGGCGACGGCGCCAGAGATCGAACACCGCCACGCAGGACGCCGCAGTGAGCGCCGTGGCGGCCCCCACGCCGATCTCCCCGCTGCTCGCGTACAGCGGCATGAGCGGCGTGTCGAGCCACGCGCTGCCGACGAGGCACCAGGGAAAACCCAGCTCGCCCGCACCGCGCAGAAGTTCCACTGCCGTCCACAGGGGTGGCAGCGCCACCAGCATCGCCGCGACGCCGAGACGCCGGCGCACCTGGCCGGCCACCACGCCGAACAGCAACGCATACAGCGCACAGTAGGCGATGGCGGCCAGCGCCTGGATCGGCACGAGCGCGCGCGTGGGGATGGACTTGGCGGGATCGAGGAAGAACAACCAGTAGAGCAACGTCGCCTGGTGGGCCAGTCCGAAGAACCAGGCCGTGCGACCCGGACAAGGAGACACCCGCACCAGGTGGAAGAGCATCGCCAGCGCCACGGGCGCCAGCAGCGCCGTGTGCCGCATCGGTGGCAACGCCGTGGTCAGCATCACACCCGATGCGATCGCGGCCCAGGTCACGGACCCGGGCCAGAACACCTTGCGCTCCGGCGGCAGCGTCTGGACGCGATTCATGCCCGGCAAGGTAGCCCGACCGTGCGGAGGTGTCGAGCGAGGGTTTATGGCGGCAATGATGAGCACGGAAGTCCGGATCGTGGTGTCGGCACCATGATCGTCAGCCGGGCGGGCAGCCACGGAGGGGACGTGGAGGCCGGCAAGGGGGCACCACTACCGTCATCGGGCGAGTGCCTTCACGTCAGTGCTACGTCACTTCCGACACCACCTCCAATGCCTTGTTGCTCTCGGCGATACCGAGGATCTCGCGCCGCTCGGTGTCGGTGAAAAGACGCTGGATCTTCTTGTAGAGACCCTGGCGAGAGAGGCCAAGACGGCGCGCCGCGGTAGCCTTGCGGCCGTCGCTGGCGGCAATGGCCTTGCGGATGAGGTAGCGTTCGAGCAGTTCGCTGGCCTCTTCCAGGCGCCGGAGCGTGCCGAGATCATGCGCGTCGAGTGTCGGGGCGCCACCCGACTGCACGTCCCAGCTCAGATGCTCGAGGCGCACCACGTCCTCGCGCGGGTGCAGCGCGGCGAAGCGCGCCGCCTCGTTCTCCAGTTCGCGTACGTTGCCCGGCCAGCGCCAACGCAGCAGCGACCGCACTGCCGCCTCCGTGATGCGCACCGCACCGGGGTCGCGGCCGGCGCGCCGCAGGAAGTGACCGAAGAGCACAAGGATGTCCTCGGGCCGGTTGCGCAGCGGCGGGATCTCGAGGTTCACGACCTTGAGGCGGTAGTAGAGGTCGAGGCGAAAGGCGCCGGCGGCGATCTCGCGGTCGAGGTCCTTGTGCGTGGCCGCGACAAAACGGATCGACACCAGCCGGCTGTCCAGTTCCCCCACGCGCCGCACCTGCCGCTCCTGCATCACGCGCAGGAGCTTGATCTGCAACGCGAGCGGCATGTCGCCGATCTCGTCGAGGAAAAACGTGCCGCCATGTGCCGACTCGAGCAGCCCCGGCTTGTCGCGGCCCGCACCGGTGAACGCCCCGGCCTTGTGGCCGAACAGCTCGGACTCGAACAATGATTCCGGCAAGGCCGCACAGTTCAGCCCCACGAGAGGCCCGTCGCGCCGCACGCTGCCGAGGTGGATGGCGCGGGCCACGAGTTCCTTGCCGGTGCCGCTCTCGCCGTGCAGCAGCACGTTCACCTCGCTGGCGGCGACGGTGCGCAGGCGGTCGCCGAGGCGGCGCATATCCTGACTGGTCCCCACCACGCCCGGAAGGCCCGGGACGAAGGCAGGGCGCGGCAGCGGGATGCCCTCGCGTGTGTGGGGACCGCGTCGGCCACGCGTGGCGGCCAGCACGTCCGGCGGGAATAGCGACGGCTGCCACGGCGGCATCTCGGGAACGGTGCCGATCCAGGTGCCGGGCCACGGCGCGAGGTGGTGCACGAGCGGACCGAGTCGGGCCGCAGCGGTCTCCGTCCAGGCGCGCGCGGCGTCGGACCACGGCGGCTCCGGATCGAAGGCCACGGCCAGAACGCCCGCGACGCGCTCGCCATCGTTCAGGGGCCACGCGAGGCACGCGGTCGTGCCACCGACGCGCGCCTCGCTGCGGACCTCGACCGGAACGCCGGCGCGTACCGTCCGATGCATCTGCGATAGCGGCAAAGGCGCCGCCTGTCCCGATGCCGACCAGCCGCACATCAATCGCAGCGGCGCCGACTCCCCCACGCCTTCGCACCGGACGATCCACAGTGCGGCGCGACGGCCGCCGTGTGGAAAACTCCGGAGTTCCTCTTCCCAGATTCGCCAGTGCGCCATGATAACGACCTCCCTTGACCCGGTCTTGCAGTTTCGATTCCGGAATGGACGCGCGTGGAGGCAGGCGCGTAATCGACTATTCGGTGGGAGGTTCCGGCGCGGTCCCGAGATCCGGACGTGCTGTCCGCAAGGAGTGTTGACGGCAACGGCCGCATCCTTTCGTCAGGTTGCGGCCGTAAACGATTATGATGACGTCAGATACCGGTTGTCACCAAATGGACCCGGTGGTCGGACGCCGGACGCACGCTCAATCTTGCCGCGCCCAGCCGCCACCGATGAGCACCGTGTCGGGCCTCGCCCGGTTCGTCTGCACCGCGATGTAGGCCCACGGATAGCTGGCGTCCCACTCCAGCGCCGCCCACCCGTTCTCGCACGTGGCGGTGATAGTCGTCGTGGCCTCGTCCACAGCAACGTCGAGGACGGCGCCCAGATCGACGCTCGATGGGTCGGGACATACATTGGGATGGTCGAGCCAGTTGTCGTCGTCGGGATAGCAGGCGCGACCGCGGCCGCCGCCGCCGATGATCGCCAGCACTTGGCGCATGTCGTTGTATGCGTCGACGCCGGCAAAGATCAGCCCGTACGGCAACCTCGCGTTGACGAACTGTCCGGACATGTCGAGCAACGCCCTCTTGAGGCCGATCCAGCTGCGCTCGTACCAGCCGTAGTGATCCATGCGCTCGACCAGTTCGCCATCCAGGTACTCGGCGCCGCCGGCATGGCGCGCCATGTCGCCGTTGCCGACGATGATGAAGGTGTCGTCGCCACGGACGTGGTCCATCACCTCCCGCAATCGGCGCAGAAATACGTGGTGAGCTTCCTGCAAGGCATCGGCCTCGTCGGGGTCGTCCACGAAGGGGATGCCGTCCTGGTCGAGGTCGACGACTTCGTCGCAGTGACCATCGGCACAGCGCCAGCCGTACCAGTTCGCCTCGAGGTAGTCGACCAGCACGCCGACGTACGGGAAAGTGGCCAGACCGCCGCGCACGTGTTCCTCCGCGTAGACCGTGACCATGGTGTCGATGAAGCCCGGCGCCAGGGGATTCGCTTCCCATTCCTGACAGAACGAGGGGCAACCGTCGAGCGGCTGGCCCGCCGTGTCCTTGGCGATCATCGGAAACGTCTCCGTGCCATCGGAGCCGCACATGGCCAGATAGAGCCGGTGCGGGATCGAGTTCACCGGAGCCTGGTCGGCACTCTTGAGGATGCCGTGATACATCATGTATTGCAGCCAGACGAGCGGGGTGCCGCCACCACGCACGTCCTGCAGCAGGTTTGCGAACTCGCCGGACGACGTGATGGAGTACGCGTGGTCACCGACGTTGTGCATCGCCATCGCGGTCCCCATGCCGGCGAAGTCGCTCGCAGGTGGTAGAGGCGCGCTGGTGTCGTTGAACCAGTAGCAAGACATGTTGAAGCTGAGGGCGCCATCGTCGCCTGGCGGCGCCATGGCGGACGTCTGCAGTGGCGGCAGACCTGGTACGTCATAGGTCGACTCCACCGCGAGAAACGCCTCGCCACCGGGCTGTTTCAGGTAGAGCCGCGCCTCGACGCGGTCGCCGGGAAACGCCATATACGGCACGGACGTCACCAGGCTGCCGATCTCCTGGTAAACGCCGCTGAACTCGCGCGCCACGGTCCAGCCAACGGAATGACCGGGACTCGATGGCGAGGGTATCCACCGGTACTGGATCTGGGCGTCGAAGCGCTCACCCTCGTGGTTCCAACTCGCCACCAACCCCGGGTACTGGCCGCGGGCGGTGACGTCGGCCACGGTGATCGCCACGCCGGCAGGCAGGATCCGTTCCGGGCCGGTGAGGGCATCCTGGGCACTGTCCTGGACGCTGCAGGCGGCCAGCGTCAATCCGAGCGCCAAGAAAACGAGGAGGGCAAAAGTCGCGAACGAGCGCGAACGGATACAGGCATTTTGCGGGACCGACATGGAGACACCCCTTCAGAGTTCACGCAATGGCGAATTATCTGATATTTCAGCAAAACTAGGGCCAATTTGAGGTGGGATGCCAGGCAGGTGTGAAGGTGCGGCTCACCTCGGCTCCGGTCGCGGTGGTGCCGAGATTATACAGATGCCATTAATACAGGACAAGATTCGAATTATAAAATCTGACGGTCCGGCGGCCCCGCTCACCGCCCGAGAATCACGCGGACCTTCTCGTCGCCCGCGACGACCTCGCCGATTGGCCAGGCGATCACGCCGGCCTCGGCCGGATCAACGGTGGGCGGGAGCACCATGCACAGTCCCACGCCCATGTTGAGCACGCGGTACATCTCTTGTGGCGGCACCTCGCCAAGGTCGGCAATGAGGCGGAAGAGCGGCGGCACCGACCAGGCGGTGGTGTCGATGACCGCGCAGAGCCCGTCGGGGACGATGCGCGGCACATTATCGTAGAACCCGCCGCCCGTGATATGGGCGAGGCCATGCACGGCCTCGCGGCCCGCGGTGTCCCAGAGAGCCCGCACCGGTTGCAGGTAGCTGCGGTGCACGGCGAGGAGCGCGTCGGCCAGGGACCCATCCAGGCCCGCCGGGGTGGCATCGAGCGCCAGCCCGGCTCGCTCCAGCAGCACGCGGCGGGCGAGCGAGTAGCCATTGGTGTGCAGTCCGGTGGACGCCATGCCCCAGATACGATCACCGGCCCGCAACCGAGATCCGTCGAGCACGTCCTGCGGCTGAACGCGGCCCAGGATGGCGCCGGCGAGGTCGAAGTCGCCGCGCGCGTACACGCCGGGCATCTCCGCGGTCTCACCGCCCAGGAGCGCGCATCCATTCTCGCGGCAGGCGGCGGCCAGGCCCTCGATCACCGCCGGTAGCACGTCCTCCTCGAGGACGCCGGCGGCGAAGTAATCGAGGAAGAAGAGCGGCTCCGCACCCTGCACGAGGATATCGTCGACACAGTGATTCACCAGGTCCTGCCCCACCGTGTCATAGCGTCCGACCTGCGCCGCGATCTTCACCTTGGTGCCCACGCCGTCCACGCTGGCCACGAGATACGGTTCACCGGGAGCCGGCTGGTAGAGCCCGCCGAAAGCTCCCACGTCGCTCTTGACCCGCGGATCCCACGTGCTGCGAATAGCCGACTTCGCACGCGCCAGCGCGCGCGTCGCGACGTCGATGTTCACACCGCTCTCGGCATACTTCATCGGTTCACCGCTTGCATCGGATCCTCGTTCGTCCGGGTTCATCGCGAATCGGGGTCGGGGGCGGTTCGGCCGGCAACGGTCAGGAGACCAGCCGTTGCGGCGTCCGCGTCACGTCCGTCGGAAAGGGCATATCCTTGGTCCGCATCTCTCGCATGTCGTCGAACTCGCCCTGATGATAGAGCTTGAGCATGATGTCGACAACCCTATCGTCGAACTGCGAGCCCTTGTGCCGTACGAGTTCCTCCATGGCCTTCTCGACGCTCAGGGCCTTGCGGTAGGGCCGGTCCGTGGTCATGGCATCGAAGGCGTCGCAGACGTTGAGGATGGCGCAGCCCAGCGAGATCTCGTCGCGTTTGAGCCCGTGCGGGTAGCCGCGGCCATCCGGGCGCTCGTGATGGTGGCGGATCAGGTCGGTGGCCTTGGCCAGGAACTTGATCTGCTCGACGATGTCGGCGCCGATCGTGGCGTGGGTCTTGATGACCTCGAACTCGCTCTCCGTCAAGCGGCCCGGCTTGCAGATGATCTCGTTGCTGATCGCGATCTTGCCAATGTCGTGCAGCAGACCACCGTACTCGAGCGTCTCGAGGTCGCGGTCGTTCATGTTCATGGAACCGCCGATGGTCACCGCCAACTTCGCCACCCGGTAGCTGTGTCCATGCGTGTAGGGTTCGTCTGCCTCGAGGGCCGTGGTCAGTGCGGCAATGCTGTTGATGTGGGCTTCCTTGTTGCGCTGGTAGAGGCGGTCGCTCTGGTAGAGCGCAAGCACCGGGAAAAGGAAGAGCACCAGCGTCCAGGCTCCGCCCTGGAGATACAGCAGTGCGATCATCACGGCGAATGGCAGGTCCAGCAGTACGCGCAGCTTGGCCGTGAAGAAGCTGTTCCGGTAGACGCGTTGCAAGGGCATGTCGGCGTCGAGGCTGATGATCACGCCCAGCATGGCCGAATTCACCACGGAATGCACGACCATGGCGCCGGCGAGCGGCAGCACGATGAGCGGCGACGCGTAGTTGTCGCTGAACGGCAGGATGCCATAGACCAGACCGGCCGCCCCTGCCGCCGACGCGAGCATCGCAGAATTGAATATGGCCTTGCGGGGGGTCGTACGTCGCTGGATGAGCCCTCGCAACAGGGCCGACACCGCCTCCATGCACGCCGCCGCCGCGGGGCCGAAGAGCGCAATCACTGCGAGCACGATGCACTTGGACGACATGACGCGGCCGCCCGAGACCTGGGAGGCCGCTAGCTTGGTATCGGCTGCGAGTAGGAAGGCGAAGAGCGCGAGGATCGCGCCCCACTGCGGATGCGGGGGTGCGTGGTGCTGAATCAAGTAGACGAGGAAAAGCGCGCCACCAAGCACGAAAACCCAGTAGGTGGGAGCGAAAAGCCAGCGCCGTGCTTGACGCGTCGTGGTCACCTGTCCGCCCTTCCCGCCATGGTCGGCTGCCCCTAGGAAGAGTATCGCCCGCCGGGCCACAAGACTTGAGTTATCTTGATCCCCATGCACCGCATTCTTGGATACAACTTAGGCGAGAACATCACAAAAGGGAACCGGAACCTGAGATGTCAAATTACCACTCCCACTTCGTGAGCATATCCAGCACCCACTCGATCATCGTGGCACCTCCTGTCGCACTAGATCTTGCTATCTTGGGCGATCTTAGACAGCAGAAGGCCGCTCCACTCATCAACTCCGCTCTGTGGTAATCGACACCCGGTCCCGGTTCCCGTCTCCGTTTCAGCCAGTGGCCTCTCGCGACTTGAAGGCCATGAGAGCCAGCCGACGATTGAGCGCATCAAGGACGGCGAAGACCACCGCCTGATGCAGATTCTGCTGGGGCTGGCAAGTGCCGAACAGGCGCTCGGCGCGTCGCCCCTCGATCAACTCGACCGCCGCGAAAACCACGTCGTGGCCTCCGAGCGGCGCCACCCTGACCTCCGCGAGGTTAAGGCTCACGGATTCGTCCAATAGCTGCCCCACGGCGTCGAGGGCCGCTGTGGCGATCAGTTCGATGTCGTTCGCGCTGCGATTCGGCCCCTCGCAGGTCCCGCGCGCGTCCGCGCCGGCAGCCTGAAGTTGCACCTCGGCGCGAATCACGGACTCGGTGCTCATCAACCCCACCCCGACACACTTGATGCGGGGAGCGAGTTCCTCCGCCAGGAGAATGGCGTCGGTCTCGAAGTCCTGGACGTCATCGTCGTCGTCGTCCTCGGCCACATCGGGTTCCACCACGTCCGGCTCGGCCGCCACAGCGGCAGGCGCCTCGGGCGTCTGGGGGCTGGCCGGTTGCGGCGCGTCGGTCTCCACGACCTGCACCACGCCGATCTTCTTGTAGAACACCGCGATACCGAGCCGGGCCTTCAGGAGCCCCTCGACGTCGCGGACGATGAGACGTGGGTCACGGCCCTGGCGGGCCACAACGTGAACGCCCTGGATCTCGCCATCACGATCGACCTCGACCTTGCACTGCAGTACATCCTTGATCTTCGCGATCCAACGTTCCGCGTCGTGGATCCAGTCGGAGCTTTCGTCGGGTTGCCATTCCAAGGGTGGGTCTCCTTCGTGCCGATAGCGAGCCTCGCGCCATGCCGATCAGTCCGGAGTACGGACAAAGCATACTCCGACATACGGGACAACACAAGAAGGATAAGATGCTTTATTATAAACGCTTATGAGATGAGATGGAAAATGAAAATTCGTCGTCTCCCGAACTAAGGAACCATCATATTCAGCAAGCACTCGCGGCGCCCGGCCACGTCGCTCGGGGTGCGGCGCAGCAGTCCGTCGACACTGAATGCCTCCGGACAGAAGCTGGCAGCCACGGTCCCGTCGATCATCGCCTGCCGGAAGGCGTCGTCACTGGCTTCGCGACCGACACCCCTCGCGGCGAGGCTGGCCACGAACCCGCCGGCAAAGCTGTCGCCGGCGCCGGTGGGGTCGACGACCTCGGGCAGGAGCAGAGCCGGCACCGCGAGGCGTGACGTTCCGCCGAAGTAGAGAGCACCGTGCTCTCCCTTCTTGATCACGACCCGCGCGGGACCGAGATCGCGAATCGCCGCGGCAGCGCGCACGAGGCTCGCCTCCCCGGTGAGCAGCTTGGCCTCGGAGTCGTTGACCAGCAGCACGTCGACCTTGCGCAATACGTCGAGCAGTTCGGTGCGTGTCGTTTCGATCCAGAGGTTCATCGTGTCCAGCACCACGAGGCGCGGCGGGGCCACCCCGGCGAGCACCTCCGCCTGGAGTGTCGGATGGATGTTGGCGAGGAAGAGGTACTCGGACTCGCGCCAGGCAGCGGGGATCTCCGGCTTGAATCCTGCGAACACGCCGAGCTCGGTGAGCAACGTGTCGCGCTCGATGAAGTCGAGGTGGTAGCGGCCCGACCAGTGGAAGCTGGGGCCGTGAGCGCGGGCGATCCCGGCGATATCCACGCCGTGGTCGCGCAGCAACGCGAGATGCTCCTCGCGGAAGTCGTCACCGACCACGGCCACCACTCGCACGCCTGCGTCGGCACCCGCCGCGAGGCTGAAAAAACTCGCACTGCCGCCGAGCTGCCGTTCGCGCTTTTCACGCGGGGTCTCCACCGTATCGTATGCCACTGAACCCACGACCAGGATCGCCACGGATCACTCCTTCTCGCCCATGACCTCGGGCGCATCCACGCCGATGAGATCGAGGACATGCGCCACCACCTGCCGTGTGATCTGGCAGAGCATGAGGCGCGCGCTGGTGCTCGCCGGATCCTCGCCGAGGATGCGGCACTGATGATAGAACGTGTGGAAGAGCGCGGCGACGTCGCCGATGTACCCGGTGAGACGATGGGGCTCGCGGGCCTCGGCAGCCGACACGATGACCTGCGGCAGCCGGATCAGCTCGCGCACGAGAGCCCAGGCCGCGTCGTGCTCCAGCGCCATGAGACCCTCGGCATCCGGCGCGAGCACGGCTACCCCGGCCTCGGCCGCCTGGCGCAGCACCGAGCAGATCCGAGCGTGTGCGTATTTCACATAGTACACCGGATTCTCGTTCGACTGCGTCTTGGCGAGGTCGAGGTCGAATTCCAGGTGCGAGTTGGGCTTGCGCGTCAGGAAGATGAACTTGGCGACGTCGGCGCCCACCTCGTCGATCAACGCATCCATGGTGACGAAATGGCCCTTGCGCTTCGACATGTTGATGGGCTTGCCATCTTCGAGGAATGTGACGTGCTGAAGGATCTGCACCTCGAGCCAGTCGTCCTCCACGCCGAGGGCGCGCATCGCTCCCTGCATGCGCGGGATGTAGCCGTGATGGTCGGGACCCCAGAAGTCGATCGCATGCTCGAACCCACGCTGGAACTTGTGGTAATGGTAGGCGATGTCCGCCAGGAAATACGTGGGCGCCCCGTCGGCGCGCATCAGGACGCGATCCTTCTCGTCACCGAAATCGGTGGAACGGAACCAGAGCGCGTCGTCCTGCTCGAAGGTCATGCCGGAGCGCTTGAGCCGGTCGAGCGCGCGCTCGACGCGTTTGGTTTCGTGCAGCTCCGACTCGAAGTACCAGGTCTCGAAGCGCAAGCCGAAGCGGCGGCAGGTATCACGCTGCCAGCTCAGGATCTTCATCAGGGCGTACTTCGCGAAACTGCGGATCGAGTCGTCGACCGGCTTCTTGCACCAGTCCTCGGCGTTGCCCTCCGGTGCGCGCACGCGCTGGAAGCTCTCGTCGTTGAATGCCGACGTCGCCTTCTGGATGGCGCCGCTATCCTGTTCGAGAAGCTCCGAAGCCATGATCTCGAGGTACCGCCCCTGGTAGCCGTTCTCCGGAAACTCCACCGGACGACCGCGAAGCTGCAGATAGTGGGCTCGCAGCGACGCGCCGAGCAGGCTCACCTGGCGACCGGCATCGTTGACGTAGTACTCGCTATGGGCATCGAAGCCCACGGCGTCGAGGAGGCGGCATAGCGTCATGCCGAAGGCGCCGGCCCGCGCCGAGACCACATTGAGCGGACCGGTGGGATTGGCGCTGATGAATTCCACGTTGATGCGTTTGTCGCCGCCGGTCTTGATGGCCTCCAGCGCGCGGCCGTCCAGCAGCTCGAGCAGCCGCGCGACGTGAAAGGGGCGCGCGATCCTGAAATTGATGAATCCGGGACCCGCGATCTCCACCGACTCGATCTCATCACGGTCGATCGCCAGGGCCGCGGCCAGCTCGCCGGCCAGTTCCCGCGGTTTGCGCCCGAGGCGCTTGGCCAGGGCGAGCGCGAGATTCGTGCTCAGATCGCCGTGTCCGCGGTCGCGCGGCTTCTCCAGCGCGATCTCGACATCGTCCTCGTAGATACCGAGCTTCTCCAGCGCCCGGCGCAGCGCGTCGCCGATGATGGTCTCGATCATGGTGCTTCCGTCGCTTCGCCTGCGCGGCCGGCTGCCGGCGGCGTGATGAGCTCGGGCTGCCGCTCCCTGAATCCGTCGCTGCTCAGGTGGTCCGCGTCGACCACCAGGACCGGCGCGTCGGCCCAGAGGCGTTCGAGCTGGTAGTAGTCGCGCGCCTCGTACCGGAAGACGTGCACGACCACGTCGAAGAAGTCGATCAGCACCCAGCGCCCCTCGTTCGTGCCCTCCACGCCGACCGGCCTCTGTCCGATCTTGCGCAGGCCGTCCTCCACTGCGCCCGCGATGGCGCGCACCTGGACGTCGGCCTGGCCGGTGGCAATCACGAAGAAATCGCATACGTCAGAGAGCCCACGCAGGTCGACGATGACGACATCGTCGGCCTTCTTGTCGATGGCGAGGGCAGCGGCGCGCTCGGCGACGCGGAACCCTTCACTGGCATCCGGCAAATGCGTGGAGACCGGTGTGATACCGGTTTCCTCGGGCGAGGATTCGGTCGACGCGGAACCCGTGGTTTCGGGTCCGGTGGACTCGTGATCATGGGGCATGGGTATCGGATCCTGACTGTCCATTAGTGTAGACGATTGACGACGTATTCGACGGCCACCTGCAGCAGATCGCGCTGGGTACCTGACGGGAGCTGATTGAGAGCCAGCTTGGCCTCGGCGGCGAAGGCGCGCGCCTTCTCGTAGGCATAGTCGACTCCCTCGTGATCCGCCACGAAACCCTGCACCTGTGGCCACGCCGCCGCACGGGTCCGCGGATCGCGTTCCTGCGCCACGACGGAAAGTCGCTGTCGTTGCTCGGCATCGGCCCGTCGCCAGGCCGCGATGAGCGGCAACGTGATGCGCCCTTCCTCCCAGTCGGCCCCCGTGGGCTTGCCCAGGCGGCGCGGATCGCCGAGGTAGTCGAAGATATCATCCGTGATCTGGAACACCAGCCCCGTCTTGCCTCCGAAGACCTCGAAGACCGCATCGCGGCCCGCACCATCCGGGTGGAGCGACGAGCCGATCCGGCACGCGCACTCGATGAGGGACGCCGTCTTCTGGTAGATGATGCGCAGGTACGTGTCCTCGGGGACGTCGAGCCGGAAGCGGTTCTCCACCTGCATCATCTCGGCTTCGCTCATCAGCACCGCCGTGCGCGTGAGCAGCTTGTACGCGAAGTCGAGATCGAGTTGCCCCAGGTGATTGAGGGCCTTGGTGTAGAGCAGGTCGCCCATGATGAGGGCCACCTCGGGCCCGAAGGCCACGTTCACCGACGGCTGGCCGCGGCGAGTCTCGGCACCGTCGATGAAATCATCGTGCACGAGCGTGGCGGTGTGCACCAGTTCCACGGCAGCCGCCGCTTCCACGGCCGGCGGCGCCACGCCCTTGCGGTCCATGGCGCAGAGGAGCAGGAGCGTCGGGCGGAAGAGCTTGCTCTTGCCACGACGCACGTGGTCGCACACGGCACGGGTGAGCGGGCTGTCCGAATCGAGTAGCCGCGCGTACGCCGCCTCCATCTGGGCGAGAGGCGACTGGATCTTGCGC
This sequence comes from uncultured bacterium, assembly GCA_963727525.1. GTDB lineage: Bacteria > Krumholzibacteriota > Krumholzibacteriia > LZORAL124-64-63 > LZORAL124-64-63 > CAVSGO01. Next base: position 562,590 of record CAVSGO010000007.1, on the reverse strand, counting down.
TGGAGCATCACCAGCTTGATGCGCTCATGATCGGGCAGTTGCATGCAGGCCACCAGGATTCGGGTTCGGGCCGGAACGTACCGGCCTTGTCAGCGGTCTCGGCTCGCGTCCTCGTCGGACGGGGCGTCGACGTCGGTGTCGGCGCCCCAGCGCCAGCGGCGGCGGGTGCGTCCGCGGGTGGCCACCATCGACACGAGAACCGACGAGATATACAACAGGCTCACCGGGACGGCCATGGCGAGCTGGCTGAAGACATCCGGCGGCGTCAGGATCGCCGACATCGTGGCGATGATCACGAGGGCGTAGCGCCAGCCCCGCAGCAGCCACCGGGGATCCACGAACCCCAGGATGGAGAAGAAGAACACCACGACCGGCAGCTCGAAGATGAGTCCGAATCCCAGGCAGAGCCTGGCCACGAACGCGAAGTAGTGGCCGACCGTGATCATCGGTCTCATCAGATCGGTGCCGAAGCCGAGGAGGAACCGCACCACCGTCGGGATCACGACGAGGTAGGCGAAGGCCGCACCGACGTAGAAAAGCAGGGTGGACGCCACCAGCAGCGGTGTGACGACGCGGCGCTCCTTGCGGTACAGCCCTGGCAGCACGAAGCCATAGAATTTGAAGAGAATGAAGGGCACGATCACCAGCAACCCCACCATCGCGGCCAGTTTCATCCGGGTGACGAAAGCCTCGTACGGGGAGGTGAAGAAGATCCCGAATTCCTTGAGAGGCTGCACCATGAAGTCGAGCAAGGGGCCGGAAAAGAACCAGGCGATGATCGTGGCGAGAAACGCCGCCACCGCGGTCTGGATGAGGACCGCCCGCAGCTCGTCGAGGTGATCGATCAGCGACATCGAGGCAATGTCGTCCGCGGTGTTTGCAGGCTCGGGCGGTTCCGCGTCGCCCATGGGTGCCGGATCGGGCTCCGGAACCTCCGGCGGTGGCGGCACGGCCCGACCGCGCGGCACTGGGCCCTCGGCGGGCGGACGCGGCTGTTCCCGGTCGTCGCTCACGCGCCCTCATCCTTGCCGGCCTGCAGGCTGCGCAGGACCGCGAGGAACTCGTCCACGCTCTGGAAGCTCCGATACACCGAGGCGAAGCGCACGTAGGCGACATCGTCGACCTCGCGCAGGCGCGCCATCGCCATCTGGCCGATCATCTCCGTCGGCACCTCGCGCCGGCCCGAGCGCACGAGATCCTGTTCGATGTTGTCGACGATGATCTCGATCTGTTCGAGATTCACGGGTCGCTTCTCGCAAGCCTTGGCGATGCCGACCACGACCTTCGATCGATCGTAGGACACCCGGCGCCCGTCGCGCTTGAGGACGAGCACCGGCCGCGTCTCCTGTGACTCGTACGTCGTATAGCGTTCGCCGCAATCGGCGCACTCGCGCCGACGACGCACGGCCCGCCCCTCGCGCACGAGGCGCGAATCGACGACCTTGTCATTCTCCATGCCGCACTTCGGACACTTCACGATCGCGCTCCTGCCACGCTACAGCTCCGGGTAGAGCGGGAACGCGCCGGCGAGTTCCTCGCTCTCGTGACGTAGCCGCGCCAGCGCCGCCTCGTCGGCGCGCTGCGCGACGGCACGGTCGATGATGTCGGCGATGCGCGTCATCTCCACCGTACCCATGCCGCGCGTGGTCAACGCCGGGGTGCCGAGCCGGATGCCGCTCGTGACGAACGGGCTCTCCTCGTCGAACGGCACCGTGTTCTTGTTGCAGGTGATGCCCACATTCTCCAGCAGTGCCTCCATCTCCTTGCCGGTCATGCCCTTCGGCTTGCAATTGACGAGCAGAAGGTGATTGTCGGTGCCGCCGCTCACGAGGCGAAACCCGCGGCCCAGGAGCGCCTTGGCCAGCGCCTGCGCGTTGTCCACCACTTGCTGCGCGTACTGCGCGAAGGACGGCTGCAGGCACTCGTGCAGGCACACCGCCTTGCCGGCGATCACGTGCATCAACGGCCCCCCCTGGATGCCCGGGAAGTTCATCTTGTTGATGTCCTTCAGACGCTCCTGCTTGCAGAGGATCAGCCCCCCGCGCGGCCCGCGCAGCGTCTTGTGCGTCGTGGAGGTGACGACGTCGGCGTGCGGCACCGGGCTCGGATGCACCTTGCCGGCCACCAGGCCGGCGATATGGGCCATGTCGAAGATGAATACGGCTCCCGCCTCGTCGGCGATCTGCCGCATCGCCGCGTAATCCCACGTGCGCGGATACGCGCTGGCACCGCCGACGATGAGGCTCGGACGTTCCCGCAACGCGATGTCGCGCATCGCGTCGTAGTCGATCAGCTCCGTATCGCGGGCCACCTCGTAGTGCAGCGCCTCGAAGATGAGGCCGGAGAAGTTCACGGGGTGGCCGTGCGTGAGATGGCCCCCATGGCTGAGGCTGAGACCGAGGATCTTGTCGCCCGGTTTGCAGAAGGCAAGGTACGCCGTCAGGTTCGCCGTGGAACCGCTGTGCGGCTGCACGTTGGCGCGCTCGGCGCCGAAGAGCTCACAGGCGCGCTTCTTGGCCAGCGTCTCCGCCTCGTCGACGTGCACGCAACCACCATAGTAGCGCTTGTTGGGATAGCCCTCCGCGTACTTGTTCGTCAGCACGCTGCCGACCGCCTCGAGCACGGCGCGGCTCGTGAAGTTCTCGCTGGCGATCATCTCGAGCTGACCACGCTGCCGCACCAGTTCGGACTGCAGGATGGTGGCGAGCTCGGGGTCGGTCTCGCGGACGGCATCATACATGGCGATCCCCTCTCTCGGGAGCGTGCTCGGATTCCCAGGTCGTGATCTTGGTCACACGGCGCGCATGGCGACCGCCGGCGAAGCTGGCGCCCAGATAGGCGTTCGCGAAGCGTACGGAGTCGTCGACCGACGTGCGGTCGCCGCCTAGGCAGAGGATGTTGCTATCGTTGTGCTCGCGCGTGGTGCGGGCCGCCTCCTCGTCGCAGCACAGCGAGGCGCGCACGCCGGCCACCTTGTTGGCGGCAATGCTCATGCCGATGCCCGAGCCGCAGATGAGGATGCCCGCGCCGGCGTCGCCCTCGGCCACGAGCGTGGCGACAGCGAAAGCGGCATCGGGATAATCTGCCGATTCGAGGCCGGCGCAACCGCAGTCGCGCACGGTGTGGCCGCGCGCGGCGAGCTCCGCGATCAGGCGCGTCTTGTGCAGGTAACCGCGGTGATCCGAACCGATGGCGATCGTCATGCATCTCCCCTCCCGTTGGGGTCGTCCGGCGTCACGATGGGATCCCAGGCAGCGAGCAAACGCTCGACCTGGTCCGCGATACCGCGATACGTATCGAGCGGACCCCCGAAGGGATCGCGCAGTTCCTCGACCGCGGGCGTCGCCGCGATGGCGCACAGATCCTGGCCCGGCGCGCCGAGCAGCCCCACGCTCCCGGCGATCGCGCCCCCGTAGCGCGCCTTCAACATGGCGACATGGGCGCGCGTCATGCCGATGATCCAGTCGGCCTTCGCGAGCAGCGCCACGTTCACGGGTTGCGAGCGATGGTCCGCGAGGTCCGCACCACGCTCGGCCGCCACGGCCAGGGCACCCTCGCTCGCCGGCTGGCCCGTCGTCGCCTGCAAGCCCGCCGAGAGAACCACGGCGCGGTTACCCCAGCGGCGCGCCGCGAGGGCCTGGACAAGGGGGCTGCGGCAGGTGTTCCCGCTGCAGATAAACACGATGGTTCGCTGGTTCACGCCCGGGGCTCCCTTTGCGGCAAAGATTAGACCCCGTCCTGGACCCAGTCAAGGCGGCGGCGGCGTAATGGCCTGTCAGCATGGACGCTACGCAAGCGATTCGACGTCGGGCAGGGCGACCGGACCATCGCGCAGCACGCGCGGTGGCCAGACCAAGAGGTCCACCACGGCCGACGCCCGATCCGGCGCCGATGGCTGCCGCGGTCCCCGGAAGACAGCCACATCCGGCGCGAACGCGCACGCCCCGTCCAGATCGATGGCTGGCGTCTCGCCGCTACGGTTCACACTGGTCGAGGCCACGGGGCGTCCGGCCTGCTCCACCAGTTCGCGCAGCCAGGCAACACCGGGCACACGCACGGCGACGGTGTCCGTGCCGGCCGTCACCAGGGCGTCGACCGTATCCCGCGCCTGCAGGATGAACGAGAACGGGCCCGGCCAGCAGCGCGCGACCAGGGCCGCGGCCGTGCCGGTCGGCAGCACCGCCACGTCCGCCGCCTGCGCGGCCGAGGAGGCGAGCACGAGCAGGGGACGCGCCGGACCGCGACCCTTGAGGGCGTTGAGAAGCGCCAGCGCTCCGGGCCGATCGACCCGCGCATGCAGCCCCGGAAGCGTGTCCGTGGGCATGAGCACGACCTCGCCGCGCGCCAGGGCCGACGCCGCAGCGGCGATGTCGGGAAGGTGCACGGTCACGTCGCCCCTCGCTTCACTTCTTCCCTTCTGCCAGCTCGCCGCGGTAGGTATCCAGGCGCACCGCCACATCGGCGTCCTTGAGGGCGAGGATGCGCGCCGCCAGCACGACGGCGTTCTTCGCACCGGCGCTGCCGATGGCCACCGCGGCCACCGGCACGCCCGGCGGCATCTGCACGATCGACAGCAGCGCGTCCATGCCACCGAGCGCGCCACCGGCCACGGGCACGCCGATGACGGGCTTGCCGGTGAGCGACGCGATCACGCCCGGCAGGTGCGCGGCCATGCCGGCCACGGCGACGAAAATCTCGGTGCCGCCCGCCTCGGCGGCGGCGATCAGCTCGCGCAGACGCTCGGGCTGGCGGTGGGCCGACGCCACCTCCACGCGGTAATTCAAGCCGAGGCGTTCGCATAGCGGAGCCATGCCCTCGACCACGGGCAGGTCCGAGGCACTGCCCAGCACCACGAGGATACGGGGCTGGGCGGATGTATTCAGGTTCGGCGCGGTCATCGATTCCGCTTCTTTCTCTCAGGCTTGCGCGATATCGCGTCGGAAGAAAATCTGGTCGCAGCGGACCCCGTCGATGCACGCGTAGGCGGCGCGCCGCGCCGTGGCCAGGCTGTGCGCCTCGGCCACCGCGCCAAGCACACGGCCCCCGGCCGTCACCAGCTCGCCGTCGCGGATGGCGGTACCGGCCTGGATGAGCCAGCGATCAGGTGCGTCGTCCGGCAGCGCGAGGGGCGCGCCCTTGGCGTACCGTCCCGGGTAGCCCTTGCTCGCACCCACGACGACGACGCAGTGTCGACCCCAGTCGGTGAGGCCGTGTCCCGGCCAGACGCTCGGGCCGGACGCCTCGGCATCAGGCAACCCCTGGAGGAAGTCGCCGAGGGCACCGCGCGCGGTGGCGTGGGCAAGCTCGAGAAAATCCCCCTGGATGAGCGGCAGCACAACCTGCGCCTCGGGGTCGCCGAAGCGGCAGTTGAATTCGAGGACGCGCGGTCCATCGGACGTGAGCATGAGGCCGGCGTACAGCACACCGCGATACGGGATATCGCGACGACGCAGCTCCGCGAGCGTGGGCGTCACGATGTTCGCGTCGATCGCCAGGCAGGTCGCCTCGTCCAGGGGCACCGGTGCAAACGCCCCCATGCCACCGGTGTTGGGTCCGCTGCCCCCCTCGCCCACGCGCTTGTGATCGCGGCTGGGCGCCAGCAGCGCGTAGTCCTGGCCGTCGGTGACGATGAGCAGCGAGAGCTCCGGACCGAAGAGACATTCCTCGAGCAGCACCCGCAGCCCCGCATCGCCGAACTGCTGGGTCTCCAGACAGAGGCGGATGTGCGCGGCCGCTTCCGCACGCGAGTCGCAGACGGCGACCCCTTTGCCCTGGGCGGCACCACAGGCCTTCACGACCACCGGCATCGTCGCCGTCTCCAGATGCGCCAGCGCCGTCTCGAGGTTGCTGAATGCGTGAAAGCGCGCCGTGGGCACGCCCGCCGACGCCATGAGCTCCTTGGCGAACTCCTTGTCGCCTTCGAGCCGAGCGCCGAGCCGGCCGGGGCCGAAGACGTCGATGCCCGCACGGCGCAACTGGTCGGCGAGGCCTGCGATGAGCGGGTCCTCGGGTCCGATGATCACGAGATCGATGCCGTGGTCCGCACACGCGCGTTCGATGGTGTCGTGATCGGAGGGTGCGATGGCGAGGTTCGTGGCGAGGGTCGACGTACCGGGATTGCCCGGCGCCGCGAAGAGCTCAGGGTTGCGCGGCGAAGCCGCGAGTTGCCGCAGGAGCGCGTGTTCGCGTCCCCCGCTGCCGATGACCAGAACCTTGCGTGCCATGGGTCGTCCTCCTTGTCCTGACCAATGTACCGCAGGCGGGCGGCCGCGCACACCCAAAAACCCGTGCGCGCTCGACCGGGTTGACCTGCTGTCCGGCAGGGACTTAGGCGAGATCCGGCAAGATCCGGGTACCTGCCCGGCCGGCAACTGCGTCGAGGATGGAGTCGGGATCGGTGATGATCACCTCGTGCCCGCCGTGCGCGAGGAAACCGAGCGCAGCCTCGATCTTGGGCCCCATGCTCCCCGGCGGGAATTCCCCCGCGGCGAGCAAGCGCGCCGCGCGGGCGGCCGGCAGCACATCGACCGGTTCGGCGTCGGCCTGACCGTAACGCAAGTACACCTTGTCGATCTGCGTGATGATCAGCAGGGTATCCGCGCCCACGAGTCTGCCGAGCAACTCGCTCGCGCGGTCCTTGTCGATCACGGCATCGACGCCGCTGAGGCTGCCGTCGCGCGCCTGGACGACGGGAATGCCGCCGCCGCCCACGGCCACCGTGACGATCCCCGCGTCGAGCAGAGCCTTGATCGCCCGCCACTCGACGACCTCGCGCGGCCGGGGACTCGGCACGACGCGACGCCAGCCTCGCCCGGAATCTTGCACGACGGTCCAGCCGTTCTCGCGTGCGAGCACGCGCGCCTGTTCCTCGCTGTAGAACGGACCGATCGGCTTGGCGGGTTTCGCGAAAGCGGGATCCTGCGGGTCGACGGTGACCTGCGTGACCACCGTGGCCACGGCCCGATCGACACCGGCGGCGCGCAGTGCATTGTGCAGCGCCTGCTGGATCAGGAACCCGAGTCCGCCCTCGCTCTCGGCTCCACACACGAACATCGGCATGGCGGGGATGCCGTGGACCTGCTCGCCCGCGTCGCCCCGCAGCACGATATTGCCGACCACCGGGCCGTTGCCGTGGGTCAGCACGATCTCGTGGCCTGCCGTCACGAGCTGCGCGACCTGGTCCATTGTCTGCCGCGTGACCCCCGCCTGCTCCTCGTACGTGCCACGCGTGCCGGCAGGCAGGATGGCGTTGCCGCCGAGGGCAATGACGAAGCGTCGATGTCCGGGCCTATCGGGCTGGCGCATCCGTCCCTCCTGGGCCGCAGCCCTGCCTCCGCGAGGAAACGCCAAAGAAAACGCCGACGCGGGTGCAAGTCAAGAGCGCTGTTTGCGAGATCTCGTTACCGGACAGGATGTTAGAGACATCAGACGAGCGAGTCGAGGTAGTGCTTGATCTCGGAGATGACGTCTTTGCGAAGGCGCGCCTTGTCGGCGGCCATGCGCTTGAGGTCGGTCTTCGACACGTACTTCACGTGCACGAACTTGCGCAGCGCCTTCACCGAGACGTTCACCGGAGTCTCGAGCAAGGCGCGCGGCACGTCCTTGTTGGCGAAGCCATCATGGAGCGTGCGATCCGTGGCGATGACCTCGATCACCCGCGCGCTCCGCGACCGGCGCGCGATCTCGCCCACCAGGCCGGGGATCGCCGTCACCTTGGGATTGCGCAGGAAGCCGAGCACGATGCTCACGCACCCGAGATTGGCCAGCACCATCTGCTTCACGGCGAACGTCGACTGATCCACCACCTCGTCCTCCGGGATCGTCTCCGGCACGACGATGATTGCCAGCGGGTCCTGGCTCGTCGCGAGCTCGGCGGGGGTGGGCAGGTCGTGGCGCCAGATACGATCGCTCAGCCCCTGACGCGACTCGCGCGCGATCAGATAGCCATTCTCGAGCGCCAGCCCTCCGACCAGCGGCGCCGACCAGGGATCGCACGACGACGGTGCCACGAGGATCGCGCCCACCGATGACTGGAGTTCCGGCGTCAAGGGCAGGCGTAGACGACCACCCGGGCAATGCGCGAGGGCGATGGCGGTAGCGTTGACGAGATCGAGGTCGAGGCGGCGCACGCCCGCGTGCGCGAGTTGCCGTCCAACCGCGAGTAGCTGCGCCACCGGACCCGCGAGCTGACGGATCGCGAGCGGATTTGCTCGCTGCGCGTCGTGCACCGCGGCCAGGGGCGCGAGGCGCGGATCGGCGTGCAAGGCCGCGGTCAGACGCGGCCGCTCGGGACCGTCGAGCACCTCGTGGAAACGCGGCACGCGCTGACGGAACGCGGCGTCGACGTTTCCCGCCTCTAGCCAGGCCACGAGCTGGCCGAGATCGCGGATCTCGGCGTCGGCCCGACCCAGCAGCGGCAAGGCCCGCACGACGATCGTGACGCGGAAGGGATCGATCGATCCTGCGAGCTGACTCACGCGCTCCTGATACGCGTCGGCCTCCAGGCGCACGAGTTCCGCGAGCAAGCCCAGATTGTCCGGGTTCACGGCCGAGCGTTCGCGCGGCACGAGAGCCTGCATGGCGTGGCGCAATCGCGGCAGCGGCTCCACGTCACGTGCGCGGAGACGGCCTGCGCCGGCTCCGGGGCGCTGCGTCTGGTACGGCGCACAGGCGGCGACTACCGCTTGCGCGCGATCTTGCCAGTCTGCCAGCTCGCTGCCGGCGGCCGCGGGAGCACCGCGACGCAGGTGCGCGAGCAGCCGTCCCGTGGACGCGAAGGGCTGGATCCGCGGCACGAGCTGGGAACCAGGCGTGTTGGCGTCGACGAATGCGGCGAGCAAGCGCGCGCCGGCCGGCTCACCGGCGACAGCGAGCGACTGCACCCCGAGCAGACATTCCTGCAACCTCTCCTGTCCCAGCATCTTCCGGAGCTGCTCGAAGAGAATGCGCGAACGTACCGACAGGGTGTCGTACACGGCCGCCAGCTCGGTCAGCTCGTCGCGCAACGTCTCTGGATGCCCCGATTCCGGCGACGTCGGGCAGCCGGCGAGCAGAGGATGGATGTCGGTCGCAATGATCATGGTCTGATCGCATGGGGGTTGGAGTCCACCGCTTCGGCCGTCTCCCCGGATGATCGGCCGGCAGCGCCAGAGATTGAGCAGCGTCACCAGCCCGTGCGCAGGCGGCACCAGAGCTGCCAACGGCCCGGGTCCGCCCCGAATCCACGGCGTCCCAGCGGGCCGCGGCGAGTTGCCAGCGCAGAGCGCCGCGACGCCCCTCGCATCCCACCGTGACCCCGCTCGCCCAGGCACCCCAGGCGTGAGGCACCACGAGACCGGACACCGGCACGATCGCGGTCGTCATGGCCAGCGGATCTCCCCACGCCCAGCCGCCGCCGACGGACCAACGGATGGCCCGGCGATCCACACGCCACGTCATGGTGGCAAGGGTGCGTCGCCCCGTCGATGTGCCCACCGGTCTGACGAGGGTGCGCAACGTGCCGGTGATCCGCCCCACGCCGAGGGGTGCACCAGCCTCGGTGACGAGTTGCTCGGTGGCATCGCTCCCGGTCTCGGCAGGCCCCAGCCAGGGCGCCGTATCGTCGTGCGCCCGGCGCCACCACGCCGTGCGCCGCCAGCGCAATTCCCAGGTGCGCTGGGGCCCCCACTTGCCGCTGGCCGCGACCTCGAGCCCGCGCCGGTTCTCCCGATCCCGGGCCGTCGTCTGCGTCGGCGCGTGCGTGCTGCCAGTGACCAGGATCGCGGCCGTCACGGCCTGGAAGCGGTGCCGCGCTCGCCCACACCAGCCGGCGCCGTCCCAGCCCGCGAGGCACGCCGGACGGTTGCCAAGGGCTGGCGCTTCCGTGGCGACCGCCGTTCCGGCCTGGATCTCGAGTCGGCTCGTACGCGTCTGCACGCCAGCCGTCCCGACCACGGCGCGCGACCAGCCGCCGGCCGCAGGCGACCGCCACGCGGCGGCTTCGACCTGACATCGTCCCACGCCCGCCTCCCAGCGCATATCGAGGCTTCCTCCACGTTGCAAGCCAGCGGACACGGCGAGGCAGGCGAGTTCCAGCGCAGGGAATGCCACCGTCACCCCCACCGCGCGGACGGGCTGCGGATCTCCACCCACAGGACGCGCCGCCAGGACCACGACACCCAGCGGCCCCCGATCGGCGGCCACCGCGACGCCGAGCAGCCCCGTTGTGGCCGCCGCGCTGCTCCACGTGCGTACGCCGCGGGGTGATGCCATGAGCGAGGTCTGCGCCGTGGCACTGCGCCGGCGGCCCGGCGCTGAGCTCAGCATGCCGTACCCGTGCGCCAGGGCCACACCGCCGGCCGCCAGCGTCCAGCCGCCATCGCGGTAACGAACGCTGCCGCCGACGGTCGTCGGCGCCCCGCCCGTGCGGCGCGCACGCAGGTGGATCGACGCGGCGCCCAGCACGCGATCAAGGCGCAGAGAGGCCTGCAAGGCGCCGCTCTCGCGCCGCGTGGTCTCCCACTGCGCGAGCCCGGTCCGGGCGCTCTCCGCGGCCGACGCGATGGATGCTGTCGCGTCGTGCGTCTCGTCCAGGCCGAGCGCCTCGAGATCGAGTCGCGTGGGGACGAGCCCTCCGTCCACGAGTTCCTCCAGCATCGCAGCCGCCTCCTCGGGGTCGAGCCACGGGACGTCGGCAGACGGATCGGCCGGTAGTGCCCGCGCGGACGCGGCCGCGACGAGAGAGAGGACGACGAGCGTCAACGTCCACCGCGCCGCCATCATCGGCCGACCTCCACGGCCAGCGCTACGCGGTGCGTCGTACCCAGCTCGGGATGCACGAGATGCGCCGTCCTCAGTACGAGCGCGCCGCGGCGCCACGCCGTGCAGAGACCGAGGCACCCGGTTGCGGGCGCGAGACGCAGCCCGAGGGCGGCCCCGGGCGCGACGGCGAGTATCGCCTCGACCTGCACTTCCGGCCGCCCATCGCCGGCGCGGTCGAGAACCGCCGCGGCCGCCCAGCCAGCGTCGCTCCAGGTCACGCGCGCCCAGCGCCGCAGCCCCGTCGCACCGAACCATGCGGGTGCGCGGCGCAGATGCAGCCAAATCTCGCCGTGCAGACCAGCAACGAGATCGCCCCCCACGCGCACCGCCAGCGCGGGCTGCCGCATCGTCGCGCCGCCTTCGGTCCGCAGGCGGTCCCAGCCGGCCTCCACGCCCAGTGCCTCGCCTCGGCCCAGCATCACGGCGAGGCGTACGGCATCTTCTTCGAGCAGGGTTCCGCCAAGGCGCTCCCAGCCCGCATGCCAGGACCAGGTCGCCTGGCGCCGAGACACGGCGATGCCGGACTGCGGGAGTTCGGCGAGACCATGCAGGCGCCCCGTCGCGACCTCGACGCGCCACCGGGCCGGCGCCCCGGCGCCAGGCTCCCAGGCCTGCGCGAGCACGGATGGCGGCACGAGCCAGGCATCGGCAAGATCGCGAATCCCGCCGGCGCCTGCGGTCACCGTGAGGCCTGCCACGACGCACGCGCCCAGCAGGGCGCGGCGATGGCTCGTCATCGTGCCTCCGGCCGCAACACCACGAGTCGGCGCCCTCCGGCGATGAGGGCACCTCCGGCCGCGCGCAGCCTCAAGGCCGCCACGTAGCCGCCGGCCGGCAACGGCTGGAGCGCGTCGTCGCGTCCGTCCCACACGAGGTCCCGCGGTCCGGCGCCGAGGTCGTCGCCGCCCAGGTCGCGCACGAGGTGGCCCCAGAGGTCAAAGATGCGCAGTTCCCAGCCACCGGCCGACACCGGCACGACGAAGCGCAGGTGAGCGGCGCCGTCGCCGGTGGCCGGGTCGAACGGATTGGGCTCGACCGCGAGGGCCGCCGACTCCGGTGGTGCCGTCGCTACACTGTTCGGGCAGGCGGGCGTGCTGCCCGCCGGGGCCGTGGCGGGACGCCAGCCTGCCGACAGCGGCCCCGACCACGTCACCCCCACACGCTCCCACGATCGACGCTGCGGCGCGGCCCCCTCGCGCAGAGTCATGTGATCGAGCGTCACGGTGTCGGCCGTCGCGAGTACGACCCGATCGGCGTAGTCGCGCGTCTCCGGAGGCGTGTCGTTGAGGCTGGGCCAGCCGCCGGGCACAGCGGCGATGCGTTCGCTGGGGAAACCGCGTCCGCAACCGAGATCGGCGCCGGCTGCCGCGCGGTCCTGCCACCAGGCAGCGAACGCGGCGACGTCTTCCACGAGCAGCGCCCGGTCCCCCGGAGCGAGCGCCAGGTCGGGCAGCTCGCGCCAGGCTCCGTCCTCGTCGCGTAGCAGCAGGCCGGCGAGACTCCGGGGGACCTCGTCCAGATTGCGCAGCTCGAGCCACTCGCCACCACCCGGTGGTGCCGCCATGACCTCCGTGAGCACGAGCCAGGCGGGACCTACCTGGTAAGCCATCGCTCCGAGCGGCCAGGGCGACCCGGGCGACGGCGACTCCACGTCGAGGACCAGCGGCAATCTCCCGCTCGCGCCGGGCACGAGAACGGCGCAGAGCGTGCGCAGCGAATCGGGTCGCACGTCGGGCGTGGCGAGTGTGACCATTGCGTCCCCGAGAACGACATGCACGGTGGGTGCGACGAGCGTCTCCACACCCCGGTTGGCCAGCGTCACCGACACGCGCACGGTGTCCAGCGGCTGGATGAGGGATGGTGGCTCGCAGGTCAGCCGCACGAGCCGAGGGGCCTGCCGGGGGAAGTTCAGAGCGCCGGGAGTCGGCGCGGTCACGACGAGGTCGGCGGCGTTGTCGCCGGTATCCTGGCCGTCCGGTCGTCGTGCGATCACGGCCCCGGCCGGCGCATCGGCACACGGCGCGCCCTCGCTCAGCTCGGGGAAGCCCGCATCGCCGTACCCGACCAGATCGATCGCGCCGTCGGACAGCACGAGGCGCACGGCGTCCGGGCCGTTCTGCAGCGAGAGGTCGCTGATGGCATCGGGATCGGGCGGTCCACTCCACCCCGTATCGGCGACGAGGAACACGCCGCCGGGGCCGATGTGCGCGCCGGGCGCCGCCGTCCATTGCACCCGCCATGTCGGCCCGTCCGCGCCGTTGGCGAATTCGAGGCGCGCGCCGGTCAAGTCGAGGCTGTCGGGCCCGGCGTGATACAGCTCGACATACTCGCCGCCGCTATCCGCACCCTCCGGATCGTAGCAGATCTCGTTGATGACGACCTGACCGCACGCCGTCCCCGCAGCGAGCGTGCCCGCCACGACGCGGACGTACGCCCGCCAATCCATCGCTCGCATGGCGAACGCTCGCTTACCGGGAGGGTAGTTGAGTGAGGGAGGATCAGAGCATGCCGTGGCGGCGCCGTACGAGCCACTCCACCCCGAGCAGCAGCACCACGAGCGTCAGGTACGGCCAGCTCGCCCAGATGTCCCAGCGCCGACGCAGGCTCCGGGGCTGCGGACTCAGATCGAGCTGGCCGAGGCTCGCCAGCAGCTGCGCGCGATCGCCGGCATCAGCGCCATCGAGCAGGGTGGCGTGCACGCGGGCCGCGAGCTGGCGGAGCTGGCGCCTATCCTGGCGCACCTGCGTCTGCTCGACCGTGGCCGGCGTGATGACCAGCGGCCGGGAGGCACCGGCGTCCGCGGGCCCACCTTCGGCTCGCGGCGTCAGCGTGTAGCGCCCCGGCGGCAGCGGCGGCAGGTCAACGCTGGTCACGCCCGGCCGATCGAGTTCGGCTCGCATCGCGTACGTCCGTTCCGGCGCGGCATCATCGCCCGCTTCCGGCGCCACCACGAGCGACACCGTCCGGTCGCTCACCGGCTGACCGCGCACATCGAGCCACTGCGCCTCCACATGAACCGGCTGGCCCTCCTGATACGCGACCTTGTGTCCGAGCAGGGCCAGGCCCCCTTCCTGTCCGCCGAGAGCCGTCCAGACGAGCAGGTTGCGCAGCAGCTGCCGGACCGGTTGCGTGGTCGCCGCCTCCGGTTCGCCAGGGTTCTCCCAGAACGCCAGCTCCCACAGCCGCCGCCCACCGAACCACAGGACGCGATCGCGGCCGGGCGCCGAGACCACCAGCAGCGGACGCCCCGCAGCCTCGCCCCGCCCGACCGTCGCCTCGAGCAGGACCTGAGCGCCCTCGCGCACCTCGGCCGGCGTGAGCGCGCGCAGGGGAGGCAAGCTCGCCAGCGCGCCCGCGTCCCCGTCCCCATACGTGACGCCGGCCAGCACGGGGTGACGCGGCGCGTCGGGCGTGGGCGCCACGAAGGCCGTGACCGACTGGGCCCCCTGACCACGCAGCGTGACCGGGAACACTCCGGTCAGGGCGGGCGACCAGGTGGCGCCGCCACCATTGCCGACGGGCTCGTCCGCCGCGAGCACCAGCAGCCCGACTCCCTCGCCGACTGCCGACGCCAGCGACTGGCCCCCATCGCTCAGAAGCTTTCCGGGTGCACCGTCGAGTACCACGCCATCCCATTCGCGCCAGCCGTCCACCGTCGTCGGCAGCGTGAACGCGCCGAGACTGTCGGCAAGAACCAGACCGTCCGGTCCGGGGTAGACCACAGACAGCGCCAGGCGCGGTTCGCTGCTGGCGGCCTGAGCGAGGAAACGGACGTCCCAGTCGGGCCGTGCCGTGAGCAGGAGCAGGCGTGCACGATCCTTGCGTACGTCAATCACGAGCGTCGCCTGGTTGTTGGCCAGGAAACGCTCGTTGGCGAGTGGCGACACTTCCACGGTCAGTACTTGCAGTCCGATGCTCGCCGGCGTGTAGGTCAGGAGGAAGGTATGCACGTCGTCGATCGACGCGCGGCTCTGCGTCGCGAGCACGGTGTCGCCGCGCCGCAGCGTGACGCGCACGGAATCGCTGCCGCCAGGCTCTGTGCGGAACCGATCGGCGACGGTGACCTCTACGGTCGCCGCCTCGCCGCGAAACACCATCTCGGGAAATCTCAGATCGGTGAGGAGTCGATCGGCAGGACCGACCGGATCGCCGAGTCCCACCAGCCACGTCGCCGCGATCCCGGGCGTCGGCACCGGAGCCGTATCGGTGTCGTCGGCGGTGACGTTGCCATCGGCCATCAGCACGACGGCGCGCAGATGCCGGCCGAGCAACCGCTGCTCGACCTGCGCCAGTAGCGCGCGCAGGTCGGTCCCGACCGCGCGAGGCGTGCGCCGCGTGACGACCGTCGGATCCGCGAGTTCGGCGGGGCGCAACCCGTTGCCTTGCATCATGACGATGGCGGGCGCATCCGCGCGTTGTGACAGAACGGAGTCGACCGCGGCCGCGAGCGACCAGGCCGCATCCCAGCGACTGAGCGCGGCACCGCCCGGCCCGGCGTCGGTCAATGCCTCGCTCCCGGAGTCCTCCACGACCACGGCGACCACAGCACTCTCCTCGCGCGAGAGGAGACGCAGCAGCACCGGTTGCGCAAGGGCGAGCAGGAGCAGTGCGAGCGCAGCGGTGCGCAGCCCCACGAGCAGGCGTCGCGTCCCCTGCGTCGGCGCCGGGATCGTCTGGCGATAGAACAGCCGCACGACGATCCAGACCCCGAAGGCGACGAGTCCCAGCAGCGGCCAGGCCCACGCAGGGAACAACCACTGCACGTGCATCCGTCGTCACCTCCGGCCGTCCAGCGATTGCGAGGAGCGGACCGCGGCGGCGAGGCCAGGCACCGCCGCGGTCACCGATCGGACAGGCTACTTCTCGCGAATGGCCACCTGGGCCGCGGCGAGCCGCGCGATGGGTACGCGGAAGGGGGAGCAACTCACGTAGTCGAGCCCCACCCGGTGGCAGAAGGCGATCGAGCTGGGATCCCCACCGTGCTCGCCACAGATGCCCACATGGAGATCGGGGTTGGTTTGGCGGCCCTTACGCGCCGCCATCTCCACGAGCTGACCCACACCAGTCTGGTCGAGCTGCTGGAACGGGTCGCTCGGCAGCAATCCCTTGGTCAGGTATTCCGGCAGGAACTTCGCGATATCGTCGCGGCTGAAACCGAAGGTCATCTGCGTGAGGTCGTTGGTCCCAAAGCTGAAGAAGTCGGCCTGGGTGGCGATCTCGTCGGCCGTGAGCGCCGCGCGCGGGACCTCGATCATCGTGCCGACGAGGTAGTCGATATGCGCCTTCGCCGCGGTCATCACGCGCTCCGCGGTGGCCACGCATAGCGCGCGCAGGTCGGCCAGCTCGCGAAGCATCCCCACCAAGGGGATCATGATCTCCGGCCGCACGTCGCCGCCGCGCCCCTTCACCGCGAGCGCCGCACCGATGATCGCCTCCACCTGGGTCTCGTAGATCTCCGGGTATGTGAGCCCGAGACGGCAGCCCCGGTGGCCGAGCATGGGGTTCATCTCGTGCAGCTCGTCGATCTTGCGGCGGATAGCCTCGGCCGTCACGCCGAGATCGCCTGCCAGCTCCTCGATCTCCCGCTCGCCCGTGGGCAGGAACTCGTGCAGAGGCGGATCGAGCAGGCGCACGGTGACGGGCAGACCGTCCATGGCGACGAAGATGCCCTCGAAGTCCTCCTGCTGCAGCGGTCGGATGGACTCGAGCGCGTGGCGGCGACTGTTCTCGTCTCCGGCGAGGATCATCTGGCGCATGCGCCGGATGCGGTCCTCGCCGAAGAACATGTGCTCGGTGCGGCAGAGCCCGATGCCCTCGGCACCGAATTCGCGCGCCTGGATCGCGTCGTGCGGCGTATCCGCGTTGGTGCGCACCTTGAGGCGACGCACCCTGTCCGCCCAGGTCATCACCTGCTTGAGGCCGGGGTCGTCGAGGCGCGGCGGGATGAGCGCCGGCGCGCCGGCGATGACATTGCCGTTGGTGCCATTAATCGTGAGCTGATCGCCCTCGTGGAATGTCCGCCCGCCAATCACCAGCTCCTTGCGCTCATGGCTGACGAAGGCGTCGCCGCAACCCGCGACGCACGGCTTGCCCATGCCTCGCGCCACCACGGCCGCATGGCTCGTCATGCCGCCGCGGCTGGTGAGGATGCCCTTCGCCTTGTACATGCCGGCGATGTCCTCGGGACTCGTCTCGCGCCTCACCAGGATCACGCTCTCGCCGCGGTCCGCCGCCTCCACGGCCGCCTCGGCCGTGAACGTGATGGTTCCCTGCGCGGCGCCCGGCGAGGCCGGCAATCCGCTGGCGATGACCTCGAGTTCGGCCTTGGGATCGATCTGCTCGTGCAGGAGCTGGTCGAGATGGTCGGGCTCGACGAGCATCAGGGCTTCACGCTCGGTCACCAGACCCTCACGATGCATGTCCACCGCGACACGGATGGCCGCGGTGCCGGTACGCTTGCCGTTTCGGGTCTGGAGCATCCAGAGGCGGCCTTCCTGGATCGTGAACTCGACGTCCTGCATGTTGCGGTAATGCTGTTCGAGGCGCTGGCGCACATCCACCAGTTCCTTGTAGAGCTCGGGCATCACTTCCTCGAGCGTCGGCAGGTCGCGCGCTTCGTTGCCACGGGGGAGAGAGTCGCGCCCCACGAGGTTGATCTGCTGTGGCGTCCGGGTACCGGCCACCACGTCCTCACCCTGGGCGTTGATGAGGAACTCGCCGTAGAAGCGGTTCTCTCCAGTCGAGGGATCGCGTGTGAAGGCCACGCCCGTGGCGCTCGTCTCGCCCAGGTTGCCGAACACCATCGTCTGCACGTTGACGGCCGTGCCCCAGTCCTCGGGGATGCGATGGATACGCCGGTATTCCACGGCGCGCGGCGTCTTCCAGCTCTCGAACACGGCCCGGATTCCGCCCCAGAGCTGGTCCCAGGGGTCGGTCGGGAAGTCGTGGCCGGTCTGCTCGCGCACGATGCGCTTGAAGCTCGCGATGAGGTCCTTGAGGTCGTCCGCCGTCAGGTCCGTATCCAGCTTGACCTTGCGCTGATCCTTGAGGGTG
This sequence comes from uncultured bacterium, assembly GCA_963727525.1. Classification (GTDB taxonomy): domain Bacteria; phylum Krumholzibacteriota; class Krumholzibacteriia; order LZORAL124-64-63; family LZORAL124-64-63; genus CAVSGO01. Next base: position 544,737 of record CAVSGO010000007.1, on the reverse strand, counting down.
TCGATGGCGTCCTCGAAACGCTCGCTCGCCACGCCCATCACCACGTCGCCGTACATCTGCACCAGCCGGCGATAGCTATCGTAGGCGAAGCGCTCGCTGCCGCTGCGGCTGACCAGCCCCTGCACATTCTCGTCGTTGAGGCCGAGGTTGAGGACGGTATCCATCATACCGGGCATCGACACGCGCGCGCCGGACCGCACGGAGAAGAGCAGCGGATCGGCAGCATCGGCGAACTTCTTCCCCATGATCGCCTCGACCTGCGCCAGGGCTTCGCGCACCTCGCTCTGCAACTCGTCGCTCAGTCGATCGGTCTTCTGGAACGCAGCGCATTCGGCGGTCGTGATCGTGAATCCCGGAGGCACCGGCACACCGAGTCGCGTCATCTCGGCGAGGTTGGCGCCCTTGCCGCCGAGGAGGTCGCGCAGGTCCGCCTTGCCGTCCGCCTTGCCATCTCCGAACGAATAGACCCTCTTGTCGCTCATTTCGCCCCTCTCGCTCGAGTCGCCTCTCTCACTCATGACACCTCCCGGCCATCCCGCCGCACGCGCCGCTCACCGCGGAGTGCCCTGGGAGTACCTGGCCTGATCCACTCGATGTTCAGTATAAGGCGAGGCCCCAGAAGGACAAGCCCTGGCCCCGTCCACATGGAGCGGCGGCACCGGGAGGACCGGTACCGCCGCGAGATCCGGTCGTTCAGCGGATGACGACCAGTTTTCCCCAGAAATCGCCGCGCTCGGGCATGATGCATCGCCACATGTAGACGCCCGATGCGATCAGTTCGCCCGTATCGTTGCGGGTGTTCCAGTACATGTTGCCGGCCACCTGCGCCTCGCCCAGCAGATCCACGACGCGGTCGCCCGCGAGCGTGAAGACCTCGATATGGGAATCAGGCGGCAGGTTGGTCCAGACGACCTCCTCACCCTCGGATCCCGCGATGCCCGCGCTGCGCCGTAGCGGATTCGGATACACGTAGATCTCGCCGCCTTCCGTGGGCAATGCCGCGGTTGCGTTCACCTGCAAACTCTTTCGGTTACCATCGCCGGCGACGCTGGCATACGGATCGTTCGGGAAGCGCGAAGGGAACAGCAGCGGCGAGCTGATCGACACGGGGTCGAAGACCATCGACACGTCCCCGTAGTCGAACGGCGTGACGGCGTAGTAATACGAGAAGCCATTGAAGACGTCCCCGTCATAGAACGACACGGTACCCGGGTGCGAGAAATCGAAACACGCGGCGCGGCGTTCGGCGAAGCAATTCGGCTCGAGGTAGTAGTTATCGTCGCCGCAGTATCCGACGATGCAGGTTTCGGGGTTCGTCTTGTCGTATCGACCGATCATCTCCATGCGGTCGGGATCGCCGCCGTTGGCCCGCCATACGATCCAGCCCTGGTAGTCCTGGGCGTTGACGCGGAAATCCTGGCCCGGCGACGTCGCGGTGGGACCCTGGACCAGTCCGGGGCCGAATGCGATGAAGAGCCCCAGATCGAGGTCGAGCAGATCCGCATCCGTTTCCGTCGAAAGGATCGACTTGCTGATCTCGATCGGCGTGTTCGAAGCGTAGATGCCGGCGCCGTAGGTGGGCACGAACAGATTGTCGCTGGCATCGACGATCATGGCGAGAGCATTGCGGTCGGCGAGCTGGGTCGATATCTGCGTCCAGGAGGCGCCACCATCATCCGATCGCACCAAGTAAGCGCCGTTCCTCAAGGCGCGGTAGGTGCCGTCGGAAAGCCGGGCGACCTTCACCACCGCGCCTCGCAACGAGTCCACGGGTGTCGTGGCCAGCGCCCAGTGCGCCGCACCGTCTTGGGTGTACCAGATCCCCTGCTGCTTGGTTCCGACCACCAGATGCTGGCTGTCTGCAGGATCCACGGCGATCGTCTGCACGCTGTGCCGCCAGCTTCCGGGATTATCGGGATCCACGACAATCCAGTCGCCGCCCAGCGAAGTCCAGCTCGTGCCACCGTCGGCGCTCTCGTAGACACCATGATTTTCGAGGCCCACGTAGACGTGCGAGGCGTCCTCGGGATCGACGGTGATCCGATTCACCGATGGGAAAACCGTCACCGGCGGATTCGCCTCGAGATCGCTGATCACGCGCAGTGCGCTATGGCGGGTCCAGGTCTGCCCCATGTCGCCAGTGCTGAAGAGGTCCCACGCGGTTACCGCGACCCACAGCCGGTTCCCCTCCCAGGTCAACGTTGGGATGCGGTAGACTCCGTTCTGCGGGAAATCCGTCGACCCGGGGGCGAGTTCCCGGCGATACTGGATGAAGGTCTGGCCGCCATCCGTCGAGATGAACAGACCCGAGTTCTGCGTGCCGACGGCGATCGCGTCGCTGCTTCCGGGGCCGAATGCCACGGCCGTGATCGTCCGCGCGCGCCCGAACACGCTCGCCCCGATCGGCTGCCAGCCACCGTCGCCGACGGCGCGGTACAGGCCCCTGGGGAAAACTCCGGGATTCGTGCCGGCGCTCAGCGCGGCCAGCCGCGAACCGTCCGGAAGCATCGCGAAGGCATCCATGTTGAAATAGGCAAAGTACTGCGGGAAGCCGGCGTCCAACCGCGACCAATCGCCGGTCACGTGATCGCGGCGCCAGAGCCCGCCGGTATTGCTGAGATTGACCTCACCGCCCACATGTCCCGAGAGCGAGGAGTTGACGTTCAGCCACCTGCAAATGACCCGGTTATTCGTCGTCGACCCGATCTCGCCCGTATTCATGAACGAGAACTGGAGCATACGATCGAATTCATCCGCGTAGTCGCCCGTCACCGTCACCTCGATGTCGAGGGAATCCACGCCGAGCACGGACACGCAGGTGGACGCATTGTCCGGCAGGTTCGGCCACGTGAGCACGGCCCCCATGCCGTTGTGGCCGTTGGTCAGCTGGATCGACACGTCGCTCGCCGGGGGAACGGGCATCGGCAGGGTGCACAGAGTATCGACCTGCGCGGCTGCGGGAACCGCCACCAGCAAGCCCAACGCCACGAGAAACCCCACCATACTCCGGTTGCCTGAGATCCCGAAAACCATGCTAGAGCCTACCTTTTGACGTCACGAGGGTCAAGGGTTGCGGCGGTCCGACGGGTGCCGCGATCAGCCCGAGCGATCGCGGCACCCTGCCTGCATACGACTAGTTCACCTGGAGGCGGAAGTGGCTACCCAGCACCCACCGGATCGCCTTCGCCATCTCCGTGTGTTCGTACCTGTGGGGGTCGAAGCCCCAGCAGATGTCGGGAACCTGGCTGGGCTTGTTGACGGACGTCTTGTATGACAGGAAGCCGATCGGCTGATTGTTCGTGCGCGCCGAGTTCTTCACGTCGTTGAGCGCGTACCGTCCGCACAGCTCGTCCATCGGCGTCGAGTAGTAACCCTGGGGCCAGGTGTCGTTGGGATCGACATCGAGGTGCTTCTTACGGATCCAGTCGATCCGCGCCAGGCCCCGGAACATGGGTTCGACGCAGAATTTCGTCGAGTCGATCTCGCTGTTCTCGCACTGCTGGAGCTGGTAGTACGTCGACCGGGCGATCGCGACGTTCGAATCGTAGAACTCCTCGTCACCCCAGTTGTACGGACGCACGAGATTGTTGTAGTACGCGGGATCGAGGTCGCGCCAGTCGATCAACGGCTCCGTGGGGATCGTGTCGGGGAAGTTCACGCCCTCGGGCATGTGGCGCGCCTTGAAGTCCGGATCCAGCACCAGCGCCTTGATCCCCACGCACGCCGTCTTGCGGCCGATCCTCGCGATCGTGAGGGGATCCGTACCGTAGATCACGTCCGTCGTCGAGGGCGCCATCACGTCGACCACACTCAGGCCCCACGTCGCAGCTCCGTACCTTGTCGGCCCGATCTGGATGAACGTGCCGTCGGGCTGTTCCTTCTGGCCCCAGCCGACCCGATAACCCGGCGCCGCCCCGGTGTAGCCACCATCGGGCGAGCCCTCGCGGGACTCGAAGATGACGGGCAACGCATAGGCGCCCGAGCCCACGCCGTAGAAGAAGTTCATCATCGAGCGCGCGCCGCAAATGAGCAGGTTGCCCACGCGATCCTGGTAAGAGGTGAGCCAGTTGAAGCGATCCTGGTTCCAGGACGACGGACGAAAATTCTGGACGACGTAATTGGTGCTGTTCGTCTTGCTCGCCCAGATGATCGTCTTGTACTTCACGACGTCCCGGTAAGCGAGGCCGACTTCTTCGAGATCGAAGATGTCGCGCTGGTGATCGAAGTTCGTCACGTGACCGTCCAGCGCCTGCAGCCAGAACTGGTCGCGGTACGTGTCGTTGTCATACGGGATCGGAGGCGACTCGTGGCCCGGCCAGCTACCGGAATCCTTGTCGTACACATCGTCGATCAGTAGCAGCGGGTTCTGGGACGCCGGGTCCGGCACCGGAACCACAATCAGGTTGATCGTGGCCCGCGTGGTCTGATCCGAGTTGTCCTTCACCTGAACGGTCAGCGAGTGCGTGCCACTGGCGAACGCACGCGTCGGCGCCCGGCGATGCTGAGGCGCGTTGCCGGGCAGCACGGCCCACCCCGGGTCGTCCGGGTCATCAGGGTCGGTGAGGTCCCAGCCATAGCGGTAAGACACGATCCTGCCAAGGTAGTCTTCCGCCGACGCACCCCACTCGAACGTCACGGGCTGCCCCGCGGCGATATCGAAGTCGCGTCGGAAATCGAGACCCGTCGCGATGATCGACGGCAGATACGTCTCCTGGATCGTCAGGGCAGGAGAGAAATCGTCTTTGATCTGGATATGGGCGACGTTGATGCCGTAGCTGCGGTCGATACTGACGGCGCCGGCCGTGTCCTGGACTTGAGCCACCATGATGTAGCGGATGATGTCCAAACCGTCCAATCGAACCTGGCCGGGCCACGAATGCTGGCGATTGTCCTCGATCCGCGGGAACGGCTCCCAGTTCGACCAGAGCGAATCGTCGAAGGATGCAAGATAGTCGATGTTCTCCTGCACCTGGACTCTGCCCTGGGCATAGCTTCCGTTCGGCAGGAGCGCCTTCTTCCACAGGAACCGGATCTTCGTCGGGATCCCGAGGCTGAAATCAGGATCCGATCCAGTGTAGGAGATGGTCACCGTCCGCGGGAGCAACTTCGGTTCGCCCTGGTCGACGAGGACGGTCGGCCCGTCGATCGTGACCTGCGGCAGAAGCGTCGTCGCCGTGAAGCTCACGTAGGCCGGAGTACTGTCGACGGCGCCCCGATCATCCAGCGCGCGCACGAAGAAGGTGTGCGTCTGGTAACCGCGGTGCAGACCGTCCTCGTCGCTCGGGAGATCGTTGATGTCCGCCGACACCAGCAACGTGGTATCCGTGGCCACCGTGAAGTGCCAGGGATTGAGGGTGTCCCCTGTGACCGGATCGAAGGTCAGCGTATCCTGGACGCTGATCCCGTCGGTGCCGTTAGTGCTCAGCTTCCACTGGTATCCCTTGACCCGGCCCTCGGGATCGTATCCCGTCCAGAAGAACTCGACCAAGTATGAGCCCTCAAGCAGGTCCGGCGGACGCGCCGTGATCTGCGTATCGGGCGACACGTTGGGCACCGGCGCGCCACCGAGATTGGAGTCGGGGCTACACCCCACGGATAGCAATCCCAGACTTCCCAGTGCGATCACCAGGCTGCCGGCCAAGATTCGCTTGCTCATCCCCTCGCTCCTTCCCGCACCCGCTCTCACGCGGATCCGGACGTGTCTATCGCATCGTAAATTCGTCTCGTGACTCGGTGGTCGACACCATCAGCGCCAGGCGACTCGCCCCGAAGACTTGCCGTCGGGAATCCAGCCCGGCGGATCGCCGCCTCCCACGAAGTCGCCCGCCCCGGTGTGGACCACGATCTGGAACGGCTTGCCCACCGGTTCCCCCCGGTTGCTTTCGGCAGCGAAGACCTTGAGGTCGAACGCGCCGTCCTCGACGATGCCGCCGGGTTGATCGTAAACACCTCGGGTGCAGGCCCGACCATGGTTCGCCGGCGGGCGCACGCCCGCGAAATAGTGATACATGTTCCACGACGGGCGGTACGCACACGTCACCGCGGCATCGTTGGCCACGGCCCGAACGGTACCCGGCGAGAACTGCATCGTCGTGAGATGCCAGGATACGTAGGCATCCTGCACCTCCGGCAGCGCCTGCCAGGCCAGGGTATCCGCGTGGGTCGTCCCGGCGGGGACGGGCGCGTTGGCCGTGTCCAGCAAGGTCGCCCACAAGCCGGCCGGCCCCGAGAACAGCAGACTGGACGGCACGCCCACCGCCACCCGCACACCCCAGACTCCCGTCGACGGGTAGATGAACAGGTCGCTGGCCGCCGTGGTGTCATTTCCCGCGAGGTTGAACCCTGAGAGCGCATCGAGGTTGTCGGAAGCGCCGCCACTGCCGTCGGAGATGGCATTGCCGGTGTCCGCGGCGTAGTCGATCCGGTAACGCCAGGAGCCGATCCGGCGAATGGCCTGCCCGGGCGCCCAGTGCTCCTGCTCCGGATCCTTGCCATGCAGGTAGACCCGGTAGGTATACTTGTAGGCCAGCGTGGAATCATAGCCAGCCGGCACGCTCGGCGAATTGAAGGTGACGTCTCCCGTGTCCCGGTTCCAGTACACCTTGCTCAGGTTGTCCGACCTGGTCAGCTGGGTCGGATCGGTCGTGTTCGGCGCGAAATAGACGTGCAGCACCGTCTCCTGGTCGAGGCAGGCATGATCGTAGCAATCGCCCTGGTACTGGAACGTGGGCCGGTTCGCCGTATTCGAGAGCTCGATACACTGCACGCACGGCGGGTAGTTGCCGACGAATCTGAGCGTATCGGGGGTGCCGTCGCGGCGTCCATGCTCGTCGACCGAACGCATGATCATCGAGTACTCGAAGGGGCCAACGAGGAAGCCGATGGTGTCCGAGGAGACTTCCGTGGGATCCGCGGCCGTCCATTCCTGCGTTCGGTGCGTATCGCTCGCGGTCGCCGAGAAGGGGAACGGGCTCGTGCCGTTGAACAGCCCGACGGCCTCGTAGAGACCCTGGAAGCTGAGGAGGTTCTGCGCGCTCACCCGCTCGTCGCGGCGATCATCCCAGCCGAGCGCCTTGAAGACGACGTACGCATTGTCCGGCACCGTATCCCCTTCCGCGAAGGCGATGTGCCGGCCGGCATCGTTGCCGTGGAACACGACGTAGTAGGGGTAGACCGAGGTATCGTTGTATGCCGGATCCATCTCGCCGCGCAGCATGTAGGTATCGGGATCGTAGTTCACGACGATGTTCAGCGTCTGGCTGGTGAGAGGCACCTGGACGCCGGCGATGTCGATGGTGTTGACCATCACCTGGAGCACGCCGCTCCTGAGCTTGCGTCCGAAGACGCCGCTTGCCGAGCCGTCGTTCAGGAACACGAGCCGATTGACGTCGCCAAAAACGCTGAAGCTATCGCCCGTCGCTTCGTTCAGGCGCCGGGGATTCCAGCAATCCGCGGTCGAGGGGTCGCAGTCGCCCTCGCCCACGACGAACCACTTGAAGCCCAGCAGCCCGTCGGGCGCCTGTCCGGGCGGCAGCACTTCGGGTACGGTATCGCGCATCGCGAGCAGGTCGGGCTCGTAATAGGCGGTGTTGGGCGTGGAACCAGCCCAGCGCAGGACCAGGGGCTCGCCGTATGCGATCGTGTCGCTATAGGCGAACACGTGATCGGGCGCGATATCGTTGCGATAGAACGTGATGTCGGGCTGCCCGAGCGCATTGCTGAAGAAGTGCAGCCGCGCCGGCGTGCGGTCGAAATCGCCGCGGTCATCGATCGCCACCATGTGCAGCGTCATGTCGTAGCTCAGATTCGAACCCTGGTTGATCTGGAAGTCGAAGATCGAGTCGGTCTTCGTCGTGTAGCGCCCGATGGCCAGGGTTCCGATATTGGTGGCCGGATTGAAGTTCTGGTCTTCCTCGTCCGTGTCGGTTTCAGGTTTCTGGATCGACGTATCCGTCAGTGCCCACACGTACCGCTCGACGAATCCATCCGAGTCGGTACCGTACCAGTACACGTGGAAATGGAAGTAAGCGCCCGACGTCTCCGCCGGCGATCCGATGATGTAGGTCTCCGGCGGACGATTGACGATCACCGCCTCCGGCTGGAAGGCACGGCAGCCGAAGAGCACCGTGGCGGCGAGGACGGCCAGGAAGAAGCTGACGATTGCATGCCGAGGACTCCACATGTCGGTCCGTACTCCCTATTCGCGCATGAGTCCCAAAACTCGGGCGGCGGGGCTAGATCCCGAGAAACCAAGTGAAATATAGGGATTACGCCCGTGCCGTGTCAACTTCCGCATCCCGGATGGCTTCGCCCGGCCCACTCGGGGGAAATCTCCCGCTCATAAAGCAGCAGCGGCCCCCGGGGGGGCCGCTGCCAGGTCAGACGAAACGGTGAATTACTTCACCAGCGCCATCTTGTTGACCTTCACCTCGCCGTTGGCACGGGTCTCGTAGAAGTAGACACCCGAGGCAACCTTGGCGCCCTGGTCGTTGGAGCCGTCCCAGACGATGGACTGCTCGCCAGCTTCCAGATTGCCGTTCACGAGGGTCTTGACCAGTTCACCGCGGACGTTGAAGACCTTCAGGCTGACATGCCCCGCCTTCGGGAGGTTCAGCTTGATGGTCGTCTGCGGGTTGAACGGGTTCGGGTAGTTGCTCACCGCGAACACACCGTTGTCGGGCACACCGATGATCGAGCCCGTCGGCGCGACACCGAACTCGACGAGGATGTCCTGGAGGACAGCCGCGCGAGCCGGCAACGCGGGCGTCGGCGGCACGTAGCCTGGCGCGTTGTAGATGAACATGAGGTCGTAGGGCATCGTGATCACGTCTGCGGTGGCCGTCTTGCGCGTGGTCGCCGCATACGGATACTGGCCCCCCGTACCGGACGGGCTCAGGAACTCGGCCACACGCTCGGTCGCGCCGATGGTCTGGACGGCATCGAACTGATTGATGCCAAGGCAGCCACCAAACGCGATCCACTCGTCGATGGACGAGAACACGCTGTTGTTCTGGATGGTGTGGACGTGCGGAGCGATCTGGTTGCCGATCAGGCCGGACAGATCCTTCTGGATGAACTGCACGCCGAAGTAGTTGGCAAAGAAGGCCTGCGTCGAGCCGCCAGCCTGGGTCATGCTGTAGACCAGGTTGTCGCCGGTGAAGAAGGCTTTCTTGCCACCCTGCTGGAACCAGAGATCGAGCAGGCCGACATCGTTGCCCGGATCGTCGTTGAAGTCACCGTTGGAGATCGTCTCGACCGACAGGTCGCCAGCGGTGTAGAGCAACACGTCGTATCCGTCGATGACGGCCGTCGTGGCACGGCCACCCAGACCGTCGCCAACGCCCGAGCTCGGACCGTTGGTGTAGTACTGGTCGTAGTCGTTGCCCTCGTTGTAGCCCAGGTTGTTCAGGGACAGCAACCACTCGTTCTCGCCACCACGGTTCGCGAAGTCGTTCCAGAACAGGATCCGCGGCTGATTGCCCGCCACATCGAACATCGTCGGCAGGCCATGAACCACGAAGCTGCTGTTGTACGCGAGCGGGGTGGTGAAGTTATCGAAGCCAGTGAGGTCGGCAGGGATCGTCGACGTTCCGACGACCGGGTTGCCACCAGGAACGTTGTCCTCGGCCTCGATGTAGTAGTGAATCACGTCGCCGGGGAAGAAGAGGTTGGAGTCCGGCAGGTCGAAGTTGTACCGGTTCTCCACCACGGTGCCATTCGACTGGAACGTCGAGTCGCCATACGCCCAACCGTCGACCACGTCGCCGGTCTGGGTGAAGTTCGGCGGCAGGACGCGAGCCGTGTCGAACAGCGGGTTGGCCTTCATCTTCACGACGATCTTCGGCATCTGGTTGAGCGTCGAATTCGCACGCGGCAAGCCGATGTCGAAGAGCAGCGAGTCGCCCGGATCGTTTCGCAGGTCGGCGCTCGGAGAGATGCTCCGTGCCATGTCGAAACGGATCCAGTTGTTGGCAAGGGTGCCGGTATCGAGCACACCGCGCTCGGGGAAGCTGTCCTGCGCGATGTCGATTTCGCGCGCCGTGATGCCAGGACCCGCGTACGGGAAGGCCACGAACGCAACGTTGTCGAAGTACGGAGCCGGCGTGCCGTCGACTCCAACCTCGCCCCAGACCCAGCCGTACTCGATGCAGCGCAGAGACATCTGCACGAGCGCGCGACCCGGCTCGAGGAGATCGGTTACGACCTGATGATCACGCAGGTAGTCCGGACCACCGTAGTACACGAAGTTGCGGTCCTGCCACGCGGACGCGGCGAGGTCCTGCGCATCGCCGGTGGTCGACCGGACATGCCACTGGTAGAAAATACCGCTCATCGAGGCGATGCGCGTCTCGTGACGGTAGGCCTCGTACTCCAGGTACGCGGCATCGGCACCGGCCGGCCAGGTCAGGACCGGCGAGATGAGCAGGTTGTTGATGTGCTGGTCGGGACCGGCCAGACCACCCTCGGGGTTCACGATGTAACCGCCAGGGCCATAGCACCAGGTGGTGCACTGGTAGCCGCCGGTGCCCGGCACGACGTCGCCGTCGTCGATGAAGGCGACCTGAGCGGAGTAGTTCGTGCGGCACACGTCGATGTCATTGAGGCCGACCCAGATCTTGCTGAAGTCGCCCACGCCGACATCGAACACCTGCTCGAGGTTGGTCAGGTCTCCGTCATCGAACGTATTCGTGTTGCCGTCCTCGAAGTTGAACGTGACGGACGGAACACCGGTGATGGCGAACACGATGTTGTCAACCTGCGCGTGACCACTGGTGTCCCAGAGGCAGTCCTCATCGGACCAAGCGCCGTCAGAGTCGCTGTGGAAGCGAATCTGCAGCTGGTTGCCGCCGGAACCGACGTAGTCGGCAGGGGTGAAGGAGATCGGCGCCGAGAACGCGACGTCGACGTTGGCCCCATCGTACGGCACGCCCACGGTCTGCCAAACGCCACCGCGGTTGTACTGCACCATGAAGTAGTCGAAGCCCGGCTCGGAGTCGGAATTGAAGACGCAGGACAGGTTCACGATCGTGGAAACGCCGGGATTGGGAACCGTGTACGCATACACGAGGTTCTCGTTCCAGTCGTTGCCATAACCCTCAGCGCAGGCGTTCGCGAACACCGCACCGCACCAGGCCGCATAGGTGCCGCCGCCGGTGGGTACGTTGTACGTGGACACGTTCCAGCGCTGAATACCTGCGAAGGTGATATCGTCGTGAGTCCAGCCCTGCCAGTCGGGGTTGCCAGAGGCATCCTCGAACCGGCCATTGAAGGAACCGGGCCCACCCAGCAAGTACGTGGTATCTCCCACGGCCTTGGCCGTGTTTGCGGGGGCACCATAGATCATCCCGTATCCACCCTTCACCGCCTGGTGATGGTTGGTATCGGCCATGGCGCTCATCGCAAACACAAGAGCCAGGGACAGCGTGGCGAACAGAACAAATCGCTTCATGCTTTTCCCCCCATCGTTGACCAAGGGCCAACACATGGTTTTTAGGCGTACTCTCCCCGCGCCGCTACGTAGCCCCCGAAGACAAGCCTCGGTTAGAGTCATGGTCAGACAAAGCGTTCCCGGCTTTGGGCTTGGTGGCTGGGGCCACGGCGCGAATCGCGGAAGAGACCTCCTTATGGTTATTTCGCGGACCACATTTGTCGTGTGCACTAGGTGTCAAGTGATTGGCACGAACGAGCGGAAAGTTAGGACCGCGTAACTCACAGGATCGGGAACTCTTTGCCCAGTGAGTCGCAGGATTACCTTACAGTAGGGGCCAGAGCGAGTCAATACCATATCTGAAAAAAAAGTATGTCGAACCGATCTCAAGAGGAACGGCCGTGACGTCAATCTTCTCCCGGCGCGACCCACGAAAAATCGGCGAAACGCGAAAAAACGGCATGGATCTCCCGCAGGAAATCGTGGCGACGCCCGCGCAGAACCGCGTCGTCGACATTCACTCGCACGCTCTCGAAGAAGCGATCGATGGCCGGCCCGAGACTCGAAAGCAGTTCGAACACAGCCACGTAATCGCCTTCCGTCTCGGCAGTTGCGACCGCGGCTGCCGCCGCCGCCACAGCCTCGGTAAGCGCTCGCTCCTCCGGTTCCGGCAGGTCAGAGAAGTCCCCACCGTCGGGCGTCCGCCCGCCGTCACGCCACCGTTCGAGGCTCTCCGCCCGCAGGTGCGGCGGCCACGCCTGGCCCTCGAGGATGTTCGTGCACCGCTTGAAGCCAGTAGCCAGAAGTAAAAAATCATCACGGTTACGGAATCGTTCCAGCGCGCGGATCCAGGCCGCGATGTCCGTGGGATCGAGACGGCGGGCCCCCAGCACCGCGCGCGCGACCTGGGCATTCGCCCCCAGGGATTCCGTGACGAAACCCTCGAGGCGCACTCGGACGAAATCCACGATCTCCCCGGCCGCCTCTTCCAGCCCGCGCTTCGGCCCGAAAGACGCATAGGGCGCCAGTGCCCGTGCGATCGCGGCGGGCAGATCGATCCGGGCCTCGCGGTCCAGGAGCGTGCGGATGATGGCGAGCGTGTGCCGCCGCAGAGCGTAGGGATCCTTGGCGCCGGTCGGCACGAACCCGGCTAGCCAGCATCCTGCCAGCGTGTCCAGACGATCCGCGATGGACAGGGTGCTGCTGAGGCCGTCGCCCGGGAGTTCGCCCTCTGCCCCTCTTGGCAGATAGAAGCGTTCGATGGTCCGGCATACGGCGGCATCCTCGCCCGCCTTCGCCGCGTACCGCGCGGCCATCACACCTTCGAGCTTCGTGAACTCCTTGCCGTCCTTGATCATCTCGGTGACCAGGTCGAACTTGGCGATTGTCGCCGCCCGCGTCAGCGCTGCAGGCACCGCCGCGCCATCGCCCAGACCACGCTCCCAGAGATAAGCGACGAGGTCCGTCACCCGGTGCGTCTTGTCGAGCACCGAGCCGAAACCCTCGAGCCACGTGACCGTGGCCAGGCCCTGCGTGTGCTCGTCCGGCGACTTCTGCTGGTCGAAACGCCAGTAGAACAGGGCGTCGTCGAGGCGGGCGCGCAGCACGCGCTCGTTGCCGGCCACGACCTTGTCCAGATGCTCGCCACCTCCGTCGCGCACGGCCAGGAAGTGCGGCAACAGCGCCGATCCGTCGGCCCCCTCCACCGCGAAGTATCGCTGGTGCGCCTTGAGAGCGGTCACGATCACCTCGCGCGGCAAGGCGAAGTAGTGCTCGGCGTAATCGCCGCGGAATACCGTCGGATGCTCGCAGAGTTGCACGACCTCAGCGATGAGTTCGGCGTCCGCCCGCCAGGTCGCCGGCCCCGGAAGGGCGGCCATCGCCGCCGACGCTTGAGCCTCGATCAGACCGCGGCGCTCCGCGGGATCGACGATCACGGAGAGCTCGGCCATGGCCGGCAGATACTCGCTCGCGGCGCCCAGGGCGCGTCGCCGATCTCTGGTAAGCGTCCGGTGGCCGCGTGTCTCGCGTCCGGTGGCCAGGTCGCCGACGGTGAAGTCCACGACTGCGGTCCCGAGCAGGCACACGATCCACTGAAGGGGCCGGGCGTACTCGATGGTCCCGGTACCCCAGCGCATCACCTTGCGGAAGGGGATCGCCAGGATCACCCCCGGCAGCGCCTCCGCGAGCACCTCCGCGGTCGAACGCCCCGCCACACGCATGCGCGCGACGAGATACTCGCCCCGCTTGTCGACGGCACGCTCGCAATCGGCGAGAGGGATGCCCGCCTTGCTGGCGAACGCCTCCCCCGCCCGGGTCGGCGCGCCATTCGCCGCGAAGGCCACACTCACCGGCGGCCCCTTCAGTTCCACCTCGCGGTCCGGCTGGCACGTCGCCACAGCGTCGCAGATCACGGCAAGGCGCCGAGGCGTGGCCACCACCCGCAACGGGGCGTGGTCCAGATAGACCTCGTTGAGCAACGTCTCGCAGCGCTCCGCCACGAACGCCATGGCGTCGGGCACGAAGCGGGCCGGGATCTCCTCCGATCCGATCTCCAGCAACAGAGGCACCCGCGCGGCGGTGGGCTCAGTCGGCGTCATGCGTTCCACCGTCCTTCAACAAGGGGAAGCCCAGCTTCTCACGGCTGGCGACATAGCTCTGCGCCGCCAGGCGGGCGAGGTTGCGCACGCGGGCGATGTAGCCGGTCCGCTCGGTCACGGAGATCGCGCCGCGCGCCTCGAGCACGTTGAAAAGATGACTGCACTTGATGACGGCATCGTAGCCAGGGTAGACGAGCCCGGCCTCGAGCAACGTGCGGGCCTCATGCTCCCGCTCCTCGAAGTGACGCCGGTACATGGCCACGTCGGCATGCTCGAAGTTGAACGCGGAGAACTCGCGCTCGAACTGGCCCTGCACCTCATCCCAGGTCAGGCCGCCGCCCCAGCGCAGGTCCTTCACGTGGTCGCAGCCCTGCAGGAACATGGCCAGGCGCAGCAACCCGTAGGTCAATTCCACCGCCACCGGCTCACAGCGCACGCCGCCCACCTGCTGGAAATAAGTGAACTGCGAGACCTCCATCCCGTCGAGCCAAACCTCCCAGCCCAGGCCGGCGGCGCCGAGCGTGGGCGACTCCCAGTCGTCCTCCACGAAACGGATGTCGTGCTCAGACGGCACGATGCCGATGGCTTCCAGCGACGCCAGGTACTGCTCCTGACTGTCGGGCGGGTTCGGCTTGAGCAGCACCTGGTACTGCAGGAACTGGTGCACGCGGTTCGGATTCTCGAGGTAGCGGCCGTCCTTCGGGCGTTTGCTCGGTTCGACATAGGCCACGCGCCACGGCTCCGGACCGAGCGCGCGCAGGAACGTGGCCGGGTTGAACGTTCCGGCACCCACCTCGGAGTTGTACGGCTGCACGATGACGCAACCCCGTTGGCGCCAGAAGTCCTGGAGGCTGGCGATCATGTCCTGGTAATCCATCAACTCCGGTCCTCCTCATCCGGATCATCCGGATCTCGCGGCGACCGCCCGCTGGCGGCGCCCGCTCTCAGGAGATCGAGCGCCGCAGGCAACCGGTAACCCGGCAGGTGGTACTCGAGGAATCGGTGCAATACGATGCCCCACTCCCGCGCCACTGGCCGCGATAGTGCCGACGGCCATTGCTGCGGCGCCGCACCGAGTTCGGCCCACGCAGCGAGCATCGCCTCCGTCAGCAGCCGGTTGCCACCACCATGGCCACATGAGCGACACGCCCCGCAGAGCATCCCGCCGGCCGCGGAATCGAGCCAGGTCGGGCCGTCGCCGGCAGCCACGCGCGATACCCCGCACTCGACGCACGCGTCCAGATGGGGCCGTATGCCGTGCAGATCGAGCAGCGCCAGCTCGAAGGCGAAGAACAGCGCCGCCTCCCGCCCCGCGTCGGCGCAGGATAATACCGTCACGTACTCGGCGCAAAGCTGGAACAGCCCCGCCTCGTGGATCTCCCCCGGACGACACCGATCCACGATCTCGAGCGCGGCCAGGAGATAGGCCGACCGTTCCAGTGTCGCGCCCAGGCCCAGCGGGTCCAACCGCACATCGCCGGCGCGCAGGTACTGCAATTCGCGACCGGGCGTGAGCGTAAATTCGATGTCGACCAGCCGCCCCGGCTGCACGAGAGGTTGCAGACGCGAACGTCCCAGGCGGGCCCCCTTGGCCACCACCCGCAACGGACCGTGTTCGGCGGTCAGGAGCGAGGCGATCACGCTGGTCTCACCCGTGGGGAAGGCGCGCAGGACGAGAGCCCGCCCACTTCCGGCAGGCTGCGGCAACAGGCTCATCCGGCACCCTGGTGACCGAGGCCAAGGAGCAGCATCGCCAGGCTGAGATAGATGAGCAATCCGATCACGTCGTTGAACGTGGTGATGAACGGCCCCGTGGCCACGGCGGGATCGACGCCGGCACGGTGCAACAGCAGCGGCATGCCCGTCCCCACGAGCGCGGCGATGAGGACCACCGACATCATGGCCAGCGCCAGTACGGCCGCCAGGTGGAGATTCCCGACCACCACCCAGCAGATGCCCGCAACACAGAGCGCCAGACAGGCACCCGTCACCAGCGCAGTGAGCAATTCCCTCAGGATATGGCGTCCGAATTGATAGAACCCCACCTCGCCCGTGGCCAGGCCTCGCACCACGACGCTCGAGGTCTGGATACCGGTGTTGCCACCCATCGCCATGATCGCGGGAATGAAGAACGAGAGTGCGACCATCGCCTCGAGGCTATGCGTGAACCCGCGCAGCACGAGTATACTCCCCATCTCGCCCGCCAGCGCACCCAGGAGCCACGGGATGCGCGACCGCGCGATGCGCAGCGACGACTGCTCCCCGAATTCCTGCACGCTGACACCGGCCATCCGCGAGATGTCCTCGGTCGCCTCCTCCTCGACGACGTCCATGACGTCATCCACCGAGATGCGCCCCACGAGGCGATGCCGATGATCCACGACCGGCAAGCTGACCAGGTCGTGCGTCATGATGTACTGGGCGACCTCTTCCTGGTCGAGATCGACATCGACGTAGAGCGGGTCCACCTCCATCGCCTGGCGCACCAGCGTGGTCGGCTTGGCGAGGAGTAGCCGGAACAGCGGCAGACGGCCGACGAGATGCTCCCGATCGTCCACCACGAAGACGAAGTGCATCTCCTCCAGCTCGTCCTCTTCCCAGGTGCGCAGTACCTCCACGGCCTCGCCGCAGGTCTGGTCTTCGCGGCAGGTGAGCACCTCCTTGGCCATGATGCCGCCGGCCGTCTCCGGACCGTAGCGCAGCAATTCCTCGACGTCGTCACGCTCGTCGGCCTCCATGGCCGCGAGCACGAGGCGTTGCTGATCATTATCCATCTCGGCCAGCAGGTCGGTGGCGTCATCGGAGGGCATCTCCTCGAGGATGTCCGCGATCTCGTCATGATCGAGCAGGGTGAACAGGGCAGCCTGGCTCCGGTTGTCGATCTCGCTGAGCACCTCGGCCAACGGTTCGGGTGTCAGCTGGCGCAGGATCTTCACCGTGTCCTCGACGGTGAGCGGACGCAGGACCTCGGCCAGATCGCCCGGCTGCAGCCGGCGAGCCAGCTCGGCGATGGCCGGCTCGTCGGCATGCTCCAGGTACTCCTGGAACTGCTGCGCCACCACATACCGCTCGACCTCGAGGTTCGACGGATCCAGTACCCGTTCGGGCTCCCGCGCGGCCGCGTTCCCGTCTCGGTCGTTCTCGTCGCGCGTGTTCTCGTTCACGGCACCTCCTTCGAGGCGCGCGGGGCGCCCAGAAGCTCGCCGGCCTCGCGACCGACCAGCTGCGCCTGCGTGGGACTCATGACCGAACCACCGGAGATGATGAGTCGGATCCCCTCTTCCACGGTCAGCGACAGGATCGCGGCCTGGTGGCGCGGAATCATCAGCAGGTAGCCGCTCGTCGGATTCGGCGTGGTGGGCAGGAAGACGTTTAGAAGCTCCGTCCCCGGATCGTCACGCGTCACGAAGCCCAGCGAGTAGATGCCAGGCCGGGGATACTCGAAGAGAACGACCTCCTGGAACGCCGAGCGGCGATCCGACAGGAAGACCTCGGCGATCTGCTTGATCGCCGCGAACACGCTCTTGACCACGGGGATGCGATTCATGGCCTGTTCGACGGCCGAGAAGAACGCGCGCCCGGCCACGTTGCGCGCCAGCATGCCGACGGCGACGATCAGCCCGAGAAAACAGAAGAAGGCGATGATCGTCAGGAAGAAGTCCGGATACATATCCGTGAGGTGCGGGATGCGCTGCAACCAGGGGCGCATCGTGTTGTCGATCTGCTCGTAGAACTTGACCAGGATCCACAGCGTGATGGCCAGCGGCGACAGGGCGAGCAGGCCGGTGAAGAAATGACGTTGCAGGCGCTTCCACATGGCTCAATCGCCCCCGGCCTCGGTCCGTCGCGCGTACCCCGGCAGCGGCGCGGCTGCCTCGAGCACGACCTGGCGGATCCGGTTCTCGGCCACCGATTCCACTGTGACCTGCAGATGCCCGAGATCGATGCGGTCGCCGGGTTCCGGCACGTTGCCGGCGGCCTCGTAGATGAGGCCGCCGAGCGTCTCCGCGATCTCGTCGTCTTCCTCGCTCAACGGTAGGCCGAGCACGTCGGCGAGATCCTCGAGGTCGATCTTGGCGTCCACGCGCAACCGCTGCGCATCGAGCCACTCGTAGAGGCGCTCCTCCTCGTCGAACTCGTCCTCGATCTCCCCGACGATCTCCTCGATCACGTCCTCTAGCGTCACCAGGCCGGCCGTGCCGCCGTACTCGTCGATCACCACGGCCATGTGGATGCGCTTGGACCGGAACTCGTCGAGCACCTCGTCGATCTTCTTGCTCTCGGGTACGAAATAGGCGGGTCGGACGAGGTCCGCCAGGGTCCGCCCGGCAGGATCGAGGCGTCCGTCGTGGACGAGGCTGAGGAGATCCTTGGCATAGAGGATGCCGACCACGCGGTCCACGCTGCCCTCGTACACCGGGATACGCGAGTGCTGACAGTCGTTCACGGTGGCGACGATGTCGCCCAGCGGCGTGGTGACGTCGCAGACGACCACATCGATACGCGGCACCATGATCTCGCGCACCGCCGTATCGTGGAACGCGAAGATGCTGTGGATCATCTCGCGCTCTTCCGGATCGAGATCCACCGTGTTCTCGTCCCGGCGCATGAGGCTGCGGATCTCGCCTTCGGAGAGCATCGGTTGTGCCTCGCCGACCCACAGCGTGTCGTCGAGACGGTCCATCACGCCCAGGAGTAACGCCGCCCATGGCCGCAGCAGCCAGGTGAGCGGAAAGATCAGCGCGCCGACGAGCTTGGCGTAGCCGAGCGCGACTCCCGCCGCCATGAGCTTGAAGAGCACGCCGCCGAAGGTCCAGGCCACCAGAGCCAGCAGCGTGAACACCGCGTAGTAACGCCAGCCCGACGGCCCGTCCCAGGCCGCGGCGTAGAGTCGACCGGCCGCCTGCAGTCCGAGCACCGTGAACAGGAGATAGAGGCTCGCAACGGTGATCTGGAACCGCCGCGAGATCGTCAGGTACTCCCGCAACACCTTGCCGAGCCGCTCCTCCTCGAGCAGGCCGTTGTGGTGCAGACCGTTGACGCGGAAATAGGCCGTCAGCAACCCCGCCATGAGCATTGCGCCGATGTAGGCGCCCACCGCCAGCCCCACCGTACCCAGGCTCGTCGGGGTTGCCAGGTTCGTCGCTTCTGCCAGGTTCGCCGGTATGATCGTCATGCCTCCGCCGCCAGCGGGTGCGGCAGTCCCTGCCGGGCCAGCAGCGCGGCTTCCCGGGCGCGCATGCGCGCCCGCGCGTCGTCGTCGTCGTGATCCCAGCCGAGCACATGCAGAGCGCCGTGCACCAAGAGCAGCCCCCATTCCCGCGGCAGGTCCCAGCCCATCTCCGCGCAGCGTTCGGCAATGTAACGCGGGGCCAGGACGACCTCGCCCGCGAGCAGCAGCGTGGCGTCGTCGCCGAGATCCAGGTCGACGGCCGCCTCGCCTTCGCCTCGCCGCAGCGCCGCCGAGTCGGGCAGCACGGCTTCGAGGTAGCTGAACGAAAGCACGTCGGTCGGCCCCTCGCCGCCGTAGTACTCGCGATTCAGCGCGACCATCGCCTCGTCGTCGACGAGCACGAGGTCGAGCCACCACTGCGCGCGTCCCGTCGGCGCCACGAGATCCGCAAGCAGTGCCACGGTCACGGGCGGCGGTGTCACGACCTGTCGGCGATCCACGAGGCGCAACTTCACGCGTCGGCCGTCCTCTCCGGCTTGCGCTCGGCTTCCTTCTCCTTCTGACCAGGATAGGCGATGCGAGCGTGGTGGATACCCGTCAGTAGCGGGATGAACGCCTCGCGAATCCGCGCGAGATCGCTCAGAGTCAGATTGCATTCGTCCAGCTCGCCGCTGAGCATGCGTTTGTCGCAGAGTTGCTTGGTGATCTCCTTGATCCGACTCGGCGTCGGCTTCGGCAGCGAGCGCGTGGCGGCTTCCACGGCATCGGCCAGCATGAGTACGGCCGTCTCGCGCCGCTGCGGCTTCGGGCCAGGATAGCGGAAATCGTCCACCTTCACCGTCTCATTGCCGTCACCTTCCAGCGCCTTGTGGTAGAAGTACTCCATCACCTGAGTCCCGTGGTGCTGCGGAATGAAGTCGATCACGTCCTGTGGCAGCCGCCAGCGTCGCGCCAGTTCGATGCCGTCCTTGACATGCGACGCGATGATCAGGGCGCTCATGCTGGGGCTCAGCTCATCGTGCTTGTTGCTGTGTGATCCGGCCCGCTGGTTCTCGACGTAGTACTCGGACTTCTGCATCTTGCCGATGTCGTGGAAAAGAGCGCCGACACGCACTTGCAGCGCGTTTGCGTCGATGGCACGGGCCGCCTGTTCCGCGAGCTGGCTCACGACCTGACTGTGATGGTACGTTCCTGGAGCCTCGAGGGCCATGCGCTGCAGCAGCGGGTGATTGAGATCGGACAGTTCGAGCAGTGTGAGATCGCTCGACACGCCGACCAGCGGTTCCACCAGCGGCAGGACGAAGAGCGCGAGGGCTACCGATAGCCCCGGCGTAAATACGGCCGCGAGGAACTCGCCGCCGAGGTGCAGGAGCGCGTGGCCCTGCGACCAGCGTACCAGCACCAGCAAGACCACCGAGAGCACCGAGAGGAGACTGACGATCTGGTAGAACTGGCTCCGTTTTTGGATCCGCCGGACCGCGACCACCGTCACCAACCCCAGCCAGGACAGCGCCAGCAACTCGCGCACGCCGGTTTCCGGAACCAGGCCAAGCAGCCCCACGGCCAGGAGCGTCATGCCGTATCCCGCCCCCTCCTTGAACAGGACAGTGGCGATGAGCGCGAGGAAGGCGATGGGGACAGTGAAGATGCCGAGACCCGCCCGATCCAGCACGAAAGCCGCAGCGAGCAGGAACACGGCGAGCATCGCCGTGAGCGCGGTCAGAAAGCGCAGGCGCAGCAACGTGACGGGGAAATGACTACGCGCGAGCCAGCCGAAGAGCCCCAGCAGCACCGCCAGCAGGAGCGTCCGGTTCACCACGCGCAGGACGCGCACGCCCAGGCTGGCCGTACCGCCCTTGGCGGTGAGCGCGGCGCGCAACGCGTCGAGGAAAACCGCCTCCTGCTCGGTCACGCGCTCGCCCTGGCTGACGATGCGCTCGCCGCGCGCGAACTCCTGGGTCGTCGACACGGACGCCCGCGCACGCTCCTGGTTGGCACGCGTCTCGTCCGGATCATAGATCAAGTTGGGCGTGGTGAACTGTCGCAGGAGCGACGCCGCCCATACCGCCTCGGTCGGCGCCAGCCCCTCCTGTCGCAGCTTCGCCGGCAGCAGGTCGACCAGCCTGCTCTGCAGCGTCACCTCGGAGAGGTCGCGCAGCGTTTCCGACGTGGGTTCCGCCACCACCACGCGCGTGTACTTGCCCGGCGGCAGCATGTCGGCCACGCCGTCCTGCATGACCCTCGTGACGGTGCGTTGCATGGCCGCCAGCAACCGCGGCATATCCGGTGTGGCGAGGGCGCGTTCGAGGTCGCGGTCGTCGAGGTATGGGAACTGCGCGGCTAGGAGATTCACTTTCTCCTTGGTGTCCGTGGCCGGCAACGCCGCGGCCGATCGCAGGGCCGCACCGAATACGGACAGCCGCGACGCCGCACCCTGGTCGCGCGGCCCCTCCACCCGGCGCAGCACCGGCGGCTCCACCAGCACCTTCTCGATCTGCACCATCTCGACGTCACGTGGCAGGAGCTGCGCTGTGAACGGGAAGGGTGCGCGGATGTCCTCCTCCGCGATCCCGCCGGCCACCGGGAACCCGAACGATGTCGCCCGGGGTACGGGCGCGAACAGCACGAGGTGCAGCGCCGTCACCAGGACCGCTGCGACCACTGGCCATAGCCAGGGATGGCGCTTCTCATTGGCCTCGAGCGCGCCGACAAGGGCCGACGCGCTTAAAACGAATCCGCTCCCCTTGCCCGCACGACGCTTGCGCGGCTGGGATACCGCACGCAGCCACCAGCTCATGGTCTCACGTCCTCTCGTCGCCCGGCTGCAATTCGGCCGCCGGCTCGTTCGCCGTGTGGGCATGCGCCGACCGGCCGTTCGCTGCCTGCTCGGCGTCGGCGAAGGCGTCGACGATGCGGCGCACCAGCGGATGCCGCTGCGTGTCGGCACTGCCCAGTCGGACGATGGCCACGCCCTCGGTCTCGCGCAGGATCTCCTGCGCGCGCACCAGCCCCGAACGATCGGGATCCGCCAGATCGATCTGCGTGACGTCGCCGGTGATCACGGCCTTGGACTGGTAGCCAAGACGCGTCAGGAACATCTTCATCTGACCGATCGTCGTGTTCTGCGCCTCGTCGAGGATGACGAAAGCGTTGCTGAGCGTACGCCCGCGCATGTACGCCAGCGGCGACGCCTCGACCACGCCGCCCTCCACGTAACGCGCGACCCGCGTCGGTCCGAGAATGTCGGCGAGGGCGTCGTAGAGCGGTCGCAGGTAGGGATTGATCTTCTCCTGGAGGTCGCCGGGCAAGTAGCCGAGCTGTTCGCCGGCCTCCACCGCCGGCCGCACCAGCAGGACGCGCTCGACGAGGTTGCGCTTGAGATAGTCCAGCGCCAGGACGACGGCCAGATAGGTCTTGCCCGTCCCGGCGGGCCCGATCGCGAAGACCACGTCATGATCGCGCACGGCCTGCACGTAACGTCGCTGCCCCGGCGACTTCACGCGCACCGGGCGACGGCTCTCGCTCGTGAACAACAGAGGCTCCGGCTCGGCCTCGAGATCGGTGTCGCGCGCGCCGCCGCGAGCGTGGCTGGCCCAGAGGTAGTCTAGCGTCACCTCGTCGATGCGCTGACCGCGCCGTACGCGCTCCATCAGATCGCTCACGAGGTCGCGCATCCGGGCCACCTGGTCCGGGGGTCCGCTGATGCGCAGTTGCTCGCCTCGCGCCGAGATCGTGCCGTCGAATCGGTTCTCCAGGTACCGCAGGTGCGCATCGCCCGGTCCGCAAAGCCGGAGCTGGTCGATACCGTGCAGGTCGAAACGCACCTCGCTGGTCCCGGGAGTGTCGCCGCCCGAACGGCTCATGCCGTGCCGTCCTCCGGTGGCAGGTCGAGCTTGAGGGACAGCTCGCGCAGCTGGTCCTCGCTGATCGGTCCCGGCGCACCATCGAGAGGTGACGCTGCCAGCGTGGTCTTCGGGAACGCGATCACCTCGCGCAGACTGGGCGCCCCCGTCAGCAGCATGATGATGCGATCGAGACCGAGTGCGATGCCGCCGTGAGGCGGCGCGCCGTAGCCGAGGGCCTCCAGGAAGAAGCCGAACTTCGCCAGATACTCGCTCTCCGCCATGCCCACGATGCGGAAGATGCGCTCTTGCAGGTCGCGGCGGTGGATACGGATGCTTCCCGAACCCAGCTCCACGCCGTTGCAGACCAGGTCGTAGAGCTGCGCACGGACGGCGCCGGGATCCTTCTCGAGCACGTCCACGTACTGCGCTTGCGGCATGGTGAACATGTGATGGCAGGCCGCCCAGCCGCCCGTCTGCGGATCCTGCTCGAAGAGCGGAAAGTCGTGCACCCAGGCCAGAGCCCAGGTGCCGGCCGGGATCCACCCGGCCTGGCGCGCCAGTTCGAGTCGCAGGTCGCCGAGGGCCGATCTCACCACCGCGACAGGCCCCGCCCCGAAGAGGATCAGATCACCATCGTGGCACCCGAGGCGCGCGTGGAGACGGCGCGAGAAGTCAGCGCTGAAGAACTTGGCGACACCGCCATCGAAGCCTTCGGTCGTGGCCTTGGTGCGGGCCAGGCCCGCAAGGCCGCGCGCCTTCACGAAGGCCTCCAGCTCATCCACCTGCTTGCGGCTGTAACCGCCGAGACCCGCTGCGCGCAAGCAGCGCACCGTGCCGCCGCCGGCGAGGGCGTTCTCGAAGACGCCGAACCCGCAACCCGGCACCAGCTCGTCGAGATTCTCGATCGGGCACCCGAAGCGCAGGTCGGGCTTGTCGGAGCCATAGAGGTCCATCGCCTCGTCGTAGCGGATGCGTGGGAACGGGATGCTCAGATTGACGCCTGCCGCCTCGGCGAAGATCGCCACCATCATCTCCTCGACCAGGCCGTACACGTCCTGCTCGCTGATGAAGCTCATCTCCAGGTCGATCTGGGTATGCTCGGGCTGCCGGTCCTTGCGCAGGTCCTCGTCGCGCAGACACCGCGCGAGCTGGAAGTAGCGATCGAAACCGCCGGCCATCAGGATCTGCTTGTAGAGCTGCGGTGACTGCGGTAGCGCGTAGAACTGCCCGGGATGGATCCGACTGGGCACGACGTAGTCGCGCGCCCCTTCCGGCGTGGTCTTGATCAGCAGAGGCGTTTCCACTTCCAGGAAATCGCGACCCGACAGGAACCGACGCGCCGCCTGCGCGGCCCGGTGGCGCACCTGGAAATTGTGCGCGAGCGTCGGGTGGCGAAGCTGGATGTACCGGTACCGCAGGCGAAGCTCTTCGCCGGCGCGGTCGGCCTGGTCCACCTGGAACGGCAACGGCGCGCACGTGTTCAGGATGGTCAGCTCGTGCACCACCACTTCCACGGCACCGGTCACCTTGTCGGTGTTCACCATGCCCTCGGGTCGCGGCCTCACCGTGCCGCGGACCGCCAGCACCGCTTCCAGCTTGATGTCCTTGCCCGCCTCCAGCGGCTCGCCGCTCTCGAAGACGACCTGCACCTCGCCCCAGCGATCGCGCAGGTCCACGAAGAGCACACCGCCAAGATTGCGCACCCGCGCCGCCCAGCCGGCCAGCTTCACCTCCTGCCCGACGTGCCCCTTGGCGATTTCTCCGCACCGGTGGGTTCGCAACGACGCTTCATTCATCCCGGTCACAGACCCAGCACCTCCCGCACCGCGGTCAGGATCTCGTCCTTCGCGATGGGCTTCTGTTCGCCCGTCGCCAGGTTCTTCATCTGGAACTCGCCGGCCGCGATCTCCGCTTCACCGGCGACGAGCAGCAAGCGCGCGCACCGTTGATCCGCAGCCTTGGCCTGCGCCTTCAACGAGCGGCTACTCGTATCGATCTCCACACGACAGATGTCGCGCAGGATATCCGCTTCCACCATGGCGTACCGTTGCGCAGCCTCGTCATGGCAGGCCACGTACACGTCCACCACCGACTGCCGGCTGCGTTGCAGGTCCACCGGCTCGTCGCCGAGGCAGAGCAGGGTGCGCTCGATGCCCAGGGAGAAGCCGATGGCGGGCGTGGGCGGCCCCCCGCATTGCTCGACGAGGCCGTCGTAGCGTCCGCCGCCAGCGAGGCTGCTCTGCTTGCGGTCGGTGCGGGTCGTCACCTCGAAGGTCGTGCGCGTGTAGTAATCGAGGCCTCGTACCAGGGTGGGATCCTCCTCGAACGCGATCTCCATGCCCGCGAGCGTGGCTTTCACGATCTCGTGATGGGTGCGGCAGGCATCGCACAGGTGCGCCACGATGGGCGGATACTGCGACAGCAAGGCCTGCACCGCATCGTCCTTCGCGTCGTACAGACGCAGCGGATTCGTCGCGATACGCGCCTGGAACCCGCCCGGGATCTCGGCCAGATGCGCCTCGAGAAACCTGCGCAGTCCGTCGACGTAGGCTGGGCGGCAGGCGGGACAGCCGATGCTGTTGAGCAGCAAGGTCAACGGTGGCGCGTCCACGGCATCGAAGAGCGCCAGCAGCGTCTGGATCACCTCGACGTCCAGGACCGGACTCGCCGAACCGATCGCCTCCACGCCCACCTGGTGGAACTGGCGCAGGCGTCCGGCCTGCGGTCGATCATGCCGGAACATCGGTGCGATGTACCAGAACTTCACCGTGCCAGGCTGACGGGTCAATCCATTCTCCAGGTACGCCCGCACCACAGAGGCCGTCATCTCGGGGCGGATCACGAGTTGCTCGCCGCCCTTGGTCTCGAACGCGTACATCTCTTTGTCGACGATATCGGTGCCCTCACCCACGGACCGCAGGAACAGATCCACGGGTTCGATCACCGGCGTGCGAATCTCACCGAATCCGTATCGAGAGAGAGTTTCCTGCCAGCGCTCCTCGCACCAGCGCCAGCGCTCGACCTCCTCGAGCATGATGTCGCGAGTTCCCTTGAGCCGGCGGTACTTCAGCTGCATGGCGGTCCTTCCTCGCGGCGTAGCCGCTCCCATACGGCCGCACCCTACCACAACCGCGGCGGACGAGCCACCATCCGCCCAGCACCGCGCGACCTACGGGACCTACGGGACCGCACAATATGGACTATTCGCCGGTCCGGGGCCAGCAGGAGCCGAATCGACGGCGATTGGCCTCGAAGTCGGGCTCCATCAGGAGATTGAAGCCGTCCAGGTCCATCCCGACGAGCGCCGCTCGTGCCACCTGCGCCGCAACTGTTGTCTCCCCCGGACGTCGCCCGAGCGTCACCAACCCCTCCCGCAACGCCAGCCGTCGACCGGCCGGCACCTCGCGATTGGCCAGCAGGACGATGTCGGGCAACGGCTCGCTGAGGCGGCGCACCTCCCACTCGGACACCGGCAGGCGCCCGGCCTCCTGGTAGGTCTCCGCCGTCCACTGGCGCACGACGGCGTAGTCGAAGGCGCCAAGGACCAACGCCTGCAAGACGGCACGATGATCGTAAGGGTCGTCGCCGCAGACCACGCCGGCCGGCAGGCGCGCACGGCCGCCGTCCACACACAGCGGAACCAGGCACACGAGGGAGAGCGAGTCGCCGAAGACGGTGCGCCGGGGAGCGGCGAGCCAGGGTTGCTTCACGAGCCCGGCCGCCCGACGACTGACCAGCACCGAGCACGGCCTCAGGTTCTGCGGCGCGCGCCGACGCCCCACGGCCAGTGGTTCGAACTGAGCCGCACTCACGGCGAAGGCCACGGCGTCGGGACACAGGAGTACGACCGCGCGCGGCGCCGCGGTGACGAATGCGTCACGCGTCGTCACCACATCAACGTCCAGATCCTCGCCGAGCAACTCGCCGCAGTACTGCGCCAGCGGCTGGTAGACCTGGCGTAGCCGGGGCCCGGCCGTACCGTCGAGTACGAGCAGGGTCCCCCCGTCCCGGGCCCCTTGCGGCGGCCAGACCAGGGCCAGGATGGCGAGCAAGAGCACGGCCGCCGCGGCCAGCAACGCCGATGTCGCCCGGGGCATGCGCCGCGACGGCTCCCGCGGAGCAGGTGCCTGCGTCATTCTCTCTTGCCCCCGGACACGTTGGCGGCATCGGCATCGCCGATGATCACGAGGAACGTGGCAGGATCGAGGGAGATCTTGGTGACCCATGCCGGATGATCCACGTCGCCACGGATGTTGTGCATGCCGTGCTCCAGCCCGTTCAACGGGATGGTCACCGCCAGATCGGCCGGCACGAGGGCCTTCACCGAGTCGGCGGGACCTTCCACCAGCACGTCGCACACCGGTGGCGACACGGCGACGTCCGCCTGCCCCGCGTCGACCAGGGGAATGACCGGCACGTTCGCCAGGATCCGCTCCTCGAGCGTGGCCACGGTGACGGAGACTTGTACCTTGCTCACCTCCGGCACGAGGCTCGCATGCGGCGGAACGAGGGCAAGCATTCGTGTCTCACGGCCGTTGATCTGGTTCAGCGACAGCGCCACGGTGCGCACCTCCTCCACACCGCGGAAGAAACGCTCCGGTCCGGTCACCGTCACCGAGTCGGGCTGGGCGGTTGGCTGGTCCAGCAGGGTCCGCCCCGCTGCCACGGCCCCCGACGTCGCGACCTGCACGACGAGGCGACGGGCGAGCTGGTGGTCGAGTCGGATCGGCAGGCGCATGGGAGCCAGGATGCCCACGACCTCCTGTTCCGTGTGCGCGTCGCGGGGGTGGATCTCGTAGAGGAACGGCGGCCCGGGCTGGCGGTCCGCCAGATCGAGCTGAACGCTCCCGAGTGGCCGGTGCAGATACTTGTGGGCGAACACCCGCAGCTTGCTTGCCCGCAGCCGTACCTCCGCCTGGGCGGGTAGGGCATTGCCGGCCACGGTGAGGCCCGTACCAAGGTTCGCGACCTCCAGCGGCAAGGCCACATCGGCTTCGATGATCGTGGTCGAGGCAACCTGCACCCAGATGATCACGGCAGCGACGAGGCACGCGATCCTCAGGCCCAGGTTCTTCATGGCGCGGGTCGCTCTTGCGGGAGTTGCAGATGCTGCCCCACGCGCAGCGACGTGGACGCAAGGTTGTTGTGCTTCGTGATCTCCGCCACCGTCGTCCCGTGACGTTTCGCGAGGACCCAGAGATTGTCGCCGCGCTGGACCCGGTAGCGCTGCGACCAGGTCGACGCCGGGAACAGACCCGCCAGCGTGTCGCGATCGCGCCGATAGTCGAGCACCCCCGCCACGATCGCCGCGGCCATCCGGTGCTGTCCGTCGGCGCCGGCCAGGAGCCGGCGATCCGTGGTATTGGTGAGGTACGCCATCTCCACCAGCGCCGCCGGCATGGCCAGCGTGCGCAGCACCTGGAACCGCGCCTGCTTCACCTTGCGCGTCGGCAAACCCGCGCGCGACGCCGCGCCTAGCATGCTCTCGGCGAGACGGCTCGATTGCTGGAGCACCTGGGTCATGCGCAGATCCATCAGGATCGAGAGCACCGCATCCTCGCGCGCATCCCCGGGGGCGAGGCCCACGAGGTCGGCCGCGTTCTCCTGATCGGCCAGTTCCTGAGCCTCGCGATCGGTCGCGCCTTGAAGCGAGAGGAAATAGACCTCCATGCCCCCCACCGAGGCGCGTGCATGGGTATTGCAGTGGATCGACAGGAACAGATCGCCCTTCTGCTCCCGGGCGATCTCCACGCGTCGACCCAGGCTCGGATAGTAGTCGCGCGAGCGCGTCAACACGACCTCGTACCCTGGAAGATCGCCCAGGAATTTCGCGACCTCGAGGCTCACGGCGAGCGCGATGTCCTTCTCGCGGATGCCGGCGCGCACAGCACCCGGATCGAGACCGCCATGGCCGGGATCGAGGACCACGCGGAAGGGTCGGATCGCCTGCGCCGGTGGCGTGGGAGGCTGCGGCTCCTTCTGCGAGGCATCGCCGCTGGCCCGGAAGATATCGATGACGATGCGATCGTTGAGACCATCTTCCGCGGCGAGCTTGAATGCCCGGTGATGGGTCCGGTAGGCGAGATCCAGCACCACCTGCGCCCGCGAATGGCCTGGGTTGCAACGCACGCGCTCGACCAGTCCGTCCCTGATCGCGATCGCGTCGGCGGCCACGAAACCCGCCCCCTGCACGTTGATCGCGAGACGTTCTGGTTCATGCACCGGGCGGACCTCGAAGGTCGCCGGCGCGCTCAGATCCAGCACGATGCGGGTATGATCGGGCGCGGAGAAGTGGCGTATGCGCAGCACCTGCGGCGTGTTAGTCCGCCCGGCGGCAGCCTGACGAGCAGGCACCGCAAGGCATACCAGCACGAGGGTAGCTGTCGCCAGAGTCGGCGCAGAATGGCGGAAGGTCGGCCTCATGCCCCGGAGTCGCTCCCATCACGGCCGCGGGGATCCGTCCACCGCGGTGCGAAGAACAAGCTATCACACCACGGGCGGACTGCCAAGCACGGACAGGAGATTGCCGTCAGCGTCCGTTGGCGAACCTATCGAGGATGTAGCTGATGGGATTGACGGAACGGCCGTCCACCCGCACCTCGTAGTGCAGGTGCGGCCCCGTGGACCGGCCGGTGTTGCCCGATGCCGCGATGACGTCCCCGCGGCTGACAGTCTGCCCCTTCTTGACGGACGCGCTCTTCAGGTGGCCGTACACGGTCATGACGCCGTTGCCATGGTTCACCTTCACGACGAGCCCCAGGCCGCGTTGCTTCTCCACCGTGGTCACCACCCCATCCGCGGTGACCCGCACGGGAGACCCCAGCGGCAGGCAGTAGTCGAGACCCCGGTGAAAGGCCTGCCTTCCGGTGAACGGATCGCGACGCATGCCAAATCGGGAGCTGAGCCAGCCGATATCGCACGGACGTACCGACGGCATGTGGTCGCGGACCTCGGCCCGCGCCTGCAAGCTGTCGAGAATTGCCGTCAGGCCGTGCCGCTGCAAGCGGGCCTGGCGAACGAGCTGGTCGAGGCCGGTCGCCAGCGAACGGGTCTCGACGGTGATTTCCGGAGCCCGGGGGTCGGTCCCGAGAAGGGGCTCGCGCCCGCCCACGCCGGCCGCCAGGGCGTCGGCGGGCATCACGGGCAGATCTACCGCCCGGGCAACCCGCTCCTGCAGATCCAGAACATCACCGAGGCTCGACTCCAGCCGAGCCATCTGGGTCTCGAACTCGGCGACGTGGCCCCTCAGCACGGCGTTTTCCCGCGCCAGCGGCGCCCCGCCGGGTCGCCACGCGACGCCCGCGACGAGGTCGTAGGCATACAGCCCCGCCAACGCCAGGCAAAATGCCACGGCGAGCGCTGCGGCAAGCAGCGTCCAGCGCGCAACCTTGACCTGGCGGATGGCCCCTTCGTCCTCGGGCACGACCAGCAGGGAATAGCGTCGATGCAGGCTCATGTGACCATGTCTTTCGGGTCCCGGACCCCTCCATGGTGTACGGGGGGCCAGTCAGAATCGTCAGGACCGGGGCGAGTGTCAACCGTCCATGGACATTCCGCCCCGTACCGACCGCTGGTCGCAACGGGGCCATAGGCAAGATTCACGCCAGAAATTGCCTGATTGCGGCGGAAAATGGCGAGTCCGGCCTCTGGAAACCCCGCAGCGGCGATCCGCGGTAAGCGGAGACCGGACGGCAGAGATTCCAGTGCTAGAGTCCCGACTCATAGTAGTCGAACAACAGTTCCTTGCCGAGCGTACCGCGCATCTTGGCGAGTGCACGCTCCTTGATCTGGCGGATCCGCTCACGCGTCAGCCCGAGTCGTTCGCCGATTTCTTGCAAGGTGAGCGCCTCCTCGAAGCCGAGTCCGAAGTAGAGGACCACGATCCTCGCCTCGCGCTCGCCGAGCACGGCCAGCGCGCGTTGCACGTCCTCCTGCAGCCCACGCGTGAGTACCTGCCGGTCCGGGGGATTCTGCGAATCATCGGGCAATGTGTCGCGCAGCGGCCGCTCGTCGCCCTCGCGGCCGAAATCGTCGAAGCAGAGTTCCGTGCGATCGGCCCCCAGCGCGTACCGCACGTCCTCCACCGCGACTTCGAGACGTTGCGCGATGCGTTCGGGATCCGGGTTCAAGACGCCTTCGCCCTGCAGCACGGCGCGCGTGCGATGGATCTTGATCAGCAACGCCGTCTGGTTCTGCGGGAGCCGCACCGTACGCGACTTGTCGAGCAACGCCTGCATGATGGCCTGGCGGATCCACCACACGGCGTAAGAGATGAAGCGGTATCCGCGAGTTTCGTCGAAACGACCCGCCGCCTTCAGGAGACCGAGATTGCCCTCGTTGATCAGGTCCGAGAGCTGGAGCCCCTGGCCGGTATATCGTTTCGCCACCGAGACCACGAAGCGCAGATTCGCCCGCACGAGCGTCTTCAGAGCATCCTCTTGGCCCTGACGGATACGCTGCGCGAGATCAGCCTCATCCTCGCGGGTCAGAAGCGCATACCGGTTGATGTCGCGGAAGTAGACCTCGAGTCCCTTCTCGTGAGTCGGCGGAAAGATGTTACGTCGACTGGCCATGACTGTGCTCCCGTCTCAGTGGGGCGCTAGCGCTTCCGCATCATTGCACGGATCCCGATTCCCGGGGAGTGACCTCCACGAAATTCTCCCGGGTTCCCGTGCGCACGAGAAAGGTCAATGGTTCCCGCTGGCTCCGCAGCGCATCACGCGCTCGCGTGTAGGCAGCCAGGTCGGCAATTTCTTGACCCTCGACGGCGACCACGATATCGCCCGGGCGCAGTCCGGCCTGCGCTGCGGGTTGGCCGCTCTCCACCGCCACCACGATCACTCCTCTGGTGGCCTCGATCCCTAGTGTTTCCTTTATACGATCGACGCGATGGTCTGTTTCCGCAAGATCGGCGACCGTGAGCCCCAGCCAGGTCTCGTCCGCGGCCGGCGGCGGCATACTCGCCGCGTCGAGTTCCACGAGGGTGACCGAGAGATCCTGGCGATCGCCGCCTCGCACGATCCGGCATGGTAGGGCCTGCCCGACCGGCGCTTCGGCGACCACGAAATCGAGCTGTCGGCGCGACTCGATGGTCTCGTCGCCCAGCTGCACGATCACGTCGCCCGGCTTCAACCCGGCCGCGGCCGCCGGCGACCCGGCGACCACCGATTCCACCCGGGCGCCATCATCGTCACCTGTCGCTTCCAATGCGGTCACGGCATCGATGGTCTTCACACCCAGGAATCCACGGATCACCCGACCGTGATCCCGTAGCTGCTCGTAGATGCGCTTCACCAGCCGGCTCGGCACCGCGAACCCGATACCCTGCCCCTCCGCGTTGATCGCCGTGTTCACGCCGATCACGTGGCCCTCGATGTCGACAAGGGGGCCGCCACTATTGCCGAAATTGATGCTCGCATCGGTCTGGATGAAATCCTGGTACCGCGGCGTCAGGCCCTGGATGACCAGATCGCCGCGTCCCTCAGCACTCACGATGCCCACGGTCATCGTCCCCTCCAGGTTGCCGAAGGGGTTGCCGACGGCGATGGCCCAGTCGCCCACGGCCAGCGTCTGCGAGTCGCCGAACTTGAGAGTGGGTAGGCTTGCGCCGTCCGGATCGATGTGCAACAGGGCGACGTCGGTGCTCGCATCGGTGCCCACGAGCGTGGCCTGGTACTCGCGCCGGGAGCCCGAGAAGCGGACGAAGATACGATCAGCTCCGGCGATGACGTGGTTGTTCGTCAGGATGTCGCCCGCCGGATCGATCACGAAGCCGGACCCCGTGCCGGGATTCTCGAATCGTCCCCCCTCACCGGCCTTGTCTGGAAAAAATCGTCGGTACATCTCCTGCAACGGCGTCTGATCCACACCGGCGGCGTTGACGGCGCGGGTGATGCGGATGTTGACGACTGCGGGGCGCACCGTACGCCCCACGCTCACGAACGGCGACTCCGGCCGCGCCCGTTCCGCCGCTCGGGCCTGGCTCGCAATCAGCACCAGCATCACGGCGACCAGGGTCGCCGCGTAGGCGATCGCGAGGATCCCGCCGGTGCGCGAGCGCACCGCGATGCGCGATGGCGTCGCCGGACGGTTCCTGCCAATGCCAGGCTGAAACGAGCGCATACATCCTCGATCGCGAGTGGGGTGGGGGAGCACACTCGAAGCGGTGAGTATCGGTCGGGTGGGTTTCCGGCGCATCCCGACCGTGTAGGGGTGAGATCATCTTAGAGGGGATAGCCGACCATGTCAATCCTTGGTCCCGGACCCGAGATCATCATCGGCGGCCGGTCCGGGCGCGTCCATCGGCTCGGCCGATGGTGCTGCGGAAGGGGCGTCCGCCGCAGGAGCCGTCGGCCGGGCCTCGCCCTCGCCGGCCGGCTCCGGAGCGCGATGCTGCCGGGTCTGCCGGATCACCTCGATCTCGCGGTCCTTCACCTCGAGGTCCCGCTCCAGCCCCTGGATACGCGCCACGATTCCGGCAACGGCCGGATCATCGGCGAAAGCCGCCCGCCCCTCGCCGATCGCGTGGTACACGTAGCTCCCGAGTTCCGAGAACTGCCGCTCGATCTCGCGACTGAGGCCGAACTTGTCATACCGGCGCGAAGAGACCTTGGCCATCTCACCTGTACGGTCGGCGGCCAGCGTGTACCACTCGCGAAGGTTCTTGCGCACCCGGTTCATGAGTGACATGGGCTGGTCCTTCTTCCTCTGTCCAGAATCCGGTTGCTGCATGGCGCCGACTACCCTAAGAATCTAGCTCCATGACGCGCAACAGCAATGGCATTGGGATCCGCGCTCTCTTCGTGGCCGACTCGCATTTCCACGTCACCCCCGACGTCAGGGAACGCGACAGCCAGGAGGCCTTCATAGCTTTACTCACCATGGCCGAGCACGCCGAGCACCTCGTGCTCCTCGGCGACATTTTCGACTTCTGGTTCGATTATCCGCACTTCCTGCTCAAAGGCTACGAGAAAGTTCTTTCCGCCCTCGATCGCGTCCACGCGGCGGGCACCCGGATCCACTTCGTGGGAGGCAATCACGACATCTGGGCCGCCGGCTACCTGGCCCGCCGGTATGGCTGCGACCCGCGTGGGGCGGCTTTCACGCTCGACGTCGACGGCACGCGGATCCGCTGCCAGCACGGCGACGGGATGCTGGGCAAGGAGTGGCTCTACCGGACGTTCCGGGCGCTGGTGCGCCATCCGCTGATCATCCGCCTCGCCAAGACCATCCATCCGGAACTGCTCTTCGCGCTCAGCACCTGGCTCAGCGGACACAGCCGCATGGCCGATCGCGACGAGGCCCGGGGAATCGAGGCCAAGGCCACTCGCTTCCTCCGCCAGGCCGCGGCACGCCACGCGCCGTGGGATGTGCTCCTCATGGGCCACGTCCACCACGCATTCACGATCACGCACGGCGCGCACTCGCTCATGGGTCTGGGCGGGTGGCTCGAGTCGCCCACCTATGCGATCTACGAGAACGGCCGGCTCGAACGCCGTGTCTTCGAGCCGGCCGGGATAAGGTCGCAGGCGCCGCCCGTGTCGCGCCCACTCGTATAAGCGCCGAGCCTTCTAGAAGAGGAACTCCAGCGAGAACTTGTGGCCGGGGTCGAGACCATTCTCGGTGATGTCCTCGTAGGCATAGTTCACGCCCACGTTGCTGTAGCGGAAACCGGCGCCGGCCGTGAGCCCCTGCGAGGTGTAGTTCACACGATAGCCGGCACGCAGCGCGAGCTCCGGCACCACCTTCACCTCGAGACCGAGGTGGGCCTTCTCGTTCGTGTCGTTCAGGAACGCCGCCTCGCCGGTCACTGTGAGGCGCTGCGCGAGAATTCCCGTTTCGGGCGAGTAGCCGAGTCCGACCGTGATCGTCCGCGGCAGATCGAACGGCACGTCGATCAGCGTCATCTGGCCTCCCAGGTTCGTGGCGCTGGCCGCGAACGTGAGACCCGGGATCATCGGTGCCCTGTGCGTGACGAAGAGGTCGAACGCCCAGCCCGTATCGCTGTAAACATCGATCTTCTCGTAGAGCATCTTCGCCTGCAGCCCCACCGCCAGATCGTCACCGATCCGACGCGAGTAGCTCACCCCCAGCACCACATCGTAGGGCGCGAATGTCCCCTCGGGGATGCCGACGGGCTCCGTGCCGTAGCGATCGATGTTGTCGGCATAGAGGCCGCTGAACAGCACGCCGAACACACCCGAAGGCGTCACGTGAGTCACCGCCGCCGCGTTGTGGTCGAACAGCCCCAGCCAGCGATGGTGCTGCAGCATCAGCGAGGTGCCGTGATCGAGGAAGGCCAGGTTCGACGGGTTCCAGTAGGCCGCCGACGCTCCCTCGGTCGTGGCCACACCAGCCCCGCCCATGGCCGCCTCACGCGCCCCGACACCCAGTCGCAGGGACAGGAAACCCGCGTCGCCGGGATGTCCCGCCAGCGCCGGCCCGGCGGCTAGCACTACCAGAGCTAGGCTAGCCATCAGCGTCTTCATCTTCGAGTACCGCATGGTTCCATTCCTCTCGCGTCCGGGTCGGAACGCGCCGCCCGTTGTCATTCTCCCGCGTCCAACTCTACGCCGCGACGGATCGCGCGGCAACCAAACCTTGGTCGTCACCGCACCACGGCGACGGTCTTGACACTCGTCTCGCTGCCGCCACGCGCGCTCTCGACCTCGAGTCGGCACACGTACAGGCCTGAAGCGATCGTACCGAGATCCAGCGTGATCTCGAAGGGTGCTGCCGCCACCACGCCTTGCCACGGCGAGACGGCGACCTCCTCCCCCTCGAGGTTGTAGAACCACGCCCGCGCCTGGCCATCCTGACCGGCCTGACCGCGCACGTGCAATGGGCCTGCTCGCAGTGGGTTCGGATAACAGAAATGCGTGCCGGCCACGAGCGCGGCCCCCGAAGGGCCGGGGGCGGCCACGCCGCTCGCCAGCAGGGCGTCCGCCCGCCACGGATTCCCGGACCACATCACGGAAATGACGCCCACATCAGCCAGCCCCGTGAAGACCTCAATCCGCGACACCGGCCGTGTGACGAGTTGCCCCGCCTCGATTCCTGCGATGCGGTCGAAGGCGCCGAAGGTGATCAGATCGAGCCCGCCATCGCCGACCACATCGGCCACGACGGGTGTGCCCGCCGATTCGCCCGGTCCCGCGAGAGGCCAGCCCGCGCGCACCTCGCCGCCTGCCGTACAGCGGAACAGGCGGCCATCGCGGCTGACGAAGAGGACATCCGGTCCAGCGGCACCGCTCACCGTCAAGGCCAGCGGCACCGCGGCCCGCTCGACTCGCGTCGCCGCCTCGACGGGGTCGGCAAGCCAGAGCGGCCAGCCCAGCGACCAGACCCCCGTCGGCGCCGCTCGCCCGCAAACGGCCCCGCCCACGAACGCGAATTCCGATCCGATGGGCGAGCGCACCTCGAGATCTCGTCCCCATAGCTGAATCGGATGCGACTCACGCAACGTGGTCTCGTCCAGCCAGGCGGTGGCCGCGCGTCCGCCCGTATCGACGATGGCCACCGCGAAATCGGTGCCGAGCCTGGTCACGGCCAGCGGCAGCGTGCCGGGCATGAGCGGCAATGGGACCACGGCCGGCGCGGCCTGCGGGTCGGTCAGCGGCTGCACGAGGAGCACCGCCGTACCCGCCGCCGTGTCCGCGGCAGCGGCCCACAGGTGGCCGCCAGCGACCACGAGCGGCCCCTGGATACGCCCTCCCGGGACGGCGAGATCCGCGATCACGCTCGTCGCGTCGGCCACCGTGAGATGATCCGCATCGGCGCGGCGGTCCACGGCGCGAATCTGTACGGGGCGCTCGGCGGCGAATCCATCGCCGTCCCCGCCGTCGGCAGGCCAGAGCACGGCCGGCTGCGGGCAAGAAACGCCAGCCGTGACGAGTCCCGTCGGATCGGTGCCCTGTGTGCTGACGACGCCACCTTCGTATCGTAGCCAGTGCACGCCGCGATCGCTGGCGACCACGATATCGAGCCCGCCGGTCGTCGGCGTACCGGCCAGACGCCCCGCCGCGGCAGGCTGCCGGAAACGCACCGTGTCACCGCTATCCACGACGTACTGCACCACAGGAACTGGAGACGGGGGATCGAGCACCACAACAGCACCATCGGCGGCCACGGCCAGCACCTCCTGGCCCGCCCCGTCCTGATCGAGGTCGGCGGCGAGAGGCTGGCATCCGCCCAGATCGATCCCGTCGAGAAGCGCCGTCATCGCCAGGGTCGGTGCGCCCACCAACGCTTCGGCGCGACGGCAGCGGAACGCCATCGCGTCGGCGTAGTGCAGGCCGGTGTAGGCGGAGTCCGTCCCGGCGTGATAGGTATAGGTGGAGTCGGCGACATCGGAGATCTCATCGAACACGATGCCGGTGCGCGCACCATTCGCCGTCTCCGTGGACGGACGCGTCGCAGGCCCGAAAACGGGCGCATCCTCGCCCCGGAAACTGTCGAAATCACCGCCCAGGAGCCACGGCGATGATTGCCGCGTGTCCAGGTCCTGGATGCCGTCGGCCTCCTCGAGATCCACACTCTTGTGCGAAGCATCGGCGTTGAAGAGATTGCTCGCCGCTCCGAAAGCCGCCTGGATCACGCCCTCGTCGACGTGCCAGATGTAGATACCGCTACCGGCACCCTTGACACCGTCCGGCCGCGCGGTGTTCTCGCTCATGAAGAAGTCCCACTCGGCTCCGGTGAGCCACTCCCGTTGATCCGTGGCCGGATCGAAATAACTCGTCGGTCGACCATCGCCGTAGGCACTGTCCGCATCGTAGAAGTCGGGTACGTTGTTGCCGTTCAGGTCTCCCGTGAAGCTGAAGATGCCGTTCGCATCGGGATCCTGGAGGCGATACTCGAGCAGCCAGTATTCGCGCCCCGTGATGTCCACGCGCGCGCAGGCGTCGGCGCCATGCGTGTGTTCGGCTGGTCCGAGGGTCCAGGTCGCTCCCGGTGTCGGGTCGACCGGGAAGGGGTCGAGCCACCCCATCAGCAGCTTGTTGAACGCAATGGGATGTGGCGGAATGAAGCCGGCCCCGACGAAGAGCCCATAGCCCATCAGGCCGAACTCGCCGATCCCCTGGCTGTCCGGATGGCCAGAGGGTGTGAAGTCGCTGAGCGAGAGCATGCCGAGGCGCAGCCCAACCTCGAAGCAGTACACACCGAGCGATCCGAAGTAGCCTTTGAAGCTGCCATACGGATCCTGGAATTCGTTCTCTGGCAGCACGAGCACGTTCTGTACACCGGTACCTGCCGGCTGATCGTCGGTCGGGATGTAGGGAGTGGTGAGGACCGAGTCGTCCACTGCACCCGCGAAGTCTTCGGGGCCCAGATAGGTGCTGTAGATCTGTTCGGGCGAGTTGTCGAGGATGTCGGTCTCCTCGCCGGCACCGGCATGGATGAGCACGACTGTGTCATAGAGCGAGAAGTCCACGAGCGGATCGACGGCGGCCACCACATCGGCCGCCAGCAG
Organism: uncultured bacterium; assembly: GCA_963727525.1. Lineage (GTDB taxonomy): Bacteria > Krumholzibacteriota > Krumholzibacteriia > LZORAL124-64-63 > LZORAL124-64-63 > CAVSGO01. Next base: position 506,219 of record CAVSGO010000007.1, on the reverse strand, counting down.
CACCGTCTGCTCACCTTCGGTCGGGTCGTTACCATAATACGCCATCGGATGCGGAAGGTGCACGATGGTGCCCAGGACGTCGCGCGTCAGCGCGAACTGCCCATCGCTGACGGCCGTGAAGTAGTCGCTGACGTCTCGCATCTGGTGGGCGTAGTACAGGGAATCGTGCGTGGCGTAGTAGAAATCGCTCTGAGTCGATGTCGCCGGTGCCTCCGGCGAGAGACCCGGACGCCCGTAGAAGGCGCTGTCGGCGAAGTCGCACATCAGGACGATGGCGTGCAACATCGCCGGCGCCTTTTCGCCGGCGAGTCGCCGCTGCTGCAGACCGGTCGAACCGTCGTCCTGCAGCGGGCGGAACTTGTCGACATAGCGGGGAACCGCGTCGACCGGGAGCCTGGACGGCGGCGCGGGCCGCACCGGGCGCGCCAGGGTGGTCGCCACCATAGCGGCGATGAGGAGAACGAGGAACGCGCGACCAGCAATGGAAAACGGGCAACGGGCGCGGCGGTCGGAGGTTGCCATCGACCTGGACCTTTCGGGGATGTCGGATTCCGTCCGATGCGAGGTGCCGGCCATGATAAGAACACGCCGGGCGGGGGTCAAACACTCCCGCCGCGGCTCGAGTCTTCAGAATCTGGGAAGGGTCCGGGCTCCGACATTGCCACCCCTGATCGACAACAGCTTCGCTCCGGACCCTTCCACATGTGTTGGTGGTCCCCGACCGTCCTTCCGTGCTCTTCCCTCTCCTTGGCTGCCAACCTCTGCGAGGATCCGAGTCCCTTCCGGTCAGCCGGGTGATGGGGGGAAAAGACACCAACACAATACCCATGACGACGATGTACTCCCGACGATGCCTAGCGCCGGCCTCCCCTGGTCTGGCTGCTGCTGCGACCCGAGCTCCCGCGGCTCGTACCCGAGGAGGAGCGCGCCGAACCGCCCGAGGATTGCGCCGGCGACGATCCGCGCGACGACCCCGAAGACTTGACGGAACTGCCGCGGCTGCCGCTCGAGTGGCTGCTTCGGCCACTGGACGAGGATTCGCGGTTCTGCGACGTGCCTTCGCTGCGACTCGGCGAGGAGGGGCGTTCCACGCGACCAGACGAGCCGCTGCTGCCAGATTTGCCACTGCTACCGCCGCGCGCCGGTTCCGCCGGGCGGGCAGGCTCGGAACCCCGCGAGCTCGACCCGCGTCGGCCCGACCAGACCGAGCCTTGACGAGGCTCGACCGGCCTGATGGTTCGGCGGTCACCGGTCTGGCGATTCGTACCGCTCTCGCGCCCGCTACGGGTATCCTGGACTCGCTCGCTGCGATCCGGCGTGCCCGGTTCCACGCGGGGGCCGAGGACTTTTCGACCGCCGGCGGGGCTGATCGGCCGGTCGGCGGTGGGGCGGGAACCCCGGTCGCCGGCACGCGCCGTACCGCTCCCGCCCCTCTCCGGCACGCGCAGGCCAGGGGAGGTCCGTCCCTGGCCGTCACGCGTGAACTTTCCCTGCGACCGCGACTCGGGGCTCACGTCCCGGTATGTCCGGCCGCCTGCCACTACATCGTTCTTCCGTACAGCGTCGCGCACCCGATCGCTACGCACGGCCTCGCGAGACTTCATGGCCGCGACCACGTCATTTCCCGGTCGCCGCGCCGTGACCAGCCGCGAACCGACATTTCCTTCATGCTTGTCGACGCCGGCCACGCGGGTCTTGTCGAGCGGCCGGTAACGATGCGGCAGATCGCGCGACACCGTGTAGCAGTCGCCCCGCCAGTAGGGCGAGTAGCGCCAGTCGTAGCACGTGTACGACCAGTCGTAGATGCCCACGGCCAGAGGCCAGCGATACCACGGCCGGTACCAGTACGACACCCAGGGCGATCCCCACCACGGATCGACGTAGTAGAACGCCGGGTAGTAGTACACGGGATAGTAGCGGTAGGTGTCCCACCAGTCGTTGGCCCAGCCGTAGTCGTGGTGGATCTCGATCGTGCAGACCGCATCGTACGGACGATCCGCATAGCCGTCATTGAGGTGACACTGGCTACAGAGGTAACGCGGATGATCGACCTGACGGTGGACGTAGTAGGAAGCGTAGTTGCTCACCACGAACTCGCCCGGGTCATCGAGCCCGGTGATGGCGAAGTTGACCTCGTTCATGGCCAGGAACGGATCACCGGTCACGTAGTAGTCGTGGATCGGCTGCGAGGGCTCCTGGTGGAAATCGACGTCGAGAGCGCGCAGATCGAAGGGATAGCGCGAGGCAAGCACTTGCACGTAGCCCACGCCCTCGTCGCTCGCCGTGCGTAGCCGATCGGAACCATTCGTCGGTAGCGTGTACTCGTGCCCACCGAAGGCGAAGCCATCGTTGTAGCGACTGATCGGCCAGAGGATCTCCACGCGGCCATCCGCGTCGATCCGGTAGACGACGATGTAGGCGTCCGCATTGGCCTGGAACGACACGCTCATCAGCTCGCCGCGGCGATATACCTCATCGCCGCCCTTGTCGACCCATACGTTGACGCGCAGGTCCTGCGCGGCATAGCGCGCAGCCGCGTCGGCGGTGTTCGCCGGGGCACTCTTGTCCGTTTCGGGCTGGCCGACCGCCACGCTGGCCGCAACCACCAGGAGGGCGATCACCACGAGGCCCCGTACCATCGCGAATCCAGGTACCGGCGAGTGGCCGGGCACCAACGCGCGATGTCGTTGCTGGTCCGCATTCCTGTGTGTCATGTCGTGCCTCCCTGGTCGTGACCGCGTCGTGCGGCCCTAGAGCTTGATCGGGACGTACTCGTCCACTCGCGGCGACGGCTCGTCAGGAACACGCAGTTCCTGCAAACCATTGACGAGCTGGTAGGCCCACATCACCTCGACCGACTGGGTCGCTGGCACGATGCTCGTCACGCCCAGCTTTGCGTAGTGGGTCTCCCCGGCCGGTTCATTCGTGATCTCGACCACGTAGATGTGTCCGGCGATCATCTCGAGGACACCAGCCGCAGAATATCCATCGGTCGGTGCCCAGGACACCCCCGCGAAATCGAGCTGCCCGTTGCCGCCCGAGAAAACACCGAAATCCTGCAGATGCACCTCGGTCCGCACGGCCTCGAGGTATGGCACGCCGTCACGGAATACGACCCTCACGTCGGCCGAGGTTCCGACGGCATTGGGATCCACCCGCCCGTTGTCGAGCCGGCTGAAATCGAAGCCGCCGAGGTTGCCATTGGCGCCGCCCGCATCGAACAGCTCGACGGGGCTCGCGCTCATCGGCAGCGGCGTGTCGATGACCAGCTCGTAGCTCAGATCGCCCGCCTGCCCCGAGGCCGACACCGCCCGCACGGCATACTCGAGGTCGACGCCGTTCTCCACGTCCGCAGCATTGTCGACATACGAGTACTGGTGGAGGTCGGGATCATAGTTCTGGCCGACGGCCACCTCGTCGATAAGATAGAACGTTCGGTTCGGGTCGTTCTCGTCGCCGTTCTGGTAGAAACGGCTGAAGACCTGGTAGCGATCGACGGTGCTGTAGATCTCGGCGAAATCGCTCCAGTAGAGCGTGATCTGGTTGTCGCCGCTCTCCGAGTACACGCTGGTCGGAGCGACGGGTGCCGGTTCGACGCACGTGGCGCAATCATCACTGCTGCAGCCCGATAGCGCCCACGCCAGCGCGAGGGCTAACCCCAGAGGCAGCAGGCCGATGTCGCGGTGCCGGATTCTTGCGGATCGAGTCATGATCTCCCTCCTCGAGGGCGCCTCGTGTTTCTCGACCATATCGCAGGCTTCGTGCCAGCGCCGGCCCATGCCGCCATACCGGGTCGGGGCGGCCCTTCTAGCGAGGCCAACCCGAGCTCATACGCGGTATAAAACACTATAAGACAAGATCTTGCCATGACACCCGGATCCGGACACTTGGGCCATGAGGTACTCGGTCACGGTCGCGATGTGCGGTCGCCGATCGGGTCGCGGCTGTGCGGATCGGAGGACAGCGTCCATCTTTGGAGACGGCGGGATCAACCCGGGGAACACACGTCCGGTGACGGCGAAACGGAGGGGACAAAGAATAGCGAAGAGCCCTCGCCGCCGAGAACGGCATCTTGGTTCTGAATCTCGCCAATTCAGAACCAACCAGGGCCCTTCGCTCACAAAATTCTTACGTAGACCAAGATCGTGCTTGAAGGTCGTGTTGCGGTCGTTCTCCACGTTCGCACTCGAGGAATGTAAAGACCCCACCTCTTTAAGTCCTCGTTGCGAACCTACATGATGAAAACGTCTCCCGCGTTTGCCGGTATGCGCGAGTCTCCGCTCCGCGCCTCCAAGTCACGATCTTGATTCCATGAAGTGGGTTCGTTCCCTACTACTCACCCCTTCGGATCCCCTATCTGCAGAAGTCATGCCGGAAACAGCAGACCTATTCTGTTTTATAAGTCGTTACAATAAAATACGTTGCAGAGCAGAAAAGTGCTTTGGCGCGCGAGTGTCCGGGCCGCACTATAAAACGAATTTACAATCAGCCCGCACGAATCGTAACTCGCTTGGATACAATGAGTTGGGATGACAAAAAGATTTATACCCTGGGAGCCCCGCGGCGCAATCCGTTCCATGCGGCAGCAAGGCAATGCCTGGGCGTCGATCGTTGATTCCAGGGATCAGGTCTCGTCCGCGAGGCCGAAGAAGCGGATCTTCTTGAGAAGGTTCGGATAGGAAATCTGAAGACGGCGCGCCGCAGCCGCCTTGTTGCCGGCCGTCATGCGCAAGGCTCGCGCAATCTCACGCGACTCGACGGCAGCCAGCATATCGCGAAGTGGCATCACGTCGGCCCCACCGCCTCCGGCGAGATATGGCACCATCTCGCGCGGCAGATGATCCGGGCGCAGTACGGGTTCGCCTTGCGCCAGGATCATGGCGCGTTTCAGGCATTTCTCCAGCTCTCGCACGTTGCCTCGCCAGTCGAACTGGACGAGAGCATCCATGCACGCGTTGCCGATCTCGGGCGCCTCGGTCGCGAGCTCGCCTGCGAACCGCTGCACGAAGTGGCCAGCGAGAAGCGGGATGTCGTCCGGTCGCTCGCGCAGAGGTGGTACCACGATCGGGAAATCGAGCAATCGGAAGTAGAGATCCTCGAGGAAGCGTCCCGACTCGACGAGCTGCCGCAGATCGGATTTCGAGGCGCAGACGATGCGCACGTCCACCGCCCGTTCCTGGGCGGAGCCTACCGGGCGCACCACCTTCGTGTCGAGGAAGTGCAGCAGCTTGCCCTGCATCGTGAGGGGCATCTTCCCGATCTCGTCGAGGAACACCGTACCGCCCTCGGCCTCTACGAGAAGCCCCTTCTTGTCGACATCCGCTCCCGTGAAGCTGCCCTTGAGATGACCGAACAGTTCGCTTTCCAGCAGCGTCTCAGGAATCGCGGCGCAGTTGATCGCCACGAACCGGCGCTCGCTGCGGCGGCTGAGCGCATGCAGGGCGTAGGCGAGCAACCCCTTGCCGGTCCCCGTCTCGCCGCGCAGAAGCACGGTCAGATCGCTCGGCGCGACTTTGCGGATGAGCAAGAGCACATCGAGCATCTGCTCGTTGCGGGTGATCACGTTACCGAACGTATCGGCTTCGGAGGCGGTCAGAGGTTCGGCCGCAGGGTGCATCTTGTCGGTCAGGAACAGGGCCAGGAATCCCATGTACGTCGCGAGGAAGTCGAGGGCCTGCTGGTCGAAACAAGCAACGTCTTCGGCCACGGTGCGCCCTAGAAACAAGAACCCAAACACGCGGTCGTGCACCGTGATCGGCATGAACACACAGCTCGCCACGTTCTCCGCCAGCGCCGGAACCGCGCGGCCGAGGGCAGCGTGCCGCGAAACCCGGGACACGAGGAGTGCCTGATCCCCGCCATCCCGGTTGCGTTCATCGGCGAACCAGCGCAGCAATTGCCCGACGAGATTTTCCGTCACGCCCTGACGCGCGGCGGGACCCCACGTGGCCGGTTTGCCGGGCTCCCCGAGGGCGAGGAATCCCACATCCGCGCCCACCTTCTCGCGCACCGCCGTCAGGACCGATCCGAGGTTACGGGTCAACGAACCGTCCGCGGCACTGAAGAGCCCGGGAATTCCGGAGAGCGCGACGAGCGGGGATCCAGCTTCCTCGAGGCCCCCGACCATGCCGGCCTCGACCACCTGCCGCAGGCGCTCTGCGAGCGTGAGGCGCTCGGGATCGTCGAGCCCGCGCGCGTGGCGTTCGAGTTCGAATACGGTAAGCAGAGCATCGTCGAAGAGTCCGAGTCGAAGTTGCACCCGAACGAGCCCGCGCAAGCAGTCGTACAGGGTGACATCGCCGATCTCGGCCGCGGCCTGGGCCTGGGCGTCGATGAGAAAGCGGCGCAAAAGGAGCAGGACCGGCTTGTCGGCCGACTCGAGGCGCGTCTCGAGGTACTGCAGCACGGTGTCGCACCATTCGCGATCGAGATGCTGCCCGCGGAAGATGTCGATCGCCCCCCGGAAATGCGCGTCGGCCTGCTCCCAGTCACCCTGTGCCGCGTAGGCATGCGCCAGGGTCAGACGGCAGAAACCGAACTCGTAGACTTCCCCGCTCGCCTCGCAGGCCGCTATGGCCGCGTGGGCCGTTGCGATGGCGTCGGCGTGGTGACCGAGCTGACGCTGAGCCTCGGCGACCCGGCGCAGGAGTTCGGCCTCGAGGTCGCCCGCGTGCGCGAGTCCGCGGTTCTTCTCCAGTCCGAATCCGTAGGTTTCCAGCGCATGCTGCGGATCAGCACGCCCGAGCTGGATATCGCCGAAGTACTCGTCGGCGATCACGGACTCGCGGCGCATCCGCAGACGTTCGGCGAGCGCCTTGCCGGCCAGCACCGTCTCCTCGGCCCGCGCCAGGCGCCCCTCGAGGAATTCCAGTCGCCCCAGGGCCAGCAGGACCTTGGGTTCGCGGATCTGGTCGCCCAGGCTCCGGCAGAGCCGCAGACTCTTGTCGAACACGAGCTGCGCCTCGGCGAACCGCCCCACCTTCAGATAGACGAGGCCCTGGTTGAGAAAGAATCCCGTCAGGAGCTGCGGCGCGCCGTGCTTCTCCACGAGCGCAATCGCCTTGTCCATCAGATCGAGGGCCTTGCCCCAGCAGCAACGGACCTTGTAGAGCAGGGCGAGGTTGCCATAGAGCGAAGCGGCGCCGACCTCGTCGCCCACGCGGCGGAATGTACTCAGGCTGTCGAGATAGAACTCCTCCGCCTTGTCGAGTCGCCCCATACGCTGGTGGCAACCGCCCATGATGAGCTGGAGGTTTGCGACCTCGGCATGGAAATCTGTCAGAGCGAGAATCGCGAAGGCCCGCTTCGCGACGTCCAGTGCCGCCTGATGGTCCGACCGTTGCATCAGCAGGACGGCCTGCCGCACCATGAACAGGGCGCGCTCCCGTGCCAGCTCGGCCGGCGCGAGATCGACCCCGTTCTTCAGCACGGCGTGCGCGCGGACGAGAAGTACGTCCACCTGTTTCATCTGCCCGAGATTGAGATGCGCGTTGAGTGCCTTGCGCAGGATAGCGAGTGCGCGGGCAGGAGAGAAGCGGTCCAGAACCGCGGCAGGCAGGATTTGACGGTAGTAATCGAGCGCAGTCGAGTACGCGGCGGCCTGGAAGTGGAGATCCCCGACCTCCTCGAGCCGCTCATACTCGCTTATCCCGTCGGTACGTCGAATTCCTTCGCGCCCCGGCGGATAGCTATCGAATCCATCAAACCGATCGCCCATAACCTGCATCCCCTGGCGAGTGGTGGATCGCAGATCGTGAAATGAAGCGAAGAGCCGGCGTTCTCGGGCGCCGGCTCACCGCACGTAGAGGAACCAGTATCGTGCAAAGACAGTGACCAGATGATCCATCAGATCGTACCCGCCGGGAGGCGGATCCGGAACGTCGTGGACGATCCCGGAACCCGACGAACGGAAACCACCGCCGATGTCGTCCGGATCGCCCTCGTTGCCTTCGCCCGACATGTCACCCATGACCATCGGTACGCCGTGCGGGACTTCGATACCCTGAGGTTGTCCCTGCGGCGCATCATCGACGACGGCCAGAGCAACGCCGCTGTCCAGAGAAGCCGCAACGAGCAGGGCGGCCGTCAGGACAAGGACGGTGAGGACTCCCTTCATGTCCTCCTCCTTAGCGACGAGCTTGCGGGCAATCCGCCCGCTTGAGGGAGGATGCCTCTTGCAGTCTTGCAAGAAGCCGTTTTCTGCTTTGAACATACTGGAACGACCCCTCGCCGTCAATACGTACGTCGATAATTATTTGAAGGATGGTGCGCAGGACGTCATGTCTCGTCCTCTGGTTGAGTTTGCAAACCATACTTGGCGATCTTCTTGTAGAGGTTGCTTCTCTGCATGGCCAGAGCCTCCGCTGTCCGGCTGACGTTGTAGTGAAACTCACGCAACTTGTGCTGGAGATAGAGCCCCTCCGATCGTGACTTGAACTCCTGGAAATCCGCGCAACGCAACAGGTCCCACTCGCCCTTACCTCCGTCGCCGGCGCCCGGCAACAGCGGCAGGTCGCCCGGTCGCACCGTATCGCCCGGGGTAAGGATGAGTAGTCGCTCGACGAGGTTGCGCAGTTCCCGGACGTTTCCCGGCCAGGCATACCCGCGCAGGATCGCCAGTGTCTCGGGCGCGAAGGTCTTCGCCTTGACCTTGAGGTTCGCGGAGAGGGTTGCCATGAAATGCGCGAGCAGTAGATCGATGTCGTGACCGCGCTCGCGCAAGGGCGGCAGGTGCGTAGACAGGACGTTGAGTCGGAAGTAGAGGTCGCGCCGGAAACCCGTTTCCGGCAGCGTGAGGTCACGGTTGGTGGCGGCGACGATCCGGACGTCGACCCGCAGCGTCTCGTTCCCGCCCACGCGCTGGAATCGCCCCTCCTCCACGGCACGCAGCACCTTGGCCTGCGCCTGCTCGTTCATGTCGCCGATCTCGTCCAGGAAGAGCGTCCCCCCGTCTGCCTGCTCAAACTTGCCGACCCGCAACTTGTCGGCGCCAGTGAACGCGCCCTTCTCGTGCCCGAACAGTTCGCTCTCCACGAGGTCCTTCGGGATCGCCGCGCAGTTGACCTCGATCAGCGGACCATTGCGACGCTGGCTCGCGGCGTGGATGGCAGCCACGACGAGTTCCTTGCCGGTGCCGTTCTCGCCCGTGATGAGGACGGTGCCGCTGGCCGGAGCTGCGCGCTCGATGAAGGCGCGGACCTGGTGCATGGCCGGGCACTCCCCGATCAGGGGTGCGCGGCGCCCGGCCTTGGCCGCCAGCCGTTCGCGATCGCGCTCCACACGGCTGTGGGCGAGGCAATTCTGTAGCGTGACCAGGAGGCGATTGCGGTCGAGAGGTTTCTCGAGGAAGTCGTATGCGCCCTGCTTGACGGCATCGACGGCGGTCTTGATGTCGCCGTGACCGGAGATGACGATGACCGGCAGTCGGGGCCAGTCGCGGCCCAGCCGCGCGAGGACCTCGAACCCGTCCATGCCGGGCATCTTGACATCGAGCAGCACCACGTCGGCCGTTTCGTCCTGGAGGTCGGCCAGTGCCCGGGGACCGTCGGCGGCAGTGCGGACGCGGTACCCCTCGTAGGACAAGATCTGGGCAAGTGTTTCGCGGATCGCGACCTCGTCGTCGACCACCAGGATCGTCTGCACGGATGCACTCCTTCGGCTTGCGGATCAGCGCGACCGCGGTGACCTTGCCCGAGTTGCGACTCAACTTGCCCGGGGCACCGGGCCGTGTCAAGGGCGGGACGGCCGTCCCCGCCGAGGCGAGATGAACCGTGCCAATGACCACGTTGAAGCCATTGCTCCGCGACCATGACCCCCACGCGTGGCCAGACCTGCTGGCGGCGGCGGGGCACGCATCCTATCGAGGCCGCCAGCTCGCACACTGGCTCTACGCCCGGTCTGCCTTCAACTGGTCGGAGATGCGCAACCTCCCGCAAGCGCTCAAGGATGAACTGGCGGCAGACTACGATGCCAGTGGCCTGGCGCGCGTCGAACGCCTCGTGGGTCGCGACGGGACGCGGAAGTTCCTGTTCGAGCTGCGCGACGGAAACACCGTCGAGAGCGTGATCATCCCGATGGAGGAGCATGCGACGTTCTGCATATCGAGCCAGGTGGGCTGTGCGATGGCCTGCCGGTTCTGCGCCACGGCGCGCGGTGGGCGTGTGCGGGACCTCAGCCGGGGAGAGATCGTCGAGCAGGTGCTGAGACTTGCGCGCGATCTCCTGGACGATCCCTATCCTCAGCATGGCGACCGCCAGTTCAACGTGGTCTTCATGGGGATGGGAGAGCCACTCGACAACTTCGCCGCCGTCAGCGGAGCCATCGACACGTTCGTGGCGCCGAGCGGCCTGGGAATGTCCGTCCGGAGGATCCAGATCTCGACCTCGGCACCGCCGCATGGCCTGGCGCGGCTCAACGAGTTGCGGCACGCCGTCGGCCTCACGATCAGCCTGGGTGGTGCCGACGACCAGGCCCGACGCAAGATCATGCCGGTATCGGGCAAGGCCGCCATCGCGACCGTACTGCGAGCCGCGGAGATGCACGCGCAACGCATGAACCGGCGCGTGACGGTGGCCTGGGTCCTGATCGCAGGGCGCACCGACGATCCCGCGCAGGCGCAACTGCTCGTACAGCACCTGGCGAACCGTCCGTTCAAGGTCAATCTCATCCCGTTGAACGAGCTGGACGACGACGCATTGAGGGCACCGGAGAGCGAGCGTATCCTCGCGTTCCAGGACGTGCTCCGGCGGGCCGATGTGCCGGTGACGATTCGCGTGAGCGGGGGACGGGATATCGCGGCGGCATGCGGACAGCTACGCCGTCGGCATCTGGATGCGGGAAATCGGAGCGTTGGCGAGGAGATCGGGGGCCCTCGTCCGCACGAGGGCCCGCCAGAGAGCTTACCGACCTAGAGCAGGTCGGAGAGATACGTCTCCTCGAGCGCGCCGACCAGAGCGTTCTGGGCCTTGGACCAGGCCTGACTCATGTTGCAATCGTCCGCATTCTCGCACCGATTCGTCTGGCGCAGGCAGTGGTTGAGGGCGATCCCGCCCTCGCACACCTCGACGATGTCGCGCAGGGAGATCTCGTCGGCCTTGCGACCGAGGCTGAAGCCGCCCTTCACGCCGCGATGGCTCTTGACGATGTGCTGCTGCGAGAGCATCTGGAAGATCTTGGCCAGGAAGGCCTCGGATACATCGCAGGATTTCGCGATGGACTTGAGCTGCACGGGAGCATCGCCGTTGCGGCGGGCCAGTTCCTGCAGACCGCGGATCGCGTATTCCGTTTGCCTGGTGATCTGGAGCATCGTTGTAACCTTCCAGGGTGGATTGGGGGTCGTTTGCGCCTTGAGGGTAACACCAGTGCGGGCAAAATTGGTGATTGAACTCCGCATTGTCAAAACGTAATCAAGAATACCCGTAGACTTCCCGCGTTTTCTCCTAAGAGGTTGCACGCCAGGAGCCTGTGAAAACCCAAAAATACTCTGGCATTATCACTATCGTGCAGAAACGGTCAGGCGCCCCAGGCAGCGCGCGGCGAGGACCGAGATGGGCAGGGTGCCGACCCCGGAGGCGCCCTCCCGGAGGGTTGGCCAGCGCCCTTCCCGCCATTCTTCCAGGAGCGGAGGCCGGGGTCGGTCGCCCGGTAAGTCGATGCGCACGACCGTCACCTGCAGACGGAACCGCGTGATGGCATGCCGCACCTCCCCCGCGCAGAACACGGCCGCAGCCGGGATGCCACGGGCGTCGAGCCATGTCCGCCAGATGGCGGCGACGTCCGCGGGCCGCGCGGTGCCGGTGGACCCTCCGTACCATGCCGTCTGCGGCAGCACGAACAACCCCCCGTGCAGCGATCCGACATTGTCGCGAACGACATCGCCCTGCGCGAGCTCACCGGCCACGCCCGCCGCCGCGGCCGGGACGAGGAGCACGCGTCCGCGGTGGACGACGGCCAGGCACGTGGTGCGCACTGGCATGGCCGGGGCGCGGCGTTTCGCCTCGCCCACATGCACGGGATCGCCTGCCGCCCGGGCGCGGCAGTGGCATTGCACGGGGCACCGCCCGCAGTCGACCTGGCGCGCCCGGCAATGGGTGGCGCCGAGTTCCATGACGGCCTGGTTCCAGTCGCCGGGCCGTTGTGGATCGACGAGCGCTGCCGCGACGGCTCCCAATCCCGCGGCGCTCACCGCGCGGGCCGCGGCCGGATCGGGGGCCAGCCAGCGCAGGATGACCCGCCGCGCGTTCGCATCGACGGCCGGCACCACCTCACCGAGTCCGATACTGGCGATGGCTCCCGCCGCGTACGCCCCCACCCCCGGCAATGCCCGCCACTGCGCCGCCGTGGCGGGCAATTCGCCGCTGCGCTCGGCCACGACGAGACGCGCAGCTTCATGCAGCATGCGGCCACGGCGGTAGTAGCCCAGCCCCGACCACAGTGCGAGAACGTCGTCCCGGGGCGCGGCGGCCAGTGTGGACACGTCGGGAAAGCGCCCGACGAAGCGCTCCCAGTACGGCACGACGGCAGCGACCGTGGTCTGCTGCAACATGATCTCCGAGATCCAGGTACCATAGAGCGAGGGACGTTCGCGCCAGGGCAGGGCGCGACGCCGCACGGCATACCAGGCCAGCAGATCACGACGCAGGTCCGCGATCGGCAGGTCGGCGTCAGACGCCATGTCTGCGGGCGGAGTTCCGCCCGCGCGGACGACACGGGCACTCACGGCGCGCCGCGGTCGTGGCGATCACCGAGGACCACGGTGAAGCGCATCGGGCGTCCGCTGCGCTCGACGGTGACATCGACCGGATCGCCGGGCGCATGGCGTCGCAGGGCCTCGGTGAATGTCGCGAGGTCGGTGACGGCGTCGTCGGCCAGGCGCACGAGGATGTCGCCGTCGCGCAAGCCCGCGCGCGCCGCCGGCCCCCCCGCCACGACCTGACCGATCCTGTAGCCATCGGCATCGCCGCCGAAGTCCGGAACACTTCCGAACCACGTGGAGCGGTTACCGTCCGTGGAAACCGCTTCGTTGACGGGCGCCACTTCGACGTACGGGAATGGTCCGTCATGGCGGCGCATGCTATCCGCTAGCTGGGCGGCGAAACCGGACACGCGCGCCACGCTGACGAAGTCGATCACGTCGACGTCGTCTGCGGGCGAGTTGTACTCGGCATAGGGTCCGCCGAAGAGCGCGACGGCCGGAATGTGGTGGAGCAAGAAGCTCACGTGATCGCCGCCGGACCAGCCCGCCCGGGACTCCCGCAGAGGGAGCGCGCCGGACGCTGCGCGCGCCATGTCCGCGAGCGGCGGCGACGTGCCCACGCCACCGACATAGAGAGCATCCCCCGTCAGGCGACCGATCGTGTCGAGATTGAGCATGACGTCGAGGCTGTCGCGCGGAACCGGCAGATGATCGACGAACCAGGCCGATCCCTGCAGACCGGCCTCTTCTCCGCCGAACCCGGCCACGAGGACGCCACGCCGTGGGCCACCATCCTTGCTCGCGGCCAGGACCCGCGTGGCGGCCACCACCGCGGCAACGCCGGCGGCATTGTCGTTGGCTCCAGGGTAGTAGTGTCCAGGCGCCGGCACCGCATCGGCAGGCACGTCGGGCATCCGGCCCAGGTGATCGACGTGGGCGGCGATCACGACCCAACGCCCCGCGAGATCTCCGACCCCGGGAATCACGCCCACGGTGTTGCGCGACTCGCGACCCGTAAGGCTGTCGCCGTGCAGGGGGAAGAGCTGGAACCAGTCACCCGCAAACGCCGGTTGCAATCCAGCCGCGGCGAGCCAGTGGGCGAGCGAATCGCCGGCCGCGACCTCGCCCGGCGTGCCGGCCTCACGTCCCGCCAGCGCGGGCGCCGTGAGATCGACGACGATGCGGCGCAATCGCGTGGTGTCGGGATGGTCGCCAACATCCTGGGCGAGGACGCCGGTCGCAGTGGTCAGCAGCGCAATGATCGACGGCAACAGTAAGGAGCGGCGGTACATGACGCCTCCAGGGACGAGGGTGTTCCGCCAAGTAAGCGCCGTCAGAACCCAGCGGCCAGCCCCATGCCGCGCGGATCGCTCGCGCCCGTCCAGAGACCGCGCGCGCGGTCGCGCACGATCGTTTGCGCGAGTCCGATCTTCTGACGCTCGGTGAACGCGTAGCCCATCGCCGCGAGCCGCGCTCGCGTGTCGGGCGAGATGCCGTAGGGCTCGTGGAACGTCGTCGGCGGCGACCACTGGTGATGGATCCGCGGTACGCTCACCGCCTGCAGCGCATCCATCCCGAAATCGACCACATGCACGATCGTTTGCAGGGTCGTCGTGATGATGCGCGAACCGCCGGGGCTGCCGGTGACCATGAACACGGCCCCGTCGGCATCGAGGACGATGGTCGGCGTCATGCTCGACAGCGGTCGCTTGCCCGGCGCGATGCTGTTGGCCTCGCCGCCCACGAGGCCGAACGCGTTGGCGACTCCCGGCGCGGCGACGAAGTCGTCCATCTCGTCGTTGAGGATGATCCCGGTGCTCGCGGCCATCACGCCGGAGCCGAACGTGAGGTTGATCGTGAAGGTGGCGGCGACCGCGTTCCCGTCACTGTCGACGATGCTGATGTGGCTCGTGTGCCCCGCGTGATCGGGCGCACCGACGCCGGCGATGTCGGCGCAGGGGATCGCGTGCTCCGCCGGAATGCGCGCGCGCAGGGAGTCGGCGTAGGCGCGGGAAGTGAGGCGGCGCACGGGCACCGCCACGAAGTCCGGGTCGCCGAGGAAACGGCTGCGGTCGGCGAAGGCGAACTTCATCGCCTCCAGCAGGGGATGCCACGCCGCGGCGCTGCCATAGCCGGCCGCGGTCAGATCGAAGCCCTCGATGACGTGCAGCATCTCGATGAGGTGCACGCCACCGCTGCTGGGGGGCGGCATCGAGACGACGGTGAGGCCGCGATACGTGCCGGTGACCGGCGCGCGCCACACGGTGCGATAGCTCGCGAGATCGGCCATGGTGAGTGTGCCGCGCGCGCCGGCAACGGCCGCAGCGATACGCTCCGCCAGGTCACCCGTGTAGAACGGATCGGGGCCCTGATCGGCGAGAAGGGAAAGCGTCGCGGCGAGGTCCGGCTGGACGATGAGCTGTCCCGCCTGTGGGAGCACTCCGCCGGGTATGAATACCGACCGCAGGGTCTCGTCGAGACGCGGTGCTTCCTCGGCGAGGCGCGCGATCAGCATGGCACTGGCCGGATACCCGTCGCGCGCGTACGCCGCGGCCGGTGCGATCAAACGCGCCCACGGCAAGCGTCCCTCGCGTACGTGCAGGTCCCAGAGTCCGCGCACGAGGCCGGGCACGGCCACCGCGCGCGGGCCATCCTGACTGGCGGCAGGATCGACGCCGCCGTCCCGCGCGCGATACATGCCATGGGTCGCGGCAGCCGGCGCCGTCTCCCGGCAATCGAGCGCGAATCCGGCGTCCGACGACCGGTTCCAGCCCACCACGAAGCCGCCACCACCAAGGCCGGAGGCATACGGCTCGACGACCGCGAGGGCGAACGCGGCGCATACGACCGCGTCGGCCGCATTGCCGCCATCACGCAGGACGGCGACCGCCGCCTGCGTCGCCAGCGGATGGGCCGTGACGACCATGCACGAGTCGCCTGTGGCGGGTGCCTCCACGGCCTGCGTGATCCCGCCGACGAGGAAAAGCGCGATCGCTGCGGGCGCGATCAGGGCATGCGCATGTGGACGCACCGTTCTCAACCTCCGAGCGTACCAGTGAAGAGGATTCGCCCGCCACAATGGCGCACGAAGAGTTCGCCCAGGAAACCGGCGTGACGAAGCGTCGCCTCGCCGTCGTAGCTCCCGGTCGCCATCACCACACCGAGCAAACGCCGTGTGCTCTCGCTTACCGACGTCCGCGCACTGTCGCTGGTGGGGGATCCGAATCCCCCCTGGGCATCGAACAGTCCGAGCCGGCCCTCGAGGCTGATGGTACCCTTGCGGATTCCGGGGTACCCTTCCCCCGCGTGGCCGGCCCGCAGGGTCACGTCGCCGTCGACACGGTCGAGATCGTAGAGTCCGATCGGCAACAAAAAGCTCAAACTGGCCAGATTGCAGCAGTCGACCACATTGGAGATGCGGTAGAGATCCCGGTCCTGCAGGACTCGCCGCAGCAGCGCCTCGCTACTGGGCCGGTAGCGCGTGGGCTCCATCCCGAAGTCGTTGTAGAGCGTACGCGCCTCGTGCAGCCCGTCGATCTCGCTCGGCAGGCGGCCCGCATACCGCCCGCGCAGATTCTCGGCCAGCGCGACCATCTCGTCCCATACCGCCGGTTCGTCCCGTACGACCACGTCCGCGGCCACGACAACGCCACTGCGCACGCGCAACCGGGTGGATGCGTCCAGGGCGACGGTGCGTCCGTCAGGCAGGGCGAGCCGGTCGCTCACGAGCCGCCGCCCTCGTGGTGGCGACCACCGGCACCGTAGAGCCGATCGTAGTAGGACCGGTAGTCGCCGCTGCGGATCTTTTCCCACCAGTCGCGATGCGTCAGGTACCAATCGACCGTGAGGCGCAGCCCGGCGGGAAAGTCATGAGCCGGCACCCAACCCAGCTCGCGCTCGATCTTGCGCGCATCCATCGCGTATCGCCGATCATGACCCGGCCGGTCGGGCACGAAGTTTATGAGCGACTCGGACCGGTCCACGAGCGAGAGCAGGAGACGCACGAGATCGAGGTTCTTCCACTCGTTGCGACCACCGATGTTGTAGACCTCGCCCGGCCGGCCACGCCGTAGCACGAGATCGATGGCACGGCAATGGTCCTCGACATAGAGCCAGTCGCGTACGTTCTGGCCGTCGCCATAGACCGGAAGCGGGCGCTCGTCGAGGGCGTTGGCGAGCATCAGCGGGATCAGCTTCTCGGGAAACTGGTACGGGCCATAGTTGTTGCTGCATCTCGTGACGAGCACCGGTAGGCCGAAGGTGTGGTGATAGGCCCGGCACAGGCAGTCGGCCGCGGCCTTGCTCGCGGCGTAGGGCGAGTTGGGAGCCAGCGGGGTGGCCTCGTGGAAGGCTGCGTCTTCCGCTTGCAACGACCCGTAGACCTCGTCGGTCGACACCTGCAGGAAGCGCCCGATGCCATGCGCCAGCGCCGCCTGCAGGAGCACGAGAGTACCACGGGTGTTCGTGTCGAGAAACTCCTGGGGCGCATCGATCGAGCGGTCGACGTGGCTCTCGGCCGCAAAGTGGACGATCGCCTCGATCGCCTCGTCCGCGAGAACCTGGCCGACTAGCCCGGCGTCGCGGATGTCGCCCTTCACGAAGCGATAGCGCGGGTGGTCCTCGCAGCCGGCCAGATTCTCGAGATTGCCCGCGTACGTGAGGGCATCGAGGTTGACGACTCGGTCGCTCCCCTCGTCGAGCAGGAGCCGCACGTAGTTGCTGCCGATGAAACCGGCGCCGCCGGTGACGAGAATGTTCAAACCGCCTCTCCCGTCGTCGTATGCGCGTCTAGTCGACGCGGTTCGCCCCACCCTCGGCGACCAGGTTGCTGGCGCGCAGCAGGCTCTCGAAGGTGCCGGCATCCGTCCACCAGCCTTCCAGCTCGCTCCATTGCAGGGCATTGCGGTCGATGTACAAATTGTTGACATCGCTGATCTCGAACTCGCCGCGGTCGCTCGGCTTGAGCGTGCGGATCATGTCGAAAACCGTATTGTCGAAGAAGTAGATGCCCGTGACGGCGAGGTCGCTGCGCGGCTCCCGGGGCTTCTCCTCGATGCGAACGATGCGCTCCCCCTCGAAGACGGGCACCCCGAATCGGTGGGGATCGGGTACGCGCTTGAGAAGGATGCGCGCGCCGTCGTGCTGCTGCCGGTAGGCGTCGGCGACGGCGCGGATGTTCCGCTCGATGATGTTGTCGCCCAGGATGACGCAGAGGCTGCCGCCGTCGGCGAAGTCCTCGGCCAGCCGCAGCGCGTCGGCGATGCCGCCCTCGCCATCCTGGTACGTGTAGTGGAGATCCTTGAGGCCAAACTCCTTGCCGTTGCCGAGTAGCTGCAGGAAGTCGCCGGCGAAGTTGCCGCCGGTGACGATGAGCACCTCGTCGATACCCGCATTGAGCATGGCCCGGATCGGGTAGAAGATCATCGGCCGATCGTAGACGGGCAGAAGGTGCTTGTTCGTGATCTTCGTGCACGGCCACAGGCGCGTGCCGAGACCGCCGGCCAGGATTACGCCCTTCATCACGTGACACCTTTCATCACTTGACGCCCTTCTTCGCGAGAGATCCCATCATCACGAGTCCCCTCCCGTGCGCGCCGCCTGGCGCCAGGCCGCCAGCAATCGCGCCGTGCGCTCGGCACTGATGGCGCCGTTCTCCTTGAGCGAGGTGCCGACGACGGCGCCGTCGGCCAGGGATGCGAACGTGGACGCGTTCGCCGTCGACACGCCGCTGCCGACGAGCAAGGGCGCATCGTCCAGTACGCCGCGCAGGCAGGCGAGCTGCCGAGAATCCGCTGCAGCACCCGTGGCGGCTCCCGACACGATGATTGCGTCGGCCCCGCCGCGCCCGCGCAGGTCGACCGCCTCTTCCGCGAGCGGCCGCTCCGCGATCGGCGTCGCGTGCTTCACGCGGATGTCCGCCAGGATGCCGACGCGGTGCAGGCCGAGATGCCGCCGCTGGCGCAGCGTGAGGTGCGCCTGCCCCTGGATGAGCCCTTGATCCGTGACCGCCGCGCCCACGTGGACATTGACGCGTACGAAATGCGCCCCCGTCGCGGCCGCGATGCCGAGGGCGGCGCGCGCGTCGTTACGCAATACGTTCACGCCGAACGCGACATCGGGGTGGCGGCGCACCAGCGACGCGATCACCACGGCCATCGCGGCCGTCGTCTCGGCCGGGACGCGATCGGGGTAGAACGGCGTATCGTGGAAATTCTCCACCATGACCGCGCGGAGTCCCCCCTCCACGAGCCCATCCAGATCTCGCCGCGCCCCCATCTCGACCTCCGCCAGATCGCCCGACCAGCCCGGCGACCCTGGCAGCGGCGCCAGGTGGACCATCCCGATAAGGGGAGGGTCGCAGACCTCTCGGAAATCGCGTCGGTTCCACATGGGAAGCAATGATAACCCGCCGTTGCGGCCGATGCACGCGGTTCGTGTGAGGGGAAATCGGGCGCGACGGAGTCGCGCCGGCCGGGGATTGGCTTGGCCTCGGCGCCCGGTGGCACTACTATTGGCGACTCCTGCAACCCGAGCGAGGACGCCACGACATGATGCAAATCGTCCAGGGCAAGAGCGGCTGGATCGAAGTGATCTGCGGGCCCATGTTCAGCGGCAAGAGCGAAGAGCTGATCCGCCGTGTGCGACGCGCCGAGATCGCCCGACAGCGCATCCAGATCTTCAAGCACACGCTGGACGCGCGCTATGACGTGGCGAACATCGTCTCGCATAGCCAGCAGAGCTTGCCGTCGGTGGCGGTGGTGACGGCGGCCGAGGTGCTGGCCCAGGTCGAGCCGAAGACCGAGCTGGTGGCGATCGACGAGGGCCAGTTCTTCGGGCACGACCTCGTGGATGCATGCGTGGCCCTTGCCGATCAGGGCCGACGGGTGATCGTCGCCGGGCTCGATCTCGACTACCGCGGGCTCCCCTTCGGGTCCATGCCTGAGATCATGTGTAGGGCTGAGTACGTCACCAAGCAGCTCGCGATCTGCATGGTCTGCGGCGACCCCGCCGGCTTCACTCAGCGCCTCACCAGCAGCCACGACCAGATCCAGGTGGGCGCGGCGGGCATGTACGAGGCGCGGTGCCGCCACCATTTCGAGCCCCCGGCGGAGGACGACGAGAACACGGGGCATTGATTCGCCTGTCAGATCAGTTATAATGACAAAGAATCAAAACCTGGCGACGGCGGCCGCGAGTCACCGTCGCTGAATCTCTCAGGGGAGTGCCGATGCCTGCCGTACCTTGCCGTCGTGCTGTGCGCCCGCTTGCCGCGTGCGTCTTCGTGGGCCTCGTCGTCGCGGCCGTCGCGGGCGCCGCACCATACGACGGCGCGCGTTTCGATCTCTCCCAGCCCGACGGGACCCGCGTTCCGGTGAAGGTCTGGGGCGACGAGTACTTCCAGCACATCGAGAGCCTCGATGGCTACACCCTCGTCCGGGACTCGGCCACCCGCGTGATCTGCTACGCCGCGCTCGTCGGCGGTGGCGACACCCTCGTCAGCACCGGCGTACCGGCCGGGGACCCGGCCGTCGCCACGCTCGGTCTGGCGCGTCATCTCGCGTTGCCGGCGCAGGTGCGCCGCGATCGGGCGCGGGACGCCCGCGCGTTGCTCGACAGCGATCTCATCGCCCGGCAGGACAAGGACATGCGCGATCCTCAGCCGTCATGCCTGGGCGAGGTGCACGGGATCACCCTCATCGTCGATTTCAGTGATCAGGTCGGGACCGTCCCGCCTGCCAGTTTCGACGATTATCTGAACTTGCCCGGCTACAACGGCTTCGGCAATCACGGTTCCGTGCGCGACTTCTTCCTCGACGTCTCCGACGGCGCGCTGGAATACACCAATTTCGTGTCAGATGCCTACTACCGGGCCGTCAATCCGAAGACGTACTACGACGACCCGAACGTCCCGTACGGCCAGCGCGCGCGGGAACTAGTCCGCGAGGCCCTGCAGGATCTGGAGAGCCAGGGCTTCGATTTCAGCCAGTACGACGCCAATCGCGACGGCTACATCGACGCGCTGAACATCTTCTACGCCGGCGTGCCGAACCACGGCTGGTCGGTGGGGCTGTGGCCTCATAGCGGCGGCATCACCTGGTCGGCCGACGGCGTGACCACCTACCGGTACCAGATCACCAATATCGGCTCGTCACTCTCCCTCGCGACGTTCTGCCACGAGAACGGTCACATGCTCTGCTTCTGGCCCGACCTCTACGACTACGACGGCGACTCGGCCGGCGTGGGCGCGTTCTGCCTCATGTGCAGCACGGGCGCGGGCACCAATCCCACCGAGCCCTGCGCGCCACTGCGCGACCTCG
Organism: uncultured bacterium; assembly: GCA_963727525.1. Classification (GTDB taxonomy): domain Bacteria; phylum Krumholzibacteriota; class Krumholzibacteriia; order LZORAL124-64-63; family LZORAL124-64-63; genus CAVSGO01. The sequence continues at coordinate 485,207 of CAVSGO010000007.1, read as the reverse complement.
CGGGCTGGACGGACACCGTGGTCCTCGAGGGCTTGATGGATGGCCTGACGGCGACGGCGGGCGTGAATCTCGTCTACAAGGTACCGTTCGCCGGGCACGCCAACGAGTACTACATGGTCGAGAACCGCCAGCGCACGGGCCGTGACGCCAACATCCCGGACGCGGGTCTCGCCATCTGGCACGTGGATCTGAACGGGAGCAACAACGACCAGCAACAGACGTTGAGCCAACACTACTTCTGCACGCTCATGCAGGCGGACGGGCGCTGGGACCTGGAGAACAACCGCAACAACGGTGACAGCCTCGACCTGTGGTCCGCGCCCGGCGACGTGGAATTCAATCCCGACACGAATCCAGCCGCCACCTGGTGGGACGGCCGGAACGCGCCGATCTACGTCGACGCGATCAGCGCCAGCGGCCCGACGATGACCTTCAACTATCGCGAGGGACTGGGCACGATGGCCGTGGTCATCACCGCCGAACCCGGCGACGTCCCCGCGCCCTGGCATCTCGCCGGACCTGGCGGATTCGACATCAGTGGTACCGGCGACCGCAACCTCCTGGTCGTGGACGAGGGCGAATACACCCTCACCTGGCTGGACCTTCCGGGATGGAGGGAACCTGCGAATGCCGTGGTCAGCGGCAACATCGTCAATGGTGGCGCGCCCCTGACCTTCACAGGCACCTACACCGATCCACCGTTCACCGCCGTGAGCAGCGGGCCGCTCGCCGACAGCGGCCCTGGCCGCGGCGTCAGCATGGTGGACATCGACGGCGATGCCGATCTCGATATCTACGTTTGCAACGCCAACGCCGCCAACCGCCTGCTGCGCAACGACGGCGGCCTCGCGTTCACCGACATCGCCGACGGCGTCCTCGCCGACACCGGCCCGACGATGGCCGCGGCCTTCGCCGACATCGATGACGACGGCGACGAGGACGTCTACCTCTCTCGCGATGGTGTCGCGAATCTCTTGCTCGAGCGGGATGCTGGCGGTCAGTATTCGGACATCGCCCAGTACGGTATCGACGACCCGGGTCCAGGGCGCGCCGCCTCCTGGTGCGACTACGATCGCGACGGTCACCTCGACCTCTACGTCGTCAACCAGGGCAGCGCGAATCAGCTATTCCGGTCGTTCGGCAACCTCGGCGGGGACCACGTCGTCCTCTATCCGGCGGGCATCAGCCAGCTGGCGCAGGCCGGCCCCGGCACCGCAGCGCCCTGGTGCGATTTCGACGGCAACGGATTCCGCGACCTCTACATCGTGAATCTCGGTACGGCCAACGTGCTCGTGCAGAACTGGAACGGCAGTACCTTCCAGGTGCTGGGCGACGCCAACAGCACCTTGAACGGACGCGCCGCCGCCTGGGGAGATGTCGACAACGACGGTGATCTCGACCTCCTCGTCATCAACGACGGACAGCCGGACATCCTCTATCGGCGGGAGGTCGGCTATTTCCAGCAGGTGAGTTCACCGTCCCTGAACGAGGCCAGCCACGGCCGTGGAGTGGTGCTCGCCGATTTCGACAATGATGGCTACCTCGACCTGTACGTCGCGTGCAATGGCGAGGAGGATCGCCTCGTGTTCGGGACGTCGTCCGGCGATCTCGCCACCTCGGACCTGCAACTCCCCGAGACCGAGGCCGGCTGCATGGCGGTGGCTTGCGGCGATGTCGACGGTGACGGCGGTCTCGACCTCTACGTGTCGCGCGACGGCCAGCCGAACGTCCTGCTCCACAACACCATCGTCGACCGCGGCCACTGGTTGCAGATCGATCTCCGCGGCGACGGCATGAATCGCGACGCGATCGGCGCCCGTGTGCGGGTGATCGCCGGCGGCCTGACCCTGGTCCGTGACGTGGCGGCCGGCGGCGAGAGCCTCGCCCAGCATGCCCGACGCCTCGCATTCGGCCTCGGCTCTGCGACGATGGCGGACAGCGTGGTCGTCCGCTGGCCGGACGGCTCGGTCAAGGCGCTCACCCGCGTGCTCGCAGACCGTGTGGTCACGGTGAACGAGGGCACCAGCACCGACGTGGTGGCGGACGCCACACCGGCTGTGACCGCCCTGGCCGCCCCGTATCCCAATCCGTTCAATCCACGCACGTCCATCGCGTTCACGCTGGCGCGCGGTGGTGCCGTGGATCTGGCCGTGTACGGGCTCGACGGCCGGTGCCTTGCCACCCTCGTGGCCGGATCGCTGGCCGCAGGCCAGCACGAAGCGACATGGTCCGGATGCGACGGTTCCGGACACCCGGTAGCCTCTGGCACTTACCTCTGCCGCCTCCGAACCGCGGAGGGGACCTGGAGCCATCGCCTGACCCTCGTCAAGTGATCGGGCGCCATGTCCGCACCGCTCCGGTCGCCAGGCCTGAGCGGTGCGGAAGCCATTGCATCGTACTCCTGTTTTCCCTATCGTGATCATGACGCCACCTTCGTATCCCCCGCTGGACCGGCACCATGTAGTGCCGAGGCACGAGGACTGGCCATGATGACAGCCCGGTCCGGGCGCCATGCGCTCGGCATCGCCACGACCGCGGTCGTGCTCCTGCTCCCCATCCTCAGGACCGCACCCGCCGTCGCCGACGCATCGCTCGGCGATACGTATGCGTTCCGCCAACCCGATGGGGAACGGGTCTCCGTGCGTGTCTGGGGCGATGAGTACTTTCAGCACGTCGAGAGCCTCGACGGTTACACGCTGGTGCGCGATCCGGCCACGTACGAGGTATGCTTTGCTCGCCTCGCGAGCGACGGCCAGGATCTCGTCTCCACCGGCATCCGCGCCGGCGATGCCGCGGTCGCCAGACTCGGAATCGCGAAGCACCTCTGGCTGCCGCCAGCCGTACGCACTGCCCGCGCCGAGGCGGCCCGCGCCGCGGCGCCGGTATGGGGCAGCAGCGCCGTCGCGGACGAGATGGAGGCGTTGCGCAAGAGCCTTCCGGACAAGGGCATCAACGATCCTCAGCCCGTCACGTCGGGCGACGTGAAGGGTCTGACGATTCTCGTCGACTTCTTCGACAGCCACGCCACCAAGACGCCGGACGAGGTCCGCGCATTTCTCAACCAGCCCGGTTTCAACGACGACAATTGCAATGGGTCCGCGCGCGATTATTACCTGGAAGTCTCCGGAGGCCGCCTGGATTTCTCGAACGTCGTCCCCGACTACTACTACCGCGCAATCAATTCCATGGACTACTACGAGGATCCGTCCCAGTCCGCGGGCTGGCGCGCTCGCGAGCTCGTTCTCGAGGCTCTCAACTACCTCGCGGTGCGTGGATTCGATTTCAGCAGCTTCGACGCGAATGGCGACGGCTTCATCGACGCGATCCACTGCATCTACGCAGGTACTCCCAGCTTTGGCTGGGGGGTCGGTCTCTGGCCCCAGACCAGTTTCCTGGGCTTCGCGGCGGACGGTGTAGTCGGCGCCAATTTCTCGATCAGCTACGTCGGTCCGCACCTGCGGCTGGCCACCTATGTCCACGAGTCCGGCCACCTGCTCTTCTTCTGGCCCGATCTCTACGATGTGGGATTCGAATCCTACGGCGCCGGCCTGTATTGCCTCATGAGCGCGTCGGCCGCACAGGGCAATCCGGAATGGCCGTGCGCGCCGCTGCGATACAAGGCCGGCTGGACCGAGCCATTCATCCTCGACGGTGTCCACCGCAACGTGAAGCTGGCGGCCGGATCGAACCAGGTCCTCATCGTGCCGCATGCGGTGATCCCCTACGAACTCTACATGTTCGAGAATCGCGAGGCGACGGGACGCGACGCGACGCTACCATCATCCGGCCTGGCCATCTGGCATGTCGACTGGCACGGCAGCAACAACGAGGAGCAGGCCAACGTCCGCAATCACTACATGGTCTCGCTCGTCCAGGCCGATGGACGCATGGATCTGGAACACAAGAACAACTACGGCGATGCCGGCGACCTCTTCGGTGCGCCGGATGCCACGTCGTTCACACCCAGTACGAATCCGGCGGCCGTATGGTGGCGCTTCGACAATGCGCCGATAAACATCGAGAACATCTCGGCACCCGGTGACACGATCAGCTTCAACTTCCGCGACGGGATCGGCGTGCTGCCAATCGACCTGCAGGTGTTGCCGACCGGGCTCCACGCCCCCTGGCTGCTGACCGGCCCCGACGACTATATCAAACGCGGCAGTGGCAGCCGCCTCGTCTTCGTTCCCAACCCCATCGAGTACACGATCACATGGCAGGATATCCCGGGCTGGACGGCGCCGCCGCCGACCCAGGTCCTGGCCGACACATCGCCCGACGGACCGGCCGTACCGGTATCGGCCACCTACACGCTTCCGCCGTTCACCCCCGTGGCCGCCGACGCCGTGACGCAACCGGGAACCTGCACGGGCGCGAGCGTGGTCGACATCGATGCCGATGGCGATGAGGATCTCTTCCTGGCCGTGAACGACGGCTCGAACCGGCTCCTGCGCAACGATGGCGACTGGACCTTCGTCGACGCGACACCTGCCGCCCTCGCCCAGCCTGGCCGGCATCAGGCAGGTGTCTTCGCCGATGTCGACAACGATGGTGACCAGGACGTCTATCTCGCGAACGACGGCGAATCCGACCGCCTCCTCATCCAGGCTGCCGATGGCAGCTTCGCGGAGCATCCCGGGCTCGCGGCGAGCGACACCAACCAAAGCTGGACGGCGTCGTTCACCGACATCGACAACAATGGCCTCCTCGATGTCTTCGTCGTGATTTCCGCCGACCGCAATCGCCTGCTCATGGCCGAGGCGGACGACCACAAGCAACTCGTCCACCTGTCCGACGAGTACGACCAGGTCCTCCAGATCCGCCGGTCAGGTCGCTGTGCGGCCTGGTGTGATTTCGACGGCGACGGCTGGCGCGATGTCTACATGTCGAGCATCTGGAACTGGAATCGTCTCGCACGCAACCGGGGCGCTGCGGGATTCGAAAACGTCACGCAAGGGGGACTCGGCGATCCCCACCGCGGCGGCAGCGCCGCCTGGGGTGACCTGGATGGGGACGGGGTCTTCGACCTCTACGTGGCAAACGACCACGCGCCGGATCGGCTCTTCTACCACTACGCGGGTGTCTACGTGATCCAGGGCGGCGCCTATCTCAGCGCCGTCGGCGACAGCAAAGGCGTCGTCCTGGCCGATTTCGACAACGACGGCGACCTCGACATCTACGTGGCGCGCGACAATGACAGCGACCTGCTGCTGATGAACTACGGCGAGATGTCGTTCCTCAGGTCAGAACTGCTGACGCCGGGGCTGGACTCGGCCATCACCGGAGTCGCGGCCGGCGATTTCGATGGAGACGGCGGGGTCGATCTGGTGATCGTACGCAAGAACGCGCCGAATTTCCTGCTGCGCAACACGATGCAACGCGGCCACTGGGTCGAGTTCGATCTTCGCGGCACGAGCGCGAATGCTGATGCCATCGGGGCGCGGGTCCGCCTCGTGGCCGGAGGCAAGAGCCAGTTGCGCGAGGTGTCCGGCGGCGGCGGCTCGCGTTGCCAGGATATGAAGAGGCTGGCCTTCGGCCTCGGCGCCTCCACCACGGTCGACAGCGTCATCGTGAGCTGGCCCGGCAACTCGCGCGTCCAGATCGTCACCCAGCTCCCTGTGGACCGTCTCCACACCCTTGTGGAACCCGATCGATCCGACGATGAGGGGAACGGTGGCGGCGAGGTGCCGCGCGCGACCCGCCTGTTCTCGCCTTATCCGAACCCGTTCAACCCGGCCGCGACGATCGCCTTCGACATAGCCCAGCCGGGGCGGGTGATCATCGAGATCTACTCCCTCGACGGCCGGCGCGTCACCACGTTGCTCGACGAGAACCGGCCGATCGGGCATCACACGATCGTTTGGCGGGGACACGACCAGCAGGACCGGCGTGTCGCCTCGGGCACGTACTTCGCCCGCATGACGACTCCTGACCAGCGTCATTTCGTGAAACGGATGGCGCTCGTGCGCTGATGGCTAGCTGAAGAAGCCGGGGTCGATACTCAACGTGCGGGCTTGCTCGCGCAGGCGGCTGAACACGCCGGCCGGCACACCGAGGGCGGCCGCCGCCTGGCTCTGCTCCCAGCGCAGATCCAGATCCTCGGCAACGCTGCCGGTGCACGCGGCCACTTCCTCGCCAAGGGCGATCATCGCGGCGAGGCGGCGGTTCTTCGCGTCCGGATGTTCCAGCCGGTGGTGCCAGCGCACGGCCTGCTCGAGTTCCTCGCTGAGGTTCCACTCGTTGATCAGCAGGGCACCCAGATCGCCATGGTCGAAGCCGAGCATCTCCTGCTCCACCACGTGATAGGGCAGATGTTCCTCCGCCGAGATCGTCAGCACCTGCTGGAAGAGCTCCGGCTGGCTACGCGCGAGCACGAGCTGGCCGATATTCTGCATCAAGCCGCCCAGAAACGCGGTCTCCGGGTCTCCAGGCGAGAGCGCCTGAGCCACGAGCTGGCCCGCCATGGCCGAGATCACGGACTGGCGCCAGATCTTCTGGAAGAGCAATCCTGCCCCCGGTGCCAGGAAGACCGATTTCGTGGCGGTCACCAGCGTCCAGTTGCGGATCGTGACGAAGCCGAGCCGCACGATGGCCTCACTGACGGTCTTGATCTCCCGTACGGCACCGTAGAATGGACTGTTGGCGATGCGCAGGATCTTCGCCGTGAGCGCCTGATCCATGGCCACGGCCCGTTCGAGGCGAGTGGCGGTGGTGCGGGGATCTTCGATGACCGAGAGGATATGCACGGCCGCTTTCGGTAGCGCGGGAAGCTCGCCGCTGCGGTGCAGGATATCCTGCGGATCCATCGGCGTTCCAGGCTTGTAGGACACGTTCGCGATACGCTGGGCCTGGCGATCCTCCTCGCCGCCTCGGCTCCCGAGGACGGCCGCCTCCCAGGCGTTGACGATGTTGTCGGCGGCGAGTTGCGCCTCGTGCGCGCGTATGGCGGACGCCGGCAGATCGCTCGCCAGGGACGCCAGCTCGTCGCCCGGCGTGGCGATGACCACAGGCGCCGAAGGGTGCGTGCCTGCCAGCGGAACCGTCGAGCCCTCGGGATCCGCCGGCTCCATGGAAGAGAGTCGGGCCCGTCGCGCCTCGGTCCGCTCGCGACGTCGGAGCTGCTCGAGTTTGAGAATCCCGGCCACCTTGCCCTCGCGCGCCATCTCGCCGTGCTGCAGGAGCTGGAGCCGGGTGAGGGCGTGGTATGCGAGTAGTTCGGCCACCGTGAGCGCCTGGTCATTCCCGTGATCGGCATCGAGGTAGACGAACGTGTTCCAGTGATCGCGCGACGGCAGTGGCAGGAGCACGATCCGGCGGTCGCGCGCGCCACGTCCGAGCAGCAGCGTCAGGTCGAGCGGAAAGTGCTTCGCGGGAACCGGTCCGGCATAGACCTGGACCTCCTCGGCGCAAGCGCTGAAGATGTCGTCCTTGTCGAAGGGAATCGGCGCGCGGCCGTCCGTGCGCTTGGACTTCGCTTCCTGCGGAAGCGCAACGTTCCGTTCCAGGATGACCTGCAACCCCGAGCGCCAGCGCTTGAGCAGCAGCATGCGCAGATTCGCGCGCGAGGCGACCTGGGCGAAGAATTCGGCATAGTCGGCGGGCCTGGCCAGGCCGTTCATCTCGGCGAAGCTTGCGCGCAGCAGCGCCAGCGGATCGACGCCGCGCCCGGCGACGAGCCTGTCGGCACCGCTCACGACGCTGGTCGGCGTCGCTGTCGTCTCGACCGGCGCCCCGGAAGCGTCTTGCGCGCAATGCGAATCGTGCGGACCGTGAACCAAGGCGAACCTCGCCGCGAGCGCGGTGGAACGGGAACATTCCTGACTCCACGTTTCGTTCGGCCAGCACGGGCGGAAGTTGACAGATTTTTACGTCCGGGCTTTATTTTCGCGGCCCAGGCTCAGGAGGTCTCATGCGCTGCCGGATCACCAAGGCGTTCGAATTCGCTGCCGCACATCATCTTCCCCATGTTCCCCCCGGACACAAGTGCGGCCGGGTCCATGGTCACAGCTATCGCGTGATCATCGGACTCGAGGGACCGCTCGACCCGGCACTCGGATGGGTCCAGGACTATGGCGAGGTGAAGGCGGCGTTCCGGCCACTACGGCTGCGGTTCGACCACGCGGATCTCAACGAGATTCCCGGCCTCGAGAACCCCACGGCCGAGCGTCTGGCGATCTACATCTACGACGCGTTGAAGACGGCGCTGCCGCTCCTGGCCGATGTGACGGTCTGCGAAAGCCCGAACAACGAGGCCACCTACCGCCCCGGCGCGTGAGCGCTCAGCGGGCGACGAACCCGTTCGAGGGTACCCTGGGGAACCCATCCGACCCACTCGCCGCCGAGCCCGATGCGCGCCCAGTCGTCGTGCTCGCCGCGCACGGTGAGTGTGAGACCATCGTGGACGCGGAACGCCACCGGGAAGCTCGTGGCCGGACCGCTGCGTACCTCGGCCTCGTCGGCGATGACGACGGCCACGTCACGGACACGTTCCGCGATCCAGCGCTCGATCGTCACGCCCCCCGCGATCGCCAGGCACGTGATCGCCGCGATCAGTCCGCGCCTCAATCCTTCGCCGAGATAGCCCCGCCACCAGACCAGCGCGAGCAGGCCGGCGGTCGCCCAGACGAGAAGGAGGGTCACCAGGCTCCACTCGTTCAGGCTGACGCGACCGAGGGCCGCGTCGATCTGTGCCACCACGGGAGGCAGATGGCGGCTGCCTAGTTCCAGGTCTCGCGTGTGGCTGCGCACCCAGGCCAGGTTGGCCCGGGCATCGTGATCGCGCGGATTCTTGCGCAACGACCGCAGGTAGCTGGCGATCGCTCGGCCGAGCCGACCGTCGCGCGCATAGGCGTTGCCGAGGTCGTAGTCGAGCAGCGCATCGTCGGTCCCCGCATCGCGAGCCGCCTGGTAGCGCGCGAGGGCGGTGGCGATGTCCCCGTCCGTGTAGGCCTGATTGCCCTCGGCGACGAGGCGCGCCGGATCGGCGCCCGGCGCTGGACCGGCCGCGGGTTCCGTCGTCGCAGCCCGGCTCACCGTGACCAGCCCCATGGCGAGGATGCAGACGAGCACGGTCGTCACGCCACGCCCGGCGGCGCTGGACTGGTCGCCGTGATCGAGCTGCGCGAGAAGATCTGCGACCTCGGTTGCCAGCGCGAGCGGATTGGCCACCTGGGCGCCTCCGAAACGGACGCTGTCACACTGCCCGAGAGCCCGTGCCAGCCGCACCCCCACCTCCGGCCGTCCCAAGCGCTCGCCATGAGCGCGGACCTCGGCACCGGTGAGTCCAGCCGCCGCTCGGTTCGTGCGGTCGGCGACGTAGCCAGTGATGGCGGCCGCGATGGTCGTGAGCTGGTCCTGCGGATCGAGGCTGCGAGGCACCGTCGCCAGGAGCTTGCGGGCGTCGGCCAGAGCCCGCCGACGCCGCACGCCCGCCGGATCGCGCAGAGCGGCAGCACGCCGACGCAGCGCCAGCCGCAGCCCCGCCAGGACTACCAGCGGCAACGCGACGAGGGCCCACCAGAGCGGGCGCTCGGGCCATGGTCGGTGGGATCGCCCGAGGCGACCCGTGACAGGATGGATGAACGCGAGATCGTGGCTGAGACGCTCGATCTCCGTGCGCCGGAAGCCTGATGGTTCGTCGCCCGCCACGGGCAGATCGCTCCCGGTCACGACAACCGCGTGCGGTTCGCTCGATGCGAGAACGTACTGGGCTCGCAGCGGATCGAAGTAACGCAGGGTGACCGCAGGAACCTGCAGCGTTCCCTCCTGCGTCGGGACGAGGACCTTCTCCTGCGTCAACGTGGCGCGATAGCGCGGACCCGACACGTCCTCGCGCAGGTCCTCTTTGGCGTCGTGCAGGCGCGCCGCTACAGGTGCCGGGACGGTGAGACCGGAGAAGCTTTTGAGGAACGCGTCCGCACGCAGGCGCAGGTCCAGACTCACCGGTTCGCCACGCGGTACGGTATCGCGATCGACCGTGGCCGTGAGCTCGATCTCGCTGGCGACGAGGCCGCTGAAATCCGCGGGGCGTGGCAGCGGCAGCTCCTTCACCGTCACCGTCAGGGGCGCCGTCGCGAGATCTTGGGACTTGCGCCGCCCGGGGAAGAGCCGCGCGAAGGGATCCTGTGGAAACGTCAGTCGCGCCGGTCCGACCTCCAGCTTGCCGGGGTCCGTCGCGAAGAGCGCGTAGCGGATCTCTGTCACCTGGTACATGAGCCCGTTGACGGTCTGGCGATAGTTGCGTTCAGGCGGCAGATCGAGCCGCCAGCAACCCTCGGTCTTCGGCGGGTCGTAGCTTGGGTTGTCCCAGGGGTTCACCCGGCGAAAGTACTTGAAGCTGAGGATGATCTGCTCACCCACCCAGGCGACGTCGTGGTCGACGGACGTGGTCACGAAGATCTCGTCGCCGGGGCGGCCGGCGGCGGGCCCACTTCCACGCGGGGCGGCCTGGTTCGCCGGGGGCGTTTTCGGGAACTGGGGTGGCCGTGGCTGACGGTTGCCGCTGGTACCCGGAGGCACACCGGCCGATCCGCTCACCGTGATCGCGATGGGATCCGTCGCGCACCGTTCACGCCCGGTCTTCACCTCCAGCGCCGGGACCGTGAAGTTGTCCGGCCGCCGGACCTGGAGGTAGTACGTGACAGCGTACGAAGCTTCGGTCGCGCCGTTGACGAAGCTGAAGCTCTGGCTCGTGCCGCCCGAGGCGACGTCGACTCCGGTGATCGTCGGCGCCGCGATGCTGGGTATGCGGCCGAAGTCGCCTCGCGCCGTGACGGTGAGCACCACGGCATCCCCGCTCGTGATCGTCGTGCGGTCGACTTTGGCCTCGCACTGCAACGTCGCTGATGCCGACGAGGCCAGCCCGACCACGAGGGTGAGCAGCACGAGCAGGCTGGTCGCGACCTCTCGACGCACTGTCACCATCGCTTCCCGCTCTTGGTGGGATGGCCCTGCAACCGCCGCTGGATCGAGCGCTTGAGTGTCTCCTCGTCGCGATCGAGCGCCTTGAGTATCTGCATCGCCCGTTCCTTGTCGAGCTGTTCCTGCGTGGGCTCGGTCGGCTGGGTCTGCTGATTGGCATCCTCCTGCTGATCGTCATGGCCCTGCTGTTGCAGTTGGTCCTGGTCCTGGTTCTGGTCCTGCTGGTTCTGGTCCTGCTGGTTCTGCTGCTGCTCGTCTTGCTGCTGCTGATCCTGCTGGCCTTGCTGGTCCTGCTTGTCCTGCTGGCCCTGTTGCTGCTTCTGGTCTTGCTGTTGATTCTGATCTCGCTGGTTCTGCTGGTCCTGATCGCCCTTCTGGTCCTGCTTGTCCTTCTGATCCTTCTTGTCCTTCTGGTCCTTCTGGTCCTTCTGGTCCTGCTGATCTGAATCCTGCTGCTTCTGCTGCTGTATGCGTGCAAGCGCCGCCTCGAGATTGCGCAACGCGTCGTCCTGGTCGGGTTGCAGCCGCAGGCTCTGTTGCAGAAGATCGGCCGCTTGCTTGGCGTCGCCTTTGGCGAGAGCATTCGTGCCGGCGTTGTAGAGCCCTTCAGCCCGCAGATTCGGCTCGTGTGCCTGATCGACCGCACGGCCGAACTCGCGCTGCGCATCGTCGTAGCGACCGAGGCGATTGAGCGCCTCCCCGACCGCGAGGCTGAGCCGCGGATCATCGGGATTCAGCGCCCGCGCTGCCTCGAAATCGGTGAGCGCATCCTCGTACTCGCCCGCGGCATAATGCTGGCGACCTTGACCCACGAGATCCGCGCCGGCGGGGCGCAGCGGGTCGGCCTGTGCCGGCAGGCTGAAACTGCCGAGTCCCAGCGCGACGAGTAGCGCCACGGTCGCGGCAGCGGCGGTCGGTGCGAGACGCGGCCGACGCGATTGGATCGCTGCGCCGACCAGGAACGCGGCGATGGCCAGACCCAGGGGCCAGCGGAACCGCTCCTGGTAGGCACTGATGCGCCTCTCCTCGAAGTCGCGCTGGCCGAGCCTGTCGAGCACGGTGCGCAGGCGGTCTCCGGCCAGCCCGTCCACTCCCACTCGAAACGTCGACGCACCACCGATGTCCGCGAGCTTCTCGAGCGACGCCATGTCGAGGCGGGACATCACGAGATTGCCCTGGGGATCCTTCATGTAGCCGTTCGGATTGCCCTCGCTGTCAAAGGCCGGCACGAGCCCGCCCGTCTCCTTGCCGATGCCCACCGGGATGACGACGATGCCGTCGTCGCGGCAGGCCCGGGCTTCCTTCTCCCAGTCGCCCTCGAGATCCTCGCCGTCCGTGACGAGCAGGATGGCCTGGAATGCACCACCCTTGCCCTCGCCGCGACCGGAGATCAACAGGTCGTGGCTCGTCTTGAGCGCCGACGCCAGCGCCGTGCCCTGCTCCGAGATCATGTCCGGCGCGGCCATGCTCAGAAAGATGTCGGCCGTGGCGTAGTCGGCCGTCAACGGGCACTGGACGAAAGCTTCACCCGCGAAGAGCACCAATCCGACGCGGCTGCGCTGCAGCTTCTTCAGGAAGCTCGAGAGCTCGGCCTTCGCGCGCTCGAGCCGGCTGGGCGGTTCGTCTTCCGCAAGCATGGAATTGGACACGTCGAGCGCGATCACCACATCGCTGCCTCGCTGGGTCACCGTGACCTCGTTTGCTCCCCACTGGGGCCGCGCCAGCGCCACCACCAGCCAGAACAACCCGGCAAGGAAGCACAGGCGGCGCCAGCCGCGCACCCGGGGATTCCACCCCTCGCGATGCTGCGCCGCCCCCTCGCCGAGGAGCTGGCGGGCGCGGCGGTCTCCCCGCCGGTCGGCCGCGCGCTGCACCAGCCACAGGAGCGGCACGGCCATCAGGCCCCACAACCAGATAGGTGTCGCGAACTGCACCGTCGCCTCACTTCACGTCGTCACGGCAGTCGCCGCAACCAGAGCGAACTCACGAGATGGCTCAGCAGCAGCAGGACCAGGGCGGGTCCGGCGAACCAGGCCATCATCTCCCTGTGATATGTCGACACCCGGGTCTCGTACCGCGATGTCTCGAGCTTGTCGATCGTCGCGAAGATGCTCGCAAGCGCCTCGGGGTCGGTCGCGCGAAACATCTCGCCGCCGGTGGTCGTGGCGATGCGGCGCAGAAGTTTCTCGTCGATGTGCGTCTCGATCTGCTGCATCCGCCGGCCGAAGAGGGGATCGTCCACGGGATACGGCGCCACGCCCTCACGTCCGATCGCCACCGTGTACACCCGTACGCCGAGGGTCCTGGCCAGTTCCGCCGCGGTTTCCGGCTCGAGCGTGGGCACATTGTTCATCCCGTCGGTGAGCAGGATCACGGTCTTGCTCTCCGCCTGGCTCTGCCTCAGCCTTCCCACGGCGGTGGCGAGCCCGAGACCGATGGCCGTGCCGTCGTCGATGAGCCCCACGCGGATCTCATCGAGGAATCCGAGCAGGACCTGGTGATCCAGCGTCACCGGGCACTGTGTGAACGCCTTGGCCGCGAAGACCACGAGGCCGATGCGATCGTGAGGTCGGCCCGCGATGAAGTCGTGGATCACATCCTTCGCGGCCTGGAGTCGGTCCTTGGGCGAGAAGTCGAGCGCACGCATGCTGCCGCTGATATCCAGGGCGATCATGATGTCGATCCCGCGGCCCTCCACCTCCTGGCTGCTGAAACTGCGCCGCGGCTGCCCCAGGGCGACCACGAGCAGCAAGAGGGCTACCAGGGAAACCCAGGGCGCGATGGCGCGCAGGCGTAGACGCCAGGTTGTGCCGGTCGGCCGGAAGAGATCGGCGTGCGAATGGCGCAGCGCGGCGCGCTGGCCGGGCCGGCGCCGTCGCCACCAGAAGAGCGCGATCACCGGCCCGGCCACCAGCAGGAACCACGGATGAGCGAAAGTCAGCATGGCGACTCCTGCAGGGCGGCCGCGCTACCGTACTTCTCCTGGAGCCGTTCCCAGCCTTCCTCGCCAGCCGTACGCACCATGACGTCCACCGGCGTGTATCGTGCCTCGATCCTGACGGCGGCGATCAGCGACAGCGCTGTCGTCAGATCGCGCCGGCAGCGGGCAGCGTCGATCGGCGAGGGCGCGTAGCGATCAGCGTCTGCGGCAGCGATCAGTGTCACGAAGCCGCGCAACCAGGCCTTCGGCCAGCCCGACTCCAGGGCAGCTACGGCGATCTCCTGCGCCGTCAGCTCCGGGGCCGGCAACCAGAAGCGGCCGGCCAGATAGGCGCGCAGAATCCCGGCGAGACGGTCCAGGAAGTCCCGGCCCATCCCGCGAGCCGGCAGATCGTCGGCGTCGAGGCCCCAGAGTGCATGCGCAGCCGCGTACCAGGCCGGCGGCACGAGCGGGCGATCCGGCGGCAAGGCGGCGCGGCGCCGCCGACGTCGCAATCGCCAGACCAGAAGCACGATCAGCAGTGCCGCGAGCAGCGCCACGAGCATACGCAGCCTGTACCAACCGAGACCGCGCGGATCCCGGATATCGGCGACCGCGGAAGGATCGGAGAGGACGCCCGCGACCTGGACCACTTCGCCGATCGCGCCACCGGCCCAGGCCACCCGCACCGGCCCCGTGCGATACACCCGCGCCGGCACGACGGTGCGCCACGTCCCCGGAGCTGCCGGGGGCAGATCGGAAACATCCGGCCCGTCCACTCGCGGTTCGTGCGACAGCAGTCGCCGCCACCATGGGCGGTCGGCAGACCGTTGGGGGGTGGCCGGCACGAGCCACGGTGCCCCCAGGTCGAGGGAATCGGCCGCGAACGACGCCACGCGCTGCGGGAAGTCCAGGACGACCGCCGACACCGCGCCGAATCGTGAGGAGGTGGGCCACAGACGGATCGCCTCGGGCCGCCCCCAGGCCGAGGGACCGCTCAGCGTGGCAACCGCCGTGTCCGGCGGCGCAGCGGCCGAGTCGGGCGGCGCTGGCATGAGCCGCGGTCCCTGGGCCAACCCCACCCCGACCGTGAGCCCGAGCGCGAGCACGACACCCAGCCCCCGCCTCACCGCGCGCCTCCTCTCTGGCGGCCCGCGCGCGCCAGGAAGAACCGCTGGAGCGGCTCGACGTATGAGCGTGTCACGTCGATATCCACGAGATCGACGCCTGCGTGCCGGTAGGACCGTTCGAGCCGTTGATCGAAGGCCCGTGCGCGATCGTGGAGCTGCTCACGTACTTTGGCTGACGACGTGTCGACGAGGATTTCGCGGTCGGTCTCTGCATCGCGCCAGCGCACGACTCCCACGGCCGGCACGTCGGTCTCGCGAGGATCGCGCAGGCGTACCGCCACGCAGTCGTGCCGGCGCGCGACGATGCGCAGATTGTGGTCGAAACCCGCGGTCCAGAAGTCGGACACGAGGAACACCGTGGCGCGTCGCTTCACCACCGTGCCCAGGAGGCGCAGCGCCGGCCCGAGATCCGTGCCACGTCCCGCGGGACGGAACGTGAGTAGCTCACGAATGAGGCGCAGTACGTGGCTCTTGCCCTTGGCCGGCGGAATGAACTTCTCCACATGGTCACTGAAGAGCAGCAGCCCCACCTTGTCCTTGTTCGTGATGGCCGCGAAGGCCAGGACCGCACACAGTTCGGCGGCCACCTCGCTCTTCGTCCGCGCGCCGGAGCCGAAGCGACCGCTTCCGCTGACGTCGGCCACGAGCATGACGGTGAGCTCACGCTCTTCCTCGTACTGTTTCACGAACGTGTCGTCGGATCGAGCCGTGACGTTCCAGTCGATCGCACGCACATCGTCACCGGGCACGTACTCGCGGACCTCCCGGAACTCGACGCCGCGTCCCTTGAAGACCGAGTGGTACTCGCCCGAGAAGACCTCCTCGACGAGGCGACGGGTGCGGATCTCGATCCGCCGTACCGCCGCGAAAATCGCCGGGGGGATCCCGTCGTCTCGGGCCGCCGGGGTCGACGGCCGCGTGTGCTCGCGCTGATCGCGTGGGCTCATCGCTCGTCCCTCGTCCTGTCCCTCGTCCTGTCCCTCGTCGTTTCGCGCCGCAATCAGGGTACCTCGATGCTGTCGAAGAGCGTCGTCACCACGTCATTGCTCGTCAGCTCCCGGGCCTCGGCCTCGTAGGTCACCAGCACGCGGTGGCGCAGGACGGCATGTCCGATCGCCTTGACGTCCTCGGGCACGACGAACGCGCGCCCCTGCAGGAGCGCCCGGGCCCTGGCGAGCTGCGTCAGCGCGAGCGTTGCGCGAGGCGAGGCGCCGTAGGCGATGAGCGGCGCGAGGTCGAGGCCGTAGTCGCGCGGCTGACGCGTGGCGAAGACGAGGTCGAGGATGTACGCCTTGATCTTCTCGTCGACGAACACCGCGTTCACGCCCGCACGAAATTCGGCGATGTCGCCAGCGTTGATCACGGGGCTCACCACCACCGGGGAGCGTCCGGCCATGCGCTCGAGGATGAGTCGCTCCTCGTCCTTCGTCGGATAGCCGACCTCCAGCTTCAGCAGGAAACGATCGACCTGCGCCTCCGGCAGCGGGTAGGTCCCCTCCTGCTCGATGGGATTCTGGGTCGCAAGGACGAGGAAGGGATCGGCCAGCTTGAAGGTGGTGTCACTGATTGTGACCTGCCGTTCCTGCATGGCCTCCAGCAGGGCGCTCTGCACCTTGGCCGGCGCACGGTTGATCTCATCAGCCAGGATGATGTTGCTGAAGATGGGCCCCTTCTTGACAGTGAATTCCCCTGTCTCGCGCCGGTAGATCGTGGTCCCCACGATGTCCGCCGGCAGCAGGTCCGGCGTGAACTGGATGCGCTGAAATCCCGTGTCGACGGCCCGAGCCAGGGTGCTGACAGCGAGGGTCTTGGCCAGCCCCGGTACGCCTTCCAGCAGAATATGGCCGTCTGCGATCAACCCGAGCAGCAGCCCCTCGAGCATGGACCGCTGGCCGACGATGACCTTGCCCACCTCCTGCAGCACGGCCTCCAGCCGGGCTGCGTACGCTTCGGCTTGCGCTCTGTCCAGCGTGTTCTCGCTCATGCTATCCTCTTCCTCGTCACCGGTAGTGCATGGATTTCGCGACAGCGCGATTCTACGTCTCCCCGCCGCTCGAGGTTCCCACGGCGTCCGAAGGACGCGCCCGGTATGGTAGCGGCGTGGAATTCACTTGCCAAGGTCGGGCCTTGGCACTTCAATGAAGGGCACGTTCGCACCCGCGCACCGGCTGGAGGTCCCCGTGAGGCTGTCGCCAGACAAGATCCGCTACCTGGCCGACCGGATCCTGCTGATGATCCAGGAAAACCCGAAGGTCCACATCACGTCGAATATCGACGCGGTGGACAAGACCATCGCCGATACCATCTTCGCGAACATGCGCGAGGAGGACGATATCGAGCAGGAAGTGGATATCCTGCTCCGCCAGCACCGTGCCGAGATCCAGGTCTTGGAGATGGACCTGATCGACCTGCGACGCAAGTTCAAGCGGGAAGTGGCCAAACGCCGAGGCTTCGTGCTCTAGACTCCGGGGAGACCGATTCATGCGACTGTCCGAGGAGCGCATCTCCCGCCTGGCCGAGGAGATCGCCAACGCCCTGCTCGACGACGAATTGATCGACCTCGAGATCGATGAGAAGAAGTTTGTCTTCTTCGTCCAGGGCCTGATCCTGCAGGATCTCAAGATCGAGGACGAGATCGACGAACAAGCCACAGCGTGGTTGCTGCAGCACAAGCCGCAGCTCGAGGAAGGCACGACCGAGTGGGAGATCCAGCTCGACCGGGTCAAGGAAGATCTGGCCGTGTCCCGAGGTTACGTGATCCGCTGATGACGACGTCCCATCGCCGAACCGCGACGGAGCGACGGCGGTGAAAGTGCTCGTTCTGACCCCGTATCTCCCCCACAGCCGGGTGGGCCATGGCGGCGGCACCGCCGTGCGCAATCTCGTGAAGGCCCTCTCGCGCCTCCACCGGGTCGACGTCGTGGCGCTCGTGCGGCCGGGCGAGGGTGCGCTCCTCGACGACGTGGCCAGCCTGGGCGTCGAGGTGCACGGCATCCCCTTCGTCGATCGCGGTGCTCGTGGCTACCAGCGCGTCGCCCTCGTCACGAGCCGCCTGCAAGCAGCCGGGCGCGCCGTGGCCACGCGGTATCCGCTCTTCGTCGCCAAGTACGGCCAGCCGTCGCTCCTGCGCGCCGTCGCCGAGGCCGTGCGACGGATCGACCCGGATGTGATCCAGATCGAATACTTGCAATTGGCGCTGGCCCTGCGCAATATTCGGCGACTTCGCGATCGCGACGGGAACCGGCGCCCGGGCCTGGTGCTGGGCAGTCATGAGCTCAGCTCGCTGCCGCGTCAGCGTCGCGCCGCCGTCACCCGCGACCCCGCGCGGCGGGCGTGGCTGCATATCGTCGCCCACGCCTGGGAGCGGTTGCAGGTCGACGCGTCGACCTGGGCCGACGCGACGCTCTGCGTCACGCCTCAGGATCACGAACTGTTCGCGCAGCTCGGCGGCCAGAACCTCCAGACGGTCCCGCTGGGCGTGGACACGGACCGTGTGCCCTTTCGCCCCGCCGACGATGGCGCGACGCGGGCCCTGTTTCTCGGCAGCTTCCAGCATCCGCCGAATCGTGTGGCGGCGAAGCTGCTCCTGGAGACCATCTGGCCGGCGCTGCGCGAAGCGCTCCCGACATGGGAACTCGCCCTTGCCGGCCCCGGATCGGATACGTTCCTGGCGAACATTTCGGGTTCCGGGGCGGACGGCGTCCAGGGGCTCGGTTACGTGGACGATCTGGACGCGCTGTTCGCGACAAGTCGCCTCTTCCTGGCGCCGCTGACCGAAGGCGGTGGCATCAAGATCAAGGTGCTCGAAGCGATGGCGCGTGGTATACCGGTCGTGACGACGGCCATCGGCGCCGAGGGCATCACCGACGCCGCCGACGAGACCGTCTGGCTGGCTAGTGACATCGACGATTTTGCGCGTCAGGTACTGGCGGCGGCACAGCAGCCGCAGGAAGCCGCGAGGCGTGCGTGGCGCGCACGGCGGCATATCGAGGAGCGTTTCAGCTGGCTGGCCATCGCCGCGCAGTTGACGGAAATCTACGAACACCTTTGAGGAATGGAGTCCGGGATGGTGAAACGATTGATCTTGCTGGTCCTGGTGCTGGGATTGTGCGTCGTGGTGGGACTGGCGACGGCAGCGGCCAATGGCGGCGGCAACGTACTCCCCTGATCCCCAGGATCCCGAGCTGACATGCGAAGGCCCCTGGACATGCGAAGGCCCCTGGCCATGCGAAGGCCCCTGGCTATGCGGAGGCCCCTGGCTATGCGGAGGCCCCTGGCTATGCGGAGGCCCCTGGCTGTCCCGGCCAGGGGCCTCGCGTCTTCTCCGCAACCTCGCCTACCAGTTGCGGAACAGGTAGAGCTGCGCCATCACACCCTCGAAGAACTCGAGCTTGTCTCGCTCGTCCGATGCGATGCGCGCGATCTCGAATGTCGTCAACACGGTGTCGGGAAGGGACGTCAACTCGTCGACCCGCTCCTGCTCGAGTCGATCGAGCACCTCGGTGGTGAATCCGAGGCGGCTCGACAAGATCATCGTCCCGTCGTCCATGAGCGACGGATCGATGTCGTCCTGACGCGAGAAGAACAGGATCTCCGGTTCGAGACGACCATCAGCCGTCACCGACCAGATATTGCGGCCGCGCTGCGTCGATCCGGGCGCGCGACGGCTCGAGACGAAGTAGACGTAGTCGCCATTGCGGCTGTAGATCGGGTCGTAGTTCTGGAGCCCGACGATGGGATCGTTCGGTTCGACCGTCGTGTGCGTGATGCGCCTCAGGTTCCGGTCCAACACCACCGTCCCGCTGGCGGCATAGCCCGTGGTGTCGAAGTCGATGGTGAAGATCTCGTTCATGTGGCCCGAGTTGTCGCCGACGATATCCAGGCTCGACGAGAACACGATGCTGCGGCCATCCGGCGACCAGCTCGGCGTGGCGATGGTTACCGCCTCGCTCGTGATCGGGAAGGCATGCGAGACCCTGGGATCGCTGATGGTATTCATATCGATGACCCAGATCGCAACGTCCGTACAAATCGCATCGTCGGCGCTGGGTCGATCGCAACCGAAGCGCGTATAGGCGAGCCAGCGCTTGTCGGGAGACAGCGCGCCGTCGTGGTGATAGTAGATCCAACCGCTCGCCGCGAGATCATCGGGCTCATAGTGGAGAACCTGCAACGGGACGGACGACGGATCCGAAATATCGGCGAGAACGAAGCGATCGCGGCTGTTGAAGTTGATCCAGAAGATCAGCGAATCCGGGCTCATCCAGATCGGCGAGCCCTTGTTCGCCCGGGCCGCGCCCTGCGTGAGGTTGGGCGCCCCGCCCACCAGACTGTAGAATTCCTCGCACTTCACGAGCTGGGCGCCCTGTTCCACGATCGACTCGACCGGCCGCCGCGACAGGGCCGCATCGTCCCAGATCCCGCCGGGCACGGGCATCACCAGGATCTGCCGATTCGGGTACGGCACCGTGTAGTCGTCCTGCGACGGGATCACGGCCCAGTCGGCGGTGAACGCGAGTGTCTGCTGGTCCGGCGAGGCCGAAGCATCGAGGTACTGGAAGCCATCCGTGGAGGTGTCGATGGTCACCATGGCCAGGTCGCCGCAGCTATGATTGCCGCAGGTGACGAGCTGCTCGGAAGCCGTGTCCTTCGTACTGCAACCCACCACGAGGGCACCGACGAGCACGAGAACGTAGCAGGCGACCAGAGTGCGAGTACCAGACCCCATCTTCAAAACACCGACCTCCCGTCGGAACAGAGCCGCGGGGCGCAAGTGGGCGGCCCGACGCAGTATCAGGACGAACCTCCAGTCCCAAACCGGAGGTGCCTCGTAAAATTAGGGTGGATAGCCAGTTAAATCAACTGGCAGTTCCACGCCTAGTCGGTGCTGGCGTGGCCGAACCCGACCGAAACGCGCAGCCAGCACCACACCGGATACGCGCCCACGCGGCCCGCCTGGTACCCCGCGTCACGCGCAGCCGCCTCGACGGCCCCGGCAAGCAGTGGCGGGCCGGATACGGTCACCACCTGTTCCACCCGCCCCTCGGGGTCGACGAGCAGGTCGAGCGTCACCGTCCCCGTGATCCCCCGCGCCGCTGCGGCCTCCGGATAGTGCGGTTTCAGCTCCCCCACGACGGCCGCGGGGTACGACTGCAGGCGCTGGAGCCGCTTGACCATCTCCAGGCTGCGGATATAGGAGCACTTGCGCATGCCGAGATATTCGGAGGTGGCCGCCGCGTCGTCATCGTGGCGCAAGCGCCAGACCTCGGCGCGTAGGTAATCGACCACGGCGTCGTCCGGGCGTTGCCCCTCGGCAGCCTCGAGCAACGTGAACGCGCGATCGACCCAGCGGGCGAGGTCCCGGTCACGATCGCCGGATGCGGCGAGGGTCCCCTCGCGCGGGGCCAGGTCGGGCCGCCCCCAGGCAGCCGCCAGGTAGCACTGCGCAAGCATGAGCAGCGCCGAGCCCGCCTCGGGATGGTCGGCGACGCAGAGTTCGAGCTCGGTGATCCCGTCAGCCCCGTTACCGCCCCGGACGAGGCTCGCCGCGCTCGCGAGGGAGGCCTTGACGTCCGGTTGCAGCGGCGACTCCTCGGCGCAGCGCGCGAGCCGGATCAGGCGGATGCCTCCGAGCGGAGCCGGGTCTTCCGCGAGTTCCGTTGCCCAGGCCGGCATGCCGGCCACGGTGACCAACCCCAGCACCACGACCATCCGCACGGAGTATGTCCGGCGTTGACCAGTCCTTCGCATCATCGTGCTTGCTCCCGCCCGATTCCGAGGGCCTTGGCCCGCGCCAGCGCCTCCGCGGCTTCCTCGTTCCGTCCCAGTTCGAGCAGGACCGCCGCGCGGTTGTGGTGCCAGATGGCCTCGCGCGGAGAGATCGCCACGGCCTCATCGATCGCTCTCAAACTCGCCCCCGGGTCGTGTGCCAGCAAGCAGAGTTCCGAGACGAGTCCCCAGTACCGCGCCTGGCCCGCGATGTCGGGAGACACGCCCTGACTATCCGCGTTGCCCGGCGCCAGGAGAACACCACGCGCGCCGCGTCCGAGCGCGCGATCAGCTTGCAGCAGCATCCAGGTCTCGGGAACGGAGAGCTGGGCCAGGCCCAGCGGGCCCAGCAGCGAGTCGACGGTTGCGAACCGGCCCAGATCGCTCAGGAGCTGTGCATAGCGTGCCCGCACGGCAGGATCCGGATGCTCGGCCAGAAGTGAGGCGAGCAGCGGAGCAGCTCTCGCCGCCGGCCCCTCCGTCAGATAGTACTGCGCGAGGGCCCGGGTCGCGGCGGGGCAACCCCCGCAGTCGGTCCGCGCCCGATCGAGCTGAGCAAGCGCCTCACGCGCAACGCCCATCTGGCGCAGGGTCTGCGCATACTCGAGCCGCCAGTCGGTCTGCTCGGGCGCCAGTTCAAGGGCAGCTTGGAACTCGCCGATAGCCCGGCCGGTCTGACCGACCGCGGTCAAACAGGCAGCAAAGTTCCGATGATTCGCTGCATCGTAGGGTGCGGCGCGAGCCGCATCCTCGCAGGTCCCCAGAGCGCGGTGCGCCTGGCCTGCATCAGTCAACGCCGCACACACGCGCTGGTCGACCAGCCAGCGCTCCTGCGGCCGCAGGGAGCCGCTCGCGAGCAGCTTTGCCGCCTCGGCCAGGACTTCATCCACCTCACCCATCGCCACGAGGCTGTCGAGGCGCGCCAGCCCCGATGGCGGCGCGTTCCTTGCATCTCCCGCGCTCCGGGCCAGGCCGGCCCCGCCAGCAACGCCCAGGAAGACGAGAACCCCGAAAACCAATCGCCACCGCGGGCGACCAGGGCGGGTCAGACCAAGGTGGGTCAGTTGACCGTTGTCCATGAATTCTGATACCATGTCATATGATCTCCGCCCGTAACCGACTCCGCGCTGGCG
Source organism: uncultured bacterium (assembly GCA_963727525.1). Lineage (GTDB taxonomy): Bacteria > Krumholzibacteriota > Krumholzibacteriia > LZORAL124-64-63 > LZORAL124-64-63 > CAVSGO01. The sequence continues at coordinate 462,336 of CAVSGO010000007.1, read as the reverse complement.
TGCCACCGTCTCGCCGTGGCGGAGCCGGCTCGGAACGATCGCAACCGAAAGGTCGACGCCCGCATGATCCCGTCCCCTCGATTCGACCCATTCCGCTGGCGCCGCCCTTTCATGATCATCGCCACGGTCTGGCTCACGTGCGTCGTTCTCGGCGCGAGTCGTCCCGCGCGGGCTCTCCTCAAGATCGACTTCGAGCAACCCTACTACGTGCACCCGTACGTTCAGGTCTGGGATTTCTCGCTCGTGAGGGTCGACAGCACGTACCACATCTTCTACCACGGTATACCCGAGTCGTCCCCGACGCCGGCCTCGGCGGATACGATCTACCACGCCACCACCCACGACCTCATCCACTGGACGGCGCCGGTGCCCGCGCTGTGGGTTTCCAGCGACTCTTTCGAATCCCTGGCCATGTGGGCTCCCGACGTGTTCTTCAACCCGGAGAACGGCCTCTGGTGGATGGCGTACACTGCCGTCGATGCGGATTACAACCAGCGTGGCGCCCTGGCCTGGTCGCGAGATCTGACGACCTGGTACAAGACACGGCTCAATCCCGTCGTGGTGCCCGATACCGGCATCTTCATCTGGAATCCCAACGGCTCCTTCGGCAATTTCCGCGACCCGTACGTCTACCACGACGGATCGCTATGGCACATGCTGATGACCGCGGCGGCCAACGGTCCCAGCGGATTCCAGGGCGTCACGGCCGACATCACGTCGGCCGATCAGCTGCACTGGGATGCGCAGAGCATCTTCTTCCGCAACGACGGCAGCAATCCCGGCAACGTGATGGAGAGCATGCAGTACAAGGTGGTGGACGGCGTGCACCATCTGTTCTTCGTCGAGTACAATGTCGACGGGATCAGCCACATCAGTGCGGACGACCCCGCTGGTCTGTCGTTCGCCAACCGAACCTTCATCGACTACGGAATCGCGCCCGAGGTGGATCAGTTCGATCAGGACGGGCCCTGGCTTTTCTCACGCATCGGGCCGTACCAGGAAGTCAACCACACGGCGCTGTCTTTCGTCGTGCGCCTCGACACCTTGCAGTTCCAGCCCGGGCTGGCCCCGCCCACGGTGTACAAGCCGCATCCCCTCGACCGCTATTTCGCTGTCCGCAACGGCGTCGCGACGCTCGGCAATCCCTGCTTCGGCGACAATCCGTTGCGTCGCGGCGAAGCGCCTGCAGGTCCGGTGGGGAATTTCTATTTCGGCAGCAAAGAGTATTACCAGGGGCCGCTGTCCGGACGGGGATCGCCCGGCGCGTTCCTGGGCGATGCCTCGCGCGGCAACGTGGCGACGGACACGTTCACCGTGACGGGCAACTCCATGCGCATGCTCGTGGGCGGCGGCATCTACCCGCAAACCTGCTATGTCTCGCTGATCGATGCCGACGCCGACACGACGCTCTACAGCGAGACGGGCGACGGTATCGAGACCATGAGCTGGCGGTACTGGGATCTGCGACCGTTGCATGGTCGCCACGTGTACCTCGAGATCATGGACGATGAGATGGGCGACATGGGGCACATCAACGTCGATGAGATCGAGGAGTCGTACGACAACCCGCCACCGCCGGTCCCGCAGCCCTGATCAGATTCTCGAGACGAGCTAGCGCACGACGGTCACACGGCCGCGCGCCGCGACGTCGCCGAGACGCAACACGAACGTGTAGGTACCCGAGGCAATGCGCGCCCCGTCGTGGCCGGTGCCGGGCCAGACCATCTCCACCCGGCCATCGTGCCATTCGCCCCCGCGCACGGTACTCACCCGCTGTCCGCGCAGGTCATAGACGTCGAGCACGGCAGACGCGGCATCCGCGACATCCGCGCCTGCCGGGATGCTCAACTCGACCGTCGTGCGCGGATTGCAGGGATTCGGAAACGCCCGCAGCTCGGCCACGGAAGACACGGTCCTTGCCGTGTCGGCGAGAAAGCCGACGAGGAGGTCCCGCAATCCGTCGACGGTCTCCGGCAGCGGCAGGCTCGCGTTCTCGATCGTCCCGGATTGCGTGGCCAGCGGCCCGCCGAAGAGCTGACGGCAGTCCTCGGCCAGGATCTCCCGCGCACGATCCGCGTGTGGCACGTCCGCGCCGAACGCCGTCGCCGGTACACCGCGCAGCGAGAGGTAGGCTGACCAGCGTGGTGCGCGGCCATCGAGCGCAGCCCACGTCATCACGTGTCCGATCTCGTGTGTCGTCAGGTAAGCCACGGTGCTGGCCGCGACCTGCCCCAGCGCCGGGGCGAGGAACACGGCGTCATGCCGCGAGAAGCTGCCGAGGGTCTCGACCGGCAACCCCGGCAGGATGAAGATCTGCAGGTCGATCGCGGTCGAGAACCCGTGCATCGCACGCACGGCATCCAGCACCGCGCCCATGGGTAGCGGTGTGAGCGTATCCCAGGGATGCTGCGTCGCGTCGAGTTCCACGGCGTCGACACCGGGAGCCTGGAACCACGTGCGTCCCGCCGCGTCGACGGAGATCCACTCGGCCATGATCTCCGGCGCGGTGTGGACGACCGCGTGCAACCCGGTTGCGGTATCGAGCGTCTCCGCCGCCCTCGCAGCGGTGCCCACGGTAAGCACGAGCAGCAAGGCAAGCACGAGCAGCACGGCAAGCGCCGCGGGGCCGGCCAGCGGACCTGACGATACCCGTCGTTCCACGATGTGCCGTCGTGCGCTCTTCCCGACCATCATCCGACCTCTTCCGCCACCACGCCCCACAGTTGATGTCTTGTCTGAAAATGACGCAGTTAGTATACCACGTCGCGGCGATCCGGTGAAGATCCCCTACAGGACGAGGCCCGAGACGGGTCACCCCACCAACATGTTGTCATGAAATACGATAAGTCTGTTGTGGCGGCCATGGCAGCCGGCATATCTCGGGCATGCGTGAGCGACGCCAGCATGGCGAGGCGAAGAATCGGGTCATATGGCGCAGAAGAGGTGAGGGTTCTCACCCAGGCAAGAAATGGACGCGAGGGTTGACGCTAGGCCGACGTGGCCGGCTGCAGATCCGGAGCGGCGCCCGGCTCCGTCCGCGCCCCCAGACGGCTGAGTACCAGGGCGCCGAGACCGCAGAGATAAGCGACGATCCATACCGCCACTCCCACGGCCATGAGCGGCACCACCACGGCCGCGGGCGCCCCCGCGACGGCGAGCAACCCCGCGAAGAAGCAGACGGCATGCACCAGAACGAGGCCAAGGAACGCCACGATCCACGGACGCCGGCACGGCAGCGAGAGCGACCGACACAGTCGTCGACCGAATGCCAGGCTCGCCGCCCCCACGGCGAAGACATCGAGCAGCATCACGCTCAGCACGAGGATGAGAGCGAGCGGAATACCGATGATGGTCACGGCCAGGACCGCTGCGATGGCGGTCACCAGCGCGTGACCGGCGACCGCGAACAGAAGCCCGAGCCCGAAACATTCCAGCGGATGCTGCGAGAGATGTCCGACCACCGTCTCGACGCGATGTCCCGGCACGAGCGCGAGGAGCACGACGATCACGAAGACAAGCAGCAAGACAGCGAATTGCCAGCCCGCGAAGGCACCGATCGCACCGCGTCCGACACCGAACTCGTGCCAGTCGAGGCCGAAGAACGAACCGGGATTGACGACGACCACGGAACCGACCTCGGCGGTGTCGGAACGATCGAGGCGACCGAGGACGTTGACGACCTTGCCACCCACCTCGGCCGTGTCGCCGAGCTGGAGGTCGCCCAGCACGACGACGAGATCGCCGTCGACACGCCCCTCGATCAACGCGTCGCCCATGACAGTCACGACATCGCCACGGACGACCTCGTCGGATTGCACGATGACGTCATCGCGCACCTTCACGAGATCGCCCTCGATGATCCGGCTGGGCTTGCGCGAGCCGCTGACTCCGAACGTGAATCCGCGCGGTGCACGCGCGTTTGGGGGGGTAGGCGCATTGAATTTCAACTTGTGCATCTTGCGGACATCCTCGAGGTTGATCCGCAGCGAATCCGGTAGCTCGTCGAGAATCACGTCCGTGATCGAGCTGATGCCACGCCGGATCTGCTCGTCGAGATTGTCCGGAATGTCGATCTGGACGGCACCGCCGCGACCATCGCGCAACCTGATGGTGTTGTTGTCGACCTCGAGATCGAGTTGCGAGAGTTGCCGCGAGATCTCCGAGAGCGACTGGCCGAGCTCGTTGATCGTGTCCTGGATGACCTTCTCCTGGCCGGTAGGTCCGCGACCGCGCGATTCGAGAGAGCGCAGCGTATCACGCAGCGAGGCCATGATCCGCGAATAGCGATCCATCTGCGCGCGGAGCGAGTCGCGTTCGACGGCCCGGATCTCACGCGACGGTGGCACCTGGGCGAACCCGTCCGCCGGCCACGGACCGGCGATGACGACCAAGCCCAGGAGGGCGACGTACACGGCCGCGATCCTCCTGCCGGGGTGCCGGACTTGCCACGCACGAGGCTGCCTCACGACGGGACGCATACGCTATGCTCCACCTTCCGCGTGGCGACCCGCCAGGGCGACCCGGCGGCCCAGCGCCTGCAGACGTACCAGGACCTCGGGCAGAACGCCGATACCCGCGATGACGAGGCCCGGCGACGGGACCGTCCCCGTGGCCACGCCGATACCCGCCGCAAGGGCGATGGCGCCGCCGGCAATGCGAATCCGGGCGGCACGCACGATCGGCGGCAGGAACGTCGGTTCGAGAAAGACGGGAACCCGCTCACGGCGCAAGGGCGCCATGTCACGGTACGCCGCGTACGGCACCGCTGCGAGGACCCGCGCGTCGAGACCGGCCGGAGGTTCGACGGCCCGCAGACTGCCCAGATGGTTGAACAAGTTCTGCCATTGCTCGAGTTCGCCGGCGCAATCCCGGCATTCGCGCACGTGCAGAAACACGCGCAGGGACTGATCTTTCGGCATGTCGCCGTCGAGATAGTCCTGAAAGGAATCCCGGCACTGGCCGCAGGACAGGTGGGGTTGTGTGTCCTGGTGTTTGCCGCTCACGTTCATCTCCTTACGCCGTGACGCCGGGGGTGCCGCTCTTGATTCTAGGGCCCTTTCGACGCCGTGGCAACGCGTTGCCGCTGGAGCGGAGGCGGGGACACAACCCCGCACTCCGCTCCCGGTCACGGCCGGGTCTCGTATCCCCCGACAGTGATTCGATAGCCCACCGCGACCGCTTCCGTCCGAACTCTCAACCGGGCCTCTAAGCCAGAAGCTCGTGCCGCACAAAGCCTTGCAGCGCCAACCGGTGCGGCGGACCTGCACGGCATCCCCTCGTACGAACTTCGCTTGCAGCAGGTTGCATCAGATTTCGTAAGACCGCGCCCGGAGCATCTGCTGGATCAGATTGCGCGCCCGGTGGATCCGCGCCTTGACGGTACCCAGTGGCAGGTCGAGCACGTCGGCGATCTCCTCGTAAGTCAGCTGCTGATCATGGCGCAAGAGCGTGATCGCCCGGTAGTGTGGGGGCAGGTCGGCGATCACTTCCTCCAGGCGCTCCATGGCTTCGCGCCGCTGCAGCACCACCTCCGGCGTGGGCCCGGAGTCGGCCACCTGGATCTCCGCCTCCTCATCCTCGTGGCCGCCGCCGCGCTCGAGCGACAGGAACCGCAAGCGGTTGCGCCGCAGGTGGTCGATGCAATGGTTCGTGGCGATCCGGAAGAGCCAGCTGCTGAAGGCGTAGTTCTCGTCGAAGCGGTCGAGGAGGGAGAAGACCTTGATGAATACTTCTTGCGCGAGATCGCGCGCGTCCTCGGAATTGCGCGCCATCCGGTAGCAGAGGTTATAGATCGGCCCGCGGTAGCGCTCGAGCACCTGCGCGAAGGCCGCTTCCTCGCCACGCTTGCAGCGGCGGATGAGTTTGAGGTCGCTGCGTCGGTCGAACATGGTCTCGCGGGCTGCTCGGCCTTATGCTGGGGTCTGCAGATCCGGATGACTGCGCATCCTCGGGCGAGCCGATGCACGAAGGTGGCAGGTGAGCCGACGGGGGTCAACGATTTCCTGGGTCGCGCTGACCGGTTGACACGCCCCGTGGTGGTACCTAGTCTGCCGACCACATGAATCAGTCTACGGCCCGCATGGACCAGAGGACACCCGGCAGGGAACCGCCGCCTGGCCAGCCCCGGCCGGCCCCATCGCGACCGACAGAAACGAGGTTTGCCATGAGCTCGATCGAGATGATCCAGGCCCGCGAGATCCTCGACTCCCGGGGCAATCCCACCGTCGAGGTGGACGTGCTGCTCGCCGATGGCTCCGCAGGTCGTGCCGCGGTGCCCAGCGGCGCCAGCACCGGCGAACACGAAGCGCATGAGCTGCGTGACGGCGACAAGGACCGTTACGACGGCAAGGGCGTTCTGGAAGCGGTGAAGAATGTGCAGGACATCGAGGAAGAACTGGTCGGGCTCGACGCGACCGATCAGATCCTCGTCGATCGCATCCTGATCGAACTGGACGGCACACCCAACAAGTCGAAGCTCGGTGCCAACGCGATCCTCGGCGTGTCCCTGGCCGTGGCCAAGGCTGCCGCGGAGTCGGTGGGGTTGCCTCTGTACCAGTACCTCGGCGGAGTGCAGGCGCACACGTTGCCGGTGCCGATGATGAACGTGCTCAACGGTGGCCAGCACGCCGACAACAACGTCGATCTGCAGGAGTTCATGATCATGCCGCTGGGCGCCCCCACCTTCGGCGAAGCCCTGCGGTACGGCGCCCAGACGTTTCACGCCCTGAAGAAGCTGCTCGTCGAGAAGCGCCTCTCCACCGGCGTCGGCGACGAGGGCGGCTTCGCCCCCGATCTGAAGTCGAACCGGGAAGCGCTGGAGCTCCTCGTCCAGGCCATCGAGCGTGCGGGTTTCAAGCCCGGCGAGGAGATTGCCATCGCCCTCGATCCGGCCGCGAGCGAGTTCTTCCAGGACGGCAAGTACGTGCTGCAGGCCGAGGGGGGCGAGCCGTGGGATTCGGAGCGGCTGGTCGCATTCTACAAGGATCTCGTCGACAACTACCCGATCGTGTCGATCGAGGACGGGCTCAGCGAGGACGACTGGAATGGCTGGGGCAAGCTTTACGAGACGTTGGGCAACCGCATCCAGCTCGTGGGAGACGATCTCTTCGTCACCAATCCGGAGCGGCTGCGTCGCGGCATCCAGGAACGTTGCGCCAACAGCATCCTCATCAAGTTGAACCAGATCGGCACGCTTAGCGAGACCCTCGAGACCATCGAACTGGCCAAGCGCGCGAGCTGGACCAACGTCGTCAGCCATCGCAGCGGCGAGACTGAGGATACGACCATCGCCAGCCTCGCCGTGGCCACGAACGCCGGTCAGATCAAGACGGGCTCGCTCTGCCGCAGTGATCGGATCGCGAAGTATAACGAGCTGCTGCGCATCGAGGAAGAGCTCGACGACCTCGCGGTCTTTCCTGGACATTCCTGTTTCTACAACCTACGCTGAGTCCATCGCGGGTCGGCCGTGGCGCACGCGGCCGACCCGTTCATCCAGGGCACGGATGCCCGGGAGAATCCGCATGGCTCGCAAGGACCAGCGCCTCGCACCTCCACCCGCTTCGCCTTATCTGCGTGGCCAGCCACAACCCGCGCCCGTCGCCCACCGCCTCCTGCCCTGGCTCGGCCTGCTTCTCGCCCTCGCCGTGCTGCTGGTGCCGCTGCTCGGCGAGAATGGACTCGTCGTGCTTCTGCGCCTGCGATCGCAGCGCGATGATCTGCAGCGAGACGTCCGTGCGCTCAGCGCCGACGCCGACACCTTGCAGGTCCGGATCGACGCGCTGGCTCAGGACCCGAGCGCGCTCGAGAAGCTGGCGCGCGAGCGCTACAACCTGCGCAAGCCAGGCGAGGATGTCCTGCTGATCGTACCCTCCGACCGTGCCGACGCCTCACCTTGACACCTCCAGATGCGGGTCCTATATTCCCCTTCCCCAAACGATTGCAAGGGAATCGAATCTTTGCGATGTCGGGGCTTTCCGGGACACGGATGCGGGGTGGAGCAGTCTGGTAGCTCGTTGGGCTCATAACCCAAAGGTCGCAGGTTCAAATCCTGCCCCCGCTACCAAATATCGGGCCTGGCCACGGCTGGGCCCGTTTTTGTAGGTCGACGATGCTATCCCCGCCTCGTTTCGCCGCCATCGACGTGGGCACGAACGCGCTGAAGCTGCGCGTCGTCGCACGCGAGACCGAACGCGGCACCCTTCGCTTTCGCCCCTTGCTCGACCGCGTGGCGATTACCGGCCTGGGCCGCGGCCTCTCCTCGCGTACCACGCTCGATCCGGCCGCCCGCGAGCGGTCGATCGAGGCCCTGCGCTCGTTCGCCGAGATGCTCGCCGACTACGGATGCGCGGCGACGGCGATGGTCGGCACGCAATGCCTGCGCGAGGCGCGCGATGCAGACGATTTCATCGCGCAGGTGAAGCGCGAGACCGGGCTGACTCTCGAGGTCATCAGCGGGCGTGAGGAAGCCCGCCTGTCTTTCATCGGCGCGAGCCTGGAGCTGCCCGGCACTCAGCCCGACACGCAACTCGTGACCTTCGACGTCGGCGGGGGCAGCACGGAGCTGTGCTGGGGACGTCCCGGCCACATGCTGGGAGGAGCAAGCCTCGCGATCGGCGCGCTCTCGACGACGGAGAACGTCCTCACCGGAGACCCGCCGGCCGCCGCCGCAGTGGCGGAGGCGAGCGCACGCATCGCACGCGACCTCGCCGCCTTCGGGAAGGAACCGTACGGTGATCTCCTCGTCGGGATCGGCGGCACGCCGGCCACCCTCGGCGCCGTGCAACTCGGCCAGCCCCTGGCCGACGCGGCGTCGATCCACGGCCACCTCCTGGCACGCGCCGAGGTGGAGCGACAGATCGCACTCTACCAGAAATCGACCGTGGCCGAGCGGCGCCGGATCAAGGGGCTGCACTCCGGTCGCGCCGACGTGATCCTGGCCGGTGCCCTGATCGTGGCGGCCATCATGGACCGCTTCGCGTGCTCGTCGCTCGTGGTGAGCGCGCATGGTCTGCGCCAGGGTCTCCTGCGCGACCGCTTCCGGACCACCGAGGTCGGCGACTGACGTGATCTTGCTCCATTCAGCACAGTCGCGGTCGCAGGTCCCGGGCCCCCGACCGCGTGCGACGGTGCTGTCCCGCGCCCTGCGTGGGTATTTCCTCTCGGCCGCCGCGATGGACGGCGGGTTCTTCCTGATCATGGCCGCAATGCCCTTCAAGGTTCTCGCGCTCGGAGGCGGGGCCGTCGATCTCGGCTTGATGCCCACCATCGGAGCCGTGAGCTACGTGCTTGCCGCTCCTGCCGCCGGTGTCCTGAGCGACCGCACGAGCCGCATCCGACTCTGCGGCCTGGGCGGTGGCCTGCTGATCACCTGCGCGTTTCTGGCGCTGCAGACCAGGTCGCTCACGATGCTCCTCGCGTTGCAGTTGCTGATGGGACTCGGCAAGGCGCTCTACTGGCCGACCGTGCAATCGTCGCTGGGGGATCTCGCGACACCGGCGACCCGGCAGGGTACCCTCGGGCGCTTCAACGTGGCATGGAGCAGCGGCAAGACGCTGGGGTTCCTGCTCGGCGGTCTGCTCCTGCATCGCTTCGGGTTCGCCGTGACGTTTCTCGTCGGGGCCGTGAGCGTGGCCGCCGCCTTCTTTGCGTTGCCGCGCCGCGTGCCAGCGTCGGCTCCCGTGGACCCGTCGGACGCGGCAGCGGCTGCCCGGAACGAGGAGCCCTCCCCCGATGGCGAGATCGAAGACGATGTCCGCCACCTGCGCCGGCTGCGGACCATGGCCTGGATCGCGAACACGGCCGCCTACGGCGCCTTCGGGATCCTCACGTACCACCTCCCCCAGTGGTTCGAGTCACGGGGCTGGAGCGAGGCGCAATATGGCTTCTACCTGGCCGGCATCCTGGTCAGCCAGACCCTGGTCTTCGTGCTGCTCCTGGGTCCGCTGCGAGTTCCGCACCGACCCGGGCGATTGTGGCTCCCGCAGGGGCTGGCCGCCGCTGCCCTGGTGGTGGTCCCGATCCTGCACCCGTTCGGCCTTCTGCTCCTCACCGTACCCCTCGTCGGGCTGGGCTGCGGCATCGCCTATGCCGCGAGCCTCCACTTCAGCCTGGTACTCCCGGCCGGGCGAGGGCGCAACGCCGGGATCCACGAGGCCCTGGTGGGCGCGGGCGGATTCCTCCCGCCGCTGCTGGCCGGACTCGCCGTAAAAGGCACCGGTATGCTGGCGGTCCCCTATCCGCTCGCCGCTGGGCTCCTGCTCCTCGCGGTCGGCGCGCAAATGGCGGTCTGGCACCGGCCATAGCCATTTCTGAACCTGCGCTCTCTACGTGCAAACCCGGCTCGAACAGATTACTTTACACGCACCAACCCCAGAGGACGCGAGGACGCCATGAAGACGACCGACCCATCGACGACTCCGCAGCCGTTTCTGGCCGCCCTGCGTGGTGAACGCCCCCGCCATCGTCCCCTGTGGATCATGCGGCAGGCGGGGCGATACTTGCCCGAATATCTCGCCGTACGGGAACGCGCCAGCTTCCATGACGTATGCACGCAACCGGAGCTGGCGTGCGAGGTCACGCTCCAGCCCCTGCGGCGTTTCGACCTCGACGCCGGCATCATCTTCAGCGACATCCTCACGCCGCTCGGGCCGATGGGCGCCACGTTCGACTTTTCGCACGGCGCGCCGAAACTCGCCGCGCCGGTGCGCGACGAGGCGGCGATTCGCGCCCTGAAGGTCGTCGACCCGCGGGAGAGCCTCGGGTTCGTCGCCGAGGCGATCCGGATGGTGAAGGCCGAGATCGGGACGAAGCCCCTGATCGGCTTCGCCGGTTCGCCATTCACCCTGGCCGCCTACCTCATCGAGGGCGGCGGTAGCCAGGAGTTCCGCCACCTCAAGACGATGCTCTACTCCCGGCCGGAACTCCTTGATACGTTGCTCGATATACTCACGGAGCAGGTCGCCCGGCATCTCACGATGCAGGTGGAGGCCGGCGCCGACGCGGTGCAGGTCTTCGACAGCTGGGCGGGCATCCTGAGTCCGGCCGATCACGCGACCGTCGTCGCCCCGCGCCTGCGCACGATCATGGCGCGCCTGGCGCCGCTGGGAGTACCACGCATCCTGTTCAGCAAGGGCGGACTGGCACACATGACGGCTTTGCGCGACGTGGGCGCAGATGCGCTCAGCCTCGACTGGACCTGCGACCTCGCCGAGGCCGCCCGGCAGGCGCCGGACCTGGCGCTCCAGGGCAATCTCGATCCCACCGTGCTGTTCGGCGACCTCGAGCAAGTACGCCGGCGCACGGAAGCCATTTGCCGTGCGGGCGACCTCGCGGCTGGCCACGTATTCAACCTCGGCCACGGGATCCTTCCCGAGACGCCGATCGCCGCGGTGGAAGCCGTCGTCGAGACGGTGCACGGACACCGCGTGGAGGCATAGATCGATGCGCGTCGACATTTCCCCCGATCTGCTGAACCGGCTCGACAAGCCGGGACCGCGATACACGAGCTACCCCACGGTGCCCGCCTGGTCGGACACCTTCGACGAGGCCGATCAGCGGACCGCCCTGCGCGAGCTGGGCGCTATATCCGACCGCCCCGTGAGCCTCTACGTCCACCTTCCGTACTGCGTGAAGAGATGCGCGTACTGCGGTTGCAATGCAGCAGTTCCGACGGACAAGAGTGACAGCGATCACTATCTCGACAGCCTGGAGCGCGAGCTGGACATCGTGGCCGGCATCGTCGGACGCCGCTCCGTGGTGCAGATGCACTGGGGCGGCGGCACGCCGAACTACGGCAAGGAGCATCAGATCCGGCGCACGGTGCAGTTGATCCGCGATCGCTTCGATTTCGAGCCGGGTGCGGAGGTCTCGCTGGAGGCCGACCCGCGCCTGGGCACCGTCGAGCAGGCCCACCTCCTGCGCGAGCTGGGCTTCAATCGCATCAGCATGGGCGTGCAGGACTTCGACCGGAAGGTACAGGTGGCGATAGGACGCGTGCAGCCCGAGAAGCTCACCGTGCGCTTCTACGAGGCCTGCCGCGACGCCGGGTTCGAGAGCGTGAACCTGGACATCGTCTATGGCCTACCCCACCAGAACCTGGAGACGTTCAAGTCCACCCTCGATCGCGTGATCGAGCTGGGCCCCGATCGTCTGGCCTGTTTCGGATATGCCCATGTACCCTGGGCGCGCGAGAACCAGCGCAGCATCGACGCCTCGGCGCTGCCAGGTGGCGAGAACCGCTTCGCCCTCTACCAACTCGCGGTGGAATCGATGACGGAGGCCGGCTACACCTGGATCGGGCTCGACCACTTCGCACGGCCCGACGATGAGCTGGCCGTGGCCCTGGCCGAGCGGCGTCTGCACCGCAACTTCATGGGCTACACCACGCGACCGGCGCTCGATCTGCTGGCTGTGGGCAACAGCGCCATCAGCGACGTGCAGGATCGTTTCAGCCAGAACGTCACCGAGGTGGGCCAGTACGAGGAAGCCGTGAACGCCGGTCGGCTTCCCGTGGTAAAAGGCATGCACCTGTCAGCCGACGATAAGCTGCGCCGCCTGGTCATCCTGCACCTGATGTGCAACCTCGAGCTTCCCTACGCGGTGACCGTGCCGAGATTCGACGCGACGGTCGACGAGCTGCTACCCGAAGCGCTGGCGCAGATGGACCCGCTGATCGAGGATGGGCTGGTGGTCCGCGAAGCGGACCGGCTGCGCGTGACCGACCTCGGTCGGTTCTTCCTGCGCAACGTGAGCATGCCGTTCGACGCATATCTGACCGGCGGCGGCGATCGGCCCCTGTTCTCGCGCACCGTGTGAGGGATCCCGACGTGAGGTTCACCCCAAAGCTGCCTCCTGCCGCGCCCCTCGACCCCCGGCGTCGCACCGGCCTGCTGCTGCTGGGCATGGGGGGTCCGGACGGCCCCGAGAGCGTGGGACCGTTCCTGAGCAACCTCTTCGCCGACCCGATGGTGCTGCCGCTGCCCGCCTGGCTCTCGCGACCGGTGGGCAAGCTCATCGTGCGCCGCCGCGTGGACGCCGTGCGCGAGCGCTACAGCACCCTGGGGCACGGCGGCGGCTCCCCCCAGCTCGACTGGACGCGCCGTCAGGCCGATCGTCTGGTCGACCTCTTGCGTGCGCGGAAGATCGACGTGGTGGCCGGCGTGGCCATGCGGTACTGGCATCCGTTCACCGACGAGGCGCTGGCGACGCTGCGCGAGTACGGAGCCCGGCAAGTCCTGGGTGTACCCACGTACCCGCAATACAGCGCCGCCACGACAGGCTCGAGCCTCGCCGAGCTGGAACGGGTTATGCAGACTTCAGAACCGAGGCTGCCGTTGCGGGCGCTGCGTGAGTGGCCCCTGTTGCCCGGTTACCTCGCGGCACTCGCCGGCGATGCCGCCGTTCCGCTTGCCCGCTGGCACGCGGAGGGTGTGAATCCGCAGCGCTGCGCGCTCGTCTACACCGCGCACAGCTTGCCGGAACGGTTCGTGCGCCACGGCGATCCCTACGTACGGCAGACCCGCGCCACCGTGGCGAGCGTGCACGCCCGCGTGCGCGACAAGCTCGCCGCGGCGCGAACGTGGACCGATGGGCTCGCCGCGGGCGGCTCCGCGCCGATGCTGGCATTCCAGAGCAAGGTGGGACCGGTGCGCTGGGTCGGTCCGCCGACGGAACTCTCGTGCGTGGCTTTGGCCCGTCGCGGCGTCACCCATCTCGTGGTGGTGCCGGTGAGCTTCACCTGCGATCACATCGAGACCCTCGACGAGTTGGACAACGAACTGGGCCATGCCGTTCGCGATGCCGGCGTCACCGAGTTCGTCCGGGTGCCGGCGCTCAACCTGCACGACGGCTGGCTGCGATCCCTCGCCGACGAGCTCGTGCACCGCTGCTTCCCGTCCCTGGCGTCCGCGGGGGCGGCTGGAGGCACCCGATGAACGAACGACCATCACGCGTCGCGGTTCTCGGTGGTGGCGTCGCCGGGCTGGCGATCGCCCACGCCCTCGCCTTTCCCGACGATGGCGCGGTGGCGCCCGTGGATGTCGCCGTGTTCGAGGCTGCCGACACGGTAGGCGGCAATCTGCGTACGACACGCGAGGACGGCTATCTCATCGAATGGGGGCCGAACGGTTTCCTCGACAGCGAACCCGCCACGCTGGCCATCGCCGCACGCGCGGGCCTCACCGACTCGCTGCTGCGCAGCGAGGACGCGGCCAGGATCCGCTACATCGTCCACGGCGGCAAGCTACGCGAGGTGCCCACCACGCCGGGGCAGTTTCTCGGCTGCGACCTCTTCGGCCCAGGCGCCAAGCTGCGCATCCTCTGCGAGCCGCTGATCCCGGCCCGCCGCGATCTCGGCCGCGCGGCCGAGGATCCGCACAGCGACGAGACAGTGCACGCCTTCGGTGTCCGACGTCTCGGCCGCGCCTTCGCCGACGTGATGCTCGACCCGATGGTGCGCGGCATCACGGGTGGCGACAGCCGCCGGGTGAGCCTGGCCGCAGCGTTTCCACGCATGGTGGAGCTGGAACGCGATCATGGCGGCCTGTTCCGCGCACTCTTCGCGATCGGCCGGCAGAAGAGCCGCGAGCGGCGCCAGCGCCGGGACGCGGCCGGCGGCAGCGACGCGCCCACGCCCGCGCCGAAGGGCGTGCTCACGAGTTTCGTGGACGGGATCGACAGCCTGCCGCGACAGCTCGCGGCGACACTCCCGGAACCCGTGCATACCGGCTGGCCGGTGGGCGAACTCGTGGCCACGGATGGCGGCTGGCAGCTGCATGGCCCACGCGGTCGGGAGGGGCCGTTCGCCGCGGTCGTGGACGCCACCCCGGCTCACGCGGCCGCCCGGCACCAGCCGGACGCCAAGGTGCGCACGCTCCTGGGTGGGATCCGTTACAATCCCATCACGGTCGTCGCCGTGGCCTTCGCGCGCGACCAGGTGACGCATCCCCTCGACGGCTTCGGCATGCTCACCCCCAGCGGCGAGAAGCGACCGTTGCTCGGCGTCCTGTGGACGAGTAGCATCTGGCGAGGCCGCGCGCCGCAGGGCAAGGTGCTTCTGCGCTGCATGGCCGGCGACCCAGGCTGGCTCGATCTCGACGACGACGAGATCGTGACGCGCACTACGGCCGAGCTGGATGCGCTCTACGGCGTGCGCGGACGGCCGGAGCGCGCGTGGGTATTTCGCCACCGTGAGGCCATCGCCGAGTACGAGGTGGGCCACCTGGCGCGGCTCGCGGCGGCGGAGCGGGCGCTCGTGCGCACGCCGGGGCTCATGCTGGCAGGCAGCGCCTACCACGGCATCGCCGTGAATGCCTGCGCCAAGGAGGCGCCGGCGGTGGCCGCGCGCGTCCGCGCATATCTGGCTTCGGTGGAGGCGGTCACATGAACGAAGGTCTGGCGCCGCGCCTCGCCGCATGGCTCGCCGACACCACCGGCGACGCGGCGGCGATCCTCGCGGCGGCCCGGGCCGAGACCGACGATGACCCCGACCTCTGGCACCGCTTCCTCACGACCACCGCGAACGCCGCCTTCCTGGGCGCCCTGCCCGATCGCTCCGCCCGCTATGCCTGGGCGGAGGTCGTTTTCGACGCGATCGAGCGCGCACGGTTCACCCTGGCCAGTCTCATGGACTGGCGGGCAACCGAGCGGGGCGAGCGCATCTACCTGCGCGACCTCGGTCAACCGGGCGAACCGGCCTGGTCGTACGCCACGGTGCGCCGGCGCACCCGGCAACTGGCGGCGCACTTCCTGGGACCCGATCCCGGGGCCGCACCCCATCCCACGGCCCCCGGGCGTCCGCGCGTGGCGATCGTCGCCACCAACGGCCTGCAGTCGGCATGCTGCGACCTCGCCTGCCTGCTGCACGACATCCTGGTCACACCGCTCAGCGTGCACGAGTCGACGGATTCGCTCACCTGGATCAGCGACCGCCTGGCGATCACCGACCTCGTGGTCGACGGTCCCGACCTGCTGCAGCGCGCGCTCGAGGTGCGCGACCAGGCCGTGCGCCCGCCGCGGATCCACCTGATCAGCTCCGTGCCCACGGGCGGAGCGGATGCGGTACTCCTCGAGGCAGCGCTCGCCGACCTGAAGAGCGACGAGGTCGACCGTCGGCTGGCGGAGCGCCCGCGCTTCTCGCTGCGAGAGCCTTGCACCGTGATGTTCACGAGCGGGTCCACGGGCCGTCCCAAGGGCATCGCCTTCTCGCAGTTCAACCTCGTGAGCAAGCGCTTCGCGCGCGCCGCGGCGCTGCCACGCGTGGGCAACGACGAGACGCTGCTCAGCTACCTGCCGCTGTTCCATACCTTCGGACGCTATCTCGAACTGCTGGGCATGCTCTCCTGGGGCGGCACGTACGTCTTCGCGGGCAACCCCTCGGTGGAGACGCTGCTCAACCAGATGCCGCTGGTGCGCCCCACAGGCATGATCAGCGTGCCGCTGCGCTGGCAACAGCTTCGCGACCGCGCACTCGCCGTGGCTGGCGAGGAGGGCGATCCAGGCGTGGCGCTGAACGAGGTCACGGGAGGACGCCTGCGCTGGGGATTGTCGGCGGCCGGTTATCTCGATCCCGTGGTGTTCCGTTTCTTCCAGCGCCACGGAGTGGAGCTGTGCAGCGGCTTCGGCATGACCGAGGGTACGGGCGGCCTGACGATGACGCCGCCGGGCGAATACGTCGAGGAATCGGTGGGCATCCCGCTGCCCGGCGTGCGCGTGGCGTTCGGCGACCAGGACGAGTTGCGTGTGGCCGGTCCCTACGTGGCGCGCTACCTCGAGGAGGACGCCCCGCATGGCGACCTCACGGTGGAACGACCCGAGGCCGACGACGTGTGGATCGGCACCGGCGACCTCTTTCGCGTGTTGCCCGGCGACCACCTGCAGATCGTCGATCGCATCAAGGACATCTACAAGAACAATCGGGGCCAGACCATCGCGCCGCGCAAGGTGGAGGCGCGTTTCGAAGGGACGCCCGGCATCACAAGGACCTTCCTGGCTGGCGATGGCCGCGCCTACAACACGCTGCTCATCGTGCCCGACGACGACGATCCGATCCTGCAGGCGCTTGCGCCGACCGAGCGTCACGAATACTTCCAGCGCCTCATCACCCAGGCCAACCTCGACCTGGCCCCATACGAGCGCGTCGTGGGCTTCGCGCTGCTCGATCGCGACTTCGACGCGGAACAGGGCGAGCTGACGCCCAAGGACTCGTACCGGCGCAAGCAGATCACGCGGAACTTCGCACCGGTCGTGGAGGATCTGTATCGCAGCGACCGGCGGGAGCTGACCTGGCAGGGCCATGAGGTGATCATGCCGCGGTGGGTGTTACGCGACCTGTCCGCGCTTGAGGACACGATCCGCGTCGACGACGACGGCCTCATCGACACGCGCCGCGGCGTGCACCTGCCGCTGGCGCGTGGACAGCGGACGGGCTGGGTGCGCATCGGCAACCTGGAATATCACCTCGCCGGCGGCGAAGCGCGCATCGACCTGGGACTCTTCGCAAAGCAGCCCCTGCTGTGGCTCGGCAATCCGGCGCTGACGACATTCCTGCCATGCAAGGGCGGCTGGGATCATGGGCTCGAGGAGGTGTCCGACCAGGTGCTGCTTCCCGAACGCACCACGGACGACACCGAGGTGGCGCCGCGCGCCCTCTATCTCGACCCGCGCCTCGCCCAGCTCGACCTGCTCTGCCGGGATCTCCTCTATGGCAAACCGGCCTCCGCCCGCGTGGCCGCCGCCACCCTCGTCGGCCGCCTGCCCCAGGCGCCGCCGCACGAGGCCGCGGTCATCCGCCGCCGGCTGGAGGCCATGGCGAACCACCCCCGCCAGGATCTGCGTTGCCAGGCGTATCTGGCGTTGCTGCTCGACCAGCCCGAACCCGACTACGATCGCTATCTGCCGGCGTTCATCTACTCCGGCAAATCGTTCCTCTGCGAGAACAGCATCGCGACGATCGCACACTCGAGCTTCGAGTCGCGCCGGCTCCTCGCGCTCCGACGGCGGTTGCACCGCTACCGGGAATGGCTGAGCTGGCCCGCCACGCCCGCCGTACGGTCCGTGTTCGCCGATCTGTTGCGCCTGCTCACGGAATTCGGCCGTGAGAACATCGAGTACTACTCCACCGTACGCCGCGAGCTGGCCTGCTGGATCGTCTTCGACCGCGATCCCGAACTGGCCGCCTGCGCCCTGCGCCATCTCCAGGACCTGGGTGCCTGGTACGAGCACACCCTGATCGCGAAGGGACAGCACGACGGCGATTGGTCCGGCAAGCTGGCCTACCAGGACGGCCTGGGCGAGGCCGAGATCGCGCGTCTGCAGCGGGTCATCGTGGGCACCACATTCCTCCAAGGGTCAGTGCAGCTCGCGTTCAGCGAGACGCTCGACCCCCAGGACATCCCGGCCGGCGGCATCTGGATCAGCCGGACGGTGTCCAAGCACTTCTCGGCGCGCTACCGCGTGAGCATCAACCTGGCGGGCGGCAGCCATTACGACCTGATGGTGATCATCCGCGACGATCTGCACGATCTCGAGGTCATGCGCACGTTCTACTGGATGATCGCGATGCGCGCCTATCCCCAGGGTAATCCGGTGGTGCCGCGATTCGGCTACATCAGGCCCGATCTGGGCGCCGTGTCGCTCGCCTTCGAGAGCGAGCTGGCCGTGTGGGATCGCATCAGGATGCATGCCCAGCCCGACGCGTCGCATCCGCTGGATGCCACGGGCTGGCGCCATCTGCTCGTGGCCGGCATCGCGACGATGCTGCGCGCGTGGTTGCACGGGAATCGCCGGCTCATCCCCGGCACGGTGATGCCCACCAACGTGATCGTGCCCGACCCGGACTGGCGCGAGGACCGCCTCGTGATCAACCTCGCGGGGTCGCAGCCCTACCGCGGGCCCCTCTCCCTGGTGCGCCCCTTGCTCAAGAATTTCCTGCACCTACCGGCCAACCATTATCCCGGATGCGCCGAGCACATCCGCGACACGTTCGTGCTCGAGGCCGTGGCCGAGGCCCTGGGACCAACAGACGCAAGAGCGTTCCTCGTCGAGCTGGAGCGCGACCTCGCCCAGGAGGGTTTGCCCGAGGCGGGGCCCGACTTCCCGGCGACGGTGGGCGCCTTCATCGCGCAACTCGCCGAGCAGTACCGGCCACCGCTGGCGCTGGAGAATGCGATCGCGCGCTACGGCGCCTGGCATGCGGCCAACCCGGATGCGTCGCCGGCGGCCCGCGTCGATCAGCTCGAGGCTCTTGCCCGCCTCTATCATCTCACCGACCTCGGCGAACCGGCGCGCTATGCCCTGTACCGGCGCACCTACTTCGCCGACGCGAGTCCGGAAGTGGCGCACGCGTTCGCGCGCCTGCAGAAGCGGCTCTTCCAGTCGGCCGGGCTGCGCGCGGCGCAGACGGTGGAGCTGTCGGATCTGCAGAACGCCCTCGACGATGCGGACGACCGCCTCGCGTTCCGTCGCCTCGCATTCCCGCACGCCACCGAGGAGCAGCAACCGCAGGTGACCACGGTGGGCGATCGTGAGCGCCGGCACGTGGTGCTGCGCACCACGCTCACCGACGACCGCGGCAGCACCTACGAATGCCTCGAGCCGCGCACGCCGGCAGAGATCGGACGCCTGTACCGACTCTTCCTGTTCTCGGGTTTTCCGCTCTCGATCAGCGCGCAGGACCACCACTTGCTCGTGCTCGACGCGCGCGAACAGCTCGTGGGCGGCATCGTCTACCGCCCCGACACCGGCAGCGAGCCCCATCTCGAGGGCGTGGTGGTGACGCGCACGCTGCGCGGTCGCGGTCTGGCACGCGCGCTCATCGACGACTTTTGCCGCCGCATGGCGGCGGAGGGGCACACCCTCGTGCGCACGCACTTCAGCTTGCTTGAATTCTTCGGACGGCAGGGGTTCGACGTGGACCGCGCGTGGGGCGGCCTCGTGCGGCATCTCGGCTGACGCGCGAGCCGGCGGCGGCTTCCGCCGCCACCGGCCCCGAAATGGGTCTAGTTTTCCTTGAGCGCCGAGTTCAGCTCCATCATGGCCTTCTTGCCGTCTCCGAACATCATCAGGGTGTTGTCGGCGGCGAAGAGCGGGTTGGGAATACCCGCAAAGCCCGGACTGAGCGAACGCTTGACGACGACCACCGTACGCGCCTTGTCCACGTCGATGATCGGCATGCCCGCGATGGGGCTGCTGGGATCGGTACGCGCCACCGGATTGACCACGTCGTTGGCGCCGATCACGATGGCCACGTCGACCTGGTCCATCGTGGGGTTGATGTCGTCCATCTCGATGAGCTGATCGTAGGGTACGTCAGCTTCGGCCAGGAGCACGTTCATGTGGCCCGGCATGCGGCCGGCCACGGGGTGGATCGCGTACTCCACCGTGGCTCCGCGCTGCTCGAGGAGGTTGCCGAAGTCGCGCACCACATGCTGGGCCTGCGCCACCGCCATGCCGTAGCCCGGCACGATGACCACGCGTTGCACGCCATCGAGCAGCATGGCCACCTCCTCCGGACTGGTGGCCTTCACCTTGCCGCCGTAGACCTCGTCGGCGCTGGGACCGTCGCTGGCGCCGCCGAACTTGCCGAAGAGCACGGCCGGCAAGCTGCGGTTCATGGCCTTGCACATGATGTTCGTGAGGATAACGCCCGAGGCACCGACCAGCGAACCCGCGATGATGAGCAGATCGTTGCCCAGCACGAAGCCCGTGGCCGCCGCCGCGAGGCCGGAGTAGCTGTTCAGAAGGGCGATCACCACCGGCATGTCGGCACCGCCGATGCCCATGGTCAGGAACACGCCCAGCGCCAGACTCAACGCCGTGATCACCCAGTACGGCATCATCCCGCCGCCGGCCACCATCCAGCCCGTGAGCGCCAGCGAACCCAGGAGCAGCAAGGCATTGAGCGCCTGCTGGCCTGGGAAGTACAGGTTCTTCTTGATCGTCTCGTTGAGCTTGAGGAAGGCGATGAGGCTGCCGGAGAAGGTGACGCCGCCGATGAGACCGCTCAGGCCCGTGGCGATGGTCGTCTGCATGCCGGGTTGCGCGATCGCCATGAACGCCGCGCCGGCCACGAGAATCGAGGCCGCACCGCCGAAGCCGTTGAACAAAGCCACCATCTCGGGCATGGAGGTCATCTTCACCTTGTACGCGGCCACACCGCCGATGAGACCGCCGGCGACGATGCCGATGACGATGTATGCGTAGTCGAGGCCCATGGCCAGGGCCGTCGCCACCATGGCGATGAACATGCCGACGGCGCCGAGGAAGTTCCCACGCACCGCGGTGCGCGGATGCGTCAACCCCTTCAGGCCGTAGATGAACAGCACCGCGGCGATGAGGTAGGCCAGATTGATCCAGGCCTCGGGGAGCAAGAACTGATGGTTCACGTCGGTCCTCCCGGGGCCTTACTTCTTCTTCTTGAACATATCCAGCATGCGGTGCGTGACGAGGAAGCCACCGACCACGTTGATGGACGCGAAGATGAGCGCGAACAGTCCCAGCCATTTGGCGAGCACCGGGTTGTTCGAATGGCTCACGAGGATGGCGCCGACGATCGTGATGCCGCTGATCGCGTTCGAGCCCGACATGAGCGGGGTGTGCAGTGTCGGCGGCACCTTGGTGATGACCTCGATGCCCACGAATACGGCGAGCACGAAGACCGTCAATGCGGCCACGAACATCTCCATGGCTCAAGCCTCCTTCGGGGCCGACGCTAGCGGCGCCAGACCCAGCAGTTCGCGAACCCGGGGATGCACGACCTCGCCGCCCTCGCAGAGCAACGTGCCCGCGACCACCTCGTCCGACCGATCGAGAACCACCTGGCCGTCCTTGACGAGTGACGTCAGGTACGTGATCAGGTTCTTCGCATACATCTGACTGGCGTGCACGGGATGATCGCTCGGCAGGTTCACCGGTCCGAGGATCGTGACACCGTGTTCCACGACGGTCTCGCCCGGATGCGTCAGCTCGCAGTTGCCGCCGCGCTCGGCCGCCAGGTCGACGATCACCGAGCCGGGGTGCATGCCGCGCACCATCTCCGCGGTGACCAGCACCGGCGCCTTCTTGCCCGGCACCGCCGCCGTGGTGATGACCACATCGTTCTCCGCCAGCACGCGCGCCATCTCGGCCTGCTGCTTGCGGATGAATTCGGCGCTCTGCTCCTTCGCATAGCCGCCCCGGTCCTCGGTGCCTTCCGTTTGCAGGTCGAACTCGACGAACTTGGCGCCGAGGCTCTGCACCTGCTCCTTCACGGCCGGCCGCACATCGTAGGCGCTCACGACGGCGCCGAGGCGACGCGCCGTGGCGATGGCCTGCAGACCCGCCACGCCGACACCCACGATGAAGACCTTCGCCGCCGTCAGCGTGCCGGCCGCCGTCATCAGCATAGGGAACAGGCGCGGCAGCGTGAGCGCACCCAGCAGCACCGCCCGGTAGCCCGCGATCGTGGCCATCGAGGAGAGGATGTCCATGCTCTGCGCCCGCGTGATGCGCGGGATCAGTTCCATGGCGCACGCCGTCACCCTGCGATCGGCCAGGGCTTGCACCGTCATGGACTCCGTGAGCGGCTCGTGCTGGCCGATGACGATCTGGCCGGCCCGGTAGGCCGCGAGATCCTCGCCGCCCCGCTCGGGGTTGGCCCCGGGACATCGGACCTGCAGTACGACATCAGCCTCGCCAAAGACCGTCCCACGATCCACGATGCGCGCACCCTTCTCCCGGTACGCGTCGTCGGGTAGTCCCGCCGCATCGCCCGCGCCGGCCTCGATCAGCACCTCGTGCCCCGCCTTGATGAGCTGGGGTACGGACGCCGGCACGAGGGCCACGCGACGCTCGCCAGGGTAGCTCTCCGTCGGTATTCCGATCTTCATCGTATGGATCTCCCCATCGGATGACGTGGGACCGGAGGCATCCGGCCGTATCAAATGAAAACGGCGATCACAAACCTAAGGCATCCGTCCGAAAATGCAACGCATTAAGCCGGTTTTAACGGACCAGCTTCGCCTGCGCCGCGGCGATCGCCGGGTCGAGAGCCGGCAGCGCACGGATCTGTTGCACACATGCGGCGAGGTTCTCATGCGCGCCCGGAAGATCCGGCTTCAGGCGCAACGCGGCCTGCCAGGCCGCCACCGCATCCTCCATCTCGTGGATGGCGACCACGGCGGCCTGCCGCGCCGCCGTGGAATCGACGGCCGCGAGGGCGCCCTCCACCTGCCTCGCAGCGATGCGCCCCAGCAGCGACCGGCTGCTGGCGACGCCGCCGTAGCTGCGGAAGGCGTCCGGAAACAGGGCGATCGCACGCTGGTGCAGCGCCACCGCCTGGTGGAGCTGGTCGGCCGCGGCCGCGGCGAAGCGCCCCGCGTCGGCGCCGGTTTGACCTGCCTTTTCGGCGCGCTGGAGCAGATCGATCGCCAGGCTCTGGCGCTCGAGCCCCTCGCGCTCGGAGGCATCCGGGTCGTCGGGATCGAGCCGGGCCGCCGTGGCGTAGCGCGCGAGCGCTGCTTCGGGATCGGCCGGGTGACCAGCCCACCCCTTCGCCAGGATGCCGGCGAGGTTCAGTTCGTCGCGCGCACCCGTCTCGGCGCGACCGACACCGAACCAGTCGACGTTCACGACCAGCGCCAGCACCAGCAATCCTGCACCGGCGCGTATTGCGGATCGGCCTCCTGCCCTCAGTGCCGCGAGGACGTTCCCGAGGCCATACGCCGCCAGCAAGGCCAGCACCGGCAGCAACGGCTGCCGGAAGCGAGCATTCACGAAGAACGGCACGATCGACGCCGTCAGCGCCGCGAGCGTGAGCAGTAGCGGCGCCACCGCGCCCGGCGGCCGCACGGCGGCGAACCAGGCCGGTCGCGCAAGCGTGACGAGGCCCAGCAGCGCGAACGGCGCCACGAGCCAGAATCCCGGCCACCAGCGGCGCAGCACCACCACGCCCTCGTGACGCGCCAGGTACGTGGGCCCGATGTTGTTGCGCCCCTCGTGTGCATTGACGAGCAGCAAGGCCTTGCGCGCCAGCAAACCCAGCGCGCGTAGCGGCCTTTGCGCCGCCTCGTGGAGCGTTCGCCCGATGAGATACCGGCTCGCGTCCGCCGCATCGCGCGCCCCCGCCTGCGCACTCTGCCGCTGGAGATCATCCCACTGGATCCCGATGGGAATGGCCGACGTGCCATCGGCGCCCGGCCGGATGCCAGCCCACAGATTCGCACCAGCGTTGGCGCTCACCAGCACCGCGTGCCCCTGCGCGAGGTTGTGCAGAGTCGCGGGAGCGATCCCCACGCACGTCGCCAGCACGAGGACCATGGCCGGTGCCAGCCGCCCGCGTCCCGAGAAGGGCCACGCCATCCCCACCGCGAGGAACGCCGGCACGAGCAGTAGATTGGGCCGCCCCAGCGCGGCCACGCCGAGCAGCAGCCCCGCCGCGATCGTCCGCCCCGGCGGCCACGGCCGCGGCGGCAACATGACGAGCGCCGCCATCATCATCGCGGTGGTCCACGACTCGGCAAGGAGCTGGAACTCGAGGAACGGCAGCACCGGCAGCAAGCCACAGATCACGGCGCCCTCGAGCGCGACCCGCGGCGTGAAGATGCGGCGGCCAAGCGCTAGCGTGAACACACAGGTCGCAACACCGACCAGCGCCTGCAGCACGTACACCGGCGTCAATGCGCCACCGACAACGCCCATCAAAGCCGCCAGCAGCCACGGATAGAGCGGCGGTTTGAAGTAGACGCCCGGCATGAAAGCGTGCCCCTCGTGCAGCGCCTGCGCCCAGAGGCGAAACGTCGAGGCATCGACGACGGGGACGTGGTAGAACGGCGAGCCATGGTAGAGCGCGAGATAGAGCGCGCGAAACGCCACCGCCACGACCACGACGATCGCGATGTCGCGGCGCACCGTGGAACGGACGGCTTCCCGGTCTGGCAATCCCATGCAAGTCCTCGGGCTGACACGAGGCGGGAGACCTGACCGGGCCCCCCGCCGTGACGAAGCCAGGTTAACACCGGAACGCCGGGGCCTCCACCCCATTCACACTCGCCACGCCACGCCGATTCGTCGCGCAGCCTCCCCGGAGAGAGATCCGCGGGTCACGCTGCCCATCGATCCGCGTGACGGCCTTCCTGCCGCGGATGCCCCGTGCCACGACCTCTTGCAGTCGCAACGACGGTCGACCCGGACCTCCGGGCGAGAACCACGTCGAACCAGCCGGCGCTGTGTCGGAACCAGCCAGCGACATTCTACCGGACGACGAACACCGGTATCTCCACCCGATGGCGCAACGGATCCACGGTCTGGCCCAGAAGGATGTCGCCCAGCATACGGTGTCCGTGCGACCCCATGACAAGAAGATCCACTCCGTGCGATGAGACGAAGGTCGCCAGCTCCTTGACCGGATCGCCGTGCGGCAGTGCGATCTCCACCACGGCACCCATCGCCCGCAGTTCCTCGGCGATGCAGGAGAGGTACTGCTCATCGGCGCGGGTATGTTCGTCGTAGGTGTCGCTACCGTAGACCTGGGACGGTGCGGAGTCGACCACGTGGACCAGGGTCAGCAGCGCGTGCTCGGCCTTTGCCAGCGTGACCGCGTGGCTGATCACCGTCGCGTCACCGTCATCCAACCCCAGCGCGGCCACGATATGTTTCGCCGGCCGGGTCGCGATGCGCGCGATGATGCCGGTCGTGTCGACGCCGCGCACTTCCGGCCATGGCCGGCTGCGGCGTAACAGTGGCAGCACGATGATGTAGAGCAGGAACAGCCCGATCCCGATCGCCAGCACGGTCACCAGCAAGGACACCACCGACGGTGTACCCTCGGCCGACCAGCTACCGATCTGATCCCACACCAGCTTGCCATTCAACCCGATGATCAGGATCGAGGTGATCCAGGCCAGGATCTTGACCCACGCCCGGTTCGCGAACGCCCCCATCTTGACCTTGTCGCTCGTGAAATGCACCAGCGGCACGATCGCGAACGGGAGCTGCAGGCTCAGGATCACCTGGCTGAGGATCAGCAGCAGGTACGTGCCGTGGTCACCGGATGCCGAGATCACGATGACCGCGGGCACCAGGGCGATCGAACGTGTCACCAGGCGCCGCAACCAGGGGCGCAAGCGCACGTGGATGAAGCCCTCCATGACGATCTGGCCAGCCAGAGTGCCCGTGAGCGTCGAGCTCTGGCCGGCCGCCAGCAAGGCGACACCGAAGGCGATCGGGGCCACGCGGGAACCCAGGAACTGGTCGAGCATGTGGTGGGCTTGCTGGATCTCGGTGACGACGATCCCATGACGGTGAAACACCGCGGCGGCCAGCACGAGGATCGCCGCGTTGACGAAGAAGGCCAGATTCAGTGCGACCACCGAATCGATCAGGTTGAAGCGGCAGGCCTGGCTGCGCGAGTCGAACGTGCGCGACACCTTGCGCGTCTGCACCAGTGACGAATGCAGATACAGATTATGCGGCATCACCGTCGCGCCAATGATACCCAGGGCGATGTAGAGCGCCCCGCTCGGCAGCTTCGGTACCAGCCCCGCAGCCGCAGCCCCCCAATCCGGTTTCGCCAGGAACAGGTTCACGATGAATCCGCACGCGATGATGCCGATCAGCCCCAGGATGAACGCCTCCATCTTGCGGATACCGAGACGCTGAATCGCCAGCAGCAGGAACGTATCGAGGAGCGTGACCGCCGCGCCCCACATGAGCGGAATGCCGAACAGCAGGTTCAACCCCAGGATCGTGCCGAGCACTTCGGCCAGATCGCAGGCGGCGATCGCGATCTCGCAGAGGATCCACAACGCGAATGACGCCGCCTTCGAGTACTCCGCCCGACACGCCTGGGCCAGATCCTTGCCGGTGACGATGCCGAGCCTGGCCGATAGCGTCTGCAGCAGCACCGCCATCAGGTTCGACATCAGGATGACCCAGATCAGCGTATAGCCGAAGCGCGAGCCCCCTTCCAGGTCGGTGGCCCAGTTCCCCGGATCCATGTAGCCGACGCTGACCAGGTAGGCCGGACCGGCAAACGCGAACATCCGCTTCCACATCGATGGATAGCGGGTTCCCACGGTGCCGTGGACCTCGTCGAGGGATTTCCCGTGGGCGTGGTCAGCGGTTTGTGGCCCCCGCGCCTGGTCTTTCGTCATGTCGACTCACCTTTTTCTGCCGATACGAAGATCTCGCGAGCGACTCCCGCACCGATCACATGGTGGCCACCACCACCGTCGGATCCTACCGCGATCGTCATCACATCTCCCAGCGGGGAAATCTCCTGGACTGCGAGGGGCGAACCGAGGCCAATGCCCAGGCTGGAGAGATACTGCAGGAACGCCACTTCCTCGGAGCGCACACTCGACACGCGAACCGTCTCGCCCGTCTTCGCTTCAGTCAACGGGATTTCCGCCAGCTCGGTGACCACGCCGTCGTCGCGGGGGATGGGGCGGCCGTGAGGATCGACCGCGGGATAACCGAGCAGGCGATCGATGCGATCGACGAACGTACTCGATACGCTGTGCTCCAGCCGATGGGCCTCCTCGTGGACCTCATCCCAGCGATATCCCAGCGTCGTGACCAGGAAGACCTCGATGAGTCGATGACGGCGAACCACATCGAGCGCGATTCGTTCACCTGTCTTCGTGAGTCGGACCCCCTGGTGGGACTGGTAGTCCAGGAGCCGAGGATATTCCCGGCTCAGTCTCTTCAACATGGCGGTCACCGAGGGCGGCTTGATCCCGAGACGTTCGGCCAGCGCGGAGGTCGAGACCCGCTGGCCGGCCTCGCCCAGGGACAAGGTCGCCTTGAGATAGTCCTCCACGGCCTTTCCCAGGAACCGACCGGTGGTATCGATCCGTTCAGTCATCACAGCAGGAAAACCCCACCGAAACCGATATCGATGCCGCTCGTCGGCGGCGTCAAGCCAGTCCCGAAGTACAGATCGAATTGAAGCCACGGCGCAACCAGATACGTGAAACCGCCGTCCGCCACCAGACCGACCTTTGCCCCGCCATCCTCAAGGCCGTATAGCTCCGTGAAGGCCCCAAGCCGCTCATTCAATGTGAAGCCAAGGCTCGTGGACGCCAGGTACGTCGTCATAGGTTCCGCACTTGCAGGCGTGACGCCTTCGAATACGACACCGACATTCCCGCCCAGGCCAACGTCATCGGTGAAATCCACGGACCAGAGTGCCTTGAGTCCGACACCGACTCCCGATCCGGACCACTGTTCCGACTTGACCGGTAGCTCGACGAATGGCAACAGGCCAACCCTTCCCCTGCGTCCCCACCCGGAAGTGGCCTTGAGCCCCAACTCGAGGCTTCCCGGCTCGGACAACGTACGCGAACCGACATAGACGACGTTGAGGGACGGGACCCCGAATCGGACCTCGAGATTGTCCCCCACCCCGTAGCGCAACAGTAGGTTAGGAATCGTGAGAACCTTGTCACCACCGAGAGTCGAATAGTCAAGTCCGACCTCCCCCTGCAGATGGGACGACGCAATGGTGACGGCGCTCTCCGTATAATCGGGGCGGTCGCCAACGATCTCAGGCGCTGGATCGGCCTCCGCCGCAGCGATAAACGCCGGCATGAGCATAGCGACCGCAATCGCGATCGAAAGACCCAGGACGGCCCGGAGGGAATTCGAATAGCCGCCATTGCCGAAAAATTGCATCTGCCACACTCCTTTCCAGCACATCGAAGAATTTAGAGTATTCTAATTTTTATTTTAGGCAACTATAAATTCGAACACAAACGCGGTTTTGATTTCCGTGCGTACTTCATCCGTTCCCAGCGCCCTACAGCCGCGACGAATCGGCGCCGAGTCAGTCAACCTGTAGGGAAGACGGGTAGCCCGAAGATTCGCTGGCTCCCCTGGTTGGACTCGAACTCGGTGGATTCGGTTAACGCAGCCTGGAGGCACAGATAGGATAGCTGACAGCGGGAATCGCAGAAAGCGCGGGCTTCGTAGATTTGGATGGGCTCAATTCGAGAGTGCATGCCCGGAGTCTGCCGAGATAGGTGGGCAGGGTTTCCCTGCTGGCCAACAAGAGATACCGGGCGACGGGAACCTGCGAGTGGAAACGGGAGCTAGTCCCAGATCCCCAGCGCGGCTTTGGCTTCCTCGCTGGCGTCGACGCGCGGGTCCCACAGGGGCGACCACACCAGGTTGATGACGGCCTCGCGGACGCCGGGCAGGCGTTGCGCGGCGCTCTTGGTGGCGGCCATGATCTCGGGTCCGAGGGGGCACATGGGGCTGGTGAGGGTGAGGTCGATGTCCGCGCGTCCCGTGTCTTCCTCGAAGGTGATGCCTCGTACGAGGCCGAGGTCGACGATCGAGAGGTCGAGTTCCGGGTCCTTGACGGGGCGCAGACTCTCGAGGATGTCCTCGGGGCCGGGAGTGGCGGTCTCGTTCATCGCGATTCCTCTCCGCGCGGGTGGTCCTGGATCGTGACGTCCATCGGCGCGCCGTCGGCGGCTGTACCGTCGGTGGAGACCGGGCGTGGTTCACGGCCTTGCTGGCGCGCGAGGATGGCGTCGAGCAGCGTCACCCAGGGCAGAAGTGCGCACTTCACGCGCACGGGGAACTTCTTCACGCCATCGAGCGCCTCGAGGTCACCGAGGTCGAGGTCGGCGGGCCACTCCTTGCCATGCATCACGCTGCGGAAACGTTCGGCGATGGCCTCGGCCTCGGCCACGGTGGCGCCCTCGACCAGCTCAGCCATCATCGAGCCGCTGCTGGTGGAGATGGCGCAGCCCTGCGAGAGCACGCCGACCCCGGTGATACGGTCGCCGTCGAAGGTCATCTGAAGCGTCACCTCGTCGCCGCACGAGGGGTTGCGCCCGGCGGCCTCCACGTCGGGATGGTCGAGGGGGCGGCTCCCGTGCGGGTGCCGGTGGTGCTCGAGGACGACCTCGCGGTACAGCGCGTCCAGGTTCTCGCTCATGCGCCGAACACCTTCCTCGCCTCGCGGATGCCGGCGACGAGGGCATCGATCTCGTCGCGGCGATTGTAGATGCCAAAGCTGGCGCGCGTCGTGGCCGGTACGCCGAGCCGACGATGCAGCGGCTGCGCGCAGTGATGACCCGCGCGCACGGCGACGCCGAACTGGTCGAGGATCGTGCTGAGGTCGTGCGGATGGATGAGCGGGTCGTGAAAGCTCACCAGGCCGCCGCGCTGCGTCGGGTCTTCGGGGCCGTAGATCGTCAGGCCGCCGAGGCCCTGCAGCGCTTCCAGCGCATAGCCCACGAGCGCTTCCTCGTGCGCCTGGACCATCGTCAGCCCCAGCTCATCCAGCATGTCGATCGCCGGCGGAAACGCGGCCGCCGCGGCCACGTTGGGCGTGCCGGCCTCGAAGCGCAG
This sequence comes from uncultured bacterium, assembly GCA_963727525.1. Classification (GTDB taxonomy): domain Bacteria; phylum Krumholzibacteriota; class Krumholzibacteriia; order LZORAL124-64-63; family LZORAL124-64-63; genus CAVSGO01. The sequence goes on along the minus strand of CAVSGO010000007.1, from coordinate 432,000 downwards.
CGGCACATCGGCCCAGGTGGACGACTCCCACTGCACCCACTCGATCATCTCGCCGCCGCCTTCCATGGGCTCGAGCGAGTCAAGCACATGCGGGCGGCCCACCAGGAAACCCAGCCCCATCGGGCCGTAGACCTTGTGGGCGGAGAAGACGAGCAGGTCGCAGCCGAGGTCGCGGAAGCTCACGGGCCGGTGGCCGATGGACTGGGCCGCGTCCACGATGACGAGGGCCTCGCTGGCGTGGGCGGCCGCCGCGATCTCCGCCACCGGATTGACGGTGCCCAGCACATTGCTCACGTGGGTCAGCGATACGATCCGCGTGCGCGAGGTCAGCAGGTTGTCGAGACGATCGAGGGCGAGGCGCCCCTGCGCATCGATCGGCAGGAAGCGCAACACCACGCCCCGGCGCGCCGCGAGCATCTGCCAGGGCACAAGGTTCGCATGGTGCTCCATTTCCGTGAGCAGGATCTCGTCGCCGGGCTGGAGCTGGTGCTCGATGCCACGGGCCACAAGGTTCAACGCGCTTGTCGCACCGCGCGTGATCACCACCGATTCCGCACTCGGCGCCGCGAGCCACGCGGCCACCCTGCCGCGGCATGTCTCGTATGCGTTCGTGGCTTCGGTCGCCAGTGTGTTCTGACCGCGATGGACGTTCGCGTTGAGTTCGCGGTAATAGTGCTCCAGGGCCGTCAGCACGGCCTCGGGCTTCTGACTGGTGGCCGCGCTGTCGAGATAGACGAGCGGGTGGCCACCCACCTCGCGCGCGAGAAGTGGGAAGCGATCGCGCAGCAGCCCCGTCTCCAGGGTCGGCGCGGCCACGCCCGGCTCACCCCCGCGTCTCATGCGGTGACCTCCACCTCGACCCAGCCATCATTGTTGATCCGCACCGGAAAAACTTCCACCGGGCTCACCGCCGGCAGGCGCACCGCCTGGCCCGTGGTGATGTCGAAGCGGGCGCCGTGGCGCGGACAGATGACCTCGCAGCCGTCGAGGATACCCTCGCCGAGAGGCCCGTCGTCGTGCGTGCAGAGGTCGCTGATCGCGTGCAAGACGTCGTCCGCCGTGCGGCAGATGAGAACCTCCTCGCCGTCGACCGTGACCGCGCGCGTGTCACCGACCGGCAATTCCGCCAGCGCGAACACCCGGTGCCAGGTCATGTCAGTCCCTCCCCTGGAGCGCGGCGAGGCGCGCCTCGACCACGGCGCCGAGCTGATCGCGCAGCGGCACCGGCACCAGGCGCAGCGTGGATTCCACGAAACCGCGCACCACGAGACGCATCGCCTCGTCGGCCGGGATTCCGCGGCTCTGCAGGTAGAAGACCTGTTCCGGATCGATCGGTGCCACGGTGGCGCCGTGCGAGCAGCTCACGTCGTCGGTGAGGATCTCCAGCTCCGGGATGCTATCTGCTCGCGCATGCTCGCTCAGCAGGAGGTTGCGGTTCTCCTGATAGGCTTCGCTCGTGGGGGCATCCTTCGCGATGGAGATGAGCCCGGTGTAGCTCGAACGTGCTCTTCCCGCCACGGCCGCCTTGAAGTTGATATTGCTCCAGGTATGGTCGGCCGTGTGGCGGTGCGCGGTGTGGTGATCGAGATGCTGACGCCGTTCGGCCAGCGCCACGCCCACGAGTTCGCTTCGCGCCCCGGGCCCCGCCAGCTCGCAGCCCAGATCGACCTTGGCGATGTCGCCGCCGAAACTTGCGGTCGCCGAGAGGTAGGTGGCGTCGCGCTCGGCACGGGCGCGCACGGTGAGATGCCCGCGCGCACCGCTCTCCCAGCGCTGAACCAGCACGTGCCGCGCATTCGCGCCAGGCCCCACGCGGATCTCCGTCACGCCGAGCGTGAGGCTCCCCTTGCCGCCACCGCTGTGCTCCTCCACGATCGTGACCTGTGCGCCTGCCGCGACGTCGACGAGGACGCGCGACACGACGGTCTGGCCGACCGCGGCCGGCACGATGATCCGCAGTGGGTCGACGAGCTGCGCGTTGCGCGGGACGCGCACGAGGCAACTCGCGTCGAAGGCCACGGCGTTCAGCGCCTCGAAGAACCCATGAGCCGGCGGTACCACGGAACCCAGCGGGCACGAATTCCCCTCGCCTGCGAACAGCCGCGCGACGGTGACGCCGCTTGCCACAGCGGCCGCCGTGAGGCGGGGTTCCTGTCCGGGCCGCAGCAGAACGGCCGGTCCGTCGGGCAGATCCGGCTGCGCGTCGTCGTCGCTGACCGGCGTGGCCCCAAGAACGGACCGGGGCGGCAACAGATCGACGGGATCCGTGTATTTCCAGAGATGACGGACGCGCGAGGGCAGCTCCAGCGTGGCGTAGACGGCGCGGGCCGCCTCGCGCCAGACCAGTCCCGCCGCGTTCTCGCCCAGGCCGCGGCCATGGGCCTGGACCTCGTCTGCCGTGAACTCGGGCTTGGTCGCCCTGGCTGCAAGTGCCGCATCAACCAACGGACCCCTCCATTTCCAGTTCGATCAGCCGGTTCAGCTCGACTGCATACTCCATGGGTAACTCGCGTACGAACGGCTCGATGAAACCGTTGACGATCATCAGGCGCGCCTTGTCGGCGGTCAGACCGCGACTCTGCAGATAGAAGAGCTGCTCGTCGGCGAGCTTGGACACGCGCGCCTCGTGCTCAACGCGCACGTCGTCCTCCTCGATCTCCATCGTGGGATAGGTATCCGTACGCGACTGCGCCCCGATGAGCAGGGCGTCGCACTCCACGCTGGTGCGGCACCCGTGGCAGCCCTTGGCCACCTTGACCATGCCGCGATAGGAGCTGCGCCCCGTGCCCTTGGAGATCGACTTGCTGATGATGCGGCTGCTCGTGTTGGGGGCCGCATGGATCATCTTGGCACCGGCGTCCTGGTGCTGATTATCGCCGGCGTAGGCGATCGACAGCACCTCGCCGTGGGCGCGTTCGCCCATCAGATAGACCGCCGGGTACTTCATGGTGAGCTTGGAGCCAATGTTGCCGTCGACCCATTCCACCACGGAGTCGGCATGCGCGTACGCCCGCTTGGTCACCAGGTTGTAGACGTTGTTCGACCAGTTCTGGATCGTGGTGTAGCGAATGTGCGCGCCGGGCAAGGCGATGAGTTCCACCACCGCCGAGTGCAGACTGTTCGTCGTGTACATCGGCGCCGTGCAACCCTCGATGTAATGGACCGAGGCGCCCTCGTCGACCACGATGAGCGTGCGCTCGAACTGCCCCATGTTCTTGGAGTTGATACGGAAGTAGGCCTGCAGTGGTATCTCCACCTTGGTATTCTTCGGCACGTAGATGAAGGAGCCGCCCGACCACACGGCGCTGTTGAGCGCTGCGAACTTGTTGTCCTCGGCCGGGATGATCGTGGCGAAGTACTTCTTGACGATGTCCTCGTGCTCACGCAGCGCGGTATCCATATCGGTGAAGAGCACACCTTTCTTGGTGAGCTCCTCGTGGATCGAGTGGTAGACGACCTCGCTCTCGTACTGCGCGGTGACACCGGCCAGGAACTTGCGCTCGGCCTCCGGGATGCCGAGGCGATCGAAAGTCTTCTTGATGTTCTCGGGCACCTCGTCCCAGTCGCTCACACCGCCGGCCGTGGGTCGCAGATAGTAGTAGATGTCGGCGAAATCGATCGCATCCAACATCGCCGAATCGCCCCAGCGCGGCATGGGCTTGCTCAGGAAGACATCGAGTGCCGCGTGGCGGAACTCGCGCATCCAGTCGGGTTCGCTCTTGAAGCGCGAGATGGCCTCGACGGTCTCGTGCGAGAGGCCCTTGGGCGTCCTCTGGAGAAATTCCTCCGGGTCCGAGAACCCGTACTTCTCGCGATAGTCGAGATTGAGGTCCGCGATGCGTTCGGTCGCCATGATCTATCCTTTCACCCGGATCTAACCCTTGTTAGCCGGGGCAAGGTCCGTTTCCAGCCAGTCGTAACCTCGCGCTTCGAGCTCGCGCGCCAGGTCCGGCCCGCCCGTGCGCACGATGTTGCCGTGCATGAACACGTGGACGACATCGGGCTTCACGTAGTCGAGGATGCGCTGATAGTGCGTCACCAGAAGAATCGCGTTGTCCGGGGTCGACGCGCGGTTCACGCCCTCGGACACGATCTTGAGGGCGTCGATGTCCAGACCACTGTCCGTCTCGTCGAGCAGCGCGAAGCGCGGCGCCAGCATGAGCATCTGCATGATCTCCAGACGCTTCTTCTCGCCGCCGCTGAAGCCGTCGTTGAGATAGCGGCCGGCGAACTCCTTCGGGACGTCCAGAGCCGAGAACGCCGCCTGCATCTGCTGGCGGAACTCGCGCACCGGTACCTCCTTACCCTGCCGCGCCGACACCGCGGCGCGCAGGAAGTTCGCCACGCTCACGCCGGGCACGGCCACCGGATACTGGAAGCCGAGAAACATGCCGAGGCGCGCGCGCTCGTCGGCCGCGGCCTCGCTCACGTCCTTGCCGTCGATGAGGATCTCGCCCTCGACGCGGTAGGACGGATGGCCCATGAGGGCCGCCGCGAGCGTCGACTTGCCCGAACCATTGGGGCCCATCAACGCGTGCTTCTCGCCCGCGTGGATCTCGAGATCGACACCATTGACGATCTCCTTGTCCTCGACGTAGACGTGCAGGCCGTGGCAGGCGAATAGCGGGGTGCGGTCGCTCATCGTGGTCAGGCTCCTTCGCTGATGGTCTGCCCTGGGTAGTCCGGACCGAGGTCGGCCGGCGTCCGGGAGGTGTCGTCGTCGAGGCTGGAGGCATCGGCAGGCCAGATCTGCTGGAGCTGTCCGCCGACCTGGCGCTCGACCTGCAGCAGGTCGGCGATGCTCGTGCGTTCGAGCAGGTCGGTGACGCGCTCCTGCAAATGCCGCCACACGGCGCGCAGGCCACAGTCGTCGATCCGTGGGCAGGCGGTACCATCGCTGGTCTCGTTGTCGCAGGCGTGCTCGGGCGCGGGATCGCCCCCGAGTGCGCGCAGCACTTGGGCCGCCGAGATCTCGGCCGGCCCCACAGCCAGGACGTAACCGCCGTTGCGACCGCGAATCGCATCCACCACGCCGCCGCGCCGGAGCTGGCCGAGGAGCTTGGCCACCGTCGGCTCGGGCAAATGCTCCTGGGCCGCGAGATCGGCGAGCGTCAGCTGGTCCCCGTGGGCTGCCAGTCGCATGACGAGCCGGACAGCCTGCTCTTCTGCCTTGTTGATCCTGAGCATCGGATCCTCCGCTCTCGCCGACGGCACCAGCCGGAGCGCCGCCGGACGTGATAATTACGACTTCCGCGCGGACGTATAGCGCTCGCCCACGTCATTCCAGTTGATGATCTCGAAGAAGTTCTTCACGTAGTCGCCGCGCTTGTTCTGGTACTTCAGGTAGTATGCGTGCTCCCATACGTCGAGCACGAGCAGCGGCATCACGCCCCACTGCGTGAGATTCTGGTGCTTCTCGGCCGTGAGCACGACGAGGCGACCGTCCTGCGGACGGTAGGCGAGGATGCCCCAGCCGCTGCCCTCGACGGCGCCGCTAGCCGCGGTGAACTGCGTCTTGAAGGCATCGAAGCTGCCGAAGTCGGCCTCGATGCGCTTGGCGAGATCACCCTTGGGCTCGCCACCGCCGCCCTTGCCCGCCGGAGCCATGTTGGGCCAGAAGATGCTGTGCAGGAAGTGGCCACTGCCGTGGAACGCCGCCTCGCGCTCCCAGTGCTTGACCAGGCTCATGTCGCCGTCGCGGCGCGCCTGCGCGAGCATCTCCTCTGCCTTGTTCAGACCCGTGACATAGCCCTTGTGGTGGATGTCATGGTGCAGACGCATGGTCTGAGCGTCGATATGCGGTTCGAGCGCCTCGTATTCGTAGGGCAGAGCCGGCAGTTCGTGAGCCATGTCTATATCCTCCAAGTATTTGAAACTCCCGTGTCGGGGGCTTTCGCCACCCCTTTTCGCCCACAATGTAAAAAGATGACCATAGAAGTCAATTAATAATATCGAGTTTTTCGGTACTGTTTCAAATCCCCGCTCGCGATCTCGCGTCGACCCCGTCCTTGAGATCAGGCTTGCAAGTATTATCGTTGTGGCCCATAAGGGTTTGCACGGAACCGCGACGCGACGGGATCGGGAGGCGACATGGCCGCGACGGAATTGAACGCCACCGTGTCGATGCGCTACGAGATCAACCACGGCCTGCTCGTGCTACAGGTCGTGCCGGATGCCCCCATGGAGCCGTTCAAGGCCGGGCAGTACACCGTCCTCGGCCTGCCAGGCTCGGCACCCCGATCCACCCTGGCCGAGCCGGAGAATCCGCCCACCGATCCCGACAAGGTCATCAAGCGCGCCTACTCGATCGCGTCATCGAGCCTGCAGGGGCGGTTCTTCGAGTTCTACGTCGCGCTCGTGCGCACCGGCGCGCTCACGCCCCGGCTTTTCGCCCTGCAGGCGGGCGACCGGATCTGGCTGGCGCGACGCGTGGTCGGGATGTTCACGCTGGACGAGGTCGAGCCCGACCACGACATCGTGATGGTCGCCACCGGCACGGGTCTGGCGCCCTACGTGAGCATGCTCCGGTCGCGGTATCAGTTCGACAGGGCAAGCCATACCGTCGTGGTGCATGGCGCGCGCGTGGGCTTCGACCTCGGCTACCGGGCCGAGCTCGAGGGGCTTTCTTCCCGCTATCCGAACCTGCACTACCTGCCGATCATCGACTGGCTCGACCGCGATCCCGGCTGGCACGGACCGACGGGATTCGTGACCCATTACTTCGACAACGGCGACGTGGAGACGGCCCTCGGCCACCCGCTCGACCCCACACGCACGTCGGTCTTTCTGTGCGGCAACCCGCTGATGATCGAGGCCATGCAGGAGCGCCTCGGCGAACGCGGCTTCAAGACGCACAGCCGGAAGGATCCGGGTCAGATCTTCGTCGAGGAATTCTGGAAGTAACCGCTCAGACGTGATTGCGCAGTGCCAGCTCGGCTGGCGCCGGCTGCAGGTACGCCTGCTCCAGCAGATACGTCACGTCGTGCATCTTGAGGTAGTGCCCCAACAACGTCAGCGGCACGATCAGCGGCACCTCCTGGCGCCTGTACTTCTCGATCTCGGCGAGGATATCCTGCTTCTGGGCTGCCGGAAGGTCCTGCTTGAGATAGCCGAGCACGTGCTGCAGCACGTCCACGTTCTTGCGCGTGGTACTGTGCACTGCCAGCGTCTGCATGTAGAGCGCGAGGTACTGTTCGCGGAACGTCGCCGGCGGCACGTCCTTGATCCTCGCGACCAGCTTGCCCAGCTCCCGGAAGTGACGCGGGCTATGCGCCATCAGCAGGAATTTCTCGCGGGTATGGAATGCCACCACGTCGCCGCGCCGGAAGCGCCCCGTGAACACGCCTTGGACGCGATGGTAGGCGAAGACGCGCACGATGAAATTCTCGCGCAGACCGGCGTCGTTCAGCCGCCCCTCCTCCTCCATCGGCAGCAGGGGCAGCCGCCGCAAGAGCTCGGCGGCGAAGAGCCCGCGCCCCGCCTTCCGCGGCATACCGTGCCCCGATTTTACCTTGACCCGCTCCATCCCGCAACTCGGCGAGGCGCGCTTGAGGATGTAGCCGCTGAGCCCGGCCGCCGCGATCTCGGCGACGCGTTTCCGGCTGTACACCTGCATGCGCTGCGTCCAGTCCTCGCCGCTGCGCGTGCCCACGAGACGGGGCGCGGCGATGTCGTCCACCAGGTGGATGGGCTCGCGCGGCGTGCCCATGCCCACCTCCACCTCGGGACAGACAGGATAGAAGCTGAAGTATCGCCCGAGAATGTCGCGAACGTAGTGGTCGCGCTTGTGCCCGCCGTCCCAGCGCACCTCCTCGCCGAGCAGGCAGGTGCTCACGCCTACCCGGATGGGTGTGGCGGCGGCTCGCGTCATGTCGTCGTCATCGGGCTTGGTCCGCGCGTTCGTCATGGTGACTTCCCCTCCGCCGACAGCGCCCCGAATCGCTCGGCGATGACCCGGTTATGGTGATCAACGTGCGCCAGTGCATCGGCACGCCGCTGACCCGGATTCGGCGACCACGGTCTGCGTGCGCCGCAGAGTGTGGATGCGCATCAGGCGCTCTCCCGCACGAGACGCGCCACTTGGTCGATGTAGCGGTCGACCCGGAACTTGCGCTGGCAACCCGTCCGGGTCATACAGCGGATCGTCCCGAAGACAGGGCGCTCTATCCAGGGACGATCGTGCACGCCGCCCACGCTCCAGGCACAGCCCACGTAACCGTTGGGGTCGCGACCATCCAGCTCGTAGCGGTCGTTCAGGGCGATCGCCGTGGCCAGGGCCTCGGCCGGATCGCGGCTCCAGGCCAGGATCTGCTTCGCCCAGTACATGCGCAGGTAGCCGTGCATCTTGCCGCGCACCACCATCTCCTGTTGCGCCGCGTTCCACAGGGGATCATGGGTGGCTGCCGCCTCGAAGGTCTCGCGGCCGTAGACGTACTCGCGCGGATCATCTGCGTGCGCGCTGAGCGTCCGCTGCGCCCAGTCGGGGAAGCCCCCGAAGTCATCGTAGTCGGGATTGTAGTGGCAGAAGTTGTCCGACAGCTCGCGCCGCACGATCAGCTCCTCGAGGTACGCGTCGCGGGATGCGTCGTCCTGCGCATGGCGGGCGGCCGCCAGCGCGGCGCGCTGGGGTGCGAGCTGGCCGAAGTGGAAGTACGGCGACAGATCCGACTGCAGGTCCACCGTCGGGTCGTTGCGGCCAGCGTCGTAGTGCACCAGTCGCTCTTGCACGAACCGGTCGAGAGCCTGCGCAGCCGCCCGCGCCCCTGGCACGATCCAGGTGACCGAAGGACCGTGGTCGGCAGGACGCAGGTCGCCGAGCAGCCCAGCCACATCGACCTTGTCCGACGCCTGCGACCAGGCGTGAGGATGGGGATGCAGGGGTGGGATCTCCACGAGATAGCGCGGTAGCAGGCGGGTCACCTTCGGTCGCATCGTGCGCGCCGCGTACTCCTGCTTGCCGCTGGCCTGCCACAATGGCACGACGTTGTGCGCGTCGACCTCGTCCACCGGCGTCGCCACCTTCGCGAGCACGTCCGCGCGCCAGCGGCGAGGTATTCGCAGCGGATTGACGTCGATGACGAGCGCCGCACCGTCCAGGGCCGTCACGCACGCCGGGATCTCCTGCCCCGGCAGCCCCCGACGCAACACGAAGCCGATGCCGTGTGCGGCGAGGTCGGCAGCCGTCTCGCGCAGGCCTTCGAGCATGAAGCGATAGTGCCGCCGCGGCGCGCCCTGGACGCCCGTCGCGAGGCAAAACACCACGACGAGTGGACGATTCCGAGCGAGCGCGAGTTGCTGGGCGTGCAACAGAGCCCAGTTGTCGTGGGCGCGCTGATCGCGCTGCATCCAGTAGAGCACCGGCCCGGCACCGGGCGGCCCCTCTGCCAGTCGCCGTACGCGACCCGCGTCGATCGTCACCGTCATGAGGATATCACCGCCATGAACCACTCGCCGCCCCGGATGCGCGACGGTGGTCAAGCCCGGCGGACGAACCAACGTGCCCCCGCCGAGACGAGGTCGCCGACCACGACCATCACCGCGCCGATGATGATCCCGAGCACCATCTCATCGTAGCGGTTGCGTGCTCGCGCGTCCTGGATCCAGTATCCCAGCGACACCATGCCGAGCATCCCCAGCACCGTCGCCTCGCGCACGCATGTCTCCCAGCGATAGAAGACGTAGAGCAGGACGCGGTTGACCGCCAGCGGGAAGATCCCCGCCAGGGCGATCTGCGCGCGGCTCGCGCCGAGGCCGCGCAGAGCGGCGAGCGTGGGCTGCTCGAGATTCTCGACGACATCGGCCGTGAGCTTGCCGAGGATGCCCGTGTTGTGCAGTGCGAGCGCCAGCACGAGCGGCCAGGCCCGCGGCCCGTAGAGGGCCAGCAGAAGAAATGCCCAGACGTACTCGGGAATGGCACGTAGCCAGATGTAGACGGCGCGCACCGTCCAGACCACGGCCCCCGTCGCGCGCCGCGTCGCCGGTCGCACCGTGCGCGGTGACGGCAGGAATGGATCGGGCCGCGTCACGTTGCGCGCTGCCAGGAGCGCCGTCGCGGCCGCCATGACCGCAGCGAGGATGATGGCCATGATACTGATCGCCAGGGTGGCGCGGGCGGCGGCATGGTAGTGGTCGGTCCAGAGTCCGTGCGCCCAGTGCGCAGCCGTGGACCAGTCCCATGGTTGCCCCTGCAGCGGCCAGGGTACGATCTCGCCGAGGAACCTCTTGAGATTGCCCGCGCGCCGCGCGGACCAGGTCTCGCCCGAGAAGAACCCGCCGCTCGCCCACGCGGTCAGTGCGAGCACGCCGACGAAGGCCGCGGACGTCCGCAGGAACGGACTGCGCGGCCGCTCCCGTCGCAAGCGCGCGATCTCCTGTCGGCGCTCGCTCATGTCACCAGCCTCCGCCGGATCGCGCCGCTCCACCAGTCGACCAGCACGACCAGCACGATCAAGGTGTCGAGGTAGGTCCACACCTCGCCGAAGTACAGGTTCTCGAAAGACGCGGCGATGAAGTACCCGAGAGTCGGGAATCCGAAGAACCCGAGCACAGCGGACGAACGCAGGGCGCACTCGAAACGGTAGAGGGTGTATGCGATCATGTCGGGCAAGGCCCGCGGGAGCAGCCCGAAGCAGAACACCTGCACCGGCGACGCGCCTGCCTCGCGCAGGGCGCCCGCGGCGTCGCGTGGAGCCTCGTCGATCAGCTCGGCGAAGACCTTGGCGAGCGTGCCGGCGTAGGGCAGGGCCAGAGCCAGCAGCGCCGACAGCGGCGTGATCCCGAATGCCGCGAGAAAGAGCACCGCCCACAGGAGTTCATGCACGGAACGCATGATCACCGCCACCAACCGGCAGGCGCCCGAGATGGCGGGACCGACGATCGCGGCGACCTGCAGGCGCCGACGTCCCTCGCGCGCGCCGCGTTCGCGGTCGGTCGCCCACCAGGCGCTGGCGCCGCCGAAACCGAGGACAAGTCCCAGCAGCACGCCGGGAACCATCGATGCCGCTGCGAAGACCACGGTGAGCCACGCCGCCCGGGCGGCTTGCAGGAGGATCGGCGGTGCGCTGATGGGTACATCGGCGCCCTGATAGGTGAGCGCCGGATGGACGATACGCCCGAAGAAGGCGTGCGCGAGGCGCCAGCCGCCCGGTCCGGGCCAGATGGCGGTCCACCCCACACGCAACGTGACGACGGCCCACAAGCCGGCGGCCAGGAGCGCCCCGACCACGAGCAAGCGGGTGGCATAGGGACCGACATGAAGGCCGGAGCCGCGCCAGGGCGGCCGCCTCTCGAGCACCGTCACGGACCCACCGCCCGCGCCGGCGGCAGCTCGTAGAGCGCACGGAAGCTCGCGTCATCGAGGCGATCCGGGGGGCCATCGAGCACGACACGCCCCGCGCGCAGTCCAACCAGACGGGGAAAGAACTCCCGCGCCAGATCGAGATTGTGCAGGCTCATGACGAGGGTCAGACCGCGCTCACGGCACACGTCGGTCAGGAGAGCCACGAGATCCCTGGCTCGCGTCGGATCGACGCTGGCCACCGGTTCATCGGCCAGGAGCGCCTGTGGCTGCTGGTAGAGGGCGCGAGCCAGGGCAACCCGCTGCTGCTGGCCACCCGACAGATGATCGACGCGGTGAAAGAGCTTGTCCGCCACGCCGACACGTTCAAGCAGGGCGTGCGCGCGCTCGACGTCGGCGCGTCGCGGAAACCACATCGCCCGCGCCGACTCCAGGAGACTCTGGCGGCCGAAGCCGCCGGCCTGGACGTTCTGACTCACACGCAGATTCGGCACGAGGCGCAGGTCCTGGTGCACGACACCGATGGCGGCCCGCATTCGCCGCAATTCGCGCGGGGACATCGACGCGAGATCGCGTCCTCCCGCAACCACCTGCCCACTGGCCGCCCGGGCGCTGCCGTTGAGCAAGCGTAGCAACGTGGTCTTGCCGGCACCGCTGGGACCGACCAGGCCCACCAGTTCGCCCGGTGCCAGCGTCAGGTCGACGGCGTGCAGGGCGGTGACCGTACCGAAGCGCACGGTCACCGCAGCCAAGGAGAAGCCGCCCGCCACCTCGTCAGCGAAGCATGTCGAGATCACGAGCCACCTGCTCGATGCCGGCGAATTCCTCGTTATGCGCGGGAACGAGCTTCTGCCGGGGCAGGGCCGCCAGCAGGGTGGGGTCATCGATCGCGATGAGAGCATCCTGGAGCCGCTTGGTGAAGCCCTTGCCGAACATGGTCTCGAGCGCCGGGTGCGCCGTGAAGTTGTAGTCGGCGAAGGTGGGCGTCTTCCAGATGACCTTGACGGCGCTGGAGTCCGTGGTGCCCGCGGCGACCCGCTTGTCGTAGACCTTGTAGTTCACGACGCCAGCCTGGTAACGGCCCGAGGCCACGAGTTCGCAGGTCTTGTCGTGGCTGCCGGAGAAGCCGAAGGGCTGCGTGAAGAACTCGGCGGGCGACTTGCCGGTGGCCTCGTGAATGAAGTACTCGGGCATGAGGCGACCGCTGGTCGAGCTCTCGGAGCCAAAAGTGAAAGCGAGATCCTTGAATGCCATCGGAAAGTCGGGGCCGCGTTCGAGTCCCGTGCTCGCATTGGCGATGAAGTAGGAATAGTAGGTCGGATCGACGGCGCCCTGAGCGATGGCCGTGGCCCCGGGCACGAAATGGCGCGCCTGCACGCCGGTGAGCCCACCGAACCAGGCAAGCTGGACGTCGCCATTGCGGAACATCTCGACACAGGCCTGGTAATCGCGCGCCGGGACGTATTCCACCTTCACACCGAGCGTCTGCGCCAGGTAGGCGGCTAGCGGCGCGAACTTCTCCTGCAACTCGGTGCTGTTCTGATCGGGGATCGCGGTGAATTTGAGGGTGGGGGTCGATTTCGTGGAGCCGCTGCAGCCAGCCAGACCGGCCAGCAAGAGGACGCATAATGTCAGCCTGCGCATATCGATAACTCCTTGCCTGGAGCGCCTACCGGCGCGGATAGGGTGAGCAAAGAGACTACCGATAAGGTCCTGGTTCCGCAAGGGGAATTGGCGGGCAGCTAGCTGACGACATCCAGCGGCGCAGGTTCGAGGTACTTGCGCAGAACCGCCGCGAGGGCCTTGGCGTCGATCGGTTTGGTGAGGTAGTCGTTCATCCCGACATCGAGGCAGCGCAAGCGATCGCCCTTCATAGCGTGAGCTGTCAGCGCGACGATCGGAACGTCCGGATCGAGGGCCCCCGTCTCGCCGGACCGCAGTCTCCTGGTGGCCTCGTAGCCATCCATCGTTGGCATCTGCACATCCATGAGCACCAGCCCATAGTGCCGGCGCGCGAGCGCCGTCAGAGCCTCGGCGCCATTGACGACCACGTCGACCTCGTAGCCCAGCCGCTGCAGCAGCAAACTCGCCACCTTCTGATTCACCGGGTTGTCCTCGGCGAGCAGCACGGGAAGATCGGCGCGCGACGGCGCCGCCGTGGGCGGCGACGCGGGTTCCGTTGAGGCGGGGGTCGCGAATTCGGGAAGTTCCGTCATATCCGACTCACCGCCGAGGGCTACCGCTAGCTTACGGGTCCGCACAGGAGCCGCCACGGCATTCACGCAGCCGAGCCGGGCGAGCTGCCCCCGCGTGACGGTCTCGCACACCCCCGACACGGCGATCCAGCGGCCGACCTGCGCGCACCGCGGCTCCGGCAACGACGTCGGGCACTCGGTCACGTCGGTCGCCGCCGCCAGAGGTCCGAGCAAGGCGGCCGCGAAGCGGCGGTCCGTATTCTCCGTCAATATCGCCGCGAGTTGGCCCGCTTCCGCGACCACGGGTTCGTAGCCGAGGAACTGGAGGGACTGCGCGAGGGATTCCTGCAATGTCGCGTCGTCAATCCGCAAGAGCACCGGCATCCGGTCAAGACTCCCGGGCAGCGCCGGCGTGTCGGCAAGCCCGAGATCGACCTCGAACCAGAACGTCGTGCCCTTGCCCTCCTCGCTGTCCACGCCGATCGTCCCGTGCATCAGGTCGATGAGCTGTTTGCTGATGGCCAGGCCGAGCCCGGTGCCGCCATATTGCCGCGTCGTGGACGCGTCGACCTGGGAGAACGACTCGAAGAGGCAATCGAGGCGATCGGCCGGAATGCCCACGCCCGAGTCGGCGACGGAGCAGCGAACCTTCGCCCACAGCGGGTGCGTCTCCACGATGGCCAGGTCCACGGTCACGCCCCCGTGATGGGTGAACTTCACCGCGTTGTTGGCGAGATTGACGAGCACCTGCCGCAGGCGCCCCGGATCGCCGCGCAGCGCGGCGGGCAGGCGGTGATCGATCCGGACATGGAACGCGAGTTGTTTCTCCCTGGCCCGGCGCGCCAGCAGATCGCACGCGTCCTCCATGACGTCGCGCAGGTCGAAGTCGATGTTCTCGAGCTCGAGCTTGCCGGCCTCGATCTTCGAGAAATCGAGGATGTCGTTGATCACGCCGAGCAAGTTGCGCGCGCTCGAGAACACCACCTCGAGATGCTCGCGTTGCTCCGACGTGAGTGGCGTCTCCAGCAGGATCGCCGTCATGCCCAGCACGCCGTTCATCGGAGTGCGGATCTCGTGGCTCATGTTGGCGAGGAACTCGCTCTTGGCCCGGGTGGCCGCCTCGGCTTGATCCTTGGCCACGCGCAACGCGTCCTCCACGCGCCGCCTCTCACCGATCTCCTGCTGCAGGAAGTGGTTGGCGCGCGTCAGGTCGCCCGTGCGCTGCTGAACCCGCGCCTCGAGCTCGCGGGTGCGGAAGTTCATCAGGCGCGTCCGGTAGCGGAACACTGCGTTCAACAGCGAGAGGATGGCCAGGCCGGCGATCGTGAGGAACCACGCCGTGCGCCAGAAGGGTGGCGTGACGGTGATGGCGACCGCCGCGCCGCCCTCGTTCCAGACGCCGTCGTTGTTCGACCCTCGCACACGAAAGACGTAGTTGCCGGGGGGAAGATTGGTGTAGGTTGCGAAGTGGTGGCTGCCGACCTCGTTCCAGCCACTGTCGAAGCCGTCGAGGGTGTAGGCGAAGCGGTTCTTTTCCGGCGACGCGAAGTGCAGCGCGCTGAAGCTGAACGAGATCACGTAGTCCTTGTAGCTCAGCGTCAGTGAGTCCGTCTCGCAGATTGGCTGGTGAAGAATCGTACGCCCATCGATCACCTCGCCCACGCCGACCGATTTGTTGAAGATGCGCAGGTCGGTGATCACGACCGGCGGCACGAACGGATTGCTCCGGATACTGTCGGGATAGAACACGTTGAAGCCGTTGATCCCGCCGAAGTACATACGGCCGCTGCGCCCGCGGTGGGCCGCGCCCATGTTGAACTCGTTGCTCTGCACGCCGTCCTTGGCGCGGTAATGATCAAAACTCATCGTCTGCGGGTCCAGGTGCACCAGACCGAAGTTGGTGCTCACCCAGAGCATGCCGCGTGCGTCTTCCTCGATGCCGTACACCGTATTGTTGGGCAATCCATCGTGCTCGGTGAAACGCAGGCAGTGCCCGGTCTTGGGATCGAGGCGGCTCAGGCCCGAACCCGTGCCTACCCAGATCGTGCCACGGCGGTCCTCGGCGAGACTGAGCACCGTCTGGCTCGTGAGGCTTGTCGGATCGCTCGGATCGTACTGGTAGTGAAGGCGCTCACCGGTCCGCGGATCGAACATCACCAGGCCGTCGCCCCAGGAGCCCATCCAGAAGCGGCCGCGATGGTCGAGGAGCAGCACCTTGCAGGCGTGCCCCTCCAGGTAATAGGGATCAGCGGCGTCGCGGAAATGGCCCGTGAAGGTGCCGCTGACCGGATCGTAGGACTGGAGCCCGTCAGCCGTGCCCATCCAGATCACGTGGTCCGGCGACTCGGCGATCGTGTAGATGCGCAGCGACGGGGCGCCAGTGCGCCCGGTGGCATCGCGATGGTAGTGGGTGAATCGCTGCGTGGCCGGATCGAAGGAGTCGAGTCCGCCATAAGCGTAGCCGAGCCAGATCCGACCCGCCGAGTCCTCGCGTACCACGGTGTAGCGATCGCCGGCCGGACCGTCGGAGTCGTCCGCCCCGTGCGAGCGGTAGACGCGGAAGCTCCCCGTTCGCGGGTCGAGGACGTCGACACCATCGTCTGTGGCGATCCAGGCGTTGCCGCGCCGGTCCTCCCAGATCGACCAGACCGAGTTGTTGCTCAGACCACTGGGGTTGCTGACGTCTTGCCGAAAGTGGTAGAACGGCTTGGCATGGCTGTCGAGCACGCTCACGCCGAGATCGTTGCCGACCCAGAGAACACCGGTACGGTCGAGCATGATGGCATGGACCTGATCGTCATGTAGGCTGAGCGGATCGGATGTGTTGCGCTCGAACCGCGTCACGTGCTCCGACTCGGGTTCGTAACGCAGTAGGCCGACGATCTCGCCACCGATCCAGAGATGGTTGGCCGAATCCTCCACCAGTGCCTGGATGTCGTTGCCGGCCAGACCGAGTTCCCTCTCCCGACCGCCGAAGATATGCCGGAACGTCCCGTCCGCGGGCGTGAAACGATCGAGCCCGGCGTCGGTGCCGACCCAGAGTTGCCCCCGCTGACCGAAGAGCAAGGCCGTCACGCGGTTGCTGGCCAGGCTGCTCGCGTCGCGGTCCTCGTGACGGAACACGCGCAAGCCGCCTGACGCTAGATCCAGCTCCGCGAGCCCCCCGACCGTCGCGGCCCAGATGTGCCCATCGCCATCACGCGCCAGGGCGAGGACCTCGTCGTCGGGTAGCGTGGACGGGTTCGACGGATCGTGGCGGTAGACGAGGCTCTCGCCACTCTCGGGATCGTGGCGGATCAGACCGCGGCCCTGCGTCGCCACCCACACGATGCCATTCTCATCGACGATGAGGTGAGTCACGGCGTAAACATCGAGTTCGGCGGTGTGGGACGGATCGATGCGCACCGTCTGACTGGCACCGGTCACTTGATCGAAGCGACAGAATCCCGCGGCGTCGGTACCGAGCCACAGGGTCCCATCGGGTGCCTCGGCCACGGCCGTGATGTAGGCGTCGCGCAAGCTGTGCGGATCGTTGGGATCTGTTTTCCAGACCTTGAATTCATTGCCGTCGTAGCGGTTCAAGCCATCCTGGGTGCCGAGCCAGATGAACCCCTGACGGTCCTGGAGCATGGCGTTCACACTACTCTGCGAGAGCCCGTCCTCGATGGTGAGATGGCGGAACGCCGGCTTGAGCACGAGGCCCGCCGGCCCGTCGCCGGCATAGGCATGTGCTCCGGGGATGCTCAGAAGCGCTACCAGAGCCAGGAGCGTTCTCGTTGCCGAACGGGAGTGTGAACCCTGCCGAATCATCGCTACGTCTCCCGCCGGACGCTGGGCGCAGCCGTCCGGACCGGTACGGGCCGATGAGATCTCCCAATTGTTCACGCGACGCCTGACCGCTGGACAGGAGTCGGCGTTGCAAAAGGATTATCGGCCAGTACGTCAGGGACTTTCGCGAAAAGGCGACCGTGTCAGAGGGACCACCCCGTGCCGTCGGCGCCATCCTGGACGGTCACCCCGAGGGCGAGCAACTCGTCACGCACACGATCCGCGCCGGCGAAATCGCGCGCCTGCCTGGCGGCCGCGCGCTCGGCGACCAGGCTCTCGACCCGCGCCACATCCAGCCCCATACGCGCCGCCTTGAGGTCGCGCCGTCGGGCGAGCCAGGCCTCCGGATCGGCCCGGAAGAGCCCCAGCACATCGCCCACCTCCGCGATCTCGGCCGCGAAGCGGGCCAGCGTACGCCGGCGTCTCTGCTTGTCGACGCCCTTGGCCGAAGCCAGCAGGCCGTTGACCTCGCTCAGGGGCTTGCTGAGCACGCCCAGGGCCGCCGGGGCGTTGAAATCATTGAGCATGGCCTCCCGGAATCCCTCGCGCAGACCGGCGACGCCCTCGGTGACCTCGCCCTCGAGATCGGACGGCGCGCCGCTGGCCAGCGCCTGCCGCACACCGAGGAGGGTCGTATAGACGTAGGACGCGCGATCGTCGGCCTCCTCGAGGCTCGGGAAGCGCATCCGCTGCTTGATCTGCGCCGCGTCGCACTGGTGCTGGCACGCGTCGCAAAGCCCGGCGTCCTGGGCGGCCTCCCCCATCTCGGCGCCGCAGGCTGGACAGGTGACCTCGACATCGAAGTTCAGCCCGCTGCGGTAGTGCACGGTCAGCAGGAAGTAGCGCAACGACTCGCCCGGGTAGCGCGTGAGGATCTCGCGGATGGTGGAGAAGTTGCCCAGGCTCTTGGACATCTTCTCGCCCGCGAAGTTGATGAAGCCATTGTGCACCCAGTGGCGGGCGAAGGTGCCCTCGCCGTGCGCGCCCTGGCTCTGGGCGATCTCGTTCTCGTGGTGGGGAAAGATGAGGTCGCGCCCGCCCGTGTGGATATCGAAAGTCTCGCCGAGATGGGTGGAACTCATGGCCGAACATTCGATGTGCCAGCCCGGCCGGCCCGGCCCCCACGGGCTCTGCCAGAACGGCTCGCCGGGCTTGGCCGCCTTCCAGAGGGCGAAGTCCAGGGGACTCTCCTTGCGCTCGTCCACGCCCACGCGGCTGCCGGCGCCGTCGAGCATCTCGTCGAGATTGCGCTTGCTGAGCTGGCCGTACGAACGGAATGCCCCGACACGGAAATACACGTCGCCGTCGACCTGGTAGGCGAGGCCCTGGTGCAGGAGCGCGTCCACGAGGTCGAGGATCTCGGGGATGTGCTCGCTCACGCGTGGCTCCACGTCGGGCTCGATCATGCCGAGCGCGTCGAGATCCTTGTGGTACTCGGCCGTGTAGCGCGCCGCAACCTCGGCCGCCGGCACGCCCTGTTGCTGGGCCCGAGCGATGATCTTGTCGTCGATGTCCGTGATGTTGCGCACGTAGGTGACGGTGTAGCCAAGCCAGCGCAGGGCGCGCACGATGATGTCCGGGGCGAGGGCCGCGCGGGCGTGACCGATGTGGCTCATGTCGTACACCGTCGGCCCGCAGCAGTAGATCCCGACCTTGCCCGGCTCCACGGTGGTCAACGCGACCTTGCGTCCGGTGAGGGTGTCGGAGAGCTGCACGGTGGGCAGAGCGGCGGGATCCAGCGAGCACATGGCGGCGTCCTCGGACTCGGGTTGGCAAGATGCCAAGACGCAAGATGTCCTGGCACGGCGAAGGATGTCGGTAGGGAAATGTACACAGCGACCGTGCCGGTGACTAGTCCGGATTGCCCCTATCCGGAGGTGCCGCCGCCGCCGCGAAGGCTGCGAGCAGTTGCCGCGCGGCGGTCACGGCGGGCACTTCCCCTGCCTCCACCTGCTGCTCCAGCGTCGGCAGCAACGCGCGCACCGCCGGATGGCGGCCGAAGCGCTCCAGCAGCTGCTCGCGCACGAGGGCGTGCAACCACTCGCGCTCCTGGGCCTGGCGGCGGCGTGCGAGTACCCCGCTCTCACGAGCCTGTGCGAGGAACCGGGCGATCACGTCCCACACGTCGGACACGCCGTCGCCGGTGAGCGCCGAGCAGGTGAAGGCGCGCGTCTGCCAGCCCGCGGTGGCCGGCCGCAGGTAGTGCAGGGCATGCTCGTACTCGGCCCGCGCGAGCTGGGCCTCCGTCTTGCGCTCACCGTCAGCCTTGTTGATGACGATGGCATCGGCCAGCTCCACCACACCCTTCTTGATGCCTTGCAACTCGTCGCCGCCGCTCGGAGCCAGCAGCAGCAGGAAGAAATCGACCATCGAACGCACCACGGTCTCGCTCTGGCCCACCCCCATGGTCTCCACCAGTACCACGTCGTACCCCGCGGCCTCGAAGAGAAGGATGGTCTCGCGTGTCTTGCGGGTGACGCCGCCCAGCGTGCCGCCCGACGGCGACGGCCGCACGAAGGCGCGCGGATCGGTGGCCAGCTCTTCCATACGCGTCTTGTCGCCCAGCACACTGCCACCGCTGACACTGCTCGAGGGATCGACCGCCGTGACGGCGACCCGATGGCCCTGTGCGGTGAGCAGAGTGCCGAGGGTCTCGATGAACGTGCTCTTGCCCGCGCCGGGAATGCCGGTGATGCCGACCCGCGCCGCGCTGCCCGCGTACGGCAGGAGCGCCTTGACCACGGCCTGAGCCGGTTCGAAATGGGCCGGCGCATTCGATTCGACGAGTGTGATCGCGCGCGCGAGCAGGGAGCGGTCGCCGCTGCGCACGCCGTTCACGTAGTCCTCGACGGCCAACGTGCGCCGCCGCGGACTCACCGGCGATACGAGGCCGCCACTCGCGCCGGGCACGCCGGGCCGCACACGAACGGCGGGCCGCTCGGCCGCGGCGTCGTCGCGGATCTTTGCCAGCTCGCCAGGTCGCTGCTTCTTCGCCACGGGCCCCACCCATGCACCGCACGTCGCCCACCGGCGTGCGCCTTCATGGTAACGCGGAATGCGGAGCCGACAAAGACGGAACATCGCGTATGCAGAACGCGGCTTGCTCCCGGTCGACGGTCCGGCAATACTGGGGCCGGCACTCAACCCGAGGACGACGCGATGACCACCGACGACCTGATCCTGCGCGCCCAGGCCCGCGTTCGCACCTCCGATGCCGACGCCGGCAACCGTCTCTCCCCCGCCGCGCTCGCGCGGTACTTGCAGGATGCCGCCGCGGACAGCGCCGAGGCCCTGGGCTTCGGTTTCTCGGCCATGCTGGAACACGGCCACACCTGGGTCCTCGTGGGTCTGCGCATGCTACTCGCCCGTCGCCCAGCCTATGACGCGCGCTTCGTGGTGGCGACCTGGCCGCGGGAACTGGACCGACTGCAGGCGAAACGCGAGTTCCTCGTCACCGACAGCGGGGGTGCCGAGATCGCCCGGGCCAGCAGCACCTGGCTGGTGATGGATGTGAGCACGCGCCGACCCGTGCGCCCGGAGGCCTACCTCGACCGCCCATGGCACCCGGAACGCGTGCTCGATCGCGACCCGAGCACGATCACCCCCATCACCGGCGGCGACAGCGAGACGTCGACTGCCGTGCGCTGGGGCGACCTCGACATGAATGGACACCTCAACAACACGCACTTCCTCGACCTGATCCTGGAGAATTTCGACCAGGACTGGCTGCTGCAGCGAAACCTGCGCGAGGTGGAAATGACGTTCCTGGCCGAGGGTCGTCGCGGGGACACGATCGTCAGCCGCCGCCAGAGCGAGGACGACCACGCGTTCCGGCACAGCCTGACCCGCGCGGGCGACGGAAAGGAGATCTTCCGCGCCCGCACGGTCTGGGACTGACGCTCTCGCCCTAGCGGACGAGCACGAGCTTCGTCACCCGTTCCTGCTCGCCCGCCCGCACGGCGCAGAAGTACACGCCCGCGGCCACGGCGCGGCCGCAGCCGTCGTTGCCATCCCAGATAAACTCGTGATGCCCGGCCGCGAGCCGGCCGTTCTGCAGCGTGCGTACGTGCGCGCCCCGCAGGTCATAGAGCGTCACACTTGCCGCTTCGGCCCGCGGCAGGTCCAGCGCCACGGTCGTGCGCGGGTTGAAGGGGTTGGGATGGGCGCTCACCGACAGGGCGCCGGCCCCATCGGGCACGCCGATCGGCACGCTCTGCGGCCACACGCCGAATTCGACGAGGATGTCCTGCAGAATGAAGCCTCGCGCCGGGACGCCAGGCCACGGCGGCGTCCAGCCCGGGATCGGTATGATCGTCGCGAAGTCGATCGGCATCGTCACGACGTCGGCAACCCCGGTTTTCCGCGCCACGGCCGCGTAGGGATACTCGCCGGAATGGTTCGAGGGAGACAGGAACTCTGCGACACGTTCCGTGGAGACGGTCGTGGTCAAGGCATCGTACTTGCGGATCTGCGGGCACCCTCCAGCGGCCCACCATTCGTTGATCGACGAGAACACGGAGTTGCCGCCGATGGCGCGCACGCGCGGCGCGATCTGGTTGCCGATGCGGGAAAAAACGTCGTCGACGACGAGTTGCACGCCGAGATACGTATCCACGAATGTCAGCGCTGCCCCACCCGAGGCCGTCAAGCTCGAGACGACATTGTCCCCCGCGAGGAAGGCATGCTTGCCTCCTTGCTGGAACCACAGGTCCAGCAGGCCGATGTCGTTCGAGGGATCGGCGGCGTAGTCGCCGTTGCCGAGCGTGTCGCGGTCGAGATCGCCGCACGTATACAGCAACATATCGTAGCCATTGATGGTCGCCGTCGTGGCGTGGCCGCCGAGGCCGTTGCCCGCGCCGGCCTCGGGTGCGTGCGTGATG
Organism: uncultured bacterium; assembly: GCA_963727525.1. GTDB lineage: Bacteria > Krumholzibacteriota > Krumholzibacteriia > LZORAL124-64-63 > LZORAL124-64-63 > CAVSGO01. Next base: position 409,801 of record CAVSGO010000007.1, on the reverse strand, counting down.
TAATAGTCGAAGTCATCCCCCTGGCGATATCCGAGGTTGTTCAGCGCGAATAGCCACTCGTCGTCGCCGCCGGGACCGGGGGCATCGTTCCAGAAGAGGATATCTGGCTGATCGCCGACCGGGCCGAGGAGCGTTGGCAAGGCACGCACGGTGAACATCGCCTGGTACGGCATGATGCCCTGGAACATCTCGAATCCATCGAGCTTTGCCGGCAGTGTGGTCACGCCTCCATTGCCGTCGACGACATCGTGCGCCTCGATGTAATAGTGCACCACGTCGCCCGGGAAGAAGAAGCTCGAATCCGGCAGGTCGAAGCTGTAGCGGTTCGCGACGGGCTGGCCGTTCGGCAGGAAGATCGAGTCGCCGTACACGAAGCCGTCGATGACATCGCCGGATTGCGTGAAACCAGTCGGCAGCACGCGCACGCCGTCGAAGAGCGGGTTGGCCTTCATCTTGACGATCATGCGGGGCAGGCCGATGAGCACGGAGCCCGGCCGCGTGGGCGTGATGGAGGCGACGATGGAGTCGCCGGGATCGTTGCGCAGGTCGCCCGGCGCCGCGATGTTTCGCGCCATGTCGAAGCGCACCCAGTCGTTGGCGAGGTTGGCGAGATCGATCACGCCGCGCTCGGGAAAGCTGTCCTGAGCCAGATCGGCCTCGCGGGCCGCGACGGACGGACCGGCCTGTGCATAAGCCACCACCGCGACGTTATCGAAATAGGGCGCCGGCGTACCATCGGTATCGGCGGAGAGGCCAAGATCGCGGCAGCGCAGCGCCACCTGCAGGTGCGTGCATCCGGGCACGAGCAGGTCGCTCAGGGACTCGTGCTGGCGCAGGTACAAAGAATCACCTGTATAGACGAAGCCGCGATCGACCCACGGCGCGCTCACGAGGTCTGCCGGATCCCCGGTGTCCACGGAGCGGACGTGCCACTGGTAGACGACGCCCGGGAACGGCGGCGTGAGAGCGCCGTGCCGATAGACCTGGAACTCGAGATAGGCGGCGCTCGCCCCCACGGGCATGGTGAGGGCCGGGCTGATCACGAGATTGTTCACGGCGTAGGGATCGCCGACGAGCCCGCCTGTGTTGTTGACGATGTAGCCCTGCGGGCCGTAACACCACGTTGTGCACGGCTCGCCGCCCGTGCCTGGCACCACGACGCCATCGTCGACGAAGGCGACCTGCGCGGTGTAGTCGCTCCGGCAAATGTCGAGCTCGTTCAGGCCGGTCCAGAGATGGGCGAAGTCGCCCGCGCCGGTGTCGACGACCTCGGCCCAGTCGCCCGCATCGCCGTCCTCGAAGTCCTCGGCGTAGGTCACGCCGTCGATTGTCACCTGCAGGTTATCCACCTGGACGAGGCCCTGGGTGTCCCAGGCGCAATCCTCGTCCGACCACGCGATATCGGAGGTGCCGAGGAAGCGAAGTTGCACCTCATCGCCCGCGTCGCCCACGTAGTCGGCCGGGTTGAAGTTGACGTCGACGTCGAACGAGAGGTTGGGATGGGTTCCCGTGGTCGCCGGCAGGATGTCCTGCCAGGCTCCACCACGGTTTGCCTGGATGCGGACCTCGTCGAAGCCCGGTTCCGAGTCGCAGCTCAGGACGGCACGAAAGGTGACGACAGTCGCCTGCGCCGGATCGGCGACGGCGCGCCGGAACATGAGACGCGCGTTCCACTCGTTGCCGTAGCCGGGCCCGCAACCATTGGGGAAGACCTGACCGCACCACATCGCGGCCGCGCCGCCGCCGGTCGGCACGTGGTAGTCGCTGATGCGCCAGCGCGGCGTCATGTCGACGGAGGCGTCGGCATGAGTCCAGCCCTGCCAGTCGGGTGCGCCCGACGCGTTCTCGAAGCGACCGTCGAAGGCGCCGGGCCCGCCAAGGAGATAAGTGGTGTCGGTGGTCGCCTTGCTCGTGGTCGGTGCGCCTCCCACGACCACGTCGCCCCGACCACCGCTCGGGATCATCCTGACATCCATCGCGGCCGCGAGACCAGCCCCGACCCCGCACGCGACGATCACTGCTGCAATGACCACCCGCTTCATGCTGAATCCCCCTCTGCGCGCATCAATCTTTGTCACGAAAGCTTCACGATGAAGGAACGGATTCATCCATTGGGACGAAAGCGAGAAATCGTCGAGTCGAAATAATGCTCGATTGCGCCCGGAATCGGCGCTTTGCGTGAGTATCACACGAATACGGCCGGCGATATACCGAAAAATCAAATCATGTCCCGTCGGCCGAACCCTCGGTGCCCACAAGGGTCTGCCCACCGCCTGGGCACGGACCAGGAACGGGCGACCTGTCACCCGGTCGCCTACCCTGGACCGAGCCTGACCTGCCGAGGATCACGTCACGCCATGCATCATCTTGTTCAGGGGGCGTGAGAGGAGCACGAGCAAGACGCCGATGCCCACGGTGATGAATCCCATGTCGCCGAAGACGTCGACGTACTTGGCGAGGCTCTCGGCCGGGGGTAGGGCCGCCATGGTCACGCCCTCACCACCGCCGGTGAGCTTGGCCAGCACCGAGGCGAGATAGTTGCTGAAGGCCCAGGAGAGGAACCAGGCGCCCATCACCGAGCCGGTCATGTGCCGAGGCGCCAGCTTGGTGACCATGGAAAGGCCGATGGGCGAGAGGAACAGCTCGCCTGTCGTGTGCAGAAGGTACATGAAAGCCAGGACGTAGAGCGGCACCAGGGCGCGGTCGCCCGCCAGCGCCGAGCCGACGAGCAGCAGCAGGTAGCCCAGGCCGAGTTGCACGATGCCCAGGCCGAACTTCATGGGGATGCTCGGGTTCTTCTTCATGCGATCGAGCTTCACCCACAGCCACGAAAACACGCTGCCGAAGATGATGATGAAAGCTGGGTTGAAGAACTGCGTCATCGACGCCGGCATGGTGAACATGCCAAACACGTCACGGTCGACGTTGCGGTCAGCGAAGAGCGTGAGCGAGCTGCCCGCCTGCTCGAAGCACGCCCAGAACACGACATTGAAGACCATGAGAATCATCAACACGAGGATACGGTCGCGCTTGGCCGGGTCGTTCCCACTGAATGCTTCCTTGAGCAGGGTGAAACAGACGAAGGAGAGGAGGCCGATGAGGATCCAGAACAGCAGGTCCTGCCCGATGAAGCGGATGCTGGTGCCCCAGTTGATCAGCGCGTAGATCATGGGGATGGCCAGGATGGAGACGATGTAGGTGAGCATGCCGTACTTGCGATAGCGCTCGGGATAGGCCGGCTCCCCGTGCCCTTCCAGCAGCTTCGCGCCGCCGAGGAAGATGCCCACCCCGCAGAGCATACCCACCCCGGCCAGACCGAAGCCCAGCACGTAGCCGTGGGTCTCGCCGACCGGCGCCACGACCAGCGTGGCCAGCAGCGCGCCCACGTTGATGCCCATGTAGAAGATCGTGAAACCCGAGTCGCGCCGCGGATCGCCCTCCTTGTAGAGCCTGCCCACGATCGTCGAGATGTTGGCCTTGAAGTAGCCGTTGCCGATGATGATGGCAGCCATGCCCAGGAAGAGCCACGTCTCGCTGCCGCCGAGGATCATGAACTCGCCTAGGGCCATGACGATGCCGCCGAAGACGACGGCCCTGCGATACCCGAGCACGGCATCGGCCAGCTTGCCGCCCCAGACCGGCGCGGCATACACGAGCGCGGTGTATGCGCCGTAGATGCCGAACGCCTTCTCGTCGCCCATGAGCAGGGCCTTCGTCAGATACAGCGTGAGCAGGCCGCGCATGCCGTAGTAGCAGAGACGCTCGAACATCTCCGCCCCGAAGCACACGTACAGCCCTCTCGGGTGTCCCGTCTCCATCTCGCCTCCACGCGTTGCGTCGTTCATTGCTGGTAGTGGTCGTGCCCACGCCACTGGCACGCCTCGAGGAAGTCGTCCGCAGCCGGACGGTTGAGCAGGATCAACAGGAGCGCCAACGCCGCGCCGTACACGATCGGTGGATACGTGTGCATGACGACGACCAGCACCAGACCATACACGGCCAGCGCCTCGAAACCAGCCCAGCGGATGATCATCGCGGTCTGGTAGAGCGCCAGGCGGAAGTAGAGCGTCCGCTCGTCGGCGTCGAGCTCGGGTGGCGCCACCACCGAGCCGCCGGCGCCGCTCGGCGCCACGTCGCCCTTCGCGGCCCGCGCCATCTGCTTCCGGCTGATAGTGTACACCATTCCCGCCAGCCCCAGTCCCCCGACGAGGACGACGTAGGGCAGGAATGCCGGCAGATGCATGGTGGCGCCGGCGCGCGATCCGGCGAGCACGTAATAAGCCACGACGAGGTAGATCACCGGCGCGGCCAGAAACGCGAGCCAGATCACCAGCAGCGTCCGCTTGTTCCGTGTGATGGCCGCCTGCAGCGACGGAGAGACCATCGCGAGACCTCCTGCTTCGTCGCGAGCGCCCCGTTGAGCATCTCGGATGACCTTCTCAGACTCGCACCGGAGCGTCCAGCACCAAACGCGCAAGCATGGCGCCCAGGGCAGAGCCGGACCCGGGGCACGAGGCCCCGGGTCCGGATCGGCGTTGAAGAAATGACGCCGAGGCGCCTACTTCACCAGCAGCATGCGCTTGCCGAGGGTGCGACCGTTCGCCTCGAGGCGGTAGAAATACACGCCCGAGGCCACGGGACGACCCGCGTCGTCGTCGCCCGCCCACACCACGCTGTGCGCGCCCGCCTCGAGGTTGTCGTGCAGCAGCACCTTCACCAGGCGGCCCGCCGCATCGAAGACCTTGAGACTGGCCGGGCCCCGCCGGTCGAGCGCGAAGCTCACCGTCGTGCGCGGATTGAACGGGTTGGGATGGTTCTGCGCGAGGTCGAACCGCAGCTGGAGCTGGGGCGCGTCCTCCACCGGTGTCGACTGCTCGAAGGTGCCCACGAGCAGGAAGTCGTCGACCGCGGCTTCCACGATGGAGCCGCTACCGGAGTCGTCGGCGACGAAGCGCAGCTGCACCACGCCCGCCACCGGGAAGTAGGTGCTCAGATCCAGCGTGACCTGCTGCCACGTGGTGTTGGTGACGTTGGTGTTCTCGACGTCGGTCCAGTTCGCACCGCCGTCGTTCGAGATCTGGACGGTCCAGTAGTCCTCGTTCGGCGCATTGCCGCCGTTGTTGCAGTACCAGCGCCAGTAGCTGATCGAGATGTTGCTGCCGCCGGTGAGGTCGAACTTTGGGCTGAAGAGCGTTGTGTGGCCGCCGTCGACGTCGTCGGCGCCGACTCCAGAGCCGGCCGCCGCGCCGGTCACCCAGCAGTCGACACCCGGTGCGGGAGTGTGATCGTCGCCCGGCTGTACCGGCGCACCCCCGCTGGAGTAGGTCGGTTCAGGATCGCCACGTTCCCAGATGCCCGTGGACGCGTCGTCGCCTGCGTCGCCGACCGACCACGCCGTCTGCACTTCCATGTCGTCCGGGAAGTTATCGTTCACCTGGAAGTAGTGCAGCTCGTCCGGCGCATTGCGGGGGCTGGTGCCCTCACCGCCGATATCGTTTATGGCGGAGATGTAATATTCCACCACCGAGCCGCGGGATTGTGCCGGAATCATCGCGTCGGAGGCGCCGCCGCCCTCGTCCGTCATGGGCATGTCCATGAAGGCCCCGCCGTCGACCCGGTAATGAAGCGTGACCGTGGACGGCACGACGGTGCCGCCGCCCAGAGAGGCCGAGGTGCACGCGACGTCGTAGCTGCCGAAGTCGCCGGTCTGGTACGGGATGCCGTCGTGATACACGAAGACGCCCACCAGGATCTCGGGGCACTCGAAGCCGTGGTTGGTGGCCGCCTCGCAGAAGATGGCGTGATTCGGCGTGCCGTCGCTGAGATCACCGTTGTCGTCGTCGGCGAGGAAGGTCGCCAGGACCTGATCCGGCTGGGTCGTGGGTTGCATCAGCACGCGCCCGAAGTGCCAGCGTGCGGCCGACATGAGCGTGCCCTGCTCCATGCCGTACTGCGCCTGCAGCAGCTGCATCGCGTCCCAGTTGAAGCCCGCGATGACCTGGCCGGCGTAGTGGATCTCCTGGCCGACCACGTCGCCGGGATACTGCAGGTTGTTCTGCGAATCCCGGATTCCCGACACGCAGTTGCCCACATAGAAGCCGAGGCCGATGACATGGTCCTGCGTGATCAGGTTGCCGAGGATGTCGCCGTTGCCCTCCCCGAGTCCCTGGCCGCCCTGGGTACCGCCCAGGACACGATTCTGCACGCCGTGGCCGAACTCATGCTCGACGACCTGCTGGATCTCACCGGTGTTGGCATACTGCCCGCCGGCCGCGCAGAGATTCGTGGAGTCGTCGACCGGATCCCACCACGCGTTGCCCGGGCAGTAGCCGTCCGTGCGATTCACGTAGTCGTTCTTCAGCTCGTTGATGTAGGAGAACGTGGGATCAATGGCCAGGAAGAGATCGTGCAGCCGACCGAAGGCGTCGAAGGTGTACCGCTCGTCGGCGCGCGAGTTGGTGTCGTTGAAGTCGATGTCCAGCGGTACGTTCTCCTGCACCGTGCCCGTGTACTGCCCCTCGACACCGTTGTAGTTCTGGATGTTGATCCACGGCCCGCGCAAAAATGCGGACACGCTGCGGTCGCCACCCGTGCCGGCGAGGCTCCAGTTGCCCGCGTCGTCCGTGGTCGCCGTCCCCACGCCGGTCACGGTGACGTCGACGTAAGGCATCGGGAGCTGCTCGTCGGGATTGCAGTTCGTCCGCGGTCGGACAGTGGACGTGGTGCCACCCTCGTAGTCGAAGTGGATGTCATTGTAGCGCCAGATCACCTGGCCATCGTGGGCGTCGACATGGGTCACCCACGCGCCGAGAGGATCGTGCGTGCGTACCCGCACGCGCCACACGAGGTGGAATTCGACCAGGTCGCCGGACTGCGGTACCGGCAGCACCATCAGTTCGGGCGCCGCCTCGATGGAGTCGACGAGCGGATCGAAGGGCAGTCCCTGCTTCGCCACCGCGATGGCCGCGTCGGCACTGAGCGAGGGCTGTGGATCCAGCTCGATGTCCTGGTAGTAGTCCGACCCCATGAGCATGAGCTTGCCGTCGTCGCTGAAGACGGTCCGGACCTTGGCCTCCCACACGGGCAAGCCATGCCACTGCTGCTGGAAGTGCACGGCCCACTTGCCGAGAGCGTGCGGCGTGGCCGTCACGACAAGGTCATTCACGTCCGCCCGAAGCACATCGGCGTTGGCGGACACGACCTGCCGCGCGATCTGCTCGACCGTGGCGGCGTCACGCAGGTCTCCGGCCACCTTGACGGACTTGCCGTAGACCCAGTGCGGCGTGCGGGCCTGGCCGTTCCAGGCCTGGACGTCCCACTGCCCGCCGTACCGCTGGCTGAGCGTCTGCTCCACCATCCGGCTTGCCTGTTCGCCGGCGAAGGTGCGCTGTCCGACTGTATCGAACTCCGGTATGGGGATCTCGTACGCACGGTTCTGCGCCACGGGCACGACTGCGAGGGCACTGGCCGCGAGCGCCGCGACGAGCACACCCAGTGCGAATGGCTTGACCCACTTGTGCATTCGCTGGTCTCCTTAATCCGATGGGCGGGCAACCCTGCCTTGCGCAGGACCACAGAATCGCGGACCGATCCACGCAGGTGCCACGCCCGGGCTCACTTGCAGGAACGCTAGCGATTTTACCACATGGGCAGGTCGAGAACCACTTTGGAAATGGTTTTCAAGAAAAGCCGGGCGAGGGATCCCCTCGCCCGGCGACGCGATCGCGACCAGAAACCGGCCGGATGCGACCTAACCGTTCTTGCGCGCGAATTCGTCCATGAACCCGGCCAGAGCCTGGGCGCCCTCCACCGGCATGGCGTTGTAGATGCTCGCCCGACAGCCGCCCACGCTGCGGTGGCCCTTGAGGCCGCTCAGACCGGCCTTCTTGGCCTCGCTGATGAACTGCTTCTCGAGATCCTCGCTGGGCAGGCGCCACACGATGTTCATCTTGCTGCGGCAATGCTCCGCCACCGGGCAGCGATAGAAGCCGCCGTGCTTGGCGATCATGCCGTAGATGAGCTGCGAGCGCTGCTCGGCCAGCTTCTGGGCCCAGGGCAGCCCACCGTTGGCCTTGACGTGTGCGAGCACGAGCGCCGACACCCAGATCGGGAACACCGGCGGCGTGTTGTAGAGCGAGTCGTTCTCCGCGTGGATCTTGAAGCGCAGGTACGCGGGCAACTCGTCGGAGCACCGGGCCAGCAGGTCGTCGCGGATGATCACCACGGCCATGCCGGCGGGCCCGAGGTTCTTCTGGGCGCCGGCGTAGATGAGGCCGAACTTCTCGATCGGCACTTGCCGGCTCAGGAAGTCGCTGCTCATGTCGCAGACGATGGGCACGGCGCCGGTGTCGGGCCACTCCTGCCACTGCACGCCGCCGATGGTCTCGTTGCTGGTCATGTGCAGGTAGACGGCCTCGGGATCGACCGCGAGATCCTTCGCGGCGGGCAGGGTCATGAAGTCCCGCTCCTTGCCGTCGAAGATCACGCGCGGCTTGCCGATCAGTTTCGTGTCGGCGAGGGCCTTCTTGGCCCAGGTGCCGGTGACGGTGAAGTCGCACGGCTTGCCGCCATGGAGCAAGTTCATGGGAATCATGGCGAACTGTAGCGTGGCGCCGCCCTGGATGAAGAGGATCTTGTAGTTCTCCGGCACGCCGAGTATCTCGCGCATGAGCTTGCCGGCGTTCGCATGCACCTCGCTGTACTCGGGGCCACGGTGGCTGGCCTCGATCAGCGACAAGCCGCTGGCATGGTAGTCGACCATCTCGTCGCGCACCGTCTCGAGCACGGGCAGCGGCAGGGTGGACGGACCGGCACTGAAGTTGTAGATGCGGGCCATGGCTACTTGCCTCCCTGGACGAATTCCGCGATGATCGACTCCACCTCGTTGCCGATGCGTCCGAGGTTCTCCTTCGTGCTGGCGCCGATATGGGGCGCCATCAGCACGTTGGGCGCCTTGAGCAACGGGTAGTCGGCGGGCGGCGGGTCGCTCGGCCACACGTCGGTGGCGTAGGTGGCCACCTGACCGCTCGCGAGTGCAGCGACCATGTCGGCGGCGGCGACGCACTTTCCGCGGCCGGTGTTCACGATGACGACCCCCTTCTTCGCCTTCGCCAGGAGCGCCGCGTCGATCATGTTCTCGGTGGCCGGCGTCAGCGGCACGTGCATCGAGATGTAGTCGGCGTCGGCGACCAGCGCCTCCAGGCTCGGCACCGCCGTGGCGACGTCGCTGCTGGGGACGAACGGGTCGTAGTAGTTCACCGTCATACCGAAGGCCTTGGCGCGGATCGCCACCTCGCGAGCGATATTGCCGATGCCGATGAGGCCGAGCGTCTTGCCCATCAGTTCCGTGCGCTTGAGTTCTTTCTTGAGGAACTCGCCCCGCGCCATGCTCGTATGGGCTGCGACGAGATGGTTCGGTACGGCGAGCATCAAACCGAAGGCGAGCTCGGCCACCGCCACGCTCGAGGCTTTCGGCGTGTTGACGGCCGCGATGCCGTGGGCCTTGGCATACTCGCGGTCGATGTTGTCCATGCCCACGCCGCCGCGGATGATGAGCTTCACCTTCGGCGCCCTGGCGAACCACTCGGGCGTGCACTTCGTCTTGCTGCGGATGAGGACGACGTCGGCGTCGGCCAGCCGGGCCTGATCGTCGGTCACCTCGCCGAAACGTGCGAGTCTCTGAGGCAAGGACGAGTCGAAGGCATCGGAGATCAGAATCAACATGTGACTCTCCTTTCACGTCCCGTGACGCGACGGGGCTCAGTCGTCGAGTGTTCTCACCACGACGCCCGAGCGCAGCTTGGGTTCGAACCAGGTCGATTTCGGCGGCATGATCTCGCCCGCATCCGCGATCGCCATGAGTTGAGCACAGCTCACGGGATACAGTGCGAAGGCCACGCGCATGTCGTGCTGGCAGCGGCGCTCCAGTTCGCGCGTCCCGCGAATGCCGCCGACGAAGTCGATGCGATTGTCCGTGCGCGGATCCTGAATGCCGAGTATGGGCGCCAGCAGGTTCTCCTGCAGGATGCTCGCGTCGAGGCTGCGCACGGGATGGTCGGCGGGGAACGTGCCCTCCCGTGCCGTCAGTCGGTACCACTGACCATCGAGGTACATGCCATAGCGACGCGCGTCCGCCGGCTCGGGCTTGGTGGTGGGCGCCACGTCGAAGCGCTCGCGCACGCGCCCGAGGAAGTCCTCGCCGCTCAGCCCGCCCAAGTCCTGGACCACGCGATGGTAGCCCATGATCTGCAGCTCGTCGTCGGGAAAGACCACGGCCAGGAAATGGTTGTACGCCTCGTCGCCGCGGTGATGCGGATTGCGCTCGCGCATGAGGTTGCGCACCCGGAACGCGGAAGCCGTGCGGTGGTGGCCATCGGCCACGTAGAGCGCGTCGACCCGCGCGAAGGCGGCCTGCAGATCCGCCACCGTCTGCACGTCGCAGATCGGCCATAGCGTGTGCCCGATGCCGTCCGGCGCCGTGAAATCCACCGTGGGCGCATCGGCGCAGACCCGCGCGACGATGGCGGCGATGTCGGCCTGGCGCCGGCAGGTGAGCAACACGGGCCCGGCATTGGCGCGCAGCTTCTCCACATGCTGCGCCCGGTCATCTTCCTTCTCGCGTCGCGTGAGCTCGTGCTTCTTGATCAGGCCGTCCTCGTATTCCTGCACGCTCGCCCCGATGACGAGGCCGCGCTGCTCGTGGTCACCCATGCGCAGCTTGTACACGTAGAAGCTCGGCGCGGCGTCACGCACGAAGATGCCCTCGTCGCACATGCGGCGGAAGGCCTCCGCGCTCTTCTCGTAGACGACGTCGCTGTGCACGTCCAGGTCGACGGGAAGGTCGATCTCCGCCTTGGTCACGTGCAGGAAACTGAAGGGATTGCCGGCGGCCATCTCGCGCGCCTCGGCCGAGTTCAGCACGTCATACGGTGGGCTGGCGACCTGCGCGACCAGATCGGGCCGGGGCCGCAGCCCCCGGAACGGACGGACATCGGACACGGACGACCTCCTGATATGGCGGGCCTGGCAACGGCACCGGGGATCCGGCGCCGGCCTGTTTCGGTCCGCCAACGATAGAACACGCGAGGGCGGAAATCCAACTCCCAACGCGTGTTCGCTCCCGGGTCGTCGATCCGGAGCAAAAAAAAGCCGGAGGAAGAGACTGGTCTCTTCCTCCGGCCGTACGTTCCGCCGTGAGCGCGGGAACTACGGGCAGACGTTGCCGTACGAAGCCGCGAAGTACGACAGGTCCGTCAGGTTCATGATACCGTCGGCGAACAGGTCCGAGCAGGCGCTGTAGGTGCCCTGGTACGCGGTCGCGAACACCGAAAGGTCCGCCAGGTTCACCACGAAGTCGCTGTTCAGGTCGCCAGACACGAACTCCAGAGCCATGCCCGCATGGTTCAGCGGGTTGCCCGCCACCATCACGTTCACGGTCTCGCCGATGCTGCAGCCACCGGCCGGAATCGGCTGCTGCCACATCGTCTGGCCAGCCGCATCCGTCGGCGCGTCGGCGATCAGCGGCGTGCATCCCATCAGGCCGCCCGCGCTGGTCTCCAGCCACAGGTCCTCGGCCGGGTAGTTCACCAGCGGATCGTCGAGGTAGTTGTGCAGGTTCAGGGTGATGGTCGCGTCGACCTCGACGCCGCCCATGTGGGCCATGGTGAAGGCATCGCCGTTGCCGTCGATCCGGCTGAAGAGCACCGCGCCCGACGTGGCGACGCTGGCCGTGCTCAGGTCCAGGTCGGGAATCTCGGCGAAGGCGACAGCCGTCGACAGGACGAGTGCAACGACAATCGTGAACACGACGGTGGGGTTCCGGAACATGGCATCTCTCCTTACGCTACACGGGGCTCTCGGATCCAGGGTTGTGCACAGAACTGCAAATGATCCCCCTGGGGATTCAACTCGTCGGACGATGATAGCACATCTCTGCAAAATTGGGGAGAGTATTCTCGGAGCGATTCGAATTCCGTACCATGATGGTCCCCGGTGGTGGTCGCCGGCGAGCGACGGAGGAATGGACGATGATCGATGGCCGCCGAAGTTCCGCATTGATTGTTCTAATATATTTCCTGGCAACTGGTTGCGGAGGAAGCAACGACGGCGGTTCCGCCCCCGGACCGACCGGCACGCCGGCCCGGGTCAACGACCTGCACGCCACGGCTGGCTCCGCGACCTCCATAACCCTGACCTGGACGGCCCCCGGCCTCGCCAGCGGCGATGGCCCCGTGGCGGGATACGACCTGCGTCGGGCCCTCTACGGCCAGCAGAGCGATGATTTCGCCCACTGGAGCCCGGTCGCCGGCGTGCCGGCACCCGCCGCTCCCGGCACCGGCCAGTCGGCCACCGTCGACGGCCTCGCGACCGGCGCCACGTACGTGTTCCGCTTACGTGCGACGGTCGATCACGCGCAGTGGTCCGACCTCTCGAACCTCGTGGTCGCCAGTGCCGACTCCCGGCTCGATCTCACGCCGCCCGCAGCCGTCCCCGATCTCGAGGCCCGCTGGCGCAGCGGGAACCAGCTCATGGTGGAGTGGAGCACCACCGGCGATGACGGTCCGTATGGCGACGCGACTCTCTACGACGTCCGCTACGCATCCACACCACTCTCGGCGGCAAACTGGGACGCGGCGGCGGCCGCGACCGTGCAGCCCGGGCCGGTGGCGGGACGCCTGCGCGCCACCCTGGACCAGCTCGACGCCGCCACGACATACTACGTCGCGGTCCGCGCCGGCGACGACGCCGGCAACGTCAGCGCGTTGTCCGACATCGTCACATCCACGCCGCCCGGCGGTCAGACCTGGCGCGTCACGGCCGACGGCTCAGGCGATACGCCCACCATCGCCGCCGCCCTCACGCTGGCCGCCGACGGCGACCTCATCCTCGTGGGGCCGGGCCGGTACACGTGGACGAATCAGGGCGGCCCGATGCACGACCTCGGCATGATCTTCATCGCGCGCAACCGCACCGGCATCACGCTCGCGAGCGACGCCGGCCCCGGGGCGACGATTCTCGACGCCGAGGGACGGGGTCGCGTGCTCTTCATCCAGGGCTACAACGATGGCGTGATCATCGACGGCTTCACGATCACCAACGGCACGTCCACACCGGCGGACGGTGACAGCCCCAAGGCCGGCGGGCTCACCTACCACCTGAACAATTGCATCGTGCGCAACTGCGTCTTCACCACGAACAGCGGCGGCCATGGCGGCGCCATCTATTACGGAGGCCGGGGTCACACGATCATCGAGGACTGCGTCATCACAGGCAACAGCGCCACCGACTTCGGCGGCGGCGTGTTCCTCGTCAACAGCCCTGGCGATGGGGGCAGCGCCGCCGACGCACCCGTGGTCCGCCGCTGCGTGATCACCGACAACACCAGCGGCGGTGGCGGCGGCGGCGTGGCCGGTCTCAACCTCATCCTCCACCTCGAGGATTGCGTCGTGGCCGGCAACGAGGCCAGCGAGCGCGGCGGCGGCGTGGCTGTCTACGGCTACGGCATCACCGGCGACCCGACTGCGCCCACGCGGATCGACCGCTGCTCTCTCGTGGCCAATAGCGCCCCTCTCGGCGCCGCCCTGCGCGTGGGCTACGCCACCGATCAGTACGGAACCCAGCGGGAGGGGCAGGTCGAGATGTCGGCGTGCCTCGTGGCCTGGAATACTGGCGGCGGCGTATGCGATCTGTTCGCGGGCGCCCATCTCGGCGTGACCTGCGGCGACGTCTTCGGCAACACCGCCGATGCCTGGCCGCCGGAGGTGGCGATCGGCGAGGGCAACCTCGCCGACGATCCCCTGGTCTGCGACGTGGCGGGCGGCGACTACCACCTGCGGGCGGACAGTCCTTGCGCGGAGGGCAACCATCCCGGTGGCAGCGGCTGCGGCCGGATTGGCGCCCTGTCCATCGGGTGCTCGCGCTGAGCCCACCTTATTCATGCTATCGTGTAGCGAGGCGAGTGGAACGGTCTCTGTGAGCGGGATCTCGCAGGGTTTGTGAGGGAGCCGTACCCGCTGGGGTACGGTGACCGAAGCAAACCCGAGAAAGCCCGCTCACAGAGACCGTGACGCCGCCGCAGTAGCGATAGCATGAATAAGGTGGGCTGAGAGTCGCGGCCCCTCAACGGACGAGGAGCAGCTTGCGCGTCCATACCGTCTCGCCCATCTCGGCGCGCGCGAAATAGGCGCCGCTGGCCAGTCCGCGCCCGGATTCATCACGGCCGTCCCACGTGAATCCGTGCGTGCGACCGGCGGCCAGATCGCCGCGATACAGCGTCGCCACCCGATGGCCGCGCAGGTCGAAGACCGCCAGGGTCACGGGCACGACGGATGCGCCCGCGGGCAGGTCGAGCACGATCGTCGTCCGGGGGTTGAACGGATTGGGCTGGTTCGTCAGACGCGGACGCGCCGGCACCGGCGCTGCGTCCGGCGCAGGCGTCAGCACCGCATCGTAGACGGTCTCGCTGGTGACGAGCACGGCGCTGGTCGCTTCGGGTGTGCCGCACCGCACCTGCAGGTAGCGCTGGTTGTTGGGCGCGGCGATCGCGAGAGCCGCGCCGGCCGGCTGCCAGGGCTCCCATTCCACGAGGGCGAGGTCGTCGTACCAGGCCAGCGCCGACCCGGCTGAGGGCGGCTCCAGGCCAGCACGTAGCTCGAAGTAGATCGCACCGGAGGGTGTCGCGAGGTCGCGCCACTGGTACGTCCAGCCGGTGGTGCCATCGACGGGGTCGGCGAGATCGGTGCTCGACAGGGGCGACTCGCTGCCGCGGCTGTCGTAGAAGCGCACCATGGTGCGCGCCTGTCCGGCGTTCTCGGTGCGCAACCAGCCGCCGGCGCTGTGCTCGCGCGCGGGGTCGCAGGGCAGGTGGCGGATCAGGTCAGTGCCCGTCTGGCCGCCACCGTCATGATCTCGCCGCAACGCGAGGCTCGTCGTGCCGTCGTGGGCCACCGTCGTGTCGAGCCACTCGTCGGACGTGTTGATGTCCCAGAGCGACGCGCCCTCGGCCTCGAAGCCGCCGTGCCAGAGGATCTCACGACCCCAGCGCACTTCCCAACCCGCACCGTCGCCAGTCACCGACGTGATGCCGCTGAGGTATCCATCGCCCGCAGCCCGCACGGGAGCGCTCGTGGCCCATCCGTCCTGGGCGACGAGCGCCAGCTCATAGGCGCGCGACACGACGAGGGAGTCGACCTCGTCGCGCGCGAGAAGCACACGCGCCGTGGAATGCGCGTAGTCCGGCACCACGAGCGCGTTCATGGGCCGCGAGTAGTCGGCCATGCGGTCGATGATCTCGCGCGCGAGCTGCCCGGTGGCCGGCCGCGGGATATAACGATCGATCCAGGCCGGCGCGAAGCGCTGACCCACGATGCCGTCCTTCGTGATCTCCAGGGTGAGCACCAGGGTGGGCATGGTCTCGGGGTAGTAGAGGTCGAAGACGAAGTTGCCGAGGCTGTGCATGATGAGCTTGCCGTGGTAGCTCTCGAAACCCTGCAGCACATGCGGATGATGGTTGATGAGCACGTCGGCGCCCAGATCGACGGCGAGACGACGCAGCTCGCGCTCGCCCGGCGTGGGCTCGTTGCGGAAGCGGATGTCGGGCGCACCGGGAAGCAACACCGGGTCTTCCACCCGCGGTGGCGGCCCGGCGCGATCGTCCGGCGGCGTGATCTGGTACTCGTCGCCGCTGTGGGTCTGCACGATCACGACATCGGCGAGGTCGCGCACGTGGTCGATGGCCTTCTCGAGGTTGGCGGGCAGCTCGTACGCGAAGCCGGGCTTGTCGTAACCGGCATCGAGGAACGGCTGGTAGTTCCACTGGCGACCGGTGCGGTTGCTCTGGCCCAGGAACGCGAGGCGTACGCCGCGCTCGGTCCAGTAGCAGGGTAGCAGTGCGAAGTACTCGTTCACGCCGGCGCCGCTGTAGCGAATGCCGCGTTCGTCGAGTCCGGCCATCGTGTCGAGCATGCCGATCTCGCCGTAGTCGATGATGTGGTTGTTGCCGATGGTCACGAGGTCGATGCCGGCGAACCGGATGCCGTCGAGGTTCTCCGGGCGGCTGCGGAACACCACGCTCTTCGTGGGATGGGGCGTGCCGCGATCCGTGTACGAGACCTCCAGGTTGGCGACGCTGACGTCGGCGGCGTCGCCCAGGATGGGCAGGGTGGGCGCGAAGATCGATTCCACGCCATCGGCGTCGATGATGCCGCCCGGCGCCTCGTAGCTGCGCCCCGTCATGATGTCGCCCACGAAGTTCACGGTGAGCGGGCGGTCCGGTGCGCCCGGATCCACCTCCACCTGGCAGGTGTCGCCCGCCGCCAGGCCATCGGGGTCGGTGGCGGCGAGGCTCACGGTGTAGGGATAGCTGGCGTGCACGAGGAACTCGTGCACTGGATCCGTCTCGTCGCTGCCCGTGCTGTCGCCGAAGTCCCAGGCCAGGGTGACGGTGTCACTGTCGGGATCGAAGACCTCGGCGTGGAACTGCACGCCCACCTGGTAGAGGTCGGCCGCCACCTTGCGCTGCGAGTCGATGGTGTAGAGGATGCGGCAGCGCGGCGAATGCGGCAGATCGCCGGTGACGTCGACGACCGTGTCGAAGAGCGTGGTCGCGGCATCGTCGGCGTCGTCGTCGTTCACGAAGAAGAGACGATCGAGGGTCGGCGCGTACCCGAACGTCGTCTGCCAGTCCTCGCCAAGAGGCAGCAGGAACACGTGCCACGCGCGACGCGGAAAAGCGCCCTGGTACACGGTCCACCAGTTCGTGTCCGGCGGCAGATCCTCGCCCCAGGCGGTGTAGAACAGCTCGTGCTGCCCGTCCCCCACGCCGAAGGCGTGCATCTCGCCGAGGTCCTCGCAGAACACCGCCACCTGCCACACCGTGGTGTCGGTGAGCGCGACCGGGGCGACTGGCATGATCTTCCAGGTGTTGCCGGTGAGGCGCAGACTCCAGGCCGAGCCGTCGTGGGTGTTCTCGTCGACGAGGGCCCAGCCTTCCGGGTCGGCATCCTGCCCCGGGTAGCTCTGCAACGCCACGCTGCCCGACTCGAAATCCGCAATGACGACGCCGCGACCGACCGCGAGGGCGTTCGTGGCCGCGCCGCACGCCAGGACCGCGCAAAACCATAGGCAAACGCGCATGATCGACTCTCCCATGCCGGGGACCGTACCGACACCCGAGAGTCTACCACATCGCGAGCGCGGGCACTACGCGGCGGCCGCGGCGGCGTCGGCGGCGGATCCGCGCTCGGCCGGATCGACGGCGATGGCGCGCCGCGCGGCCGCGAGCAGGGACGGCGCCACGTCGGGTCGCAAGGCTTCCAGATCGACGTCGCCGGCCTCGTCGGGCGTGTGGCCGCAAAGCGCGTAGCAGAGCGTGGCCCCGAGCCCGAACACGTCGGTCGCCGCGTTCGGTATTGCTCCGGCCAGCACCTCGCACGCGATGAAGCCGCGCGGCACGCTCGGGCGCACCGGCGCCGCCGGCTCACCGAGGCTTGGCTCCATGAGCACGAGCGAGCCGTCGGGACGCGTGCGAACGTGACGGGCCGACACGGACCCATGGATCTGACCGGCCGCGTGCACGGCCGCCAGCGCGCTACCGATCTCCGCAGCGACGCGGGTGACGTCGGCCGCCGGGAGCGGACCGCCACGCCGTACCAGATGGGCGAGGTCGTACCCCTCCACCAGTTCGAGGCGCAGACCGGCGCGCCCGGCGTGGACCTCGGCGCCGAGGACGCCCAGCAGGTGGCGATGCGCGATTGTCGCCAGCGCCAGCGCCCGGGCCATGTACGTGTCGACCTGGGTGGCGAGCTCTGGCGACGTGGGCAGCAGCTTCACGACGATACGGCGCATGAGTTCGGGATCCCAGGCGCGATACACGAGATCGTCGTCCAGATCCGGGCCGGCGAGGAGCTGGAGGTCACCCCAGAACTCGGGCGCGTCGCCGTGACTCACCCAATCGCCCGCCGACGTCGCCGTGCGCGCCGTGATCAGATCGGCGATGCGTGTCCGGGCATCCCGCGGTCCTGGTTGCTCGCTCACGAGCCATCTCCTTCCTGCCAGCGCGTGGCCATCGGTGTCACGGCGCGTTATCGTCTGGGTCGCAGCGCACCCGCTGCGCCGCCCGCCGGCCCGCTCGACGAGCATCCTACCCGGGAGACGAGCCGATGTCCATTCGCGATGACCAGCGCTGGCTGGAGCTGTTGCAACAGGCCAGCATCCTCAAGACGACGCCACGCACCGGCTGGCACCTGAGGGGCGTGCCCCAGCCCGAATCGGTGGCAGACCACAGCTACGCCACGGCCATGGTCGCGCTGGTGCTGAGCGCGATGGCCGACCTGCCCGTCGACCGCGAGAAGCTCCTCACCCTGGCGCTGATCCACGATCTCGCCGAGAGCATCGTGGGCGACATTCCGCGCCGGGGCGGGCGACTCCTGCCCCCTGGCGCGAAGGAGACGGCCGAGACCGCGGCCCTCGATGTGCTCGTCGCGGACCTGCCGGTTGCGACCCCGTGGGCGGACCTCATGCGGGAATACAAGGAAAACCGGACCATCGAGGCCAGACTCGTCCACGATGCCGACCAGCTCGAATTCGGCCTGCAAGCCCGCCAGTACCGCTGGACGACCGGCAATCGCCACCTCGATGACGTCCGCGCCTCGCTCGAGTCGGCCACGTTCGCGACCGGCGCGGCCGAGCGGTTGCGCGACGTGCTGCTGGCCGGCTGGGACTGAACGCCGCGCTTCCGCGGAGACGACGCCGCCGAGACGACGCTGCCGAGACGGTCCGCTTTACCCTCCGCGGCCCGGGTGCTAGCTTTGCGTGCATCGCCCGCCACACGTCGCCCGGACCCGGCCGCCACTGCCGGCCAGGAGGTACCATGCGCCGCCGCCCCGTCTCACCGTGTTCCCGGCTCTGCCTCCTGGGTGTGCCGCTGTTGCTCGTCCTGAGTGGACTCGCGGGCTGCGGCGGCGGCAAGAAGGCGGACGACCAGCGCGCCGCCCCGGCCGCCACGATCGGCGTCTCTCTGCTCACGCGCACACATCCGTTCTACCAGGACCTCGAGCAGGGGCTGCGCGAGGGCGCCGAGTCGCATCGCTACGAACTGCTCGTGCAGGCCGGCGAGTTCGATGTGGCGCGGCAGAAGGATCAGCTCGAGAACTTCATCGTGCGCAAGGTCGACGCGATCATCGTCAGCCCGTGCGACTCGCGGTCGATCGGCACGGCGATCGCCGCGGCGAACGCTGCGGGCATCCCCGTGTTCACGGCCGACATCGCCGTGCTCGCCGAGGGTGCGCAGATCGTATGCCACGTGGCGAGCGACAACGTGGCGGGCGGCAAGCTGGCGGCCCAGGCCGTGGCGCAGGCCATCAACAACCAGGGTGACGTGGCCATCATCGATCATCCCGAGGTCGAGTCCGTCATCCAGCGCGTGGCCGGGTTCGAGAGCGAGCTGGCCTCCGCGTATCCCGACGTGCACGTCGTGGCCAAGCTCTCGGGCAAGGGCATGAAGGACACCGCATTCCGCACCGCCGAGGACATCCTGCAGTCCCACCCCGATCTCGACGCGATCTTCGGCATCAACGACGACTCCGCGCTTGGCGCCCTCGCGGCCGTGGAGAAGGCGGGCAAATCGGGTCAGATCGCGATCGTCGGTTTCGACGCGGTGCCCGAGGCGCGGCAGGCCATCGCCGACGGCAAGATCAGCGCCGACGTCGTCCAGCAGCCGCTCGAGATCGGCCGGCGCACGATCGGCGCGGTGGCCGACTACCTGGCCGGCAAGACGGTGCCACCACAGATCCTGATCCCGTGCCAGCTCTACACGCGATGACCGCGCCGCTGCTCGCGCTACGCGACGTGCGCAAGGCGTATCCCGGCGTCGTCGCCGTGCGGGGGGCCGACCTCGCCGTCGGTAGCGGCGAGATCGTGGCCCTCGTCGGCGAGAACGGAGCCGGCAAGAGCACGCTGATCAGGATTTGCGCGGGCGCGACGCGTCCCGATGCCGGGACGATCACGCTGGCCGGGCGCGACGTCACCGGGCTCTCCCCGCGGCAGGTGGCCGCGGCCGGGATCAGCGTGGTGCACCAGGAGCTGAACCTGCTGCCCAACCTCAGCGTGCGCGCCAATCTGCTGCTCGGGCGCGAACGCGGCGCCCTGCGTCTGCTGCCCGCGCGCCATGAGCGCGCACAGGCCGCGGCGGCTCTCGCCCGCCTGGGCCTGAGCCTCGATCCCGAGACTCCCGTGGCCCGGCTCGACGTGGCACAACGCCAGCTCGTGGAGGTCGCGCGCGCCCTGCTCGGCGACGCGCGCGTGCTCATCCTCGATGAACCCACCGCCACGCTCACGCCCACGGAGGTGGACCGACTCTTCGCCGTGCTGCGCGCGCTGCGGGACGAGGGCCTGGGCCTCGTCTTCGTGAGCCATCGCCTGAACGAGATCCTGGCGCTCGCCGACCGCATCGCCGTGATGCGTGACGGCGATTGCCTCGGCACGTGGCCGCGCGCCGAGCTGGATCGCCGCCGCCTCATCGAGCTGATGGTGGGCCGATCGCTGGAACAGGAGTTTCCCGTGCACACCGCTCGCCCCGGCGACGTGGTGCTCGCCGCGCGCGGACTGGGCGGCGGACCGGTGCAGGACGCCGACCTCACGTTGCGGGCCGGCGAGATCGTCGGACTGGCCGGACTCGTCGGCGCAGGACGCACCGAACTCGCGCGCCTCCTCTTCGGGGCCGCGCGGCGCACGTCCGGCACTGTGACGCTGCACGGGCAGGCCGTGCGCCCAGCCTCGCCCCGCGCCGCGATCGCCCACGGCGTGGCCCTGCTGCCGGAGGACCGCAAGGGCGCGGGATTGGTGCTGGGCCTGAGCGCTCTGGAAAACTTCGCCCTCGGCAATCTCGACCGCTGGTCGCGCTGGGGTTGGCTCGACCGGCGCCGCGAATCAGCCGCCTTCGCCGGCCACGCAGCGCGTCTGAACCTGAAGGTCACCGGCCCGCAGCAGCCCGCCGGCCAGCTCTCGGGCGGCAACCAGCAGAAGCTGCTCGTGGCGCGGTGGCTGGAGCGCGACGCGCAGGTCGTCATCTTCGACGAGCCCACCCGCGGCATCGACGTGGGCGCCAAGCACGAGATCTACCGGCTCATGCACGAGCTGGCCGATCGCGGCAAGGCCATCCTCATGATCAGCTCCGAGCTGCCGGAGATCCTCGGCATGAGCGACCGCATCGTGGTGATGCGCGAGGGGCGCATCGCCGGCGAGATCACCGACGTGCCCGGCGCCACCCAGGAAGACGTCATGGCCCTCGCGGTGTCGGCATGAACGCCTCGCGGACATCGCTCGCGGGCCTGGCCAGCCGCATGGTGTCCGGCTATGGCATGCTCGGCGTGCTGCTGCTGCTCTGCGCGATGTTCTCCGTCCTCACCATCGCCGATCAGCATCCCAGCGGCGCCGGCGCGGCCACGCAGGTGGCGAAACACCTCGCGCGCAACCTGCAGGCCGACGACGCCGTGGCCGTCGTCGGGCGCGACACCGAGGACGATCGCCTCTTCGTCACCGACCTCGCACGCCATCTGCGTGATGCCGGACACCCGCCAGTGGCCACCGCGAGCGGCGATCCGGCCGCCATCCGCGCCGCCGCCGAGCGACTCGCCGCGGCCCCGGCGCACCGGCGCTGGCTCGTCACCGTGGAGGCGAGCCGACCGGTGGCGAAGGCCGTACGTGGAGCGCTACCTGGTCTGGCCGACGCGACGGTGGTCGTGCCGGCGTCTCGACGCTGGCCCACCTTCCTGCTCGCCGAAAACCTGCGCAACGTGGCCGGTCAGATCGCCGTCATCGCCATCGTGGCGGTGGGCATGACCCTGGTCATCGTGACCGGCGGCATCGACCTCTCGGTGGGTAGCCTCATCGCGCTGTCGGCCGTGGTCTGCGCCTGGTTCGTGCGCGGCCTCGGCGGCGCGGGCGCCTCGGCCGGCGCCCTCCTGCTGGGCGCCGCCGGCGCCATCGCGCTCTGCGGTCTGGCCGGCGCCTTCTCGGGCGCGATGATCGTGCGCTTCCGGCTGCCGCCGTTCATCGCCACCCTCGCGATGATGCAGGTGGCCAGCGGCGTGGCCTACATCGTCGCGCGCGGACGCCCCATCTACGACGCTCCGGAAATGGCCACGGCCCTCGGCCGCGGCGACGACCCCTGGCTGGGCGTCCCCTGGGCCGTGTGGCTCATGCTCCTGCTCTACGCCTTGGGCCACCTGCTCATGACACGCACGGCTCTGGGCCGCGCCATCTACGCCGTGGGCGGCAACGAGGAGGCGGCGCGCCTGGCGGGCGTTCGGACGGGCGCGGTGCTACTCTTCGCCTACGTGGTGTGCGGCGCGCTGGCCGGTCTGGGCGGCGTGGTCATGGCCTCACAACTCAAGAGCGGAGCGCCCACTTACGGGCTCATGTACGAGCTTTACGTGATCGCCGCCGTGGTCGTGGGCGGCACCAGCCTGTCCGGCGGCGAGGGCAAGATCCTGGGCACCCTCATCGGGGCCTTCATCATCGCCGTCATCCAGAACGGCATGAACCTGACGAACGTCGAGAGCTACACCCAGAAAGTGGTGCTGGGCCTGGTGATCCTGGGCGCGGTGCTGCTGGACAAACTGAGGCGGAGGTAGAGCGCATGCGCAAGCTGATCGTGGTCGTGTTCCTGGCGGTGATGCTGGCTCCCCTGGCGGTTCGCGCCGCCGGCGAGGACGGCAAGGTCTACACCGTAGCCACAGCCCACCTGGACACCCAGTGGCGCTGGACCATCCAGACCACCATCGACGAGTACCTCCGCAACACGCTGCACGACAACTTCGCGCTGCTCGAGAAGTACCCCGACTACGTCTTCAACTTCGAGGGCGCATTCCGCTATCAGCTCATGCAGGAGTACTACCCGGCCGAGTACGCCCGTCTGGTCGACTACGTGAAGGCCGGCCGCTGGCAGGTGTGCGGCTCGTGGGTGGACGCCGTCGACACCAACATGCCCGCCCCCGAGACCCTCATGCGCCAGGTACTCTACGGCAACGGCTGGTTCAAACGCGAACTGGGCGTGAGCAGCATCGACGTCTTCCTGCCCGACTGCTTCGGCTTCGGCTACGCCCTGCCGGCCGTGATGCGCCACTGCGGTCTGACCGGCTTCTCCAGCCAGAAGCTCACCTGGGGCTCGGCCTACGGCGTGCCTTTCGATGTGGGCGTGTGGCGCGGAGTCGGCGGTGCCGAGGTCGTAGCGGCTTTGAATCCAGGAGCTTACGACAACGACCTCACGTCGGACGTGAGCCGCGATTCCACCGTCGTCGCCGCCCTGGCCCGCACTACCGCGGCCGGCGGCCCCGCCGTGGCGATGAAGTACTACGGCACCGGCGACGTGGGCGGCGGCCCCTCCGAGGGTTCGGTGCAGATGCTCGAGCAGAGCCTCGCCTCGGACGGCCCGGTCCAGGTGGTCTCGTCGGGCGCCGACCAGCTCTTCCGCGAGCTGACCCCGGCCCAGGTGGCGAGCCTGCCCCGCTACGACGGCGAGCTGGTCATGACCAGCCACGGCGCCGGCTGCTACACCAGCGAGGCCGCCATGAAGCGCTGGAACCGCCGCAACGAGATGCTCGCAAGCGCCGCCGAGGGCGCCGCCTCGTTTGCCGCCTGGCTTGGCGGCAAGATCTATCCCCGCGAGACCCTCGAGCGCGCCTGGACCCGCTTCCTCTGGCACGAGTTCCACGACGACCTCACAGGCACGTCGATCCCCGAGGCCTACCCCTTCTCCTGGAACGACGAGCTGCTCAGCCAGCAGGAGTTCGCCCAGGTGCTCACCGACGCGGTGGGGGCAATCAGTCGGGGGCTGGATACGCGGGCCGACGGCACGCCGTTCATCGTGGTCAATCCCCTCGGCTTCGCGCGCGAGGATCTCGTGACGGTGCCCGGTGCAGGGCGCGTGTACGGCCCCGACGGCCGCGAGGTGCCCGCCCAGAGCGCGGACGGGGCGACGACGTTCCTCGCCCGCGTCCCCGGGTGCGGGCAGTCCGTGTATGACCTGCGCACAGCGAAGCCGACCGCGGCTGGTTCGCGCTGGGATGCCGCCACGGGAACGCTCGAGACCGACCGCTACCGCCTGCGCTTCGCGAGCGAAGGCCTCGTGTCGCTACACGACAAGCAGCTCGATCGCGAGCTTCTCGCCGCGCCGCCCATGCTCCAGCTCCTGCACGATGAGCCCACGAAGTGGCCCGCCTGGGAGGTCGACTATGACGACCTCCTGGCCGCTGCCTACGCCCAGGTGCCCCTGGGCGGCGTGCCCGACCACGTCGAGACCGGTGCCGCGATGAGCCGCCTCACTTTCCACCACGAGGTGGCCGGATCGACGATCGAGGAGACGCTCACGGTGGCGGCCGGCGATGCCGGCGACCGCCTCGTCTGGGACCTGGACATCGACTGGCGCACCAAGGGTGCGCTGCTCAAAGCCGCCTTCTTCCCCGCGGCGCGCGACACGCAGGCGACGTACGACCTCGGCCTGGGCGTCATCGAGCGCGGCCTCGATCGACCCAAGCTCTACGAGGTGCCCGCGCAGCGCTGGGCCGACGTCACCGATGCGTCCGGCACGTTCGGTTTCACCGTGATGAACGACTGTCGCTTCGGCTGGGACCGGCCCGACGCCGGCACCCTGCGCCTGAGCCTCATCCACACGCCGGCCATCAACGCGAAGTGGCAATGGGTGGAGGACCAGAAGTCGATGGACCTGGGCCACCACCTCATTCGCCTCGGCATGATGGGCCACGGCCCGACCTGGCACCCGGAGGCGCCGCGTCAGGCCGACCGCCTCAACCAGCCGCTGCTGGCCTTCGCCTGCGACCAGAAACACCCGGGGCCGCTCGGTCGCAGCGTCTCGTTCGTGAGCCTGAAGGGCGACGACCCGCAGATCGCGATCAAGGCCCTCAAGATGGCCGAGGACGGTCGCGGTCTGGTGGTGCGGCTGGTCGAAACCAGCGGCAGGCCCGACGCCAGCGTCGAGCTGCAGGCGATCGTGCCGATCACCGCCGTGCGCGAGCTGCGCGGCGACGAGGTGGCGATCGACACCGGCAAGGACGTGACCGTCACCGACGGCCTGCTGCACTGCACCCTGCCGGCATTCGGCGTGCGCACCTTCGCCCTCGACCTCGCGCCCGTGGACCAGCGACTCGCGCCACCCACGAGCACGCCTATCGACCTGCCCTGGAACCTCGACGGCATCAGCAGCGACGCCGCCCCCGCCGACGGCGACTTCGACGGCCAGGGCCACAGCCTGCCGTCGGAGATCGTGCCCGCCACCTTCGTGCGCGACGGCGTGACGTTCCGGACCGGCCCTCGCGCGCAGGGCGCGAAGAACCTGGTGGCGTGCCGCGGCCAGGTGATCGACCTGCCCCGTGATGGCCGCGTCCAGGTGCTCGCCTGCGCCGTCACGCCCACGGGCGTTGGCAACGTGGCCGGCGTGCCCGACGGTCGCGCCTTCTTCGGCCAGTGGGACAGCCGCGTCGTCGGCCACGAGATCGTGCACGACCCCGACGAGATGGTGCCGGCCTACGTGCAGCACGCCGACCTCGGCCTGGTGGTCACCCACCGCCACGCCGCCGACGGCCACAACGAGCCCTATGTGTTCACCAACTTCTACCGCTTCGACGGCGCGCCCTTCACGGTGAAGGACGGCAAGCTCCACCTGCCCGACGACCCGCGCCTGCTCGTGCTCGCCGCCACCGTCACCGACGACGCCAACACGCACGCCGAGCCCGCCACGCCGCTGCTCGACCAGCCCTCGCGCCCGTCGCTCGCCATTCGCATCTCGAGCCGCGCCTTCTGCGACGCCATCGACGTGGTGCTCGCCAGCCCCAACCCCGGCGCCGTGATCCGCTACACCCTCGATGGCAGCGAGCCCACCGAGAAGTCGGACGTGTACACCGGCCCCATCCACGTGACGGACACGGCGACCCTCGCCGCCACCCTCAGCGCCGATGGCTTCCCGACCACGACCACGCGGCGCACCACCTTCACGAAGGTGGCTCCGTGGCCGCTGCCCGCCGAAGCCCCGCGCGGCGATGCGGCCGCGGGCCTGACGGCGCGCTACTACGAGGGCTCGTGGGTGAAGCTACCCGACTTCACGACCCTCACCCCCGTCGCCACCCTGCAAGGCCAGACGGTGGGCCTGCCCGATCAGGCGCGCGAGGAGGAGATCGGCCTGGTCTTCGACGGCTGGCTCGTGGCCCCGCAAACCGCCATGTACCGCCTCTACCTCGCCAGCGACGACGGCAGCCGCCTCTGGATCGACGACCAGCTCGCCGTCGACGCCGACGGCCTGCATGGCGCCACCGAGCACACCTTCGACGCGCCTCTCGCTGCCGGCCCCCACAAGCTGCACCTGGAGTACTTCCAGCACCTGGGCGGCATCGGCCTCGACCTGAAGTGGGCCGGCCCCGGCCTCGACAAGCAGGACATCCCGCTGGCGGCCCTGCGGTCGAACCGCTAGCTGCGCAACGTCTGGTGCCGGCACCGATCGTGGTGCCGGCACCACTCGTCTCGGGACCACTCCCCGTCCCAACGAGCTGCGGGATTCCCCGCGCGCCCTCCCGACGCCCCCTGACAAGCCCGGTGATGAGACACGCCCAGGGAGCGTCTCCGCAGGCTCTGCGAGGACCGAGCTCCCTGAGCGTGTCTCATCACCGGGCTTGTCAGCGAGCGCTCAGCGTCGGGCCCCTCGTGCCCGCATCCACATCCGCTCGAAAGCACAGCCGAATCGGGGCTCGCAGATGAGCCGGGCTTGCGGATCGCGGTCACCGATGTGCCGCAATCGCTCCGTGACGACGTCCGCGATCGCACGGTGCCGCGCATCGCTGGCGAGCGCGGCGACGTCGTCGCGCCAAGCCTCGATGGCGGCAGTCGCCCGTGGGTCTTCCTCCCGGACGAGCGCGAGAGCGAATACGAGTTCCGCGCGCAGTTCCGGCGTCGGGTTGCGGGCGAGTGCCGCGAGGATCGGCGCTACGAGACCGTGCTGGGCGAGGACGTACGCCGCACCAGCGGCTGCCCACGGGATGCCCACCACGACATCCCGCTGTCCCGCGGTCCGGAAACGCGTCGGAATCACATCGCGGATCGTCGTGGCCGTGCCGAGGATGGCGATCGCCATGGCCTCGTCCTCGGGACGCCAGGCGATGAGACTCGCCAGCAAGACCGTAGCCGCGATGTCAGGCAAGCGTCGGTCATCCAGAGCCGCGCGAATGACCACGTCCCGCGTGCGAGGCTGCGTCGCCAGGGCGATTTCGAGCCGCGTGAGTGTCGGCCAGCTGGTGCCCGGATCCCGCGGCCGCAGGATCTGATCACCGTTCCAGTAGCCATCCGAAAAGCCGTGACCACTCTGCCGGTAACGGCACCCGAATCTCGCTCTGGCGACGTTCAGAAGCGCGGATTCGACGAGCCCACGCGGTAGCATGCGCGCCGCATCGCCATCGGCCACGACGGCGAGCGCCGCGACGGCCCAGTCGCCCGGCGTCAGGTTGTCGGCCGTCGGCGAGTCGACGGGTCCACGCGCGAGATCGCATTGCGTTCGCCAGACCGATTCACCGATCGCCCAGTCGATCCAGCCACCGTCAGCGTCGGCTAGCGCCCGCAACTGCTGGCGGTGCTGTCGATCCACTCCGGCGACGACCCGCATGCCGGCCTGATTGATGAGGACTTGATAGATCGGATCCGTGGCAGTGATCCCGCCGAGGATGGCGATGTCGCGGTCCAGCGCGTGCGACGAATCGACGTCGGCGAGAGCCAGCAAGGCCTCGCTGCGCACGAGAGGATCTCGGTGATGAGACCACCGCTCGAGCTGTGCGATCCGGTCGGCGGTGTCGTGCTGCGACCAGGCCCAGACGGCAAACGCGAGCGCCATACCGCTGCGTGTCGTATCGGCCAGCACGCCGCGCAGGGCGTCGATGCGGCGCGGATCGTCCCCGAGGGCACACCAGCTCGCCGCGGTCCGGGCCGCCGGACCCAGGAGATCGCGCGCCGGGTCGAGGAGCACCGGCCGCAAGGTCGTCGCATCGTCGCAGTACTGCAACGTCCAGGCACAGACGCACCAGGCATCGTCGACGTCGGTGACGCCCGCGAGGCGAGCCGCCGCGCGCGCATCGGCAGCCTCGTCGCGCACGAGCAGGCTCGTCTCCCACGGGGAACCGCTGGCCGGGTCGGGCACGACCGGTCGCCGCCCGATGGTCAGGAGATCGCCGAGGCAGCCGCGTCGCAGACCAGGTGCCGGCATCGCGATTCCGTCAGCGTATCCGGGCAGAAACAAGACGACGGCTTCGAGGGGTTTCGGGTCGTGTCCGGCTGGACGCCCCGATGCCGGATCATCGCCGAGCTGCCAGGCGATGACGGCAACCTCGTCGCCCCCGGCGACGATGGCCTCGAACCGCGCCCGGTCGGTGGACTCAGGCACCAGACCGGCCCTGCGTAACAACGTCGTGAACTCGGTCCCATCGCGGCAGATGCCATAGGCGCGTACCGGCTGCACCACGACGCCGAGGAAGATCGCCATGCCGCACAGCGGGGACAGCCGAGTACCGTTCGTCGGACTCAGCGGAATGGACCCCATCCACACGGCGCTGCGCAACGCATCGATCCCGATGTCGCCCCGGACCTCCACACGCGTCCCTGGCGGCACCGGCCACAACCACACGCCGTGCGCTGCGTCGGCAGGGATCCAAGGCCGCAACACCAGCACGTCGTGCGTATCCGTACGCACGAGCATGGCGTCGAGGTCGCTCACCTCGACCGCGTGCGCCACTCCCCCGCACCCGAGCAGCGCGACGATCACGGTGATAACAGTCATTCGAACCATGGCCTTCTCCCTCGCCCTCTCGCCCCCGGTGCCGCCCCTCCCTCAATGTCCGGATTCCCTGCCCCCCGATCAACCCCACCCCTGGCGCCGGCACCACTGGTCCCGTGACCACCCTCCTCCCCACCCCCCCTCCGCGTTCACCTGCGATCCCCTGACGCTCCCTGACAGACCGGGTGATAGGAACATCCCGGGGAGCGTCTCCGCAGGCTTTGCGAGGACCGAGCTCCCCGGGATGTTCCTATCACCCGGTCTGTCAGCCAGCGCTCAACGGATCTCGCCAGCGAACCCCCTCCGGCTGCGATCCCGGATCTTCCCGAACCCCGGCTTCAGCGGCGGATGCTCGGCGTGCAGCTTCATGACCTCCGCGATGCCGCGATCGAGCTGCGTGTCCACGCCCCGCGCGAGGTCCTGCGGCAGATTCTGCACCTCGATGTCGGGGATCACGCCGCGGTTCTCGAGGTTCCAGCCGTCCTTGAAGTCCCACCAGGCCGACACCGGGTTGGTGACGATGCCGCCGTCCTGCAGGGGCCGCACGCCGGAGATGCCGATCACGCCGCCCCAGGAGCGCATGCCGATCACCGGCGCCAGGTGGGCGATCTGGACGGCTTGCGGGAAGATGTCGCCGTCGCTGCCGGCGAACTCGTTGGTCAGCACCACGAACGGACCGTTGAGCACGCGCGCCGGGTAGGTGTTGATCGCCCCGCCACGGGCGAGGTCGAAGCTCAGCAGCTTGCGCTGCAGGCGCTCCACGAGCATCTGGCTCACGGCGCCGCCGCCGTTCCAGCGCACGTCGACGATGAGGCCCTCCTTGTCGAGCTGCGGATAGAACCAGCGGTTGAAGGCCACGAGACCGTCGGTCCACATGTCAGGCACGTGGAGGTAGCCGATCTTGCCGCCGGTCTTCTCGGCCACGTACTCGCGGTTGCGGCGCACCCAGTCGGCGTAGCGCAGATCGCTGTCGCCGCGCAGAGGCGTGACGAGCACGTCGCGCGCGCCCTCGCGGCTGGGCTTGTCGTTCACCGTGAGCAGGATCTCCTTGCCGGCATGGTTGGCGAGCAGGGCGTGGAAGGAGGGCGCCCCCGCGGTGGAGACGCGACCGACCGCGAGGATGTACTGTCCCTCCTTCACGCCCACGCCGGGTTCGTCGAGGGGCGAGCGCACGCGGTCGGCGGCATCGCCGCGGTAGATCCGGGTGACCTTGTAGGCGTCGCCCTCGCGCACGAGGTCGCAGCCGAGCAGGCCCGTGCCCACGTGGGCCACGTGCACGCCGGGATCGCCGCCCCACACGTAGCTGTGGCTGGTGTTCACCTCGCCGAAGAGCTGGCCGATGAGATCGCCCAGGTCGGCGCGGCTGGCCACGCGCGGCAGCAGCGTGGCGTACTGCTTGCCGATGGCCGGCCAGTCGAGGCCCGACATCTTGGGATCCCAGTAGAAGGCGCGCATCTGCCGCCACGCCTCCCAGTACTCCTGCTCCCACTCCTCGCGCGGGTCCAGCTCCACGACCACGTTACCGAGGTCGACCTTGCGCTCGCCGAGATCGCCACCCGGAGGCGCACCCGCGTCGACGACGTAGATCTCCCCCGGCTTCTTCTGCACGGCCACCTTGCCGGCCTTGGCCTGCAGGTCGTAGCTGCTCATGCCCTCGACGAAGGGCTTGGCCTCGCGGTCGTCGAGGCTGAAGCTCATGAGCGTGCCGTCGGGACCGCCCTCCTCGAACAGACCCGGCTGCTCGGACATACCCTTCAGCGTTCCGGCCAGGTAGAACAGATGCGTGCTCGTGGCCGCCAGCCCGTAGTAGTTGCCGCGCGGCACCGGCAGCTCGACCACGCGGTCGGCGAGGCCGTCGAGATCGATCGCCACCGGCTCGGGCGGCGCATCGGCAGCGTCCGCCTTCTTGTCGTCGTCCTTCTTCTTGTCGTCCTTCTTCTTCGCGTCGTCCACCGGCGGCAGGCCATTGCGATCCTGCAGGGGATCGTCGACGTCCTTGCGCAGCAGCACCAGGTAGAGCATGTCGCTCTTGGCCTCGATGTTGTCCCAGTCGGTCTGACCGAGCAGCGGATTCGTGCCGCGCGAGGAGACGAAGTAGAGGTAGCGTCCGTCGGGATCCCAGGCCGGCGAGTAGTCCTGCGTGTAGGGCGAGGTCACCGCCGTGATCGACTTCTTCTGCGTGTCGTAGAGGAAGATGGTCTGGAACTGGTTCGGCAGCGTCTTCGTGTACGCGAGCCAGCGGCCATCGGGGCTCCAGGCGTACTGCCGGATCTCGTCCTCGGTGCCGCGGTCGATCTCGCGTGGGTCGCCGCCCTTGGCGGGCATCAGCCACAGGCGGTAGTCGCTATCGCCCCAGGCCAGCCACTGTCCGTCGGGCGACCACAGCGGCTGGTAGGTCCACGGCCCCGGCGCGATCTTGCGCACCGTCGCGGCCTCGCCGCGGCCCCAGGCGTCGAGCGTGCGGATCTCCTCCTCGTGCGTGGCGTCGGTGAAGTAGACGACCTTCTCCCCCTTGGGATCGAAGGCCACCGCGCGTTCCCGCGCGCCCGTGCCCCGGGTCAGCGGCAGGGTGATGCCCTTCTCCACGGCCACGGAATACACCTCGCCGCGCGTGACGACGGCCAGACGTTCGCCATCGGGCGCCAGGGCGAACTCGGTGAGCGACTGGTCGGGGTTGGGGTAGCGCGTGCGGGTGAGCGTGCGATCGCTCGGCAGGTCGATGGCGATCTTGTGGTCCTTCCCCGTGGCGGGGTCCCAGAGGTAGACGTCGGCCGCCACCGTGTAGACCACGCGCCCATCGGGCGCCATCGACGGCCAGCAGATGTCCCAGTCGGTGTAGTGTGTGAGCTGCTCACGGCCCGAACCGTCGGCCGCGATGCGCCACAGGTCGGCCGTGCCGCCCTGATCGCACAGGAAGACGATCTTGCCGTCGTGCCACATTGGGAAGTTCTCACCGCCGGCGAAGTCGGTGACCTGCTTGAAGTCGGCGCGCCCGGGATCGCCCACCCAGATGTTGGCCGCCGTGCCGCCACGGTAGCGCTTCCAGGTGGCGCGCTCGCGGTCCTTGCGGTTGAAGGCCCAGCGCCCGGTGGCCGGGTCGACGTCGAGCCGGCTCGCCCAGCCCAGCGGCAGTTCCTGCGGGTCGCCCCCGGCCACGGCCACCGTGAACAGGTGCCAGGTGTGCAGGGGATCGCTGCGCTGGCTGCGGAAGATGATCTTGCTGCCGTCGGGCCACCAGCCGATCACCTCGTCGGAACCGGGGTGCCAGGTGAGGCGCTGCGGCTCGCCGCCGTCGGCGGGGATCACGTAGACGTCGCGGTTACCGTCGTACTCGCCCGTGAACGCGATGCGCGAGCCGTCGGGCGAGAAGGCGGGGAAGTACTCGTTGCCGTCGTGCGTCGTGAGGCGCCGCACGTCGCGCCCCTCGACGGTGCTGGTCCACAGGTCCGACTCGGCGCAGAACACGAGCCGGTCGCCCTGCAGATCGGGTTGCATGATGTAGGCGGGGGCCGCGTGGGCAGCGGAGACCAGCAAGGCGAGGAGCGCGGCCAGCGGTAGCGACCAACGCCATTCGAGAACATGAACGCGACGCATGGGAGTCCTTCCAGTTTCCGGTTTCCGTGTGCCGAGAGCGACGACGAACCGTGCATACGTCGACAGGATCGCCGAAGTTGCACCGCCCGCGCGACTTGGCGGCGAGAAAGCGGCCCCCGGTATGTCCCGGGGGCCGCCGCGTGAGAGGAGACAGGATCGGTGCGACTAGCGCACGAGTACGAGCGACCGGGTCGCCACCGTGCCCTCGTAGGTCAGGCGCGCGTAGTACGTGCCCGACGCCACGCCGCGACCGGCCGCGTCGGTGCCGTTCCACTGCACCTCGTTGTCGCCCGCCGGCCGCACGTCGCTCACGAGCGAGCGCACCAGCCGGCCGCTGATGTCGTAGATCCTCAGATCCACGTGCGCGCTGTGCGGCAACGCGAACTTGAGGCTAGTCATGGGATTGAACGGGTTCGGCGCGGCGCCGGAGAACACCAGGCTGCGCGGCAATGCGTCGGTGACCGCCGTCGCGTCGCCGACGGAGAACGTGACGGGAAGCGTCACGAGCCGGTTGGCCTGGTCATTGGTTCCCACCAGCAGGTTCGCCGAGTACACACCCACCGGCAGTTCCGTCGCATCGAACTGGAGGGTGACCTGGGTCGAGCCGCCGGCCGGAACACTGCCGGACACCGGACTCACGCTCAGCCAGCGCAGCGTGGGATCCACCGCGAAGCGGATCGCCATGCCGCTGGTGACGTAATCCGCGTTGTACACCGCCTGCAGACCGTCGGTGCCGTCGGCGTTCTCGATGCCGATCGTGCAGCTATTGCCGACCGCCACCGTGGCGTACTGGTAGACGATCGACCCGTCGGCGTTGAGGATGACCTCGAAGGTCTCCGGATTGCCGATGGGGTTGTAGTGATCCACGCCCGCCCATTCCACGATGAAGCGTGAGTTCGCCGTGTCCGCGTAGTAATACATCGTGCCGGCGTTGTTCAGGTTGAGATCGTCCCAGAACGGGGCGATCAGGCAGTTCGGCTCGTCCGTCAGCGGGATCGCCTGGTTGGTGTAGGTCGCCACCGTCGAGGTGAACGAGATAAAGCCGTTGGTGCACACGCGCACCGACGAGTAGGCCTGGCCGTAGAACGGGAAGTCGAAGCCCAGGTTGAACGGACCGTAGTTGCTGTCGTCCCCGCCGCCCGGGTTGGTCCCGACGCCGGTGATGTCGACCCAGTCGAAGACCGGCCCGTTCGGCTCGTTGGAGTCGATCCAGGAGTAGCCGAAGCCGTCCGGCCCGCCGAAGTTCGCGACGGGCGACGTGCCGCTGTTGGGATCGTCCTTGCCCTTCTCGACCTCATGGAAGGGCACGTCCGCCACACGGTCCGGCACGCCCTGCGGATCGTACTGCGTCGTGAACAGATAGGTGAGGGTACCGTCACCGGCGTTGCCGATGTCGAGCGTCCGCTGCACCACCGAGCCCGGCGCCGCCGTCACGTCGAAACCGCTGGTGTCCATGACCAGCTGCGCCTCGCCCAGCGTCGGGAACTCGATGAAGTCGACGTAGCCGGCATCGTCGCCGGTCGACAAGCTCCCGTCCTTCGTGTACGACCACTGGAAGGTGTGGATACCCGCCGTGGCCGCGTAGGTGTACACGGCCCAGGGCACCGTGCCCGACCAGTTCACGATCTCGGTGCCGTTGTCGAAGAAGCGCAGGAAGTCGTAGGTGGCCTCGGACGACACCTTGTAGGCGAAGGTCAGATCCTGCGGCGCCAGGATGTCGACCGTGACGGACATGGTCGAGGACTGGCTGTCGTTGATGTCGCCGCTCATGGCGCAGTAGGTGCCCTCGTAGGGATCGTTCGTGGTCGTGACCCACGGCGCGTTCCCGCTCATCTCCCACGGATACTGCAGGAAGTCGCCGGTCTCGAAGTCCTCGGCCGTCAGCTCGGGCAGCGTGAAGTCGAGCGTCAGGTTGCCCGTGAGGTTGACGGTCTGCAGCTGCGCGCCGAAGCCAACGGCACGGCCCACGAGGTCGTAGGTCGCACCGATCGGCAATGACAGCGAGTAGAACCCGCTGCCATCGGCCACGGCGGCGGGAACCGGCGTGTCGAGGGCGCGTACCGTCGCACCGGGGACGAGGGCGCCGGTGTAGTCGTAGACGCGGCCCGAGATCATGGCCGACGGCAGCGCGGTGAGCTGGCCCGAGGCGTCCACGACATCGTCCGCGAGCACGGTCACGTTGATGGTGCCCTCGGCGTAGCCGAACGCGTTGACGCGGAACGTGTAGGAATCGGCCGGGAGCATGAGGAAATAGGAGCCGTCGGCCTGGGTCGTCGTGAAGTTCGGACGGCCGTCGACGCTCACGGTGGCCCCGGCGATGGGATTGCCGGTGCTGGCGTCGGAGATGACACCCTGCGCACGGCCGTAGCCGCTGATCACGGCCAGCACGGCGTCGTAGGCGTCGACGAAGCCCCAGCCGTAGGTGTTGTCCTCACCGGGCGTGCCCAGGTCGTGGGCCGTGTCCATGAGCACCTGCTTGATGGTGTCGACGTCGAGGTCGGGGTTCGCCGAGCACATCAGGGCCACGATGCCGGCCACGTGCGGACCCGCCATCGACGTACCGCTGAGGTACTGGTAGCCGCCGCCCGGCTCGGCGCTGTACACGTCCACGCCGGGCGCGGAAACCTCGGGCTTGGTGGCGAAGGCGCCGCCGCAACCGCTGGGACCGCGGCTGGAGAAGTCGGCGATGGTGAAGGGGGCGGTGGTGATGGTCGCGCCCACGCTGAAGCAGTTGTACGGCGTCTCGGCGCGATCGGCGGGCGAACGCAGCGAGGTGCCGCCCGGCCCCTCGTTACCGGCCGACCAGGTCACGCACACGCCGGCGGCCTCACAGTTGTCGATGGCGGCCCACCAGCGGCTGTCGCAATCGAAATAGCCCGTGAAGCCCTCGTTGACGCCCCAGCTATTCTGGACGACGCAGGGCACGTCAGCCGTGGTGTTGGGGTCGCCGTCGGGGTCGGCCATGAACTCGAACGACGCGATGACCGCGTTGTCGAATTCCGGGCCCGTGCTCATGTTGATGCAATTGGTGGCGATCCAGTGCGCCCCCGGAGCCACGCCGATGGTGTCGTCCGGCGCAAGACCGGTGACGGTGCCCATCGTGTGCGTGCCGTGGTAGTGGCGATCGACGGGAAAGCTGGGGTCGCCGAGGTTGGCAGCGTCGTACCACGCGGTGCTCGGATCGGCGAAGTTTCCCTGCCAGCGCGCGGCCAGCGCGGGGTGGTTGCCGTCGACACCCGTGTCCAGCTCGCCCACGATGACGCCGGTGCCGTTGATGCCCAGCTCGTTCCACACGCGCGGCGCGTTGATGGACTGGACGCCGGGCGTGGTGCCGATGCCCAGTAGCGGGCTGGAAGGATGCGGTTTCTCGGAGGGGATCGGTTCGATCAGCTCGACCTGCAGGTCGGGCTCGATGGTCTCGACGTCGGCACGCGCGGCGATCTCCCGCAGCGCGTCGACCGTGCCGCGCACCACCACCGCGTTGACAAGCCAGTGCGGCGTGTAGCCGACGATGCCGCCCGCCGCCTTGTGCGCCGCGAGGTCGCTCAGCAGCGCACCCTGGCTACGATCGGCGGTATCCTGGAGCACGCCCATGACAGTCGCGTGCCGCACCATCCGCGTGGCCTTGCTGACGTGGAGGTCGTGGTTCAGGGTAGCGATGTCCGCCTGGTCGCGCAGGACGACGAGCACCTTGATCTCGTCGCTGCCGCGAAGGTTCCGGACCTGTTTCTCCAGTCCAGGAGAGAATGTCCCCGCCAGTGCCGTCTGGCCGACCAGAACCAGCAAGGTGAGGAGCGTGATGGCCTTGACCATTCTCATGAGCGATTCCCCTTTCGGACGCAACCCGCGTGGTGGCTCACGTGCCAATGCGCGCGAGATCATGCAATGTCACGAAAGTGTCACGATCGTAACACCAATTGATCACAGCGCGTCATATTGTCGTGATCATATCACAGAGCAATGCCGGTGGGAATAGGGATGGTGAAGACGATTTTCAGCGACGAAACGCCGCCCACGGGGCCTATTCGGGGTTCATCGTGGCCCGTTTTTCCGCCTTCTTGCGCGCATGCTCGTCGAGAAGGGACTTGCGCATCCGGATGTGGTGCGGCGTGACCTCCACGTACTCGTCCTGGTTGATGTGTTCGAGGCACTCCTCCAGCCCCATGAGGATCGGGGGCGCCACGCGCAGCTTGCGATCCGAACCGGAGGCACGCATGTTCGAGAGCTGCTTGGCTTTCTGGGCATTGACCAGCATGTCGCCCTCCTTGTTGCACTCGCCGATCACCTGGCCGGCATAGAGCATATCGGCCGGCTCGATGAAGAACCGCCCGCGATCCTGCAAGGCATCGAGTGCGAACGCCGCGGATTGCCCCTGCGCTTGGCTGACGATGCTGCCCGTCTGCCGCTCGCCGATGCTCCCCTTGAAATACTCGTACTGGAAGAAGCGGTGGTGCATGACGATCTCGCCGCCGGTGGCCCGCAGCATCCGACTGCGGAACCCGATGAGCCCGCGGCTGGGCACGCGGAACTCGATCCGGGTGCGCAGCTCCCCGGGTTCGAGCTTGACCATGGTGCCGCGGCGGGTGGCCGCGTACTCGATGACGGTGCCGGCGTGCTCGTTGGTGACGTCGACGGAGAGCACCTCCACCGGCTCGGCCTTGCGCCCGCCGATCTCCTTGTAAATGACCTGCGGCTGGCCGACCATGAACTCGTAGCCTTCGCGGCGCATGGTTTCCATGAGGATCGCGAGGTGCAGGATGCCGCGGCCGCTCACCTTGAACGTGTCGGCACTGGCCGTATCCGCAACCCATAGCGCCACGTCTCGCTCGGCCTCGCGTAGCAGGCGCCCGCGGAGCTGACGGCTGGTGACGTACTTGCCGTCCTGCCCGTAGAACGGGCTGTTGTTCACCATGAAGCTGAGGCTGAGCGTGGGCTCATCGATGGCGATGAGGGGCAACGGCTCGGGATGCTCGGGATCGGCGAGCGTGTCGCCGATGTCCACCTCGTCGATACCGACCACGGCACAGATGTCACCGCACTGCACCTCGTCGACATCCTTGCGTCCCAGGTTGTCGAACACGGAGAGCGACTTGATGAACGTGTCCTGCTGGCTGCCATCGCGCTTGAGCAGGGCCACGCGCTGGCGGGCGCGGATCGTGCCGCGCACCACCCGGCCAACGCCGATGCGCCCGACATAGTCGCTGTGGTCCATCGCCGCCACGAGCATCTGGAGCGGCCCGTCCTGCACCTTCGGGGCAGGGATGTGCTTGACGATCATGTCGAGCAGGGGAGCCAGGTCCTTGCGCTCGTCATCCAGCTCGCCGATCGCCCAGCCCTCGCGTCCGGCGGCGTAGACACCACGGAAGTCGAGCTGGGTGTCGCTGGCCTGCAGCTCCACGAAGAGCTGGAACACCTCGTCCAGCACCTCGTGCGGCCGGGCGTTCGTGCGGTCCACCTTGTTGATCACCACCAGGGGCTTCAGATCGAGCTGCAACGCCTTCTGGAGCACGAAGCGCGTCTGCGGCATCGGGCCCTCGAAGGCATCGACCAGCAACAGCACGCCGTCGGCCATCTTCAACACCCGCTCCACCTCGCCGCCGAAGTCGGCATGGCCGGGCGTATCGATCAGGTTGATGCGCGTACCCTCGTAGGTCACGGCGAAGTTCTTGGCCGTGATGGTGATGCCGCGTTCGCGTTCCAGATCGCCGGCATCGAGCACGCGTTCGCGAACCAGCTCGTTCTGGCGAAACACGTGGCACTGCCTGAGGATCTGGTCCACGAGCGTGGTCTTCCCGTGGTCGACGTGGGCGATGATCGCGACGTTTCGAATCTGCATGGGGCTCCCTGGACTGGCGTCCATGGTCTGACTTCCACCTGGCAGGCAGCGCCGTAAGATGGACAGAACTCGCCACCACCGCAACCCGGCGCCACCGAATGCAAGGTTGCGCGCCGTTCCCGTCGGTGGCAACTTGATGCCACGATTCTCAGGACTCTCGGCAAGGAGATCGACCGTGCCCCTCACTGCGTCCCTCGTCAAGGCTTTGCCCAAGACCGACCTGCACGTCCACCTCGACGGGTCGCTGCGCCTGTCCACGCTGATCGAGCTCGCCAGAGAGCGCGGGATCGCCCTACCGGCGACCTCGGCGGAGGGCTTGCGCGATCTCGTGTTCAAGGACCGATACGGCAGCCTCGCGGAGTACCTGGAGGGGTTCCGCTACACCGTTGCCGTGCTCCAGGACTCCGAGGCGCTCGAACGCGCCGCCTACGAACTGGCGCTGGACAACCTCGCCGAGGGCGTCCGGTACATCGAGGTGCGCTTCGCCCCGCAGCTCCACGTGAACGGCGACCTCGACATGCTCGCGGTCTGCCAGGCGGTGGACCGCGGCCTGCGGCGCGCCAAGGCCGAGCACGACCGGCTGCCCGCCGTGCGCGACGGCCACGAGCCGCCCTTCCACTACGGACTCATCGTCTGCGCCATGCGCATGTTCACCGAGACCTCAGCGCCGTACTTCGGGCAGATCCTCTCCGTCCACCGCGAATCGCCACGCAACCAGGTCACCGGGCTCGCCTCGCTCGAACTGGCGCGCGCCGCCGTGCGCATCCGCGACGAGCATGGGGTGCCCATCGTCGGCTTCGACCTGGCCGGCCAGGAGAATGGCTACCCCGCCATCGACCACGTGGAGGCCTACCGCTATGCCCACCGCCACTTTCTCAAGAAGACGGTGCACGCAGGCGAGGCCTACGGTCCGGAGTCGATCTTCCAGGCCATCACCGCCCTGCACGCCGACCGCATCGGACACGGTTACCACCTGTTCAGCGCCGAGCTGATCGTGGGCGGCAAGGTGGCCGATCGCGAGGCCTATGTGCGCGATCTCGCCGAGTACATCGCCGACCGGCGCATTACCCTCGAGGTGTGCCTGACCAGCAACCTGCAGACGAATCCCTCCATCGGTACGGTCGCCAACCACATGCTGCGCAGGATGCTCGAACGCCGCCTGTCGATCACCCTGTGCACGGACAATCGCCTGATGTCCAACACCACGGTCACGCAGGAAATCATGCTGGCCGTCGAGGGATTCGCCCTCGACCCTCATGTGCTCAAGAATCTGGTGATCTACGGCTTCAAGCGTAGCTTCTTCCCCGGTTCGTACATGGAGAAACGGAACTACGTGCGGCAGATCATCGACTACTACGAGACCGTGGAGCGCGCCCATGCGGGTGGGCCGGGCGCGGTCTGAACGAGATCAGGGCCGGGACCCGTGGTCCCGGCCCTGGTGACTCCCATCGCGGGACGTCAATCCGCGTGCTGGATGGCGATGGCGACCGTGCCGTCCATCTCCGCCCGCAGATCCGCCTTCTGCACCGCCTCCGTCTCCACCTGCTCCCGGGGCAGGATCATCGTCGTGGCGAGGAAGCCCGCGGCGGCATCCGCGCGCCGGGCGGCGAGGTCCTTGGTCTCGGCGGTCACCGTGACGCGCACCGGCGAGTAGGGATGGCGCCGGATCTCGTCGGCGGCCCGGGTGAGCCACGCCTTGCCAGAATCCGTCAGCTCGCTTTGTTCTCGCGCGAAGATCTCCCCGCCCGCGATCTCGAGCATGCGGTCGCCGTCCCTACGGTAGTCGAGCGCCGGGATGCGGAAACTGGCGCCGGCGTAGTTGTACGTGTTGGTGCCCTTGTCGGTGAGCTGGAAGACGTAGCTGTACGGGTAGCCGACACGCAGGATCTCGCCCGCGTTGGTGTGCCCATCCCAGGACACGGCTTTCGGCGGGTTGCCGCCGCCCTGGTACGTGCGGCAGGGGCTACCGCGAAAATCGGTGACCGTGAGGTTCCACTGCTTGATCTTGTGGCCCTCGGGTTCACCGGGATAGAAGGTCGCCACCGGGGTTCTCGTCATCTCCGGCAGCCAGCAGTGCGGCGGCTGGTCGCTGGACAGCGGCTCGAGGTTGTTGAGGTACGGCTGCAACCCGCTCACCGGACTCACGCCGAGAGCCTGATCGTCCATGGGCGTGTAGAATGTATCGACCACGGCCGCGCTCAGCTCCATGGCGAAGTTCGTCTTCTCGATCTGCTGCCGCACCTTGTTCTGCGCCTCGACCACCATCTCCGGCAGGGCCGCGCCCGATTCGCCGGCCTGCGTCCACTGTGCACCCGTGGAGTCGTTGGTCGCCGTCTGGGCCACGGCCCCGCCCGCCAGCAGGATCAATGCGGTCGCGAGACCGGAAATCGTGATGCGCTTGCTCATGGTCGTCTGCTCCTGAAGCTCTAGTTCAATCGGAAGACGATGGTGATCACGCCCCACTGCTCGACGGCCGACTGGTCCGAGGGCAGTGATGCGAACCGGAACTGCTTGATGGCCGCCATGGCGGCCTGGTTGAGATCGCGGTGCACAGAGGTCTGCTCGAAGAACATGTTGTCCTTCACGCGGCCGTCGGGCAGCACGGTGAAACGCACGGCCACCACGCCTTCCCAGCCATTGCGACGCGCCGCATCCGAGTACCCCGGGGCTACCCGGTGCAGGATCTTGCGGCCGGCGATCTGGCCAGTGATGGTCATGCCGACGCCCTTCTCCGCGGACACCTTGGCCTCGGCCACCTGGGCCTTGTCGTCGCTGGTCGCCGGCGCGGGGTCGTTGACGATGGCCCGGCTGGCCGGGGGTTCGGCGAGACGACCGCTGCGGCCCACGAGCCCGCCGCCGCCGCCACCGCCGGACCCGTAATTGAGGATCGTCTTGCGGCCCTTGCGAGCGCCGCCGCCGCCGCCTGATGCCGGCCCGGCGATGTCGAGCACGGCGCCGCCGGCCATCGAGCCCTGCGTCACCCCGGCCGGGGCGAGGGACGATGCCGGGGCCACATAGCTGCCGGCCGAGGCTCGGCTGCTGAGGCTGGCCCCGCCGAGGGATGCCGGAGCCTCGACCACGGTGCCGGGATCCTGCCGGGGTGCCGCCGAGACAACCGGGTCGGCTCCCGAGGGTCCGCGGCCGCCGCGGTCGCGGAGATTGCCGTTGACGGGCTTGAAAGCCTCGCGGTCGGCGACCGGAGTCGGGCGCAGCGTCCTCGGCTGAGCCTCGACGAGCTTGCCGGCCAGGCTGTCTTTCAGCTTGTCGGTATCGATCACACGCCGCGCGGGTGCGGGCGCGTCACGCGCATCGAGCACCGGCGCCTGTTCGAGCGTGCGCACCGGCTTCGTGACCGGCGCGATCTGCGGCGCCGCGGCCTGTGCGAGTTGCGGTTGCGGCCGGGGCGTCGCCGGCGGCAGCTCGGGCGCGAGCACTGGTGCCGGCGGTCCCGGTGGCGCTTCCTTGGGCTTCACGGCCGAATCGGTGGTGATGCCAGGCCCGACCGGTCCCGGCGGCGCCGGCTTGTTCAGCATGGGGTCCTTCAGCTTCACCTTGGCCGCCACGTCCTCGCCGTAGCGCGCCTCGATATAGGAGATCTCGGTGAGTTCGTCCTCCAGGCGCTGGACGGCCTGGTGCCCGATCATCAGTCCGAGCAGCAGGATCGCCAGGACGTGCGCTCCCAAGCTCGCCGCGAAGCCGCCGCGGGTCTGGCGCCGGCGGTCGATGGCGTACTGCATCATCGACCGGCCTCCTCCTGCTTGGGTTTCGTGGCGAGGGCGATGCGCGGCGCCCCGGCCTCCTCGATCGCGGCAATCAGCGTCTCCACCTCGCCATAGGGCAGGCTCTGGTCCGCCTTCACCACCGCCACGCTGTGCGGCATCATGGCGAACGTGTTCGCCAGCAGGTCGGGCAGGTCGCCGATCGCGATCTCCGCCTCGTCGATCAACACGCGCCGATCGTGCGTGAACATGATCTCGATGTTGTCGGTGTCATCGGCCTGGCTAGCCATAGCCTGGGGCAGATCGATCTCCTGATCCTCACCGCTGAGGAACGGCGCGATCACCATGAGCGTGAGGACCACGACCAGGGAGACGTTGATGACGGGCACCACCGTCACCCGGGTCTCGATTTTCAGACCATTGCGGCGTGCCACGTCTAGCCCCCGATCCGGTTGAGCAGGGCCAGACTCGAGGCCCCGCTGGCCTTGGCGATATCCAGGGCGGTGACGACGCGGCCCAGGGGCACGACGTCGTCCGGCACGATCACCACGGTGCGATCGTCGCGCGTCTGGAGGCGCGAGCGCAGTTCCGCGCCGAGATCGGCCTCGTCCGTGGCCTTGCCGTTGAGCAAGTACCCCGCCGGCGTGACGGCGATCGTCAGCAGATCCTCATCGACTTCTTCGGTCGGCTGGACCACGGGGTCCTTGCCCCCGGCCTCGGCCTGGTTGACGTCGAAGCCGTTCCACATGAGAGCGGGCATCGTGATCAGGAAGACCACGATCAGGGTTGTCGTCACGTCCGCCAGCGGTGTGATGTTGGCGTCTGTGAGCGAGTCGTTCAGGCTGCTGTTCTTGCGGGCCATATCGGCTCCTCGTCTTAGCTCAGGATGCCAGCGGGCTCGGGACGGGACGTCGTCTTGGTCTGGGCGGCGGTGGCGCGCGTCGGCGCCGCCCCGCTACGTGTCTGGCGTTGGTACTGGTGCCACAGGGTGAACCAGGTCTCCCGGGCATCCTCGAGCTGCGCCACGCGCGTGCGCACGCGACGCACGAAGAAGTTGAACGTCACCGTGGCCAGCACGGCGATGATGATGCCCGCAGCGGTCGTAAGCAGAGCCTCGGACACGCCCATCGCCACCACGGCGCCGCCACCGGAACCGGTGCGCGCGATGTCGGCGAAGGCGCGGATGATGCCGACCACCGTACCGAAGAGGCCGAGCAGCGGGGCGATGTTGGCCATGGTGCCGAGCACGCCCAGGTGCCGCTCCATTTCCACCTGCTCCAGCTCGATGGCCGTCTCCAGCCGCTGGGTCTGCTCCTCGCGGCTGCGCGTCATGGTCGCCAGGGCCTGGGCCATGACCCGCCCGATGGGCTTGTTGGTCTTCTGGCAGTACTCGAGAGCCGCGCGCGGGTTGCCGGCCTTCATGTGGCCGGACAGCTCCTGCATGAACCGTCGCACGTTGCACGACGACGTCTGGAAGTAGAGACTGCGCTCCACGACGTACGCGAACGTCACGATCGAGCAGAGCAGCAGCACCACCATGGTCATGGAGGACTGGAAGACCTGGATGATGGACATGTCGCCGAACATGGCAGCCTGACCTTTCCTGTTGGGGCGTCGGCGTCCTCGCGCCGACGGTTGCGTTCTGCAATCCCGCGATCCGGGTCCGGGGCCGGGCCTTGCTCTTTGCCAGATCCCGTGGCGGCGCACCGCCGTTATGACCCGATTGCGGCCGATATTCCTTCTGCTACCCCGTCCCTCGGCAACCAGCGTGCCACGTCCACGCAGGGGTCGAAACTTCCTGACCTTTCCTCGTGGCGCCCGGTCGTGGTGGCCCAAAAACGCGATCCCCGGGAACCGGGTCCCCGGGGATCGTGCACCGCCAACGGATGCCGGCGACCTAGCTACCGCTCGACACCTGCATCTCCTTGATGGCGGCGATGCGCCCCTGCGCCATCGCCGTCCACTCCTCCTTGCCGCCCGCCGCGACGATCTTCTCGTACGCGGCGATCGCGGTGGCCCAGTCGCCGCGGTCCTCGCTGATCTGCCCGATCTGCGCGAGGCTGGCGATACGGAACTGGTCGGCGCCGCCGGTGGCCGCAGCCGCTTGCTGGAAATGCTCCAGAGCCCCATCGACGTCGCCCGACTTCTCGAGCGACTCGCCCTGGCGATAACGCGCCTCGACCGGCGAGGTCTCGCCGCGCTCGGCGGCCTTGTCGTACGCCTCCACGGCGCGCGGGTAGTCCCCCAGCTCTTCCTGATAGATGCCGGCGATCTGCAGCCACACGCCCTTCGCGTTCTCGCTGTCGGGGAAGTCGGCGGCGAAGCGTACGAGGCTGCCGATCGCGGCATGCCAGTCCTCGAGCTGCTGGTAGCAGATCGCGGCGTTGTAGGCGGCCAGCGCCGTGTACTCGCCGCTCGGGAAGAGGTCGGTCAGCGTTTCGTAGGCAGCGGCCGCCTCCGAGAACCGCTCGAGCTTGAAGAGGATCGTGGCCGACCGCAGGTGCGCCAGCTCGCTCAGCTCGTGGGTGGGGTGCGTGGTCGTGAAGTTGTTGAACCCGGCCAGCGCCTGCTCGAACGACTCCGCGCGGTAGTAGCTCTCGGCGAGATAGAAGAGAGCGCCAGGTCCCGACTCGCTATCCGGGTAGTCCAGGGTCACACGCTCGAAGTTGCGCGCCGCAGTGGCGAAGTCGCCGGCCGCGAATGCGTCCTGACCCTTGCTCCAGTAGACGTCGGCCGCCAGCGGACTGTCGGGATGACCCTGGAGATAGGCTTCCATGTCCTTGCCGCTGCGGTAGTAGCAGCTCTGGATGCCCAGCTCGGCGTCCTCCACACGAGGATCCTTGG
This sequence comes from uncultured bacterium, assembly GCA_963727525.1. Classification (GTDB taxonomy): domain Bacteria; phylum Krumholzibacteriota; class Krumholzibacteriia; order LZORAL124-64-63; family LZORAL124-64-63; genus CAVSGO01. The sequence continues at coordinate 364,986 of CAVSGO010000007.1, read as the reverse complement.
GATAGGTGTCGACGAAACGCGAGAAGGCCGCGATCGCATCATCGTTCTTGCCCTGGTTGTAGGCGCAGTTGGCCAGACCGAAGGAGGCGTCGGCGGCGTGGGCGCCCTGGGCGAACTGCGCCTGCACGCGGCTGTAGCTGCGCGCCGCGGCGTCGAACCTGCCGAGGCCGAATTGCGTATCCGCGATGCGGTAGAGCGCCTCGCCGGCCTCCGGCGCGTCGGGGAAGCGCGTGAGCAGGGTCTGCCAGGACTCGAGGGCCTGCTCGTAGTACTGCAGGCGGTAATAGCAATCCCCCTGGTTGGCGAGCGCCGACGCGGCCGCCGGACCGTCGGGATTCTTGCTCAGGAAGTCCTCGAACTCGTGGAGAGCCTCCTCGTACTTGTGCTGGTTGAAGTAGATCGAACCCACGGCCAGGCTGTTCGTGCCGTCCTCGCTGTCGGAGTTGGCGAGCGCCAGCAGGAACTTCTCCTGCTCTTCCAGAGCGAGGTCGTACTGGCCGGTGCGGCTCAGCGATGCCACCAGACCCTGGAGCGCCGGCGCCGCAACATTGCTGCGCGGGTAGCCCGTGAGCACGAGTCGGTACATGCTCGTGGCCTCGCGGTACAGCCCCTGGGCGAAATAGGCCTCTCCGAGGTAATAGTAGGTGCGGCCGCGCCAGTAGCTCGGCGTCGGTAGCAGCTTGCTGGCGATGTAGTTGTAGTTCGTGATCACGCGATCGAGCTGTCCGATGCGGAAGTACGCCAGCGTCGAAAGGAAGAGGGCGCGCTCGGCCACGTCGGTGTTCACGTGCTTGTCCACGACGTTCTGGAAGGCCATGATCGCCTGGGGGTACTCCTCCTGCTGGAAGTGCCCGAAGCCCTTGAGCACCCGCACGCGCGGAGCCAGGGGATCGCCGGGATAACGCTGCAGGAACTCGTCGGCCAGGACGATGGCCTGCGCGTAGTTGTCTTCCTTGGCGTAGGCGTAGATGACCTTGTGCAGCGCGGCGCTGGCCACGGTGCTCTCCGGGAATCGGCGCACGACATCGGTGTAGGCGAAGATCGCTTCGCTCGTGCGCTGGAGCTGCATGTAGCAATCGCCGATCAGGTACTGCGCGTAGGCGCTCACCTGCTTGTCTGGGAACGACTTGACGATCTCCTCGAGCTGTCGGATCGACTCGTCGTACCGATTCTCGCGAAAAGTGACGCACGCCATCTTGTAGCGCGCATTGGGCACGAACGGGCTGTCCGGATACTTCTCGATGAAGTCGTGGTAGCTGCGCACGGCCACGTCGTTCTGGCCGGAGCGATAGAAGGCCTCGGCGATACTGAAGGCCACGTCGTCGGCGAGCGGGCTGTCGGCATGGCGCCGCAAGACCTGCTTGTAGCGCTGGATGGCCAGGATGTACTGGCCCGTGTCCTCGAGCGTGCGGCCCAGATAGTAGAGGCCGCGGTCGCTCGGCACCTGCTCGAAGTAGGTGCGCGCGGTCTCATAGTCCTGCTCCTGGTAGGCGAACAGGCCGAGGGCGAACTTCACTTGCGGCAGATCAGCGTAGCCGGGCCGCCGCTCCAGCAGCTCGCGGTAGGCCGCGCGCAGCTTGAGCCAGTTGCCGTCGACGATGTATGCCTGGCCGATCTCGTAGAGCCCCTCGGCTAGCAGGAAAGTGTCGTCGTACTTGTCGAGGAGGCGGTTGTACAGCGCGATGGCGTCGGCGAACTGCCCGAGATTGAACTGGCACTCGCCCTGCCGCAGGAGCACCGAGGCCTCGAGGTAGTCATCGCGGCCGCGGTAGTCCTTCACGCGCCCGTACTCGCGCACGGCGCCGGCCCAGTCCTTGGCGGCGAAGTAGCACTCGCCCACCATGTACTGCGCCCGGGCCGCCTTGTCACTCTTGCCGTAGGTCTGGACGAAGAGGCGGTACTGCTGCATCGCCGCCGACTTGTCGACGCCGACCGCGTACGCCTGGCCTGCGGCCTCCCAGAGGGCGGCCTCGGTGGGCACGGCCAGTTCCTGGCCTGCGCGGACGGTGGCGGCTCCTGCCGTCGCCAGACACACCGCCGCGATCAGACCCATCATGGTGTTGCGCTTCATCGCTGGTCACTCCCTGCCGCGGCGCCTGCCGCACCGCTGCCGATCTCCACTCGGATGGGCGCCCGGGTCCGTTCCTGGAAGCCCAGCACCTCGACGTCACTCTCGTAGTCCCAGTCCTGACCCAGATCGTCGATGATCGTGACGTGCGCCGTGTAGACGCCGTCGCCCACCAGGCGGCCGTCGCCGTCCTCGCCGTTCCAGGCTACCTCGGACGGCGGATCGCCCGCGCCCTGGAGCACCTTCACCGACTTGCCGTGGTCGTCACGAATCTCCACGCGCCACGACTCCACCACGCCGCGCACGGCGGTGCGGATGCCGAAGGTCACTTCGCGATCGGCGCCGGACGGACTGAAGAGGGCCTTGTTGCGGTCCACCTTCACGCCGTACGGCACGCCGAAGCGCAGCGTCGCGCTCACGACATTCTGGCCGCCCAGGTCGGTGTTCACGTAGGCGTAATCGAACTGCAGGTTCTCCCAGCGCATGCCGGCGCCCACGGACCACTGGTCCTTTTCGCCGTCGTAGCCGGCACGCATGGCCACTGGCCGCGTGGGCCATACCTCGAGGCCGGCCCGGTAGCTGGTGTCCATCCAGCGCGTCTTCACACCGTCGGCCGACACCTGCAACTTGTTGCGGAAAAAATGAAGGGCGAAGCCGCCGCGCACGCTCCAGGGCAGCTCCTCCTCGTCCTCGACGAGCGTGATCTTCGGCGCGATGGCGTTCTGCACGCTCATGCCCAGGCTCAACGAGCGGTGCGGTCGCAGGGACACGCCGAGGTCGAGGCCGGTGCCGTTGGCCTGGGACCCGGCAATGCTCTGGCTGACGGTCTTCACCGCCGCGCCGAACGACCAGCGCCGCCCACCGCGGGCGTAGGCCAGAGAGAAGATGCCTTCGCCCTCGCTGAAGGTCTCGTCGAGATCCTCGAAGAGAGTCGTGCGCTCGAAATCGGCGCTCCTGGTATAGGTGCCGCTGAGGGCGAATGTGCCCCAGTGCTCGGTGGGCAGGCCCAGGGTCACGAAGCCGTACTTCGTGTCCGAGATCAGCGTCGCGCCCATGGCCGACAGCTCCATCGTGCGCAGCCAGGCCAGACCCGCCGGATTCCAGTAGCTGGTGGCGGCATCGTCGGCCAGACCACCCACGGCGTTGCCGAGCGCGAGACTGCGTGCGCTCGCGCCATAGCGCAGGTAGCCGCCGGGAGTGCCGCCGGTATCCGCCGCCAGGCACGGCAGCGCCAGCAGGGTGGTCGCCAGGCCAATCACCGCGAGGGTCGGGGCGAGGCGCCGTCCGTGGATGCTCCTCGTTGCGTTCATCGTGCCTCCGGTCGTACGCTGCATCACTTCACCACCGCGATCTTGCGGCGCAGGTCATAGCCGCTGCCTTGCACGCGGCAGATATAGCCGCCGTTGCCGACGATGCGACCATCGCCATTGCGGCCGTCCCAGACGTACTGGTTGTCCACGCCGGCCTGCCCCGAGAGCTGGTCGGTCCGTACCACATCACCGTAGAGGTCGTAGATGGTGACGGAGACCGGGCCCGATGCGGCCGGCTTGAAGAGGATGACGGTCGACTCGCGTCCCGCATGGAACGGATTCGGCCGGTTGGTGATCTGCCTGTCCGTGGTCATGGCGGCCGCCGTGTACAGCGTCACGGACTTCACCGCCTCGGCCACGCCTCCGGTCTCCTCGGCGAAGAACCGCAGCACGTGCACACCGGGCTGCGCCGCATCACCACCCAGCGACTCCAGGCTGAAGGCGCCGGCGTACAGGGTGCCGGGACGCGGCGTATCGGTCACGTCGACGTCGAACCACACGCCCTGTACCGGATCCGGCCCCACCACGCGCGTGGCAAGCGTGATCCGGGTGCCCGGTAGCACGTAGTAGCCGTCGCTGAAGGTCGTGGCGTCCGGGTTCAGCTCGAGCGCGGTGATTGGCGGCCCCTGGACGTCGAGCTGCAGCACCTGCGAGTAGGCGTCGCCGGCGTGCGCCTGCACCATGAGATCAGCGCTGCCGAAGTTGCTCACGTGGAGCTGGCAGGTCGCGTGCCCGTCGACGTCGGCCGGCAACGACGCCGAGGCGGCGCGCACGGAACCGAGTCCACCGTCACCATCGAGCACGTCGAAGGTGATGGGCAGGTTGGCCACGGCGTTGCCGCAACGGTCCGTGGTGCGCACCTGCAAGTACACGAGGTCCGCGGGCCGCAGCGGGCGATCGAGCTCGTGGCCCGGCACGTCCTCGGCGCTGAGTTCACACACCGAGACCGGCGCCGGCAGCACGTTCATCACACCCGTGAAATACTGCTCGCCGGTATCATCCGACACCTTGAAGAAGATCGGTTCTGCCCGATCGTAGGACTGGTGCGCGAACACCTTCACGCCATTCAAGGTGGTCCCCACCGTGTCGGCGAGGATGCCCGCCGGCTGCAGCGCAGGGTTCGGACGCGGCGAGTTACCGCTGAAGGCCGTGAGCACGAAGGTACGATCGTCGCTGGTCACGAGCTGTCCAGTGACGATGTCGATGCGCTGCACCGACATCTCGAAGCTCTCGCCCGCGATCACGCTGTCGGGCATGTCCACCGCGTAACGAACGCCTTCCGGTACGACGGTGAGCACGTCGCTGTACGAGGTGCGCCCGCGGGTGTCGCGGACCCGCACCACGATCGGCTCGCTCGCGGCATATGATTCGCCGCTGATCACGGCCTCCCCGCCCACGAGCGTGCCGGCGGTGATGCCGAGCTGGGACGTGGCGGCGGAGCGATCGGGCCGCAACGCTGACATCTCGAACTGACCGCCGGCGTTGATCCGCTCCTCCGTGAGCGGGTTCACCAGCCGCACGGTGAGCGTGAACGTGGCGGGCGGGCCGGCCGTGACCACCGCCGGCGAGGGCAGGATCACGCGGTACTCGGCCTCGTTCACCGGTACGTCCACACGGCCCGAGCTGACCTCGGCGTGCACCGCGTCGGTGGCGAAGACCGAGACCAGGCCCGGGTCGCCGAGCACGATGCCGATGTCGCGGCTGCCGCCGATGAACGGCGCGTCCACGTCGTCGGCATCGACGATGTCAAGGTTGCCCCCGCTGCTGGCCAGGTGGATGGCGCCGTCGTCGATCGTGCGCACGAGGTTCCAGTACTGGTCGACAGCGCGCACGACCACGGTGAACGGCACCTCCGCCTGCTGCGTCAGCGGCGTGCCGGTCTTGCCCGTGCCGGTCTGCGCGCCGGGCGCCGGCGTCTCGCCCGGCGCCACGATCTGGATGCGTTTGAACCCGTCGGCGAGCATGCGGCAGGTGTTGGAGAGCCCGGTCACGCCGAAGGTGTCGCTCACGGCGACGAAGATATCCTCGGAACGGCTATAGGCCTCGGCCACGTTGCGCAGCCCCGCCTGCAGGATGCCCTGCGACACCTCGAGGTGGCCCGCGCCCGGCAGCCCGGTCTGGGCGCTCATGACCTGGATGGTGAACAGACGATCCTGCGTCGTGACGCGCTGGCCGGTATTGCTGTCGATCAGCTCGACCCGCAGGTTGAACGTCTCCGGCGGTCCGACCAGGGCACTATCGGGTATCGACACCGCGTAGTAGAGGCCGCCACTGTCCATCTCGATGACGGAGCTGAACGCTTCGCGGCCGTAATCGTCATCCACGCGGATGATGATGTCCTCGACCGTGCTGTAGCTCTGCTGGTTGATCACGCACACGCCACCGACGAGCTGGCCCTCCACGGTGCCAAGCACTCCGTTGGCCGCGCCATGATTGGGCAGCAGCGGCATGAGCCGGAAGCGGTTCATCGCCGTGGGCACGACGTTGCCGGTGACCGGATCCACGAGCTTCACCGTCACCTGGAAGCCTGGCACCGGTCCCGTGCTCGCCTGCGCCGGGACGGTGATCTCGTACTCGTAAGGCGGATCCACCGGCACGTGGGTGGTCTGCGACGGTTTGTTGAGATCCTGCTCGTCGTACACCGTCACATCCACCGTACCCTCGTCGGTGAGATAGCCATTGAAGGTGCGCCGGCCATTGATGAACGGCACGTAGTTTTCTTCGGGGTTGCCGTCCTCGCTGAACGATCCGTCGCTCGCCACGAGGCGCAGGATGCCCACGCTCGTGGTGTCGGCAAGGTTCCAGTACTGATCGACGGCGCGTGCGGTCATCGGGAAGGGCTCGCCCGAGCGTTGCGTGGTAGGCATGCCCGACTTGCCTGTCTCCTCGAAGGCCGGTACGCCAGCCTGCACCACCTCGCCGGGCGCCACGAGCTGGAGACGTTTGTAGCCGTCGGGACGGACGGCGAACACGGGACTCGACCCATCCAGACCCGTCGTGTCCTGGATCGTCACGTAGATGTTCTCGGCCCGAGTGTAGCTCTGCTGGAACGCCACCACGCCATGGTCGAGCCGCTGGCTCACCACACCCACGACGCCCTGACCGGGGCCGCCCAGCGACGAGTTCACGCCCACGTAGATGCGGCGGTCGTCGTCGATCACGGTATGAGTGTCCACGTCGCGCAAGACGACGGCCACCGGGAACGTGGCCGGCGGTCCTACCCGCGGCGTCGTGCCGCCGGCGGAGACGACGTACTCCAGGCCGTTGGCCAGCATCTGGATCGTCGAGCTGTAGCTGGTGCGCCCCGAGATGTCGGTGATACGCACAACGATGTCCTCGACCGTGTTGTAAGCTTCATCGGCGATCGTCACCGTGCCGTTCACGAGCTGCGCGCTGGTGACCTGCAGGGTGCTGCTAGCCGGCTCGAGGTTGCTGCGCAAGGCCTCGATGGTGACCCAATTGTTCGCGGCGGGCATGGGCACGCCAAACTCGTCCACCAGCGAGATCGTGACAGAGAAGTTGCTCGGCGGACCGACATAGGCCGTCGCCGGCGTGTCGATCTGGTACATCGCCCCCTGCTCCACCTGCAGCGTCACCTGCTGTCCGGTGATATCGGTATGGTCGAGGGCCGATCCCGCCAGGGTCACGAAGCCCGGCGACGTGAGGTAGATAGGCATGACGATCTCGCCGCTGACGAGGGGCTGATCGTTGTTCAGCGGGTTGGTCGGCGTGAGCGAGCCGTCGTCGCTGGCCAGGTGCACGTGCTCGGCGGCATTGGTCACCAGGTTCCAGAACTGGTCGGTCCCCAGGATGTGCACATCGAACTCGAGGCTGGCCGTCTGCGGCGCCGGCGTACCGATCTTGCCGTCGGACTCGGGTCCGCCCGGCTGCGGAGTCTCGCCAGGCAGCAGGACCATCAAGCGGTCGAAGGCGCCCGCCGTGACCGAGATCGTCGACGTGTCGGCGATCGCCGGGGTCACGAGGTCGTTCACCCGCAGGTCGTGCGACGCGGCACTCTTGAAGTAGAGGTCCATCTCGCCGGTGCCATCAGGGTCGAGCACCTGATCGTTCGGCGTGACCATCTGGAAGAAGCCGCTGTCGGCGAAGTGCGCTTGCGGCCGCGCCGGCACCAGGTTGAACCAGGCATCGGTAGCCATGACCGTGGCGTGCACGGGGTCGCCGGCCTGCACAGGCAGCGGCGTACCCACCTTGCCGGGCAAGATGCCGGGCGTCGGCGTCTCACCGGGAAGCAGCACCAGCATCTTCGCGTAGTCCTGGGCCTGGGCGAAGACCGTGAACGTGTTCGAACTGTCGGTGTGAGCGTACGTCTCCTCCCGCACGAATAACCGCACGTCCACGCCTGATCGCGTGATCTGGATCGGTCCGCGCCAGGCGCCCTGGTAGGTGCCGCTTCCGAGACCGGCACCCATGTCGACACTGGTCGGCGTGAGTATGCCGGTGCCGTGGCTCACCCACAGCGTCACATCGTCGGTGTAGTCGGAGATGTGGTTCCCGAACACGTCGCGCGCGATGATCGTGACGTTGGGCAACCAGCTTCCGGCGCGATGGTCGGGAATCGGATCGAGAACATCGCCCGGCGTGGGATTGGAATGATTGTTGACGCCGATGTCGAAGTGATCGATCACGCCCGCGCGCACGGGAATCGTGGTGTACGCACCGTGGCCGGTGAGGCGGTCGGTCACCTCGATGGTCTGCCGGTTCGGGTCGGCCAGGGTGACGAGGGCCACCTGGAAATCGCCCACGTTGTCGTTGAGCGTCTGCGGGTTGCTCGGCAGTATCGCCAGCGCGTCGCTGCTCGTGAAGTCGACGCTCATGGGCAGCGCCGGCGAGCTGTCGCTCACGGGGTTCCAGTAGTCGTCCGTGGCGTACACGCGCACGTTGAAGGGCACGCCGGCGTCCTGGGACGACGGATCGCCGAGCTTGCCGTCGTCCTCGACGCTGTCGAAGATGCCCGGCGACAGTGTCTCGCCCGGGGCCTGCACCACGATGCGGTTCCACGCCGCCGGGGCCACCGTCACCTGGCTCGAGTTGTTCGCCGTGATGCCGCTCGACTGCGCACGCAGCACCTGCGCGCCCACCGCGGTGCGGAAGACCACGCGGATATCGGTCGGGTTGGAAATGGCGACGATGTTGCCGGGATAGTCGGGGAGCTGGAACCAGCCGGTCGGGCAGGTGAATGTCACGTTGCGGTTACCCGGCGCGAGGTTGTTGAAACGGTCGACCGGACGGATCGTCACCGGCGTGATGATGGAACCCGCGACCACCGCATTGGGCACGCCCTGATTGCCCCCGAAGGTGGGATCGTTGAGTCCGTTCACCCAGGTCTCGCCCGGGAAGGTCATCAGGATCTTCTCGCAGGGGCCGTTGTTCACCTGGAACGTCGGCGACTCGCCCACCACGCCGCTGTCCACGATGATGCGCGCCGAGAATCCGCGCTTGGTCACCTGGATCAGCGCGTCGAGCTGGCCGTTGTGGAACGTGGAGTTGTTCGTGATGATGTAGTCGGCGCTCTCGTCGCTCGTGCCGATACGGACGCGCAGGCTCACCTGGCCGTTCAGGGGAAAGACGTTGCCGTTGGAGTCGCGCGCGATGACGCGGATATTGAACGGGATCGTGGTGATCTGCACATCCGTCGGATTCCAGATGCCAGTATCGAACTCGAAGTGATCGAGGCCCTCGGGATTGATCACCACATCGCTGCGGCTGTTGGCGCTGACCGCCCCCGACGCGTCGGCGGTCACGCGGGTTGTGCCGGAGCGGATCAGGGTGGCGGTGTAGCTCGTCTCCGGGTTGCCGACCATCACGGCCGCAGGCGGGAGCACGACCCCGGCGTCCGGATCGTCACTGCTCCAGCCGATGCTCGGATACGGGCCGCTCATCACGGGATTCCAGCGCTGGTCCGTGGCGTAGACCCGGATACCGCCAAAGCTCGCACCCGAGGTCTGGGAGTTCGGCGTGCCCGACTTGCCGGGACTCACGCCGGGTGTCAGCGTCTCGCCCGGCAGTAGCAGCATGATGTCGGATAGCGGGCCAGGCAGCAGGGGCGACACCACGGCGCTGCCCACGGCCGGCGTCGTCTGGCCGGGATACATCACAGTGGCGGTGGCCGTGAGCGTATTCTCGCGCGTCACTGGATCGGTGCCCCAGAATGTCACCGGCACCGTGACCTGGCCGTTGGCGAACGACAGGCCCGACACCGTGATACTGGGTCCGGTGCTGAAATGGCCGACGAGTGCGGTCAGTACGACGTCGTCGCGGTAGTTCAGCACCGTGCCGCCCGCCTGATCGAGGGCGGTGATGGTGACGTTCACGGCCTGGTCGACGTACTTGTTGCCCGTTGGCACCGCAATCTGGAAGTGGTGCACGAAGTTGTAGCAGTTGATCTGCACCTCGGCCGTCGGCACCGAGGCGTCGTCGGCGTCGAACACACGCAGGCGCACCGGCTGTCCCGGCGCTAGGAAGGTGACCCCGTCGAACTGCCGCTCACCGTTCTGCAGATACGCGGACGCCGGAAGATTGGCGGCCACGTCAGGCGACTGCAGCTGGGCGTTGATGAAGTCGGCATTGGTGTCCGTGGAACCGTCACCATTGACGGCGCGCACCTGGACGCTGAAGGGCGTCTGCACGGTCACCGCCGGTCTTCCGGCCACGATGTGAGGATTGACCACCGTGATCTCGAGGTGATCGAAGGCCAGGGCGGCGGCAGGCAGGCCCACCGCGACGGCCAGCAAGATCAATCCCTGGAGGATGCGCTCGGGTGTCTTCATGGGTGCTCTCGATCCCCTGTACGCTTGCGTTTTGCGATTCGTCGTCGCGGTCGCGCCGCATTTCGCGAACGCCGACCGTCGAGAACCGTTGAGAATGTGGGTTTGCCGTGTGCCGGTCCCCAGATCCTGCACACCTTCCTCAAGGCGCGTGCCAGTCGGCGTCGTTTCTCGAAAGGGATCAGAATGGGGAATCGAGGCGAGGGAATGCGAAATCGAGAATCAGTCGCCGGAAAGGGGGACGACCTCGACCCCGGCGGTCGCCGCGCCCGAGGGCTGCGCGAGCGTCCCCACGACCACCAACTCATCGCCGTGGCGCAGGATGACCGCCGGGAGGCAACGCGTGGTCCGGGTGCCGGTCACCGCGGAGTTGGGATAGCGGTAGATGTCGATCCGCGGGGCCTCCGCGGCGGCGGCGTAGATCACGGACCCGTCGGCCACGGTGGCGAAGTCCCGGTAGGCGCCTTCGGTCGCGGTGAGGTCGCCGCGGTAGGCCAGGCTCCTGTCCCCGACGAAAATCGCGCCGCGCGCGCCGGTGATCAGGTAGCCGCCGTTCTCCGCCACGCGCATCACGGCGGCATCGAGCATCGTCTCGGGACTGGTGGTGTGATCGACCAGGTGCCCCTCCCCATCGAAGCGGTAGTAGTCGAGATCGGCCGGTGTCTGACCCACGCTGATCTCCACGGCCTCATGGCGGCCATGCAGACGTAAGATGCGCGCCGACGCACGGTGGCCGCCGCCGTCGATCAGCGAACCCGTGGCGCGCTGATACACCCGCAGGGGCAGGTCGTCGGCCGTGGCCGGATGCACCGACGTGTAGAGCAAGCCTCCGGTGTCGACGGCGACGCTACGCACTGGACGCCCGGTGGCGAGGCTCCCATGGGACGCGAGGATCTTCGCGTCGTAGAAGCGGACCTCGCCGTCGGATCCCGGTACTACGACCTCCACGCCCTCCCCCGTATCGGCCACCGTGAGCCAGCCGTCCACGGCGCCCACGGTCGTCTCGGCCACCAGCGTCAGCGTCGCGAGGTCGATCTGGCTCAGACGCGAGCCGGTGCGCAGGTAGAGCCAGGTGCCGCCGGGATCCATCGCGGCATCGTCCGGGAGATCGACCAGCGGCAGACCGCCGGGATCGGCCACCGTCACCCACGCGCTCGCCCGCACGTAGCCCAGATCGTTGATGACGCGCAGATCGTAGTCGGCTGCGACGACGAGCGGCGCCTGCGTATCCGTGTACGACATCGCATCGGCGTCGGTGATGGTCGCGATCAGCTCGGCCGGCACACCATCGCCCACGCGGCGGTAGATCTCGTAGCGCACGAACCGCGGCGCCGCGGTGGCTTGCCAGGACAGCGACACGGTGCCGCGTGCAGCGCTGGCCACGAATCCCTGCGGCGGCGGCGGCAGTGCGTTGACCAGAGCCACCGTCGCCCTGGCCTGCAGCGTGTCCCGGTCGGTGACGGTGACGGTGATGGCATGCACGCCGAAGCTCAGGTCGCGCGTCTCGAGCCGGGTTGTACCGTCGGCCGCCACAGTGGTGGTGCCCAGATCGCCGTCACGGTCGCTCGACCACGTTGCCATCAGATCCGGCGCGGGGGTTTCGTGGTCCGACACATGCGCCGTCACGGTCGCGAGCTCTCCAGGCGCGTAACCGACGGTCGTCGTGTCACAGGTCGCCACGGGAGGCCGCGCCACGATGGCCACGCGGATGCTGTCGGCCCCGGTGAACCCACTCGTATTCGTTGCCTGGAGCTTGATCCAGTGCCAGCCGCGGCTGAGCTGATCCGTGGTCAATCCGGTGGTGCCGTCATCAGCGGTGCCGGCCAGATCCGCGAGCAGGCCGTCCCGGTTGCTCCACCATTGCACGCGCATTGCGGAGGGCGGATCCGCAAGATCGGTGACGATCCCGACGAACGTCAGTGTGTCGATGTACGAGACCGCGGTGCTGTCCTGCGGGGCGGCGATGAAGGCGGCCGGCTGGGGAAACTGGCCGGGCTGCACGGTGACGGTGACGGAGGTGACGGCATCGCCCCGCACCTCGGCCACAGCCACACCGGATCCGACCGAGGACACCACGGCCCAGACACTGTAGAGACCGACCGGAACGTCGGCGAGAATGGCCCGCCCGAGGCTGTCGGTCGCGGCGGTCCGGGATGCGGGGCGGGTCTCGATCGAGGCCCCCGCCATCGCCTGGCCGCCGCCGTTCTGAACGAGCACGTCCAGTACGCCGGTGGTGGCCCCGTCTTCTTGCGGCGGCGTCGGCGTGTCGGTACGGCAGGCCACGAGCGCGCTCAGGGCCAATCCGACACCGACGCTCGCCATCCCTGTGCGCGCACGTGCCATCGTCAACCGCGTCCTCGTTCCCGCCGGGTTTCGCTGAGCCGCTGACCGTGGCTCCCGCCGGCCCGGATCCTAAGGGCCCCGGTAGTGGGAGTCAATATCTCCTCGATCCCGGGCCTCCCGTTGCCCGGGGGAATCCGTGGTCGTTTCCGGGTGATCGTGCTAGATTCGTCACGCGGCGGTGATAAAGACGGAGGGTGAGATCTTGGCCGGACGCTGGAATGCGCATCGCATCGCGCTCATATACATCATCTTCAGTGCACTCTGGATCCTCGCTTCCGACCGCATCGTGACCGGTCTGTTTCCCGACTTCGGATCCCTGGCCCGCGCCCAAACGCTCAAGGGGCTCTGCTTCGTCACCGCCAGCGCGCTCCTCGTGTTCTTCCTCACCCGGAATGCCGAGAAGAAGCTGCTGTCCAACGAGTTGCGGCTGCGCGAGATCATCGAGGCCGTGCCGGAGGCCCTCTTCCTGCTCGACCTCGACGGCCGGATCCTCGACGCCAATGCGGCGGCCAGCACCCTGTACGGCTACTCGCCGGAGGCCCTCCTGCAACTCACGATCGCGCACGTCGCGGCCGACGGTTCCCGCGACGACGTCTCCGCCCTCCTGCGCGAAGCCACGAAGCAAGGATTGCACATGGAGCGCCGCCACCGGCGCCGGGACGGCCGCGAGATCCTCGTGGAGATCAATGTGCGGCCCGTGGTCGTTGGCGGTCAGCCGCGCCTGCTCAACAGCGTGCGCGACATCACGGCACGCAAGGAGATGGAACGCAGCTACCAACTCCTCTTCCAGTCGATGCACGGCGCCTTCGCCCTCCACGAGATCATCTGCGACGCCTCGGGAAAACCGGTCGACTACCGGTTCCTGGCCGTCAACGGCGCCTTCGAGAAGATGACAGGATTGACCGCCGATGCGATCATCGGGCACACCGTCCGCGAGATCCTGCCGGATACCGAAGTGAGCTGGATCGAGCAGTACGGACGCGTCGCGCTCACGGGCGAGCCGACCCACTTCGTCGAATATCACCGCGGCCTGGGCCGTAGCTTCGAGATCACCGCCTACCGCCCGGCGCCCGGGAAGTTCGCCTGCCTCGCCAGCGACGTCACAGAACGCGAACGGGCCGAGCAGGCCCACCGGATACACGAGGAGCGTCTCCAGCTCGCCCTCGCCGGGGCGGAGCTCGGCATGTGGGACTGGCGAATCGACACCGACGAGGCAGTGTTCGACGAGCGCTGGGCCGCGATGCTCGGCTATGAACTCGCCGAGGTCGAGCCGTCGAGCCGTTTCTGGCGGCAACTCATCCATCCCGAGGACGCCGCACGGGTCGACCGTGTGCTCGGCGACCACGTCAACGGCCGCACGCCGTTCTACGCCGCCGAGCACCGCTTGCGCCACAAGTCGGGGCGCTGGATCTGGGTCCTCGACCGCGGCAAGGTCATCGAGCGCGACGCCGACGGCACCGCCCGACGCATGTGTGGCACCCATCTGGACATCACCGACCGCAAGAACGCCGAGACCGAGCGCGAGCAACTCTCCGAACAGCTCCGGCAAGCCCAGAAGATGGAAGCCGTCGGACAGCTCGCCGGTGGCGTGGCCCACGACTTCAACAACTTGCTCCAGGTGATCAACGGCTACGCGGAGCTGGCGCTGGTCGACCTCGAACCGAACAGCCCGGTTCGCACCGCCATCAACCAGATCACGAAGGCCGGCAACCGGGCGGCCGCACTCGTCAGCCAGCTCCTCGCCTTCAGCCGCCGCCAGTTCATCGATCCCGTCGACCTGGACCTCAACGACACCATTCGCGGCCTCCTGGCGATGCTCGAGCGTGTGATCGGCGAGCATATCCGCCTCGAATTCCATCCTGCGGAAGGTCTGGCCACGGTGCACGCCGACGTGAGCATGGTCGAGCAGATCCTCATGAATCTCTGCGTCAATGCCCGCGACGCGATGCCCGACGGCGGCGTGCTGACGATCGCCACCGAGACCGTGACGCTCGACCCGGGGACCTGCGAAACCCAGGGCCCGGCCCGACCCGGCCGGTACGTGCTGCTGCGCGTGAAAGATTCCGGCCTTGGCATGGACAACGCCACCCTGCAGCGGATATTCGAGCCCTTCTTCAGCACCAAGGCGCCGGGCCACGGCACGGGTCTCGGCCTGTCGACCGTGTACGGCATCGTCAGCCAGCACGACGGCATGGTGAAGGCCACCAGCGAGCCTGGTCGGGGGACGGCCTTCGCGGTCTATCTGCCGGTGAGCGAACGACCTGCCCAGCGACGCGACGCGGCCGTCGCGGAACCCGTCGTCGCCGGCAACGAGACAGTGCTCGTGGCCGAGGACGACCACGCGGTCCGGGCGCTCACGCGCGTGGTGCTCGAGCGCAGCGGCTACCGCGTGATCGAGGCCCGCGATGGCGAGGAGGCGGTGACGGTCTTCCGCCAGCACGCCGCGGATCTCGGCCTCGTGATCCTCGACGTGGTGATGCCCAAGCTGGGCGGTCAGGAGAGCTTCGAGCAGATGCGCGCGATCCGCGCCGACGTGCCGGTGCTCTTCTCGAGCGGGTACAGCGAGGACGCCGTCCAGGCCGACTTCGCCCCCGGCGCCGACATGGCGATCATCAAGAAACCGTACGCACGCGAGGCGCTGCTGAAGGCCGTCCGCGACACCATCGATCGCCGCAAGGCACCGTGATCTCGCCTGTCACTGCGGCGCCTCGGTTCCGGGGTACGTGGTCATCGGATACGGGACGTGACCGGAGTCGCCGAAACCGATCAGCTTGAGCGATCCGTCCGCGCGAACCTGCACGATGGTGAGGCTCGCATTGGCGATACTCATGCCAAGCCACGCCGTGGGATCGACATCCAGTACCCGACAGACAAGCCACCGGATGACGTTGCCGTGGCAGACGACGATGTCGTTCTCATCGGCGGGCCCGGCGGCCGGCGTCAGGAGCCGGTGCGCGAGCGCCTCGAGCTGGGAATCGCAGGAGTCGGCCTCGCCCGGGGCCAGGCTGGCCATGATGTCGGCGCGCCGCGTGGTTGGCGTGCACTCGCGAAGGTCGTCGTGAAGCGTGAGCGTCAGCTCGGGGAAGTGCTCGGCGATGATCGCGGCCGTCTCCCGGGCGCGGGCCAGCGTGCTCGCCTGCAAGGAGGTGAACCGCACCGGCATGGCGTCGAGCCGCGCCGCCGCCAGCCGCGTCTGCTGCCGGCCCAGCGCTACCAGCGAGCATTCCACTGCCGGATCGCAATCGTCGGTGTGGGCGTACTCGCCATGACGTACGAGGAACACGGTGCGCAGAGGCTGGTCGGATACGGGAAGCAGTGCGCGCGCAGGCGCGGCGCAAAGCAGGAGCGGCATGAGCCGGACCAGCCAGCGCCGCGCCAGCAGAGACACGCTACTCACGGGACGCGTCGGCGTTCTGCGCGTCCGCATGGATCACCGGTGGGAGCTCCTGCCCCTTCGGCACGAAGACCATCGAGACCGAATTCACGCAGTGACGCGTGTTCTTCGCCGTGAAATGCTCGCCCTCGAACACGTGGCCCAGGTGCGCGCCGCAGTTGGCGCAGAGGATCTCGGTCCGGATGCCATCACGATCGCGATGGCGCGTCACGGCGCCGGGAATCTCATCGTCGAAGGCAGGCCAGCCGCAGTGGGCGTTGAACTTGTCCTCGGAGCGATAGAGCGGGGCGTTGCAGCGACGACAGATGTAGGTGCCGGCGGAGGTGTTGTCTTCGTACTCGCCGGAGAAAGGCGCCTCGGTCCCCTTGTCGAGGATCACGTGCGCCTCGGCAGACGTAAGAGGATTGTATGTCACCGGGGAATCCTCCTGCTTGACCGGGTCCTTCGCGTGGTCGGGATTCTCCTGCCGGACAGCGGCGAGCGCTCCCACCACAGCGAGCACGCTCACGGCCAGGACGATGCGTTTCATGTCAGCCTCCAAGGGAACCCGGGCGGGGCAACGAGCAGGAAACACGAGACCGTCGCCCCGGTTCCCGATCAGATCAGCGGAACAGGCTCTTCACCGCACCCCAATCGCGAGACTGCACGACGACGGTGTTGTCAGCCGTGATGCGCAGATTGTCCGCGCCCAGCTCCCACATCTGGAAGATGAAGAAGTATTCCGGGTTGCCGTAGAAGAACCCGACCTGGGTCACATCGTTCATGAGCACGGCCCAGTCCGGCGAGGCCGGCGCCCCGGGGCCGAGCGCGACCCAGCTCCAGCCGCTTGGCCAGCTCGTCGCGTCCCAGGGGATCGTGAAGTCGTACGCGGCCCAGCCGTCGCCCGGCACCGGGATGTATGGACCCAGATAGTAGGCCGCCCAGTCGTCCTGGTCGTCGTCGGGCGTGCCGTTGTCGCTGCGCAACATGGGCGTGCATTCGCGTTCGTCGGCCGAGAAATCGACAGCGATGGTCTCGAGATCCACGCCGATACTCGTCACATGCATCGAATGGTAGTCGCCCGTGAAGATGGACGAGGCACCGGCACCCGTATGCAGGTACGGCGCGTAGGTGTCGAGGCCCGAAGCGTGGAGATATGCCCCGGGATGGCCGCCGCTCGTCGCGATGCCTTCCGTGGGCGCCCCGTAGGTCCAGCCGCCGGCGTTGCTACCGGCATCGAACGTCTCGATGAATTCGTCGGCGCATGCCGGGCCGACGCCGGCCCCCGTGGCGACCACGACCCCGCCGACCAACACTACCACGACAAGCCATGTGCGCATCGTCACTGCTCCTCGATCAAGGATGCGATCACGTTCCGGCCCGATCCGGGCTCCACGAATGTCATTCTAGAACCGGATGGCCGTATCAGCCACCGCGCCCGTGTCATTCGTACCGGCGCCGTCTTGTCGAATCGTTGGAACGGCACTTTCTTGCCCGAGAAGCAAGGCCGGGGATAACGGACACCAGGGCCACGCACGACTGACGAAAGGCGCTCTCATGCTGCGTTCGCTATTGACGTGTTTCTTTATCACCATACTGGGTACCGCAGCGACGGCCAGCGCCGGTGGTTGGGGTCCACGCGGCGGTCTGACCTTTTCTCCCGACCAGGTCCATATCGGCATCCACCGCGACTTCGGCGCCGTGTCGCGTCATGTCCGCTTCCAGCCGAACCTCGAGGTCGGTTTCGGCGACAACGTCATGGTGACGGCTCTGAATTTCGAGGTTGCCTGCCAATTCTCCCGCCACTGGGACGTGTGGCATCCCTACGCCGGCGGCGGCGTGGGCCTCAATTGGTACAAGTGGGATGCGGGTGTGCGGGGTCACAGCGACACGGACATGCAGACCGGCCTCAATCTGCTCGGTGGCGTGGAAAAGGGTATCGGCAACGGCGACCGGCTGTTCCTCGAGATCAAGCTCGGCATCGCCGACAGCCCCGATCTGAAAACCACGATCGGGTGGACATTCTTCTGAGCCCGCGGTGATCGGCGCCTACGCCAGCGCGGAGTCGAGAGCCGCGGCGAGGGCGCCGAGGTCGAAGGGTTTGGTGAGCGCCGCCTTGAATCCGTGGTGGGAATACTCCGCCAGGACCGGATCGTGCGAGTAGCCGCTCGCCACGATCGCACGGACGCCGAAGTCGCGTTCCCGCAATCGCGCGAACGCCTCGACGCCGCCCATGCCCCCGGGGATCGTCAGGTCCATGATCACCGCGGAGAACGGCTGCCCGACGGTCATCGCTTCGTCATAGCTCGCCACGGCATCCGTACCGTCGGCGACCGCGACCGCGCCATGGCCGAGGCGCCCGAGCATGTGCACCAGGAGTTCGCGCACGGCGGGCTCGTCGTCGAGGACGAGGACTCGCACCCCCTCCCTGCCCTGCGGTGTCGCTTGCGCCGTGATGGAACGCGCGCGCTGCTCGCTGGCCGGGATGCGCAGCGTGAACGCCGCGCCGTGATCCGCCACGGACTCGACGGCAATGCTCCCGCCATGGCGCGCGATGATCGAGTGGCAGATCGCGAGTCCCAGCCCCGAACCCTGGGCCTTCGTCGTGTAGTAAGGCTCGAAGATGCGCTCGAGATGGTCAGTTGCGATGCCGCAGCCGTCATCCCGCACGGTGATCTCGACGAATCGCCGCCCGTCGTCATCGCCCACGTTGCGGGCCACCAGCCAGATATGCCCGCCGGACAGGAGAGCCTGGCGGGCGTTGATCAGGAGGTTGGTCAGGACCTGTTCGAACTGCCCCCGATCGATCTCGGCGTCCCAGAGGTCCGCCTCGAGGTCGAACGTGAACTGCAGGTCGGTTCCCGCCAGCGCCAGGGTCGCGACTTCATCGAGCAGGGCGCGCAGATCCGTCAACCGCTTCTGGGGGGCACCGCCACGCGCGAAGGTGAGGAGCTGGCCGGTGAGACGCTGGGCGCGCTCGGACGCCATCCGCATCTGCTCGAGATGGGATCGCTGATCGTCGCGACACGCCAGATCGAGGAGGGAAAGGTTGCCGAGCGTCACCGTCAGCAAGTTGTTGAAGTCGTGCGCGATGCCGCCGGCGAGTACGCCGAGCGACTCCAGCTTCTGCGCCCGGATCTGCTCTTGCTCGAGCCGGCGCCGCTCGGTGACGTCGCGAAACGCCAGCACCATCGCGCCGGGCCCGGTGGGTGTCGTCAGCGCGGACACGGAACATTCGAGGTCGCGCCCGATATCGCCGGGTACTTCGCTCCGGGCCTCGCAGTGAGCCCGCGTCGCCCACGTGCCGCCTTCACGCCTGGCGCATTCCGCCAGCGCGGTGGTCACAACCTCGTGTGTGCCCGGAAGCAGGTCTGCGAGCTTTCGCCCTGTCAGGTCTTCTGCCTTACAACCCAGCAACGATGCCGCCGCCGGATTACCGAGAGTGATCTCGCCGTCGGCCGTCACGGCGAGGACGCCGTCTGAGATGCTGTCCAGTACCGTCGCAAAACGTTGCGATTCCGTCCGGATAGTCGCCTCCGACCGCGCAAGCGCCGAGGTGCGCTCCTGCACGTCTGTGGCGAGACGGTGGGCGTAGCGTCGGCCCTGAACCAGGGACAGGACGAGCCAGGCCAGTCCCAGTAACATGAATCCTACCAGGACCCGGAACCAGGGGCGTCGCGTCAGGATTTCGTTCACCACGATGGCGCCCGACGACACCACGGGGCTCTGCCTCCCGACGACGTCGAATGCTTGCACGCGGAATTGGTAACGGCCCGCCGGGAGGTTCGTGTATCTTACCTGGCGCGTCGGCGACAACTCGGGCGCCGACCAATCGGCATCGAATCCCTCCAGACACGTGGCGAACTCGAGGCGTGATTCGTCCGCGAATGCCGGTGCCCGGAAGCGGACAATCAGCTCCCGCGTGCGTGCCGAGAGCGAGAGATCACCGCTCGCCGGTCGCTCCTGCCCATCCACCGTATATCCCGCAATCCACAGGGGAAGGGGAACAGACGGCACTCGCGCCAGCCGGGGATCGTAGATGGCGACGCCGCGATCGGTGCCGATCCATAGCCGGCTCTCGCCATCCCAGAGGAGCGCGTCGCGGTTGCACTCCCAGCCGCAGATGCCGTCTGTCACGCCGAGGTGACGCAACTGCTGGTGATCCCACTCGTAGACACCGGCGTTCGTACCGATCCACAGATGTCCCGCCGGCCCCCAAGCGAGGGAGTAGACCGGCCGCGTGATCACCGGCTCCGGCGCTTCGAGTGGGGCGAGCCTTCCGCCGGTAAGCCGGCAGAGACCCGACTCGGTGCCGACCAGCCGCTCCCCATCGGGCGTCTCGACGATGGCATACGTGCCGTCATTGGTGTCGTACGGGAGGTTCTGCCATTGCGTAACCTCGCCGTCGGCGAACCTGAAGATGCCGTCGCGTACGGTGGCCGCGTAGAGGGACCCATCGCGGGCCACAACCAGGCGCCGGATGCTGGGCTCGTCCGGCAACATACCGTGACGCAACGTCACCGGCATGAATGCCTCGCCGGTGCGCTGGAAGAGCCCCTCGGACGTCCCCACCCAGAATCGCCCGGCCGGATCGGTGGCGATGGCGTAGACAGCGCCCGGCACACCCTCGGACGCCGTGAACCAGCGGACGGAGTGGTCAGGCGCGATCCGCGCCAGCCCGCTGCGGTCCATCGCCGCCCAGATCGCGCCGTCCAGATCCTCGTGCAGATCGATCACACGCCGGAACGTCTCGGGATCCCGCACGAGCATGACGCTCTGCGGCTCCGGTGTCATGATGGTGACGCCGTCGTCGTGTCCAAGCACCAGAGTGCCGTCATGCCGGCGCAGGACCGAGGACACCTCGTCGCCCAGCAGACCGTCGGCCGCGTTGAGGCACACGAGTTGCCGGCTCGACAGACGCGACACGCCTCGACGACTCGCGAGCCAGACCTGACCTTCACGATCCACGAGCACGTCGGAGAGTCCGTTGGCGATCATGCCGCTGGCGCGCGACAGCGACTCCACACCGACGATGGGGTGATAGTAGAACACCTCGGGCATACCGCCGCAGTAGATGCCGCCGAGATCGTCGACCGCCGCGGAGATGGGAACGGGAACCGAATCGAATCGCAACGCGGGAACGTGGTCATCCAGCGTGAAGCCGTCCGGTGTGAGCGAACCGAGCCAGCCCTCGCCGATGACGCGTAGCACGCCGCGTGTCCTGTCGATGGCGGTGGCATAGACGGGTCCGGGCGGGGCCGTGGTCACAGGAGCGAGTTCCGCCACATTCACTGGATCCGGCAAGCGGAACAACCCCTGCGAGGTTGCGATATACAGGGACTCGGCAAACCAGTTGAGGCCATACACCGTGGCGTTCAGGGCACCGAGATCGCAGATCCGCCAGGCTCCCGCCGACCACACCGCGACCAGGCTCGCCCGCACCAGCACGGCCGCCGTGACGGCGCCGGCAGGATCGCGCCCCAGGGCCAGCTGGGACGCCTCGCCCCCCAGGTGCACGTCGTCCGGTCGGGCGATGACCTCCCAGCGTCCCCCAACCTCGTGGGACAGACGCAACGGCGTGTTCAGCGCGATGGACCAGAGTCCGCCGCGATCGTCCACAGCGACATCGCTCTGCCAGGCGGCCAGCAGACCAGCCTCCGTCCCCTGGGTCTGCCAGTCGGTGCCATCATACCGCACGAGGCCGGCACGGGTGGCGAACCAGATGCATCCGCTCGTGTCCTGAGCGATACCGGTGACCGAACTGCCGGGGATGCCATTGCGCTCGGAGAAATGTCGGAAGGGGTAGGTACGAGCCCCGGCTGTCGAAGCACAGGTGACGAGGAGCGCGGCCAGCAGTAGCGGCAAGATTGATGAGCGTGACATCGCGCGTGTCCTCGATGCGAATCGCCGACCCCGTATGATCGAGGCCGGATCTGTTGCTGCTCAAACTACCATGACGCGACGTCGAAGCTCCAGCGCAAGAATTCCGCCATCCTCCCACCGCATCGCGAACACATCGAGCCGTCAGCGTTCCAGGTCCAGGCGCCGCAGCAAATCCTCGAGGATCGTGCGCGCCGCCTGCGGGATCACCGTGCCCGGTCCGAAGATGGCCGCAGCACCGTGCTCGCGCAGGAATTCGTAGTCCTGGGTGGGAATCACGCCGCCCACCACGACCATAATGTCGTCACGCCCGAGGGCGCGTAGCTCGTCCACGAGTTGCGGCAGCAGCGTCTTGTGCCCCGCTGCCAGCGAGGACATGCCGACCACGTGCACGTCGTTCTCCACGGCCTGCCGCGCGGTCTCTTGCGGTGTCTGGAAGAGCGGGCCGACATCGACGTCGAAGCCAAGATCGGCGTAGGCCGTGGCCACGACCTTGGCCCCGCGGTCATGTCCGTCTTGCCCCATCTTCGCGATCATGATGCGCGGGCGTCGGCCCTCGTGCGCAGTGAAGCGCTCGACCAGCGCGCGCACCTCGCGCATCCCCGCACCGTCGCCGTACTCGGCGCTGTACACTCCGCTGATGGTCCTGACCTCCGCCTTGTGGCGTCCCACCACCGTTTCGAGGGCATCGCTGATCTCGCCAAGAGAGGCCCGCGCCCTGGCCGCATCGATCGCGAGGGCGAGCAGGTTGCCGTCGCCCGTCGCGGCGCCACGCGTCAGGGCCGCCAGGGCGGCCGCCACTGCGTCGCCGTCGCGTTCGCGCTTGAGCCGCTCCAGTCGCTCGATTTGCTGGCGCCGCACCTCCGTGTTGTCCACCTCGAGGATCTCCAGGGGTTCCTCGCGGTCGAGCCGGTACCTGTTGACGCCGACAATCGTCTCCTGGCCGCTGTCGATGCGGGCCTGGCGCCGGGCCGATGCCTCCTCGATGCGAAGTTTGGGCAAACCGCTGCCGATGGCCTGCGCCATACCGCCCAGCTGCTCCACCTCCTGGATGTGGACCCACGCCCGGCGCATCAGCGCCGCGGTGAGCGACTCCAGGTAGAAGCTGCCGCCCCAGGGATCGACGACGCTGCATATCCGCGTCTCGTCCTGAAGGTAAAGCTGCGTGTTACGTGCGATGCGCGCGGAGAAGTCGGTGGGCAAGGCGATGGCCTCGTCGAGCGCATTGGTGTGCAGAGACTGCGTGTGGCCCAGGGCCGCCGCCATCGCCTCCACGCAGGTGCGGATCACGTTGTTGAATGGATCCTGTTCAGCGAGCGACCAGCCGCTGGTCTGCGAGTGTGTGCGCAGCGCGAGCGACCGCGGATCCTGCGGCGAGAACTCGCGCATCAGCTTCGCCCAGAGCACGCGTCCGGCCCGTAGCTTGGCGATCTCCATGAAGTAATTCATGCCCTCGCCCCAGAAAAAGCTCAGGCGGGGCGCGAACGCATCCACGGGCAGCCCGGCCGCCACGCCCGTCCGCACGTATTGCACGCCATCGGCCAGCGTGTAGGCCAGTTCGAGATCGGCCGATGCCCCGGCCTCCTGCATGTGGTAGCCGGAGATCGAGATCGAGTTGAACTTCGGCATGTGCTGCGAGGTGAACGCAAAGATGTCGCCGATGATGCGCATCGAGAATTCAGGCGGGTAAATGTACGTGTTGCGAACCATGTACTCCTTGAGGATATCGTTCTGGATCGTCCCCTGGAGCTGAGCGAGGCTCGCACTTTGCTCGAGAGCAGCCACGATGTAGAAGGCCATCACCGGCAGCACGGCGCCGTTCATCGTCATCGACACCGACATCTGATCGAGCGGGATCCCGTCGAAGAGCGCCTTCATGTCGAGGATCGAGTCGATGGCCACACCGGCCATGCCCACGTCGCCCGCCACACGCGGGTGGTCGCTGTCGTAGCCGCGATGGGTGGCCAGGTCGAAGGCCACCGACAGTCCCTTCTGTCCCGCTGCGAGGTTGCGCCGGTAGAACGCGTTGCTCTCCTCGGCCGTGGAGAAACCTGCGTACTGGCGTACCGTCCAGGGCCGCACGAGATACATCGTCGCGTAAGGGCCACGCAGGAACGGGGGAATGCCGGAGAGGTATCCGAGGTGCTCGAGGTTCTCGAGGTCGTCGGCAGTATACAGCGGTGCCACGTCGATCTGCTCGTGGGTCCGCCAGGCGAGCGCCGCCGCGTCGTGACCGGTCAGGCCGCGCACCTGGGCTTCCCACGAGTCGCGATTGCCGTAAGGTGTCGCGGTGAGGGCGATCTTGCGGAAATCCGGAATGCGGCTCACATCGCCACCCCCTTGCTCGTGGCCAGGTGCTGCAGCGTGGTCAGGATGTCGGAACGCACATGGATGAAATCGTCCACACCGGCGCCCCGCAGAACGTCCCCTATCGCCCCCGGCTGTCCAGCCAGGACCACGGTAGCGATACCGGCAGCCTTGAGTGCGTGGGCAGTGTCGGCCGCCAACTCCGCGTACGTCTCGTCGAGGCCCACGATCACAGCCGTGGCCGCGCCGTCGTCCTTCGCCGCCGCGGCCGCCTCCGCCGGCGCCTGGAACGTGCGGTCGGCGACGACGGTGAAGCCGCCCGTCTGGAAGAACCCCTTCACGAAGTCGAGACGGGTCATGTACCGCGCGACATCCCCGAGATTGGCACAGAACACTCGTGTCGCCGCCGGCTGCTGTGCGGCATACGCCTGCACCGCCAAACGCAACGTTTCGAACGGCTCCGCAGCGCGCAAAGGACGCAGCGGAACCACCTGCATCTGCGGATCGGCGTCATGCCGGAACGTGACGCACAGCTCCCCCACGGTCGCGCCCTGGGCCGCCGCATCCACGATGGCGTCGAACATGCCTGCCGGCTGGCTGGCGAGGATGGCGTCGAGCTTGCGCAGCACGGCGTCGCTCTCCGCGTGCTCGCTGCGCGTGCGCATGGCTTGCAGCGTGCGCGACCGCTGCGCATGGAATGCGGTGTGGTCGAAACTGCCGCCGACGCACGGGCGCTCCTGGGGATTCGCATATTTGGTGGTGCCCACGAGCACGTCCTTGCGGCACGCGAGGTGTTCGCGTCGCGCCTGCGCCGTGCGTCCGATCTCCGATTGCACCCAGCCGCTCTTCAACGCCGCCACCAGTCCGCCACGGGTCTCGACCTCCTGGAAGAGTGCCCATGCCGCTGACGCGACCTGCGCCGTCAAGGCCTCGACGTACCAGGTACCGCCGGCGGGATCGACCACCAGGTCGAGATGGCTCTCCTCGCGCAGGATGGTGTGCGTGTTGCGCGCGAGACGCCGGCTGAAGGCGTCGGGCAGTCCCAGCGCCTCATCGAACGGCGCGACGTGCAAGCTGTCCACCCCGCCCAGTATCGCGGCCATGGCCTCGGTCGTGCCCCGCACGATGTTCACGTGCGGATCGCAAACGGTCTGTCCGAAGCGGCTCGTGCGTGCGTGCAGGCTGAGCGCCTGCGCGTACTCCTCGCCGCCGCACGCACCGATGATCCGCGACCACAGCACGCGCGCGGCGCGTAGCTTGGCGATCTCCATGAAGAAGTGCGTACCCACGGAGAATCCGCAGAGAATCCGCGGCGCCGCGGTCTCGACTGCAACGCCCCGCTCCTCGAGCTCGCGAAGGTGATTCACGGCTGCCGCCAGCGTGAAGGCCAGCTCCTGGACGGCGCTGGCGCCCGCATCGTGATACGGGTGGCCATACGCAGCCACCGTGCGCAGATCCGGAGCGTGGTCCGCGGCCCAGCGCGTCAGCAAACCCAGTTCATCGTAGGCGCGCACGAGCGCGAGTGGGAGCTGTCCGAGCTGGGCGAGACCGCCGAGCGGATCAAGGCCCACGCTTCCGCGCAGGCGCCGCGGATCGAGGCCGCGTTCCCGCGCCAGGGCGACGAGGAGCGCGGCGTACGTCAGCGCCGCGGAACCCGACTCGATATGCACCGGGTGCGCGGCCAGGTCGATCCTCTCGAGGGCCTTGCGCAGCCCGCGCAGCGACGCTACCGACGTACCCCCGTGCCCCACCTTCGCCGCCGGCGCCTGGTCGGGATCGAGCCCGGCCTGGCCCGCGGCGTCAATGACCAGCACGACCGTGTCCTGCCCGCGCGCCAGATCATGCCGCAGCGCGTCGTTGAAGTCCTCGTAGGCCGGATACGGCAGCTCCTGTGCCACCTGCCAGGGTTGCTGACGATAACCCAGCGGACGGGTTCCGCGCAGGAAGGGCCGCGCCCCGGGCATCCCGCCGGTCGCTTCGAGGGAGGCCGTATCGGCCGCCGTGTAGAGCGGCTGCAGTGTGATCCCCTCGTAGGTCGGGGTGACCATCTTCTTCTCGAAAGGCACTCCCTTGAGGAGCTTCACGCACTCCGCATGCCATTGCTCGAGAGTAGGGACCAGAAAATCTTCGCGCAGGCCGAGCGCGGCGACCGGAACGCCGTCCGGGAGTGGCTCGCTCATGTTGATCACGCTCCTCGCAAGCAAGGTGAGGCCGCCGGGGGCGAATCCGATGGTCCCTGCAAAGTTGGCGTGTTGGCCGCATCCTGGCAAGGCCCGGGGCGTCGGTCAGGCCGGCTCGCCTCGTCGCAACTCCAGCATCACGAGTTCCGCAGGACATCCCAGGCGGAAAGGAAACCACTGCCCCGCCCCGCAGGTGACGTGTAGCACGCTCTCGCCCAGCCGGTACACGCCCCATGGGTACTTCTCCGGGCTCGTGACTTCCAGGATCGAGTGCCCGAACAAAGCGGCCTGCCCACCGTGCGTGTGGCCGGAGAGCGTGAGATCGATGCCGTGCCGCGCCGCCTCGTCGAAACCGGGCGGGCGATGGCTCATGAGGATGGTGAAAGTATCCGCCGGAACGGGCGCCATCACGCTGGCCACTTGCTGCTTGTAGAAATCCGCCCGGCTCTGGTGCACATTCGCGCGCGGATCGTCGATACCGAGCAGAGAGAGGTCCGTATCCCGCCATCGCAAATGCCGTCCAGCGGTCCTCAGCAGCGAGACGGGTCCTGCCGCGAAGATGGGCAGACATTTCTCGAGACCCCGCGCGTGCTCGTGATTGCCAAGGCTCGCGAAGCATCCCAGCGGCGGCGCAAGTGCCGCGATTCGCTCCAGCGCGTCCGGTAGCTGCGTGAAGTCGTCGGCCAGATCACCGGTCACGCACACGAGGTCTGCGTCGCCCGGCGTCACCTGGTCCAGCGCGCGCGCCAGATCGTCCACGTGCACGAGAGTCCAGAGATGGACGTCGGAGATGTGCAGGATGCGCATCCCCTCAAGCGCCGCCGGCAGACGCGGGAGGCGCACCGTGCGCAAGCGAAGACGGGCGACCTGTCCCGCCTCCGCGACGCCCGCCCCGCACACCGACGCCGCCGCCACCGGAACCGCGGCGGCGGCCGCCCCCAGCAGGAAGCGCCGCCGGCCGGGATGAGCCGGCGCGTTCGCACCCAGCGGGCGCCGCGAGGCCGCCTTCAGCAGGGCCACGAGCGCCAGGCCGATGGCCAGCGCCCCCTGCCCCGCAAAGAGGAGAATAAGGAGCGGCACGAGTCCGTCGGCGATCTGGGCCGTCCCATCGCGCGCGAGGACGAACCAGGCGAGCGGCAACAGCAGATCGATCGTCAGCACGCCCAGCGCCATGCGGCGCACACCGCGGCGTCTCCACCACGCGGGCAGCGCGAACCGCAGCACGCCCAGTCCGACCAGACCTGCAGCGAGTTGCAGGGAGAGCAGGGAGAGGAATTCGGCAAGTCTCGCCATGATCCTAGAGTGATCGTCCCGCCGCGATCCGGCAACTGCGCCGTTGCAATTGCAACAGGATTGCGTTAGCTTGGCCCCGGCCTTCATCCGCGAGGAGCGTATCCATGGCGGTCGACGCCACCGATCTGCGCCGTGATCTCCACCACGCCGGCCTGCGCATCACGGCCCCGCGACTCGCCGTGCTCGCCCTGCTGCGCGAGCGCGCCGTGCCGCTCTCCCATCCCGAAGTCACGGCAGCCCTCCGTGGTCGCAGCTTCGACCGCGCGACCCTCTACCGGAATCTCTGTGATCTCGTCCGGGTCGGACTGGCCCGGCGCACCGAGCTGGGCGACCGCCTCTGGCGATTCGAGGACAGCCGGACCTCTCACGGGTCAAGCTCGCACCCGCACTTCGTCTGCACCGCTTGCGGCACCGTGCAGTGTCTGCCGGCGGCCACGGTGGCGCTGCACGGGACACGCCGGGATCCGCGTGCGCTACGCCGCGGCGAGGTCGAGGTGCAGGTGCGCGGTCGCTGCGATCGCTGCCGGGAGGGAGACTGAACGATGGTCCGCCATGCGCTCATCGCGTTCGTGATGACCGCTGCCCTCGCGGGCACCGCCTCGGCGGCGCCCCTGCCCGTGATCGTCAGCATCCTGCCCCACGCGGGCCTGGCGGCGGCGATCGGTGGTGATCTCGTCGACGTCCACGTCCTGGTCGGGCCGGGGCAGTCGCCACAGACCTACGACCCCACGCCCCGCGAGCTGACCGCCCTCCAGGGCGCTCGCGTCTGGCTGCGCGCGGGCGTGCCCATGGAAAACACGCTGGCCGGACGGATCGCGCGGCTGTTTCCCAATCTCGAAGTCGTCGATCTGCGGGAGGGCTGCACGCTGATCACCGATGACGACCATGCGCACGGCGAAGCCGATCCTCACATCTGGCTGAGTCCGCTCCCGTGCGCGCACCAGGCAGCCACGATTGCAGCCACGCTCACCCGGCTCGACCCTGCGCACGCCGACACCTACCGCGAGCGCGGCCTTGCCGTACGCGATTCGCTCGTCGCCGTCGATCGCGAGCTACGCGTACAGCTCGCGCCGGTGCAGGGACGCACACTCGTCGTCTTTCATCCGGCGTTCGCCTACCTGTGCCGCGACTATGGTCTGCACGAACTGCCGATCGAGACCGGTGGCCTCGAGCCGAGTCCGCGCCATCTGGCGTCGGTGCTCGCAACTGTGCGCCGCCAGGGCGCGCGGGCGATCTTCGTGCAACCCCAGTTCGCGGCCACGTCGGCCCGCACCGTGGCCGAAGATGCCGACCTGGAGGTGATCACGGTCGATCCGCTCGCGCGTGACGTGGTCGCCAACCTGCGCCGGATCGCCGCTGCGATCGCGCGGGGGCTCGCGAAGGAGGCGCCATGAGCGCGGCCGTGAGCCTGCAGGGGGTGGCTTTCGGTTACGGGCGCACGTCCGTTCTTCATGACGTCATGCTGACGGTGCCCACCGGCGGCTTCGCCGCGCTCATCGGTCCCAACGGCAGCGGCAAGACCACGATCCTCAAGCTCGTGCTCGGGCTGCTCGCACCCACGGCCGGCGATGTGCGCGTACTCGGCGAGCGACCGGCAAGGGCGCGTCCGCGCGTGGGCTACCTGCCCCAGCAGTCGCGCCTCGATCACGCATTTCCCATCACGGTGCGCCAGGTCGTCATGCTGGGACGCCTCGGACCGCGCCCACCGCTGGGCCCACCCTCGGCCCGCGACCGCGACGCCGCCATGCGTACGCTCGCGGCCGTCGAAGCCGCCGACCTCGCCGAGCGCCCCTTCGCCGCCCTCTCCGGCGGTCAGCGGCAGCGTGTGCTCATCGCGCGCGCGCTCGCCACCGAGCCCGAGCTGCTGCTCCTGGACGAACCCACGGCCGGGCTCGACCCCGCCGCGACGCGCGAGCTCTACGAACTGCTGTCCCAGCTCAACGCCCACCTGACGATCATGGTGGTCTCGCACGACGTGAGCGTCGTGTCGCGCCACGTTCGTCAGGTCGTATGCGTCCACGACGGCCACGTGCACAAACCCGCGACGAGCGAAATCGGCGGCGAGCTGGCTGACTACTTTCCCGGCATGGATGGGATGGTGCTCGTGCGCCATGACCACGACACCTGCCCGCCACCGACCGGGGATTCCGATGCCTGATTTCCTGGACGCGCTGCGTCATTACGCTTTCCTGCGCCAGGCCCTCCTGGCCGGACTCGCGGCCAGCCTCGCCTGCGGCGTGATCGGCACCTTCGTGGTCACCCGTCGCATCACGGCCGTTGCCGGAAGCCTCGCCCACACCATCCTCGGCGGAATGGGCGCCGCATATTACCTGCACGTGACGCAGGGCTGGACCGGGCTGCATCCCTTGCACGGGGCGGTGGCCGCCGCGATCGTCGCGGCCCTGATCCTCGGCTGGGCTCGCGCCCGCGGCACGGATCGCGAGGACACCATCATCTCCGCGCTCTGGGCCGTTGGCATGGCCATAGGCGTGCTCTTCCTCTTTCGCACGCCCGGCTACAAGTCCGATCTCATGAGCTACCTCTTCGGAAACATCGTGATGGTCGATGGGCGCGCGCTCGGCGTGCTCCTGGTCCTCGATGCACTCGTGCTCGGCATCACCGCGATCTTCGCCCAGCCGCTGCTCGCCGTCGCGTTCGACGAGGAATTCGCGGCACTGCGCGGACTGCACGTCGGTCTATGGCATACGTTACTCCTCGTGCTGGTGGCGCTCACGGTCGTGAGCCTGGTATACGTCGTCGGCATCGTCATGGCCATCGCCCTGCTCACCTTGCCGGCCGCGGCCGCCGGCCGATTCACTTCCCGACTCGGCACCATGATGGCTGGCGCAGTCGTCATCTGCGCCGTGGCCACCACGGTCGGCCTGGCGGCGAGTTATCGCTGGGACCTCCCGACTGGTGCGGCGACCATTCTCGTGGCCGCCATCATCTACATCGTCGCGCTCACGGTTGGCGCGCGGAGGCAAGTGTGAGCATGGCCCGACGGATCGTCGTCATCGGCGCCGGCGCCGCCGGCACCTTCGCCGCTATCCACGCCGCGCAGCACGGCGCCCAGGTCGTGGTACTCGAGAAGGGACCGCGACCGCTGACCAAGGTGGCCATCTCGGGCGGCGGACGCTGCAACGTCACTCACGACTGCCACGACCCCCGCATCCTCGTCGCGAGCTATCCGCGTGGCGGCCGCGAGCTGCGCGGCCCCTTCAGTCGCTGGCACGTGCCCCAGACGGTCGCCTGGTTCGCGGAGCACGGCGTGCCCCTGAAGACCGAGTCCGACGGTCGCATGTTCCCCACCACCGACTCGTCGCAGACAGTCATCGACGCCCTCCTCGGCGCCGCCGAGGCGGCCGGCGTGGAGCTGCGCCTGCGCTGCGGAGCCACCTCGGTGCGACGCGACGACGACGGCTTCGTCGTCACCCTCGAGTCCGGGGCGACCGTTCACGGCGACCGACTGCTCGTGGCATCCGGCGGCATGCGCGCCGGCGGCGGCGAAACGCTCGTGCGCGCGCTTGGCCACGCGATCATCGATCCCGTGCCCTCTCTCTTCACGTTTCGCATCGACGACCCGCGACTCGCCGACCTGGCGGGCGTCAGCGTGCCCGACGCGGTCGTCGCCGTGACCGGCATCAAGAGCCTGCGCCAGCAGGGCCCGGTGCTCGTCACACACTGGGGCATCAGTGGCCCTGGCGTGCTCAAACTCTCGGCCTGGGGAGCGCGCGAACTCGCCATGCGCGATTACCTGTTCGAGATCGCGATCGACTGGGCGCCCGACCTCCATCCCGACGACCTCGCCTCCGCCATCGCCCAGGCCCGACAGGAGCACCCGCGCAAGAAGGTCGCCGGGGGACCGGCGATCGGCGTCCCCCGCCGACTCTGGGAACGGCTCACCAGCGCCGCCGGGATCGCGCCCGATCGCATCTGGACCGAATTGACGAAGGTGGAGACCCGCGCCCTTGCCACACAGATCCACGACGCACGCTTCGCCGTGACGGGAAAGAGCCTGAACAAGGACGAGTTCGTCACCTGCGGCGGCGTAACGCTCACCGAGGTCGACCTGCGCTGCATGGAGAGCAAACGCGTAGCCGGCCTCTACTTCGCCGGCGAGATCCTCGATATCGATGGCATCACGGGAGGTTTCAATCTGCAGGCCGCCTGGACCGGCGGCGCCATCGCCGGAGCGGCCATGGCCAACGATGGCTAGTCGAAACCGAATCTCTCCAGCCGCCGGTACAGCGCCGCCCGCGAGATCCCCAGCCGCCGCGCCGCCTCCGCCCGATTGCCTCCCGCTTCCTCCAGCGCCAGCAGCAACCGCGCCCGCGACAGCTCCGCGACCTCCCCCGCGCCCGACGATCCCGCCGCCGCTTTCGCCTGACGACCCGGACCCGCCAGCACCAACGCGTCGCGACCGCTGCCCAGTTCCACGTCCACCACGCCCAGCACCTTCTGGCTGATCGCCGCCCGACGCGCGATCAACGCCACCTCGCGCGCATTCCCTGCCCACGGGTAACGCTGCAGCAGGCCCAGGCTCTGCGTGCTGAAGTAATCCGTCGCCGCCACCTTCCGCCCCACAGCCTCGCTCAGAAAGTGCTCCAGCAGCGGCAACACGTCCTCGGGCCGCTTCCGCAACGGCGCCAGGTGGATCTCCAGGATCCGTAACCTGTAGAAAAGGTCTTCCCGGAACTTCCCCTGAGCCACCGCCTCCTCGAGATCCAGGTTCGTCGCCGCGATCACCCGCAGATCCGCATACCGCGTGTCCGGATCCCCGAGCACGTTGTAAGATCCGTCCTGCAGCAACCGCAGCAGCTTCGCCTGCACCTCCGACGGCATGTCCCCGACCTCGTCCAGGAACAGCGTCCCCCCATCTGCCTCCGCCGCGTAGCCCGTCCGGTCCATCTCCGCCCCGCTGAACGCACCCCGCACGTGGCCGAAGAACTCACGCTCGAACATCGTCGTCGGCACCGCCGTCATGTTCACCGCCACGAACGGCTTCCCCTGCCGCGGACTCAGCTCATGCAAGCGCCGCGCGATCACTTCCTTGCCCGTCCCCGTCTCCCCGATCACCAGCACCGGCTCGTCGTACGGAGCAAACGCCTCGACTGCCTGCAGCACCTCCTGCATCGAACGCGACTGCGCCACGATCACGTCCCGCGCCTCGTAGCGATCGTCCTTGCTCTGCACGCGCCGCACCGCGTAACGCGTCTCCTCCATCCGCCGCTTCGCGATCCGCGACTGCATCCGCTGCACCGATGACGACCACGACGCGATCCCCACCTCACGGCTCAGCGCCTGCGCCGCCACACCATGCTCCCAGGCCGCATCCAGCAGATCCCGCGGCGCCACCTCCTCCTTGACGTCGCTACTGCGCGCGATCAACGCCTGACCCGCCACCAACCGCGCCGACAGATGCTCCAGCCGCGCCTCGATCGCCCCCAGCAGATCGCACGCCTCCTCCGCGTAACGCTGCGCGTTGCGCACATCGCCGATCGCCTGCATCGCCTGCGCCAGGCAACGCAGCGTCACCCCTTCCTCGTAACGATCCCCCAGCCGCGCCGCATGCTTGCGCGCCTCGTTCAGCACCGGCAACGCCGCCGCCACCTTGCCCTCCAGCGTCAGACACTCGCCCTCCCGACGCCGCAACTCCATCACCAGGTCACCCCTGGGCGCGATCTCCTGCGCGATCGCCATCCCGCGCGCGTAGTAACGCCGCGCCTCCTCCGGCTTGCCCTCATCGCGATAGACGTCGCCAAGGAATTCGAGCGCCAGACACTCCTCGCGCGGCACCTTCAACTCCGCCGCCAGCGTGTAGGCCTGAGTCAGATGTTTGCGGGCGGTGGTGTGGTCTTCCAGGAGGCGGTGGACGTTGCCAAGGGCGATGTGGGTGCGGGTGAGACTGATTGGAATTGCAAAATCCGTAAAATACGCGAGTGCCCTGTCCAAGTGGTCAACTGATTTGTCGAGATATCCGGCTTTATAGCATGCAACACCTATATTTAAGCAATTCATCCCACAGTCGCGCGAATATATTGAGTTCAAGATTAAGACGATATGCTTCCTCGAACCACTCGACTGCCCGCATGTAAAAACCCTGATAAACTTCCAGGATACCAAGTAGATTAGCAAACTTTGCGGAGTCGTGACGCTTCGCCTGAATTCGGGATATCTGGTAGCCAACTTCGCAGTCGAATTTGGCATCTGCGCGTCGGTCTAACATCATCCGGGCATTTGCACGTATGAATAAAAGATCTGCCAGCCTCGGATGCCAAGACTCAACCGCTTGCGAAATCTTGTCTGAAAATTCCGACTCTAGCAGCTCGTACCCGCATCTACAAAATTGGACCCAACCACGAATTAGCTCGATCTCAAATAACGTTACGTCATCGTCCAATTGTTTTGCGAGCCAGTCCAACAACTCCGTACACTCATCATATCTACCGAGCTTTTGCATGATTCCACGCCAGCTAGACCCAACAATCGCGAACACAAATACCCGCTAAAGCGATTGTGGATTGGGATCCGGAAAGGAGTTGCGCCACAATATTGCCAGACTGTCTTGGAATTCTCCGTTTCAAAACAAGACTTCGCCTCATCGAAGACCTGAGGATCGACTGCTTTATCGAGGGTTTCCGCGTTTCTACGAAGCTCATTCATTGTCTGCATGCCACTTAGATGTAGGTGCACGATGTGATACATTAATGCACTTCACCGCGCAGCTGAACCGCGACAATCCGAAGATCGGCTTTATCAAGTACGATCCACGGAGCAGAGTGGTGAAGCCCACGAACGCACTCGGAAGGTCCAATAACTATGACAAACACTGGATTGTCGCCATTCGGCCCACCGCCACCACTTAGGGCATCCTGAACGCCACCTAAAGGATCACCGGGGACAGGATTGCCTTCGACTGATTGGTCTGCTTGATAGCCAGCACCATAGGCATATCGGGACGAAGTACCAAAGCAACGCAGCTACCGTAGCCAAGAAACAGACGACAGCTTCGGGTCTTCATGGGAGGCTCCCCGTGTCTCGAGGTGGGATCCACATCCTCGATTGCAGGATTCTAACCGAATTTCATAGTTATCGGCTACCGAAAACGACCGGAATTCGTGCGACGGCACAATATTTCCCCAATAGGCACACCCGTAGATATGAGAGCTTAATTGCTCAACAATTATTGGGTTATCCACTTGCGCCCCGCAGTTTTGTTTCGCTATATTTTCGCTACCCCTTTCCTCCCAGAAAGCGCCCACTCCGCCATGCCCCAGCTCCCGGCCTTCACCCCCGGCCTTGCCGCCGAGTCGGTCGACCATGCGCTTCGCGCAGCACTCGAGGTCTGCGAACAGGCTCAGCAGTGCGCTGTCCTCTGGTTCGCTGAGGTCGCACAGAGGCGGCTATACCGCGACCTCGGCCAGCCATCCCTGGAACTCTATGCCACCCAGTCCCTCGGGTTCTCACGCGATCGCTACTTCCGATTCAGACGCCTCGCAGACGATCTCGAACGCCTTCCCCGACTGCGTGCCGCTGTCGCTGATGGTTCGATCGGCTGGACGAAGGCCCAGCAGGTCGGGGCGGTCGCTACGCCGGCCACGGAGACTAATTGGGTCGAGAAGGCGAGTCGGCTCGGGCGCCGCGAGCTCGCCGTCGAGGTCAGGAAGGCCCGGGCGAAGAGGGTGAAATCGCCCGCCGCCCAGCTCGCAATGGTGCCGGCACCAGAGGCGCGGCCGCAGGAGGATCCGCCCACGACGGTCAGCTTCAGGCTCGACGGGATCCAGCTCGCGCGGTTCGAAGCGCTGATCGAGAAGGTGCGCAAACGGCGGCACGTATTGAGCGAGACAACGCGTGAGGAGATCCTGCTCGCCGCCCTGGCGGCGCTGGCCGGGGGGACCGGGGATGAGGCCATTGGTGCCGGCACCACGGCTACGGGGCGGCCGCCGGTCCAGATCATCGTCCGGCAGTGTCCGACGTGCGAGGCTGCCGCGGCTGTCACCAGTCACGGTGAGAAGCGCCTCTCTCCGAATGACGCGGCCGCAACGGTCTGCGATGCCCGGGTCCGCGATGGCACATGGGCGCCAAATCGCGCCACGATTCCGCCGAAGATCCGGGCAGCGGTGCTTGCGCGCGACCGATATCGGTGCGCCACGCCTGGGTGTGACGCGGCGCACTTTCTCGAAGTGCATCACATCGTGCCGCGAGGCCAGGGGGGCCCCAATCGACCCGAGAATCTGATCACCCTTTGCAGCCGCTGCCATCGGTTCTGGCACGAGCGAGAGGGGCGGATCGAGCCGGGCTAGGCGTTGAGAGGCGACAAATGACGCGAAATTCTCAACTTGTCTGGTCCGTGATGTGAGGCGGATGGGCGGCGCGGAAGAGGGGTATCGGCGCTCGTCTCGGCCGCATGACCGGGCCGGCAGGTTGACATCCCGCGGCGAATTGACGACAATGGGGCGTCGATTCTCTGCCCTGGGACCGGGCCGGGGCAGTCGTCTCTTTGTGTGTGGGAGGATGATGCGTGGACTGGCATGAGTTGCAGAAGAAGCGGGTGGCAGATCTCCGCGACATGATGAAGGAGAAGGCGCCGCAGGTTCAAGGCGTGCTTTCCTGGAAGAAGGATCAGCTCGTCGAGGAACTCGCGCAGTTGATGGGGATCGAGAAGCCGCACAAGGTGATCGAGGGACTCGACAAGACGGCGGTGAAGGCGAAGATCCGGAGCCACAAGCAGGCGCGCGATGCCGCTCTTGAGGCCAAGGACCCCGCCAAGCTGCGGTTCGAGCGGCGTAAGATCCATCGCCTGAAGCGCCGTTTGCGCCGGGCGATGAACCTCACGAACTAGCGTCCGCGATCGACGATTCGCGACCCGCACCGTGCGCCACCTTTCGATGGTGGCGTGAGGTGCGGGTCGCGTTGTGTGTGGGTGGCGTGTCGAATGTCGGTGACGAGACGAGGCCCGGCAGTCGGAGGGTGGCTGCCGGGCCTCTGCGCGCCGTCAAGTTGTCACTTCACGAGCATCAGCTTGGCACTGGCGGAGGAATCGTCGGCCTTCAGGCGCGCGAGGTAGATCCCGCTGCCGGCCGGTCGTCCGTCGTCGCCGCGGCCGTCCCACGTCACGTCGTGGGTGCCGGCGGCAAATTCGCCGTCCACGAGGGACCGCATGTGGCGGCCCTGCAGGTCGAAGATCGCCAGCTGGACGTGGCCGGCGCGCGGGTTCATGAACTTGAGCGTGGTCTGAGGATTGAATGGGTTCGGATAGGCCGCAACGTCGGCCGCGATGGCGATCGGCGTGTCGGAGACCGGGGTCTCGCCACCGGTCTCGGTGACGATCTTGATCTGGAAGTCGTCGAAGTAGAAGCCGTCGTAATTGATGCTGGTGTCCGAGGACAGGCGGAACCGGAAGCTGACGTCAGACTCGCCGATGTAAGGCGTCAGGTCGACCACGTTGTAGACCCAGTTGGCCTGGCTGCCATCGAAGCAGGGCGTGCCGGCAGGAAGCTGTGCGCCCTGGCCGCTGGCGGCGTTCGTGTACGTGGTGGCGAGCGCGGTCCAGGCGGAGCCGCCGTCCGTGGAGATCTCGAAGAACACGGCGTCCCAGTTGTTCTCGATGCTCCACTTCGCGTAGAAACTGACGGCTGGGTCCATCACGCCCACCAGGTTCACGCTCGTTTCGAGATTGCAGTACGTGGTGGTGCTGCTGGCGTAATTGCCCTCGCTGTCCGTCATGCTGTGGGTGCTGTTGTGGCCCGTGGTGTCGGTGACGAACCAGTCGCCGGTGAAGGCGCCCGGGCCCGACTCGAAGTCTTCCACCACGGGGTAGCTCGTGACCATGCCGCCGAGCACGAAGTCTACGGTGGCCGGCGTGGCGCCGATCGTCACCTGTTGCGATTCGGTGAAGTGGTCGGGCGCGCTCGCGGTGAACGTGTAGTCTCCGTAGAAGAGCGACGTGGAGAAGGCACCGCCGCTGGCGGCGTCGCTGCTGACGGAGTCGACCAACTCGCCCTGCGGCCAGCTCCTGATCTCGATCAGCGCATCCAGACCCTGACCGCTGGGATCGGTCACGGTGCCGCTGACGAGGCCCTGCGCCAGCGGCTGCATCACCACGTCCTGCACGGTCGGTGTGCCCCAGGTGGTGGCGACACCCGTGAGCGTTTGCGGAACGTAGCCTGTCGCCTCGTAGGTGATCGTATACGTGCCCGTGGGAAGCAGCTTGTAGTAGTCGCCGGCGGCGGGATCGGTGTGCACCTCGGTGGAGATCCCGTTCACGGTGACGGTGGCGGCCAGCGGCAGGCCGGTGTCGGCGGCGGTGACGACGCCGTTCACGCCATAGCGCGCCGACTTCACCCAGTGCATGAGGCTCTCGCG
Organism: uncultured bacterium; assembly: GCA_963727525.1. Taxonomy (GTDB): domain Bacteria; phylum Krumholzibacteriota; class Krumholzibacteriia; order LZORAL124-64-63; family LZORAL124-64-63; genus CAVSGO01. The sequence continues at coordinate 327,082 of CAVSGO010000007.1, read as the reverse complement.
GTTGTCGTTCCAGAATCCGGCCAGCGTGCCCGCGGAGGGCCACTTGGTGTTCGAGACCTCGATCGTGACGTTGATGTCGTCGGTCTGGTCGTAGCACCAGTCTTGCAACGATCCGTAGACGACGTACCAGGCAGCGCCGTTGGTGATGCCGTGATCGAAGGCGCCGTTGTACATGGGCAGGTTGTAGGTGCTGTACTCGAGGGACATCTGAATGAGGGCGGCATCGTCGGGCGCAAGCGTGTACGTGTAGTCCCAGGGGTAGTTCACGACCAGCGAACCGCCGTGGTAGTTCTCGCTGAGCACCGCGTGGCGGGCGTTGCAGAAGTTCATGAAGTTGACGTTTTCCAGCTCCTGGATCGGATCGGTCCCGGCCGGCAGCGGAAAGTTGCGATTGAGGTCGACACCGTTCTGGTTGTAGCGCTGGTCGAGGGCCGTGCCGTCCGGGTTGTACGACGGCATGAGCGTGATGTCGTAGTTGTCGACGAGGTTGGTGACATCCTCGTGACCAGCCTGACCGTAGTTTTCCAGCAGGTAGTAGGCGAAGTCGAGCGTCAAGACCAGGCCGACGACCTCGTCGCCGTGCATGCTCGAGCTGATACGCACCTCGGGCTCGGCTTCGGCCGTCATCACGTTGTCCGTGATGTGGATGCCGTGGAGCGTGCGCCCGGCGACCGACTGCCCCCAGGTGAAGTAGGCAGCCTTGTCGGGATAGGTTGACGCCAGCGTCTGCAGCATGGTGCCGATCTGATCGTTGGTCGGGTAGTACGTGAGCGGGTACGTGTCGAGCGCAGCCGACTTGCCCTCGCGCGCCATCTGCGCCCACACCTGCTCCGCGTCCTCGCGGCCCTCACGATCGAGATCACGCACCTTCACCGGGGCGTACCCGGCCGCCACGAGCGCGTCGAACTCGCTCGCCGTCACGCGCGGCTGGAATACGATGTGCAGATCCTTGGGCGTCGTGTGCACGGTGGAGACCTGCTCACGCGAGAAGCTCGCGATGGGGACGCGCGCCAGCAGAGCGTCGAGGTCCTCGCGCGTGGCGACGGTGAGCCGTACGGGGAAATCGTTCCATTGTGCCGGGACCCACTGGGGTAGGCCATCACGATCGACCGGGATGGCAAGGTCGGCGGCGGCGGCGACGCCGCAGAGCAGGGCCAGCAGAACCAGCGCGAGCGGCAGGCGGATCGAGCGCGACATCATCGTGGAACGTCCTCCGGGTCACGAGTCGGCGAGGCGCTGCGGGCACCGAGGTGCCCGCGGTTTTTCCGTCTTCAATTATAGCAGATCCGATGCTGCAAAATCCAGTTGCGACGGGATTTACGCGCGAAAGGCTCGCGCCGGACGTCACGCTGGCGTGACAAAGAGCGCCGCGGTGACACCGCTTGGCGACATCAGGTGTCCAGGAAGCGATCGAGGCTCGTGAAGAGCACCTCGGCGCTTCTGGCGAAGCCCGCCTCGAACTCCTCGTGCGAGACGAGTCGCGCGGCGAGATCGCGGCCGTACTCCAGATGCGGCTCCTCGGCGAGGTGAGCATCGAAATAGGTGACATCGGCCTCCGCGCAGCCGTACCAGCGTATCAGACCTTCCCGCTTGGTAAGTGCGACCTCGGGTTGCTGGACCTCGAATGCATGGAGCGCGCCGAGCAGGGCGGCCGGCGGCAATGCGTCGAAATGCTCGCAGATATCGTCCATGCCGTGCGGACGCGACGTTTCCGGCAACCCCGTACGCCAGCGCTCCCAGAGGGCGATGTGCTGCCTCTCCTCGTCCACGATGGCGGCCCCCACGGGGCTGTCGCGGTCGAGTGCGTCGACAACCCGCTGCCAGTAGCGCGGGATCGCGTCGATGAACTGGGCATACGACGCGTGGTAATCGGCAAGCTGCGCGGGAGTGACGGTGCCGTCGATCCAGGCGCGGTAGAACGGGTGGTCGAGGAGTCGGGGGGTCATCGGCGTGGCCTTCCGTTGCGGGTGCGTACCGGCGTCTCCCTCTGCCGGCGTTTCGCCGGGAATGGTGCCACGGCCACGGCTCGCCATAAAAGAACAAAATCATCTGATTTATGAATATCGACTTTCTGGATTCGAACACGTGCGGGGAGCCACAGGGCTCCCCGCACGTTCCGTACCGATTGCGCGGCCGGTTACTTGACCAAGGTCATCTTGCCGATGGCGTGGTCGGTGTCGGTGCTGAGGCGGTAGTAGTAGATGCCGCTCGCGACACGGTGACCGGTGTCGTCCGTGCCGTTCCACACCACGGTATGCGATGCAGCCGCGCGGTCCTCGTTCACCAGCGTCTTCACCAGACGGCCGGCGAGGTCGTACACGTGCAGGCGCACATGGGACGCGTGAGGCAGATCGAACTTGATCGCCGTCATCGGGTTGAACGGGTTCGGATAGTTGGCGTAGGCGTGGAACGCCGCCGGCATGGCGTCGTCGGCCACGGCGGTGGCCCCGCCGGTGCCGTGGGTGATGCGCACGCACCATTCGTTGAGCGTGCCGGTATCACCGCCGGCGTTGTCGCTCACCGTGAGCGTCCAGTCGCCAGCCACGGGGCACCCGATCATCGAGGCCAGGTCGCCCGCCGGCGTGATGTCGTCGGGATACCAGCCGAGGATGTCATCGGTGGTGCCGCCGCTGCGATTGTGCAGCATGACGGCCGTACCATCGGGCGCGGTCAGCGTGACGATGAGGTCGCCGATGTAGGTGTGCGTGATGTCCACGTACACGGCGATCTCGGACACCGTGCCCGTGTCGGCAATCGGCATGACGCTTGTCGTGGTCTGATTGTCGTTGATCGGCGAGGCCGGCTGTGTGCAGTAGTCGGTCGTCGCCGTGGGCGTGAGCGTGAAGTCGACACCTGTGAGGTGCTCGTTGTCGCCCAGTGACACAGTCGCCGAATCGGACGACCAGCCGTCCTTCGAGGCCACGATGGTGTACGGGCCCGCGAACAGACCCTCGAGGGTGTAGGCACCGTCGGCACCCGTCGTGACGACGCCGCCGTTGGGGATGGCCCGCACGGTGATGCCGCTGGCGTCGCTCTGGCCGGACAGCGTGGCGTGGCCGCTCACGCTGCAGGTGCCGGCTTCCGGCGTCAGCAGATAGATCACTGCGTTCTCGAGCAGTTGCACGCGCTCGGCGCCCGCCGCCGCGTAATTGAAGCAGAAGTAGACGATCTGGCCACCATTGGGCGCCGGATTCGGATCGTAGGCGATGATGCTGGCCTCGGTGGCATACGATGTCCACACGGCCACCGCCGTCGCATCCGCCAGGGGCACCATGCCGTCGCTGTCGCCGTAGCCGACGTAATTGAGATCGATCGTGGTGTTGGTCAGGTCGTTGGGGATCGTCGCCACGGCGTGGCTCGAGGCACCGATCTGGATGGTGCCGGCCGAGTCGTGGTTCCAGTCGTTGGAGTGCAGGACCCAGGTGGCGAAGCTGGCATCGGCATACTGGTTGTAGCCCAGTTCGCCGCCCTCGAGCAGGATGTGCCCACCCTGCTGGGCGAACTGCACGAGGCCAGTCTTCAGTGCCGCGTTGGCCAGCGTGGTCGTGTTGTCGCCGCAGGTCAGGATGACCAGGTCGTAATTCTCGAACGTGGCCGGATCGACGGACGCCGCGTCCTCCATGGTGACGAAGTAGCCCAGGTCCTCCAGATCGGCCGCCAGTTCGGTGGCGCTCTTGCCACCGTCGCGGGTGTACTCGGGCGCGACCATCTGCTGGTCCTTGCCGTCGATCTTCGCCTCGACGAACGCCGACTTGGCGCCGTCGTCGATGAGCACCAGGTCGCCCATCGTGGGATCGAGCAGCCAGTCCTTCTCCGTGCTCGCTTCGGTGACGACGACCTCGGCCGTCACCGGCACGTGATGCCACGCACGCACGCGGATGTTGTAGGTGAAGTACGGCAGGACGCTAGACATGTACGCACCCGACGCGTCGCAGGTCGCGGTGGTGTACAGGCTGCCGTCGTCCGCGCGGTACACCTGCACCGTGGCGCCCTCGAGCGGATCCAACGACACGGAGTCGTACACGTGGCCGCTCAGGGTACCCGAAGGGGCCGCCGTGAGCGCGATATCGAACGTGTTCGCGCCATAATTCACGAACACGCCCTGCTCGAAGTGCAGATAGCCGAAGTGATCCACCACGATGGTGTAGTTGGCGACGAGAATGTCCTCGGGCGCGGTATAGACGCCGCTGCCGTTCGTCGTGGCCGCGAAGACCTCATTGGCGCCATCGAACATATGCACGGTGACGCCGGTCAGCGGGGAGCCGCCGGTGGTGACTGTGCCGCTCACGGTGCCGTAGGCCTCGATCACATCGAATGCCTCGCTATACAGGTCGTAGCCGCTGCGCGCGATGATACCCGTCACCTGGCCCGGCTCGGTGGCCGTGGCCGTGAGGGTCGACGTGGCGCTGCTCAGCACCGAGCCATCCGGCATGAGCGCGTACAGCGTGTAGCCGGTCTGGCCGACGCTCGCGTGCAGCGTGCCGGGCAGGTTCAGCGGGAAGGCATCGTCGAGACCGATCGCAGTGGTCACGGTGAGGTCGGGATTCGTCAGCGCCTGGGCGTTGACCGCGACCTGCTCCGTGAACAGCCGGTAGGTCTCGCTTGGATCCTGGCCGACGATATCCAGCGTCGGGCCGTACGGATAGTTGACGTTGATCACGGCCACGCCGCTGGCGTTCGTCATCACCGGAGTGGTCGTATACTCGAGACCCTCGGCCCAGACGTTGATGCCCTGCTGCGGCACCACGCCGCCGGCGTCCATCACAGTGACGGTGATGGCGGTCGGCGTGTTGGCGTCGATCGTCATCGGGTTGATCGTGACGGTGGCCGGCACGATCACGTTCAGTTCGGTGATGACCGGTTCCATGAACTGCGCCATGGCGACCAGCTTCAGGGGCACACCGGGCGTGAGTACCTGGGTGTACGCGATGTCGAGGCTGCCGCTCTCGGGGATGGTGCCGCTGCCCACCAGCACGCCGTCCTGGGTCAGGCCGACGTAGGTGCCGTTGGCGCCGGTGATCGTGAAGGTCGGCGTGCCGACGAACACGGTCTGCGGGTACGTCACCGGGTTCACGTCCGGCATGCCGATCCACGTGGACAGCGACGGGTCGCCCAGCAGATTGTAGATATTCCAGTAGTACGTGATACGGCTCGAGCCCGCCTCAGTCACGGCGAGGTTGCCGGCGAACACGATGGCGTCGTTGGTCACGTACCAGCCATCCTGCGCCTCGCCGTGCTCATGGAAGATGCCGTCGTAGGCGCCGAGGTGCGTGCCCGCGTACGTGGGGTTGACGATGATGCTGGAGGTGTAGCCGACGCCCCACCAGTAGTCCTCGTCCCAGTACGTGGAGTTGGAACCGCCGATGTAGCCGACGGCGCCCTTGTTGGGAGCGCGCAGGAACGTCTCGCCGAGGCACTCGCCGTAGTCGTAGGTCGAGGTGAGGCAGCAGTTGCCGACCGCGAGGCAGTACTTGCCCGCGTTGGTCAACGAGTTGACGTTGGCCTGGGTCAGGGCCGGATCGTACCAGCCCGTTTCGCTGCCGTGCGCCGTGTAGTTGATGTAGGCCACGCCGTCGTTCAGGTTCTGGATGATCTGAGCCTCGGCGCTGCCCGACTCGGGATAGAGGTAGGTATGGCTCAGGATGCCGTGCGCCTCGTTGAAGTACGTGGACGTGCCGTAGTTGATCTGGCCGTTCGCCCACACCGGGCCGTAGGACCCGTCGACGCCGGCGATCATCGTCACCTCATCCAGGTAGCCGGGATCCGGCATCGAGTAGGTCTCGTACATCATGGTCTTGTCGAGCTGCGCCTGCAGCTGCGACGGATTCGTGGCCGACATGCGGCCGTAGTACATGTCGGGCATCAGGTCGGCGTCGACCGCGCAGTACGGGCGGTCGGTCGCGTCGCCGGACTCCTGGAACGTCGGGCACTGGGCCACGTCGCCGACGAAGAGCACGAAGCTCGGCGCCGGCAGCTCGGGCGTGGCGTTGTTGTACAGGCCCTGCACGTAGGTCCGGATGCTCGTCGTGGTGGAGCCCACCTCGCCGGAGCCGATGACGCCCACGACCACGCGGAATCCGCGCTCGGTCTTCCAGGCGATGTAGTCGGCCAGCATGGCCTCGAACTCGGGCGGCGTGACGATGACCATCGTGACGACGTCACCCACACGGTCGGGGTAGTCGTCCTGGAAGGTCCGGTTGCCGTCGACCATGGTGTACAGGCCCTGGAAGAAGGGGCTGTACGTGCTGGCGCGCAGCGCCTCGCCGGCAGCCTGATCGGCGCCGTCGAAATCGACCGCGAGGTCGAAGCTCGAGACCACTTCCAGCTCACCACTGGCCGGCAGGTACCGCACCGGCGAGATCTCCAGGCGCGCGATATCCATGGCGCGCAGCCGGCCCTGGGACACGACCTGCGCGAGCGGACGCTCGACCTTGGTCTGCGCGTAGGCCGCCGCGTCGTACAGGAACGGCACCGTCGCCGGATCCTGGTTCTTCGCCAGGCTCGGCTGGTGCGGCATGAGCGCACTGGTGACGCCGAAGTCCGCCAGCTTGACCGTGCGCGTCTGCACGTTGGTCATCTCGACCCGTGCCGTGGCGCCGAAGGGCACGCTGATCAGCCGATTCATCATCGGCAGCTCGGGAGCGCCGTCGACCTGGGAGCTGTGGAAACCGGGAATGAGCAGGCGCGTGAAGTCGCCACCCTTGGTCGCGACATCCATGGCCTCGAGGGTGCCTACCTCGATGTGATACCGCAGAGCCGTGGGGCTCTCGTTCGCCAGCGTGAGCTGAGCATGGTCGCCGGATACGGGAATACTGTGGGTACCGGCCAGCGCCGTCCCGGCCGCCAGGACGAGCACCAGCATGGCCGCGAGGGAATATCGCAAGCGCATTCTCGGTTCCTTTCACTGGGTACGGGCCCCGCACGCTCCGCACGGGGCAATCGAGTTGCGAAAACCAGCATTCAGGATAGCACACGAGAGCACCTTGTTGAATATTGAACAACTAAAATTTTTAATGTTATCAGGATTTTTATAGGATTAATTCCAGACCCGTGATTGATATTTGATCATTTCGGGACTGGGAAGAGAACCCGCGGCGGGGAGGCGACCCGTGCACGGTACAGTCGCGAATATCACGACCGGACCGGTTCGATCGGCATAACGATTTGACTCGCATGAGCTCCGGATAGTATACTGGGCTTTCGTCGTGTGCCGCATGATTTCGCAAGCGCCCCCACCCTCATCCTCAACCCCGGAGGGTTACGCGTTGCGCGTCCGCCACTCTGCTCTCGCCATCGTCCTCGTCACGCTGGTACTCGTGGCCGCCTGCGGCCGCGAAGCCCCGGCCCCTGGCGACCTCACGGTCACGTCCGATCCTTCCGGGGCCGCCATCCGCCTCGACGGCGCCGTGACCGCGTACGTGACTCCCCATACCTTCACTGACGTTGAAGGTGGCACGTACAATATCGCGGTCGAACTCGCAGACCACACACCGATCCCGGCCCAGCGCACCGTCACCGTCCCCTACGGGGGCACGGCAGGTGCGGACTTCACGCTCGCCGCGCACGTGGGCGGCCTCACCGTCACGTCGACGCCGGCCGGCGCCGCGATCATGCTCGACGGCACCGATAGCGGGTTCCTCACGCCCCACACCTTCACCGACCTGTTGCCGGGCGATCACATGGTGTCGGTGGTCCTGGATGGATTCGACGTCGACCCGGAGTCGCGGGAGGTGTCGGTCGTGGCCGAAGAGACGGCCACCGCCGACTTCGCCCTTACCTCGCTCGCCATCGCACGCATCGTGCTGTTCGAGGGATTCTCCAACGTACACTGCACCGGCTGTCCGGCCTTCAACGCCAACGTGGAGTACTTGCAGAGCCAACCGGGCTACGGCGCCGACCAGGTCATCTACGTGAAATGGGTGGGAGACGTGCCCACACCCGCCGATCCCTTCTACTGGACGTCGCAGCAGGTGATGGACGCGCGCATGGCGTACTACAATCCGGCTGGTTCCTTCAACCACCCGTCGCTCTTCATCGATGGCGCTCTGGCCGGTGCCTATGGCACCCCGCCGGGCGTCACCGCGATGCAAAGCAGCATCGTCGCGGAGAGCGGGGACGCCGATTTCGCGATCATCATCCCGACGCCCGATTTCAGCGATCTCAATGTCGACGCCACCGTCACGCTCGATCTGCCTGCCGACGTCGATCTCACCGGCTACTCGCTGAGTGTCGTCCTGACCTACGAGGAGGTCGAGACGGCGGCCGTGTATCAGGGCGTCAGCACGTTCCACAACGTCGTCCGCGATCACGTCGTGGCCTCGATGAACCTGGGCGCGCTCGCGGCCGGACTGCACGACTATTCTGTCACCCTCGTCGAACCCGATCCCACCACCAACCCCGTCTCGATCTTGACGCCGCATGGCAAGGCCTTGGTGGCCTTCGTCCAGCGCACCAGTGATAAAGTCGTGGTCCAGGCCGGTTCTACGCTGACGAACACCGCGCGCGCCGCCACGTCCCCCCCTCCACCCCTGCATTCCGGGAGGTAACTCATGTCGACCCTGCGCAAGCTCGCTTGCCTCTGTAGCCTGGCCGGCGGCCTCATGCTGGCCCTCACCGCCGGCCCCGCCCTGGCAGCACCCCACGGTCTCCAGTACAACCCAGGCCCCACCACGGTGGTGATGCCGATCTTCTCGTACTATCAGGTGATCGCGCAACTCACGAATACCGGCGAGAACGCCGACACCTTCCACCTGACAGTCACCAAGGACATTCCCGACGACTGGACCCTCAGCGTATGCTACGGCGGCGTCTGCTACACGCCGGACCTGGTCGACTTCATCGTGCCCGAGACCGGTACGCTCGCGCCGGGCGAAACCACTGAGGTCGATCTCGACATCACGACGCTGGTGACCGAGGGACCGGGAACCTACACGATCAACATCACGAGTAATAGCGACCCGAGCTACGACGAGCATGTGACGTACACCGTGCTTCCCCTGAGCGACGCACCCGTGGCCTTCACGTTCGCCCCCGGCGCCAACATACTGCCGGCGAACAACGGTGAAGTCGTGCGCTTCCACACCGCGCTCTTCAATACGGGCATGCAGGACGACAGCTACACGCTGACCGTGACTCGCGACATGCCGTTGGACTGGAGCGCGACCGTGTGCTACGACGGCATCTGCTACCCGCCGTCGCAGACCGACTTCACCGTGCCCGTCACTGGTGTCGTCGCGAGCGGCGGCTTCCTCGACTTCGACCTCGACTTCACACCCCTCTTCACCACGGGTGCAGGTTCGATGACGCTGAACATCGCCAGCAATACCGATGGTGCCGTCGTGGGATCGTACACGTACTACGTGTCCACCGAAGGCCTCGTGGGCGTGGAAGACATGGCGCAGCCGCTGCTGAGCGGGGTGCAGGCAACGCCGAACCCGTTCAATCCGCGCACGGAGATCCGCTTCGCTGTGGGTGGCGACCATGCCCTGCCGGCAGCGATCGACATCTACGACGTGCGCGGTCAGAAGGTGCGCACGCTCGATGCCGGGCTCGTCGCCCCGGGCAGCCAGAGCGTGAGCTGGGACGGCCGCGACGGCGCGGGCGATCCCCTGGGCACGGGCGTGTACCTGGCAAAGGTCCAGGTCGGCGCGCAGACCCAGACAGTGAAGATGTCGCTCGTCAAGTAGGACCCGAGAACCATCCCAGCGCCCCGTCCCCCGGTGCCGATCCGGCCCGGGAGACGGGGCGAAACCGCGTGAGGCGGTCGCCCCTCCCGTCACGCGCCGCGCCGAAGGAGCAACCATGGTGGTCCACCGCCGGGCTTTGCAATTCCTCGCCCTGCTCATTCTCGCCGGCGCCGCCTTGCCGGCGGCCGCCGTCGATTACCTGAGCACCGACTGGACCCTGCCCACCGCCAGCGGCGGCACGGTGAACCTGCGCGAGCAACTGGCCCAGGGGCCGGTGGTCGTGTCGTTCTGGGCGCTGTGGTGCAACCCGTGCCTCAAGGAACTACCGCAGATGAATCGGCTCGCCGGCGAGTACGCGAGCAAGGCCACATTCATCGCCGTGAACATCGACAACAGCAAGAGCGTGGCGAAGGTGCAGCCCTACGTGCAGTCGCGCGGCTACGACGACGTGATCGTGGCCCTCGACACGGCGGGCGACGTGCAGCAGATCATGCAGATCGGCGGCATGATTCCCTTCGTGGTCGTATTCGACGCGAATGGCGCCGAAGCGTTCCGCCACATCGGCTACAAGGACGGCGACGAGGAAGAGGTGCGGCTCGCGCTGGAGACGCTGCTCACGCAGCCGACCGAGCCGCTCGCCGCCTCCGCGGGCACCGGCGGCGTGGACTGGCGCGATGCGCTCAGCGTGCGCGATCAGTTCAAGTACAAGTACGACACCAGCTCCGACGAGGAGCAGGTGGAGAACTGGCTCGACGTCGTGTACCTCTTCGGCGACTTCCGCACCGGCATCCTGCTCGACCACCAGGCGCCGAGCGAGGAGGGCAACCGGCGCAACAAGATCGTCCACCGCTTCTTCGAGTACAACAATGGCGACGCGTTCGTGCGGGTGGGCCAGTTCTACGGCATGTTCGGCCGCGGCATCGTCTTCAACAGCTACGAGGATCGCAACATCCGCGTCGACACGAGCCTCGACGGCATCTACGTGCGCGGCCAGGCCGGCCCCGCCGACATGCAGGTCTTTTCGGGCACCACCGGCACCGCCAGCGTGCTCGATGCCACCAGTGGCGCGGAGATCGCCGACGTCGACGTGCGCGGCCTCGATGCGGCCTTCGACGTGCCGCTCGCCGGGGCGCTCGGACTGCCATGGGCGTTCAAGGTGGGAGGCACGGCCCTGACCTACGAGCCGTCGCTGCTCCCCTCGCATGATGACATCAAGCGCGAGTGGGTGGCCTCGGGCCGCGCCAGCCTCTTCTTCGGCAAGGGCGACGCCTACTTCGAGTACGGTCACAAGACCGGTTTCGACGTCGATCCCACCACGCTCGACAAGGCCCCGGGGAAGGCCTACTACGGCAATCTGAACCTGTACACAGGACCGGTCAGCCTCTCGGTGGAACACAGCGACTACCGTGACTTTTCGGTGATCAAGCGCGCCGACGGCAAGCAGCCGCTCAACCGTCCGCCCGCCCTGGTGCGCGAGCACATCTACACGCTGCTGAACCGCGCGCCGCACAACCTCGATCCCGACGATGAGAAGGGCTGGCAGGTGGAAGCCAATTACACCGGCCCCCACGGCTGGAACGCCCTCGCGAATGCGAGCCGCATCGCCAACCACGCGAACGAGCATCTCTTCGAGGAGATCTACGGCCACCTCGAACAGGAGCGCCTCGGCGACTTCCGGTTCCGCGCCGGATTCGGCTATCGCGATAGTGAGGATGCGATCCGCCAGACCGTGATCGGCGAACTCACCTGGTACCAGAGCGCCGTCCGCAGCTGGACGCTGCAGGCCGAGCAGCAACATGTGCGCCTGGGCGTGCTGGGCAAGTACGACCAGCAGTGGTACAAGCTGGAGCACGAGATCGCGCCCCACTGGGCCTTCGACGCGATCCTCGAGACCAACAACAAGTTCGACGCCCAGCTCGGCTCGGGCGAGGTGCAGGGCAGCAGCTTCCCCGCCGGCCAGGTGAGCTACACCCTCGACGACGGCGGCAGCCTGAACGTGTGGTTCGGCAAGCGCCAGGCGGGCTACCTGTGCTCGGGCGGCGTCTGCAAGTTCGAGCCGGCGTTCGAGGGCGTGGAATGCTTCGGGGTATTCCGCTACTGAGCGCCGACCGCGCGCGGCGCAAGCCGACGGCCCCGGGCTCCAGCCGGGGCCGTTTTTGACGCCGAAGTGGGTAAAACTGCGAATTTCTCCTGTTTTTGAATTTACTGCATCACAACAGTTTACGGGATTCACCCCTTGCCCCCCACAGGGATACCTGATAAAATCGGTAGCGGTCTCGAATTTCGAAGTCGCGAACCCCTGGAGGTTACCATGAAGCGACTGGCTACTACCGTTGCGCTCGGCATTCTGCTGTGCGGCGCTGTGGCGTCGGCCCAGGTGCCCCGGACGGTGCTTTGCGAGATGGCCTCGGCCACCTGGTGAGTGTACTGCCCCAACGCTTATGCGGGCCTCGCCGTGTGCGACGGCCTCTATGAAGACTCCCAGTTCAAGTACGTCTGCTACGAGGACAACTCCGGCGGGCTCAACAACCCGGACTCGCAGACGCGCATCGGTTACTACGGCGTGACCGGCTTCCCCACCCTGCGGTGGGACGGTTACCAGCAGGTCGTGGGCGCCGGATCCGGTGAAGTCGACGGGCACACCTATATCCCGATCATCGACAACCACTTCCTCAACACCACACCGGTCGCGTGCGCAGTGACGGACTGGTCGTTCGACCACACCGACGCATTCGTCGATGTGAAGGTGAAGCTCTTCGGCGACCTGGCGAGCAACGCCAGCACGTACATCCGCGTCGTCCTGATCGAGGACGACCTCACGTACGGTGGACACGAGTACTACACCCACATCTGCCGCAAGATGCTGCCCAATGCGGCCGGCACGCCACTGACGATCCAGAACGACGGCGAGGAGCAGACCCTGCACCTGCCGTTCACGATGGGCACGTGGAATGCTACCAACATGAACGCGATCGTGTTCGTGCAGCGTGACACCGACAAGTTCATCTACAACAGCAGCAACAGCGAGGTCGGCCCCTACTCGGTGCAGGCCGCGGTGAACGGTCCCCAGCAGGTCATCGCGCAGGGTTCCGATCCCATCGTGTTCGGCACGACGAGCATCGTGAATGTGGGTACCGAGCAGGACACCTACGACATCTCGCTCGATACGTCGTCGCTGCCCGCGGGCTGGAGCGCCCACTTCACGCATGACGGTGTCGACGGCACGAGCACGACGGTGACACTGGATCCGTTCACGAGCACAGACCTCGTCGTGACGATGATGCCGGGCGCGAGCGGCTCCGGCCGTACCGACCTCACGGTGTTCAGCCAGGCCGGTCAGGAAGTCGTGAAGACGCTGACCTTCGCCGGCCTCGCCGGCGGCACCGATCTGCTGGTGGTCGCCGACGATGACGGTGCCGGACTCACCGATCCGTACTTCGGCCCCGCCATCATGTCCGCCGGCAAGTCCTACGCGACCTGGGAACGGTCGCTGGGTCCGGTCGATGGCAACGTCTTGACGGACTACGATGCCGTCATCTGGGAATGCGGCAGTACCAATCCCGGTCTGCGCGACACCGACCGCGCAGCACTCGACACCTATCTCGCCGCCGGCGGCAGCCTCCTGATCACGGGACAGGACGTGGCCCAGGACCTCGCCGCCGAGGGCAGTTCGGCCAGCCTCTGGATGCAGTTCAAGACTCGCTGCCGGTTCCTCAACGGCAACTCGAACAACTTCCAGATCGACGGTGAGTCGGGCGATGTGATCGGCGATGGTCTGAGCTTCACGCTCAACGGTGGCGACGGCGCCAACGACCAGACCGACCCGGATGTCATCGAGACGCTGACGGCCGACGCCATTCCCGTGTTCCACTACGGCGATGGCTCACTGGCCGGCAGCCGGATCGAGATCTCGGGATACAAGCTGGTGTTCCTGGCTTTCGGCTTCGAGGGCATCTCCAGTCAGGCCGATCGTGACATGGTCATGCACAACTCGCTGGACTGGCTGATCGGCACCACGTCGACACCGGTCGAGGACCAGGCCCCGAAGGCCCTGGCACTCGCCCAGAACCAGCCCAACCCGTTCAACCCGATGACCAAGATCGCCTTCGCGCTCAACCAGCGCGGACCGGTGAGCCTACAGGTCTTCGATCTGCAGGGCCGCCTCGTACGCACGCTGCTGGCAGGCGAGGCGATGGCGGCCGGTGACCACGCCGTGGTCTGGAACGGTCTCACTGACGCCGGTCAGCAGGCCGCGTCGGGCACGTACGTGTATCGCCTGGATGCGGGCAACCAGCGTCTGACACGGAAGATGTTGATGGTCAAGTAGATACACGCTGCGAGCCCTTGTCGTACGATCCGGCCTCCCACTCTGGTGGGGGGCCGGATTTTCGTTGTCAAAAGATAATGAGTATTGTTTCTTTATTTGAGCAACCGAAAGTTGAACTTGGATTCTCCATAAAGATCATGCTAAAATCACCAGACGCCTACGGGCATCGTTCAAAGCTGCCAACCTCCGGAGGAAAACCATGAAGCGATTGCTATCGCTGGTGGCGGTCAGCCTGCTTCTGATCAGTGCCGTCGCTACTGCCCAGGTGCCACGCACGGTGCTGGCCGAGCTCGGCGCAGCCACCTGGTGAGTGTACTGCCCCAACGCTGAAGCGGGCCTCGCCGTGTGCGGGGACACCTACTATCCGACACAGTTCAACTACATCGTCTACATGGCCTCCTCGGGTGGCCTGAGCGTCCCGGAATCGGACCAGCGCATGAGCTATTACGGGATGGGCGGCATTCCCGACCTGTTCTTCGACGGCTACTACCACCTTGTCGGAGCCGGGTCCGATGCCCAGGACGGACACATCTACGTCCCGATCATCGAGGATCACTGGACCAACTCCACACCCGTTGCGGTCGCCGTGACGGACTTCAGCTTCGCGCCCGGCAACGCGTACGCGACCGTGCGCGTGGAACTCATCGACGGCAGTCTCACGAGCACCGCGAACACCTACGTGCGCGCGGCGATCATCGAGAACGATGTCGTGTATGGCGGTTCGACGTACGAGCACGTACTGCGCGACATGCTGCCGAGCGCAACGGGCACGCCGTTGACCATCCAGAACAGCGGCGAGACGCAAGAGTTCACCCTGCCGTTCACCATGGGCGCCTGGAACAGCGCGAACCTGGAGATCATCGTCTGGGTGCAGCGCGACTCCGACAAGTTCATCTACAACAGCGGCAACAGCCTCATGGTGCCCTTCGCGGCCGGCGTGGCCATCGATGGCGCGCAGCAGGCAGTCTCCGAGGGCGGCCCGGTAGCCTTCGGCAACACCACGGTCACGAACCTGGGCCTCGAGGACGATGTTTACGACATCAGCCTGGAACTGGGCAGCCTTCCGGCCGGCTGGGACGCGCACTTCACGCACGACGGCGCCGACGCCACGAGCATGACGCTGCCGCTCGCCAGCTTCAACAGCCTTGACCTCGTCGTGACGATCGACGCGGCCGACGACCAAAGCGGACAGGTCACGCTGAACATCGCCAGCCAGGGAGCGGGTTCCAACGTCGCCTCCCTCGACTTCGTCGCAGTGTCGGGTACCAAGACCGTGCTCCTGGTCGCCGATGACGGCCTGGACAACATCGCCACCGACTTCGTCGGTCCCGCGGTCGGCGCGTCGGCCCGCACGTACTCCGTGTGGGACCGCAACCTGACGGCGCTCGACGGCAGTGTGCTGAGTCACTTCGACGCGGTCGTGTGGGCCTGCGGCGGCACCAATCCCGGTCTCGAGGCGGCCGATCGCGCCGCGATCGACACTTACCTCACGGCCGGCGGCAAGATCCTCATCACGGGTCAGGACATCGCCCAGGACCTGCAGGCCGAAGGTGGCTCGGCCAACCTCTGGATGCAATTCAAGACCCGCTGCCGAGTCGTCAGCGGCAATTCCGGCAACCTTGCCATCACCGGCGTGGCCGACGATCCCATCGGCGACGGGCTCGCGTTCACCCTGAACGGCGGCGACGGCGCCAACAATCAGAGCGACCCCGACGTGATCGAGACACTGACCGCCGACGCCATCCCGGTATTCCAGTATGGCACCGGCGCGCTGGCAGGCAGCCGCATCGAGATCACGGGCTACAAGCTGGTGTTCCTGGCCTTCGGCCTCGAGGGCATCGCCGACCAGGCGGACCGCAACAGCGTCATGGACAGCAGCCTCGACTGGCTGATCGGCACCACGTCGACGCCGGTCGAGGACCAGGCCCCGAAACCCCTGGCGCTCGCCCAGAACCAGCCCAATCCCTTCAACCCGTCGACCAAGATCGCCTTCGTTCTCGACCAGCGGAGTCCCGTGCGGCTGGAGGTCTTCGACCTGCAGGGCCGCCTGGTGCGTACGCTGGCCAGCGAAGCTATGGACGCGGGTGACCACACCGTGGTGTGGGACGGCCGGACCGATAACGGTCCAAGCGCCGCTTCCGGCACCTATGTGTACCGCCTGCAGACCGACACGCAATCGCTGACGAGGAAGATGACCCTGGTGAAATAGGGCATCCTCGTGCCGACGTCACGGCCTCCCGCTCCGGTGGGAGGCCGTGCCACAGGCAGGCATCCTGATCATGAGAACCGTTTTAAAACATCAATTCCCATCAGGTTACACTGGTATACTCGAGGAGCATGTGCTATCGTCGAAGCATATGCCCGCGGGCATGTTCGAAGCTGCCAACCCTCCGGAGGAAAACCATGAAGCGCATGCTGTCGCTGCTGGTGTTCGGCGTCTTGATGACGAGCGCCGTCGCCAACGCCCAGGTGCCCCGCACGGTCTTGGCCGAGCTGGGCGCCGCCACCTGGTGAGTGTACTGCCCCAACGCTGAAGCGGGACTCGCCGTGTGCGAGGACACCTACCAACCGACCCAGTTCAATTACATCAACTACCTCGCATCGAGCGGTGGTCTGAGCTGTCCGGAATCGGATCAGCGTCAGAGCTATTACAGCATGAGCGGCATCCCCGACCTCTACTTCGATGGGTTCTACCACATCGTCGGAGCCGGTACGGACGCCATGGACGGGCATCTCTACTTCCCGGTGATCGAGAACCACTGGACAAACACCACGCCGGTCTCGGTGACGGTGGAGGCCTACAGTTTCACCCCCGGGAACGCCTCCGTGACGGCGCAGGTGGAGATCGTCGGAGAGAACCTTGCGAGTATCGCCAACACGTACCTGCGTGTCGCGATCGTCGAGAGCGACCTCTACTACGCACCGCGCACGTTCGAACACGTGCTGCGCGACATGCTTCCCAACGCCACCGGCACGCCGCTGACGGCCCAGAACATCGGCGACATCCAGACGGTCACGCTGCCCTTCGTCATGGGTGACTGGAACCCGGCGAACATGCAAGCGATCGTCTGGGTACAGCGCGACACCGACAAGTTCATCTACAACAGCGGCAACAGCCGCAGCCTGCCGTTCGCCGGCGGCGTTGCCGTTGACGGACAGCAGCAGGCCGTCGCGACCGGCGGACCGCTGGTCTTCGGCACGGCCACCGTCACCAACTTCGGTCTGGAAGACGACGTCTACGACATCACGCTGGACACGTCGCAGCTTCCGACCGGCTGGTCGGCCCACTTCACGCACGATGGTGTGGACGGCACCAGCGTGACGGTGCCGATCCCCAGCTTCGGCACGACGCAGCTCGTGGTGACCACGGACGCGGCCGACGCGGACTACGGCACCGTGACGCTGAACGTGCATAGCCAGGGCGCCCAGGCGACCGTGGCCTCCGCGAGCTTCCTCGCGGTGCCCGGCGGCCGCGACGTGCTGCTCATCGCCGACGATGCCGACGCGGGCTATGCCGCCGACTACTTCGAACCGGCCATCACCGCGGCCGGGCGGACGGTGACGATCTGGAACCGTTCGCTGACCACGGTCGACGCGGCGTCGCTCGGCATGTTCGACGCCGTCGTGTGGGCCTGCGGCAACGCGAACCCCGGCTTCAACGCCGAAGACCGCGACGCCATCGACGCCTACCTCGGCGCCGGCGGCCGCATGCTCTGGTCGGGCCAGGACCTCGCCGAGGCGCTCTACGCCGACGGCCTCAATACCTGGTTCCAGAACAAGACCCGGATTCGCCTCCGCGGTGGCAACTCCGGCAGTACTTCGGTCGTGGGTGTGGCGGACGATGCCATCGGTGACGGACTCGCCTTCGAGCTCACCGGTGGCGACGGCGCCAACAACCAGTCCGACCCCGACTGGTTCCAGACCTACTACTCGGATGCCGTGCCGATCTTCGACTACGCGAATGATCGCGTTGCCGGCTCGCGCACCGACATGAACGGCTTCAAGATCGTGTTCCTCGGCTTCGGCCTGGAAGGCATCGCCGATGCCGCGAGTCGCGACGCCGTCATGCAGAACAGCCTCGACTGGTTGATCCCCGGTGGTTCGACGCCGGTCCAGGACGAAGCGCCGCGC
The DNA here is from genome assembly GCA_963727525.1 of uncultured bacterium. Classification (GTDB taxonomy): domain Bacteria; phylum Krumholzibacteriota; class Krumholzibacteriia; order LZORAL124-64-63; family LZORAL124-64-63; genus CAVSGO01. The sequence goes on along the minus strand of CAVSGO010000007.1, from coordinate 308,938 downwards.
CCGCTGACGCTCGCCCAGAACCAGCCCAACCCCTTCAACCCGTCCACGAAGATCGCCTTCGTGCTCGACCAGCGCGGCCCGGTGCGCCTGGAGGTCTTCGACCTGCAGGGCCACATGGTACGCACTCTGATCAACGAGCCGATGGCATCGGGCGATCACGCCGTGGTGTGGGACGGCCGGACCGACTCGGGTCTTGCCGCCGCCTCTGGCACCTACGTGTATCGCCTGGCGACGGACGCGCAGACGCTGACGAGAAAGATGACTCTCGTCAAATAGACGCTGCGGGATGGCGCAGAGCGCCGGGGGGCTCTGTCGGTGGGTGAGGTGGCTTCGCATGGAATGAGGCGCCATCTCACCCACCGACAGAGCCCCCCGGCTTGTGTTGGGGACCGGGCGTCGCGGGATGGGTAATGGGGATCGTGAGCTTTCGGTGTGCGTCGGTCGTGTCCAACCGCTTCAGCACTCCACCAGATACGTATACGGCTCCACGCCTTGCAGCACACGGATCGTGGCCAGGATCTAAGCGACTCCCACGGACTTCGCTCCGATCTCCGTCCAACAGGACAGCCAGTTCTTCCGGCTCACCGCGATCGAACGGGTCTGGGGCTCCAGGTGGTTCGTATCCAACGGTACCCCCGATCCTCAAGGAACATCGTCAACGCCGACTGGCACACCAAGGCGTACACTGAGACCCTGGCAAAGAGTCCGCTCGGCAACAATGCCTTTTTCGCCTGTGAATGATGCAACCACGTGAAGAAGTCTTCCACGATCGGCTAGCTGTGCTGGCGATCGGCGCCGCAGCGTCGGCTTCGGACTCGATACTCACGCTGGTGGTCACCGCGGTAGCCGGCGACATCGTGTCTCTGGTCTCGGCCTGGCGCTGGTCCCGTACGCAGGTGACGAGACGTCGCACCCGCTTCGATGGTGTCGCCAGACTCCACTTGCCGGCGGTAGGTACCTGATACTCCTTCGAGTCCACTTGGTTCTTACCCCGCGGGGACGGAACGGGACGGCGGCTGCAATAGTCCTCACATCCTCGATTCTGCTCGGTGCAACCCAGGCCCAGGCGCAGACGAAGACGGAGTTCCCGGACGTCGTCTGGGCCAGGATGAAAGCGGCAGTGGCGCGACGACCCCGGCGGCGGGAACATGGCGATGATGCGCGGTGTCATACCGTCGCTGGCGAGCATGCCGCGCAAACTCTCTCTCAGCAACGTTCGCCAGCAGGTTCACTACGGTTCGTCGCGGATGATGTTGACCATGGGAGGACAATCGATGCCTGCCCTGCCTTACCTCACCGACGAGGAGATCGCCGCGGCGTACTTCTACCTCGAGACGTGCCCGCCGACGCCCTGACGGCGCCCGGCGCGGTGATAGGAGGTGACGACCCGTGTTCGGCAACATGGGTGGTTTCGGTGGAGGCGGACTCATGGGAATCATCTGGATCGTGGTGCTGGTGGTCGCTGTGGTGCTGGTCTACCGGCTCGTGAAGCTGTCGGGGTCGCGTGACCGGGACTTCCCCGGCGAATCCCCCGAGACGATCCTCAAGCAGCGCTACGCCCGTGGCGAGATCAGCAAGGACGAATACGAGCGCCTACTCGAGGATCTTCGGAGGTAGCGTCCCGATCAAATTCGCTTGTCGGTAGTGTCGAATGCGATCCCATGCCAATCTACGCGGACATCAGGGTCTGGGTCGATCCGGCGCCGTTGCGGAGCGGTCAGTCCTACGAGTACGCCTGTACCCGGCGTCGCTCCGGGAACGGCGAGCTAGTAGGTCTCTGGTACGAACGTCTGATCCGTCAGGGGTGGTCGCACGTAGTCGCGCTGCTCTTGACGTGGCGGCAGATCGATCGGCGCCGGCGTGAGGTCCTCGTAAGGAAAGAGACTCAGGAGATGGCTGATGCAGTTCAGCCGCGCCCGCCGCTTGTCTTCTCCATTCACGACATACCAGGGGGCCTGCTTCAGATCCGTGTGGCGGAACATGGCGTCCTTCGCCATGGAGTACTCTACCCAGTGGTCGCGTGACTCGAGGTCCATCGGGCTCAGTTTCCAGCGCTTGCGAGGGTCGAGGATCCGCGCCTGGAACCGCCGCTCCTGCTCCTCGTCGCTCACCGAGAACCAGTACTTCACGAGCGACAAGCCCGACCGCACGAGCATGCGTTCGAACTCCGGACAGGAGCGTAGGAACTCGGTGTAATCGCCCGCGGTGCAGAAGCCCATCACATGTTCGACGCCTGCCCGATTGTACCAGCTGCGGTCAAAGAGGACCATCTCACCGCCGGCTGGCAGGTGCGAGGCGTAGCGCTGGAAATACCACTGGCTGCACTCGCGCTCGGTAGGCGTCCCGAGGGCGACGACGCGGCAGATGCGGGGACTCAGGCACTCGGTGATGCGGGTGATCGCACCCCCCTTGCCAGCGGCGTCGCGCCCCTCGAAGAGCACCGCCACACGCAGGCCACGCGCCTTGATCCAGTACTGCAACTTCACGAGTTCGGCCTGCAGCCGTTTCAGCTCTCGTTCGTATGCCGCGCGCTTGATACGGGGCTGGGTGGCAACGGGCTGTTCCATGACTGGCGACCTCGACTCCGGGACCTGGACAAAGACTCGGGACTTCTCCCTGAACTTCGGCAGGTTCCGCTGCCGATGAAGCTCGAATCCACCACGGGGGCGTCGAGAGGCGGGTGGTAACACCGAGGCCGGATGACAGGATCCGGCGGTCCGTGATCGGGGGGCCGGCTGCCAAGCACCGCGTGGGCCCGCCAGCCAGCGGTGCCGGCACCAGCGTCGCAATCGGGATCAGGAATGATACGCCAGCTTCCTGAGAAACAGCGTCTTCAGGTACCGGCTCTCCGGGAACTCGAGCTGGACGGGGTGATCAGGCCCCTGCATTCCCACGTGAAGCAACTCCACTCGTTGCCGCGATTGGAACACAGCTCGTGCCAGGATCTCGTCGAAGACCTCGGAGGCGATGTGGAAGCTGCAACTGCTCGTGGCGAGGAGGCCGCCCTCGGCGAGCTTGCGGAGGGCTTCGCGATTGATGTCGACGTAGGCCTTGAAGGCGGCCTTGAGGTCCTTCTTGCTCTTGGCGAACGCCGGGGGGTCGAGAATGAGGATGTCCGCGGAGTGGCGTTCCAAATCGCGTAGCCAGTCGAAGGCGCTGGCCTGGACGATCTCGGCGCGGTCGGTCCAGCCGTTGCGCGCGAGGTTGTCGCGAATGAGCGCGCAGGCAGGAGCGGAGCTGTCGACGAAGGTGACGTGCTTGGCGCCACCGGCAAGGGCCTGCAGGCCCCAGGCGCCGCTATAGGCGAACACGTCGGCGACGGTGCGGTCGGTGCAATGGGGACGTAGCCAGTGGCGATTGACGTGCTGGTCGAGGAAGAAGCCGGTCTTCTGGCCTTGCCACGGGTCGACCAGCAGGTGCACGCCGTCGTCGTCGATCTCCACCGGGCCTTCCAGCGTGCCGCGCAGGAGTTCCGTGCATGGCTCGAGGTGCTCGTAGGCCAGGGCGGTGGACGTGTTGTGCAGGACGATGGCGCGGGGCGACAGCAGGGCGACCAGGCCCTCCACGATCTCCGTCTGCAGGAGCATGATGCCCTGCGTGTTCAGCTCGATCACGCAGACATCGCCGTAGCGGTCGACGATCAGGCCCGGCAGACCGTCGCACTCGCCGTGGACGAGGCGGTAGGCCTCGCGGCCAGGGCACACGGCCTGACGGCGGGCGAGAGCCGCCTCCAGGCGGCGCTGGACGAGAGCGGCGTCGATCGCCTCGTCGCGCCGCGTGAGTACGCGCACCTGAATCAGCGAGTGCTTGAAGTAATATCCCGTGGCGAGGGGTCGGCCGTCGGGGTCGTGCACGACGACGAGATCGACGTCGTCAAGGTCGTCGGCGCGGCGGGTGACCTCGTTGGCGTAGACCCAGGGGTGGCCGGCGATGATCTTGCGGGCGGCGCGCAGCTCGACGGCGATGGGTTTGGGCCGGGGCAACGTGACGTCGCTCATGCGAGCCCCAGCAGCTCGGCCATGCCACTGCGGTCGAATCCCTGGCGTGGGATGTAGGCACGCACCCATTGCTCGTCGTCGAGCACGAAGTAGGGTACGCCGCGCTTGCCGGTCTGCTGCTCCAGACGCGTGGCGGCGTCGGGGTCGCGGTCGATCTCGATCACCTCGTAATCGATGCTGTGCTCGGCCAGGAATCGCTTGGCCTGAGTACAGTCCGGGCAGTAGGTCGAGCTGTAGACGGTCAGCTTGCGAAAGGGGCGGTCGGTCATCGTGTCTCCTCAGGCCTCGTCGATGCGCAGGTTGGTGAAGGCCTCGTTCAGGGCGCTCACACCGGCCCGGTCGCGGCCTTCCAGGTAATACCGCAGGACGGCGTCGGTGCCGCTGGCGCGCAGCTCGAACCAGACGCCGTCCATCTCGATCAGCGTGCCGTCGCCCGCGTGGAAGCAGCGCTGCACGGACGGGAGTGTGGTGCCCGCTGGCAGGCGGGACTGCAACGTGTCGACCACGTCTTGCGGCTTGCGATCTTCCAGGTTCGCGAAGAACGCCACCGTGGCGTGCTTGCGCCGGTTGCCGGCGGCCTGGGCCGCGGCCCGCGCGTCGCCCTGGAGGGATTCGTCGAAGAGTGTCACGTCGCGGCGCTCATAGAATCGCCAGCCGATGTCGTAGGTCTCGAGCAGGTGGAGGTAGTAGCTCGCGAAGCTGCCACCCTCGCGGTGCAGGCGCGCGGCGAGGCCCAGGGCAAGCACGCCGATCTGCATGCCATCCTTTTCCTTGGGCGCGAGGCTCGTCTGCTCCCCACCGCGGCAGGCCATCGGCTCGCCCGGGCCCATGGCGGCGCCGCCGCTCTCCTCGGCCATGATGAGCAGGCGAGGGTCGGCGCCGAACGCGGTGGTCTCGCCGGTGACGTCGGTGGCGGTGCAGGGGTCGGTGTCGTCGGCGAGCTGGTCCTCGAGGTTGCCGACCAGGGCCGCGAAGTGCTTGAAACCCACCGGGGTGCGAAAGGTCGCCAGCGACACGTCGTGGCGCTCGGCGTAGGCCTCGGCCAGCTCGCCGATGCTGCGGCTGGTGGGATAGGTCGTGGCGACGATCCAGTCGTGGTCCTCCAGCTCGCCGTTGGCGGCGAGCGCGTCGAGGCGCACGCCGGTGAGCATGAAGTAGATCTGGTTGGGCTTGAAGTAGACCACACAGCGGGTGGCGTCGAGCGGCTCGACCTCGAGCCCGGCGGCTGCGGCCGCGTCCGCGACCTCCACCGGCGCCGGCGTCACCATGTTGAAACGATCACCGTCGGGATCCCAGATGAAGAAGATGTGGCACGTGTTCTCACGCAGCATGGCCTGCGCGCCGACGTGCTTGTAGATCTGCCACTTGCCGGGGTCGACGCCGTAGTTCACGCCATCGACCACGCCGATCCCATGGTAGTTCTCGTCTTCCTCGGCATGGGTGAAGCTGATGGCGCCGTCGGGGGCCATGGCGAGGTCCAGCTCCGCGAAGACGCGCCCGGCCGTGGCCGCCATGCTCCCGCCCTCGGTGCAGAAGGTGGCGCGAAACCCCGCCGCCGCTGCTGCCGGGATCTCGGCGATCAGTTCGCGCGGCACGACCTGCTCCAGCGCGCGCACGTAGGGCGTGACGGGGTCGAAGTCGCGGCGGATCCGCGCGTCATCCGCGGCGGCCAGCTCGATCGTCATGCCGCCCGTCTGGGCCTGCTGCACGAGGGCGCGCACGCGGTCGGCGATGAGGCCGGCCATCGCCAGGAGTTGCCCACCGGCGGCGTCCATCGGTTTCCAGCCGCCCTTGTAGCTCTGGCTGTGGCTCGCCGTGAAGTTCTCGCCGCCGTCCAACTCGTCGTGGAACACGCCGAAGCTGGAGAGCCAGATCGGCGTCGTGCGCTCACCCTGCGGCCGCAGGTGCACGGTGATGCCGTGCGCGGCATAGATGCGCGCGGCCAGGTCGATGAACTCCTGCGTGTGGGGCCGCACCTCTCCGCCCACATGGAGCTGCGCGAGTCCGTGCTCGAGGGCGAGCTGCGCCCGCGCCGTGAGCAGGATGGCGATGGTCACGCCGTTGAAGGGGACCTCGGGATTGAAGAGGTCGTCAGGATCGAGCAGGTCCCGGTAGCCGGCCGTGCCGAGCGCGAAGTTCGCCGCCCAGCGGGGCAGGGCGTAACGCGTCACGAGTTCCGGCGTGATGGCGAGCGTTTCCGGGTGCGTGGCGAACGGCGTGAACAGCGGCGCGTGAGGCGGCATGGTGATGATTCCTGGCTCCGGTGATCGAGGGCAAGCGGCGGCGCACGCCCGCGAGCGTATCCGCCGCGGGCAGAGTAGCGGATTTCGGCCAGGCGTGCAATGCGGCGCCCGTCAGCGCGCGAGCTGGACCTTGCGGGTGAGGGAGCCGGCTTCGGTCTGCAGGCGCAGGAGGTACGTGCCCGACGGCAGATCGCGGCCGGCGGCATCGCAACCATCCCAGGTCACGGCGTGGTCGCCCGGCACCTGGACGCCGAGCGTCAACTCCCGGAGACGGCGACCGCGCACATCGTAAACGGAGAGCCACACCGCACCCGGCGCCGGCAACGTGTAGCGGACCTCCGTGCGCGGATTCGCCGGGTTGGGGTGGGGAGCCGCGAGCGTGAGCCCTGCCGGAGACGTATCGGGGACCGGGGTGCTCTCACCGACCGCGAAACGATGCTCCACCGTCTGACCCTCGAACGTGGCGCGGAATGTCCACCAGCCGTCGGGCCCCGTCGGGGGCAGTACCCAGTTCCACCACCAGTAGCTCGCGGCGTAGTGGTCTGGCGACGACATCCCGCCGCTCCAGGCGCGCCAGGTCGAGCCGTCCGGACGCAGCACCGCGAACTGGGTCAACTGTCCGGCGAGCTGATCGCGGTAGTAGGCCGCGAAGTAGACGAGATCGCCGGCGAGGAACCGATCCTGCTCGTGCGTGATCGCCGGCTCGGGACAGTCGGGCCATTCGGGTGGCGCATCGTGCGTGCGTAGCGCGTTGATGGCGGAATCATCGTAGGGCCGTTGCTGGGCCCACCGGCTCTCGCCGTCCAGGGCGTTGCACGGGCCCAGATAAGGATCGACGAGGTTGCCGCTGCCGTCGTGCAACTCGAGGTGCAGGTGCGGGCCCGTGCTGTTGCCCGAGCTGCCCACGGAGCCGAGGTACTCCCCCGCCTCGACGGTGGACCCCACGGGCTTGCTGGTGAGCGATCCCGCTTTCATGTGTCCGTACCACGCCACAGACCCGTCGGCGTGCTGCACATAGACGGCATTCCAGAGCCCACCATTCAGGCCGCAGCTCCGATCGAAATTCCCGTCGTACTTCAGGATGATGAAGCCGGGCGCGGCCGCCACGATCGCAACGTCCTGGTCGATCATCTTGTGCCACGGAAAGGGCCACATGAAGTAGTCGGTGCCCGCATGGTTGTAGCCGTTCGCCTGGTCGTAGGTGCGCGCGCCGCACGCGTAGTCGAGCAGCTGATCCGGGTAGCTCGGATCATGGTCGACGTAGTTCGAGATCCCGTGCACGCCGGGGTCCATCACCCATGGCGCCGCCTGCAACGGCCATTGCAGGGTGACCGTTTGCGTCCGATCGAATACGGGCGGCAGCACGCCCGCCGCCTGCAGCGCGGCGCGCGAGGCCGCGAGATCGGCCACGATGGCCGCGCGCTGGGACGCCGTCAGGCAAGGACCGTCTTCCTGCGTTGACAGGAAACCGTGATCCGTCGCCAGCGGGAGACGATCGCCCTGCACGTTCTGTTCGGTCGCGGGGATGGGACCGAGATCGACGACGGCCGCCACGATGCAGGTGGGCGACAGCGCCGCAACGACCAGAGCAAGGGCAAGAACGATGACGAAGACGAACCACCAGGGGCGCAGACGGCGCATGGACACGGATCAACCTCCTCGACGCGGCCGGACATCTCTCGGCCATGATAGGCCGATCCGGGCCGGACGGAAACCGGCCCGGGCACACGCCCGGGCCATTTCCGTACCACATCGTCGGCGACGATTCAGCGCACGAGCATCAGCGACCGGACGCTCGTCTCGCCACCGGCCACGAGTCGAGCGAGATACGAGCCCGAGGCGACGAGCCGCCCCGTCGTGTCCGCACCATTCCAGGCCACCTCGTGGTCGCCCGCCGGTAGCGTCTCGTGCACCAGTTCACTCACGAGCCTGCCGTGGAGGTCATAGATACGCAGATCCACCTGGCCCACCCCCGCCGTGGCGAACGCCACTGTGGTGTGCGGATTGCAGGGGTTCGGGTAGTTGCCCACGATACGCGATACGGCGGGCGACAGGTCGTCGACGGGCACGGTCTGCGTCGCCGTCGGTAACGTCGCCAGGTAAGGCGCACACTCGGCCCCGGTGACGGTGAGCGTGGTCGTCTCGTCCTCCAAGATGGCACGGCTCAGCGTGAGAGTGGCGCGGCCGTCCGTCCCGGTGGCCGCGACGCCGAGCAGTTCGGCGCCGGACGTCAGCGTGACCGTGGTCGACAGCGTGCCGACGACACGCACGCTCAGCGCCGTGGCGCCGGGCAGCAGCGTGGCCGGACGGTCCACGGCGAGCGTCTGCGGCGCCCGCGTGCGCAGCTGCAGGGAGCAGTCGCCCAGCAGGTTGTATTCCTCGACCATCTGCTGCGCCACGGTCAGCCCGTCATAGACGGTGAGAACCTTGGCCAGGCCCACGGCGAACAGAGCGCCAAGTTCCATCGATTCGCCGGCGGTGGATGCCGAAGACGTGAGGCGGTCGATCATCGCCGACTGCATCACGCAGGGCGGCACCCAGGGCGCCGAGGCCGACGCCGCCACGATGCCCACGGCACCGGTGGGCGCCGATGGCGTACCGGACCGCATCCACGCCTCGGCGAAGCACTCGGGCAGCGAGAAGTCGCCCGTGGTGCAGGACACGTCGATGATCCAGGGCAGCTTGCCCACGTTGTCGAGGGCGTGCACCTGGCTCGCCCCGAACGGCACGCTCAGCCATCCGGCGGCCGCGCCATGGCCGATGTAGTTGATCACGCCCACGCCGGCATTCACATCGGCCGTGATCTGGGCCGTGGTGCCGCCGAAGCTCTGATAGATGCGGCTGACGTCGCTGTAACCGTAACCCAGCAGATCGTCGCGCAGCAGGTCGGCGCGCTCGTAATCGGCCGGGGTGCCCTCATCGCTGGCAATACCCACGGCGCGGCCGTACCAGTCGCCACCGATCTCGGGATCGCGTTCGTAGGCGACGATCTTGGCGACCTGCACCTGCACCTCGGTGGCGTTGCGGGCCGAGATGCGCGAGACGAGGAAATCCGGAAAGAGATCGCTGCCCGCCTGCAGGGCGTAGATCTGATCACCGTCGGCGCCCTGGATGGTCCCGGTCTGAGTCGGCACCTGCTCGACGTCGCCGACGAGCACCAGGTAGCCCAGTCCGGCCGGCTCCGTGAACCAGTGGTTGACCGCGTAGTACAGGTCGCCGGCCGTGCCACCGATGTCGCTCATGCGCACCAGCTGCACGTCCATGCCGCGCTGCCGCTTCCAGGTGACGAATGGCTGGGTGGCGCTCGCGAGCGCGTCGCCACACACCACGATCATGCGCGCGGAGGCCGTGGGATCGGGATCGCCCTGGGCCTTGCCATCGTCGCGCGCCGTGACGGAAGCATTGGCGAAGAGTCGCGAGGTCACGCTGCGGAAGAACCCGTCGGACGCCGCCTTGGCGGCCGGCAGCGCGTTCACGCCGTCGACGCCACGGGTGGTCACGCGCAGCACGATGCGCCGCATGGCAATGATCTGGCCGTGCACCGCGTCCCAGCGTACGGGAGCCACCTGTACGGTCACGCCCCGCGCGTCCCGTACGATGTAGGGCTGCCCGAGCGTGGCTGCAGCCAGGGGCCAGATGCCACCATCGCGGTACACGTCGCCCTCGCGCCGCGTCAACGAGGAGGGATCGATGTCGCGGGGCACCTGGCCGAGCGACGGCAGGATCGGCGCCGTCGTCAGCACGCGTGTCTCGACCTCGATCACCTCCAGGGCCACGTGGCCCTGCCCGGCGATCGCCAGCGAGACGGGCAGCAATGGAACCTCGGGATGCTCGGCCACCTGCAGCGGGGCGCAACCAGGCACCAGAGCCTCGACGTAGCGCGCACTGCCGCTGCCAGCGTCGCGAAGCTCGACACCGGGCACCGTCACTTCGACCGTGACCGCCGTGGCCGTCTGCGCAACGACGCTGATATGCGGCCGGCTTGCGCCATCGCCGCCGGCGAGCGGCTCCCAGCGCGCCTGTGCCGAGGCCGCCGACCAGGTCCAGACGCCCGCGAGGATGAGAGCCAGATGCACACGGCCGAGTATTCGCTGTCGCTGCATGGATCGTCGCTCCTGGCTCGGGTTGCCGAACGCGAAAGATTATACCAGAACGGCAGTCGTCTGGGGGGTTTATTTTAATGTCTCATGTGTTTTGCTGATATATGATGTCCATATTGCGGCAAAACGCATGAAGTTAAACAAGATAACAAAACTACTGGTTTCCAGGGCAGCCGGCGCTTGCCGCTGCCGGGCCATGCGTGCCATATTGGCCATAACGCCGACGCTGCCCGCCGCCTCGCCCCCGACGGCATAACCCGTTGCCAGTGGAGGACTCATGGTTTCGCTGCACCACACCATCGCGGCCGCGGGGCTCGCCGTGCTGTGCGGGTTGCCCGCGAGGGCCCTCCCGCTCGACCCCGCCACGGTGGCCACCCTCGTCGCGGAAGCCGGGACCACCGACGACTACCCGGACGCCGCCACCGTCACCGTCCTCGACCGCACGACGAGCGACGTCGAGGAGAGCGGTCTGGCCCATGTCGACAACCGCGTGGTGATCAAGGTCCTGACCCGGGCCGGGGCCGTCGCCACAGGGACCCAGCGCTTCGACTACGACCCCGCGACGCAGCTCATCGAGATCCGCACGGTGCGCGTGCACCGGGCCGACGGTACCTGGGAAGACGTCGATCCGGCGCGGGCGGTGGACGTGTCGCAGCCGGCTCACATGATCTACTGGGGCGCGCGCATGCGGGTGCTCCAGCTGCCGCGCCTGGCGGTGGGCGATGCGGTGGAACTGGAGACGTACCGCAAGGGGTACATGATCGCGTACCTGGGCGAATCCCAGGCCGATGACGATAGCCGCTACATCCCCCCCATGCGCGGCCACTGGTACGACGTGCAGCTCTTCCAGAGCAACGTCCCCATGCGCGAGAAGACGGTGACGGTGCGCCTCCCGCGCACGAGGCCGCTGCAGTACCAGGTCGTGGGCGGCGAGGTCTTCAGCGAATCCACCTTCGACGTCGACCACTTCACTTACCGCTTCTGGAAGCAGGACTGTCCGCCGCTCCCCCACGAGTGGCGCGGCGCCAACGCGCGGGACACGGCGCCGAAGGTGGTGATGACCACGGTCGCCGACTGGCCCGCGAAGAGCCGCTGGTTCTGGGAGGCCAACGCCCGCCAATTCGACGCCACGCCGGAGATCCGCGCCCTCGTCACCGACATTACTCACGGCCTGAAGTCCGACGAGGCGAAAGTCGCCGCGCTCAACCACTGGGCCGCGCAGAACATTCGCTACTGCGGCCTGAACATGGGCGAGGGCGAGGGCTACACCCTGCACCCGGGTCCCATGATCCTGCGCGAGCGCAGCGGTGTGTGCAAGGACATCGCCGGCATGGCGATCACCCTGTGCCGCACGGCGGGCTACGAGGTCTACCCAGCGATGACCATGGCCGGCGCCCGCGTGGAACACACTCCCGCCGACCAGTTCAATCACTGCGTCGGCGCCTGGAAGAAGGCCGACGGAACGTGGGAGATGCTCGACCCCACCTGGATCCCCTTCAGCCGCTTCGCCTGGTCCCGCATGGAGGGCGAACAGGATTACGTCGTCGGCACGCCCACGGGCGAGGAACTGGCGAGCATCCGCGCCTTCACGGCCGACGACAACGCGGTGGCCCTGACGTTGCACGGTGACCTCGCGTCCGACGGCACGCTGCGCGCCCGCGTGGCACTGCGGCCCAACGGCGCGGCCGACACGCGGCTGCGGCGCGCGATCGGCGAGACGCCGCGCGATCAGGTCGAGTCGCGGCTACGGTCATGGTGCGCCAGCCTCGGCGCCGGAGCCGAGCTGGTGTCGTGGCGGGCCGGTGATCCGCTCGACTTCGACCACGCCATGGATCTGGACCTCGAGGTCCGCGTGCCCGGGTACGCCACCGTCGGCGACCGCACGGTCACCTGGTGTTCGCCGGCCGCGACCCTGGCGACGACCGATTATGGTGGCGTCGTGCGCCTGGCCGGCGCGCGCGCCGACGTCGACGACGAGACGCGGACCACGCCGGTCTTCCTCTGGATGGCCCAGGCCGTCACCCTCGATGAGGACATTCGCGTGCCGCGCGGCTTCACGACCGATACCGACGCCCCCGACCGCGCCCCGACGTGGCTGGCGGGCCACTCCGGCGACATCGCGAGCTGCCACCTGCGCGCCGAGCCCGACGGCAAGACGATGCGTGTGCGCGGCACGATGCAGGTGGCGCGGCGCGTCGTCCCGGCGGCTGACTGGCTCCTGTTTCGCGCAGCCGTGACCGCCTTCGCGGACGCCGCCTCGACACGGCTCGTGGCGCGGCGAAAGGGGGCCTGACATGGCCCGGCGATGCGACCTCCGTTGCCTGATCCTCGTCCTCGCGATCCTCTGGCTGGTGCCCATCGTCGGCGCACCGGCGCTGGCCGCCGGCCTGGACGTGCCCGCCCTCATCGCTGCCGCGCCTCCGACGAGCGCCTACGCGGACGCCGACGCCGTCGTGCTCTGGCGCGAGATCGATCTCGCATTCGCGCCTGACGGCCGGCTGACGCGGCGCGACCATGTCGTCACCCGCCTGCAGACGCAGTGGGCAATGCGCAATCTCAGCGACGTGCGCGTCGACTGGGACCGCACCCGCCAGGATCTCGTCATCCACACCTGCCGCACGTTCATGGCCGACGGCACCGCGGTCCCGAGCCCGGACAATGCCTTCAACGAGGTCACTCCCGACGCGGTCGCCGCGGCGGCACCGTTCCTCGACCTGCGCGAGATGGTGATCTCGCACGTGGGCACCGAAGAGGGTTGCGTGCTCGATCTCGACTACGAGGTCCGCGACCGCGCCCCGGGGGCATGCCCCGCCGGGGCGGTTGTCGCGTTGCAGGGCCGCTGGCCGGTGTGCAAGGTCACGGCGCGGGTGACGCCGGCCGACGTGGCGGCGTCGTTCCTGCATGGCGAAGGCCTGAGCCTGGCGACGTCCGACGATGGCGGCTCCCGCGTCTGGCATCTTCGCGATCTGCCCGCCGTGCCGACCACGGGCGACGAGGCCCCCCGCGGCGACGTGCTGGCGCGCATCGTGGTGGCCCGGACGCACGACTGGCGCGACGCTGCCGGCGCCCTGCGCACCGCCGTCGAGGCAGCCACGGCCGACCTCGGCGACGACCTGCGGGACTGGCTCGCCGAGGGTGAGGATCTCACGAGAGAGGATACGGTGCGCCGCATCGTCACCCTCGTGCACGAGGGCGTGCACCGCATCGCGTTGCCGACGGGCACGTGGTCGCGCGCGCCGCGCCCCGTGGCCGACGTGTACGCCTCCGCTGTCGCCACGCCGATCGAGCAGGCGTGCCTCGCGCTCGCGCTCCTGCGCGCGGCCGGCCTGCAGCCGGAGCTCGGCCTCTTCACGCGGGCCCGCGAACCGGCCAAGGACGTGGCCGCGTTGAGTCAGCTCGTCACCCCGCGCCTCGTCTTTCCCCTGGACGGGGACAACTGGTGGCTCGCCCCCGAGAAGGATGCGCCCTGGTCCGGCCCCTGCGACCTCGCGGGACGCACGGGCCTCTTCCTCGAGGCAGGCGGTGGCATCAGGACGTGGACGGTCCCCGCCGGCAGTGCCCACGGTCGGCTTGCCGGCACCATCACCGTGGGCGACGATGGTGGCGTGACCGCCGAGATCGACCTCACGCTCACTGGGGGTCTGCGCGAGGGTCTGGGAACCGCCGACGAAATCGCGCACGCCTGGGCTGCCGGATTTGGTGTCGAACCGGAGGTCACCGACCTCGACGTGCGTCGCGACACGCCCCGGGAGGTCCACCTGCGCCTGCACGCCCGCGCCGCACGCCTCGCGGTACCGACCGGCGGCGTGACCATCTATCTCCTGCCGCTGTCCCCGGCAGGCGTACTCGATCGCCTGCCGGCGGGATTCCACGCCGAACAACCCGCGCGTACCACCGCGCTCTTCGCCGACGAGACGTACGCCGAGGAGGTCGCGCTAACCCTCAGGTTGCCCGAGAACCTGATGGTGGACGCGGCGCCGCGCAGCGCATCAGCCACCTGTCCGCGCGGCAAGTACGACCTGGTCAGCGAGCGTTCGGCGCACGGTTTGACGGTACGCCGCTCGCTCTCGCTGGACGCGGGCCGCTGGGAACCTGACGATTACCCGGCACTGCGCGCCATGCTCACGCTGGCCCTGCACCAGAACGCCGCGCCTATCGTCGTGGTGCCGGCGCCATGATCGGTGCGCCCGGGCGCGCTACCAGCCGTTGTGGTGTGTCTTGTGCAGATCGTAACGGTCCTCGGGTGCGGGCTGCAGGCGCGGATGGCCGATGGCCACGATCGCCAGCGGTTCGATGTGTTCAGGCAGCCCGAGCAATGCGCGAATCGCATCGGCGCGATCGCCCTGGGGATCGATCCCCAGCCACACCGCGCCCAGCCCCAGCGCATGCGCAGCGATGAGGACGTTCTGCGCCGAGGCTGCGCAGTCCTGCACCCAGAAACCGGCGTAGCGCTCGCGCGCCGGATCGGCGCATACGACAATGGCCAGGGGCGCCTCGGTGCACATGCGCGCGTAAGGGTGCACCGTCGGGATCGCATCCAGCAACCGGCGGTCGTCGATCACGACCAGCTCCCAGACCTGCTGGTTGCCGGCCGACGGCGCCGCCATGGCGGCTCTCAGCAAGGTCTCCACGTGCTCGTCGCTGACGGGCTCGGCAGTATACTGGCGCACGCTGCGCCGCGTGAAAAGGGCCTCGAGGGCGTCCATGTCTGCCTCCGGGCTGACGGGTGACGTTGCGGCTGACCCACATGATGATACCTGGGGATCGGCCTCATGTCTGCCCCGACCTCGCGGCGCGCGCCCTCATGTGTACCTTGGCAGGACGGCTGACCGCATCGGCGGCCGCAGCCCCGGAGGAGATGATGGCCACGGCATCCGCAATCCAGCTCGCCGACCGTTACGAGCGCGTGGCGACCCAGCTCGCTGAGCTCTACCAGAAGACGGCCGATCCCATCGCCCGCATGGCGACGGCGGCCGCGCTCCTGCACCACAAGTTTCCCTACTTCTTCTGGACCGGATTCTACCGCGTGCAGGGCGAGAGGCTCGTCGTCGGCCCCTACCAGGGGCCACTGGCCTGCGCCGTGCTGTCGGGACCGCAGGGCGTGTGCTGGGCCGCGGTGCAACGTGGCGAGCCCGTGCTCGTGCCCGACGTGCACGCATTTCCCGGTCACGTGGCCTGCGACAGCCGTTCGCGCAGCGAGGTCGTGGTGCCCGTGCGCGACCGGGATGGCGGTATCGTCGCCGTACTCGACGTCGACGGTGACCGAGAGTCGGCGTTCGCGCAGGTCGACGTGGATGGTCTGCAGACGGTGGTCGAGCTCATCCACCAGCCGTGACAGCGGTCATGGCGAACAGTCCTGGCAGTAGTTCAGCATGGTCGTGGTGCTCTTGCATTCCTTGCAGTACTTGCGGCCACACCCCTGGCAGGTCGTGAGCTCGTCCATCTCCCTCGTGGCACCGCAGAGTGCGCAATGGCCCGTGACCATGGCGAATCCCTCCTGTCAGGACTCATATGTCCGCGTACGCCGGTAGCTCGGAGCATGGATGTCGGTGACCTGCACCGTGAGGCTGCACCGGGACTCTGCGAGCGTATGCGGATAGAATCGCTCGAGTACCGCCAACGCCTGCTCGGCGAGACCCGCCTTGGCATCGTCGGTCTTGCCGGACAGCACCTGGATATCGAGAGTCACGAACGTACGATCGGCAGCTCCGTCGCCCACCACGTAAGCGCGGTGCTCGATCGCCCGGCACTTGATGTCGCCCGACACGAACATGCCGGTGGACATGAGACCGTCGTGGATCGCGGCCAGAACCGCGCGCAGATCCGGCCGATCGACCACGTTGTCCGAGAACTCGAGAATGCAGTGCGGCATGTGGAACCTCCGCGACAAGCGTACCGGGACAAGCGTAGCAGAGCTCGCACAACCTGTCGATGCTATCGCGTGCATCTCTGCCTACCGCCTGCCCCTGCTCTCCCAGGGGCAGGACGAGGTCCGCTGCGGCCGACGCCAGTTCCTGGGCCCGCATGTCGAGGTCGCGGCGGCGAGGTCAGCGGCGGTGCGGACTTGAGATCGACGCTGGCACTGATGAGTGGAGCGCCCTGTGCCAAGAATCCCAGGGCGCTCCATAATCGGGGTGAAAGGCAGGGTCAGGCCAGATCGAGCCAGCTGAACCAGATGGGGTGATTGGCCTTGTACCAGCGCAGGATCTGCTGCAGCCGCTTCTGGTCGGCCGGGCTGATCACGTCGGCCGGGATGCGATCGAACCGCACCCGAACCCCGCTCTCGCCGAAATGCTCGAGCGCTTCGGAACAGAGCGTCTGCAACTCGTTGCGAATACGTCCGCTGTCCGAGATCTTCACTGGCCGTTCCTCGTAGTCCTCCCCCTTGAGGAAGCGGTTCAGGAGTGGATTGCAGACCAGGCGGCGCACCTCCGGCGGCTCCATGAAGCGCAGGGTGAGGGTCACGCGCTTGATGCCGCGGGGCGTGGACAGCCGGACGGTGACCTTGTAGGTGTCGTCATCCACGCGCAGCACACCCGGCGCCCCGACGTAGGGGTCGTCGAGCATGAAACCCGAGAGGGCCATCACGTCCCAGCGTTTGCGGGGCAGGAAGTCGTCGGCGGTAAGGTAGCGCTTGTTGAGGGGGATGTTCGCGTCGACGACCTCGTGGATGTACCCCTTGAAGGTCTTCTCCGTCGCCGCATCCACAGGCTCGCCGAGGATGTCCCCGAGCTTGGTGGCGAAGTCGGGGCTCGCCGGGTCGAGCTGCATCACCTCGGCCTCCTTGCGGAACGGCAGCTTGAACGACGAGCTGAAGACCGCGAGATAGACGTCGATGTCGTGGCACGGCGCCAGGCTCGCCGCCTGCATGGCCTCGGCCGAGGCGGCATAGCCATCGACGAGGAAGAGGTGGCGCGTGCCGTCGCCGTCGAGCCAGGTGCGCACGATCTGGGTGGGCGAGTAGGTGCCAGACTCGTTGAAGAGGCCCTGACCGCTGGGAAGCGTCCAGCCGTCCTCCGCCACGTGCACGCCCACGTCCTGCCACTCCCGCCAGAGGTCGCCGATACGGTCGGCACGGCTCTTGCCGCCCAGGGTCCACACGTGGACATTCCGGGGCTGCAGGTCGGGCCAGGCCTTCTGGCAGGCGTGGAGCACCTTCTCCCGCGGCGTGTGGAAGTCGATCAGGAGCGACTCGTGGGCAGCCGCGTCCGACACGGCGCGCGGCAGGATGAGATTGCCCATGTAGCCCTCGTAGGGTTTGGTCACCGAGAGAGGCTGGTCGAAGACGTGCAATACCGCCAGCGGGCCCGTGGTCGCGCCCGTCGCGAAGCGGCTCGTGTTCTCGAGCGTGTCGATCGCCGCACCCCAGATGGTGATGCCGGCCTGGTCGATGCGGCTCTGGAAATCCTGCCACGAGTCATGGTTGTTGATGAGCTTCTGGACCTGCCGGTCGAGGAACTTGGCGACCTCGGGGCGGGCATAGATGCGACCGAAGCCGAGCATGGGATTGCTGCCCATCTCGGGCGTCTCGCCGGCCTTGGGCATGAGGCCCTCGCCGAGGCACACCATCACCGCGTGGTTCTCGGGGAGATTGCGCGTGAGGTACCACAGGCACTCGCTCATGACGTAGGCCGAGATCGCGTCGGCGTCCTTCTTGACCCGGTTGAGCCCTTGCTTGTCGAGCCCCTTGCCCTCGCCGTAACGGCCGAAGAGCCGGGTGCCCAGGGCCGTGACACACGCCGTCATCATGAACAGCCGCTCCATGGCCCCGCCCACGAAGGAGATCACGTCCCGCAGCTCGCGGGAACCATCCCCGGAAATCCATTCGACCTCGACGTCCTCGAGCCACAGGTGGAATCGGCCCAGGATCGGGCGCGTGTCGAAGGCCCACTGGGCGATGAGATTCTTCTTGGCCATATCGTTGCAAGGCATCGCGTCCTCCGCTTTCCCGGCATTGAGATCGAACCTCTCGGGATCCGTCGTCCGCCTCGAATTTACCACGTCGGGGGCCGGTTGCCCAACCCGGGATTCCCCGTCCTGCCAACCTAGATACCGCTGTTCGCCTTTACGCCCCGGCTTCCTGGGTTAGACTGGTAAGGAGAGGCTCCCGTGCACTTGCATACCATGTCGAAAGGTCCACCGTGCCGCCTTCGAGTCTGCGCGATCTCGTCAATGCCTACTTTCCCTTCGGATTCCAGCTATCGCAGCGGGGCTGGGACGAGTTCACGATCGTCCGTCTGCTGGCGCACGAGCTGCCTTTCGGGCCTGACAACATCCGATATGCGGTGCGGCGACTCGCCGATCGTTTCAACGAGCGGCCGCCGTCCACGGGGCGCACCTTCGTGCCGATCCACGCCGAACAGCTGCTGTCGCTCGGCGTCCTGAACGACGCCATGCGCTTCATGGCGCTGCACTACTGCATCCACGAACGCCCGGACGCCATCACCCGCGTCCTGGCCTGGGCCCGCCAGCGGGTGGGCGAGGCGACGGTGGACCGCCTGTTTCCCGAGTTCGTCCAGCTCTTTCCCCCGGGAACCGTGGCCGCGGGGCTCAAGCCGCGCGACGCCTGGCTGGTGGACGGAGAGGCTGTGCTGGGCGTGTCCGGGCGCGTGGCGGTGGAGTCGATCCTGCTCTACCTGATGATGCGCAATCCCGCGACCCGCCCCCTGCGCGAGCTGTTCGACGACGAGGAGCTGCAGCGGCGCGCGGGCTACGTACCGGTGGTCGTCAGCTTCGAGGAATTCTTCGATCGCGAGGAACCCTCGGGCGTGAGCGGCAAGACGCTGTTCCACACGCTGCGAGCGCCGATCCTGGCCAGCCCCGACAGCCTCGAGGGACAGCTCGCCTTCATCCGCGCGCACTGGGCCGCCATCTTGCCGCCGGAGATGCTGGCGCGAATCGATCTCGCGCGCGACCTGATGCGCGAGATGGATCTGCACCGCGCCCCCGAATACGGCCCGCCGCCGGTGCTCACCTTCGGCGGCTCCGAGGCCGGGTCGTTCGCCGAACCGGCCGCGTTCAGCCGCGACGCCGACTGGATGAGCAACGTCGTGCTCATCGCCAAGAGCACCTACGTATGGCTCGATCAGCTCTCGAAGCGGCACGGCCGCCCGGTGCGCACGCTCGCCGACATCCCCGACGAGGAGCTCGACCGCCTCGCCGCCTGGGGCTTCACCGGGCTGTGGCTGATCGGTCTGTGGCAGCGTTCGGAGGCCTCGCGCAAGATCAAGCAGTACCAGGGCAACCCCGAAGCCGTGGCCTCGGCCTACTCCCTCGACGAGTACCGCATCGCCGACGATCTCGGCGGTGACGAAGCGTACGCGAACCTGCGCGAGCGCGCCTGGCAGCGCGGCATCAGGCTCGCGAGCGACATGGTGCCCAATCACATGGGCATCGACTCGCGCTGGGTGATCGAGCATCCCGACTGGTTCCTGCAGTCGCCGCGACCACCGTTCCCCGCGTACCGCTTCACCGGCGGCGATCTCTGCGATCACTCCGACGTCGAGGTTCGCATCGAGGAGGGCTACTGGCATCGCACCGACGCGGCCGTCGTGTTCGAGCGGCGCGACACCCGCAACGGCGAGAACCGCTACATCTACCACGGCAACGACGGCACGAGCATGCCCTGGAACGACACGGCCCAACTCGACTTCACCCGCGCCGACGTGCGCGAGGCCGTGATCCAGACCATCCTGCACGTCGCCCGCAGGTTCCCGATCATCCGCTTCGACGCAGCCATGACCCTGGCCCGCAAGCACTTCCAGCGTCTGTGGTTTCCCGCGCCCGGCGATGCGGGCGCCATCCCCTCCCGCGCCGAGCACGGCATGAGCCGCGAGGACTTCCTCGCGCACATGCCAAAGGAGTTCTGGCGCGAGGTCGTCGACCGGGTGGCCGCCGAGGTACCCGACACGTTGCTGCTGGCCGAAGCCTTCTGGCTCATGGAGGGCTACTTCGTGCGCACCCTCGGCATGCATCGTGTGTACAACAGTGCGTTCATGAACATGCTGAAGATGGAAGAGAACGGGAAGTACCGGCAGACGGTGAAGAACGTGCTCGCGTTCAGCCCCGCCGTGCTGCAACGCTTCGTGAACTTCATGAACAACCCCGACGAGCGCACCGCCGTGGAGCAGTTCGGCAAGGGCGACAAGTATTTCGGTGTGGCCATTCTCATGGCGACCATGCCGGGCCTGCCCATGTTCGGGCATGGCCAGATCGAGGGCTTCGCCGAGAAGTATGGCATGGAGTATCGACGGGCGTACTGGGACGAACCCGTCGACATGGACATGGTGCACCGCCACGAACGCGAGATCTCCCCCCTGCTGCACCAGCGCGGGCTGTTCAGCGGCGCCGAGAACTTCGCGCTCTTCGACTTCGTGACACCCGAGGGCGGCGTCGACGAGAATGTGTTCGCCTACACCAATCGCCACGGACAAGACCGCGCTGTCGTCCTCTACAACAACGCGTACAGCAACACGTCCGGGCGCATCCACACGTCGACGGCGATCAACGTGGCCGGCGACACGGAGGATCCGCGCCTTGTGCAGCGGTCGCTCACCGAGGCGCTCGCGCTGGACACCGGGCCGAACCGATTCTACCGCTTCCGTGATGGCGTGGGAGGCCAGGAGTACCTGCGCTCTGGCGAGGAGTTGGCGCGGGAGGGCATGTTCGCCCAGCTCCGCGGGTACGAGGTGCACGTCTTCCTCGAATTCCGCGAACTCGATGATACGGACGGTCTCTGGCGAGAGCTGCACGGCCGGCTGGACGGACGCCCCGTGCCCAGCCTGCGCCGCGCGCGGCGCGAGCTGATCCTGGCCCCGGTCCTCGGTCCATTCGCGGAGGCGAATGCGCCCTCCGCTCTCGCACGGCTGCGCAGCGGCCGCGACGACGACAGTGCTGCTCTGTCCCGGCTGCTGCGGGAGACGCTGGTGGCTGCGGCCGCCGTGTCCGGCTCATCCTCGGCCGCTGCCGTTCCCGACGAGACACGCATCATGGCAGCGCTCGCACCTCTGGGCGAACCCTCGGATACTGGTGAGGTCGCCGCGAAGAAGCCCGCCACGGCGGCCACGCAGGCGACGGCCATCCGGGCGGCCGACGCGCGCGTCCTGGCCTACCTGGCGCTGCAACTCCGCTGGCTGACCGAAGTGCTCGACACCTCCGGGACCGCGGACGCGATCCAGCGCCTCGAGGCCGACGACCTCGTGCTCCTCCTCGACCGCGCCATGCCCGGGATCGCCGGCTCCCTGTCCAACACCGCCCTGCGCGAGGCCGCGGGGCCACTCGCGGTGCTGCTCGGCCGCCACGGCGACCTGCTCGACGCGGCGCCTTCCCTTGCGGAGACCACACGCAAGCTCTTCCTCGATCCCGACGCGCAGGCCTACCTGCAGAGCAACCGCTTCGACGGCGTGTGGTACTTCAGCAGGGAGCGTTTCGAGGCGCTCGTGGTGCTCGTGCGCGACACGGCCGCGCTACGCGCCGACGGTGACGATAAGGACGCCGCCGACGCCGCCCGGTGCCTATGCGACGCCGCCAGGATGGCCGGCTACCGGCAGGAGGCGACACTGGAGCAGCTCGCGCCGCCGTCAGCCGCGGCGGCCGAGGCCGAGGGCGGCGGGCAGGTCGCAGACGCGGGCGACGACGAGGTCGGGCCCGCTCGCCCGTAACCGCTCGGCACTCGTGAGGCCATACGTGACGGCCACTGCCACCGCTCCCAGCGCATGCGCGGCACGCACGTCATTCGGGCTGTCGCCCACCACCGCCACCTGCGCAGGATCCACGTCGAGCCCCGCCAGGCAGGCCATCAGATGACGCGGGTCGGGTTTGCGGGCCGGCGCGTCGTCTCCCCCCACGACGCGAGCAAAATGGCGCTCCAGGCCGAGCCCCGACAGGATCTGGAGACTGAAGGCGCGTGGCTTGTTGGTCGCCACACTCAGAGACCGACCGACACACGCGTGGAGCATGGCCTCGACGCCCGGATAGCCACGGGTGTGGTCGAGACAGTGGAGCGCGTAATGAGCCTGGAACGCGGCGAGAGCTGCCGTGAGCCGGTCGGCGTCGACAGCGGCCCCGGGGCGCTCCCCGCCGCGCCCGTGCGCAAGCATGCGCCTCAGCAGCATCTCCACGCCATCACCCACGTAGCCCACGACCGTCTCCGTCGCCAGCGGCGGCAGACCGACGGCCTCCCGCGCCGCGTTCGCCGCGTGGGCGATGTCCGATCCAGAGTCAATGAGGGTGCCATCGAGGTCGAAAATGATGGCAGCGGGAGACACGGTGCCACGGTTGTCGGTTGCCATGATCGCGCTCCTGCAGTGATAATCTCCGGTGAGCATCTCGGGTGCCGGCCCCGCCAACCAAGGAGAGACAGGATGGCTCGATCCGCCAGGAACAAGGATGTCGGAGAACGAGGCGACAAGGACCAAGGCAACCGGGACCAAGGAAACCGGGACAGGAATGACCGACCGTCCCCGCCCCGAGCCCGGCGCCCCCGACTGCGCTATGCCCCGGACGACGGCGGCGGCCGCGTCGCGCGCCCCTTACTGGTAGCCCTCATCCTCGTCCTCGCCGTGGCGGCCTTCCTGTTCTGGCCCCGAGGCGGCGGCGTGCCCACCGGGATCGGCGAGCAGCTCACTGTGGTGACGGCTCGCGATTCCGCGGGCGCCGTGCACGCCCGGCCGCATTCTGGCAACGTGGACATCGACAAGGCCGCGACCCCGATCGTGGCGGAGAAGCCCGCGGGCAAGCCGTCGGAAACGGCAGCGTCGCCCTCGCAACCGGCCGCCAAACCCCATGGGAAAGCGTCCACGGAACCCCGCCCCGCGGCCCAGTCGTCTTTAGGGACGCCGACAGGTTCGGCGGAGCTCAAGGACGCGGTGCCCATCACACCGCGTTCCGATGGCCCTTACGCGCTGCAGCTGGGGTCATTCAGCAGCGAGGCCAATGCCCTGTCCTTGCGCGACCGTTTCACGACGCTCGGATATCCGATGCACGTGCGCGCGGCCAGCACCAGCGACGGGGCGATCGTGTACCGGGTCTGGGTGGGGTTCTTCGCGAGCCGGCAGCAAGCGCAGC
The DNA here is from genome assembly GCA_963727525.1 of uncultured bacterium. Lineage (GTDB taxonomy): Bacteria > Krumholzibacteriota > Krumholzibacteriia > LZORAL124-64-63 > LZORAL124-64-63 > CAVSGO01. The sequence goes on along the minus strand of CAVSGO010000007.1, from coordinate 285,532 downwards.
TCTACGCCACGTCTCACTCCCCCGAGCTGGCGGACGCGATCGCAGTGCACCGCTAGGGTACGCGGACGGTGACGCCGATCAGGCCTCGCTGTCGCTCACAGCCTCGCCGCTCTCGGCGCGCGCCTGCGCCAGGCATTTCACCTTGAAGCTCAGCGCCATGATCCCCACGGTGATGCGCTCGTTGCGCAGCGCCACGTAGGGGGGGACTCGCAGGTCGGTGGGCGCGAAGTTGAACAGGCCGATGACGCCGCAGGCCACGAGCCGATCGGCCGTCGCCTGGGCGACGCTGGCTGGCACCGTGACGACGCCGATCTTGATCTTCTCCTGCAGACACACCGTCTCCATCTCGTCGAGATCGCGGATCGGCATGCCGCGGATCTCGAGTCCGACGAGCTTGGGATTGGTGTCGAAGATGCCCCGGACGGGGAATCCCTGCAGATCGAGGTTGGCGTAATTCGCGAGGGCCTGGCCCAGGTGGCCGGCGCCGACGATGGCGGTGGGCACGGGGATATCGATGCCGATGATCTGCTCGAGCGCCGGGACGAGCTTGTTGACCTGGTACGGCCGCCCGGGGCGACTGAAGCCGCCGAAGTAGTGGAAATCATGGCGGAGCTGGCTCGCCTTGATGTCGAGCGACTCGGCGAGCTGGCGCGATGAGACGTCCTCCACACCGATGGCCTGCAAGAGCTTGAGCTTCTCCAGGTAGAGGGGCAGCCGGCCGATGGTCGCCTCGGGAACGTCGCAGCCGCGTCGCACTCGCCTCACACCATCACCTCCGCGCAGCATCTTCGAGAAATGGACAGCATTGCCTACAATGTGGCTCGCATTGTTACACTTTTCACAGAAAAATGAAAGTAAAAACGCGGAATTTGGCGACGGTGCGCCCTACCCACGGCTTTTCCTGGACGCTAAACCGTTGCAATCTATATTTGGTCCGCAAGTTCCGGCTCCCACGATCTCGTGTCCCCTAGCCTCTCGGCGGTGTCCATGGACCACCATCGTGCCCTGACCCATCCCTGGCTGCAGCGGCCCCTGCCGCTCTTCGGAGAGCTGGACCGCGAGGGATACGCCGCCCTCGGCCTGATGTCCGGCCTCGAGATACACCAGCAGTTGCTCACCCGGCGCAAGCTGTTCTGCCGCTGCCCGGCCGGCCGCTACAGCGATGAGCACCACGCCGAGGTGCTACGGCATATGCGGCCCACGCTCTCGGAGATGGGCGAGTACGACGGCACCGCGCTCATGGAGTTCAAGACGCGCAAGGACATCGTCTACCTGCTCAACAACGAGACGGTGTGCACCTACGAGATGGACGATGCACCGCCCTTCGAGATCGATGCCGAGGCTCTCGACCGCGCCTTCGCGGTCGCGCGTCTGCTCGGCTGCAACATCGTGAGCGAGGTGCACATCACACGGAAGCAGTACCTCGACGGCAGCATCCCCACCGGCTTCCAGCGCACCGCGATCCTGGGCACCGACGGCGCCATCCCGTACCGGGGGCGCACCGTACGCATCCGTCAGATCTCGATCGAGGAGGATAGCTGCCGCGAGGTGAGCGACCGCGGTCACCTGCGCACCTACCGTACCGATCGCCTCGGCATGCCGCTCATCGAGACTGTCACCGATCCGGACATGACGACGCCCCACGAGGTGATGGAAGTGGGACAGATCCTGCGCTGGCTCGCGCGCGTCAGCGGTTTGGTGCGCACGGGACCGGGTGCCGCGCGCCAGGACGTCAACGTGTCGGTGACCGGCGGCACGCGCATCGAGATCAAGGGCGTGCCGAGCCTGCGCCACATCCCCCGTCTCGTACACAACGAGGGTCTGCGCCAGACCACGCTGGTGGCGATCCAGAAGGAGCTGGCGCTGCGCGGCGTGACCGCCGAGGGCATCGCGGACAAAGCCGTCGACGTGACGACCACGGTGCGCAGCACGGAGTTCCGGAACGTGCGCCAGGCGGTGGACAAGGGCGCCACCGTACTTGCCGTGCCCTTGCCGGGCTTCGCGGGCCTCATGTCGTGCCAGACCCAGCCGCGCACGTCGTTCCTCAAGGAATTCAGCGATCGTATCCGCGTGATCGCCTGCATCGACGACCTGCCGAACCTGGCCTGCTCCTCCCAGGATGCCCCCACGTTCAGCAGCGGCGAGTGGGACAAGGTCACCAAGGCCTGCCAGGTGGACACGGCCACGCCCATCCTCGTGGTCTGGGGACGCCGGCACGACGCCGAGACGGCCGCGCGCGAGATCGTGATCCGCGCCCGCGACGCGGTGACCGGTGTGCCGGGCGAGACGCGCCAGGCCCTCGACGACGGTACCAACGGTTTCGAGCGTATCCTGCCCGGCGCCGACCGCATGTATCCCGACACCGATCTGCCACCCATCCGCATCGACGACGAACGTCTCGACCGCGTGTTCGCCAGGCTGCCCGAGCGGCCGTGGGAACGGCAGGAGCGCCTGCAGGACCTCGGCGTGGGACCTGACCTCGCCGAGCGCCTGAGCCGGCATCTCGCCTACGACCTCTTCCTCGACCTCGTGGCCACGTTGCCCGACGACAGCCGGCTCACGCCCACCGGCCTGGCCTCGCTGCTTCTCGATCGCTCCTGCCCGCGCCCGCCCAGCCTGCGCGCGGCGGGCGACTGGTGGCGTCGCGTCGTCGCACGGCTCGTCCGCGGTGACGTGCTGCCCGAGGGCGTGTACAATGCCGACGATGAACCCCTGGCGCCACTGGCGGAGGCGGAGGCGCGCGCCGGCGTGGCGGCTGCGCTGCAGACTCTCCCGCCGGGTCCGCGCGACACCGGCGCCCACCTGAACTTCGCGATGGGACACGTCATGCCGCGCCTGCGCGGCCGCGTGGCCGGCCATACCGTCAGCACCTGGGTGAAGGAGGCGCTCGCGTGAGCACGAACGACGCATACCGCGGATACCGCTGCCCCACGCGCGACCTGCTGGAGTCGCAGGACGCCAAGGTCTGGAGCCTGGCCACCCTGCACACGACGCGAGGCGACTTCACCGGTCTGATCCTGCCCCGCAGCGAGACAGCCGACGCTGATCACATCGTCTTGAAGCTCGACACCGGCTACAACATCGGCGTGCGCCACGATACGGTGCAGCGCATCACGGTGCATGGTCGCAAGGAAGCTCATTACCAGATCCCGGAAAAAGCCTTCCCCTACGATCCGGTGAAACCACGTGTGAAGCTCCTGGGCACGGGCGGCACCATCGCCAGCCGCCTCGACTACCGCACCGGCGCCGTGATTCCGGCCTTCAGTCCCGGCGAGTTGTACGGCTCGGTGCCCGAGCTGGCGGACGTCTGCAACCTGGAGACCGAGAAACTGTACGGCGTCTTCAGCGAGAACATGGGGCCCGAGCAGTGGATGGGTACGGCCGAGGCCATCGCCCGCGAGATCGAGAAGGGCGTGGCCGGCATCGTGGTGGGCCATGGCACCGATACCATGCATCACACCGCCGCCGCGCTCACGTTCATGCTCCAGGACCTGCCGGTGCCGGTCGTGATGGTGGGCAGCCAGCGCTCGAGCGACCGGCCCAGCTCCGACGCCGCGATCAACCTGATCAACGCCACGCGCACGGCGGCCACGAGCGACATCGCCGAGGTCATGGTGTGCATGTTCGGCCCCACCAGCGACCAGTACGGCCTGCTGCATCGGGGCACCCGCGTGCGCAAGATGCACTCGTCGTATCGTTCCACCTTCCGCACGCTGAGCGACGTGCCCCTCGGCAAGGTCGACGCCGACGGCGTGACGCCCTTCCGCCAGGACTACCACCATCGCCGCGACGATACCCACGTCGATCTGAAGGCCGTTTTCGACGACCGCGTGGCCATCGTCTACTACTATCCCAACATGAAGCCCGACATCATCGACTCCCTGATCGCGAATGGCTATCGCGGCATCATCATCGCGGGTACCGGCCTCGGTCACGTGAACAAACCGCTGTACCCTGCGCTCGAGCGCGCGCGTGACGCGGGCCTGCACGTCTACATGACCGTGCAGACGCTCTGGGGCTACGTACAGATGTACGTCTACGAGACCGGGCGCGAGCTCATGGAGAAGGGCGTGGTGCCCGCAGCCAACATGTTGCCCGAGGTGGCCTACGTGAAGCTGGGCTGGGCCCTGGCCCAGAGCCAGGACCACGCCGAGGTCGAGCGCCTCATGCTCACGCCGGTGTGTGGTGAGATCACCGACCGCGAGCCCCACAACGGATATCTCGTGATGCAGGGCGGCATCCCCGAGGTGGATGCCTTCATCTCCGAGCACTGGAAGTAGAGACGCGATGCGCTGCTGGCTCATCCTGACGCTGTTCATGGTCGCGAACCTCGCGCACGCGCAGGCGCCGGATGCCGGCGTCGCGGCCATCACCGCCGACGGACTGCTGGCCGATGTGACGCACCTCGCCGGTCCGCAATACGGCGGGCGCCTGTCGGGATCGGACGGTTACCTGGCCGCCGCGCGCTGGGCGGCCGATCGATTCGCTGCGCTCGGTCTGCAACCCGGGGGCGACGACGGATACTTGCAAACCCTCACCATCGAGTACAACGCGATCGTGGGCACGCCGCGTCTGAGCGTACGTTGCCACGACGGTGCGTGGACGACCTGCGCACTCGGCCCCGATTTCACCTGCCGTGGATTCACGGGCAGCGGCGCGGTGGCAGCCCCGGTGGTCTTCGTGGGCTACGGGCTGAGCGAGGCCGACCGCGGTTTCGACGACTATGCCGGCGTCGATATCCGCGGCAAGGTGGCCCTGTGTTTCAAGCGGAATCCCGACTGGACGCTGGACGACGCAGGATGGTCCGCACAGAGCGCCACGCCCCGCGCCAGAGCGGCCACCGCCATCGCGCACGGCGCGGTCGCCCTGCTCTGGGTCGACGCCCCGAGTGCAGCCGACGCGCCGCCGCCCGTGCCCATCGGCAGCGTGCTGCACGGCGACGGCGATCACCACCCGGACTTCCCGCACCTGGAGATTGGCGAGACCGTCGCCGACCGGTTGCTCGGCGGCGCCGGCGACGCGCGCCGGCTGCGCCGTCGGATCGACGCCGACCACCGCCCACAGTCCTTCGCGCTCCCGGCATCCGTCGACCTGGCGGTACAGGCCCGCTACGAAACGCAACACCCCACCTGGAACGTGGTCGCCGTGTTACCGGGCAGCGACCCGATACGCCGCGACGAGGCCCTCGTCATCGGTGGCCACCTCGATCACGTGGGCCGGCAGTCGCCCGACGTCACCTTCCCCGGCGCCAACGACAATGCCTCGGGCGCCTCCGCCGTGCTTGCCCTGTCCGCGGCCTTCGCGCGGGCCGACCGCCCGCCGGCGCGCACCGTCGTGTTCGTGCTCTTCGCGAGCGAGGAATCGGGCCTCGAGGGTTCACGCTTCCACGCCGCGCACCCCTTCGTGGCGCTCGATCACACGACAGCGATGTTCAATCTGGATTGCGTGGCCCATGGCGACAGCATCAAGGTGGGAGGCGGCGACGGCGCGCCGGAACTCTGGCGTCTGGCACGCGAACTCGATGCCTCCCATGCGCGCCGCATGGTGAAGGCTACCTGGAAATCGGGCGGCGCCGACGCGCAACCATTCGCCGATCTCGGCGTGCGCACGCTGTACTGGGTGACGACGAATAGCTACACGTACCTGCACCAGCCCGCCGACCGACCGGTCACGCTCGATGGCGCCCTCTATGCGGATCTCGTGCGCCTGGCCTTCCGCACGTCCTGGGCCGTGGCCGACGCGCCCTGACGACCGCGCCTCAACGCACGATCGTGACGCGCCCGACCTGGCGACGGCCATCGATCTCCACCGTGATCCAGTAGACGCCGCTCGCGACGCGCCGGCTGGTGTCGTCGTACCCATCCCAGGTGTCCTGATGCTCGCCCGGCGCCATGATGCCCCGATTCAGGGAACGCACCAGCCGCCCGCGCACGTCGTACACGTTCAATGTGACGTCCTGTGCCTGCGCCGTACGGTAGGTGATCGTGACGTCCGCGGCGCTGGGATTGGGATGCACGGCCAGCAGGGGCAGACCACTGCGGGTGCTCTGCCAGAGCACCCAGTGCTCGGGATCCAGCGTCACCGTCTGCACGGCCGCGGCGACGTCGACGACCGTGGCGGCGCTGGCGGCGGCGAGGCGCACGCGCAGCGTGGTATCGCCGGCCGCCGTGGCCACCCGGATGGGATACACGTTGTCGAAAAGCGGCATCTGCACCTGCTGCAGTTCCACGTGCAGGCGTGTCTGCGCGCCGCGTGGTCCGTCCGCGATCGTCGTGGCCAGGCGTACCTGCGGCAACGCGGTCGTCTTCAGGTAGGGATCGAAAAACCCGTGGAGATCCTCCCCGGCGTAGGAGCTGGCGTGGTCGATGAATTCCTCGGTGGTGACCGTGTGGTACGGCCGGCCCCCGCCCGTGGCCCAGTCTTCCAGCATGGCGAAGAACGCGTCGTCGCCGAGGCGACCGCGCACCATGTGCAGGATCCAGGCGCCCTTGCGGTAGATCACCCAACCCGGGAACACGGGCACGGGATCGTACACCTGGCTGTCACCAACCCAGTCATAGAAATCGCGGATCCCGCTCATGTAGTCCTGATAGCCCGAAGCAGGATCCTGGCGGCTCGCCCATAGCGCCTCCGCGTACGTGGCGAAGCCCTCATTCAGCCAGATGTCGGCCCAGGTGTCGGGAGTGAGGGAATCGCCGAACCACTGGTGACCGAGTTCGTGGACGATGACGCCCTCGGCATTCGATTCGCCCGACCCGTTGAGGTAAGCGGCGCCCAGACTCGTACAGGTCTGATGTTCCATGGCACCGCCCCAGACGAATTCGGCATGACCGTACTTCTCCCGCGCAAACGGATACGCGCCGAACCAGCTCTCGCAGGCGTCGATCATGTCGCAAAGAGGAGCGAATTCGACATGTGAGTTCGCCAGGTGTTGCTGGAAGACGTAGCTCACGAGCGGCAGGTCGGTGGTGAGCGCCGTGGTGCACGCGTCTTCCCAGTAGGCGTAGTTGCTCACCGCCACGCTCACGAGGTACGTCGCGATCGGATAGGTGGAGAGCCAGGTCGTCGTGCGCCAGCCGGGTTCGGCCGGCGTTACGCCCATGCGCCGCCCGTTGCTCGCCACTTCCAGCGTGTCGGGTACCGTCACGGCCACCCGGACGGTGTCGGCCTTGTCATCGGGCCGATCCTTGCATGGCCACCAGTAACGCGCATAGGAAGGTTCGCTCATGTTCGCGATCGCGCGGCCGCCGTCGACGGTCTGCTCCTCGGACGGAATCCAGTGGAAGTGCTCGCGCCAGAAGAGTCCGCGGTCGGCGGCGGGGCTCCCGGGCCGTCCGCTGTAGGCGATGCGCAGCGAGTCGACGTCGCCCGCAGCCAGCGGTGCGCGCAGGCTGACGCTGAGCGAGTCGCCCTGGTGCACGAAAGGCCGCGCGCCGGAGCCGTCGCTGACGCCGTCGACATCGAGCCCACGATTGGCGAAGTCGAGCACGCACGACGCGAGCCCGGCCACCTTGCTGGTGAAGATCATCGTGACCACGCCGGCGACGGTCGTGTCCTCGGGACTGATGCGAAGGTCGAGATCGTAGCGCCGCACGTCGTAGCGGTCGCTCGTGACCACGGCGTCGCCATGCTCGGGATTGCCGGCGGGCAGCATCTTATGTTCCCAGGCATCCCGCGTGGCCGGCGCGTCCGGCGGTGGAGCTTTGGGATCGTGATCGGGCCAGGCGTGCGCGGCCGTGGCCGGCGCCATCAGGACGAGGAGCATCAACGCACCGACCAGCGGCGCCTGACGGAAGTCACGACGTGGATGCATGCAGCAGAACCTCGCGGCTGAAGGGCTCATGGTCGGTTCCCCTGGCCGACCTGTCCGACAGGATACCACACCCTGAGCGAACCCTCAATGCGGGGCCAACCGTCACGCGTGGATCGTGTTCTTGAGCACGGTCGTGCCGGGAGGCACGCTGCTGGTGATCCAGGCGCCGCCCCCGATGACGGCGCCGCGGCCGATCACCGTCTCGCCGCCGAGAATGGTGGCGTTCGCGTAGATCGTGACATCGTCCTCCACCGTGGGGTGGCGCTTGCCGCCCTTGACGAGGGTGCCGTCGGGCAGCCTCGGGAAGCTGCGCGCCCCCAGGGTGACACCCTGGTACAGCTTGACCCGCTCGCCGATCTCGGTGGTCTCGCCGATGACCACGCCCGTGCCGTGGTCGATGAAGAAGGCCGGCGCAATGCGCGCGCCGGGATGGATGTCCACGCCCGTACGATGATGCGCCCACTCCGTCATGATACGCGGCGCCAGGGGTACGCCGAGCCGGTGCAGCGCGTGCGCGAGGCGATAGACCGCGATGGCGAAGGTGCCGGGATAGCAGAGGATGATCTCGTCCGTGTTCACAGCCGCCGGATCGCCCTCGTAGGCCGCCTGCACATCTTGCCGCAGGGCGATGCGCACATCCGGAAGCTGGTCGAGATAGTCGAGGGAGAGGCGGCGCGAGACCATGGCGATATCGTGCGCGAGGTCGCCGTCGGCGCCCGGTGCCCAGAGCTGGGAGCACGAGCACGGGTGCCGGCAGCAGAATAGAAGCGTCTGCTCGATCACCTCGGCCAGATCGACGGCCAGCCGATCGAGGATGCTGGCGGCAAAAAGCTCGAGATCCGTGTCGCGCGGGACGCGTTCGCCGAAATACCCCGGGAAGACGAGCGTGAGCAGGCGTTCCACGAGCTGCACGATCATGTCGCGAGACGGCAGGTTCTCCTCGCCGATGCGGTTGATCTGCCCCATATCGCGATACGTGGCCGCCAGCCGGCCGGCCAGCTCACGGATCCGCCGGCTGCGTTCCTGCTCGGTCATGCGCCCACCCTTCCGGCCGGAGGACCCGGCGCCTGGAACGCGCCCAGGTGCGACGTGGCCTAGTCCATGAGATCGGCGTAGAGGACCGACGACAGGTACCGCTCGCCGAAGCTCGGGATGATGGTGACGATGCGTTTCTTCGCGAACTCCGGCCGCGCCGCGAGGCCGAGCGCCGCATGCAAGGCCGCCCCGCTGCTGATGCCGATGAACAGCCCCTCGCGCCGCGCGGCCTCCCGCGCCATCGCGAGTGCCTGGGAGTCGTCGACGGTGACGATCTCGTCGATGACGTCCACGTCCAGGATCTCGGGCACGAATCCGGCACCGATGCCCTGAATCTTGTGCGGCCCCGACTTGCCGCCCGACAGCACGGGCGATGCGGAGGGCTCCACGGCCACGCACCGCAGCTGCGGGTTCAGCTCCTTGAGTCGACGACCGGCTCCTGTGATAGTGCCGCCGGTGCCGACCCCGGCCACGAGCACGTCCACGTGGCCACCGGTGTCGCGCCAGATCTCCTCGGCGGTCGTGCGGTAGTGCGCATCCGGGTTGGCGGGATTGGCGAACTGCTGCGGCATGAACGATCCCGGCCGCGCCTCCTGCAACGCACTGGCCTCGGCGATCGCGCCACCCATGCCCTTCTCCGCCGGGGTGAGCACCAGTTCAGCCCCCAGCGCGCGCAGGATCGCGCGGCGCTCGCGCGACATGCTCTCGGGCATGGTGAGCGTGATGCGATAGCCGCGCGCGGCCGCGACGAAGGCGAGACCGATGCCGGTGTTGCCGCTCGTCGGTTCGATGATCTCGCCGCCGGGTTGCAGCGAACCATCGCGCTCCGCGGCCTCGATCATCGACAGCGCGATCCGATCCTTCACGCTGGACATCGGATTGTAGTATTCGAGTTTCAGAACCACGTCCGCATCGGTCGTGTTCAGGCGCGCCAGGCGTACCAGCGGGGTCTCGCCCACCAGTTCCAGCACGCTGTCATGAATGGATTCCCCGGTCCGGGTCTTTGCGTTTGCCGGCTTGCGACTTGCCATGGGCCCTCTCCTGGACAGTATACTTGACCACCTTGATCAACTTTGAGCAAATTAACGCGGTCCGGCGACACCGCCACCGGTGCGATCGCGATCCGGTGGCTCGCCCTCAGGCGAGGGCGCGGCGCAGGCGGCCGAGCTGGTCCTTGTTGCCCAGGGTGATCAGCACGTCGCCCGCCTCGAGCATGTACTCGGAACCCGGATTGAAGACCATGGTGCCGTCGGCCTTCTTGGCGGCGATGATGATCACGTCATAGTTCTGCCGGATGCTGGAATCGCGCAACTTGCTGCCAGCGAGGTGATTGGCCGGGCCGACGGTCATCTCCTCGAACATGAGTTCGAGATGGCTGCTGGTGGTCGTCACCTCCATGAAATCGAAGACCGTGGGCCGCAGCAACGCCTGGACGATGCGCATGGCCCCGATCTCGTCGGCCGAGATCACGCGGTTGGCGCCGGCGTGCTGGAGCTTACGGCGGTCGCGCGCATCGCTCGCCCGGGCGAGGATGTACAGCCCGGCATTATCCTGGCGGCACATCTCTCGCGCCGACAGCGTGATGTAGAGGTTGTCCACATCGCGCGAGACGACAGAGACCAGGGCGCGAGCGTGGTCAACGCGGGCACGGGCGAGCACCTCGTCCTCGGTGGCATCGCCCTGCACCACGCGATAGCCGCGATCATGCAGGAGCGCGGCCGCGTCGGCGTCGCGCTCGATGACCAGGAACGGGACCTTCTCCTCCTTCAATTCGCGGCAGACGACGCGCCCCATGCGTCCGTGGCCGCATACGATGTAGTGATCGCGCATCGATTCGATCTCGCGCATCATGCGTCGCCTCCAGAACATGCGCTGGACGGAGCCTTCCACGATCGCCTGGCCCAGCGAGGTCAGGGTGTAGCCGACCACGGCCAGCCCGGTGATGATGAGGAGGATGACGAAGAGGTGCCCGCTGCGATCGAGCGGCCGGACCTCGCCGAATCCGACCGTGCTGATCGTGATCACCGTCATGTAGAGGGCGTCGAGGAGCGTGTAGCGCTCCAGCACCATGAAGCCTATCGTCCCGCCGGCAAGGACGAGCGTCAGCAGCCCGGCCCCGCGGGTCAGCGTGCTCAGGCGCTTGTCGCCATGCATCCCGCTCACCTCCCTGTTCACGTGCCTCCAGCGTAAGGGCTTGCCGCGAAACGGGAAAGTGCCAAAATTGTGGGGGGCCCCGGCGCGAGGCCGGGACCGGCGGCGGGGAACTTTCGCGAACGGGTCACGTTCATGCCCGGATCTCGCGACCTGCCACACCGCCCTACACGAGGAAGGGACCCATGCGCAGCCTCAGCATCGCCCTGGTCATCTCGCTCACGACGGCCGCAGCCGCCATCGCCGCTCCGGTCATCCGGGTGGAACCATTGCATATCGACTTTGGAGACATGAAGCAGAACGAGGCCAAACAGGCGACCCTGACCATCGCCAACGAAGGCGACGCGCCTTTGAATATCCGCAACGTCGAGACGACGTGCGGCTGCACCGTAGCCGAGCTGGCGAAGGACACGCTCGGCCCTGGGGAATCGACCACGATCGCCGTCGATTTCAACAGCAAGAGTTTCCAGGGACCGCAAACCAAGTTCATCAACATCTTCTCCGACGACCCCAAGCTCGGCGACGTCGACGTGATGATCACCGCCGACGTGAAGGTGCCGCTTTACAACGATCCTCCCGGCCGCTCGCTCGGCTTCGAGGTCACCAAGTCGGGCAACACCAGCACGAAGGAATGGACGTTCTGGACGGAGGACGTCCCGGCCCTGAAGATGTCGGTGAAGGACAAGCCGGACTTCGTCGACGTGGACATCAAGAACGGCGTCGACGGCGACAAGCAGCGCAGCAAGGTGAATTTCACGCTGCGCGCCGACACGCCGCCGGGGCGCAAGCGCACCACGCTGATCCTCGGCACGAACCTCGCGGACGAGCCGACCGTGACGCTCGAGGTCGGCGCCATGGTGATCCAGGATCTCATCCTTGGCCGCGATCGCGTGAACTTCAACTACGTTCAGGCCGGGCAACCGCTGCGTTCGCAGATTCGCGTGGGGGCCTATGACAAGGGCACGCACTTCAACCTGACCGGCGCGGAGATCGACATCCCCGGACTCAAGGCGTCCGTGAAGAACTCCATTCCGGGTACCGAGTGGCAGGCCGTGATCGAGGGCAACGCTCTGCCCGAGGACGACGCGACGTTGCAGGCCAATCACGGCCGCATGAAGGGCGAGCTGACGATCCACACGGATCTGCCGTCGTCACCGGTACTCACGGTCCACGTGAGCTACATGGTGCGATTGTAGAGGCCGCAGGTGACCACCCGTCCCCATCCGCACGCCATATGGGCCACGGCCACCCGCCAGGCTCTCGCTCTGGTGGGCATCGCCGTGGTCCTGGTCGCGGTGGTCACCCTGGTGCGCCCTGATCGCCTGCCGCTACGCGCCCAGGCCGAGGTCTACGAGCTGAAGTTGCCCGCGCCCGTGGTGAGCGCGGCCGAGGCGCGCGGGCTCTTCGACGCGGGCACCGATCTCTTCGTCGACACGCGGCCCGACGATCCCAGGTCGACGATCCCTGGCGCCTTCACGGTCTGCGCCAGCACGTTCGACGACGATCTCGCCGCCGTGCTCGATTTCATCTATCCCGAGGACACCCTGGTTCTCTACGACGACGGCACGATGCAACTCGCGTCGGCGGCGGCCTCGCGATTCCTCGAACGCGGCTACACGAACCTCAGGATCCTCGACGGCGGCTTGCCGGCCTGGCGTCGCGAGGGCGGGCCGCTGATGGGAGGCGACACACCGTGACCACTGCCTCGTCACCCGCGCTGGGGCGCGATCTCCTGGCGCTCGTCTGCCGGCTCGGCGTGGGTGGCGTGTTCCTCTACGCGTGCCTCGACAAGCTCACGCATCCCGCGGCCTTCGCGACGGCGATCCACAACTACCACATGGTCCCCCTCGTCCTGCTGCATCCCTTCGCGTTGCTCATGCCGATGGTGGAGTGCGTGCTGGGCCTCGCCCTCGTCTTCGGTGTCGCCCGCCGCGGCGCCGCCCTGCTCGCGGTGATTCTGCTCGTCGTGTTCATGGTGGCCATCGCCGTGGCCCTGGCGCGCGGTCTCGATATCTCCTGCGGCTGCTTCCACACCGAGGGCGGGCACGAGGTGGGCGTCTCGTTACTCGTCCGCGACGCGATCCTGCTCGCCGCGGCCCTGGTGCCGTTGCTGGCCGCTTCGGATCGCTTCGCGCTGGGGCGTCTGTTGCGACGCGGGAGCGCCTGAAACCTACCCTTCCATGTCAACGTTTTTGCCTCCTGAAGGCAACCGGAGCGGATTTGACTTGGCTGCCCGGCCTGCCCATTATTGCCGCAAGATGGCCGCGACGTGCGGCTGCGGAATGACCGTGCCGAGGAGGAAAGTCAATGGCCGCCATAGTCAACCCCGAGAAGTGCACAGCGTGCGAGGACTGCATCGAGACCTGTCCCGTCGAGTGCATCAGCCTGGTGGATGGGAAGGCGTTCGTGAATGCCGACGAGTGCACCGATTGCGAGGCGTGCGTCGACGTCTGCCCCGAGACCGCCATCGTGATGGAGTAGGAAAGCAGCCGGCGTCCCCTGGTCGCTGCGACTTGAAGAGCGCCGCTCGTGAGCGGCGCTCTTTCATTTTCTCCGTCCGGATCCTCAGCGCGGTGGGAGATCGTCCTCGACGATGACCGCCGTCCCGTATGCCAGCAGCTCCGAGGCATGTGTCATGATCTCGCTCGTCGCAAATCGCACGCACACGATGGCGTTGGCGCCGTTCGCCGCCGCCTGCGCCGTCATGCGGTCCAGCGCCTCCTCGCGGCTCTCGGCGATCATCTTCGTATAGTCGCTCACCTCGCCGCCGACGATGTTCTTCAGCCCGGCCATGAAGTCGTGTCCAATGTCGCGGCAGCGCACGGTGTTGCCCTTCACCATGCCGATGACCTTGACGACTCGCTTGCCCGGGATGGATTCGATGGTGGTCAGTAGCATGTCCGCCTCCGTCAGCGAATGACGTCCTTGTACCGTGAGTGGTTGCGCGCGTACCAGCTCTCGCGCAGCACGGAAACCATGAGGATGAGCAGCCCCGCGCCCACGGCGCCCGTGCCGATCTTCACGACGGTCGGCAGGTGGACGCGGTGCAGCACGCTGGCCACGGCGTTGCCGAACGCCCAGCCGCCGACGACGGCCACGCCCACGATGAACAGGATCCAGCCGAGCCGGCGCTCGCCGCGATTGTAGGAGCGACGCCAGAACACCTCCCATGCCTCGGGTGGCGCGTCGCGCAGGCGAAGGCGGCTCGTCAAGGTGACGAAGGCGCGCAGGCGATCCACCTCGCGCCGCACCTCGTCATGCGCCGCGACCCAGCCCTCGACCAGTGCCGCGTCGGCGGCGTCGAGTTCGCCGTCGACGTACGCGGAGAGCAGGGGCGCGTCGCGCTCAGGTTGGTATTCATGAGGAGCGCGCATCAGTCCCCCACCTCGCCGATGCCGGCGCGGAGCTGGCGCCGCGCGGCGTGCAAGCGCGACATCACGGTGCCGATCGGGATGTCCACGGCAGCGGCGATCTCGCGATACTTCAAGCCCTGGAAATGGTAGAGCATGAACACCTCGCGTAGCTCGGGCGACAGTCCCTGGATACCGGCCCAGAGGCGGACCGCCAGGTCATCGGCCACGGCTGCCTCCAGCGGGTTCGGATCGTCCGCCGGGCGCGTGACCCACTCCAGGGGCATCTCGCCGCGGTGGCGCTTCTCGTCGCGGCGCTGGTTGAGCGCCGCGTTGCGCACGATCCGGTAGAGCCACGGGAAGAACGGCGCCCCGAGCCGGAACCGGCCGAGCGAGCGATGGATGCGGATGAACGCTTTCTGCACCGCGTCCATGGCGTCGTCATGGTTGCCGCACAGCCCCAGGGCGATGCCGTATGCCTGCCGTCGGTACCGCTCCATGAGCGCCTCGAACCCCCGCGGATCTCCATCCAGAAAACGGACGATGTCGCCCTGATCCGGATCGCCGTCCGCGGCCGTGGCCGCGGCGGCATCGACGAACGGGGGTGGTAACCCGGCGGCCGACCCGTTATTCGCGTCGGCGGGGGCGATTTTCTCGAAGCGGCGCAGCAGGCGCGGGACCACGGATCACCTCGGGTCAGGATCCTGACGACGACCGGGCCAGATGACGTCGTCACGGCCGCGCTCGTGATTGACGCGGCGCGCCGCGACGAACAGGAGGTCGCTCAGGCGATTGAGATAGACGATCACGCCGTCCGGCACCTCGAGTTGCGCGTGCACGGCCGCCACGGCCTTGCGTTCCACACGGCGGCAGATCGTGCGCGCCAGGTGGAGGGCCGCCGCCGCGGCGTCGCCCCCCGGCAGGATGAAGGCGCGTAGCGGGGGCAGCCCGTCCTCCAGCCGGTCGATCACGGGCTCGAGGGCCGGGCCGTCGATGCCCAGCTCGGTGGGCGCGGCATCGCGCAGCCGCCGGCAGCGCTCGGGATCCGCGAGCAGGGCGCCGAGTTCGAAGAGATCGCTCTGGAACGCGAGGAGGTCGGCATCGAGAGCGGCGAGGGCCGGCTGCGCCGCGAGCTGGGGCTCCAGGTGGGCGCGGACCACGCCCAGGGCGCTGTTCAGCTCGTCCACCTCGCCGTAGAGATCGACCCGCGGGTCGCTCTTGGCCGTGCGGCCACCGCCGAAGAGGCCGGTCTCGCCACCGTCGCCGGTGCGGGTGTAGATGCGGGTCATGGCTCGTTTCTCCCCGGTAGGGACATCGTCAGCGCCCTCGAATGTCCACCATTCGGGGGCGGATCGCAAGCGTGGAGGGTGCGGACGGGGATCAGCGCACGAGGCTGAAGCTGCGCGCGGCGAAGCCTCCGGCACCCTCGACCACCAGACGGTAAGTTCCCGAGGCGACGCGGCGCCCGCAGTCGTCGAGACCGTCGAAGCGCCAAGTCCCGTGGCCCCTGTCGTCGGTGACGCGCGCCACGCGCTGCAACTCGTGGCCCCGCAGATCGAGCACGCGCAGCGTCACCGCCTGTCCGGCCGAGGCCGTCCAGGCCACCTGCGTGGCAGGGTTGGCCGGATTCGGCCACGGCGCCGCGAGTTGCAGGTGCGGCGACGGCAGGTCGGGCGCCGCGACCACCGCGCCCTCGGGCAGAACGATCGACACGGGCGGCAAGCCGGTGGCGAGGGGCGCCGATGTCAGCTCCGCGCCGCTGACGGCATCGAAGACCCGCAGGCCGGGCGCCGACGCCGAATGGTCGGCGACATAGAGCTGGAAGTCGCCGTCGAACGCGAGGTCGGCGTAGTCGTAGGCGCTCGTGGGCAGGATCACCGCCGCCGCGCCTTCGCCCGCTCGGTAGCGCCGTACGCTCGTCTGCAGCGCCGTGTCGCTGACGATGACCTCGCGCCAGCCGCCCGGCCCCGGCTCGATGTCCAGGACGTCACCGCCGGCGAGCGCGTCCGTGATCTCGAATCCGAGGGACGTGAGCGACACCGGATCGACGACGTCGACCCCCGCGTCGAGCACGCCATACACACCGATGCAGGCGACGTGGAGATACTGGCCATCGTAGAAAGGCCGGGCATAGGGATCGGTCCCCGCGAGCAGGATGCTGCCCTCCCACGCCTCGGCAGCCATGTCCCAAACCAGCAGGTAGCTGTCGCCGACGGGTTGGTAGTAGTGGCCGCGGTCGAGGCGCTCGCAGGTGATGAACAGCCGGTCGCCGACAGCCAGGAGCTGGCCCGTCTCGGGACGACCATCGGCATCGGCCCATGCGGCCGTGGAGATCACGTCGAGAATCTGCCCGCTGACCGGATCGATCCGCAGCAGCTCGGCGGTGTCGTAGCACGCCACGTAGGCCTCGCCCTCGGTATCGAAGGCGATGTCGTGCAAGCCCCGGTTCGTGCCCAGGCTGTACTGCCGCACGGTCTGATAGCCGGCCGCCGGATCGAGCACCTGGATGTTGTCCGCCCCCGCGCGATTGACGACGTAGAGCAGGCCGTCGTGCCAGTGCGCCACGGCGTCGCGATAAACCGTCGCGCGATCCGGGCTGACGGTCCATGGGTCGTCGCGCAGGAAGGTGCTCACGGCGCCGCTGCCGCTGTAGTCGGAGGTGATGATCGCGCCCTCCGTCCACGCGGACGCGGAAACGGCCGAGGCCAGGAAGAGCGCACAGGGAACGAGGAGGTATCGCATCGGCAGCTCCTTGCGGGTCAGCGCCACGCGAGCGAGACGCGGACACTGCGCCCGGGCAGCGGGTAGCCCTCGACATCGGTGACGGTGTTGTCCGTGACGTTCATGATCTCGCCGGTGAGCGTGGCGACGCGCCCGGCGCCCCAGACGCCGCCACGCCAGGTGCGGGCCAGCGCCAGATGCACGAGGCTGCGTGCAGGCGCCCGCTGCTCGGGCTGGTTGTAGCGATCGCGCGGATTGCTGCTCGACGCCTGCACGGTGACCGTCGGAACCCAGCCCGTGTCGCGATCGAGGCTGATGGTGGCGAACAGCTCCAGCGACGGCAGGTAGGGCAGGGCCTTGCCGCGGTACGCCGGGTCGGGGCCACGATCGCGGGCGCGCTGTGCGGTGACGTTGGCGGTGAGGGCAAGGCCCTCGAGGAACCGCCCGCGCGCCTCCACCTCCACCCCGCGCGTCTGCGCGCGCCCGATGTTCACGGGCTTCACCGTGTAGAGGCTGCTCTGCAGCCAGGTGATCGTGCGCTCGGTGGTCTGCGAGAACACCGTCACGCGTAACGCCGTGCCGGCATCCCGATCGCTCATGGTGACGCCCACGTCGCGTCCGGTGATCGCTTCGGGCTGGAGTTCGCGGTTGCCCTCGAGGCCGCCCGGCTCGCCGAACAGTTCCACCCAGGTGGGCTGACGCACCGTCTCGTGCCAGTGCGCATCCAGCGTCAACGCGCCGGGCACGGCTTGCCAGGTGAGGCCCAGACTCGGCGAGGTGGCCTCGCTCACGTGTGCCTCGGCCGGCCCCTCGGGCAGCCAGGGCAGATCGGGCACGGGCGGGAAGTCGTCGCGCGCCCGCTGCCAGCGCCAGCCCGGCGTGACGCGCAGGCGGGGGTGCGGCATGTCGATGGCGAGGGAGGCGAAGGCCGACGTCGTGGTACGCTCGCGCCGTGGCAGGGTACGGTCGGGCTGCGTTGCGCGGTACTCCTGCTGCCGCCAGTCGCCGCCCGCAGTGAGCGAGAGCAGCAGGTCGGGCAGGTCATGCACCAGATCGCTGAGCAACCAGACGGGCGCCCACATGGCACGCGCGGTGACCTCGTCGCTGGTCGCTTGCGTGTCGCCCGGCGGGTCCCAGCCAACCTCACCGTCGCCGTCGGCGAGCGTCTCGCGGCGGCGACTCGCGGCGAGATCAAGGGTGACGTCACGCCGCGGCGTGGCCGCGGTGAGGCGACCGTCCCAGCGGTCACGGCGCAGGCCGGCGTGCGGGCTCGGAAAACCGAGAGGGCCCGGACGCCCCGCGTCCTGGCGGAAGAAGCCGGCCGAGGCGCGCAGGGTCCCAGTGCCGCCGTCAAGCTCGCCTAGGCCATAGAAACCGGCCTCCTGTCGCTCGGCGTTGACACGGTCCCGGATGGTGTCGTCGGCCGTTGTCAGGAACGTCTGGTGATGGTCGAGGTAGCGGAAGCGATTGTCCGTGGCTCGGCCGTGCAGCAGCAGCATGCCGCGCAGCCCGCCACCGGACGTGGCTCCGGCGACGGTGGCCCGGGCACCGCGGTCGCCGAAGCTGCCGCCGAAGAGACGCACGTCGAGGCGGCCGCCGGGGATGTCGCGAGTGCGCAGGTCGATCGCACCCGCTGCGCCAACGCCGCCGAATCCGGCCGGCACGAGGCCGCGGTGGATCTCCGCGCGGTCGAAGCGTTCCAGCGGCAGCGCGCTGAGATCGACGACGCCGGTCTGGGCGTCGCCCAGGGGCAGCCCGTCGATGAGCACCTCCACCTGGGCTGCGCTCGAGCCGCGGACCGACGGAAGCGCATAAGCGCCGAGGCCGCCGAAGCGGCGCATCTGCAGGCCGGCCGCGCCGGCCAGCAGCTCGGCGAGGTCGGCACCGCCGGTGGCGTCCTCCAGCGGCACCACCGTGGCCACACCCGGCGCGCTCGGGAAGAGCCCGGGTGACCGCACCGCCGGCGCCGACACGACGACCGTGTCGAGCACGGCCGCCGCGGCGTCCCCGTCGGCCGGCGCCGCGGCGGTCACTGCCGGCCTGGCGGCTGCGGGCGACGCAAGGACGCGGAGCACGACGCTCAGAACCGCGAACCAGAGGAAGGGTCGTGGAGATCGAGAGCCACGATGGCGAAGGAATGGGCCACTGCACCAGTGACCGGAACCCACGCGAGTGGGATCCACCATGCCGTACCTCGCCCGCGAAGGTGACGGACAGGGCCTGGAACCGGTTTCCTGGCTTGCGGGTCGTCCTACCGCCTGCGCCTTCCCGGATGCCCCGCGGGCATCCAGTGGCTGTCGTGCAGGTTTCGTCGCCGCTCACAGTGGCGGGGCCGCGCCGGATTCTCACCGGACTTCCGCTGGTCGACAGGCCGTCGACTACCCGCGCACTCTAGGCTCCCGGGTAATCGCTGTCAAGGAGGCGTCGCCAGATGCGCTCGTGATCGGCCTCGTCGTCGCTTGCGAGCAGTACCAGGTCGGGATCGCCGACAACCTCGTCGTCACGGCGCTGGATGAGCGATTCGGGCAGGTGCGCCTGATAGTCGGCCTCGGTGTATGGCCGCCAGCGTGGCCAGAAATGGAGATGCCAGATCAGGAAACGGTGGGCGCGCTGCTGCCCCTTGTCGTCGTCGCCGAAGTACTCGAGCGCGTAGTCGAGGTAGCGTCGCATCACGGCCCAGCGCTCGGCAACCGTGGGCACCCAGGCCTCGCCGCTACGCAGCTCGCGAAAGACCCACGGCTTGATGAGGCAACCGCGCGCGATCATGAATCCGCGCACCGGCGTCTCGCCGCGGCGGCGGTCGAGGTCCCACGGCGTGAGCAGGTCGCCGTTGCCGAGCACGGGAATGGTGAGCGCCCCGGCCACGTCGGCAATGACGTTCCAGTTCGCGCTTCGCTTGTAACGCTGCTGCCGCGTGCGGCCGTGGATCGCCAGCGCGTCGGCCCCCGCATCCTGGGCGGCCAGGGCCACCTCGACTGCGTTCTGACGCTCCTCCGTGTAGCCCGTGCGGATCTTCGCCGACAGCGGCACCTCCACCGCCTCCCGCACGGCGGCCACCACCTCGGCCAGCTTGCGCGGCTTCTTCATGAGCGCTGAACCCGCGCCACGGCGCACGACGAGGTCGATCGGACAGCCGAAGTTCAGGTCGATGAAGCGCGCGCCACGGTCCACCGCGATGCGAGCCGCCTCGGCGACGACGGAGGGACGCATGCCGCAGAGCTGCACACCGAAGGTCTCCTCGCTCGGGTGGTGGCGCAGCAGCGGCCCCTCACCACCCTTGACGAGCTTGTCGGCGATCACCATCTCGCTGCAGGTGAGGTCGGCGCCGAATTCGCGGCACAGGCGCCGATAGGGCAGGTTGCCCCCCTGCGCCATGGGTGCCATGGCGATCGTGTCGGCGAAGTAGCGCGAGCGTTCGGGCGCGGAGAGCGGCACGGTTCCCCCTCATGAATGGCAGAAATCAGAAACAAGGCGGCCGCCCGCGAGGGCAGCCGCCGAACGTCGCGCCATGACGATGCGACTAGCCGCCGTCGAGCATCGGGCTCTCGTCGAACCCGTGCCAGGCCTCGGGGTCGGCCATGTAGTCGTACGTGTTCTTGAGCAGGTTGTAGTGCTTCTGCTCCTCGCCCGCCAGGTGCTGGAAAACGGCCTTGGCGCGCGGCGACTCGACGCTGTTCACCGCATTGATGTACAGCGTGTAGCCCTTGCGCTCGACGTCCATGGCCCCGTCGAGGATCCGGAGCTGATCGCTCTCGTACTCGTACGGATCCTGCGCGCCGGACATGGCGCTCTCGAAGATCTCACGGGCCGTCGCATGCTGCCCGGATACGGGGCTCATGGCCTCCAGATCGTTCTCACGCAGGAGTTCGTCACGCAGTTGCAGCAGGTATTTCTTGTGGCCAAGCTCGTCCTTGGCCAGGGCGTGGAACAGGTTGCGCTCGAGCGCGCTCTCCGCCTTGGCGGCGCGTTCCTCGAAGAAAGCCATACCCGTTTCCTCGAATTTGATCGCCTGGTCGAAGATCACGAGGCACTTCTTCAATTGATCGGTCATCCCATCCTCCTCACGCACGGGATCGCGGCCAGATTCTCGCACTCAAAGGTAGGTGGAAAGTCGGTTGGTTTCCAGAACGAAAGCAAATCGCACCGGGCCGCCGCTCGTGGTTGACTTCACCTTCCAGGAGAGTAGGATGTCCGCATCGCGGTTCAACGGGGAGCTGCGATCCGGCCCCGGGCTCGGGGTAGACGTGGGAGGACGTGTATCATGGCGAAGCTGCAGAACGCTCTGGCGAAAAAGATTCCGGTCTGGCGCGAAGACGTCGGCGCGCTGGTGAAGGCGCACGGCGACAAGGTCATCAGTGAGGTGACCGTGGGCCAGGCCTTCGGTGGCATGCGTGGCGTCAAGGGCATGATCTGCGACACGAGCGTCGTGCCTCCGGAGAAGGGGCTCATCATCCGCGGGATCCCGCTGGCCGAACTCACGGCGAAGACGCCGGAAGACATCTTCTACCTGCTCTGCACGGGCGAGCTGCCGAACGCGAAGGACCGCAAGGCGCTGCAAGAGGAATTCGCGTCACGCGCACGCGTGCCGGCCTATATATGGAAAGTGCTCGAAGCGATGCCGGCGAACTCGCATCCGATGACGATGCTCGACACCGCCATCCTGTGCATGCAGCGTGAGAGCGAGTTCGTGAAAGCCTACAACAAGGGCGTACCGAAGACCGAGATGTGGCAGCCGATGCTCGAGGACTGCCTCACGATCCAGGCGCGCATCGCCACGATCGCGGCGGGCGTGTATCGCATGCGCTTCAAGAAAGGGCCGCGCATCGCCCCGAAGAAGGGCCTCAGCTACGCCGAGAACTTCGCGCATATGCTGGGCCTGACGAAGAAGCACAAGGAAGCGGCCGACGCCGTGCGTCTGTATCTCGTGTTGCACTGCGACCATGAAGGCGGCAACGTGTCGGCGCACACGACCAACCTTGTAAGTTCGGCGCTGAGCGATGCATATTACTCGATCTCCGCTGGCCTGAATGGCCTGGCCGGTCCGTTGCACGGCCTGGCCAACCAGGAATGCCTGGGCTGGGTGCTCGAGATGATGAAGCAGTTCGGCGGTGTACCCACGGCCGAGCAGCTCGAGAAAGTGGCGTGGGATACGCTCAATGCCGGCCGCGTGATCCCGGGCTACGGCCATGCCGTGCTGCGCGTCACCGACCCGCGCTTCACCGCGTTGCGCGCGTTCGGGCTGAAGCATTTCCCGGACGATCCGCTGGTGCAGATGGTCGACCTCGTATTCAACGTCGTGCCGAAGGTGCTCACCGCGCAGGGCAAGGCGAAGAACCCGTGGCCGAACGTCGACGCGGGCAGCGGCGCCGTGCTGTATCATTACGGCATGACGGAGTTCCCATATTATACGGTCATGTTCTCGGTGTCGCGTGCCATGGGCATGTGTGCGCAGCTCGTATGGAACCGCGCCATGATGGCTCCGATCGAGCGGCCGAAGACCGTCACCGTCGAATGGGTGAAGCAGCAGGTCGGCGCCTGACCGGCTGATCCCATCCACTCCCACGTCCGCGTGCGGGCGTAGCCGCGAGGCTACGCCCGCTGTGTTTCGGGCCAGAGGGTCAGGTGTCCGAGTGACCGTCGCCGGGCAGGTGCCCGAAGACCAGCAGGTCGAGGTATCGATCCTCCTTGCGTACACCCTGGCGCAGCGTTCCCTCGAGCCGGAAGCCGCACTTCTGCAGCACCCGTGCGGACGCAGTATTGGTCGCGAAGACCCGGGCCGAGACGCGCTGCAATCCGTAGGCGGCGCGTACCCAGGCCGTAAAGGCGCGCACGGCGGCCGTCGCGATGCCCTGGTTCCAGTACTGGCGACCGAGCCAGTAGCCGATCTCGCCATCGTGCGCGTAGTTGGGTTCGGATTTCAGCATCACGCCGACACCGCCACAGAGTCGGTTCTCGGGATCGGCGATGGCGAAGCACGTGGTGGGATCTTGGGCCGCGACCTCGTGGAGCCACGCGAGCGCTTTCTCGTGCGTGTAGGGAAACGGGAAGGCATCGCCCAGATGGCGCCAGATCTGGTAGTTGCCGCCCAGCCTGACGATGTTCTCGGCGTCGTCCTCGCGGTACTCACGGATGCGGAAGCCTGGACTCTCCAGAGGCAGATCGACACCTGTCATCGCGCTCCTCGCCTTCCTGCGACACCGCCGCGACGGCGTTCGCCGCGATCAGCCAGCCCAACAGCACCTGGGAGAGGTAATGCTTGCGATCGTTCAGCCGCGACCAGCCGGTCACCAAGCCGAGCCCCCGCGTCAGCGACCGTGTCACGGTGTCGGGCAGCCGCTGCGCCAGCGTCCACCACGGTACGGCGCCGAGCATGGCGTGGCCACTCGCCGAGTTCGCGTTCTGGAACGGCCGCCAGCGCGGACTGCCGCCGCGGCTGCTGGGTCGGTTCGCCCCCAGCCCGTACTGCGTGGCCCACAGCAGCGGCAATCCGACGCAGAGCGCCTCGAAGTTGGCGCGCCCCCAGCGCGTGAATGCGGTGGAGCGCCAGCGCCAGTCGGCCACGGCCGTGAGCAGCCAAACCAGGAACCACCAACGTTCGCCGGCCGGCTTCACCGCGGCGGCGACGCGGTCGCTCGGGCTGGGCGGCTGCGCGTTGCCACCACGGCCCTCGCGCACGTCGAGGGCCCGCGTATGCCACCGATCGAAAGCCTCGTCGGCACCGCTGTAGGCGAGCACCGCCGCCACGCCGAGACCGATGCCGTAGCGCAGCAGCGCGCGCCGACCATACATGCTTCGCCATTGCGGGCCGGTGTCGCGCAGGACCGGACGGCCCCGCCGCCGGGGGCGCCCGGTGGGCCAGGCAACCACGAGCAGGAGAGCGATGACCAGGGCTATCCACACGGTCGCGGCTCCCGTGGCCGCAGGGGCGTCTTCTGCCCGCGCTCGTCGACCGCGACGTAGACCAGCAAGCCCTCCGTCACGGTGACGGTCTCGGCCGTGTCGTACCGTTCGGCCTCGGCCACGATCTTCACCGTCACGGACGTGCGTCCCGCGCGCACGAGCTCGCCGCGCAGCGTGAGCAGGTCGCCCACGTAGACCGGCGCGTGGAATTCCATCTCATGCACGAAGACGGTCACGAAGTCTCGATTGGCGAAGTGATCGCGCGCGCATACCGCGCCGGCGAGGTCGATGGCGCTCATGATGACGCCGCCGAAGATGGTGCCGCGGCCATTGGTGTCGCGCGGCAGCAGGGTGATCTTCTGGTACTCCTTCACGGCGGGGTCTCCTCGTCGAGAGTTCAACGGCTCGAGATCAGAGCGTCGCCGATCTCCTCGGCGATTGCCGCGGCCGCGGTGAGGCCCGGCGACTCGATGCCCAGGAGATTGACCAGCCCTTGCCGGTCGTCCGACTCGTGCCGGATGACGAAGTCGCGGAACCCGCCCGCACCGGCCACGGCGAAACGCGGGCGCAGGCCGCACATGGCCGGCGAGAGATCCTCGCGCTGCAGGAACGGCAGGAAGGTGCTGGCGGAGGCGAAGAACGCCTCCTGGCGCAGCGGATCGACGCGGTAGTCTTCCCGCGTCTGTGGCGGCAGCGGCTCCACGTCCGGCCCCAGGCGCATCTGGCCGGCCACGTCGATGCAGAGGTGGATGCCGAGACTCGAGCCGTCGCGCGGAGGCACCGGATACACGAGGCGGCGTACGCGCCCATCGTGACGCGGCGAGATGCCGATGTAGTTGCCCTTCACCCAGCGCAGTCGCCAGCCCCGGACATCGACGTCGATTCCCGCCAGAGCGGCCACGCGGTCGGCGTACAGGCCGGCGGCATTGACGACCCAGCGGCTCGTGTGCACCCAGCCCTGCCGGTCCGACCCGACCGGCGGTTGCACCTCGACGCGCCAGCCAGCACGCGTCGGCTTCAGGCCCACGACCTCGCTACCCGTCATGATCTCGGCGCCGGAGTCGCGAGCCGCCCGGCCGTAAGCACGGGTGGCACCCTCGGCGTCGAGAACGGCCGTGCGTGGCGAGTAGAGCGCCGCCACCGCGCGGATCTCGGGCTCGAGGCTCGCCACCTCGGCGCGATCGAGCAAGGCAAGATCCTCCACGTCGTTCGCCGTGCCCAGCGCGAAGAGGCGTTCGAGCTCGGGGATCTCCGCCGGCGCCACAGCCACGATGAGCTTGCCGCACTCACGGTAACGCACCCCGTGGGTCATGCAGAACTCCCTGAGCAATCGGCGGCCGCGCACGCAAAGACGCGCCTTGGCCGAGCCCGTGGGATAGTACATACCGCCATGGGCCACCTCGCTGTTGCGGCTGGTGGTGCCACGGGCGAGAGCACCCTCGCGCTCGAGCAGTACGGTGGTCAGGCCGCGCGACGCCGTCGCGGCCGCGACGGCGCAGCCGACGATGCCGCCGCCGATGATCGTGACGTCGAGATCGGGCATGGGCGTGTCCAGGTTGGAGTCCTTGCCGCTGGAACCGGTTCAAGATAGGCGCTCGGCGCGCGAAGTTAAAGCTCCGCCGTGGTGTCCGCCGGCGGCCAGCACCATGGCGGTGGCGCCTGCAGCACCACTGGCTTTCCCCCCACCGGATGCGCGAACTCCAGCCGCTGGGCGTGGAGCGCGAGCTGACCGTCGGCTGTCGCGGCCGCGCCGTACTTCACGTCGCCGCGTACCGGACATCCCTCGAGCGCGAACTGCGCCCGGATCTGGTGGCGCCGGCCCGTGAGCAACTCGATCTCGATGAGGGTGACGTCGCGCGCCTGATCGAGGACCCGGTAGCGCAGCAAAGCGGGGCGCGAGCCGGGAAATCCGCTGCGGGCTGCCCGGGTCACGCCGTGTGTGTCACCCGTGGCCGCCAGGTGGGCCGCTAGCTCGCCCCGCGGCAGCGGCAGCCGCCCGCGGACGATGGCGAGGTAGCGCTTGTCCACGGTGCCGTCGCGGAATTGCGCCGCCAGCCGCGAGGCGGCCTTGCTCGTACGCGCCAGGACCATCACTCCGGAGACCGGCCGGTCGAGGCGATGCACGAGTCCGAGAAAGACGTTGCCGGGCTTGGCGTAGCGTTCCTTCAGATACACCTTCGCGACATCCACGACGGACGGGTCCCCGGTGTGGTCGCCCTGCGACAGCAGGCCGGCCGGCTTGAGCACGCCCAGGAGATGATTGTCCTCATGCAAGATCGCGAGTGGCAACGGCAGCTCCTGGGAACCACGGGACGCGACGCACGTCCAGCATCGACCATCAAATTTTCACGCAATGACGCTTGAAACCGGCGGCCATGTGCTGATATAATGCGGGACCCGCTGCAGGTAGGTCAAGAAAACCCCCACCCTCGCCCTGAGCGAACGCGCTCCGTTCGAGAGGAGTCAACATGAACAAGGTCACAGCCCTGCTACTCGTCGTGGCGCTCGCAATCACCGGCCAGGCCTTCGCAAGGGTCGCGGACAATTTCCAGAGCATGGCGTTCACCCTCGGCCTAGGCACCACCTTGCCACCGGTCACGGTCACCCAGGACTACTCCGCGGCCGTCATCGGCGGTCAGCGCCGGGTCACGCTCGTCAAGAATACCGGCACCGCCGATTCACCGACAGTGAGCGGCATCACGTCGAGCGGCGGCAGCCTCGAGTACGCAGCGGGCGCCGGCGAGACCGGCGAGGTCACCCTGATCTACGGCGCCACGGTGGACATGAACGAGGAATTTGCGGGCAATTCCTCCCTGACCGGCTTCGTGATCGAGGGATACTCGGGCTCCACCGACGGAAATCCCGGGCAGTTCATCACGGCGGAAATCACGCTCACCACCGATGGCGCCTCGGATACGGCGTCCGCACAGCTGACAGCGACGGGCGACTACTACATCCCCTGGACCGCGTTCCCCAGCGTCAACCCTCACAACATCGATCGGATCGAGGTGCACTTCATCCAGGACGCGAACGCGCCTGCCGGAGTCTTCGCCATCGGCACGATCGGCTCGGGGAGCGATACCGGCCCCGTAGCGACCGAGCCCAGCACCTGGAGCACGGTGAAGGCACTTTTCGAGTAGGCGCCGAACCACGCGGTCCTTGATGCCAGCGGGGCTCCCGACGGGAGCCCCGCTGGCATGTTCGACGTCCCCGAATCCAGGTCAGGCGCGCGGACCCGCTGCCTTCACCTCGTCGCTCGCAGCGTCCGCATAGGCCTTGAAGTTCTCGATGAAGAGACCGGCAAGGTGACGGGCCTTCGCGTCGTAGGCCCCGGCATCGCTCCAGGTGCTGCGCGGCTGCAGCACCTCCGGGGGCACGCCCGGACACGCTTTCGGCACGAGCACCCCGAACACGGGATCCGGCTCGAAGCCGGCGCGGTCGAGATCGCCGGCGAATGCCGCGCGGATCATGGCGCGCGTATGCTGGATCTTCATGCGGTGTCCGGTGCCATACGGGCCGCCGGTCCAGCCGGTGTTCACGAGCCAGCAGTTCGCGCCGTGCTTCGCGATCTTCTTGCCCAGCAACTCGGCGTACACCGTCGGATGCAGGACCATGAAGGGCGCGCCGAAGCAGGCGCTGAAGGTGGCCGTCGGTTCGGTGACACCCCGTTCCGTTCCCGCCACCTTGGCCGTGTAGCCGCTGATGAAGTGGTACATGGCCATGTCGGGCGTGAGCTTGGCCAGCGGCGGCAGCACGCCGAAGGCGTCAGCCGTGAGCATGACGATGTTCTGCGGATGGCCCCCGCGTCCGGACACCACGATGTTCGGCAGGTGAGTGATCGGATAGCTCGCGCGCGTGTTCTCGGCCAGCGAAGCGTCGTCGAGATCGGTGCGGCGGCTGAGCATGTCCATGGCCACGTTCTCGAGAATGGTCCCGAAGCGGCGCGTGGTCTCGAAGATCTCGGGCTCAGCCTCGGGATCCAGACGGATCGCCTTCGCATAGCAGCCGCCCTCGAAGTTGAAGACACCGTTGTCGGACCAACCGTGCTCGTCATCACCGATGAGGGCTCGATCGGCCTCGCTGGAGAGCGTCGTCTTGCCGGTACCGGAGAGGCCGAAGAAGAGGGCGACGTCGCCATCCGTCCCCTCGTTGGCGGAGCAGTGCATGCTCAGCACGTCCTTCTGCGGCAACAGGTAGTTCATCACGGTAAAGATCGACTTCTTGATCTCGCCCGCGTAGCTCGATCCCCCGATCACGACGAGACGACGCGCGAGGTTCAGCAGGATGAAGACCTCGCTGTTGGTCTTGTCGAGCTCGGGGATGGCGTGGAAGTTCGGGCAGTGGATCACCGTGAAGTCCGCCTCCCAGCGATCGAGCGTCTCGCGGTCGCGCTCACGGATGAACATGTTGCGGGCGAACATGCTGTGCCAGGCGGTCTCGGTGATCACGCGAACCTTGATGCGATAATCGGGATCGGCGCCGCAATAGGCATCCTGCACGAAGATGGTGCGGCCCTGCAGATAGGCTTGCAGACGACGCAGCATCGCGTCGAAATTCGCCGCCTCGTATGGCTTGTTGTGCTTGCCCCACCAGACCAGGTCCTCGCTCCCCGGTTCCCTGACCACGAACTTGTCGTTGGCCGACCGTCCGGTGTACTGGCCCGTGCGCGTGACGAGCGGACCCATGTGGCTCAGATGCCCCTCGCGTCGGCGCACCGCTTCCTCGACGAGGGCCGGCGTCGCCAGGTTGTGATAAACCTTCTCGAGATTCGTCAGGCCCAGGTACGACAGGTCGAGCATGCTCTCTCCTTTGCGATCGCGCGTCAGCGCCCTGCGGCCGACGCACGGCGAGTCCCGGTGGCGAGTAACGTTGCCGCGGCAAGCAACGCCAGGCCCAGCAGCATTCGCAGGTACTGCGCTTGCTCGCCGAATACCACCCACGCGACCAGCACGGCGAGCGGCACCTTGAGATTGTTGGATACGGCCAATATACCGGGGTTCGACCGCGCCGCACCTCGGTTCCAGAGCGCGAATCCCACGGCCGTGGGCACGAGACCGAGGTAGATCAGGGCGAATGCGGCGCCGCCGTCGATGGTAGGCGCGTCCGACGCGCCAAGCATGATGAAACCCGCCGCCGCGAATGCGGCACCGCCCAGATACATCCAGCCGAGCAGCCCGACCTCGCCGGCGAGCCGTCCATCGGTGCCCTCGACCGCGAGGCGCGGATAGGCGAGCTGGCCGCCGGCAAAGCAGAGATTGGCGCCCTGCACCAGGAGGACCCCTGGCCACGCGGCGACCGGCGAACCGTGCACGAGCACGACGGCCGCACCCGCGACGGCGAGCAATGCCGCCGCCGCGTGCCGCCGCGCCAGACGTCGGCGGCGCGCGTCGGCGAGAAACACCACGAAGAGGGGTGTGGTCACCGTCCAGAGTGCCACGCCGTAGGCCGGCAGGTACTGGTACGATGTAATATAGAGGGCGTACATGAGTCCGAATTGCACGGCGCCGCAGCCCAGCGCCTGGTACCGGACCCGCCGGCGAGGCGCGCGTCGCCAGGTCCACGGCAGGAAGACGAGGGCAGCCAGCGCCAGACGCACCGTCGCCACCAGCAGCGGATCGACTCCGGCGAGCCGGGTCTTGATCAGGCCGAACGAGAAGGCCCAAAGCAGTGATGCAGCCCAGAGGTAAAGCACCCTTCTCCAGTCTCAGACGGCGCGCAGTACGAGCAGCCAGCCCATGTAGGACACCAGCGACGCGACCGTCGTGCCGATGACGATGGCGCCGGCGAGATGCTCGTCGCCATTCATCTCGCGCGCCATGATGTAACTCGTGACCGCCGTCGGTGCTGCCATCAGTAGCACGGGCACGTCCACCGCCAGCCCCTGCAGCCCCACGGCGCGCAGGCCCAGCCACACCGCCGCGGGATAGACGATGAGCTTGAGCACGCCCACCGCCGACGTCACCGCCAGCTCCGCGCGCAATTGCCCGAAGTCGAGCCCCACGCCCACGGAGATCAGGGCCAGAGGCAGTGCGATGCGCCCGACCATCTCGAGGAACCGGTCGACGGTGGGCGGCAGCGCAAGTCCGCTGACCGAGAGAAACAGCCCGCCCGCGCACCCCAGCACCAGCGGATTGGCCCCCATCTTGACGAGCGTGTCCCGCCACACGGCCACGGACCGCGCGCTCAACCCCTGGTGCGGCACCGTGAGCACCAGCACCGCGAGCAGATTGTAGAACATCACCATGAATCCGATGACGACGGCCGCCACGGCGAGACCGGCCTCGCCGTGGGCGTTGGCCACCACCGGCAGGCCGAGGAAGACCATGTTGCTACGGTGCGCGCCCTGGGCAATCACGCCGCGGCGCGCGGGCCTGGCGTGCGCTGCGACCAGGTACGTGCCCACCGCCATCGCCACGCTCACGGCCGCGAGCACGGCGAGGGTGGGCAAGGCCGTGAGCGCTTGCAGCGGCGTGCGGGCCGTGCTGCGCAGCAGCAGAGCCGGCGCGGCCACGTAGAAGACGAGGCGCGAGAGCGCGGTGTCGGTCGCGGGCGCGACGAAACGCAGACGGCGCAGGGCATAGCCGAGCGCGATCACCAGGAAAACCGGCAGGACGATGGTCACCAGGTTCATAGACGGCGGAGTATCCCATCCGCCGACCGGGATTTCCACTGTGGAAGGCGCCCGCTAGAAACGAGGCTCGGCGACCCCGTCGGCGCCGACGCGCCAGGGTATCCAGACGAGCAGGAGCTGGTCGACCGTGAGGTCGGTCTTGCGCGGCGCCACGCTCACCGCGTCGGCTTCCAGGTCGGGGCCGTCCTCGCCGGTGCGCACGGCCTTGAGCTGGCGCCGGCAGTCGGCCTCGAGCTCGATCAGTTCCCGCTGCAGTGCGGCCAGCTTGTCGCGCGCCAGCTTCACGTCGCCCTCCTCGTGCCGGGCCCGGCTGGCGGCCCGCATGCTCGAGGAGGCGCCGCTCACCGTGCGGGTGCTCTGCAACTTGCGGCCGAAGAGCGCTCCCAGCACCGTCGACCCGATGGCGATGGCCGTCTGCGTGCGCTGGTGGGCGAGCTGCGAGGTCTCCCGGTCCACGCGCTCCTGGGCACGGGCGAGCCCGTCCTGCAGGCGCTGCAGTTTCGGTGCCAGCTTCGCGCGCAGCTTCGCCACGGCGAGGTCGCGCGATACACGCCCGGCATCGCGGATCCGCGCCCGGAACTCCGACTCGCTCTCCCCCGGCTGCGACACCAGCTTGAGCGGCGCGCAGCGCCAGAGTGCGAGCGGTCGGTCCTGGTAGAGTTGCGTCTTCAGCATGCTCTCCCACTTGCCGTAGCTGCGCGGCTGCGCCGCCTCGGCAGGGAGCGGGGCGAACGCCGCCCCCGGATCGGGCCGGTCGGCGAGCGGTGGCGGTGAAGCCAGCGACTGCGCCCCCTCCCACGGCGACACCGCGTCCATGTCGGCCAGGGGCGCCAGCAGGGTGAGCTTGGTCCACTCGTCCACGCCGAGCTTCGCGTTGACGTAGTGCAACGTTCCGGTGCCGAGCAACGCCGGCCGGTAGCTGAGCGTGGCATTCGCCTCCACCGCGCCGCGCGCCGACACGAATCGCTCCGTGACCTCCGGCGGCAAGACCGGCCGCGTCGACGCCGACACGGCCGGAGGCGCGGGAATGGTGGCCATGGTCGCCGCGGCGGCCGGGGCTGGCGCCGCAGGAGACGTGGCTTCCGCCGCCCCGCCGAGGCTCTGGATCTGCGGGCGCGTCAGCGGACCGGCGAGATACGACAGCACCCAGCGGGTCTGGAAAAGCACCGGCGCATCGTCATGCACGTTGTTCATCAGGAACACGCGGTTGCCGAGCCCCGCCAGGGTACGCTCCATGGCGCCGCGATCGAAGGCCGCGCCCGAGGCCGCCGAGGCGCCCTCGAGCCCCTCGAGCACCCGTGCCTTGTCGCGTTCGGTCTGCAGCCGCCCGAGGAACCAGGTGCCGGCGTTGGCCAGGCCCTTGTAGTCCAGGTCCACCGGATTCTGCGTGGCCAGCACCACGCCCAACCCGCAGGCGCGAGCCTGCTTGAGCAGCGTGAGCATGGGCATCTTGGACGGTGGGTTCGCCGTGGGAGGAAAGAACCCGAAGATCTCGTCCATGTACAGCAGCGCCCGCAGCGACGACGACCCCGGTTGCGCGCGCACCCAGGCCAGTATCTCGTTCAGCAGGATCGTCACGAAGAACATGCGCTCGCTGTCGGTCAAGTGGGCGATCGAGAAGATCGCCAGGCGTGGCTTACCGCCCTCGCCGTAGAGCAGCTTGCCGATATCGAGGGTCTCGCCTTCCATCCACGCGGCGAAGCCCGGTGCGGCGAGCAGGTTGTTCAACCGCATCGCCAGCTCGAAACGATCGTTTGCAGGATAGAACGACTCCAGGTCGAGCACGCCCACGCGCTGCACCGGCGGGTTCTGGATCTCGCGGATCAGCGTGGCGATGTCGAGGCTGCGGCCCTGGCGCCAGGCCGTATCGAGCAGGGTGGACACCAGGATGTGTTCGCGACTACGTAGCGGATCGGCCGCGAGGCCGAGCAGGGCCAGGATGCCCGACGTCGCCGCCTGCACGCGTTCGCGCATGGCCTCGCCATCGGCCAGCACCGCCGGCGATGGCGCGGCGAATGACCGCAGCACCGTGACCGGACGGCCGGCCTGGCTGCCCGGCGTGTAGATCACGCGCTCGCAGGAACCGGCGAAGCGCGCGATACGCTCGGGCGACTCGTTCCACTGGGCCAGCCCCGTGCGCCAGAGATCCGCAGTCCAGCGCGCTTGCTCCTCGGGCGTGCGCCCCTTGCGCGCAGCCTCGGCAGGATCGACCCAGGGGAGGAAGTCCTGCGCGGCGAGGTCGGGAAAGGTGAGCAGCAGGTTGCCGAGATCGCCCTTGGGATCGATGACGATGGCGGGAATGCCGTCGATGGCCGCCTCCTCCAGGAGGGCCACCCCGAGACCGGTCTTGCCACTGCCCGTCATACCGACACATACGGCGTGCGTCGTGAGATCCTTCGCGTCGTACAGGATGGGCTCGTCGGTCACGCTGCCGAGAGCACCATCGAAGCGCCGCCCGAGATAGAACACGCCCAGTTTCTCGTAGTCCATGCTCACCCTCGCTCGTTGTCCGGGATCGTCACTCGTAGCGCTCGCCGCGGAACACGATGAAGCGCTGGTGGCGCGAGCCCTCCTCGTCATCGTCGAGCACGCGCGTCACGGTGCCGGCGGAACCTCGTGATGCCAGCGGGAATAGGCGACAGCCAGCACGAGCGCCGCCATCGCCAGGATCAGCCGGATGTTGCGTCGATTCTTCATGATGTCCTCGCGACGTGATTGCCGTCGGCCCACCGTGCGCCAACGGCGCCGGTCGCGCGACAGGATACACGGATACAGCTTGGTAGACAGGGAAACTCGCCGCTCATGAATCCGCGAGACGCCGGCGCCAGGTGTCGGCTCCGGGCAACACGTCGAGGAAGGCAAGGACGTCCCGTACCCGGCGTTGTCCGAGTTCGCGTTGTGCATACATCTCCGCCAGCGTCCAGCCGCCGCGCACCGGCGCGAGATCGCTCACGAGCGCACTCTCGGGCGCCTGCGCGCGCCGAAGACACTGGAGTCGACCGCGTGCGCTGGCATCGTCCGGCGTGACGGCCCGCGCCTCGTCGGCGAGCGTGGCCACGGCGTCCACCATGGTGCCGAGGTCGGCGGCCAGCACCTGCTGGGCATATGCCCGCGCCTTGGTGGCGAAACCGGTCCAGCTGGGGGCGACGATCTCGTCGACCTCCAGTGCGCAGAACTGCCGGGCATAGTGCAGGTAGACCACCGCCAGGCCGAGGGAGGCATCGTCATGAATCTCGCGCAGCCGACCTGAGGGTAAGGGACCACAGGCGGCCAGGGTCGCCTCGAGCTGGCGCTCGAGATCGCGCAGGCGCCTGTCCGGTCGCGCGAGCATGGACGCGAGCCGGCGCCGCTCACCTTCCGCTCGGGCACCCGGATCCTTGCGACGGGCGAGGAAGCGGAGCCAATCCATGCGCGCCTCCGGCGTTCGGCGTCAAGGAACACCCCCTGTTTCACTCTAGCAGAGCGGGACCACCGATTCAATCTCCAGGCTGGGCAGCACCAGGCAGGGCAGAACTCGCTCATCCGGCGCACGTGGGGCCACGCGTGTATACGCCAGGGACGAAACATCGTGAATGGGAGGTCGTCGATCTCGCACCTAGCGTACGAGCACGGCCTTGCCGACGGCTAGCACAGCCTGTGCGCTCTCCAGTCGCATCACGTAGACGCCGCTGGCGCAGGCGCGGCCCTCCGCGTCGCACCCGTCCCACTCCACGCTGTGGAGGCCGTCCGCCACCTCGCCGTGCACGAGGACGCGCACGCGCCGGCCCCGCAGGTCGTAGACGGCCAGCCTCGCGGTTCCCGCCCGGACCATCGCGAAGTTCACCGTCGTGCGGGGATTGAACGGATTCGGCCGGCAGGTGATGGCCGCGCGCGTCATCGCCGTCGCCGTGTCGGATACACCGACGACGTTTCCGAACGCCAGGGTCACGGGCAGGTCGGCCGGCGAAGCCGGGTCGTTCGAGAACAGTCGGACGTTCGTCGCGTGGAGACCGTCCTCGAGTCCGGCGGCATCGACGCTGGCGACCACCCGGAGCGAGTCGCCGGGCTGCACGACGCCGCTCGTGGGACCGAGGACGAGCCACGGGGCCGACCAGCTGATCGTGTCGATGATCAGCGGGATATTGCCGCGATTCGTGACCGTGACGGCCTGGGCATCGCAATCGGGCAACATGGTGAGGGCCGTCGCCACCTGGATGAGCCCGGCGCCCGTGTCGTTGTCGCGGCCGCTGGTGCCGAGATCGCTCGCCGTCGTCTCGAGCGCCTGCGCCACCTCGGCCGGCGTGAGATATGGGTTGGCCTGAAGCAGGATGGCAGCGCAGCCGGCGGCCAGCGGCGTGGCCATGCTGGTGCCGCTATAGGTGGCGTAGCCGCCGCCGCCGATCGTCGAGGTGATGCTCGCGCCAGGCGCGGCGAGGTCGGGTTTCCCGAGCCCGGGCGGGTACGGATAATCGGCATAGTCCTGATCGTTCGCCCCCCACGCCGTGGGGCCGCGGCTGCTGCTACTCCACACGACGCGCGCCTGAGTCACGGCGCCGACGGCGAGTACCGCTGCGTGACCGGCGTCGCCGAACCACGGCTCGGGCCCGTCGCCAGGCGAGGAGATGTCCTCGGGGATGGCCACGTGGCCGCCCTGATTGTCTCCGTTGCCCGCCGCCACGAACCAGGGGATGCCGAGGGCGAGCAGAACCTCGGCGTTGGCTCGATTGGCGGCCTTGAGGGCCGCGCCGGGCTGGGTCCACCCCGCGCTCGTGGTGATGAGCCGGCAACCGTGGTCGAGGCAGAACTGGAGCGCCTCGACGAGATCGTCGTAGTATCCGGGCACGCAGCGCGTGACGACGAGGCGCGCGCCGGGAGCCGTACCCGTGAGCGAGCCGACCACGAGGCCGGCGGTGTGAGTGCCGTGCCAGTACTGGGTGTCGCCATCGTAAGGATCGTCATCCTCGTCCAGGCAGTCCCAACCGTGATGCGGGTACGCGGTGCCGCCGTCCCAGAGATGGCCCGCGAGATCAGGATGGTCGTAGGCACAGCCGCTGTCGGTGTGACCGACGAGGATGCCGGTGCCGTCGAAGCCCTGGGCCCAGGCGGCGTCGGCTCCCACGAGACTCTGGAACCACCGCGTTCGGGTCGGTTCGTCGCTGCGCGGGCCGGGTGTGAAGAACGGCTGGCTGAGCTGGTCGTCGAGCCAGAGTGCCCCCACCTCGGACCACGATGCGAGCTGGGCCACCCCCGCCGGCGTGGCGGTGACGCACACCTCGCCCGAGAGCCACAGCGGGCGCCAGTTGTGCAGGTCCGCCGTGCCACGTCCGCCGCCGGCGCGCGCTACGAGCGTGGCCGCGAAAGCATCGGCCCGCAGCTGGAGCGCCCCGACCGCTTCCTCGCGGCGCGTTGCGGGTGGCAGTGCCTGGAGCGACGCTACGAGCGCGGGGATGTCGACACGGGTTGCGGGCGTGATGACGACCCGCAGCGCCGCTCCGGGCACGGCCCGCGCGACAGCAGCGGCCAGCCGCGACTCCACCCGGTCAGCCCGTGCCGGTGCGTCGCGAAGCAGCAAGGGGCATGGAGGCTCCCGCGTCACGTCGAAGCGCAGTTGGGTCGGCGACAGCGTGAGCTGGGCCGCCCCCGTCATCACCCAGATATCCTTGTCGAGCAGGTTATCCGTCTCGTCGGACTCGGGCACGAGGTCGGCGGGATCGATCCACAACGTGAGGGTGTGCGCCCCGGAGGGCAGCACGACCGACCAGTCCTCGACGGTCGCGTAGGTGGACACGGCGAGCCCGCCATCGATCTGCCAGGTGCCGACGACGTCGCCATCGATTCGCAGCTGCGCCTGGACGGTCGCCGTGGCATCTGCGAGCCCGAGATTCGCCAGACCGAAACTCACGTAGGCGGTCTGGCCGGCGGCGACGATCCCGTCCTCCCTGGCCCCCGGCACCATCGAGATGACGAGGGGCGACGCCCAGCCGTCGGGCGCGAACGGCCCGAGGTCCGCCGCCAGGCCGCGGTCGCTCGCGTAGATGTTCAGCCCCTGCGTGGGGAAGTCGCGCCGGTCGACCCAGGCGGCGTTCAGGCCGAGCGGCCCCACTGCGCCGGCGACCGAGCGGAATCGCGGCTCCACGCGCGGCTGGTCGGTGACGATCTCCATGTCGCCCCAGGCGTCGGGATGGCCGTCGCTACCGGCCTGCCGCGCGGCGAGGTCGAACTCGTCGCCACCCGGCGGCGCCTCCAGCCACAGGCAGCCCACCATGCCGTCGCGCGCATAGATCGCCGGTCCCACGCTCTCACTGGTGGTCGCCATCATCTCGTAGGGCCCGTAGACGGTGGCGAGCCCGTCCCAGGAGAAGGCGTACATGATGTCGCCGTCAACGTTGCCGAGGCCGTCGTCCCAGTCGAGCTGGTAGGTCATGTAGACCCCGTCGCCATCGCAGGCGACGCCGGGAAAGCCACAACTCATGGGGGTGGTGGCGCTGAGGTCGACGAAGTCGCCGAACGTGCCGCTCATGGCGTCGCCAGCCGCGAGAATGCGCACGCGGCCACTGTACGGATCGGCCTCGCCATTGAGCATGATCACGCGCGTGCCGGTGAAGGCGACGTCGGGCCACAGATCCTCGAAGCCGTCAGGCTGCAGGTAGTTGTAGCTGACGGTGGCGCCGCCGTTGGTGGAGTACAGCCACAACAGCGTGCCCTCGTACTGGTACCAGTCGTAGTTGATGGTGACCCAGGTGCAGGCGATGAAAACCTTCGCGAAGTCGCCGCCACCGGACACGGCGATGGAAGGCGTGTACACCGGTTCGCCCACCGTGAAGCCCTGCACCCAGGACCAGTTCTGACAGTCCTCCGGACCGGCCGAGCGGGCGCGCAGGATCACGCCGTCGTCGCGGACCCAGACCACATGCAGATATCCGCTCGCGTCGACGGCGAGGTCGGGCATGGCCTCGTCGAGACTGAAGGACGGCATCTCCCAGGTCTGCCAGACCTGGCCGCCGTCGGTGCTGCGCGCGATGTGGATGTCGCGGTCGGTGCCGCCGAGGTCGTAGGCCTCCCACACCGCGAAGAGGTGGCCGGTGGCCGGATTCGCCGCCAGAGCGAGGTGCTCGTCGTTCATGTGGGTGGGATCGGCGAGCAGGCGGTCGGCCGCCCAGGGCAGGGAGCGATCGCGGACGGTATCCGCCAGCGTATCCTCCATCGCCGGCCGCGCGGCGCGCAGGCGCAGGTGTGGGGCATCTCGCAACCGTCCGAGGGCATCGCCGGGCGGAACGACCCGCGCCGCGACGTCATGCCACGTCGGCCGGGCCGCGCGGCGGACACCGGGGCGCGTAGCGTGGGCCAGCACCGCGGGCCAGCCGTGGCGTCCGCTCGCCGCGAGGGTGCCGACCGCGGGCGCCTGGCGCGGCGAGGTGGTACCCGTGGTCGCGATCCGCGTGATGGTTGCCGACCGCGTCACGGGCGTCGGCACCAACGCATCCGGCGGCGCGGGCTCGCGGAGCACGGGTAACGCCAGCCCCCAGACGAGGGCCAGAAGCACGGCGGCGACGAAGGCGTGACGCAGCATGCGGATCAGCTCCCGGAACGGTGGTCCCTCCAGGAATGATCGGCCGATCCGCGCCGGAGTTGATGAATCGTCTCGCGGACGTCAGGACCGCCGAGCCACCAGCAAGCCGCTGGCGATCGCCACCGGGCGCCGGCTGGGTTCCGCGACGCCCAGATCCGCGAGCATGGTCTCCACCTCCGTCCAGGTGTAGGACTTTCCGCCCGGCGTGTTCACCAGCATGTTGACGGCGAATCGCGCCGCCTGGGCCGGCGCGGTACGCGACTCGGACAGGAAGAAGTCCTTCACCACGAGCAATCCGCCGGGCGCGAGCGCCGCCACGGCCCGCGCGAGCAGCGCGTGCGTCTGCGCATCATCGAGGCTGTGGATGATGTTGGACAGATAGACCGCATCGTAGAGCGGTTCGCCGTCGGCGATCAGGGGATCCTCGAGGTAGTCGCCGGCGAGAGTCGTCACGCGATCGGCAAGGTTCGCCGCCGCGATTTCCTCGCGCGCGATGGGTACGACTTCGGGCAGATCGAAGACCACGGCATGCAACGACTCCCAGCGGTCGCAGAATGTGAGGGCGCTGGTGCCCGGGCCACCGCCCAGGTCGAGCAGGCGACTGCACGCGCCAATTTCCGGCACCGTATCGGCGACCTCGCGGCTGGAACGGCGCGAGACGTCGCGCATCCCACAGATGAACGCCCGCAACGCACCAGGCGAATGCTCGCCGACGTCGGCCGGCCGGCCCGAGCGCAGCACGTCCGGTAGCTGGACCCAGCGCGCGAGCAGGTGGTAGTGGTGGCTCAGCATGCTGGTGATCGTCTGGGGATTCCCCGGCGTCAGCAGGGGCGCGAAGGCCGCGTTCAGCTGGAAATGCCCGTCCTCGCGGCGGTCGAGTACGCCGATCGCGGCCAGGCCGTGCAACACCACTGCCAGCGCACGACCATCGAGCTGCAACTCGGTTGCCAGAGCGGACGGCGTCCGGGGCCCGCCAGCCAGAGCCGCCAGCACGCCGAGGTGATTCGCGGTGATCAGGACAATCGCGTCCTGGTACCCGCGGGAGATCTCATCGAGACGATGGCGAGCATCCATGGGGGCCTCCGTGTGCCGATTGTGTCCGTCTACCGATTGCTCCCGTTGCCTGTCGGTCAGCGCACGAGAACGAGGCTGGTGACCGACCGGCTCGCTCCAGCCACGAGTCGCGCATAGTACGTGCCGGAGGCGAGGGCGCGGCCGGCGTCATCGGCGCCGTCCCAGCGAATAGTGCCCGCACCAGCCGGGTGTTCCTCGTGCAACAGGGTGCGCACATGGTGCCCGCGCACATCGTAGATCGCCAGCTGCACCGGCCCTGCCGTAGGCACCGTGAAGCGAAGGTTCGTGGCGGGATTGAACGGATTCGGATAAGCGCTCAGATTCGCCGCGAGGTCGGGGGGTCCGACAGCCGTGGGCGCCACCTGCGTGACCTGCGCGAGGATCCAGTGGTCGGGATCGAAGGCGGCGCCCTGCACGTTCGCATTCAGCAAGAAGCTGTAATATTGCACGCGCTGGTCGTTCTCCACGCGACGGCGAACCGCGCCGTTGAAAGTCGTGAATTTCAGATCGATGGGCATGACGAAGACACCGGCATTGGTCTGCGTCTGCTCGATCCGCACCTGTACGAGGTACTGTCCGCCCTGCGGCGTCACCGCGTATGAGTAGGCATACTGTGGAAAGTACTCGCCATAGATCCACTGCTGAAAGAATGCACCGAGGTCGCGTCCCGAGACGGCCTCCAGCGCCGCCTGGAGATCCTCGGTGGTAGCCACGTCATACTCGTGCTGCTGGCGATAGAGCGCGAGGCCGGCGAAGAAGTCGTCGTCGCCGAGCACGCCGCGCAGCATGTGTACCACCCAGCTCGCCTTGAGGTACGATAGGTTGTAGTCGAAGATGCCGTTGAAGTCGCCCGGGTCCTCGACGATGACCGTGCCGGCGCCGTAATACTCGGCGGCCGCCATCTCGTCGCGATACGCGGCCTCGCCTTCGTGCTGCTCCCGCCAGTAGGCCTCGCTCCAGGTCGCGAATCCCTCGTTCAACCAGATGTGATGGAAATCGGCGCAGGTGACCATATCGCCCCACCACTGGTGCGACAGCTCGTGGGCTATGAAGGTGTCGGCGTAATAGCCATAGGACATGCTCGAGCATGTCTGGTGTTCCATGCCGCCGCCCCACGTGAAGTGCGCATGGCCATACTTCTCGGCAATGAACGGGTACTCGCCATAGGCGCCGGCGAACACGCCGATCATCTGCGGAACCGCCGCGTATCCGGTTCGCGCCTGCGACTCGTAAGATGGCGACACGAAATTACGCACCTCCATCGAGTCCGTGGGCGAGTAGTGGTAATACTCGGAGAAGACCACGTAGGGGTGTGCGGCGAATGAGATCAGATAGGTCGAAATGCGGTACTGCTCGTGCCAGTGATACGTGGCCCAGCCGCCGTTCGTCGTCTGCGAGACGAGGCGGCCGTTGCTGGCCACGATGAGGTTCTGCGGCACGGTGATGGTGACGTCGGCCGAGTCGGCCTTGTCGGCATTGAGATCCTTGCACGGCCACCAGGTGCGCGCGCCGTAGGGCTCGCTCAATGTCCAGACCAGGGTCTGCCCGCTGATGGAACTCCAGCCGAAAGCGTCGCCCGCGGGATTGCCGTGATAGGTGACTGCGAGACTGACGTCCTCGCCCTGGGTGTAGGCGCGATCGAGCGTGGCGGTGACCACCTCGCCCACCCGCGTGAAGGAAAGAGGCGTGGCCCCCGTCGCGATCCCATCGACGGTCATGCCCGCGGCCAGGTGCAGGTCGAGGGTGGCGAGCGAGGCGCCCGTGACGGTGACCCGCATCGTCACCGTGCCGCTGACCTGGTGGGCCGTCGGGTCGACCATGAGGTCGAGGCCGTACCAGGTGGCGTCGTAGAGATCCATGTTGGGCGTGGCGCCGGCGTCGGTGGTGAGCATCTTCTCGACGAAGCGGCCCTTCAGCATTGCCTCGTTGAACCGCCACAGATCTTCTGCCCGCCGCGGCGGCACCGGGCTCGCGTCTGGCGGAAGCGCGTAGGGGATGACCTGGGCCGAGGCGGCGAACGCGAAGGCGAGCACGATGAGAATGGACAGACAGACGCGACGCATCGCATGGC
The DNA here is from genome assembly GCA_963727525.1 of uncultured bacterium. Lineage (GTDB taxonomy): Bacteria > Krumholzibacteriota > Krumholzibacteriia > LZORAL124-64-63 > LZORAL124-64-63 > CAVSGO01. The sequence goes on along the minus strand of CAVSGO010000007.1, from coordinate 244,237 downwards.
TCCTTGGCAACGGACGGGGCGTGAAATGTCCGTTGATTCTACTCCGTTTAGGCCGGGAATGCAAACGGCGCGAGGCCGAGGCCCCGCGCCGCACGACCGGATACGGGCGATTCCGGATCAACCGACCTTGTGCATGAACTGGAGCAGATCGCAGACGCGGTTGCTGTAGCCCCACTCGTTGTCGTACCAGCTGATGAGCTTGACCATGTTGCCGGTGATCACGGTGGTACTGAGCGCATCGAAGACGCTGCTGTGCGGGTTGCCGACCACGTCCACGGATACGATCGGATCCTCGCAGTACTCGAGGATGCCCTTGAGCTGCGGCGTGGCGGCGGCCGCCTTCACCGCCGCGTTGATCTCCTCGGCCGTGGCCGATTTCTTGAGGATGGCCACCAGATCGACCACCGAACCGTCGATCGTGGGCACGCGCATGGCCATACCGTCGAGCTTGCCGCTCAGTTGCGGGAGCACCTTGCCCACGGCGCGGGCCGCGCCGGTCGTCGTCGGGATGATGCTCATCGCGGCGGCGCGGGCGCGGCGCAGATCGCTGTGCGGCATGTCGACGAGGCGCTGGTCGTTGGTGTAGGCGTGGGTCGTGGTCATCAGGCCGCGTTCGATTCCGAACTCCTTGTCGATGACGTAGGCCAGCGGCGCCAGGCAGTTCGTCGTGCACGATGCGTTGGAGACGACGCGATGCTCGGGCTTGAGTTCACTGTTGTTCACGCCGAGGACGATGGTGGCATCGATCTCGTCCTTGGACGGTACCGTGAGCAGCACCTTGCGAGCCCCGGCTTCCACGTGCATCAAGCACTGCTCGCGCTTGCGAAATACACCGGTCGACTCCACCACGAAATCGACCTTCAGCTCCTTCCACGGCAACGCCTTCGGGTCTTTCTGCGCCATGATCTTCGTCGCGAATCGGTCAGTCTTCAGGGTATCGCCGTCGAGTGTCGCCGGGCGGCCGAAGCGGCCCATCACCGAATCGTACCGCAGCATGTGGACGAGGGCGGCCGGGTCGAAGAGATCGTTGACGGCCACGACCTCGACATCCTGGCGCTCATGCAGGATGCGGTAGACCGCGCGGCCGATGCGACCGAATCCATTGATGGCGATTCTCATCTCGTGACCTTCCTTCGTTTGACATCCCGGCGCCGCGGATCCCATTGGCTGGATCCCCTAATTCTGGCGCCTTCCGGCACTGGAGGCGATATTGTCCGGCCGTCCGGTTGCGGCCCGGATCGGGAGCATCCGGATTCCGCTTGTCGAGTCGTCAACGGTTCTTGCCGTCGTCTGCCGAGGTGAATCAGCGTGCCGACTTACGAATATGAGTGCACCAAGTGCAACCACACCTTCGAGGAAGAGGCCCCGATGAGCGCCCCGCCGCGCCAGCGCTGCCCGCGTTGCCGCGGGAAGGTGCGCCGCCTCATCAGCGGCGGCATGGGGATCGTCTTCAAGGGCAGCGGCTTCTACGTCAACGATTCCCGCAGCCAGGCCGCGGGACCGGCGAAATCCGGGTCAGCGACGCCCGAACTCAACAAGACCGACGCAGCGGCCGGCGACAAGCCTGCCAGCCCTCCCGCTGCCAATGATAGCAAGACGGCCGCGCCTGACAAGCCGCAGTAGTAGACGGCGCCGCGGGAGGCCGCGGCGCGGGGAGTTGCCCGTATGGCCATCGTGACCGCAGCCATCGAGATCGACGGCAAGAAACGCGAGATCGAACCCGGCGTCACACTCCTGCAGATCCTGCGGTCTACGGGCGAAGCCGACGCCAGGGCCGAGAATCCGGTGGCCATGGCCTCGGTCAACGGCCGCCGCACCGACCTCCACGAGCCTCTCATGGGCGGCGAGGAGGTGCGCCTATACCACCTACGCGACCGTCGGGTCCAGCCGACCATCCAGCGGGCCGTGATCTTCCTCCTCCAGGCCGCCGTCGAGCAGCTCTTCCCCCAAGCCGAACTGCGCACCGAGTTCAGCTATGGACGCGGCGTCCACTGCCGCCTGCGCGGCCGGGACGCCCTCACGCCAGAGGACATCACGGCCCTCGATGTCCGCATGCGGGAGATCGCGGCGGCGGATCTGCCCATCATCCCCCACACCTACGGCCTGCGCACGCTCATCAAGCTGGCCCGAGCCCAGGGCAAGCCCGCGGAGACCCAGCTCGCTCAGTACCTGCGGCGCGACTCCCTCCAGCTCTACCGCATCGAGGGCGTGTCTCACCTGTTCTACGGACGCCAGCTACCCTCCACCGGCTTCGTTCGCGCCTTCCGGCTGGTACCTGAGACTCCGGGCTTCATCCTCCAGGTGGGGCCGCCGGGCAATCCGGAGAAACTGCTCGAGCCGACGCGGCAGCCCAAGCTGCTCGCCACCATGCGCGAATACGCCGACTGGCTCGACGCCATCGGTCTCCAGGACGTCGGGCACCTCAACCGCTACATCGTCCAGGGCAACACCGGCGACCTCATCCAGATCAGCGAGGCTCGCCACGCCCGGGTCTTCGTGGAAGCCGCCCAGCAGGTGGCCGACCTGCCGGCGGACGGCCGCCTCGTGCTGGTGGCCGGCCCATCGAGCAGCGGCAAGACCACCTTCGCCAAGCGCCTGTCGCTGCAGATGCGCGTGCTCGGGCTGCGCCCGTTCGCCCTGAGCCTCGACGACTACTTCGTCGATCGCGAACACACCCCCCGGACCTCCGACGGCGACTACGATTTCGAGGCCCTGAACGCCTTGCGCCTCGACCTCTTCAACGAGCACCTGCATGCCCTGCTGGCCGGCGAGCCCGTGCACCTGCCGGAGTACGACTTCCACACGGGCACGAGCACGGTGCGCAAAAGCACCGTGATGCTCGAGCGCGGTCAGCCGCTCATCGTCGAGGGCATCCACGCACTCAATCCACGCCTGAGCGAGGCAGTGGACATGCGCAACAAGCTGCTCGTGTACGTTTCCGCGCTGTGCCACATGAACGTCGACAACACCAGCTACATCCGCACCTCGCGTACGCGCCTGTTCCGCCGCATCGTACGTGACGCGCAATTCCGCGGCTACACGGCCAGCGACACCCTGGCGCGCTGGCCTCGCGTCCGCGTTGGCGAGGAAAAGCACATCTTCCCGTTCCAGGACCAGGCCGACATCTTCTTCAATTCTGGCCTCGCGTACGAACTGGCGGTGCTCAAACTCTGGGCAGAACCGCGACTGGCCGCGGTGGGCATCGACGATCCCAACTACGGGACGGCACGCGGCCTCATCGACCTGCTTGCCACGTTGCTGCCGATCGATGCGCGGGAGGTGCCGCCAACGTCGCTGCTGCGCGAATTCATCGGCGGCTCCGGGTTCGCCTACTAGGTTGTGCTCGGGAGATCGGCGACCGGCGGGTGGAGACGCGGATGCCGATGGTGAACCGTTGGCATGGGCTGACGCAACGTGGCGTCGGCACAATGGGGAATGGGTCCGGAATGGGCACTTCCGGCCGCATCAACGACCGTCCAGGTCCAAGTCAGGGAACGAGGAATGTCTCCCGTAGTTGGGCGACGGCCGCGTCGGCACACTCCATATCCACCAGAAACGCGATCGTCGTGAACGACGAGCTGATCATGTGCACGCTCACGCCGGCGCCCGCGGTGGCATCGAAGATGCGACCGCCGATGGCCGGACTGCTGCTGAACTGCGGCCCATACACCGAGATCGCGCTGCAGCCGCGCTGCGTCTCGACGCGTTCGGCCCCCACTTCGTCGCGGATATCCTGCAACAGTCCCAACGCCTGATCGAGGTCACCGTGGGTGATGGCCAGGCACAGGTTGGCGCGCTTCCCGGTGTCGACGAACGAGGCCACGCATAGCACGTTGATACCGGCATGGCCGAGCGCCGTGAGGACCCGCCCCACGAATGGGCGGCCCAGTGGGGCCCCGAGCACGCGAACGAGTACGAGATTGTCTGTTCTCGTGATCCCGCCGATGGCGATCTTGCCGGTCATGCTGCGCGTCTCCTGGTTGAGGGGCTACGGCCGGGGTCCGACCTGGCATGCGGTCAAAGTTATGCGCCGATCCCTCCCGCACAAACTCCAAGTCGTCACCCACCCCAGGTCGGCACCCATCCCAGGTCGGCCGCCGGCTCTGTCCGGGCTACGCGGCGCCACGGGGTTGACAGCACCCGTCCGGTGGCGCTTCATGGCCGAGGGGGACATCGAGCTCGACCTCGCGGTCGGCCCACGCTGGCAGAAAGGATACACTATGAAGAAGGTCGCGGTGATCCTCAGCGGCTGCGGCGTCATGGACGGCACGGAGATTCAAGAAGCCTGCGCAGCTCTGCTGGCCCTCACCCGTGCAGGTCTCGATCCGGTAATCTGCGCGCCGCGTATGCCCCAGCGGCACGTGATCGATCATGCCACCGGCCAGCCGATCGGCAACCAGAGCCGCGACGTGCTCGCGGAATCGGCCCGCATCGCGCGCGGCAAGATCCGCGACCTCGCCGAGGTCCGGGTCGATGCCATCGATGCCGTCCTGCTTCCAGGCGGTTACGGCGCAGCCAAGAACCTCTGCGATTTCGCCGTCCGCGGCGCCGCGTGTGCCGTGCACCCGCCGGTGGCCGCGCTCCTGCGATCCACGTACGATACGCGCAAGCCCATCGCGGCGATGTGCATCGCTCCCGTGATCCTGGCACGCGTCTTCGGCGCCACCGCCCACCCGACGGTCACCATCGGCAACGATCGGGACACGGCAGCCGCCATCGTCGCCATGGGCGCCCGACACCAGGACTGCGCCGTCACCGACACGGTGATCGACCGCCCGAACCTCATGGTCACCACGCCAGCCTACATGGTCGCAAGCACGATCACCGAGGTTTTCGACGGCGCCGCGAGGCTCGTTGCCGACCTCCAGGAACTCCTCGCCTGAACAGCGGGGGGCGCCTTCCCGGAAATAGACTTGTCTAATGGGGGTCGGATCGGATATTTTGCAGTTCCGGTTCGTTCCTTTGGGTCAGCTTTCATCTCTGGCAAGGAGATGCATCGATGGAGCACGACAGCCACGCCACACCGACATCTACCGGCGCCCCGAAGCGCCGCACACCTTGGAACACCGTCTCTGCCCGCGTGATCAGTCTCGTCAGCCGCAAGGGTGGCGTCGGCAAGACGACGTCGACGGTGAACCTCGGTGCCGCCCTCGCGCTCTCGGGCCACACCGTCCTGATCGTCGGCGTGGATCCGCAGTGCGGCGTCAGCCGCTCGCTCGGCTACGCTGTCAGCGATCTCGACGACGGTCTCCTCAGCATGTTCGACCGGAACGTGCCGTTGACACACCTCGCCCACACATCGACGCTCAAGAATCTGTTTTTCGTGTCGCCGCGCATCTCCTGCCTCGAGGAGGAGGAGCGTTTCATCGCCGCGATGCACGAGAAGGCCGACCACTTCGTCGCCCAGATCGATCGTGCGCGTAATCTTTACGACACGATCCTCATCGACTGTCCGCCGGGGCTATCCCAGCCGACACGCGCCGCTCTGCTCGCGTCGGACAGCTACCTCGTGCCGGTGCAGGCGGAGGAACTCTGCCGCGATTCGGTCGGTCCCCTCATCGGCTCGGTGGATGCGTTCCGGGACCGGGTCTTCAGTCCCAGCGCCACCTTCGACGAGAATGACGAGCGCCCCCTGGAGATCGAGGGCATCTTCCTGACGATGGTCAATGACCGCACACGGATGAGTCGCCACGTTTCGGCCCGGGTGGCGTCGGAATTCGGACCCGTGATGTTCGCCGCCGCCGTGCCCCGCACCACCCGCCTCAGCGAGATGGCGCTGCGTGGCAAGCCGGCGGTGATCTACGACCGTCGATCGGCCGGCAGCCGTGCCTACTTCGACCTCGCCGACGAGGTCGTCATGCGCTACTGCGAGAAAGAATGTGTCCCGACGCCGGACACCGTGCCCGATACCCCGGAACTCCCCGACGAACGCGACGCGCTCCCGCGCGCCACGGCACTCTCCTCACTGGACGGAACCGTCCGCGCCGTGACTCCGACCGGCGGCGCGCTCGGTGGCGGCGGCCTCGACCGCCTGCTCGGCGAACTCCGCGCCAGCGGCGCGCTCCGGCAGCCCGTGGTCCCCATGCCCGACGAGTTCTCCGGGCCGGACATGCTCTCGCTCGACGATCTGCTGGCGGAGGAGGAGCGGGGAGAAAAGGATGGCGACTGGGACGAGGGCTGGACCAATAGTCGTTTCAACTAGTTGGACGCGGCCCGCCGCGCGCGAGGATATCGGCGACCGGTCCCCCCGGTCGCCGTTGTTATTGCCTCCGCGGGGTGAACCTTCTACCTTGGCGCTGCTCCATAAAGGACCCGGACGATTTCCCCGTCCCTGCCCAGGCGGTGCCTAACCGGAGGTTTCGTGCGTGCAGCCCGCAACGATGAAGGCCCTGGTCTACGACAAGTCCTCCATGCCGTGGGATACCACCCGCGGATTCGAGCGTCGGGAAATTTCGCGCCCGGTTCTCGACTCCGCCGATCCCGGCGACGCCGACAAGGTGATCGTGAAGGTCATCTACTCCGGGTTCTGCGGCAGCGACCGTGGCATCTGGAACCGTGTCGCGTTCAAGGGAATGATCTTCGAGAGCCTCAAGCGCGAGCAGCGCACGGTGCGGACCATCGGGCACGAGATGGTGGGTGAGATCGTCGAGGTCGGTCCACGGGCCGCCGCCCGTTACGGATATCGACCCAAGGACATCGTCACGACCGAATCGCACATCATCTGCAACGTGTGCTACCAGTGCCGCATCGGGCAGACGCACATCTGCGCCAATGACATCATCATCGGCATCGGTCAGGACGGATGCTTCGCGGAGTACATCAAGTTGCCGGCGCAGACCCTGTGGCCCACCGATGCGCGCAAGATCAAGCTCGAGGTGGCCGCCGTCCAGGAGCCCTTCGGCAATGCAGTGCACGCCTGTCAGGTGGCCGACATGCGCGGTCAATCAGTGGCCATATTCGGCTGCGGCACGATCGGCCTGTTCGCGATCATGGTCGCGCGCGCACTCGGCGCCACGCGCGTGATCGGTATCGAGCCGTCGCCGCACAACATCGAGATGGCACGGCGCCTCGGCGCGGACGATGTCATTCCGCTGGATCCGACGCGGGTGGCGAAGAACGGCTGGACCGCCGATCGGGAACTGGTGAACGACGTGCGTGCCGCGTTTGGCGGCGGCGGCGCCGACATCAGCCTGGAGATGGCCGGATACAATACGAGCGTGAACAATGCCATCCAGTCGACGCGCCGTGGCGGCGACGTTATCCTGTTCGGATTGAAGCAGGGCAGCTTCAGGATCCAGGCCTTCGACCGCGTCATCGTCAACGGTCTGACGTTGCGATCCGTCATCGGACGGCGTCTGTTCGCCGACTGGTACATCACGCGCAACCTGCTCGAGGACCGCGGCAACGGCATCCACGACCGCATCCTCGACGTCATCCTCGGCGGTGGCGAGGCGCCCGTGGTGCATATCGACGACTTCACGCCGGCCGGGTTCGAGGAGACGCTGGCGGCGTGGCCAAAGCCGCTCCTGCAGTTCTGAAATCGGGAGGTGATGGCATGCACATCGCGATCGAATACTGTCAGGTCTGAAATTACGAACCCACCGCTGCCGGTCTGGCAGCACGCCTCAAGGAGCGCTACGGCGTCGAGAGCGAAATGATCCCATCCAGTGGAGGTGTCTTCGAGGTCCTGGTGGACGGCACGCTGATCTTCTCGAAGAAGAAATGTGGCCGGTTCCCCGAGGACGCGGAGATCTTCGATCGACTCGATCTCATTGCCGGGAGTTGACGCATGACCGCAGCCGCCGACCTCACCCTCGTCTTCGACACCGACGGAACCCTGATGGATGGTCGCCAGGCGGTCATCGACGCCGTGATCACGGGCTTGCAGGAAGCCTACCGGCATTTCCTGCTGCCTGCGTGCGAACCCGATCGCGACCGCATCAGCCTGTCCATGGGTCTTCCCTCTTCCACGTTCTTCCGCATGGCTTTCGACCCCGAGACCGTGCCGTCCGACCTGCACGACGTCTTCGCGGGAGAGTTCGAGGTGCGATCCACCCGCGCCGAGGTCGCGGCTCTGCAGCACGGCGAGACCGTCCTGTACGAGGGTGCCGAGGAGATGCTCGCGACCCTGCACGAGCGCGGGCACCGGATGGCTCTGTTCAGCAACGCATGCGAGCCTTACTTCCGCGCGGTCGTCGACGTGCATCGCCTCGGCCGCTACTTCGACCGGGCGCTGTCTCTGGAGCACGCGGTGCGGTCCCGCGTGGCGCGGCACAAGCGGGGCATGGTGAAGCACCTGGCGCGCGGTTTCGAACGAGCCGTGGTGGTGGGCGACCGGATCCACGACATCGAGGCCGGGCAGGCCATGGGGGCTCGGACGGTGGGTTGCCTCTACGGATTCGGTGGAGCCGACGAACTGGCGGAGGCCGACTGGCACATCACGCACCCACTGCAACTGCTCGAACTCCCCCTGGCGGTGCCGCCGGCCAAGGGGGAAGCCGGGCACCCGGACACCGCACAGGGGAAGCTCGTTTCCGGCGACCGCTAGCAATGCTCGCGTTCTCGCGATGGTCTGGCCCTGGCGATCGTCACGTTCTAGCGGCGATCCTGGGCCGCCAGTTCTTCCTTCGTCTCCTGGATCTGCTCCTCGAGCTCGGCGATCTGGCGCCGCAGCCGCCGCGACTCGCGGTGGAGCGATGCAGCGCCGTCGTGTTCCCGCTGCTGCTCGCCGATGCAGGCGACCTCGGACCGCACGGCGGCCAGGGCATCGTCGACCTGGGCCATGACCTCGCCCAGATCGATCACCGTCGTGCCGCCGTCGATATCCAGCACGAGCTGATGTTCGGGCCGGACGTGGATGTCGACGTCCATATCGGCGAGGCCGGCGAACGCCCCGTCGAGCCCGGCCAGCGCCTGCGTCACCGCCTCGCCCACCAGCTCGCCGAGACCCGTCAGGTCCACCTCGTGGACGGTGGCGTCATCGCCCGTGCCGGTGACGACGGTCAACGTGCCATCGTGCACGGTGACGGTCGTCGGCTGGCCGTCGTCGGTGATGACCACGAGCTGGTCGTCGGTGGCGGCGGACGCGGGTCGGCCCATTGGACCAACGATGACGACGAAGAGGACGGCGGCAGTGAGCGCGCTGGTTTTGAGCGTCCTGGTTGTCAGCGTCCTGGACATGCTGGGCCTCCCTGGTGCAAGTGACGTCGATCCGGGATCGTACGCCGCACCACGGGATAGGTTGCGTGAACGCTGATGTTCAGTTCGAGAGATCGAGGTCCAGGAGCGACGCCCAGTAGTCCGTCTCGAGTCGTATGGCCACGCTGCCTCCGGAGACGCTACGCGGGCGCTGCAGATCCTTCTCGCTGCCTTCGTCGAGCCAGGGCGCGTATGCGACATGGCAGACCTCGGCACCGTCGGCCGCGCTCAGCACACGGAGCTGGATCCGGTCGCCGGGTGCAGGCCGCAGACGCCAGGGCGCTTGCGCGGTTCCGACCCAACCGGTTCCGGCCGGCGCCGACGGCCCAAGCACGCATGGCGCGGAGGTGAGCGGCACGCAGCCCGGCATCGTGATCTCGACGACGACCGAATCCGGCGCGCTCGATGCCGCCTGATCGCGGCGTACTGTGACGGTCGCCAGATCCAGGGGCAGGGGCGTCGTCAACGTGCTGTGGAGCAACTGCACGCGCAACCAGCGTTCGCGGTGGAGCGGATCGTCGCTGAAACCGCCCGGCGTGTCGCGCAGGAGGTCGGCCGCTCGCTGCGCGAGAGCGTGCGCGGCCGGCAAGGGATCGCTGCCGCTCAGTACCGTGGTCGTCAGCGCTCCGTACGCATCCTGGAGCTGCTGGTAGCCCGCATCGAAGGCGTCGTCGCGGGCCTGGCGCGTGGCCGCCGCGCGCTGGGAAAGCCCCTCGGCCCAGCGGACGAAGAAGGGGACCTGACACTGCTGAGCCAGGTCGCGCCAGCCGTCGCTACGCCGTCCCTCAGCGACCGCCGCGAGGAAAAACACGGTTTCCTGCCGCTGACCCTGAGGAAACAGCGACTCGGGCATGGATTCGACCGGCATCCCGCGGGTGCGCAAGCTGGCGACCATCGCCACACCGAGTCGCGCCACGTGATCGTCATAGGTCTGCGGATCGTATGCGAGCACGGGATTCTGGCGAAGCGTGCGGATCGTCGCGGCCAGTTGATCGGGAGCCGCCGTGTCGAGCGCATCCCATCCGGCGGCCAGATCGTCGTAGAAGCGGGTCGTATCGCGCAACAGGGGCGGCGGCCCGCCGTCCGGGAATCCGCCCAGGGCACGGCGCAGTTCGGGTAAGAGGACGGCGATCGGTCCGCCATGCCAGACGACCGTGGGATCGTCGACGGACAGGGCAGCCTCGGCGACGCCGATGCTCCGTTCGGCACGCTTGGTGCCCACGAGCGCATGGGCAGCCTCCAGCCAGGCTCGCGCTCCGGCGCCCTGGGCGGTCGCGAGGTTGCGAGAGGCCTGTTCCACATCGTCGGGCCAGCGGTCACGCCAGTGGGATTCCGCGAGCAATGTCTGGACACGATCCAGCGCCGCCACGTGCCGGCACGCACGGTCGACGCCGTGGAGCCGGTCGTCCACGGAGGTCCAGAAGGCGTCCGGCTGGCCGCCGGCCCGCGCGTGGGCCACCGAATCGTAGCGCGCGGCCAGGTCGCGCGCGTCGAGGCGAGACAGGTCGCGCCAGTGCGCACCGTCGAGCAGGGACACCCTTGCGAGAGCGAGCCGGCGCAGCTCGCGGGTGAGCGCCGTGCCCTTGGTCACGAGCTTGCCGGCGGGCAGCGCCTCGCCGGCGGCGTGGATGTCGCCGCGACCGCCGCTGGCCAGCGTGGCACCGACCTGCTCGACATAGGCCTCGCCCTGCGCGTCGAGGAGTAGCTGGGCTTGCTGCACGGCTTCCTGAGAGAAACGGAGCACGTGATCGCCGGGGTCATGGTCACCGAGCGCGGCCCCGCCCCACTGGCGCAACGCGTCGTCGTGCATCCGCCCCACGTCGAGGACGCCATTGCTGGGATTCGTGTGCAGACTCACGCTCGCGCTGATGCGGACGCCGGGCAGGCGCCCCCACAGGCCGTAGCACCAGAGCTGGTAGCCGCCGGTGCCGACGATGCCGAGAACGAGTAGACCCGCGAGGGCTCGACGCGTCCAGGAGAGCGAGGCCCGCCGCGGCGGCCGGTAACGCGCGGCCGGTCGTGGTCCCGGGCGGCGGGCCGACGGCATGGCCTCCGAGACCGGACGCGTGGTCGGCGGCAGCAGGCGTCCACGCTGCCTCGGCCGCGGGCCGTCCTTCGGGCGCGCGTCGGCGATGGCCATGGCCGCGAATGTGTTCTTGGCCTTGAGCGCCGGATTCTCCGGCTTCACGCCGAGCTCGATGACGGCGCGATCGGCTCCGTCCAGCAGCGCCACGAAATCGCCGTCGCCGAGGCGAAGCCGCACGTTGTCGACATAGCGCTGCGCAGATTCGTGCAGCGTTCCCACGGCGCTCGACATCAGATACGGTTTCCAGCCACGAAAGAGCGCGGCCTCGAGCTGGGTGGCGGCCAGCGTATACGTGTTGCGTCCCACCGGCGCCCAGGAGACGAAGCGCAGGTCGCGGCGCATGAGCTTCGGCAGCGCGGCGATCAGGAGCGACAGGTAGCGATCGCTCTCCTCGGTCGGAAACTCCAGCGGCAGGTGGAGCTGCTGGTTGGCGATCGCCGTGCGCAGCCCCTCGTCGACGAAACCGACGTCGCCAGGGACAGGTGTCGGCAGACTGCAGGGCTGCGGCGGTTCGATGACGACGCGGCTGAGCAGGGGCCCCGGCTTGAAGGAATCCATGAACACGCCCGTGCTTGCGACGGCGTACGGATTGCGTGCAAATTCCGCGAACGCCCCCTCCGTCATCACGAACGCGTGGTAGAGCGGCCGCAAACCGCACGCGATGCGGACGACGGCGAAGAGTCGGCCCGGCAGACCCGACAGGTGCGCTTTCAACGGCGCCGACATCAGCACGGCGCGCCGCAAACCCTCGGGAGGCCCTGCGCCCCAGCCCTCGCACAGATGCACGACCTCGCGGGCACACTCGGTCTCCATGCCCGGTGAACATCCCAGGACATCGCGGCCTGGCTCGGCGTCGGGTCGGTTGCCGAATAGCAGCTGTTCACAGGTCGGCATGGCAACCTCGCTGGGCGAAGAGACCCAGGATACGGAGACCCGGGACGTGGCGTCCAGGGGTCGCGGGACCCCGGTCCCGCAGGACCGATCGGTTCTCCGCTCCTATCGGCACGATAGGGATCTTATTGAGCCTGGTTTTCGGGGGCGATCGGGCCGAAGAGCACGCGCGCGGTCTCGTCGAGCATGCGGGCCTCGGTGAACCTGGCTTCGGCGAGCCGCCGGGCGGCATGCCCCATGGCCTCGCGGCGGGGTGCATCGGCGAGGAGCACAGCGACGGCGTCCGCCACGGCCGCGTCATCGCCTACCGGCACGATGCAGCCGCTCTGCCCGTCCTCGACGCACGTCCGTGCGCCGGGTACGTCCGTCGCCACCGCCGGCAGTCCCGCGGTATCGGCCTCGATCAGCGACCAGGGCATCCCCTCGTTATTCGAGGACAGGACGCAGAGATCCGCCGCCGCGAGGGCAGGCCATACGTCGGACACGAAGCCGGGCATGAGCACGCAGTCGGTCAGGGCGAGGCGCGTCACGAGCGCCGTCAGCTCCCCGCGCAGCATGCCCTCGCCCAGGATGAGCACCCGAAGCTGAGGCCAGCGGGCGCGCAGACGCGCCGCCGCGCGCAAGAGTGTGGCCTGGTCCTTCTGCGGCGTGAGGTTGGCCACGTTCACGAGCAGCGGGGCTCCCGCGGGGATGCCGAGGGCGCGCCGCAGCGCCTGCCCGGCCGCCAGCGCGTCGGGATGCCAGCGCGGACGTCGTGACGCGACATCCAGGCCGTTGACGACGACGGTGATCTTGTCCGCCGCGACCCAGCCGGTCGCGACGAGGCTGTCGCGCACCTCGTCGGCGTTGACCAGGATCCGGTCGGCCAGGCCCATGATGAGGCGGCGCTTGGCATCCGGCCGCGACGACTGCGCCAGGCTGATGTTCGTGACCACGCGGGGACGCCGGCCCGGCCGCGCGCGCGCGGCGAGGCCTCCCAGAAGGTACTCCCGCCATTTCGTCAGCAGCACCGCGTCGGGGCGGAAGCGGCTCATGGCGCCGGCCAGCGCCGCCATACCGAGCACGTCGCCGTCGCCGCGCAGCCGCACGTTCCGTCCGGCCAGTCCGGCGGCTTGCACGCGCTCGCCGACCACGGAATATCCCCACACGAACAGCACATCGTGGCCGCGCCGCGCGAGGCCGGCGGCCAGCTGAACCGCCCAGTACTCGTTGCCGCCCCAGCTGCGGCTCGTGTTGGTCACGAGCAGGCGCCCGGGACAGGCCGTATCCGCGACGACCACGCCTAGTGCTCCTGGCGTCGAAACTGCAGGTTGTGCAGCTCCGCGTAGACGCCGCCTCGTGCGAGCAGTTCGGCGTGGGTGCCGGACTCGACGAGGCGCCCGTCCTTCAGCGCGAAGATCCGGTCGGCGTTCTGGATCGTGGAGAGGCGGTGCGCGATGACGATGGTGGTACGGTCCCTGACGAGCCGATCGATGGCTTCCTGGACGAGCTTCTCGCTCTCGGTGTCCAGGGCGCTCGTCGCCTCGTCCAGGATCAGGATGGGCGGGTTCTTGAGGATGGCGCGCGCGATGGAGATGCGCTGACGCTGGCCGCCGGAGAGTTTCGTGCCGCGATCGCCGATGGGCGTGTCATAGCCCTGGGGCATCTGCGAAATGAACTCCTGGGCATTGGCCGCGCGGGCCGCGGCCTCGATGGCGGCCTGGTCGATGGAATCCAGCCCGTAGGCGATGTTGGCACGCACCGTATCGTTGAACAGGATCACTTCCTGCGTCACGATGCCCATCGCACGGCGTAGCGAGGCCAGCGAGACGTCGCGGATGTCGTGTCCGTCGACGAGGATGCGCCCCTGCTGGGGATCGTAGAAGCGCGGGATGAGGTCGACCAGCGTCGACTTGCCCGCTCCGCTGCCGCCCACCAGGGCCACGATCTGACCGGGCTGCACACCGAGGCAAATGTCGCGCAACACCGGGGTTTGCGGATCGTAGCCGAACGTCACGTGCTGGAACTCCACGCTGCCGGCCACCGCCGACAACGCTGGCCGGGGATCCTCCGGTCCGATCTCGGGCGGCTGGTCGAGCACGACGAAGATGCGTTCCGCCGCGGCCATCCCCTCCTGGATCGCGTTGTTGACCTGGCTCAGCTCCTTGATCGGCTGCATCGTCAGGAACAGGAACGCCAGAAACGTGATGAACAGATCGGGCGAGAGCTGCCCCGAGGCCAGCACCTGGTTGCCGCCATACCAGAGAATGAACGCCCCCACCATGACCGCGAGCTGCTCCGACAGTGGGGAACTGAGCCGCTGCATGCGCGCGATCTTGTAGAGCTGGCGGAACAGGCTCTCGCTCTCATGCAGGAATTTGCGCTTCTCGAACCCTTCCATTGCGAAAGCCTTGACCACGCGGATGCCGTACACCGCCTCCTGCAGCACGCTCGTCAGGCTGGCCAGCCGCTCCTGCTGGCGATGGCTGTAGCGGCGCAATCGCTTGCCGATCTGCACGATCACGGTCATCGATACCGGCAGCACGATGAGCGCCACGAGCGTCATGTGCCAGCTGATGACCAGACAGATCCCGAGGTTGGCGACGATCAGCACAGGATCGCGCACCAGGTTCGTGAAGCTCACGTTGATGCACATCTGCGCGATCTGCACGTCGTTCGTGGCCCGGCTGATCAGCTCGCCCGCGCGGTGTCGGTGGTAGAAGCCGAGCGGCAAGCGTGTGTAGCGGTCGAAGAGAGCATCGCGCATGTCCTTGATGACGCGCTGACCGATGTAGGTCATGAGCAGGTTGCTGGCGTAACCGGCGATGTTCTTGGCCAGATAGAGAAAGAAGAACACCCAGACGATGCGCCAGAGGGCGTCGGTCTTGCTACCTTTCAGCAAGGACGCGTCGACCTTCGCGCGCAGTCGTTCGACCTTCGACTTCACGCGCGCGAGGGCGGGCAGGCGAGCCAGGCCGCCGGTCACGTCCAGCGGCGAGGGCGCCGTCAACGCCGCCTCGGTCTGCGGCGTGGCGAAGATGGTCTTCAGGAAAGGCTGCAGCATCCCGATGCTCACGACCGATAGCACCGAGAAGAACACCGTGAAGGCGATCGACGCCACCACCTGCGGCAGGTACGGCCGGATCCAGCGGAGCATGCGTAGATAAGTACTCACGGCCCTCAATCTGCCCTGCCCCGACGCCGGGGTCAAGTTCAGCTCAGCGTGACGGACACCGGACAGTGATCGGAGCCCATGATCTCGGGATGGATCTTCGCGGCCACGAGGCGCGGCCGTAGTTTGCGCGACACGAGGACGTAGTCGATCCGCCAGCCCACGTTCCGCGCCCGCACACCGGGACGGTTGCTCCACCACGTGTAGTGCCCGCCCCCGGGCTCGAATTCGCGAAAGCTGTCGAGGAATCCGCCACCTAGGATGGCGTCGAACCCGGCCCGTTCCTCGTCGGTGAATCCGGCGTTGCGCCGGTTCGCCCGGGGATTCGCGAGGTCGATCTCGCGATGCGAGACGTTGAGGTCACCGCAGAAGACGACCGGCTTGCGCCGGTCGAGCTTGCGGCAATGAGCGAGAAAAGCGGGGTCCCAGGTGTGGGTGCGATAGTCGAGGCGCGCCAGCTCGCGCTGCGCGTTCGGCGTGTAGACGTTCACCACGAAGATCTCGGGGAGTTCGATGGTCACCACACGCCCCTCGCCGTCGAGGTCGCGCTGGCCCAGGCCTCGCGTGACGGCGAGCGGCTTGTCGTGGGTGAGGGTGAGGACGCCCGAATATCCGGGCTTCGTGGCCGGATTCCAGTGCGCCTGGTAGCCCGGTAATTCGAGTGCGACCTGCTCCGACAGCGCGCGTGTCTCCTGCAAGCAGATCACGTCGGCGCCGCATTGCCCGAGGAACTCGCCGCCGCCCTTGCGCAGGCAGGCCCGCAGGCCGTTGACGTTCCAGGATACGAGATGCAAGATGGACCTCCCAGGTCATCCGGCCAGAGTAGGGTCAGGGCGGCCCGCGTCAAGCACGGTCCGGATTCGCAATCCCGGCCCGTCTCGACTAGATTTTCCGGTGATCGTTCGACACGTGGCGTCGGCTGGCGTCACGCGACTCCGTCTGGAGGAACACCGTGTCGCCACCTCTGCCCTCTCAGGGTCGATTCTACTGGCTCGAACTCGCCACCCGCGATCGGCTCGCCTCGCAGCGTTTCTACCGGGACATCTGCGGCTGGAACTGGCGCGAGCAGGATCTCGGCGATTTCGGCACCTATCCGATGTTCGGCGTCGGCACCGTGTTGCAAGGCGGACTCGTTGCGCCGAAGCCCGCCGGATCGGCCGCCCACTGGATGGCCTACGTCACGGTGAACGATCTCGACGCGGCGATCGCCGCGGCGCCGCGCACAGGCGGCCAGGTCGTCGTCGGTCCCACGCGGATCCCGGACATCGGTCGATTCGCCGTGGTCAAGGACCCGCGCGGCGCGGTGATCCTCCCGTTCGAGAGCACTCGCCCCCTCGCACCCGAATCGCCCCGGCCCATTCCACCGGGTTACTTCTGCTGGCACGAATTGCTCACCGACGACCCGGAAGCGTGTGTCCCGTTCTACGAGGCCCTCTTCGACTGGCGGACCGAGGTCAGCGAGATGCCGGGACTGGGCCGGTACTGGATCTTCCTGCGGGGCGACCGGATGGAATGCGGCATGCTATCGATCCCCGAGGGCGCCACCGCCCAGACCCCGGCGCACTGGCTGCCGTACGTCGCGGTGGCCGACATCAATACGTCCATCGCCCGGGCGGAGAACCTCGAGGCCATCGTGTACTGCCCGCCAACCGACATTCCCGGCTTCGGTCGCTATGCCGTCCTCGCCGACCCGCAGTATGCCGAGTTCGCCGTGTTCCAGGCCGTGCCGCAACCGTCGACGGGCGGGGATCCCGAGGAGGCCCCATGACCGGTCCTCGCAAGATCCGTACTCACCGCAAGCCCGACACCCGGATCCACCTGGTCCTGGTCGCGACACTCGCCATCATCGGCGCGATCGCGGCCTGCGGCGACGCGCAGCAGCAGGAGAACGCCATGACCACGGAGGAACAGGTCACCGCAGCCCAGTGGCAGGCGGTCGCATCCCGGCGCATCGTCTTCGGGCACCAGTCCGTCGGGCGCAACATCCTGGCCGGAATGGCTGCCCTGGCCGCCGACGCCGGTGCCGACGTGCCCGTCATCGAGTCGCGCACGCCGGCGGGCGCGCCGGGTATCACGCACTTCGCGGTCGGGCGTAACGGCAATCCGCTCGAGAAATGCGCTGATTTCGCCGGCGTCGTCGCCGAGAATGCACAGGCTGGGATCGACGTGGCGCTCATGAAACTGTGCTACGTGGATTTTCCCACGACTCGCGACCCGCGGGAGACGGCCGCCGTCTACTGCGATACGCTCGACGACCTTGCGCGTCGCTTCCCGTCCACCACCTTCGCGGCTGTCACGTCGCCGCTGACGACCGTGCAGGCGGGGCCCCGGGCCGCGCTCAAGCGGCTGCTCGGCAAGGTGCCGCTCGGCTACGCGGAGAACGAGCGTCGACAGATCTTCAACGACATCCTGCGCGCACGCTACGGCGATTCAGGACGGCTGTTCGACCTGGCTGCGATCGAGTCGGGCGGCGCGGTCTGCCGGGTCGACGGTCACGACGTGGCCTGCCTCGATCCGGCCATCTCGTCGGACGGCGGGCATCTCAACGACCAGGGTGCGCGGCGCGTTGCCTCGCACTTCGTGGCCTTTCTCGCGGGCTTGCCACGCTGACGTGGCGCACGGCGATCAGCGCACGTAACCGAGCGACTTGAGCTGCTGCACGGTGGCCGCGTCGAGCGTGTCCGCCACCACGTCGCTGGCGTATTTCGGACAGTCGCGCTCGAATGCCTGCAGCCGCGAAACGAGGTCGGCCACGACCTCGGGGTGCAGGGCCGCCACGGAGACGGTCTCGGCCGGGTCGGTGGCCAGGTCGTACAGCTCGAGCGTATCAGGCCGCGTGATGATCAACTTCTCGTGCTCGCGAATCACGGCCTTGCGCCGGCTCGCGCCGAAACGATCCGGGCACTGCAGATCGAGGCAGAGTGTACGGTCGGACCGCAGATCGTCCTCGCCGCGTGCCGCCCCCAGCAACGACACGCCGAGATCCCCCACGCCACGCGGCAAACCCGCCGCTTCGCGCAACGTGGGCAGCACGTCCAGCAGGCTCGTGGGCTGCGTGATGCGCCGCGCCTGCACGCCCCCGTCGGGAGAGAAGATCAGCAGCGGCACCGTGGTGACCTCGTGATACAGCGTACGCGCGTGCTCCCAGCCCCCATGATCGAGGAACTCCTCGCCATGGTCGGCCGTGACGACGACGATGGTGTCGTGATCCCAGCCGAGGCGCTCGTAGAGCCCACGGATCGCGCGGTCGACCTGGTTGATCTCGCTGTCGTAGCGGGCGATGTAGTCCTCGCGCTCATTGCTCTGGGGTTTGTACCACGGCGCATGGCCGACGTACGGTCGGTGCGGATCCATGTAGTGGATGTAGAGGAAGTACGGCCGCGCCCCGTCGCGCTCCCCGGCCCACTTCTTCACGCGCGCGTTCACCGCGCTCGAACCGTCGTCGCACGAGTTCTCGAAGGTGGTGAAGCCCTGGGCGAAGCCCATGCCCTCGCAGATATTCAGATTGTCCGTGATCCCGCAGGTCTCGTAGCCTTGCTCCTGGAAGACCTCGGCGGCGGTCTCCACGGCCTCGGGCAGGCGTGTCAGGGTGATGTGGGGATCGATACGCTGGCGCTCCTGCTGGGCCAGGATGCCCGAAGTGACGGCATGCTGCAACGGATGCAGCGACGTGAGCAACGACGCCGTGGCCGGCGCCGTCCACGACGATGTCGACTGCGTGCCGACGCACACCGTCCCCCGGCTCGCGAGCGTCGCCAGGAACGGTGCCGTGTTGCGCGCATAGCCGTAGAACGGCAGGTGATCGGCGCGCACCGTATCCATCACGATGAGCACCACGTTGGGACGCTCATGCGGCGGCGTGTCGTGCGCGCACCCGGGAAGCAGGCCGCTCACGAGCGCGGCGGCGATGACGATGGCGAGCGTTCGGAACATCTCACGGTCCTGTGGGGCAAATCGGGCCATTGAGGAAGGCGACTCCTGGCAATAGATAGGCCGGGGCCCGGACCTGTCAAGGTCCGGACCGCCTTGCCCCGGCGTCGCACTCCGAGGAGAATCGCGGCCATCATGCTCCAGCAGCCGCACCACCGCTCGCCAGACGGCGCTCCTCGCGCCAACAGTACAGTGTCGGCACGATGAAGAGCGTGAGCAGGGCCATGGACATGCCGCCGAAACTTGGGATGGCCATGGGTACCATGATGTCGGCGCCGCGGCCGGTGAGGGTGAGCACGGGCAGCAGGGCCAGGATCGTCGTGGCCGAGGTCATGAGCGCCGGCCGCAGGCGACGCGTCGCGCCGGCGATCACGGCGCTGCGCACGTCGGCGCAGGTGTCGGGACGGCGCGCGGCGAAGCTCTGGTCGAGGTATGTGGCCATCACCACGCCGTCGTCCGAGGCCACGCCAAACAGGGCGATGAAGCCCACCCACACGGCCACGCTCAGGTTGATCGTGTGGATCTGGAAGAGGTCGCGCAGGTTCACGCCGAAGACCGTGGCGTGCAGGAACCACGGTTGGTTGTACAGCCAGATCAGCCAGAACCCACCGGCCCAGGCCAGGAAGATGCCGCCGAAGACCATGATCGTGGTGCCGGCCGACTTGAACTGCAAGTACAGCACCAGCAGGATGAGCAGCAACGCCAGCGGCATGACCACCGCGAGGGTCTTCTGGCTGCGCACCTGGTTCTCGAAGCTGCCGGCGAAGACGTAGTTCACGCCGGCGGGCAGTACCAGTGTGCCGGCGGCGCGCTTCGCCGCGAGGAAGTCGCGCGCCTGCTCCACGACATCGACCTCCGCCACGTCCGGCTGCTTGTCGAAGATCACATAGCCCACGAGGAACGTGTCCTCGCTCTTGATCACCTGCGGGCCCCGCACATAACGCAGGTGCGCCACCTCGCCCAGGGGCACGAAATGTCCGCCGGGCGCCTTGATGGCGACCTGCATGACCGCCTCGAGGTCGTCGCGCCGCTCGCGCTGGTAGCGCACGAGCACATCGTAACGCTCGCGTCCTTCCACCGTGGTCGTGGCCGTGCGTCCGCCGATCGCCGTCTGGATCTCCCGCTGAATGTGCGCCACCGTCAATCCGTGCCGTGCGGCGGCGTCGCGATCAACCACGATCTCCAGATACGGTTTGCCCACCATGCGATCGGCCACCACGGTGGCGGGATTGATCGACGGCACCTCCTTGAGCAACGCCTCGAGCTCGCGGCCGGCCGTGTCGATGGCTTCCAGCGACGGTCCCCGCACCTTCAGGCCCATGGGCGCGCGCATGCCGCTCTGCAGCATGACGAGGCGGGTGCCGATGGGTTGCAGCTTCGGCGCGCTCGTGGTACCGGGAATCTGCGCCACGCGGACGATCTCGTCCCAGATGTCGTCGGCCGTGCGGATCTCCGGGCGCCACTGACGGAAGGGTCGGCCGTGGGGATCGGGGATCAGCGCACCCTGCGCGTCACGCACGAAGGCGTGGTACTTGCGATCGTACTCGAAGCGAAGCCGGTTGCCCTGCGCGTCGATCACGTACTCCGGCTTGATGTTGATCACCGTCTCGATCATGGAGATCGGCGCCGGATCGAGGGCCGAGTCGGCGCGGCCCAGCTTGCCCACCGTCTGCGCCACCTCTGGAATCGTGGCAATGGCCTCGTCGAGCTTGCTGATCACATCCTGCGCTTCGCCGATCGATGCGTGGGCCATGGTCGTGGGCATGTAGAGGTAGCTACCCTCGTCCAGCGGCGGCATGAACTCCTTGCCCAGGCCGGGAAACGCGTGGCGCGGTGCCGCCCACACGCGCGACCAGGCGCTCCCGTCGCCTCCGTGGGCGCCGGCGCCCGGCAACATGGCGAAGACACGATCGAATCCCAGCCACACAGTGAAGCCGCCCAGGATGACCAGCGCCGGCAGCACGAGGAACAGCGCCTTGTGGCGCAGGCAACCGGCCAGCAGCCGCGGGTAGCCGCGCTGGAATACCGCGAACACGCTGAGCAATCCGCCCGTCACCAGCACCACAAAGAACACGTTCACGAGCAGGCCACGCTGTGGGCCGAGGGGCAGCCAGCGTCCGGCCAGCAGCACGAGCACGACGAGCGCCACGACCCACGTGGCCAGATTCCCGCGCAGCCATGCTGGCAGCGATGCGGTCAGCCGCTGTCCGCTCGTGTGCAACCGCCGCAGCCGCCGCGGTGCACGCGTGGCCAGCACGATCTGCGCAAGCGGCGGCATGACGAGCACCGCGAGCAGGAGCGCGGCCGCGAGCGCGAAGGTCTTGGTGAAGGCCAGCGGCCTGAAGAGCTTGCCCTCGGCCGCGGTGAGCGTGAAGACCGGCAGGAAGCCGAGGATCGTGGTCATCACGGCCGTGAGCACAGCCGGCGCCACCTCGGCCGCCGCGGCGAAGATCACGTCGCGCCGCGGCGTGTCGGCAGCGGCCTCCTCCAGCCGCCGCAGCATGTTCTCCGTGAGCACGATGCCCATGTCCACCATGGTACCGATGGCGATGGCGATGCCCGAGAGAGCGACGATGTTGGCCTCGACGCCGGCCGTCTTCATCGCCACGAAGCACAGCAGCACGGCCACCGGCAGCAAGCCCGCGATCATCAATCCGCTGCGCAGGTTCGCGACCATGACGATCACCACGAGGATGGTGATCAGGATCTCCAGACTCAGTGCGTCGTTGAGCGTACCCAGCGTCTCGTGGATCAGGCCCGAACGGTCATAGAACGGCACGATGGCGACCTGGCTCACGGTGCCATCGTCGAGCGTCTTGCGCGGCAACGCGTGCGCGATCTCGGCGATCTTGTCCTTCACCCGCGAGATCGCGGCCAGAGGATTCTCTCCGTAGCGCACCACGACGATGCCGCCCACCGCCTCGGCTCCGGCCGCGTCGAGCGCGCCGCGGCGCAGCGCCGGGCCGGTGGTCACATGGGCGACATCGGCCACCGTGATGGGAACCTCGCCGTGTACCGCCACCACGCTCTTTCCGATGTCCTCCACCGTCTTCACGAAGCCCACGCCGCGCACCACGTATTCGACGCGGTTGATCTCGAGCGTACGCGCGCCCACCTCCGCATTGCTCTCGCGTACGGCCCGCACCACATCGTCGAGGGACAGGTCGTAGCGGTGCAGCTGATCGGGATCGACCTCCACCTGGTACTCGCGTACGAATCCGCCGACCGACGCCACCTCGGCGATGCCCTCGGCCGAGAGCAGGGCGTTCTTCACCTGGAAATCCTGGATCGAGCGCAGCTCGTCGAGATCCCAGCCACCGGTGGTGCGCCCATGCGCATCGCGGCCCTCGAGCGTGTACATGAAGACCTGACCGAGCGCCGTCGCGTCAGGGCCCAGTGCCGGCGAAACGCTCGGCGGCAGCGTGCCGGTGGGCAGGCTGGCGAGTTTCTCGAGGATGCGGGAGCGGGAGTCGTAGAAGTCGGACCTGTCCTTGAAGATGACGTAGATCGACGAGAAGCCGAACATCGAGTAGCTGCGCACCGTGCGCACGTCCGGCACACCCAGCAGCGCCGACGTGAGCGGGTAGGTGATCTGGTCCTCCACGTCGCGCGGTGAGCGCCCGGGCCACTCGGTGAAGACGATCTGCTGGTTCTCGCCCAGATCGGGGATCGCGTCCACCGGCACGGGATCGCGCGGCCAGCCGCCGAGATGCCAGGCGAAGGGCGCGGTGGCCAGTCCCCAGCCCACGGCCAGCGCCAGCACGAGGAACACCACGAGCTTGTTGTCGAGGCAGAAGGCGATCACGCCGTCCAGTACGCCATGGCGGCCCTGGTCGGTCATCTCAATGCTCCTTGGGCGTAAGGACGGCCGTCTCGCTGCCGCAGCGCAGCATCGTCGCGCCGTAGTACGGGTTGGCGGTGGTGGTATCGGTCTGTACCCAGTCGGCGCCGCGGCTGTCGAAGGCCATCGGGCAGTGGAAACGGCGTAGCGCCGTGTCGCCTTGCCAGCCACCGCTGCTCAGGGCGCCCCACAGCCGATCGGACAGGGGCGAGAAAGCTTCGCGCCGCGCGGCAAGGTCGGCGGCCTCGGCCGTGGCCCGCGCGAGTCGGTCCAGGTCGGACAGGTCGGCGGCGGGGATGGCCGCTGTGAGGCGCCTCGCCGCATCCCGCGCCACGCCGTCGTCGTCGCCGGCGAGTGCAGCCTGCAATGCGAGGTAAGCGTCGACGGCCGCGGCGGGGACGGGTTCGGCCGCCGCGGTGGGGGCCGCCATATCGGCCATCGGCTGCGGTTCCTCCTCGCTAGGTTCGGACATCATGCTCGGCCGCGCGAGGATCTGCAGCGCACTGTCGATCTTGAACGCGCCGTGCGTGACGACCTGCTCGCCCTCGCGCAGTCCGGAAAGCACCACGTAGCCATCGTTCGTCCGCGGACCCAGCGTGACCTCGCGGCCCTGGAAATGCGGTTCATCACCCGGCAGCCTCACATAGACGACGGCGCGTTTGCCGGTGAGCAACGGCGCCGTCGCGGGGATCAGAAGTGGCGACGACACCGCGCCCGCAAGCGCACTCATGACCCGACCGCGGACCAGCATCCCCGGCTTCAGGCTGCCGTCTGGGTTGGCGGCATTCAGCCTCACACGCACCGTGCGGGTCGTGGGATCGAGGACCGGATCGATGAGCACCACGGTGCCATGGAACGTGCGGCCCGGCAACGCCGTGACGGTGAAGTCGGCGGACTGCCCCTCGTGGAGCCACGCCAGGTCCGATTCGTAGGCCTGCAGCTCCACCCAAACCTGTGACAGGTCGGCGATCGTGAACAGCGGCGACCCTTCCTGCACGTAGGCGCCCTCGAGAACCGCGCGATGCACCACGACGCCCGCCAGCGGCGCGGGCAGGGTGACGTGGTCGCTCGCCGACGCCGTCTCCATGGCGTCGATCTGCGCGGACGGCAGTCCCAGCAGGTGCAGGCGTTCGCGCACGCTTGCGAGATTCTCCGCAGCGCCGGGCTCCCCACGATCGGCCGCCTGCCGAGCCGCGATCAGCTCGGCGTGCGCGGCAAAGAGACGCGGGCTGTAGATCTCCGCGAGCGGTTGCCCCTCGCGGACCACCTGGCCGGTGACATCGACGTGGAGGCGGTCGAGGCGACCAGCCACCCGGGCCGTGAGCACGCGCGTGCGGGTCTCGTCGGCGGCGATCTTGCCCACCAGATCGACGTTGCGGGTCGCGGCGGCGCGGCGCACGGGAGTCGTCTCGATCTCGGCCAGGGCCGCCGCATTTGGCGACAACACGAGGTCGCGAGGCCCCAGGCCTGCGTTGGCCGGCTCAGCCACGAGCGGGATGAGGTCCATGAAGCAGATGGGGCACTTGCCGGGATGTGGCAGCTTGATCTGCGGGTGCATGCTGCAGGTCCACACAGTCGCCGCCGCGTCCGCCGGCACCGCCGTCGCCACGGGGGCATCGCCATGGGTTCCACGCCCAGCGAGGTGTCCGAGTCCGAACGCGGCCACCACGACGACTACGCCGATTCCGAGGATCATGCGCTTGCTCATATCATTCGCTCCTGCCCGTCATGGGCATGGCTGTGAGAGTCTCCACCCGGGTCGCCGCCTGCCACAGATCGCGGCGGGCCATGCGCGCGGCGAGGTCGAGATCGAGGAGCGTGCGTTCCGCTTCCAGCACGTCGAGAAAACCGGCGCTGCCAGCGGCGTACGCGGCCTGGACCGAGGCGAGCGACTGGCGCGCCCGCGGGATCAGCTCGCGCCCGTGCACGTCGTCCCGGCGCCGCGCCGTGGCGACGTCGGCGAGCGCACCCTCGAGCTTCGCCGCCAGGGTGCGCTGCTCGGCGAGGCGCAGGTCGTCCTGCGCGCGCTCCCGGCTGTTCGCTGACTGTACGGCGCCAGCCACCTTGCCGCGCCAGACCGGCAGCGACAGCCCGAGGCGCGCGACGACCGCATCCTTGCCGCTGTCCGGCACGCCGTCCATCCGCGCCGCGCCCACCTGGATCCAGTCGACGCCGAGCGTCAGCGACGGCCAGCCGAGTTTGCGAGCGGCAGCGACGTCGGCGGCGGCTGCAGCCCGTTCGCGGTCGCGCGCGACGAGCTGGGGATGCACCATCGCCTGCTGGGACAGGAGCGTCGCCGAGTCGGGTACCGCCGGACGTGTCGCTGGCAACGAATCGGGCAGCGCCAGCGGCGCATCCACGGGACGGCCGAGAGCCGCGTTGAGCCGTGCCGCCACGGCGCGGCGGTGGTCGGCGAGGTCGTCGAGGCGCTCCTGCAGGCGCGTGCGCTCGATCTGGGCCTTCAGCAGGTTGGCGTAGCCGCCGCCGCCGCTCTCGTACGCCGCGCGCGAAGCCGCCTCGAGCTGGTCGAGGATGACGAGATGGCGACGGGTCACTTGCATGCTCTCCGCGAGGAACGCGGCGTCGTACCAGGCGTCCTTCACGTCGCCCATGACCGCGAGCGCCGCCTGGGCGAGACGTGCCCCGGCGGCATCGGCACGGTCGCTCGCCGCCCGGCGTCGGGCACCGAGCGTGCCGAACCAGGGCAGCGACTGCTGCAGCGACAGCACGCGCTCCTGCGGGCCCACGCGCGTCTCCACACTCTGCACCATCTCGCCCCAGCCCAGGTGGGGATCGGGCAGTCCGCCGGCCGCGCGCGCGGCGGCTCCGCTGGCGCGCCAGGTGGCGCGAGCGGCTGCCAGCTCGGGATGATGCGCGAGCGCGTAACCCACGTAGGTGGCGAGGTCGGCCGCGGTCGGCAACGAGTCGACGGGCGTCACCGAGAAGCGCACCCCGAGGTCGGCGAACGCCGGCGCGTCGTCGGCCGCACCGGCGGGGTCCGGCATGGCGCCGACGGCAAGGGACAGGAGCACGATGAGCAGCCATTTCCAGGGGTCACGCATCGTCGCCTCGCTTGGTGTCGTCCCGGTACGGGTGGTCCATGGGTTCCGGAGCGTCGTCTCGCACCGCCCGCCAGACCAGCGCGGCCAGGATCGCCACCACCAGGAGATTCAGTAAGAGGGCCATGGCCGCCATCCTTCGGTTAAGGGTCCGGCCAGGGAGGGCAAGGGGCGCGCCAGAACGCAAGCCCATGATTGACAGCGAGTTGGCTTCTGACAAGGTGCGACCTGGAGAATATTCGCCAATGTTGGGGCACGACAATGGAGACTATTGTGCAGTCCGGAGCGAGGTGATGGCGACAACCGGCGCACACAGCCTACGAAACTGGACGACGAGGTACGCCACGATCGGCGCCATGGTGCTGCTCGTGTCGCTGCTGCACTACAACACGGCAATGCACGTGCACGCGCTGCATGGCATCTACCGGCGTCTCTACTACTTCCCGATCATCATCGCGGCGTTCCGCGGCGGCCGGCGGGCGGGCCTGCTCACCGCGGTGGCGGTGTGCGCCATGTACGTGCCCCATGCTTTCGGCCTCATCGGCTTCGATCCGGCGCCGTCGCTGGAGAAGGTCCTCGAGATGGTGCTATACCTCGCAGTCGGGCTGGTGTGCGGTATGCTCGTGGACCGGCAGCGTGCGGCGCTGGCAAGGCTGCAGCAGGCCCAGCGCGAGCTCGTGCGCAGCGAGCGGCTGGCTGCCGTGGGAAAGCTCTCGGCGGGCCTCGCGCACGAGATCCGCAATCCCCTGGCCAGCATCAAGGGTTCGGCCGACATCCTGGCCAGCGAGTTTCCCGCGGCACACCCCAAGAGCCGGTTCCTGCACATCCTGCAGGAGGAAGCCGCGCGCCTGAACGACGTCCTCACGCGCTTCCTCGATTTCGCCCGGCCGGCCGGCCGCACGCGCCAGCCGGTCGACCTGGCCCTCGAACTGCGCGAGATCGCCGACCTGCTGCGCGCGCGCGAAGGCGCGCCCCGGGTGGATGTCGACGTGCCCCCGGGCGCCTGGACGCTGGCCGGCGATCCGGTGCAATTGCGACAGCTCCTGCTCAACCTCGCCCTGAACGCCGCAGCGGCCGCCGGCCCGGACGGCACGGTGTCCCTGGCGCTCGAGCGAACCGACGCGGCGATCGCCCTCTGCGTCACGGACACCGGTCCCGGGTTCACGAGCGAAGCGCTGACCGCGCTCGGCACGCCCTTCTACTCCACGCGCGAGGGCGGCACGGGCCTCGGCCTCGCCACCGGCATGCGCATCGCGCGAGATCACGGGGGGCGGCTCACCGTCGACGAGACGCATTCGCCCGGCGCACGCGTCGTCGTCCAGCTGCCTTTCGTAAGTGAGGGGGCTTGATGGCACGTATCCTCCTCATCGACGACGACCGCAACCTGCGTGAGGTCGCCGGCTTCATGCTCGGCGAGGCGGGCCACGACGTGGTGCCCGCATCCACGGCCGAAGAGGGCCTCGCGACATTCGCTCGCGAAACCGTCGATCTCGTGCTCACCGACATGCGCATGCCTGGCAAGGACGGACTCGCAGTGCTGGCGGCAGTGCGGCCTCGCGGCAACGACGACCCCGGTCCCCCGGTCATCATCATCACCGCGCACGGCACCGTGACGCAGGCGGTGGAGGCCATGCGCCGCGGCGCTTACGGCTACCTGCTCAAGCCGTTCGAGCGCGAGGAGCTGGTGGTCACGGTGAGCAAGGCGCTCGCCGAACATGGCCTGCGCACCGACAACCGCAACCTCCGCGAGCTTCTGCTACGGCGGCAGAGCGAGACGGGTCTGGTCTATCGTTCCGCGGCGATGCAGCAGCTGGTGGACGAGGTCCGCCGCACGGCCGCGAGCGATGTCGCCGTGCTCGTCACCGGCGAGAGCGGCACCGGCAAGGAACTCGTGGCGCGGGCGCTGCACGCCTTCTCGCTGCGCTATCAGGCACCGTTCGTCGCCGTGAACTGCGGGGCCATCGCGGGCGAGCTGGCCGAGAGCGAACTCTTCGGGCACGTGCGCGGCGCCTTCACCGGCGCCGACCGCGACTACGCCGGCCGCATCCGTGCGGCGGCGGGCGGAACTCTGCTGCTCGACGAGGTCGGCGAGCTGCCGCTGGCGCTGCAACCCAAGCTGCTGCGCGCGCTCGAGCAGCGGCAGGTGGATCCGGTGGGCGCCACCACACCGGTGGACGTCGATTTCCGGCTGGTATGCGCCACCAACCGCGACCTGGCGCGGGCCACGCGCGAGGGTGCCTTCCGCGAAGACCTGTATTACCGCATCGCGGTGCTCGAGCTCCGCGTGCCGGCGCTTCGCGAGCGCCCCGAGGACATCGTGCCGCTATGGGAGCACTTCTCGCGGGTGCACGGCGGCGACGCCGTCACCTCCACCTCGGATCTCCTGTCCGCACTGGAAGCGCGCTCCTGGCCCGGCAACGTCCGCGAGCTGCGCAACCTCAATCAGCGTCTCGTCGTGTTGCGCAAGGACGACACGCTCGAGGTCGCCGATCTCCAGCACGCCGGCGGTCTCGCGACACCGACGCCCGCGACGAGCGACGGCATCCCGCTGGGCCCGCTGCCGGCGGACAAGCTCCCCCTCCATGATCTCGAGCGCGAGGTCATTCGGCGCGCGCTGGAAAAATTCGACGGCAACAAGTCGCAGGTCGCCAAGTACCTCGACATCCCGCGGCACGTCCTGCTCTACCGGCTCAAGAAGTTCGGACTCTGAGTCGCGGAGGCATCTGCTATCATCGCGGCAAACGCCAACCTCCGACAAAGGAGTTCCCCCATGCGCTTACGACTCGCCCTTCCCGTCCTCATGCTCGCCGCGGCCTTGCCGGCCCTCGCCGCGCACGTGCCCGGCCAGGTTCTCGTTGTCCTCGATCATCCCGACGCGCTGCGCGTGACGGCGAACGGCCAGCTCGCCGCGGCCTCCCCCGGACTCGATGCTGCGCTCGTTACGCGGGGTTTCGTACGCGGCACCACCATCGTGCACAAGATCGGTCCACTGGTCGACCGCGATCGCCGCTATCTGCTCCTGCAGAGCGACGATCCCGACCTCGACGAGGCCGAGGCCGCGGCCGCGCTCGCCTCGCGCCCCGAGATCGCCGTGGCCGCGGTGAACGGACTGCGGCAGCTCTTCCTGGTTCCAAACGATCCCTACTTCGGTAATCAGTGGCACCTGCAGCCGGGCAACAGCGCCGGCATTCATCTCGCCGAAGCCTGGGACCTCGGGCTGGGAGTCGCGAGCACGGTGATCGCGATCATGGACACCGGTGTCGACTGGAGCCATCCCGACCTTGCGGGCAGCGTGTGGACGAATTCCGGCGAGGTGGCCGGCAACGGCCTCGACGACGACGGCAACGGCTACGTGGACGACGTACGCGGCTGGGATTTCGGCAACCACGACGCCGACGCGCGCCCGCACACGACGCTCGAGCAGGGACTCGACGTGGGATTCCACGGGACGCATTGCGCGGGAATCGCAGCCGCCGTCACGGACAACGGGGTGGGCGTGGCCGGCGCGGCCGGTGGTTGCCGCCTCATGCCGCTGAAGATCGTCGACTCGAACAGCGCGTTCACCGACGCGGCGATCACCGAGGCCTTCCTCTACGCCATCGACAACGGAGCCGACGTGGTCTCTATGAGCTTCGGCGGACCCGACGAGGGGGGCGCCGCGGCGTTCTTCCAGAATCTGATCGACCAGGCTACCGCGGCGGACATCGTCTGCGTCGCCGCGGCAGGCAACAACAACGACGCCTCGCTCGTGTATCCCGCGGCCTGCGACGGCGTGATCTCGGTGGGTTCCACCAGCAACAACGGTCAGCGCTCGAGTTTCTCGTCCTACGGCAACTGGGTCACGGTGAACGCCCCGGGCGAGCACATCTGGTCGACGATCCAGACGAACTACGAGTTCGACTTCCTCACGGGCCTGCTCTACACCCTCCTCTACGAGTGGGACGGCACCAACCCGTACATGTACTGCGACGGCACATCCATGGCGTGTCCGCTCGTGGCCGGCGTGTGCGGCCTGATCCACAGTGCCAGTGCCGGCCTCACGCCGGCGCAGGTGCGCCAGCACCTCATCGACACCGGCGATATGGCGGCCTATGACCAACCGTTGGGCGTGAAGGTGAACGCGTTCGCCGCGATCCAGGCCCTGCAGAGTACGCCTGTGCACGATACGCCGGCGGTCGCCGGGTTGCGCCTGCAATGCGCGCCGAATCCGTTCAATCCGCTGACGACCGTCACCTACGCGGTCCCGGTAGCAGGTTCCGTCGAACTGGCCGTGTACGACGCTGCGGGACGGCGGGTGCGCGCTCTCGTCGACGGCACGCGACCGGCCGGTGTGGCGACCGTGCGCTGGGATGGCCACGACGATGGCGGTCGCCGCTGCGCGAGCGGACCATACGTGCTAAGACTGCGCGCAGGCGAACGGGTTCGGCAGATGAAAGTCTTGCTCGTGAAATGATCGCCGGATCAGCGCGCACCCGCGCTTGATCACGGCGCGTTCGTGAGGCATCCTTGCCGGAGCGACGGGAGGTCGCCCCGATGGATTGCTGTCATCCCGGATTATTGCCGAGCGTGCCGACTCTGGACGCCCTGCTCTTCCTGAGCACCGGCTTCCTCATGAGCTTCGGCCACTGCATCGGCATGTGCGGCCCTCTCGTGGGCGCCTACGCCACGGCGCAGTGCGCCAGCGGGCCCGGGACCGTCGCGCTCGCCGGTGCGCGGCCGTGGTACGCCCTGTTGCCGGCGCTGACCGTCTACCACCTGGGCCGCGTGACCGCCTACGCGGCGATCGGCCTCGTTTTTGGCCTCGTGGGATCGGTGGCGCAACTGGG
Organism: uncultured bacterium; assembly: GCA_963727525.1. Taxonomy (GTDB): domain Bacteria; phylum Krumholzibacteriota; class Krumholzibacteriia; order LZORAL124-64-63; family LZORAL124-64-63; genus CAVSGO01. The sequence continues at coordinate 213,255 of CAVSGO010000007.1, read as the reverse complement.
CGGGCGGGTGACCCTGCAGGGCGGGCTGTCACTCGTCGTGGGCCTGACGATGCTGGCCCTGGGAATGGGGCTGGTGGGGTGGCTGCCCACCCAGCGCTGGGTCGAGAGCAGCCGCCTGGGGGGTGCCGTGATCGGGCGGGTACGGGGTTTCCTGGGCACGCGACGCACCGGCGGGCGCTTCCTTCTGGGCGCGGCCAACGGCCTGCTCCCGTGTGGCCCGGTGTACGCCATGGCCGTGGCGACGCTGGCCGTGGCGCGTCCGGCGGCGGGCGCGGGAGCCATGGCCCTCTACGGGGCCGGAACGGTGCCGGTGCTTGTCGCCCTGGGTCTGGGGGCGGGTCGCCTGGGTCCGACCCTGCGGCGGCGATTCAACCGGGCGGGAGCCGCCCTGGTCGTGGTCATCGGCCTGCAACTCGCCCTGAGGGGGGCCGCGGCGTTCGGCTGGATCGGCCATGTGCGTCTGGGTGAAGTCGTATTCTGGTGATCAAGATCGCCTAAGTCGCCGCCGGCGTTTGACCTGCGGAGTCTTTCCCTCTACTATTGAGCCGGCCTCCGAGCGGGGAGCGAGCCGTTGCCCCGAGACCTTCCCGCCACCAGCCGAGAGGAACCGATGCCCGCGCTGCCTGTCGACTGGCCCGGTGACGAGCACCGGACCGCCATGACAGCCGAGGAGAAGCCCCGGGACTGCCTGCATTGCGGCAGCCCGCTCGACCGATTCTGGCGCCCCCAGGACGGCCCTTTCTGCTGCCGCGGTTGCCGCTCGGTGTACGAACTGATCCAGAATGACGGGCTCACGCGCTACTACGACCTGCGCCAGGGGACCCAGCCGCCCGCCGCCTCTCTGCGTCTCGACAGCCTGGCCTGGCTCGATCGCATGGTCGAGGCCCTGCCGCCGACGGAGCGCGAGCAGGGGCCGTGGCAACTCAGCCTCGACATCCAGGGCGTGCACTGCGCGGCCTGCGTATGGCTGATCGAGGAGCTGTTCCGCCGCGAACCCGGCGGCGTGAACCTTCGCATCAACCCCACCCTGGGCACCGTGGACCTCGCCTGGGATCCCACGCAGGGCGAGCTGCGCAACTATCTCGCGAGCGTCGAGAAATTCGGCTACCGGCTGGGCCCGGCCCAGAAGCAAGCGCGGCGTACGTCGCGGGGCCTGCTCGTGCGCATGGCGATCTGCGTGGCGGCCGCGCTCAATGTCATGATGTTCAGCCTGAGCTATTACTTCGGGCTCGCGCCGCAGGATGGCGCCATCTATCACTTCTTCGGCTGGTTGAGCCTGGCTCTCGGCACGCTGGCCACGGCCGTGGGTGGCCAGGTGTTCTTCCGCGGCGCCGTGGCCGGACTGCGGGCGCGCGTGGCGCACCTCGACCTGCCCATTTCCCTGGGCATCGTGCTGGCGTGGGCCGGCAGCGTGGGCGCGTTCCTCGCGCGCGGTCCGCGCGCGGCGTACTTCGACACGCTCACCGTCTTCATCACCCTCATGCTCGTGGGCCGCTGGGCCCAGCAGCACGTCCTCGAGCGCAATCGCAACGCCCTGCTGTACGCGGCGGGCGCCGACCAGCTCACCGTCAAGCGGCGCGACGCCGGCGGCCTGCAGGCGGTGGCCGCCACCGTGATCGATCGCGGTGACGAGCTGTGGATCGCGCCGGGCGATGTGATGCCGGTCGACGGCGTGCTGCTGCGCCAGGCAGCGGAGGTGTCGCTCGACTGGATCACCGGCGAGAGCGATCGCGTGGCCCGGGAGCCCGGCGAGGTGGTGCAGGCCGGCGCCTTCAACCTCGGCAAACACGGATTCGCCGCCACCGCCGTGGAGAGCTTCGCCGCGAGCCGCCTGCAGGAGCTGCTACGCGCCCCGGCCGAGCGCGGCGGCGATTTCCGTCCCGTGTGGTGGCACCGCGTGAGCAGCATCTACGTGAGCGCGGTACTCTTCGCGGCCGCCGCGGGCTTCGCGCTGTGGTTGCCACATGGCCTGGGCGCGGCGCTGCCGGTGGTGGTGGCGGTGCTCGTGGTGACGTGCCCCTGCGCCCTGGGTCTGGCCACGCCGCTGGCCGAAGAACTCGTGCACCACGCTCTGCGCCGACGCGGCGTGCTCCTGCGCCAGGAGGACTTCCTGGAGAAAGCCCTGCGTGTGCGCAAGATCCTCCTCGACAAGACGGGCACGCTCACCCTCGGCGAGCTGGCCACCACGCCGAACGCCGAGACCGCCCTCGCCGACCTGTCCGGGGACCGACGCGCCATCCTCCTGGAGATGACCGCACGCAGCAACCATCCGGTGAGCCGTTGCCTCGCCGCCGCCCTGCGCGCCCGGCGCTGCGAGGACGGCGCGGTGGATGCCGGGCTCGCCGTGGCAGCCGAGGCGGTGCGCGAGCATCCAGGACAGGGCCTGAGCCTCGCGCACGGCGGCCATGGGTACCGCCTCGGGCGCCCCGCCTTCGTCACCGGTGCGCGCGATGATGCTGCCGACGATCTCGTCACGATGTTCGGCGTCGACGGGACCGTCCTGGCACGACTCCCGCTGCGCGAGGATCTGAAGGCCGATGCCGCGAGCGAGGTGGCGGCTCTGCAGCGCGCCGGGTACGACCTGCACCTGCTCAGCGGCGATGCGCCGGCGCGCGTGCGGGCCGCGGCCGTGCACCTGGGCATCGCGCCGGCGCAAGCGCTCGGCGGGCTCAGCCCCGAGGCCAAGGCCGCCCGCGTCCGCGCCCTCGACGATCGCGACACACTCATGGTCGGCGACGGTCTCAACGACAGCCCTGCGTTCGCCGCCGCGCTCTGCGCCGCGACCCCCGCCGTCGACCGCCCCGTCTTGCCCGGCAAGGCCGACTTCTACTTCCTGGGCGACGGCATCGCAGCGCTGCGCCGCGCCCTCTTCGCCGCCCGGCATCTGCGCAGCATCGTACGCGTGAACCTGGCAATCGCCGCGGTCTACAATCTCGCGGCCGTCGCGCTATGCCTGGCCGGTCTGGTCACGCCGGTGGTGGCCGCCATCCTCATGCCGCTCAGCTCCGTCACGGTGGTCACGTTGACCGCATACCGGCTCACCGGGAGGCGCCTGGCATGGATGTCGTGATCGTACTCGTGTTCATCAGCCTGATCCTGGTCGCGGCCGCCCTCGCGTTCTTCATGACGCGCCTGCGGGGCGGCGACTTCGACCACGGCGATCGGCTGTCCCTGTTGCCCTTGCTCGACGACGATGGGCGCCCGGCGCCTGAGAAGGCCGCTTCGGAACACACCACCGAGGAGGAAGAGTCCACTCATGGAAGCCACTAGCTCTCGATTGCGTCAGGTCGTCTACGACGATGGCATCTGCCGCGCCTTCAGCATCGCCACGATCGTCTGGGGCGCCGTGGCCCTGCTGCTCGGCGTGCTCATCGCGTCGCAGCTCTCGTTCTGGCAGATGAACTTCGGCATCGAGTGGCTGCAGTACGGACGCCTGCGCCCGCTGCACACCAACGCCGCGATCTTCGCCTTCGTGGGCAACATGATGTTTGCGGGCATCTACTATTCCACGCAGCGCTTGCTCAAGGTCCGCATGGCCAGCGATGCGTTGAGCTGGATCAACTTCTGGGGCTGGCAGTTCATCATCGTATGCGCCGCGATCACCCTGCCGTTGGGCCTGACCCAGGGCAAGGAGTACGCCGAGCTGATCTGGCCGATCGATATCCTGATCGCCGTGGTCTGGGTCGTGTTCGCGGTGAACTTCTTCTGGACCATCGCCCGGCGCAACGAGCCCAACCTCTACGTGGCGATCTGGTTCTACATCGCCACGATCGTGACGATCGCGGTACTGCACATCACCAACAGCCTGCAGCTTCCGGACAGCTTCACGCACAGCTACCCGATCTGGGGCGGCGTGCAGGACGCTCTGGTGCAGTGGTGGTACGGGCACAACGCGGTGGCGTTCTTCCTGACGACGCCGATCCTCGGTATCATGTATTACTTCCTGCCCAAAGCCGCCGAGCGTCCGGTGTACAGCTACCGGCTGTCGGTGGTGCATTTCTGGTCGCTCGTCTTCATCTACATCTGGGCCGGCCCGCACCACCTGCTCTACACGGCCCTGCCCGACTGGGCCCAGACCCTGGGCATGATCTTCAGCATCATGCTCTGGGCACCGAGTTGGGGCGGCATGCTCAACGGACTGCTCACGCTACGCGGCGCCTGGGACAAACTGCGCACCGACCCCGTGCTCAAGTTCTTCGTCGTCGCCGTCACGTTCTACGGCATGTCCACCTTCGAAGGTCCGCTGCTCTCGATCAAGAGCGTGAGCGCCCTCGGCCACTACACCGACTGGATCATCGGCCACGTCCACGGCGGCACGCTGGGCTGGAACGGCTTCATGGCCCTGGGCATGCTGTACTGGATGGTGCCACGCCTGTGGGGCACCACGCTGTGGTCGAAGAAGCTGGCCGACCTGCACTTCTGGATCGCGACGGTGGGCATCCTGCTCTACATCGTCGCCATGTGGATCAGTGGCGTGAGTCAGGGCTTGTTCTGGCGCGCGCTCGATGCCGACGGCTTCCTCAAGTACCCCGACTTCATCGAGGGGCTCGTGGCCTCGCGTCCGATGTATCAGATGCGCCTCGTGGGCGGCCTGCTCTACTTCGGCAGCTACATCGTCGGCACGGTGAACCTGGTGGCGACCATCCGCCAGGGCAAGGCGACGACGGTGAGCGTACAGGTGGCCCCGCGCGTCAAGGTGGCCGCGGCCGGCGCCGGCAAGCTTCTGACCAGCCCGCCCGTGCTCTTCTCGCTGGCCATCATCATCCTGGCTGTCACCTTCGGCGCGGTGGGCCTCCTCACCGGCACGTTGGTCCTGGTACTGCTGGGCGCGGTGGTCGTGGCGGCAGCCATCTCCTTCGGAGTGAACCGCAAGCAGTGGAGCCGCTGGCACGATCTCGTCGAGCAGAACGGATTTGCCTTCACGATCCTCGTGCTCGTGGCCATCCTGGTCGGCGGCCTCGTGCAGATCATCCCGACGGTGGTGATCACGAAGGCCGTACCTGCGAAGGTGGCGGCCTACCAGGAGTCGCAGCACGACGGCACCGCGATCCCCGATTCGGCGATGGCCGTGCGCGCGAAGTGGATGCAGCAGCCTTACAGTCCCCTCGAACTGGAGGGCCGCGACATCTACATCCGCGAGGGCTGCTATGTCTGCCATAGCCAGATGATCCGCCCCTTCCGCCACGAGGTGTTGCGCTATGGCGACTACTCGCGCCTCGAGGAGTCTTTGCTGGATCATCCCTTCCAGTGGGGCAGCAAGCGCACCGGTCCCGACCTCGCGCGCGAGGGCGGCAAGTACGCCAACCTCTGGCACTACCTGCACCTCATGGACCCGCGCTCCACGTCGCCGCAGTCGATCATGCCGAGCTACGCCTTCATCAAGACACAGACAGTGAACCTGGGCCACACGGTGCCAAAGATGCAGACCCTGGCCAAGCTCGGCGTGCCCTACACAGACGACGACTTCGCGCGCGCGCGCGATCGCGCCATCAGCCAGGGCAACCTGATCGTGGCCGACCTCGCCAGCCAGTCGGTGGTCATCGCGCCGGACAGCGAGATGGCCGCGCTCATCGCCTACCTGCAGAGGCTCGGCCGCGGCCCGCAACCTCTGGTGCCGGAGCCGGCCAGCGTCTCGAGCGCGCAGGAGGTGAAGTGATGTTCCAGGAGTTCTTCCACGCCCGCTCGCCACTGCTCGTGTGGCCGCTGGTCGGGCTGGTCATCTTCCTGGCCGCCTTCGCGGGCGTGCTGTTCTACGTCATCTTCGGCTTGCGCGACGACCGCAAACGCCACCATCTCGCGGCCCTGCCACTGGACGAAGGTCACGCCTCCGGCGACGACTACGAGAAAGGGACGACCCGATGAGCAACGACCGCCAAGACCAGGCGAACGAACCGGTCGACGCCCTGCGTGCCCACGAGTTCGACGGCATCCAGGAGTACGACAACAAGCTGCCCAACTGGTGGCTCTGGATTCTCTACGGGTCGATCGTCTTCGCTCTGGCTTACTGGATCGTCTTCCACACGCTCCATGTGCGCGATCTGCCGCGGGAACGGTTCCAGAAGGAGATGGTGGCCGCGGCCCAGGCGCAGCTCGAGCGGATGGCCGCCGGCGGGGTGACCAACGAGTCGCTCACCTTGATGTCGACGATTCCCGCCACGGTCGCCGAGGGCCGGCAGATCTTCGTGCAGTACTGCGTCGTGTGCCACGGCGACAAGGGGCAGGGCATGGTGGGGCCCAACCTCACCGACAACTTCTGGCTTCACGGCAGCCAGCCCATGGACAACTACAAGGTCGTCACCGAGGGCGTGCCTGCGAAGGGCATGGCCGCCTGGGGCAACCAGCTCGGACCGAAGCGCGTGCAGACGGTGGTGGCCTACGTCCTGACGCTGCGCAATACCGACGTGCCGGGCAAGGCGCCGCAGGGCGAGCCGGCGAGCGTCACGGCGGCGAGCCCCGCCGCGAGCGACAGCACGGCGACTGCCACGGGCGATTCGGCAAGCTCGACGACGGGTTCATGACCATGAAGGACAAGCGCCGTCCCGACCTGGATTCCGTCTACACCATCAATGCCGATGGATCGCGCAACTTCCTGCACCCGGCCGACGTGCACGGCCGCTGGCAGGTGCGCAAGAATTTCATCTGGACGATCTTGCTGGCGGTCTACCTCGTCTTGCCGTGGATCGAGATCGGCGGCAATCCTGCCGTACTCTTCGACATCCCCGGCCGCACCGCGCACATCTTCGGCACGGCGTTCACGAACCAGGATTTTCCCCTGATGTTCTTCCTGCTCGTCGGCTTCGGGCTGACGCTGTTCATGGTGACATCGCTGTGGGGCCGTGTGTGGTGTGGCTTTGCCTGCCCCCAGACGGTATTCATGGAGGGCGTGTTCCGGCGCATCGAACGCTGGATCGAGGGACCGCGTCTGGCGCGCATCCGCCGCGACCTCGGCCCCTGGTCGCCGGACAAGGCGTGGCGCAAGATCCTCAAGCACGGCGTGTTCCTTGGGCTCTGCTGGCTCTTCGCGCACGCCTTCATTGCCTACTTCATGCCGGCCAAGGAGCTGGCCCACGTCGTTACGGGTTCGCCCCGGGTCCACCTGGGCGCCTTCGTCTGGGGCATGGTGTGGACCGCGGTACTGTACTTCGACTATGCGTGGTTCCGCGAGCAGACGTGCCTCATCATCTGCCCGTATGGGCGCCTGCAGTCGACGCTCATCGACCCGGACACCATCGTCATCGGCTACGACGAGAAGCGCGGCGAACCGCGGCACAAGGGCGTGGACAAGGGCGGCGATTGCATCGATTGCAATCGCTGCGTCGAAGTCTGCCCCACCGGCATCGACATCCGCAACGGCCTGCAGATGGAGTGCATCGGTTGCGCAAACTGCGTCGACGCCTGCGACAACGTGATGGCGAAGATCGGCAAACCGCGCGGCCTGGTGCGCTACGACAGCGAGCGCGGATTCGCGGGCGGCAAGCGCTTGCTGCTACGGGCGCGCCTGATCATCTACGTGCTCGTGGGCCTCGCCGGCCTCGGCGTCTTCGCGTGGAAGGCCGGCAGCCGCTCGTTCTTCCAGGTGAACATGCTGCGGCCCGCCGGTCTACCCTACTCGATCGAGGACGGCGCGATCCGCAACCTCTACAACCTGCACCTGCAGAACAAGAGCGACGCCCCGCACACGTTCACCATCACCCCGGCGGACGATGCGAGCACGCTGGGCGACAGCGTGTCGTTCATCATTCCGCAGGCGAAAGTGCGCATCGGCCCGCTGGGCGATCAGCGGGTCCCCATGTTCGTGAGCATCCCGCGCGGAGCCTACGCGGGACCGCAGGATTTCCACATCACGGTCGCCGATTCGGCGACCGGTAAGGCGCAGCTGATCCCGGTTCGCTTCCGCGGACCGTGACCGCTGGTGGCGGAGGTGCCCATGCGAGCCTGGCTGGCAGCACGCCCCTGGATCTGGATCGTCCTCTTCATCATGGTGCTCATCGCCGGCTCGCTGGCGACGCTCGTCATCGCCGAGCTCAACAAGCCGGAAATCGTCAAGGTCGACTAGATCGTCACGATCGCGTCGCGCCGCCTTGCGGTGCCAGCGCGCGGCAAGAGCGCCGGTAAATGGCGTATGACCCGTGCGCCAGCACCGGCACCGCGATGAGCAGGAGCGGCTGGCGTAGCGCTGCCGCCGCTAGGATCACGGTACCCAGCAGGGCGGCAAAGGCGAAGAAATACAGGACGAAAGCCAGGAAGCGCAGCCAGGTGTTCATCGAGTCCCTCCCCGTTTCGGCGTCCTTGCCAGCCTGCAATGATCATAGCACAAATTAACGACCAATAGATTAAAATTGGCCGGGGCGGCCTAAATTGGGACCACCGCAGGAGTTGCGGCATCGCGAAGCCCCGTGGTACCGTCCCGGCTTCACTCCGACAACCGAGGCTGCCCGCCCATGCGCTACTCCACGGACATCGTCGTCATCGATCTCGAGGCCACCTGCCCCGCCGAGGACGAGGGGAACAACGCCGTTGAACGCAGCAACATCATCGAGATCGGTGCCGTGCGGCTCGACCGTCGCAGCCTCGAGGTCACGGCCGAGTTCAGCGAACTCGTGCGCCCCGCGGACTTCGCGATTCCCCCGTTCATCACCGACATCACCGGCATCACGCCGGCCATGGTCGCCGGCGCCGCCGCCTTCGCGGTTGTGGGTACGCGGTTCCTGGAATGGTACGGGCCGCGCAACAAGGCCGTGATCGCGGCCTTCGGCGCGTACTACGACATCCCGCTGCTACGTCTGGAATGCGAGCGCCACGCGCTGCCGTTCCGCGAGCACATCGCCGGAGGAGCCTTCGATCTGCGTGCCGTGGGCATGGTCTGGCTGGCGCAGAACGGGCACCGCACCTCAGGCATCGGCTTGCCCGAGATCATCGCCAAGATGGGCCTTGCCGACCGCTTCCCGAGCCACCGCGCGATCTCCGACGCCCGCGCCGCCGCGGCGGTGCTGCAGGTCTTCCACCTGGGTCGGGCGTTGGATTCTTGAAACACGGTCCCTGATAGGCGACATTACCCCCAACCCGCTGCGCCATCCCGCCGAGCCGGCCGGGACCTGGCACACCATCGCGCTGCCCGCAAAAGGAGCCGCCCGTGCCCGACCTAGCCAGGCCGACCCGCGATATCGTGCGTCCGCGTACCGACCTCGCCCCCCATCTCGGACACTGGGAGATCATCAAGGACGTCGTCGACCAGCACATCGATCTCATGCTCGACGCTCGCCAGAGCGGCCATCCCGGCGGGAGCCGTTCGAAGGCTCACATGCTCATCAGCCTCCTGCTCTCGGGCGCGATGCGCTGGGACATCCGCCATCCGGAACACCGGTTCGCCGACCGCTTCGTGCTCGTGGCGGGACATTGCGCGCCCCTCGTGTACGCCGTGCTCAGCGTCTTCCACGAGGCGCTGCGGGTGGCGCACGAACGCACCGGCGACGACCGCTACATCGTACCCGGCGGGCCCGAGCGCGTGCTCACCTGGCACGATCTGCTCGATCTGCGCCATCTCGGCGGCCCGTCCGGCCACATCGAGATGGAGGGCAAGACATTGCTCGCCAAGTGGAACACAGGTCCCAGCGGCCACGGGGCGCCGGCCGCCGTGGGCCAGGCCCTCGCGCTCAAGCACGCCGGCCTGGGCGGCGTGCGGGTCTTCGCCATGGAAGGCGAGGGCGGCCACACCGCCGGCTGCTGGCACGAGTCGAAGAACAGCGCGTATGGGCTGGGTCTGGACAACCTAGGTGTCATCCTCGATTGGAATGATTTCGGCATCGACCCGCGTCCGTTCTCTGCGGTGGTGCACGGGACGCCGCGCGACTGGTTCGCGCCCTACGGCTGGCACGTGCACGAGGCGCACGATGGCAGTGACTGGGCAGACGTCATCGGTGCGTTGCAGAACCTCGTCGGCGACAATCCGCCGCTGCAGCCGGGCATGATGTTCGGCCGCACGCGCAAGGGCCGCGGCTACCATACGTACGACGAGAAGAGCCACGGCGAAGCGCACAAGTACCACAGCGACAGGTTCTGGGAGTGCCGCCGCGACTTCGCCAAGAAGTACGGCGTCACCTGGCAGGGAACCGGCGAGCCGGCGCCGGCGACCACGGGCGCGCGCCGCGAGCGGCTGGCGGCCCATCTGAACACGGCTCTCGACGTGCTGCGCGACCACGAGGCCACGCTCACCTACCTCGCCGACCGCCTTCTGGAAATCGCCGGCAGCATCCCGCGCGAGGTGCCCACGTTCGTGATGCCGGGTTCGCGCAATCCGGTGCACGACGCCGACCTCGTCGATCCACAGCGCTACCCCGCCGACCTCTGGGCCGCCCCCGGCACGAAGCAGCCCAACCGCGCCGGCTTCGCACGGTGGGGAAGCTGGATCAACAGCACGTGTCTGAAGAAGTACGGCCGACCACTGTTTCTCGTCTGCTCCGCCGACCTCGCCGGGTCCACGAACATTGCCGGCTTCGGCAAGGACTACAGCGAGGAACTGACCAACACCGGCTGGTTCGACCGCGCGCAGAACCCCGACGGCGTGATCCTGCCTCAGGCCATCACCGAGTTCGCCAACGCCGGCATCATGGCCGGTTGTGCCTCGGTGAATCTGAGCGCCGACCCCGAACACGACTTCAACGGCTGGTACACCGCCTGCTCCACCTATGCCTCGTTCAGCTACCTGAAGTACGGCATGATGCGCCTCTACAGCCAGATCGCGCAGGACTGCGAGTTGCAGGTGGGCAAGGTCATCTGGGTGGCCGGCCACAGCGGCCCGGAGACGGCCGAGGACAGCCGCACCCACTTCGGCGTGTTCTCTCCCGGCGTCACGCAGCTCTTCCCCGACGGCCAGGTGGTCGACCTCGTACCCTGGGAGTACAACGAGGTGCCTGTGATGCTCGCGGAGGCTCTGAAGCAGAAGCCGCCGATCATCGTGCTTCACCTCACCCGCCCCGCCGTCACCATCCCCGACCGGGAGGCCCTCGGCCTGGGCTCGTATCGCGGAGCTGCGCGCGGCGCCTATGTGTTGCGCGACTACAAACCCGGGCTGCCGCAGCAGGGCTGCGTCTTCGTGCAGGGAACGATGACCACGGCCAACCTCATCGACGCGCTGCCGGCAATCGACGCGGCCGGCGTGAACCTCAAGTTCGTCGCCGTGCCGAGCTGCTATCTCTTCGCGCAGCAACCGCAGGAGGTCCAGGACCGGACGATCTCCAAGGCCGACCGGCTCAACTCCACCTATGTCGCTAACATGGCGCGTCGCTGCATGACCGACTGGTCGCTCGGCCCCCTCGCGGACGACTGGGCGCTCACCAGCGATCGCGACAACCGCTGGCGTCCCGGCGGCACGGTGGCGGAGATCTACGCGGAGATGGGCCTCGATCCCGAGGGCATCGCGCGCGGGCTCGTCGCTTTCGCCGAGGCCTACCCGCACCGCATGAAGACCCTGGTGCACCTCGTGGCGCACGCGAAGGGTGAGAGTCACTGATGATTCGTCGTATCTTGAGCATCGCGCTCCTCGCGCTCGCCACCGCCAGCGCCGGCGCAGCCGACGACCCCACTGGCACCATCACCTTCGTGGAGTCGGTGCCGGTGGAGACCACGCTCGACCTGCCCCAGGTGCCCAACGCGCCCAACGTATGGCTCGACCTCGTGCGTGGCGCGCAGCAGAGCCTCGACATCGTCACGTTTTACTTCTCGCCGGCGCCCGACGCGAGCGGACCGCTCACGCCCGTGCTCGACGCCGTGGTCGCGGACGCCAGGCGCGGCGTGCACGTGCGCGCGCTGAGCGACAAGGGCTTCTACAAGACGTATCCCGAAACCCAGGACCTTCTCGCGGCCACGCCGAACATCGAGGCGCGCCTGCTCGACGGGCGCGCGCTGTGGGGCGGCATCCTGCACGCGAAGGGCATGATCGTCGACGACACGCGCTTCTATGTCGGCAGCCAGAACTGGGACTGGCGCGCGCTCATGCACATCCACGAGTTCGGCGCTCTGGTCGACGAGCCCGCGATGGCTGCAGCCATGGCGCGAGTCTTCGACCTCGATTGGGCGCTGGCCGGAGGCGAGACAACCCCGCCCGTGCGCCAGGGCGTGAGCGACAAGCCCGAGTTCGCCCCCGTCCACCGGCTGCGCCTGCCCGACGGGCGCGTCTGCAACGCTGTGCTGGCCGCCGACCCGCCGCATGCCCTGCCCCCGGGTGTGCCCTGGGACCTGCCGCTGCTCGTAGCCACGATCGACGCAGCGCAGGACACGCTGCGTCTGCAGATGCTGTCCTACGCGCCCACCGAGCGTGGCGGCGGCTACTGGCCTGTGCTCGACGACGCGCTGCGCCGTGCCGCGGCCCGTGGCGTGACGGTACAGCTCATCTTCAGCAACTGGGCCAAGCGCAGCTATATGTGCACACCTATCCAGAGCGTCGCCGTCCTGGCGCATATCGAGGTGCGCTTCACGAACATCCCGGAGTGGAGCGGCGGCTTCGTGCCTTTCGCGCGCGTGGAGCACGCCAAGTACGTCACGGCCGACGGCCAGCGGCTCTGGCTGGGAACGAGCAACGGTTCCCGCGACTATTTCGAGGAGTCGCGCAACCTGAGCCTCGTGCTCGAGGGCGAGGGCTGCACCGAGGCGGCCGACGCATTCTTCCGCCGCAGCTGGTCCAGCGCCTATGCCGAGACCGTCGACCCCTGCGGCCACTACGAGGCGCCGCGCCGGCAGTGACCGCAACGACCTGGAGGCTACCGATGACCGTCCCGACCGCCGTCCCACCGCGCCTCGCCAAGGAGCGGGTCTGCCTCGTCCTCGTCGATGTCCAGTCGCGCTTCCGCGACCTGATCCACGGCATGCCCGGCGTGATCCAGGGGTGCAGCCGGCTGGTACGCTTCCACCAGCAACTCGACCTGCCCATCCTAGTCACGGAGCACTATTCCGACGGGCTCGGCGCCACCGTGCCCGAACTGCGCGACCTCTTCGACGACTTCGCGCCGCTGGAGAAGATCTCCTTCTCCTGCGCCGGCGATGCGGGCTTCAACACGGCCCTGGCGGACACGGGGCGCGACCAGATCGTGCTCTGCGGCATCGAGACCCACGTCTGCATCTACCAGACGGCGCGCGACCTGCGCGAGCGCGGGCTGCAGGTGGCCGTGGCCGCCGATGCCGTGAGCAGCCGTCAGGCGTTCAACCGCAAGATCGGCCTGCAACGCATGCGCGACGTCGGCGTGCAGATCATGAGCGTGGAGATGGTGCTCTTCGAGATCCTTCGCAAGGCACGCACGGCCGAGTTCAAGCAGGTGGCAAGCATCCTCAAGGAGATCTGATCCTCGATGAATTGGAGCCGACGCGATCACTCCTGCGGCGTGATCACGACGTCGATGCGCCGGTTGCGCGCCCGCCCCTCGGGCGTGCTGTTCGGGGCCACGGGACGGTCGGGCCCGTAACCCTTGGTCGGGATCGTGTCCGGAGCCACGCCCAGCTTCTTCGCCAGCAACGAGGCGACGGTGGCGGCGCGCTTCTCGCTCAGCGCGAGATTGGCCGCGCGATTGCCGGTGTCGTCGGTGTGGCCCTCCACGCGGATCGATGTGTCGGGGAAGCGCTTGATCGCATCCACGAGCTTGCCGACCAGTGCCTCCTGCCCCGACCGCAGCTGTGAGCTGCCGACACCGAAATCCAGGCCGTGCACCTGGAGAATGATCGCGCCATCGGGCGTCATGAGCACATCGCCGGCCTGGTCGCCCAGGTCCTTGCGGATGTCCTTCACGGCCGCTTCGCGCTGCTGCCGCCTGGTGAGCGCCGACTCCGCGGCCGAGCGATCGGCCTCGGCCACGCCGGCGCGTAGCTCGGTTTCCCAGAGCCGGCGCCGCAGGTCGCTGTTCTCCACCTGCAGCGAGGTGATGAGCGAGTCATTGGCCGCTCCATGGCCATACGCCCGCTCGCTCAGCTTGCCCACCTCCACGCGCAGGGAATCGATGAGGACCTGGCGCGCCCGGGACTGTCGCGTGAGCAGTTCGAGCAGGCGATCGGCGGCCTCGCTTCCGGCCAGGCCAGAGTCGAGGTCGACACCCTCCACCGACGCGATCTCGCGCAACGCGCTGTCGAAGCGCAGAGTCATCGTCTCCAGAGGGCTGCGAGAATCGCGGACCTGCTGCACGAAGGCGGCCTGGTTGACGAGGCGCCGGCCATCCAGTTCCATGTCCACGATCTGCTGGGCGGACGCGCCGTTCCTGCGCGCATCGTCCAGCTTCTTCTCGAGCGTCCGGTAGGAGCCGGGCAGATCACCCCTGGCGCCCAGACGCGAAGCCTGCTGCAAGCGCGTGGCGACGGTCGCCAGCGGATCGTCCGCCGCGGGCGTATCGGCAGCCAGCGCCGGCTGATGGCTGGCCAGAAGCGCGCCGGTGACCAGGAGCGCGCCGAGGATCAGGAGGGCCCGGCGACGCGGACGCGGGTAGGCGGGCGAACTTACGATCATGATGACTCTCTCCTTCACGAGGCGGCGGCGCGCTCGCGCCGCAAGACGAGCTCGCGCACCATGGCGGCCACATCGGCCGGCCGGATCGCCGCGAGGCAGTTGTACAGCAGGCATTGCTCCCGCCAGCAGTGGCGCCGCGACGGGCATTGCACGTCGGGGGTGATCGCGCGGCTCCATGGGCCCAGCGGTCCCCAGCGACGGGCGCTCATCGTCGGCGCCGGCGGATACAGACCGACGGCCACCAGCCCCAGCGCCGCGGCCATGTGCAGCGGCCCCGTGCTCGGCGCGATCATCGCGTCACCGGCGGCCACCAATCCGAGAAACTCGCGCAGCGCAAAGCGTTCCGCCACGACGGTGACCGCCGGATCGAGATAGGGCGCGAGCTGGTCCAGGCAGAGCCGGTCGTGGTGACTCCCGGTGACGAGCACCTTCCATCCCCGCTCGTGGGCCAGGAGTCCGGCCAGGGCGGCAAATTCCCGCGGCGGCCAGTCCAGAGCCGAGCCGCCGCTGCCCGGGTGCACGAAGACGAGCGTGTGCGCCCCCGGCGCGAGCCGTGCGCGCAGCAGCAACCCGGCCTCGCGTTGCTGCGGGCTCAGCCGGAGCACCGGATCCGGCGCCGAATCGCGGGGTCCCGACGCGAGTTTCCGGGCGAGTTGCAGATTGTAGTCCCGCTCGTGGCGGCGGACGCGCGAACGCCCCTGCACCACACCCCGGTTCAGCAGCCACCAGCTCGACAGTTTCGACAGCGGTCCGATGCGCCGCGGAATGTCGCAGCGCCTGAGCATCTTCGCGAGCGGCACCTGATATTGCAGGACGAGAGCCGCGTCATAGTGTTCGTCGCGCAGCTTCTGTTCCAGCGCCGGATCGTCGACGCCGTTCCAGGTATAGAGCGCATCGATGGCCA
The DNA here is from genome assembly GCA_963727525.1 of uncultured bacterium. Classification (GTDB taxonomy): domain Bacteria; phylum Krumholzibacteriota; class Krumholzibacteriia; order LZORAL124-64-63; family LZORAL124-64-63; genus CAVSGO01. The sequence goes on along the minus strand of CAVSGO010000007.1, from coordinate 197,869 downwards.
GGTCGTGCTCCACCAGGGCCACGCCCGAGGGCGCCACCAGGGCGTGCATCTCCCACTGCGGGCGCCGCTCCCTTAGCCAGGCGAAGACCGGCAGCGAGAGGACGAGATCGCCGAGGCGATCACAGCGGGCAACGAGCACCTTCATGGCCGATCCATCCGCCAGAGCTTCACGTACTTCGTGAGCACGTAGAAGCTCGAGGCCAGGCACAGCACCGTGCCCGCCCAGCCGTCCTGAAGGCCCCGCTGCAGCAGCCACATACGCCAGAACGCGGCCTGGGCGCGCACCACAGCCTGGGGCAGCGTGGCCCGCCGACCGGCGGCGTGAAGGTCCTCGGCGGCCGCCGTCGTATAGCGGTTCAGCTTGTCCACGTACTGCTCCATCGTGTCGTACGTGGCGTGCTCCAGCAGCCCGGGCAGACGGCCGACCGCACCGTCGGTCTGCACGGATTCGTGCACCGGCTTCGCGTCGAAATGCGCGCGTTCGCGGTCGAAGAGCCGTACCACCCGGTCGGGATGCCAGCCGCAATGATGGATCCAGCGGCCGAGGAAGCGGCTGAGACGGTTCACGGCGAAGGCGGCCTCGGGGGGCGACGCGGGCAGGGCGAGGATCGCGTCGCGCAACGGCGGCGTCACCACCTCGTCCGTGTCGATGCTCAGAACCCAGCGGTTGCGGCACGCGTCGACGGCGCGCTGTTTCGTGCGCCCGAAGCCCAGCCACTCGCTCTGCTGCAGCACGGCTCCGTGCCGCGCGCAGACCGCCGCCGTGTCGTCGGTGCTGGCCTGGTCGAGCACCAGGATCTCGTCGCACCAGCCGAGCGACGCCAGGCAACGCGCCAGCGCGGCGGCGTCGTTGTGGGTGATGATAGCCGCCGACACCTTCACGCATCGCCTCCGGAGCGGAAATCGAGCAGCACCTTGCCCACGTTCAGCCGTTCCTGCAACCGCCGATGCGCCGAGGGGGCCTCGCCGGCGGGAACGACGCGATCGATGGTCGGCGCGATGGCGCCGTCAGCCAGCAACTGCAGCAGCTCGCCCAGCCACGCCTCGAGCAGGTCGCCGCGCTCCCACATGCGTCCCAGGTTCACGCCCGCCACCGCGCGGTTGTCGTTCATCAACGCCAGCGGATTCAGGCGCAGCCAGGGCACCTGGGCGAGCGTGCGCAGGGCCGACAGCGTACCCGGCCGCGACGTGGCCGCGCTCGCGAAGCCATGGAGCACCAGACGCCCGCCCTCGCCGAGCGACCGGTAGCTCTCCATGATCCACCGACCGTGGCGCGGCTCGAGTGCGATGTCGCATCCATGCCCGGCGGTGGCCGCGCGCACTGCCGTCGCGAAATGACGCGCCCGCGAGTCGAAGACCATCCGCGCACCCTCGCGTTGCAACCGTTCATGCTTCGCCGGCGACGCCGACGCGAGCACCTCGCCACCGGCGAGGTGGACGAGCTGGCAGGCGGCCTGTCCGACCCCGCCGGCCGCGCCATGCACGAGCACGCGGTCGCCGGGGCGCACCGGGGCCAGGACACGCAGCATCATGTAGGCCGTCAGGTACGCCACCGGCAGCGCGGCAGCGGCCACGTCGTCCACACCGTCGGGCACGGCGAGCGCCTGCCGGGCCGGCACGCAGACGCACTCGCTGTAGCCGCCGAATCGGCACAGGGCGACCACCCGCTCTCCGAGGCGCTCGGCCGGCACGTCGTCGCCCACGGCATCGATCACGCCGGCGACCTCGTAGCCCGGTACGCAGGGCGGCGTCGGCGCATCTGGGTAGAGACCGAAGCGCATCATCAGGTCGGCGAAGTTCACGCCGGCCAGCGCCGTGCGCACCCGCACCTCGCCAGCACGCGGCTGCGGATCGGGCACCTCGCGCAACATGAGCACGTCGGGACCACCGCGTCGCATCTGCCAGATCTGTCGCAAGTCCGGTCCTTTCGGGGTGAATCGTCGGTCACGTTAGCATATCGCTCAGCGATACGGAACCACGGCCGGTCGCACGTCGGCCGTGCCGAGTTCGACGAGCCCCCCGTCGCCCGAGCCCACCGAGATCAATGCGTCCCACCCACGTTGGGAATGCACGTTCGCCAGCTGCACCTGCAGGGTGGGAAACGCCAGTCCCGGGTTCTTGATACGCAGTCCCAGGCCCAGGCTGGTGGCGAGACGTCGGTCGAAGAGCGCATCCTCGGTGTCGCCCAGCAATCCCGCATCGGCGAAGGCATACACAGCCAGCTTGAAGCCGAGAACCGAATACGGTGTGAAGGCCACGGTTTCCAGGCTCGCCTGCAGGCGCTGATTGCCTCTCAATCCATCCGTGTCCAGTTCGCGCACGCCCGTGGCCCCCTCGAGCGTGATACCGTCGAGCTGGCTACGGTTCAGGCCGCGAGTATACGCCACCTCGAGGAAGTGCCGCCACAGCATCGCTCCCGCCTGGCGTAGGCGCGAGAACGCGCCCAGGCGCACGTCGAAGACGCCATCTTCCACCCTGCCTTGCCGTCGGTACGCGCCCCACGCCGCACGCCCGTTCAAGTAGCCACCATCGGCCAGCACGCGGGCCAGGCGTAGCGACACGCCGTGGTACAGGCGATCGTGGCACTCGCACGTCTCGAATCCGCCCACGAACGACAGCAGAAGGCCGGCCGGGATGTCCTCCGTTTCCCCGTAGCCGAGCACGAGGCTCGTCCGGTAACTCTCCCAGTCGATCAGGGTCGCACCAACGAGGTACTGCGTGTGGTCCAGAAAGAGTGGCCGCTGCTCGGCCGGTACGTCGGGCCGACGCACGTAGGCCACGTCGCCCACGCTGAGGGCTGGCACCACACGGCGGCGCGGGCGCCGGCCTGGCTCGTCACGCCCCAACGCATAGACACGACCGGCCCAGGCGTCGTAAGTGCGCCAGACGACCTCGGCGCCCGGGGCCTCCGGCTGCAGCGTGCGATCCGTGAACTGCCCCACGCCCAGCCCGCCTACCACGTGCTGCGAGGGTGTGCGCAGCCGTCGCGCGAGGGTCGCGCTGCGTTCGTCGCGATCCCACGCGCGTCGCCAGGCGAGTCGCGCATCAACGAGGGTGCCTTGGAGATTCGACCACTGCAACCGCGACTGATGTCCGGTTCTGGGCACGTGTCCCGCGTCGAAGAGCAGGCGCGTCTCCAGATCGATGCCGCGGCCGAGGAGGTTGCGATGGAAAAGTGTCAGATCGTAGCGATCGCTCTCCTTGACCACGAGGTCGGCACCATACGGCCAGCGATCGCGCACGAGCACGACGACATCGACGGCGTCCGACCCGTCGGCGGCCGGGAAGACCTCGATGCGGACGTCGTAGGTGAACGCGGCCTCGCGCAGCAACCGCTCGGTGTCGGCCAGCGCGAAAGGATCGAGCAGGTCGCCGACGTGGAACAGGAGGTAGTCGGCCGCCACCGTCGGCCGCGTTCCGGTGTAGAGGCTGTTGAGGGCAGCCTCCAGGGGCGACGTCGTCAGGCGCACGGCGCTGAGCAGCCAGTTCTGACCTGCAGACGAGTCCCCTACCACCGTGCCGAATGCCTTGCGGTCGCGGATCTCGATCTGGCGGATACGGCGGCCGGCCTCGGGCAGGAATGGCGTCTCGGCGCGCCGGATCGTGCCGATCGGCGAGGCGGACAGCGCCGGATCGCGGCTGGCGAACCAGCGCGTGATGTTGCGCATGAACCAGGGCGACGTGTCCGTCGAATCCGCGGCGGCCGGAGGCGTGGCCACGACCGCGGTCGCCGGGAGGAAGAGAAAGACCAGGAGTGTCAGGCCTGCCCGCAGCACTTTTTATACTTCTTGCCGCTGCCGCACGGACACGGATCGTTGCGCCCGACCTTCGGCTCGTCGCGCACCACGGGCTTCGACTTCACCTTCTCGCCATTGACGAAGAGCCATTGGCCTTCGTGACGGGCGAAGGTGGCCAGCTCATGGTGACGTCGGGTGCGGTCCTCGTCCTGGTAGACGTAGCGCGCGACGAACTCCACGCTGCCCGTGTCGTCGCCCTCGCCGCCGTCCACGGTATCCCGGATCTCCAGTCCCTTCCAGGTGCTGTTCTCCGCCCAATCCCGAACCGCGTCCTCGTCGTGCTCGTGGCGGGAATCCGGATGGACCGACGCCATGAGGAAGGCGATGTCCGCGCGGGTGAAAGCGGTGTAACGGGCCCGCATGAGTGCCTCGGCGGTGGGCGCCGGGCTCATGCCGGAGAGGATGGGTTCGCAGCAGGCGGTGAAATCGAGACTGGAACCGCAGGGACAGGACACGCGAAGACCTCCTGGTCGGACTGGAAACTGGCGTCAAATTAGGTCGTCGGGGGGACGGGCGCCAATCGCGGCGGAGACGGTGAGGCCGCCGACCGGGCCGGCGGCCTCCCCAAGCGTTCAACTGGCACCTCAGTCCTTCGCGGCACTCCGCGCACCGGCCCACAGGTACAGACAGAGGCCGAGAAACAGCACCAGACCCACCAGGCCGGCCGCACCGGTCTCCGACCAGTGCTCTGTGCCGATGGACGTGGCCACCGACCAATCGTCGCCACCCACGAGGCGGCCGAGGTAGAGCACCAGTGCCGAGACCACGCCCATGATGGCGCCGCCGGCCACGAAACCGCTGGCCATCAGCGTGCCGCGCTCGCGGCGCTTGGTCACGACCTCCTCCGTCTTGCCCCTGGCGGCGAGGTAGGCCACGATGCCGCCCGCGAGCACGGGTGTGTTCAGATGCAGCGGCAGGTACATACCCAGCGCGAAGGCGAGGGCCGGCACGCCGGACCACTCGAGCACGAGTGCCATGAACACCCCGGCCATGTAGAGGACCCAGGGCGCCGATTGCCCGGTCATCAGGGGTTCGATCACCGCCGCCATGGCACTGGCCTGCGGCGCCTCGAGGCCCCCCTCGCCGAAGCCGTAGGTGCGGTCGAGCAACATGATGACCAGGGCCACTGCGGCGGCCGAAACCGCCGTGCCCAGGAACTTCCACTTCTGCTGCACGCTGGGCGTGGTGCCCAGCCAGTAGCCGATCTTGAGGTCGCTGACGAAGCCACCGCTCATCGACAGCGCGGTGCACACCACACCACCGATCAGCAAGGCGGCGACGATGCCCTCGGTGCCGTTGAGCCCCACCCAGTTCAGCACGACCGAGCTGATGATCAGCGTCATCAGCGTCATGCCCGACACGGGGTTCGAACCGACGATAGCGATCGCCCGCGCGGCGACCGTGGTGAACAGGAACGCGATCACGCCCACGATGAGCAGTCCGGCGATCGCATGGCCGAGGTTGTGCGTGACGCCGGCCCAGAAGAAGAGGAACACGGCGGCCAGCGTGACCACCGTCAGAGTCGTCACCAGCGGCATGGGCAGATCGTGCTGCGTACGCTCGACGCTGTCGCCCGCCTCGCCCGCGCGTTTGCCCGCCTGCATGGCCAGTTTGAACGCGCCCAGGATGATGCGGCGGCTTTTCCACACGCCGATCAGGCCCGCCATCGCGATGGCGCCGATACCCACCGGCCGCACGAAGTTGTAGAAGATGTCCTGCGGCGCGAGCGCAGCGATCGCCGGAAGCTGGTAGGTCTCGTCGCCGATCCGCAGCCCCTTGCCGAGGATGCCGATCATCGGCGTCATGACCCACCAGGCCAGGAACGATCCCGAGGCGATGATGAGCGCATAGCGCAGGCCGACGATGTAGCCCAGACCCACGACCGCCGCCTCCACGAGCATGCGGAACTCGAGTCGGGTAGACGCGGCGAGGCGCTCGCCCCAGCCGAACTTGATCGTCGTGAACTGCTCGCCCCAGAGCTTGAACGTGCTCAGCGCGAGCTGGTAGATGCCGGCGACGCTGCCCGCCTGGATCAGCACCTTGGCCTGCTCGCCGCCCGCTTCGCCGGCCATGAGCACCTCGGTCGACGCCGTGGCTTCGGGAAACGGGAACTCGCCGTGCATGTCCTTGACGAAGTACCGGCGGAACGGGATCAGGAAGAGGATGCCCAGGAAACCGCCCAGCAGCGAGGCCATGAAGATGCGGAAGAAGCCGGCTTGCGCGTCGAGCCCCAGGATGTACAACCCCGGCACCGTGAAGATCGCGCCGGCGACCACGACACCCGAGGCGGATCCGATCGACTGGATCAACACGTTCTGCTGCAAGGCGTTCTTCTTCTTGAGGCCGCTGCTCAGGCCGATCGCGAGGATTGTGATCGGGATGGCCGCCTCGAAGACCTGTCCGATCTTCAGGCCGAGATAAGCACAGGCCGCCGAGAACAGGATGGCGTAGAACAGGCCCCAGAACAGGGCGTACGGAGTCAGCTCCGGCACGATCCGCTCGGCCGGTACCACCGGCACGTATTGCTCGCCGGGATGGAGCTTGCGGTACGCGTTGTCGGGCAGGTTCCTGGCGTTGCCGCTGACGTCCATGGACACCTCCGGTGGACGAACGGGGACACAATCGACCGACTTGGCCGGTCATTGTTGACGTGTGAACCCGGCAACCCTAACAAACGCCCCCACCGGCGACAAGCATGACTTGGCAGACGGGGCGCCTCGTACGCGCCCGTCCGGCGCGGCTTGCCCCCACGCTCCGGCCCGAGTATCATGGCCCCATGCATCCGTCCCCGACGCCGTGGCACCCACCGGCGCGATCCACTCACCCGAATGCCGGAGGCTCAGCATGCTCCAGCGGAAGTCCGACTCCTCGTTTCCGTCCCTGACCGATCGCTTCGTGGCCTATGCCAAGGTGCACACCAGCAGCAGCGAGGAAAGCGACACCTACCCGTCCACCGCGCGCCAGTTCGATCTCGCGCACATCCTCGTCAAGGAACTGCAGGCCCTGGGCCTCAAGGACGCCGCCGTCGACGATCATTGCTACGTCACGGCCACCCTGCCCGCCTCCGCGGGCTGCGAGAAGGTGCCCACGATCGCTTTCATCGCGCACATGGACACGTACCCCGAAGTCAGTGGCGAGAACGTGCAGCCGACCTTCCACGAGAACTACCAGGGCGGGGACATCAAGCTGCCGAAGAATGACGTCGTCATCAAGATCAGCGAGAATCCCTACCTGAAGACGTGTCTGGGTGAGACGATCATCACGGCCGACGGCACCACCCTGCTCGGCGCCGACGACAAGGCCGGCATCGCCGAGATCATGGAAGCGCTCACGCGCATCGTCGAGAATCCCGATTTCAAGCACGGCTCAATCAAGATCGGCTTCACCCCCGACGAGGAAGTGGGCGCCGGCGTCAAGCACTTCGACATCAAGAAATTCGGTGCCAAGGTGGCCTACACCATGGACGGCGGCCCGCGAGGCGAGATCGAGAACGAGACGTTCTGCGCCGACAGCGCCATCGTCACCTTCACCGGCCGCGACATCCATCCCGGCTACGCGAAGGGCCGGCTCGTCTCGTCGATCAGGGTCGCCGGCACGTTCCTCGCCGACCTGCCGCGCGAGGGCGCTCCCGAGACCACGGAGGGCAAGGAGGGCTATATCCATCCCATCGCGGTCAAGGGCAACACGTCGACCACCGACGTCACCCTGCTGATCCGTGACTTCGACATCGCCCAGCTCCCCGTGAAGGCCAAGAAGATCCGCGAGTATGCCGAAGCGGCGTGCGCGAAGTGGCCCGGCTCGTCATGCAAGGTCGAGATCAAGGAGTACTACCGGAACATGAAGTACGATCTCGAAAAGGAACCGCGTGCGATCGCGTATGGCATGGAGGCTGTGAAGCGCACGGGCATCGAGCCGCATCTGGGCTCGATCCGCGGCGGTACCGACGGCGCCACGCTCACGGCGATGGGCCTGCCCACGCCCAACGTGTTCACCGGCGAGCAATCGTTCCACGGCTACCACGAATGGGTATGCGCGAAGGACATGGAACTGGGCGCGCAGACCATCCTGCAGATCATCGATGTGTGGCGCGAGAAAGAGGCGTAAACCGCATCGTCATGCCTGACACCATCGTGAGCCGGTCCCCCGCGGGGCCGGCTCGCGCGTTTGTCTCCCCGTCGCTTCGTGACGATGCTGTGCACGAACGAAAGGACCTGGCCCATGACCACCCGCACCGAATCCGACTCGCTGGGCACCGTCGAGGTGCCGGCCGCACGCGCCTGGGGCGCACAGACCCAGAGGGCGCTCGCCCACTTTCCCACCGACGCTCCCCTGCCCCGAGCCCTGATCCATGCCTACGCCGCCATCAAGCAAGCCGCCGCCGAGACCAACGGCGCCCTGGGCCTGGTGCCCTGCGAGATCGCCGCTGCGATCGCGGCCGTGGCCGCCGACGTCGCCCGCGGTACGCACGACGACGAGTTTCCCCTGGGACCCTGGCAGAGCGGCAGCGGCACGCAGACCAACATGAACCTCAACGAGGTGCTGGCCAACCTCGCAAGCGAAACGCTCGGCGGCGGCCGCGGCGCGGCGCGGCGCGTGCACCCCAACGACCACGTGAACCGCGGCCAGTCGACGAACGATACGTTCCCGACCGCCATGCACGTGGCCGTCGTCGTGCAGACGCACCAGCGCCTCCTGCCCGCGCTGGCCGCGTTGCAGGGCACCTTCAGCGAGCAGGCGGTGCGCTGGGCCGACGTCGTCAAGACGGGCCGCACTCACCTGATGGATGCCACGCCCGTCACGCTGGGTCAGGAATGTCAGGGCTGGGCGAGCCAGCTCGACGCGGCCCATGCCACGATCACCGCCGGAGCCGACACGCTTCGCGCCTTGCCGCTGGGCGGCACCGCCGTGGGCAACGGGCTCAACACGCACCCGGAGTTCGCCGTGCGGGCCATCCGGCGCCTCGGCGCACTCACCGGCGAGGTCTTCACACCGGCGCATGACCGACTCGCCCTCACGGCCGCGCATGATGGGCTCGTGCACGTGAGCGCGGCGCTGCGTCAGCTCGCCGTGGCGTTGATCAAGATCGCCAACGACGTGCGCTGGCTGGGTAGCGGCCCGCGCTGCGGGCTGGGTGAGCTGACGCTGCCGGCCAACGAGCCCGGAAGCTCGATCATGCCTGGCAAGGTCAATCCCTCGCAAGCCGAAGCACTGATCATGGCGTGCACCCGCGTGATCGGCGGCGATACGGCCGTCGCCATCGCCGGCAGCCAGGGCAACTTCGAGCTGAACGTGACCAAGCCGCTCATCGCCGATACCGTGCTGCGCGCCATCGGCCTCCTCGCGGACATGATGACCGCCTTCGACGCCCACTGCGCGCGCGGCATCGCGCCGGACCAGCGCCACGTCGACAACGTCGTTGGACGCTCCCTCATGCTCGTCACCGCCCTCGCCCCCACGCTCGGCTACGACAACGCCGCCGAGATCGCGCACCGGGCCCACACCGAAGGCACGACGCTGCGCGAGGCCGCGGCCGCGCTCGGCTACCTCACGGGTGCACAGTATGACGCGCTGATCGACCCCCGCAGGATGGCGAAACCTGATGCCGGCTAGTGCCCTCCCTTGTGCTCAAGGTCGCCCCGATCCTTGCCGAAAACGCAAGTGAGGGCGCCGCACCCGGCGCGCGCGTCTCCGTCTCGTGCCGTCGAGGACCGGTCCATGCTGCAGGGTGATATCGCCAACTTCGCGCCGGCCGACCTCCTGGTCTTCCTTGCTCACCTGAACAAGGAAGGCGTCCTCACCGTGCGCACCGACGCGGGCAGCCTCAACCTCAGCTTCCAGCGCGGCCTGCTCGTCGACGTGCAGAGCGAGGCGGCCGACGCGCGGGTCCTGGCGATGCTCCGCCAGCGCGACATCGTGCCGCCCGCCTTGCTCGACGATGTCGCCCGGGCAGTGCAGGAAACAGAACTGCCTCTCTGGCAGGTGCTGGAGAGCCTGGCGGACGCGCGTGCAGACGATCTCGGCCCGGTGCTGGCGGCCGGGGCGCGCGAGGCCGTGTTCCAGCTCTTCCTGTGGGAGCGCGGCGAGTTCCAGCTCGCCGAGATCCCCGTCGAGGCCAACCCCTACTTGCCGTCGCTCGACTCCCAGGCGCTCACGTTCGACGTGACGCGTCAGATCGATGAGTACCGGGAGACACTCCGCCGGCTGGGCTCCCTCGACCGCGCCATCCTTGTCACGCCCGCCGGCCGCGACGCGCAGCCCGGGAACGTGGCGGTTCGCTACCTTCTCGACCACGCGAACGGGCAGGCAACCGTGCGCGAACTCGTCGCTCACGCTCCGCTGCCGACGGCCGACATCATGGCGGCGCTCGGTGAGGCGATCTCGGCAGGATGGATCCAGGGGGTTGCCTCGGCCGCCCCGATGCCGCAGGCCACGCCCGATAGCGACAGCCATTTCGCTGCCTTCCGCCGCACGCTGCGCAGCCTGCTGCGCGCGGTCGACACCCAGGCAAAGATCCGTGAGCTGGCAGGATATTGCCGCGATCACTTCGGCTGCACTCTCCTGCTCGGCACGCGCGAGGGGACCGTGGTGCGCTGTCTGAGCTACCGCCGCGACGCGCGGCACGGACTCACGACCCAGGACCGCAAGAATCTCGCGGTGCCCCTCGATCTCGATTCGATCCTCCTGCGGGCATGCGAGTCGCAATTGCCATTCATCGGTCGTGTCTTCGCCTCACCCCTGCTCGAGTCGCTCGGGGTCGCCCCCCCCGCCGGCGACTGCGCGGTGGTGCCTCTGGGCGAGATCGACGGGCTCCGGCTCCTGCTCTACGCCGCCGCCGGCCCCACCCCCGACGGTCCCGGGCCGCTGCGGTACCTCGAGCTGCTCTCCTGGCACGTGCTGGCGCCGATGGCGGAGGAACCGGTGGCCGTCCCGACCACCGCGCCCGCCGTCGCGCCCGTCGTCGCGGAGGGCGACGCCGTGGACCGCATGGTGGGCGCGATCAAGGACCTGCCACCCATGCCCGCCGTGGTCGCGCGGATCCTGCATCTGCTTTCCGACCCCGAGTGCTCGATCGCGGATCTGACCTCCACGCTGTCCCAGGACCCGGCCCTGGTGGCGCGCCTGATCAAGGTGAGCAACTCGAGTCTCTACGGCAGCGCGCAGAAGGCCGGCAGCGTGAACCAGGCCATCGTGCGGCTGGGTATGCGCTCGACGCGCAGCCTGGTGATCGCGGTCTCCACCCGCGCGCTCTTTCCCATGGACAACCCGCGCATCGGCTTGCACGCGCGAGCGCTGTGGGACCACTCCGTGGCCAGCGGCATCGCCGCCCGGCACGTGGCGGCGGCCGCCGGCTATGCCGATCCCGACGAGGCCTTCGTGGCCGGGGTCCTGCACGACATCGGCAAGGTGATCTTCCTGCTCAACGTGCCCGACGACGCCCTGAAGGCGCTGCGCCTGCAGGAATCGGCGCGCATCGGCAGCGTGGCCGCGGAGATGCGGGTTCTCGGCTTCGACCACACCGAGGTGGGCGCGCGGCTGCTCCAGAAATGGGACTTGCCGCCGGAGCTGATCGCCAGCACGCGCTGGCATCACGACCCGCATGCCGCCGGCGATTTCTTGCGCCTCGCGTGTATCACGGCCTGCGCCAACGCGCTGGGACGACGCGACGGCGCCGGTACGGTGGCCGAGGCCTCGCTCATCGGCGACATACTGGCCCGCCACGCCCCCGAGCTGGGCCTGGCACCGGCGCGTCTGCCCGCCATCCAGGAGCAGCTGGTCGCCGACCTCTCGGATCGCGAGCAGTTCGCCTGACCGTCGTCAGACCTTGTCGCGATCGCGGCGGTGCCGGTCATGCTTCGACGAGTCGGTGCTCGCGGAATCCAGAAAAAGCAGCTCGAGCAGGTTTGTCATGGGCGACCACTGTGCGGTGAGCCGGTCACGGAATGGCTCCAGACTCGCCCGTGTGGTCTCGGGCAGGCCATCCTGCCAGGGCACGCGTGCCTTGTCGTCCTCCAGCTTCTGGACCTCGGCCGCGATCTGCGCTCGCCAGGGCGAAACCTCGGCGCCCCCGGTGTCGGGAACGGCGGCGAGCTGGTTGGACAGGATCGCGCGCATCCAGGCGTTGGCGCGTGTCCTGATCTCGTAGCGCCGTCCCTCGTCGTTCTGCCAGCGATCGTCGTTCGTATCAAACGAGAAGATCCTGGAGCGCCCCCGATTGCCGAGATGCACGTTGGGCGGTCCGGCACCCGGATCCTCGCCAAGCCAGGCAAAATAGACGACACAGTAGAGATACGCGTATTCGCCGGGGCCCATCCCAGCATCCAGCATGGCCTCGTTGCGCCGCTGTACGTACGCGCTCAGCCCGTTCGCGAGCCCCATGCCCAGACGCAGTCCGCGCCAGGTCCGGCGCGGCGACCTTGGTTGAGACTTCACGTCCGGCAGTTCCTCCGTGATGCCGTGCGCGAGGACGCCACGGTCGGCACCGGTCGCTTCGCGGATCTTCAGGAATCGCTCCACGCGTTCGGGCGCCAGGGTGCCGTCCCAGGCAGGCGTGTAGCTCTCGATGGGGCCGTAGAGATTGACGAGCGTCTCCTGCGTACGTTTCGCCGAGTGGAAGTTCTCAACGGCGTGCTTGACGAGCATCACGGTGCCGCCGGTGAGCAAGGCACCGAATCCCAGGACCACTGCACACCCGATCCCGCAACCCAGCATCCACTTCCGGCCGGTTCCCATGGTTCTCTCCTTGCTAGTCGTTGCGATCGTCCGACTCGATGCCGTGCTCCCGGATCTTCCGCCAGAGCGTCGTGCGGTCGATGCCCAGACGCCGCGCAGCTCGACCGCGGTTCCAACCCTCGGCCGCGAGCGCCGCGACGATGGCGGCACGTTCGGCGGCACTGCCGCGCGCGATGCCGTGCAGCCCCCGGTGGGCGTCGCGATCCGCGGCGGTGGTACCCACCTCGGGTGGCAAATGTTCGGCGCGGATCTCGCCGCCGCGGCTGAGGACCAGGGCGTGTTCAAGCGCGTTCTCCAGCTCGCGCACGTTTCCCGGCCAGGCGTGGCGCATCAGCCGCGACATGGCGTCGGGAGCGACGGGCGTCCGCGCGACGCCGTGGCGCGCGAGCAAAGCATCGACCAGAAGCGGGATGTCCTCGCGACGGTCGCGCAGGGGTGGGATGTCCAGCCGCACCACCTTGATGCGATAGTAGAAATCCTCCCGCACCCGGCCCGACGTGAGGAGCGCCTCGAGATCGCGGTTCGTCGCCGATATCACGCGCACGTCCACGGGCACGGGCCGATTGTCGCCCACGCGCTCGACCACCCGCTCCTGCAGCACCCGCAACAGCTTCACCTGGACGGCCGGAGACACATCGCCGATCTCGTCCAGGAAGATCGTGCCGCCGTCAGCTTCCTCGAACCGTCCGCGCCGGTCGGCCACGGCCCCGGTGAACGCGCCCTTCACGTGGCCGAAGAGTTCGCTCTCCAGCAGCGTCTCGGCCAGGGCCGAGCAGTTCACCTGCACGAATGGGCCGTCGGCCCGCCGGCTCCCCTGATGCAATGCCCTCGCCACGAGTTCCTTGCCGGTGCCGCTCGCGCCACGGATCAGCACGCTCGCGTCGCTCGCGGCCACATCCTCGATCAGGGCGTAGAGTTGCTGCATCGTGCGGTCGCGCCCGATGAGCCGGCCGAGATGGTCGCGCGCGCTGGTCGCCTTGCGAAGCTGCGTGACCTCGGTCACGTCGCCGAGGAGGATCGCCACACCACCCGGCTGTTCGCCCACCCTGGCCAGCGGGACCGTGCGCAGCAAGACCTGCGCGAGTTGCCCCGACGCCAGGCGCACCGTCGTCTGGAATTCCAGGATGGGTCGTCCACGCTTCAAGGTCTCGGCCAGGCTGTCGCGTGGGCAATCGCCTTCGCCGAACAAACTGCACACAGGGTGGCCGAGGATCTCGCCCGCCGGGCGTCCGAGTATGGTGGCCGCCGCGGGATTGAGATCCCTCACCACGAGTTCCAGATCGATGACGATCACGCCCTCGCGAAGGACGCCAGCGATCGAACGCAGGCCGCGAAGGTCGAGCAGGGCGAGCGACATCGCCGTGTCCGGAGACTGCAGCATGGGGGTACCTCCGCCTTCCAGGATCGCCGCGCATACCGTCTCATGCAACGTTTTTGTTGCAACATTTTTGTTGCATGCAACAAACGCACGGACCATCCATCGTGGCGGGCGTACGATGTTCTTCATTAACTTATTTGAATGAAACATTTTAAAACCGACACCGCCGGTACCTCGAAGTGGCACGGCGGCTGCAATGAGTCTCGCGTATGCTTCGAGAAGAACCCAGTTGTTACGCCGCCAGTGGCGGAGGAAAGGACGGTCGACCATGGCCGACGTGAAGAAGTTCGACGGCACCAACTTCGAGTCCGAGGTCAAGAACAGTGATGTTCCCGTGCTCGTGGATTTCTGGGCCCCCTGGTGCGGGCCCTGCAAGATGATCGGCCCGGTGATCGAGGAACTCGCCGGCGAGTACGCGGGCAAGGTGAAGGTGGGCAAGGTGAACGTTGACGATAATCAGGCCCTTGCCGGCCAGTTCGGAATCCGCGGCATCCCCACCGTGATGCTGTTCAAGGGTGGCCAGATGGTGAACAGCTTCGTGGGAGTGCAGCCCAAGAGCGAGCTGAGCAACGCCCTGGACGCCGCGCTCGCCTAGCGCTCGGGTGGCGTCCGCCGCACGTCCGCCGGCTCCGCGAGGAGCCGGCGGTCTTGCATTTACCCGGAGTGTGGGCGACCTTGTGGCGAGCGACACCACCAACCCCTCTGCAAGGACAGCGTGTCATGGCGGGTATCCTCGACGGTATCAAGCGTGCCCTGGGCGGCAAAGACAAGCCCAACAATGTGGTCTTCATCGTGTTCGACAGCTGCCGCTGGGACGCTTTCCAGGCCGCGCGCACGCCGAACCTCGACCGCATTGCACGCGCCGAGATGCGCTACAGCTACGCGAGCTGGACGAGCCCGAGCCACTTCACGTTCCTCATGGGCATGGTGCCGCACACCAGCCCCAAGGGCGTATTCGCCAGCAATGTCTACCGCGAGGAATTCAGCCTCTGGTCGCGTCGCCTCAATATCCCCGAGGTGAGCTTCAACAAATTCGTTCCGCAACTCTCGCTCCCCTCGTTCCTCAAGGATCACGGCTACTGGTGCGAGGGCTGGGTCTCGCTGCCGGTGCTCAACCCGATGACGTCGCTGTCGGCTCACTTCGACCGCTACGAGCTGGCACCGCACCACAACGACCTTGGCGTCATCCTGAAGAATCTCAATTTCCGTGATGACCGCCCCAGCTTCTTCTTCATCAACACCGGCGAGACGCACTACCCTTACCTGCTTCCTGGTGAGTCGGCCGAGGATCTCCCCCACCTGAGCGGCGTGCACGGCGTGTTCAAGTCGCTCGATGAGTTCCTGCGCAGGCCGGGCGAGTTCATCAAGGACCGTCGCGAGGAAGAGTTCTTCACGCCCGAGCAATTCCGCGCCCTGCGCGACAAGCAGATCGTCTGCGCCGAGCACCTTGACGGCGTCGTCGGCGAATTCATGCAACGATGCCCTGCCAACACCTACTTCATGGTCATGAGCGACCACGGCGAGCTCTTCGGCGAGGAGGGCTACTTCGGCCACGGTCCCATCTTCCATGAGAAGGTATTCGAGGTGTTCTACCTCGAAGGCATGCGTCCGTAGCTTTTCGGTGCATCGGCAATCCTCGTCGCTCTGTCTCCGGCATGCACCCTGCAACACCTTCACGAGATCGGCAACCTGGTACGCGCCTCAGGATGAGGACGACCGCTTTCCCGGCAGTCTTGCGAACGATCCCACGAGCGCCTCGACGCCATCATGGTGGAAGCGCACCTGCGCCTCGTGCTCGTGCAGACGCCGGTGACACGCCGAACACAGCACGACGAGATTCGCGAGGTCGTCGCCACCGCCCGCCGCCACCGGCTGTCGGTGGTGGATCTCGAGGAAACGCGTGTGCCGGCATCCCGCCGCTTCACAATGGTACCGAGCGCGTTGCAGGGCGAGCCGGCGCAGGCGCGGCGGGATCGTGCGACGGCGTTCGCCCCGCGTGTCCGCGACGGTCGCGTCGCAGGTTGCCGCAGCCAGGAGTGCCTGCGGGACGTCGACCTCGCCGCGCCCGGTGATCAGCCGGGCTTCATGGCAACTCGGGCATGTGAGCAAGACGATCAGGTAAGGCGGCGGCCCACCGAAGTTTCCGGCTCGAGTCTCGAGCGCCGCCAGGATCACCTCGAAGGGACCACCTCCGACGCCCTTCGCCAGCGCGTGTTCGAGCAAGGCTTCCCAGCGTGCGAGTTGTTCGGAGGTGAGACGGAACTGGACGTAGCGGAGTCCGTGGGTAGGCTCGTGGCGCAGCGTGACGCCGGGCCGGGGCGCGGCTCGCGAGGTCGAACCCGCGCGGCGGCGGTTCGCACTCGAAGTGCTTTCTTGCGGCGTCCGTTCCCCAGCTTGCACGATGGTGGGTACCATCCGCGGATCGTCGGGCGGCAGGCCGTCCACGGCACTTGCCTCCGTGGTTCCAGGCGCGTCAGTCGTGGATTCTTCTCCCTGGCGAAGATGCTCTCGCAGCTGGTCACGTGAGAGCCTGCGCGCCAGGTCGACGAGCTCCGCTTCATTCGCAGGCGTGGCGTGCGCGCTGATCTCGCGAGCTCGTGCCCAGCTCAGGTCCCCCTTTGCAAGCGCCTCCCGCAATAGGGGCAGCGCGTGCAACTGGCGCCCGAGTCTGAGGAACTCCACCGTCGTGCGCGGCGAGATCCCGGCGTGTGCGAGCGCATAGTCCGCGATGCGCGGAAACCCGAGCGCCTTGTGGATCTTCCGATCGTGGATCGCGACCAGGTATGCCGCCGTCCTGACCACCTCTGCACGGAGGTTGCGAGAAGCACCCACGAATCCGTCGTGCAACACCCGTTCGGCCGGCGTCAAGATGCCCACACCTGTTGGCATACAGTTCATCGTACGTCGCCGCACATCGACAGGTTCCCCGTGGGGGAACCGGATGCCCGGAGCAGGTGATGTCCCGCAACGACGGTTTCGATCTCAAATTTCTTCGGTGTTTCCATATTTTTTGACCGTGAGACCAACAACTTACAGCCGGCGGTAAGATATTTTTCTTCTAGACAACAAAGATCACATGCTGCGAACCGACGCAGGCGCCGCCGGCGTTGCAGATCCCGTGCCCTCACCCCCCAGATCGGTCAGCGGGCCCACGAACACGACGGCACCGGCTGGGCATGACGACTCGCGACTTCTCGAGGGCGCCCTGCGCCGGCAACCACGCGGGATCCGGCGCGGGCATCGTCGTGCGCGGGTCAGGGAGACTTCGCAGACCTGGCTGCATCGACTGCGTCGCGTTCGTGCCCACAGCTCCGACCAGGGTCATCGACAGGACGCTGGAGATGCGATCGCTCGAGTAAAGACGTTGCCGGGCGCCGGCGCGATCCGCGTTCGGTGCGTCTACCCGCCGAACCGCGCCATGATGGCCGGGACCACATCCACGAGAGATGTGACGTCGTCCACGAATGCGTGCGCTCCCGGTCCCCAGGCCAGCAACGGTACCGGATGGCACGTATGTGTGCGTACAGCGAGATCCTCGATGTTCCCATGGTCCGAACAGAGCAGGACGAGCGCGTCATCGGCGATCCCGGCCAGCACGGCCCCGATGAAGGCATCGAGCCGCCTCAGCTCACGCTCTGCCCGGGCCCGCTCCGTGGCATGGCCCGCCTTGTCGGTCTGGAAGTACTCGTACAGCAGGAAATCGTAGTGCGGCACCTGGGAGGCGAGGATCGCGCCGGCTTCCTCCGGCGTCAGCAACGGCGCGTCATATCCCAACGCGCGCAGCTCGGCGTTGGTGAACTCCTGGTAGATCGAGAGGCCGGCCGCGATGTCAGGGACGTCGAAGAACGGCAGGTCGGCAGCGAGGGTCGCCACCGTGGTGGCGGACATGCGAAGCTGCCGTTCACGCGGCCAGGAGAAGAACGGCGAACGGAACGTGTTGAAAAACACGGGACGCCGACCTCGTTCCACGAGTCGTTTCATGATGGAATGTTCGAGCAGGATACCGCGCAGGTGAGGGCCGGGAAACCCCTCCTTGTGATGCCCGAGGCTCGCGGCGGCATTGACGCCCGTCAGCAGGGTCGTCTGCCCCGTGGCGCTCTGGGGCAGTCCGGGCATACCCAGGCAGGCATCGATGGGCCGCGCCCAGCCGCCGTCGGGTCGCGGGAGCGGCCGGCCATCGGCCGGCGGATCCGGCAGTCGCAGGCGATCTCCGCCGTAGGTCTGGGTGGGATTGGCGGCTGCCGCGACGGGGCCCCAGCCCAGGCCGTCGACGAAGAGCAGCACGAGGCGGCGCGGCTGATCCATCGGTCCCGATTCCCGCCCCAGATCCCCCGGACCCGGAATGACCGAGGCTCCCCCGGTACGAGGGAGCCTCGAGAATGGTAGCCCCTACGGGACTCGAACCCGTGTTACCGCCGTGAGAGGGCGGCGTCCTAGACCGCTAGACGAAGGGGCCTCCCTATGCGCGAACAACAGCGACCAGCGCCGCTGGGCCTTCCGTGGTTGCCCGGGGAGGATTCGAACCCCCATTAACTGATCCAGAGTCAGCTGTCCTACCATTGAACGACCGGGCAGTCGAGGTGACGCAATATATATGGTCCTGAAACGGCTTGCAAGGATCTACGGGGTCTTTTTTACCCCGTCCTGGGCCTGCATCCTGCGCAGATTCACCGAGATGTGCCGGTGCAGGGCTTCGGGACTGCGCAGGTCCTCGGGACGCGTCCGCCATCCCTCCGGCACGATGACGAACGGCTCCATCTGGGGACCACCGACCCCGCCGTGGCTGCTCAACTGCTCCTCCAGCACCACCACCTGGTGCGTGTCGTCGAGCCACGCCCCATTCACCACGAGGTCGCCGGCCGACGGATAGGACAGGAGCTGAGCCAGTTCCGGTGCGAGTTGCCGGGGATCTCCGAACGGGGCCAAAGGATCCTGCAGCCCGGCCAACTGGCCGGTGATGAGATTGCGCACCCCATCGTGGCCGATGGCCACCGCATCGCCGAACGCGCGACTCGCGGCGACGAACCCGATCCCCGGGTGCGCCACCAGGCTGGGAACCAGGCCGGGATAGCGGTCCATGACCTCTTCGAGATGCAGGGGTTCCTCGTGTCCTTTTACGTAAATATGGGCGAGACAACCGGATACGCATACGACCAGCTCTGGGGCCTCGGGCGCATAAGCGTCCTCCGACGCGGGCGACGCCGCGGTCGGGAACCGGCGGTACTGGCGGTCGGCATCCTGCAATCGTCGCTGACTCAACCCGGCGAGCGCACGCTTGCCCCCGCGCGCCGTGAGCGTGGCGCGCGGCCGTTCGGCCTCGAGCTGGGCCAGGAGTACGGAGAGGTAGAAAACCTCCGGACTGGCCGCCGCATCCTCGGTGACGGCACTCCCGGCGATCTCCGCGAGCCATTCTCCGAACGTCTGGCCGTAAAGCAATCGGAACGGCATGCTCGATGTGTGACCGTGATCGGAGAACACCAGCAGTTCGTAATCGAGCTTGCAATTGCGCCGCGCGAATCGGCGCAGCTGACGCAGGCTGCGATCGAACGCCGCGAGCGCCACCTGCGCCTCGTACGACGTGGGCGACGTGACATGGGCGACGTCGTCGTAGCCCACGAAATTGGTGTAGATCACCGGTACATTGCGCACCACGTCCTGCTTCAGCCAGAAGAAGCTCACCGACCGCAGGAAACCGTTGAAGACGGCTCCCTGCGCCAGCTTCACCGGATGGTTGCGCAGGTGCGGGCGATCGCGCCGCAGCAGGCTCAGCAGCCCGCGCGTGAATCCCGAGAGATACTCCCACGTGGCCGTGAGCAGGGCCTTGGTGTAGGCGTTGGGACTGAGATAGAAGAGGTTGAGGTCGGCTCGCTCGCCCGGCCGCGCGGCGGCGGCCGCCTCGCCCAGGGCGCTCACTGTGAGCAAGCGCTTGTCGGCGCCGCCCGACAGCAACGTATTCACCGCCGAACCGCCACGCAGCAGGGGCTCGCCGCCGCCGGCTTCGGCGCGCTCCTCGAGAGCCCGCGCGTCGGCGGGATGGCTGACGACGCGGATCGTCTGACTCTCGCGGTCGAACCAGCGATAGCCGGGCACGTCGAAGCGATTGCCGTAGAACAACCCGGCCTGCACGGCAGGCGTGTTCGAGGGCAATCCACAGAACCAGCGGTGCAGCAAGTGGGTGTGGCGCGCAAGCAGTCCCGAGAGCGTGGGCATGCGGCCACTGCGCAACACGTGCACGAGCGCGCGGAACGACAGGCCGTCGATCTGCAAGATCAGCAGCCCCCGGCGCAGGTCCGGCGCCGACTGTGGTCCCCAACGACGTCCGAAACGGAACAGCAGCGTCTGGTACAGCGGGTAGGCCTCGTCGAGATCGAGGAGAGAGACGATGGGCGCCGACACCGCGGTCATGATCAGCGCCGCCAGCAGCGCCTCCTGCAGGTTCGCGATCGTGAACGCTTCCTGTCCCTGCGCGGCGAGGTACAGGATGAGACCGTTGAAGAGCACGCTGGGCAAGCCCAGGGTCACGCCGTTGAGAGGCAGGGTGAGAAAGAGCAACAGCGGCCGCAGCAGGATGATGAGAAACGCGAACTCGACTGGCACCAACACGATCGTGATCCACCAGGTCGCCACATCGGTGTCGATGCGTACGCCTGGCAGGATCGCGGTGGCGAGCAGCAAAGCGAGGATGGTGACGATCCACACCAGGACGTAGCGGCCGAGTATGCCCCCGATCCGGATCACGGCGTCCCCCAGGTACGGGTTTTCATGGTGCGGGCCGGCGCGGAAACCGTCACCCGGCCGCGGCCCGTCGCAACCGCGCGATCACGCGCGGCGCCCCCAGCGTCTCCATGACCTCGAACATGCCCGCGCTGCGTTCCTGACCGGTGATGGCCACGCGGGCCGGGTGGATCAGTTCGCCCGCCTTGATCGCCAGCGCGGCGGCCACGTCCCGCACGATCTCCTCGCAGACCGCGGCCTCCACCGGCGCGTCCGATCCCGCACGTGACGCGAGGGCCTCGGCCAGCGCGCCCACGCGGGCGCGCGCTTCCACGCTGCCGAGCTGCTGCTGCCAGGCTCCGGTGTCCACTGGAAAATCCTCGCAGTACAGGAACGCGACCTGCTCCGCCAGGGTGACGAGCGAGGCGAACCGGCTGCCGAGGAGCGTCACAACGCGCGCCACGTACGCATCGGAGTCAGCCACGCCGCACACGTGCCAGGCGGGATCGTACTGCCAGCCGTGTTCGCGCACGATGGGGAGCGTGAGCGCCACCTTGGCCCGATCGTCGAGGCGCCGCAGATGCTGCGCATTGAGATATTCGAGCTTCTCGTAGTCGAACGAGGCGGGACTACTGTTCACCTTCTTGAGCGAGAACTTCTTGATGAGGGCATCCCGCGTGAGCACCTCGTCACCGCTGGCGCCGATGGACCAACCCAGCAGGGCGAGTTGGTTGACCATGGCATCGGGAAGGATGCCCAGCTTCTGGAATTCCTCCACGCTGGTGGCGCCATGGCGCTTGCTGAGCCGCTTGCGATCGGACCCGAGGATCATCGGCAGATGCCCGAAGCGGGGCGGCTTCCAGCCGAGGGCGCGATAGATGAGGAGCTGAAAGGGCGTGTTGCTCACGTGGTCGTCGCCGCGCAGCACGTGGGACATCGCCATCGTGTGGTCGTCGACGACGACGGCGAAGTTGTAGGTGGGAAACCCGTCGGCCTTGGCCACGACACGGTCGGAGAGCACGGCGCACTGGAACTCGCGCCGACCGACGACGATGTCGTCCCACACCACCGTGCCGTCCGCAGGCGTGCGCAGGCGCCAGCCGCATGGCTCGCCTGCGTCCGCGCGGGCTAGCGACTCGGCCTCCGAAAGTGCGCGGCAATGGCCGTCGTACCCGTCCCAGACACCGCCGGCCGCCTTCACCGCCTCGGCGCGCTTCTCCAGCTCGTCAGCCGTGCAGAAGCAGCGGTACACCGCGCCGGCGTCGCGCAGTTGCGCCAGGGCGTCGCGATAGATCGGCAGCCGTTCGCTCTGCAGGTAGGGACCGTGCGCGCCGCCCTTGCCCGGCCCCTCGTCCCAGTCGAGTCCGAGCCATTCCATGCCGCGCAGGATGGCCGCGTAGCTCGCCTCGGTGCTGCGCTCCTGATCCGTGTCCTCGATGCGCAGCACGAAGGCCCCCCCCTGGTTCCGGGCATAGAGCCAGTTGAAGAGCGCGGTGCGCGCGCCGCCCACGTGCAGATGGCCGGTGGGACTGGGCGCGAATCGGACACGGATCGACGACGGGCTGGACATGGATGCATGAACCTCTCGCAGGTAGCGGGGCCCCGGTGACATGATCGTATCTGGTTATAGTACACGCGCCAGGGGGCGGCAAGTCACGGCTGGGCTGGCTGCAGGTGCGGCGCCCGCGCCTGCACCGCCTCGCCCACGGGTTCGGGACGCTGCGTGCAGTCGAGGTCCGTCGCAAGTGCCGCGAAGTTCTTGCCATATACGGCCTGACAGGCCGCGTCCGGCGTCCGGCCACCGGCGACGCCCTGGAGCACCCGCCGGACCGGTTCGAGGCCACCGCGATGCTCGACCAGTTCCCACACCATCAGGAACGCGCCGTAACGCGCCTCGCGGTAGTGTTCGCGGTCGAGATCCCTGTCCGGATCAGGAGGGCCGGCAAGGATGGCCTCGATCTTTTCCGGCGGCAGCAGGACCGGGGAGCCGGCCGCACGGAACTGGGCCATGTAGTTGCAGAGATGGACCCCGGTCTCACCGACATAGGTCGCGAGGCCTTCGCGGAACCAGGCCGGCCAGTCGGTGAGCGGCGCCAGACCGGCGAGCAACCACTGCGTCATGATCTCGTGCGCAGCATGGCTGTCGAGGGTGCGGGCGATGAGGATGGGAATGGGTTCCACGACGATCGAACCGTCGGGTTGCCAGGCGTACAGGCGCCAGAACTCCTGCCCAGTACGATCGCGGTACTGGTCGAGGTTGTCCGGATCGGAGACGACAAGCGAATCGTCACGTGTCTGGCCCAGTAGCGGGCACACGGCATGGCGAGCCAGGTCGAGCACCTCGATGAACGGCAGGATCGCGGTCGCCTTGTAGCCGGGATCGAAAGTGACCACGAGGCCCCGGTAACGGATTGCGCCGTCACTGATCACGAGACCGTCGCGCGGCAAGATGCTGGTCCCACGGGCCAGGCTGTGGGGCCCGTAGGTCTCGCCGGCGGGATCGACGGGAGGAACCCAGCCGGGCCAATGGATGGCATGCATGTGATCCGGATAACCCGCCGAGGCGAGTTCATCGGGCGTCGCCCGCGGGAACGTCGTCGTCGGCGTGAGTTCCGGGAGCTGGCTGGGATGGGTCGGCAGATCGGAGGCCGTCGCCGCGGCCGCCAAGACGACCGCGACGACGACGGTGGTGCCGCGGATCACGATTTTCCTCGCAACTTCTTGGCTTCCTTGAAACACGTCTGCGCGTGGGTCTTGTCGCCGAGTGCCTGGAACGCGAGCCCCAGGTTGTCGTAGGCCTCGGCGGTCTCCTTCTGCTCCAGAGCCTCATTGTACTTGTCGACGGCTTCCTGGTTCCGTTTCAGTCTGAAGAGACAGATCCCCTCGCTCAGGAGGACACGGTAGCTGTCGGGCTCGCGCTGCAACGCACCCTCGAACGCCGCGAGCGCGTCCTCGTAGCGCTCGGCCTTCATCAACACCAGGCCATAGTTGTACCGAGCCTCGGTGGAACCCGGATTCAGGGTGATGGCCTGTTGGTAGGCAGCGAGGGCATCGTCGATGCGACCCGCCTTCATGGCGCAGTATCCGAGGTTGTAGGCCAGCTTCGCGTCGGGCTCGAGCGCGAGGGCGCGCTTGTAAGGTTCGACGGCATCGCCGTACTGGTCGATGGCGCGCAGGGTCTGGGCCAGCGCCGACCAGCCGCCCGCAAAGTCCGGCCGTTCCTTCACCACTCGACGCAGCGGCGGTAAGGCCGCCCGGTACTTCTTCTCCTGGATGAGACTGACGGCGTAGTTGTACACCACCTCCGGCGGGGTATCCGGATCGTCCACGAGCCGTGCGAGGTACTTGCGCCCCTCGGCCGCCTGGCCCGTCTTCATGTAGAGGTTGCCGATGACCGTCGCCAGCCCCGGCGTGTCGGGGGCGAGGTCGTAGGCTTTCTCGTAGTCGGTGATGGCCGCGGCGAGATCGGACTCCCGCTCGTCGATCTTGCCGCTGGCGATCCAGCTTCCCGCCGCTTCAGGATGGTCCTGGCGCGCGAGCCGCGCGGTGACCTTGGCCTTCAGCGTCTCGCCCGCCGCGAGGTAGGCGTCGACGATGCGCGGCAGCAGATCGTCGCGATCCGGCGCGAGGGCGTAGACCTTCTCGTAGAGTTCCGCCGCATCCGCCGCCATGTTCGACTGCTCCAGGACCTTCCCGTTCTCGACATAGAGCGAGACGAGGCTCGCTTCGATGGCCTTGGCCTCGCTCACACCGTCGGCGTTCTCGTCACCCGACTCGGCGGCCTGATCGCGGAGCTGCCGCGCCGTCGGCTGGTAGGACTCCAGGAGCGTGCGCATGGCGCCCTGGTCGCCCGACGCCTGGTCGAGCCGCGCCTCGGAGACCACGAGGCGCATGACTTCCGGGATCGGCTGCATGCCGAGTGCGTCGAGTCCCGCCTTGTAGACGGCATGCGCCCTGGTCGTGTCGCCTGCAGCCTCGTACGCCCGTCCCTGCAGGCGCCAGCCGTCGTGACCGCCGGCCTGGCCGAGCTTGACGTACTCGCCCAGTTCGCTGGCGGCGAGGTCGTAGTCCTCGAGGTGCGCGAAGACGAGGCCGAGATTGCGATGGAAGTCGGGATCGTAGGACTTGGCCTGGACGGCGCGGATGAATGCGTCCCGCGCGAGGGGCCAGTTCTCCTGCTGGGTATAGAGCACGCCGAGATCGTTGTAGTTGTCGCCGTTGCCGGGCTTGGCGAGGATCTTGGCGTTCAGTTCGGCAATCTTCTCGTCGATCGTCTTCTCGCCGACCAACCCGTTATCGACCGTGGCCTCGGGGACGCGCTGATCGCGCGCCTGGAGCGACGCGGCGTCCAGCGGCGCTGCGATGATCCCGGCCAGGACCAGGATCAGGACCGCCAGGGGGGGCGTCGCGATTCTCACAATGGGCATCTCCTCGCTCGCGGAACCAGGGACCAGCGACGTGCCGGTGAATCCGTCCGGGCCGTCAACCTAGGGGCGGCCGGCCCACCTGTCCAGGACAGGCGGTCTTGAACCCAGACTCGCGCTTGACGTTCCCGACCCGAGGTGTTGTTTAAAGGTATGATAACATTGCACATTCTGGGCGCCGGCGGCGCCACTCCCACCCCGACCCACGGCCCCGCGGCATACTGGCTGGACGTGGACGGCCGCGGCGCGCTGCTCGATCCCGGGCCCGGGGCCCTCGTGCGCCTCGTGCGGCAGCCCGGTGCGCCTGATCGCGTGGATGCCGTGGACACCGTACTGGTGTCCCACTTGCATCTCGATCATACGGCCGATATCGCACCTCTCCTCTTCGCGGCCCATTCCGTACTGGCCCGCAACAATCGCCCTCTCGCACTGGCCGGCCCGGTGGGCCTGGGCGCCTACCTCGCGCGTCTGCGCGAGGTATACGGGAGCTGGCTCGATCCTCGCGGTCGCGAGGTGACCGTGCGCGAGCTTTCGCCGGGCGACCGTGTGCCCCTGGGCGACGGCGAGGCCGTGGCGTTCCGCGCCGCTCACCGCGAGGATCGATTCGCGAACCTGTGCCTCGGCTACCGGTTCCGCGACCGTGACGGGCACGGGCTCACCTATTCGGGCGACACCGGTCCGTGCCCGGAACTCGTGGCGGCGACACGGGGTTCGTCAACGCTGGTCGTGGAATGTTCCACGCCCGACGACCTGGCGGTGGACGGCCACATGAGTCCTGGAAAGATTGCCGAACTGGGACGGGAAGCCCGGCCGGAACGGATCGTCCTGACCCACCTCTACCCCACCGTGGCCGGCCGAGGAGCCGCCAAAGCCGTGAGCCTCGCCACCGGCATCCCGTGCGAGGAAGCGCGGGACGGCCTGGTGGTGCGGATTCCCTGAGGCGTATCCTCCGGTGAAAGGAACCTGCGTGTTCGCTGCACGATCTCTCGCCCGCGTGGGTGCGGTCCTGGCCGTGGCGTCGCTGCTAGCCGCGTCGGTCATGGCCCAGTCCGACGACACCCCCACCAGGCGCCCGCCTCGCGAAGGGCGGGGCGAGGACGAGCTCGTCCTCATCCATGGCCTGGGTACCGATACGTCGGTGTGGGACGATATGCTGCCCTACGTCAAGGGGATGTTCCAGGTCTGGACATACGAATTGCACGGCCACGGGAGTACGCCGCCGTTGCGGGATCCGAGCATCGCCGCCGAGGCCGAGGCCCTGGACGCCTGGCTCGACGCGAACGACATCGTCTACCCCGTCATCGTCGGCCACGCGATGGGGGGCATGATCGCGTTGCAGTACACGCTCGACCATCCCGCCGACGTGCGCCGCCTCATCCTGATCGACGCCGGACCCAAGCAGATTGCCAGCGACGAGGAGAAAGCCGCCGTCGGCCAGGCCCTGATCAAGGACTACGACCGGTTCGTCGCCACGCGGTTCGCAATGGGCAGCACCCGGCAGGACATCGTCGACAAGGTCGTCGATCTGGCACTGCGTACCGATAGCACCACGATGGCGTCGCTCATGCTGTCGAGTTTCGACTGGGATGTCAGCGACCGCCTGGCGACGCTCTCGGTCCCGATGCTGCTGCTGGGCAGCGACAACTACCTGCCCGAACCCGGCAATGAACGCGGCTACCTGACGATGTATGGCTTCGGCAAGGTCCGTGATCTGAAATTCAAGCGGCTGGCCGGCGTGGGCCACTACGCCATGCTGGAATCGCCCACGCAGGTGGCGGCGGCCATCCTCGTCTTCGGCCACCCGGACGACTGAGGCCCGTCAAGCCGTGGACTCGAAGCCGTGCAGAGCTTCGAGGTCGGAATCCACCATGACGCGCACCAGTTCCTCGAAGCTCATTGTCGGTCGCCAGCCCAGCGTGGTGCGAGCCAGCTCACTGTCGCCCACGAGCTGATCGACCTCGGCCGGACGCATGAAGCGTTCGTCCTGCACGACATAATCCTGCCAGTGCAGATTGACGTGGCCGAACGCGATCTCGAGGAACTCGCGCACACTGTGCGTGCGTCCGGTGGCGATGACATAGTCCCGCGGTTCGTCCTGCTGGAGCATGAGCCACATGGCGCGCACGTAGTCGCCGGCGAATCCCCAGTCGCGCTGCGCGTCGAGGTTGCCGAGCCGCAGCTCGCTAGCCAGCCCCAGCTTGATGCGCGCGACACCGTCAGAGATCTTGCGCGTGACGAATTCCCGACCGCGTCGCGGGCTCTCGTGGTTGAAGAGGATGCCTGACACGGCATACAGCCCGTAGCTCTCGCGATAGTTGACCGTGATGTAGTGGCCGTAAGTCTTGGCCACGGCATAGGGACTGCGCGGATGGAACGGTGTGCGCTCGTTCTGCGGCACCTCCCGCACCTTCCCGAACATCTCGCTGCTGCTGGCCTGGTAGAAGCGCGCCCGCGGAGCCACCTCGCGCATGGCCTCGAGGACCCGCACCACTCCCAGACCCGTGAACTCGCCGGTGAGGACCGGCTGGCTCCAGCTCGTCGGCACGAAGCTCTGGGCGGCGAGATTGTAGACCTCGGTAGGGTCGACCTCACGCAAGGCATGGGTCAGTGACGAGGGATCGAGCAGGTCCGCCTGGACAAGAGTGATCCGGTCCTTGATATGGTCGATCCTCTCGAAGGTCTCCGTGCTGGAACGGCGCACCATGCCGTAGACATGGTAGCCCTTGTCCAGCAGCAGCTCCGCGAGGTAGGAGCCGTCCTGACCGGTGATGCCGGTGATGAGAGCCTTCACGTCGCAACCTCTCGAGGAATGGGGGCCACAGGGCGCAGGGATCAATCTAGCACCAGCCCTCGGGCGGATCCACCCCTGAGGCGTTGGCAGGCTCTGCGGGGGCGGTTATGATCGGATGGTACTCTGGCTGTGATTCCGGGAGCGACGATGCGTCTCATGTCTCTGGAGCGATTGCTGACCCGCTGGACGCCTCCAGCCATCGATCCCGGCGGCGGTGGCGAGAGCGACGAGTCGCTGGTGGCCGCGGTCCAGGCGGATCCCGGCGGACAGCACGGCCGCAACGCGGCGTCGCGTCTTCTCGGCAGGTACCAGCAACGCGTGTACGCGTGGTGTTACCGGCACGTGCGCGACCGCGACCTGGCCCTCGATCTCTCGCAGGAAGTGCTGGTGAGCGCATACCAGAACCTGCCGGGGTTCGGGCAGCGCGCGCGCTTCAGCTCCTGGCTGTTCGCCATCGCGCGGAACCGCTGCCTCAGCGAGTTGCGGCGGGTACGGCTGGAGCACGAGGACGAGGAGTTGCTCCAGAGGATCGCCGATGCGCGGCCAGGCCCGGATCGGGAGCTGGAGGATCGCGAGAGCGAGGGCGCCCTGCTCGACCTCATTGCGGCGCATCTCGACCCACTCGAGCAGGACGCCCTGTGGTTGCGCTGCATCGAGAGGATGGCGGTCGACGACATCACACGCCTGCTCGACTTGCGGGATCAAACGGGAGCGAGGGCCGTGTTGCAACGGGCGCGGCGAAAGTTGCGGGCAGCGCTCGCAAGAACCGAGGCCACGGATACGGAGGCGACATGATGGCGCGACGATGCATACGACCCGAGGATGTGGCGGCCGTGCTCGAATTACCGGCCACCCATCCCGACCGCGTGCACGTCGCCACATGCCCGCGCTGCCGCACCCTCGTACGCAGTTACTCGGAATTCATGCACCCCGCGTCGCTCCCCGGCGATGCCGACGTCGATGGGGCGATGGCGACGCTCGCGTCTCGACTGTCATTGACCATCGGTGCACCGATGGGCGCACGCGCCGGCGAGACGCCCGCGGCCCGGGGGCGTACCATGAGCCGCGCCCTGTACGCGGTGGCCGCCGTGCTGGCGATATGTGCGGGCCTCCTCGTGGCCCGCGACGTCGTCATGCGTTCGGGCCCCCGGGTGCCGGCCGGCGCCCCCATCCTGCGCGGTGAGGCCGCGCCGGACACGCCGCTGAGCGTGGAAGCCACAGACGCGTCCGGAGTCTGGAATCTCGCCTGGTCGCGCCCCGCCGCTGCGGACGCCAGCGAGATCGTCCTCTACGATGCCGCTCTGGGTGAGCTGGCCCGGATTCCCGTCGCCGCGGATACGTCGACGACGCTGGATCTGCGCCTGCGGCCGGAGGCCGTCGACGCTGCGTACGCACGGATCGTCTTCCTCTGCGGCGGAGACGTCTGCGGTCGCAGCGCCACAGTGCCACTGATAGTCCGCTGAACCCATCGTTTTTAACGTGCCACGAAGAATGTTGACGGGTCCAGCGCTTGCCTGGGCCCGTCTTCATGAACACCAAAACCCTCACTTCATGCCCCTCGCTTCCTCCCCACTGCCCCAACCCTAACTGCAAATACCACAAGCCTCAGCCGCAACCCTGGCCCTTCGCGCTCTTCGGCACCTTCTCCCGAAAATCCCCGCCCTACACCGTCCAGCGCTACCTCTGCCTGGCCTGTGGCAGGACCTGCTCAGACCAGACCTTCCGCACCACATACTGGCTCAAACGCGCCGATCTCCTGCCCAAGGTCCACAAGCACGCCGTCTCTGGCGCCGCCAACCGCCAGATCGCCAGGCTCCTCGACACCTCGCCGACGACCGTCGACAACCTCCTCGCTCGCCTCGGCCGACACTGCATCCTCTTCCATCGACACCTGGTGTCCCAGGCGTCACCCTTCGTGGACATCGCCATCGACGGGCTCGTCACCTTCGAGCACTCCCAGTACTTCCCCTACGAGATCGTCGCGGCCGTCGATCGCCCCTCCAGCTTCATCATCCACTTCGCCGAGGCCGAGCGGCGACGCAGCGGGGCGATGACCGACGAGCAGAAATGGAAACGGTCCCTCTTTGAACAAAACTATGGCCGGCCGGACCCCAGGTCGTTGATGCGGGCGCTGCTCGAGGTGCTCTCGGTCTCGCTCGACGGCGCCACCGAGGCCCACATCTGGAGCGACAAGCACAAGACCTATCCCTATGCGATCGCGAAGCTACGGTACGGCAACGTGATCCACGAGACGATCGACTCCCGTGAGCCGCGGACGAGTCGCAACCCGTTGTTCGAGGTCAACTTGCTGGACATGTTGCTGCGGCATTGTCTGAAAGACCACACGCGGGAGACGATCGCGTTCGGGAAGCGACGCCAGCATTCGATCTACCGGCTGGCGATCTTCCTGGTGTGGCGCAACACGATCAAGTTGCGTCGGGAGAAGCGGTGCTGGAGCACGCCGGCGATGCAGATCGGGATCGCCACGAAGCCCCTGACCGAGGAGGAGGTGTTGTCTCGGCGGCTGTTCGTGTCGCATATCGAGTTGCCGCCGTTGTGGGATGACTACTACTGGCGACGGGTCGAGACGCGGCCATTGAAGGTGAACCGCAGGCACAAGCTGACGTACGCCGCGTAGTGAGAAAGTCGGGCCTAGCGGGCGAGATCTCGGTGCGAAGCCTCGTCAACATTCTTCTTGGCACAACCCATCATTTTCGGGGAACCTCGCCGGTACCGGCTGCGTAGTCTCGTTCGCACACCTCCCCTACCCCCGAGTCCCGGAGCATGATCATGTTGCGGCTGACGTATCTCGTGCTCACTGCCGTGGTACTCGTGTCCGCCACGGCGGCGGCCTCTCCGACGATCGACAACCCCGCCGCCGCGCCGCGGCAGATCGCCGTCACCCTGGACGAGCTGTGGCGCGCCGGTGGCGACGACGAGAGCGAAGTGCTGCTCGGCCAGGTGGCGAATGCGGCCGTGGCCACCGATGGCACGGTCTACGTGCTCGACACGCAGCTCTCCCATGTCCTCGCCTTCGCGAAGGACGGCACGCTCATGGCCACGCTCGGCCGCGAGGGCGACGGGCCCGGCGAGATGCGCCGGCCCATCGGTCTCGACGTCCGCCCCGACGGTGTCGTCGGGATCGTGCAAGCCTTCCCCGGCAAGATCATCTACCTGAACCCCGACGGGATGCCCTCCGGCAGCTTCACCCTGGGCAGCGACGATCCGGCGCGCGGCGGATTCGCGATCCTGCAGGAGGCGCATCAGCGGGACGACGTCCTGGTCGTGTCAGCGGTCCGCAGCGTGTTCCGGCCCGACGATGGCACGATGCTCGACGAGCACACGCTGGCCGCGGTCACGGCCGACGGCGAGGAGCGCCACTGCTACGCCCGCCTCGCCCGGACCCGCAACCTGCAGAAGATGACATTCGACGAGTTGGCCGACTGGTTCCCCGGGGAGCGCGGCCGCTGGACTCTCGGCCCCGACGGCCGCCTGTCGTGCGCCACGGCCTACGGTCGCTACGAGATCACCCAGTACGCGCCCGACGGCTCCCTTCTGCGCGTGATCACCCGGCCCCACGACGCCCGGATGCGCACCGATGCCGAGAAGGACGCGTTGCGCGGCGGCATGCAGATCGACATCAATGGCCAGAAACCGGAGATCGAGGAGGTGCTCCAGGATCGCGACCCCTGCATCCGGAGCATGGTGGCGCGCGACGACGGGACTCTCTGGGTGGAGAACAGCCATGGCCGCGATCGCTGGGACCGCCAGGGCATCGTCATCTATGACGTGTACGATGGGGACGGGCGGCTGGTCGCCGACGTAACCCTCACCGTGCCCCAGGGTGGCGAGGGCAATCGCCTGATCCCCCTGCGCGATGGTCGTTTCATGCTGGTACGGGGGCAGGATCGCCTGACGCTCACCGTGAGCACCGGGGACAACGCCGAGGGCACGGACACCTCCGCCGCCGCCGGCTCCGATGTGCCGCTCGAACTGGTGTGCTTCGCGGCTCCGCGGCTCTAACCGAGTTTGCGGATCACCTCGACGACCGGCCGCGCGTCCATCATGACGTAAAAGTGCAGGCACGGCACGCCATGCGCGAGCAGGCCCTCGATCTGCTGGCGCGCCCAGCGCTGGCCGATCTCGCGGGCGTGCGGCGGGCTGGCGAGCACCTCATCGGCGAGACCCTCGGGAATGCTCACGTGGAAGTTGCGCGGCAAGCTCATGAGCTGTTTCTCGCTGTCCAGGAACTTGAGTCCCGGGATGATGGGCACGTCGATGCCTGCCTCGCGGCACCGTTTCTCGAAGGCGAAGAAGGCTTCGTTGTCGAAGAACATCTGGGTGACGACGTAGTCGGCGCCCGCGTCGACCTTCTCCTTGAGCCGGCGTACGTCGGCGCCGAGATTCGGCGACTCGAAATGCTTTTCCGGATAGCCTCCCACGCCGACGCACATGTCGATCGCCACGCTGTTCGATAGCTCGTCGAGGTAGAGGCCCTGCCGTAGCCGCGCGACCTGGGCCACGAGATCGACGGCGTATCGGTTGCGGGAGCGCGAGGGGTCGGCGGGGCGCTGGTAGCTCGGCGCATCTCCGCGGATGGCGAGCACGTTCTGGATACCAAGGTAGTTCAGCTCGATGACCGCGTCCTCGGTCTCCTCGCAGGTGAAGCCCTGACACAGCAGATGCGGGACGGTATCGATGCCCCAGCGATTCTGAATGATGCCGCAGATCGACAGCGTGCCCGGGCGTTTCTTGCGGACCCGGCGGCGGATCGTGCCGTCGGGCAGCTCGTCGTACTCCGCCTCGGCCGCGTGACTCGTGACATCGATGAACGACGGCGCCGTGGGCACGACCTGCTCCACGATGTCGATGATGTCGCGCACGCTCCCGCCGCGTCGCGGCGGGATGATCTCGAAGCTGTACAGCGTCTCGGTGGCGCGAGCCAGATGTTCGATCACGCGCATGGATGCTCCCGACGACAGAAAGGCTCTTTCACGCCGGCGTCCCGGCACCGACGATTCCGGCCACCGAGGCCCGGCTCAACGGGTGGTAACTCGCCTGGACATCGGCGAAGATCTTGCGCGCGAGCGCTACCGTCGACGGGTTGCTCATCAACGCTTTGTACAGAGGCTTCAGATACTTCATGCGTCCGACGTGCGTCAGCACCTCGCGGATGCGAGCGAACGCCGGCTCGTAGGCCGATGCGGCGGCGATGGTCAGCCACTCCACGAGCACCTCGTAGTGACCACGCTGCGTGAGGGCGAAGGTCTCGTCGAGCCAGTGGCAGTCGGCAAGATCGAGGCGACGCGGCAGGTTCTGGAAGTAGATCTGCCACTGCTCCGGCTTCCAGGTGGCGGCGTCGTCGGCGGCAGGTCGGCGGCCGCTCGGCCATGCGGCAGCCAACTCGCGCACGTGATCCACGGCGGCGGACCGTACCGGGATCTCGTTCGACGGCATGCCCGGTCCATCGACCCACTCCGGCCCCCGCACGGAGGCATACACGCCGGGAAGTTCCTTCTCGAGAAACGCCAGGAACTCGTCTGTGGTGATCGAGCGGAACCTGAAGGTCCCGATGTACCGCGACAGGAAGGCGTCGAAGCGCTCCCGTCCCACCGCCTGGTCCAGGAGCAGGACGAACTGCGCACCCTTCTCGTACGGCACGAGCGAGTAGATATCGTCGGGATCGATGCCGGCGAGGTCGTTGCGCAGGTGTGTGTAGGGCGACTCGGGTCCAAAGTCGTCGAGGTTCTCCTGCAGGGCGGCGCGTCGTATGACGGCCTGCAGATCGGCATACTCCGCGTCGTAGATCTCCTCGAGGATGCGGCGTTCCGCGTACACGGTGAAGCCCTCGTTGAGCCAGAAATCGTCCATGGTGGCGTTCGTCACGAGGTTGCCGGTCCAGCTATGGGCCAGCTCGTGGGCCACGACGTTGACCTGCGACCGATCGCCCGCGATGAGTGTCGGCGTGAGGAAGGTCAGGCGCGGGTTCTCCATGCCGCCGTACGGGAACGCCGGCGGCATGACGAGCAGATCGAAGCGGTCCCACTCGTAGGGTCCGAAGAGGCGCTCGGCCGCGGCGATCATCGACTCGACCTCGGCGAATTCCCACGCGGCCTGCGCGACGGTCTCGGGTTCCGCGTAGACGCGCGAGCGCGCGCCAATATCGCGCGCCTCGAGATTCCCCACGGCCAAGGCCAGCAGATAGGTGGGGATGGCCTGGGGCATCGCGAAACGCCAGACGGTGCGTCCGTCGTCCGTGTCTTCCTGACCCTCGGGTGCGGCCGACATCACGGCGCGCAGCGGTCGGGGCACGCTGATCGCGGCCGTGTAGGTGACGCGGTGACGCGGCGTATCCTGGCAGGGCACCATCGTCCGCGCATGGATGGGCTGACACTGGCTGAACATGAACGGGTGTTGCTTACCCGCCGTCTGCGGAGGGTCGAGCCAGCCGAGGGCCAGCGCACCGGGCGCCGTATGGTAGCCGATTTCCACGCTCTCCGTTCCCGCCGGCAACTCGAGATGCAGGCGGTCACCGCGCACCTTCTCCGACTCGGCGATCTGCCAGGGGATGTCGGCGCCCGTCTGGTTTCGGACGTGGGTGATCGTCAGATCGCGCCCGTCGAGATCGAGGGGTCCCGCGGACGGCCGGTCGAGCCGGATGCGCACGCGGCCCGCGAGCTTGCGTGTGGCGAAATCGACGGCGAGCTCGAGGTCGAAGTGGCGCTGGACGGGCTGATCGGCGTTGCAGTACGAGTGCGGATCGAAACGTCCCTCATCTCCGTGGTCCATGAGTCGGTTCCTTGCTCCGAGTGACAGCGGTGGCCCGCAGGCCGACGTGGGATGCCCATGATAATGTTCAGGCCCCACGGCGCCAGCGATGGCCGTCCTCAGAGTTCGTCATCCCGGACGTGGTTGTGCCCCGACGGCCGGGAGTGGGCACCATCACGCCGGTCCAACCAGCGTGACATACGGGATTCGCGAGGTCCCCACCGGCCAGCGAGAACGCGACGAGTGCCACGAGACCCAGTGCGCGGGGTCGAGACACCGCGTTCCGGCCGGGGGTCACAAGAGGTGTGATTTCCGATCCTGACTTTCCTACCGCCAACCACATCGAGAAGCGATGAAGCGAATGTGTCCAAGGCTCCGCTCGGGCAGCGGGGGACGTTCTTTTCCCGCCGGGCAGAGCCCCTCGGCGCGGCCCTGGCTTGGCCCGCAACCTCCCACCGCGCAGTTTATACTTGCGCAACAGCCGTCCGTGCCTATCGTAGCGCGCGCGGAGGAAAACATGACATCATCGGTATACAATGCAACCCTGGTGACCCGGCACGACCTCAACGAGGATCTCGCCGTCGTGCGTGTGGTGCCGGACAACGGCCGCATTCCGGCGTTCCGGCCCGGGCAATACACGCTGGTCGGGTTGCTCCAGGAAGACGAGAAGCGCAACGGTCGCGGGCCCCGGCTGCTGCGGCGGGCCTACTCGATCGCCTCGTCGCCGGACGACGGCGAAGCCCTGGAGTTCTACCTAGTGCGCGTGCGCGACGGTCGGCTCACCCCGGGTCTGTGGACGGTCCCCGAGGGCGGCCGTCTCTGGGTCGACGCGAAAGCCCACGGCCACTTCATCCTCGAGGAGGTTCCCGGCGACCGGGATCTGGTCCTGGTCGCTACGGGTACCGGACTGGCCCCGTACGTGTCGCTGCTGCGCGCCCAGCGCGGACGCGGGCGGTGGCACCGTCTCATCCTCGTGCATGGGGTGCGTCGCCAGGGAGACCTCGGATACCGGCAGGAGATCGAGGCCGCCTGCCGTCAGGATCCATCGATCCTCTACCTGCCCATCTGCAGCCGCGAGCCTGACGATTCGTCGTGGCAGGGGCCGCGCGGTCGCGTGCAGGACGTGATCGCTCCCGACATGTTCACGCGTCTCACAGGCCAGCCGTTGACGCCTGACCAGTGCTATGTATTCCTCTGCGGACATCCGGACATGATCCGGGTCACCAGCGAGGAGCTGGCATCGCGCGGATTCGTCGAGAAGTCCCATGACACGATCGGGAGCATGCATTTCGAGAAGTACTGGTGAGCGCGCGCGATAGCGTGGCGGATTATTTGCACGTATCGTATATTTTATCCTCTTGAAATATCTCGCAATTCTGGTAAAATTGATGGATCATGACATTTTCCCTCAAAATGCGAGGATAGGTCGCAATGGTCACCTTCCGCTCCGTCGCCGCGGCTACCGCGGTCCTGTGCCTCGCCCTGGCGGTGGTTCCGGGAACCGCCTCCGCGGCGCGCTTCCACGTCCAGCTCGACGGCACACGCGTCAGCGGCCCGAGCACGCCGGACGACTGGACATCCGAGAACTG
Source organism: uncultured bacterium (assembly GCA_963727525.1). Lineage (GTDB taxonomy): Bacteria > Krumholzibacteriota > Krumholzibacteriia > LZORAL124-64-63 > LZORAL124-64-63 > CAVSGO01. The sequence goes on along the minus strand of CAVSGO010000007.1, from coordinate 161,678 downwards.
CTATTCCGATCTCGCCACGGCGTCGGTTGCCGCTGCCGGCCCCGACACCATCTTGCTCTCGAATGAGATACACAGCCTCGACGCCCCCGTCACCTTGACGGCCCTACTCACGAACCAGGATTTCGCCGCCTCGCCACCCCCGGACAGTGGGCTCATGCTGATGTCTGGCGGATCCCTGGCGTCCACGGATCTCGTACCCACCATCGAGGTACGCGGGGTTGCGATCAGCAGTGATGGTGGCACGCGCGCGGACGCCGCGCTCACCACGACGCCGGCCGGGACCGTGCTGACCTCGCTGCAACTCACCGGTTGCACGTTCACCGATCTCGTCCGCTCCGGACCCGGCACCCAGGGCGGTGTGCTCAGCGCGTTGTCCGACGGCAACGGCCTCGTGATCCAGGTCGACCAGTGCACGTTCACGGGCAACCGGACCGAAGGCCATGGCGGTGCGATCTTCCTGGCGGCCGGCTACGACCTGCGCATCACCGGCAGCAGCTTCGCCGGCAACGGCACGGACGACAGCGGCCGCGGCGGTGCCATCGCCGTGCATGCCGCCGGCGGCACGGGTGACGTACTGATCGAGGACACCGAATTCACGGACAACGCCGCGGCGACCGTCGGCGGCGCCGTCAACTTCGAGGGCGCGAATGTCACGCTGCGTCGCTGCAACGTCACCGGATCGCGAGCCGGCGTGGTCGCTGGCGCCACCTGGACTGCGGGCGCCGGGCTCCGTCTCGTGCAGGACAACGGCACCGTGCCCGTGTCCCTCCTGGTCGAGGACTGCACCTTCACCGACAACCAGGGCAGCCTCGAGGTGGGATCGAACGCGGGCGATGGCGGCGCGATCCTGGTGCAAGGCGCCGAGGGATTGGACGTGGATGTCACGATCACGGGCTGTACGTTCACGGGCAACGCGAACGCCCAGGGCGCCGGCGTCTACCTGAGCCGGTTCGCCGTCGGCACGATCGCCTACTGCCATTTCGTGGACAACACGGCCTGGTACCAGGGCGGCGGCGTGATGAAGGGCGGGCTTGACGAGAGCGTGGGCGAGACGGTGACGCTGACCTACTGCGAGTTTCGCGGCAACCGCGCGGGCTTCCAGCCGGACGGCACCGACACCGGTGAGTACAGCCGTGGCGGCGCCGTGGTCATCCGCAATGCGGCGCGCGCCGACCTCACCAACTGTTCCTTCCAAGACAACTCGGTCAATACGGCCAGCTACGCGGTTGGAGACGCCTTCGCTCATCCGCTCGAGGGCGGCGAGTGGGTGCCCGAAAACGCGTGCAACATCATCAACTGCGTCTTCTGGGGTGTCGGCAACGATGTCCAGCTGCACGGCGAGGGCGGCGGCTTCGGCAACGTGTCGAACATCGCGGCTGCGAGCGACCAGATCGTCTACGACGCCACGCCCACCGATCCGGTGTGGCTCACGGAATCGCCGTACACGAGCGATAGCGATCTGAGCCTGCCCGACGGATCGCTCCTGATCGACGCGGGACTCGACGTCGGCCTCGACCACGACATCGATGGCATCCACGTGCCCATCGGCGATGCGCCGGATATCGGCTGCTATGAGGCCCACGGCCCCGTCGGCGTGGACGACGTGCCGGCGGCGAGGAGCGCCGAGCTGGCCGTCTTCCCGAATCCCTTCAACCCCCGCACGACGCTGAGTGCCCAGCTCGACACATCCGCCGACGTGCGTCTGGCGATCTACGACACGCGCGGGCATCGAATCGCCGAGTTGTGGCAGGGCACGCTGTCCGTCGGCACGCACGAACTACGGTGGAACGGCTGCGACGCCGGTGGACGCGCCGTGGCGGCGGGCACGTACATGGCCAGGCTCGAATCGGACGGCCATGTCCTGGCGACGGCGAAACTGAGTCTCGTCCGCTAGGCGCCGTTCCCGATAGCGATGCGGGGCGGGTGGCCGGTTGGCCCCGCCCCGCTTTCCTTGTGGCCCATGCACGACGGCTCCCCCAACGCGGCCCGGCCCGACGCCCTGGTCTCGCGCGACGTCATCGCGCGCTGGCGGACGCAACGCCCCCTTGCGCTGCTGCTCGACTTCGACGGCACCCTGTCGCCCATCGTCGACGATCCCGGTGCCGCGGCGCTCCCGACGGCGACGAGGCATATCCTGGTACGCCTGGCGGCGCGATATCCTGTCGCCATCATCAGCGGGCGCGGCGTCGCGGATGTACGCGCACGCGTGGACGTACCTTGTCTCTGGTACGCCGGTTGCCATGGTCTGGAGATCGCGGGGCCGCGCGACGAGACCGGCGGACCGCTCGCCGATGCCGATATCCACGCCGTGACCGAGGCCACGCGGCGGTTGTGCGCCGCGCTGGGCGACGTCGCGGGCGTCGTGATCGAACCCAAGGGGTTCTCCGTCGCGGTGCACGATCGCCAGGTATCCCCCACCGACGTGGACCGTGTCCGGGCGACGGCGGCCGCGTGCGCCGCGGAACTCGGATTGCGCCTGCGCACCGGCAAACGGGTGCGCGAGCTCGTGCCGGATCTCGACTGGGACAAAGGTCGGGCGTCCCGCTGGTTGCTCGAAGCCGCCGGGATCGAGCCGCGGACGTCGGCGGTGATCGCCATCGGCGACGACGACACCGATGAGGACACCTTTGCCGCGGTGCGCGATCTCGGCCTGACCGTGCGGGTGGGGGATCCCACGATGCCGTCGCGAGCCGCATACAACCTCGCGGACCCGGCCGCGGTCGCCGAATTCCTGCGGTGGCTCGCGGACGGTTGACGGCTACTCAGCCGGCGAGCACGGGCGCGAGCCAGCGCTCCGCCTCCGCCTGCGTCCATCCCTTGCGCACGGCGTAGTCGGCGAGTTGATCAGGCGCGATCTTGCCGAGTCCGAAGTAACGCGCCTGCGGGTGTGCGAAGTAGTAGCCGCAGACCGAGGCTGCCGGGATCACCATGCAACTCTCCGTCAACTCCACGCCGAGGGCGCGAGGTGCGTCGAGCAGGGCGAAGAGCGCCGTCTTCTCGGTGTGATCGGGGCAGCCGGGATAGCCGGGCGCCGGGCGGATGCCCCGGTACTCCTCGCGGATGAGACGGGCGTTGTCGCGGTCCTCGTCGGGTGCGTAGCCCCAGAGGCGGGTGCGCACCTCGCGATGCAGATGCTCGGCAAATGCCTCGGCGAGCCGGTCGGCGAGGGCCTTGACCATGATGGCGCGGTAGTCGTCGCCTTGGCGTTCGAATCCCGCCGCGGCCGCATCGGCGCCGAAGCCGGTCGACACGACGAATGCTCCGATCCAATCGTCCGCGGGGGCGACGAGATCGGCCAGGCAAGGGCAGCGCCCGCCCTGGCTATCGGGTCGCTGTCGGCGCAGGAAGTGCAAGACGGTGCGGGTTGTCCGGCGATCCTCGTCGGTGAAGATCGTGACGTCGTCGCCGGTCCGCGCCGCCGGGAAGAGTCCGGCAATGCCTCGCGCCTGCAAGCCACCGGTACCCTGCAGCGTGTCGAGGAGCGATTGCGCATCGTCGAACAGTCGCCGCGCCTCGGGCCCCACGTCGGACTTGGCGAAGATACCGGGATAGCTGCCCCTGAGCTGCCAGGTGTGGAAGAAGGGCGTCCAGTCGATGTACGGACGCAGATCGGCCACCGCGACGTCGTCGAGCACCGTGATGCCCGGCTGCAGAGGTCGCGGCGGTACGGCATCGTCGTCCACGGCTGGCCGTTGGCGCGCCTCGGCGAGCGCCAGGAGTTGACGCCCCTCGGCCTGCTGCGTTCGGCTCACACGCACGCCATCGTACTCCGTCTTGGTGGTGGCGGCAAAATCGCGACGCCGGCGCGGGTCGAGGAGCTTGCCCACCACGCCGGGGGCGCGCGAGGCATCGAGCACATGCACCACAGGGCCGGCATAGGCCGGATCGATCTTCACCGCGGTATGTGTGCGGCTGGTGGTCGCGCCGCCGATGAGAAGCGGCAATTCCAGGCCGAGGCGCTGCATCTCGCCGGCAACTTGCACCATCTCGTCGAGCGAGGGCGTGATGAGGCCGCTCAACCCGATGACGTCCACCTGCTTCTCGCGCGCGGTGGCGAGGATGCGATCGGCGGGCACCATGACGCCCAGATCGATCACCTCGTAGTTATTACACCCCAGCACCACCCCCACGATGTTCTTGCCGATGTCATGCACATCGCCCTTCACCGTGGCGAGCAGCACGGTGCCGGCGTTTCTCGCAGCGCCCGACTCCTTGCGCTCGAGCAGGTACGGTTCGAGCACGGCCACCGCCTGCTTCATCACCCGTGCGCTGCGAATGACCTGGGGCAGGAACATCTTGCCCGCGCCGAAGAGGTCGCCGACGCGATTCATACCGTCCATCAGCGGGCCCTCGATCACCGCCAGGGGCTCCCCCAGTTCCGCGAAGGCCGCGAGCGTGTCGGGCTCGATGTGGTCGAGGATGCCGTGCACGAGTGCGTGGGACAGGCGCTCCGCCACCGGCGCCTCGCGCCAGGCGACATCGGCGGCCGGATCGCGCCGCCTGTCGCCGGCGGCGTTCTGGGCGATCGCGGTGAGGCGGTCGCCCGCATCGGGTCGGCGGGCGAGGATGACATCTTCCACGGCCTCGCGCAGGGCGGGCTCGATGTCCACGTACACCGGCAACCGGCCCGCGTTGACGATGCCCATGTCCAGCCCGGCGTCGATGGCGTGATAGAGGAATACGGCGTGCATCGCCTCGCGTACGGCGTCGTTGCCGCGATAGCTGAAGCTGAGGTTGCTGATACCGCCGGAAATCAATGCTCCCGGCAAGTTGCTCTTGATCCAGCGCGCGGCCTCGAGGAAGTCGAGGGCGTAGCGGTCGTGCTCCGGTAGACCCGTGGCCACGGCGAAGACATTGGGATCGAAGATGATGTCGTGCGGATCCCAGCCCTCGTCGTCCACCAGGATACGGTAGGCACGGCGGCATACCGCGATGCGCCGGGCGAGGGTGTCGGCCTGGCCCTTCTCGTCGAAGGCCATGACGACGGCGGCCGCGCCGTACTGGCGCACCAGGCGCGCGCGGGCGCGGAACGCGTCCTCGCCTTCCTTCATGCTGATCGAGTTGACGACGGCCTTGCCCTGGACACACTGCAGCCCGGCCTCGATGGCTTCCCAGCGGCTGGAATCGATCATCACGGGCACGCGGGCGATCTCTGGGTCGCTGCCCAGCGTGTTGAGGAACTCGCGCATGCAGGTCGGAGCGTCGAGCAGGGCGTCGTCCATGTTGACATCGATGATCTGGGCCCCGCCACGCACCTGGTCGCGGGCCACGTCGAGGGCAGCCTCGTGGGCGCCGTCGCGGATGAGCCTCGCGAAACGGCGACTGCCGGCCACGTTCGTGCGCTCGCCCACGTTGACGAAGAGCGAGTCGGCGTTGATGGCCAGCGGCTCGAGGCCGCTGAGCAGCGTGGACCGGGGCGCCGCCACCACACCGCGCGGCGGGACTCCCGCCACCGCATCGACGATGGCGGCGATGTGCTCGGGGGTGGTGCCGCAGCATCCGCCCACGATGTTCACGAGGCCATCACGCGCCCACTCGCCGAGGGCGGCCGCGATCTGCGCCGGGGTCTCATCGTAGCCGCCGAGGTCATTGGGAAGGCCGGCGTTGGGATGCGCACTCACGCAGGTGTCGGCCAGCCGCGCCAGCGATGCCACGTGAGGCCGCAACAGGTCGGGGCCCAGCGCACAGTTGAAGCCCACCACCCAGGGCCGTGCGTGACGCACCGAGGCCCAGAACGCCTCGGGCGTCTGGCCGCTCAACGTGCGGCCGCTGCGGTCGGTGATGGTGCCGCTGATCCAGATCGGCACGCGTGACCCGCGCCGGGCGAGCACGTCCGCGATGGCAAAAAGCGCGGCCTTGGCGTTCAGCGTGTCGAAGATGGTCTCGACGAGCAGGATATCCACGCCACCGTCGAGGAGCGCCTCGGCTTGTTCCGTGTACGCGGCTGCCAGCTCCGCGAACGTGACGGTGCGCAGGCCGGGCCGATCGACGTCCGGTGAGAGCGATGCCGTGCGGTTTGTGGGCGGCAGGCTGCCCGCGACGAAGCGCGGCCTGTCCGGCGTGCGCCGCGTGGCTGCATCGGCAGCTTCGCGGGCCAGACGCGCCGCCGCGCGGTTGATCTCGCCCACGAGATGCACGGTGCCGTACTCGATCTGCGAGATGGCCGTGCCATTGAACGTGTTGGTGGTGACGATATCGGCGCCCGCCGCGAAGTATGCCTCGTGCACGCCACGCACAATGTCAGGCTGCGTGAGGCAGAGCAGGTCGTGGTTGCCCTTGACGTCGCGGGGGTGGTCCCGCAGCAGGATGCCGCGATAGTCCTCCTCGCCGAGCCGGTGGGCCTGCAGCATCGTGCCCATGGCACCATCGAGCACGAGGATGCGCCGGCGCGGCAGCGTGACCAGGTCGACGGGACGGGACACGGGCATGGCGGACGACCTCCGGTGGAGGATGGAGCAGGCAGTGTAAGCCCGTTGGCAGTCCACGTCCACCGAAGGCGGCAGCGGCCACGGACGGTGCTAGTTGAAGGCGATCGAAGCCATCACGCTGAACGTCCGGTCCTTGAGATCCGGGGTGCGTTCCTGGCTGGCGAACTCGTCATTGACGTCTTCGACGATCTGGTCGAGCGGGCGCTTGTTCAGCTCGCTCAGGCCGATGTCGTAACGCAGTTCCAGGCCCACCTTGTTCAGGAGGGTGGCGCCGGCGCCGACGACGAGGCTCCAGCTCGTCTTGCTGTCGTTGTTGATGTCGTACCAGGTGCCGCCGATGTTGATCTCGCTCTTGAGCGGGATGGTCAGGGCCGGTCCGATGAAGGCGCGCGGCCGGATCATCGGCATCGGCAGGTCGAGGACGACGAGCACCGGGATCTCCACGCCGTAGCGGCGCGCATCGAAGCGGTGGTCCGTGGTCAGGGTCGCATCCTTGAATCCCTTCGCCATGAACAGCACTTCCGGCTGCAAGTGCAGCAGAGGCGAGGCGAGGTCGGCGTAGAATCCGGCGCCCCAGCCCGTGCGGTTCGAGGCGTCGACATCGTCCACGTTGATGTCCGAGAAGTTGAGCCCCGCTTTGAATCCGAAGTGCGGCACCATGGACCCGAGCTGGGCCTGGGCCGCGGGCGCGACGAGCAGCATGCCGAGGGCGCACGCGAGCGTGAGCCTGCGAATCATATTGGCCTCCTTTGCCGTGATGATCGACCGCCTCTGGACGAGGCGACGTGTCGCTACCCATCCAGGCTAGGTACAATGTCCCAAGGGCGCCCCACAATTCCGCGATGGGATGGTTTCCCATCGGGCGCGGTCACTCCGTCCGCAACGCCTCGATCGGGTCCAGACGCGCCGCGCGATTCGCCGGATACAGCCCGAAGATCACGCCGATGGCCACCGAGAAGATCGTCGCCACGGCCGTGGACAGGGGATCGAATCCGAAGGGGAAGGCGAGCAGGTGGGTGGCGGCCCAGGACAGGAGGTACCCCAGCCCGATGCCCAGCACGCCGCCGATACCGGTGAGCGTACCGGCCTCGACGAGCACCTGGAAGAGCACATCCCCGCGGCGCGCGCCCAGGGCCATGCGTACACCGATCTCCCGCGTCCGCTCGGTGACCGAGATCAGCATGATGTTCATGACGCCGATGCCGCCGACCATGAGGCCGATGCTCGCCAGCACCACCAGGATGACGGCGATGGCGCCGGTGATCTTGTCGACCAGATCGCCGTAGGTCTCGCTCGAGGTGATGTCGAAATCGTCGGGCTCACCGGGCCGCAGGTGACGCGCCTGGCGCAACGCGCCGGTGAGATCGTCCGTGACCTCCGCCGTCGCGACGCCGGGCTTCGTGGTGGCCAGGATGATCCGGTCCTCCATGCCGCGCCCGCCAAGGAAGTCCTTCTCGAAGCTCGTCCACGGGACGGTGACGAAGTTCTCGCCGAATGACCCGAACACCAGCTTGCGCTCGGCGACCACCCCGACGATGACGTACGGATGGCCCTCGATACGCAGGGTCTTGCCGATGGGGTCCAGATACGGGAAGAGGCTCTGGCGCGGGCCCCAGCCGATCACGCACACACGGGTTCGCGCCGCGACCTCCTGGGCCGAGAAGAACCGGCCCTCGCCGATCTCGAGGCTAAGCAGGTAGGGATCGTTCTCGGTGGCCCCGTAGATCTGCACGAAGTTCGTGCGCTCCTTACCGTGGTGCAGCACGGTTCCGGAGTGATTCTGGATGATGTAGTCGACATAGTCGACGCCCGGCGTGGCCGCGACGTCCGGCAACAACTCGGGATCGAGCTGCCGCCGCCGCATTTTTTCGTCGACATCCTCGCCCCCGAGCCCCGTGTACCGGGCGACGCGCAGGTAGGGCCGATTGGCCGAGACCACGTCGTTGCGGATGCGCAGGCTCAGCCCGTGCACGATGGTGACCATGGCCAGGAGCGTCGCCACGCCGATCGCGACGCCGACGATGAGCAGCGAACTGCGCATCCGGTGCCCCACGATGACCTGCATCGCTTGAGCCACGCCCTCGCGCAGATGGACTGCCCGCCTCGATTGCCTGGCCCCGGCGCGCCTATTCATAGCGCAGCGCCTCCACGGGATCGAGACCGGCCGCCTTCCAGGCCGGATATGAGCCGAAGAACGTCCCGATGAGGAAGTTGACGAGGATGCCCAGGCCGATCGACCATCCCGCCACCGCGAAGTTGAGCGGGCTGAGCACCGCGATGAGCCAGGCCAGGCCCACGCCGATGCCGATGCCGAGCAGGCCACCCACGAGCGAGAGCGTGATGGCCTCGATCAGAAACTGGCCCGCGACGCTACGTCGCGTGGCGCCCAGCGCCTTGCGGATGCCTACCTCGCGCGTGCGCTCGGTGACGGACACCAGCATGACGTTCATGAGCACGATGCCGCCCACCACCAGGCTGATGCCCACGAGCGGCACCAGCGCGCCGTAGATCGCCCCCGTGATGTTGCCCCACAGACCCAGGAGCTGGTCGGAGGTCTGGATCGCGAAGTCGTTGTCGGCCAGGGGACGTAACCGGTGGCGCATGCGCAGCATGAAGGTGGCCTCGTCCTTGGCCGCCTCGAGCGCCTCGAGATCGCGCGCCCCGACCTTGATGTCGACCGAGTGCCCGCCGCCGTAGATCTTGCCGTAGGTGGTGATGGGCAGGACCACGAACTGGTTGCGGTTCTCGCCCATCACGGTGCCGCGGTCGTCGACGATGCCCACCACCGTCAGGTGCCGGCCACCGAGGCGGAATTCATGGCCCAAGGGGTCGGGCAGGCGCGGGAAGAGATCACGGGCCACGTCGAACCCGATCACCGCCACCGGTCGACTCGTGCGAACGTCGGCCATCGTGAGGTGCCGCCCCGCCAGCAGCGGCAGATCCTCCAGCAACGGGTAGTCCTCGGTCTTGCCGCGGATCTGCGCGTTCTTGAACTCGGCGCTGCCGGCCCGCAGGTTGCCGATCGTCTCGAGGCTGGCCCCGACGACGCGCGCCTCCGTCATGTGCTGTTGCAACCAGTCGCGGTCGGCGAGAGTGAGGTCGGGGTTGTTGAGCGACGCGAGGAACGCGTCGAAATCGGTGAGGAACTGCACGCCGTTCACGCGGGTGATCGTGAAGACGTCGGTGCCCTCGTCGAGCACGACCTGGCGGGCATAGCGATCGGCGCCGTAGATCAGCGACACGACGGCGATCACCGACATGGTGCCCACGATATTGCCCAGAAGCGTCAGCAACGTGCGCAGCTTGTGCGTGCGCAGGTTCTCCAGGGCGATGCCGACGCCGGCCAGGTGGATCATGACGCGTTACGGTCCTTCTTGCCCTTCTTGCCGCCCGTGTGGGCTTCGCGGACCTCGGCACCGTCCTTCAGTTCGCGCAACTCGCGGAAGGGACCGCTGACCACCGATTCGCCTTCCGTCACGCCGCGGGTGATCTCGAACGACTCCTCCCCGGCAATGCCGATGGTCACGGGCACGAACTTCACGAAGCCATCGCGCAGCACGAAGACGCCCTCGGTCTCCTTGGTCTTCACGCTGTCCGCCACGCCCTCGGTGGTGAAGCCGAGGCTGTCGAGGGCCGCTCCCTGGCGACGGGCCTGCCCGCCGCGGTACGTGCGGATGTCGCTGTCGCGCAGCGGCCAGTTGCGCACGGTGACCGACCCCAGCGGCACGGCCAGGGCCTCCTTGCGCGTGGCCACCGTGATCTCGGCCTTGGCCGACAGGCCCGGCCGGATGTGCGGGATGCGCTCGTCGAGTGTGATCTTCACCTCGAAGTCGACGGCTTCCTGCCCGGCGCCGGTGCTCGTGTTGATGGGGCTGTGACCGATCTCGGTGACGGTGCCGGTATAGGTGGTGTCGGGGAACGCGTCGATGTCGATGGTCGCCTTCTGACCCAGGCGGACATCGACCACCTCGGTCTCGTCGACCTCGACCCAGGCCTCCATCGTGCCGAGGTCGGCGATCGACAGCAGCACCGTGCCGGGGTTATTGAGCGTGCCCATGATGGCGTTCTCGCCCTCCTCGACGTTGAGCTTGGTGATGATGCCCGACATCGGCGCCGTGAGGGTGACCTTCTCGAGATCGTGGCGCGCCTTCTCGAGGTTGGCGTGCGTCTGCTGGAGCTGGCTCTGTGCCGCCTCGACGCGCGCGTGCTCCACCCGCGCATTGGTGCGGGCGCTCTGCACCGCTTCCTCGGAATTGAGACCTTCACGGAAGAGCGACTCGGCGCGTTTCAGGTCGATGTCGGCCTTCTCGGCCGACGCCTCCGCGAGTTGCAGGTCTGCCTCGCCGGTCCGTACCGCCGCCTCGAGCGCCTGCAGCGCCGCCCGGTACTCGGTGGGATCGATCTCGAGGAGCAGATCGCCCTGCGCGACGGTCTGTCCCTCCTCCACCGCGAGGTTGGTGATGGTGCCGATCGTGTTGGCGCTCACGTCCACCGAGCGCTTGGGCTCGATGGTACCGCTCGCGCGCACGATCTCGGTGAGGTCCTTGCGATCGACGCGCGCCGTCTCGACCTCGGCGTCGCCCTTGTGTCCGGTACGCGCGAGGCTGAGAAAGATCAACGCCGCGACGGCGACCACGACGGCGCCGATGATGAGCAGTTTCTTCACGCTATCCCCTTCCCATCGCCTTACCCAGCAGGCTGAGCCCGATCATGCAGGCGGAGATCAGGACGTACACCAGGACCGTGACCAGGGCGGACCGGCCGCGCGCGATGCGGTGCACCACCGCGAATCCGATGATGGTGAGCACGACCGTCCAGATCGAGAACACATCGCCGAAGAATGTTGCGAGCTGGTAGGGCAGCGAGTCGCTCGCCTTGTCCGGTACCAACGCCGCCAGCCCCGTGTCCCGCAGGAGATGGGCACCGTCGGTGACGACGATGACGATCCAGCTCAGCAGGGTCTTCATGAGCGTGGGTACCAGCGCCGCCCAGTAGACCACGCCGAAGCTCTGCCCCACCGTGCCCTTGCCCTCCGAGAGACGCAGGAAGAGGTGGTAGATCAGCGCCTGGATCGCCATGACGACCCAGATCCCGAAACCGGCGCCGAAACCGGTGATGAAGCGCAGCCAGGCCGGCGGATCGGAGAACAGGGCCATCTGCTTCTGAAGGACCTCGAGCTGCTTGCCGTCCGCCTTGTCCAGCGCCGCACTCAGACTGCCTGGCACGATCACGTGGCAGTTCATCGCCGTGTAGAGAGCCACGAGGACGAAGAGGACCAGCCCCGGCAGCCACCACGCCGGGCGCTGCGCCACCCGCGCGAACGCCACCGACGGGCGCTGCACGAGCAGCGGGATGCGTTCCCATAGCGAGGATTCGGGCGGAAGCGGGCTGAGACTCGCGTCTTCGCTCATGGTGTCTCCTCGGTTGTGTCGAGCGCCTCGCCGGCATCGGCCGAGATTACTGGCGCTCGTGTCGTACCATCGAGCCGCGCCTGCATGGCGTGGCCGGTGCGGACCAGGTCCGAGCGCGCCTCCACCATCCCCAGCGCGGCGACACCCGCCGCAGGATCGTCGTGGCGCGCCAGGAACTCGCGGGCGAAGTCACCCGACTCGATCTCGTCGAGGATGGCCGCGATGCGCGCGCGAGCCGCGGCGTCGATCACGCGCGGGCCGCGCGTGAGTCCGCCGTAGGCTGCGGTGCGGCTGATGCGCCGGCGCATCCCGTCGATCCCCTGACGGTGCACGAGGTCCGTGATCAGCTTCAGCTCGTGCACGCATTCGAAGTAGGCGTTGGCGGGATCGTACCCCCGCGCGACCAGCGTGTCGAACGCGGCCTGGAGCAGTTCGATCACGCCACCGCAGAGCACCACTTGCTCTCCGAACTCGTCGCTCACGCACTCCGCACGAAACGTCGTGCGCCAGCCGCCGCCGCGCAGACAGCCGATCGCGCGCGCATACGCGGCGGCGAGGGCCCAGGTTTCGGGCGGCGAGGCGTCGGTGACGGCGAGCAGGCCGGGCATGCCACCGCCGGCCTCGAATGCGTCGCGCAGGAGGTCGCCCTGAGCCTTGGGCGCCACCAGGAAGCAGGGTCGCCCTCTCTCGGGACGAATCTGATCGAAGGCCACCGCAAAGCCGTGGGCGAAGCCGAGCGCCGCGCTGGGACCCAGCCGGGGCGCGACCTGCTGCGCGTAAACCAGGGCCATCGCCTCGTCGGGAAGCATCAGCATCACGACGTCCGCGGCCGTGACGGCGTCGCCGACCGTCCGCACGTCGCAGCCCTCACGGCGGGCGAGTTCCCCGCGCGCCGACCCCACCCGCGCGCCGACGACCACGGCATGTCCGCCGTCCCGCAGGTTCAGTGCGTGGGCGCGGCCCATCGTACCATAGCCGATGATCGCCACCGTGCGCCCGAGCAGAGGAGCCAGGGAGGCCTCACCTTCCTCGAGCGGGCGGTCGACGGGCGGTTGCCAGGCTGCGGTCACGGGAATCCTCCGGTAGGCGACGTCCGTTTCGCTGGCGACAATAGGCCTCCCGGGCCGGCTTGACAAGGTATGGACGCCCGGCTAACTTCTGTCCTCGCCGCATTTGCGGCGGCGGGCTCGTGCCCGTGCCCGCCCGAGGTGCCGCCTTAGCTCAGTCGGTTAGAGCAGCGGAATCATAATCCGCGTGTCCGGGGTTCGAATCCCTGAGGCGGCACCACCCTTCGCTTCGCAGCCGAGCCCGCCGGACTCGGCTCGTTTTTTTCGTACGGGCCTGGGCGACGATCGACGGGAGACCGCGTGACCCGCCATCCGTTCCTCGAACGCACGGTTTCCGAGCTGACGCGCCTCACGGACAGCCTCGGCGGCGGCGGCGTGCTCGTGGCCCTGTCGGGCGGATCCGACTCGGTAGCCCTCCTGCTCTCCGCGTGCGCTTGGCGGGACGCGACAGGCCGTCCGGTGGCGGCGGCTCATCTCAACCACCAGCTCCGTGGACCGGACGCCGACACCGACGCCGCGTTCTGCCGCGACCTCTGCGCGCGCCTGGCCGTGCCCCTGCACCTCCGCAGGGCTGACCCCCGTCCCCTGGCGCGTACGCGCGGTCGCGGGCTCGAGGAAGCGGGAAGAACGCTGCGGCACACATTCTTCGCCGAGGTGCTCGCGGCCGATCCGGACCTGGTGGCTGTCGCCACCGGGCATCATCGCGACGACCAGATCGAGACGGTGCTCCTGCGCCTGTGGCGGGGCTGTGGCCTCGACGGTCTCGCCGGACTGCGACCCGTGGCCGGGACCGTGATCCACCCGCTGCTCGCGGAGGACCGCGCGACCATCGTGGCGTTCCTGGCGGATGCCGTGCAGCCCTGGCGCGAGGATGCGACCAACGGAGCCGACGAGGCCACGCGCAACCGCCTGCGACGCGAACTGCTGCCCCTGGTGCGCGACATCTTCGGCCAAGGTGCCGCAGCCGCGCCCGCGCGCCTGGCGGACCTGGCTACCGCCGACCTCGCCCTGCTCGACGAACTCACGGACACAGCCCTCGCCGACTGCGACGCGGGCGGCGGCGCCCTCGGCGTGAGGTCCCTGCTGGCTCAGCCCCTCGCCCTGCAGCGGCGCGTGCTGCGCCGATGGCTCGACCGCTCGTGCGGATTGGCGACGGACCTCGAGGCCAACCACGTCGAGGTATTGCGGCACTGGCTGCGCGAGGGGCGATCGGGACAGGGCCTCGACCTGCCCGGAGGAATCCGGGTCGTGCGCGAGTTCGACCGGCTCGTCCCGGGGGGAACCGAAGCGGCGGCCGGAAACGTGCCGCGCGGCGAGGCGAGCGATTTCCGCGTCCGCATCGCACCGGTGCTCGCGAGCGCCGGCAGGCCGCCCGGGCCCGAGATCGGTCCCGATGGGGGTCGCCTCGCCTGCCCCGCGAGCGCATTGCGGGGATCCCTGCGTGTGGCAAACTGGCAACCCGGAGACACGATCGCGCTCTTCGGGCTTGGCGGTCGCAAAAAGCTGAGCGATCTTTTTCAGGAGAAACAGATCCCGGTCGCGCTGCGTCCCTCCTGGCTCACTGTCCGGGACGACGCCGGCATTCTCTGGCTCGTCGGCCTCGCGCAGTCCGAACGGACCCGCGTATTGCCGACGACTGATCAGGTCGTTACCATTCTGCTGCAGAGGCGGTCGGCGTCGGCGGGCGCACAGCACCGGTGACCGACCGCCCTTCGTGTGACAGGAAAGGACCCGGCGAAGTCGATGGCAGGCAAGAATCCCGACAAAGATCCCCGCGACGGCAACCGCATGCCCTTCGGCCCCGGTGGTCGGCGGCCCGGTTTCAACGGCAAGGCTGCGGGGTTCTGGCTCGTGCTGGCCCTTCTGCTGCTGCTGGCGTTCCAGATGATGGTCAACGAGCGGCGGCAGACCTACGAGATCAGTTACAGCGCGTTCGCCGAGCAGGTCGACAAGGGGAACATCGACCGGCTCGCCGTCGCCGAACGCGAGGCCACCGGCCGCCTCCTGGAGCAGGTACCGATCACCGTCAAGGACGGCAGCATCCGCCCTGTTCAGGATTTCCGCGTGGTGCTCATCGACCGCCCCGACTTCTACGAGTGGGTCACCAAGGCCAACCCGGAGGCCAAGCTCACCGGCGAGCTGCCCCGCGTGAACTGGATGACCACGTTCCTCACCTACTACCTGCCCTTCCTGCTGATTCTCGGCCTGTGGATCTTCTTCCTGCGCCAGATGCAGGGCGGCAGCAACAAGGCCTTCAGCTTCGGCAAGAGCAAGGCCAAGCTCTTCAACATTGACCGCCCCGAGATCACCTTCGAGGACGTGGCCGGTTGCGACGAGGCCAAGGTCGAGCTGCAGGAGATCATCGACTTCCTGCGCTCTCCCAAGAAGTTCCAGCGCCTGGGTGGTCGCATCCCCAAGGGTGCGCTCCTGGTCGGACCTCCGGGCACCGGCAAGACGCTGCTCGGCCGCGCGGTGGCCGGCGAGGCGGGCGTACCGTTCTTCAGCATGTCCGGCTCGGACTTCGTGGAGATGTTCGTGGGCGTGGGCGCGAGCCGCGTGCGCGATCTCTTCGAACAGGGCAAGAAGAATGCGCCGTGCATCATCTTCATCGATGAGATCGACGCCGTGGGTCGCCACCGCGGCGCCGGACTGGGCGGCGGGCACGACGAGCGTGAGCAGACGCTCAACCAGCTCCTGGTGGAGATGGACGGTTTCGAGTCGAACGACGGCGTGATCCTGCTGGCCGCCACCAACAGGCCCGACGTGCTCGACCCCGCGCTGCTGCGTCCCGGCCGCTTCGACCGCCAGATCGTGGTCGATCTTCCCGACCTAGTGGGCCGCCAGGCCATCCTGCAGGTGCACATGCGCAAGATCCGCTTCGAGCCCGATATCTCGGCCAAGAAGATCGCGGTCGGCACGCCCGGTCTCGCCGGGGCCGATCTGGAGAACCTGGTGAACGAGGCCGCGTTGCTGGCCGCCCGGAAGAATCACGACCTGGTCACCATGGACGACTTCATGGACGCCAAGGAAAAGGTGATGATCGGGCCCGAGCGCCGTAGCCGTGTGCTCACGGAGGAAGCCAAGCGCATCACCGCGTACCACGAGTCGGGCCATGCGCTGCTGGCCGAGGTGTGCAAGTACGCCAATCGGGTGCAGAAGGTCACGATCATCCCCCGCGGCCAGGCCCTGGGTCTCACCTTCACGCCGCCGATGGAGGACGAGTTCCTGCAGATGAAGGAGAAGATGCTCGACGAGATCTGCAAGGCGCTCGGCGGCCGCGTGGCCGAGGAGATCTTCATCGGTCGTATCTCAAGCGGCGCGTCCGGTGACATCAAGCATATCACGAACATCGCCCGCTGGATGGTCACGCAGCTCGGCATGAGCGACGAACTCGGACCGGTGGCCTACGAGGAGACGCACGAGCAGGTGTTCCTGGGTCGCGACTATTCCCGCCGCCAGACGCATAGCGAACGCACACTGCAGGCCATCGACAGCGAGGTGCGCCGCATCGTCGACGAACAGTTCGCCCGGGCCCGGTCGCTCCTGCTCGAGCACCGCGACAAGGTGGAGACCATGGCCGCGGCGCTTCTGGAGCGCGAGACCCTCGAGCGCGAGGAAGTGAACCTGATCATGAAGGGCGAGCCCCTGCCCGCCCCGAAGATCCGCACCGAACCGAACGAATTCTCCACCGCGCCTGTCGGCGACGGCGACGAGGGCACCGACCTCGACGTCACCGTCGAAGGCGCGCCACACCACGGCCAGGATACGCTGCCGGCCCAGGAAGATCCGCGCGCATGACCTTGTCGGACCGCACGCCGCACACGCCGGCCTGGGACATCGGCCGGCGCGTGCTGCGACCCATCCGCCGCCCGCTGGTCATGGGCATCGTCAACCTCACGCCCGACAGCTTCTACCCCGCATCGCGACTGACCAGTGTCGAAACCGCGGTCTCGGCGGCCCTGACCATGCTCGACGCCGGGGCCGATATCGTGGACCTCGGTGCCGAATCGACCCGGCCGGGCAGCTCGCCGGTGCCCGCGGACGAGGAGCAGCGTCGGCTCCTCCCCGTGCTGACCGAGCTGCGCCGTCAGACCGACGCGCCCCTGAGCGTGGACACGAACCGCGCCGCGACGGCCGAGGCCGCCCTCGACGCCGGCGCCGACGTGATCAACGACATCACGGCGGGCCGGGGCGATCCCGATCTGCTCCCCCTCGTGGCCAGGACGGGCTGCGGCGCCGTACTCATGCACATGCAGGGTACCCCCCGCACGATGCAGGCGGATCCGCACTACGACGACATCGTGGCCGAGGTGGGCGCCTACCTGGCCGGTCGGGTCGGCGCGGCGACGGCTGCCGGGATCGCGCCCGCGCGCCTGCTCGTCGACCCCGGCCTCGGCTTCGGCAAGCATCTCGAGCACAATCTCGCGCTGCTGGCGAACCTCCGGCGCGTGGCCGGTGGCCACGGCTTGCTGGTCGGCGCCAGCCGCAAGAGCTTCATCGCTCACATCACGGGAGCGGCGGTCGCCGACCGCCTTGGCGGTAGCCTCGCCGCCCTCGCGGCCGCTCTCGCGGCGGGGGCCTGCGTGGTCCGCGTGCACGATGTGGCGCCGTCGGTGCAGTTCCTCGAGACCCTGGCCGCGATCGACGCCGCCCGGAACGGCCAGCAGGCGGACGTTGAGCACGCCGGCGGCGCGTGATATGGTGCGGTGTCGGCTCGCGCGTCCGTCCGAAGTCGACCGGATGTGATGCTCACGTGACCCTGATCTCTTAGCCCCGGGATGCCCGTCCATGTGGGAGCGTCTGATCCAGAGCCCGATCATCGATGTCCTGGACATCCTCATCGTGGCGTTCCTGCTCTACCGCCTGCTGCGCTTCGTCCGCGACACGCGGGCGCTGCAGATGTTCGTGGGACTCGCGCTGCTCCTACTCCTCAGCTTCCTCTCCAATGCCCTGGGGATGATCGTCGTCGGTCGCATCATCCATTCGCTGCAGACCATCTGGGTCGTGGCCTTCATCATCCTCTTCCAGCCCGAGCTGCGCGCCGCGCTGGCCGACCTGGGCATGCGTCGCGGCATCCGCATGCTGCGCACCGACGAGGAGATTCCGGCCGAGAAGGAGATCCTGCAAGCCGTCGAACGCCTCAGCAAGCGCGGCCTGGGCGCGTTGATCGTGATCGAACGCGAGGTGCGGCTCGGCCGCTGGATCAAGACCGGCACGATGCTCCACGCCGAGATCAGCGCCCCGACCCTGGAGGCCATCTTCACGGTACCGGGCCCCCTGCACGATGGTGCCGTGATCATAGGACAGGGACAGCTCATCGCCGCCAGTTGCATCCTGCCCATCACGGAGCGCGAGCAGCTCGGCTACGTGCTCGGCACACGACACCGGGCGGCCATCGGGCTGAGCGAGGTGAGCGACGCCATCATCATCGTCGTCAGCGAAGAGACGCGCGCCATCTCCCTGGCCTACATGGGTCACATCAAGCGCGGACTGACCATCGATGACCTCACCGCCGAAATCAATCGCATCGTGTTCACCAAGGGTCGCAAGCCGGAAAAGACCGAGACGGCCGCGAGCTGAGCGCGGCCGGCGAGAGGGAGGGCCGCCGGGCGGACGTGGCGCCATGCCAACCCGGCAGCCCTGCCCGGCATGAGCCCGGGTCCTCCCATCCCCGAACTCATGCCGTGCTCATGGTTGCAAGATTGCAGCCGCGGCGAGGCTGTCGCCTCCCCGGATATAACACGCAACAAGTCATGAGCTTGCGGGATGAGACGGGTTCAGGGACGGGTGTCTCGCCGGGCGTTCGCCATACGCCACAACGACACGGTGAGCCGCTGGCAACCACTGAAGTGCAATGGAGCAGGACGCTTAGGAACGTGGACCCGGAGCGAACGCTGCGCGGACACCGGACACCGCCGTCAGGCCATGGCCGGTTCGGGCTCCCGCACTGACGGATCGCGGTGCACCGCCCGGGCGAAGAGATCGACGAGATCCGGATCCAGGGCCTTGCCGGCCTCGTGCGACAGGGCCATCAGGGCTTGCTCGCGCGCCGCGCTGCCTGAGTAGCGCATGGCGTAAGCCTGCACCACCGCCACCATGCGGGCCGCCAGGGGGATGTCTCGCCCCTTCAGCCCATGAGGGAAGCCGCGGCCGTCGTACCGTTCGTGATGATGCAGCACCGCGTCGCGGATCGTGGCCGGCGCCCGTAGCGACTGCAGGATGTTGGCCCCCGCCTCGGGATGATGGCGATACGCCTCCCAGGCATCTCCCTCGAGAGTTTCCGCCTCGCGATCGTCCACGACCGGGGCCTCCGACTGCCCGATGTTGCGCAGCAACGCCCCGAGCACGAGGTCGCGCTCCTGGTCCGGCGGTAGTCCCATCTCACGGGCCAGGGTGCGGATATTTGCGGCGACGATCTCGGTGAGATGGCCGTCGCCGACGGAGAGTGCCTCGCCCCGGCCGACGAGTAGCTCGACCAGACCGAGATTCAGGTTGGCCCGCAGCTGCGCGTCCCGCAGTCGCACGAGGGCCTCCGTGGCAACGTCCATGACGCCGTGAAGCTGCTCGAGGGGATCGATCACGGGATTGCGCCACGTCAGTCCCACCATGACCGCGCCGAGGCAGCGCCGATCGACATTCATGCCCATCACCCACTGCAACTCCAGCTCTGCCAGGCCATCGCGCACGGTGGCGAAGGAATGCGGCATGTTGGGAATCTCAACCGGACGTTCCAGCGTCCGGAAGAAGGCGAGGACGCGCTCGCTCTGCAGGTCGATCCCGGCCATCCCAGCTCGGGCCGCCCCCGCGAGGAACGGTTCGGACTTCGTCTGTTCGAGATCCAGGCAGACCAGGCTATGGATCTCGGCCACCTCGTGCAGCCGTCCGTGGAAGATCTGCCAGAAGTGCGGCTCGTCCTGCGCATCGGCGAGATCGCGCGCCAGGCCGAAGCGGAGCTGCTGGAGCGGATCCGGCTCGTCGACGCGGGTCTCGTCCTCGTAGGCCCTCGGCGACGGCGCGGGACGCGCCGCCGCGGTATCGCCGCGTCCCACGGCCAGGAGCCGCAGCAGGATCTCGAGCGCGAAGACCTCGGCCAGCGCATAGTCGCGATCCTCGCCCATGTGTTTCAGCAACGCGAGCCCGTGCAACGTACCCTTCCACTTGATGGGGAGCAGCAGATCCGGTTGCAGCTCGTCGATGAGCTCAGTTTCCTCGTCCCACAGCGCATTCTCCTCGATGTCGAGGAGCGTGAGCGGTCGCTGGGCGTACATGAGCGCTGCCGCGACGGCGCCCCCGACGGGCAGCTTGCAACTGCCGTCGACGGCGACGAAGTGTTCTCCGTGCAGGCTGAGGTAGAGCGACTGCGACGCGAGATCGTGACTGAGCAAGAGATTGGTGAGCGCTTCGCCGAACGCGGCGGGATTGTCCAGCGAGGCCAGAGCCGCCACCGCGTCGTCGAGCGGCAGATAGGCCGCCGTCACGAGGTCGGCCGTGCGCCGGGTCTCCTCCGGGGAACCGGCGGCCTCCGAGTCGAATTCCTCGAGCAGGTTGTCCAGGGTGCCGTCCCCGGAGCCTTCGCCGCGACCACGAGCGCGCGCGCCCGTTTCGCGACCAGGCGACACCGGGGCGGCCGACATCTCGGGGGATGACGAGGACATCGGCCCGGCCCCCGGGTCGCTAAGATGCTGCATGGCCTCATCCAGCGAGTCGTAGCAATCCAGCGGCAGGTCCTCGAACTTGGCGCTGAGGAACCGGCGCGCCCCCGCGCTGGCGCCCACGAAGACGATCTTGCCGCCCGCCTCCATGAATCGCCGCTGAAGCTTGGCCAGCGTCCCCGCCGCACTGCCCCCCAGCGCATCGAGGTCCGAGAAATCGAGCACGAGCCGGTGACGACCGCGCGCGAGACACTTCTCGCCGAGAAGTTCCAGCCGCTCCCGATCGTGGCGGCCGACGCTGCCGGCGATGCGCAGACCGAAGCACCCGGTATCGGTGAGCTTCAGAGACTCGAAGATGGTGGGCACGGACTTCGTCCTTCCGGCAGGCGGTCCGGGACCGACCCGGACCGCCGCTGGGCATCAACTGACGGTCTGGGTCAACCAGGCGTCGAGAACCGAACGTAGGAAACGCCATTCGCTGCCGACCTTCTTGGCAGGGATCTTCCCTTCCTTCGCCAGCCGGCAGACGGTCTTGACATGCATCTTCAGGTACTCCGCCGCTTCGACGGAGGTCATGACCTGGTGATTGGACTCGTCACCACCAATGATGATGGTGGTCTGGTCCTTGGACTCGAACATGGGAGTGGTCTCCTCTCCCTCAGGTGCCAGGCAGCGCGGTGCCACAACTGCGAATACCCCGCGCAGTTGCAACTCCCATGCCCCGCCGCGAAACTCGTGAACGAGCGCCCAACTGGGCATTTCCATGGAGGTTCCGGGACAGCGAGATACGACGGGCCATTTTGCGGCGGTGCAGGATACCGCGTGTGCGCACCGGTGATTGCAAACCGCAAGGCGCCGCGAGCCTCCTCGACACGACGATGGCGGCACCGCCTTCGCAGCACCGCCATCACCTGTACCGTCGTCGTCCAAGCAGGCCCGCCTGTCACGGCACCCGTACAGCCTCGAACTCGCTGAGATCGTAGACCCGCTCGGCCTCGGTCGTCTCCTCGGGCGCAGCCAGGGCCACGGCGTCGAACTCGGCGAGGTCGTACACGTGGTCGGCCGGCGGGACATCCATCACGGGCACTGGCTCGCGCGGCGGTGGCGGCGCAGCGGTGGGGATCGCCATCTCATCGTAGCTCGCACCGCTGGTGAATCCGATCAGCTCGCTGGGGACCCGCGGCGGCTCGTCGCTGACCGGTTTCGGCGTGGGTATAGGGTTCAATCCGGGCGTGAGGTCCAGCACGTCCGTCGGATCGGGAGCCGGTTCCAGTACGGACGGCGGCTCCGGCACCGACGTGAGGTCGAGCGCGGGCAGCAGATCCGGTGCGGATACCGGCGGGGTCGGCGCCACTGGCGTTGCAGGAATCTCGGTCTCGACGAACGGCAGGTCCACAGGCGGGCCTGCGAAGGGGCTCTCGTCCAAGTCCGGGATCGTGGACTGGCTGAAGTCGCCGCTCGGAGCTTCCGGCGAGAAGATCGAATTCGCGCTCGCGAACGGATCGGCGACGACGGCGCCGGGCTCGCTTTGCGACTTCGCCCGGAACGGATCGAAGCAATCGACGAGCAGACCGTTGCCGGGCTCGCCCTTCGGATTCGCGGTGGTCGGGGCAGGGGCATCGATCCCGGTGAGCTTGCTCGCGAGATCGACCAGGGCCTCGAGGCGCGCCGTCTGCGTGTTGAAGCCGCGGGACACCTGCATGAGCGCCTCGGCCGCACTGCGGGCTGACGGAGCCAGCTCCGCCAGGGCTGGCGAACCATCGCTCGCGGCGGGCGTGGCCGCCTCCGGCGGAACCTCGGCCAGGCGTCCCCGGATGTTCTCGACGGCGCGCACCGCGGGATCGGGCGCATCGTTGTCGAGTCCCGCATCGCCGGCGAGGCCACGCAACTCCGTCGTCAGTTCCTCGAGATCCTGCGTCATGGGTAGCAGGCGCTCGCCCTTGGACCCCAGACGGGCGACCTCCATGGCGATCTGGAATGCCAGCTTGCTCGCCCGGTCGACGAGGCGAGTCAGGCGATCCGGCGATGCGGCCTGCGCGCCGCGGGCGCTGCGGGCCGGCACTTCGGACAGCTCCTGGCCGATCGCCGCGAGGACCTGGCGCAGGCGCGACGCGTGGCGCACCTCGTCGGTAGCTCTGGCGTCGGTCTCGGCCACCTTTGCGAGCTTCTTGGCCAGGCGCTCGAGCGTGGCGCCCTGCAGATTCACCTGGTCGAGCGTTGCGCTGTTCCAGCTCCGCGCCTCGTGCAGGCCCTCGACGAGTTCCGGTCCCTGGTCGGCGCTGACGCGTTCCTTCGCCGCCAGTTCGTCACGCAGCCGTACGCTTTCGACGAGCAGACGCAGCGCCTCGTCGGCCACCGTGCCGACAGTGGGGCTGTCCCACTCGCCCTCGAGATCGGCCTTCGACGCCTGCGAGAGCGCGCGGCCCAGCCGGTGCAGTTCGCCCTCGAGCCCGATGTAGCGGCTCAGCTTGGCCTGTTGCAGTCGAAAGGCGCCCATCGTTTTCTCGCTGAACGCGGCCAGGTCGGGATGAGCCTGAAGGCACGGATCCTGCCAGCTCTTCGCGTCCTCGAGATCGAGGGCACCCACGATGCGCAGCACGTCCCTCGTCTCGCGCGCGGCCCTCGCCGCCCGGCGCGCGCGCACGCCCACCGCCACGCCGGCCAGGATCGCGAGCAACATCGTCGCCGCGGCGCCGAGCCAGAAGGCGGTGGCGGGATGCGCCGCCAGATCGGACCAGTTGGCCGGATTCGTCAGTCCCTCGAAGTCCAGCAGCGTCGTGTACGATCCCTGCAAGGCGAAGTAGAGCCCCGCGGCCAGCGGCAGGGCGCCCAGCACGACGAGCGTTGCGGCCAATCCTCCAAGACCGCCACCCGCATGTCGCGATGCGCGTCGGCGTGGCTTCGTCGGCGGCTCCACCGGCGCGCTCGCCGCCGGCTCGGACTTGTCCGCTCGCTTGTCTGCCGGGAAATCGTCTTCCAGATCGTCGTCCCAGGCGTCGTCGAGCTCAGGCTCGAGGTCCAGGTCGTCCCGCTCAGTCATCCCGATCTCTCCCGTCTCGAGGTCCGGTAGGCACTCTGGCCATCGCCGCCGGACGCGGCGAAGTCCCGAGGTCATATCGGCAGCGGGAGGCGGGACCGTAGCGGGAATTCTCAGTCGGTACGGTGCTCGCGGAAGAACTCGAGGATTTCCTGGTAGAGACCTGCTTCGCCGTGAGTGCTCATGACGTCGTGGCCCCCTTCGGGAAACACCCGGAAACGGGAGGCCTTGTGGCGCACGCGCTTCTGCAGCAGGCGCACCGAGGTCGGCGACAGAACCTGGTCGTCTTCCGCCTGGGCGGCGAAGATGGGCGAGGTGACCTGGTGCGCGGCCTCGCGGGCCCAGCGCATGCCTTCCAGGGCGTCGTTCGTGAAGTGGACCCGCCTGCCGATCATGGGCAGTCGGTGCAGATTGAGGGCGAGCAGCAATCGCACGCCGAAGGATGCGCGCGGCATCAGGGCGGGCGCCAGCAGGGCGAGACTGGCGACACGTTCGCGAGTGGCCATGTGCAGGGCGAGCGCCGCCCCGAAGCTGGTGCCCACCACGTGGACCCGCCGACAACTCGCGCGTAGCATCTGGTGGGACTGCCGCGCCGTCAGCAGGTTCGCGCGCCAGCGCGCCTCCGTGCGGCTGAGCGAACCGCTACCATGGCCGGTGAGCATCGGGGCATAAACGGTGAAGCCCCCGTCGTGCAACAGGTTACCAAGCGGCAACATGTCGGCCGGACCGCCGGTGATGCCGTGCAACAGGAGGCAACCATCCTGACCGTCGCTGGCGATCTTGAGAAACGAGCGCTGTTCCGGCGGCACGCTGCGCTCGCTTTCGGCCACCTGGATCAGTCGCGCCCGCGTCCGCAACGCGATGAGGCGCCCGCGCGCCGAGTCGTCCTGGCGACGGTTCAGATCCCACGCCGCCAGGGCGAGCGCGCTCAGGCGTGCGCGCTGACCGGGATTGCCCGTGGCCTCAGTCTGTTCGTTGGCCTTCACCCGAACTCCTCGCTCCGAGGTCTTCCGCGCGCGCGCAGACGATGGTGGGACGATCGGCCGGATCCAGCCGGTCCAGGATGCTCGCGTCGGCGTGCTTGCCGCTGAGGACGAAAGCCGTCGCCAGGCCCAGCCGCCGGGCGGTGACCAGGTCGGCCACCGGATCGTCGCTGATAAATAGCGCCTCCTCGGGAGCCACGCCAAGACTTTCCAGCGCCGCGTGGTACAGCGTGGGCTCCGGCTTGCCGGTCGTGACCACGCGGCCAGTCGTCACGGCTCCCTCCAGGGCGGCCGCCCAGGCACCCGGGCCGAGGCGTCGCTCGCCCCGGTCATCCAGGTAGAACTGGTTGCGGTGCAGGCACACCAGATCGGCCCCCGCCTGGAGATGGCCGAGAGCGCGGTCGAGGTCGGCGACGCTCACGTCCTGGTTCAGACCGAGCACGACGGCGTCGCACTGACCGTAGGACACGAGCGAGAAGCCCAGTTCCTGCCAGTACTCGTTCAGCCGCCCGGCGCCGAGCCAGAACAGACGGTTGCGGTCGTGGGAACGCAACCAGTCGACGCCGGCGCCGAGTGCTCCCACGAGATGGCTCTCGGCCACCTCGAACCCGAGCTGGCGGAGCGCCTCGATCAGCTCGGTGGGACGGTGCGTGGTGTTGTTGCTGACGAGGCGGAATCCGATCCCGCGCGCGGTGAGACCATTGAGCCAGGCGATCGCGCCCGGGATGGGCTGGTAGCGCTTGTCGCGCACGAGCACGCCTTCGATGTCCACCAGGAAGGCGCGATAGTCGCTCATGTCGTCTCCTCGGTCATACCGCCCCCGGTCCGCCCCGCGGCGGCCGCGTCCAGAGCCACGTCGTAGTGGCGAACGAGCCGGCTCCAGCACCAGGCGTCGGCGTCTTGCTGCAGGGAGCACACGTGGCCGCAGCGCCCGCGCACCAGGTCGGCGAGCAGGGCCACGAAGCCATCCTCGTCGTCGTAGAGGTGCCGACCCCCGCAACGACGCCCATATAACGACGGGTAGACCTGGCGCCGTGGCAAGACGGGATAGGCTCCGGCGTGCACCGCCTCGGCCACGGCGATGCCGAAGTACTCCTGCTGTGCGCAGCTCACGACGATGTCCGCGCGCCCGAGCCAGGCATCGTAGGCGGCCCGATCGGCCACCCAGCCGCAGTGCAGACAGCGCTCGCCGAGCTGTCCGGCGACGGCGCGTGCCAGGTTGTCGTTCTGCCGGGGTTCGCCGAGCAGGGCCACACCAAAGTCCAGTCCGTCAGCCAGGAGCCGCCGCAGGGCCCGCGCGAGCAGTCCGGGTTCCTTGTCGAACTCCCAGCGATGGTTCCAGAGGATGAGCGGCCGGCGGCCGTCGCGCGGCCACGGGGCGCCGGCAGCCGGGTCGCACGGGCCGCCGCGATACTGGGCGAAGGCGCCTTGCGGCAGGGGGACTCGATCGATCCCCACCGGCAGCACCCGGCAGCGCGCCTCCAGCCTCGGCCGCACGTGGGTCGGCACGGCGTCGGGCATGCGCGCGAGATAGGTGGGCAGCGCGTCGAGGAAAGCCTCGCGATGGAACGCGGAGTTGAAGACCAGGGCGTCGGCCGCCAGCGCGCTGAGGATATTCGTGAACCCGAAGTGAAAATCGAACTCCTCCTGCGGCGAGAGCGGGTAGGTGAGCTGATTTTCGTGCATGTAGAGCAGCACGGGCGCACGATCGAGGGGCGCCGGCAGCAGTCCGCGCAGATCAGCCACGTTGAGCAGGCTCGTGGCCACGATCACGTCGTATGCGGGCACGTCGCCACCGCGAAGGCGGTCGGCGAAGTGCAGGGCCGCCGCCCGCATGCGCCACTTCCAGAAGCGCGGCGGGAGCGTGAGCGCATCGATGGCATGGCGCGAATGAGCCATCAGCCCCTCGCGAAACGCCTGGTGCGAGCCTCCGTCGTAAGACTCGAGGAAGAGCACGCGTCGTCTCGTCGCATCCCTCGCGCTCATGCCCTGCACTCTCCCTGGCGACGCCGCCGAGGTCGGGAATTGATCGCACCGCCATATTCTTCTATCGTAGGCGGCGCGACGCCCACGCGCCCGCGCCGGGCGGCGATCGCGCCGCCCATCCGCGCCATCGTCCCTTGCCGTGAGAGGACACACGCCATGATGAAGACGATCCTGCCCCCCGCGTTGATCCTGGTTCTGCTCGCCGCTGGTGCCCAGGCGTTCGAGAATCCCGGCGTCGTGGGCCAGGTGCCCGATCGCGTGGTCATCACCCTCGCACCGGGCGTCGCGGTGCATCTCGGCAAGAGCGACGGTGGCCCCGCGCTCGGAATACCGGCACTCGACGCGCTGGCGGCGCGCTTCGACGTCACGCGGGTCGCACCGTTGTACGGCGAGATGGCCCGGCGGGTCAAGGACGACGCGCTGCGCGACGAGCTGGGCCGTGTCTACACCGTCGATTTCCCCGCCGCGAAAGGGTTGCAGACCGTGTTGGCCGCCTACGCCGGGGCCGTGGAGGTGGCGAAGGCGCAGGCGGTGGACATCTGCAAGCAGTGCGACGCGTTCCTCCCGAACGACCTCACGGACCAGCAGTACTTCCTGCGCAACGTCACCCTCGGCGGCAAGGACATCCGTGCCGTGGGCGGCTGGGCCGAGTCGCTCGGCGACAGTAGCGTCATCGTGGCGATCACCGACTCGGGCATGGACTGGCAGCATCCCGATCTCGGCGGCCCCCACCCGGACCACGTAAACGGATCGGTGTGGACGAACTGGGACGAATACTACGGCACGCCCGGCGTGGACGACGACAGCAACGGCAAGGTCGACGACATCCGAGGCTGGGACTTCGTCGACGTGCCGGGCCAGGGCTGGCCCGACGAGGACGATGCCACGCCGGATAACGACCCCATGGACTACGAGGGCCACGGCACCAACTGCGCCGGTTGCGTGGCGCCGATCACCGACAACGGCATCGGCGTGGCTGCCACCGCCCCGGGCGTGAAGGTGATGGCGATTCGCGTAGGCTGGCTGCCGGACGGCGAGACGCAGGGTGTCGTGCGCATGGACTTCGCGGCCCAGGGCATGGTCTACGCCGTCACCAACGGCGCGAAGATCGTCAACTGCTCCTGGGGTTCGTCGAGCTTCCTCAGTTCGGCCGTGGCCACCGTGCTCGCACAGGGAGGTCTGATCTGCACCGCCGCCGGCAACGCCAACGACAACGTGGCCAGCTATCTCGGCTCGTATCCCGATGCCCGCGTACTCGCGGTCGCGGCCACCGACGGCTCGGACATCCGCGCGAGCTTCTCCAGCTACGGCACGTGGGTGGAACTGGCCGCTCCGGGCGTGGCTATCTACACGACGGCGTACAACCATACCAACGGCACACACTTCTACACCTCGACGCAGGGCACCAGCTTCTCCTCGCCGATCACCGCGGGCGCGGCAGCTCTGGTCTGGTCGGCGCATCCGCAGTATTCCGCCAGTCAGATCTCGTCCACCCTACGCAACTCGGCGGACAGCATCGATGCACTCAATCCCGGTTTCGAGGGTCAGCTCGGCTCCGGCCGCGTGAACCTCCTGCGCGCGCTCGGCGACCATGTGCAGGAGGTGCCC
This sequence comes from uncultured bacterium, assembly GCA_963727525.1. Taxonomy (GTDB): domain Bacteria; phylum Krumholzibacteriota; class Krumholzibacteriia; order LZORAL124-64-63; family LZORAL124-64-63; genus CAVSGO01. Next base: position 133,506 of record CAVSGO010000007.1, on the reverse strand, counting down.
GGCGAGTTCCTCCTCCTGCGCGACGCCGTGAACGAGGCTGCGGTGGGCGATACCATCAAGGTGCTCGCATCCCATCCCCTGTCTGCCACCACACTGCTCGGCAAGAGTCTGAAGATCTTCGGCGGATATGCCGCGGGCTATACGAGCCGCGATCCCCTGGGCACGCCCACCGTGATCACGGGAAACCTGGCGAATCCCGCCCTGCAGTTCACCGGAAGTATCACCAACGCGTGCGAGGTAGACGGTTTCCGGATCCAGGGCGGCGGCGGTCGGCTCTTCTCCAACATCCCCTATAGCGGCCGCTACGGTGGCGGCATCATGCTGAACCAGACGTCGCCCACGCTGCGCAATCTCATGCTCACGGGCAACAGCGTCGGTGGCAGCGGCGAGCTGGGACTGGGCGGCGGCATCGCACTCTACAACTCGACCGCAGTGCTCGAGAACATCGCGGTGACCGCGAACACCGGCATCTACGGCGCCGGCGTATTCGTGTACCTCGGATCGCCCACGTTCACGAGCGTGACGATCGCCGACAACGCCGTGATCACCGACAACGGGACCTACCCCGCCCGCGGCGGCGGTCTGCATGCCGTGGACACCTCGATCGTGCTCACCGACTGCACGGTCTCCGGACACCTGGGTACCGAGCAGGGCGGCGGTATCTACGCCGGCGGCTTCGGCGCGAGCACGAGCCTCACGATGAGCGGCGGCGCGGTGGTGGGCAACTCCGCCAGGGCCAGCGGCGGTGGCATCGCCCAGGTGGGCGGCGACCTCTCCCTCACCGACGTCACGCTTGCCGACAACATCCGGCTCGCCACGAGCACCTTCATGGCCGGCGGCGGGCTCTACGCCAGCGGCGCCACCGTGGCCGCGACCGGCCTGACGGTGACCGGCAACGAGGCCAACATCGGCGGCGGGGTCCATGTGACGGCCAGTCCGGATTGCGTGCTCACGAATTCCGTCGTCGCCGGCAACACGGCGCAGTTCTGGGGCGGGGCCGCGATCATCGAGAACTGTCCGGACGCGACGGTCGCGAACCTCACGCTCACCGCGAACAACGGCGGCGGCGGCGGCGGCGGACTCTATGCCTCCGGATCCACGCTGTCGGCGAGCAATACCATCAGCGCCTTCAACACCGGGGGTGCCGCCTACGGCAACGGCTTCCACGTGGTCGGCGGCACGGCGACCTTCGCCTGCGACGACGCCTTCGGCAACGACAACGCGGCCTACGGCGGCGTGACCGATCCTACCGGCAGTGACGGCAACATCGCCGCCAACCCCCTGTTCTGCGACGCCGGGGCCGACGACTACACCATCGCCGACAACTCACCCTGCGCACCGGACCACAGCGGCGGCTGTGGTCTCATCGGCGCCCTCGATGTGAATTGCTCGGGCGGCGTGGGTGTTCAGGACGATCTGCCGGGCGTGCCAGTGGCCTTCCGCGTGGATCCCGCGTACCCGAACCCCTTCAATCCGCAGACCACGATCCGCTTCGCGCTGTCTGCCGCAGCACCCACGACGGTGGTCGTCTACGACATTGCCGGGCGACGCGTCAAGACCCTCGTGGACGCCGAACTGCCGGCCGCCGAACACACCGTGCGCTGGGCCGGCGACGATGGGCAGGGTCGCGCCGTGGCGGCAGGCGTCTACTTCTACCGCGTGCGCAGCGGGGTCCACGACGAGGTCCACCGCATGGCGCTGGTGAAGTAATTGGCGGCCGTGAAGAAACTGCTGCTCGCGCTCGCCGCGATGGTCGTGACCCTGGTGCTGGCCGAGGTGGCCCTGCGCATCACGGGCGCGGGTCCGCTGAAGCCCGGTCTGATCCTCGATAAGAACACGGCCGCACGCATCGCCTCGGGCGTGATGGTGGCCGATCCGGTATTCCTGTGGCGCGAGGCAAAGCCGGGGCTCGACTACGATCGACCCGACCGGTTCCTGCGGCCGCGCGAGACCATGCCCGCGCGCGACGGCAAGCCGCGCGTGCTCTGCCTCGGCGATTCCTGCACGCGCCTCACTGACGCGGGCGTGCCCTACTCCCTGGCCATGGAGCGTTTCCTGGCCGGCGCCGAGGTCTACAACGCGTCCCTGCCTGGCTACACGACGTACCAGGGACGCGCGTGGCTCGAGCGGGGATTGCTCGATCTCGCACCCGACGTGGTCGTGATCTATTTCGGCTGGAACGACCACTGGCGGTCCACGGGATTCCGCGATCGCGAGCTGGCCCACCTGCTGCGGCCGACGCGGCTGCGCCTGCTGAACCTGCTCGTCAAGCCGCACCAGCCGCCGCCGCTGCGCGTAGCGCCCGACGACTACGCCGCGAACCTGCGCGCCATGATCGCCGACCTGCGTGCCCGGGGCGCGCAGCCGGTGCTCGTGCTGGCGCCGCACCACATCACCGCCGAGGCGGGCGCGCGGCTGATCGAGAACGGCAACGTGCTACCCGATGACGATCCCACCGGCCTGCACGAGGAGTACCTCACGCTCGTGCGTCAGGTCGGCGACGAGACCGGGGCCGACGTCGTCGATGCGGCCGGCGTCTATGCAGCCATCGCTTCCTGGCCGGAGTTGCTCATGCGCGACGGCATCCATCCCACCCAGATCGGGCACCTCGTACTGGCCGCGGTGCTCGCCCAGCACATCCGCGATATCGTGCCCGGTCTCGGCGGACGCGAGGGCGCCGACCTTCCGGTCGCGTGGTCGATCCTCGGCGAGGTGCGGCGGCAACAGGGCCACTGGCCCGCCGCGCTCGCCGCGCTGCACTCCGCTGTCGAGGCCGCGCCCGCTGATCCGGTGCCTCGCGTGACATGGGCCTGGGCCCTCGCCACCTGCCCGGTCGACAGTTTGCGCGACGGGGCGCGCGCACTCGCCGCCCTGGCCGACCAGCCGCCGTCGGCCGACGTGCTGGATGTACGCGCCGCCGCTCACGCCGCAGCTGGCGAGTTCGACGCCGCCATCCGCGACGCCGAGGCCGCCATCGCCGCACTCGGCGATTCCGCCGACACGCAGCCGCGCCGTACCGCGTTGCAGAAGCGCGTGGATCAGTATCGACAGCACCGGACGCAATACTGAAGCGACATCGGACGCGACGCGCGCAATCGAACTGACCGATCTTGACAGCCGGCGCGACGCACCGTAACGTCACGAGACGGCGACAAAGCCACGTAAGTCGCTATAGATATAAGATTTACAAAGACGCACGGAGTTCGTATCCGTGCGTCTTCGCACATCCGGAAGAGGCTGGAGTACCGGTGCAGGTGCCGAGATCCCCACGCGATCAAGGAGGTCCACCATGAAGTCCATCCTCACTCACGCCATCATCGCCACGATGACCCTGATCCTGCTGACGCTTGCCTGGCTGCTGCTCGGTTGCCAGGCCGACGACAGCATCGTGATGCCGAATCCGCAGGCCAAGGCATACCCGCTGGCCATGTCGGCCGACCAGTTGATGGCCAACTTCATGGCGGCCTATGGTACTCGCGACCTGGAGGGGTTCGCGGCGACGTTGCATCGCGACTTCGTGTTCGAACTCGATCCGAGCGACGTGGCGCTGGGACAGCCGGCGTCGTGGGGTCGCGATGAGGAGCTGCGCATCACCGCCAACATGTTCAGCGGTCACGACCGCGTGAAGGACGGAGTCACGATCGCTGGAATCGACCGGATCGTGTTCGTGCGCTGCGAGGCACAGGGACCGTGGACGGTCGTCACGACAGCGGCCGGTACGCGCGAGGTGCTGTCGCGCACCTATGCCGTCCAGGTGCGCTTCGAGCGTTCGCGGGACGTGGATCTCGAGGTGCGCGGCCTGTGTATCTTCGAGGTCGTGCGCGACGACATCGTGTCCGACGGCGAGGTGGTACAGCCAGGCTACCAGATCCTGCGCTGGCTCGATCGCACCGGTTGATATTGGGATCGGCGCGGCGTCCGCCACCGAAACGCCGCGCCATCCAGCCAGCAAGAACGACCAGGATCGCGCCCGTCACGGCCGGCTAGAGACACAGCCAGAACGGCGATGCGCCGCTCAGGTGTAAGCAATCAATCTCGACCATCTTCCCCTGGCATCGACATCATGTGATCCTCCCTCATCTCAAGCTCGTCGACGGGGACCGCACCGGATTTGCCCTGTTCGCCATACGGCTCGAGCACGGACGCTTCGCCATCCCGTACACCCCTCAATACGGTCCGATCGCGGATCACTGGGAAGACGGCGTCGACAATCTGAGCGATCCGGCCATCTCCGCGCAGAGGGACTTCCTCCGAGCGAGTGGACGGCGACCGTGCACGACCCGGGCAGTCATCGGCCGGCCGGTTGAAGCGCCACGGTCTGCATCTCGTCCTGGATCACGCGCACCAACCGGGGTTCATCTTCGGCCTTCTCGGCGATCCCCAGAGCGCGCTCGTAGTGCCGCCGCGCCTCGGCCCATCGTTGCTGCACCTGGCAGGTCCGGCCAAGCTCGATTTCCACCTCGAGAACCCCGCGGCTGTCGTTACCGAATTCCCGTTCGCGGGTGGCCAGGGCAGCCTCGAGCAGCGGCCGGGCTCGCGCGGGCTGTCCGGCATCGCGGTACAGGGTGGCGAGGATGATCTGGTTCTTGGTCACGGCACGGTGATTCGCGGGGAAGTTCCGGGCGAAGACCTCGCGGGAATGTTCAGCCGCGGCGATCGCCTCGTCGAGGCGCCCGACGCTGGCCAGGTCGCGGGCGAGGTGTTCGAGAGCCATGGCGTAGGTCGGATTCTCCGTGCCGACCGCCTTCTCCCAGATCGCCACCTCGCGCTGGTGCAGGGCGAGCGCCTGCGCGTCGCGACCCTCCAGGCGATCGAGATTCGCCAGGACGTCCAGGGTCTCCGCCACGTCCGTGTGGTTGGGTCCGAGCGCGCGCTCCTGCACGGCGAGCGCTTCCTCCGAGAGCGCACGGGCCCGCGCGTTCTGTTCGCCCTGCGCATAGAAGCCGGCGAGGGTGGTCAGACTCCAGGCGAGGTCGAGGTTGTCCGGGGCCAGCGTGCCGCGCTGGATCGCGACGACGCGTTCGAGCGCGGTGCGGGCCGAGTCGGCGTTCCCGAGGTGCCACTGCGCGAGAGCCAGGCCGGACAGCTGCGAGGCAAAGCGCGGCGAATCGCGGCCGGAAACCTCGGCCGTGATGGCCAGCGCGCGGCGGTAGAGATCGCAGGCCTCGTCAAGCCGCCCCACGTCCACGTCGAGGTTGGCGAGGCCGCCGAGACTGACGGCGACGTCGCCGGGTATCCGAGCGCGTTCCCGGATGTCGAGCGCCGCTTGATAGTGTTCGCGAGCCGCGTCGAACTCACCGAGCCGCCGCAAGAGGCCGGCCAGCACGTAGTGGCTGCGGGCGACGCGGGGGTCGTCCGGGCCGAGTGCCTCGCGCTGGAGTACCACGGCCTGTTCGAGGAGCGGACGTGACTCGCGGTAATAGCCGAGCTGACGATAGGCGTTGCCCATCGACGCGAGGAGGCGACCGCGCACGCGAGGCTGGTCGGTGAGCTGGGTGTCGATGTCGGCGACCGCATGGTCGAGCAGCTCCCGCGCGGTCACCGCACTGCCGCCGGATTCGCCCGGGTCGGTGACGTGGAACACAGACTCGAGGAAGCTCGCGGTCTTCTCGGAGGTGGCGGCCTCGGCGCGCGCCGCCGTTTCGGCACGCTTGGCGCGAATCAGGCCGAACGCGGTCCCACCGACGGCACCGATCAGGGTCACCAGGAGAGCCGCCGCGAATCCAATCACCACTCGATGGCGCACGACGATCTTCCGCAACTGGTACATCGTGCTCGGCGGGCGGCCGAAGATGGGCAGGTCGTCGCGGTAACGACGGATATCCTCGGCGAGAACCGCGACACTCTGGTACCGCTGCGACGGATCCTTGGCGAGCGCCTTGAGGACGATGGTTTCGAGGTCGCCACGTAGCAGGCGGCACGCTTCGCTGGGCCGTGCCGGAACCCGCTCGCGGATCAGGCGCGCTGCCTCGGGCAACGACGCGCCGTGCACGTCCACCGGCAATCGCCCGGTGATCAGCTCGTAGAAGAGCACGCCGAGCGAGTAGACGTCGCTGCGGACGTCGAGATCGCGCGCATCGCCGGCGGCCTGCTCGGGGCTCATGTAAGCGAGGGTGCCCGCGAAGGCGCGACCGTCGTGGCTGATGGTCGTCGGTCCGGCCTCGCCGCCAGTGATGCGGGCGATGCCGAAGTCCAGCACCTTTACCGCGGCCGTGCTCCCGGGGTCGGCCTCCGGCAAGACCATGATGTTCGACGGCTTGAGGTCCAGGTGGACGACGCCGCGCTGGTGGGCGTGCGAGATGGCGTCGCACACAGCGAGGCAGACCGTCACGCGTGCGGCGATCTCCGCCCGCGTGATCGGCGCGGGCCGCGCGTGCGCCCACGCGGCGAGCGACACGCCGTGCACGTGCTCCATGGCGAACCAGTGCAGGCCGTCGTCGGTACGGCCGGCGTCATAAATGGCGGCGATCCCGGGGTGGGCGAGCCGGGCCAGACTCTCCGCCTCGCGGCGGAACATGCGCAGCTGGTGGGTGCCGGCGAAGATGCCGGCGCGAAGCACCTTCAGGGCCACGGTGCGCGACGGGTGCGTCTGGCGGGCCGCGAAGACGACGCCCATGCCGCCCTCGCCGAGCCGGCCGATGATCTGAAAGGGTCCCACCTGCTTGCCCGTGAGGTCTGCCGGCGGCCCGTCGGCGCGCGCGGCGGCGGCGAAGAGCGCGTCGAAGTGGTCGGAGGCGGAGCGATCGAGAAGGCCGTGGCCGCTCCTGTCGTACCTCAGCAGATCTTCGACCTCCTCGCGCAGGTCCCGGTCGTCTCCGACAAGCTCGGTGATGCGGGTGCCAAGGTCAGCGGGTGGTGTGGCCAGCAACTCGTCCAGGATGGAGTCGACCCGGTGCCAGCGAGAGGGATCGTCGATTGCCATGGTTGCTCAGACGGCGGTGGAGCCGACGAGTTGACGGTGGAGGAACGCGCGGGCCCGTCGCCAGGCCCGATTGACGGTGGATTCGCTCACGCCAAGTGCCTGCGCCGCTTCCTCGACCGTGAGGCCACCGAAGAAACGCAGTTCTACGACGCGCGCCAGCTGAGCGTCCAGGGCGGCGAGGCGGGTCAGGGCCGCGTCAAGGGCGACGACGTCGCGGGCCTGGACGTCGATGGCGGCGTCGACGTCGGTGAGCGGCACGTGTGCGGCACCGCCGCCTCGCTTGATACTCAGGTGGCGGCGCGCGTGGTCCAGCAGGACCTGGCGCATGGCGGCCGATGCGACGGCAAAGAAATGCTGCCGGTCCTCCCACGCCATTTCGCCGTGCCGTGCGAGCTTGAGGTAGGCCTCGTGCACGACGGCGGTGGTGTCGAGCGTCGAGCCAACGCCGAGACGCGACACTCGCGCCCGGGCGATGGCCCGCACGTCCTCGTAGACCAGCTGAAATGCCTCGCTGAGCGCACCCGGGTCGCCTCCCCGCGCGGCGTGCAGCACAACCGTCACGTGATGAGTGCGCTCGGCGTCGTCGCGAGGTGTCGTCTGGCCATCCATGACAACATGGTATCAATGGCGGGAAAAAAGTCTACTTAAATCGTCGGAATCATCACCACGCGGTGACATCCGGGAGCCGTCGCCGCGATCGCCGCGCCGGAGGCGACGCTACCCGATACCGGCACCATCCGTATCGAGGAGTCGACAAGGCCACGGATTCCCTGGCGTGCGAGACGATGCTGACCGCCGTGCCGAACACGCCAACCCGTCGATCGCGCCGGCAACGTAGTGGCCCCGGCCAACCCGCCTCACCGCACCAGCGTCATACGAATGACCGCCTGCCGCTCGCCCGCCCGCACCCGGCACAGATAGGATCCCGCGGCCACGGACATGCGGGCATCATCCCGCCCGTCCCATTCGACCTCCTGCCGCCCGGCGCCGAATTCCCCCGCGACCAGCCGCCGCACCAGCCGCCCGCGCAGATCGAATACTGTCACCTCCGCCCATCTGGCCTCCGGCATCTCGAACGCGATCGTCGTGAGCGGATTGAACGGATTGGGATATGCGCGCACCAGGAAACCACCGCTCTGCGGCACGCCCGTGGGTCCGGCCGGCACCGCCGCCTTCACCACGACGTTGTCGAAGTACGGCGTGTCCTCACCCTGGAGGTTCATGAACGTGAAGATCTCGAGAGCGTCGATGCTCACCTGCATCCACCGGGCCCCCGGCACGAGCAGCCCGCTGACCTGCCGTTCCAGGCGGTGGAAACCGGGGGTGCTGAAGTTGAGGAAATTCTCATTGACCCAGGCGGCGCCCTGGAGATCGTCCGGGTTATCCGACGCCGTCGAACGAACGTGCCATTCGTAGAAGAGATCCTGGTTGTTCACGCAGACGTCGAAGGCCAGGATCATCGCGTCGACCTCGTCGGGCATGGCGAGAGGCGGCGAGTAGATCAGGCCCGTGAACAGCTCGTCGGGATCGCCGGGCGGATCGACGTAGTCGAGCCAGTTCACCTGCCAGGACGTGTTGTCCTGATCAGGGTCCGGGTCGGGGAGGTTGGCGCCGAGCTGGGGCACGACATAGTGCGGCGGGAACGTGGGGTGCCAGAATTCGGCCGATTGGTCCTCCCAATCCTCGTAGCGCGAGAACCCATCCGGGAAAGTGACCCGGAGGTTGTCGATCTGACAAGCTCCCACGGAGTCGAAGAGACAGTCCTCGTCAGAACCTGCACCGTCGGTGGTCACGAGGGCTCGGAGCTGGATGATGTCGCCGAATGGCCCGATGTAATCGCCGGGATGGAAGGTGACCGTCACGTCCAGGATCTCGCCGACGAGGTGGCCACCGTAGGGACCGGCGATGGTCAGCCATTGATCGTTGCGCAGCATCTGGAACACGAGTGTGTCGTGTCCCTCCTCGAGATCGCAGTTGAACACGCACTCGAGCTTGATGTCGTTGTCGACGTTCGGGTTCGCAACAATGTCGGTGTACACGAGATCATCCGTCCAGTCGTTGCCATAACCCTCGGCACAGTCGTTCGCGAAGGTCTTGCCGCACCACATGGTGTAGGTACCGCCACCGGGCGGCACCTGGTACCCACTGATCTGCCAGTGCGGATCGAAGCCCTCGGCGTAGGTCCAGCCATGCCAGTCGGGCTGACCGTCGGGCGTCTCGAAACGGCCATCCCAGCGCTCGGGGCCGCCGAGCAGATACGTGGTGTCGCGCGTGGCGACACCGTCGGCCAGAGCGGCACCGGCCAGCAAGGAGCCCGCTAGCAAGGAGCCGGCAATCAGGTTCAGGATCGTAGGTCGCATGAGGACTCCCCCATTTCATCTTGTGCATGACGATTCACACATGATAGGAGAGTCGGATGTGGACCTCGTATTCCCGCTTGTCGTGAATGGCCAGACCACAGCAACCAGTCAAGATAGGCTGGGACTCGATTCAGGCCCCGGCTGGGTTTTCCCGGCCCCTGCGAGATGCCCCCCTCCTCCTCAGGATCTGCTGCCCGGCCTCGGCGATCTGCTCGCGCAGGTACGCCGCCTTGGCTCCGCCCGCGAGTGCGCGCCTGCGCCGCGACATCCCGAGTTTCTGGGTCCGCCGCTTGCGCGTGTCGGACGGTTTTTACCTTTCCGTGATTACATGTAAGTCGTTACCATCAAAAATATTAAATCAGGATTTATTTACACCCCGGTCGATCCCGCCTGTGCTAGTACTCGCGCGTCGGAGTGGATTTCCTCACCCTCCGCTCGCCCCATTGCCATCGAGGAGGCAACACCATGGCTAAAAAAGACGACACGCGCCCGATCCGTTTCCGGGTGGGCTTCGCGGGACAGCCCGACAAACCCATCGAGGCCGCCATCTTCGCCTTCGACGCCGCCGGCGAACTCCTGGCCCGCGGCGCCCTGAAGGACGGCGAGGCCGCGCTCGAACTCGGTCCCGCGCAGTTGAAGCGCGCGCGCCTCTACGTCGCGCCCGTGGCGCCGTCGGATCGCACGGCGCCGCCCACGCTTCAGAGCATGGCTCGCCGCAACGCCTACGAACCCATGTTTTCGTTCGTGCGCGGTCAGGACATGTACGAGCTGCTGCCAGTGCCCGAGATCTTCTGGCCGCACTGGTTCTGGTGTTCCTGTCGCGTGCGCGGCCACGTGATCAAGGTGGAAACCCTCGGTGGGGTCACCTACGAGAAGCCCGTGTGCCACGCCCGCGTACACGTGTGCGAGGTGGACCGCCTGCCGTGGATCATCGCCCAGCTCCCGGACGATCTCCTGCGGCGCCTGCGCGACGAGTTGCTGGTGGCTGTCCGCAAGCCTCTCCCCATCCCGGATCCAGGACCGCTCCATGGGATCCATCCTGTTTCGATCGATCCCGGCACGATCGACCCGGCGCCCGTGCTTCAGCGCGCCGCGAATGTGTTCGGGCGCCTCGACGCCGTGGCCCTCAACCCGCAGCCGCTGCCCCCGCGCGAGTTGCGTGCGTTCGCGCTCGAGGCGCAGACGCCGGCGATCCCGCTCGCACTGCACGGCGCGCTCGCGTCGTCGTCGACGGCGTTGCTGCGCGAAGCATTGATCGCGCACGTCGACCTGATCCGGTTCTACTGGTGCCACTGGGACTGGCTGTGGCCATGGTACCGCTACCGGTGCGATGAGCTGGCCGTGATCGAGACCGACAGCCACGGTGTCTTCGACGCCACGATCTGGTACCCCTGCCCTGGCGACCATCCCGACCTGTTCTTCTGGGTCGAGTACGCGATCGGTGGCACCTGGGAGACGGTGTACCGGCCGACCATGCGTTGCCACACCTACTGGAACTACGCCTGCGGCACCGACGTCACCATCCGCATCACCGATCCGCGCGTGCCCGGTTGCGGCGACCGGCCGGAGCTGCTGGGCAAGAAGGTGGTCGTGAAGACCATCGGGCGGCAGGTGAGCATGGGCGAGATCTACGGCGACTCGCCAGTACCGGCCGAGAAGGCGAAGGAAGGACAGGTCCGCGAGGGCTGGATCCATGCCACCAAGCCCTCACCGTTCGCCGCGACGCTGGAGCCGCGCGTCGACTTCGGCAGCGGGCTCGCGGCGGCCGGCATCACCCACTATCGCTGGTCGCATCGCCCCCTGGGCAGCACCGACGAGAGCGACTGGCACGTGATTGACCTCCCGGTGTCGCGCCACTACCGCGAGACCACGCCGCCGGGCGATCCCACCGTGTACAAGTCGGTGCAGATCGGCCCCGACACCACCGTGCCGGGATCGTTCACGATCATCGATCCCGTCCTGCCGCCAGGCGGCGAGGACTGGGAAGTGCTGGACGAGGGATTCGACCTCGCCAGCGCGCACTTCGCCACCGCCGACCTCGCACCCGGCAAGGTCGAGCTGAAGCTCGAACTGTTCCGCCAGTCAGGCGGTGGGATGACGCGCGTCGACCTCACCGCCGCGGGCGTGGAGCTGTACGAGATCACCGATCCGGCACCGCTCGTCGAGGGCACGTACACCACGACGGCCGCGACGAACGATCGCCTGCTCATCGATACGGGTACCGGACACGTGGTCGGCTACCGGCTGGTGCTCCACGTGGACAACCGGGTGTGCTTCGGGACGATCGACGAGGTCACCATCGGTGGCGTGCCCGCGGGGCCGTGCGGCTTCCTCGAGTACGCCGGCAAGGCCGACCTGGCGCGTATCGTCTTCCGTGCGAGCCACCCGGCCGACTTCGCGTCGTTCCACTTCCGCGTGGTGCGCGTGGCCACGGAGGTGAGCGAGGCCACGGCCACCGGTCTCGTGGAAGATGCCAGCGTGAACGGTTTCGCGCGCGCGGGCGACACGTTCGTCAAGGGCATCGAGGTCGGCACGCTGCTGGCCAGCGGGGTGGCCCCCGGCGACATACCCTGCGAACGCGCGGCATTCGCCGAGGCCCTGCACGTCTACGCGCTGGCGACGAATGGTTACCAGCGGCTGAGTGGTCTCGACGCTCCGCGCGCCGACGATCCGCTGCAGATCGATCTGCGCGCCTTCGCCATCGCGCCGGCGTAGGACGGTTGCGACTCCGGGGATGTCACGCTCGTGGTGGCGTCCCCGGGGCAAGATCCCTCACGACCTGGGCGGCCGCGAACGGGTCGCGCATCTGGGCCGTACCCACCTGCACGGCGACGGCTCCCAGAGCGAAGAACTTGAGGGCGTCGGTCGCCCGCTGGATACCGCCCACGCCTACCACCGGCACGCCCACCTGGCGGACGATCTCATCGACCTTGGCCAGGGCGATGGGCAGGATGGCCGGTCCGGAATATCCGCCGAAGCGCCGCGGCAGTACCGGCTGACCGCTGCGTAGATCCACGTCCAGCCCCACGACCGTGTTGACGGCAGCCACCGCGTCGGCGCCACCTTCGGCGGCGGCTGCGGCGAGGGGGGCGATGCGCGCCACGTTGGGCGTGAGCTTGGCGATGAGGGCGCGATCGGGCAGGTGCGGCCGTGCCGCCTCGAGGCACGCCCGTACGGTGGCAGGGTCGCTGCCGAAGTCGTGCCCGCCCTCGGCGATGTTCGGACACGAGAGATTCAGCTCCACGCCATGCCAGTGCACGAAATCGTGGGCCGCCGCGTGAAGCATGGTGCACATCTCGCCGAACTGGGCCGGCACGGTGGCCGCGAGGCTGACCACGGTGGGCACACCGAGGCGCTCCAGCTCCGGCAACGTCTCCTGGACGAAGGCCGTGAAGCCCACATTCTCCAGTCCGATGCTGTTGATGGCGCCCGTCGGCAACTCCACCAGCCGCGGCATCGGGTTGCCCGGGCGCGGCAGGGGCGTGACCGTCTTGGTGACGACGGCGCCCAGCCCGGCGTAGGGACTCGGGATGTCCTCGCTGGCCATGTCGTGGCCGACCAGCCCGTAGCCGAAGCATCCGGATGCCGTCCAGACGCGGCCGGGCAGCGCGCGCGGCCCCAGGCGCAGCGGTGCGCCCACGTCGAGGGTGAACCAGGACGGCAGGGTCACGCGTGGCCTCCGGGCTGGAAGCGGTCCCAGACGAGCCGCGAGGCGTCGAAGACCGGCCCCTCGTCGCAGGACGTGGCGTTGCGCACTGTGGCTCCGTCGCGCACCGGCACGACGCAGCCCTTGCACACGCCATAGCCGCAACCCATGTGCTCCTCCACCGAGACGTAGCAGGGCCAGGTCCTCTCGGCCGCCAGCGCCGCGGCGGCGCGTAGCAGCGGCGTGGGACCGCAGGCAAGCACGGTGAAGGGCCCCGCATCTCCGGCCTGAGCCAGATCGGCGACGCACAGCTCCGTGACCAGCCCGGCATACGCCGAACGCCCCGCCGGCAGATCGCGCGCAGTGTCGACGCTCACCCGCCAGGCGTCCCCGAGCAACCCCCAGGGCACGTCGGCCCCGTCGCGGCCGCCGAAGAAGGCCAGATCCTGTGGGCGCCGGTGGCGCACCCACCAGGCCCACAGCGGCGGCAGGCCGACACCGCCGGCCACGAGCAGGACCGGCTGTCCGGCTATCGGCGCGGGGAATGCCCGCCCGAGGGGCGCCAGGCAGCGCACGGCGTCACCGGAACGCAGTTCGGCGAGCAGCGCCGTGCCACGACCGGCCACACGGTAGAGGAACGAGATCACGGGACCGTCGATGGCCAGGATGCTGAAGGGTCGGCGAAAGACCAGCTCGGTCGTCCCTGTCAGGTTGAGCATGGCGAACTGGCCGGGCAGGAACGCGACCGGATGCGGCAACATCACATCCAGGCGCAGGAGTCCAGCCGAGACCGCGGCATTGCTGGCCACGTGTCCTTTGAGGTCCCAGCGCTGCGCAACCGTGGGGGTCACGATTAGAAGCCTCCTGACGTCCTGGTCGAATCCGCGGGCACGGAATCCGGGCTCGTGGTCTCGAATGGCGTCGAGGCCGCGGGCGGCGCCGTCTCGAGCGCCTCGTCGCGGCGCGGCGGAGGCGTTGGCGACTGGCGCAACGCTTCGGCAGGGGGCGGGAAGATGAGATTGTCCCGGCGTTGCAGGAACACCTTCCGGCGCCGCAGACCCCCGCCAGCCGACGCGCCGGAACCGGTGGCGACACCCTGGCCCGGCTGCTCCACCGTCTCGACGACCGATCGCTCCTGGTCCTGCTCGCGCCGGGCTTCGACCTTGGCCTGCAGGAATGCGAGGAGATCGGCGTCATTGCCCTGCTTCACCTGGTAGGCCTGGGGCGATTCCGGGTAGCTCGCGACGAGCCGGTCGGCGTAGATGCGGCTGGAGTCGGGATCGTCGAGACGATCGCGGTACACGAGCATCGCTCCATAGAGGGCGCGGGCCGCGGACGTGGAATCGGCTGCGCTGTCGGCCGCGACGGTGGTGTACAGATCGAGGGCGCGCCGGGGTCTGTCGAAGCCGAAGAGCTGGCCGTTCGCCTCCAGCAGGCGCAGGCGCGCCGCGCGCTGGGGATCGGCATCGGGCAGCGCGTTCTCGGCCGCGAGGTAGTTCTGGATCGTCGACAGGAGTTGCTTGGAGTGCTCGTAGTCGTCGAGTTGCTTGCCCGTGGGAACTGCCACCTGGAACTTGGCCCGCGCCTCCTCGAGTTCGTTCTCGTGCAGGTACAGGTAGCCGAGCATGTCGGCCGCGTGCCCCTTCACTTCCGGAGAATTGCCCCACTCGGAGGGCATGTTCTCGAGCAGGGCGATCGCATCGGCATCCTTGCCGCGCGCGACCAGGTTCGCGGCCTCGACCACGAGGACGTCGCCCTGGCGCTGGTAGATCTCGGCTTCGTCGCGAAGCTCGTCGATCAGCGCCTGGGCCTCGTCCGGTTTTTCGAGCTTCACGAGGCACTTCGCCAGTAGCAGGCGCGCCTTGAAGGCATGCTCTCGACTCGTCGTGGTGGCGACGACGCCGCGCAGCACGTCCGCCGCCTCGTCGTACCGCTCCAGCTCCCAGTACGACTCGCCAAGGCGCTGACCGATCTCGTCGGCATCCTCGGTGTCGGGGAACCTATCGAGGTAGTCGCGATACGAGCTCACCGCCTCGGCCCAGTCCTCGAGCGAGTAGGCGCTGTCGCCGCTGGTCCGCAGCGCCTCGGCCTGGAACTTGCTTTCGGGGTAGCTCTTCTCGAGCCGGGTGAGCATGTCCTGGCTGTGCGCGGCGTCGCCCACCAGCAGGTAATTCACCGCCTGCAGATACAGGGCCTCTTCCAGGTATGGCGTCTGCGGGAAGTTCTGGAAGAGCAGGTTGAGCTTGGTGATCGAGGTGCGATAGTTGTTGAGCCGCTGGCTGGCCTTGCCCTGCAGGAAGAGGGCGTCGTCGGTGAGACTGTGGCCGGGATACTCGTCGAGGATCTTCTGGGCCTTCTTGAAGGCCGTCTCGTACTCGGTCTTCTGGTTGCCGGCCGGCTTCAAGACGTCCTCGCCCGACTTGAGGCGATCCTCGCGGATCCTCTCGGCGTCGTTGAAGGCTTTCTGCGCGTTGTAGAAAGTGTTGAAATGCGCGCAACCAGCCATCAGCGCCAGCACGACCGCGGCGCCGGCCCACACCCTGCCGCTTCCGGACTTACCACTTGGCGTCGTCACGCTGTCCTGCCTTTCCGGTCGCCGGCATGGCCTGCCGGCCCGGTCTCTGGTCGGCCAGGGGTGGCCAGGTCCATTCAAAGGCTAGGGCGAGTTGCGTGGTAGGTCAACCTTCCCCGCAGGAACGTGGCGACCACGGCACCCTTGAGTGTCTCGCCCAGGAATGAGGAGTTGCGGCTGCGTGAGCGCAGCGTCCCGGACGTGACGGTCCATGCCTGCGTGGGATCCAGCAGCACGAAATCTGCTTCCAGCCCCTCCTCGAGCCGACCCAGGGGGAGCTTCAGCAGCTCGGCCGGACGTTCGCTCATACACTGCAGCAGGCGTCCGAGATCCAGTTTCCCCGTCTCGACGAGGTAGGTCACCCCCACGCCGAAGGCCGTCTCCAGGCCAATGACGCCGAAGGGGGCCTGGTCGAACTGCAACTCCTTCTCGGAGCCCGTGTGGGGAGCGTGGTCGGTCGCGATGCAGTCGATCGTGCCATCGGCCAGGGCATCGGCCACCGCGGCCACGTCGTCGGACTCGCGCAGGGGCGGGCTCATCTTGAACAGCGGGGAGTATTCCCGGCAGCACGAGTGATCGAGGGCGAAGTGGTGTGGCGTAGCCTCGGCGGTCACGGTCACGCCCTCGCTCTTGGCCCGTCGGATGATTTCCACCGCCCCCTTGGTGGATACGTGGGCCACGTGCAGGTGAGCATGGGCGGCACGCGCCAGTTCGATGTCGCGGTAGACGGCGGCGTCCTCGCCGGCCCGCGGCATGCCCGCCAGTCCCAGGCGCGCCGACCAGTAGCCGGCGTGCATGCAGCCACCGGCGACGATGCTCAGGTCCTCCGCGTGCGAGATGATGGGCACACCCAGGGTACCGGCGTATTTCAGGGCGTTGCTCATGAGTTTGCCGCTGACCACGGGCGAACCGTCGTCGGTGAATCCCACGGCGCCCGCCTCGACCATGGCGCCCAGCTCGGCCATGGCGTCGCCCTTGCGGCCGACGCTGATGGCGCCGGTGGGCAACACCCGGCACAGGCCGGCCTCGTTGCCGCGATCGATGACGTAGCGCACGAGGCCGGGGTTGTCGATCGCCGGCTGGGTGTTGGGCATGGTGACCACGCACGTGAAGCCGCCGGCCGCCGCGGCGCGGCTCCCGGTGGCGACGGTCTCCTTCTCCTCCTGGCCCGGCTCGCGGAAGTGCACGTGCGTGTCCACGAAGCCCGAGCTGCACACCATGCCCTCGGCGTCGAGCGCGGGCAGGCCTTCGGCCGTGGGTGTGCCCACGCCGAGCGCCTCGATGCGCCCCTTCTTCACGTGGAGGAAGCCCTTGCGGCCGGCCACCTTGCCGTTGCGCGCGAGCTTCACGTTGGTCACCAGGTATTCGGCGGGAATTCGCTCCCAGCTCCAGTCCATCGTCGTCCTCACTTGTCGTTCGTGTCGCCGCCGCCGAGCGCGCCGGGATCGCCGCCGGAGAGCAGGTACACCAGGGCCATGCGCACGGCCACGCCGTTGGCCACCTGGTCGAGAATCACCTGGCGCGGGCCGTCGGCCACCTCGCTGGCGATCTCCACGTCGCGATTCATCGGGCCCGGATGCATGATGAAGGCCTCGGGCTTGAGGCGGCGCACCACGTCCTCGGTGATGCCGTAGCGGTTGTGATACTCGCGGTTGCTCGGAAACGCCTGACTCGCGTGACGCTCGAGCTGGATGCGCAGCACGTTGAGTACGTCGGCGTCGGCCACGGCGCGTTGCAGGTCATACTCCACCTTCACGCCCATGCGCGCGATCGAGCCCGGCACCATGGTTGGCGGTCCGCACAACGTGACGTGGGCGCCCAGCTTGGTCAGGCCCCAGATATTCGAACGCGCCACGCGGCTGTGCGCGATATCACCGATGATGGTGACCTTCTTGCCGCGCAGGTCGCCCAGACGCTGCACCATGGTCATGATATCGAGCAGCCCTTGCGTGGGGTGTTCGTGGCAGCCGTCACCCGCGTTGATCACCGGGCAGTCGAGCACGCGCGCCAGGTAGTGTGCCGCGCCACTGCTCGCATGCCGTACGACGAGCATGTCGATCTTCATGGCCTGCAGGTTCTCGGCCGTATCGCGCAGCGTCTCGCCCTTCTTGAAGCTGCTGTCCGCCACGGAGAAGTTGACGATGTCGGCCGATAGGCGCTTCTCCGCCAGCTCGAAGCTCACGCGCGTGCGCGTGCTGGGCTCGTGGAAGAAGTTCACCACCGTGCGGCCGCGCATGATGGGTACGCTGCGCACGGGACGGTCGAAGACGGCGCGGAAGCGGGCTGCGATATCGAGGGTGCCGAGGATCTCCTCGGCTGTCAGCTCTTCGAGCCCGAGGACATCCTTGCGCTTGAGGATCATGCCTCCTGAACCTCCCCGACCACGACCTCCTCCTTGCCGTCGAACTCCTGCACCTTGACCTTGATGACCTCGCGCGCCGACGTCGGCACGTTCTTGCCCACGAAGTCGGGCCGGATGGGCAGCTCGCGGTGGCCACGGTCGACGAGCACGGCCAGCCGGATGGCGCGCGGCCGCCCCCAGTCCATGATCACGTCGAGGGCAGCGCGTACGGTGCGCCCGGTGAAGAGCACGTCATCGACCAGGATGACGATCTTGTCGGTGATGTCGAAGGGCATGTCCGTCTGCGCCACGCGCGGCGACGGCCCGAGCTTGGACAGGTCGTCGCGATAGAACGTGATGTCGATGGCACCGATGGGCAGGTCGGTCTTCTCGAACTGCGTGATGGCCTCCCGCAGCAATTTCGCCAGCGGCACACCCCGCCTCTGTATCCCCAGCAACACGAGGTCCTTGGTGCCACGGTGGGCCTCGATGATCTCGTGGGCCATGCGCTTGACGGCCCGCGCCATGTCCGCCTGATTCATGATGACGGCTTTTTCGACGAAACTCATGCGCTCTCCTCGCGGGCCGACCGCCGGGCAAAAAAAAGCCGAGCGCCATGCACTCAGCCGTTTTCCTCACCCCGACCGCCTTCCCTTCGGGTCTCACCGGACCACATTAAAGGACCAGAACTCGCCGGGAAGCATAGCAGGCAGGGCCGTCCGGGGCAAGGGGACCGGGCGGGCAGTGTTGACCTGAGATTGCGGGTTCGATATGCTCATCATATGCAAATCCGCTTCAAATCCCCATTTCGTCCTAGGTTTTTCCCGCGAGGTGAGATCATGACACGGTCGATCATGACTTCTTTCGTTCCGGCGCTCGCCATCATCATCACCGCGACGGTGGCCGTGGCCAACCCGATCCCGGATTTCGGCAACTCGGCCTTGACGATCGGTTGTCCGGCCGGTGCGACGGTCTACGTCCTACCCGATGGCGGCGGCGTTTTCTTCACGCAGGCGCACTCGCCGGACGGAACGGTCGTTGACGCCACGATCTGGCTGACACTGCTGGACTCGAACGGTGATCCCTACAGCGGGTGGCCCGCCGAGGACATCTGGTTGCAGACGAGCGAGTCCGGCCTCGTGAGCTGCCTTCACGGTACCATTGCCGATTCGGACACGGACGACTCCGGCACGACCTGCTGGCAGCAACCCATGCGCGCCGGCGGCCACGCGTTCGGTGAGACGGTCGAGGTGGTCGTGGACGCCTGGCCGCTACCCATCCCCGGCGTATTCGTGGATTTCAACAGCGCCGATATCGATGGCAACCTGATCGTGAATCTGACCGACCTGACGCTGTTCACGATGGATTATCTCGGCGCGTTCGATCCCCGCTCCGACTTCTTTAGGGACGGGCAGCTCGATCTGGCTGATCTCACCCGTTTTACGCAGGCACTCGGCGCGGTTTGCTATTGACGGAACTCCGCTCGCCGGCGCCAGCTGGCGCGGACCAGCCCACGAGTAGCATGCGTTGCGTCACCACCTGACCCGCGCTCTCGAGGCGGGCGAGGGTGACGCCGTTTGGCATCACGCGACCCCTCGTGTCCCGACCATCCCAATGCGCGACATGGTCGCCAGCAAAACAGCCGGCGGCCGAATTCGGAGGCGCTGCTCCAGTTTACCAATACATTGTCCGCACACGCGCGGTGTCCTTTCACGTCGCCGCCGTCGAACTGCCGTTCGGGTTCACGGACCGCAGTCTCACGTCGGGAACGAGGAGGAGATCTCGATGCGCGCTGCGCCCCCCAACGTGCTGCTCGTCCACCCACGTTTCAGCAAGAACGCGTTCTGGAACTACCACGAGACCTGCGCCGTTGCCGGCGCCCGGTATTCCGCCGCACCGCTCGGCCTGATCACCGTGGCTGGTTTGCTGCCGGCGGACTGGCCAACCCGCCTCGTCGACCGCAACATCGAGGACCTCACGGACACGGATCTCGCCTGGGCGGACCTCGTGATGGTCGGCTGCATGATGCCGCAGCAACTCGATGCCAAGCACGTCATCGCCCGCGCGCAGAAGGTCGGCAAACCGATCGTGATCGGCGGCCCGGACGTCACCTCGAGTCCGGACGTCTACCGCGAGGTGGAGTTCCGGGTCCTCGGCGAGGCCGAGGACATCCTGGCCGATTTCGTCGCGGCCTGGCGCGACGGCGCGACCGGCGGCGTCTTCACGGCCACGGAGTTTCCCGACCTCGCGCGTTCCCCGCAGCCGCGCTTCGACCTCCTGAAACTCGAGCACTACCTGCACGTCGGCGTCCAGTTCTCGCGGGGCTGCCCCTTCCAGTGCGAGTTCTGCAACGTCATCGAGCTGAACGGCCGCGTGCCACGGTTCAAGTCCACGGACCAGATGCTTGGCGAACTCGACGCCCTGCGCGCCCTGGGTTACCGCGGCCACGTCGACTTCGTGGACGACAACCTGATCGGCAATGCGAAAGCCGTCCGCCCCTTCCTCGCCGCTCTCGTCGCCTGGGGCGAGGCGCACGGCCATCCGTTCGAGTTCTCGACCGAAGCCAGCCTCAACCTGGCCGATCAGGACGACCTGCTCGATCTCATGCAGCGAGCCGGATTCTTCGCGATCTTCGTCGGCATCGAGACGCCCGACCGCGACGCGCTCCTCGGAGCGCGCAAGCTCCAGAATGCGAAGCGGGACATCGTAGCCAGCGTGCGCCGGATATACCGTGCGGGCATCTACGTGAACGCCGGCTTCATCCTCGGCTTCGACGCCGAGTCGGACGTGGTCGCCCAGCTGATGGCCGATTGCATCGAGGAGACCGCGATCCCTATGTGCATGGTCGGGCTGCTCTACGCCTTGCCGAACACCGACCTCTCGCGACGCCTGCACGCCGAGGGCCGCCTGCATCCGGATTCCGACCGCCTCGTCGGCGACCAGGACGCCGATCAGTGCACCTCGGGCCTCAACTTCGACACGACACGACCGCGCCGCGCAATCCTCGGCGACTACCGGGCCGTCCTCGAGCAAATCAACGCTCCGGCCGCATTCTTCGGCCGCGTTCGACGCCTCAACCGCGACCTCGACCTCTCCCGGCATCGTTTCCGGCGTCCCCTCGGCGGAACCTGGCGCGATCTGCGCACGTTCGCCCGGATCGGCTGGCAACTCGGCGTCCGCGACCGCAACGTGCGCGGTCCGTTCTGGCGCGCGCTCGCCTCGAGCCTGCGCCACAACCCACGGTCGTTCCGCGGCACCATGTCGTTCGCCGCGCTCTACTTGCACGTGAAATCATTCTCGCGCTTCATGGACGAGCGGTTGCTGGGGCAGATCAAGGCATGCAGTGTGGCCCGAAGCGCCGCCGCGGCACAATCCGGTTAGTCACTTCTGGTATTCTCCATAGAAGTCGCCTGGCCTGGATATATAACTGTGGTCGATCTGTTGTCACCATGAACGACTCGATAGACCATGAATCCAATACAAATGAGAAAAATAACTAGGAATAGGCGATTGACTATTACAACCGACTTCTCATGGGCACGATTCACAAATATGATTGAAGCAAGAACTCCAAGACCTGCAAACGACATACCGTAGGCCAGGACAACGGCGCCGCCGGCTAGTCCTTGTCCTTCAGTAGCTCCTGTAATTCTTGCAATGAATGCACCAACAATCGAAAAAATGAAAAAGCTTAGCACGTAAAGCAATAAGCTGGATGGCTTGAGCAGTTTTTTCATGATCACCACTCTAAATCGATCTGGCTATCAGATCAACTCTTCGGTTGAGCTATCGACGGACAAACAGGCGGGCCAGTTGGCGTCATCCTGGAGATCACCGATCACATGAATCGGTGCAAGAAAGGGTGCACCATTCCTGGCAGAGGGATGCGCTGGCAGAGGGATGCGCTGGCAGAGGGATGCGCTGGCAGAGAGGAAGGTAGACTCACTTCACGTACACGAGCTTGCGTGTCACCAGGTGTCCAGCGGCCTCGAGGCGAGCCACGAACACGCTCGAGGCGACAGGCGCGCCGTGGCAATCGACCCCGTCCCAGGTCACCGCGTGGGCACCCGCGAGGCGCGGACCGGACACCAACGTCGCGACGCGGTGACCCGCGAGGTCGAAGATCGCCAGCTCGGCCTCGCCGTCGACCGGCAACGTGAAGGCGAGGCTGGTGCCGTGACGGAAGGGGTTGGGACGAGGCGGCCCCAGCGTGGGACGCGCCGAGAGCGACGGTGTGCCGGGCGTGGTCACCGTCAACGAGACGGGGACAGACGACGCCTCCCCCCCGTCGCCATGGATCAGCAGACTCGCCCGGTAGATCCCCGGCGGGCGCGGTCCCGCCCTGGCCGTGACCGCGATCGTCACGCTCCCGCCGGCCGGCACCGCGCCCGCCGACGCGTCACAGGTCAGCCACGTCAGGTCGTGGCCGACCGCGAACGGGCCATCGCTGACGTCCGCGATCGCGGCATCCACGGTGGCCGAGGCGCGGATCAGGCAGCGCCCGCTGAGAGGCCCCGTCACCATCCATGGCCATCCGCCGCCAGAGACCGGCACGTTCGTGGCCAGGGACTCCCATGCCCCGTTGCCGCGATCGAGGGCGATGTCCAGGGCATCGATCGTCCCGGTGGTGCGGAAGCTGATCGCGTGTTCGGACCCGATCGTCCACAGTTCCCCGCCAACCGGCGACACGACGGTGACACCGTCCGGATTCAGCGTGAGCGCAACGTAGCCCGCGATCGTGACCGCCTCGCCGCTACGTCGACCCGTCATGACCGTGGGCACGATGACATACCCGGGATCGCCACTCACCGTGACGCCCACGACGGCCTCGATGGCAACCGCCGAAGCGGACACGGCGCCGCTCCAGCCGATCGCGGCACCGACGCCGTCGCGGCCATCCCACGCCAGCATCGCCGCGTCGTCGATCCCGCCGACCATGTCCGTGACGTCAGCGACGGTCGCCTCCGGCGGGAAGTCGAGCGCCACCGTCTGCAGCGTGTCCAGATCCGCATCCGAGATCATGGCCCAGACGTGCAGATCCCGGGGACGGTTCCGATCGTAGCCGGTATCGATGAGCCAGATGCGCGAACCGCGGTCCTGCACGACGGCCCGCGCGGCCACGGTATCGGCCACAATCGTCGGTGGATCGGGATCGAAGACCGTGATCGTATAGTGTAGCGCCGAGCCGGCGTCGCCCGTGCTCGTCAGGTGCAGCGATGTCGTCGCCTCGCCGTCGGGTGGCAGCGTGAAGGTGAGCGTCCCAGGATCGACGGACACTGCGGCGCCGTGGGGCGCAGCATGCGGCGCGAACAGGATCGCCCGCCCGTCGGCGAGAGGTGCCGACGTCGGCGCCTGACGAGAGCCGTAGGCATAGCAGATCGCGTCGCCCTCGTCGGGACCCTGGATACCGACCGTCCCGATAGGGTCGCTACCGTCGCTACCGATGTCGGCATACTGGCAGAGGATGGCCCCGTCGCCCGTCACGGTGGGATACCAGGCCGGATCGGCGAGCACGACCTCGAAATCCACAGGCACGGATTCGCTGGCGCCGCTCCTCGCCTGCACGCCGCTCCACTGGACCACGAACCGATGCTGGTCCTCGTCGTGCCAGAGATAGACGCGCCCCTCGTCGTCCTGGCGCAGGTCGCACCAGTAGGCGGCGACGAGAGCCGCGGGCGCGTCGACGGCAGGGAGTGCCCAGCCCTGATACGTGCACAGCGACGTCGGACCCATGGCGATCCAGCCGTTGGAGCAGATCGAGATGGAACCGTAGTCGCGCCCGTAGAAACGGAACACGAAGGGTAGCTCGACGACACGCGTGTCGTCCTGCCCGGCATCGAAATCGGTCAGACCGACGTCGACGCCCGGTCCGCCATACCCGGGATCGATCTCGATCCAGCCGCGCGGGAAGCCCGGCAGCCAGCTCGGGTCGGTGTCGTCGAAGGCGCAGTAGCCGTGGGCGTCCGGCCCCGTGGGCTGGTCCGTGGACGCTGTGCCGAGGGGCAGGACGACGTCCAGCGTGTGCTGCCGTCCGTCCGCCGCCACGACGTGCAGCGTGCAGCCCGCCAGGTTGCCGCCGAAGGCATCGGGCGCCACGACGACGCGGAACGGGTCGCCCGCGTCGTCCACCTCCTCTCCCGCCGGCACGGACGCGAAGGTGGCGTCGCTGTCGACCACGGCGACGAATGGGCTGCGGCTGCGTAGCACGGCGGTCGCGGCGGCGCCGGCACCGTCGCCGCTGTTCGCCAGGACGACGGTCACGTCGGCGAGGCGTCCGGGTTCGAGCGATGCGTCGCCCGTCCAGCGGACGTCCGCCACCGTCAGGACAGGGCCGTGCACGGGTAAAGCGATGGGCAACGTCCAGTTCGCGTCTCCGCTTCGCGCCTCCACGCGCAGGTGCGCGATGCTATCCGCAGGCGCATCCGCGGCGGCGGTCACGGAAAAGGCAATGCTTCGCGCCACCGCACCGCCAGCCAGATCCCCGACGTCGACGGCGTCGGATTCGACGGTGAGCCACCCCTCCTCGCTCATGAGCCGCGCCACGACCGCCGGCGCCGTCGCCGTTCCGAGGTTGCGCAGGACCACCGCGACTCGACCGGTCTCCGGCGGCGTCAGCCGGGCGTCGCCGTCGCCGCCGGGTGCGCCGTCGTCGAGGGTCCAGCTCGCGAGATCGATGGCCACCGGCACCTCGCCCACCGATACCGACCCCAGGTGCGGAAGCAGGTCGTGGCCCCACACCGTCAGCGACAGCGGACCCGTGGTGTCGCCCGGCACCAGCGGCAGGAAAGCCAGGCCGGTCGAATCGGTCGCACTCACCGCGCGCACGTCCGGCTCGCGCACGGCAGCGACGATTGCACCCGCCACGGGCTCACCGGTGTCGGCCCGCGCCACGACCACCTGCAGACCGGTCGCCCCCGCGGGGATGACCTCCGGGCAGGACACCGCGAGGGCGACCGGCGCCGCCAACCAGAGGTCGGTGGCCGGATCGCCGATGAGCGTGTTCCAGGTCGAGAATGTCGCCGGCACGTCGCGGAAGTCGTCGCCGTAAATCGAGCCCGAGAAACCGGCGTACTGGCGGAACAGCTCGAGCCGTCCGCGATCGACCGCCACGCCCTGCCGGTGATCGCGGCCACGGATGGCCCCGCTCCACGTGCCAGCGTAGAAGCAGTTGTTGACCCTTGTATGCGTCGCGGTGGCCGACGAGCCCACCGCGCCGATGGCGCCGCCATGGGTGTTGCGCAGCAGGGCCTCGCTGCGCGCATTCGTCTCGTCGAGGAAGTCGCCCGTACCGCAGGTGGGAAACACCGCGAACGGCAGCTTTCCACCGTTGTCCGCGAAGTCCGCGTAGGCCGACGAGAAGCCGCTCATCTCGAAGAAGCCCCGGTAGCCGAACACGCTCGCCCCGGCGCTCAGGTGCTCGAGCATGAGACCGGCGAAGTCCCCCTCCCAGATCGTGTCCACCGGCGCGAAGCCGAGCGCCTCGAGCTGCGCCTTCACCCACTGGTTCACGTGGATCGTGGAGATGCCGCTGGACGAGGGGTCGCCTGTCAGGCACGCGCGGGTGAACCACGACGTATCGTCGCGCGGCGGTGCCGTCTCGTAGCCGACGATCTTTTCCACGACGGCGGCCAGCTCGCTCGCCGTGCGCACGCTGATCCGACCGAGGTGCACGTCCGGCAGGGCGTCGTCGCCGTCGAGCTGCGTGTAGACGAAGTCGCCCTCGCCATCGTACCCGTCATGATCGAACCCGCATGGCAACGCGACACCACCGTTCGCGTCGCCGACGAGCACGACGAATTCCAGGGCCGGATCCCAGGTGTCGTAGGCATGCTGGACGTAGGCCTTGATCGACGTCACCGTCGTGCCGGTCGCGTCGGTGTCGGCGAGCTCGACCCGGTAGCCCTGGCGCCGGCGCCAGTCGAGCAGCGGCGCGAGGGCCGCGATCACGTCGGATTGCGCCGGACAGATGACGAGGTACCCGCCCGGCCCACGGCCCGCGACGCCCCGTTCGGCCACGCCGGCGGGCGCGACGACGGCGTCGGCGATCATCGCGGCGTACGAGGTCGGCAGGGGTGCGACACCCGCGAACCCGGCGAGCGACACACCCGGCAGGGTCACCATGACCTCGTGGGCCACGGTCAGCTCACCGGTCGTCGCGTCCCAGCTCGCCGGGTGGATGGTCAGGGGAACGAGCGTGACGCCGTGCAGGCGCGCCGGCGGGCCAGCACTCACCAGCGGCGCGCCGGCTTTCTCCCGCGGCGCGTAGGCCGCCGCATCGTATCGGAATGGCACCGTACTGCTGTCGGTCTGCACGGGCCAGGGACGGATCCCGGCGAACGTCCGCGACGAGACGACGGTGGCCGTGACGTCGACGGGCGTGCGGTCCGGAACCGCGACGAGCACTGTCCAGCTCGGCAATCCCGGCGAACCGGGTACACCGTCGATGTCGCCTCCCGGCAAGGATAGCTGCTGCCAGGTCTCGTTGGCCGCCTCCACGGTTCGCACCTGCACCGCGGGAAACGTCACCCGCCACCGCACGAGATCGTCACGACCGACGTCCACGACGGCCACCGGCCGCGCCGACACGGCGCCCGATTGCAACGCCAGCACCGAGTCCGCCGGCGAGCCGGCGGCGCCGGCAGCGATGAGGAGCGAAACCGTGATCGCGACGAGAGGCATGCCGTTCCCACATTCGTTCGGGACAGTCGCATCGATCGATCACGATAGAGACAGGAGACGCGCGGTGAAAGCACGTTCGGTACCGACGCCAGGGACAACTTATACCACCTACGTATTAATACGAATTGACTCGTGTTTCATCTGGTCCATAATCATCGGCCTGTTCCCGAATCGCCCGCGACTCGTTCCCGGTGCCGACATGTCGGTACCCAGGAGGACCAGATGATCAAGCGTTCAATGCATCACGTGACGACTCCTGCGGTGGTCGTCATGCTCGTCTCCTTGTCGGCCGCGTTGCCGGCTCTGGCCGCGGACATGCTGCCCGCGATCAACCAACCCATGGCCGTATCCGGCAACGTCACGCCGCCGGTCGTCGTGGGCACCGCCTTCACCTATCAGGGCCGCCTGCTCACCTCCGGTTCACCGGCCGACGGCCTCTTCGATCTCTCGTTCCGCTTGATGGACGCGGCGGGCGGCGGCACCCAGATCGGTGCGACGTTCGTCGTCGACAACGCGGTGGTGGCCGACGGTCGCTTCACCGTGGAACTCAATTTCGGCACCAGCGCCTTCGGCAACGGCGCCCGCTGGCTCGAGATCAGCGTCCGGCCGGGCGCGGGCGGCGCTTACACGCTGCTCTCGCCGCGCCAGAAGCTCAATCCGGCGCCCTATGCGCTGGCCATGCCGAACGTCTATTCGAACGAAACCAGCGGGTTCGTCGGTATTGGTCGGAGTACCCAGATCACGAGCAACGAGTCGTTTGGCGTCCAGACGCCGACTGGCGCCGGTATCTACGGCGGCATGTACATCAACACCATGGATGCCACCGGCTGGCCGTTCTACGGCTATGCCACCGGCGGCTTGGCCCACGCCTGGACCTACCTCGACGGCGGGACGAGCGAGTGGCACCTCTACAACGGCGGCGATCGCCTGTTCGTACCCAGTGGCGGCGGTCTCGAGATCCAGTCCACGTCCACGACCGACGGTCTGCGGATCAATGCCACCTCGGACGATGGCGCCCAGATCGGTAACGCCACGGACTACCCCAATTACGGCGTCTACATCCCCAGCCCGGGTGTCCCGAACACCTGCCTCCTGATCGCCACCGCCCAGGTCTCCGGCAACTACGCCCTTTTCACCTCTGACAACATCGCGGCGGGCAACGTGGCGTTCACGGCGCAGAATGTCTTCGCCCGGGTCGACGGCCCCGACGCGCTCACGCCCGGCGACGTGGTCGTCGCCAGTGGTGTCGACCGTCCCCTCGACGGTGGCACCAATCGTCTGGCACTGGTCCGGCGCGCCGGTCGCGACGCAAGCGGCGTGATTGGCGTCGTCGCCAGCCGCATGGAGTGGCAGGTGGCGCCGGGCAAGGAGACCGAGCACGAGATGATCCTCATGCCGACCGACGGCCCCGCGCGCAGCGGCGACTACGTCGAGCTCGTGACCCAGGGCGTGACCGACGTGCGCGTGCAGCGCGGCGCGGCGATCGCCAAGGGCGCGCGTCTGACGGCCAGCGACACCGACGGCGGCGTGCGCGCGCTGCGGGTCGTGTCGATCAATGGCATGTCCGTGAGCGAGAGTGCGCCCGTGGTGGGCGTGGCGCTGGCCGACGCCAGTGGTCGCGATACGGTCCCGGTCTTCGTCAACATTCACTGAGAGGAGGCGGGACCATGACGAGAATCCTGATCACGCTGCTGATTCTCGGGCTGTGCGCATCGGTTGCGTCCGCCCAATCCGGCGGCATCTATGATCTCTCCTGGAGCACCATCGACGGCGGTGGCGCGACGCCGAGCGCCGGCGGCATCTACTCCCTCGGTGGCACGGCGGGCCAGCCCGACGCCGGTACCGCCATGGGCGGCATCTACGCGATCCAGGGCGGCTTCTGGTACAGCGGCCTGTTGGCCACGGGCGTGGGCGACGAGCCGCTGCCCGACGAGACGGTGCTGCCCCTTACCTTCCGCATGTACGATGCGGCGCCGAATCCCTTCAACCCGCGCACGCAGATCGCCTTCGACCTGCCGCGCGCGGGCACGGTGCGCCTCGCGGTGTACGATCTGCGCGGCGGCCTCGTGCGCACGCTGGAGACAGGCACGCTGCCGGCGGGTCACCACGTCCGCAATTGGGACGGCACCGACAACGACGGAGCGACCGTGGCCAGTGGTACGTACATCATGACCATCGACGCGGGCGACTATCACGCGCGCAAGAAAGGCGTGCTGCTGAAGTAGCTCGATCCGATTCCCTCGTCGCCGTGATGCCGGCGCCACGGCCAGAACCATTCCCAGAAACGGATCACGGTCACGAGATCCCTCGACGACCGTGATCCGTCGTCGTACCGATGCAGCGACCCTACTCCAACAGAGCCACCTTACTTGTGCGCACTTCATTTCCTGCCTGCAGGCGCAGCAGGTACATGCCCGACGGGAGGACGCGCCCATCGTCGGCGCGACCATCCCAGGTCGCGGCGTGGTCGCCCGCGTCCACGCGGCCATCGACCAGGGTGCGCACGTGGCGACCACACACGTCGTACGCGTCGAGGCGCACCTGGCCGGAGCGGGCGAGCGCAAAGCCGATCGTGGTGACCGGATTGAATGGGTTGGGCGCGGCGTCGCGTAGCCTCACGTCGGCCGAGGGCAACGTCGGCACCGGCAGGATGGTGCTGCCGTCCCAGATCGCGAAACGCGCCGCCGGCACATGGCCCACGACGCTGAACTCGCCGGCGAGATGGAGCTTGTCGTCGAACACGACCATATCCGTGACTGGCCGGTTGGCACCGCCGCCCACGATGTGCCAGACGTGGCCGTTCCAGCGCGCAAAATTGCGTCCCGCGTCGCCGGCCACGCTGAAATCCCCGCCGGCGTAGACGAGGCCGCCGTAGCTGGCGAGCACGTCGACCTCGCCGTCGAGCTGGTCGCCCAGCGGCTGCCATTCGCCGTCCACGAGCGTGGCGACCTCAGCCACCGTTACGCCGCCGGCCGCGGTGAGGATGCCGCCGATCACGAGGTGGCCATCGTGCACGATCGCGTCCTTCACGATGCCTACGACACCGCCGGCCAGCTCGCTCCACGCGCCGTCGTGCAGGATCGCCAGGTTCGCGGACGGCGCGTCCTCGACCTGCACGAAGTCACCTCCTGCCACGAGGTCACCGCTCCAGTCCAGGAGGCTGTAGACGGCACCGTCGACGCTGGCGAAGATCGCGGGCGCGGGCGACGATGACCAATCCGCGATATCCCACTTCGCGGTCAGCAAGTGACCGCCGTACGACAGCGCGTCGTTGGGCAGGCCGCCGGAGACCCAGGTTTCGCGGTAATCCCAGGCGGTCCCGGTCCAGACCATGTGGTTGTTCGTGACCACGTCACCGGACCAGAAGAAGGCATGCAATTCGCCGGCATGGTAGACCAGACGCTCAATGGTGGCGTAGGGATCCGCGCGCGGTTGCCAGAACGCGCCGTCCCAGAGCGCGGCGGCCCCGGTGACCACCGGCCCGACGGAGTCGAAACTGCCACTAACCACCACGCCGTCGGGCGTGGCACAGAGGTCCGATAGCCACGAAGCCGTACCGCCGAATCCGTCGCCGCCGGTTCCGAGCGCGACGGGGCCAGCGGCGGTGAGGCGGCCGATGCCGTGGGCAATGGTGGATCCGAGCAACGAGAACGGGCCGCTCAGCACCAGGTCGCCGTCGTAGACGAAGCAGTGCCGAGAATCGGCCATGAAGTAGGTCTCGTCGAGCCAGGTCCACGACTGGCCGTCCCAGGTGGCGATGTCGGTCCACCAGATGGGCGGGATGCCCGGCGACACGCTGGCCATCATCCGCAACTGGCCACCCTGGTTCATGAGCCGCAAGTAGTGGCTCATGTAATCGTCGGGCAGGTCACCCACCACGGGCCATGCGGCTCCGTCCCAGGCTGTCACGGGGGCGCCCTCACCGTACACGTCCAGGCCGAGTGCGTAGAGCTGACCGGCCACGACCTCGAGATCGAGGATCGCGCGCGGCTGGCCGACCATGGCCGTCACCTGCGTGCCGTCCCAGGCGGCGGCGTAGCTGGCGGCCATACCGCCGGCGGTGGTGAAGCTGCCACCGAAGACGAGCTGGTCGTCGCTGACGATGAGGTCGCGCACATAGCCGTTCGTGGCGACGACCTCGCTCCACGCGGCGCCATCGTACCGCCAGCCCGCACACCAGAGCGCGCCGTCGTACACGGCCATGGCGAGTGGAGCGATGGGCAACCCCGCGCCGACGGCATGCCACTGCACGCCATCCCAGCGCGCCACATGGTTGACGGTGACGGGTCCGGACTGGGTGAAGTCCCCGCAAGCGTACAGATCGCCGTCCATCACCAGCAACCGGCGGACGGTACCGTTCAGGCCGTCGCCGGGCGCATGCCACTGCGCACCGTCCCAACGCGCCACGTTGGCGACCACCACCTCGCCGGCCGCGGTGATGTTACCGCCGACGATGAGATCACTGCCGTAGGTGGCATCGGCCTGAGCGATACCGTCGATGCCGCGAGTGTGGAAGCGGCCATCCCAGGTGTCGGCACGGGTGAGCGCCGGCAGCAGCATGGCGGCGCCGACCAGCAGAACCTGCCAGTACAGCTGGCGTCCCGGTCTTTTTCGTATCGAGTGGCTCATGATCAGTCCCCCTTGACGTTCGGAATGTAATCGCGCCTTTCCCGCGCTCCGTCCGCGGTCGAGGCGATGACATCACAATAAAGAAATCGAGGATCGGAGGGAATGGACGGTTGCCA
Source organism: uncultured bacterium (assembly GCA_963727525.1). GTDB lineage: Bacteria > Krumholzibacteriota > Krumholzibacteriia > LZORAL124-64-63 > LZORAL124-64-63 > CAVSGO01. The sequence continues at coordinate 102,241 of CAVSGO010000007.1, read as the reverse complement.
TGGTCATCTTCGGGATCCCGGCGGATCTCTCGTCAAACACCGAGACCGCTGGCTTCATGGGGATTTCCCATCGGCCGACTGCCTGGCCTTGTTGCTGTGCGGTCTCAGGTCCGGGGTTCTCAGCTCTCGCCCCCGGGCCACATCGTTAACCGATTGCGGAATGGCGGCGGTTTCCCTGAAGTATTCGCGGCCACTTGACATGCAGGCATACGCCTGCATATTGTCATCAACCATGAGGAGGATCAATGCATGCAGACAAGGTCTTCAAAGCACTGGGCGACCCGACACGCAGAAAACTCCTGGATCTTCTGTGTGAACGAAACGGCCAGACGCTTGGCCAACTCTGCGCGAACCTGGCCATGGCTCGCCAATCCGTCACGCAGCACCTGGGGATACTGGAGGATGCCAATCTGGTGAGCACGGTCAGACGTGGAAGGGAAAAACTGCACTTCATCAACCCCGTACCCTTGCACGAGGTTTACGAACGCTGGGTCCAAAAATTCGAGGTTCAGCGTCTGGTTCTGCTGAACGATCTGAAAAATGAACTCGAGGGAGAATGATGATGACGACGGAAAAGATAAGCTTTGTCTATGTGACCTATATCCGCTCGACCCCGGAAAAGGTGTTCGCGGCCATCACAAAGCCCGATATCGCAAGGCGCTACTGGGGCCACGAGAATGTATCCGATTGGCAGCCCGGATCGAAATGGGAACACATCCGCGCGAATGATACGCGCAGCGTCGCACTTGTCGGCAAGGTGATCGAGGTTGCACCACCGTCCCGCCTCGTCATCTCCTGGGCAAATGCCTCGCAAGCTGACGACCCTGCCAGCTACAGCCGCGTGACCTTCGAGATCGTTGAATACGAAGATATGGTCCGGTTGACCGTCACCCACGACGACCTGATCGCGGGCAGCGGCATGGCCACCGGCGTCAGCAACGGCTGGCCAGTCGTTCTCTCCAGCCTGAAATCCCTGCTGGAAACCGGCGAAGGGATCGACGTCTTCGCCAAGCCCAAGACCTCGTGATCCTGCGGCACGGCGATACCACAAGCGAAAGGTGATACGGTGGAAATCGGTGTGATCGGCATTGGCGAAATGGGCGGAACCATTGCGGCGAGTTTGCGCAGGACTGGCCACAGGTTGCGTGTCGCCAACTCGCGCGGCGAGGAGGCGGTGAGGGATTTTGCGGATCAGATTGGCGCCGTGGCCGCCGATATCCACGGGGCCGTGGACGGTGCCGAGGTCGTGGTTCTGGCCATGCCCTTCCCTGCCGTGGCGACATTGCCGCGTGCCCTGTTCGACAGGGCAGCGGGAGATGTCGTCATCATTGATACCGCGAATTACTATCCCGATGTGCGCGACCCCCGCATCCCAGAGATCGACGCTGGCCTGGCCGAAAGCCTCTGGGTCGCAAAGCAGCTAGGCCGTTCCATCTTCAAGGCGTTCAACAGCATCATGTACTACGCGCTTTCCGAATTGGGACGGCCCGCAGGCTCTCCGGAACGGCTGGCGCTTCCCGTAGCCGGCGACAATGCCCGAGGCAAGCAGGTCGTGATGGGATTGGTGGACGAGATGGGGTTTGATCCGGTCGATGGTGGTTCTCTGGCGGACTCATGGCGGCAGCAGCCCTCGACCCCTGCCTATTGCTGCGACTATGGCGCGGCCAGAACGCTCGAGGGGCTCCGGGCTGCCGTCAAGGGCAGGGCTGAACGGATACGGGATACGGAATGGCGCGAGAAATACCCTGTGCTCTTCGCTGACAATCCGGCCTATGCCGATGTTCATGCTCAGGTCATCGCCCTGAACCGGTCGCTCAATCCTTTCTAGGACCGGTGCGGACTACGGCAATGGCCTGACCATGCTGGCTTCCGCGTATCTGCGCGCCGGCAAGCTCGAACTCGCTGATCAGGTCTACAAGACCGTCCACGAGCGCAGCGTCATCTCGCGTCCTCTGCAGGATTATGGCTACAACATGCTGATAGGCTTGCCGCCGGGCGCGGTCCTGATCACCAGCGGCGACAACGACACCTTTGCACCCCTCGCACTTCAGGCTGGCATGGATCTGCGGCGTGACGCCGTCGTACTCAACCTGTCGCTCCTCAATGTGCCGGCGTATGTCCAGGCCGAATTCGCGCGGCATCCGGACCTGCGTCCGGCGGTCGATGTCGAGCACCACGAGCTCAAGATGGTGGACGGCCAGCCGACAGTGCTGTCCCTCGCGATCCTGCGGGCCCTGATCGCCGAACAGAAGGCGTCCGTCCACATCGCCGCGTCGGTTCCCGAGGATGTCTTCGGCTACAAGCGGCCCGACCAGATCGAGGGCATGAACTTCCGCGCCAGCGGCAAGGGGCTCGCGCCCGAAGCGGCGGCACGCCTCTTCCTGGACACCTACCGGCTGGACTCAGCCACCGACTGGACGGTACCCTGGTCCCTGGCCCCGGGCGAAGCCCAGTTGATCGGCAACGACGTCGTGGCGATGATCCGCACCGCCCGGCAGATGGGCGTGCAGAAGGCGACGCGATCCCAGATCCTCGATCGCGCCATGGCGATCGCCGGCTTCCACGACCTGACGCACTGGGTCTGGGAGATCGACAAGATGCGCAGCGAATGACCGCGCCGAGCGGTAGCGACGAACAGCTCGTTCGCGAGGCCCAGACCGGCTCCACGTCGGCCTTCGCCGCGCTCTACGACCGCCATGTGCATGGCGTGGCGCGGGCCCTCGCCTCGTTCGCCGGACCGGACCGCGATATGCTCGACGACCTCGTCCAGGACGTGTTCCTGCGGGTCGTGCGACATCTCGCGACCTGGGAGCCGAGCCATCCCTTCACGCATTGGCTCTACACGATCACCCTCAACGTCGGACGCAACCACGTGCGCAAGCTTCGTCGGGTCACCATGGTGGATGCCGCCGTTCTCGAGGAGATTGCCGCCCCACCGGTCGCCGATGCCGTGAATTCCGTGGCCTTGATGCGCCTCGTGGCCACGCTGCCCGAACCGCTGCGGCAGGTCGTCGGCCTGCGCATCGGCGCCGAGTTGCCCTACGGCGAGATCGCCGAATTGCTCGCCATACCCGAGGGCACGGCCCGCCGGCGCATGCACGACGCGATCTGCTTGCTGCGTGAATACTCTCACCGAAAGTGCACGAGCCATGACTGAACACGACGATCTCGAAGCCAGGCTGAAGGCCTTCGACCACGACCCCGCCCCGCGCGTGCGCCACGCGGTGCTGACGGCCCACCGCGCGCAGCACGGCCGGCCACCATTCTGGCGGCGGGGGATCCCAATCTATGCCGTCGCGGCTCTGCTCGCCCTGGCGGTGGGTCTGACCTGGGTCGTCGGTCAGGCCCCCACGAACGCCCGCCTGGCTGCCACGAGGGCGCAGCCGGCAGCGCGCGACAGCGTGCTCGTCTGGGCCACGGCCGTATGGGATCAGATCTGAGCGTCGCTGCGGTTGCGCCCAGGTGTTCTTGATCCAGAGACGAATTCCTGCCCACCGCGCTGCCGTCTGCGCCGCAGCCCGCCAGGCGTACATGATTCGCATTTGCATCAGGGTATGGGTATAGGAAAAACAGACCACGTCTTCCAACCCCGTCTCCCTCAGCGCCCCGGCTCGCGGGCTCGATTTTTCCACATGTTCGCCGGGCGAGCGCGCGAGAATCGCCTGTGAACCTCGCGCCTCTAGAGCGTCAGCAGAGTGGCGGCGGTCCCTTGCTCGTTGACCTGCTTGTAGAAGTTGCAGTCCATGCAGTTGCCCAGCTTCTGGGCCAGGGAACCCTGTACCTTGCCGCCGCAGAAGGTCCCGGCGACGGCCCAGCAGTCGCGGCCCTTGTCGGGATACGCGGGGCAAGTGCCGAACTCGGCAACCTTGTCGCCGCCCGGGATACGCCCGCAGTTCTTGACGTCCCAGCAGTTGGGACCGGTCGCTGCCACCGCCGATGCTCGCCTGGTGACCTTGCGGGCAGGGAGTCGCGCAGGTGCCCTGTCGTACGCTACGCTCAGCGATTCGCTCCCGCCGAGATCGGCCAGCTTGCGAAGCTCCACGATGGTCCGGGTGAGGTGCGTGGCTTGCGCGGCGAGTTCCTCGCTGGCCGAGGCCGTTTCCTCGGCGCTCGCCGCGTTGGCCTGAGTGTGATTGTCGATGGTGACAATGGCGCTGCTGATGCTCACGATCTCGCTGGCCTGCTGGTCGCTGGCCTCAGCGATGGACGTCACGCGGCTGTGGAGCTGGTTCGACGCCGTGGTGATCTCGTCGAGGCGCGACTTGACCTCGTCGCAGATGGCGACACCCCGTTCCGCTCGCTTCACGGAATCACCGATCATCTCGGACGTGGTTCCCGATGCTTCGGCCGAACGTCGAGCCAGGTTCCGCACTTCCTCGGCGACCACGGCGAATCCCTTGCCGGCGTCACCCGCTCGCGCGGCTTCGACGGCGGCATTGAGGGCCAAGAGATTGGTCTGGAACGCGATCTCGTCGATGGTCTGCAGGATCTTGGCCGTCTGGTCGGCCGAACTCCTGATATCCTGGATGGCCCCATCCATGCGATTGATCGCATCCACGCCGTTCTCGATACTCGTGCTCGTCTTCGACGCGATCTCCATGGCCTCGCGCGCGTACTGCGCATTCGACCCGATGGATTCGGCGATCTGCTTCACAGCCTGCACCGAGGACTCCACACCCGCGGCTTGCTGACTGCTATTCATGGCCAGATCCTGGCTGGCCATGGCGATCTGCTGGCTCGCACTCGAGACCTGATCCGCGCCTTGACCGAGGTTCTGGGTCATTGTCTGGAGAACCCGTATCGTGCCGCGCCGGATCACCACCACCAGAACACCCGAACCCAGCAAGGCGGCACAGACGGCAGCAACCAAACGCTTCTGGGCGCGGCTCTTGATGGTCTGGAGATCCGCGCCGGCTCGCTCGCCAAGTTGCGAAAGCTCATCACGTGATTGGCCAAGGATCCGCTGGATATGAGCGAGATTCACCTTGGTCTCGGCGTTGAATACCGCGATAGCGGCCTGTCGACCGCCGTTCTCGTCGCGCAATGCTCTCTGTATGGCAAGCGCGGATGCGTGCAGATGCGCATGGTACCCCTCGATCTCCTTCAGCGGCCGGACGAGGGCTGGTACAGCCGCTTCGGCGACGATCCGGTCCTGTCCATAGAGCCATTGGCCAAAAGCGCACTTGTGGTCGTCGGTCTGCACGCCGACCTCGGCCACTGCGGAATCGGTTACCGCGGCGCCGACCTTGTTGACCCAGTCGAGGTGATCGATTTCCATGCGGGCGAAGCGGGCGACCATCTGATTGCGGTCCAACGCGACATCGGCCGCCGCTCCGAGCTGGTGCAAGCTCGCGATACCGAACGCGCCGGCAACAACGATGAGCACGATGAGGAAGCACAGACCGAAGGCGAGTCTGTTACCGATGGTCAGGCGGGATTCCATGGGCCAACTCCTGTGGCAGGATCACTGCATCCGCGCCGGCGAGATCGGACGGCGCGTGTGAGCAAATTGGATAGCCCTCCTACCTTATCCGGAAATACTCATTTTAGTTGATCGGCGCACCGTGAGGCTCCTTGACTACTATTTATCTAGGATTTTTCAGCCAGGTACATCGGGACATCTCCGAATTCCACGCGCGGTCGCACCCTCGCCAATACCCGCGGATTGATCGACCGGGACGGTCACTTCTTGTTCGTCGGCGTGTCGGTATGCCGACGGCGAAGCCTGACGGCGACCAGACCACGTCCGCGCACGTGCCCCGGTAGTCACGATTACCATGGCCAGACCGATCAACGTGGTCCAGCCGTCCTCGAGGGCGAGCGCATAGGTAACATTGACGGCCTTTTCGAACCGCGGTTTCCGGCAACATTCCGCCGCAAAATCTCGATTCTCCCGCACTTTCACGGGGTGCTCGCGCGAGAATCGCCCCTGAACGTCACGACCTGCCCCTCGCGACCGGCTCATTACATCGTTCCGTGAGCCGGTTCGTGTGATTTTGCGCTCGACGCCCATACTGCTCCCACCGGCCGATTGCCTGGTCCCGCTGCTGTGCGGTCTCAGGTCCCGAGTTCTCAGCTCTCGTCCGGCGGGCTCACCGCCTGATCCACGTCGTCCCAGATCTCCGGGCCGCTCGCTTGCGCAAACTGCAGTTCCCCTGCGGCAGTGAGAGGGCCAGCAACAGATCCCTGCTGCGTGACGCCTTGGGGCGTGGCTCGGACGCGTCCGCCATATCAATCACCTCACGTGCGCACTCAAGAACCTGCGGGACCGGCTGTCTGCGTCACCGCCGCGCGTAGGCTCACCCCCGGGCCAGCACCTCGCAATTCCGGTGGCGGTGTTTGCGCAGTGGGGCGAGTAGCTCGTTCAGAAGGGGTCCGCCGTTGCCGGGGTGGTCAGCGATCGCACAACCGATCTGCTGCTCTCCGAAAATTGAACTCACTCTTGTCCTAAACAGCCCTTGAGTTGAAGGCCCCCCGGGCTTGTGAGAGAATCGGTTTCGACCAAGAGACCAGATTCACTTCTCACCCGGAGGGCATCCCGATGGTACGGTCATCCAGCCTGTTCGGTCAACTTCTGCAGCAGATTCCCCGCAACGAGTTCGCCAGTTTGGTCCGCCAGCACCAGGGGGAACGCCATGCCAAGGGCTTTACCTGCTGGGCCCAGTTGACGGCGATGCTGTTCTGTCAGATGGCTCAAGCCGACTCCCTGCGGGAGATCTGCAATGGCTTGGCCTGTTGCCTCGGCAAACTCGTCCATCTGGGTATCGCCCGCAAACCGACCAAGTCCAACCTGTCCTACGCCAACGCCCATCGTCCTGCCGCGATGTTCGAGGACCTGTTCTGGGCGATGACGGACCGCTTCCGCAGCGAAGGGCGGTTCGGCGGCCGCAAGCACAAGTTCCGCTTCAAGAACAAGCTGCTGTCGCTGGACTCGACGACGATCACCCTCTGCCTGGCGCTGTTTCCCTGGGCGAAGTTCCGCCGAGCCAAAGGAGGGGTCAAAGCCCATGTCCTGCTCAACCACACGGACTACCTGCCGTCGTATGTGCTGATCAGCGAGGCGAAGATGCACGATGCCAAGGTGCTCAACTCCTTGAAGCTGCAGCCTGGTTCGATCGTGGCCATGGACCGTGCGTACAACGACTACGGACAGTTCGCCCGCTGGACCGAAGAGGGGATCTACTTCGTGACCCGGATGAAGGCCAACGCCGTCTACGAGGTGGTCCAGAGCTTCCCTGTTCCCGTCAACCGCAACATCCTGTCCGACGAAGTGATCGCACTTGCCGGACCGCAGGCCGAGAAGAAGTGCCCCTGCTACCTGCGCCGCATTGTCGTCTGGGATTGCCTGAACGAACGCGAGATCGTCTTGCTCACCAATCACCTCGACTTCGGTGCCACGACGATCGCTGACATCTACAAAGAGCGCTGGCAGATCGAGCTGTTCTTCAAGGCGCTGAAGCAGAACCTCAAGGTGCGCAGCTTCGTCGGCACGAGCGAGAACGCTCTACGCATCCAGATTTGGACAGCACTGATCGCGATGCTCCTGCTGAAGTGGCTGCACCACCTGTCGAAGGCCAACTGGTCGTTGTCGAATTTGGCGGCCATGCTGAGGCTGAACCTGTTCACGTACAGGGAGTTGAGGGACTGGCTCGATGATCCGTTCCGGACACCACCGCTGACACCGCTACCAGAGCAGATGGAGCTGAACCTACGCTGATTTGGACAGCCGAGTAAAACAGGGGCAGGGCAGAGCACGGTAAAAGAGGGCAACCTCATCCCACGTTTTGGAATCTCAGGCGGGTAAGTCGATACAAATCGGGGGTCGGTGCGACAACCCTGTCCTGTTTAGGACAGCAGTGAATTGAACTGATAAACGCCGCACCGATGGCGCAGATCACCCAATCTGGCGACGATTGTCCTGGCCCCCCATCCCCACGCGAAGAATTGACAGACGCCGGCCCAATGCGATGCGCCCGCATCGGTCGCTCATCGCCTGCGAATTGGCCGGCGACGATCGCTTTGGGAAAACTGTCCACGTATAGCGGCAGCTGATCGGTATCGGGCACGAACACGAAATCGGCGTGGGCCAGGCCGGACCCAACGGCGATGAGCGAAAGTATGAACCGCAGCGACAACGCGAACCTGCCGTCAAAGTTGCAGATGAATCGACTCATGACTCTACCTTCGGCGAGACGGCAACAGCAAGCCGTACCATGGTACCATATCCTGCCCGTCCTGAGAACGAAGGCGCCAGCTGGTATTCAAGCCATGAATGCTCATGGCGCGCAACTACACGGCTCGATCTTTGCAGTGGGGTATGGGGTGTGGAGTATGGGTGTAGGCATCATGCGGTATGGCGTCCGCCCCTGACATCAGCTCTGCCCGCCAAATCACACTGCCCACCGTGCGCTGGCGTTCTCCCCCAGCAGCCGGCGCCCGGCCTCGCTGCGCACGCGGGCTAAGCCATGATCCGGGATGCCGTCGCGCAGGCAATTGCGTAGCGCGCTCGGCGGACGACGAACGCTCCGCCACCGCGTCCGTGGACACCTCGATATGGAAAGTGAACCGCCGGCGACCTCGATCCCGCCTCGCTCACGACCTGCTACGAACGGACGCTTGGCGCCATTTCCCTGACCATTTCCGATATCCGCGAACTCTATCGATACGTGCCCGATGGCACGCCGGTAGCAATCAAACCGCAACCAGGCGACGAGGACGCACGGCGCCGCGGCGCTACACCGAGCGCCGCGGGCCGCCCGAACTTCTAGCGGTGATGATGGTGTCGGTGGTGGTGGTGGCCGCCGACGACGGTGATGTTGTATGTAATGTCAGGTGTGTAACCGAAATCGGGAATCTCGGCGTGCCAGTGTATCGTGTGTTCGCCGGCTGACAGCGGCGGCACCATGAGGTAGTAGCCGTCGGCGACGCTCGGATAGTAGGTGCCCGCGGGTGTGTCGGTATCCGGGATCCAGAGGTCAAAGACGTTGTCTTCGGGCACGGTCAAGCAGAACAACTCGGGGCTCGTGAACCGATAGTCTTCCAGGTCAGGGACGGGCTCGCCGTCGATCTCGCAACTCAAATTGGTGACGATATCGATCGCGCCAGCCGCGGCAGCCCGAAGCTCCGCTTCGGTCTCGCCGAGACCTTCCAGGGTCGAGGCCTCGAACCCGATCAAACTGAGGTACAGCATCGTTCCCGTCGGCACGATCCCCGTGCGGATGGTCTGACCTCCAGTGAAGTTCGCCACGAGATACCACACTGAGCCGGACTGCAGATAGTCCATGTCTTCACCTGTTTCATCCAGCGCGGGATTGTGGTCGAGGGGGCAGGACGCGAGCCACTGCCACGCCAGTGTCGACCAGGCTGCATAGGAGTTGCCGCCGGGATGGGCGTCAGGCGGAAAGACTGCCGGGCTGCCGCCGCACTTGTCCGCGACGCTGGGCGCCGGGCGAACCTCGCCAGGAGCCGACGGATCGCTAGCCGCATCGTTCGAGCAGCCGGCCACGAAAGACGCCACAAGGCACAATATTGCCACTATCCAGATCGTTCGCATGGACTTACCTCCGCGAAGCGTATGACTTGCGAGCTCTCGGCACACTGATGGGCCAGTCCCGCACGTACGGGTATGATGGGCGCGGTGCTGAGAACGGCGGGTTCAACGCGAACCCTGCCAGGGTACTTGCGCAATTCGTGCCTCTATCGCGAAGCGGGATCTGCCGGGGGCGCGCACCGCGGGCGGTGATCATGGAGTGCGAGACCGGTTCCAGTTTCGTTCCCGCACTTCGCAGTCATCCATGAGACACCTCGTCCCTGACCTCTCATCGCCATGAATCTTGGGAGGTTGCCCATGGATACTCGTCGCGTTCTCGTCGGCCTCGCCGCGCTCATCGCGCTCGTTGCGGGCGGCCAGAACGATCCGGCTACGGGCCCCATCGTCCTCGAATCAACCATCATCTCCTCAAACCTTGACCCCGCACAGGTGGCCGATCAGATCATGCTGGTTTCGGGCTGGGAGTTTGGTGAGGATGCGGAGATTCCCGACCGCAACGCCGAGCAATTCGTCTGGATCGACGACTGATCCCGAGAGGTGATTGGCGGCGATGTGGCTCACTACTCCTTCCGGTGCGGGTCGGGCCCGGTGAACACGGTGTGATCGGCATCCACCGGATCGTCAGGGAGAGACGGCCGCATCGCCCGATCCGAACCGGGACGTCCCTCTTCATGGTCCACGGCGACTACAAGGATTTCGTCGGGTGTTTCGCGCCGGGCCCCAACTCGGCTTCGACGCCTACGGACGACGGCATAGCGCCGTTTCTTGCCGCCCATGACGTCGACGTCTGGGGCATCGATCTGGGCTGGGCACTGTTGCCGTCGGACCTCACAACTTCGATTTCATGGCGGACTGGGACATGCAGCATCAGATCGACGACCTGCGAACATGGATACCGGCCAGTACTCGTACTCGAGCGGCTTCTCGACCATCGCGGAACCGGCCCAGACCGACCCTGACGGTGAGTCTCCTATCGTGCCCGGGCTGACGAATTTCCAGTTCGCACTTGCCGTGGGCGCAGGTTCCATCTTTGGCGATCCATTCACCGGACACTTCGTCGCCGGCGTGTTCGATACGAACGATCTGCCGACGGGATTCCAGTTCACGACGGCCGAGCGGTGGTTGAACTTTTTGGCCAGCGGCGAGCCGTTCGGCGCCACGGCGTTCGAACTGGACCAAACCCGCCTCATCGGAGCGTACGCTGACCTTCCCTACGACGACGACCTGGCTCAGGTCGCGGTGCCCGTTCTCGCGATCGATGCCGCCGGCGGTCTGGGCGGGTACACGTCCGCCAGCGTGGATCTGCTCGGCAGCAACGATGTGACGCGGCTAGTCGTCCAGACCGGGTCTAGCCCGGCCCTGGAATTCGGCCACATCGATCTGCTGATTGCCGCTTGCCGGCCGCCCCGGGGTTCCGTCCCCAGGGCGGCCTCGCCGGGCGTCGGCAACTCGGGCTCGCGGATCCGAGTCGCTGCACCGTTGTATCCTGGCCATCCGTGGGCTAGGATAGAAACTCGGTTTTCGCGCCTCATACCGGAGTCGCACGCAATGTCCGATGAAACCCGTGCCGTAAATACCCGCCAGCTGGCGTCATTGACGCTTGGATTTCTATCGCCGACGGACCTCCGCGATCTGTTCTCCAACTGCCAAGCCGAGTTGAGGGCGATCGCCGGACGTATCATGGCGACGGAGCGTCCCGACCACACGCTCCAGCCCACGGCACTCGTCAATGAGGCATACCTGCGACTATTCGACGTGGACAACCTGCCAGCGGATAGCCGGGCGCACTTTGTGAACATCGCTGCTCGCACCATGCGACAGGTTCTGGTCGACCACGCCCGGCGTCGCGATGCCGTCAAGCGGGGGGGAGGCCGCCAGCGCGTCACACTTGCCGGACTGCCAGATATACCCCGTCTCGAACTGCTCGACGTCATCGCGCTGCACGAGGCACTGGATCAGCTGGGTGAACTGGATCCACGAGCTGTCGAGGTCGTGGAGTTACGGATCTTCGGGGGCTTGAGCCTGGAAGAAATCGCGGCCCTCGTGGGGGTCACGAGCCGTACGATCCAGAAGGACTGGCAGTTTGCCATCCGGTGGTTGTACCGGGAACTCGCGAGTTCGTGATCCGTCCCCGGGTACCCCTATCGAGCCGCCGGAACGACGGGCCGGATATCGAAACCGTCGGCTTGATCCCGATCGGGAAACACCCGGACATTCGTCGCGGCCCGCAGCCTGGCCAGAAGGTCAGAACAGTCCAGGTCCGTGAATAGAGGATCGAGGGGTAATGACCAGGCCACGAACTGGTCCTTGTGAACCGAGATCAGCCAGCGGCCGCCTGGATCTATGGCGACGAAGCTCGTCAAGCGGCGGCCCTCTCCCGGGGCTGGGAGCTGCCATGCGGTACCTGTCGTCACGTCGAATACGTGAATCGTGTCCCACCAACCGCCGACAGCCAGCAACCCCTGCGCCGGATCGTAATCGACTGCTCTGATTTTCGCCGAGGGCAGCGTGCCCAGCGGAACGTGACGGGCCGATGTGAGATCGATCCACGTGAGGTTGAGTTCGGCATCCACGACCGCGAGAGAGCGCGCCTCGTCGAGCGCGACGCCCCACCGCGAAGCGTCACCTCGCCACAGCGTGTCGGGGGCGGCCAGTGGATGCTTCAGATCGAATCGGGCGAGGTGATCGTCACCGCAGGCGACGAGCAGGGAATCGCCGGCGAAACATAGGCTCTCGGGTCGGCGATTCCCCAGTTCGATCGTGGCCACAACGCGCAGCGAGTCCAGATCGACGATGCTCGTTTCGAGGTCGCCTTCGAGATTCACGCAGCCGACGAGCTTCCCACTTGTGCTCATGGTCATGGGGACGGCGTCGTCTGCCAGCCCGGCGATCGCGTGAATGGAGCTGGTGGCGAAATCGTATGCCAAGGCACCGCCGGTCGCTTGACAGAGCACCAATCCACGTCGTTGCCGCGTGTCGAGCAGGAATGCCTGTTCCAATCCTCCATAGTGAGCACCCACCCGGCCGATGAGCCCGATATCCTGGGTGACTCCAGCCGCCAGCGGGATACCACGGATCTCGCCATTGCTCGACCATGTGAACAGGGTTTGGCCATCCTGTGCGAGCTGGCAGGTCGCGGCCGCGCCGGGCATCGACACCAGCCCAATTCTCCACGCCACCGGCCCTCGCAGGCGCCAGCGCGCGAGCGGACCGGTCGCAACACCGTTGCGGGCCGCCAGAACCGAACCATCAGGCAGGAACGAACCATCGTGGGTCCACTGCGTCCGGTCCCGAGTCTGCAGCCGTTGCCGTGGCGGAAGTGCCATGAAGTCGTACACGTTGAGGGACTCCGAACCCCACGCCGAGAAGAGCCGTTCGCCGGTAGGATCGAATTCCAGGAAGTACTCGCCTGGCCGTTCCTGGTAGGTGCACATCGAACGGGGTGGAGATACCGTCAGGTCCCAGACCTCGATCGTCCCCTCCAGGTCCGCGGCTGCTGCGAAGCGGTGATCCCCGTCCATGGCCACCCCCGAGATCGGCGCGTTGTGCCGACCGACCAGGATGGTCCCCGCGTTTCCCGGGTCATGCAATCGTTGCAAAAAGACGTCACGGCCGTCGTAATCGAGCACCCAGTTCCCCGTCGGATCGATTGCCGGCGCGTGCGACAGCGAGAGGGTTCGGAGCGCGCCATGAGATTCACCAAGGTCCGAGAGACGTCCATCGCTCAGGTGCAACGTGAACCAGCGAGTAGGCCGGTCCTTGTCGTTGCCGCAGATGGCGACCAGATCCGGATCGCTTAGCCGGAAGATACGGCTGGTCGCAAACCGCTGGATTTCGGGCAAGTGGAATCGATGCTCGCCATTGGCCACCCGCCACACATGCAATCCGCCTTCCCCTTTGCCTATGACCTGGCTCGCGTCAGCATTGAGAACGGCCTCGTAGACGATTCCGCGGCTAGAGTCGGTCAGCACTCTCATCGTGAGATCGTTGAGATCGTAGATCCCCACGGTCGGATGTTCCGACTGCGACCAGGCCACGGCACAAAGGCGGCCGTCGGAGCTGGCGTCGACAGTGATGGGGTTACCTCTCTGCCCCCAGCGAGGAAACTCGTCGCGGATCGGTCCACTTGCGATCGCCTGTCGCACGACCTCGCGGGTTCCCGGCTGGTCCAGGATCTCGAGACTCGAGAGCGCGTATGCGAGCGCCACGGTCGGATCGCGTTCAACCCATCCCCGGGCCAGCGAAAGGCGTTCATTGGCCACGGCCAGATTTCGTTCGCGAGCGATCGTGCGCGACTGGAGCGTCTGCCAGATCCCGAAGCCGACCAGCAGCAGCAGCAAGACGGCCGCGATCGAGACTCCCAACCGGTTGCGCCGCACGAATTTCTTCACCCGATAGACGCCGCTGGGGGGCCCCGCGCCCACCGCCCGGTGCTCGAGGTGACGCACGATGTCGTCCGCCAGGTCGGCTACCGACTGGTACCGCCGGCTGCGTTCCTTCTCGAGCGCCTTCATGGTGATCCAGTCGAGATCGCCTGTGACCCGCCTGGCCCAGAACCGGGTGTGCGAAGACCCGCCCGGTAATCCGCTCTTCGACTCCTCTGGCGCGTCGGAAATCCGGCTGCTCGGCTTGCGGGGGACTCGCTCGCGAACCGCCTCTCCGATCCGGTCCCGGCCCGCGTGAAGGAGGTCATTGCGGCCGATGGGCAATTCCCCGGTCAACAGTTCGTAGAGGACCACGCCAAGCGAGTACACGTCGCTACGCGTGTCGACATCGGGCAAGGTTCCACTGGCCTGCTCGGGACTCATATATTCCGGCGTGCCGACCATGCGGCCCGGCTGCGTGAAGGTCGATTGCTCCGAAAGTTGGTGCCGTGTCGCCTTCGCCACACCGAAATCGATGATCTTCGGAACCGGCCGGCCCTCGACCTCCGTCACCAGGATGTTGCCTGGTTTGAGGTCCCTGTGGATCACACCCTGGAGGTGGGCATGGCTCACGCCACGGCAAACGTGGACAAAGAGATCGAGCCGCTGACGCAGATCGTAGTGATGCTCCCGGCAATAGCGCGTGAACGGGACACCGTCGATATACTCCATCACGAAATACGGCCGGCCCGCCGCGGTCGAGCCGGCGTCCAGCACCGTGGCGATGCACGGGTGGGCCATGAGTGCGAGCGCCTGCCTCTCGGATTCGAAACGACTCACGACTTCGCGGGTATCCATCCCCAGCTTGATGACCTTCAGCGCCACACGGCGGCGCAGTGGGACGCGCTGGGTCGCAAGGTAGACGATACCCATACCTCCCTCGCCGATCTTTCGCTCGATTTGGTAGGGGCCGACCGCGCGGCCTTCCAGATCGTGAAGATCGTCGGCGACGATCTTCGCGGCATCGTCGTCGTCGGGGACGTCCTGGTTCAACAGACTCAGCGCTCCGTCATAGAGAGTCTCGTCGGAACCACACGCTTGCCTGAGGTACGCCCGACGGTCTTCCGGCTCGAGATCGAGTGCGCGTTGTACGAGTTCCTTCAACCGCTGGTATAGATCGGGATCCATGGGCATGAGTCAGCTCTTTGCCGGAATAACTTGAATGGGAATGTGTTTCGAGAAGCAGATCATGTTTCCCCCGCCATCCCCGCCAACCTATCGAGACGGCGTTCCGATCTTACCACGTCTTCGTCGATCGGTCGCTGCGGGAATATGCGGCGACCTCGCGACCAGCTACCTCGAGTTGATCATTTCGGCATCAATCGAACCGGATCGCATAATCTCGCATCGGCACCGCAGACCTTCCCGCCGCTCGCCTGCCGATTCCTGGTTCTCGCCCCACCGCGCCGACATCGCCACCGGTGCCGCGGCGTGCCGGCGCTGGGGGGGGGTAAGCTGCGGACGGCAGTCACAAAGACGACCGGCCCGGCGAGCACGGTGCTGCATGCTCTCGAGCGGCGATGGGACTGAACGCGACCGCCGCACCCCGACCGAATTTGCCGCGTGATCGCGCCTGGTTTGAACGGTTTCAGCCGTATTGACAATTGCATATCGAATCCAATAAGGTGGCCCGATCTCAATCGCGTCCGAGAATAGATTCCTTTGGTTGTGCCCTCGAAAATGTGTCCGGCCTCCGGCTTGCCCTAGCCGGGGGCCATGGCGTGCATCGAATCCCACCATCCCAGCTGGCTGCCGCCCTTCTGCCCCAACCATAACTGCCTGTTCCACAGCGAACTCCAGCCAGGCTGGCGATTCAAACGCATCGGCTTCTTCACCCGCCAGGCCCATACCCAGCGTATCCCCAGGTTTCTCTGCCTACACTGCCGCGTCTCCTTCAGTTCACAGACCTTCTCCCCGGACTACTGGCTCAAGCGACCCGACATCCTCCCCCAGCTCATGACCACGACCTGCGGCGCGATGGCCAATCGCCAGGCCGCTCGCGATCTCGCCGTCTGCTCCACCACCGTCAACCGACAGATCGACCGCGAATTGGGGCGCGATCAAGTCGCTCTTCCGGTAACCGTCACTGAGGCGCTACGGGCCGTGAGGGTCGAGAATTGACAATCCCCTTCACGATTCGATACAATGAAGGCTCCTGATCGACATCTCACCGCGTATCGACGCCAGCTTGGGGGATCTCGTTACCAAGCGCCGTTTCGTCCTGTCGTTCGTGTTCCTGGTTCAGGTGGGGAGCGGGTTGTCGGCCTTCGCCATCTGCGACATTCAACCCGAGTCCGCGGCCATGCCGACGAACACCCCTGACCTCCCGCCCTGAACCTACATCGTCAACGTCCAGTGGATCACGTACCTAGACCTCCATCATCTCGTTCTGAGCATCGACACCTTCGATGGCGGGTGCACCTGCGACGACACAGCAGCCGCCCTGGTGCTGCCAGATCCCGTCGGAGCGGGGATCGGCGAGCCGGACAACTGCACCCTCGCCGACACGGCTGCCCTCGAGTGCGATGGCGATCACAATAGCGATCTGGAAGGGATCCCGGTGACGTTCACCCCGGACACATCGGGCGGCTGCGGCATGCCGAGCTCGAGCGACGCCACGTTCCTGTTCTACTCAGACCGGCCGCCGGTCGACGCGGCCGTCACCTGTACTCCGCGGCCGCCGTATCGGCGATCATACGGCCCGGACGGCCGGCATCGTCACCATCCCCTCCAGCCTAGTCGGCCGGACCTGCCGACCTCACCGGCCGCTGAAATCGATATTGCCCATGTGCGCGCTTGTCGAGAATCGCAACACCGGCAGCGTGATCTCCGGATTGGCAAGCCGCAGTGTATCGCCGCCGTCGGCAGTGCCCTCGACATCGGCGTCGCGCGGCAAACGCACCGACATGCCGCCCATCTTCACGTTCAGGCGCGCGGCGCAGTCGTTCAGCCAGCTGCCGCGCAGATCGATATCGGCACCGCCCATGGCGCAGTCAATGTCCAGCACAGCCGGACTGGCGTTGCCGAGATGGTTGCCCGAGAAGCCGCCCATGGCGCCGTTCATGCGCAGCAGCGTCGTCGGCTCGCGCAACGGGTCGTCGATGCCCAGATCGAAACCGCCCTTGCGGTAACGCAGGTCGATCTCGGTCAGCCAGAGGCCGCCGAACTGGGCCTCGGTGCCCCCTTCCTCGCAGTTGACCTCCAGAGCGATGGGGACATCGACGGGCAGGAAGACATCGACGCGCGAATCGGTGCCATGGTCCATCAGGGCGACCAGCAGCGCTTGCAAACCGGACGTCGTGCGGCGGTAATGGACGCGATAGACCCAGGTGGAATCGGGTAGGACCTCGTAGCTGTCCTGGATCACATAAGAATTCTGGTCGAAGCGGGCCTCGACGTGGAGGCCTTCGCCCGGTTTGGCCGGACGGATGTGGAATTCGCCCTGGTGCAGGTCGAGGATCACTCGACCGGCGCGAACTGGCGCGTCCGCCACCGCCGGCATGGCGGTCATTGACGGGGCATTCAGCTCGGTATCGGCGATCTCCTGCCGCTCGACCGCGCGGTGGGCCAGTATGGCCCCCACACCGGCAACCACGATACCGACCACGATCAGGCCGCCACAGCCGAGCAGGGTCCCACGCAAACATCCCTTGAAATGGCTCATCACTCGCTCCTCGCGGCGCCGCGGCGGCGGTCCAGGGTCTGTGTCTTTGCCGGCAGCCGGCCTCGATTAGCGCAGGCGCGCGGCCACGTCGCCATCTACGTATCAATGGGGGGATCCGGTTGCATCGTCGTTGGTGGCCGCGAAAGCCGCTGGCGATCGGTTTGCCGGGCGCCGGCGCCGTCACGACCCCCGGGTTCCAGCTCGATCGACACCCTCGACGGACCCGGCACCGGCGCCTATACTCGCATCCGCCGGGTGCATGGCCTCGTCATCGGCATCCTCAACGACGCAGAAGGGTTGCCCGACATCAACTGACGAGATCGTTGTCCAGGCCACGGAAGAACCCACCAAAATGTCTGGCCATCGATGTAAATCTCGTATCATATCGGGCCGACTGTTCGGAAGCCCTTTGTGTCTCGCAGACCTCTCTCGTCTTGACGCTCCGGTACAGCGGGCGGCACGCCAGCGCCGCCCGCCGCAACCGGTGTTAGCTGAAGTAATGTCCGCTATACTTGCTTCACTGCTGTCACTTCGCTGGTGACCTGGTTGAGTGCCGATCGGAAAAGCACCGCGATGGTCAATCCGAGCAGTCGATACTCCAGGAGTCATCACGAGAAACGACCAGATCGCCGTTGCCATTGGTGACGTAGTGCCAACCGAAGGTCACCGTGAATGAGCTGCCGTCTTCAGCGATCCAGACCTCGGTATCATTGATGATCTGGACGTCGGCAGCTCCTTCCAGGATCATCTGGAAAGTCCTACCGCCTTGATTGCTCAGCTCATATACCGTGCCGCTCGTCATCCCGATGGCGACGAATTCAGGACTGCTCGGAGTGTGGGGCAGAGCCTGCCAGCGGAAGTGGTAGAGACCGCCCGCGTTCGATACTTCCATGTACCGATGCCGGAACGAACCAAGGAAATGGATGTCCTCACCCAGGCACTCGGCTGGCTGGATGATATCCTGATACATCTCGCCGTAAACCCAGGGATTGGTCTTTTCGCCCTCCAGGTCGTTCGCGCTGGGCTCCGTGGCATTGATAGGGCTGTTCTCCGAACAGCCGAGGAGTCCGGCCATCAGGAGAAAGGCGAGCAGTATGAGGGTGAGTCGTTTCATAACGGCCTCCTTCTTTGATAGAGTTGGACTGGTGGTTACTCCGAGAGCGCATGCAAATACTGCTGCGCCCCGGTAAAAATTTCTTACTGTTGAATACTCGCTCAGATGGTAGCCGGATATGCGACCTTTGGCCGAACATATGCCAACCGATCCATATATTCAATTCGGTAAAAACCGTAAGACAGGGCAGACGGTTCTTTACATGGCCGACTCCTGAATTCATACAATACTAAAGGCATTTAGCGGCAGGAAGAACGGCGTACAGTAAAAACTGACGCCATTTTCGAACCGCGGTTTCCGCCAACACGCGGCCGCGTCATCTCGATTCCACTATTCTTTCGCCGTGTGCTCGCGCGAGAATCGCCTGTGAACCTCACGACCTGTCCACCGCGACCGGCTGGTTACGTCGTTCCGCGAGCCGGATCGCGTGATGCCGCGCCCGCCGCGCCGACTGCTCCCTCCTGCGCGTGCACGGACCAGCCGCCACCGTGCTGCCAGGTGCGCATCTCGCTGGCCGCGGCGCCGTCCACGTGGCCGTGCTTCACGAGCCAGCGCAGGCCGCGGTGATGCAGCTGATCGCGAACCGCGTGATGGAGGCCTCGTCGAGATGAACGGCGGGATCGAAGATCGCAGCTTGCGCGTCGGCCAGGAGTTCGCGCCAGTCCGCGTCCCTGGCGGCGATGAGTTCCTCCCATAAGGCGCACCGCCCCAGACCGAGCGACTCGTGGCGGGTCATCGGCCAGAGCGTGACCTAGCTCGTACGTCCGGCGAGGGATCCGGAAACCCGGCGCATGGACAGCAGGTTTGCGGAACCCGTGACGACCACCGCCGGCATGGCATCCAGACCCGCCCGCCGCGCCTTCTCGACGGCCCGGTGAACGGTATCCATACCGTGAATGATGTTTGTTCACGGCGTGAACAGGCAACCGGAAACTGGCGATCGCCAGCGGTCGACGTTTCGTCGTATATTATACAATTCATTTTATATCAACATCTTATGCCAGTGGCGCCGGAACCAATCACACTAGTCCGGCGCCACGGACGCCGCGACGACGCGGGATCGTTGCCGGGCCTGGTGGCGCACGAGAAGTGGCATGGTGATCGGCAGCGTCATGTAGACGAATCCCGCCCACACGCCCCAGCGCGTTGGCATTGCCAGGGCGAACAGGGCCGATGCGAGGCCGGTGAGGGTGAGCAGGACGTTGCTCGCCACTGACTGGCGGGTGCGCAACCGCTCGCCGGCATCGAGACCGAGGTCGGCGCCGGCCTTCAGCGCGCGCACGTGCAACAGGGCCAGCATGGCCATCTGAGCCGCGAACCCGAAACCGTAGATGACGAACAGCCCGGTCAGGTCCGTCGCGTCCGCCATGACGAACCGCGAGGGGAAGTATCCGCCGCTCGCGTAGGCAGCGAATGCGCCGAACATCATCTTCAGCGGATAGACGTAGACGAGCATCACGAACACCATGCCCAGGCTCACAAAGGTAGTGACTCCGTCCTCCAGGCCGAACCGCCGGCTCCACTGGCGATGCGACCACCAGACGCGCGCGATGGCCACGAAGCTCGCCGCGAAGGCGGGCACGTCCTTGAGCGCAAGGGTCAGTTCGTCATAGCTGCGCGGGATGCCGCTGCCGGAGATGACCAGCAGCGTCACCGCGAAGGCGAACGCGGCATCGCAGAAGGTCTCCAGGCGCGTCATCTCGAGGCCGCGCAAGCGGAAGCCGTCGTGACACGGCAAGGCTGCGAGCTGCGTGGGGGTCCAGGGCATCGTCGACTCCTCGGTCCTGCGACATGGAGCCCGAGGTTACGCAGCCGCGGTGTCGCTGTCGAGCACAACCGGGCGCCCACCCCACGGCTGCGACGGCGCCCTCACCGCGCGAGCCGGACCGCGCGAGTCGTCTCGGCAACATGGAGAGAGGGCCCCGACTCTTGCCGGGGCCCAGGGAGACGAAAATCGGGGCTCGACTAGGCGTTCCCCATCACCTCACGACCAGAGACCTTCCGCGAGCCCGACGCCCCCATCCGCGCATCCTCGCGCAGGAAATAGACGCCGGCGGGTACCAGTCGGCCGTGGTCGTCGCACAGGTCCCATGTCGCGTTCCCGGCGCCGTCCAGCGCGACGGAACGCACGCGGACTCCCCGGATCGAGTACACCGAGACCGGGCCGGCCCCGGCGGACTTGGCGCCGGCGTGGCTGATCTGCACGCGTCCGCCGGTCGGATTGGGCGAAACGAGGAGCCCGGACGCGGCCAGAGCGCCGATCTCGACAGCCGACGGCGGGTACTGGTCGCTGAGGGTCAGGGCGGTGAGCGCGAAGTCGAGTGTGAGGGTGATCCTGTAGGCATCGTAATTCACGAGCTCGGCGGTTGACCCTTGGGGATTGGGCGAGGTGTCGTAGGAGAAGGACTGGCCGTAGGCCCCCGAGACGTCGAAGTACAGCGGGTCGTTCAGGGGTTCCTCGCCGTTGAGCATGGGGACGATCTCGATGGCCCGACCGGCACCCGCGTTGGCCAGCAGTTGCACCGTGAAGGCGGTGAGGTCGAAGATCTGACCGTCGACGCGCCGCACCAGAATCTCCGCCTTGCGGGGGTTCGGGCCGGCGGAGACGTACTGTGCCTCGATTCCGTCGGGCCAGGCCACGCTGACCGGGCGGCCGATGGGCTCGCTGCCACCCCCGGTGAAGAACTTGTCCCGGGTATAGGTGAACTGGAAGCCCTGGCAGCTGATGGTGTCGTAATCCGGGCCCTCTTCCACCATGGTGCCGATCTGGTTGGGGAAGAAGTACTCCGTGACCGCCGCCCGACTCGCCCGGGGCCATCCGCAGACCAGGACCACCATTAGAGCGATAGCCAGCACCTTCAAGAGCTTCACCACGATGCCTCCCCATGTTCATGTCATCGGCCGATGCGGCCTAGCTGCCGCGACAAGATGAACACGAGTATACAACAAGAACGGTGCGTAATCCACGATGACCCACGAATAGAAGTTGTCTCGCGGATCATAGTCGTTCTAGTCGTTGATCCACATTGCGATCTGCGCCGGATCGGTCGTCCCCCAGTAGTTGTCACTCAGATCGATGTGGTCCGGGTCTTCATCCGTCCTCTGCGCGTATACCCGTACGCTCAGACCGCCGTTGTTGAGGATGTGATTGTCATGCAATTCGATCTGATTCCCGTCCCGCCTTCCGAGGAGTACGGTGGCGTCCGAGCCGCCCGAGAACCCATTCCCATGCCCGGTGATTGGCATTGTGTGATCCGTACACCCCTCGCCACGGCCCACGGAGTACTGATCGAATTCGATGACCGCGCCGTCCCTCTGGACACGAATCATCTCGAGCGCCAAATCCGATCCGTGGCCATCTGGCGCAAGGACTGGCTCTTCTTCTGGACGGAGTTCGGCGCCGACCACGCGGGCGTGGTGCCGTCGCGTAGCCGAAACACGGTGGATCGGCATCCGCCGTGGTGGTGGCGAAGCCGACCAGCAGGATCGCCATGGCAGTCTTCATCGTTGCTCCCCCCACGTGGCGGACAGAGGTAGGGTGCTTTTCCGGCACGCCGTCGCACCTTGCCGATTGTACCACATGTGACGTTACCATCCGCTGAAACCACCGGCGAGAACAAGGACATCGAGACAGGAATGGTCTCTTCGACGAGTGGACCTGTGCCGCGGCCGATCGTCAATCCTCCGGTCGCGTCCAGACCAGGTTCGGCTGCGTCGTATCGGCCATCGCCCAGTCCAGGCGTACCGCGCGCCCATGCTCGACCGTGAATGTCGCGGTGCCGTAGCCGCCGGGCGCAAAGAACGTCGTCGGCGACGTGGGGATGAGGGAGTACCACCCCGCGTACACGAGTCCGTCGCGCACGGTCACCGTCATCGGGCTTCCCTGCGTCGACACCCACGCCCCCGCGAGGGCTTGCGCCTGCTCGTCAGTGAGCGCGGCCCTCGTGATGCTGGGAATCGCGCGTGCGGCCACGTCCTCGCCGGCGACGATGCGCGGGATGTCCGCGCGCAGCCAATCGGTCGCGCCGGTGTAGCGGTTGCCGGTGAAGACGACGTAGACGCCGGTGGAGTCGGTGTAGTCGGCGAAGGCGCGGTAGCCATTGGTGATGCCGTTCTCGCTCATGCCGCCGTCGCGGTCGAGGGAGGCGCGTGCGCCGGCACCATAGACGGTATCGACGACGGCGTGCAGGAACGCGTATACGTCGTGCGCGGTCGAGAACACCGACCCCGCGCCGACGAGGAAGGCATAATCCTTGGTGTCGGTCGCGCGGACTCCCGGCCAGGTGTCGGTGTAGCTTTCCGCGTGCGGCGGCAGCGCCTCACCGGGCCTGGGATCGAAGCTATGCGTCATACCGGCCGGCGCGAAGATGCTGTCCCGGATCACCTGTTGGAACGGCGCGCCGGCGGCCAGCTCGCACATGCGCGCCGCCACGCTGTAGCCGGCCGAACTGTAAATACTCCGGGCGCCCGGTTCCGCGAGGAAGCCGTCCCTGGTCACCTGCGCGATCATCCGCTCGACCATCTCGGCGCCCGTGATGGGCGAATTCTCCTCCTCATCCGTCGTCACCCGGTGGGGAAACCCGGCACGGTGGCGTAGCACGTGGAGGAACGTGATGCGGTCGCCACGCGGGAACCCGGGAAACCACTTCTCCAGCGGATCGTTCATCCCGATCTTTCCCGCCTCGATCAGCTTGATGGCGACGACGAGCGTCATCGGCTTGGTGATCGACGCGACGCATGAAGGCAGGTCGGGCGCGTTGGGAATGCTGCGTTCGGCATCGGCGAGGCCGAACGAGCGCTCGTAGATGACATCGTCGCCGCGTGCCACCAGCAACGTGCCCGACACCTGACCGGCGTCGACGAGGGGCGCGAGGTAGGCGTCGATGCGTGCGGCGAGCGGCGTGTCGGCGCGGGCGCCGGCAGCGACAAGGGCGACGACGGCGGCGATCAGAATGGTCATCTTGCGGGCCATGGGAACCCCCTGGAGTGGAGTGACCGGGTCGGGGCTATCTGGACGCAGGGGAGCCAGAGAAGTTGCACGGCGCCGCGACGGCACCGTGCGTCAGAACGCGGCGGAAGCGTGCTGCTTGCGAAATCCCTCGTCGATGTTCGGAAACTCCACCTGAGCGTATGCGTATAGACAAACAGACCACGTCTTCGAACCCCCTTTCCCCCATGGCGCCAGCTCTCTGGCTCGTTTCAACCACACTTTCGCCGCGCGTTCGCACGAGATTCGCCTGTGAACCTCCCGACGCGCCCGCCAACATCGACCCGCGGCGTTGTTCGGCGATGCGGATCGCCTGATTGCGCCCCTGCTGAGCAGACCGCCCCCACCGGTCGACTGTCGGGCCTCGCTGTCGTGCGATCTCAGGTCCGGGATTCTCAGCTCTCGTCCAGGTCACTCGACCCGGCGCCGGCGCGAACTCCAGTTCCCCTTGCGGCGGTGAACGCGCCGGCAATGTGACCGGCGGCTCACTCTCCAGGTTCAGGTGATCGAGGATCCGCTTGATCACCGCCGGGTCCAGGATGAATGCCAGGACGGTCGTCGCGCTGCCGCATCGTGGGCACTGCAACGGCCGAGAGTCGTAGATCCGCGCCAGCAGCAGCGCCCAGTTGCGAGAAGCTTTGGGACGCGGCGCGGTCGATTCCGTCATCCCCATCGTCACTCGTGCGCGCTCAAGTGCCTGCAACACTGTACGTGCGAGGCCGGCGGTCTACGTCTCCGCCGTGCGTAACCTCTCCCCCGGCGCCAGCACCCCGCTTTACTGGCGGCGGTGTTTGCGCAGTGGGGCGAGTATCAGCCCCGTGAGCGTACGCGACGGGCAGGGGACGGTGCTGTTCAGCCAGAGCGACGTGCCGACCACCGCCATCGGGCACGACACGCCGACCTTCAGCCCCCCGCTTCAGGCGCAGGTTCTCATCATTGCCATCGACACGTGTAGTCTCGGGGCAACCGGCGACAACGTCGCCATCGACAACATTGCCTTTTGTCAGTTCAGTGCACCCAATCCGGTGGAATCTAAGATCTGGTGTGGCGTGAAAACGTTCTACCGATAGGACGACTCCGGCGGCGGGCACGGAATGGACTGGGTTCCGCGCCCGCCGTGGACGTCGCGATTACTTCAGTAGCAAGATCTTGCGCGTGGCTTCGCCTCCGGCGGTGCGCAGACGCGCAAAGTAAACGCCGCTCGTCAGTTTGGCGTTGTAGCTGAACGAGAAGTGGCCCGCGGGGCGATACTCACGGTTGATCAGCGTCGCCACGCGGTGCCCTGCCACATCGAAGATCTCCAGCGACACCGTGCCCGCACGTGCCACATCATACTCGATGGTCGTGGCCGGGTTGAAGGGATTGGGGTGCGCGTTGAGCGTCGTCGACAGCTCGAGCCCGGGTTCATCCCCCACACCCGTGAGAATGTCGGCGCACGCCAGGCATCCGGTGCGCTGCGCGTTGTAGCCGTACATGGGCCAGTGGTTGCGCGGCGTGGCCATCGGCGGGGTTCCCACGTCGAGCACGGTCAGGAAGTCGAGGCCCAACACCACGAGTTCGTTGCGGCCGTCGAGGTCGATGTCCCCGCTGGCAAAGGTCTCTTCGACAAATCCGGGAAGGTTCTTCGGCCAGCCCACGACAGGACTACCCGGGATGTTCCGCCAGCTCAGCGCGGTTCCATAGAGCCCACCGGTGGTCCCGACGTTGACGTTGGATCCGCTGACGTTGACCGGCGAGAGCATGGGCGGCATGTACAGCGACGAACTACCCGACGCCAGCGGGTAGCCGGTCTGCTCGGCCCCGGTGAAGTAGCGGACGTGCACGGCTCCGGTTGCCTCCCCAAACACGAGTTCGGGCTCACTTGTGCCGAGAATCTGACCCATGGCGGCCGACGTCAGTGCGATACCCGGCGACACGGTGATGGGCCATGAGGCCGAGTAGTTGGTTCCGTCGTTCTTCAGCAAGAACATCTTGCCGCTCACCGTGGGCGCGGCAATCTCCAGCGTGCCGTTGCCATCGATATCCGCCAGCGTCGGCGCGTCGCTGAATACCTCGCCCGGGAAGTTGCGGAACGCCGCCGGTGACCCTTGATCCAGCCGGTTGGCATGGAACCAGGCACCCTTGAGTGTGACGATCTCCGTGACACCGTCGTTGTCGATGTCACCAATTGCGGCCGGCCGCGTAAAGGCATCGGTAAATGTGCCCCACGCGGGCGAGACGTTGGTGCCGTCGTAACGAATCACGCGCATCTCGTGGTTACACACCGCCACCACGTAGCGCGGATTGGGCGGTCCGAGCGCACCGATAGAAACGTACACCGACGCGGCGGCGTTCATGGACACCGGCCAGCCTGGAACCGGCGTTCCATCCGGCTTGAACGCGTAAACCTGTCCCGCGGCGTTGCCGCACACGACGTACGGGATGCCGTTGCCCACCAGATCGCCCACCGCAACCGGCGCGTCGTACGGGATCGCACCAATGTTGACCGGCCACCCGGAAACGGGCGTGCCGTCGTGGTTCACGACATGGATGTCACCGGAGATGGTCGCGAAGACGATCTCCTTCTGGGGGTCGCCATCCACTTCGGCCACCGCGGGCGGGGTCTGGCCGCCACCGCTGATCGCAATCGGGAAACCGATGTCGGTGTTGGGATAGCCGGGGTCGCGGCGCCACTCGGCATCAAAACGCAGAACCTTGCGCGAGTCCGCGGTCTGCACCCACAACGTGGCGAGGCGGTTGCCAAAGGCCGGGTCTGAAATCAGTGATTCCGCTCGGCCATAAGCTCCACCCGGCCACGAATGATGCGAGAAGCTCTCGAAGGCGCCCCACGCTGTGGGGTCGACCAGCGTGGAGCGGGACACGACAATATCCATGAAGAGGTCCCCGATAGTGCCGGAGCTCTTTGCTCCGATCATGGCGAGATTCCCGCCCGGGAGTTCCACCGGGGTCATACCGGATCCTTGCGGCACGTCCGAGTACGCGCGATTGGCAACCGGCCAGGTCGCACCACTGTCCGTGGAGAATTGCAGTTCCGGCTGGGTCGTGGTGAAGTTCAAGAAGGTGACGAATACATGGCCGTCGTTGACCGATGCACCAATCCGAAGTGGCACAGAGTCGCCGGTGGGAAGCTGGGGGGTGAGCGTCTGCTCCGCCTGCCATGCCGCCACGCCACCGTCGGCCCAGCTGGCCGCGCGCCGATAGCGCCCGTCGGTGGCCGCTGTGGGTGTCGTGTCATGTGCCGACCACGACACGTGCAGATAGTCGTCGAACCCATAGTCGATGGACGGATCCGAGTGATATTCATATCCGCCCACGCCGGACGTCGCAATCCGGTAGCCCGGCTCGAACGACGTCCCCATGTTCACGGAGCGTGCAAACCAGATGTCGTCCCCGTTGCCATCGTCGCTCTGCGCCACGACGTACACAAAGTACGAGCTGTACGCCTCCGCGTCGGTCGCGATGTCGATGCGGTTGTTCGCACCGTGCGTTACGCCGCCCCCGGAAAGCACCGTGACGATGGTCCACGGCGCGGCCGGGACATCGATGTCGGCATAGGCGAGACGCACCTCGCCGCCACTTGAGTATGCAAACATGGCGCGGTTCGCGGCGCCCTCGGCCACAATGAACTCGGTGACCCACAGTACATAGCCCGTCGGGTCCATGAACTCGCTCCACAGTGTCCACGTTTCGCCATGGTCGAGGGAGCGGTACACCAACACACTCCCCCCGATGGCAACGGCACCAAAGTAGCGCCCGTCGCTCGTGATCTGGAGAAACGCTGACCCCGAGAAGCTTGTGGACCAGGCCACCTCCACATCATCGCCGCCCAGCGGGACTCCCATGCCGGCCTCGTCGACGATCGTCGAGAGGCTGGTGACCGCACCGGGGGTAGGTTGGACGTCACCGGAACGCCCGGTCGCGGCTCGCGGCAAACTCGGGGCAGCCACGGCCTCACCCGTGGGAAGCGCCCGCGGGGTGCCGTCGACGACCACAGTCGGCGACTGGTACCCGGAGGCGAGAAACGCCTGGCGCGCGGCTTCGCGGCCGGCCAGACGGTCGCGCGGCGGCGTGGCCAGTGCGGGCCCTGCGGCAATCAGGAGGATGATGGATAGATTGATTCCCCAAAGGGCGAAACGTCGAGGTCCGTTCGTCATGATGAGCTCCAGGCTGGTGGAACATGCCGTCATGGTGCCAATAAGGATACTCCCCCATGCGCGGTCGCGCCGAATTAGTGCACGGATTTCTAAAAAAATGGGTCGGATGTCTCTAGCCTGCGCGGCAGCAGCCAGCCCATCGACTTCGGGAAGGCCCTGATGCCCCTGATGACCCTGACGGCACGGTGCTGCGTCTGGGCCAGACCCTGGGACCGATCTTCGCCGGTATTCTTCCGACGTTGAACCAGCTGAAATCGCCGGGATTCATGAACTTTGATTGTCTAAAACTTTTTATGTCTAGACTTGGTTTCGCCGAATGATTTATGATCTCCATCGGGGGTTCCAACTCCCCTGACTCAGGACTGTCATCGCCAAACGCCGCCGCGGCGGTTCAAGGGATCATATCGTGAAAACGCCACTGATCACCGCGCTCGTCGTCTGCCTGTTCGCCGCCCAGGTCCCGGCCGTCATGATTTACGAACAGACACCCGATCCCGCCGGTGGCGTGGCGCCGTCCTCATGGGCACCGCCCGACGGCACTGATAACGATGTCTGGTGCTACGAGAGCTTCGTGCTGGACGCCACGGTGCCGATCACCGAGGTCCACTGGCGAGGCGGCTATCAATACGTCGGCTACGGCCTCGTGACCGACTTCACCATCACCTTTTATGCGACGAATTCCACGGGCAGCGAGCCGCTCTGCGGGTTGCCGGGCGACAACGACACCTACCTCGCCCGGTTCTTCATCGCCGGCAACGCCGGCCAGACGCCCGCCGGCGTCTACGGCGGCATCACCATGTACGATTACCACGCCACGCTGACCCAGGCTTTCCCGGCCACGGCCGGCGTGAAGTACTGGGTCCAGATCGAGGGAGAGGTCAGCGGCTCGCCATTCTGGGGCGTCGCGTGGGGCACCGGCGGCAACGGCAACCACTTCCGGTATACCGGCGGCAGCCACATGTTCCAGTTCTGGCCGCACGATCTGGCCTTCTCGCTGCACACCACCGCGGCGCCCACCTACACGGTCACCACCTCCGCCTCGCCCGCCGGCACGGGCATCACCACCGGCGACGGACCCTATCCGGCCGGCACGCCGGCAACGGTGACGGCGGTGGGCAACGTGGGCTGGGGTTTCGTCGACTGGACCGAAAGCGGCGTCCACGTCAGCAGCAACGCCAGCTACACCTTCACAGTCAACGCCGACCGCAACCTGGTGGCGAACTTCCAGCCCGCCTACACGGTGACGACGTCGTCGGCGCCGTTCATCGGTGGCACCACCACCGGCGACGGCCTCTACATCGGCGGCACCATTGTGACGGTGACCGCGACGACCAATCCGCGCTGGGAATTCGTGAACTGGACCGAGTACGGCTCGCCGGTGAGTTCGTCGCCCAGCTACACGTTCACCGCCGCGGCCAACCGCAACCTCGTCGCCCACTACGCCGTCGCGCCCGGCGTCGTGCTCTTCGACTTCGACGACGAGACCTTGTACGCACCGTTACCGCTGGACATCACCCGCGGCGGGCTGACGGCCCACGTCTGGGCGCCCGGGACCTTCGGCTATTACATCCAGTACGCCGACTTCACCGGGTTCCTGCCCACGGGCTTCGCCGGCAAGTGCGTCTATCCCAGCAGCCTCTATCAGGCGACGCTCGAGGTCGACTTCTCGGCGCCCATCACGGAATTCTCGATCATGTTCGCGCCCCAGGAATACAACTGCAACGACACATCGACCATCCGGGCGACGGCGTACCTCGGCGGAGTTCTCGTCGGTACGAGCACCGCCAACGCCGACAATCCCGGCACCTGGCCGTCCGGCACCCTGGACTTCGCCAGCCCCGGCACCTTCGACCAGATGGTGATCACCTACGACGCCGATCCGCCCACCTGCCAGGACTTCATCCGCGCCTTCATGGCCGACAACGTGCTGGTGACCGTGGCCGGCGGCACGACGGCCGTCGGCGATGGCGAACCCGCCGTGGCCCTGGCGCCCATCGTCGCGCCCAATCCCTTCGACGGCGAGACGGTCGTCCGCTTCGGCGTGGCCCGCTCGGGCCCCGTCTCGGTGAGCGTCTACGATCTGCGGGGCCGCCTGGTGCGGACGCTGGTGGACGGCGCCGGTCTCGAGCGAGGCGATCGCAGCGTGCGCTGGAACGGCCGCGACGAGCGCGGTCAGCGGGCCGCCAGCGGCGTATACGTGTGCCGCATCCAGGCGGACGGACGGACCCAGTCCACGCGCATGATGTTGCTGCGGCGGCGCTAGCGCCCGACGATGTCGGCGTCGGCGTCGGCGGGCGTGATCTCGAAGCCGTCGCGCGAAAAGGTGTCGTTCAGGATACGGATGGCGGTGAGCCACTCGATGGTCAGGCCCGCGATCTCGATGGAAAAGCGGGTGGTCCCGCCGTCGAGCTCGTAGTCGGTGCCGGCGTATACGACAAACAGATCACGTTTTCGAAACGCCTTTCCCCCATGGCGCCAGCTCTCTCCCTCGATCCTACCATACTTTCTCCTCAAAACCCCGTCGGCATTGCCACGACCAGAGTTACGACTTCACGAGTATACCACAAGCCGACGCTCTAAATCGTCGCTGCTGACCAATTCCGTGGGTCTCAACTAGTCGCTCAAACGGCCGATCCCTACCCATGCCAAACATCGTCCTCGAATTCCTGCGCGACCTCGTTCGCCCGCGCCGTGACCTGGTCATCGAGAACCTCGCCCTGCGCCAGCAGATCCTCGTGCTGCAGCGATCGAATCCCAGGCCACCATTCACAGCTCTGGACCGGACTTTCTGGCTCCTGCTTTGCCGCTACTGGGCAGGCTGGCGGCGACCGCTGCGCCTCGTCCAACCTGAGACCGTGATCGCCTGGCACCGAAAGGGATGGCGCCTCTGGTGGAGGCGCAAGAGCCGACCACAGGCGGTAGGTAGGCCCCGCATCCCCTTTGACGTTGTCGAGCTGATCCGCCGCGTGTCACGCGAGAACCCCACCTGGGGCGCGCCGCGCATCCACGGCGAACTCCTGAAACTCGGCTACTTCGTGTCGGAAGCGACCGTCGCGAGGTACATGGTCAAGTGACGAGGCCGACCTACCCAGAACTGGCGGACGTTTCTCGACAACCACCTCCGCGAGACCTGCGCCATCGACTTCCTCACCGTCCCCACCGTCATGTTCAAGACCATCTACATCTTTGTCATTCTCTCTCTCGACCGACGGCAGATCGTCCACCTCAACGTCACCGCCCACCCGACCGGCGAATGGACCGCTCGCCAGATCATCCAGGCATTCCCCTTCGATACCGCACCGCGGTTCCTCATTCGCGATCGCGATCGGATCTACAGTGGCGAGGTCGAAACCGTCCTACGCGTAAGGGGCATCGAGGAGAGGGTGATCAGCGCGCGATCGCCGTGGCAGAACAGCTACTGCGAACGTGTCGTCGGCACCCTGAAGCGCGAGTGTCTGAATCACGTCATTGTCTTCAACGAGCCCCACGCACGAAGCTCCTCAAGCAGTATCTCGAGTACTACCATGGTTCGCGAACCCACCTCGGCCTCGGCAAGGACACGCCGGATGGACGACCGGTCGAACCGCCCGACGTTGGGCCGGTGAGACGCCGCCGATTTCTGGGTGGGTTACATAGCCGGTACTATCGGGAAGCCGCGTAACCCAGGTCGGGACGGTCGGTGAGATCGCTGGGGACCACTCTGTCCAGCGACGGCCGCGACAGTACCCAAGACCATCAAACGAGCTAACCTCGACGAGTAGCCCAGCCGACCGGCGCCGATTCCGGCCGCCATTCTCAGCTTTCCGGCGTCAGCAAACCCGGGAACGCCGATTTACGACGCCGATCGCGCGGCAGATGGAGTTTTGATTAGGCACAGGAGAAGGAGAACGAGTGGCCGTTGCCCTCGGTGACGATGACGATCGATCACTTGAATGGCCACACCATCGGCGTGATCAGCAAGGTGATCGACCACGTGAGGAAGACCAGGAAACTGCCCACGCGCAGGTAGTCGCTGAAACGGTAGCCGCCGGGTCCGACCACGAGGATCGTACTCTCGTGGGCTACCGGCGTGCAGAACGCCGACGAGATGCACACCGCCAGGCCGACCATGAAAGGGCGCGGATCGGCGTCGGCCTGGCTGGCGACGGCCAGGGCGATCGGCGCCATGATGATGGCCACGGCGACGTTCTCGATGAGCTGCGTGAGCAGCAAGGCCACGATCAGCAGTGCCCCCATCAGGACGACCGGCGGAGAACCCGCGAGGGACTCGACGAGGAACCGGGCCACGCTGGCTGCCGTCCCGGTCTTCTCGATGGCCACACCGAAGGCGATCATCGAGCCAAGCGTGATGACCGTCGACCAGTCGATGCTCTCGTAGGCGCGCTGGGGGCTGATGCAGCCGAGGATCACGGCCAGCGCCGCGGCCACCGGGATCGATGCCGGCGGGGGTACGAGTCCCGCCATGGAGGTGCCGATGACCGCCAGGAGCAGTGCGATGGCCATCACGGCTTTGCGGCGACCAAGCGCGGGAATCGCGCGCTCGCCGAGCAGGATGAGGTTGCGATTGCGGCGCAGCCGCGGCAGGTCGGCGACGTTGCCCAGCAGCAGCAGGTAGTCCCCGAACCGCAACCGCAACGATCCCGGTCGCTGGCTCAGCTCCCGGCCGGTGCGGGCCACCCCCATGATCGTGAACCGGTAAAGGGTCTGGAAGTCGACCTCGTCGAGCGTGCGGCCGATGTACGACGATTGCGGCGCGAGCACCGCTTCCACCGTCACCAGATCCACGCTCTGCAGGGTCTCGGGGTCGATGGCCACTTCCCCCTTGAGCTGGAAATCGCTCGTCTTGAGCAGATCCTGCATCACCTTCGGTGATCCCCGCACGATGAGGATGTCCCCCTCGGCAAGCGGGAACGACGGCGGCAGACGGCGCTCGCCGCGCAGGATGTCCACGACCGCCACGTTCTGCCGCTTGCTCCACTCGAGATCGCGCACCGGCTTGCCGACAGCGTCCGACGCCGGCGCGACGGCAACCTCGGTCAGGTACGCGCGGTCGTCCGTCCCGTCAGCCGCGGCCGGGCGCAGGTGTCGCGTGCGCGGCAGGAGACGACGCCCCACGGTCACGAGGTAGATCGCCCCCAGGCCCAGGATGCCGGCCGCCGTGGGCGCGAAGTCGAAGAACCCCAGCCCGTGACCGGTGACCGAGCGCGTGATGTCGCTGATCACGATGTTGCTGCGCGTGCCGATGAGCGTCCACTGACCTCCGAGCAGCGCGCCGTAGGCCGCGAAGATCAGATAGCGCGAGGGCGCCAGATTGCGCTCGTGGCAGATGGTCATGATCACCGGCATGAACACGAGCACCGTCGTGGTGTCGTTGACGAACATCGAGCACGCGGTCGTTACGCCGAGAATTGCGAGCTGCAACGACCACTCCCGGGCCGCCACCGCGCGGAACACGGTCACCCCGAGCGATTCCGCCGCGCCTGTTTGCACCAGTGCACCGCCGAGCACGAACATGGACGCGATCATGATCACGGCCGAGCTGCCGAACCCCGCGAAGGCGTCGGTATAGCTGAGCAGGCCATGCCAGGCCCCGTCGCCATGAGGCCACGGCACGATGAGCGCCAGCATCAGCAGGACGGCCGTGAGATCCGAGGGCAGCTTCTGCGTCCAGAACAGGACGATTGCGCCCACCAGCAACGCCGCCAGTACGATGGACTCCACCACGTTGACCGCCTTGGCGAGGGAACATCTTCACCGTGGCGCACGGTCACGCCCCGCTGCGCACCATGTTAGGTATGATTGACGACGCGGCGAGGGCACGGCGCAGCTCGACCGAAACGAGGATCCGGATCGCGGTCGCCCGATTCTGATAATCCGCGTCCAGGAACAGGCGCCGAGTCCTCGTTTTCAAAAATTGCGCGCGATGCGAGACGTCTCGAAGTGGACTTACTTGTCTTGTCCACCCCACACCGAAGAGGAGGCACACCACCATGACGACCCGCAAGATTCCCGAGGGCTACGAGGCCTTGACACCCTACCTGGTCGTCAAGGACGCGGCGAAAGCGATCGACTTCTACACGAAAGTCTTCGGCGCCAGGGAGACGATGCGGATGCCGGGCCCTGACGGCAAGATCGGACACGCGGAGCTGAAGATCGGCGCCGGCCACGTGATGCTTGCCGACGAGATGCCGCAGATGGGCTGTTTCGCGCCGGCGAGCGACGACCGCATGTCCATCAGCCTGCTGGTCTACGTCGACGACGTCGACGCCGTGTTCAAACGTGCGATCGATGCGGGCGCCAGGCAAACCCGCCCCGTGGAGAACCAGTTCTATGGCGATCGCTCGGGCATGCTCGCCGATCCATTCGGCCACATATGGAATATCGCCACCCACGTCGAGGACGTCGCTCCCGAGGAATTAAAGAAGCGCATGCAGGAGATGATGAAGAACAAGGCGAAGGGCTGACACGCGCGTCGACCCCGGCCCGCCACCGCGCAAGCCTCGGCCATCTCGTCTCGATCGCGAATGCGAGGCGCGGACTACGCAGGAAGGGCGTTCCGGGGGGCACGCCGGGGCGGAGCGCTCTCTCGGTCTGTGGCGATCCGGTCAACACCAGGCCCGAGGTGCTCCGCCCCGTCGCTGATCGTGGCTTCGATCCCGTCGATGGCGGCGACCTGGACGTGAAGAGGAGGCTCGAGCTTCTCGGCCAGGTATGCTGTCCGCGAGAGCAGGCGTGGTGGCACGACCGTAGCACTATTCCCAGAAACAGTCAGCGTCGGCCACCCGATCATTGACATCGGCGATGTGGCCCTCTGGCAACCCGGACAGTATGCTGACGACCCTCGACATCGCGACAAACCTCGCGAGTAGTCGAGACCGCGTTCAGGAAATCAAGTGCCACCCCCGCGGCCCTCCTACTTGATTTCCATGCCGGCTGACCGGGCAAAGGCCGCATAGTCAAGCGCCCAGATCCAGTTCCGGTCCTTTAACCACTGCTCGTGGACTTCTATCGACTCCGACGGTGTCGTGAACGCGTGCCCATTCTGGACAATCGTGTAGAGCTTGTCGCCGCGCGTGAGATTGGCTTTGAACGCTTCGATATCGCGATTGGCGATAGCGTCGAGATGGCCCCGGAATGCACTATCGAAATCCGCCTTCATGGCCGCTCCTCGGTTTCAGGTAGCAAATGCCAGGACCATCGCGGTCAATGCACAGCGCTTCCGGAACCTCTTCAACGCACGCGATGCATCGCTGCGGTCCCGATAACGCCAGGTTCAGCGGCGTGTCAGCACGACATGAGTTGCGGCGGCGGTCGGGACATGAGTCGTGCACTCATAGCCCAGGCCAGCGAGATCGAGGCCGTATAGGAGATGTTCGCCGGAGCCGAGCAGCTTGGGTGCGATCGCCACGTGTAGCTCGTCGATGAGTCTCGCCTCGAGGTACTGGCGGACCGTCGCCACGCCGCCGCTGATCTGCACGTCCTTGCCCTTCGCGGCCGCCACGGCGCTCTCCATCGCCCCGCGAATACCCTTAGTAACGAAGTGGTAGACCGTACCCCCTTCCATCTCGACCGACGTGCGGGCATGATGCGTCAGTACGAAAACCGGGCCGTGGTACGGGGATTCTTTCCCCACCAGCCGCGCCACGTGTCATCGGGCCAGGCACCTCGAATCGGACCGAACATGTTACGACCCATGATCCATGCGCCGACGCCATCGCCAAATCGCCCAACGAACTCGTCATCGACGCCGGTGGTGCCGCCGGTCTTCCCCCCCATGCGCTGGAAGATGCGCGTCGGGAATAGCCATTCGTGTAGCGCCTCCCCGCCGACACCGAGGGGCTCCTCGCGAGTCTGGCGCGGGCCGGCCCCGTAGCCTTCGATCGAGATCGCAAAGTTGTGTACGCGTACGCGAGCCATATTTTCCTCCCGGGCAAGAATGACGTCCGCCAAAGGGCGAGAGCGCGACGGCCGTCGGGACAAGCCCACCTAGGATGTATAGTAGGCAATCGTTGCGTTGAACAGCGTGGCTGGCGCGGTTGGGGCGCCAACACAAGACGTGACAGACGCGAATGTCGGGCGCAAGCACTTGATGCTCATTGAGGCCTCCTCATTCCGCGCTAGGCGCGGTAAGCTGCGATGAGACCAATCACGCAATCACCTCACCAGAAAACGCGCCGATTTTCTCGGCCACATACAGAACACGAACAGCCAGTACAACATGGACCCATTCACCAGGAATCTCGGCTACAAGGCGAATCGCGTGGCAATTGTAGTGCGACAAGCAGATATACCCGCGAAAATGCGTCCCCGACATAACCGGCCTCAAGACGTTCCCCGACCCGTCGGGATTCATCCAGCATCTCGGCCGACACGACCATCTGGAAGCGTCCGTCGCGCCACGCACTCAGGATCTCCAACGGCGGCCCAGAGAAAAAGACCCCGGATACAAAGACGTTCGTGTCGAGAACGACCTTATTTTTGCTTTCTTCTCAGCCTTCACCGCTTTCGAAACATCCGACCGCTCGAGACCGGCCTTCCGCTCCTGACGTCGCGCTTGGCCTACTAACTGGTCGAAATCGCTCATTTTGGGCGGCGCCAGAGTCTTGAGGATGACGACGCCATTGTCCCCAATGACGATAAACTGAGCCCCGCGGTGAGGCCGAGTCTATCGCGAATCTCCTCAGGAATAACGACTTGCCCCTTGGATGACATCCGGGTTGTTGCGGGATTAGACACCATGACCTCCTCGATCAGTGCACGTCTTACTGGTAAGACTCCGCTTAGTTCGACGGGTCGTCAAGGAGCACCATTATAGCGAATAAACGCTAACGTCTGCGTTGAACAGCGGGCGGGCCTGCCGCGCGCGCTGGCTCCGCCAGCGGCGTGACAGGGCCGAGCTGGCTGCGCAAACGCTCCGTTAGCCGCCTACCCGTATCGCGCATACTTCGGCGCGTTTGCAAACCGAATACCGATCGGCGTAGTCGTAGTCGGCCCATAACGCCGCGTTGAGCGGCGGGCGCGTTTGGCGCGAGCCGTGTTCGGCGCGGGCCGTGACGAGCGCGATCCGTCAGCTGCAACAGTTCGTTATCCCACGCTCGCCTGCAGCCCTAGCACGAGGTACAATCCGGCTTCAACTTCGCGAAGCGACTTGGCTGATAGACGGCCCACCCGTTCAACCAAGTAACGCCGATCAAGTGTGAGTACTTGCGAGACGTTGATGACGGAGTCGCGAGGCAACTTACTCTCGCGGCACTTAAGCAACACATTCCCCGGCGCGTCCACGAGAGCGAGATTCGATGTAATCGCGATAACTATCAGAGTCGCGATGCGGCTCCGATTGAACGAATCAGCTTGAATGATCAGCACCGGTCGACGGAAGCCAGGCCCCGACCCCTGCGGAGCAGCAAGCTCTGCCCACCACACTTCGCCGCGTTTAGCTACCAGTTCTCCCGTACTATACTCCCCCGTTGCATCGCAGAAAGAACGGGATCGATCTCTCCCACGTCGTCCGTTGCGTACACGTGGTTGAGCTGTTCCGTTACGGCGGTGCTGTCCTGTCCCTCGAGATACGTCGCCAAGGCTTTCTGATACAGTTCGCTGCGCGACAGCCCCAAACGCTTAGCCACCCGGTCCGCCGCGGCAAAAAGCTCGTCAGGAATTGAAATCGCAGTTTTCATGCTCTCAGTATAACCCGGGTTATACCCGACGTCAACTTTTCGGAAAACGTTGGCTAAACCTGCAACGCCGGTTGGCGCGACCTGGCGCAAGCCAGGTGCGTGACAAGCGGCGTTGTCAGGTGCAAGTCCTCGTTAGCGATCAGGTGATCACCGCGGGGTCCAGGATGAAGGCGATGATCATCATGGGACCGCCGCAGCGGGGGCACTGCAAAACCCGAGCGTCGTAGATGCGCGCCAACAGCATCGCCCAGTTACGCGAAGACTTCGGCCGCGGTTCGGTCGGCTGGGCCAATCCCATCGCTGCCCGTGCACCTTCGAGAGCCTGCAGTACCGTGCCCGCGGAGCCGGCCGTCGCGGTTACCGCCCGGCGCAGCTTCGCGCCCGGGGCCAGCACGCCGCAGTAACGGTGGCGATGCTTGCGCGATGGAGCGAGCAGGTCGACTAGGCGTTCGAGAAACTCCGGCGGGGTAAGCAGGATTTCCGTCGTGCCATCGGAGCGCGGTCACCCCATACGGTACACCAAGGTGTCGGCGTTCAGGCGTCCGAGGCGGCCGGCGGCCAGCGCCGGGCGTGCACAGTAGCGCACCAGGCACTCGATGCCTTGGCGATCCCAGTCGGCGATCTGCACAGCGGCGTGCACGGACCAGCCGCCGCCGTGCTGCCAGGTGCGCATCTCGCTGGCTGCGGCCGCGTCGAGGTGGGTGGCGGGGTGGAAAATCGTCGCGTCCGGGTCTGCGGCGTCGCGGATGAAGACACCGTCAGTCACCAGAACGTGGAAGTGGACGTGGCTGTTGAGGGCGTCACCGGGTGGATTTCCGCGGCATTGCCGCGGCACAACAATCATGATAAGATCAATACAATAATATTGAAGCAGCACCGTGCGCGGATCCGCCGCGCACGGTGCTTGGCCATGGCCACGATCCGGACCGCCGTCGCTCCCCAGGAGACCTCTTGATCGGACAAACCCTCGGTCACTACCGCATCGTCAGCGAGCTGGGCTCCGGCGGCATGGGCACCGTGTACCTCGCGGAGGACACGAAACTGGGCCGCAACGTGGCGCTCAAGGTGCTGCCCGCCGAGATGGCCCGTGATCCCGAACGGCGCGGCCGTTTCGTGCGCGAAGCGCGCGCCGTGGCGGCGCTGAACCATCCCAACATCGTGGTCATCCATTCGGTGGAAGACGACGGCGAGATCCCGTTCCTCACCATGGAGCACGTGACCGGGCGGCGGCTCACGCAGATGATCCAGCCCGAAGGGATGCGGCTGCGCGATTTCTTCTCCGCGGCCATCCCGCTGGCCGATGCCATCAACGGCGCACACCGGCAGGGCGTCACGCACCGGGACCTGAAGCCCGACAACGTCATGATCAACGACGAAGGTCGCGTGAAGATCCTCGATTTCGGCCTGGCCAAGCTGTTCGAGGCGGCGCCGGCCGAGCACGGGATGAACACGATGACCGTGGCCGATGTGGCCACGCGCGAAGGGAAGATCCTCGGTACGGCGGCCTACATGTCGCCCGAGCAGGCCGAGGGCAAGGCCATCGACGCGCGCACGGATATCTTCTCGCTCGGCGTCATCCTGTTCGAGATGCTCACCGGCCGTCGCCCGTTCACCGGGGACAGCCAGATGTCCACGCTGTCTTCGGTCCTGCGCGACATGCCGCCGGGCGTCAATGAAGTGAAGCCGGAGCTGCCGCGCCATCTCGGGCGCATCGTGAACCGCTGCCTGGCCAAGGAGCCGGACCGCCGCTACCAGACCGCGCTCGACGTGCGAAACGAACTGGAAGGGTTGCGCGACGAGGTGCAGTCGGACGCCGGTCCGCTGAGCACCTCCGCCGGGGGCCTGTCCACCGCCGGCGGTTCATGGGCGGGGCAGCCGTCCTCACTTGTGTCATCCGCCTCGCACCCCGCCATGGCGCCGTCAACTGCGGGTCCGTCCGCGACTTCGAGCCCGGGAGCGGGACCTTCGACCGCCAGCGGTGTCATGCCGCCGGCAGGGAGTCGCCCCTCCCGGCGGATGCTGGGCGTGGGTGCGATCGCGATCGTGGCCATCGCTGCGGCCGTTTTCTTCGGTCTGCGCGGCGGCGGCGGTGACGGCAAGTCGGTGCGCGGCGCTTCGGGTGAAGTTGCGGTCAAGGGTGAGAAAGCGGTCAAATCGATCGTCGTGCTCCCCTTCGACAACCTGGGTCTGCCCGAAGACGCCTACTTCGCGGCCGGCATCACCGACGAGATCATGAGCCGGCTCGCCAACGTGGACGGGCTGTCGGTGCTCTCGCGCACGACCGCCGTCCAGTACGACAAGACGGGCAAGAACACCCGGCAGATCGGTCAGGAACTGGGCGTCAGCTACGTGCTGGAGGGGACGGTCCGCTGGGAGAAGATGGCTGGCGGCGCCAGCCGCGTGCGCGTGGTGCCGCAGCTCATCCGCGCCGCTGACGACACGCCGGTCTGGTCCGACCGCTACGAAGAGTCGATGGAAGAGATCTTCCGCATCCAGTCCACGATCTCCACCAAGGTCGTCGACGCCCTCGGGGTGACGCTGCTGGAGCCGGCCCGCATGGCGCTGGGCGTCAAGCTAACGGACAACGTTGACGCCTACCATGCCTATCTCAAGGCGCTCGGGTACGCCGAGGGCATCAACCTGGACGAGCCGACCACCCGCTCGGCCATCGATATGCTCAAGCGCGCGATCGAGCTGGATCCGGATTTCCTGGTGGCCCATGCGATGCTGGCGAAGCAGTACGCCGGCCTGATCCACTTCGGCTACGATGCGTCGCCGGCGCGGCTAAACATGGCCGACGCCGAGATCAAACGCGTGGAGGCGCTGGCTCCGGACTCGCCCTGGCTTCCCTACGCGCGGGGTTGGGTGGCCTACTGGGGCCGGAAGGACCTGGATGAAGCGGTGCACCAGATGGAGCGCGTGCGGCAGGAGATGCCCGGGACCGCCGACGTGCTCGAGGCCATCGGGTTCATCCGTCGTCGACAGGGGCGCTACGAGGACGGCCTGGTGTTGCTCCAGCAGGCGATGGACAAGGACCCCCGGAACACACGGCTGATGTGGGGGGTCGCCGAGACCAATTGCCTGCTCCGCCGTTTCGACCGCGCCATCTCCACGCTCGACGAGGTCATCTCACTGTCCCCGGACGCGGGCATCGGCTATCGCCTCAAGGCGGATGCCTACCTGGCCAAGGGAGACTTCGCGTCAGCACAGGAGTGGCTGGCGCGCGGGCCGGCTTCCGATGATCCGCGCGACCTTACGATCGACACCTACGAAGTCAATTTCTATCGCGGCGACCGCGAGGCCGCCATCGCGGCAGCGGGAGAGATGGGCGAAGTCATGTCCGAACAGTTCATCACCTACTCGACACCGCTGTTCGCCGGGCTGGCCGAAGCCCTGCTTGGGAGCCGCGAGGCGGCTGAGCCGTTGTTCCGCAAGGGCCTCGAGATCATGGAGCGCGAGGTGAAGGCATCACCCAACGACTCGCGGATCCGGGCTTCGCTGGCGCTGGCCTATGCCGGTGTCGGGAACCGTGACGCGGCCCTGCGCGAGGCGAGTGCCGCGGAAGTCACTTATCCCGCGACCCGCGACAAATGGATCCGGTCCGAACACGACGCCCTCAAGGGATACACGCTAATGCTGCTGGGCGACAGTGATGCCGCGGTGGCGCAGTGGAAGACGGTCGTCGACGAGCCCGGGCCGTATCTCCCGTCGCGCGAGTTGCTGGGCGTGTCGCCGGTGTTCGCGTCGTTGCGCGATATGCCGGAGTTCCGGAAGCTGTATGAGGCCGCCCATTGACGTGAGCGTATAGGTCAAACAGACCACGTTTTCGGAACCCCTCCCCCACATGGCGCCGACTCGCGCGCTCGGTTCTACCACACTTTTGCCGCGCCTTCGCATGAGAATCGCCCGTGAACCTCGCGACACGCCCGTTGTGAGCGGCTCGATGCGTCGTTCCGCGGTGCCAATCGCCAGATTTCCTCGCCGCCGCGCAGACCACTCCCACCGGCCGACTGTCTGGCCTCGCCCCTTGACGATTCCGAAGCTCGGGTTCTCATTCCGCGTCTGGCAGGCCGGCTGTCTGATCCACCTCGTCCCAGATCACTGGACCGCTCGCCGGCGCGAACTCCAGTTCTCCCTGCGGCGGTGAACGCGCCGGCAATGTGACCGGCGGCTCACTCTCCTGATCGAGGTGATCGAGGATCCGCTTGATCACCGCCGGGTCCAGGATGAACGCCAGGACGGTCATCGCGCTGCCGCATCGTGGGCATTGCAAAGGCCGCGCGTCGTAGATCCGCGCCAGCAGCATCGCCCAGCTACGCGACGCCTTGGGGCGCGGCTCGGACGCGTCCGCCATGCCCATCGCAGCCCTGGCGCGATCGAGCGCGAGCAGCACCGTGCCGGCGGGACCGGCGGTCTGCGTCACCGCCCGGCGCAGCCTCGCTCCTGGAGCGAGCACGCCGCAGTACCGATGGCGGTGCTTGCGTGGTGGGGCGAGCAAGTCGATCACGCGCTCGAGGAATTCCAGCGGACTCAGCCGGATCTCCGTGCGGCCGTCCGGTCGTGGGCGGCGCAGGCGGTACACCAGGGTGTCGGCGTTCAAGCGGCCCAGGCGGCCGGCGGCCAGGGCGGGTCGCGCGCAGTAACGCACCAGTCGCTCCAGGCCCTGGCGGTCCCAATCGGCAATCCTGACCTGCGCGTGCACGGACCAGCCGCCGCCGTGCTGCCAGGTGCGCATCTCGCTGGCGGCAGCGGCATCCAGGTGGCCGTGCGTCACGAGCCAGCGCAGTCCGCGGTGACGGGCTGATCGCGGCCGCGCGTGATGGCGGCTTCGTCGAGATGGACGACGTTGGGCCGGTGAGACGCCGCCAATTTCTGGGTGGGTTACATAGCCGGTACTACCGCGAAGCCGCGTAACCCCGGACGCGACGATCGTTGACATCGCGGGGAACCACTCTGTCCGGCGACGGCCGCGACAGTACCCAAGACCATCAGACGAGCCAACCTCGCCGATGCAGCCCGTCAATCCCGTATCGGTGACCCGCGCCGCCACCGATTGCTGGGAGGGAAAACTGGCACGCGTCGACCTGGTCGCGCCGCCTGGAATGGAAGACGCACTGCTCACGCTGAAGGCCCAGCTCGGCTTCATCCTGGTCAACCGCGCGGGTCCGGCCATCCAGCCGGGCACCTGCGCCTACGCGCGTAGCTGGATCCGCGACGGCGCCCTCACGAGCGAGGCCCTGCTGCGCCTGGGCTTCACCGACGCGGCACGCGACTTCCTGCTCTGGTTCGCGCCCCACCAGTACGAGAACGGCAAGATCCCCTGCGTCGTCGATCGCCGCGGCGCCGACCCCGTGCCCGAGCACGACTCCACCGGCGAGTTCATCTTCCTGGTCGCCGAGTACTGGCGCACCACCGGCGACCGCGACGTGCTCACCGCGATGTGGCCGCGCGTGCTGAACGGCATCGCCTACCTCGAGAGCCTGCTCGACGAGCGCCGCACGCCAGAGTTCGCGGGCACCGAGTTCTACGGCATCCTCCCGCCGAACATCAGCCACGAGGGCTACTCGGCCAAGCCCATGCACTCCTACTGGGACGACTTCTGGGCCCTGCGCGGCTACAAGGACGCCGTCGACCTGGCCACCGCCATGGGCGACCCCGCCCAGCAGGCACGAC
Source organism: uncultured bacterium (assembly GCA_963727525.1). Lineage (GTDB taxonomy): Bacteria > Krumholzibacteriota > Krumholzibacteriia > LZORAL124-64-63 > LZORAL124-64-63 > CAVSGO01. The sequence continues at coordinate 58,998 of CAVSGO010000007.1, read as the reverse complement.
TGGCCACCCTGCGCGACCGCTTCGCCACCGACCTCGGCGCCTCCATCGCCGCCGCGATGAAAGCGCACAACATCCCCTATATCCCCGGCTGCGCCGACCTCGGCGACTTCGACGCCACCTCCACCACCATCGCCCTCGACCCCTGCCAGGCCCGCGACATCCTGCCCCGCGGCGCTCTCGACGCTACCTTTGAGAAGTACTGGGGGACTTCTTCACCGCTCGCCGCGACGGCGCCCCATGGGAGGCGTTCACGCCCTACGAGATCCGCACCATCGGCGCCTTCGTCCACCTGGGCTGGAACGACCGCGCCCAGGAGCTACTCGCGTTCTTCCTCGCGCACCGCACCCCTGCCGGCTGGCGCCAGTGGCCCGAGGTCGTATGGCACGATCCGCAGACCGCCCACTTCATCGGCGACATGCCCCACACCTGGGTGGGCAGCGACTACATCCGCAGCTTGCTGACACTCATCGACCGCCGCTGATCAGACGAGGTCCGGCCCCGACGAACCGCGCGGCCTTTCGCGACGCGGTCGAGATGGCGGACGTCGTAGTCGCGCACCTCGAGCGTCGCCAGCTTGCCGTCGGGTCGAGGAAAATCGATCTCTGCCGGCAGGTAGCCCGGCGCGCGCTGATAGCGGGTGCCCGCGAGCCGGTACGCGAGGTTGGCGCAGATCAGCCGCGCCGATGTGTATTCCGAGCGGACCTCGGTGATGCGGGTGATCGGTGGATCGAGGTCGTGACCGTGCGGCATGCCCTCGCGCGTCCTTGCTGGCGGTGGTCTCTGGCATAGCCGAGATCGGCGTGAGCGCCAATACTCGACAGGGACCACGGGGTCGTTCGCGCCAGAGCGAGCGCGCCCGGCATTCCCTTTCCGGGGGATGCGCACGCGAGGGACCATGGCGAGATCGCCATGGCCCGCCCGCGTGCAGGTCATTCGCCTACTTCAACAGGGACAGCTTGCCCGTGCGCACCGTGCCGTTCGCGGTGACGCTCACCATGTAGACGCCCGATGGCACCAGCCTTCCGGATTGATCCCGCCCCTCCCACGTCACCGAGTGCTGGCCGGCGTCCTGGTCGCCTTGAACCAGCGTGACGACGCGGCGGCCGCGGGGATCGAGGATGTCCACGCGCACCGGTCCGGCCTTCTGCAGGCCGTACGCGATGGTCGTGCGGGGATTGAACGGATTGGGGAAACTGGGCTCGAGGATCAGACCGGCTTCCTGCGCCGTCGGCACGGCCGACGCGGCGTCACCGACCCGTAGCAGGTAGTCCTCGGTCTCCCCGTAGAGGAAGTCGCCCGACCCGTCCCACGGCAGGGACACGGGCATATCGCTCAGCGTGATCCGGAACCACACCCACTGCTCGCCCGAGAGGATCCGGAAGTCCGGGAGCGAGAGGCTTGAGGCGCTGGCGTTGAAGCCGCCGGGAATCACCGCGTTCTTCAGGGGGTGCTCGTCGCCCACGATGCCCGAGGGACAGGTGACGGTCGCACCCCAGGTGCCGTCGCCGTTCCAGTCGGCCAGCACGTTCAGGTACATGACCTCGGCCCGGTTGTTCGTCACGAAGACATCGAAATCGGTGCCCCAGACCATGGGATCGCAGGGATAGCCGATGTTGCCGCCGGTGGTGCCGGCACATTGCTCGATGTTTCCGGTCAGGCCGATGGTGTACGGCTGGGCGATCTGGAGGCCGGCCTCGATGAGCTCACCGCACTCGTCGTAGTCGTAGGGTATGAACCCGCATTCACCGTGATTCCCGTCCGGTTCGAGGTCGACGGTGGCTCCCAGGTGGGTGTTCGTGATGTTGGCGTGGCGCACGTAGCCGGCCGAACCTCCGTAACAGGTCGGGAAATGGCCCACGATGTTGGTCAGCGGGTAGGCGATCACATCCTCGGGCGCGTCACCCAGCTCGGCGGCTTCCTGGATGGGATCGATGCGCAGTAGGTAGTCCTCGGTCTCGCCGGTGTCGAAATTGCCGGTGCCATCCCAGCCGGGGGCGGGGATCGCGCCCGGGTCGGTGATGGTGAAGCGCACCCAGACGTAGCCCGAGTTGGGACCGATCTGGATGGCGGGGGGGCCTAGCTGCGAGAGTAGCCCGCTGAAGTTCCCCGGGACCTGGAGATTCCAGACGGCGTGCTCCGGGACGGGGGTGCCGCCGTTGCACTGGCTCTGACCATGCCAAGAACCGTCCTGGTCCCAGTCGAAAAGGATGTTCACCGCTTGCGGGAAGTTGAAGGTGTTGTGCACCTCGATGTCGATGTCGGTGCCCCATTGGGCGAAGCCGCAGACCGTGCCCAGTGCGGTGCCCGGCGGCTGGCTGCACAGAACGACGGTACCGTTGAAGACCGTGAAGGGGGTCGGCTTCACGAGTCCGGAATCGCCGTCCAGGGGTCCCCAGCACTCGTCCTGGTCGTAGGGTTCCACGAAGCAGAGGCCCGCATTGCCGTCGACCTCCAGGTCCGCCGATGGTCCGAAATAGGATCCGGGATTCGCGTGACGCACGTAGTACCCGACGGGGTCGAAGCATGTGGGGAAGTGGCCCTGCTGACCTGAGCTGGGGTACGCGAGGTAGTCCTCCGGAGCGTCCCCGTACTCGAACATCAGATCGTCCGTGCGAATCGCGCCGGTCGACGCCGGAGCCAGGGCCGCGAGCAGCAACCCGGCGAGGACGGGACCATTCTTGAATGGGTTGGGTCTAGGGATAGACATGATCACTCCTCCCGTATGGTCCCTCCCGGATCGCATGCGTGACGCGGGCCCGGGCCGGAACCCCGGGCGCATTATACAGGACTATTATTATCATGTCTTTACATTTTCATGATCAGAGTTCCTCGAGCGCCTGGTCGATCTACTCGCCCCACCGCGCAAGCACCGCCACCGCTACTGCGGCGTGCTGGCACCGGGCGCGAAGCTGCGCCGGGCAGTGACCGCGACGGCCGGCCCTGCGGGCACAGTACGGCAGGCCCTCGACGGCGCGCGGGCAGCGATGGGATTGACCGAGCCGACCGAACCGCGGCCGAAGGCTTCGCGCAGCTGGGCGATGCTGCTGGCGCGCATCTACGACGTCCGGTCTCTGCAATGCCCGAGATGCAGAGGCCCCATGACGATCATCGCCTTCATCCTGGACCCGGCGGTGATCAAACGGATACTCGAACACCTCGACCTGGAGAGTGAGCCGCCGCAGGTGTTGCCGGCGCGCTCACCACCGCAGGGCGAGTTGGAGTTCGCACAGACCCTGACCGCCGTGACCTGGGACGAAGTGGACCAGACGGTGGGCGTGCCGGACGCAGATTGAGATCCGCCCCGTGAGGCAAGAGAAGCCACAGCCGGGGAGCCGGCCGATCGCAGAGGTCTGCGTTCTCGACGCGAAATCGGCGGTCAGCGGGTCGTCAAACACGATGCGATCCGGCCACGATGGTCATGTCGCAAGGTCTACGGACACTGCGAGCGCGATCTCGTCGCGAAGAGGTAGTAGAATCGAGATATCGCGTCGAGGGCTCGGCGAGACGAACGTCGAAAAGGGGGTCAGAAATTCCTATCCCCCGTTGTGAGCCATTTGCGGTAAGATTACTAATATTATCCGGTTTACGCAACTTGAGAATCGCTAGTTGAACTGCTGTAATTGAAGCCAGTTACGGGTCGTTTGGTAACTAATTCGGTCCGGCATGTGAAAAATGCGTACTTCCGGCCGTGCCGGGCGCACAATGGTTTTGCCATCGCTGAGGGCCCTGCTGCCGACCCGCATCTCCGAGCGCCTTCCCTGACAGTGTGCCCTCATTGCCGAAGGCGGGATCGGGTCGCGATCCCGCGGTGCGCGAGCCAGCCCGAGCGAGGATCTTGAATGGGGAGAGCAGATGTGATATTCATCGCCACAGCCTGGTTGGCATCGCGGTTCCTGGTAGAGGTTACGCGAGCGCAGGAGGGCGGCCTATACGGCCGAGTAACTGATCGACTATGGGGATTGTTGTGGCCAGGGGGGAGACGAGCGGACTACGGGGAGATCTCTGATGAAGCGGTTCCTTTTATTGACGGTGGCAGCAGCGCTTTGCTCGATTGCCCCGATCCGGGTGTTCGCCGAAGACGTCGGTGGCCCCGGTGCCTGGACGCGCGAAGTCGTCGATGCAATCCTGCGGCCCGTATTCATCAACAAGATGACCGACCGCTACATCGCCGGCGCCGCGGTGTCCGTCGTGAAAGACGGCGCGATGGTGTACGCGCAGGGATTCGGGCGGCGCGAGGTGTTCCAGGAGAGGCCCGTCAGTGCGCAAGAGACGATCTTTCGCATCGGGTCTGTCACCAAAGTGTTGACCGGGATCGCAGTGATGCAGCTGGTGGACGCGGGCAAGGTCCATCTCGACGACGATGTGAACTTGCACTTGCAGTCGATCCACGTGGACGGCCCCTTCGATGAGCCCGTGCGTGTCCGGCATCTTCTGACCCATACCGCGGGGTTCGACCAGTTGGGTTATGGGCGCCATGCCGCCGGGCCGGACTCCGTGCTTCCGCTCGCCGAATTCCTGCGCGGAAACCTCGTGCGTATTCGCCCGCCGGGAGAGTTGGCCATATACGACACCTACGCGGTCACGCTTGCCGGCGTGCTGGTGGAGGATGTTTCCGGCGTGGCGTACGAGGACTATCTCCAGCGCCATATCTTTACGCCGCTCGGCATGACGAGAAGCGGCATTGCCGTGCCCACGGAATTTCGGGACGATATCGCCACCGGCTACGGTTTTGCCGGGGAGTGGGAGCCGATGCCGTGGGAGTACATGAATACCGCGCCCGCTTCGTCGGTGAACAGCACGGTCACCGACATGGCACGCCTGATGATCGCACTCCTCGAAGGTGGCGCGTGTGACGGCGCGCGCATCCTCTCGCGCGAGTCGACCGGCGCAATGCTCGCGACCCAGTTTCGCAACGACCCACGCCTCCCAGGCTATGGCCTGATCTTGATGGAAGACAGGCGCGAAGGTGTAGCGGCCATGAGTCACGGTGGATCCATGGCAGGGTTCGGGTGTTTCCTCTATCTGGTGCCGTCCGAGCATCTCGGTGTCTTCGTCGCCTGCAACCAGGAGTCCGCCACCCTCGCAGACGCCGTCGTCCCGGCTCTCACGCACGCCATGCTTCCGCAGATAACCCACGCGGCTGAACAACTTCCGCGCCGCAGGGGGGGCGGCCTCGCGCGCGTGACGGGATCGTACACGAGCGCCATGTGCAACCACACCCGGCCGGAAAAGGGCGGCTGGAAGGCAACGCCGGTCGAGGTCGCCGCGTCCGACAACGGCGCCATTGTCTTTCAAAGGAAAAGGGCCTATCCGGTGGGAAACCTCCTCTTCCAACGCGAGGACGGAACGCTGATCGTCTTTCAGGCAGACGAGAACGACCACATCGTTCGAATGCTCGTGGGCCGCGACGTATACGAGCGCCGGCCGTAGCGGCGTCGACTCTGCAATACCGCTACGCGCTGGGCCAAGCCGATGCTTGGCTGTCATTTGCATACGAGTGGGCGGGCTGCCACGAGCCCGGTTGGTTCTTGTCGCCAACCGACCCCTGCCCGACCAGTTGATGAGCGCCATCCGCCTGGCTGATTCCCAATCCCCGTCGTTTTCTACCCCTGGCAGTGCCGGCCTGCCCCAATGCCGTCTGGTCGGTCGGTGCGTCGGTGACACCGCCGGCTGACGAACAGATTCGTGTGTTCGCCGGGGGACGCTGGTGCGTAGGGGCAAGACAAGCCAGCGTAAGAACGATAAGAACGACCGGTGCGGGCGACCCCGTCCGGCCGCAACCCGGGAGCGGAGGAAATCATGAGGGACTACGTCAGATCCATCCAGGTTGGCATCTCCGCCGCGCTAGTCGCCTTGGCACTAGTGGCAGGCGGCGCCGAGACGGCGCTCGGCGGACAGCGGGACGACACCGAGTTCGCCGGGTTCGGAGACCGCGGGGTCGTCGTCCGGTACGGCTACCCGATGTGTTGCGCCGCGCGGGGCATGGTCGTGCAACCGGACGGGAAGATCCTCACGGCCGGATACACGTCACTGGGCAATCTGGTCATGCGCTTCCTTCCCGACGGCACCGTCGACACCACATTCGCCGACGGGACCGGCGCCGCGGCGATCCTGAACCCGTCGTTCCAGACCCGGGCCACATGTGTCGCCGTGCAGACCGACGGCAGGATCGTGGTCGCCGGCTGGGCCAACACGAGTCCCGCCAACTATATGCTGGCCCGCCTGACCATCGACGGCCACCTCGACCACACCTTCGGCTCGGGCGGTTGGGTGCTGACGGACTTTTCGGAGGACGCCGACCAGGCCTATGCCGTCATGATTCAGGCCGACGGGAAGATCATCGCCGCCGGCCGCTCGCTCGTCAGCAACGACTACGACTTCTCCGCCGCCCGCTATAATGCGGACGGCTCCCTGGACACCACGTTCAACGGCGACGGAAAGATCACCGTCGGCTTTGGCGACCTGGGGCCCAACAGCAACGTGGCCTGCTACGATGCCACCCTCGACGGCAGTGGGCGCCTGGTGATGGCCGGCGGGGGAACCGACGTCGTCACGGACGGTGTGTTCAAGATCGTGCGCCTGACGACAGGCGGCTACCTGGATTCGACTTTCAATGGGACGGGAAAGAAACAATTCGACATCGGGCCACTGGACAACGAAGTGCATGGCGTCGCGGTCGCGCCCGATGGGAAGATCGTCGTCGTCGGCTCGTACATCTCCTATCCCAATAACGAAAGCGGCCCGGCCTACGCAGTCCGGATCAACCCGGACGGGACCTTCGACAACTCGTTCGACGGCGACGGCAAGTTGCAGGTCTCGGACCACTTCACCGTCCGGGACATCGCGGTGCGGCCCGACGGCGGGATCCTGATGCTGGGCGAATACCAGAACTCCAACGGCAAAGGCTTCGTGATGGTCAAGAGCCTGAACGCAGACGGCTCGTTGGACCTGTCATTCCTCGGCGGCCAGCACGACTTCCTCTACAATGGCAGTGGGGCTTTCTGCTCGGGCTACTCCCTGGCGCTCCTGCCCGACGGACGTGCCGTCATCTACGGCGCGTGGAACGAGTCCCACTTGCTGCTTCGTATCTGGCCCCAGGGATGGCTCGACGGTGGCCGTCAGCAGGCGATCGGCTTCCCCGGCTGGACGCAGGCGACTGCGTACGGCCTGGTCGTCCAGCCCGACGACAAGCTGGTCATCGCCGGCACCGTCGCCAACGTGGGGGGCAGTGAGAGCGACATCGGGGTCGCCCGCCTCCTGCCCGACGGCGGGTACGACAACACCTTCGGGACGTTCGGCCGCGCCACCTTCCCGTACGGCACATTCCCGGTTGCGCCGACCTCGGCGACTTCGACGCCACCTCCACCACCATCGCCCTCGACCCCTGCCAGGCCCGCGCCATCCTGCCCCCCGGCGCCCTCGAGGCCACCTTCGAGAAATACTGGGACTTCTTCACCGCTCGCCGCGACGGCGCGCCATGGGATGCGTTCACGCCGTACGAGATCCGCAACATCGGCGCCTTCGCGGGCCTGGGCTGGGACGATCGCGCTCGAGAGGCGCTCACGTTCTTTCTCGCCCACCGCACCCCCGTCGGCTGGCGCCAGTGGCCCGAGGTGGTATGGCACAATCCGCAGACCGCCCACTTCATCGGCGACATGCCCCACACCTGGGTGGGCAGCGACTACATCCGCAGCTTGCTGGTGCTCATCGACCGTCGCTGACCAGCGGCGACGTGACATGACTTTCGTCCCCTGTCGCCGAAGCGAGGCCCGCGACATGCATCTCCGGCGTTCGCGCTCCGTGCGCGATCCCTCCCGTCTCCCACCATTGACGGCATCACCCGCCTCCCGACGCCCCCAGGCGACGGCAGGCGACCATGCCTTCGGCCACCGACACCGCCACCTGCACCGCCATCTACCGTCCCCGCCAGCCCGCCGCCACGGTCATGCACCGCACCGTGCGCGAGCACCTCGAGACGTTCCTCGCCCTGGCCCGATCCCACGATCCCGATCTGCGCCCGGTGCGTCCGGCCGCCGACCGCGCCTTGCGCGAGTACCTGCGCTGCGGCATCCCGGCCCATGGCTTCGCTCGCGTCCGCTGTGCGTCTTGCAAGCACGAGTTCCTGGTTCCGTTTTCCTGCAAGGTCGGTGACCTGTGCCCCGCGTGCGGCACACGCCGGATGGTGGAGACAGCCGCCCATCTCGTCGACGATGTCCTGCCCCGGGTCCCGTACCGCCAGTGGGTGGTGTCGATGCCCAAGCGAGTGCGCTGGTTCCTGAAGACCAAACCCGAGGTCATCGACGGCCTGGGCAGGGTCTTCCTGCGGGCCGTGCAAACGACACTGCGCCATGCGAGCCCTGATTCGCCCCGCAACGCCCAGTTCGGCGCCATGCTCTTCGTGCACCGCTTCGGTGACGCCCTCAACAGCCACGTCCACTTCCACGTTCTGGTGACTGACGGTGTCTTCAGCCGCGACGCCGCAGACCCGGATGCGGCGATCTTTCACCCCGCCACCCACCTCGACGACTCGGCCATCGCGCGCATCCGCGACCAGTTCCGCCACCGCGGCCTGCGCTGGCTTGTGAACACGGCCATCTCGACGCCGCCGCCGCCGGCGAGATGCGCACCTGGCAGCACGGCGGCGGCTGGTCCGTGCACGCGGCTGTGCGGATCGCCGACTGGGATCGCCAAGGCCTCGAGCGCCTGGTGCGCTACTGTGCACGCCCGGCGCTGGCCGCCGGCCGCCTCGGACGCCTGAACGCCGACACCCTGGTGTACCGCCTGCGCCGACCGCGTCCGGACGGGCGCACGGAGATTCTGCTGAGTCCGCTGGAGTTCCTCGAGCGCCTGGTCGATCTTCTCGCCCCACCGCGCAAGCATCGCCACCGCTACTGCGGCGTGCTGGCCCCGGGTGCGAAGCTGCGCCGGGCAGTGACCGCGACAGCCGGCCCTGCGGGCACAGTGCGGCTGGCCGTCGACCGCGCGCGGGCAGCCATGGGGTTGGCCGAGCCGACCGAACCGCGGCCGACGGCTTCGCGCAGCTGGGCGATGCTGCTGGCGCGCATCTACGACGTTCGGTCTCTGCAATGCCCCAGATGCGGAGGCCCCACGACGATCATCGCCTTCATCCTGGACCCGGCGGTGATCAGACGGATACTCGAACACCTCGACCTGGAGAGTGAGCCGCCGCAGGTGTTGCCGGCGCGCTCACCACCGCAGGGCGAGTTGGAGTTCGCACAGACCCCGACCACAGTGACGTGGGACGAGGTGGACCAGACGGCGGGCGTGCCGGACGCAGATTGAGATCCGCCCCGTGAGGCAAGAGCAGCCGCAGCCGGGGAGCCGGCCGATCGCAGAGGTCTGCGTTCTCGACGCGAAATCGGCGGTCAGCGGGTCGTCAAACACGATGCGATCCGGCCACGATGGTCATGTCGCAAGGTCTACGGACACTGCGAGCGCGATCTCGTCGCGAAGAGGTAGTAGAATCGAGATATCGCGTCGAGGGCTCGGCGAGACGAACGTCAAAAAGGGCGGCAGAAATTCCTATCCCCCACCTGAGCATCGGGGCCAGCCTCAAGCAGTACACCCTCGACATCGGCGGATCCGGCGACGACGTGTTCTGCCCCGATCTGGGCCTGACCGTGTCCGGGCCGTTCGCGACCACCGAGGATGTCGCCCTTCGCCTCGTGGGCACGGCGAGCGTGCGCAACCTGCTGGAGGGATCGGTCAATGGTCTCCCCAGCGCGACATTCTTTCGCCACTACCGATTCGGGATTGGCGGTGTGGCCGCGCTCGGTCATCCCGTTCGCGGAGCACGACCTCTGGTCACCCGCGTCCTGCTCGCCTGGCGAGACGATCTCGAGGATCACCGCCCGTCGTTCGCCAGCACCGCGATCGGTATCGAGATGACCTATGGCCAGGTCGTCACGCTGCGCGGCAGCCACACGCACACGGACTCTAGCTGGGAGGACGGCTGGGCATGGGGCGCGGGGCTACGTCACCGTTTCGACGCCTACCACGGCCTCCACGCCGCGCTCGACTACGGCTCGAACCTCGACCGAGCGCCGCTCGACGACGGCGCCAGCCACCAGTGGACGTTCACGGCCGGCATCGATCTGTACTGAGCGCTGCCGTGGAGTTCTCGCCGACCGACGTTATCCTGTGCCTGTTCGTCGCACTCTCCCGGCCTGAACGGAAAGGCTCGCCATGCGCCGGATGATGGTGTCCCTGCTGCTCGTCGCCCTGTTCGCACCGCTGGCCGCGGCCGACGCACCGCGCGTGCTCATCCTGACCACCAGTGCCGATCACTTTCCCGACGGCCATCCCACCGGGCTGTGGCTCGAGGAGTTCGCGGTGCCGTACGTGGCGCTGAGCGGAGCGGGGGTCGACGTCACCGTGGTCAGCCCGCTGGGGGGACAGGTGCCGATCGATCCGCGTAGCGAGCCGTCGGCCGTGCAACGCGACGACTGGGGAGCGGCGATCGACGAGCTGGGACAGACCGCGAAGCTCGACGACTCCTACCGCGCCGCCGACTACGACGCCCTCTTCGTCCCGGGCGGGCATGGCGCGATGATGGACCTCGCCGTCGATCCGGCGGTGGCCGCCCTGGTGAGCGACTTCGCGCGTTCGGGCAAGATCGTGGCCGCGATCTGCCACGGCCCCGCGGCGCTCGTGGGCGCCACCCTCGCCGACGGCACGCCCCTGGTGAGGGGCAAGCGCGTGACGTCGTTCACCGATGCCGAGGAGGTGGCGGCGCAGCTCCAGGACGCCGTGCCCTTCTCGCTGCAGCAGAAGCTGACGAGCCTGGGCGCGAGGTTCCTGCCCGGCACCGACTTCGCCGATCACGTCGTCCGCGACGGCGAGCTGATCACCGGCCAGAACCCGCGTTCGAGTCAGAGTCTCGCCGACCTGCTCGTGGCGGCGCTCACCGCGTCCGTGTCGCGGTGAGCGTTTCCGCGCCGGCCTCGAGTCTGGTGGGCAACACGAGCCGAAAGATGGCCCCGCCGCCAGGTCGATCGCGAACGGTGAGATCGCCACCGTGGAGCAACGCGATCTCGCGGGCGATGGCAAGGCTCAGGCCCTGACCCTGCCCGTGATGAGCGATGTCCTGCACGGTGAAGGGTTCGAAGATCTCCTCGTGTTTGCCGGCGTTGACGCCCGGGCCGCGATCGGCGACCTCGAGGACGACGGAATCCGCGTCACCGCGGACCGTGACCTCGGCCGTCGTGCTGCGGTCGGCGAACTTCCACACGTTCTCGACGAGCGCGCGAAATACCTCGGCGAGCAGGTCCCAGTTGGCCATCAGAGTCGGGTCGCCCGTCACATCGAGCTCGATCCGACCAGCCTGGAGTGTCTGATGGAGATCATCGGCCCAGGCCAATGCCCGATCTCCGAACGAGTCCTCCTGCAATTCCCAGTCGGCGCCCTTCTTGATGTCGAAGAGTAGCTGTGCCTTGCGGAAGAACTCAAGGAGGCGACGGCCACTCAACTTGATGTCGTCGGCGAGGTCACGGACGTCCGGGGGCACGCGGCTGTCGTCCTTGATGACTTCCGAGAGCCCGAGGATCGCGTTCAAGGGCGTGCGGGTCTCATGGGAGAAGAGCTTCAAGAGATCGCTCTTCAGTTCGTCGACTTCCTCGGTGCGGCTGAGGCGCGTGTAGACCCGGACCTTGGCGAGCAGCTCGTCGTCGACGAACGGTTTGACGATGTAGTCGTCAGCACCCGCCGCATAGCCCTCGAGGCGTTCCTGGATGGAAGCGCGCCCACTCAAGAGGATGATCTTGATGGCGGCATGACGACGGTCCTCGCGGATAGCGCGGCACACGGCATAGCCGTCGATTCCGGGCATCATGATGTCGAGCAAGACGATGTGGGGTCGCACTTGCGGGAGCGCCGCGAGTGCGGTTTCGCCATCGTGCGCCACGTGCACGCGGCAGCATTCGCCAAGGGTCTCCTGGACGATGTCGATATTGATCGGGTCGTCGTCAACGACCAGGATCGTATTCATGGGTCTCATGACCGCGTTCCTCCTCGGACCGTGGCGTGACAGCTTGGGAATGACGGGGCAGGGTGAAACAGAAGATGCTGCCGGTTCCATCCGGCTGTGGCTCGTACCAGATCTGGCCCTCGTGCTGTCGCACGATGCGGCGACAGATCGCGAGGCCGAGGCCCGTGCCGCCGGCCCCGCTACTCGTCCGACTACTCTGCACGAACTCACCGAAGATCGATTCGCGCTCGCCTTCCGGCACTCCCATGCCACGATCGGCCACGCGAATCTCGAGCCAGGACCTGCCGGCGCGGTCGCGGCGATCGTGCAGCGACACCCGCGTCGCCGTGTCGGACTTGCCGTAGCGAGCGGCATTGTTCACGAGGTTGCTCAAAACCTGGCTGATGGCGCGCTCGTCGAAATAGGCGACCGGAGACACCGCGATGGGTTCCACCTCGAGCCACATGCCGCGCTCGGCGAGGCGGACGTTCATCTCGGACGATAGCGCCTTGAGCACGGTGGTGATGTCGAGTTCACGCATCTCGAAGGAAACGCGGCCGGCGTCGAGCTTGGACATCTCCAGGAGACCGGTCAGGAGGTCGAGCAAACGTACGCCGCTCACCGTGATCGTCTCGAAATACTCGCGCAGGCGCTCGGGCGACGCGGTCGCATACTTCTTCGTGCCGAAGCGCGCATAACTCAGGATGCCATGGAGCGGCGTGCGGATCTCATGGCTCAGGTTCGCCAGGAATACGCTCTTGGCCCGGTTGGCGGTCACCGCTTCATCCTTCGCGGCGACCACGGCCCGCACGGCGCGTTCTCGCACGACTGCGGAGCCGATGGCCGCGCTCGCAATCTCCAGGGCCTCGATCTCGTCGGGTAGCCAGATTCGAGGCTCGGTATCCGTCACGAGAAGCACGCCCCACCATTGATCAGCGACGAAGACGGGCGCCGCGACAAACGAGCCGATCTCTGCGTCCGCGAGCGCCGTCGACGCGGATTCCGCGCGGCTGGCCACCCTGCCCGTGATCGTGCGGGCACGGCTCAGCTCCTCTTCCCAGGCCGAGAGACCCAGTTCGGCGTAAGAACGATCGGCCGCAAGCCAGGGCGACGGGGCGCCGACGGCCGTCCAGGCGTCGCGGGTCCGTGGCGAGTGCAATCCGCCTTCGGCGACATCGTTGATGAGGATGTAGGTATGGCTCGCGTCGACAGCCTTTCCCAGCTCCGCGAGGAAGGCCGGGATGTAGCTGTCCCACGCCGTACCGCCCAGGAATCCTCGTGCGGCTCGCACCACCGCCCCGAAGATCGCCTCACGCTTGCCGAGGCCCTCGGCGACGCGCCAGCGATCCGTGACGTCGCGACTGATGCCGACGAGACCCGTACATTCTTCGCCGGTGCCGAAGAGGGGTTGCTTGATGGTCTCGACCAGAGCACGACGGCCATCGGGATAGTCCACCCACTCCTCGATGCGCTCGGCAGACCGGCGTCGCATGACGCGCTGGTCATCGGCGCGGAATGCCTTCGCCGCGTCGACGGGGAACAGATCGGCGTCGCGCCGGTCGACGATCTCCGACTCTGGGCGGCCCACGAAGGCGGCGAAAGCCGGGTTACAGTCCTGATAGGTGCCGGCGGCGTCCTTGAAGAAGACGAAGTCGGGAATGGCGTTGAGGACAGCGCGCAGACGTTCGCGTTGGCCTGTCGCTCGGTTCTCGGCTTCCGCGCGATCGGAGATGTCCATGCCGAACGCCCAGACCTCCTCCACCGCGCCCGATGCCCGTCGGCGGGGCACGAAGCTCCAGGCCAGGTTCCGCGTTCGACCGAAGAGGTCGATCACGGTCGACTCGCCGTCGGCGTGCTCGCCCCGCCAGACGCGATCGATCAGCGGCTTGGCGACATCGGGTGCGAAGCCGAGCAAGTCGGCACAAGGTGTCCCCGCGACGTCACCCGCCGGCAGGCCGACGAGGCGCAGGCCGGCGGGATTGAGAGACGTCAAGTGTCCGTCGCCGTCGATACCGCCGATGATGATGGGTGCATTGTTGACGAGCTGGCGCAGCCGCAACCGTTCGGTCTGGAGTGCCGAACGCGTCGCGAGCCGTTCGGTGATGTCGTGAGCGCTGAGAAACAACACCTTCTGGCCGGATACGAACTGCGCACGAACCTCGCAGGTCCTCTCTTCACCGCCCTTGGCGACCAGCACGGTCTTCCATTCGGTAGCACCGCAAGCCACGGCTTCCTGCCGCACGGTCTCGAATACCGCCCGCTGATCCTGCCGCAGGAGCAATGAAGCCTCGTGGTCGATCAACTCGTCCTTTGCGAACCCCGTGAGAGCCACGCCGGCAGGGTTGACGGCTCGGATCCTTCCCCGCTCGTCGAGTACCAGCATCATGTCCGTGAAGGCGTCGAAGAACCCTCGATACTGTTCCTCATTGCGTCGTAGCGCCGCCAGATATCGCGTGCGCTGCACCGCGAGACCGAAGACCTCGGCCAGCCTGGCCACGAGGCCGAGGTGGCGCTCGACGAAGCCGCCCGGTCGGTTCGCGAGAGCTATCATGCCGAGCGGCAAGTCGCCATACATTGCCGGCGCTGCGAGAAAACTCGTCACATCGCCGTGCCCGGTGGGCAGGCCACGTGCCGCAGGGTGGTGCTTCGCGTCATTCGTCAAGAACGGCTGCCGTGCGGCGAGACAGTGCTGCCAGAGACCGGTCGCGTGGCCGTGGCTGCCGAGACGCAGACGAAGACCGTCCGCCGCCCCGTCCGACGAGTCCGGTGCCATCAGGCCCGTATGACGGTGGACGACGAGGTCCCCGTTCTCGGCATCGATCGAACCGACCAGGCCATGGGAGGCGCCGGTGGCCTGGAGCGCGAACTCCAGCGTGACGGCTGCCGCATCGCCCACGTCCTTGTCCGGCGTGGCGAGCAACCGCACGAGACGGTCGACCACGTCGGCGACCGTCGACGGATTGACCTCGTCACCTGTCCGGACCTGATCGTCGTTCGAGACGGCCAACGTCTCCCACATCGATGTCGTCGACACGGTCACCGCGTCTTTCCCGTGACGATCGCGTGCAACTGGCCGACGACCTGGTCCAGTTCCACCGAGCGCGCGTTGAGTTCCTCGGCGGAGGAGGCGGTCTCTTCCGCGTTGGCGGCGGCGCCCTGCGTGGCCTGGTCGAGCTGGCGGACGGCCGTGTTGATCTGGTCGATCCCGTCGGACTGCTCACGCGCGGCGGCGAGGATCGCCTCGATCTGGGTGGCGAGCTGATCGGCGGTCTTCGACGTGGTGTCGAAGGCCTGGCGCGTCGAGTCGGTGACGCGCACGCCGCGATCGGCGTGATTGACCGACTCCTCGATGAGCGTGGACGTTTCCTGCGATGCCCGTGCGGCGCGTTGCGCCAGGTTCCGGACCTCCTCGGCCACGACGGCGAAGCCCTTGCCGGCTTCGCCGGCGCGCGCCGCCTCGACAGCGGCGTTCAGGGCCAGGAGATTGGTCTGGAAGGCGATCTCGTCGATGGTCTTGACGATCCGCGCGGTCTCGTCGGCGCTCGTCTTGATCGTACCGATGGCCTCGACCATCTCGGCCATCGAGGCGAGCCCGTCGTGCACCACCTGACGCGTGGTGTCCATAAGTTCCTGGCAACGGTTCGTCGCGTCCGTCGTGTGCCGGACGTTGGACGACATCTCCTCCAGGCTCGCCGACGTCTCCTCGACCGCGGCGGCCTGCTCGCTGGCCTGTTCGGCCAGCATGACGCTCGCGTCGGCGATCTGGGTCGCGGCCGCCGTCGTCTGGTCCGACCCCGCGGTCAGCTCCGCGATGATACGGTTGATGGGACCGGTGACCGACCGCGACACGATGAACAGGATGCTGCTCACGCCGGCCAGCGCGATGAGCGTGATGAGCGCACCGAGGTTTCGCAACCGACGCGACGCGGCGAACACCTGATCGTCGTCCAGGGCCACCGCCGTGACCCACCCCAGCTCGTCGATCCGCGCGAACGCCGACTGACGATCGATGCCCTTGAAGTTGTAGCGGATGAGCCCGTTGCCCTGCTCCATGATCCGCTTGCCGAAGTCCCACTCCGTCAGCTTGCTCTTGAGGATCAGGTCCTTGCGGGGATGGGCGAGGAACGTGCCCTCGTCGTCGCAGACGTAGACGTACCCGGTCTTCCCGATCTTGATCGGGTCGACGAGTTTCGACGTGAAGTGCCCGAGGTCGACGACACCGAGCAGCGCGCCCGCGGTCCCGCCCGCCGGTGCCGTCACCGGGTAGCAGATCACCACGACCGCGTTTCCCGTCACCTTGCTCGCCAGGGCCCGGGAGAGCGTCGGCTTACTGTCGCGCAGGCAGGCCTGGAAGTAATCGCGTTCATGGACGTCGAGCGTTCCCGCGCTCCCCGCATTGCTCGACGCGATGGCGAGCCCGTCCGCATTCACGAGATGGATGCCCTCGAAATCCTCGGTGTGCTCCTTGAGGTGCGCGAGGAGGGCGCCGGCCGTCGCGACGTTCTGTTCGGTGGGTGATGCTGCGGCCGCCGCGACCGCGTCGAAACCGCTCCAGCGATCGACATCGAGACGACGATGGTCGTACCACGACACGATCTCTTCCTGGACGACGCGATTCAGTTCGGTCATCTCGTCATGGGCCGAGGCGTTGAGGGCGGTGCTCGTCTGTCGGGTCGTGATCAGGAGATAGGAACCGAGGGACACGACGAGGGCCGCGGTGGTCGGGATGAGAAAACGGTTCCTGAGGTTGACCTTCATGCTCTCGCGCTCCTGCTTGTAGCACCCTTGCGGTATTCAGCCATGAACCCTCCATGTCCCCGAGTGATCGGCCGCGTTTTCTTGTCTTTGATGTTTTCTTTAGTAAAATTCCCAGAAATCATTATCAACCTGATACGAGGGCTGCCGGCGTCAGGATGATCGACTCGTTACTGGGACTTCTTCACCGCTCGCCGCGACGGCGCGCCATGGGATGCGTTCACGCCGTACGAGATCCGCAACATCGGCGCCTTCGCGGGCCTGGGCTGGGACGATCGCGCTCGAGAGGCGCTCACGTTCTTTCTCGCCCACCGCACCCCCGTCGGCTGGCGCCAGTGGCCCGAGGTGGTATGGCACAATCCGCAGACCGCCCACTTCATCGGCGACATGCCCCACACCTGGGTGGGCAGCGACTACATCCGCAGCTTGCTGGTGCTCATCGACCGTCGCTGACCAGCGGCGACGTGACATGACTTTCGTCCCCTGTCGCCGAAGCGAGGCCCGCGACATGCATCTCCGGCGTTCGCGCTCCGTGCGCGATCCCTCCCGTCTCCCACCATTGACGCCATCACCCGCCTCCCGACGCCCCGCGGCGACGGCAGGCGACCATGCCCTTCGCCACCGACACCGCCACCTGCCCCGCCATCTACCGCCCCCGCCAGCCCGCCGCGACGGTCATGCACCGCACCGTGCGCGAGCACCTGGAGACGTTCCTCGCCCTGGCGCGATCCCGCGATCCCGACCTGCGCCCGGTGCGCCCGGCCGCCGAGCGCGCCCTGCGCGAGTACCTGCGCTGCGGCATCCCGGCCCACGGCTTCGCCCGCGTGCGCTGCGCATCGTGCAAACACGAGTATCCTGGTGCCCTTCAGTTGCAAGGTCCGTGACCTGTGCCCATCCTGCGGCACGCGCCGCATGGTGGAGACAGCCGCCCACCTCGTCGACGAGGTGTTGCCACGCGTCCCATACCGGCAGTGGGTGGTCTCGATGCCCAAGCGGGTGCGCTGGTTCCTCAAGCACAAGCCCGAGGTCGTCGACGGCCTGGCGAGGATCTTCCTGCGGGCGGTGCAGGCAGCCGTGCGCCGGGCGAGCCCCGGTGCGCCACCGGACGCCCAGTTCGGCGCCATCCTCTTCGTCCACCGCTTCGGCGACGCTCTCAACAGCCACGTCCACTTCCATGTGCTGGTGACCGACGGGGTGTTCAGCGCCGACGAGGACGACGCCGAAGCTGCGGTCTTCCATCCGGCCACCCATCTCGACGAGGCCGCCATCACGCGCGTCCGCGATCAGCTCCGCCACCGCGGCCTGCGCTGGCTCGTGAAACACGGCCACCTGGACGCCGCCGCCGCCAGCGAGATGCGCACCTGGCAACACGGCGGCGGCTGGTCCGTGCACGCCGAGGTCAGGCTTGCCGACTGGGACCGCCAGGGCCTGGAGCGACTGGTGCGTTACTGCGCGCGACCGGCCCTGGCCGCCGGCCGCCTGGGCCGCCTCAATGCCGACACCCTGGTGTACCGCCTGCGCCGACCACGACCAGACGGCCGCACGGAGATCCTGCTGAGCCCGCTGGAGTTCCTCGAGCGCGTGGTCGACTTGCTCGCCCCACCACGCAAGCACCGCCATCGGTACTGTGGGGTCTTCGCTCCAGGGGCGAAGCTGCGCCGGGCGGTCACACAGACCGCCGGTCCCGCCGGCACGGTGCTGCTCGCGCTCGAGCGCGCCAGGGCTGCGATGGGGATGACGGAAGCGACCCAGCCGCGCCCCAAAGCGTCGCGTAGCTGGGCGCTGCTCTTGGCTCGCATCTACGACGCGCGGCCTTTGCAATGCCCGCGCTGCGGTAGTCCGATGACGATCCTGTCCTTCATCCTGGACCCGGTGGTGATCAAGCGGATCCTCGATCACCTCGATCTGGAGAGTGAGCCGCCGGCCACGTTGCCGGCGCGCTCACCGCCGCAAGGAGAACTGGAGTTCGCGCAGGCGAGCGGTCCAGTGATCTGGGACGAGGTGGATCAGACAGCCGGCCTGCCGGACGCGGACTGAGAACCCGAGCTTCGGAATCGTCAAGGGGCGAGGCCCGACAGTCGGCCGGTGGGAGCAGTCTGCGCGGCGGGGACGAAATCTGGCGATTGGCACCGCGGAATGACGCCTCGAGCCGCTCACAACGGGCGTGTCGCGAGGTTCACGGACGAGTCTCATGCGAAGGCGCGGCAAAAGTGTGGTAGAATCGAGCTCGCGAGTCGGCGCCATGTGGGGGAGGGGTTCCGAAAACGTGGTCTGTTTGACCTATACGCCTGCGCCGTCCAGCCACTCAGGGCTCCGTATCGAGATACCAAGGCATCAATAATTCTAGCTAGGCTAACGGAGCGGAGGCACGATGAAGGCGCTCACCCTGTTAATTGGAATTGCAACAGTAGTCGCAATCCCAACATACTCAGTTGCACAGGAAGGCGAGTTGCGGTCGCGAATTGCAAAGTGTGCCGGTATAGACGGGGACCTCGAACGCTTGGAATGCTACGATTCTATCGCTCGCGAACTAGGTCTGGTTGCGACCTCGTCTGAAGTTGCGGTCGCTGGGTCTGGAAAGTGGAAGATTAAGCAAAATGTCAACCCCATCGACGACACAAAAACTGTTGTATTGGCGCTCGAGGCAGATACGGGCCAGTCGACGTGGGGCAAACCGATCGTTCTCGTTCTCAGGTGCCAGAGCAACAAGACAGAAATCTATATAAATTGGAATAACTACCTCGGAAGCGAAGCGCAAGTTACTTACCGCGTAGGGACGGAACAGGCTAGGACTTCCCAGTGGGGGCTTTCCACCGACAGCCAAGCGACTTTCTATCCCGCAAGTGCGATCGACCTCATACGCCGCCTAGTCAAAGCGGATAAGTTAGTTGCGCAGGTTACTCCCTATAGCGAAAGTCCCGTAACAGCCGTATTCGACATTCGGGGACTCGCAGAAGCAGTGAAACCCTTGCAAACCACTTGCGGTTGGAAGTAGAGGCTATCTAGTTAGCCATGAGGCAGCCGGATCGGTCCGTCACCTCGTCCGCACGCGCAGGCGTTGCGTTAGGCCCACCAGCTGCTCGCCGTAGGCGTTATACTTACAGAGGGGCTCAGGATGAATAAGGAATTGTGCGTCGCAGTGATCGCTTTCGTAGCCGCTATCGCCGGCCCGGTATACGCGGGCGACTACAATATCTCGAGGCAACCGGATGGCCCATTTTCATTCAAGATTTCTGGGGTGGATATCAATGAAGGCTCGTCAATGCAGCGCGAAAGCGTGCTGTTCAATGAGGCCAGTTGTCCGGTGCAGATTGTCAGCCATACGAGTTCTTTCATCTACAAAGACCGCGGATTTCGCATAAGCGGCAAGACCGAATTGATCGCACAGCAGCCGATTACGGCTATACAGGTGCGGACCGCGCTTTACGATGTATTTGGGAAACATATGCAGAACCTCGCGAACACGGAGCCGAAGGACTTTTCGACCGGGCCTGCGACCATTAGTGGCGAATGGCGGGCGCGAGATAATGATGCGGCGGAACTGCTAACAACAGTCACCTATGTTGCGCGAGTTAGGTTGGCCGATGGAACACAATGGGTGTGCAACTTCGATGATCTCCAACTTGCTCTATCGTCGCTCAACCTGGAAAAAAAGATAGGCGAGGAATAAGGCGGACGTGATGCGAATAACAGGAAGCGCTGAAGGCGATCCACACTTCCAAACACAAGGAACACGACTCTTATCTGAAGTGGTGCGGCGGTTCGCACGCCCCCGAGGAGTTCGACCCGATGGCGGTCTCGTTCGACGACCCGAAGGAACGCCGGAAGATGCTGAACCGGGAATGAGAACGCGATAGGCTTCTGGCCCTCCCCGCTCCAATGCCGCCCAGGGTGATCTCGTTGCACATACCCCCTACATGATTGCCGCGACCCAATGGTGTAGCTGCATCCGGTGCTCTTATTGGGGCCGCGAACTTGTGTAACATATTTAAATACAGCAAGAAGAGGTGGCCTTGGTTGACGAAGCAACCGGCTATCAAGATGAGCGCGCCAGGAATGCTCTGGCCGTCATTCTGGAGAGATTTATAGCGGACGAGATCCGGCCGTGGGTAAAGACTTTCCCAGACGACTTCTACCGCCATATGTACCGTCTGAAGGGATGGGAGTACCCGCCTGACAAGGGCGTCAGCAAGCCATGGCAGGTTGGGAAGCTAACGAACGAAGTTGTCTATTCGCGGCTTGCGCCTGGCGTCCTTGAAGAACTGCGCCGTATTACGCCCCGCAACAGCAGGGGTGCACTCAAGACTCACTACCACCGACGTCTGACGGCAGACATTGGGCACCCCAAGCTCCGCGAACACCTAGGCGGCGTGGTATTCGTCATGCGTTTGTGCCAGACGTGGGATGAATTCATTCACCGTTTGGACCAGGTCGCTCCCAAATTCGGCCACACATATGCGATCCCAATGGACCTTGGCTCGGAATAGGACACGACTGGCTACGGCCGGCCGCCGGGGCGAGAGTCGGTCCGCGGGCGGGAGACGGGGTTGCTATCTGACCGGTTTGTCCGATACGAGCAGCATCCCAGGGACTATAGCTCCTATCTGGACGCTCCGGTTCGCCGGCCAACCAGTACGTTGTGGACACCGAGACGCCACGCCGGCATTATACAATACACGAAGCCGCTGATCGAGTGATGGTGTAATCGACTGAGGTAGCGTTGTGACCGACTTCATCCATCAGCTCGAAGCTGTGGTCGCCGATCTCTTCGACGAGATATTCCCCATAGTGAGGGGAAAGAATCGAGGCGTTAAGCCTCTATTAGCTCCGGTGTTAGGGTGCCTAGTACCTAGTCCGACTATTCGTAGGTTATCCACGCAGCGGGATTATTTGCGTCTCGACTTCGAAGATTTCCTCGACTACGCAACCTCGAGTTTACCTGCCCCACCAACCCTCTCGCTGTTTTCAGACGGTCATGCAGCGTTTTATCAGTCCTTGACGCTGCCCTTGTCCGAACCGCTTATTTCACTTCCCTGGTTCAGTGGCGGTCTCGGTATCATAGACGCCGCCCTTGCTAGGTCTGGCCCGTTCGTTTCCGTTACTATGAGGTTTCAGAATTTCGGTGACCTTCCGGCCTGCCTGCTCGCTACGACTATAACTTTTGCGGCTATGCCTGAGTCGCGGTCCTCCCGTGATCCGGAAATTGAGTCGGCGCCTCTTGTGGAGTGGGATCGATACACGATTCTTGGACCGGATCCCGGAGAAACGGAATGGCGCTTTATTATGAGCGGGGTCTACACAGATTACTTACTCGATGAAATGCAAGCGCATCTTTACCGACCTGCCACGCCATCACCGCAAATAATCGAAAACGTACGGGAAACCGGCGCGGAGAATCACGATCGTTTTGGCGGTTTGTTTGAACTTGCACGTCTTGGCCTTTATCTTCCGTCATATATCGATTTTATGTATGATCTTGTAGCCGACGAGCCGGTTTCGATTTCGACAAGCAAGTCTGATCGTCCGCGCAAGCGGTCCAGAAAGCGCGTCTCACGAAATCACGCGCCGAAGTTTCGAGTCATAAAAAGCGTCCGCATCATTCGTCCGCATGTTGAGATCCGCCCAAGTACTAGATCCTGGACTCCCCCTCCTTACAGCTATGCAGTTGCGGGACACTGGCGAAGCTATCAGGACAAATCCGTGTGTGGGCATGACCCTGCCGGGAATGTGGTTTTCGGAAAGACTTGGGTATCCGGCTACACGAAGGGAACCGGGAGACCACCGCGAAGCGAAGACACAGATTGCTTTGTCTCTGAGCCGGGTGTCGTCATCAGTATAAAGCAGAGCCTCGCATATGGCAGAGACGTCATTGCCGCCCATTCTGCCACACAGTCACCCGCCCCGCCTGCGCCCGGCAAGTCTCCAAAGAACGTATCATCTCACGAGAAACCGACAATCGAGTGGATGGCTACGGAGCGTTCGAAGTTGACCGCTGGCCTGCGGTTTTTGATCATGAAACGGGATAGTTTCCGCTGCCAGTTATGCGGACGGTCGGCGGCCGAAGACTCAGGTATTCACCTCGAGGTCGACCACAAGACTGCCGTATCCGCTTGGGGGAGGACGGTCGAAGACAACCTATGGACGCTATGTCGCGAATGTAACCGCGGTAAGCGCGACCTCTCACTGGGTACATAGCCACACACAGCCGTAAGCACCTATATCAAAAGTCCCGGGGGCACAGGCTGGAGATGTCCCGTCGGCAAGCCTGAAGAAAGCTACCCGCCAAGGGCTGTTCGCTATTTCTGCCAGCCGCTGACACAAGCAGTCCAACGAAGGATCAAAGCCCCACTCCGCACTCCCTCGCAACTGGACTCCCCGCGGCTTTCGACCGCTGCATTCAAGAGCCAAGTGGTGCAACCGGCACTCGCCGCAATCCTGCGTCGTTCTCCATATCTATGACGCAGCTAGCGCCACTGCAGATGACTAGGCGCGCCCGGTATACCCAACTGCCGGAATTCAAGTTGTAGCGGAGGCTCTTCATCTCTTTTCTCGATGGCTGCGTATTCCGACGAAAACGGCCACCGAATCCAAGCGATGCCGGCCACCTGATCCGACGCATGCCGGCCGCCTAATCCAGAGCAAAGCGGCCGCTCATTCCGAAGCGTTCCGGCCACCTGCCGGAGCGCAGTGACGCGGGAGTTTACTTCTAACCTGCCTCGTTCGTCGTCGTCAACGATTCTCCCTTCTTCTTTCTCAGCGAGTCGCCGCTCAGCTCGATCCGGTGGGCATTGTGGATCACGCGGTCGAGGATCGCGTCGGCCAGCGTCGGGTCGTCCAGATACTCGTGCCACTTCGCGACGGGCAGTTGGCTGGTGATCAGGGTCGACCGCCGCTGGTAGCGGTCGTCGAGGATTTCCAGCAGGTCCCGGCGGCCGGCTGGCGACAGCGGCGCCAGGCCCCAGTCGTCGAGCACCAGCAAGTCCTGCCGCGCGAGCTTGGCCAGCTGGTCGTGGTAGCTGCCGTCAGCTCGAGCGATCTCCAGACTATGGCACAGCCGCGGCAGCCGCAGGTACAGCGCCCGCCGGCCCCGGCGGCAAGCTTGCTGGGCCAAGGCACAGGCGAGGTACGTCTTGCCGACGCCTGTCGGCCCGGTGATCAGCACGTTGAGGTACTCGGCGAGCCAGCGGCCATCGGTCAGACCTCGGATCACCGTCTTGCTTAAGCCGCGCCGGCTGCGGTAGTCGATGTCCTCGACGCAGGCAGACATCCGCAGCCTGGCCTGGGTCAATCGCGTCTTCAGCTGACGGTTCGCCCGCGCGGTCTGCTCGCGATCGACCAAGAGGCCGAGCCGATCCTCGAAACACAGCGCCGTGGTGTCCGGGTCGCTCAGCTGTTCGACCAGGGCATCGGCCATGCCAGCGAGCTTCATCTCGCGCAGCTTCTCCACCGTCGGGTTGGTCAGCATGGCCGGCCTCCTTCCTCGAGCAGCGGCAGTTCGGGCGCGTAGTAGTCAGCACCGCGGATATTGCCGTGCGTGATCGGCGGTGGTGGCGCATCCGGCTGCGGCAGCGGCTTCTGGTCCAGGCCGCTCTTGAGGATCGACTCGAGGCTGCGGTAGCTGCACGCCCCGGTCGCGAGAGCGCGACGGCAGGCGGCCTCGAGGCGATCGTGACCGTAGCGCTCGCCGAGACGGATCACGCCCAGACAGGAGCGGAATCCCTGCTGAGGCAACGGGCGCCGATCGAGGATCTGCCGCGCCACCTCGGCGACGGCCTCACCGGACTCACTCGCCCAGCGGACCAGGCGTTCGGGTGTCCACTCCGCGTGCTGGCGGTGCGACTCCGGCATGTGTGCACGCACGGTCGTGTGGCCGCCCCGGCGCCGGCTGCGCCGATGGCTGGCCACTCGCCGGCTGCGATAAAAGACCTCCACCGTGGCGTCGGTCAGGCGCACCTCGCAGCGCTCACCGACCAACTCGTGAGGCACCGAGTAGTAGTGCCGGGCGACGTCCACGTGGTAGTCGATGTTCACCTTGGCCTGACACCACTCGGCGTACTCGTACGGCGCCTCTGGCAACGGCCGCAGCGCCGGTCGGTCCAACTCCTCGAACAGGCTGCGCCGGCTGCCCTCGAGCTTCTGGAATGGCCGCTCGTTCAGCTCCACGAGCAGCTCGCCGATCGCCTCGTTCAGCTCCGCGAGCGAGAAGAAGGTCCGGTGGCGCAGCCGCGCCAGGATCCACCGCGTGACCAGCAGCACGCCCGCCTCGGCCTTGGCCTTATCTTTTGGCCGGCGCACCCGGGCCGGCATCACCGCCACCTGGTAGTGGTCGGCCATCTCCTGGTACGTCGGATTCAGGTCCGGCTCGTAGAGGTGAGGACTGGTGACGCCGGCCTTCAGATTGTCCGGCACGAGGACCTCAGGCACGGAGCCAAGAAAGCGAAACGCGCGCACGTGGGAGCCGATCCAGTCCGGCAGGGACTGTGTCCACGTCGCCTCGCAGTAGGTGTAGTTGCTGGCCCCGAGTACGGCGACGAAGATCTCAGCCTCACGCATCTCGCCGGTCCCGCGGTCGACGATCGGCACGGTCTGGCCCGCGTAGTCGATGAACAGTTTCTCGCCCGCCCGGTGGGTCTGGCGCATCACCAGGTCCTGGCGGCCGCACCACTGATCGTACAGCTCGCAGAAGCGGCTGTACTGGTAGCCGTCGAGATACCCCGCCTTGTACTCCTGCCAGAGCAGGAACCGGGTCACACCCTTATGCCGTTTCAGGTCCAGGTGCACGTCGCGCCAGTTCGGCAGGGGACGCTGATCGGCCGAGATCGCCGGTGGCGGCGGAAACAGCAGAGCCTCGAGCGTCGCCTCGTCGACGTCGTCGGGTACCGGCCAGGTGAGGCCGGCCCCCTCGGTACGCCGCAGGTACTCGGCCACGGTGCTGCGAGCGATGCTGCAGCTGCGGGCGATCGCACGATCGCTCAGCCCGCAGCCATACTTTAACCTCAAGACTTCTTTGATCTTGCGCATGGACAACCTCTTCTGCGGCACCGCGGACTCCTTCCTCTGGGTCAATCGAGAAAGCGAGCACGGTACCGGCTGAGTTGCCCCGCGTCACTGACCGCCGGTGGTCACCTCAACAGGTGGCCGGTTTGCGTCGGAATTGGCGGCCGGCATCGATCGGAATGGGTGGCCGGCTTCCGTCGGAATCGGTGGCCGGCATCGATCGGAATGGGTGGCCGGTTTGCATCGGAATACGCAATGGCCGCTAAATAGCGTTCAGTTGAACGGTAGAGTTTCTTTTCGAGCTTCAGGCGATTCCCAAGTTCTTCTATCCGCTTCGTAAACACAGGATCGCCATATGCGCCATCTGTGCCGGCAATGCGACTGTAGTCATCCGACAATTCGCTAATTTGAGCCAGTACTTCGATCTTTCGTGCCTGGAGACTAAGTATCAATTGAATATTGTTTGCTGAAACGTTCTTCTGTTGTTGAAAGTAGTTAACTGCAGGCCAAAATACAGACGCCACGACGAAACCCCCGACAGCCCAGATGTACTTCCTAGAGTCCGACTTTACGCGGCTTCCATAGACGTGGTGCCCTCGCTTCACCATCTACTCCCGTCGTTCATGCGAAAACTATCGCAATTAGGTCGTTCTCAAGCACTCTTGGTTCGGACGTAGAGCAGTTTCGCCAACATACCCAGCTCCTCCGCCATGATCAAACCGGCGCGGTATTTCGCCGGCGGGAGCTGCTTCAAGCTAACACTTGCGCGAATGGTCCGATAGAGGCGAGACATTCCCCCGCGATTTTCAGTTTACCGGCGCTCCCCGCGGCTTCCACCCGCCGGGCCGAGGGTCCGTCGTCGCGGCGGGAGACGGCGGCGCCAGGCAAGCAGCGAGTCCAATACGGGCGAGATCCAGTGCCGCATTCCTTCGCTACTGGACTCCCCGCGGCTCTCGGCCGGCGGTCGGGACGACCTTGACCGCGGCAGTACATTCACCTTCTGGAACCACGAACCTCAGCACGGCAATCCGCGCGATTCGGAGCTCAACGCCCACGAAATAGTTCGGTATCAAGACTGAAAATGCAGTGATTCTGGAGGTCATCGCACAACAGTGTCCAAGTACCGCGTTCTACACGTCGCTCAGCAAACCTGCACGCCATTCGTAGAAAGCACCTCAATGTCACCTCCAGTCCGTCAATCATCTGTTCAATTTGCCCCTGGCGATCCTGACCGTATGATAGATAGATTGAATCTCGGTAGTTCGCTTTCCCCCGGTACCGTATTGCCTGATTGAGAAAATTCGTCTGTCGGCCCGCCAATTGCTGGTCGCGAAAGCCACGCGCGGCCTTGGTGCGAAAATCGCGATACCCAAGGTTGGCGAAGTCCCGGGACGACCGAATTCTGTCTTCAATGATCTCTCGATCTCGGCTTGCCGTCCCCTCCAAATACGAAATGCATCCCCCGAGCGCTGACTCGTCGTCATTCGGCGGATCGTTGAGACTGTACCGATTCCCCGCACGCATGCGCGCGATTTCGTCCTCATACTCACTCTTGACGAGCGTTGAAGTTGCGTAGTTAAACGGCGCGACCACGTACGTTTGAGTCACAATCTGCCTGCCCCACGCTCGTGCTGTGCCAGCATGGTCCTTTTGATTGCTTCCATCTGACGCAGCCAGCATAGCACTGGCTGCGTAGTAGATGCCATAATACCAGGTAATGGTGCCGGAACGGGCTTGGTCAATTTGCGTGTGATCACCATTCTTGGTCGCTGACAGGGAGGCGAGATTATGTGCCGCCATCAATAACGATTCAAATGTCAAGTTGTCAGCCACGCGGTTTACAGCGCGTCTTCTAGTATGCTCGTAGAAGGCGCGAAGTGCGCCGTCTTCGAATTGTCCATGCTCGCATAATCGGGCTAGCGCCACCGCCCATCTCACAGAATTCCTGAATGCGAAGTCAGGATGCCAATTTGTTGACTCATTTGCAAGCCTCTCGTACAACCACTGCGGCATTCCTGTTCCCTTTCTGTCGCATTACCGCAATCCGGAGTTGTCCCATGTAGACGAATCCACAATCTCTTGAAGCTCCTATCTAGTCTGACTGGGAATGCGTCGTACAGTACGCCGCGCGTTGCGCCGTAAAGACGGCGACGAGTGACCTTCCCCCAGTGATTGTTGTACCACACCCAAAGTTACGCCGCTGCCGTCGGGCGCTTAGGTCCGTCGTTGGGTGAGTCCTTTCGCAGCTAACCACATGATCACCACCTCATCTCTCGTTCCCGCCTCGTGGGGTCTCCAGGCCGCGGCCAGCTCACTTCGCCAACGCCATCTTCCTCGTCGCCCGGTACGGCCCGGCGTTCACTGGATCAACGATAGCTTTCTCAGCTTCATCCCGCAGGGACCGCCAGACGGGAGTGGTCGTTTCCGAAAATACCGACGGCACAGCGTTGCCGCTGCGTCCATCCAACTGGACTCCGGCCTCCGCGGTAGTTCTTATCTCGTTGTCTCGTTGCGAGGCGGCTCCCACTTCGCTATCTCGATGTGCCGCCATGAACCATCACTATACCATTCTCGCCAGATGCGTACATTGGCCGAACCGTCGAAGCACGCCGCTTCCGGTAGGAAGTAGGTGGACACACGCTCGTCCCACTTGATCACAAGTGAGCGCGGGATCGGCGTGTCTTCCGGCGGCGGAGTGACTCGAGACGGCCAGCATCCACGGAGAGTAGCGAGAGTAACGTCCCCCGCAGACGCACGCTGCTGTTCCACCTTGAAGCCTACCGGGTTCCAGCCGTATGGCACCGCCAAAGAGTCCGTGACTGAAAGCGTGACCCCATCCAGCACCATCATTTTGCCGTCGTGATAGAAGTCTTGCAGCCAAACCAGCAGGCGATTGCCGTTCGGTTCGGGAAATGCTGCTGCCGCATATCCATCAAACGTGCGGCGAGCAAGCTCAGCCCCAGTCTCTAAATCGATCGATATCATCGGGAATGGATCGAACCTGCACTGCCAGGTCAACCAAGCACAACGAGTACCAACCGCACCGCCGTAGTCGCGCATCTCACAGCCTGGCGACACGTCTTGATAATCGACTGACCAAATCGGGTCACGAGCGAGAATATTGCGAAGAGTGACTTCTAATGAACCGTTGTCGAGACGCCATTCGACGAGATGCGTGGATGGTCCAACTAAGCTGTTCTGATAGTAACCGGCGCGGCGTCGACGGGGGAAATCGAGCTCCTTGGGCAAAGCGATTGGACGAGGATCACCCCAACCGGTATTGTTCGGGATGTACCCGAGCGTCGAGTCTCCCGGTAAGGTAATTAGCTGAGCACGTAAGAGAGCTTCCTCTGGAGGGTGATGCCATAGTTGCTTCCCATCTCGAGAGTACGCGAAGACCGCGGGAGCGGCCTCACTTTGGCCTGCAAAGACCACCGCCAACTGCTTAGCATCGAGCCACGCGATTCTTTCGACGTACGCGTAATCCCGTAGCAACACCACGGGATCATCTGAGGTGGCTTTATCTCCGCAGAACTGCAGGATCACCCCCTCGTCGGTCTCCCGCGCCAAGAGAAAACGTCCATCCCCGAGCGAAGCGAGTTGTCTCCCGCCTGGTCGTTCGCTAGCGGCCGCAACAGCGACCACGCACACTAGCATGATCACTGCGATAGTCGCTGTACTGCCTCGACTGCCCACGGTGTTCCGGCTCCCCCAAGAACTTCGGAGATCTCAACGCCGTCTTCGTGTAGATGGAAGCGGGCGTCCCCCGAGCCCCGGTGTCATGTAGCTCGTATTGTAGTATACACGCCGATGGCGGTGCCGGACACCCGGGAAACAAGACGCACTGGCGCTCAAGAGGTGCGGCAACCGCGAGTCCAATAGTGGGTTGGCGGGAAGTCCAGATCGCGCCTAAGGCGACAATCCGTTGTCCCCAATTGAGTTGCGAGCGTACTTGATGTTTAGTGCGGGCTGTTAACCTTTTTGGAGCGCCAGGCACAGAAACCAAGAGTCACAGAGAACACGGCCGTCGCTGCAGCCCGCAGGGGCGACCTAAGAATTCTCAGAATTCTCCGCCTTCACGCCCGAACCTACCCGCCCTCGCTAACTACGCAACGACAAGCGCTTATAGTCGCGCATATTCGCCGCGAATCATACCGCTCAGTTGAACATTACTCGTGAGACTGGTACCCGCGAATGAAGCTGGCTCCCCTGGTGAGACGCGGAAGCGAACTCTTTCTCAGAATTTGATCTATCGGCAGGGCTTCGTGCCGATACGACATCCCCTCGCGGGTGGAATATGGGTCACTCGTGTCCGAATGCCTTTGCAACGTTTACGACATAGGCTGCCCGTGTCTCATCCAATTTGATGCCGGTCAGGTAGATGCGCTTATCGTCTGTGCTCCACTGTAAGTTCGCGATCATTCGGAAGTTGCATAATCTCATGTTCTTACCTGTCGCGAAGTCCACAACGTAAAGGTCATCTCGCATTATAGGTGACAATATCTTTGGTTCTTTACTCGCTACAATGGCTAAATAGGTCTCATTAGGAGATACTCGCAACAAAGATAGTTGCACTTTATTAAAGATACCGCCACCAGGCAACTTCGCTACTCGACGCCTAGCGCCGTCGGGCCCGACTACGACGATCGACTGACTGTTACGATCTTGCATATAGGTGGCCTGAGCGTATCTTCCGTTGTGCCAAGCTGCAGATACAATCTGAGCATCATCAATCGTACCGTCTTGAGTTCGCCCGCCCCGCCTACGGTTCGCTGAACTAGCCCACCTGCCCCATTCCGGCCCGTCGACAAGCATGAGCGCCTTACCCGGATCCTTACCGAGCGTTACCACAGGCTCCGCATTGTCAACTACCAGTGCGCCGATCACCCCGATGCTGGAGAAGGGCAAGTAAAGGCGACCCTCATACCAGCCAGTGTATTTACCTTGAAACCCCGCGGCATCTGCGAGAATAGACTCGTTGGAATTCGCTATTCGTACTTTCTCCGCAACGCCGCTTAGATCGTGCTCTACCCTTTGCCCAGTGGCTAGATCGATACTCGCGAGACCTCCGAGATGGGATAGCGAGTCCAATTCCAGAAACGACAACCATCGCTCGCCCGGTGACACCCACATCGAGCCTATCGCGCCTGTCACGCTGTCGGTTCCCAGCACCTTTGTCACGATGGCCGGGTCGTTCTCGGTAGGAACTGCACAGCCGCCCAGGATTGCCATCCACGATAACCCAAAGACGGCAATGGCCGACGAGGTCCGTCTAGTTTGTGCATCGTGACTGGGCATTGGAACAAGTCCTCGCTGAAACAGGACGCAACGATCAACCTACGTCACTCAAGGCCTTTAGAAGCCGCAGCGGTCTCGCAAGTTGCAAATCTCCAGGTCGACCTGCAATTATCGAGCCTCGATCCTCCGAATTCTATCGGCCGCCGACGCTGCCGCGTCTCTTCTGAGGACTAAATACCGGACAACCGACCCGATCGCATTGCAGAACCTTCACTTTAACAGGGTCAGTCGCTCGACGACCTGCATAGATCCTACCTGTAATCGGGCCAGATACATGCCGCTTGGGAGACTTCGCCCGGCGTGATCCTGACCATTCCAAGTCGCATGATGGGTCCCGGGTTCCTGCTGCGCATGTACAAGCATCCGCACTATTTGACCTCGCACATTATACAATCCGAGATTCACGACGCCGCTCGTCACAGTGGTGTACTCAATCTCAGTCACCGGATTAAACGGGTTTGGTATTGCTAGCAACGTCATCTCCGCAGATTCAAGCGGCGTGTTGCCTTCCTCCGTCGGCAGCCGACCGCCTCCCTGACCGCGCTGTAGCACGAGAACGTCACCCCGCTTGTCTATTTCCGCAGCGGGTATGACCGCCATTTGAAAACCGGGGTCCACCGCGTCCCAGCCCCCGACATCACTCCAGATCCAGCACCGAATAAAGCCGCTTCCGCCTTGAAAACCAACGCCATAGCCTCCGCCTTCGCCTTCATGTACAAGCTCACCGCCTCTTGGAATATCGAATACGATGTAGATCCCATCAGAATCTGAAGCGAGCGGCCGATCAAACGTAAACTGACTCCAATCGGAGCTTCTCCCCACCACTTCTTCCCCTACAATAACTGCATTGCTAAGGTCATCTGGATGTTCTACTACGCCCGCCATGGCTCGTACGCGGCGAAACACCGCGAGCGCATCATTGTTGTACCAAGAGAATCCGCTAACCGCCTCGCCTTCCGTTACCGGCATCCAGATAACGATGGACATCGCTTCTGTCAGTTCTGCCATTCCAAACACGCCGCTTACATCTACCCCATCAGCCGGAAATGCGGTCATAACCGAGAAGAGCACAACCGCCGCTAGTCCACTCACGCGTCTTCTTTTCATCAGGCTTGCCGACTGGGACCGCCAGGGCCTGGAGCGACTGGTGCGTTACTGCGCGCGACCGGCCCTGGCCGCCGGCCGCCTGGGCCGCCTCAATGCCGACACCCTGGTGTACCGCCTGCGCCGACCACGACCAGACGGCCGCACGGAGATCCTGCTGAGCCCGCTGGAGTTCCTCGAGCGCGTGGTCGACCTGCTCGCCCCACCACGCAAGCACCGCCATCGGTACTGTGGGGTCTTCGCTCCAGGGGCGAAGCTGCGCCGGGCGGTCACACAGACCGCCGGTCCCGCCGGCACGGTGCTGCTCGCGCTCGAGCGCGCCAGGGCTGCGATGGGGATGACGGAAGCGACCCAGCCGCGCCCCAAAGCGTCGCGTAGCTGGGCGCTGCTCTTGGCTCGCATCTACGACGCGCGGCCTTTGCAATGCCCGCGCTGCGGTAGTCCGATGACGATCCTGTCCTTCATCCTGGACCCGGTGGTGATCAAGCGGATCCTCGATCACCTCGATCTGGAGAGTGAGCCGCCGGCCACGTTGCCGGCGCGCTCACCGCCGCAAGGAGAACTGGAGTTCGCGCAGGCGAGCGGTCCAGTGATCTGGGACGAGGTGGATCAGACAGCCGGCCTGCCGGACGCGGACTGAGAACCCGAGCTTCGGAATCGTCAAGGGGCGAGGCCCGACAGTCGGCCGGTGGGAGCAGTCTGCGCGGCGGGGACGAAATCTGGCGATTGGCACCGCGGAATGACGCCTCGAGCCGCTCACAACGGGCGTGTCGCGAGGTTCACGGACGAGTCTCATGCGAAGGCGCGGCAAAAGTGTGGTAGAATCGAGCGCGCGAGTCGGCGCCATGTGGGGGAGGGGTTCCGAAAACGTGGTCTGTTTGACCTATACGCCGGCGGTGTCGCGTGGGGGGCAGGCACCTGCGATGGGGTCGCAAACTGCCTCGGGGTGTACTTCGACAGCGATGGCACCCAGACCTGCCGCGGCCCGGCGGCGGCGATGGAGAGTTTCCATCTCTACTTCGTCTTGCAGAGCGCGGATGACCTCGGGGAATTCGACGCCATCGAGTTCGGCTGGCGTTTCGAGCCGGCAGCGCCAGATATCCTCGTGCTCTCGGCCACGATGCCGCCGTGCCAAGTCTGCGATGTGCCCAACTTCCCGTACAACTTCCTGTTCTGCAGCGGCTGCGGGCCCGTGCCGGTCGACGGTCCCACCCTGATCGCGGACGTGCAACTCCTGGCGTTTACGGCATTCGCGGCCGGCATTCGATTGGGGCCCGCGGTCCCGGCATCCTTGCCCGGGCATGGCGCGATCATGACCAACGACCCTTCGCGTATCGAACCGCTCGGTTACGCTTGCCCCGTCGACGCGGACGGCTGGACCCTGGACGCCGTCGCCATCCTGGGCGACTGCGAGGTCGCGGCGGCGCCGACGCGGTGGGGCAGCGTCAAGGCCTTGTACCGGTGACGACTCGTGACGGCCTTGCGGGCGAACCGCGCCGCGCGCAAACGCGCGAACTTGCCACCGCGGGAGCGGCGACGTGACGCCAGTCCGTTCTGAGTGCGCTACGCGGACGCGGACTCGGCTCGACCGCGTCCGGAGGCTCTCGCCGTCACACCTCGGTTGATCACTCGGGCCCGACGCGCTACAATGATCGCGTCCTATCCACGCCGAACATGGGAGTGTTGATGTCCGCCCTCGTCCTTCACGCGGATCGCACGTAGCGCGACGCACCCGGCGATTCCCGCCGCTGTGTCTCACCTTCGTCCGTGATCCGGAGCCCCGCGCCGCCTGTCGTCAGGCCGGCGTGGTGCTTGCGCATGCACGGCCGACCGCATGACGTGGAGGACATCACCATGTTCGACCTGGCCCAGCTGGGCTTCGACACCTATTTCCGGCAGCAACTCGAGAACGACGACACCGCCGTCGCCCGGATCGCCGCCGTGCACCGCACCGGCTTCGAGATCTGGTCGACCGCCGACCTCTGCGATCTGGAGAGTGAGCCGCCGGCCACGTTGCCGGCGCGCTCACCGCCGCAAGGAGAACTGGAGTTCGCGCAGGCGAGCGGTCCAGTGATCTGGGACGAGGTGGATCAGACAGCCGGCCTGCCAGACGCGGACTGAGAACCCGAGCTTCGGAATCGTCAAGGGGCGAGGCCCGACAGTTGGCCGGTGGGAGTGGTCTGCGCGGCGGGGACGAAATCTGGCGATTGGCACCGCGGAATGACGCCTCGAGCCGCTCACAACGGGCGTGTCGCGAGGTTCACGGACGACTCTCATGCGAAGGCGCGGCAAAAGTGTGGTAGAATCGAGCTCGCGAGTCGGCGCCATGTGGGGGAGGGGTTCCGAAAACGTGGTCTGTTTGACCTATACGCCGCCGCCCACGATGAGTCTCTTCATGATCGGTCCCTCCTTCTGTCCTGCGATGCTCACGACCGGCAGCATTCGTGAGTCGGATGACGCAATGGAATTCCCGGCGCCGATGTCCAGCGATGTCCGGATGGCCGAATGACGATGGGAGTCGTACGGAATGGCCCGGGTTCCGCGGATCGCCTCGGATTCGCCGCAGGTCGATTGAATCGTGGCCGCAAGTGCGGTAGAATCGGAGTGGCCTCGTCACGAAATGGTCGTTAGCGGAGGAGGGCCGCGATGGTCGTCAGGATCCTGCGTTATTCATGCCTCGTCGTGCTCGCCACCGCGGTGCTGGCGGCAGCCGCGAGCGCCCAGACCACGGGCAACGCCGCGCCCCAGCGGCCGCCGAAGCTGGAGCCCATGCAGCGCGTGCTGCCGCCGATCGACCGCGAGGGCGGCGAGACCATCGCCGACGCGACGCCGATCACCTCGTTGCCGTTCTC
This sequence comes from uncultured bacterium, assembly GCA_963727525.1. Classification (GTDB taxonomy): domain Bacteria; phylum Krumholzibacteriota; class Krumholzibacteriia; order LZORAL124-64-63; family LZORAL124-64-63; genus CAVSGO01. The sequence goes on along the minus strand of CAVSGO010000007.1, from coordinate 24,006 downwards.
GGGCTCGGGGACCACGGTCGGACATACCAACGACTACGACGCCGTCTGCCCGGACGCCAATTCGCCGTCGCCGGACGTCGTGTACTCCTTCACCCGCCCGGAGTACGGCACACTGACGATCGACTTCTGCGGATCGCTGTACGACACGAAGATCTACGTCATCCGCGCCAATGGCGAGGTGATCGACTGCAACGACGACCACTACGCCGACTCCGAGTGCGGTTTCGACACGTCGCGCATCGACAACCTCTGGGTGCCCGCGGGCGAGACCTTCTACCTGGTCGTCGACGGTTCGGGTGGCGCGGCCGGCCACTACGAGTTCAACATGCGCCGCTGGGATCCCAACGAGGACGGGGGCGTCGTCGATCAGGGCGGCGACACGATCGCCAACGCCACCATCATCCCGGACATCCCGTACAGCGTCACCGGCACCACGGCCGGATACGTGAACGACTACGACGAGGTCTGCCCCTACTCGGGTTCCACGGCGCCGGACGTGGTCTACCGCTACACGCCGACGGCATCGATCTCGCTCGACATCGACTTCTGCCATTCCAGCTACGACACCAAGGCCTACGTGTACGACACCGCCCTGAACCTGATCGCCTGCAACGACGATTTCTACTCCGGCTCGCCGTGCTACACCTACTCGTCGAAGCTCGAGCAGGTCGCCATGACCGCGGGCCAGACCTACTACATCGTGGTCGATGGCTACGGCGGTGCCTTCGGGGGCTACCAGATGGACATCGCCATGGATGTCCCCTGTGTCATCGACTGCCCGCCGGGCAGCACGCACGAGAACGAACCGCCGCTGCACGACGGCTACGTCGACCACTTTAATGGCGGCTGCAATTCTACCGGCTATCCCTTCCAGGATATCTACGGGTGGAGTTCCAGCCTGACACTCTGCGGCGTCGCCGGTTGGTACAACGCCCCGGGCGGTGCGCAATACCGCGATACGGACTGGTTCATCCTCACCATGGGCCCCACGGGAGCCATCGACGCGATCCTCGATGCGGAGTACGCGACCTACATGTTCGAGCTTGGCCCCCAGGACTGCAACGCCGTCGCCGTGATCCAGCAGGCGACCGGCGGCCCCTGCCTCGAGGCGTATATGACCATCACCGGCTATGCGCCGGGAGCCGCCGTCTGGTTCTGGATCGGCTCCACCGTGTTCGCGCCTCCGCAAGGCGCGGGCAACGAGTACCCCTACGTGTGCCATCTGGATGGACTCGAGTGGGCAGTGGAGACCGAACCCACGACGTGGAGCCACGTCAAGGCGCTCTATCGGTAGACGTCCTGGGTTGTACCTCGAAGACTGTGCATGGCCCTCGACTTGCGAAGTCGGGGGCCATGTGCGATACCACTGACACCTCGACTCAACCCTGGGCTCCGCCCCACTGCCCTAATCCCGAATGCCAGTATTTCCTGCATTCCGGCGGTCCCTGGCCCTTTTCGCGCCGAGGCCAGTTCACCCGCGAAAAGCCGCCCCTGCGCGTACGGAGATTTACCTGCCGCCATTGCGGCCGCAGCTTCTCCACTCAGACCTTCTCGGCCACCTACTTGCTCAAACGGCCAGAAATCCTCGCCCAGATCTTCATCCTCTCCGTCAACGGCATGGCCAACCGCCAGATCGCCCGGGCCGTCGGACCTTCGAAGCCAGCCAGTACAGAGGTGGCCCCAGGAATTCGGACAGTGTGCTAAGGTGGCTCCCGCCCTTCGAACGAGAGGACAGGAGCAATGACCACACGACGCAGATTCTCCGCCGACTTCAAGGCGAAGGTCGCCCTCGAGGCGCTTTCCGGGGCCCTGACGATGGCCGAGCTTTCGGCTAAGCACGGCGTTCACCCGAACATGATCAGCCAGTGGAAGCGGCGGGCTCAAGAGAGCCTGCCTGAGCTGTTCGCCAAGAAGGCGGACCGGACCGAGGCGGCGAAGGACGCCGAGCTCAAGGAACTCCATGCCAAGATCGGGAAGCTCACCGTGGAGAACGATTTTTTGTCCAAAGCCTTCGGCCGATGAGTCGCGACCGAAGGACGGCGATGGTCAGCGAGGGCAAGGGCGGACTCAGCATCACTCGCAAGTGCGAGCTGGTCGGAATCTCGCGGTCGTCGTTCTACTACGACCGCAAGGGCGAGAGCGAGCTGAACCTGAAGCTGATGAAGCTGATCGACGCTCAGTTCCTCGAGACGCCGTGGTACGGCTCGCGGCAGATGGCCCGCTGGCTTCGCCGGCAGGGCCACAGGGTGGGCCGCACCCGGACCCGGCGCCTGATGGGTCTGATGGGCCTGACACGCGCGGCCTTTGCAATGCCCGCGCTGCGGTAGTCCGATGACGATCCTGTCCTTCATCCTGGACCCGGTGGTGATCAAGCGGATCCTCGATCACCTCGATCTGGAGAGTGAGCCGCCGGCCACGTTGCCGGCGCGCTCACCGCCGCAAGGAGAACTGGAGTTCGCGCAGGCGAGCGGTCCAGTGATCTGGGACGAGGTGGATCAGACAGCCGGCCTGCCGGACGCGGACTGAGAACCCGAGCTTCGGAATCGTCAAGGGGCGAGGCCCGACAGTCGGCCGGTGGGAGCAGTCTGCGCGGCGGCGAGGAAATCTGGCGATTGGCACCGCGGAATGACGCCTCGATCCGCTCACAACGGGCGTGTCGCGAGGTTCACGGACGACTCTCATGCGAAGGCGCGGCAAAAGTGTGGTAGAATCGAGCGCGCGAGTCGGCGCCATGTGGGGGAGGGGTTCCGAAAACGTGGTCTGTTTGACCTATACGCGGGCAGCACGAGCCTCATTTTCACGTGCACGTTGTTCATCGATACAAAGACAGCGACCAGACCGTCGATTTCTCCAGAAGGACTACAAAGTAATTTCGATTGAAGAGCAACGACAAATTGCCGCCACAATCAAATTACATCTCTAGCCCTTGAGAAAAAACTTCGAGCAGAGGAGCTTACTGGCGCCAGACAAATCATTCAAGCCGATGCCACTTCGCGGCTCGGCTTTATTCAGGTGTAAGCACTCCAAGTGAAACCCATGCTAGAAAAGGAAAATCTCACGTGAAAAGTTATGCCAAGTTGGCCGGAGCTACTAGTATTGTCATTGCTCTGATTTACCTGATTGCGTTCATATATTTTGGCGCAATTTGGTCATTCCCATATGATGGCAATCCAGGTGAGCAAATGACTTACTTGGCAGAAAATCAACTGCCATTTTCAGCAATCAATTTTCTAATGTATGTTATTTTTGGGTGTTTCTTATCCTTCCTGGTCGTTACCTTATATGAAGAACTTAAACATACAGACAACGTAATAGTATCTATCGGCGCGGTGTTTGGTGTTATCTGGGTAGGTTTAGTTATCGCAAGTGGTATGCTCTCAACTATTGGCCTTAATCAGTCTTTGAAAATGATGAGCGACGGTACAAGTGTCGCATTTAACACTTGGAATATAGTTTCATTGATAGTTGAAAGCATTGGTGGCGGGAATGAATTAGTTGGTGGCGCCTGGGTGTTACTGTTAAGTATTGCCGCTTTAAAAGGCCAAATGTATTCAAGATACCTTAATTATTTTGGTTTATTCGTGGGCGTTGCGGGACTATCAACTGTATACCCAAATGAAATTTTCACCGAAATATTTGGAATTTTTCAAATGGTATGGTTTGTTTGGTTGGGTTTAAATCTTTTAAATACCGACGGCGCTCGCTGGGAAAGGACGAGTATCTAGGGAACCTCTGATTAATTTATGAACCGCCCCGGCTTCTCCGGAGCCTCCGTTATGTGAGTCCCACCGGATCAGCAAGACTCTGCTGCTTCTTGTAGTATAGCTCCTCGAACTCCGCCGGGGGAATGTTTCCGATCGGCTCAAGCAGTCGCCGATTGTTGAACCAGTCCACCCATATGAGCGTCTCCATCTCGACCTGGTCGACGCTGCGCCAGGGGCCAAGCTGCCAGATCACCTCGGCCTTGTACAGCCCGTTGATCGTCTCCGCCATCGCATTGTCGTACGAGTCGCCCACGCTGCCGACCGAGGGTTCGATGCCCGCTTCGGCGAGCTTCTCTGTGTAGCGGATCGACACGTACTGCACGCCGCGATCACTGTGGTGGATCAAACCCTTCGTGTCGCCGCGGGCGTACAGCGCTTGTTCCAGCGCGTCCAGAGCGAGGTCGCTGCGCAGCGAGCGCGACACCCGCCAGCCCACGATCATTCGCGAGAACACATCGACTACGAAAGCCACGTAGACGAATCCAGCCCAAGTCGCGACGTAGGTCAGGTCCGCTACCCATAGCTGGTTCGGACGGTCGGCCGTGAACTTGCGATCGACTAGGTCCGCCGGTCGGTCGGCCAGGTCATCAGGGATCGTCGTACGCGCTTTACGGCCCCGTACGACGCCTCGAAGGCCCAGCTGACGCATCAGGCGTTCGGTCGTGCAACGAGCCACCGTGATGCCCTCGCGGTTCATCTGCTTTCAGACCTTGTGGGCGCCATAGACGCGCCGATTCTCCTTCCAGATCCGATCGATCTCCTCGCGCAATCGAGCGTCACGCTGCGCGCGGGCCGGCAACCGGGAAGGATCGCGCTGGCGAGATTTGTGCTCGTAGTAGACCGACGGAGCGATCGGCAACACTGCGCAGATCGGCTCGACTCCGTACGCCTCGCGGTGGTCGTCGATGAACGAAACCATCACTTCTGTTTGCGGTCGAGCTCCGCCTGGGCAAAATACGCTGACGCTTTGCGCAGGATCTCATTGGCTCGACGCAGCTCGCGGACCTCGCGCTCGAGCTCATTGATCCGGGCCCGGTCGTCAGTGGTGGTGCCGCCACGTTTGCCGGAATCAACCTCAGTCTGCCGAACCCACCGTCTAAGCGACTCCGGGGTACAGCCGAACTTGCCGGCGATCGAGAGAATCGCCTGCCACTGTGACCCATGCTCGCTCTGGTGGTCGAGGACCATCCGAACTGCGCGTTCGCGGACCTCTGGGGAGTACCTGGTTTGTCTGCTCATGACTCCATCCTCTCATACGATGGAGTCTCCGGCAATCCCGGGGCGGTTCATTATGAAAAATGTTAGTATCTTTGTTGACGTACAAAATGTTTACTACACAACAAAAAGCGCCTTTAAAAGAAATTTTGATTACAATAAATTTTGGGCAGAAGGGGATAGGAATTTCTGACCCCCTTTTCGACGTCTCGCCGAGCCCTCGACGCGATATCTCGATTCTACTACCTCTACGCGACGAGATCGCGCTCGCAGTGTCCGTAGACCTTGCGACATGACCATCGTGGCCGGATCGCATCGCGTTTGACGACCCGCTGACCGCCGATTTCGCGTCGAGAACCAGTAGATCGACCAGGCGCTCGAGGCCTTGGCGATCCCAGTCGGCGATCCGCACAGCCGCGTGCACGGACCAGCCGCCGCCGTGCTGCCAGGTGCGCATCTCGCCGGCGGCGGCGGCGTCGAGATGGCCGTGTTCACGAGCCAGCGCAGGCCGCGGTGGCGGAGCTGGTCGCGGACGCGCGCGGTGGCCGAGTCGTCGAGGTGGGCGGCGGGCAGCGCGCTGCTGATGAACATCTACTATCGCCTGGGCTACGACATCGTCTACAAGTGCGGCCGGCCCAAGGGCATGACGGTCAAGGGCATGCTCATGGGCGACGCCACCCTGCAATGGCTCCACGACAACGGCTTTCCGACAGAGCCCGGCCGCACCGTGCTTCTCCTCAGCGCGGATCCGGACAGCGCCGTCATCAACGCGCCGGACCCCGGCGTGGCAATGGGCGACTATATGGGCAAGCACGGCACGAAAATGTTCTCGGACATGCTGAAAGCCCTGCAAAAAAGACAAAGATCAGCTACGACTACGGCTACAACGATTCCGATATAGCCGCGAACGCCTTTCTGAGCGTCGGCGTGCCGGCGGACCATATCTTCACCATCGGGAACAAGGGCATCAGCCGCCCCGGCTACAAGGGTACCCAGCCGATCGTCGGGCCCGGGCTCAATCCCGGCTACGGCCAGCACATCGTCGACTATGTCGTGCCCGAAGTGCCCGACGTCAACCATGGGAATTGATGCGCGGGACCGGCTAGCCGATAATCCGTAGGCCCCCCCCCCGCCTGCCGAAAGCCCATGGGACCGCCCCCGGCGCGGTGTTACGACCAAATAGTAAAATATATAGACAGTCAACTAATATTGACTTATGCTGTGCGCATGAACGATACCCGGAAGCCGTCCGCCGAGATCAGCCTGCCTGCCCTACTGCGGCATGCCCGCGTCACGTATGGCGCCGCCATGCGCCGCGCCCTCGCCGAAGCCGGCTACGACGATATCCCCAGGAACGGGCTCTATGTCATCGGCGGGCTGGCCCTGGGCGATGAGGGCGTGCCGCTGAGCGCGTTGATCCGCGACTTGCGCGTGTCGAAGCAGGCCGCCGGCCAGCTGGTCGACACCCTGGTCATGCGCGGGTACCTGCAGCGCACGACCGACCCGGCCGACCGCCGCAGGCTCAACGTCACCCTCACCGAGCGCGGCCGCCATGCCGCCGCCGTCCAGGCCGCCGCCCGGCAACGTATCGACGCGGCCCTGCAATCGCGCGCCGGCGCCGAAGACATGCAGCGCACCCGCCGAACCCTGGCCGTCCTGATCGACATCGGCCGCAAAGAAGCCGGAGCGGACGAATAATGCCCGCGGCAAGCGAACACGGTACGAGTCTGACCGGAAAATCGGACGCAGAGATCCTGGCGATCGCCACGCCGATCATGGACAACCTGATGGACGCCTCGACCGCCATCGATTACGAGCGCCACGTGCTCGACTTCACCGACCGCCTCAAGGCCATGCTGCCGCGCGAGCAACTGCACGCCATCTGCCGGGACTACCAGCGAGAAAAGGGCTTCTTCGCCGAACGCGAGTTCGTTGCCCTGTTCCGCCGGCCGGACTCGGTGGCGCTGGTTTGGAAGCAACACTTCACCCGCCAGCCGGGCGAATTCGTCGCCGAGATGGTACTGCTCGAGCGCGACGGCCGATACCTCGTCGACCACGTCATGGTGTTTTGAGCACGCACGCAACACGCCCGGGAAGTGGGACAAACCTCGATACCGTCGAGATCAAGGCCTTCGTCCCCGCACGGGACTTCGAACTGTCGAAGCGCTTCTATGCCGACCTCGGATTCTCGATCCCGTGGTCCGCGGACGATCTCGCCTACCTCCATGCCGGCCGGTGCAGCTTCCTGCTGGAAAACGTATCCAGCAATGCACTCACCGGGCATTTCAGGATGCACCTGCTGGTCGCCGACGTGGACGCCTGGTGGCGGCACGTGCAGGCGCAGCGCCTGGTCGAGCGTTACGGCGTACGCGCAGAGCCGCCGGCCGACCGGCCGTGGCGCATCCGCGATTTCGTATTGACCGACCCGAGCGGGGTGACGTGGCGGATCGGTACCAACATCGACACCCCGCCCCACGACTTCGAACATGCCGATACCGGCGATGGAGCAACCACATGACGGAAACACGCCTCGAATCGATCGCGCCGATCTTCGCCACACAGAACCTCGGCCGGGCCCTCGACTTCTACCAGGGTACGCTGGGCTTCGACGTCGCCTGGACCTGGGGCACGCCGCCGACACTGGCCGCTGTCTGCCGCGACCACGTCGAGATCACCCTGGCACAGCGGCCGGACGCACAACCCGCAGGCCCGTCGCGGGCCTACCTCCATGTCACCGGGATCGACGCCTACTACGAACACATTCGCCACGTCGGCGCGCGGATCGTGGTCCCCGTCGGCGACCGCCACTACGGCCTGCGCGACTTCCGCGTCGCCGACCCGGACGGCAACGAGCTGGATATCGGCGAAGTCATAGCCACCGGATGAACCCGGCTCCGCCGCCGGTTGTTTTAGCGACGTCGTTCGGCGTCACATCGCCCGGCCGTCGTAGGTTTCCTTCTGTAGGGGATAGGAATTTCTGCCGCCCTTTTTGACGTTCGTCTCGCCGAGCCCTCGACGCGATATCTCGATTCTACTACCTCTTCGCGACGAGATCGCGCTCGCAGTGTCCGTAGACCTTGCGACATGACCATCGTGGCCGGATCGCATCGTGTTTGACGACCCGCTGACCGCCGATTTCGCGTCGAGAACGCAGACCTCTGCGATCGGCCGGCTCCCCGGCTGCGGCTGCTCTTGCCTCACGGGGCGGATCTCAATCTGCGTCCGGCACGCCCGCCGTCTGGTCCACCTCGTCCCACGTCACTGTGGTCGGGGTCTGTGCGAACTCCAACTCGCCCTGCGGTGGTGAGCGCGCCGGCAACACCTGCGGCGGCTCACTCTCCAGGTCGAGGTGTTCGAGTATCCGTCTGATCACCGCCGGGTCCAGGATGAAGGCGATGATCGTCGTGGGGCCTCCGCATCTGGGGCATTGCAGAGACCGAACGTCGTAGATGCGCGCCAGCAGCATCGCCCAGCTGCGCGAAGCCGTCGGCCGCGGTTCGGTCGGCTCGGCCAACCCCATGGCTGCCCGCGCGCGGTCGACGGCCAGCCGCACTGTGCCCGCAGGGCCGGCTGTCGCGGTCACTGCCCGGCGCAGCTTCGCACCCGGGGCCAGCACGCCGCAGTAGCGGTGGCGATGCTTGCGCGGTGGGGCGAGAAGATCGACCAGCCGAAGAGGCGCCACGATTCGGCCGATTCGCCGAACACCAGCAGCCAGGTGCCGAGACCGACCGAGTGGCCGGGTGGATAGAGATCGGCCTCGCGCAACACGTTGTCCAGGCCGGTGGGCCCGACTCCCCGCATCGCGTTGCGCACCTCGAGCCCGCCGAGATAGTGATGCGCCATGTCCCGGCAGCGGCCATGCGGTGTCGGCCGGGGCACGGCATGGACGTAGAGCAACACGACCGCGATGGGCGGGGGCGGATGACGAGAAAGTACGGACGTCGAGGCATGATCCCCCGTCGATCCCGATCACTTGCTGCCCTGCGGCATTCCTCTCAGCGATCGCCGCGATCGGTCAGGATAGGTCCCACACATGCTGGCCGTCAATTATGAAGGCCGCTCTACGTATGCTGAGCGTGACCGGGCCATGGGGCGATCCGGGCGAAGCCTTCCGGTGCGACCGGCCACTCACTCTCGCCGTGCGGCGACCAGTGGAACGAGACCCAGGTCTGAGAGAGCGTATCGAAGAACAGATACTCGCGATCGGGGGTCATGTCCTCGCTGGCGAGGACGGGGTTCAGGCGGGCGGGATCGGGCTTCTCGCGGGACAGTTCACGGCGCTTGAGGGTGCCGTCGGAGCCGTCCGCGACCAGGAGCACGGGTGCCGTGCGCGGGGCGGTGAACCACAGCGTGCCCTCGGGGCAGTTCAAGGCGCCGGCGCCGCCCTGTTCGAGCAACGTCGTGAGCGAGAGGCTCGCGCGTTGCCAGGGGAAGAGACGAGCCGAGGGCCGCAGCGTCAAGGTCACGCTCTTCTGGACGGCACTCGTGGCGTGGGGAGTGACGGACGACAGGGAACGGTGCACCAGCAGGTGTCCCGACGGGGCGGGGAACAGCATGAGGCACAGCCCGTGGACGGCCGCCGCCAGAACGATCAGCACGACCAACCACGTGCGCAGGATGAACCACACTCGCCACGGATTCCCGCTGAATTCCACCGAGATGGGGCAGGTCGGCCAGTCGGCCGCCGCGACTCCGGGCAAGGCCAGCACCAGTTTGCCCTCGTGACGCCCGACGGTGGTGCGCGGCTGGAAGACGACCGCGACGTCCGTCGGACCCTGCACCGGCACACCCTGAGCCGTACTCAGCGATTCCGGCGCGACCGGCGTCATGTCGACGCTGCCGACGCGCACCAGCGGCCGCGTTGACTGGTCGGCGGGCGTCTGCGCGCCGTCCAGCGGGTCCCAGACCAGCAGGAGCCGGGTGCCGGGCATCGTGAGGGCGTAGTGGCTGGATTCGAGTTCCAGCCGGAAGGGACGCGGTTGCATCCGCAGGAGCACGAGGAGGTTGAGGACGCCGAAGTACACGGTGAGCGCCACCAGCAGGCCGACCAGCCAGCGGAGGTTGATCGCCTCGCGCCTGCGCGCCTCGGCGAGGACCGGCCGCGACGTCGGCCGACGATCGTGGTCGTCGCGCATCACGGCTGCCTCTCGCCGAGCGACCAGGCCCAGTCGGGCGCTTCCGGCACGTTGTCGAGGCGAATCTCTCCCGAGCGCCGACCCCTGGCATCCCGCACGAACAGGCGCGTATACGACGCGATCACGAACGGACGGGTGAGTTGATCCTCACTCAGCGACATGTCGACCGCGCGCAGGCTGGCCAGCTCCACGCTGACCATCGCATCGCCCAGCGGTAGCCGCGCCGCGGAAATCGGGGCCGCGTAGGTTGGCGGACTCGTGCCGGCCGCATCGCGTGCGAGGGTGAACTCCACCGCTTGCCGTTCGCCACCGGCCGGCTCCACGGAACCGGGCAGGGTCGCCGGCAGCTCGCCGAAGACCTCGCTCGCGGCCACCGCCTGGCCGTCGCTGAAACGGCAGAGATATAGCTGCGCCTCGGGAGCCGGTCCCTGCGGCACCTGCGCGCAGACCTCGGGGACGGACAGGACCCATTCGTAGCGCGGGCGCCGGAAGATCGAAGCTCGGAGCTGGGCGCGGCGCCCGGCCGCGAACGTCCACTCGCCGTCGCATTCGCCGGTCACGACACCACCCCAGAATCGCCCGTGGCCCGTCAGCGCCACCTCGCGCGCGCCGTGGGTGAGCTTCAGCGACGGGAGCGGAACATCGCTCTCGACCTGGATCGTCAGCATCGGCGTGCCGGTGGGCACCTGGAATCGCGTCTCGCCGGGAGCCAGGGGCAGCGCGGTCATGCGGAACCACTGGGCCAGCGCGGTGACGAACTCGCGCACCATGTCGCCGGCGGTCGGGCACGCGATCAGGCTGCCGTCAGGGTCGGGAGCGAGCATCGCCTGCACGGCCTCCCGATCGCCGGGACGCGCCCGCGCCTCGAGATACATGGGGAACCAGGCCAGGGGCGCCGTCCGCCCGGCGGCGGCCTCGCCCATCTCGCCGACGGGGAACCGCCGCGCGAGCAGGCGCCGGACGCGCGCGACGACGGCCCGCTCGATGTCGACGGTGTCGGGCATGGCGAACCTGTTGATCGGCGGGTCCTCGGCGCGGCGGTCGAAGATCGGCGGACGCGTGATCGCCGACAACCGGGTCGGCGCCGCGGTGTTGCCCCGGCACCTGCGCAATCCGTCACGCTGCGCGTCGGCGATCAGCGGGGTGAAGCACGGATGGGGATCCGTCGTGCCGTCGGTCATGAACACCACGGCCGGGGGGCTGGGCGCATCGGTGACCAGTTCCGCCACCGCGTCGAGCGCCGCCGCGTAGTCCGAGTCCTGGGCGCGGCGAGGGTCCGGATCGGCCTCGTCGCTCGGTCTGCCCGGCGTGCCGAGGTAATGCAGGACGACCTGCTCGTAGAGCGCGCGGTCGTCCGCGGACACCGCCAGGAACAGGGTTCCCTGGCCATCCCAGTCGATCGTCTGGGCAACGGTCCCCATCAGCACGACGGCGATGCGCGCCGTGCCGTCCTGGCCGAGCACTTCCTTCGCCATCGCGAGGTAGGTGTCGTAGAAGCGGAGGGCGGCGAGGGCTTGCAGGTGCTCCGGATCCGACGGCCGGCGAACCACCCCCAGGCTGCCGGAGACATCGAGTACCAGCACCGCCCTGGGCTCCGTGATCCTCGGCAACCGCGGCGCGGGCGGCTGGAGCGTCGGCCGGTCCGAGGTCGGCGCCACCTCGACGGGCGCGACCGCGGTGTCGCCGACGTCGTGGACCGTCAGGACGCCCGCCGAGAGCACGGCGAGCAGGAACAGGCCGGGAATGGCCGCACCGGTTTTTTCAAGCATGCGCGACCCGTTCCAATCAGCGCTGGGTGAAGGTATTTCGACCAGTGATATGGCAGAAGCAAGGAATGCGTCAAGCGCAGTCTCAAGAGGTGTCGTCTCGAGAGGTCGGGTATACGGATATCAATGCTCCGGTGCCGGCGCCACTCCCGCCTTCGGCGTGCGGTCCGCGTGATAAAGCCCCCAGTGCTTCTCGACCTCGGCCGGATCGTCGCCGCCCTTCCAGTTCTCGTCGAAGGCCTCGAAGACGAAGACGACCTGGCGGGTGGCGTCGGCCCAGGCGCGGAGGGCGCGGTAGAACTCGCGCTACTGGGGCTCGCTGATCACCAGTTCGCGGTCGGGATGCACGGCACGTACGGCGGCGAGCTGCGCCTCGAGCCACGGCAGCGCCTGGTCGAGCTGCTGTCCGTTCCACCTCCACGCCGACGTCGTCGAGGTGCCCGCGGGACCGGCCGTCGCGGTCACCGCGCGGCGCAGCTTCGCGCCTGGGGCCAGCACGCCGCAGTACCGGTGACGATGTTTGCGGGATGGGGCGAGCAGGTCGACCACACGCTCGAGAAATCCCAGCGGGCTCATACCAGCCGCCGCCGTGTTGCCAGGTGCGCATCTCACTGGCCGCAGCGGCGTCGAGGTGGCCGTGCCTGACCAGCCAGCGCAGGCCGCGGTGGCGGAGCTCGTCGCGGACCTCGGCGAGCCCTGCTCCTTCGCGTTGGCGCGCACCTGTCCGGCGAAGGAGCGCTCGAAGATCCCTGAGACGGTATCGGCTACGTCGACGCCGAGGCGCTGGACGTGCATGCGAGCGATGGGGCCATCGTATGGGTCGCGGCTCCAGCGGTCCCAATCCCCGTTCATGTTGCGAGATGCAATAAAAGCGGAAACCGGGCCCTTGGCCAATCAACCTCTTCCGTGAACTCTTCCAGCAAGCCAAGTAGCCTCACCGGACATCATCGCGACTCAAGGATGCGTCGACTCCAAAGATCAAGAAAGATATCGAGCACTTCTTTAGACCTACCGAAAAAATGACTTGATTTCACCCAAACTCCGTCTCTTATTGGCTACCGGGCCATTGTAGTATGGTTCGAAGTCAATGATGTAGGGTACACGGTCATCGTCACCGTAATCAAAAATCAACTTTCCGATACTGTCCGCCTCCGCCGTTCCCCACCAGTTGTTGCGCATGTCGAAATGAGTAGGCTTATCCGGTTCAATCTTGAACGCCTTATCTGGATATGAAAGATTCGAAACTACTCCGTGTTCTCCCGCCGCCAATTCGCAATCACGGAAGTATCCGCCCTCGAGATAGCCAGCACTCAGCGTTGAGTGGCTCACGGATTCAAAAACTACGTGCTCAACAAACCATTTGTTTCCTGGATCGATCGATCCAATAAGTGCTCGTCGCTGCGTGCGAAATACGCAGTTTCTTAAAGTACACGCGGGAGACAATAGTTCGATATCTATACCGAAATGCGTTTGCCCGTCAAACTCGCATTGATAAATGTAAGCATGCGGTCCTCGAGAAAGCCCGATTCCACCGCTGCCTCCAGTAAAACAACAACCTGCCACATCAACCTCTGCTGGGCCCTCCACTTGAAGGTGGTTAACCAACCCTTGCGAGTCCGAAGTACTGACACATGAGTCGAGTACAACTCGATCCTGGAAATAGGAGAGTATTCCGTATCCATCGGCCAAAGTTCCATGGAATTCTGCATTGCTAACCGAAAGAAACCTTGAAGCCGCTGCTATCCCAGTCTGCATCTCGCGGAACTCACACCATGCAACAACGAGCGAATCACCATAACTCATTACAGCACCTCTCGTGAGGTGCTCGAGTGTAATATGTTGTACGTTGAGAACGGCGCAAGTGCTCGATGTCTCAAAACCGTGCGTGTACCCCTGCCCCGGGTCCCAGGGTGCGGAAGGGCCGATGATAGTCTCAATGCCCGAACCGAAAATCGTCATTGATCCGCGATCTACAAATCCATAGACCTTCCTTTCACTACCGCCTGCACCATGAGTTTGCCACTCATCATAGCGACCAGGCCCGACACTTATCGTATCACCGGATACGGCCATATCGAGTGCATCTTGAAGGACCGTATAGTCGCCGCTTCCATCTTTCTCGACATGCCAAGTTCGGCAGAGGCCTACGGCTGGAAAAAGAAAAACGACCGCCAGAATCGCGCTACTTCGGCACTGCAAGCCGCCCCTCCCGAATCCTAAACATGGTATGTGACCGCTTCTTTTGCGTCCCGAATTACGCCAAACATGTTCGCTACTGAACGAGAGTGACGCGAATATTTCTGAAGTAGTTCGTCGCGCGGACGCACACGAAGTAGACGCCGCTCGCGACGGCAGCGCCCGCGCTGTCGCGCCCATCCCACCGCACATGATGACTTCCGGCCGATAAATAGCTATTTGTCAAACGCCGAATAAATCTACCTCTAACGTCAAATACGGAAACTTCAACTTGGCCACTATTAGAGGTATTGAACCAAACCTCCGTCGATGGATTAAAAGGGTTCGGAACAGCCGACAACTGATGCCGTACTTCAACACCATCGGCACCTGACTCTTCTTCGTGAATATCATCATTGGGGCCGTGTTCCGATGAAATAGAGAGAACAAGTACATTTGCAGACTTATCTTGCGACACAACCGGCAAGATTGCCATTTGATCAACAGCGGCTAGTGGATCCCAGTTTTCTCCATCGCCCGTAATCCAGCCAATATTGATGTCTCCGCCGTCAATGTATCCAATCCCGGCGCCGCCGCCGGTTCCCGCGTAATGAAATTCCGAGCTGTCCGGAAGCTCGATAATCACATAGATCCCAGAATTCTCTGATGTGACGGGTTGTGAGAACTCGCACGTGCTCCACCCCGAAGAAACGCCGGATACATTTGTACCAACGACAGTCGCTAGCGCCAGCGCCCCAGGGCCGCCATAGTCGCCTGCCATCGCCAAGAATTTGGGGAAGACGACTTCGCTATCATTGTTGTACCAACTGATACCAGAAATCGCGGCTCCCGATTCAATAGGCACCCAAATCGCAAACGCCGTGTTCTCCGGAACCGGAGCAACACCGAATACGCCTTGCACTTCGGGATAGACATTACCCACGGCCTTGCAGGTCGGCGAAAAAGATGCCTGAAAGACCAACACGACCCCTATGAAACAGCAGAATCTCCACATGATATTCCCTCCAGTCTCGCGCTATGATCCTTGCAGGCAAAAACTCGCCTTGTAGTTAACTTCGCCTGTCGCCTGGTAGTTGCCAAGCCACGACTCGATCTTGCAATTAACCTTGCGTGGCGCCGAACATACGACGTTATGTAGAGTCCATGTGTGGCGAAATTGACCGCTACCTAGACTTGTTAAAGTGGTTGTACCCGTTACAACGTAGGGATTCGGCAACATACCGCCCGGTAATAGCGTAAGCTTCCCCGTCAAGCGGACCGATTGAAAGTAGAGTTTCCGGCTGTCAGCGTCCTTCGATAGACCGCCGGAGGCAACTGCCCCAGCGAGTCGTGTGGCCTTACCTCGTTGTACTCCTGCAGCCATTCCCAGGTGATCTCGCGGACCTGGTCCAGGTCGTCGAACAGGTATGCGCTCAGCACCTCTTCCCGGTAGGTCCGGTTGAACCGCTCGACGTACGCATTCTGGTTTGGCTTGCCGGGTTGGATGTATCGCAGCTCGACGCCGTTCTCCTCGCACCAAGCAACAAACACGGCGCTCAGAAATTCGGGGCCATTGTCGCACCGGATCGCCTCAGGCAGCCCGTACCAGTCCTTCAGCTGTCCCATCAGCCGCACGACTCGGGCCGCTGTCAGCGACGTATCGATCTCGATCGCTAGCGCCTCCCGCACGCCCTCGTCGATGACATTCAACGTCCTGAATCTCCGACCGCAGTACAGGGTGTCGTGGACGAAATCGAGTGACCAGACGGCGTTGGGGCGCGCGGGTACGTCCATCGTCGCCGCGGGCCGCTTTGGCAGTCTCCTCTTCGTTCGCCGCTTGTGGTTTAGCCCGAGCTCCTTGTAGACCCGATAGACCCGTTTGTGATTCCACGTCTCGCCTTGCTGGCGCAGGCGCGAGAAGCACTTCCAGAATCCCCAGCGACGGTGCTTCTGGACCACCGTCTGCAGCGCATCTATGACCTCACGATCGCGAGCCAGGCGATCCTGTGGCTCGCTATACCACGCCGATCGCGACAATCCTACGAGGTCGCATGCTCGTCTCACCGAAATCTTCTCTTCGGCCACCAGACACCTCACGGCTTCTCGACGGTCTAGCGGCCTTTCAGTTTTTTTGACAGCAGCCTCTTGAGCGCGTCGCGTTCGAGGCTCGTCTCAGCGTACATCCGCTTTAGCTCGGCGTTTTCCGACTCGAGTTCCTTGATCCGCTTGAGATCCGAGGCCTCCAAGCCGCCGTACTTTGACTTCCACTGATAGTAGGTCGCAGGGCTGATCCCATGCTCGCGGCAGACCTCGCGCACGGCACGTCCGGAATCGGATTCCGCGAGGATCGCGATGATCTGCTCCTCCGTGAACTGAGACTTCTTCATCAGAACCTCCTGGCTCACATTATGCCAGAAAGCTCTACTTTACGCTGGTTCTCTATGTGGGGAAGCTTACGCTGCCGATCCGGACTGCGCTCGTATCGTGAAGCCCTGCAAAGGCGATCGGCCTCGGCATCCAGAAGGCCATTGAGCGTTTGTTCCACCGTGCTGCGCACGATCTCCCCGACATGGCCCTTGAGCTGATCCTGGTCAATGCTGATGACATCCGCCAGCCTTTTGCTATCCTCATCCATGGGTGGTCCTCCTTCTCCGGTCTTCCAAGGGTTGTGGTTAACCGCTAGTAGACCAGATCGAGGGCCACCTCTCAACGAATGTGCGAAAGAAACTCTACGTCATCCGGTTGACCTCTATGGCACCGAGAGCATCGATGACGTCCAAGGGAACTACGACCGGATCATGGCGGACTAGGGCAGACCGTTTGCTCGACACGCAAGAGGTCACTGATCCAATGCTATTTATCGGAACAGACTTTTGACTGCCCCCCATGTAGTAGCTTCCGTCTCGACTGGCTGGTCGGCGAAGGGGGCATAGCGGACGATAACGAAGTGTAGGTTGTCCATCGGGGAATGATCGTTATAGTCGTCGATCCAGGTCTCGATTTGCGCCGGATCATCTGTGCCCCAATAGTTACCTGTTAGATCCAAGTCATATGGCTGCTCCAGGCCACCCCGCAACCAAAGAGCAGCCACGGACAGACCGCCGCGACTTATGAGATGATTCCCATGAAAATCCATCGGCGAATATGCCACCTCGATCGCCGTATACGAGCCACCGAGAAATACATTGTTTGTGGCCGTGGTGATCGTTCCATTGGTGCCAAAAAAACCCGCCCACAGGTCGCTTTCAAATACGTTGTCTAACAACAGCATTGTCGCGCCATCCATACACTCCACAGCTGGGCTATTGCCCTCTACCACCTGCACATGGCACCGTTCGACAATCCCTGTGGCTAGGCTCTCGAAGTGCATGCCCCCCGCATAATCGTGAATTTCTGTGTCTCTAACTACCCACCCATTGCCTCCGACAGCGGATACAGCAAAATGAACTCCATTAAACAGCTCGCAATCTGTAATCGAAACACCATTGGCATGTGCACCAAAAACGCCCCGGCTTTGCGCCCCGATAATGCGACATCTCTGTAGAATAGTGCTTGTCTCGCTCCATGTGCTGACTCCCATGTTGCAGTCGGAAAAATAACAGTCTCGCGCGTGAAGGTTTGGGCCTTCAAAGTGGATGCATTCATGAACGCCATTCACTGTCAAATCTTCGACCGTGAGATCATTGTGATTGCACGAAATCCCAATAACGTAGTGTTCGAAGTGCGGATCAAAGTGGTCTAGTCCAATAATAGATACTTCTGCGCCAAGTCCGCGAATGGTTAGGTTCGGTGTCGTGACGTGTGCACAGCAGTACGCCTCCCACAAATAGTCCGTTTCTCGGCGATATTCCTCAAAGCGCCCCGCGCCTATCTGGATAGTGTCACCAGCTACCGCTGCATCGAGCGCCTCGTAGATCACGGCAAAATCCCCGCTGCCATCTTTTTCTACGTGCCAGGTACGCGCAAAAGTTGGCGATGGCGAGGACAGCAGCGTTAAGATCACGAGAATGGTGCATTGCTTGGCCATGATAGCCCCCGACTGGAGCGGGGCGGTGTGCCCCGCTCCAGTTTTCTAGTTAACCTACTTCACCAGCACTAGGCGCTGGGTCTGACAGATTCGTCCAGCCGTGAACCGCGCTAGGTAGGTTCCGCTAGCAAGGCGCCGCCCTTGGTCATCGTTGCCTTGCCACACCACGCTGTGGTCTCCCGCCGCGCGCTGACCCTGGTCCAGATGCCGCACCAGACGACCGCTCAGATCGAAGATGCTCAAGTCTATGCTCTGGGCCTCTGGTAGCGAATATTCTAGCACAGTTTGCGGGTTGAAAGGGTTCGGATGTGCCGGGCCAAAGCTGGGATTTCTGACGATTTCTATCGCCGTTCCCGCGGGTCTCGATAGTTGCACCATGCCCGGCTGTGCCGGCACATACACCGGTTCTACGGCAAATCCGGTGCCACCGTCGAGTTTCGTCCATGTCTCCCCTTCGACGCACAGCCAGCTTGGTTGACTCGGGCCCTCTGTCGCATAACCAAAGGCGGCACCACCGCCGTAACCCGGGGATTCGTAACCGCCGCCATCCGGCAAGACGAACAGACAGTAAAGTCCTTCACCCTCGCCCAAGCACGGTCCACCAAATGTCACTTGACTCCACTCAGAGGAGTCGCCTTCTACGTTTGTGGCGACGACGGTCCCGTTTGCAAGACTTGCTACCGCGTCCGGCGTACCGCTGGCAACGAGTACCTGAGGAAAGACAGCGAGAACGTCGTTGTTATACCAGCGCAGCCCGGCTAAAGCCTGGCCCGCCGGCACCGGGACCCACACGGCCGCGTAGGCGCCTTCTGGTACCGGGTTCATGCCCACCACACCACTGATGGCGATTGGATCGGCCGTCGCTTGACCGACTAGTGCAAAAAGCGCGACGCAGATGACGAGCAGTTTTGTGTTTCTCATAACCATCCCTCCTTTACTGCTGGGCGCAGAACTGAATTCTGAACGACTTCTGGCTGCTCGTGCTCGAAATGCCGGTTCGATGCGCGCTGGTGACGGTGTAGGGAATTGTACACGGGGAACTACAATTGACCGGAATCGTCAGCGAGTGCTGGTACTTGCCGGTAGAAAGCCGTGCGATCGTTTGCTGTACTCCACCTGAGCCGGCGGTGTACTCCACCGCCCCGCCGCAAGACGAAGACAACACGTTGACCTTATCGAGGGACCAGTCGCTGCGATATTCGGTCTCCCACGTGAAGATCCAATACGTCTGCTGCAGATTCGGATCATACGAAGAACTGAACGCAACTGACGTGTTGACGACCGTTGGGTTGGTGTTGTCCTCGATAATCTGCGGATCTTCGCCTACGTCGTCAACGGCCACGTAGGCCGTCTGAACCCAACCGTTGGGCCAATGAATCTCCACGGGATAGGTGCCGGACGCACCCGGAACCGCAAACGTGAGCGCTAGGTCGTCCTGGCCGCCACGGCCACTGCCGCCATCGACAACCTGGCACTGCAGAACGTTGTCAATCTCAACCAGTACCACGGCGCCAATCCCGGCACGGTTGTTCACGCCTTGCGGCGAGGACAGCCGTAGGCAGATGAAGTCTGTGCCAAGATCGTCGTCGCTTTGATCGTCCTCAGCTCGGTAAAAGACTTTTCCTGTGCTCACGGGACGGCCGAGATAGACGTCCTTATCCCCATCGCGGTTCCAGTCCAGTACCGTCAGACCGCCGGCAGAAAAGCCATCATCGAGCCCTACATGGTGGGTCTCATCGTTGAGTGCAAGCCCGCTCTCGGTCTGAAGATTGTGGAAGAACCGTGAAGACTGCCCACTGTCTTTCGTCGTCAGCAAGATGTCCGGACGCATATCGAGATCGTGATCCCAGACTTTAAGGCCTGTCGCACCGCCGAAATTCGGGACGGTAACCGGCGACTCGGACGTGAAATACCCCGATCCATTGTTGAAGTAGACCGTGGCGCCAGTCTGCCAAGCCCCCTGATCGTCCGAATTTTGCCCAACAACGAGGTCAAAGTCGCCATCGTTGTCCATGTCTGCAAAAGTAGCCGCTGTCTGGAACAGAAGAGATCCGGTTGGTAGACGGCTTGACGACTGCTCAAGGAACGTGCCGTCGGTTTGCTGCACAAAGAGGCGCCCATGAGCCCCCACCGTCTGCCACGAATCGGCGATGTAGAGATCAGCGCGGCCATCGCCATTGATGTCACCCCAGCAACCCGCTAGGGCGGCTGCAGCGTTAGCACCACTGGTCGTCATGCCCGCGGCTGACGTCACGTCTTCGAAGACTCCGGAGCCGAGAACCGGGTCGAGATCGTTCCTCATGAGCAGACTTTCCTCGGCTCCGATTTCGTCGGGGTCTACCTCCGGCTCGCCGCCGCGGATTAGCATGAGGTCGACCCATCCGTCCCGGTCGTAGTCGGCCCAGGCGCCAGCCCAGCTATTGGTTGCCGCTTCATCGAGGCCGAGCGTCTCGGTGACGTCGGTAAAACTAGCATCCCCATCGTTGCCGTACAGGTGGGGCGTTTCCGAAGTGCCCGATGCACAGAAGAGGTCGAGGTCACCGTCATTGTCCATATCGGCAACCGATACCCCTCCCAAACCAACTAATGGTCTGTTAACCGCAAACGCTTCGGTTGTAACACGATCAAATTCTGGGATGTTGTTCTCGCTTAGGCCCGTTGCTTCATACAGCGCCGAATACACGGCGCTGTCGGCGATCGTTATCATCAGGTCCTCGAGATTGCGCTGCGCCTGCGGATCGTAGTTGTAGTCGAAGCCCACGCTACTGCGCGGTACCCCGGTGTAATCGAGGCCGGTGTCGCCGGAGTAGTTGGCGAAGCGAACAGCCGAATCAACGAGCACCGCCTGGAGAATAGGTATATTCTCAAGGCTGGCGAACACCCGAGCCAGTTGCTCGTCGGTGAAGTTGTCAAAGCAATGGATGGGCGCGTAGACCATGTAGTTGTGCGGGTCGGGGTCGTAGTCTGGGTAGACCAGATGGAACAGTGACGTCAGCGTGCAGGTATCCGGATCTGTCAACGGTTCGTAGATGCCACCTGTAGGACAGGCCGCAGTATCGCAAATCAAATCGCCTGCTACATCGCAGTTTGATTCGTCGGGGTTCTCGACGCCGAACTGCGTCTCAAAGGTGTGATACAGGTCAAGGCAGTGGCCGACTTCGTGGACAATTACCTCATTGAACATCCTGTTCCCGGAAAGGAACAGCGACGTCGCAGGGACCTCTCGAGCACCGCCTAAATTTACGTTGTGGATCCCTTCGGTGACGAAGATATCAATACCGTCGGTGTGGTTGTGGTTATCCATGAAATCGAAGATGCCGCCGCCCACGAAGACAAGCGCCGAGTCATAGAAGGAGATGTGGAAGGTGTCTCGCGCGGCCTCGACGAAGTGAATGTTGTACTGCGCAAAGCCGTCGTAGAGCCATTCGAGTTGTTCGTCGAGTTGCGCCTCTGTGATGCCCCCGCTGCCGTCCGTACGGAAAAGCCGGTGTGCGTAGAACCGAATGACGGCTGTGCTCATCTCGTGGGGGTACGGATAGTCGACGCTTCTGACCGCGAGTGAGTCGACTTGCGGTGTTGGAGTAAGGCACCAGTCGTTGTCTGCCAACGCTGGTAGACTGATCATAAGGACGAGCGCAATCAACACGAATTGTTTCATTGCCGTTCCCTCCGGAAAGCCTATGGGTCTTTTGTACTGTGGCATGCTCGTGATAGGCGGATGGCGGCACATCCTCCTTTCCATTTTTTTTGGGCGTGAGTATTGGGGCCCCAGAAAATCCCGGCTGGAGGCTACCGCGGAAAAAGAAATCCGCAAACCAAAAACATTGCTAAAATATTGTGGTGCAATGAGATATTATGATGTGTTTATATTTTATCAAAAGATTCCAGGAAAAGTTTGAACATCCGAGCGACTGGTGCTGGCGGGCGTTCAAATGCAGAAGATCCCGTCACCAGCCCAGCGGCTTTTGAAACTGCCCACCTTGGTCATGCATCACGTCAGGGAGTATAGGCATTCCAGACCACCTTTGCGAAGCGCGGCTCCCCCCTTCCGCCGACGCGATACCTTCGATGGTACCACATGTTCGCCAATCGATCGCTCTCGACTTGCCCGTGAACCCCGCGATCTTGCCTCGGCGCCCGCCTCGTGTCGCGGGTGTCGGCCCTCGAGCGCCCGGTTTCGCGGCCGTGACGCAGACCTCTCCGTTCGGCCGACTCGCTGGCCTTCACATCAGGCGCCTCACTCTGTGGGGATCTCAATCCGCGTCCGACACGCCCGCCGTTTGGTCCACCTCATCCCACGCCACCGCGTCGGGCCCCTGTGCGAACTCCAGCTCCCCCTGCGGTGGTGAGCGCGCCGGTAACACGGCCGGCGGCACGCTCTCCACCCCGACGTGGTCGAGGATCCGCTTGATCACCGCCGGGTCCAGGATGAACGCGATGATTGTCATGGGACCGCCGCAGCGGGGGCATTGCAAGGCCCGCGCATCGTAGATGCGCGCCAACAACAGCGCCCAGCTGCGCGACGCCTTCGGCCGCGGTGCGGTCACCTCGGTCAGCCCCATCGCCGCCCGCGCGCGGTCGAGGGCCTGCAGCACCGTGCCGGCGGGACCGGCCGTCGCGGTCACCGCGCGGTGCAGCTTCGCGCCTGGGGCCAGCACGCCGCAGTACCGGTGACGATGTTTGCGGGGTGGGGCGAGCAGGTCGACCACACGCTCGAGAAACTCCAGCGGGCTCAGCAGGATCTCCGTGCGCCCATCCGATCGCGATCGGCGCAGGCGGTACACCAGCGTGTCGGCGTTGAGGCGACCGAGACGGCCGGCGGCCAGCGCCGGGCGCACACAGTAGCGCACCAGTCGTTCGAGTCCCTGGCGGTCCCAGTCGCAGGCTGTTGAACAACGTGCCCCGACAGGCCCCTGCCCTCGCCTGCCCGGCTCAGTTTTCGCAGTCCGGCTGAGCAGCTACCTGACCACCTTCGGTTCCAGGGAGCGCGCGTTATGGCGACACCCAGTTTCCCGCACCCCGGATCAGGCCGTTCCTGCCCCGATGACTGGGCCTGGAGCCCCCGGCGGCCCCGCTCACGTCGCCGCCAGCAGCTTCCGCATCATCACCACGTTGCACGCCGCCGCGGCGAACTTGAAGACCCACTCGACCCTCGCCAGGCCACTGTGCCTCAGCTTCCGCAGCCCGCCGATGTCCTTCAGCCAGCCGAACCGTTCCTCGACCAGCTTCCGTCTCCGCTGGCTCCGGGCGTAGCCCGCGTGCCGCGTCGTTCGGCCGTCCAGCGCCGAGTGCTGGTTCTTGCGAGCCACATGCGGCGTCACGCCGTGGGCGCGTGCGGCCTCCACAAACCGCTTCGTGTCGTAGCCCTTGTCCGCAGCCACCGTCTTCTGGTCCGTGCCCGGCAGCCGCGCGATCATCTCCAGCGCAGCCTCGCGCTCGGCCGTTCCCGTCGCCTGCGTCAGCTCCGCGTCCACGATCAGCCCGTTCCGGTTCTCGGTCATCAGATGCCCGGCGTAGCACAGCTTCGCTTCCTTGCCGTCGCCCTTGCGCGCCAGCCGCGCGTCCGGATCCGTCGTGCTCTGGTGCGTGTCGTTGCTCCGCTTCTCGCCCTTGAAGTCGACCATCTCGTTGCGGCCGACGCCGGTGGCGCCCGTGCCCGGATCGTCGTCGTCAAGCGGTGGCGGCGCGTCCTTCGGCCGGAAGCTCTTCAGCGACGCGCTCGCCTCGATCAGCGTCCCGTCCACCGTGAAGTGGTCACGCGACAGCAGCTTCTTGGCCGCGGCCTGGCCCTTGATCGCCTCGAAGAAGCGGTCGGCCACGTCGTTCGCCAGCAGCCGGTCCCGGTTCTTGGAGAACGTCGAGTGGTTCCACACCTGGTCGTCCATCGACAGCCCGACGAACCAGCGGTACAGCAGGTTGAAGTC